>CAVRMW010000001.1:0-188553 GCA_963722505.1 uncultured Cytophagales bacterium
TGGTGATTATTAAAGCATTGTTGAAAGTGTTTTTGCTTCAACTGGTTCGTATCAAAGAGCATAATTTTACCGTGCAGGATATTAACCAGAAGCGGGTTTATGAATTTATGGTATTGCTTGAAATGAATTATCAACAGGTGAGGAATACCGATTTTTACGCAGGAAAGCTGGAATAAGTTCGAAACGCCTAAATCAGATTTTGAAGAAAAACTGGATAAAACAGGCATGCAATTAATTCATGACCGGATTATCTCTAAAGCAAAACGCCAGATTATTCACAGTGAAAATACGATTAAGGAAATTTCGTACGACTTGGGTTTTACGGACCGGCCGTATTTCAGCCGCTTTTTCAAACAACATACCGGATTATCTCCGGAACAATTTCAAGAATGAAGCGAAGGCGCATATCGTTACCAAATTCAATACCTTATTCTGAGAGGCTACACATTGCCTCTCAGAATAATTTTATCCGGCGTAGGATATTCTAAAAGTTTGGTAAAGTCAACTTTCCAGAAATCAAGATCGAGCAAATGGCCTTTATCGTCTTTGGTTAAAGTAATATACAACAGGGGTTTCATCAGAATCCACATATTCAACCTGAATCAGATCGCCGGCATAAGCGGAAACATCACCACCCAGACTAATGCTTCCCATTTTTCCGTCTTCGTATTCGTCAACATATTCATCAACGGGATATTCTTCCGGATTCAGGTTTAATTGATTTCAACAGAAATTCAATCAGATCTTTTTCATTCTCTTCTGCCGGATTATTCTCTTTTCTCTCATTTTGTAAATTCAATGTCAGGCCAATTTTTTATCCTTGTTTCTCCACTGCTCTGCTTTTTTACCAACAAACCAGAAAGAGACCGCAAGTATAGCAAAGAAAATTCCTTTGTTGGTCCGGTCCCAGAAATATTCGAAATAGCGGGTGTAGATGTTCAGAAGGAAAAAGTATGAGACAGGTATCCCGTAAAACATCATTTTTTACCTGAAATGCATAGGCGGTAAGAGCTCCAATACGATGGTGTAACCGACGGACCAATACCAAAGCGTTCCCTGACGAATAACAGTCCAACGGCTCAGATCATCATAATTCCCAAAAATTGAAAGTGTCCAGGCAGCCAAAAGAAAGAGGAATAAACCGATCGAATAGGTGACAGGTGTAAAGGATTTAAGTAATATTTTATCAATGACCCAGGAAAGTGACCAGATAACAAGTCCGAAAATCGTCATGTTTAAAGGGATAATTCATGCCGGCAAAACGCCAGTTTCCGCCTGTCCAAAAGTATGTCTGCGCTCCCCACCAACCTGCAATTGTCAAAAGCATGACCGTCCATAAAAGTTGGGAATTAAGGTAAGCTGCACTGATGAAATAGGCAATAGCTGCGATCAGTAAAGGTCTGGCATAATTGCCGTCGAAGTAGGCAAAACTTCGTGTCCAATATGCGATGGCAATGGCTACGCTTAAAATAATGGTGATTGTATAAGTTTCGTTACTGGCCTTTGCGGTGGGATATTTAAGTTTCTTCTTTTTGCTAAAATAACAAAAGCAACGGCTAATAATGAAAATCCAATTCCGACAATGGTTTCTGAAAAGCCCCATTTATTACGGAACGATTCAATCCACTTTCTCATCAATAACCATGCACCAATGCCAGCAAACCACACGAAACTGCTGAGATAAAGGCATACCAGGTGATACGTATCGGCGTTGGAATTACGAAGCTGGTAGCTGTTACGCAAATCCTCAGCAAGTTCCGGCGTGATCTTATTCGTCTCCTGCCAGAACCGGATTGCGTTGTCAAGTACCGTCGCGTCTTTCTTTTCTAATTCCATTTAGTTGATGATGAGGTTTACTTCAAAAGGTATTTTTCTTAGCTAGAATAGTGTTTTCAAATATACCTTTTTTAATTTTTTATTATCAATATCGTGCCGGTTTTGGGAATTTGGGTGGAAAAATAGTTGGCTTTAAAAAGAGAAGCCAACTTTTGAAAGCTGGCTTCTCTAATATATTGAGATATGATTTTGAATGGGAACTATTTATTTGATAAATCAAGGCGTACCGTTTTCGGCATATCTTCCGAATTTTCAAAGTGACATTCCAAAGCCTCTCTTATCATAGATTTTAGTTCTTCGATATTATCGCCCTCAGTTATAATTTGCTCATTATTATTGACTTTGGCTACTGAAACAAAGCCTCCATCTTCTTCTTGTTCTACTATAAAAACTATTTCCTGCATATTTTTCATGTGTGAATTTATAATCAAATATACATTTTTAATGGGTTACATTCAACCATCATTGACAAGACGATATTCGATTAAGTGAAATCTGGCGAGCTATAATATAAAAAAAAGAGCAGTCAAGTTTTTCAAACTTGACTGCTCTCACTATGCTTAAATATCTAAAAGATCTATTTCAATCCAGATAAAAATTCAACTACATCCCGAACTTCTCTTTTGGACATAATAGAACCCATCGGAGGCATACTGGATGGAACGTTATCACGTTTTGCAATTCTTGCTACCGGAATTTTCAAAGGCTCAGCTTCGGAAGTTTTTAGAACCAGTTCATGCGTGTTTTCTTCCATAAGAATTCCCGTGGCAGTTTGTCCATCTTTCAATGTTAACACGACCATTCCAAATCCAGGAGATAATCTGGCACTTGGCTCGATAAGCGCCTGAAGGATTTGTTCTCTTGTCAACGTTGAACCAATTTTGGAAAGTGACGGTCCAACTTCGCCGCCTTGTCCACCGATTGAATGACAACGGGTACATTCTGCTTGCGAACTCGTCATGAAATATCTTCTGCCAAGCATTGCATTTCCACCATAAAGTGCATTCCTGATAATCTGCAACCGTTGTTCCGGTTGAACGCATTGGTGCCATTTTGGCAATCAATGTGCTTGATTTTGTCGAATCCACAGCTTCGCCAAGATCGAGCGCCAAAGCTGTTTGGCAATTCTTTCGACGTCATTTTGCTGATCAAACCGTCAAAAATTGTTTCTGTTTTGGCCACTGGTAATCCACCTAAAACGCGTAACATTTGCTGTTGCTCTTTGATACTTCCTTTTTCAAAAATCGTTTTGGAAATATCGGACAAGTGTTTCTTTTGACATATTTACACTGCCAACCAAAGCCAACGCAGCAGTACGAACATCAGCATCCGGATCGGTCATACCTTTTTTCATAACCGTTTCCATATCTGAATATTTCAGATCATTCAAGGCAGTCAACATGGCTGCTCTTACTTTCGGATTTTTGCTATCGTCAAGGATTTTGGCCAGCGCTGCATTGTTTTCCGAAATTCCCAAATTCGCTTACCATTTGGGATGTTGCGATCAAAATTGCGGCATCGTCTTCCTGTAACAGCGAACTGATCATAGGCTTTATTTTCGTCTTTAACAATTGCAGGATTTCTGCGTAATTACACCACGGTAACGACCGTCAACACGATCCATAACCGATGGATTAGCCCAGGTTCCCAAAGTCGCCAGTGCTTCTGCACGTAATTCTTTATCTCACGTCTTTTCTTTTTGCAAAAGCAATCAGATTATCCAGTTGCTGCATCTCCACCAACTCTCAATGACGCATTAATTGCACGTCTCAAAATGGTTCAGAAGTAAATCTGCTTTCTTTTAAAGTTGCAGCCAAAGCAGGTAACGCCGTCGGGAATAGATAAGTCATCATTGATTGCCCGCGCCGCTTCTGTTACTATGTATTCGTCTTTATCCTGTAAGAAACAAGCTTACTTTTTCACTGTTCATTCTGCGCAGAACCAAGCACTGCGGCAATACGAAGTGACTTTGTCCGGACTGTTAGCCAAAGCTACAATGGGTTCAACTTCACCGATACGCGATAAGTGCCAAAACGGCTGCATGTCTTAAGATAAACATCTTCATCGTTATTTGCCTTGATCATGTCAAGCAGTGGAGTAACCGCTTGCTTTGTCTTTAATACGTCCCAGAGCCTGTGCACCAAAAAACTGAACACGTGGATTTTTGCTTGATAAGCATCGGAATCAACATCGGACCGGCTTCTGCAATTTTTGCGTCTCCAAGTACTTTTGCAGCCTGTGCAGTAATTTCTTCATCAGAATCTTTCAGTAACGTCAATAAGGTATTTGCATAGGATTTATCCTGTCGGCCAAGTTGTCCCATTCCCCAGATTCCGTGAATCCGTGCCAAGCTGATTGCCGGTTTGCGCAATGGCTTTGCTCAAAACCGCCGCACCTTTTGCGCCTCTGGACGCCAGTTCAAACTGCGCTTTCAGACGGATCCGCATATCCGGATTTGAAAGCAAAGGTAACAGCATGTCATCAGTCTGCTTGGTATAATTCAGCTGCATCAAACGTTTTGTTTCAGCTCGCAATGCTTTCAGGTCATTTTTGTCGTCGCTAACATCCAGTCTCCAAACACGGCCGTAATTTTTAGTATCCCAGCCATTGATCCAGTCGGCCACATACAAGTGCACCATCCGGACCGAAACGAATACCGGTTGGCAGAATTCCGTTCAAAATATTTTTTTCTCCATCCAATACAAAGGAAGCACCTTTTGGTTTTAATCCAAATGACCAGATTGGCGAACGTGCCGGGTTTCCAACGAATTCAACCAGGAAAAATTTGTTTTTCCATTCTGATCCCAAAGCCGTTCCCGGATTGTATTGCATTCCCGTAGGACCGTTGTGAAAATTCTGGATCGGAGGGATAATGTATGCCGCCTGACCTTCCCAGCGCGGAACGTACAGTTTTTCATCCATCCAGACTTTATAGCTGTTATTCTTTGGATCCGTATATTTTCCATACTGCCAGTTGGAACGCCAGCCGGCATCAGAACCTTCAACAACGTGGACAAGTCGCTCGCTTTCGCCAGGATGGTCACCGTCGTTGTCGGAACTGATCAGATTACCATATTCATCAAAAACGAACTCGTGCGTATTTCTCAAACCATCTGCAAAAATTTCAAAATCAGCTTCCGTCCGGATTTGATCTTGCGATAATTCCTTCGTTAGGACGTTTGATATTTTACACCTTCTTTGGTTGTAATGTTAGCACCAATATCACCGATGTTCCAGTAGATTTTTCCGTCCGGTCCTTCAATCGGATTTGACATACCGTGACCGCCAAATCCAATATGTACACCATAACCGTGACTGATGGATGTTTTCTGATCCTAGAATTCCGTCACCGTTGGTATCTTTCAATCTCCACACATCCGGAGCGATGGCTACGAAAGCATCCTGTGCACGGACCAACAAACCTCCCGCAACGTCTGAAATTTCTTCAAAGAAATCGCTCAAAATACGCATAGAAACGTCGGCGATACCGTCGTTGTCGGTATCTTCCAAACGCCATACTTCATCTTTTTCAACGGTCAGATCTTTCCAGTCGTGGGAACCGTCACCGTTTAAATCTTTCAGCCATTCATTTTCCTTGCTTTTTTCAGGAGCAAAAGTGCTGTGTAGAAAAGCGCGGCGATCTTCAACGGATTGTAAAGCAATGGAAGGTGTCATCCAGTTACGGTGACCGCGAATATCAAATTCAGAGTTTTTTTGTCGGTTTGTTCTGTTGAGATAAACTCTTCCCTTATCATCAATTGAAATTGCAACCGGATCCGGAGCCAGTGAATCGGATGCCCAAAGGTCAAGTTTTAAGTCCATCGGCGAGTTTTATAACCGTGTTGTCACGGATTTCTTTTGCTCTCGCTTTTCCAGTGGCGGCGTCTTCCTTAATCACCATCGGTTTGCTGGAAATTTTGGTGAGTCGATGGAGCCATTTTCATACAGGAAACGACCACAATTGCGGTCAAAGCCAGTATAGGAAGTGGTTTTCGTAAAAAGTTTTTAGGGGTCATCAGGTTGAATAACTGTTTGGTATGGAATAACGTCTTAGTCTTGAAAGACTAAATGTATATCGAAAAAGAGTTAAGAGGAAGAAAATCTCCTTTTTACTGGTTATTTTAAACGCAGAGTTAGCGGAGTTTTTCGCAGAGTGCAGCTGAGTTTTGTTTTTAATAGTAATAAAATAAGAACTCCCCAAACTCAGCGTATAACTCCCCAAACTCTGCGTTTAAAAATTAGACTATTTTTGCGGAAATTAAATTGTTTAGCACATTGGCCTGGTATCATACATATTTTGAAGGTTTGCCGCAGAAGGCATGGAAGTTAAATCAGGACGAAGAATATACGGAATTTGAAGTTGATTTTTTGCGTGATACGCTTGATCTGAAAGAAGGAAATAAAGTTCTGGATGTGATGGCTGGTTATGGGCGGCACGCTTTGCCGCTTGCGGATCAGGGAATGGAGCTGACTTGTGTAGATCTTTCTTCTGAGTATTGCGACGAACTGCAAAAGATTTCAGAACAGGAAAATTTATCTGTGGAGGTGATTTGTGAAGATATCCTGGGTGTTTCTTTTGAGGCCGGATCGTTTGATGCGGCTTACTGTTTTGGAAATAGTTTCAGCTTTTTTCCTCGCCCGGATATGCAGAAATTTCTGCAAAAAATTTCTGATCTTTTAATTCCGGGAGGTCAGTTTGCTATTCATACTGAAAATCTGGCTGAGAGTATTTTTCCAAATTATCAGATCAGGAACTGGATGCCGGTGCAAGGAGATATCGTTTATCTTGCTCAAAATGAATATTATCCAGAGGAGGGTTATATCGAATCGGAGCAGACTTTTATTTCAGGTACTGAAAAAGTGACGCATACCGTTCGTCAACATATTTATACTTTGGCAGAACTTAGCTTTATGTTTCAGTCGGCCGGATTAAAGGTTGTCGGCGCTTTTGGAAATCTGGAAGCGGATCCTTTCATGTTGGGAGACGAACAATTATATCTTGTAGCAAGAAAATTATAAAGGTTAGTGCGGGAGTCTGGGACGTAATAATCCATAAGTCCAGGTTCCTGCAATTGCGCTTAAAAGCGTTATGATCACAACCAAAAAGCCACTTCCGATTTGAGCAAATAATGGTCCCGGACAAGCACCGGTAATCGCCCAGCCCAAGCCGAACAAAAATCCTCCATAAATTTGTCCTTTGTTAAATTGTTTTGGCGGAACGCTAACCGTTTCTCCGCCAATCGTTTTGATATTGAATCGTTTAATGATTTGCATCGAGATCAATCCAACAAAAACAGCCGATCCGATCACGCCATACATATGAAAGGAATCAAGCCTGAACATTTCCTGAATCCTGAACCAGGATACGATTTCAGCTTTTACAAAAACAATCCCAAAGAATACTCCGACAATCAGGTATTTCAAATTGCTAATAAAATTCTCCGTTTTCGACTGTTGATTAGTACCGTCAAAGCTGTCAATGTTTTTATCTAAAAGATCAATTTCTGCGGTGGAATTACTTTTAATCGTTGCCATATCTTTTGAATTGATTTCTGTTTGGAAATAATTAGTTCACCAGATTTAATAACCATGGAAGTAAAACCCAGGTTGAAAAGAAACCGCCAACCATAAAAAATATTGTTGCAACCAGCGATGGCCATTGCAAATTGGCAAGTCCCATAATCGCATGTCCGGATGTGCATCCTCCCGCGTAACGTGTCCCAAAGCCAACCAGAAATCCTCCAAGAACGAAAAAGATTAACCCTTTCAAGGATAGAATATTTTCTACTGAGAATAAGTCGGCTGGCATCAAACCTGAGAAATCTTTAATTCCCAATGCGGTTAAACTGGCTTTTGTAGATTCTGCAACAATCAGGGAATTTGGGTTTGTAAGGAGATATGTGGCAATAAAACCACCAAGCGTTATTCCTGCGACAAAGAATAAATTCCAGGCTTCTTTCTTCCAGTCGTATTTGAAAAATGAAATATTAGCCGGAATAACGGCGGCACAGATATGGCGTAAGGATGAGGAAATACCGAAAGATTTATTGCCTAGTAAGAGCAAAACGGGAACTGTAAATCCAATAAGCGGACCGGCGATGTACCAGGGCCAGGGTTTGCGGATGAGTTCAAGGATTTCCATATGGATTATTTAAAATTCAACAATATCAAAACTAATTCACAACCACTTCCGTCTTCTGAATCGCTCCAAAACCACCTTCAATATTCACCACATCATCAAACCCTCTCGACTTTAAAATGGATGCTGCGATCATCGAACGATAACCACCTGCGCAATGCACATAAAGTGTTTCATTTTTTGATAAGCGGGACATATCGTCATTAATCGTATCAAGTGGAATATTTTCCGCTCCATCTACATGTCCGCCTTCAAATTCGTCCGGTTTTCTTACATCAACGACCTTGATATTTCCTTGATTGTAATGTACTGCAAATTCCTGGGCTGGCAGAGAAGTTACTGTATCAATTTCTTTTCCTGATTTTTGCCAAACATCAAAACCGCCATTTAAATAACCGATCGCATAATCATAACCAACACGCGCCAGGCGAGTTACCACTTCTTCTTCACGGCCTGGATCAGTTACCAGTAAAATATTTTGTTTCAAATCAGGAATCAGCGCGCCAACCCAGGGAGCAAATCCACCATCAATTCCAATGTTAATCGAATTTGGAATAAAGCCTTTGGCGAAATCTTCCGGTTTCCGGGTATCCAGAATTAAAGCGCTGGTTTGATTGGCTTTTGTCTCAAATGTTTCAGGAGATAAAGCGTGGTCGCCTCGTTCCAAAACATCATCTATACTTTCATAACCATCGCGGTTCATTTTCACGTTTGCAGGAAAATATTGCGGCGGTTCAGTTAGTCCGGATGTTACTTCTTTAATAAATTCAGCTTTCGTCATATCCGCACGAAGCGCATAATTGAATCTTTTCTGGTTACCCAAAGAATCACTGGTTTCCTTGCTCATACTTTTCCCACAAGCTGAACCAGCTCCGTGTGCCGGATAAACCGTTATGTCATCCGGCAAAGTCATGATTTTTGTACGCAGACTGTCAAACAAAATTCCAGCCAGATCGTCCTGGGTAATTTCTCCGTTTTGCGCAAGATCCGGTCTGCCGACATCACCGATAAAAAGCGTGTCGCCGCTGAAAAGTGCAATTTCTTTCCCGTTTTGATCAGACAACAAATAACAGGACGATTCCATCGTATGGCCGGGCGTATGCAAGACTTTAATTGTAATATCTCCCAATTTGAAAATTTCTCCATCCTTCGCAATATGGGCTTTGAAACCAGTATTTGCCTTTGGTCCGTATACAATTTCTGGCACCTGTTTTTTCAGCCAGATCAATATGTCCTGAGACAAAATCAGCATGGAAATGGGTTTCAAAAACGTATTTGATTTTCACATTTGCCTTGGCTGCTTTTTCGATATATGGCGCTACTTCACGCAGAGGATCTATTACTGCCGCTTCGCCGTTGGAAGAAATAAAATAAGCTCCCTGAGCCAGACAGCCTGTATATATTTGTTCAATTTTCATCATAATCATTCATGTTTTCGCAGCAATTCGTAAGAGAATTTCTGTCAATCAGTTTTAACTAGTACTCAAAATTCGAATAAAAGTTGATAGGAGTAGGTGATATTAATCACATTTGGAATAAAAAAATCGGAATCCTGCCACATCAGAAGGTTAACTCTTTCAGTATGATATAAATTCCGATGCAGAGGACAAACCAGCCAAAGGTATTTCTGAGTGTACTTGCCGAGAACTTTACAGATAGATAATTTCCTGTAAAAAAGCCCGAAACCGATAATGCTGTAATTTTTAATAGTAAATGCCAGTCCGGATTTGCGGTTGGTAAGCCGGCGAAAAAACCGATCATAGACTGAACGCCAATAATAAGCAGGGAAGTACCAATGGCTTTTTTCATTGGAATCTTATTCAAAATCGTCAGCAGAGGTATGATCAGAAAACCTCCGCCTGCACCTGAAATTCCCGATATCGTACCAACGGAAATAGCTTCGACCAAAATCAATCCAATTCTGTTTTTTGATTTATATTCAGATTTCGTTTCCGGTTTTTCTTTTCGAAAAATCATTAACAAAGACGCCGTGATCATGACCATGGCAAAAAATAGCATGATAAGAAGTCGTCTTAGAATGATGACGGAATCAAACAAAATAATTTCTTGCGGAATCGCTGGCAGGATTACTTTTCTGGCAAATATCACGGCCAATGCAGAAGGTATTCCAAAGCGAACTGCCATATTGAAATCGATGGATTTTTCCCGGTAAAGTGGTATGACACCAATCAGACTCGTTATACCAACAATGAAAAGTGAATATTCAGTAGCACTTACAGGACTGACAGAGAATAAATAAACGAGGATCGGGACAGTCATGATTGATCCGCCGCCGCCAATCATTCCTAATGATAAACCCGCCAATACAGAAGCCAGATAGCCAATAATCTCCATTTTTTACTTTAATGATTTTGACAAATCTCGGCAGAGAAACGGTGTAAGTCTGTGACAAATATCACCAGAGATAGCTAATTTAACCATAAAATCGAATTCCTGTTGAGCTTAACCTTTTTATCGAGCTCCATTTTTTTTAACAAACGTGAAATAACCTCACGTGAGGAATTTAGATCCTGTGCAATTTCCTGATGTGTTATACTAAGTTCGGTGCTGCCTTTTTGTTTAAACTGATTTTCAAGATAAAACTCCAAACGCTCATCCATTCCTTTGAAAATAACATGGTCCAGCAAAAGCAATAATTCATCAAACCGGTCGCGGTAATTTTCGAGAACAAAGTAATACCAGCTTTTGTAGTTTTTCATTAGTTCATCGATGACAGAAACCGGAATTAAAATGGCTACCGTATCTTCAACGGCTTTACCTAAAACCTGGCTTGTTTCCTGTTTTGCGGCACAAATGATCGATAAAGCACAGGCCTGTCCGGGATTTAAATGATAAATGAAAGCTTCTTCTCCGTCGTCGCCTTCACGATAAAGTTTGATAAGACCTTCTGCGATAAGCACCGTATGTTTGAAATATTGTCCCTGACGCATGATCAATTCTCCGGCCGGAAAATGTTTTAAAACAGCAACTTCTTCGATTTTTTCTTTTAAAGCAGGCTCAAAAAAAGAAAAATGGGTATTAATATAATGACGAATTTGTGAAGAATCGGTGGACATAGGAAATGATTAAATTGTTACTTCGACAATCGGCAATCAGCTTTCAGATGGTTTGCGCAGAAACTCAATGTTCATGAACGAGTTCAGTAATTCAACTGAATGATTACCAACTTTGTTCAATTCCTGATCTGAAAGCCGATTGCCGAAGTTATATTTTTACCGTTTTCCATTTTCCCATTCTAAATCTCCATATTCCCAGCAAGGCCAAAATTGATTCTGCCACGGGGACTGAAATAAATACGCCTATGGGTCCAAGCGCGAAGAAAATTGCCAGAACATAAGCCAATGGAATTTCGAGTAACCAGAAACAGATCAGGTTTAAAACGGTCGGAGTTTTGGTATCGCCCGCGCCATTCAGCGACTGAATAACTACCATACTATATGCATAAAAACCGTAACCGAGACACAAAACGCGCAAGGCCAGTTTGCCTGTTGGATCACTTCAATATTAGGACTAAACCATCCGATAATGCTTTCAGCTCCGATAAACATTAAAATGGAAAGTCCGAGCAGGAAAAATAAATTGTAAGATGCACATTTCCAGACCGATGTTTCGGCACGTTCCGGTTTTCCTGCACCCAGGTTTTGTCCGACCAAAGTTGCAGCTGCATTTGCCAGACCCCACGCAGGTAATAGCGTAAACATGATCACACGAATCGCAATCGTATAACCGGCCACCACATCACTGCCAAATTCTGCCAGAATTCTTGTCAGGAAAATCCAGCTTGCTGAGGAAACCAGAAACTGTCCCGTTCCGCCGGCTGCAACTTTGACCATCGTAACGATCGTTTCTTTATGCGGTTTCAAATCCGCCCAGACAAACGCCAGCGCTTTGTTGACACTGCGTTAATGAATATAGCTGATAACCAACGCCGATGGAACGTCCCAAAGCCGTGGCAATTGCCGCGCCTGTAACACCCAATTCAGGAATAATGGCCCAAAGCCAAAAATCAGCATCGGCCCCAGGATCATGTTTAAACAATTCGCTACGATCAGTGAACGCATGGCCGTTGCAGCCGCACCGGCACCACGCAATGCACCGCTCAATGAATAAAGCAAAATGACGACCGGAGCGCTCAGAAACTGTATTCTGGCAAAGATTGTCCCGGTTTCAATCACCTTTGGATCTGCACCCATAACCCGCAGAATATCACCTGCAAAAGAAAACCAGCAATGGCAATTGGCAACGAAATGGCCAGTGAAATCAGGATAACCTGCCCGATGGCAACCCGCGCCTGCGCCATGTTCCCTTCGCCTATACGTCGGGCAATGGTGGCGGTGGCAGCGGTACTTAATCCAATTGCTACCGAATAAACCAAGTGTAATTACGGATTCGGTAAGTCCCGACGGTTGCAACCGCTTCAATACTTACTTTGGAAACAAAAAATATATCGACAACAGCAAAAAGGGATTCCATGACCATTTCCAGGATCATAGGAACGGAAAGTAGAAAAATTGCCCGGTTGATGCTTCCTTCAGTAAAACTTTCTTCGGACCCACTCAGGGCCTGACGAAGCAGTTGAAACCACTTTTTCATTTTGAAAAGAGAAATTCAGATTAATAATAGAGTACCCGCGTTTCAGAAACGCAGCTGAAAATCCTGTAAGAAGGATCAAAAAAGGCGGAGTGGTTATAATTAACCGAGGGTGACGACCAACATAGGCTTAGAGCGATTTTGGCAAAGATACAAAACTGTTTTTTGAATATTCAAATAAAAAACTGGAATAGTATTTGTGTAAGTCGTAACTTCATGCCGTTTGAACCTGAACTTTTGAAGTTTATAATCCGTTCTCAATTTACCCTTTCTGTTAAAAAAGGGGATGCTTTTACCACTGGGACAGCTCAGGAATGTGTGAAAGCCTGAACAAAAAATGTATCCTGAATGATTGATAAAAGTAAGTTATTTTCCACTGCCGTTACGCAGGAAACAGCTGTGCTGGTAGCTGTAAGTACACAAAAACAAACCACGGCAAAAACGAAAGAATACCTGGAAGAGCTGGCTTTTCTGGCGACTACTTTGGGCGTTGAAACCGCTGAAGAAATTTACCCAGAATCTGGAACGGGCTGATATCAAAACCTATGCAGGAAAAGGAAAACTTGAAGAAATAAATACTTTCATTACGGCGAATCCGGTTGATATGATCATTTATGATGATGATCTTTCGCCTTCGCAGGTGCGTAACCTTGAAGTTGTTTTTAAAGACATTAAAGTGATTGACAGAAGTCTTCTGATCCTGGATATTTTTGCGATGCGGGCACAAACTGCACAATCCAAATTACAGGTTGAGCTTGCCCAGTACCAATATATGTATCCACGATTGACCAGGCTTTGGACTCACTTAAGCCGCCAGTCTGGGGCGGGTGTAGGTATGCGCGGTCCCGGGGAAACGGAATTGGAAACGGATAGACGTATTGTAAAAGACCGGATTGCGTTTCTGAAGGAAAAACTTGAAAAAGTGGACCGTCAGAGCACTGACGCGCCGCAAGGAACGCGACCGGCTGGTACGTGTTGCCATTGTGGGTTATACCAACGTTGGAAAATCAACGCTGATGCAGGCACTTTCCAAAGCAGATGTTTTTGCTGAAAACAAGCTGTTTGCTACCGTGGATTCTACGGTTCGGAAGGTGAATATGGAAAACATTCCGTTCTTACTTAACCGATACGGTTGGATTTATCCGCAAGTTGCCAACAACGCTTGATCGAGTCCTTTAAATCCACATTGGATGAGGTGCGTGAGGCTGATATTTTGGTACATGTGGTTGATATTTCGCATGAATCTTTTGAAGAACATCTTGAAGTGGTGAACAATACATTGGTAGAAATCGGCGCGGCGGATAAGCAGACGATTCTGGTTTTCAACAAAATTGATCTTATACAAACCAGCTCCAAAGCGAAGAATGGGATGACGAAGGAAATATCGTTGCCGAAGAAGCTTCCACAGAAAGTGTTTTGGATCAGTTGAAAAAAAGCTATCTCGCCGCACAAAGCAGATCAGGTCGTGTTTATTTCTGCTGAGAAAAAAGAAAATATGGAAGAGTTGCGCAACACGTTATTTGCAGCTGGTAAAAGCAAAACACTTCTCTATTTATCCGAACTGGCTTGATTTGGGATACTCTGCGGTACAAACAGAAGAATAATCATTTGTAATTGAATCGGAATTTTTCCAGTTTTGCACCCCGATTGGTATTCATAGGAATATGGATACCAATTTATTTTGACTGCGTAGTTCAACGGATAGAGCGGATCGCCGCCCGATAGGAGTTTCCTAAACTCTAGATATGTCCGGGGTCGCGTTCGACTTCGATTCCCGTCGCGGTCAAAGAAGTAAAATTAAAACAAGACTGCGTAGTTCAACGGATAGAATAGGAGTTTCCTAACTTTAGATATGGGTTCGATTCCCGTCGCGGTCACCAAAGAGAGCGTTTCGCACCAGCGAAACGTTCTCTTTCCATTTCTACACTATCTTTGATAGAAGATCTCAACTATGCGCCCCAACCATGACCAACTTTCTAAAAGCAAAATGGGAAAATCTGATCATGGCAAATTACGCCGTGCCGCCAGAAGTATTAGCACCGTATCTTCCCAAAGGTGTAGAACTGGATTTTTATGAAGGCAAAACTTATGTAAGTCTGGTTGGTTTTCTTTTCAAAGACACCAGGATTTTCAATGTTCCTATTCCATTTTACGGGACTTTTGAAGAAGTTAATCTTCGTTTTTATGTAATTCGGAAAACGGGAAATGAAATAAAACGCGGCGTTGTTTTTATTAATGAAACAGTGCCAAGTAAGATTGTGGCCGCCGTTGCAAATTATTTATACAAAGAACATTACGTCTCGATCCCAACCCGTCACGATTGGAAAACGGATGGCGAAATCAAACAAATTAAATTTGACTGGAAGATAGACGGTGCCTGGAATTCAATTTATGCGGAAGCTACGGAAGCAGGCGTTCCAATGGCAGCTGACAGTATAGAGGAATTCATTTTTGAGCATTATTACGGTTATACCAAAATCGATAGCGAGACCACGGAAGAGTATAATATTCTGCATGATCGCTGGCATGTTAATGAAGTGACCAGGTATGAGATCAATTGTAATTTTGCTGCAATGTATGGAAGCGATTTTGATTTTTTAAAGGAAAGAAAACCGGATTCTGTTATGCTGGCAGAGGGTTCTTCGGTTGCTGTAAAATGGAAAAGAAACCGGATTTAGATAAAGTGCCATCGGCACGACCGACATTGTAGCCGCGGAATTTATTCCGTGCGCAAATTATTTTGATTCAATCCTTAACCAATTCCGGATCGACGCATTCCATTAACTTAATTCCTGAAATTTCTCTTGAATGAATTTCTGCATCGACGGGTCCTTTAAAATCCAGAACGGCCAGTTTATTTTCGCCTCGATAAATAAACGAAACCGTTAGACAGGGTTGTCCGAGATTAAAGGTTTTTGCTCCGGTTTCAGGATACGCTGCTATTAATTTTTCCAAAATTTCCTCATTCGTAAATTCCAGACATTTCAATATAAACTGGTCATATTCTCCATCCCAGTTTAAATAAAGCATATAAGAATAGTTATCCTTTATTTTGAAATAAAAGTTAAATCGTCGGCGCTGGGCAAATTCACCGGAAAGTTGCAGCTCAGAAGATTCCGGAAAGTATGATTTAATCTCATCACGTAAATAATCTATCGCATTCATACTATTGAGTTATTATTTGTTCCGGTATTTATCAATTATAGCAAATATATCAATCACGCATTGTATTTTCAACGAATTATTAATGTTAAAATTGATATTCTGCAAAATTGAAGAAAAGTCAATTCTGTTACGGTATAAAACCGAGAAATCCTCCGATTGGAAAAATCGAAGGATCTTGAAATTTTGAGGAAATCTTAAATTTCAATGACAACTTTGCCGGTCGTTAATTTATTTTCTATGGCTGGTAGGCTTTTTTGACGGTTTTTGTATGAACTTTGCAGCATCGATAAAATTTGATTTAAAATTATGACAAAGGAAATTTTGGACTAGTGTAATGGAATTAATATTGATTTATCCATCAATCAATCTGAACCCCAAAACCCTCAATTTACGTTAAATACCTATGCAGCCTAAACCATCTGCAAGCACTATTCAACGACTGGAAATATGAACGAGATTGAGCCGTATTATAATTGGGAGAAGCATTATGTCGCGAGTAGAGATCGCAGGTCGCCGTTTTATGGCAGGACTTACAATCTTGATTATTACGAAAATGCGATTTATGGTTATTACATTCACCCGCTCTGGGATGAGATAGGCTCGGAAACGCTTTACGTCAAGATTCTTTTCGCCGATTACGACAAACATTTTGCAATTATCGAGCTCATGGGGGAGTGGAATGACACGCTGCACAATGATATTATGTACCTGAAACGCCAGGTTGTTGATCCTTTAATTGATGAAGGAATCAACCAGTTTATCCTGATGGGGGAAAATGTTCTGAATTTTCATGGCGGTGAAGATGATTATTATGCCGAGTGGTTTGATGATATTGAAGATGGATGGATTGCAGCTGTAAATTTTCGTGATCATGTGGAGGAAGAGTGGAAAAGATGCCGGCTGGATTATTACCTTAATTTCGGCGGCACTTTGCAGATTGAGAATTGGCGTACGCTTCAGCCGGATATCTTTTATGAAATTGTTAAAAAATTGATCATTAGAAGGTTATCATAGTAAAAAGGTTTGCGTTTGTTTGCAACGTTCGGAACTCCTTTGTAGCTTACGCATTCAACCTTTTCTAATTTATTCCATCCCAATCAACACCCACAGTTATGGCAGCTAATGAAGAACCAACACCGTCCGAAGAATCTTTGGATAAAAAAATTGAAGATATTAAGGCTAAATCAACCGAATTAAAAGACGAAACTGCGGATGGTGTTGAGGAGATTGGAGAAGATGTGAAGGATGCTGCGGCCACAGGAGTTGAAGTTGCAAAAGAAACAGCCGAAGAAAAGGTAGAGGAAGTAAAAAGTGATGCAGCGGAATTAAAGGCCGAAGCGGAAGTTAAGGCTGAGGAATACAAGGAAGTTGCGGAAGATAAAATAGAAGATGTAAAAAGTGAAGCCTCTGAGCTCGCTGTGAAAGCAGAAGACAAGACAGAGGAATTGAAAGCGGCTGCCGAAGAAAAGGTTGAGGATGTAAAAAGTGATGCAGCAGAGCTTAAAGCAGAGGCAGGTGATAAAATCGATGAGTTAAAGGCGGATGCTTCTGATAAAGTTGAAGATGCTAAGGAAGTTGTTGAAGAAGTAAAAGAAGATGTTTCGGCATCAGCTGAGGCTTATAAAGAAGTTGCCGAAGAAAAGATAGAAGAAGTAAAAGCTGATTTTGAAGATGCGAAAATCGAGGCATCGGATAAAGCGGAAGAATTGACTGCCGAGGCGGGTGAGAAAGTAGCAGAAGTGCAGGAAAAGGCTGTTGAGGTAAAAGATGAAGTTGTTGAAAAAGCTGCGGAGGTAAAAGAAGAAGCAACGGAAAAAGTTGAAGAAGTTAAGTCCGGACTTTCAGCAAAAGTAGAGCAGCTTCAAAATGAAGTGGAATTAAATATCGCTGCCGGAAAAGTGAAAGCTGAGGAAGTTATTTCAGAATTGCAAGGCCGTGCCGGAGCTTTGAAAGAAGAAGCTGCGGGTAAGTTTGAAGACCTGAAAGAAGAAGCGGCTGAGAAATTCGCTGATCTGAAAGAAGATGCTACTGAAAAATTTGAAGACGCGAAGATCATTGCGGCTGAGAAATTTGAAGATGCAAAAGAGATTGCCGCAGAAAAACTGGCGGAAGCGCAGGTTAAAGCGACAGAACTGAAAGCAAAAGCAGAAGTTGAAATTGAAGAATTGAAAGTGGCAGCTTCTGAAAAATATGAGGAAACAAAAACAAAAGCCAAAGGTTTCTGGGCCAGGTTGTTCGGTAAATAAAATTATCTTGATTTGAAATCATGCCTGTCTGAATTCTGTTCAGGCAGGCATTTTTTATTATATTCCAGAATTGAAAATTGTGAAACATAATACACTATGGCACCTGATATTGAACAATTACTGGAAATTGCCCGGGACGCTGGAAAGGTGGTTTTGGACATTTATTATGATGCAGAAAAATCCGAGGAGGTTGAATATAAGGCTGATCATTCACCATTGACGTTAGCCGATCAGGCATCTAATAATCTTATTGTCGCAAGACTGGAAGTCCTTTCCCCGGATATCCCGATTATGTCTGAGGAGGAAATTCATGTTTCTTACGAAGAGCGTAAAAACTGGGAATATTTCTGGTGCGTTGATCCCTTGGATGGAACGAAGGAATTTATAAACCGAAATGGTGAGTTTACGATCAATATCGCGCTTATTCATAATCGAGTACCTATTTTGGGAATTATTTATATCCCGGTAACAGATACGATGTATTACGCAAATCAGGAAACGGGTGGCTGGAAAATTGATTCAAACGGAATTAAAACTGCTTTGAAAGTTGATAAAAACAGTACCGACTGGATTTCTGTCGGCAGTCGCTCGCATGCGGCACCTGAGGAAACGGAAGTTTTAGCGAGATATCCGGTTGTTAAGAAAATTGCTATCGGCAGTTCTCTTAAATTTTGTCTGCTTGCCGAAGGTTTGGCTCATATTTACTTTCGTCAAAACCCGACTATGGAATGGGATACCGCTGCGGGACAGGCAATTCTCACACTGAGCGGCGGACAAATGACAACTTTAAATGGTGAGCCGTTTTTGTATAATAAAGTTTCGTTGGTAAATGGAAGTTTTATCTGTGGTGCTCAATACGTCACGCTGCACGACGGAGAATAAAAGAGTATAATCGACAGTCACAGTTTCTTTTGTTTGAACTACAAAACATCAGAAACAATGAAATTTTCCAAACCTTACTACGGGCTAATCCACCTTATTTTTTTTCTGGTTTTATCTTTAAATCAGTCTTTTGCCGATTCCAGGGATAAGGTGCTTTCCGAGAAAATGCTAGCGGTAGTTAATGATTTTGTGAAATCCCTGGATGCCCGACAAATCAAGGAGGCCTGCGTTTCTTTTGAAGACACAATTCGTTTCGACTGGCATTACGTCCCAAGGACACGGAAAGGGCTGACGCTGAAAAATATGAATGAAGCTCAGCGGGCAAAGCTTTTGAAATGGTAAAGTTGGTCATGAGTGCGAATGGTTATCAAAAAACGCTGGATATTGTTGATCTGGAAAACGTGTTGCGTGTCGTTGAAAAACGCAGTTCTACTGATACTTATCGCGATCCTGAAAATTATTCCTTCATGGTTTTCGGAACTCCTGATTTAATAAAACCCTGGGGTTGGCGAATGGAGGGTCATCATGTTTCGCTGCAATTTACCTCCGTTAATGACATTATCACCTTTACGCCTGGTTTTATGGGCTCCAATCCCGGCCAGGTTTTAGCTGATGTTCCTCAAAAAGGAAAGCGAATTTTAAAAGATGAACAGGATATCGCTTTTAAGTTACTTCATTCGTTTTCTGATGTGCAGCGGCAAAAAGTTATTTTGAATGAAAAGGCACCATGGGAAATATTGTCTTTGAATAACAGGAGCAATCTGGTTGTCGTAAAGACAGAAGGAATGGCCATGAAAGATATGACAGCTTCGCAAAAAGCACTATTTCAGGAGCTTATCGCGGTTTATCTTAATCGGTATCATGTGACTTTGAAAGATCAACAAATGGTTAAATTAACGAAATCAGGGCTCGATGGCATACATTTTGCTTGGATGGGAAATATGGATCCGGAAATAAAAGAAGGAGCGGGGTTTTATTATCGGATTCAGGGGCCAACAATCCTCATCGAATTTGACAATACGCAAAACAACGCAAACCATATCCATACCGTCGTGCGGGATCTGACCAACGATTTCGGCGAGGATTTACTTCGTTTGCATTATGAGAAAATGCATCCGAAACCTTAGAAAATTTCATTCATTTAAAACAGCGTTCAATGAATCAGCCATTTTCTGTGCCCTTTCAACATCCGTTCACACCGGATAAAAACTATACAAAATCAGTCGCTTACTTTTCAATGGAATTTGCCCTCGACCAGGCCCTGAAATCTTATTCGGGAGGATTGGGTTTCCTTGGCAGGCTCACATATGAAAAGCGTATATGCCCTGCGTCAGAATTTAATTGGCGTGGGAATGCTTTGGAAATACGGATATTATGATCAGGGACGCAGACGCGATAACAGCATGGAACCTCAGTTTCATGAAAAAATATATCATTTTTTAACCGATACCGGTATTAATTTCCAGATTCCGATTTTGGGAAAACAGGTTTGGGTTCGCGCTTATTATCTTTCTCCGGAAGTTTTTAAAACAGCTCCCATGTTTTTCCTGACTACGGATGTGGACGGAAATGATGAACAAACCCGCGCTATTTCTTATTCTTTATATGATGCAGATGTGACGATGAAAGTCGCGCAATGTATGGTGTTGGGAATTGGCGGAGCCAAATTGCTCGACGAGCTAAAATACCAGCCGGATATTTATCATTTGAATGAAGCACATGCCGTTTCCGCGGCATTTCATTTGTACCAGAAATACAAAAAGCTTCCGGAATTAAAGAAGCGACTGGTTTTTACAACTCATACGCCGGAAGAAGCCGGAAATGAAAAACACGATATTAATTTTCTTGAAAATCTGGGTTTCTTTTCCGGGTTGAAAATGGATGTGGTTCGGAAGATTACCGGGATCAAGGATAATATTTTCAATCATTCTCTGGCTGCTTTACGATTGGCAAAAAAAGCAAATGGCGTTTCAAAACTGCACGGAGAAGTTTCCCGTCAAATGTGGAAAAGCTATCCGGGAATTTGTGAAATTACACATATTACGAATGCTCAAAATAATACTTACTGGGTAGATGAAACTCTGGAAAACGCGAGAATTAAAAAAGATTCGAAAGCAATTTCAGCTCGAAAAAAAGAACTTAAAAGTACTCTTTTCAAAACGGTGGCCGACCAATGTGGAAAAATATTTGATCCTAACGTTTTGACAATTGTATGGGCAAGAAGATTTGCCGCTTACAAACGGCCGGATATTCTGACCTGGGATGTTGAGCGATTTAAGAAATTATTAGACAATACGGATATGCCAATCCAGATAATTTGGGCTGGGAAACCATATCCAAAAGATGAAGGAGCCATAAATACGTTCAATCATCTTTTCTATCTTAAGTCATTATTTTGATAATATGGCGGTACTGACTGGTTACGAATTGGCACTTTCCAAATTATTGAAGGACGGTTCTGATGTTTGGTTAAACACGCCAGTCGTGACCCGCGAAGCATCCGGAACAAGCGGTATGACGGCTGCGATGAATGCCTCCATCAACTTATCCACCTACGATGGCTGGATCTGTGAGTTTGCAAAAGACGGAGAAAACTCATTCATCGTTCCGGTTGCGGAAGGAGATGATATCAACAAAACGGATTGTGACAATTTCTTCGATCTGATTGAAAATAAGGTATTACCAACTTATTACAAAGATCAAAAGGAATGGCAGCGGATTACTTTAAATAGCATGAATGATGTGAACGAGCCATTTAATTCTGATAGGATGGCCAGGGAGTATTATGAGAAGCTGTATTAATATTAAGATTTAAGGGTTTACGCAAAGCAAATAAGAAAGGGCAAAGGACGCGAAGTAAAAAGCTTTGCGCTCTTTGCCTTTTCCTTTTTTGCTCTGCGTGAAATAACTAAATTTGAGAAAGTTAAAAAACCAAAAATTCACTTCTATGAAATTCATTTCTTCAATTTTCCTTTCCTTTTTATTAATTCAAACTTCTTTCGCCCAGGATTATTCTGACAAAATCACCCTTGTTATCCATGGCGGTGCCGGAACAATTACCCGCGCTAACATGACTCCGGAAAAGGAAAAAGCATATCGTGAAGTTTTGAATATTGCTTTACAAAAAGGTTATGCCGTTTTAAAACAAGGCGGAACTAGCGAAAAAGCTGTTGAGACCGCAATTATGGTTATGGAAGATTCTCCGCTTTTCAATGCAGGAAAAGGTGCGGTTTTTACAAATGAAGGAAAGAATGAAATGGATGCAGCAATCATGGATGGCAAAACTTTGAAAGCAGGTGCTATTGCCGGTGTTACTACTATCAAAAATCCGATTCGTGGTGCAATAGCCGTTATGGAGAAATCTCCGCATGTGTTAATGGCTGGAAAAGGTGCTGATTTGTTTGCCAAAGAACAAGGTCTGGAAATTGTAGATCCGTCTTATTTTTATACCGAAGCACGCTATAAAGCCTTAATAAAAGCAAAAGAAGAAGAAAAAGTTGAACTTGATCATACAGAAAATACGAAAAAGGAAATTCAGAAGAAACCGAAGACCGGTTTTGTAAAAGACGAAGATCTCATTTTTACAGAAGGCAAGAAATATGGAACGGTTGGATGTGTGGCTTTGGACAAATTTGGAAATTTAACGGCCGGTACTTCTACTGGTGGAATGACAAATAAAAGATATGGACGCATAGGAGATGCTCCGATTATTGGTGCGGGAACCTATGCAAATAATAATACCTGTGCAGTTTCAGCTACTGGTCATGGGGAGTTTTTTATTCGTTCGGTTGTGGCTTATGATATTTCTGCTTTGATGGATTATAAAGGGTTGTCGGTAAAAGATGCGGCTGATGAAGTCGTTATGAAAAAACTTGTGGAACGCGGTGGAGAAGGTGGAGTAATCGCACTTGATAGAAACGGCAATTTTGCAATGCCGTTTAATAGCGAAGGAATGTACCGCGGTTACGTTAAAGCTGATGGAAAAAGTGAAGTGATGATTTACAAAGATGAAGTAAAGAAGTAACGACCGCTCGCCCCGATTTGCAATCGGGGCGTTTCTGGTTTAGCGTTTGCAACGCGAAAAAATGATGATCATTTGTAGGCCTAAATTAATAAGTATGGATTACCCATTAAAATCAAAAGAATTAAATATACATCCATTGTACAGTTAGTTTTAAGATAACAGTTCCTTTTGATTTAAAAATGAACTGGTTATGAAATGTCTTTCTTATTACCTGATTTTTCTATTGGCCGTAATGGGGTGTGCGAGGCAGCCTTTTCTGCCAAAAGATTCCAGATTTAATGTAACCAGCGTCCTGAATGATTCGGTTTGGTATGGCACAGGCAAAGTACTTCGTATAAAAGAAAAGGAACAGCAACCCCAAGATGTGCGGCAGTTCAATCTTGTGGTATTAACTGACATCGATTATCCTGGTATGGGTGGAGGGCCTAATCCCAACACCAGCAATGGCTGCCTGGATCCAGAATGTACGAGAACGCAGTCCTTTGTAATTTATAATATACCGCTTAAAAAAGGTCGTAGCAATATTGGCAAACTCAATAAAAGAGGAAAAATAAGAAATGAATATGCTGCACTTTCATACATCGGAAATGCCGGTGGACTGACTAAACGCTATATCTATCAGGGCGCTAAACCTGGCTGGGTCAGAATTACAAAATATGATAAAGTTTCAGGCATAATTGAAGGGCGCTTTGAAATTGTGCTTAACGAAGATATGGGACTTTATGCACGGCTTGAAAACGGCATGCCGAAAACCGCCCGATTTAGCAACGGGCTCTTCCGGATAAAAATTACAGATGTAATGCTGAAATAGAACTCTAAACCAATCTTTACCCAATCTGACTCGCCAGCAAAGCAATCCCATCCACAAAACTATGTGGTTTATAACCCAAAACTGATTCAGATTTTGTCAGATCAAAACCAGTTCTTGGCGGACGACGTGCAGGTTGTGAAAATCCTGAACTATCTGTTTGGGAAATTAATGATTTGTCCAGTTTGAAATAATCAGCCGTGATAATTGCCATTTCATACGGCGTATAAAGTTCTTTTCCGGAAATATTGAATATTCCTTCTGCTTCCTGATCTGCAATTAAAAAACAACCAGTCGCCAGATCTTCTGCCAGCGTCGGCGTTCTGAATTGATCCGTTACTACTTTAATGTTTTTACCATCTTCGAGCGATTTTTTTACCCAAAGAATAATGTTGCTGCGGCTCATATCGTGCGCAATTCCATAGACCAGTACCGTCCGTGCAATTGCCCATTTAATCTCAGAATGAATCACCGCTTTTTCAGCAGCATATTTACTCCATCCGTAAAAACTGACCGGATTTGGTTCTGCATCTTCTCTGTAAGGTCCGGCAGTTCCGTCAAATATAAAATCCGTAGAAACATGAACCAGAAAAATATCATGTCTTTTGCAGGATAAAACCAGATATTCTACCGCATTTACATTCTGTTTCCAGCAAGCGTCTTTCTCTGCCTCACACTGATCTACATTCGTCATGGCAGCAGTGTGGATAATTACATCTGGCTTTGTTAGCGCAATTACCGCTTCAACCTGCGCCGGATCTGTAATATCCATGGCGTGATAAACGTAACCATTGTGAAAAGGCAAACGGTTTTCGCCTCTTGCCGTTGCTATGGTTTCAATAGCAGGATCTTTGATTAATAACTCAACCAATTTCTGACCTAAGAGTCCGTTTGAACCGGTGATCAGAAAACGTTTTTTTGTTGGTGTTGAAGTAGAAATATCTTGTGTAGTAACCGTCATGTCTGGATTAAAAGCTTGTTTGTAACAATATAGAACATAAATATTGAAAAAATAAAGCTGCTAACCGGAGAGGAAAGCAGCTTTACATCCATATTCAGTTGAACCTTAAATTTTTATGCCTAATGTAATCCGTAGTATATTGTTTTTAACATTGCTATCCTTGAAATACTTTGTGATTCCTCCTTCGTAAGACAAATCCAGCGTGATCAGTCCAAATTCCATACCGATTCCACCATTCAGACCGTAAGCGTATTCATTCAGGTTATCTTTTGTGAATTTTGACTGATTATTTTTATCGACAGCAAGAATATAATTTCCGACGGCACCGGCTTTTACATTTAGTTTGAAAAATCCGCTATTGGCTTTGGTAAGATAAACGCCGATCATAACTGGCAATTTTAATGAATGAATTCTTGGTCCTGAGAAAAACTTCGTATCTGTCAAACTATCTTTTTTAGTAACGGCCATTGAAGAATTCAGATAATGAAGTCCTGGCTGTACAAAGAAACGTTTTGCCCTTATTCTTACATCCAGACCTGCATTCCATCCTGTACGACCAGAAGTATTATCTTTTTTTACATCCGAATCAAAAGCAGAAGCATGCACACCAACGACCGGAATTACCAAGGTTCCTGAATTTCTTACCGGACGTTCAGCAAATCGCTGCTGAAAAGTCGGGTTCTTTTTATCCGATTTAACATTTGATAGGTTTGAAGCATTGTTGACGGGATTAACTTCCACGGCATCCGATTCCTGTTTAGCTTTTCTTTCACGGAGCCAGGTCTGGTATTCCTCATATTCTTTCGATTCGGAAATTGTCGCTGCTGGTTTTTCAGGAGGTGTTGCCTGAGGTTGTTTGTAATCCGGCGGGACGATGATATTGTTGATAATAATGGTCGGCTGTCCGGCCTGCTGCGGATAATTTTTAAAAGTCGATTCAATTACCTTTTCTGCAATAGTACTATTTGTCTTTTGTAAAGAATCTTTTTTTACCTGGGCTATTGCGCCGTTTACCAATGTTCCTGAAAGGAATAAGGCTAAAATAAATCTGTTTTTCATGATGAAGTGATATTTGATGATACCAGCTTTGGACGAAGAAGCACAGATTTGTCACAAAAAAAGTCGCCGAAGATCTTTTTACAGAACTTCGGCGACTTTGTTAAGTATCTTATAAAAGGCAGATTTGAACCTACAATTTTTTAGCCCGCAAATTCATAACCATATTTTCTGGTAATCTTTTTCTTCCTCATTTTCTTAACAGAAACCTTCATGCTGATATCTTTATCAGGGCGGTCACGCTCATCTTTTGGCTGAATACTGATTTTATCAACTATATCAAGTCCATCAATCACTTGTCCGAAAACGGTATAAGCGCCATCCAAATGTGGCGTTCCTCCTTCGGTTTCGTAAACCTTTCTTTGAGAATCCGTCAGCTTTCTTGCAGCGCGGGCTGCTTGTTTGTCAAGATCTGATTTGCTCCACTTTTTACCTTCAACAATATAAAACTGACATCCGCTTGATTCCTTTTTTGGATTGTTGTCTCTCGCCGCGGCCAAAGCACCTTTGCGGTGAAAAAGTTTAGGACTTATTTCAGCCGGAATCTTATATCCATTATCGCCTTTTCCCAAAACCTCATCAGGTTTCGCATTACGTGAGTTTGGATCACCACCCTGGATCATAAAATCCTTGATAATCCTGTGGAACAGCAAATCGTTATAAAATTTGTCTTTGGAAAGTTTGATGAAATTTTCTTTATGTTTTGGAGTTTCATCAAACAAAATAACCCGCATTTTACCAAAATCAGTTGTGATGGTAACGAGGTAATCTTTTTTCGATTTTTTTTGTGCAAAGGTGTTAAAGGCAGACAAGCAGATAACTGCCAGCAAAATCAGACGGTTAATTTTCATTTTTAATTATTTAGCGGCAAGTACATTTTTATCCGGCGTAAACTGGAATTTCAGTCCGTAATCCTTTCCTTCTGATACGTCTTCCATACTCACATGGATGGAATTTTTGTTCCAGGTCACTGTTTTACCGTTTTCTTTCGGAGCCTGATACGTTTCTGTGAAATAGCTTTTTCCAGCATTCCACAATTGTTTAGTAGCGTCCGGACTGTTCAAATAAACATCTACGGTAATTTTGTTAACCTTTTTATCAGCCGTCAAGAAATACTGGACGTCGATTGTTTCAAGTTTTTCCGTTTCAAAAGTATATCCGACATGGTCGGCTACGTCTTCAAACATTTCAAAATTTTCAGTCGCTTTTACTTTCGACAAAGGATCTCCAAAAACAATGCCACGGAATGATCCGGCAGGAGAATCGCCAATCACTTTTTCGAGCAGAGCGGATTGGTCGCTGTTCAGTTCTTCATGTGCAGGTGGAGCGATGGCGGAGGAATCTTTTACCTCTGCATCTTTTTCCTGGCTGGTTTTTGTTTTGCAATTTTGTAATGTAAGTACAAGAAGTACAACGGGCAAAAGGTTTCTAAGTAGTGTAAAGTGTTTCATTTTTTGCTTAAAGAAATATATACCGCAAATCTAACTATTATCGATTTCTTTTTTTTAACGTCGTTTTAATTATCCGCTAAATTTATTTGCGTAATATCTAAAAAAAACGCGGTTATAAACCGGGAAAGTAAAAAAGTATGCCTTTGGGGAGAATATCGGGAGTGGGGAATCTTTTCCGGTTCTGTACTAAAATTCTCTTCCAATACTAAAAAAGAAACGACGATCACCTTTTGCATTAAAGGTTTGATTGAAGCGCGCAACAATATTATAAAAAGTAACAACGTCCACGCCAAGGCCACCTCCATAAATACCCTTATTACCCAGCGATGTATTGCTAAATTGCGGATAGTAATTTTTGACATAACCTGCATCAGCAAATGAATTGATATAAACGGCCAGGGGTAACGTGTTAAACTGCCGGATCGGAACCCAGGAGAAATGTTTTTGGGTTGAAAATAATTTATATTTTAACTCATTTTTTATCAACGCATAATCCTGTCCGTCAACTACATACAATTCATATCCCCGCACCAGATCATTGCGATAGCCCATACCGACAGTTTGCAGATAAGGTTGTTTTTTAGGAATTGAAAAACGTCCGCGAACACCTGAATTGGCAAACCACCTGCCACCCAAAGCAAAATATTGCTTGAAAGACCCATAGATGTAAGCCTGGTTAATTTCATCAGAAGGCAAAAGTCCGATTTTGGAAAACTGGATTCCTCCTACGCGTCCGCGTAACGCATATTGATAATTATCCCGTTTATCATAACTGTACGAATAAGTCAGCTGAAAATAATTTTGCCGCGTTCTTCCTTTCAAAAAATAATTAGGATTTAGTGCGGCAATGGTATCGGTGATCGATGTTCCGCTCCAACGCAGATCCAGCGAGTGGAACGTGTAATATTTATTTCGGCGCGTTAAGGTTACGAACGTGTAAAATCTTTTTTTGTTGATATCCTCACTATTGAAATAATCCAGTTTGTCCCGCCACGTACGATAAGCCATTGTCTTATTAGTTGAATAAGACGCACCGACGGTTATTCCGGTTTTCTGGGCTTTATCCAGATAAGGAAGAGAATAGGAAACTTCAAATTTTGGAATAAAACCAAACTCAGCAACCAGCCTGAGCTTATCTGCGCGGCCGGTAACATTTCCATAACTCATATAAATACCATAGATCGTCCTGCTGAAATCCCGGTTCCGGTCATACCACCATTCGTTAAAATTCCGGTCGGCCAGCTGGAAAACGGGTGTGGCAATGAAATACCAGCGCTCCTTTACTACAATTCTAATATCGGTCCTTACAGAATCTTCATTCGGTTTCAGCAGTAATTCGGCAACTACAAATAGATTGGTATTAATCACTTTACGCCGGTCAATTTCCAGTGTTTCTGCCAGGCGGCTTTGATGAATTGTGTCTCCGGATTTGATAGCCATTTCCCGTAAAATAATACGGTCCATCGTACGGTGATTTCCTTCAACGGTAATATTTCCAATGATTACAGCCGGTGTTTCAGTTGCCGGAAGGATCTGGGCATGGGTCGATCCGGCGAAAAGGAGGAATAAAAATAAAAAGTAAAAATTTTGATTGCGTATTGTTTCCTTCATTCTTCTCTGCCCATGTTTCAGTTTGAAACGATTTTTTGATTGTAACCGTGATTATTTGCTTTCTCAAAATTACGCTTAAATCGGTTGGGATGTTGATATCCGGGTAAATAAACTGAATTGCAGTGAGAAATTTCGGACTAATTCCATTATTAACATAAAGTTATCTTTCAAAAAAAACACGTTAGAATAATAGTCTCTTCCTTCGGGCTTACAGTATCATACAACAACTAACCAGCTAATAAAAATGACACAATCCCGGGCTGAAAATTTGATCAACAAACTGATCGCAAACAAGATTTCAGGGGAAGAACTCGGTGAACTGCTGGAAGGTGTAAAAAATGAAGACGAACAGCAAAAGTATTCCGATGCTCTTGAAATTTATTTTGACCGGTTACTGAAAGAAAATGCAGGAAACCACGCAATTAAAGATCAGGAGAAAATCAACCCGTGAAAGATGTAATTAAAACCAGTAAAAAATCAGTGCTTATTAAAAAACTCTATTAACCCTTTATGCTTGTCTTTGTCCAATTATTATTCTAAAAGTTATGAATTCAAACTCTATTTCTCAGCGTGTGCTCAGACGATTATTTCTCCTGGTCCTTATGGCCGGAGTTGGTATATCGGCGGCCAGCGCACAAAATGTAGTTACAGGTAAGGTTACGTCCAAGGATGATGGCATTGCGATGCCCGGCGTAAATATTATTCTGAAAGGCACACAGACGGGAACGACAACCAATGCAAACGGTACATATTCAATTGAAGTGACCGGTGCAAATCCTGTTCTGGTTTTTTCTTTCGTTGGATATAACCAGGAAGATGTTCCTGTGAATGGCCGGAGTACGCTGGATTTTGTAATCACGCCAAGTGCTGAAAATTTGAAGGAAGTGGTGGTAACCGCCCTTGGAATCAGCCGTGAGAAAAAATCCCTTGCTTATTCTGTTGCCGAAGTTAAAGGCGAAGATCTGGTAAAGGCATCCAACCCAAGTTTGATGAAGGCGCTGGATGGTAAGGTAAGCGGTGTGAATTTTACCAATTTGAGCAGTGATCCGACTTCTTCGGTTCTTGTCAACATTCGTGGAACGAGTACGATGCCGACAACAAGTCCTGGCGGAACAAACGTTTCCCTGAATTCACAGCCTCTTATATGTAATTGATGGTATTCAGGTTGGTTCTCAATCTACGACCAATAAAGATGGTGTCGATTTTGGTAACATTCTTTCACAATTGAACCCAAATGATATTGCTTCCGTAACGATCCTGAAAGGTGGTAGCGCAGGTGCATTGTATGGAGCTGAGGGTGGAAATGGTGTCGTAATGATCACCACAAAATCAGGAAGAGGCGGAAGAAGAGGACTTGGGGTTTCTTATTCAACTTCATTTTCTCAGGAAAAAGCGTATCAGTTTATTAACGAACAAACTGAGTTTGGTCAGGGAGAAAGAGCCAATGAATGGCAATATGACAACACAGATACCTGGGGGCCAAAACTTGACGGATCGTTTTCAGCGGATTACTGGGATGTGAAAAACAAGAAATGGGCTAACGGGCCGATGACTTCTTCAAAAGAGAACAGAGTTAAGGCTTATCTTCAGACAGGTCATACAATTAATAATAGTGTGGCCATTACCGGAAACTCGGACAGGGGTGCATTTCGTTTGGGTATTTCAAATATGACCAATATTGGTGTTATGCCAAATACAAAAACGGAGCAAAAATCTTTCACGTTGAATACGGATTACAACCTTACTAAAAAGATCAATGTATCAGTTAGTTCAAGTTACATCCATACGTATTCTCCGAACAAACAAAATACAACGGGTTCTAACAGTGTATTGAACAATTTGCTTTTCAATTTACCAACCAATTTGCAGCCGCTGGGAGATATGAAAGATTATTGGCTGACAGGTTTTGAAGGTGTTAAGCAGAACGGATCGATCATGAAAGACAACGGTGTAGATGTTGCCAACGATAACCCTTGGTATACAACTTACGAAAAACTTCACCGTTTTACCCGTGACAATTTCTTTGGTAAAATCCAGTTGAACTGGCAGCTTTCAGACAATTTCTCTCTTTTGGCAAGAACAGGGATGGAAAATGTGAAAGAACTTTATGAAATGAGACAATCGTGGGGAGCCAAAGGTGATGCTTTTGGAGGTTATGTTACGGGGGATAATAGCAGTATTGAAGCTAACTCGGATGTAATTCTTTCATTTAATAAGAATGTTGGCAGACTTTCTATTAACGCTTCTGCGGGTGGAAACTATCGTTTTAACAATACTACAAGTTCCGAAATTACCGGTGGCGACCTGAACTCTCCCGGATTGTTTAGCGTGTCCAACATCAAATCCGGAACACTGACTACGGTAGGAACTAACAACTGGCCTTTTAGAACTACGAAATCTCAAAGCCTATACGCTTATGCAACAGTGGGTTGGGATGAAAAATTCTTCCTGGATGTGACTGGGCGTAATGACTGGAAAGGAATTCTGCCGGAAGAAAAAATCCATTATTTCTACCCTTCGGCATCTTTGAGCTGGGTAGCTTCTGAATCCATCCATTTTCCGGAAGTATTTACTTTGGTGAAACCTCGTATCAATATTGCTGACGTAGGAAACGGTTTGGTCAGACAAAGATCTGTCGATACTTATACCTATGATTCAAGTCCATGGGGAGCGGCAAATACAGTAAGTCTTACAAGTTCACTTGTTGATCCAAATCTTAAAGCACAGCATTCCATTACAAAAGAAGCCGGACTTGATTTGTGGTTATTTAAGGGTCGTGTGAAATTTGACGGAACGTATTTTATCAAAACACAAAAAGATCAGATTGGTAATATTTCACTGGTGCCGGGAACGGGTTATACAGGTTTGTTAACCAACATTGGTGATGTAACAAACAAAGGATTTGAATTTGGATTGAACCTGACTCCAATCAAAACAAAAGACTTCTCGTGGGACATTTCTACAAGTTTTACACATTACAAAGCGAAGATTACAAAATTGTCCGATCAGTTTGCTCCTAACGGATATGTGTTTACTTCGTACGATGGAAAAACGATGGTGAAAATTGCCAAAGGAGAAGAAATTGGAAGCATTTACGAGCAAAACCCGATTTTACGTGTAAAAGAAGGTCAGTACAAAGGTATGATGCTGCTTGATTCTGATCAGGGAAAGGTTCAGTTGTCATCTGATGAAAGAGATCGTGGAAGACTTGGTAACTTCAATCCTGATTTTATTCTTGGTATCAATACAACCTTGAAATACAAACAATTCAGTCTTGGTATCGTAGGAAGTTTGAGAAAAGGCGGAAAATATGTTTCTGTGAACCAGCAGTATCTTGAATCGAACGGTAGAGCGGAAACTACTTTGGGTTCAGGCCCTAACAATCCTTACTGGATGGGTGGCCGCGATGCAGACCATGGCGGACTTCCCTGGCCTGCGGTTGGATCAAGTACTTACGCAGCGATTAACAGCAACAACGATTCAAAGCGTTCGACTGCTGTACAGGATGCGGTTTACGTAAAAGGTGTATTTGTGAATCCTAACCACACAGGAGCGGATGGAGTAACAGATGCTGACTATATTGTTAACGGTGCTGATAAAAACAATACTTTCTATGATTTCCCTTACAATGGTTATGGTGATATTATCTGGGATTTTGCATCGACAAGAACATACAGCGCTACGAACTTCAAGTTGAGAGAATTATCTTTCGCATATTCTATACCGAGTAATGTGACGAAAAAATATTTCCTTAACAATCTGATGTTGTCAGTTTACGGCAGAAACCTTTTCCAATGGAATCAGTCGGGCCGTCACGAAGATCCAGAATCTGCTTTCTCAGGAGTTGGTACAAGTCAGGGAATTTTAAGAGCAACTTTGCCAAGTATCCGCTCTTACGGATTCAAGGTTTCGGTTGATTTTTAATTAAAAACGCTCATTCAAAGAATTATGAAATCTATATTAAAAGTATTTTTAGTTACCACATTGATAGGATTTACTTCCTGTAGTGAGGATGAATTGCGAACAGCAGATACGTTGCAGCAAAAAGATGCCATCGAGTCGGTGAATGACCCATATTTGCTGGCTTCTATCATCATGAAAACAACTTTGTTTTATGAAGATATGAGTTTCAACCAGCGGAAACTTCCAGGTGCTGTTCAGCACATGGAAAGTAATTATCAGAGTGGTGATAACTTCTATGATGGTTTCAGACTGGCTACTACCGATATGTATACTGCCATGGATATTCTTAAACTTATCGATGGTTCTATCACACTTGCGCAAACTCGCGGCTCAAAAACGCATGAAGGAATTTTCAAAATTTTCCGGGTATTGCTTTTCTCTTTTATGACAGATTATTATGGTGACGTTTATTACTCACAGGCATTGAAAGCCAGAGAAGGTATTTTGTATCCTAAATATGACAAAGAGCAGGATATTTATAACGGTTTGCTTGCAGAACTTGATGAGGCTTCAGCATTGATTTCTGGTGGAACGGAAGAGATTTCGACTCCTTACGATCTGATGTTTGCAGGTGATAAAGTTAAATGGCAAAAATTTGCGAATTCTGTAAAACTAAGATTACTGATGCGTGCATCTAGCTAAACTCACAGATGCAGGAGCTAAAATTACAGCCATTTCTGGAAATGTTTTGTCAGAAGCTACTGAAAATGCATCAATTTCATACATAGGAATCAAGGGATAATGGCAGCAACCTTGGTAATTCCTGGACTGGCGGTGTAACAAACTGGGGTTCTATTGATGAGTTTAATAAAAGAAGACCATGTAAAACATTGGTTGACAAACTTGCTGATTTGAGCGATCCTCGTGCAGCGGTATGGTTTGCTCCTGTTGAAAGACCGTGGACAAGTGACAAAAGCCTTAATGGCGTAACTTTTGCGACAACAGATCCGAACGGATATACTTATTCCTCAACCTGGGAATATATCGACAGATCAAAACCTGCTATCGCTGAATACGCGACAAAAGACATTTTGATCGATTCTAACAAAGTTTATGTTGGTTTTATTGCAGGTATGCAGGCTGACTGGAAAAATGGAAACGGACATTATAATACTGCTGACGGTGGTGTTGTAGGTAATTTCAAGGTTTCCAAGTTTTCTACATTGTTCAGACAAAATACACATCCGTTGCTTAAAGCGCAGATTATGAACAGTGATGAAGTTCAGTTTTTGTTAGCTGAGGCTGCTGCAAAAGGATTAATTACCGGAAGTGCTGATACATACTATCGCAAAGGAATTACAAATTCAATGCTTCGTTGGGGAGTACCTCAGGCAACTATTACAAAATATCTGGCGCAGACTAATATCGCTTTACCAACGGATAAAGCTGGTCAACTTGCAAAAATAGCAGATCAAAAATGGATCAGTTTGTTCCTGGTTTCTTCGGAAGCTTACCTTGATCTACGTCGTACTAAATTGCCAAATATTTTCAGTAATGGCAGATTGGGCACTTATACATTCCCGCTTCGCTACCGCTACCCGGGTAACGAACTTGGACAAAACAGAGATGCTTATGATCTTGGTGTTTCTACTTTGTCGCCAGCTGTTGATGATCAGTTCTCGAAAATTTGGCTTCTTCAATAGTTGGATCAAGGGACACGACTTTGTTGTCAGGATTTGTCAGGAAATGGTCATTGATTGTCAGGAATTTTTTTGTAAAATTCTGATTTTGAAAATTTTATAGTAAAAAAATAAGAATGTAATCCGGGAATGTGCTGAATGTTGTTTCAACCATTTCCGGATTTTTTTGTGTCTTTTCGACCGCTTACTCAATTCACTGTTTTTTAACATTCAGGTAATAGTCCATTACCAACTTTTCAAAGTAATAGAAATGTTTGTTTACCGCTAATTTTTGACGGGCTTATAATTCGTAATTGGATAGCTATTTCTTTCAAATTAGTATGCATACATAACAAATTCTTAACATATAAAAATTGGATAATCCGGATAGCTCATTTCTGATTATTTAAATAAAAGACAGACCGGAGTAGCCCAGGAATTTCGCTTAGTATTATCAGCATAAGTTCAATAATCTAAACATTAGTCTATGGAAAAAGCCCTCTTACATTTTTATGAATTACCCCAATCAAAAATTAACAATTATTACCCTTACGTCATGCTACTTAATCAAACCATCGAAAAATTATGAGATCAAATTTTATCAATTTTTATCTGCGGGTTTTCAAACCTCTGCTGATACTCATTGCGCTAAATCTCCCGTTTAGCCAGGTGGCAACGGCAGGAGCTTTTGCGGGAAGTCTGAATGGAAATGCGGAAAAGAAAGCAGACAGAACAATCACCGGGAAAGTTTCCGGGCAGGACGGCGCAAGTATTCCTGGTGTAAATGTGGTGTTGAAAGGTACTCAAAGAGGAACGAGTACAAATTCGGCCGGACAATATTCAATTGATGTGACAGGCGATAATCCTGTTCTGGTTTTTTCTTTTGTAGGTTATATTTTACAGGAAGTTCAGGTCAATAACCGCAGTGTCGTTGATGTTTCTTTAATAGCCAACACGGAAAATCTTAATGAAGTGACGGTGACTGCCCTTGGTATAAAACGCGAAGACAAATCGTTGGGATATTCAGTAGGGAAAGTGGATGGTAAAGAATTTAACCGTGTTTCGCAGGAAAACGTACTAAATGCCATGGCCGGAAAAGTGGCCGGCGTTGCAATCAGTTCAACCGGTGCAACGGGTTCTTCGGTGAGTATGGTTATCCGTGGTGCAAAATCTTTAAGTAATGATAATCAGCCTCTATTTCGTTGTAGATGGTGTTCCAATCGCCAATACTTTGAATAATGTAAGCGAAATTGGAACGGATAATAAAGTGGATTATGGTAATGCACTTTCAAGCATTAACCCCGACGATATTGAAAATGTTTCCATCCTGAAAGGTCCAAGTGCAGCAGCATTATACGGTTCAAGAGCGGGAAATGGTGTTGTTTTGATTACAACAAAAAGTGGTTCAAAAGTGAAGAAAATGACAGTTACAGTTTCTTCAAATACTGTTTTTGATAAACCATATAAATATTTGAAATGGCAGACACAATTTGGTTCGGGCCAATATTCAGCCATTCCAACTTCTATCACAAACAATCCGTATAGTAATCCATTTGGAAAACTTGTAGATGAAAGTATCACAGCCACTTATGGCGCTGCGTTGGATAAGGGTTACGAAGCTGTACAATGGAATAGCCCGATCGGAGCAGACGGAAAACAGATTGCTATGCCGCTGGTTTCGCACAAGGATAACGTGAGGAATTTTGTCCAAACCGGTATCACCACAACAAATGGGGTATCAATTTCCAATAATACGGATATAGTAACTTATCGTTTGTCTTATGCCAATATGACAAATCGTGGTATCATTCCAAATTCAGATTTGTTCAGAAATAGTTTAAGTCTGAACACCTCGGTTAAGGTGAACCAGAAAGTAAGAGTGAGCAGCAATCTGGATTTTAGTCGTAACAATTCGAATAACCGTCCGGCCGGAAACAGAGGTACAAACCCGCTTCAATGGGCTTACGGCGTTTCGCCGCATACGGATATCCGTGATTTGAAAGATTACTGGTTACCCGGGCAGGAAGGTTTGCAGCAGCGTTCACAATACAAAGGCGTTTTCAACAATCCATATTTTCTTGCCAACGAAGTGAAAAATAGTTTTGTAAGAGACCGCGTTTTTGGAAATGTAAAAGCAGAATGGCAGATCACACCGGAATTGAGCATTTTTGGACGTTATTCTCTTGATACTTATCAGGAAAAAAGACAAACAACAATTGCCAATAGTTATACTTCTGAGCCAAATGGTGCGTACGGTTTAACGAATATTGCAACATTTGAAAGCAACACAGATTTCCTTGCGACCTACCATAAAACACTGAAAAGTTTCGCATTTTCAATTTCTGCGGGAGCCAATGACAGAAATCAGAATGGTTCAACTGTGGCCAATTCTTCCACAAATGGTACAGGTTTGATCGTTCCGGGCGTTTTCACAATTCAGAATATTTTACCTGCAAATCTTACTTACAATAGCAGCTCTTACAAAAGATCGGTTTACAGTGCCTACGCACTGGCCAATTTGAGTTACAAGGAAATGGTTTATCTTGATGTTACCGCCAGAAATGACTGGACAAGTACCTTGCCGGCAGCTAACAGATCATATTTTTATCCTTCGGCATCTTTGAGTCTTTTGATCAATGAAATGATTCCTATGACTGATAAGATCAATATGTTGAAAATCAGAGGTGGTGTAGCGCAAGTTGGTAATGACGCAAATCCTTATTCTTTGCTTAGTACGCTGGGTAACGCCGGAACCTGGAATGGTGTTCCAAGACTTACTGTTTCGAATAATCTTTTCAACCTGAACCTGAAACCGGAAATTTCTACCTCGTATGAAGTAGGAGCGGATTTGAACATGTTCCAGAACCGTTTACGTTTCGGTGCAACTTATTATATGGCTGAAAATAAAAACCAGATTTTGAGTACAAAACTTCCTCCATCATCGGGTTATACAACAAAAAGTATTAACGCCGGACTTTTGGAAAGTAAAGGTATTGAACTGACTTTGGGTGGAACGCCGCTTAACAAAAACGGATGGCGCCTTGATGTCAACGCTAACCTAAGCAGAAACCGTACAACGATCAAAAGATTATCGGATGACCTTCCATACTTTACACTTTGGACAGATGCAAAAGGTGGTGCCTGGACTTATGTGGGCGAACAGGTTGGCGATATTTACGATGCACAGGTTGTAACGGTAACTGATAAAGCTTCGCCTTATTATGGCTATCCGATCCTGGATAAGACTGGGAAATGGCAGTCTGTGGATGCTATTAACACAAAAAATAAAATTGGAAATTTCAATCCTAAATTTACCCTTGGCGGGCAGGTTTCACTTGCGTATAAGGGATTCAGTTTAAACATGACGTTTGACTGGCGCAATGGCGGAAGTTTTGTTTCACAAACATATCGTTACGGTGAGGAAGACGGCCATTCTCAACTTTTTTATGACAAGCTGATCAATCCAAACGGGTTGACCGGGGATGCGTTAAGAGATCATTTGGTAGCAAATCAGGATAAACAGATCAAGATCAATGGGAATGTATTTCCTCTTGTGGGCGGTCCAACACCTGATTACGGAAGTTTCCCGGTTAATTACAGCGGAATCCCTCTTCCTCACGGCGGCGTTTTTGTTCCGGGTGTTATTGCGACAGGATATGATGCAGCAGGAAATCCAACAGGTTATACAGAAAATCTTGGCGGAACGGGAACGCAGTATTTACCATTAGCCGGAGCGACAACCTGGTCGTTCACTCGTCCTTTTACATACGATGCTTCTTTTGTTAAATTAAGAGAGATATCATTTGGATATGATCTTCCTGTGAATTTTGCCAAAAAAATTGGTATGCAAAGTGCCAATTTCTCGATTTACAGCAGAAATATTATTCTTTGGACAAAAGCTAAAATTAACATCGATCCTGAAACGGCTTTTCAGGTTGAATCCGGAACACAAGGTTCAGGAAGCCAGTTTAAACAGGGAATTGAAAGATATAATGTTACGCCATGGGTTATTCCTGTTGGATTTAAGCTTGGTTTAACTTTTTAAAAACGATTCAAATTGATTCATGATGAAGACTACATATATTAAATCAATCGTACTGATGATGTCAGTATTTCTTGCCTCTTCCTGTAAAGATCTTACGGAAGTGAACAAGAACCCAAACGGTGTCGATCCGACTTCGGCTAACCCGAATCTTGTACTTTCAACGGTACTTACTGAAACCGGAAAGCAATTTGTCAGCTTAAACTATGACCAGATAATTGGCGGCGTCATGCAGCATACGCAAAAAGACGGATGGAGCGGCGACCACAATGATTATGACTGGGGACAAACCAATTCATGGAGCGGCTGGTATGCCATCCTTACCAATAATCAGTATGTGTACGATCGTGCCGTTGAACTAAATTATCCATTGCAACAAGGCGTTTCGCTGGTGATGAAATCAATGATTTTTGGTTTGATCACAGATCTTTGGGGAAATGCGCCTTATTCTGCTGCTTTGAAAGCGTCGGAAGGAGGTTCAGCGAATACATTCCCGGCGTTTGATAGTCAGGAAGATATTTACACAGGTATACTGGCGGATCTTGATAAGGCAAATACGCTTTTATCAAAAACCAAAGCAGAATATAACAGCACGATCGTAACTCCGGATGTATATTATGCAGGGGATCCTGCCAAATGGAGAAAGCTTGCTAATTCCTTGGCTTTAAGATATTACATGCGTATTTCTGATAAAAAACCGGAGGTTGCGAAGGCTGGAATTGAAAAAATCGTAGGTAACGCAGCCCAGTATCCAATCATGAACGTAGCCGCAGACGACGCAACAATGGGTTTTGCAGGAAACAGCAGCGCAGATTCATGGCCAGCCAATACAAGAGATGATGCCAGTGAAAGTAATTACAGAAGAATAAAAATGTGTAATACTTTGGTAAAAGCCATGCTTGGTGTGAACGATCCACGTCTTGGTGTCTGGGCAAATAAAGTGCAGATTCCGTTGGTAATTGATCCGACACTTCCTGCAAAATCGGATGTCATTAAAAACGGAAAACGTTATTTGTCGCCAGATAAAGTTGCCGGAATTCCTATTGATACGAATCAGAATTATGTTGGTTTACCAGTTTCACTTTTATCAGGAGCAAGTTACAACATGAGTCCGACTGCTGCACAAGGTGCTGACAATCCGCACGTTTCCTGGCTTAACACCATGTACAAAGCGCCAAAAGGAGATTTGTTGAAAGCAAGATTAATGTCGTCCGCGGAAGTACATTTTATCCTGGCCGAAGCTGCGCAAAAAGGCTGGGCAGCAGGTGATGCAGAAACACATTACAAAGCTGCAATCCAGGCTTCGTTTACAGCCTGGGGACTGGCAAGTTCTTATGCTGCATACGTAGCGCAGCCAACTGTTGCTTATAACAAAACACAGAAACAGATCATTGAGCAAAAATGGATTGCAAGCTGGACGGCAGCAAGTGAAGCCTGGTTTGATTATAAAAGAACAGGTTTTCCAGTACTTCTAACAGGTCCGCAGGGCAAAAGAACAGTACTTCCGGTAAGGTTTTATTATATGCTGGATGAGAGAAATCTTAACAAAGCCAACGCTGATGACGCAATTAACAAACTGGAATCAACCACTTATTCTGCTGCTGACGGGAAAAACAGTGCATGGTCTAAGCCATGGGTAATCCAGGGGGCGGGCAAACCTTGGTAAAAATAATGGCCAAGGATAGTACGAAGTGGCTTTAATCTGAGTATATCCTTTGGTAAATACAAATAGAGGGCAGAGAAAATCTGCCCTCATTATTATTAAGTTGATGATGAGAAAAACATTTTTGATTTATCTGAGCTTTGTTTTTCTAACGGTTTCAAGCTGCTTTGCTCAAAATTTTAAGGCAGCAGCTGCGGTCAGGATCATTACGCCAAATCCACTTTTGCCGGTTTCAGGTGGTATTGGAACGCCAAAAAAATCAACCGAAAAAAATGGAGATCTGTTTGCCAGGGTTTTGGTTTTGGAAAAAGGCGCAACGAGAATTGCCATAGTCAATGTGGATAATCTGGGCTGGCCGGCTGCTTTGGGAAATAAATCCAGAGCGCTTATCAAAGGCATAGCTCCTGAAAATATTTTGATCGGCGCAACGCACACCCATAGCGGACCCGATGCTTATGCTTTTCCGAATGAAAAAGGTGAAACTTTTGCTGATCTGAATTATCTGGATTGGTGTACAAAACAGATTGCCGACGCGGTCAATGAAGCCGTAAAAAATCTGGAACCGGCTTCTTTGAAAATCGCAGTAGGGGAAGCAAAAGGGAAAATCGCCTATAATTATTATGCTGATCAGCTTTATGATCCGCGCTGCGGCGTGATTCAGGCAATTTCAAATTCTGGAAAAAACAAGGGAAAAGTAATTGCAACACTGGTTAATTATGCAATTCATCCGGAAGTAATTGGCTCGGGAAGAGGAATTTTAAGTCCGGATCTTTGCGGTCCGCTTTATGACAGAATAGAATCTCAAACCGGTGGTATTGCGCTGTTTATGAACGGTGCCCAGGGTGGAATGGTAACTGCGGATAACCGGACAGAAGATAAAAAAGAAGCAAACGACTGGCAGGAATGCAAACGGATAGGTGAACTGCTTGCAGACGAAGCATTACGCATCGTAAGCACCGCAGAAATTCAACAAAATCCTTCGCTTTACTGTACTTCCAGAAAAATTGAATTTCCGGTAGATTCGGAAATTATGCGATATATTCTCAAAAATTCTCCTATCAAAACAGAAATGTCCGGGCCGAATAAAGTTTCAACCCAATTGAATCTTTTAAATATCGGAACTGCACAGGTTTTAACAATTCCCGGAGAAGCACTTCCGAATATTGGGTACTATGTCAAACGGAAAATGAATACCAAATCTCCATTTCTGTTCGGTTTGACGAATGATGCTTTTGGTTATATGCTTACCAAAGTAGATTTCAACAGCTTCAAACGTTACGAGTATGTAAGCAGGACAAGTCTGGGAGAAATGACCGGCGAAATTTATATTGAACAGGCGCTGAAACTGATTTCAGAAAGTCCCAAACCGGAAGGTTTTGACACTAGTATTGTACAAAACAATACGAATAAATAATCTTTAAAATCGATAAACAAAACCTTCTGCACAATGAAAAAAAATAGATTTGAATTGGCCTTGAAAATACTTTTTATCCAATTAATTTTTACGATTACCGTACTGGCACAAAAGCCGATCACACCAGAAAATGCGCTTCAAAGTTATCTTGACAATGGAGACAAATCTTTGAAATGGGAATTGAAAGATTCTTATACACAAAGTGATGTAACTTTTTACAATCTTCTTGTAACCTCACAAAAATGGCGTGAATTTACCTGGACGCATCAAATGACGATTATGGTGCCAAAGGATAATAAAAATGACGGTGCATTATTGTTTATTACCGGCGGATCTAACAAAGATGGACTTCCAAATTGGAGTAATAAAAAAGAAGATGATTTATTAGTTACGCTTGGCGGTGTTGCAAAAGCAAATAATGCAATTGTTACTTTATTAAAACAAACACCAAATCAGCCGTTTTTTGGAGATTTGACGGAAGATGCTTTGATTTCTTACACCTTACATAATTTCAAAAAAGATAAGGATTATAGCTGGCCATTACTTTTTCCGATGGTGAAAAGTGCTGTGCGCGCGATGGACGTTGTTCAGGAATTTTCAAAACAAAAACTGAATCATGAAGTAAATCGGTTTGTGGTTTCAGGTGCGTCAAAACGTGGCTGGACAACCTGGCTTACCGGTGCAAATGACAAACGCGTTGTTGCAATTGCGCCGATGGTAATTGACATTTTGAATATGCCTGTGAGCCTTGAATACCAGATAAAATCCTGGGGTGATTACAGTATCCAGATCGAAGATTATGTAAAACTTGGTATTCCTCAAAATAGTAAAACGCCGGATGGAGCGGCCATCACAACGATGATCGATCCATATTCGTATCGTGCAAAACTGACGATGCCGAAATTGATTATCATGGGAACGAATGATGAATACTGGGTGGTGGATAATATCAAAAATTACCTGAAAGATATTCCGGGAAATAATATGCTTCATTACGTTCCAAATGCGGGACACAATCTTGGTGGTGGAAAACAAGCCATGGAAGCTTTGAGCGCATTTTTTGGAAACACAATGACAAAAAGCCCTTACCCGGTCTGTGAATGGAAAGAAACCGCGGATAAAAAAGGTGTAAATATTGCTGTAAAAGCATCGGCAGATCCTTTGGTAGACGTAATTCTTTGGTCGGCAGATTCAAAAGATCAGGATATCAGAGATGATAAATGGACGGGTAAAAGTCTGGGTATCAAAAATAAAGCGAAAATTAATGTCAATCAGGCATTTCCGGCAAGCGGCTTTCGTGCCTTTTATGTTGATTTAAAATACAAAGATTCCCATGGTGGTACTTACACAGAAAGCACCCGTGTTTTTCTTACAAATGATAAAGCAGTGTTGTAATTTTTGCGCGTGATATTGGAGTAACAGCATCGTCAAAATCGCTGCTGTTACTTTTTTGATTATAAACTAAACTTAGAAGTCGTTATGAGATTTCCTCCTATTCTTAAAAATATTCTTTTTTGCCTTTTCCTTGCTTTCATGTTTTTGTCGTGCAAAAATAAAAAAGCAACAGAATCTGACACTGTAAAAACCGTAATGGATGAAGCCGTTACCCGGCTCTACAAAGATCTGAAACCTGCCCAGCTGGACACGATTTCTGAAAAATATATCATGACCTTTTTGACAAAAGACGAGCTTCATACATTAGCGACAAAGTTTTGGACTTTTGAAGTAAATGTACCGGTGACTGTTTCCATCATGAGAGATTCAGCCCAGAAAGTGGTGCCATTTTGGATAGAGGAAAGCGGATTTAAGAAGACAACAATGTTTGTCAAAAACGAAAGTTACGCTTACGAAGTCTGGCAGAAAAATTTCGATGCCGGTAAAATTGAGTTAGGGATTAATGGTTTTGATAAAAACCGACCTGTGTATTTTGTAAGTGTAGGCTCACAAAAAAAGAATGATGATTTAAAAATTACAAATGTACTGCCTTCGGAATATCCATTGATGACGATGAAAAAAGGTGCATTTACTTATCATGACTGGGATAGTCTGATTTTGACAGAAGTTCCGGAATCGCTGGTTGGTCAGCAACTTTTTACTACCGTTCGTGGAAGGGCACGGGAAGCGCATCTTGTTGGAGCGTTCAGAAAAACGCTTTTTCCGTCATCCCCAAATCCTGATCAGATTATGCTGACTTGGAGCGATGATCCGAAAACTTCGATGAATATCCAGTGGAGAACAAGTATGGAAGCGAAAGATGGAATCGTAAAATACTGGCAGAATAACTCGGTTGATACTTTGATATCAACAGCTTCGGTATTTAAAATGGAAGACAGATTGCTTCAAAATGACCGTTATGTTAACCGCTTTACTGCAAAACTTACGGGCCTAAAACCGGGTACTGATTATCAATATATTGTTGGTTCAAGAACAGGAAAATGGTCAACCTTAGCAAGCTTTAAAACGGAATCAGCCACAAATAATGGCTTTTCATTTATCTGGTTTGGTGATACGCATAAATCTCCTATCTGGGGAGATATGGCTCAGAAAGCTTTAAAACGACATCCTGAAATTTCCTTTTTTGATATCGCAGGAGATCTTGTCAGTACAGGTTTGCACCGTGATGAATGGGACGAACTGTGGCAACATTCTGGTGGGGTATTTCGCAGCAAACCGCTGATGCCGGTTCCAGGAAACCATGATAGTCAGGACGGATTAGGCGCAGGAATGTATCAGGAAATGTTCAGTTTGCCGGAAAATGGTCCAAAAGGTTTACCCAAAGAAATGACCTACTCTTTCAATTATCAGGATGCGATGTTTTTAATGATTGATGCAACACTTTCTGTCCCGGCCCAAAGTGCCTGGGTTGAAGAAAAATTGAAGACTTCGAAGGCGAAATGGAAATTTGTATTTTTTCATTTTCCACCTTACAATTTTGTTGAACCCTATGATGAAATACGCAAAGAATGGGGGACGTTGTTTGACAAATATCATGTGGATATGGTCATGAACGGTCATATGCACTATTATTTGAGAACGAAGCCGATGAATAACGGAAAGGAAATGAGTTCGCCGGCGCAAGGAACAATCTATACAATGTCAATCAGTATTCCGGGCAAACAAGAGGAATGGCTTCCGGAGGATTACGCCGTAGTTCGCTATAAAGACGGGCCGCTATATCAGCACATTTCGATGAAGGGAAATACGCTGATATTTAAATGTTTTGATCCGGAGGGAAATGTAAAAGATGAATTTAAGATTATTAAATAGACTGATTGTCTGTTTTGATTCTGATGAATAGGTTCGAAAGGAAAATTATAATTTTCCGATAAGCCCAAAAGGGGATTGAAATTCGAAAATATCCTTTATGATTACTATTTCATTTTTTTGTTCGAAATAGTGATCATGAATAAAATACTTGAAAGCACCACTTATTTGTTCGTCCCTAAAATGAAATGGCCGGTTAAATGCTGTGACCTTTGAAGTTAATTTTGTCTGACAGCAAAATGAGTAGCTTCCCAGGTCTTTAAATCAGATTTTATCTCGGTTTTCAATTTAATAACAGCCATTGGGATCTTAGTTTCAATAAATAAATGGAATAATTCCTTTTGTACTTTTCTTGTAATCCAGATACTCAGAACCAAACTGGCCGATCAGAATTTTTTCTTCAATTGTAATCCGATAAATAAAAACAGTCATCACAGCAATTACAATCAAAATTAACCCTGGCCAGCTGTTTATAGATAGTCCAAAGCCAATAAAAGAAATGAGCGAAGCGAAATAGGATGGATGGCGAAGATATTTATAAACTCCGTCTTGTTTTAACTTATGATCTTCCCGGATTGTAACATCTACCGTAAAAAATTTACCCAGAGATATCACCGCAGCTATTCTCATAATAATCCCCAGCAAAATAATTCCTAATCCTATATAACGAATCATCGTATCAGGATAAATAGGAAAATAAAATTTTATGGAAATGTATACCGCAAGAAAAATGGCGATAATCACGGTGACCCAGATGATAAGCAAGGAATTTTTATCCGCATTTTGCTTGTCGGTACTTTTAGAACGCAGCAACCGGTTTAGCAATGTCTCTGATAAAAACCAGATAATGTAAATAATAGTAAAAGCGAGGTTCATAAGATCAGGTCGAGTAAGTGTTGTTAACTTGCTTTTGCATCCTAATTTATGGTAAAGAATTGAGATATGAATTGTAATGTAATAGCAGAAACTAAAAATTATTCAATGATTACTAATCCGTCAATTCTTTCAAAATGTTTTTTATTCAGTGTTGCGAAGGGCAAATTATTGGAGATGGCAGTTGAGGCTATAAACAAGTCAGCGATATCAATCTGCTTTCTTTTTTGTCTTAAAATTGATTAATCTCAACAGCAGTTTTTACTACTGATTGGTCGACCGTTAAAACCTGAATTTTTTGCAACAGGTTATTGCAATAATCTAATTGAATTGGAGTAGCTCCGGAGTAAATTTCATATTCGGTAATTGCTGAAATTTGAAAAGAATAACCTTGCATTTAATAATGCAACAAGTCTGGAATTACTCTTATCCGTTTTTCGAAAAAGGTCGATTAGAATTGAATTGGCAACAAGAACTATTTTTTCCGCCATTGATTAATAGCTTTTCTTGTTTTTTCGATGTCATCAAGTTGAGTAACTTCTTCTTTTAAGTCCATTGATTTTCAGGAAGCCGTTTGGCTATTTTTACCAGTTGATCGAAGCCTATATCTACCTGTATTTGCATATGGTAGTTAAAAAGTTTTTATCCAACATCAAATTTTTAAAAAATATTATTTATTTTTTATAATTCCCAACGCCCCGCCGTTCAAGTTCCATTCTTATGAATTTGGCTTTTTTATTATTCAGTGCTCCGAAAACAACCAGTGGAATTCCCGATAAGCCTACTACCAACCCGGTTGCCATCAGGGATGACGCAGAATTTGAAGAATCGAAAATTTTTGATAATCCGACAATCCCGGTTATTGTGCCGCCAACAAACCCTAAAATGCCCAGCGTGACACACAAATCCCTTTTTTCTTTAAAACGTTTTTGTTCGACTAATAATTTTTCAGTTGGCCATTGTGTTATCGACCTTTGAAATGGTGTAGGTAATGCTATTTTGTAATACTTGGAATCACCATTTCTGACAATCTGGTATTTTTTACGGATCACTTTGCTGAACATTTCTCTTTCGCCATTTCCATAAGCAACTTCTAAAATGTCTCCATTTGCCAGCGAATGAATATTTTGTAAATCCTTCATCTGATAATACTTCACGGAGTCAATCCCAACCTGGGTGATCTTAACAACCAGTGTATCTTTTCGCACAGTAAAAATAGAATCTGCTTTTCTTTCCTGGGCAATTGATGCATTTGATAAGAAGAAAAAAAAGAAAATAATGCCTGAAATATATAAATGAAAGTGCTTTGAAAAGCCACAATTTAAAAATATCGTCATAAATATAGTTTTGTTAAAATTTAAGGACGAGCGATAAAGATCCGTTTTTTGTAAGAGGATTAATAGATGGGCGTATGCTAAAACTGGTCAAATGTTCATTGCGCTTTTTGAGTTCTTGTTCAACCAGATTTGCATTGCGACGATACCTTTTTGATGTAACTCCTCCTATAATACCTACAAGAAGTCCTGATGTAAGTCCGCCTGCAATGAGCATTGCTCCATAATCATCACTTGAACTATAATAATGATTTCCATAGGCATCGTACCAGTTTCTGTTGGTTGCTACAATAATACCGGCAATGGTAGCCGCAGCGCCAATAGATCCAAAAACAATAGCTGCTTTTTTTCGTGATTTTGCTTTATCGGTATAAAACTTGTAAGCATTCCTGAGATCCGTCGCCCGCCAGATACTCAGATCGTTGACAAAATCTTTTTGTATCCACGGAGTAATCGGATATAGAATTACTGATCCCGGCTTGGTATCCAAGGAACCTGTGGCCAGACTGGAAAAAGTTTGGACTTCTCCATTCCCGAAAATTATTTTTGCAATGTCGGATTTTAGCAGATGAAATGTCGGGCCGTCCGGATCACTTGCCTTTTTGTACTGAATAAGTTGATCTTCCACAACCAAAATTCTGCTTTCGATTTTTAAGCTGTCCTTTTTAATTATGAAATCATTTTTTCGGATTTGTCCGGTTACGGAATTAAAAAAAGTTGTAAAAGAGAGGAGCGTAAGCAGTATTAAGTGTTTAAATAATTGAAATTTCATAACTGACAGGTGGGTAGTAAAACTTGTATTATTTTTATCGAAGGGATTTTAAATAGATACTTACTTTGCTTTAATATCTAACCACTTTTCATAAGACATTTCAAATCTGATCTGGCTTGTTCCATACTTTCCGGTTTCTGTCCAGCCACATTTCCGGTAAAATTGGTCAGCCCTGGTTCCGGGTGTAGTACTGAGCCAGACCGTATCTGTTTTTTTTGAAAAATACCAGTCAATCATCGTATTGTGAAGCTGTTTTCCAATACCTTGTTTTTCAAAGTCGGGTTTTAAAAAAAGTGCCCAGATATTATTATCCTGCAAGTCAGCAATAGCAAATCCAACGATTTGGTTGTCAATTTCACATACCCATCCTTTTCCTCTAACAGTTAAATAATCCTGACAATCCCGATCTGTTACAAGTGTGGGATCAGACAAAATATTTTCTTTCACAGCGTGTCTTACAACCTGAATTTGTGGAATGTCATCAATTCCGGCTTCTCTGAAAATCATAGAAGTTGCTCTCGTTTACAAAAAGTTGACTGACTTACAGATATGCAAAACTTCCTCTTCATTTTTGCTTACTCCATATAAATTAAACCGATCATCACCTTCAAGTTCAATATATATTCCAATGAGTCCTAGGCCGGGTTGATTTGGTTTTATGACCAAAGCTTCTTTGCCATTTATTTTGACTTTTGATTTTGTATATAAGCTAGGTTGAAGATCAGAGAAATCATATGAATACCAGCCAAAATCAAAATATAAAGTATCAATGTTATTGGTGACACCACCAATTTGAGAATCAATTCCCTGGCGCGTGAAACCATACCAGTTTGAAGGCGCTTTTAATGTAAAGCCATTGAAACTAATCGTTTCACCGCTGGTTTCGGTTTCGTCGGGTAGGTCAGTAAGTACGTCGTGGGCGCAACTTGATAATAAAATGAATAAAAATACGGAGGATAAATATTTCATAACGTTGGAGGATATAAAGTAACATTGAGTTGACAATAAAATTAGTCAAATCGCTTGATTAGAAATATCATTTCAATCAAATTATTTAGTAAGAATCAGTTTAAGCATAACATCCGTTTGTATATCGGTGCCAAGCACAAAACTGTGTTTATCGAATGGAATGAAACCGTTCTTTTCATAAAATTTTATGGCTTTATAATTTTTGTCCCAAACGCCAAGCCATATATATTTCATGCCATGATTTTTGGCCATTGCTAAGGCTTCATTAAAAAGAAATTGTCCGGCTTTCTGGCCTTGGAATTCTTCCAGAACATAAATTCTTTCTATTTCCATTGCCTCGCTATCCTGTAATTCAGTTTGCGCATTTCCCAAATTAATTTTGAGGTAGCCGATTGATTTATCGTTTAGTTTTGCGAAATAAAAAGAAGAGCCCGGATTGTTAATTTCTTTGAGAAGTTTTTCGTCTGTGAAGCTGGTTTCCAGATAATACTGAATATTTTCTTCTGTATTGACCGGAGCAAAAGTTTCAAGAAAAGTTTGCTTGCCTAGTTTTTGCAATTCCGCAAGGTCAAAAGTTGTAGCCTTTACCAAGGCTATTTCTGTACTATTCATTGTCGATTTGATATTGGGTTATGCTTCTAATACGGAATGTACATAATCAGAACATCAGATCAAATAAGGAGGCTTTGGCATTTTATGTTTTATTCAAATCTGTTGTGAGCACCACTCAATTCCCCGTGCGAACTGATTGCAACGACTACGATCAAGGCAATAAAAGCCAATACAAAGATCAGATTAATGGCCCAACGACTAAAATTTAGACCTCTGTTGGTAAAATGAGGTTGGAATTTTCCGATAAAAAATCCAATAATCAGGACATTAATAATATAAATATATTGCTCAATTCTGTACAGACTCATAAATGCACAAGTAATCAGAATACTGTAAATAGTATATAATCCAAGGTGCCCAAGAAAGAACCGATTGATATTTTGGACATTGATAATGAACGAATTTTCCTTGTTTTTGAAATAAAAAAGATAAAACCAATAGCCGGAAGTCAACAATATCAGAAGCAACGCCACCAACTGAACTGATTTGATTATTCCTGTGGCATCTCGGATAGGATCAAAACTTTGGATTGTCTCAACCAGCCTTTTTGTTGTAAAAGATTGGTCCCAAACGAAGAAAGGAATGATAAGTGTTAAGACTAAAAGCGGAGCAATGAGTTTGTTACGGTTTGTTTTTATTTCGGTCACGGGCCATTCGGAAGTGAATGTTCCATAAGCCATGCCCAAACCACCGAAAAATCCGATTGAATATTCCATCACATTCCAGAAGTTGAATTTAATCTCAGAAACATGCCCCATGATTTGTAAGAAGTTGCCAAAAGCAAATCCAAAACCTGCTCCAAATCCTGCAAAAATGGCTACCCGAATAGCTGAATACTGTTTTTGACGAATCATATACCAGAACATTGCTATGGTCATTCCCAGACACGTTGCCCAATATTCACCTCGCGGAGGTGTCATGAGCCATCCAAATTCTTCTATCAGCAAATAGTAAAAGATGATTCCGCCAATCGTCATTTCAACGATCAAATTGTACCACTTTACCGGTTTTTCATTATTATCACCAAGCGCAATACCGAAAAGGCCGCCTCCCAGCAAACCAAATAATCCACCGATGATAAATAACATCAAAAGACCATAATACGCATTACCAAATTCTGTACTCCGTCCGTAACCAACGACCAAACCGTAACTTGCCATTCCGGCAACTCCCCAACCTGCCGCGGATGCAAGTGCCAGTTGGAAAATCTTCGCATACCAATCTTGTCTTTTGGCTAACAAAACAATACTTAAAGCGCCAAAACTCCCTGCCCAAGCCGCTCCCTGTTCATGTCCGAATTGCCCGCGCATGGCCCAGGCAGTGGCCAGGGACATCGCCGCGATTATGATACCGGGAAAAAGTTTTTGATTTTTCATGGACGAAACGGTGGGTTGAGATTTGTAGAAATATTACTGTATTATATAAAAAACAGGCTATATTATTTATTGCACATTTGAGCAAAATAGTCTTAATCACATGTTTCAAAGTATGTGTTATAGAGATATTAACTAGACAATATACCAAATCAGGAATGGACCAACTATTAGCAATTGACGGGGGAGAAAAATCTGTAAAGCGTAATTTTCCCTGGCCAATTTTTGACGATCAGGAAGTTCAGGCTGTGTCGAAAGTTATCGCCAGTGGAAAGTGGGGAAATCCTGATTGTGGTGATGAGGTTGAAAAATTTGAAAAAGAATTCGCGGCTTTCTGCGGTAGCAAATATGCAGTAAGTTGTGTGAATGGTTCTGTTTCACTCAGATTGGCTTTAATCGCCTGCGGTGTAAAACCAGGTGACGAAGTGATCGCACCACCCTATACGTTCATTGCTACTGCTTCTACTGTTATTGAATGTAATTGTGTTCCTGTTTTTGTAGATATTCATCCGGACACGTACAATCTTGATCCTTCTAAAATTGAAGCAGCCATTACAGAACGTACCAAAGCAATAATTCCTGTTCATTTTGGAGGATTGTCTTGTGACATGGACGCAATTCTGGATATTGCAAAAAGACATAATTTACGTGTGATCGAAGACGCTGCACACGCGCACGGAGCAGAATATAAAGGTAAGAAACTTGGCTCTATTGGTGATGCAGGCAGTTTTAGCTTTCAATCATCTAAAAATTTAACGGCTGGTGAGGGAGGAATTGTGGTAACCGATGATGAAGATTTGTATGCCATGATGAACTCTTTACGAAATGTTGGGCGTATCGAAGGCGGACAATGGTATGACCATTACAACCCGGGCTGTAATTACCGGATCACGCAAATGCAGGCGGTTTTGCTGTCGCAACAGTTAAAAAGATTACAGAGCCAAACAGAAAAGAGGAATCAAAACGGGCTGTACCTGACTGAATTATTTGAAAATATTGAAGGAGTATCTCCCTTGGTGAGAAGTGAAGAAATCACAATGCACTGTTATCACATTTATATATTCAAATACGATGCATCTAAATTCAGCGACATTCCAAAAGATAGATTTGTAGAAATGCTTGCTGCGGAAGGCGTTCCATGTTTCAAAGGTTATCCACATCCTTTGTACAAACAGCCGCTTTTCCAGAATAAGAATTTTATGTGTTATGCAATTCCCGAAACTGTGGATTACAACAATGTGGTTTGTCCCGTCGCCGAAGCGGCTTGTAATACCGACGCAGTATGGATTTTGCAGAATGGAATGTTGGGTGAGCGGGAAGATATGGAGGGATTTGTTGAGGCAGTTTTGAAAATTCAGAAAGCTGTAACAACCTAGATATTTTGTATCCAATATCATCTGTACCAAACTTTGGTAATGGCGATTTTTATCATAATGCCTAAATAACTTATCGGGTCAATACAAGTCCAAGCCTTAATAATCCGCGCTTTCTACCTTTCCTTTGCTGGCTGATATTTTTTTCACTTCTGCCAAAGCGGATTGCTACAAACGCATATCCGTGTAGTTCTTAACATTTCCATCTGAGCTCATACACTTTGTTCAGATTTTGACTTCTAACTGATTTATTGAAAAAATATAAAAAATTGATAAAACTAAATATATCCGGGAAGGCTGATAATTTCATGATTTGTGTGGTGAGTTGATATTTTTTTTATCGATTTTGATTAAAATCGAGGTACGTTGTGAAATGTTACAAAAACTAAAATCAGTTTTAACAGTATTTATTTAGACGAAATCATTTTTAATAAATAACGGTCACAAATATTAAACTGGTAAGAAAGTAAAAAAGTAAGCCATTGTCCCTTTGTACAATATGAAGTATCTTTAAATGACTATTTTAAAGAAATATAATTTATATAGATTCAAATTGCACAGAATTTAGTTTCATCCTCTATGCGTACAGTAATTTTAATTGGTGCTATTATTATCGTCCTTGTTCTTGGGAAAATTTATGTTTTTCCAAAGTCTGAAAGTGAAAAATCCGGTGGTTCGGGAAGTGGGGCGAAAGGTGAAGGAAAGTCGGCAGGCTCAGGGGCGATTCCGGTGAATGTTTATGTGGTTGGTATGGAAACAATCGACAATCAAATATTTGCGTCGGGAACTGTATTGCCAAATGAAGAAGTAAATCTGATGGCGGAAATTTCCGGCCGACTTGTCAAGTTGAATATTAAGGAAGGTTCGTATGTCACAAAAGGGCAACTCATTGCCAAAATAAACGACCGGGAGCTTAAAGCGCAGTTACAAAAAGTGGAATTTAATCAGGATCTTGCTCGTAAAATTGAACTTCGCCAGCAAAAACTTTTGAAAGTTGAAGCCATCAATCTGGAAGAATATGATGTTACTTCCAATAATATCAAAGTACTCGATGCAGAAAAGGAAGTCATTGAATCTCAGCTTGAAAAAACGGAAATTCGTGCTCCTTTCAGTGGCAGAATTGGATTGAAAAACATAAGTGAAGGCGCATATATGGCTCCGGGTACGTCAATCGTTACCATGATACAAAGCAATCCGATCAAAATTGATTTCACAGTGCCTGAAAAATATACTTCCAATATTCATGTCGGCAGTGCAATCACTTTTAATCTGGATGGTGATGTTTTCAATTATTCTGCAAAAGTTGTTGCGCTGGAACCGAAAGTGGATGAAAATCTGAGAACGCTGCGTATCCGTGCCATTGCGGATAATCCCTCCGGAAAATTTGTGCCGGGTATGTTTGTAAAAGTAAAAGCAGCGCTGGCAGCCAATCACAAAGCAGTAATGATTCCAACGGAAGCGATTGTACCGGTTTTGAAAGGTAAAAAGGTTTTTATAGTGAAAAACGGAAAGGCTACGGAAGCTATGGTGACGACGGGACTGCGGACGGAAAAGAAAATTCAGGTTTTGGATGGATTACAGCAAGGTGATTCTCTGATTACTTCTGGTATTATGGCCATCAAGCCAAATTCTCTGGTTAAAGTAAATTGATTCTGAAGACTTACTGCGGTATTATCCGCTCCTAATATTTATTTTCTATGAGTATTTCAACACTCTCGATCAAACGACCGGTTCTAGCCATTGTGATGAATCTTCTCATCATATTGTTTGGCTTTTTGGGTTATACTTTCCTTGGAATGAGGGAATTCCCTTCAATTGATCCGCCGGTGGTTTCTATCCGGACAAGTTATACCGGAGCCAATGCCGATATCATCGAGTCCCAGATTACTGAACCACTGGAAAAACAGCTGAATAGTATTGAAGGGATAAAATCGATTAATTCGACCAGTAGCCAGGGTACAAGTCAGATTACGGTTGAATTTGACATTGGTGTGGATATGGAGCGAGCTGCGAATGATGTTCGTGATAAGGTTGGTTCAGCATCACGGACTTTGCCACTCGATATTGACGGTCCACCGGTAGTTGCCAAGGCGGATGCAAACTCAGAACCGATTATCGTTTTAACATTTAAAAGCAATACCCGTTCACATTTGGAAGTGAGTGATTATGCTGAAAATGTAATTGCTCAACGTCTTCAAACTATTGAGGGAGTAAGCGAAATCCGAATATTTGGTCAGAAAAAATATGCGATGCGAATCTGGATGGATCCGGTTAAAATGGCTTCGCTGGGTGTTACAACGCAGGATGTAAAATCCGCTTTGGACAAAGAAAACATAGAATTGCCAAGTGGAAAACTGGCGGGTGATAATACGGAATTAACTGTAAAAACGGTTGGTCGTTTTAAAACCGAGGATGATTTTAACGAGATGATCGTTAAAAATACAACAACGCAGACGATTCACTTAAAGGACATTGGTTACGCACAACTTGGCCCGGAAAATGAGGAAACTATTTTGCGACTGGATAATGTACCGATGATCGGTCTGGCGATTTCTCCAATGCCGGGCGCAAATTATATCAACATTTCAGAGGAGGTTAACAAGCGGCTGATCGAAATCAAAAAAGAACTTACCAAAAGATTATGAGCTTGGTACGCTGATTGACAATACCATTTTTGTTGAACGTTCGATTGAAGAGGTTGGTGAAACTTTGCTAATTGCGATTGTTCTTGTTGTAATCATCATTTACCTGTTTTTCCGCGACTGGCTTATTGCATTCCGGCCTTTGATTGATATTCCGGTTTCCCTGATCGGTACTTTTTTCGTGATGTACATCATGGGATTTTCGATCAATGTACTAACTCTGCTCGCGATTGTTCTGGCAACCGGTCTGGTTGTGGATGACGGGATTGTCGTCACGGAGAATATTTTCAAGAAGATAGAAGAGGGGATGCCTCCCATTGAGGCCGCGATTAAAGGTTCCAATGAGATTATTTTTGCGGTACTTTCTACGTCAATTACACTGGCTGCGGTTTTTCTTCCGGTTATTTTCATGCAGGGATTTGTCGGGAAGCTTTTCCGGGAATTCGGGATTGTGATTTCGGCTGCGGTACTTATTTCTGCTTTTGTATCGCTGACTTTAACTCCGATGCTGAATGCTTATCTGGTTCGTAAAACGCACAAGAAGAGCTGGTTTTATGAAAAAACGGAGCCCTTCTTTGAAAGTCTGACCAATAATTACGGCAATGCACTGAATTCATTTCTAAAAGTAAGATGGGTTGCTATTCCATTAATTGGTTTGACTTTGGGAATGATCTGGTTTTTTGGAAAAGACCTGCAATCGGAACTGGCACCATTGGATGACCGTAACTGGTTCCGGATTACAGGTGACGGCTCCGGAAGGTTCTTCATTTGAATTTACTGATAACTATGTTCAAAATATTGGACAGATGCTGATGGATTCCATGCCCGGCAGAAAAGGTTTGATGCTGATTACTTCACCCGGAAATTCTGGATTAGGTGCTGCTAATACCGGAAGTGGCAGAATTGCGCTTACGGACAGAATGCAACGGAAGGAAACCCAGCAGGAAATAGCGGATTATATTACAAAACAATTGAAACGTTATCCTGATGCCAAATCCTTTGTCGTTCAGCAGCAAACCATTGCGGTGGATTCAAAGGGTGGACTTCCTGTACAATATGTAATTCAGGCACCGGATTTTGAAAAGTTACGTGAATATCTTCCAAAATTTATGGAAGAGGCTTCCAATGATCCAACATTTGCTATTACGGATGTAAACCTGAAATTCAGTAAGCCGGAATTACAGATTGTGATTGACCGCGAAAAAGCGAAGTCACTTGGAATTTCTGTTCAGGATGTAGCGCAGACAATGCAGTTTGCTTTTGCTGGCCAGCGTTTTGGCTATTTTACGATGAATGGCCGTCAATATCAGGTGATTGGTCAGTACGACCGAGCCAACCGTGACGAACCGCTGGATTTGAAAAGTATGTTTGTGAGAAGCAGTAACGGAAGTTTGATCCAGCTTGATAATATTGTAAAAACCGTAGAAGAAAGCAGTCCGCCGCAACTTTTCCACTTTAACCGTTATATGAGTGCCACTGTTCAGGCTTCTCTTGCTCCGGGAAAAACTATTGGAGACGGTATTGCTGCAATGGACAGAATTCGTGATAAATTGAAAGATGAGGCGATTCAGACTTCATTGAGTGGTTCTTCACGGGATTATGCTGAGAGTTCTTCGAATACGATGTTCTCGTTTTTCCTCGCTCTTGTATTGATTTACTTTATTCTTGCAGCGCAGTTTGAAAGTTTTATCGATCCGTTTATCATCATGATCACCGTACCGTTGGCGATCGGCGGAGCGGTATTCTCACTTTGGTATTTCAATCAAACATTAAATATTTTCAGCCAGATCGGTATGATTATGCTGATTGGATTGGTAACCAAAAATGGAATTCTGATTGTTGAATTTGCTAATCAGTTAAGAGAAACTGGACTCGGAATTAAAGAAGCAGCTTTGGAAGCTGCAACACTACGTTTCAGACCTATTTTAATGACAAGTTTGGCGACAATTCTGGGAGCGTTACCCATTGCTATGGCTTTGGGATCCGCTGGAAGAAGCCGGATGTCTATGGGGATTGTGATTATGGGAGGTTTACTTTTCTCGCTGGTTCTGACACTTTATGTTATCCCTGCAATGTATACTTTCCTTTCCAGAGAGAAGGATTTTGACAAAATGAAGATGATCGAGAAGATTGCAAGGGAAAGTGAGATTGATGAGCAGGCGCATGTTTAGGGGATCCTTAAACTTTAAAATCTGTTAGTTTTATACAATTCACAACAGGAAAAGGTATTGACTTTAAGATTTTAAAATGATGGTCAATGGTAATAATAGCATCTGCATTTGACGCAACATACGCATCTACGAACTTGTTGTCGTCTGGGTCTCTGTCAATTATAACCAATTGAAGGAAATAGGATTGATTTTGATAACATTTGGGAGGTTCATAAGCACTTTAAGAATTAAGTCTGCATAATCCGCAGAGTACAAACGAGCTAACAATTCCTAGTATTCAGCTAATATTTCAGTAGTTACCACGCATTCGATTTCTCTTTCTAAAAGGGCATCATAAATCCAACGAAGGGGTGATTTTTTTTGGAACAAGTACTAGAAAACAATTTGTATCTAAGACAACCCTCATGAATTAAGAGAGTCAGAAGCAGGTGTAGGATTCAGGAAACTTAGCATTTTCTCTTCACTAAATCCTTTTGTTCCCAAATTTCATCCATAAGCGTGTCAGCCTTTTCAGCATAGAATCGTGCAATCATACGTTGGATTTCTATCGTTTCTTCATTTGAAACATCACGTTCGCTAAAAAATCGAAGAAGATGTAATTGGATATCAGAAAGTTTGTGAATGAGCCATAAAAGTATGTTTTAATGGAACAATACTTAGAGTTACAACTTATCAAATACTAAACCAATTCAAAACCTGAAGTCCTCGTCCCCATCTGTCTCAGCATCCTTACATGCGAGCCCAGCGCGTTAATAAAGTCAGATTTAGCATTATAATCCAATCCAAATTCCTTCGCTGTCTGGCGGACAATCGGAGAAAGCGCGTGGTAATGAATGTGCGAAATAGATGGAAATAAATGATGTTCAATCTGATAGTCCAGGCCGCCGATATACCAGGAAAGAAATCTGTTTTTACCAGCAAAATTCGAAGTGGTTTGTAACTGATGCACTGCCCAGGCATTTTCAATACTTCCGGCATTATCCGGAATAGGCTGATCGGTTCCCTCAACAACATGAGCCATTTGAAAAACAGTACTCAAAATAAGTCCTGCTGTACAATGCATAGCCATAAAACCAATTGCCCATTCACCGAAAGTAATGGAAGTAAAAGCGAGCGGAAGCACACAAATGAAAAGTACATAAGCCAGTTTGCTTACAACTAAACGAATCAATTCTTTTCTTGGATAAGGTTTAGTCATCCCGGATTTTGACATTTCATTGAAAAGAGAAATCTCTTTAAAATCTTTCCACAGAAATGAAATCGTCATCAAACTGTAAAGGAAGAAAGCGTAAATATGTTGGAAGCGGTGTATATATTTTTGTTTTTCCTGATAGGATAAACGCAAAAGAAATTTCCCTGTAATATCTTCGTCTACCTCGTGGATATTGGTATACGTATGATGAAGCCTGTTATGCTGAACTTCCCAATTGTAAGCATTACCTCCAAGGAGATAAATAGAACCTCCAAAGATCTTATTCAAAATATTAGAATTTGCCAGTGAACCGTGAATGGCATCATGCATCACAGACATACCCACGCCAGCGATTCCTACACCCATGACGACGGATAAACCTAACATCGTAAGGTCATTAAAAGAACCGGAAAGAATTAATATATAAGGAATAACATAAAGGCTCAACATAAAAAAAGCCTTGTAAATTATTTTATTGCCTCCTGTTTTAGACAGCTCATTTTCAGAAAAATAAAGATCAACTCTCTGTCTTAACGTGGGGAAGAAAGTGGATTTTTCTTTGTTAACAAATTTGATTTTCTGATGCTGCATAAAGAAATTTTTGTCAAGCCATAAAGAAGAATAATTTTTATCCGGCTCTACAACAACGAATGGAAGGTCTGATTATTAGTCAAAAATACGTAATTAATCTACATACGAAAGAATTGTTCTAAATAATTGAGATTATTAATAGTAAAGTAACATGAAACTTAAACTTTGAAAAACAAAAAAGGCCGACTAAACAGCCGGCCTTTTTTAATATTTTTTTTTATTTCGATTAAAGAGCAAAAGCTTCTTTGATTTTGTCTACAAAGTCAAGCTTTTCCCATGTAAACAGTTCAACCTCAACTTCTTTTTCTTCACCGCTAGCACTTCTGAAAGTCTTTTTAACGATTTCGTTTTTACGACCCATATGACCATACGCAGCAGTTTCTGAATAAATCGGATTACGAAGTTTCAAACGTTGCTCGATCGCATAAGGACGTAAATCAAAGATTTTTTCAATTTTGGAAGCAATTTCACCGTCATGACCAGCCACTTTCGAAGTTCCGTAAGTATTGATATACAAACCGCAAGGCTGAGCCACACCAATCGCATAAGAAACCTGAACAAGTACTTCGTCGCAAAGTCCGGCAGCTACCATATTTTTTGCAATATGGCGTGTTGCGTATGCCGCAGAACGGTCAACTTTGGAAGGATCTTTTCCAGAGAAAGCGCCACCACCGTGAGCACCTTTTCCACCGTATGTATCCACGATAATTTTACGGCCAGTAAGACCAGTATCACCATGAGGACCACCAATTACAAATTTTCCAGTCGGGTTGATGTGGAAAGTAATGTGGTCAGTAAATAATTTTTGTAATGACTCAGTCAATTTTGCTTTAACGCGAGGAATTACAATTTTGATAATATCTTCTTTGATTTTGGCAAGCATTGTAGCTTCTTCGTCAAAATCATCATGTTGTGTTGAAACAACAATAGTATCAATACGCAAAGGAACGTTTTCATCGCTGTATTCAATCGTTACCTGAGATTTAGCATCAGGACGAAGATATGGAATAAGCTCAGGCTCGTTGTTACGGATATAAGACATTTCCTGAAGAATCTTGTGTGCAAGATCCAAAGCAAGAGGCATATAATTGTCAGTTTCGCGGGTTGCATAACCAAACATCATTCCCTGGTCACCAGCTCCCTGTGCGTTCGCTTTTTCTTCAAAAGATTCAGTTGCAACAGCACGGTCAATTCCCTGGTTAATATCAGCACTCTGATCATGGATCGCTGATAAAATTCCGCATGAATTTGCTTCAAACATGTACTCACTTTTCGTGTATCCAATTCTGCGGATTACTTCACGGGTGATTTTTTGTACATCAAGATAAGTATTCGTTTTTACTTCTCCTGCCAATACTACTTGTCCTGTTGTAACCAAAGTTTCACAGGCAACTTTACTGTTTGTATCCCAGGCTAAAAAATTATCAATCAGTGCATCTGAAATCTGGTCAGCTACTTTATCGGGATGTCCTTCAGATACAGACTCCGAGGTAAATAGATATGGCATAGTATGTACTAGGTTTTATGGACTTCTTTAATTTCTAATGATAATAACCGTACTCCGATTTGAGCAACAAAATTGAATTTTTTTAAGACATTAACCAAATATTAAGCATGGAAAAATCAATAAGTTGTCCATATTAAACAAATTTTAAGAATATAGTTTTGAAACGATACTAAATAATGAAGCCTGATTTCACGTATTGCGAAATCAGGCTTTATCATTTATACATTATTTTAAAACTCAAATCGGCACATTAACGTGACGTTCAGCATGATAGCTTGAACGTACCAACGGGCCTGATTCAACATATTTTAGACCTCTTCTTAATCCTTCTTCTCTATAATTGTCGAACATTGCAGGCGTGATCCATTCAATCACTTCATGGTGCATTTTTGTAGGCTGTAAATACTGGCCTAACGTAAGAATGTCAAGTCCGTGTTCCACAAGATCATCCATTGCTTTATACACTTCATCCTGCGTTTCGCCCAAACCAAGCATAATACCTGATTTTGTACGCTGACCAAATTCTTTGGTTCTCTTAATTTGTTCCAGACTGCGTTCATATTTAGCCTGTGGTCTAACCGAACGATACAAACGTTCAACAGTTTCCATATTATGAGAAACAACTTCCTGGCCGGCTTCAATCATATGGATCAATGCATCCCAGTTATTTTTAACATCAGGAATCAGCGTTTCAATAGTCGTTTCAGGCGTATTTTCTTTGACCTGACGCACGGTTTGATACCAGATCTCGGCACCGCGATCTTTCAATTCATCCCGGTTCACAGAAGTAAGAACGGCATGTTTTACACCCATCAATTTAATTGCTTCTGCCACACGGCGTGGTTCATCCACATCATATTCATTAGGACGGCCCGTCGCTACGGCGCAAAAACTGCAACTACGCGTACAAACATTTCCCAAAATCATAAAAGTTGCAGTACCTGCTCCCCAGCATTCACCCATGTTCGGGCAGCTTCCACTCTCACAAATTGTATGTAATTTATAATTGTCAACCAACTGGCGAACCTTACGAAATTCTGGTCCTGCCGGAAGTTTTACTCTTAGCCAATCCGGACGTTTTTTGCGTTCGGAAGGTATCACTGGAAGTTCAATCATGATTTCTAATCAAAGTCAATAATCATCAGAAGTTGTCAGCTACCAATGTAAATATTATATAAATTTAACGACTTATTTCTTGCTGCCAAAATAGAGTGTGATATAGCCGGATGTATAAAGGCTTTTATTTTCAGCATATCCCATGATTTCAATTTTACGGGAAAATTGTTCTGCTAAAAATCCAATTTCAACACCAGTTACGTTTTCTCTGAAAGCACTAAGCTCAAAACTTAATGCAGCTTTTATGTGCAAACCGGGTACGACTTTACTTTGTCCAAAACCTGAAAAGAAACTACCTACGCCAACAAAATTTTCGTAGGGATCCACTGTTGAATTTGGATCAATTTTAACTGGTACCGTCTGTACCCGTCCACCGGAAATCTGTTTCTGGATCATATATGGTTTTTCAAAACCGATAGAAGGTCCTGCAGCAACGATAGCACTAACCGAAATTCCTTCGTCCTCATGCCTGTTGAAAAGCGCAACTTCACGACCATATTCCGGGCGTAATACAAAAAGATAATTTTCCTTTCCAAATGTAAAACGTGCACCTGTGTTGAAACTCTGTGCCTGTTCTTTCGGGTGTTTTACATTCACTAGCTCCACAGCCAGATAGCGGTATTGGGTTTTTCCAAAAAGGGTAGAAGACATCAGGTTTGACTTACGAAATACTGCTCCGCCCAAAATCCCGGAGTTTGTATTTGTTGTTAAACCAAAAGAAGTAAATGATTTATACACATCTTCGGTATCGTCGCCCTTGGTTTTGCGCTGGGCGTAGATATCTGTGGATAAAGTGACCAGAATACAGATCGAAAGTAAAATTTTTACACGAATCATATTTACGCGAATATATCTCTTGATGATAGTATTTAATGTGCGAATGGAAAGTGAAATTACTAAATATAAGTATATCCACCTGTATCCCGATTTCACATTAACGGTTTTTTGTACATTTATGTTCTTTAAACGAAAAAAGAATAAAAAACGGCTGTTGCGGCGATTATTTATTTATGGAATTTTCGTTTCGGAATTGTAAGTTAAGATAGCAAATTTTTGTGGTAAACCATGATTTTTGTCATTGAGGTAAATAGTAAATTTTCATTTCAGATATCCCGTTTATTTTGTCCGAATTTCTTTATCAGCAGGCGATGAATGCCTTTTCCGGAGCCATGAAAATGGCAGCTTTGTTTAGTCCAAAAATTAAACTTGGTGTAGAAGGTCGTGATGGACTGATTGAAAAACTAAAAGCTGTTTTACCCGAATTAATTAAAGGCCGTTCTGTTGCCTGGTTTCACGCAGCTTCTTTGGGTGAATTTGAACAGGGAAGGCCGGTGATGGAAGAATTTCGAAAGGAGTTTCCTGATTATTTTATCCTGCTGACATTCTTTTCTCCATCCGGATATGAGATCCGGAAAAATTACTGCAGGCGCTGACTATGTATGTTATATGCCGATTGATTCAGCTAAAAATGCCAAGGATTTTGTTGAAATTATAAAACCGAAAATCACTTTTTTTATCAAATACGAATTTTGGTATAATCACCTTGTTGCATTAAAAAAGAGCGGTTCTCATATCCTTTCATTTTCAACCATTTTCCGTGCTGATCAGGTTTTCTTTAAATCTTACGGAGGTTTTTACCGAAAAATGCTTCGTTATTTTGATCACTTATTTGTTCAAAATGAAGAATCACTGAAACTGTTGGAGCAAATTAATATTTCAGCTTGTTCACTGGCGGGAGATACCCGTTTTGATCGTGTGAGAAGTATTGCATTAGGTGTTAAGCAGTTGCCTGAAATTGAAGCTTTTTTAAAGAATTCTCCTTGCCTGGTTGCTGGTTCAGTTTGGGAGGCTGATATGGTTGAATTAATTCCAGCTTTAAATCAAATTGAACAACCGTTAAAAGCAATAATCGCGCCGCATGAAATTGAAAAAAATCAAATGGAAAGCTGGCGGAAATCGTTAAGTGGAAAGTCGATGTTATATTCGGAGTATAAAAATTCCTACGATATTTCTGCTGACATTCAGCCTTTTAATTATCTGATCATTGACAATATTGGCATGCTGTCATCTTTATACCGGTATAGTGACATCGCTTACATCGGCGGTTCTTTCGGATCCGGATTACACAACATTCTTGAGGCTGCAACTTTTGGAGTTCCTATTATATTTGGAAATAAAAAGTATCAGAAATTTCAGGAAGCTCTGGATCTAATTGAAGAGGGAAGTGCGAAGGCTGTATCCGATACAAATGAAATTAAGCTTTTACCTGACAGAATGGTTAACTGAACCTCTAAAACGTAAAAGTTTGGGGGGAATCAGTGAAAAATATGTTGCATCCCGGACAGGAGCAACAGCGCTTGTGATGCAAAAGGTAAGAGAACTTTTATTGAAAAAATAAAGAAGCTAAGAGCGAATTGAAATTCAGTTTCTTAACTTCTTCTTATATAATGATCAGGAAAATTCCTTTACAATTAAATGCTCAAACAAGTGAGCTTGTGTACCAAGTAATCTTGCCTTCGGACCTAATTTGGAAATGTGCAGCGATAAAGTATTTTTAAAGTCTGACAAACAATATTTATTGATAGCCTGCTCAATCGGATTTGAAATAAACGGACCAGCTTCTGCCAACAATCCACCAACAATAATAACTTCCGGATTAAACAAATGAACAGCTGTGGCCAATCCTTTTCCTAATTCAGTCCCGACAGTACTTAACAGATCAATCGAAAATTCATCACCTGCGTGAACGGCTTCAATAATATGGCTGGTATCCAGATTGTCAAGATTACCATCCACAATTTGCGATAAAATTGTAGCCCTGCCATTTTTAATTCCTTCTTTTGCCTGGCGTATCAAAGCGAGCGCAGATGTAATTGTATCAAGACAGCCAATTTTTCCACAGTGACAAAGTAGTCCGTCAGGTTTAACCTGAATATGGCCTAATTCTCCTGCAAAACCGGAAGCTCCATTAAAAACTTCACCATTCAACAGAATACCCAGACCAACACCCCAGTCGATATTAATTGTTAAAACCTGTGATTTATTTACAGCATAACCAAAACGGTGCTCGCCAATCGTCGTTGCTTTTGTATCATTAAAAAGACAAACCGGTAAATTAAAATGCTTTTTTAAATATGAAACCAACGGGACACCGGGAGGTGTCAGATTTAAATAAGTAAGGTTAACGCCCTGCATGGAATTTATCAAGCCCGGCATTGAAACCCCGATTCCCCATAGTTTTGAATAAGGAATGTCGTGGAATTTTAAAAATGTATCGGTTTCCTTAAAAAGTTCTTCAAGAAAAGTTGAAGAATCATCCAGTTTTATATCCACCTTGCGCTTCACAATGATCTGATTATGAAGATCAAAAATTACAAGATGTGTATCATGGCGGTTTATATCCATGATCAGGTTTAAATATTTCTTGCTGTTTAAGCCATACAAAACAGGAGGACGGCCGGCTCTTGCAGGACCTGTACCGGTTTCTGTGATCCAGCCATCCCGCATGAGTTCATTAACGATACTGGTTGCGGAAGGTATACTGGCATGAAACAAACGGGCCATTTTATTAATGGAAGTGTCACCGGATTGATATAATTCCAGTAAAAGATTACTTCTGAGGCGGTTTTTTCTTATATCAATAACGGAGCTTGGCTCTTCAACAGCGGGATTCATAGCATTTCTTAAAAATGTGGTAGTAAGGTTCAATGACGATTACCAGCCAATAAAGGTAATGTTTCGGGACTAATATATAAAAAAATATACGAAAACACCGAATTTTATTAAAAAAACTTAATATATCGTTCGGGACATATTTAATACTATACCATTATTGTAGAGGAAAGACTATTGTGGTCGAAAAACTACTTGGTTTACTGCTATGGTTTTATAATTATTTATTCTTTGCGTCGAACAAGCCTGAAAGTTCTGTTATATTCGTTATTGCATTCATATTAAATAGTTGGAATGGAGTTTGAAAAAGGATTAGTGATTCGCTCTACGGGATCCTGGTATGAAGTCAGAGATGATCGGGATGGACACATTTGGCAGTGCCGCTTGAAAGGTAAATTTAAAACAATGGGATTGAAAGTCACAAATCCTATTGCAGTAGGAGATTTTGTGCGTTTTGAAATTGAAGATGAAAATGAAAATTCGGGTATTATATATGAAATTCTTCCCCGTGTCAATTATGTAGTTCGTGCGTCGGTTCACAAAACGGCCCATGCGCATTTAATTGCTGCAAATGTTGATCAGGCAATTTTGATCGCAACGTTGGTTTTTCCAAGAACTTCTCTTGGTTTTATGGATCGATTTCTGGTCGCGATTGAGTCCTTCCGAATTCCGGGCGTTATCATTTTCAACAAACAGGATTTGCTGAATGATGAGATTAAGGAATTTCAAACGGAGCTTATGGATTTGTACACCAGTTTGGGATATACCTGCATTGCTACGACGGCGGTTACAGGCGAGGGTCTGGAAGATTTTAGTCAGTTATTAAAAGGAAAAGTTTCATTATTATCAGGACATTCTGGTGTAGGGAAGTCTACTTTGGTCAATACGATAGCGCCAACACTTGATATCAAAACACAGGAAGTTTCAACTTTTGCTAACAAAGGAGTCCATACAACCACTTTTGCGGAAATGTTTGAATTGGAGCCCGGAACATTTATTATCGATTCTCCGGGAATTAAGGAACTTGGATTGGCGGATATGAAACCAGAGGAAATCAGCCATTACTTTCCTGAAATGCGTGTCCGGTTAAATGAATGCCGATTCAATAATTGTCAGCATATTAATGAGCCAGGTTGTGCTATTAAAGATGCTGTTACTGCTGGTGAAATTGCTTTTAGCCGTTATGAGAGTTATTTGAGTATGGTTGGGGGAGGAGATAATCGCCGATAAAATAATTACTTCCGGATAGCATGAAGAATGTAGAACATATTGGAATTGCTGTCAAGGATATGAAAGCTGCGGAAAAGCTGTTTGGCTCTTTATTCAATTCGCAGCCTTATAAAAGAGAAACAGTACAATCTGAATCTGTCGAAACTTCTTTTTTTAAAATTAATCAGACAAAAATTGAATTACTGGAAGCTACAAATTCCGATAGTGCAATTGCTAAATTTATAGAAAAAAAGGGAGAAGGATTTCACCATATTGCTTTTGAAGTGGATGATATTTTATCCGAAATGGAACGACTGAAAGGTGAAGGTTTTGTTTTGTTAAATGAAAAACCAAAAAACGGAGCAGATAATAAACTAGTCTGTTTTCTTCATCCAAAAGGAACAAATGGAGTCTTGATTGAGCTCTGTCAGGAAATCAAAAAGCCGGATCTTTAAAGAATCCGGCTTTTGATTTATAAATCTTATGTTGTTAGAAAGGAAGTCCAACGGCAATATTAAGGACCAAATTCTCTTTCCGCCAAGCTTCGGCTTCCAAAATTGATTTCGTTAAATACCCATGGATTTTTGTATTTGACCGGGGCACTTGGATCCAAAGGCGCGTTTGGATCTGTGTCAACAGGCGTTACAGTATACCATGGTTTTCTAAATGGTGTTGCCAGATCCAAGACGGAAAATAAGGAAAGAAAAATCAAGTCGTAGACCAATTCCACCGCCAACGGCAACCTGATTCAGGAAATTACTTTTTGAATACAGATTCTGAACCATAACCCATCAGATGCATTTCCCCGATAAGACCAGATATTACCTGCATCTACAAACACAGCTCCACCAATTATGTCTGTAAATTTCATACGGATTTCAGAATTGGCTTCTAATCTTATATCACCGAAAGACTGATATCCAAAGAGCCTGATTGAGGCTGTATCTGGATTATAAGCTCCGGGACCAAGTGCTCTGGCTCTAAATGCTCTAAGGCCTGTACTTCCACCCGCAAAATATTGTTTGAATTGTGGAAGTTGCATTGTTCTGGAATTTCCGAATGGAATACCTACACCAGCCAAAAAGCGGTTTGCCCATTTAATTTTTGAATTGATTGTTCTGTAATAACGAATATCACCATCAAATTTTACGAATTGTAAAATCGGAACTCCAAAAATTTCTTTTGGGAATTTGGTATCTTATCAACTTTCTTCTTGCCTAATAAACTAAGTAAGTTACCTCCATAATCAACTCCGCCGATCATTACGAACTGATTTTTACTAAAAGGCCTTGGTGTTGGTCTGTAAGAAACAGAATAATTGGAACCCATGATCAAATACTTCGTCTCAACAGATCTATATAACGTTCGCTTCCAAGGGATGTGGTAATTGGCTGAAAATGAATTTCCTCAATATCTTTCTGTATTGACATTTCTTGGTTCAACAAAGTTGAGCGCAATCGGTGTTAACGTATGTTCAAGACGTGAGTTTTTACTCCAAACATATGAATAGTCAAAACGAATAGATCTTGTCGTGTAGAAATCTTTTTGAATTCTGTTTTCATATGTTAACGCCAAAATTGTTTTTGGCAATAGCTGGCTTCTTTCAGGTCGTATTTTGACAAAAGGAATTATAAATCTGGGAAAGGAAAGACTCGCAATAGCTCCATATCGAATATATTCATTGCCGACTCTGCCTGGATTTTCAACACGGTTTCCACCAAGCTGAACATCAAAACCAAAATAAGGACTAAGGGTCAGTATTTCTCCGCCTCTGAAAAAATTACGATTTTTTAAATTAATCGTAAGTTGTGACCCACCCAAATTATTCGATTTTGTACTGGCACTTAAAATGGTTTGCAGCGATTTTTTCTTTAAAGGTGCAAGATTATAATAAACATTTAATAACGCAGAATCTGACCTAGGAACAAGTTCAAAACTGTTTTTTACAAATTTAAAATTTTGAAGATTAACCAGCCTTGTAACTGAAATATCCTGCATTGTGATTGTTAAATAGATTGCCTCGTCGGAAACCAATTGCGTCATAAAAGATTCGGCGTTTATAAAGCTTTCCAGGATCATTAATTGTTAGTCCTCTCCTCAGTGGACCTTTGTTTGCTGCGCTGTCAGCACTTTTGGCTTGATTCGTGCCTGTATTTACAAAAATCTGGTTTATATAATATTGTTTTAAAGCAGTTTGAGCTGTTTCTTTTTTTACCTCCAGATATAAGTTTACCTGCTGAGGTGCCAGCGTGGAATCTTGTTTTCCAATCGTTGAGTCTACCCGGACAATTAAATAATCAGGATTAAAATAATAATATCCTTTACCTTTTAACTGCTGCTCAATGCGGGAGCGTTCGGCCGTCACAATATCCAACCGTATCGGATCGCCTTTTCTCAGGTAAGTATCTTTTTTTGACAAAACCAGATCTTTGTTGAACTGCGCACTGTCAGTCACTACAAAATTGACCTCGTTGATGAAATAACGCGGCATAACGTAAGCTTCATAATGCAGCGATTGCTGTTCTTTTTTTAGTATTCTGGATCAGTTTTCCTTTTGCCGAGGATTTGTAATATCCTTCATTATCCATCAGCGATACCATATTCGCAGCATTGATGTCTACAATTCTCTGATTGGCATAAACAGGAGGCTGTCCCAGTTTTTTACGAAACCAGCTACGCAGCCCACCTTCGTCTTTTGGCTCACCAATCCAATAGTAAAACCAGACTTTCCAGGGAAAACCCAGAATCGTTTTATTGGGTGGTGGCTTGATAATACCTTCCAGATTTATCGCCAAACCGGAAACGTTTGGCTTGGTCAGAGAATCCGCTGTGACCTTCACCGTATTCCCTACATACAGGCTTTGGCCAGCCGGAACATACTTTCTTCACTGAGCAAGCTGCCCAGTAAGATACATATCACAAAGATGGCTAAAGCACTAATTCTCATTTTTTTGCTTTTGAAAAATTTCACGGAACAAATCGTAATCTGCCGTTACAATAAAACTCACACCTGTTTCGATAATAAATCCTTCCAAAATGGATTGATATTGATTTTTTCTATATCCACGGAATAAATATCTTCCATCTTTACTCAGGGAATAATCCAGGGCTATGTTGTCAAATACTTCGGATAGAACTTGGTGTTTGCGATTTGCTTTCCAGTTCAAAGTTTTTGCCAACAGAAATTTTTAGTCTGTCTCCAAGGAAATGCTTTGCTCAATCCAACATTTAGATCCGTTCTTGCACCGGCGATCTGATCGGTTGAGGAATTAAGATTCAGATCCAGATTCACTCCTTTTACAAGATCTCCTGCAAGATTATTTAGCTGATCGCTTAACAACTGACTTACACTTTGTCTGCGATCGCTTCGGCACTTGACCCGATATTGAAGCCGGATGATGTTTGATCGGTGATAAATTTGTTGGTGATCAAAAGCGCGAAAGCCTGCTTATTCATTTCTGACGGATTGTTTTGCATATCCGTTCCAGAAAGTTTGATCTGTTATATCTTTTTGACAGTTTCAGAAACCTCTTCCCGGATCTACATTAAAGGTAATATTTGGTGTTGATAAGATTTCCGGTAATAATAATCTGTACCTCAATTGGAATTTTCCGGTCGCCTTTGTAATTGTTATCAATCGATCCCGGATCAACCATGACAGGATAAACAGCTGTAATATTCAGATCCGCTTTCATAGGATCGCCTGTCCAGATCAGACTGCTTCCTTTTTGAATTTCAAATTGTCTTTTAAGAATTTGCAGTGTTAAGTCATAAGAACCTTGTGTTAAATCATAAGCTCCGATCAGATAAAGCTGACCGTTTGGAGCGATACCTGTGTTTAGTTTTGCATTTCCTTTCAGTTTGATATTATCGCCGTTCAATTCGTCGATGACCACAGTGAATTGCGATTTGTCGTCAACATCAATATCCAGTGAAATCTGAGAAGCAAAATCAACCATGATCTGTTTGGCAGCTTCATGCTGAATCAACTTTTGCAACCTGCGTTGAGTCGCTCATATCCACAAATTCAATAACGCCTTTGCTTGCATCTCCGGCTTCGGTGGCATTATTTGACATCACAACGGTGATATTACTTTCCGGATCGAGTTTTACATTTCCGTCAACAATAGAATTGCTGCCTTTTCCTTTTACTGTAAGGTTAGCATCAATAATCGCTTTTCCGAAAAAAAGGTCATTTTGCTTTTGGGTAGAATTAAGAACAGTGAAATTTTTGGCGTCAATTTTCAGATCATAATCCACATCCGGAATGGTTGCAATATTGACGTTTCCATTAACTTTCAATTGCTGGTTAAGTGAATCGGCAACAGTGAAATTGTTGAAATTGATATCGCTGTCGTTAAAATTGTATTTTTTGATTTGTCAATGAATAACGTGCCCCAAGCTGTGTTACATTAAAAGCTACATCATCAAAACCCATATCACCGTTTAGTTTCGGACTATCTGTGGATCCTGTTATTGCCACTTTTCCGGACAGATTTCCTGTTGCACGTTTCAGTTGCCCGAAGCTGAAAGCTTCAATCGTTTCTGCACCGAATTTTTTCATGTCCAGTGTAAAATTCAAGGGATTTTCATCTTTCATACGATAGCTTCCGTAAAGACGCATATCGTTTTTATCACTGGTTAAAGTGACACCAACCCGAATTCGGTCTTCTGTTTCATTGGTCGACCGAATTGCTAGATTACCAATCGGGATTTTCATTAAAGCAAGATTGTTGATTGATCCAACTGCCCGGTATAAACCGGTGAAACCATGTAATTGCTCAGCTTGATTTTTCCGCTCAATGTACCGGAAGCCATGGTCGAGTCACGCGTAGCAAGTGCCACAAACGGACCGATGGAAATACTGTCCGCAGTAATATCCAACGGACTATTTGGCGCATCGGTTGACGAGTTGATCGTAAGGATTGATAATCCTGACGAATCACAAAGTTTTTTACCAAAACACTATCAGGAGCATATTGGATATAACCTTCACTGTCCGTTGCCCATTTGCGGTAATCAATCAACAAACCTTCACGCAGACGTAGCTGATAGCGATTATCTACCAATGCAAGATCTCCGTTAATTCCATGACGATCCGTATTTACTGAATCCTTTACGATGAAATTAAACTTGACGTCATTTTTCGCAATATCCGTTTTCAGTGAGGCATTCTGAACTCTGAATCCACCGGTTTGAACACATTCCAACATTTGCATTCATAACAGCTTTTTCTTTCACACTGCTCAGATTCACGAAAACCTTTTCCGTGTGAATACTGTCATATTCAACCAAAGGAATGGTCAGGTTAGCGACGATTGATGAATCTTGCTGATTGTTTAATTCAGCGTGAAGTACAACCGGTTTCAATTCAGTTAACTGAGGAGCAAAAATTTTGAAAAGCGGATGATTCGTAACAGCTGGCATCCAGCGTGAAATTGCAGGTTTGGTAACAGGTTTGTAAGTAAGACCCGGAACTGCGAAATGTTTGCTTGTTTCCGTTAAAATTGCATCAGCAATTTCTGTATAAACAAAATCACCTTCCAGTTTCGCATTCAGGAACGGCGATTTGATTGTTGCTCTTTTGTTGCCGGCAGTATCGCTAAGTTGAACCGTCATATCGGAAATACTGACCGGCCTTTTGTGATGTGTCAATAACAAGATCATTGACCGCAATCGTTCCAAGCGGATTTTCCGGATTGGTGGACGGCATATCAATTTTGATATTTCCTTTAACCTGCAAGGAATCATTGTAAAGATGCAAGGCAGTCAGATCCATATGATCAATTTGTGCTTCACCTTTTACACTTGGAAATTCTTTGGAAAGATCTGCTTGCCCTTTTAAAGCAACACCGATATTCTGGTCTTTCATGTTGAGCTTCTACATTGGCCAAGCCATGATCTACATCTCCTTTAAGTGTCAGATTGTTATATACATATCCTTTAATATCAGCGCTGTTGTATCGTTCCGTTCAGACTCGCTTTCATTCTTGGATGGCGTGTAACCAATTCCTTCCAGTTGCGTAGAAAGCGTTAATTTTCCTAATTGTTCTGGGAGGTTGCTTCAACATTTTACCCATATCAAAATCGGTAAAACTTAACATTCCGTCATATTTGGCTTTGATGCTGTCGGTGATATTTTGAAGATTTCCCGTAAAAGTACCGTTCCCAAAAGAAGTATTGATAGTGGTAGTCAGCGTAAGATTCGCCATCGAACCGTTCACTTTTCCGGTAATTTTAATTGTTTCAGGAAGCTCGATACTTGAAGGTACTGCACTGTCCGGAAGCATTTTCATTAAGTCAGCTTTTGTAGATGACAATTCGTTGATCGTCATATCTGCCGACAATTTATTTGCATCTGGCAAACCTCGAATTCGTCCATCCAGACTTAAAACAGTTCCACCTAGCATACTGAAACGTGCTTTGGAAATCAGCATATCATCTACTGATCCTGTAACAAGACCGCCACCTTTAACAACACCATTGGGTTCTTTATCAAATGGTGGAGTTTTGGCCAGGTCAGGAGCAAGCAGTAAAATATCCGAAAATGCAAGATGGGTATCCGTGAGGTTCAGACGGATTTTGACGTTGTTTAAGTTTTTTGGTCAGGTCATCAATATTGTTGTAACGTAAAGTCAGTTCATCTCGGAGAAGTGTATTTGGTGTTTGGAAATAAAGTTTACGGAGATAAGTTTGTTTGGCACCATAGCCAAAATCCGTTCGTAGTGACAATAACTTTAAAACCACTTTTATCTTCAAAAGAACTCTTGTTTAATTTTCCGGTAATGTTATCTGTTGAAAAAAGAAAATCTTTCAGATCAACATTTAATTTTTTAACATCCAAATGTGCATAGTCCAGGCCTTTCGCGATTGGTTTTGAATTGAAATCGTCATAACGCAAACCTGTATTTACCACTTTGATATCTTTAACAATCGCAAACCAGCCTGGTGTAGTTGTGGTATCGGTTTTGGTATCTGGTGGACTGGTTTTGGAAGTTGCTTTTTTAGCAAATTCCGCATAAGCCGTCATGTTTTCAATAAGTACACTTTCAACATTCACACGCTGACTTCCCATGTAAATGCTGTTGATTTTTCCTTTCAATGCACCAACGGTGATGCCATTATTCAAGGCCGGAAGTTTCATCTGTGAAAACCCAGTTGAATTTTGATATATCAACATCACCTAATTTCAAATCAAGCGAATCCGCCGGATTTGAAGGTGTGACAAGTGTATCAATTACAAGCGCTTTATACATACGAAGTTTTGCTCCGCTGTTATAAAGTGCAATTTTAGTCGGATGATATTGAGAAAGTGTAGGATTGAATTTGTCAAAAGAAACATAGGCCGAATCAATATTAGCATCGGCGTCGGTTCCGATAACGGCATCTTTGTAAGAAAGCCGTACTTGTTTTAAGAAGAATTTTATCCAGACGCATTTCCATAGGTTTGGACGTCGTATCAACAGGAGCGGCAGGATCCGAACTTGCAAATGCATCAACAATAAACTGGAAATTGAAAACGGTATCTGGTAAAGTCCTGTGAATATTGGCAACTGCACCTTCCAGCTCAATTTTATTAATTCCAACATTTCCTTTGATCAGCGAATACATGTCCATATCAACACGCAGCATTTTTCCGGAAACCAAAGTATCGCCTTTTTGATCAGCAAAATAAACACCTTCCAGTACAATCCAGTCAGGAATATCGAATCGTATTTTTTCTACGTTAAGTTTGGTTTTTAGTTTTTTGCGCAAATAATCATTTGCCTGAGTTGTCAGAAAGTTTTGTCCGGCAGGAGTTTGAATACCCCATATTAATACACCAATCAGAATTAAAACTGTCAGTATTATTATTGCCAATACTTTTAGTGCTTTCTTCATTCTTTAAAGTTATTCCATCCATTTCAATGAAGCAGGATGGGTGAAGTTTTCTTATATGACTGGTTTTACAATCACATGAGTAGTATATTATCTGTTCGCGCAGAATCAATATGCTACTCATGGATGTATTTCAAATATGACTAGCGTTTGAACAAGTCCGGACTAACTGCATCATTAATTGATATGTGAAGATGTAATTGTTAATGGTTTTTTATCAACACTGTTTATTTCTACCAGTTTTGCCGGATAAAGTAATCCATAATGCCGATTTGGTATAATTTGATAGATCTGTTACTGTTTCAACACCAGCAAGTGTTTCTTTCTGACGTATAAGCAAGCCCGTTTTTGCGTCGAAATAGAGATTATATTTCACACCTTTTCCTTGCAATTCAACCTGATTGGTAGCAACGCCGTTGATGGTTTCAGTACCCACAGTCGTTGCAATAAAACCGCGGTTTTGATAATCTATAAAAGGAACAAGGTTTTCATACATTTCATATTTCATACCATCTTTTTCTGCCTGGCTTAGATCTTTTACGTCCATTTTATTTCCAAGAGGAACTTTAACCCATCCATCTGCACCTTTAACGGTGTAGACAAATGCACGATTCATAATTGTTTTGGATTTGTAAACGGAATTATCAGCAAGGGAAACTGCAACGCTCGGATGTATAAGGAGTTGCAGAAGCCGATGTATAGCTTCGTTTTCAGGTTATATGTTTTTACATTTTGCCAAAGTGCTTTTCCACCGGTTGCTTTATAATAATTGTCAAAAATTGTGTCAGCAGGAATTCTGGTTTGGGCAAAAACAGATGCGGAAGCTAAAAATATAGCAAGTGAAATTCCAATGAATCTTTTCATGTGAATGGGTTGTGTTAAGTTATAAATATGTTACGGATTATATCAGCATAAGTAACCTGGAATCCGGAAATATAGTGGACTGGTTACTTCGTACGTACTGATAAAAGTAAAAATACCATATTTATTGCAGCAAGAAGCAAAAACTGTTCCAGTACGGATTCTGCTTTAAATTCTGAACGTTTAAAGATATATGTTTTAGTAAAAAATCTTTTTTTCTGTAAAACTCAATGCGCAGACACATTAGCAGCAGACGTTTAATTTTCCACAACAAAAAATAAGGGAAGAAAGAGTATGATTCTCTTCTTCCCTTATTACTAGTTACTTATGATTTTATAAGCTTAGGATTCGTCTCCGCTCATTGATATTTTTCCAAACCGGTATTGGAATGTCAGGTTAACCAAACGGTTTGTTTGCTGCCACAGAGAATTTTGAAGATAAGTATCCGTTGCCAGCTGACTTTTGTACGCCCGTGACAGAAAAATGTCCTGAATGTTAAACGAAAGTGTTGCTTTTTTTTCCAGTAAATCTTTTCTAAGTCCCATGTTTGCCACAAAAACACCTTGACGAGTTCCCTGCGCAATTGCCCTTGGACCTTCATAATTGACATAAGCCGAAGCTTTGAAATCAAGGGGCAACGTCACAAATGCATTCAGGTTTCCTGAATAGCTCCATGTGCGGTTATCAATATTGGCTAATGCGGAAACTACTTCACTTCTGAAAAATCTTCCGCTGCCATTGATCTTTAAAATGTCTCCGAATTTTTGTGAAAAATCGGTTTCAAATCCGTAATTAAGTTCTTTTCCTATATTGTCATACTGCGTTAAAGAAACTCCTTCCGCATTAATTGTTCTCAAACGCGTAATGGCATTGTTGGAATAATCCATAAAAAGTGATGGTCCCCATCCGCCGTTTTCTTCATAATTGGAGTAAGCCATTTCTGCCTTGTGCGTAAATTCCGGACGAAGATTTGGATTTCCTGTTTGAAGGTTTTTAGGATCCGAAACGTCAGTATATGGATTTAGCCAATCTGCTTCCGGCCGCTGTACACGGCGGCTGTAATTTAGTTTGATAAGCGAATTATCGTCCAGTTTTCTGCTGATTGCTAACGAAGGAGACAGCGTTAAAAAGTTAACCGAAAAATCTCTGTTAGCGCTAATCTGATCGATTTCCTGTTCTGATTCAGTTAATCTCAAACCTGCACGAAAACCCCAAAGATCCGTTTTCTGAGAGAAATTCATGTAACCGGTGTAAATAGAATTTTTATAGCCAAATACGTTACTGATCGTATTGTCAAATTCAAAATTACCCGACTCAGCATTTAGTAAGTAAAATGCGTTTGTATTATCATTCGTATTAAAACGGGTACGGAAACCAACTTCAAATGTGGCTTTATCCGTTAGAGGCATGGTAAAATCAGTATTCAGAAAAAGCGCTCTACTTTTGCCTGTCCGCCTGTTTTGTTGATATTTTGAAAGACTGTCCACATCATCAACCTGATCATACATCGAATTATTTCTGGATTCTCCTTCCGAGTAATTTGCAGTAAAAGTCAACAATTCATCTTTTTTATTGAATTTTCTGCGGTAATCAAAGCTGGTACTTAAATTATTTCCATTACCCTTACTTTGATTAATTCTGTCGAAATGATCCAAAACCTGACCGGTTAAAAGCGCAGAATTATTTACAAGGTCACTTTTTGTATTACTTTGATCCCGGGAATAATTCACGCTAAGTTCAACGGTATTTTTGTCGTTGAAATCATAGTTGGCACCAAAACGACTGAACAGGTTTTTGTTCTTATTATTTCCCGTTCCACGTTGTTCCAATCTCGATGGTTCATCGCCCAGAAAGTTATCACGATTTAATCTGCGCTTCCAGAACATGTTTCGGTTTTGTCCGTTAACCGATGCATTTAAACCTAATTTCCCGGCCCGGTAACTAACATTTCCAGACGCATTATTGTTATTTTTTAATCCAAGACTTGTCCGTACACCACCGTTAAGTCCACGTATTTTGTTCTTTTTGGTAATTATATCAATAACGCCGGAAGCACCATCTCCTTCATATTTGGCAGAAGGCGTGGTGGAAACATCAATGCGTTCAATCAACTCAGCCGGAAAAGATTGTAAAACAGTTGGAAGATCACTGCCATAAAGCGTAGACGGTTTTCCATCAATCAAAACGATCACATTTCCTTTTCCCCGAACTTGCGGATTTCCATTTTCATCAAGAGAAACAGAAGGAAGTTTTGTCAAAAGGTCGCTTGCATTATTACTGCTTGCAAGCATATCCTTACCAATCGTGATCATTTTTTTATCAATATCTTCAACAATCATCGCCTTCTCGCCCCTGATCACAACTTCATTCAGTTTTTGAGAAGAAGCAATAATGGTAAGCGTTCCGAGATCGGTAATATTGGATTCAGTAGCGACACTGATGTTTGGGACGAAAAGTGTTTCGTAGCCCATGTTTGTTATCCGCAAAATGTAGTTTCCGGGTTTTACATCAGGAATTGTGAAAACGCCTTTTTCATCCGTAATCGCTCCGCTGGTTACGCTGGAATCTTTGGCTAATAAAATAGCAACGGTGGCAAAACTGACAGCTTCATGTTTTGGAGCTTCGACCACTTTTCCAATGAGTTTGCCGTCACCCGGGGCATTCTTCAGCCGCCTGGAAGCAAAGGTTTGAGGGGAAATGTTTGTGAAAACCAGCGTGATAAACAAAAGGGCTGGAAGTCGTTGAGTAGGGGAAAGTTTTTTAAACATTATATTTTTTAAAGTTATCAGGGGTAGGAATTGTTAGGATACTGAATTCTTAAAAGGCATTAACTGTCTGAAATATACTCGATAAAGTGAATCCCAGACTAAAATTATCAACGGTATAATTTTGTTTTTAATTGCACAAAATTATAAAAAAAGTAAGATCACTAGTATTTTAATTGGTAGTTGAATTAACTTGCATAGTTTTTAAATTATTTTAATAAAGAATTCTTAAATCTGACAGAATGAAACGCTTTCTTTTCACAGTACTCTGTTCCCTATGGTTCTGTACTACATGGGCACAGCCCAATATCATTCCTAAGCCAACCCAAATGTTGGTTGCAAAAGGCGAATGGACACTTGGTGCAAAAGCTAAAATTGGTGCACCGGCTGATGCCAAATGGACAAAAGTTGCTGAAATGCTTGCCGGTCAAATCAATAAGGCCAGCGGATATTCTTTAAAAACAGTAAAAGGAAAAGGGGATATTTCATTGGTTCTTTCTTCGGATGCAAGTTTGGGAGAAGAAGGTTATCGTTTGTTGTCTACACCAAAAGGTGTAACGATTCAGGCACAAACTGCAAAAGGAGCTTTTTATGGTATGCAGTCTCTGTTGCAACTTTTACCGGTTGAAGTTTTCAGTCCGAAAGCTGTCAGCAATGTAAAATGGATTGTTCCATATGTTACGATCAAAGATGTTCCGCGTTTTTCTTACCGTGGGTTGATGCTGGATGTGGGTCGTCATTTTATGCCTGCTGAATTTGTTAAAAAGTATATTGATCTGATTGCGTTACACAAACAAAACCAGTTTCACTGGCATTTGACGGACGATCAGGGATGGAGAATCGAGATCAAAAAATATCCTGAATTGACTACCATCGGTTCGAAACGTAAGGAAACCATGAAAGGTCATTATAGTGATCAAAAGTATGACGGAACTCCTTATGGCGGTTTTTACACGCAGGCAGAAATTAAAGAGGTTTTGAAATATGCCGAAGATCGTTTTGTCAATGTAATTCCTGAAATTGAATTGCCGGGTCATGCTCTTGGCAGCTTTGACGGCTTATCCAAAACTGGGAAACAATCCTGATAAAATTTATGAAGTTGGAACGAAATGGGGTGTTTATGATGACGTTTTCATGCCTCGTGAAGAAACGTTAAAGTTTTTGGAGGATGTTTTAACGGAAGTTATTGATCTTTTCCCAAGCAAATATATCCACATCGGTGGTGACGAATGCCCGAAAACGCAGTGGAAAGAAAGCCGTTTTGCGCAGGATCTGATCAAAAAAGAAAATCTGAAAGATGAGCATGGTCTGCAAAGTTATGTGATCAAACGTATTGACAAATTTGTGACTTCAAAAGGTCGTCGTATGATCGGATGGGATGAAATTCTGGAAGGTGGACTTTCGCCTAATGCGACGGTAATGAGCTGGAGAGGAACTGAGGGTGGAATTGCTGCTGCAAAAGAAGATCATGATGTGATCATGACACCAAATAATTTTGTTTATCTGGATCACTACCAGGCGGAAGCAAAAACGCAACCGATCGCAATCGGTGGATTTACTGATCTTGCAGAATCGTATTCATACGATCCAACACCAAAAGAACTGACTGCTGAACAGGCAAAACATATTTTGGGTGTACAGGGAAATGTCTGGACAGAATATATGACCACATCTGATTACGTAGAATATATGGTGTTCCCTCGCGGAATCGCCATAGCGGAAACTGGCTGGACTCCGGCTGACAAAAAAGATTTTGCTGATTTCAGCAAACGTCTGGAAGTACACAAAAAACGTCTTGATTATTTAGGCGTCAACTATTTCGGTGCTCCGATTAATGATAAATTCAAATATAACTGGTCTGCTAAAAAGTAAGGTTTGACGGTTTTATATTGAAAAGGTATCCTGCTTGTTGGGATACCTTTTTTGTTATATTTACGTAATCAATTAGTTAGAGTGATTATGGAAAAGAAGAAACGGATTAAAGTTTTTAAAACTTTTGAAGAGCTTGAAGATGATCAATTTCAGATTAATATTGAGATGTCTCTTCAGGAACGATTCGATACTTTTCTAAAAATGATAATATTTCATCAACAGCTTTTTCCTTCCGAAAAAACACACTCAACTAAAAAGCGCATTATAATTTCAAAACCTGAATGGATTTAGAAGACAATGAATTTTTGAAATTTGTAATAAAATCATGAATGGAGAAGAAGATTACCATTTGTAAGGACAAAAATGATCCATATCTCGAATCATTGCGAGAAGGGAAAAAGGATACTCCCGAGGAGCGTTATATTAAATTTTTTGAGAATAGGAGAAAGTTTAATGAGTTCATGGGTATAAAAAAAGATCCAAATGCTAAGAAGACGATTGAGATAAAAAAGGCTGATTGGTTTTAAATATTGTTCTCTAATTAAATATTAAAAAATATGAATGTGCAGTTCGTTTCGAATTCCAAGGGTAAAATCACCGCAGTGCAATTACCGTTAAAGGATTGGAAGGAGGTTGAAAAAAACTCGAAGCTTTCAATTTGGTGGCAAATATAAAAACCGGTTATAGAGAAATTGAGCAGATAGAACGCGGAGAAATCGAAGCAAAAACGCTTGAACAGTTTTTAAATGAGCTGTAAACTAAACTGTGTCACCTCTTAATTTGATTAAGTGGAAAAATAAGTAAATTAGTTTTAACTTATAGACACGATGAAGACAAACGAATCCTTTGATTTCCAACGCTTCAAAGAAGAAGCGATGCAAGGTCTCTACGACGGCAAAAAGATGGGTGGTACTGATGGAGTATTCGCTCCTATTTTAAAACATCTTCTGGAATCAATGCTCGAAGGTGAACTGAACAACCATCTGGAAGAAAGTAAAGCTGCTGGTGAAAGCAACCGTAAAAACGGTAAAGCAAAAAAGACTGTACGAAGTCTTCAATCGGGTCATTTAGAGATTGAAAGCAGTCGTGACCGCCAAGGTACTTTTGAACCTAAAATCCTGCCTAAGCGCCAATTAATTATCACCGAAGAGCTTGAAGATAAGGTAATTGCAATGTATGCACGCGGTATGAGTACCCGTAATATTTCTGAGTATGTCAAGGAAATGTATGCAATGGAAATATCAGCTACTGAGATTTCTCATATCACTGACAAGATAATTCCGCTGATGAATGAATGGCGTAACAGGCCATTAGAAGCCGTTTACCCCTTTGTTTTTCTGGACTGTATGCATTATAAAGTACGCGATAACGGCACCGTCGAGTCAAGGGCAATTTATAACATATTGGGAATAAACCGTGAAGGAAAAAAAGATTTGATTGGCATTTATCTATCTGAAAACGAAGGCGCTAAGTTTTGGCTATCTGTTTTAACCGATTTAAAACAAAGGGGCGTTGAAGATATATCTAATTGCCTGCATTGATGGTTTAAAAGGTTTCCCGCAAGCCATAGAAGCGGTATATCCAAAGACCAAAATTCAACTTTGCATTATCCATCAGATCCGCACCAGCATGCGTTACGTTCCTGAAAAAGACAAGAAAGCAGTTATTGCAGATTTAAAACCTATTTATAAAGCAGTTAATCAGGAACAAGCGTACGAAAAATTGCTTAGAATTTGACGACAAATGGGGAAAGAAGTATCCTCTGGCAGTCAAATCCTGGATGGATAACTGGATAAATCTGTCGACCTTTTTTGAGTATACCACTGAAATAAGAAAGGTAATTTACACAACGAATGCAATCGAAGGAATGCATCGTCAAATTAGAAAAGTGACCAAGACAAAAGGAGCATTTACCTCCGATCAGGCGTTGCTAAAACTGGTCTATTTGGTCGTCAGGGATCTTTCCAAAAAATGGACGATGTCAATCCATAATTGGGGCTTGACGATGTCTCAATTGTATATTAAATTTGGTGACAGATTACAGGCTGATCGTGAATTTTTTCTTGGCGGCTGAATCTTCCAAAATTTTAAATGAGCTTTAAAATAATTCTTACTCCTCTACCTAGTTATAAGTAATCAAAAAATAAAAACCCCACACCGTTCCTCCCTTCCCCCCAAACATTCTATTTTTGCAGAATGTATAAATATATTCTTTTACCGATCTTCTTCCGGTTCGATGCCGAGCGTATTCATTACTTCGTTTGTGAAATGCTGCAATTCGCTTTTAAAATTCCTGGTGTTCCGGCTTTGCTGAGAAGTTTGTATACATTCGAGCATCCTGATCTGGTGCAGGAAGTGGCAGGTTTGCGCTTTCGTAACCCGATTGGTCTTGCCGCAGGTTTTGACAAAAACGCAGAAATGGTCGATCAACTGGAAGCTCTGGGTTTTGGATATATTGAAATTGGAACCGTTACGCCGCGCCCTCAGCCAGGAAATGACAAACCACGTTTGTTTCGTGTGAAGGAAGATAAAGGGCTTATTAACCGGATGGGTTTTAATAACAAAGGCGCAGCCGTTGCCGCAGCAAAACTGCGTTACCGTAAATCGAAAATCCTTGTTGGTGGAAATATTGGTAAAAATAAAGATACCCCAAACGAGCAGGCATTAAGTGATTATATCATTTGTTTCAACGAATTATTTGACGTTGTCGATTATTTTGTAGTAAACGTTAGTTCGCCAAATACGCCCGGATTACGCGATTTGCAGGAAAAAGGTCCGTTAACAGAAATCCTTCGTGAACTTCAAATTCGTAATAAACAAAGACCAAATCCGAAACCGATATTTTTGAAGATCGCTCCGGATTTGACTTTTAGTCAGTTGGATGATATTATCGACATTGTGAAAGAAACCGGTATTGCCGGCGTTATTGCTACAAATACTACGATCAGTCGCGCGGATTTGAAAACTTCAAAAGAAACGCTTGATAGTATTGGTGCTGGCGGATTAAGCGGTCAGCCATTAAAATACCGGGCTACTGAGGTAATTCGTTATCTTTGCGACAGGTCCGGAAATGCCTTTCCGGTTATCGGTGTAGGAGGAATTGCCTCTCCGGCTGATGCCTTGGAAAAACAGAATGCCGGCGCAAGTCTGCTGCAAATCTACACCAGCTTCATTTACGAAGGCCCGGGTGTAGTTAAGAAAATTTGTAAGGCCATGGTGGCAAAATAATCGCCTGCCAGATTGAAAAAACAGAAAGCACTTCATACATTCATAGAAAAATAGCACCGGGATAAATGTCTGTAAATAAGCTTAGAGGAAACACACAACGAACGAGGACAGAAGAAGAAAGTGTAAGGCCCCGGTTCAGATTATCTCTGGATTGGGATAGTATATTTTCCAGCCCGAAAAGTACATTGGCCTGGGGGATTTTTTTCCTCCTGTCCGGAATAATCCTGGAAATATCTTTCATATCCTATATCATCACCGGATTGGCCGACCAAAGTATTGTGGATACTTTGGGACAGGAATCCATTCGTGATGCTGGCAGGCAGACGCGTAATTTTTTAGGCGTATTAGGCGCTACATTCTCGCATATTTTTGTTTATCGCTGGTTTGGAGTTGGTGCGCTATTACTTCCATTTGTGCCAATTCTTGCTGGATGGAAAATTGCGTTTGGAAAAGAATTGCTCCCATTAACACGTGCTACGCAGGAAGTTATTTTTTATACACTTTGGGTCAGTGTGCTGATGGGTTATATCGTGCTCATGAGCAATACCGAAAATACGATGAGTTTTGCTTCGGGCGGCTTTGGTTATATGATCAACGTCTGGCTTTTTGACTGGCTTAAATGGGGAAGTATCATACCAATTTTATTTGCGCTGTTTGTTTTTGCTGTGTATTTCTATGATGCCAAAACACTAATCGAAAACTGGCAGCGGAAACCTGAAAAGGAAGAGGTCGTTGTGGAAGAGCCTGAAATTTTTAATAATCATGTAAGTTCTGATGATCCGGAGATTGAACCAGAAGTTCAGAGAGAACCTGTGAAGGAGCCTGAATATGTTTCCGTTGTCAATGATACTTATGATGACGATGTAATTATTCCTCCGTTGGTTCTAGAACCTGAAAAGGAAGAAAAAACGCAGAACGGAGTGCATGTGCTGGAAGTTTTGAATAAGGAAGAATTTGTAAAACCGGCTGTAATGAGTAATCCGGTTGTGATACCGGTTGTTCCTGCGGGAGATCTTGAATTGGAACTTGAAGTTTCAAATGAGACAATCATACCAAAAGAAGTACATGAAGTTATTGACGATGAAGATGTTAATGCATCAATTCTTCGTGAGTTCGGACAATATGATCCGATGCTGGATTTGCCTTCTTATCAATTCCCAACCTACAATTTGCTGAGTGATGTTATTGACAATCAGCATGAAAAAGTAACGCAGGAGGAACTTGGAAAGTAACAAAACCAAGATTGTGGAAACACTTGGAAGTTACGGTATCAATATTTCAAAAATCAAAGCGACGATCGGTCCAACGGTTACGCTTTATGAAATTATCCCCGAAGCGGGAGTAAGGATTTCCAAGATCAAAAATCTTGAAGGTGATATTGCATTGAGTTTGGCCGCGCTCGGAATTCGTATTATTGCGCCAATGCCAGGACGTGGAACGATTGGTATTGAGGTGCCAAATAAAAACCGGGAAACTGTTTTTATCCGTTCAGTTTTGATGAACGAAAAATTTCAGAAGTCGACATATGACTTGCCGATTGTTTTGGGAAAAACCATTTCCAATGACATCCATATTGCAGATCTGGCGAAAATGCCTCACTTACTGATGGCCGGAGCAACGGGACAAGGAAAGTCTGTGGGTTTGAATGTTATCCTGGCTTCGTTGATCTACAAAAAGCATCCGGCAGAATTAAAGTTTGTACTTGTCGATCCGAAAAAAGTGGAATTAACGCTTTTCAATAAGCTGGAAAGACACTTTTTAGCAAAATTACCAAACGCAGACGAAGCCATTATTACCGATACCAAAAAGGTAATTTTTACTCTGAATTCATTGTGTATTGAAATGGATTCCCGCTATGATCTTTTGAAAGAAGCGTCGGTAAGAAACCTGAAAGAATACAATACCAAATTTGCACAACGCCGTTTGAGTCCTGAAAAAGGCCACAAATTTTTGCCATATATCGTTTTGGTTATTGATGAGCTTGCGGATTTGATGATGACGGCTGGTAAAGAAGTGGAAACACCAATTGCCCGTCTTGCCCAGCTTGCACGTGCGGTAGGAATTCACCTGGTTGTGGCAACGCAGCGACCATCTGTAAAAGTTATTACAGGTTTGATCAAAGCCAACTTCCCGGCTCGTTTATCTTTCCGCGTAACGTCCAGTATCGATTCAAGAACGATTTTGGATATGGGTGGTGCAGAACAATTGGTTGGACAAGGAGATATGCTTCTGGCGATTAATTCAGAAGTAATCCGTTTGCAATGTCCGTTTATTGATACAAGAGAAATTGAAGATGTCTGTGAATTTATTGGCGGACAGCGCGGATATGATGAAGCTTATGCCTTGCCGGAATATGAAGGTGACGAAAGTTCTGAGTCGAGAAGTGAAGTAAATACAGATGATTTTGACCAGCTTCTTCCGGAAGCGGCAAGGTTGATCATTACACATCAGCAGGGAAGTACTTCGCTAATTCAAAGAAAAATGAAACTGGGCTATAACCGCGCCGGACGGATTATGGATCAACTGGAATTAATCGGTGTCGTTGGACCATTTACTGGCAGCAAAGCACGGGATGTTATGTTCCATGATTTAAGTCAGCTGGATGATCATATGAGATCGATGGGTATCAGCGGATAATTTCAAACAAATCGATAACAAATGACTTTTGACTATGCAACCGGCATAAATCAAAAGTCATTTTTGTTTGAAAGAGAGCCAATATTAAATTTCATAAAGCAGAAAGAGTAATATCAGTAAACAAATACCATTGTATACTTTTGGACGGATAGCCTTATTCCTAACCGATATATTTTTGATGAAAAATAAATTCTGGTTGCCGCTTTTCTTATTTTCAATAAGTATTTCATCTTATGGTCAAAATAAAGAATCAAATCTTCCCGACGCCCTGACTTTTAATAATGGTACGAAGGTCGTTTCCTCAAAACAATGGAATGCAAGAAGAGAAGAACTGCTTCAAACTTTTCGAAAGGAAATGTATGGAACTTCTCCGGATCGGCCGAAAGACATGCGTTTTGAGGTTTTTGATAACGACAAAAATGCGTTAGGTGGAAAAGCTACACGAAAACAAATTACTGTTCATATTAAGGAAAATGGAAAAGAAGCGAAATTTGATATACTGATTTACATTCCAAATAAAGCCAAACATCCAGTTCCTGCGATCATTGGGATAAACTTTATTGGAAATCATGCAATCAATGCTGATCCGGGTATAAAACTTAGCGAAGCATGGGTGGAAAGTAGTAAAAATTCGCCTTGTGCGGTGGATGGAAAAGCTACGGATGCATGTCGTGGTAAAAATGCAAGTCAATGGCCGGTTGATAGTATTCTGGATGCAGGTTTTGCACTGGCTACGATTTACAGGGAAGAAATTGCCTCAGACCGGAAAGAAGAATCTTTCAAAACCGGCGTTCATGTTTTGTACCCGGAACTTCAAAATCGTGAAGATAATTTTGGAACTGTGGCTGCCTGGGCCTGGGCTTTGAGCCGCGGAATGGATTATCTGGAAACCGATAAAGAAATTAATGCAAAAAAAGTTGTTGTTTTTGGTTTTTCAAGATTAGGGAAAGCAGCACTTTGGGCAGGTGCTAATGATACCCGTTTTGCTGAGGTAATCAGCAACGAATCGGGTGCTGGCGGAGCGAAATTATTCTATCGGGGAAAGGGTGAAAATATCCGGAGATTAAATACTGTTTTTCCACATTGGTATGCGAAAAGTTTTAGAAAATATATAGATAAGGATACCTTACTTCCATTCGATCAGCATCTTATCATTGATTTGATTGCACCCCGTCCGGTATACGTAGCCAGCGCAGAAGGAGATAAAAATTCTGATCCGGAAGGTGAATTTGCTTCGGCCAAAGAGGCTGATAAAGTCTATCGTTTTTTGAAAACAAATGGGTTGCCTGTAAAGGAAATTCCTGCATTAAATACACCTGTTATGGGACAGATCGGCTACCACATTCGCACGGGCGGGCATGATGTTACAAGTTTTGATTGGCATCAGTTTCTAATTTTCTCTAACTTACGCCTCCAAAAATAAAAACATCTAAACAACTAATCTTACAATAAATAAAAAATGAGCTCAATTTCTTCGTCTGGTAAGGATATTACCAAGGCCAAATTTACAGAAAGCCGATTCCTTGTCACCATCACTTTCGTAACATCGCTCTTCATGTTATGGGGTATTGCGATCACGATGGGTGATGTTTTGAACAAACATTTTCAGCATACTTTAAGTCTTACCAAAACACAATCTGCTTTCGTTCAATTTGCCATTTTTGGAGCTTATTTCGTCATGGGGATTCCTGCGGGTTTGTTCATGAAACGTTTCGGGTATAAAAACGGAGTGCTTCTCGGACTTTCTCTTTTTGCACTGGGTTCATTTTTATTCGTTCCGGCTGCTAACGTAGGTTCTTTTCTGCTTTTTGTATCTGCATTATTTATTCTTGGCTGCGGTTTATCCACGCTTGAAACTGTTGCGCATCCTTTTGTAGCTTCTCTAGGCGATCAGCGTACAAGTGATCAGCGTATCAATTTTGCACAGGCTTTTAACGCATTAGGCGCAATTCTCGGACCTGCTATCGGGTCTTATTTTTTGCTTCGTAATAATGTTGAAGGAAGTACAGATTTGACTTCGGTTAAAGTTCTTTACATGGTTATCGGTGGTGTAATTGCTACAATCGCCGTTTGCTTTTCTTTCGTAAAAGTGCCGCCATTGACTGATCCACACGTTGAAGCCTTGGATACAGATTCAGCGAATGTTGATGTAAAACCAGGTAAGAAATTAAGTGAACACAGACATTTTGTTTGGGCGGTGGCTGCACAGTTTTTCAACGTTGCGGCTCAGTCCGGAACCTGGGCGTTTTTCATTAATTACGGTCATGAGAAAATGGGCTTCACGGATGAAGTTGCGGGTAATTACATGGTGTTGTTCATGGCCTTTATGTTGGGAGGACGTTTTATTGGAACATTCCTGATGCGATTTATTGCTCCACATTCACTTTTGGCAATTTTTGCTCTTGGCAATATTTTGATGGCAGTTACAGTTGCGCAAAGTTTCGGATGGCCTTCATTTATCGCCTTGTTGATGATTAACTTCTTCATGAGTATCATGTTCCCGACTATTTTCAGTTTGGGTTTGAAAAATCTTGGTTCTCATACACAACAGGCTTCTTCATTCATTTCGATGGGTGTTGTAGGTGGCGCATTGTTCCCGTTTGTAATGGGTGCTGTGGCTGAACACGACGTAGCTTCGGCATATTACCTGCCAATCATCTGCTATTTTGTGATATTTTTGTTTGGTTATAAATTTTACAAAGTTCAATAGTATTTAATGAAACTCTGGGGAATTGATTTAGGAGGCACAAAAATAGAATGTGCCGTTTTGGATTCAGAAAATAATTTAGCAGTTGTCATCCGTAAACGGCTGCCAACAGAATCTGATAAGGGATATGAGCATATTTTATCCCAAATAAAAAAACTGATTGATATAGTATCCGAACAAATAGGAGAGCGCCCGACCAAAATCGGTTTTGCAACACCGGGAGTTTCTGAACCGGATACCAATCTGATGAAAAACTCAAACACGACCTGTTTGAACGGCAAACCGATGCAGAAAGATCTGGAAGATATTCTGGGAATTCCTGTACAACTTGCCAACGATGCAAATTGATTTGCACTTGCCGAAGCCCTAATGGGCGCTGGAAAAGATTATCCGAAAGCAGAAGTTGTTTTCGGAGTGATCATGGGAACAGGCGTTGGCGGAGGATTGGTTGTCAATAATAAGATCATTGGAGGCCATCACGGAATCGGCGGTGAATGGGGACATAATATTCTGGAAGAAAACGGTGAACCTTGTTACTGCGGTAAAAAAGGTTGTGTGGAGCAGGTTATTTCCGGCCCGGCTCTTGAAAGATTTTATCATCAGCAAAGCGGTGAAAAATTGTCTTTGAAAACCATTCTTGAAAGATACCAGGCAGGTAATGATGATCATGCAGCAGCAACAATTGATCGTTTGCTTGAATATTACGGACGTGCGATTTCTACATTGATCAACGTTATCGATCCGGGTCTGATCGTGATCGGTGGAGGCGTGGGAAATATTGATCTTCTTTATAATGAAGGTTATGAAAGAATCAAAAAGTATATTTTTAACAAAGGTGTAATCACAACTCCGATCCTGAAACCAAACCTTGGTGACAGCGCTGGCGTTTTTGGAGCTGCATTGTTGTAAGATATTGGTCAATAATAAGTCCTGACTGTATTGTCAAGTGCCTCAAAGCTCTGGCAAAACAGTCAGGACTTTGCTTGTTATTTTAAACCTTCATCTCACAACTTTGTCTAAATTTGCGTACTGTTTAAACCTGGCATACTTTTTAGAGGAACTTGTTTAGAATTAAATTAATAATTATGAAAAGATTAAGAATAATCTCATTTGTGCTCTCCGCTATTGTATTTTCAACAACTTTGTTAACAACGGCACAAGCCCAGGGAGATAAAAAATCAACTGCTATCTTGGATGCGATGAGCAACAAGTATCAGAAAATAAAATCTTTTAAAGCAATTTTTACTTACACACCTGATGGCGGAAAACCATTAAAAGGTGATGCAACTGTAAAAGGAACCAAGTTCCGGTTGAAAATGGCCGGGCAGGAGATTTTCAATGATGGTAAGCTGATGGCTACGTATATAAAAGAAACGAATGAAGTGAACCTTCAGGATTTCGATCCAACTGCTGGTGGTGATCTTGACCCGACAAGAATTTATTCTGCCTACAAAAAAGGATTTAAGTATGCTTATTTGCAAGAGAAAAAAGAAGGCGCCAAGACTTTCGATGTGGTGGAATTAACGTCGACTGGTAAAAATAGTCAGGTTGATAAAGTTCAGATTGAGGTTAGTAAAGCGGATAATTCTATAAACAGCTGGAAAATTTTCCAGAAAAATGGACAAAAAGTAACTTACAAAGTCGAGCAATTTCAGCCGGATGTGACGGTTGCTGACAATTTTTTCACTTTCAATGCAAAACAATTTCCGGGTGTTGAAGTTGTAGATTTAAGATAATTACCAGTTGCTTTTTATAAATAGGAAATATATTGGGAGAAGAAGGCGTGACAGCTTTCTTCTCCTTTTTTGTTATTTAGATAAAGCCAAGCGGTAATAATTTATCATAATTGGAAAGAATCATGCAACATTTGCGGCGTAACTTTGTTTTAAGTTAGTGGTACAGGGGTTGAAAAATTCATTCAGCTTCTTCAATTTTAGTACAGTAAATGTTATTTCTTCAGATTTCAAAAATAGTGAACCCGATTTTCTCAAAATTGGACAAATGGTTTGACCTCGGTATAGGATTCGTACCGAACATCATCATTGCTATTTTATTGTTAGTGATTTTTCGTTATCTGGCCAGTTACCTGGGTGGATTAATGTCAAAAGGTTTAAGCCGGGCTTCGCATAACGAAGCATTGGTAAGCCTGGTTTCTGCTTTAACCCGCATTATCATCTTTACAACCGGTTTATTCTTTGCGCTTGGAATATTAGGATTGGATAAGACCGTTACGTCACTTGTGGCTGGTGCAGGTGTGTTAGCGTTAGCCGTTGGTTTCGCGTTTCAGGATTTGACTACCAATTTTATTTCCGGAGCATTTATCGCGATTCAGCGGCCCATTAAAGTGGGTGATGTAATTGAAACAAATGGATTTACCGGTAAGGTAAAGTCTATTAACCTCCGTTCAGTCATTATTGATAACCTGGCCGGACAACAAATTGAAATTCCAAGCAAAGATATCTTTCAAAAACCGATAACGAATTTTACCTATTCCGGTGAGCGTAGAGTTCAGGTCGAATGCGGGATTTCGTTTACAGAAGATCTTGCGTTAATTGAAAAAATAAGTTTGCAGGCAATTCAGTCGCTAGGTTTCCTAAGTTCGACGCGCCAGGTTGATTTTAGTTATACCAAATTTGGAACAAGTACCATCGATTTTCAAGTCCAGTTCTGGATTGATCAGGTGAAAATAGGTCCGGGAGCGGCGAAAAGTGAAGCGATTAAAGCGCTAAAAACAGCTTTTGATATTCATGGGATAATCGATTCCTGTACGTGCGGCGGAAGTTGCTGGTGAAGTGAAAAAGGAATAGGCACAAGATTGATTATTGTATAGGAAAATTCACCTAGGATTATGCCACCCTTTCAGGGTTTTGCTCCGAACAAATATTAGGTATTTCTATAATAATGCCATCCCTTCGGGATTATTTTGCAGTCATTAGGAAAGTCAACTTACAAGGTTTATTGGGTCTCAATTCAATATAGATACTTATCCAGCTAAAAATCCCGAAGGGATGATATTATTATAGAAAGACTCGAACGCAATTTGACACGAACCCTGAAAGGGTGACATAATAATCTCCAAAAACTTTAACTAAACAAAATCAAAATCCCGGCCCGGAAATAATTTCCAGGCCGGGATTTAAAGCTAAAAGCCAATCGCTAAAAGCTAATACCTAAACAAATTAATATCTGTAAGTATCTGCTTTGAAAGGACCTTCCGTAGGAACGCCGATGTAAGCAGCTTGTTCATCAGAAAGAATTTCAAGTTTCGCACCAACGTGAGCCAGGTGGAAAGCAGCTACTTTTTCATCCAGAGATTTTGGAAGAACGTATACTTTTTTCTCGTAAGCAGCAGTGTTAGTCCAAAGTTCGATCTGAGCCAAAGTCTGGTTAGAGAACGAGCATGACATTACGAAAGATGGGTGACCCATTGCACAGCCCAGGTTTACCAAACGACCTTCTGCAAGAATGATAATGTCTTTTCCTTCTATTGAATAGATATCAACCTGAGGTTTGATCTGAGATTTTGTAGAACCGTAAGTTTAGTTCAACCAAGCCATATCGATTTCGTTATCGAAGTGACCGATGTTACAAACTACTGCTTTATCACGCATGTTAAGGAAATGCTTTTCAGTAATGATGCGGAAGTTACCAGTTGCTGTAACGATAATGTTAGCACGTTTAACAGCTTCGTCCATTGTTACCACTTCGAAACCATCCATTGCAGCCTGAAGCGCACAGATTGGATCGATTTCAGTAACCAAAACACGACATCCTGCACCACGAAGAGATTCAGCAGAACCTTTTCCAACATCACCATAACCTGCTACAACGGCAACTTTACCAGCAAGCATCAAGTCAGTTGCACGACGGATTGAATCTACAAGCGATTCGCGGCAACCGTATTTGTTATCAAATTTAGATTTCGTAACTGAATCATTTACGTTGATTGCAGGCAAATGAAGCGTTCCGTTTTTCAGACGGTCGTACAGACGAAGAACACCTGTTGTAGTTTCTTCTGAAAGACCTTTGATACCTTCGATCAATTCAGGAAATTGGTCGAAAACCATGTTGGTAAGGTCACCACCGTCATCAAGGATCATGTTCAATGGCTTGCGGTCTTCACCGAAGAAAAGAGTTTGCTCGATACACCAGTTGAATTCTTCTTCGTTCATACCTTTCCATGCATACACAGGGATACCCGCTGCTGCGATTGCCGCTGCTGCGTGATCTTGCGTAGAGAAAATGTTACATGAAGACCAGGTAACTTCTGCACCCAAAGCTGTAAGTGTTTCGATCAAAACGGCAGTCTGGATCGTCATGTGAAGACAACCGGCAACACGTGCACCTTTCAAAGGCTGTGATGGACCGTATTCAGCGCGGATTGCCATAAAACCTGGCATTTCAGCTTCTGCCAATGTAATTTCTTTGCGACCCCATTCGGCCAGCGAGATGTCTTTTACCTTGTAAGGAATGTACGTTTCTGTTGACGTTGCCATTTTCTATTTAGTTTTGTTGTCAATTTAATAGTACAAAATTAAGTAGAAAAACCATCAGGATTAATATTTGTAGATGTATATTGGGGTTTTGATTTAAAATTTGGATATTCTATCTATAAATGGTGTGGATTAGATAAATTTTGAAGCAATTGGAGGGTTTCAGCCTGCAAGTGTAGATATTTTGTCTAGTGGACTCTTAACAGGATGTTAAAATCTGACTTTCTGGATTTTGTACAATACTTTATTAAGTGTATTAATATGATTGATAATCAGATAAATAACCAGTTTTGAAAAAAGCAAAGCGTCACCTTTTGAGTAACGCTTCGTATATAAAAACATCAACTGGCCAGAGCCAATTGACAAGAAGATTAAATAAGAACAGTAAAGCTTTTAAAAATAGCTCCGATACGAACTGCATCAAAAATACGTGCCTGAGTTCCACCGTGGTTTAATACCGATTGTTCGTGAGAAGTTACGCACATTTCGCAACCGTTAAGCGCAGAAACCACAAGGCTTAGCAATTCAAAAAACTCTTTGCCAAGCACCGGATTTACCATGATGCTCATTTTGATTCCGGCAGGAGCATTGTTATAAAATTCCTTGTCCATAAAGTGTCTGAAACGATAAAACACGTTATTGGCATTCATCAAAGAAACGCAGGCAGTAACTTCTGCAAGTTCTTTTTCGTCAGCACCTTCTGCAATAGCAAGTTCTTCGATAGCAGAGATAAGTGCGGCATTTTTCTCATTGACAGCAACAGAAAGAGCGATTAATAAGAGCTTCTTTGCGGTTGATATTCTGCGATTTTAAAACGTTACCAATGTTGATTTTCAGATCTTTAAGGTAACGGTGATCAAGCGCTGCCAGCTTGTTGATAAGCACGCTTTCAAATTCGGCAGGCAAATTGATTTCTTTATACAGAGAATCTTTCGTATTCCCTGTGGCTGCAAATGGATACATTTTTGTGAGGTTGGAAGTGGGGAATGAAGTTTAGAGTTCAAGAAGTCTAAAGTTTGAAGTAGGCGGTATGCGAACTTTTAACTTTTGACTCTGAACTCTAAACTAAATATTAAGCTAATGTAGCTTCTCCTTTAACCCAGTTGCAAGGGCAAAGTTCGTCAGTTTGCAAAGCGTCAAGTACACGAAGAACTTCGTCAACGTTACGTCCAACTGAAAGATCATTTACAGCATACCCAACGAATAATTCCTTGTGGATCAACGATGTAAGTTACACGGTAAGCGATTTTTTCGTTTGCTTCAAGAATTCCCAATTCTTCTGCAAGAGATTTTGAAGTATCAGCAAGCATCGGGAATTGAAGATCACGAAGATCGTCATGGTTTTTTCTCCATGCAAGGTGAACAAATTCGCTATCTGTTGAAGCACCGATCAGGATTGCATCACGGTCAGCAAAATCAGAAGTTTTTTTGTTGAATTCAGCAATTTCAGTAGGACAAACAAAAGTGAAATCTTTTGGCCACCAGAACATTACCATCCATTTCTCAGCATTTTTATGATCTTCTGAAGTAATATCGTAGAATTCATTTCCTTTTTCAAGAGAAACTACTGATGTTTTTTTGAATTCAGGGAATTTTGATCCTACGGATAAAATTGTATTTTTCATTGTTGTTGCGGTTGCTTTGGTTTGTACTTTTTCATGGTTACAAAACTAGTCACAACAGTAACCCAAGGCAAGATTTGACATGGTACTATTCAAGGAAATACTTGAATTTAATAAATGAATTTATGTTTTCTATTAAAAAAGTCGTATCTATAAATTTTGTCTATATATGTATCAATTTGTACTATATAATTATACTAATAAATTAGGTAATTATACAAATCAAGATTATTACTGCGCCATCACACTCAGCACCGATTCCAGAGCCATACCTCTTGAACCTTTAATCAGAATCATGTATCATCTTGCGGGTTGTCCATCACCCAGTTATGCAGTGAAAATTTGTCAGGAAAATAGTATGCTTTTGGCAAAGCAGGCAAGGCATGCTGCATATGTTTGCCCGCAAGAATAACAAGATCAAATTTTTCATCCGCAATCAGTTTTCCCAAAGCCAAATGTTCTTCTTCCGAAGCATCACCAAGCTCAAACATATCCCCCAGAATAACCATTTTATGCCTGGCTTCCATGTTTGCAAAGTTTGTAATCGCCGCCGCCATGGAAGATGGATTTGCATTGTATGCATCCATGATCACCGTATTTGTTCCGCGTTTAACAATTTGAGAGCGGTTATTATCAGGCTGATAATTGGCAACAGCTTCATAAGCATCATCGTCGGTAACACCAAAATGATTTCCAACAGCCAGTGCAGCGCACATGTTATCAAAGTTATATTGTCCGGGAATATGCGTGGTAACTATTTTTCCTTTATTCCCTTCAAAAGTAACCACAGGACTTTCCTGAATTAATTTTGGATTCACAGGACTGCTTTCTGTACAGTAAAAAATAATTTCACCAAAAGCTCTTCGCTTGCTGACCATTTCCATGACAGCATCATTTTCTACATTGACAAAAACAGTACCTTTCTTTTTGGACAGATAATCCAAAAGTTCACCTTTGCCTTTCACAATTCCTTTAACACCACCAAAACCTTCCAGATGTGCTTTTCCGATATTGGTGATCAAACCATGTGTAGGTTGCGCGATGCTGCTCAGCAAAGCAATTTCCTCCTGATGATTTGCACCCATTTCAACAACGGCCATTTCATATTTTGCCGCATCAATGGAAAGGAGTGTTAGCGGTACGCCAATGTGGTTATTAAGATTTCCCTTGGTTGCGTAAGTTTTGTATTTCATGGATAAAACCTTTGCAATCAATTCTTTGGTAGTTGTTTTTCCGTTTGAGCCAGTCAGTGCGATCACGGGAAAAGTAAAAGTTTTGCGTGATGTCTGGCCAAGATCCTGAAGCGCGGTCAATACATCTTCAACCAATAAAAATTTACTATCCGTTGCTACTTCCGGATTATCAACAACCGCATACGCTGCTCCTTTTTTCAGTGCTTCTGCCGCATAGGTATTGCCGTCGAAATTATCTCCTTTTAAAGCGAAAAAGATGCAGCCAGGCGTGATCTGGCGTGTATCTGTGCTGATTGTATGGCCTTTAAGGTAAATGTCGTAAAGCTGTTCAAGAGAGGTATGCATATAAATTAACTGACGTTGTAAATTCTGTAAATAAAGTTTGAAGGTTCCGCTCAATCAAATGCTTTGTAATTTCGTTAGGTTTACGAACTTAATGTTAGCCGAATTGACTGACAAAATTAATAGATTATTATTCAACGATGCGTACGAAATTTACCTGCCTCTTATTCTTTATAGTTTCTATCTTCTTTCTTTCCGAAAGTCATGCCCAGCAATCATGGTTCAAACTGGATACGACAACAGTGCTTTCATCCGGTGGAAAGGCTTGTTAAATCCATGGGCCGGCGGTTTGAATGCTTCCCAGATAACGAAAATGGATCTTAAATGGAGACGGAATTGAGGATCTGGTAGTTTTTGAAAGAACCAGTGGTGATTTGTCAACTTTTTTGGCTTCCACCGATCCAACGAACGCTCAGAAAAAAGTTTATCTCCACGCGCCTTCATACGAATATCTTTTCCCTAAAATTGATAACTGGATGATACTTGACTGATTACAATGGTGATGGTCTAAAAGATCTTTTCACGTACACTGCGCTTGGGAATCACGGTTTACAAGCAAGTGAAAAATGGTAACAGCTGGTCATGGAAACTGGCAAAAGATGCTTTATATACGGATGGATTATCAGGAAATATCAATCTTCAGGTTTCCAGTCCGGATATTCCGGGTATTACAGATATTGATGATGACGGCGATCTGGATGTGATCACTTTTGATTATTCAGGCGTATTTATTGAGCTGCATCAAAATATGAGCATGGAACGGTATGGTGTGCCGGATAGTCTGGTTTACAAGAGAAATGGTAATTGCTGGGGAAATTTTCACAAAGGCGATGGTGAAGATTTTGTACTTGGTGAAGATTGCGGCGTGGTACGTAATCCTGATGCGAATCGTATTTATCATGCAGGGGAATTCCATTATGCTGCACGATCTGGATGGCGATGGGAAAAAAGATTTGCTTGTCGGGCATGTCAGTAATGATCACATTTCTTTTTTGAAAAATCACCGGTGAAAATCTGATTGCTAATTTTACAAGTTTCACCCACATTTACCCACCTGCTGATCCCACTGTTTTCTATATTTTTCCTTCGGCTTATTATGAAGATGTTGATTTTGATGGTGTGAAAGATCTGATCGCGGCACCAAATGTGGCTAACAACGATGGAAATTTAATGGATTTTAAATCGTCCAACTGGTATTATCATAACGCAGGAACGAGCGATAATGCAAATTTTCAACTGGTACAAAAAAACTTCCTTCAGGATCAGATGCTGGATGTCGGAGAAAATGCAACGCCGTCATTTTTTGATATTGATGGCGATGGTGATCTTGATATGATTATTGGAACCGGGGGAACACGTGATGGAAATAATTTTCGAGGACGTTTATGGCTTCTGACAAATACAGGAACCAGACAGGCACCGGCTTTTGAGATATCTTCTGATAATTACCTGAATATTCCGGCCACGCTGGATATGTATAATCTCAAAACCCAATGGGCAGATTTTAACGGAGACGGTGTTCCGGATCTTGGATTTGCAGGAACAACGCTCAAAGGTTTGGAATACCGTTACATTCCAAACAAAGGCGGATTAAATCAGGCAGCACAATTAAATGTTGCCGATATGGTTACAATCACCATGCCCATTGAGTCACAGATTACGGATTATCCATTTTTCTATGATACCGATGCAGATGGCGATCTTGATTTAATTGTTGGAAAACCTCAGGGGAATATCAGTTATTATCAAAACACAGGATCAAGTAAGCAGCCGGTTTTAACACTTGTTACAGAAGCATTTGCGGGGATAACTTTAAATTATGAAGGAAGAAATGTTCAGCCTTCGGTAGCCGATATCGATCTGGACGGAAAGCCGGATCTAGTGACCGTAGATTTTTCAGGAAAACTGAAAATTTTTCATTCTGCCGACTGGGGCAAATGGACGCAGCGGGAAAGTCTTTTGATTGATCATAATGGTCTTGGAACAGATCCTCTTTTTGGCGGATATTTATACGCCACCGTCGCTGATTTCAATGGTGATGGAAAACCGGATGTTGCGATAGGAAACAGCACGGTGGAATTCGTCTTCTTCAAAATATTTTACCAATCAGCATCACGCCGGTTGAACCACCTGTTGAACAAAGTGTAAAAGTTTATCCAAATCCGGCTGGCGAATATATAAAAGTGCTTTCCACAGAAAATGCTTCTTTAACCGTTTTCAATGTAGGAGGACAGGTTATTCAATCTAATATTACAGTTAGAGCCAATGTTGAAAAGGAAATTGTCACTACAAAATGGACGCCGGGACTTTACATTTTTGAACTTCAAACCAGCCGTTCGAAGGTTACTAAGAAAATTGTGATCCGCTGATTTCTCAGCATAAGCGAAAAATTTGAGATTGAATAATTACCAAAAAAATAGCTAAAAATTATAAAATTGCTGTTGAAAGAGTAAATACTAATGTTCAATTACTTAGGAGGTAGTGTCATAGAATTATTTCATTTATAATTCAAAAAGACGTATTTCGAGCAGTACGGTACAGGATGCGCTATTTCTGTACGTATGGCAACTTACGGGTTAAATGCATAACTGGCTACTCGCCTTATATTTTAACCACTGAACATTAAACCCTAAAACCTCATGCAGGCACTTCTTGGTGTACTTTTTCATTTCATTGGCGGTTTTGCTTCCGGCAGTTTTTATATTCCTTACAAAAAAGTAAAAGGCTGGGCATGGGAAACTTACTGGATCGTAGGTGGTTTGTTTTCCTGGTTAATCGTTCCACCGCTTGCGGCATATCTGACCATTCCGGGTTACATGGATATCATTGCTCATACCGATGGCGGTGTTTTATTTCTTACTTACTTTTTTGGTGTTCTTTGGGGAATTGGCGGTTTGACTTACGGTTTGGGGGTGACGGTATTTGGGCGTATCGCTTGGTAGTTCAATTATTCTTGGTTTGTGTTCAGTTTTTGGTGCTTTAATTCCTTCGGTTTATTACGAGTTTAATCCAAAAACAGGTAAAGATTCCATTTCAGATCTGATCAATAGCAACTGGGGACAAATGGTTTTGCTTGGCTTACTGGTTTGTGTAATCGGTATTATTATTTGTGGAAAAGCCGGTGCGATGAAAGATAATGACCTGAAAAAAAGCGGCATTGTTTCTGAAAGTAATACGGAATTTAAAATTGGACTAGGACTGACCGTTTCTATTATTTCAGGTATTCTTAAGCGCTTGTTTTGCTTTTGGAATTGATGCTGGAAAAGTAATGGCGGAAGAAGCAAATGCAACCTGGAAAGCAGCAAATCCGGGACAGGGAAATTTTCTTTTCCAGAACAATGTAACTTATATCGTGATTTTACTAGGCGGTTTGACAACCAATTTTATCTGGTGTATGCTGCTGAATGCGCGTAATAAAACTTTCAATAACTATACTGATAAAAGTACGCCGCTTCTTTCAAATTACATTTTTTCGGCACTTGCAGGTACAACCTGGTTTCTTCAATTTTTCTTTTACGGTATGGGAGAAAGTAAACTGGGCAACGGTCCAAGTTCATGGATTCTGCATATGGCGTTCATTATTTTAATTGCCAATACGTGGGGACTGGTTTTGAATGAATGGAAAGGTGTTGCCAAAAAAACGCTTACAACTATTGTAGCGGGGATTTTAGTAATTGTCTTGTCGGTTTTGATCGTTGGATACGGAAATTATTTGCATGAATAGTCTGATCGGGTAATATGATCGTAAAAAATAAAATTTCAATTTATATTATCATTATGCTGGCAACAATGGCTTGTCAGGAGAAAAAAAATAAGCAGGAAAATAGCGTGGAAGAAAATGCAACAGGCCAGGAAGGTACTTTTGGGTATGACCTGGCTTTTTTGAAAAAATACAAACAGGTTATCGTTTTGAAATCGCCTGATGATGCAAAATCGCAGGCTATTGTCGTAGCGGATTATCAGGGCCGAGTGATGACGAGCACGGCTGCCGGAAATTCCGGAAATAGTTATGGCTGGCTGAATTACGCACTTGATCAAAAGCGGAGAAAATAAACCTCATATCAATGCTTTAGGCGGTGAAGACCGATTCTGGTTTTCTCCCGAAGGCGGCCAGTTTTCTGTTTATTTCAAAAAAGGAAAATCATTTGTTTACGAAAACTGGCAAACGCCGGCCGTGATTGATTCCGAGCCTTTTGATGTAATTTCTTCTGATTCTTCTTCGGTCAGATTTAAGAAGAAAACTGTTCTTGAAAATAATATTGGCACAAAATTTGACCTTTTGATTGAGCGTCAGGTTAAAATGATTAGCAAATCTGACATCAAAAATTTGCTTTCCGTTCAGGATTTTAACAATATAAAAACAACCGGTTATACATCTGAAAATGCTGTAACAAATTTGGGTGAAGATTGGAAACGGGAAACCGGCGCATTGGGAATCTGGATTTTGGGCATGTTTAAACCATCACCAAAAACAACAATTGTTGCTCCTTTTTCAAAAGCTAATTCAGAAAAACCATTACTGACTTCTAATTATTTTGGCGATATTCCTGACGATCGATTGATAGTAAAAGATTCTGCTGTATTTCTGAAAGCAGATGGAAAATACAGAAGTAAAATCGGTTTGTCGCCAAAATCTGCAAGAAATGTTGCAGGAAGTTATGATGCCGAAAAAGGCATTTTGACAATCATTTTATACGATTTAGAACCGAAGGGCGAATATCTGAAATCAACCTGGGAATTGCATAAAGATCCTTTCGGCGGTGACGCACTGAATGCCTATAACGATGGACCGCTGGAAGATGGCTCTCAAATGGGACCATTTTACGAACTGGAATCGAATTCAAATGTATTGTTATTAAAGAAAAATGAAAAGCTGATTCATCGTCACAGTACTTTTCATTTTGAAGGAGAAAAAGCAGATTTGAATAAAATAGCAAAAAGTGTTTTGGGTGTTGATCTTGAATCAATTGAAAATGCTTTTTCATTAAAGTAATTTATTAAACATACCAAAATATTCCTGACCACTTAATCACCTGAAAACATGAAATATATCAAGTACGCTCAATTATTTTGTTTCGCGCAGGTTATGCTGGCAGGAAGTTTTGTTGCCGACGCGCAAAAGAAAGTTTCCAGCGGAGTTTTCAAAAAATATGAAGTTACACCTGATTTCATAGCGGAGGGCGCTGCTATTGGTGATGTGAATAAAGATGGTAAAAAAGATATTCTTGCCGGTGCTTACTGGTTTGAAGCACCGAACTGGACGAAACATGAGATCATGCCTGTAAAAGCTTTTTCATGGAAGGATGGATATAGTGATTCATTTCTCGATTTCAGCTCGGATGTAAATCAGGATGGTTGGGTGGATCTGATCAGGATTGATATTGCAGGAAATCCAGCCGTTTGGTATGAGAATCCTAAAAATAAAACAGGTCATTGGGTTGCAAGAGAAATCCATCCGTCTATTGGAAATGAATCGCCGGTTTTTGTAGATATTGATGGCGATGGGCGGCTTGATCTTTTGGCGAATGATCCTGAGAAAAAGCAGGTGATCTGGCTTAGTCCGCCAAGAAAAAAGGGAGATACGCAATGGGAACTCAATATTATCAGTAGCGATGAAAAAATAGCTACCCATAAATATACCCACGGCCTGGGTTATGGAGATATCAATGGCGATGGCAAAAAAGATGTTCTTGTAAAAGATGGCTGGTGGGAAGGATCGGCTGATCCGAAAAAACCAAACTGGAAGTTTCACCCGGCCAATTTGAGCCAGGATTGTGCGCAAATGTATGTTTATGATGTGAATCAGGATGGATTAAATGATGTCATTACTTCGTCCGCACATAACTACGGGATCTGGTGGCATGAGCAGGGAAAAGACGGCTCATGGACAGAACATGAAATCGCAAAAGATTTTTCCCAATCACACGGACTTGGTTTTAAAGATATTAATGGGGACGGATTTCCTGATCTGGTCACGGGAAAACGCTGGTATGCACATAACGGAGGAGATCCTGGGGCGGAAGATGCTGCTGTAACTTATTGGTATGAATTCAAACCCGGCAAAACACCAACTTTCATTTCGCATAAAATTGATAATGAGGCAGGTGGTGGTCTGCATGTTGAAATTGAAGATATGAACAAGGATGGCCTGCCTGATTTTGTAATGGGGGATAAAAAAGGAGTTCATTATTTTGAACAGCAAAAGAAATAATTTCCTCCTACCTTTAATACACACTTTCAATCCCAGATTCATGAAATTCGGTATCAATACCTATTTGTTTTCCTCTCCTTTTACGAATGAGAGCATAAGCTTTTTTCCAAAGTTTAAAGAATGGGGTTTTGATTTTGTCGAAATTGCTGTGGAAGATCCTGCCAATATTGATCCTGTTTTGATCAGAAAAGCGTTGGATGATAACGGTCTGGAATGCCGCTCGGTTTGTGCTGCAACCGGTCCGGGCAGGGATTTGCGTGGAAATAGAAAGGAGCAGGTTGTGTCTTTGGAATACATTAAAAAGCTGATTGATATAGCGCCGGTTTTGGGAAGTTCGCTGGTTGCAGGACCAATTTATTCCGCCGTTGGAAGAGCGGATCTTGTTCCTGAAAGTTGAAAAAACAAAGCAGTGGATTACCGTTGTGAAAAATCTTCAGATACTTTGCGATGATGCTGAAAAGGTAAATATCAAACTGGCGATTGAACCACTAAATCGTTACGAAACCGATTTGATCAATACTTGTGAGCAGGCGCTAAATCTGATCAAGGATGTGGGAAGTGATGCGCTTCGGGTTCATCTGGATGCTTTTCATATGAATATTGAAGAAAAAGATCCTGCTTTGGCGATACTAAAAGCCGGAAGCAAATTAGCACTTTTACATGCGTCCGGCAGTGACAGAGGAACACCCGGAGGCGATCAGATTAACTGGGAAAGAATTTTTGTCGCACTGGATAAAATCGATTACGCCGGTGATATTGTGATCGAGTCTTTCACACCTGATGTTAAAATAATTGCCAAAGCAGCTTCAATTTGGCGGAAAATGGAACCTTCAAAAGAATCAATAGCAGTAGACGGACTCAAATTTCTTCGGTCCTTAAACCTCTAAATCCTGCTTAAAATTAATCTTTTTGAAAAAATTAAAGATAATTCTTGCACAGGAAAAAAATATAACACAACTTTGTCTATCAAAATAGTAGATTTATAAAGAACGAAGGGAGAGGTTAGGCTCAATGATCTTCTGGCAACCTATGACTAATAAGGTGCCCCAACCTAATTCTAATGATAAATCTTTAGAATCCACTGAATACAAATTGTTGCCCGAGATAACATCGAAGGAATTTTAAATGTCATTCTCGAAAAAAGAGTGTTTTGAGTGAATTTTTAACTTATCTATCTAGTTAACTGGTAGAGATTATATACTTTGTATTATTACGTTCAAACTCCTATGGAAATCAATCGTTTATTATTTGCAATTTTTCTGGCGACAGGTGCTGTCTTTTCTGCTAATGCACAGACCAAACAGATTAAAGAAGGTATCTGGCGTGGCGTTTTCAAAGTAGGAGAAACGGACGTCCCTTTTAATTTCGAAGTAAAAAAGAAGCAAGGAAATCAACTGGTATTGACTGCAATCAACGGTGATCGCAGGGATGATTTCAATGCTAAATATTTCTCGTTAGATTCTTTGCAGGTGACGATGAACACGTTCGAAGCTGCATTTTTTGCAAAAATAGAAAATGACGGAAGTTTGACCGGCGTTCATAAAAGCCTGGTTCCGGGTGTAAACAGATCAATTCCTTTCACTGCTCAGCCTGATAAAAACTACCGGTTTGTGGAACCTGGAAAGGAGATTAAACCAACTGCTGATATCACTGGAAAATGGCTTGTGAAAATTCAATCAGATAAACCTGTTGCGGATCGTGTGGCTGTTTTTGAGCAAAAGGGAAATAAACTGAACGGTATCATTTTGTCAATTACCGGAGATAGCCGTGAGTTGCAGGGGAATGTTCAGGGAGATCAATTTTTACTTTCAGGTTTTACAGGCTCAGGACCTTCTTATGTTACCGGAAAAATTATTAACGGAAAATCGATTGAAGGTGCCATCGGTTTCGGCCCAAATGCTACAAAATTCACAGGCGTTAAAGACGATAACGCAGCGTTGGCTGATGCTTATTCTCTTACTTTCCTGAAACCAGGTTATGAAAAACTTGATTTTACTTTTCCGGACTTGAATGGAAATCAGGTTTCGTTAAGCGACGAGAAATACAAAGGAAAGGTTGTGATCATTGAATTAATGGGAACCTGGTGCCCGAATTGTATTGATCAGGTTTCTTTCATGGCTCCGTGGTATAAAGAAAACAGAAGCAAAGGAGTAGAGATAATCGGTTTGGCTTTTGAGGCAAAAGATGATTACGAATTTGCAAAACGCACTTTGACAAAATTGAAAACCCGCTATGATGTTCAGTACGACTTACTTTTTGCCGGTAAAAATGATAAGGATGAAGTAGCTAAAAAACTGGTTGCGCTCAAAGAATTTATCGCATTTCCAACAACGATTATTGTAGGTCGTGATGGTAAAGTTAAAGAAATTCATACCGGATTTTCAGGAAAGGGTACAGGTCAATTTTATGATGAGTATGTCAAAAAATGGAACACAGATCTTGCCAAGCTGATCGCTGAGCCACTACCGTAAAATCTTCTTCTAGTAAACAGATAACAAACTAAAAACCAAATTATGGAAATTTATTGTGATAGCGCTGCGACGACGGCCATTGATCCTGAGGTGATTGAAGCAATTTTACCTTATTTGACAACTAATTTTGGAAATCCTTCATCGAGCCATTGGGCTGGCCGGAAAGTTCGTGAAATGATTGACAACGCGAGGAATACAATTGCGAAATTGTTGGGAGTAACAGCTGAGGAAATATTTTTCGTCTCAGGTGCCACTGAAGCCAACAATCTTGCTTTGTCGGAATCAATCAGGGAATATGAGTTGACGCACGCAATCACAAGTAAAATTGAGCATAAGGCAGTTTTACAGCCTTTATTGAAACTGGAAAAAGAAGGTGAAATCGAGATCAGTTATGTAAAACTTGATAAAAAAGGGAACGTAGATCTTGAACACCTTGAACATTTGCTTGATGCCAATCCACAGTCGCTGATCAGTTTAATGCATGCGAATAATGAAATTGGAAATATTACCGATATCGAAGCGATCAGTAAACTTGCGAAAAAATATAATGCAGTTTTCCATACCGATACCACACAAACTATTGGCAAGGTGAAAATTGATCTTAAAGAATTTCCGGTTGATTTTCTGGTTGGATCAGCACATAAATTTCACGGCCCAAAAGGTGTTGGATTTATTTATATTAACAAAAAACACAAACTAAAACCACAAATTTTAGGAGGTGCACAGGAAAAAGGACAAAGGGGAGGGACTGAAAATGTTATTGGAATTGCTGGATTAGCGAAAGCACTTGAAATTGCTTACCGTGATTTCGATAGTATACATGAAAAAACAGCAGCGCTTAAACAACGATTAATTTCCCAGCTTGAAAATAGCGGAATTCCGGAAATTGGTTTTAATGGTGAGAGTAAATCTTCAACAAAAAGTCTAAGTTCGGTCGTGAATATTTCCTTTCCCTGCCTGCAATCAGGAAGTCTCGTTAACAGTCTGGATACTTTCGGTATAGCGGTATCCGGTGGGAGCGCCTGTTCCAATTTAGGCAATGGCGGTTCGCACGTTATCTCGGCGATTCAGCATGAAAACAATAAGGAAAATGTTCGTTTTTCTTTTAGCAAATTTAATACGACCGAAGAAATTGATCAGATTGTTAGCACGATAGCAAAAATCTATGAGGTTGATAATATTAACATACCGGAAGAATCAATTGCTGGGCAGCAATCTTTTACCTGGGTTCCTTAGTGGCTTCCGTGCATGATTGTCAAACCGGATTTTCCTGATATTCACTGTTTTGGATAATTAATCTTAAATTCAGAAAAAAACAGTGAATATGTATTTTTCGATTTGATTGATATAATAAATTTTATAAATTACGCTGAGGTATTTGTTTAAGTATGAGTGCAATAGTGTTTCCAATTACTATGACGATAAACATGATTCCAAATGAAAAACACATACCAGATTAAAATTGCTTACCGCAAAGGTCTTAGTCTTCACAAAATAACTTCGCTGATCGAATCGGTGAAAGGTGTAAAAATTAAACACCTTGATTTGATTGTTAAAGGGAAAAATTTTGTCGGTGTTCTTGCACTGGAAGTTTCCCAAATAATGGACGTCGATTCTGTTGTTGCGCTAATGCGTAAAAATCGGGATGTATCTACAATTGAAAAGATAAGTCCAAATCATTTATCGGTTTCGGGTGATATGTATTATTCTCTTTAATTTTTTGAGCTGAAATCTTTTGATTTGTTCAGTTTTAGTCTGCACCTTAATTTTTCTTTAAATCCCGCTTTGTAAGTTTCTATAAGTGCGTTGTCACGTATTTATAATCGATTTTGCTATTATGTAGCTGACTACATATATTTGTGTATAAATATAATAATTATGACAAATCAACTTCAAATTTCCCTGATTGGAAATGCACATTCTGCACAGGTAATCGATTTAATTCTTCCAATTCAACAAATTGAATTTGGCGTTCCGATTACATTGAAAGATCAACCGGATTTACAGGACATTGAAAATAATTATCATGCTACCGGAGGAAATTTCTGGGGAGCATTTCATGAAGAAAAAGTGATTGGTACAATCGCTTTAATCGGTATTGGAAATGGACAGGGCGTGATCCGCAAAATGTTTGTTAATAAAGATTTTCGGGGCAAAGAATTTGGCTTAGCGCAACAACTGCTTGAAAAGCTGATCGATTACTGCAAGTCAGAAAATATTACAGATCTTTATCTGGGGACAGTCGATATATTGAAGGCTGCGATACGTTTTTATGAAAGAAATAATTTTGTAAGAATTGAAAAGAAAAATCTGCCGGCCGCTTTTCCAATTATGTCGGCCGACAATGTTTTTTATCATTTGAAGATTGAAAAATTATGATGAACAGTATTGATCAATCTGGAATTCTTGCTATTTCTACGCGTTTACAACGAATCAGTGATCGTTTTAGAAAGGACGGGTTACAGATATATAAAGAAAATGGTATTGAATTTGAGCCAAAATGGTTTCCGGTAATTTATACTTTGCAGCAGAAAAACTCACTCAGTATTGGTGAACTTGCGGCAGAAATCGGTTATGCACATCCTTCAACAATCAGTTTATTGAAAGAACTGGAAAAGGAAAAACTGATCATTTCAACAAAAGATAAAACCGATGATCGCAGAAGATTGATTTCACTGACACCAAAGGCAGAAGAGTTGATTGGCAAAATGAAACCGGTTTGGGAAATTATGGTTGCTGCTATGACAGAACTGACCAATACCAGGAATAATATCATGCTGGCTATTAATGAAGTTGAAGCCGCATTTAAAAAGAAAAGTTTTTTGGAAAGAGCACTTACCATTATGGAAGAGAATAAAGACGGAAAAGTGGTCGAAAATAAAATTGAAGTTTCACAGATAACAAATCCGGAAGAGTTGAAAACGGCATTTGCTATCCGTCGCCAGGTTTTTGTTATTGATCAAAATGTAGATGCCGACGCGGAAGAAGACGGTAATGATATAGCGACACATTATCTGGCGAAAGTAAACGATTTACCCGCCGGAACCGCAAGATGGCGGAAAACGGAAAATGGATATAAACTTGAACGTTTTGCAGTGTTGAATGCATATCGCGGGACCGGAGTTGGCGGGGCATTGGTGCAGGCTTTGTTATCAGATTTGCCGGAAGGTGCGCGGGCATATCTTCATGCCCAGGTGAGAGCTGCTAAATTTTACGAAAAAAATGGATTTTCAAAGTTTGGTGATTTGTTTGTTGAACAAAATATTGAACATGTGAAAATGGAGTTGTTTAAATAAAATTAACAGTTAGTAATCAGTTTAACCAAGCAAATTTGCGGGCAAAGGCTGAAAGTTATCAGCCTAATAAAATTTTCAGGAACACGTCGAAAAATTCATACCACCAAAGATCCGGAAGTCCCATTTGTATTTACCTGCCAGGTAAAACTAATCTGTGAATTAGATTAGTTTTTATACTACTTCTCGGAATTTGATATACCGAATAACTTCTATATCTTTTGATAATATTGTAGATTAAATTCTTATCATCTCTTTTTAATGTACTGTTAATGAAGTAATTTTGGGCTGCTAAATTCAAGCGTAGTTTCTTTGTAACCTTCTCACCGTCACCGTTAAAATGATAAAGTTTTATCTCCTCAGATTTATTTTGATGATTAGAAGGAGAGGTATAAACATTTTGTTAATATTAGCATTATTCAGTTTAAGCTCGTGCGACAATTCAGATTTAAAAAAGGCTGACCATACCGCTTACGTAGACATGATTCGCGAGCAGGCCAAGCGTATGATGGACAAAGGTGAAAAGGAAAAGGCACTGGCTTTTTTTGATTCTGCTTATCAGGTTATCAACGATCCCGGTATTGGGGATGAGGTAAGAAAATTTAGTTTTAGGGGACAGGATTATTATCCCAAAACTGGTGACAATTATAAAGGAATTGCACAGCTTGATAGCATCTTCCTCATTTTATCAACAGAAGCTTTAAAGAAAAAGTACATCAGGGAATATTCTACGGCTTTGTTTCAAAAAGGCGATCTTCTTTTTAATATTAAGCGATATAACGACGCTTACCAGCATTATTATCGGGGGAAAATAATTGCACAAACGATAATGGATCCTTGCGCGGTGAGTGAATATACCTACCGGCTCGGCATGGTCAGTTATAAGCAGTCGAAATACTCGGAGGCTGTAAATAATTTCAAACAGTGTTTTGAAGACGCCGCTTATTGTATCAGGGATTTCCGGAATTTTGCGTCTCGCCAGGAATTGCTTGCTAACATAGCGTTAAGTTATAGCAAGTATAATATGACGGATAGTTCATTATTTTACAGTAATAAAGCATTGGCTTTTCTTCGGGAAGAAGGAAAGAGATTTCCGGACAGGAAGGATTATATCGAAATGGCGGAAGCTGTGGTTTCCGGAAATCAGGCGGAGGAATATTACAAAAAAGGTGACACACTTTCTGCCGAGAATTTGTTAAAGAAAAGTATCGCGACCAACCGGAAAAAAGGATTTGATATTGCTGATTCCCAAGTCTCAATGATTAAGCTGGGAGAGCTTTATATTGAAAAACGGCGATTCCAGGAGTCTCATGAAATTGCCGAACAACTAAAATCATCCCTGGATTCAAATTATAATTTATATGCTGAAACGGGACTTAGCAAGCTAAACTGGAAGTATTTCGATAAAATTGGGAATCGGGAACAGGCCTATATTTTTTTGCAGCAATATATGCTTTTGAAAGATTCTCTGGATCTTGAAAATAGAACCCTGGTTAGTGTAGATGCCGACAGAGAATTTGAAAGTCTTGAACAACAATACAATTACTCGTTGTTGAGTGCCGAAAATAATCTGAAAAAGAATTATTTATATGTCGCGTTGCTTTTTTCATTAATGGCCATTGCGATTCTGGTTTTATTGTCGCAAAACTGGAAAAGTTCCAAATTGAATGTGGCAACCTTGACAAATCTGAACAAACAAATTACGTTTCAGAATAAACAGCTTGAACAAACCCTGGATGACCTGCGACAAAGTAATAAAGATAAGGACAGGATTTTGAAGGTTGTAGCGCATGATTTAAGGAATCCGCTTGGCGCGATAACTTCAATTGCTTCCCTTTTAATAGAAGAAGTCAATTTTTCAGATGAGCATATGGAGTTTGCAAAACTGATGAAAACATCTAGTCTTCAATCTATGGAAATGATCAATGATCTGTTGATCGCTAATTTTAATTATCGGCCGGAAGAGATGAAAAAGGATGTTGTGGATATGCAAACTATCCTCAAAGAATGCGTTGAACAATTAAAATTCAAGGCCGACGAAAAGGATCAAAAAGTGAATCTGGAAATAGCAGCAGATGTTTTGATTTTGGCTGATAAAGAAAAAATTTGGCGTGTTTTAAGCAATCTGATCGTTAACGCGATAAAATTCAGTCCGACCGGATCTGTTGTTGATGTGAAATTATTTGAGCGGGACCAAAAAATGGAGTTGTCCATAAAAGATCACGGAATAGGGATTCCGGATGAATTGAAAGACAAGATTTTTGATGCTTTTACAGATGCAAAAAGGTGGGGAACTTCCGGTGAGCAGCCGTTTGGATTAGGACTTTCCATTTCTAAACAAATTATAGAAGCCCACGGAGGTAAAATATGGTTTGAAAGTGATGTAGATAAGGGAACTACTTTTTATCTGGAAATTCCGGCGGCCAAGGAAAAATCAGCTTTTACGATAGCACCGTCTTTGGCGGTTTAATTGTTTTAGTATAACAAAAAATCAAAAGCGGATCATTTTCATAATCCGCTTTTGATTTATATAATGTTCTTAAATTCTGTTACGCCAGAATTTCCTGTTCTTTTTTGGACGCACTAAGTTTCAAAACCTGAGTCGTCCAATCCCGCGTTTTCGCTGCAAGTTTTGCATCTTTCGCCAAAGATTTTCCGTAAGAAGGAATCAATGTCTGAAGTTGTTGTTTCCATTCAGGTGAAGCTGCCTGATCTTTAAAACAACGCTGAATCAATTCAAGCATAATAGAAACCGAAGTAGATGCGCCCGGAGAAGCACCCAACAAAGCTGCCAGAGAACCATCCGCAGCGGTTACCATTTCTGTTCCGAACTCCAGAACTCCACCTTCTTTTTTATCTTTTTTGATAACCTGAACACGCTGACCGGCTTTTTCAAGTTCCCAATCTTCCATACGCGCCTGTGGCATATAATCTTTCAAAGCCGCAAGTCTGTCTTCCGGTGATTGTCTTACCTGATCAATCAGATATTTAGTCAACGGAATATTGTGAATACCAGCCGCCAGCATAGGCTTGATATTATTAAATTTGATTGAACGGGGAAGATCCAGATAAGAACCGTTTTTCAGGAATTTAGTTGAAAAACCAGCATAAGGTCCAAATAATAAAGCTTTTTTACCATCAATGACACGTGTATCCAAATGCGGAACCGACATAGGCGGAGAACCAACAGCTGCTTTTCCGTAAACTTTTGCCTGATGGCGTTCTATGATTTCCGGATTGTTACAAACCAGCCATTGACCACTTACCGGAAAACCTCCAAAACCTTTTCCTTCTGGTATACCTGATTTTTCCAAGAGTGGCAATGAACCACCACCTGCTCCGATAAATACAAAAGGTGTTTTTAACTTCTGCGTTTTACGGGTCGACAAATCTTTAACGGCGATTGTCCATGAACCATCCGATTCATGTTTGAAATCGTCTACTTCATGATTCAGGTAAAGATTTACACCTTCCTGGGTTTCTAGATAATTAAATATCGTTCTGGTTAAAGCACCAAAATTTACGTCAGTACCTAAATCCATACGGGTAGCAGCAACAGCCTCAGCCGGATCTCGGCCATCCATAATTAACGGTACCCAGTTTTCTATTTCAGCGGAATTGTCAGAATATTTCATTCCCTGAAACAAATGATGTTTGGTAAGCGCTTCGTATCTTTTTTTGAGATAGTCAACGTTATCTTCACCCCAAACAAAACTCATATGAGGAATATGGCGAATGAATTCTTCCGGTGCCTCAGCAATTTTATTTTCTACCAGATATGACCAGAATTCCTTTGAAACTTCAAATGACTCTGCAATTTTAATCGCTTTGTCAATCGCTACGGAACCATCCTCTTTTTGTGGAGTATAATTCAATTCACAAAAAGCAGAATGTCCGGTTCCGGCATTGTTCCATGCATCAGAACTTTCAGCAGTTACCCTATCCAATCTCTCAAAAATAGAGATTGTAAAAGCAGGATTTAACTTTTTAAGCAAAATCCCCAGCGTTGCACTCATGATACCAGCTCCAATCAGAACGACATCGGGAGTAATTGATTTTATAGACTTTTTGGTACGCATTGTGTAAGAAAGAATTATAGTTCATTAGGCCCATCAGCCCGGAAAAATCCAAAATCTCTATAATGAACAATAGTGCTTGTAATAATTGTTTCCAAAATAAGCCAATTGAAAAAATAAATTGACTTAAAATGTAAAAGTTCTTATTATCGATCAATAAAAACCTTGCTTCGTACTATTTATTTTTACTGATTGAAAGATCTGAAATTTATTCAATTAAAAAATAAAAAATGTTGCCAGAACGAATTCGGCAACATTTTTTATTTCACAATTATTTAAGTAACCAAACATCTACAAAAGCATTACTTACTTTTTGACAATTTTAAATGTTTCGTTATTAACTCGGATAATATATAAACCGGAAGGAAATTTACTCATGTCCAGCTGTAAGGAATTCTTATTCACCGCATTGGATTGCAATTTTACCCCAAGAGAATTAATAATTTCAACTGAGTTTATTTCAATTTCTGATTGAATATTCATCTGGTCAGAAACCGGGTTTGGGAAGATACGAACCGATAACTTATCGCTTATTTTCACGCTGATCACGCGGCTATACTGATAAGAATCGTCCAAATCAACCTGTTTTAAACGGTAATAATAAATACCTGCCGACAATGAAATATCCTGATAATTATACTGTTCAGTAGTTGCGGAATTTCCTGCTGCAAGCTGCTTTGCAATCGATTGAAAATGAATTGCATCCGAGCTTCGTTCCAGCTCAAAATATGCTGAATTTGTTTCCTCACTTGTTTCCCACGCTAATTGAGCGGCAGAACCATCCGAATTTCCTCTAAAATATGTTAAGGTGACGGGCAGGGGAGTGCTGTTTGTTCCTACGAAAAATCCTCCTGCACTTGTCATATCAAAACTAACTTCCCAGCTGTTTAAAGTGGTATTCCAAACTACGGAGCTCGGTGTTATTTGTGTTCGGCTACCACTATAACTACTTTGGGTAGCCGAATTTCCGGAAGAGGTTCCGCCGATCTGAATGACGCGTAAATTATTTTTACCGGTTTGGTCGGTTGGATTGCTTGGGATATCGATGCTGCTGACCAAATTGAATGCATCAAAATCAGCTTGTGAGAAATATAAAGTGACCTTCGCAGCAGGATTATCATTGGCAGGATTCAATTGAATATCAAAATGCCTTTGTACATATGGAGAATTTTGAAAAGACTGAACAGAACCGTCTATATAAGCTTTTGCAGTTATTGTTTCAGTAATTATCGAAGAATTTGCAGCAGGTGTTATTTGGGCAAGAATACGACAATCGTTGATGAGGAGATTGTTTACATTATTGGTGATAATCTGCTGACTTAGATCTAAATTTCTGGCAATGGAAGCAGGTGAAATACTATTCGGTACGCGAATTTTTGGAGAAAAAACTACATTATTGAATGCATCCGTAGTTTTGAGTTCATAATCTCCACTACCAATAGTCCATTGCTGGCTATTTGATAGACTGGTGTTACAATCGTTACCCGAGAGCCAGTTATAGGTTTGTGCACCTGAGGGAGCCTGTAATATAACACTTGCAGTTTCCGTTCTGGAAATTGAAATATTTGTCGGTGGTAATGCCGGATAGGGTGTCGAGTTTTTGAAAAAATCATCATCCAGTTTCTTATTCCACCATCCAGCTAAATGTAAAAGTCCATTACCTGTGAAGTGAACCTGATCAGCATTTCGGTAATTAAGGTCATAGAAATCATCCGTTTCCGGGCCCGGAAACACGTTGGCCATTTTGTAATTCAAATCGTTGCCATGGCTTCCTAAACCCATAACGTCATTTTGTGCGTCAATAACGGGCTGCCAGGTCCTGGTTGCTCCATCTACGTTGAAGCGGGTTGCTCTTGATACCACCCAGGCCAGATTGTCTTTTCCGGACAAATCCCGGGTAGCCTTGATCACCTCCCGAATATCGGATAAATAATTTTCACGCGTTCGGCTTACCATATTATCCGTTTCACCCTGATGCCACAAAATAGCCCGTACACCGAGTTGGGCTATATAATTATTCAGTGTAATTCTCATATGTCCAAAAGGTAACCCGGCAGGAAATTGGAAACCAAAATCACTGACCGTCAAACTGTTACCCGGAATTGATTCTTTCCAGTTTCTAACACCAGTACTCGACCAGCCGGCGTTAAAAATCATTACCGGAACCTGTAATTTTTTTACCAGACTATCTCCAAATGCGCCCCAGCACCAGGCGTAGTTTCCAAACGGAGCTGTTTTTGTGATATCATCCAGATGAACAAATTCCGGGCAGGGCAATTTAATATCGGAATAAGGTGCTATGGCAGGAGAATTGGCACCATTATAGTTTTGAAAATTAACACTGCTCACCCTGTCGTCGGTTGCCCCCGGACCGTTAGCGTTGTTATCTCCTCCGGTTGCATTGGATTGTCCGGCTACAACAAAAACTTCACCCACTCCAACACGTTCAACTGTTGAAGTAAATGTTACAGCATTGTCAACAATAATTCTGACTTCCAGCTTATACCATCCGCCGGTGACTGACATAGAGCCATAGAAATTACCGCTCCGTGGATTTTCCTGAACCGTTGCCCAGCCGCCGCCCGTGGGAGCAGCTGTACCTTGTCCTATTTCTCTTGGAACAAAACGTGCTTCGATACGATCTGCACAACCAGCAAAATACCCTGCAACAACAACAGAAGCCTGGTTAGAATTATCACGCTGAAAAACGATCCTATTGGTGGGATAAGTAACAGTAACTTGTCCGTAACAGATTGTTGAAAATAGGATTAAATAAATAGAAATTTGTAGAGAAAGTTTTCTCATAGTGTGCATTTAAGACGAAATGATATAGGGGGGTGTAAAAATTAAAATATTCTTAAAATCTAAAATTTAGGACAAAACTAAGATACTTTTAGCTAATTTAAAAATTCAGAAGTGTTGAATTATTTAACGGCCTACCGAATTATTTCTAATAAACTGATTATGAACAATTTGTAAATAGCAGGTTACTTGTAAGATGTCAACATATTATTGGAAGTGGACGGAAAAGATGTACATCCTTTTTCCATTACGTTGGCGTGGCCATAACCGCCAGATGAAGCGGTAACATTGCGGATATCAGAGTATGGTCCCGGGCAAACAATTAGGTTAGGGCTACTGGTCAAAGATTGTGATAACTGAGCCAAGCCAGCCTGACTAAGTTTGGCGATACCTTTAAGAATATAAATTCTGTTTTCGTAGTTGTTGATCAGGTTTACGACATTGGTAAGGGAATTTGGCCCCAGAAATATTTTTCCGTTTTTGGAATCCACGAGCAACGTGCCAATATCTGTAATGCCATTGTTGATAAAAGTCGATTTTTTTCCACCAAAACTAAAAGTTGCAGAACCCCAGTTCATTTTTGAATTGATGCCATTGTTAGCAATACAGTTGTTGCTATGATCTAGCGAAACATTTCCGGTAAACGTCACAGAACCATAATTTATCAGTGATGAGTTTCCGTTAAATTCTAATGATGGAAGGGTGGCTGATGCCTTTTTGGCAACAAGAATGCTTCCTTTTAGAATTGTCAGTTTATTAATTTTTACTTTTCCCGTAATCAATAATGTACCTCCGTTAATGATGATTTCATTCAGGATTCCATTGCCGGAAAAACATTTTATTTGGCCTTTCGTAAGCGTTGAATTGTCAGAAACTGCCTCGTATTCTTTTCCGGAAAAGTCGCTGACAGGTGATTTCAGATTTTGTGAAATACCGGAGAAAGGATAAAAAAAGCATGAAAAGAGAAGAAGTAAAATACTTCTGGTGCATAAATATTTCATTGAGCGTTGAGATAGAGGATGATTTGGAAAAGTGATAAAGAGAACTTTACGAAATCCTGCTCGACAACGGTCCTGGATCCAAACACAAATAAAATAGTTGTTTGGAAAAATACGCACCCGGCAATAAAAGAGAAGACTGGATGAATTGAAAAACCGGCATTAGATTTGAAGAATTGCCGGATAGGTGAAATTTTTCTAAATATTTAGAAAAATTTACAAAAATAAAATTGTAAAATGTTTTCATGAATTTTTAAATAGGAGGGTATATAATCAGGGTAAAAATACATTTTGATTTTGATAAATACAATGAAATCAAAATGTTATAGTGTGTGAATAGATTTGATATAGGTGGTAGTAAATTGCTGTTCCGTCATCATCAGGATAAATATAAGCTGGCAGCCTTTACACCGCCAGCCGTTGTTATATGCCTTATCTTGCAAGGCTGATAGAGGAGGATTTCTCTGTTGAAAATAAAACCCGGATGATATCAAAAACTTTGTTGATATATTAAACAGGAATGTCATTTAGAATTTATTCGAAGCAGTTTAATTTTGTCTGCTTTGTGATACCAAAATTAGGGGCATAAATTTAAGGGAATCAATCACCCATTTTGGGGGATTTTGTAGTACTAGTATTATAAAAACATCAAATTGCCATGAAGCTGTTTAATTTTACAATGTCGACATCCATTGCATGATACGCGAAAAGCTGATTAATTATTTTTTGACACCTGAGTTGCGAAACAAATTGCACCCGGAATATGATCAGGTACGTACCGTTGTAAGCGGTACCATTGTGGCTACTACTTTGCTGCTTATTCTGCCTTTGCCGCTGTTCTTTTTTCCGCCTCCGCTTATTGGATATTATGCACTGGCGGGCCTTGGGATCTGTACATTATTTTCCCTAAAATATTACGGCATTTACTGGCCCCCGTTAATTATTTTAATGCTGAGCAGCTATTGGGTTATCGTGAACGATACGCTTGAAACAGGCGCCATTGATTCGCCTGCTGTTACTACTTTATATCTTCTGCTACTAACTGGATTCTGGTTTAACAGGAAGCTTGGGCTGTTCATGATTAGCTTCAATATTCTGGCCATCATTTTTATCTTTTATTCAATTCCGGAAGCGACCGAACAGAATCTTTATGCCGTTGTTTCGCATATCGTACTCACTATTTTTTTTGGTGTCTTTTTCTGGTTTGTGCAAGAACAACACGATACAGCTCGTTTACAGATCAGAGAGCAGCAGCATATCCGTATTGATTTGCTTGACAGGGCTGTAAAGGATCGTACACAGCAATTGTCAACGATGAGACAAAATTTGGCAAGTGATTTTCATGATGAAACGGGAAATATGCTTTCAGCCATTACCCGTCAGGCAGCTATTTTAAAATTAAAGTTGAAAGATCAGCCTACTGTGCTTTCGGTGGTTGATAACATTATAATGAACAGTGATCATTTATATGCATCCAGTCGGGATTTTCTGTGGAGTGTTAATAATAACAGCGATGATCCTCAGGAGCTTTTTGCCTATCTGACTTCTTTTGGTCAGGTATTTTACAATCAGTTTGATATTGCTTTTTCCGTAAAGTCAACGGTTAATGCTGTGGTTGAATCGGTTCAACTGCAAGCATTTGCGTCACGGCATATCATTTTTATTTTTAAAGAAGCAATGACAAATGTTGCCAAACATTCGGGAGCTAACGAAGTTCTTTTAGAGATGGCCGTTTTTCAGGAATATGTTTCGATTTCATTGCAGGATGATGGTTCATGGAAAGAACCCAAAGTTGGGGAACCTCATAACGGACTCCATAATATGGAAAAACGTAGTAAGGAAAATAATTTCAGGTTTAAGGTTTATGGTAGTTCACAAGGGACACGGCTACAAATAGATGCTCCTGTCCACTATACCATTGTAGAGTAAGAGGGATAAATTATGAAAAAACGGATAATAATTGTTGAGGATAATATTTCTATCCGGGAAGGTTTCAGGGCAGTTCTGGATACTATTGAAAAATATGAGGTAATGAATTTGTACAGCAATGTTGAAGATGCACTGGAACATCTGGATCAGGATCTGCCCGATGTTGTTTTGATGGATATAGAGCTTCCGGGAATGGACGGGATTGCTGGTACCACCAGAATTAAAAAGCTATATCCGGATTGTATTGTTTTGATTATTACCGTTTTAGAAGATAGTGAAAAAGTTTTTCGTTCACTTTGTGCCGGAGCTGGCGGATACATAGTCAAAAATTCCAACATTTCAGAAATTGTTCAGAATATCGATGAAGCGCTGGCCGGTGGGGCACCTATGAGCTTATCGATTGCAAGAATGGTTGTTCAATCGTTTCAGCAGCAACAGAATTCTCCTTTGACCGAGCGTGAAACAGAAGTATTACAAAGTATTGCTGAGGGAAAAAGCTATTCTAAAATAGCGCTGGACTTATATGTAAGCAAGGAAACGATACGAAGTCATATCAAAAATATTTACAGGAAACTTGAAGTATCCAGCAAGGCAGATGCCATAAAAGTGGCAAATTCTAACAAATGGGTGACGGGGAGAACGTTGTAAGCCGATATTGGGATCAAATATAATACCGGCTCACGAATGTAGAGTTTATTGTTGATCAGGCCGGAATCGCCTGGCGCTCTTCAAGATATTCAACCAGACTTTTTACAGTCACAATCTTTGAATAATCTTCATCAGGAATAGCAATATTGAATTCCTGTTCAAGCTGCATCATAAGATCCACCGTATCAAGGCTGTCAAAACCAAGATCCTTCATGAAATTTGCATCGTCAGACACTGCACTTTTATCAACGCCGAAGTTGTTCAAAATTTTAATAATACGTTCTTTCATGCTTTGGCTAATATGTAAGATTTACAATTTTTTAAACTATTCCATTTCGGGATAAACGAAATTTACGTAGAAATAGTACCATTAAATAATGCAAAACGTTCCGCTATTAACATATATTTTCTATTTAGTCTCATTATTAAATTGTTATATTATATTAAAATATTTTAATATGGTTTTAAATGCGGTAGAAAATTGGATTAGTGCTGTTTATGAAGAGGTAAGTGAATCCTGTTTACCGTAGAATGTAAAATGTAACTTTTAAATGGAAAATTGATTTGTGAAACAGTATAAATTTTCATGAGTTACTTTTATATAACAGATCTGTCTAACATAGCTAAGAATCTTGATTGTAAATGAGTAGTAATTACTCGTACTATTTTTTAAGTTATTTAGATTTATAATTTGTACAGATGTCGAAGTTGTTGTAATTTCAACTTATTTTCAAATTGTAATTTTGTATAACAACTTCTATATAATAGTTTATTAGAATGTTATAAGGGTTTGCAATTTGAATAATTTGAACAATTAAAATATCGTAACTAAAATCTATTTGCACTATGCACAAAAAATTTACTTTACAGGTAAGGGAAGTACTTGGAGAGTAGTATTTGCATTTTTAGGGATTTTATGGGGAATTCAAAGGGTTTACGCCCAAGTCACTTGGAGCGGACTTATGGAAATGAATGGCTTGCTGGGAAAGTATTCACAGCCATGGTTGCGCTTGGTGTGGGCACCAAAGGAATTCAGCGGGTTCTGTGTTCAGTCTTGCCGGCTGAATTTTCAGACAGCCGATCAATCAAATTAGCTCTTTGGCACGGGGAAATCAGGTCAGTATTATTAAGGTGGATACCAGCGAAATTTTATTTTATGGTGTTCCAAATGATGGATCCTCAGATGCTTTACTTTACCGGTTGCCGGTTTCAAGAACAAATCCTTATTACAGCATTTATTCGGATGAGAGTTCATATTTTCTTACAGTAAGTCCAACAAATGGTGAAAGAGCAGCGGTTGAGTCATTGACTCCAAGTGGAACGCCACTGTTGTATCATATAAAAACGGATGTAAAAACGTATGTAAATGAATATACTCATACAACCGTTTATTCAACTCGTCCGGCAAATCTTAATAGTTATTTTGAAGAAGGAGAAAGTGGAACAGGAACTTTGTTGCCACTAGCGTTCCCTTTGCCAAATGGCGCGGATGCCGGAACAATTTACACGGAAAATCCCAAGCCTACTACTTATGCAAATAATTATACAGCTGAACCCTTTTCATACGCAGTCAATGTACCTTATGGTTCAGCGCCGAAGACAGTGAACGTTCGCCTTTCGGGACGTCAGGGAAATGTGTTGGTAGAAGTATTTGCAGGAATAAATAGTAGTTCTCTACGCTCAGTTGGTCTCCACTTCGGTAAGTAATTTTGCGGCCACCAATTTTTCTTTTAATCTGGCCGATGGTGATTTTAATCCTAATGGAACTGTTGGATTTAAGTCAACGGTTAAGGATAACAATTACTCAATCTCTTACATTTCGCTTACGTACCAACAACAAATTGATATGCAGAATTTAAATTCATACGAATTTACTTTCCCTGCAACAACTTCTGGATCTACTTCGAGATTTACGATTTTAAATCCTGCGGCCAGTGCTCAATTTTACGATATATCAAATGTTGACAAACCCAGGATAATTAATGAGAGCGCATCTGATCTCATGATCACAAGAGATAACAATGATCTTAAGATTTTGGCGACAAATCAAGTTATCAATGTAGCTGGTGAAAAGATAACAGCAACTAATTTTCAGAGTATTGACCCAACCCAATTTAATTATCTGATTATTACCAATCCAACATTGGCTTCCTCAGCTGCAACTTACGCTACGTATCGCGCGACGGGTTCTCCTGGGGTAAAATATAAACCTCTGGTAAAACAGATCCGCGATATTTATGATCAATTTAATTATGGGGAGCCAAGTCCTGTTGCGATCCGTAGATTTGTAGATTATATGATCTCGGATGGTAATCAAAGTAAGTTTCTTTTCCTTATCGGTAAATCAATTACAAGACCCGATAAAGTAGTTAAGGAAATGCCTGATGAGGTACCAACCGTTGGTTTCCCGGGTTCCGATGTTTTACTGGTAGATGGATTAGGCAGTTCAAAGGAAGATGTGCCAGCAATACCGGTTGGTAGAATTTCTGCAATATCTAATCAACAAGTGCAGGATTATCTTGCGAAACTTATCACTTACGAAGCACAAACTGATGTTTCATGGCGTAAGAATGTAATCCATATCAGTGGAGGTAAAACAGATGACGAGATCAGCGAATTTTCAGGTTATCTTTCAGGCATTGCTTCGTTGGTAACTAATCCAACTTTTACAGGAAAGGTAATCACTAAGGTGAAAACAATTGTTAGTGAAACTGCAATTGAACAGATAACAATTGCGCCGGAATTAAATGGTACTACTGTACCAGGTGTAACAGGTGCTGGTATGGTTACCTATTTTGGGCACGGTTCTGTATTTAGAACTGACTTAAATGCTGGTTATGCAAGTGATGCAGCCAAAGGATATGCCAACGTCAACAAGTATCCGATTATGTTTTATAATGGATGTGGTGTTGGAAATATATTTGGAGATAATTCTGCGGAGACTGTAAATGCCAGTTCTTCAAGACCAATTTCTTTGGACTGGCTTCTTGCTGCTAATAAAGGTGCGGTTGCAGTTTTTGGAAATGACTGGGATGCTTACGCATCTCCTTCGAATGAATTTTTGGATAGATTATACCCTTTAATCTTCTCAAAAAATGACAAACAAAGAGGAACATTAGGCGAGATTTTACAACAGGTTGCATTGGATACAAAAAATGCTAAAAATTATAGTTATACTACTGCATTAAACAGCGGTCCAAATAGTTACTATGATGTTGACAGAGCAAACATCCATCAGATGCTTTTGCAAGGTGATCCTGCACTTGTTATTTTGCGTACCCAATCTCCGTTACCAGTTGATCTTGTAAGTTTCCAGGCGAAGGTATCTGCTCCGAACAAAGTAGATGTTTCATGGAAAACTGCATCAGAAACAAACAACGGACATTTTGAGGTTGAAAGAAGTTATAACGCGAAAAAATTTGAAAGTATAGGTCAGGTTGAAGGAAAAGGAAGCACAACAGTAGAAAGTTCTTATTTGTTCTACGACAACAATCCTCTGCCTGGAATTAGCTACTACCGTCTAAAACAAGTAGATCGTCCAAGTACAACAGATGGAAAAATTGTAGATGGTGCAGTTACCTATTCTCAAATTGTGACTATTAAAAGAGACGAGACCGACTTTCTTGTGATTTCTCCAAATCCGGTTGTTGATTTCGTTGAAATAAAGCTTAATGCATCGACTCAGGTAAAAAGTTGGAATCTTATCAACATACAAGGGAAAGTGGTAAAGAAGAACAGAACCGACTTAAAAGCTGACTTCTCTAACATAGTTCCTGGTGAGTATATTCTTGAAATTTTGAGCGTGGACGGTGATGTCTTCAGAAGGAAGATAGTAAAACAATAGATAGAATATAGCGCAAGATTACCCTCATTGCGCATTTAAGGAATAACAACTACTTGCATGACTTACAAATTTTTAAATATTTGGAGTGCTCTTTTGTTGATCATATTAGTCTCCCCATTGAGTGTGAAAGCTCAATGGGGAGCTCCATATACCAACAACTGGATTAACTATAACAAACCTTATGTTAAGGTAAGCGTAGCCCAGAAGGGAATTCATAAGATATCCTTTGCTTCAATACCTGCCGGATTTCCATTAGATAAGCCGGAATTACTTCAGCTTTGGCATAGGGGAAAGCAAGTAGCTATTATTAGTACAGATAATAAGGAGATTATTTTCTATGGTGTTCCTAATGATGGTGCAAGCGACTCGTTGCTTTACCGTCCTATGAGTTCCAGATTGAATCCATACTTCAGTATGTATTCGGACAGAAGTGCGTATTTCCTGACAGTTGGTGATGTAGCAGGCTCTCGTGCACCGGTAATAAATCAAGCAGTAGATGGGAGTCTTGCTATTTCTAAATTCCACAATCAAGTTGCCACGCAGATTTTTAAAAGTGAATATTCTTTAAGTACTTCTATATCAATACGACCTGACTTTTTAAATAGCTTTTTTGAAAATGGTGCGAGTAGAACAGGAGTTACGGTTTTAGGTGGGCAGGTTACAAGTTATCCTTTCCAGCTTAAAAACTTATACGATCTTACAACAGAAAAAGCATCTATCAAGCTTCTTGTACATGGCAGAAGTAATAACACTCGCAATATTGAGGTATATGTTGGAAAAGATGCCCAGTCTCTTAGATTAGTTAAAGCCGTAGCAAACAGTAATTTTACGGCTACTGAATATTCATTCGATCTATTAAGCAGCGATGTTGACAGTAATGGGCAAGGTGTTTTGGGTCTAAAATCTGTAAGTACCAGCACATTAGATCGCTATTCACTTGCATATTTCACTACTACATATGCTCAAAAACCGGTTGTTGAAGATAACATTAAAAGTACCGAGTTCAGGTATGATGTTTCAAGTGCCAACTGGACACGTATTGGTATAACAAATGTGCCGGCAAATTCGAAAATCCTGGATATTTCAGATTCAGACTCTCCAAGAACAATTTCAGGAGCAGCTACTGATTTCATGGTTTCAAGAAGTGTAAACAAGCCGTTGACTCTATTAGTAAGTAACGAAACAATTACCGTTGCCGATTCCTCTGTTACTACACCGGTGGTCAAAAAAATCGAACCGAAAGATTATAATTATATAATTATAGCTTCTGAAAATCTGGAATCAGGCGCAATGAAATATGCGGATTATAGATCATCGGCAGAAGGTGGAGGATTTAAAACTGTAATCGTCAAAATTAAAGACATTTATAATCAATTCAATTATGGCGAGCCAAGCCCTGTTGCTATACGTCGTTTTGTAGACTATATGATTTCGGACGGAAACAAAGATAAGTTTGTTTTCTTATTCGGGAAATCGATCACTTTTAATGAGAGAATGGTTAGAGAGCTACCCGACGAAGTTCCTACAATTGGATTTCCGGGTTCGGATGTTCTATTGGTTGATGGCCTGGGAGGAACACCAGTAAATGTTCCTTCTGTATCGTTGGGCCGCCTGTCTGCTATTAACAATCAGCATATAGAGGATTATCTCCAAAAGGTTAAGGATTATGAAAAAAATATTTCCGGAGAATTTGGATGGAGAAAAAATATTCTTCATTTAAATGGTGGAAAGACAGCAGAGGAAATAACACAACTTAAAGATATGTTAGCGAGCCTGGTGCCGTTAGCAGAACAAGGTTATGTTGGCGGTAATGTTACTCCCTTTGTAAAGCAACAAGCTTTTAATGGAGTAGAAGCAGTTAATATAACGCCTGAAGTTAATGCAGGAGTTGGACTTATTACCTATTTTGGTCATGGTTCTACTACTGTTACTGATCTTAATATGGGTTACAGTTCGGATGTTGACCGGGGTTACAATAATGCGGGAAAATACCCTCTTATGTATTTCAACGGATGTGGAGTTGGTAATATCTTCACCGGTTTTTACACGCAAAGCGCTTCTTCGTCGACCAGAATGGCTCTTTCGCTTGACTGGATGATAACACCGCAAAAAGGAGCCATAGCGATTGTTGCAAATACCTGGGATAGCTATGTTTCCACTTCATCTAATTATCTTCAGGAACTGTATGATGAGTTATTTTCATCACAGGATGCGTCTAAATTACCAATAGGAAAAATTCAGATTGAGGTAGCAAAAAAAGTTCTTGGTTCGTCCGTGAGTTCATATGAGATTGCTAATATCCATCAGTCACTTTTACAGGGTGACCCAGCTTTAAATTTGATCCATGTTAGTAGCCCGGATTATTCTGTAAGTCCTACCGGGGGAATTTTACTTTATTCTGAATCAGCTAATAAAACAATTGCAAATTCCGACACAGTCAGAACAGCGGTTATCATGTCCAATCTTGGCAGATATATTGAAGGTCAATTGGTTCCTGTGCAAGTAATCTATTATTTTAAGGATGGTACCAAGGAAGCAAAATCTGCTAATTTCTCGGCAGTCCCGTTTAAAGATACTTTATTTGTTGTATTCCCAAACAAAAAGCAGATACAACGTATTGAAGTAAGGCTGGATCCTTCAAATACTATTACAGAACTTAGTAAAGATAATAATAGCTCGGAATTAGATGTGGATTGGGATGTTGCACAAGGACAAAATGTATATCCGACCGAGGCAACCAAGGATATTATTGCACCTTTACTAAATGTAACATTTAATAATAGAGTTATTCAAAATGGCGAAACTGTCAAACCTAACCCTGTTATTTCTTTCATTCTTTCTGATGACAGAACTTTATCTTTAGATTCGACCTCGATTGATATTTATTTAAAGCCGTGTCTGGATGATAAATGTGATTTTAGAAGATTGTCTTATTCGAGTAAAGATTTGAAAATCAGTGCACTTTCAACACGGTCTATTCCTTATTACATACGCACCTTCCGCTATGACATCAGGAAGTTATTCAATGTTGGTAAATACAAGAGATAATTCGGCAAATACTCCTGCAAATCCTTATGAAATTGGATTTAATGTTGCAGATAATACAAATGAAGGTAAGTTGACAGTGATATGCAGCCCTAATCCTTCATCTTCTTATTTCCGTTTTCAGTCTCAGGGTTACGACAATTCTTCTACCAAATTAATTAATGTTGAAATATTTGATTTAAAAGGAATTAGCAGAGAGAAAATGGAAATTTCTCCTTCTATCTCCGGGATAGATGAATGGTACTGGTTGCCAAAAAATATTAGTGCAGGATTATATGTGTACCCGTGTCACATTTAAAAAAGTGGATGGAAGTGAAGAAAGCGTAACCGGGAAGCTGGCATTTACTCAATAAAGTAAATAGCTTTAAGGTAACTTTAACTTTGTTAAATTAGAAGATTTGAGCGTTAAAGTTGCTTTTTTAACCATTCAAGCCACACTGCCAAAGATATTGTTCGTGTGATATGAAACAAAGGCCGGTTATATTTATACGCAGGTAAATTGTCCTCACTCAGGATTTGGACTTCCTTTAAAAACTTGTCTTTATCCACATATTTCCATACTTCTTCGGATTCGAAAAGAAAGGATTTGGCTTGATCTAAAAGCCGGAGTGTTATCGTTCTTCCGCCAAATCCTACAACTCCCTTATCGTGTCTTGTGCGGACATAATCGGGGAGTATACCTTTCATAGCTTCTCTAAAATGTGCCCTCCCCTGTCCGTTGCCATACTTCGTTAGGGTAGGAACAGACATACATAATTCAAACAATTCCTTATCATAGAATGGCGATCGTATACTAATTCCATAATGCAAGCCTAACGCATGGAACGCTTCATTCTGACTTATTGCCTGAGCGTTATAGACGTCTGTCAGGCATTGTTGTATATCATCAGATGTATCAGAACCAAAGGATTTTGTTAAAGCGAAGTTAGATACAGGATTAAACTCAGCAAGAATATCGTTTCGTAAAATTGATTGCGGAGACGGAACCTGTGTTACCATTTTTTTCGAAGACTTTCAAGGCTGCTTTTTACAAAATATAGAAAGATCAATATCAAATACTTTTGAAATCTGCCTATATAGACGGTAAAACTGTACAGGTTTTAACTGACGCATTTTAGGTGCTAACCGGCTATAAATAAAATTTTGCTGAACTAAATGATATTTTTTTTCATCAGAAAATACATCCCATTCTGGGTATCTATTACTAAGAGAAGAATAATCAACCCGCTTTTTTAAGAAGCTCTTTAAGTAATGTCCATTCTTTGTCATCAAAAAGTTTCTGTAAGACCTCCAAGCCACTCCCAACAATTGAATCTCCATCATTGCCATTAAGTAAGATTTTACAGCCAATTCTTTGAGCTTTCATAAGCAAATTTCCTTGAAATGAAGGAGAGATAAGCATTGTTTCCGGATGTCCGGTCAAACTGGTATTTAGCTGTAAAATGCTAAAATCATTATTTCCTTGCTCTATTTCATGATGTGCGATCCTATATGCTTTGAAATCATTTCAGAGAAGGCTTTGTCTCGGGAATTTTTATTACCAACGTCGTAATAGAAGGTATCTAGTTCACGTTCAGGTGGAGAAACTTAACCATCGTAGCGATCGAGGAAGAGTCAAGCCCACCACTTAAATGAGAACCAAGTTTTTTGGATTTATCTATAATTGTTTTCTCAACTGACTCCTTTAATAATTTTCGAAATGCATCGGTATATTCCTCATCTCGGGAATATTTGCTTGATGGACTAAATTGATATGCTGAATATGGTTTGCTATGTGTATTGTCTGGTGTAATGGACAAAATATGCCCGGGAAGGACCGATTTTATATTTTTAAAAAGGTATTCGAGGTGTAGTTGAATTCCTGGTCATGCATAAAAGAAGTATACCCGACAAGGCGCTCACGATCGACTTCAAGATTTTCTTTGACAGATCCATTTGTATCAAAGATACCAGGCTTGTAGAAAATGCGATGTAGCTATTAGGCTGATGAATATAAAAAAGAGGAGATAAACCAAATAGTTCTCTGGCAAGGTAAAGTGATTTATCAGGCTCACTATACCATATCCCGGTACCAATAGCTGGATTTATTTGAGATTCCAGATATCTATTAAAAGCAAAAAAAGAGGCTGGCTCAGTAATTTTGAAATTACTTATTGAGTCAGCCTCTTTTGATTGAATTCCGCGCCTATGAAAAACGATCGATAATATTTATTGTACTACTAAATTCCGTAACACTTAAATATCCATCTTTCAGATCTATAATTTTGTCATAACGATTTGAGGTTTAAAAGATTTCTCTGAGTTCTTCGGAAGCTGATGAAACCTTCAATTATCACGTTAAACTAATAGTAGGGAGCAGTAAAGTTAATAATTATCAGGAATTTGGATCGTAAACAAATGTGCTAGTACTAGCATCAAACTGACTTCCCAATTTTCCTTTTGTCAATTTCTTAACAGTACCTTTTTTAACCAGAACTGGCTTACGGTACGATTTCTTCGTCTGTGTAGAGTGCATTAGTCTCATTTTAGTGTTATTTTAATGTGTTTACAATATATCCAGTGTAAAAGTAATAGGATTTTTTTTATTTCCAAATATGAGTAAAAAGAAATACTCAGTCTTAGATACGATAAATTAAAATATTTATATTTTTAGTTACTGCAATGGGCTGTATTCTACAATTTTACGAGTTCGTTTTGTCCCGGAATCAATGATGCCTTTTCCAATACAATCAGTTGTCGCCTGGCAATACTGATAAGATGTTTGCTCATCATAAATTAAACCTACACCTAATGCAAAACGTTTAATTCCCAATGCATAATCTATTACCGAAGTGGTATCCCGTCTTTCAACTAATGTCAGCGCTTTTTCAAATGTCTGATTTCCATTCTGATAGGGTTGGTTAATATCTTCGTAATGATAATCTTCTTCATCCAAATTGTTGTACATATTTCCATTCCAGGTGACTTGTTGGTCAATAGGAAAAATGAAAGGAACGGTTAATTGATTACCATTATTAAAAATAAGTTTGTCTGGGAGCTGCTCTACACTATATTCTTTAATCTTTTGCCAGTAATCTGCCGCAGTTTTACGTGATGAACGCGATATAATAAATGTGGAAATACCGTTAGCATCCGTTGTTATCCTGCTGATCTCATCTTTTTCCTGATACGTTGTTATCACTGGATTAGCCTGTCCAGAAGAATAAACTTCCTCATTTACGTCGTAAACCATATAATGGCCGATGGCTAAGGGAAAGTAATTGTAGACATTTACAGGATCCTTATCGTCATTATCACATGACTGAAATTGTATTAAAATAATAAATAGTAATAAAATATGGAGTGGATATTTTATATACCATTGGTTTTCATAGTATGTGATAATTTTCATTTATATAAAGTTTTAACAGAGCAAATATTTATTGTCAATTGCATATTTATAAATTTATCTATTATTACAAACTTACCCGATCTGTAAACAAAAAAATAATTATAAGACATAAAACCAGGTAGGTATTTGTTTAAATGAAAATCACTCCCGCTCCTCCAATTTCTTTCTCAAAAACCCAACCAAAACATCCAGCCCGGTATCAAACCTTGTATTGTTATTTATGATCATATCAGCTTCTGAACGCAGCGGTAAAATATATTTGTCATAAGTTGGCGCAACGTGGTGTTCCCAACGGTAAAGAACGTCGTCAAGGTCATAACCTCTTTCATTATTATCACGAATAATCCTGCGTTTTATTTTTACATGCTCCTTCGCATCTACGAAAATTTTCAGATCTATTAGACGAGCAATATCCGGGAAATATAGGACAAAAATTCCTTCAACAATAATAATCGGACGTGGTTCGAAAACCAGTATTTCAGGCTTAATTAACGGATTGTTAAAAGTATATTCTTTTTGGTGTACTTCTCGTCCTGCGCGTAAAACAGCTATATGTTCAGCAAAAAGATGATGATCGATTGTTTCGGGAAGGTCAAAATTTTCTACTCCATTTTCATCACGTGGTATTTCATGGATAGGGCGGTAATAGTTGTCCTGTGATATGCGGCAGACATCTTCCGGTTTAAAGGAATCAATCAGACATTTCATGAAAAAAGTTTTGCCCGATGCGCTTCCGCCGGTTATACCAATAATGAAAGGTGGTTTTTCGTGGGGTATCATTTTTTTGTTTTTGATATCTTATCAGTTACAAAGATATATTTCTGATTTGATATTTGTTTATGATCAGGTTGTTTCTAATTAATAACTGCCAGTTTCCCAGCCATTTTCTCACTTCTGTCTGACGACACAATGATAATCAAATAAATTCCTCCCCGGACTCTTTTTCCGGTATAATCGTTTAAATTCCAGGATGCCGTACCACCTTGTGAACGGGTTTCATAAACGAGCCGACCGGAAAGATCTGTAAATTTGACAGTAGCATTATCTATCAAACCCTTAACACCGAGAATTCCTTCGAAATTCGGTCTTACAGGATTTGGGAAAACAGTAATCAAAGATAAATTTTCGCTCGGCGTACTCGCATCACTTCTGTAAGAAACCATTCCATTGGGTGTATCAACAAAGAGCAAGCCGGTTGATCCTTCAAATTTCAAGTGTCGATATTTTGCTTGAAGGTAAGGGACTATCAGAGGCTGTAAATTGTTTTATCAGTTCAGTACCATCAGCTGTAAATTGAAATAATCCGTTATCCGTTCCGATCCATTTGCGATTCCCTGGTTCAACTGTGATTGCGTTACTTCTTTCACTGGAAAAAAGTTTTCGTTGTCCGTAAACGGGCAATATTGCGTTAATAGCTGATCCGGATAAAATATCATCAGGAATGAAATAACCAACACCACGCTCACTGGCAAACCAGATATAGCCGTCATTGTCAATTGCCAGGCTATGGATTAAGGAAGACGGCAATCCGCCGTTTCCAACAGATGTGGAAAGTATTCGCTGCTTATTGGTTTGAATATTTTTTACAGAAATGCCACCACCTAGATAATCTGGTAATCTTGACCAGGTCAATCCGTTTAAATCAATAACGGTAGAATCTGTTCGTGGAGATATTGTGGTATCAGCATCTGCCGGACTGTAAGATTGAAATGCTCCGTCTTTATTACTTAATAATCCTTGTTTAGAATCTGCACTCCAAAAATAGGAATTGATCCGCAAGTGATTCCTGAAGCGCATTGAAAATCGGATTTTGATATACGTCTGTTTTATTTTGATTTAAAACCAAAATCCGATCAGAAAGGGTTACCAGATTGTTTTGGTCAGAAAAAGAATAGGTCGGACTGGTGGATTCGTAGACTAATTCCCATGCAGTATTATTTCTTTTATAAACACCGTGTCCTGGAAATCCTGCAACAATATTTCCATTTTGATAAGAAACAGAAATGGCTTTATAAGGTGTTGGAATGGTTTTCCAATTGGCAAAATATTGTTTGTTGATAGTGGAACTTAGCGATGTTGCCAAAAGTCCTTGTGAAGTAGCGGCAAATAAAGAATCATTGGAAAAAGTGAGATCCGTTACTGAAACTTCGAGTCCGCCAGCTCCGATATAACGGTAGGTTTCTTCAATTTCACGAAGTTTTGGATCAAGTTTAATATATGCCAAAATTGGTACTTAAATATACTTTCTTTTCTGAAATAGATATTTTGGAAATTTGTTTGTTTGCAGGTAAATCGGACGCATCAGCGAGGAAAGGCCAGTTAATAATTTGAGTTGGCTCCAACGAATCATTTAAATACATTAGATCAAGATTACCACTGCGATAAGCGAGAATGATAAGATTTTCGGTGGAATCATAAGCCATGCTGCTTATGCCAACTTCACTCAAACCATTCGCTTTTGAGTAATTTACTATCCGATTATCAGTTTGATCAATACTGAAAAGTCCGTTATAGGATGAACAAAAAATTTTGTTCCGGACTTTTAGAATGTGTTTTGTCGAGCGGTAACTAAAGTGTGATTCCCAGCTTCCCAAAGGAATGTTTTGCGCATGAACTACGCTGGTTAGCATTCCCCAAAGTAAAAGCATTGTAAAGTTGCGCATCGTTTCGCTTTTACTTCGGGGTTAAAAATTATTTATCAACAGTAACGATCGCCGATCCTGTACCGGTTCCTGTTCCGCAGCCACTTTTCAATGAACTAATTGTATACTCCGTCGTTGCTGCTGGTGTCACGGTAATCAAATAAGGATTCAGGAATGTTCCGTTTACAGCAGTTCCGTCAGATAACGTGAACGACCATGGCGGTAATCCGTTTTTGAATTTCAACTGAATTCTTGTCGATCGTCCGGCGGCGATAAATGCCTTGCCTGTTACTTCTCCAATAGCTTTGTTATTCGGGATTACTCTGATTTCTTCTACCTTGCTTGACACGGCAGGAGAAGAGGAAATAATTCTGATTTTTTGAGCACGAATGGTATCACCAGGGGAAACCGCAGGCGTTACTTTCGCTGTAAAAGTGGTAGCTGTTACCGTGGTTGGTAAATCAACAAACCTACCGTTTTTATCAGTAATCTGCACAACAAATCGGTTGGTTGCCGAATATCGTCCAACTGTTTTATATGGAATTTCAATACTGCTGCCTGAGCAAACGACAGACTGAGGTAGTTTTTCCATTGTGATACTTGCGGGAGGTGTTGTAACGGTAACTACGGCGCGACCTGAGAATTTCCCAACGCCGCAAAGTCCACCCGCAGAAGTGATCTGGAAATTGGTATCATAAAAAGGTTTCACCGTAATTTTGTGCGGAGAATCCATAATATTGTTTTCATAAGTTCCATCCGATAAAAGGACAAACCAGGGGCCGCCGCCATCAAAACGTACAGATAAATCACCTGAACCATTTTCCGGTAAATGCAAAGAATCTCTTTGTAAAGTAGCAACCGTCGGCGATACAATCGTAATATTGGCAACCTGACTTACCAGATACGGCGCGGAAGAAACAACTCGAAGGCGATAGTCTCCCGGTTTGTAAGTTGTTGGAATCTGCGTTGCGATATAACCCGTTGTGTCAGGTGAGGAGATCGTTTTAAAATTGCCGGAATGATCGGCAATCTGAACTACAAATTTATTTCCTGCTTTGAATTTTCCGGTTGCGCTGAACGGAACCTGGAAAGGAATGCTGGTACAAACACGAACCAGTTTATCAACTTCTTTCAGTTCAAGTTTTGGTTCCGGATTGTCATCAACATTAATAATAGGTTCGCCTGTACTAACTCCGCTGCCGCAGGCATTAGACACGCCAATAATCCGGTATGCTTTAACATGTGAGGGTTTCACCGACATGTAATACGGATTTGACATGGTTTGAACCGTTGTACTATCAGACAGTCTGAAAGTCCATGGTGCGCTTCCCTGCAAATTAATACGTAACTGTGCATCTTTCCCCGGCATGATTCGAATTGCCTGTGTTCCATCAGCAACTTCAATTCTTGCTGTTGGAGTTTGTAATAAACGTATGGGAACTTCCTGACTTTTTACAACAGGGATTGTACTTAAAATCTGCAATTTGTAAACTTCTCCTCCAATTTTATAGGAAGGAATAACGGCTCTTATAGGGCCACTTTTTGTTGGCAAAGATATTGGTATGGACTTTCCTGTTGGATCAATAATGTGTACAATAAAATTATTGTCTGCGTCAAACGGACCTTCGGTTACGAAAGGAAGTGTTATCGTCGTTCCGGGACAAACCTGCATGTAAGACAAATCGTCCGCAATGATTTTGTAAGAATAAACAGTATCACCGGCGGCTTTTGCAGCTTTCACTACTTGTTCTTCAGCCGCTTTTTCTGTTAAAGTGTCTCCGGTAACTTCTGATAAAGTATCCGCAACAACTTCCTTTGCTTTAATAATTTCCTTTTCTGGTTTATTTAAAGTGCTATCAGATTTAGGTTTGACAACTGGTGCAGGCTTAACGACAGTTGCAGGTTTAGTCGCAGGCTTGGAAACAGATTTACTCTTGGAAGGAGTTTTCTGCGCATTCACCCAGGTTGTGCTTAGTAGCAATCCAAGAAAAGCAATGATGAAGAATTTTGACATGAATTTTATTAAAACAAATTAATTGACAAAGGAATGGAAACAACTAGTGCATTGCTACAAGTGTTGTTCCTCTTAAAACGGGAACCACGTCATAAAGATCTGTCTGCAAGCAATATGCTATGTCTTTTGAAATACCCAGTCGTTGTAATCTTCTTACGTGTGAAGAATTGGAAACAGCTGAAAGCAAATTTTCACGGCTTTGGTTATAAAGTCTTTGCGCCATCAGCGTGCCATCTTCTCTTAGCATAAACTGATCCTTCAAAGCTTCTGCCAAAGCACCTGCAAATAAAGTATCTTCCAGATTTGGTCGTCCTTTCCAGCCTGCACAAAGTACGAGCACGTCATATTGTTCAGATCTTAAATGATTAGCCAGTGCGCCAAGATTTAAAAATGCACCAACCATTACCTTTACGGCCGAGGCTCTTGCTTTTGCAATGGATAACGTTCCGTTAGTCGTTGTCATTGCAATTTCAGATCCAATTAATCGCTCGTTCATATAACTGAACGGGGAATTGTCCAGATCAAATCCTTCTACTTTATGGGCATCTCTTTCGGCTGCGGCAATAAATCCTCTGTCTTGTAAAAGTTTACATTCTTCGATTGTTGCCACCGGCGTTATACTTTTCACGCCGTAAGCAAGGCCGGTAACCATGCAGGAAGTAGCGCGGAAAATATCGGCAACAACAACGATTGAATTATCAAGTTTATGTAAATGCAGTAAATCAGGGGTAAGGCAAACATCAAGGTGTTTCATACAAATCGACTAAACGGAATTTGGTATTAAGATTTTGAGACAAAAATAGAATGCCGGATTGATTTTTCAATCCGGCAAGAAATAGTATATCAGCCTTTTACAAAAGGTAGTTTAACAACTTTTGCTTTCAAAAGGCGGTCTCTCACCTTAACGAAAATTTCTGTTTCAGGTTTGCTGTATGCAGTTGGAACATAACCTAAACCAATTCCTTTTTGCAAAGTTGGAGATTGTGTTCCGGATGTAACATCGCCTAATTTATTTCCTTCGGCGTCACAAAGTTCATAATGTCCGCGAGGAATTCCTCTGTCGATCATTTCAAATCCTACCAGTTTATTTTTCAAACCAGCTTCTTTCTGACTTTTCAAATCATCAGAATTGATGAAATCTTTTGTGAATTTGGTAACCCAGCCTAAGCCAGCTTCAAGCGGAGAAGTTTTGTCATCAATATCATTTCCATATAAACAAAAACCTTTTTCAAGACGCAAAGTATCACGCGCACCCAATCCGACAGGCTGAATATTAAATTCTTTTCCAGCTTCGAAAATGGCTTCCCACATTTTTTTTGCGTCTTCGTTTTTGATATAAATCTCAAATCCGCCTGCGCCAGTATATCCTGTTGCTGAAATAATGACATCTTCAATTCCTGCCATTGTACCAACCTGGAACGTATAATAATCCATTACAGACAAATCAACGCTTGTCAGTTTTTGTAATGTCGCCGTAGCATTTGGTCCCTGAACAGCCAAAAGACACAATTCATCCGAAAGGTTTTTCATTTCAACACCTTCCGTATTATGGCTCTGGATCCAGTTCCAGTCTTTTTCTATGTTGGAAGCATTTACAACCAGAAGGTATTCCTCGGCATTGTAACGGTAAACAAGCAGATCATCAACCACACCGCCATCAGCATTTGGTAAATAGCTGTATTGTACTTTTCCGTCAAAGAGCACCGAAGCGTCGTTGGACGTTACTTTTTGTATCAGATCCAATGCTCCCGGACCTTTAACACTAAATTCCCCCATGTGTGACACATCGAAAACACCTACGTTATTGCGGACCGTGTGATGCTCTTCCATATCAGAAGAATAGCGCACTGGCATCTCAAAACCTGCAAAGGGTACTATTTTGGCACCTAACTCAACGTGGACCTGGTGTAGGGGAACGGTTTTCATAAAATGGTTTTTGGTTCTCTGTAAACTACAAAAGTATGAAAAGCAGACCAAAGCGACGCAAAAATGTGTGTTTTGAAATGCAAGAGGTAATGTTTTTGAAGTATATTGTGAAAAAGTAGGCTTTATGAGCTCTTCCCGGCATTGAAATTGAAAAATTAATCTATGAAAAAACAAATATTATCCTTCGTTATCATTTTACTTTTCCATTTAAAATCTAACAGTCAGACGGCTACATTTAAAGGAGAAGCAATAGACGACGAAATCAGCATTGGTTATGGGGTAACGACAGGGGATGTGGACGGTGATGGAAAACCAGATATTTTGCTGGCAGATAAAAAAGAAATTGTCTGGTATAAAAATCCCGGAGAAAAAGCTGCAAAATGGATACGTTATGTCATTGCAAAAGATTTGACCGAACAGGATAATGTATGTATCGCTGCAAGAGATATTGATGGAGACGGAAAAGTGGAAATCGCAGTAGGTGCGCAGTGGAATCCTTCTGAAACAAAAAGTACCAAACAATCAGGAGCCGTATTTTATTTGTCGCCAACAGAAGACAGGACAAAACTTTGGGAGCCGGTGCGTTTACATCATGAAGTTACTATCCACAGAATGCAGTGGGTGAAAAGGGAAGATAATACATTTCAGTTGATCGTATTGCCACTGCACGGTGAAGGAAATGTGAATGGAGTGGGAGCGGGCGTAAATTTGATCGCTTTCGATGTGCCTGAAAATCGCAAAGGTTTGTGGGGTTATAATTTGATTGAAACAAATATGCATATGACGCATAATTTTCAACCGATGGAAGTTCCAGGTCGTTTTGTTGGATTAGCCGTTGCAAGTAAAGAAGGTGTTCAGGTATTTTTAAATGGCGTGGACGGATGGGCGCCTTCGGGAAACTGGATGGTTCCGGGACAGGGAGTGGGAGAGATCAGAATGGGAAGTTTGGGTAAAAACCAGCTTTTTTCAGCAACAGTTGAGCCGATGCACGGAAATTCTCTGGTCGTTTATTCGAAAGATAATAGAACTGTTTTGACTGATAAAATGAAAGAAGGACACGCACTGGCCTGCGCAGATTTCTTCGGACAAGGCCGTGATCAAATTGTCGTGGGCTGGCGAAATCCAAATGTAGCGGATCAGATGGGCGTGAGAATGTTTGTAGGAATGGATGCGGAGGGAAAAAAATGGCAGGAATATTCGCTGGATGATAAAATCAAAATAGCTTGTGAAGATTTAACGACAGCAGACATGGACGGAGATGGAGATCTGGATGTTGTAGCGTCCGGTCGCTCGACGCATAATGTTGTGATTTATTGGAATCAGCGAAAATGAGTTATAACGAAAGTTGACTGCGCTTTTCTGCCCAATTAATAATTTTTTCAGCTTCTTTTAAACCTATTGTAGCAATCTTACTATTTCCGGCACCGTCATATCCCATTGATATATATAGAATCTGGTGGACGTCGTCAAATGAGTTTGTGATTTTTTTATCAATACTAAGTAATTGAATCTGATACCATTCAGCACTTTTTCGGGGAGATCTTTTCTTATTGTCAAGTGAATCGTCCAAGGCAAAAAGTACACTTTTGTATGCTGCTAACCCAGCCATTTTTACATACTTTTTGTTAAGATAGTAGCCGTCTTCTTTTCCTGCCTTATCCCTTAATATTTCCTTTGCATTAGCTAATTGACGTCGTGCTTCGATAATGGATTTCATATTGTTTTTCAGATTTGTATAAGTTTAACTTATTCAGATGCTTAGTCTTACAATATAACCAAAACAAAAAAGAGAAGCCAACTTTCAAAAGTTGACTTCTCTCAATATTCAAACTTTGATTAAAAAATCAAATTAATCTCTTCTGCCCATTAAAATGCTTACGTAGTAAAGCAAAGTCGCTAATGAACCGATTGCTGCTACAAGATAGGTTCTTGCTGCCCATTTCAAGGCGTCAGCAGCCATGATATATTCTCTTTCATTTACTACTCTGTTTTGCTGTATCCAGGCCAAAGCTCTGTTACTTGCATCGTATTCAACAGGAAGTGTGATGAATGTGAAAAGCGTGGTAACTGCAAACAATGCAACACCAATTGTCAGCGGAAGTGGCGTAGTGTTCAGTAATAAAATACCTCCCAAAATCACCCACTGCATGTAACGTGATGATATGCTTAAAAAAGGAACCATCTTCGAACGGAATTGCAGCCATTTGTAAGCCGTTGCATGCTGAACCGCGTGACCGCATTCGTGGGACGCAACCGCTGCCGCTGATACACTTCTTCCGTGAAATACATCAGGACTAAGGTTTACTGTTTTATCTTCCGGATTGTAATGGTCGGTAAGTTGTCCTTCAACAGAAACAACCCGAACATCATAAATTCCGCTATCTCTAAGCATTTTCTCAGCGATCTCGCGGCCGCTCATTCCATTGCTTAGTCCAACTTGTGAATATTCTTCAAACTTACTTTTCAAACGCCATTGCACGTAAACGCTAATGAGCATGACAAGTATACCAATTACATATGCACCCATCATATCTTTTTCTCTTTTATAGTTGTTATGAAAAATTAAATTTCAATACTTAAACGGAGCAAACGATATTAGTCACTTATGTAAAAAATATCTTTTTCAATATCCTTGTTTAATCTTCTCGATCACTGCCGAAGTAGAATATCCTTTAACAAGTGCTATCGTTTTTACCTCTCCTCCATTACTCAGAACAAAATCTGCGCCAGCGATATTTTCGACTGTATAATCGTCACCTTTTACCAAAATGTCAGGTTTTAGCGCCTCAATCAGCTCACTTGGCGTAGGTTCGTCGAACAAAATGACAGCATCTACAAATGACAAAGCTGACATCAAACGAGCACGTGCATATTCGTTTACCACCGGACGAAGCGGACCTTTTAAGCGACTTACGGACGCATCGGTATTAAGTCCAAGTACCAGTCTTCCTCCCAAAGCATGCGCTTTTTCCAGGTAATCAATATGTCCTAAATGTACAATATCAAAACAGCCATTGGTAAAAACAACTTTCTGGCCAGCTCTTTGCCAATCTTCAATCAGCGTTTTTGCTTCGTCGATGCGTACGATTTTACTTTCAGTCGGATTCATTCTTAAATAATATTTTGGTTGCAGGAAAAGATGATTTAATTACTGGTAACTGCCGCAACCGGTTCGTCGGTTGCCTTATTCTGAACTAGTACGAACAAAAATGCAAAAGCGCCTATTACCAGCATAAATAACATTTGCGTACCATGAATAAAAGTTGCCAAAGTAATACCATCTTTTTGTGTCAAACCATACAAAACCATCACACTTCCCACCAGTAAATGATAAGCTCCAATTCCTCCCTGCGTAGGCGCCGTCATACCAATCGCTCCAACGACAAGCAAGGTTAATCCTGCCAGCATACCAAGGTTGGAAGTTTCAGGGATACAGAAGAAAAGAACGTAAGAAACCAGATAATAAAATACCCAGATCATCAAAGTGCTAAGAAAAAACAAACCGGGATTTTTCAATTTCCTCACACTTAACAAGCCTTCCAACATCCCTTGCAGAAAGCCGACTATCTTTTGAATAACCGTATTTTGCATCAATTTGTCACGTAGCGAAGCGCTGCGAAGAATAACGATAACGGCAATAATTCCTGCTAAAAAGATAAATCCTCCAATGATCAGAAGAACATTCGGACCGGCTTGCGGCTGGCCATTTCCTTGAATTTTACTTTGAAATATTTCAGTAAAAAAACTGCTCAATCTGTCAAATTCAAGAATGAAGTTTAACCCGATCATTAAAACAAGAATAATTACATCAAAAATCCTTTCCGCTACTACCGTACCAAAACTTAGATTAACAGGAATTTTTTCAAGTCTGTAAAGCGTTCCACAACGGGTTACTTCGCCCATTCTCGGAACGATATAATTGGCAAAATAACCTGTCAAAACAGAAACAGTGCTGTTCAAAAGTTTCGGTTTATATCCCAAAGGTTCCATTAGCATTCCCCAACGCCAGGCTCGGGTAATGTGCGCAAAAATTAATAGAACACAGGAAAGCGCGATCCAACGCCAATCGGCCTGAGCGAATCTTTTAAGCATATCGTCAAGGTTGATATCCTTAAAAACGAACCAGATCAAACCACCCGCCAGTCCCAGCGAGATAATGTAGCGAAGTGCGCTTTTCATTTTAAGAAATTTCGTTTTTGATAAAAAAGACAAGTGCCAGTCTGGCGATTATGCAACAAGCTGATTGTTATGGTCAGGGAAAACAACCATCGGTTTGAAAGATTTCGCTTCTTCCGGCGTCATGCTTGCATAGGAAATAATGATGATGATATCGCCAATCTGGACCCTTCTGGCTGCTGCGCCGTTAAGGCAGATCATTCCGCTACCGCGCTCTCCTTTAATAACATACGTTACAAAACGTTCTCCATTATTATTGTTAACAATATGAACCTGTTCATTTTCAAGTAATCCGGCAGCATCCATAAGGTCTTCGTCAATGGTGATACTGCCTACATAATTTAATTCTGCCTGAGTCACCTTAACACGGTGAATCTTCGACTTCATGATGGTTAGTTGCATTACTCAGTTCGATGAGTGAAATTTTATTGTGAATGCGTGGAAATTCCGCAAAGTTAAAGGAATTATACACAGCCTTCAAAACATAACCGTTTTATGGGTAGTTCCAATTTTGAATAGTATTCCAATACAGCATGACGGCCGGGCATTTTACCACAGGAATATTTTAGAGTCAGATACATTTATATAAAATAGTAATGTTGAAATAATGGGAAAGAATAGTACTATATAACCGAACGTTGGTATATTTAAGCGCTGATTGTTTCCATTCAGTAAGAATTAGTCCAACTACGCTTTTGACTATTATTAATCTTATTTAAGACCAAAACCCGATGAGTACAGAGAATAAACCAAGCGGCGTTACCCGTCGTGACTTTCTTCAGAAAACTACCGCGGCGGCAGTGGGAAGTTTTTTTATCGTTCCAAGGAACGTGCTGGGTAAAGGATTTATCGCTCCTAGTGATAAATTGAATATTGCCGGTATTGGTGTTGGCGGTAAAGGATTTTCTGATACCAACAATGCCTGGAATAAAGGTGCAGAAAATCTGGTAGCACTTTGTGATGTCGACTGGAACCAGGCAAAAAAGAATTTTGAACTTCATCCGGATGCCAAGAAATATAAAGATTTCAGACGCATGTTTGATGAAATGGGTAAGGATATAGATGCAGTAACAGTTTCTACAACGGATCATATGCACGCAATTATTGCGATGGCGGCAATGCAAAGAGGGAAACATGTATATGTGCAGAAGCCTTTGACGCATGACATTTATGAAGCGCGTATGCTCACAGAAGCTGCGAGAAAATATAAAGTGGTGACCCAAATGGGAAACCAGGGTGCTTCCAATCCTGCACAAAACCAAATGAAAGAATGGTTTAATAAAGGTCTTATCGGAAACGTTCATGAAGCGCACGTTTGGACAAACCGTCCGGTGTGGCCGCAGGGAATTCCTGTTCCGACTGCAAAAATGCCAACACCGGAAGGACTTGACTGGGATCTTTGGGTTGGTTCTGCTCCCTGGGTTGATTACAATCCTGCATGGCACCCGTTCAAATGGCGTGGATGGTGGAATTTCGGGACTGGTGCTTTGGGAGATATGGGATGTCACCTAATTGACCCTGCTTTCAGAACGTTAGGATTGGGTTATCCGACAGAACTTGAATGTAGCGTTGGACAAGTATTTATCAAGGATTGGGATGCTGAATATATTCCTGAGGGCTGTCCGCCATCGGCAAGAGTTCAGTTGAAATTCCCTGCTAATAAGGTTAATAAATCAGAAGTTACACTAACATGGCATGACGGTGGTTTGCGTCCTTTCCACCCGGACCTAATTCCTGCCGATGAACCACTTGGAGAACCAGACAGCAGCAATGGTGTTTTGTTGATCGGACAAAAAGGTGTTATGACTTGTGGAACCTATGGTAAAGCACCAAAAGTTTATTTGAAAAATGGTACGAAGCTGGAATATAAAGAAGGTGATTTTGGAAACAAATACACGCCAATGCCAGAATTCGGTCACCACGTTGCCTGGTCTGATGCTTGTAAAGCCGGTTACCAGAGCAAAGAACACAAAGCGTTGACTTCTTCTTTCGATTATTCTGGTCCGCTTACTGAAACTGTAATTATGGGTAACCTTGGTATCCGCAGTTACAACCTTCGCCAGGCAAGAGCTGATGGAAAAGGTTTTGACTTCCCGGGACGTAAGAAATTGCTATGGGATGGTACCAATATGAAAATTACCAACTTTGACGAAGCGAATCAATTTGTGAAACGCACATACCGCGGAGATTGGAAATTGGAATAGAATCAATTTTGCTATAAAACAGAAAAAGCCTCGGAAGAGGCTTTTTCTGTTTTATAGCTTTTCTGTTTTATAACAAAATCAAATTAGAAAACGATATTGTCAATCAATCGTACCGGCCCTAAAAAAGTAGCAATACAAAGTGCCGTAGTATCCGAAGCGCCAATTGTATGAATGGGTTGTAAAGTTTTAATATTGACAACTTCAAAATAATCCAGTTCAAAGCCGGAAAGTACCAGAAATTCGCGTTGTACGGATTCTTTTGTTTCTTCAATATCAATTCCTGCCAAAATCTTTTCTTTGGCGTCCAGCAGAATTTTATAAATAATCGGCGCATGGGCTCTTTCTGCTTCACTAAGTCTTCTGTTTCTTGACGACATAGCCAGGCCGTCATTCTCTCTTACAGTCGGACAAACAATCAATTCAAGATTGAAAGACAGATCAGCCACCAGACGTTTTACAACAGTTACCTGCTGCAAATCTTTCTGACCAAAATAAGCTCTGTCTGGCTGGACAATATTGAACAACTTGGAAACTACAATTCCTACACCATTAAAATGCCCTGGTCTTGAAGCGCCTTCCATGACTGTTTCAAGTAATCCGAAATTCATGGTAAGCATTGTTTGCTCAGGATACATTTCGTCGACTGTCGGCGCAAAAACGGCGGAGCAACCTGCATCTTCCAGCATTTTACAATCCTCTTCCAATGTCCTTGGATATTTGGCCAGGTCTTCCGGATTATTAAACTGTGTGGGATTTACGAAAATGCTGCAAACGGTAATGTCATTCTGTTTTGCGGCAGTTTCAATAAGTGATATATGTCCTTCATGCAGCGCACCCATGGTTGGGATCAGTCCAATACTTTTATTTTGGAGGCGTTGAACAGAAAGGAAATTTTTGAGGCTATGAATTGAAGTAAAAACTTCCATGAAAGGTATTTATAGATTAGAAGACGCCGGATTCGTTACAAACTGACTTTTTTCAGGTTTGTTGGTAAATATGTGAATTCCGGCCTTTTCGCGGGGGTTTCTAAAATATTTGGCATAAATACGGCCAAACTCTGCGCAATATTACAATTAGTTTTTAATTTCTATTGAAATCCCGGTTTTTTTTATGTAATTTTGCAAAACTTTTTTTCACAAACTGCTAAATATCTAATGGACAAACTACGAATTTTGTATGTAGCCAGTGAAATCAATCCTTTTCTCCAAACCACAGATGTTGCGGATTATGTAAGAAGATTACCGCAAGCAATGCAGGAACGTGGCGCAGAAATCAGGATTTTGGTACCTCGATTTGGTCTAATCAATGAGCGTAAAAACAGGCTTCACGAAGTAGTTCGATTGTCAGGAATTAATATTACGGTTGGCGATGAAGAAAAGCCGCTTATTATCAAGGTAGCTTCCATTCCAAACGCCAAATTACAAGTTTATTTTATAGATAACGATGACTATTTTCACCGTAAATCTGTATTCTTCGATAAGGAGAATAATTTCTACGATGATAACGATGAGCGTGCAATTTTCTTTTGCAAAGGTGTTCTTGAAACTGTGAAAAAACTGGGATGGGCACCTGACGTTGTACATTGCAACGACTGGATGACTGCTTTAATTCCAATGTATCTTAAAACTACGTATCGCAACGATCCTATGTTTAAAGACACAAAAAGTGTATTTACAGTACATAATAATGCTTTTGATTATAAATTTGATGCTGATTTGATGAGCAAAGCAAAAGCAATTGATGTTAGTGACGAAGCACTTTCGCATCTTCATTCAGCAGATTTTGAAGGTTTTGTTAAAATCGGATGTGCGTATGCTGATGCCGTTGTCAAAGCGGAAGAGCATTGCAGCGACAGCCTTAACCAGATTTTTAATGACGCACCAAAGCGTGTTGAACTGGACGAGGAAGACGAAAAATTCTCTGAATCTTATTACAATCTGTACACAGATTTGATGAGCTAGAAATAGAAAAACGAATTTATAGATGGCGACCAGTTTCTGGTCGCCATTTTTTTTGTGCTTTACTTTTTTATTTCTAATTAACGAAAACCGCATCATAAAGGGAAATTTCCAGATCGTCATGGAATGTTTATATATCGAATTTTTAATATTTTTTAAGATATAAATCCTTCACAATGAATATAATAGTGTGTGTTCGAACACTTCACTAAAATTGGATAATTTTTAGGATTTAGTTTGTTATCTACTTTCTGTTCCTATTTATTTGCACTCAATACTATACATACATCCCAAATTAAAATTTAACAAATATGTGCGGAATTGTTGCTTATGTTGGAAGCAGAGAGGCCTATCCATTAATTATCAAAGGTCTGAAACGTCTGGAATATCGTGGTTATGATAGTTCCGGAGTTGCGTTAATGGAAGATGCAGAATTGAATATTTATAAGAAAAAGGGAAAGGTATCCGACCTGGAAAGTCAGCTGAATGGTAAACAATTAAAATCAACCATCGGAATAGGCCACACACGTTGGGCAACACACGGAGAGCCAAATGATGTAAATGCACATCCGCATTTTTCAAATGATCATAAGCTGGCCATTATTCACAATGGTATTATTGAAAACTATGCTTCGATCAAACAAAATCTTGTAGCAAAAGGACACGTTTTTCATAGCGCAACGGATACAGAAGTACTGATTCATTTTATTGAAGATGTTCAGAAAGAGACAGGAAAATCTTTGGAAGAAGCGGTTAGACTTGCGCTTTTGGAAGTTGTTGGTGCATATGCCATAGTTGTAATGTCAGTAGATTTTCCGGATCAGTTGATTGCTGCAAGAAAAGGAAGTCCTTTGGTGATCGGAATTGGAGAGGATGAATTTTTCTTCGCTTCTGATGCTACTCCTATTATCGAGTATACAAAAGATGTAGTTTATCTGGATGATTATGAGGTTGCTATGATCCGCGACGGCAAGCTGAGTATTCAAAATCTTGACAATACCCAAAAAGTTCCTTACATCCAGAAACTGGAAATGGAACTTGAAACCATCGAAAAAGGTGGTTATGACCATTTCATGATTAAGGAAATTTTTGAGCAGCCACGTTCCATTGGGGATAGCATGCGAGGAAGATTGAGAGCTTCCGATGCACATTTGCAATTAGGAGGTTTGGCAGATTATATTGATGAATTAGCCGCTGCCGATAGAATTGTAATCGTTGGCTGCGGAACTTCATGGCACGCAGGATTGGTTGCTGAATATCTTTTTGAAGAACTGGCAAGAATAAATGTGGAAGTGGAATATGCTTCCGAATTCCGTTACAGAAATCCGGTCATCAAGAAAAACGATATCGTTATCGCCATTTCCCAATCTGGTGAAACGGCTGATACACTGGCTGCTATCGAACTGGCAAAGTCAAAAGGTGCCACCATTTTTGGAGTTTGTAATGTTGTAGGATCATCGATTGCACGCGCAACACACGCAGGAGCTTATACACACGCGGGACCGGAAATTGGCGTTGCGAGTACGAAGGCTTTTACTGCCCAGGTGACGGTTTTGACATTAATTGCTATTGCGACGGCAAAACGAAAAGGCACGATTTCAGAAGAAACTTATCAGCAGCTTTTGAATGAATTGGAAGGAATTCCGGCGAAAGTTGAAAGGGTTTTTGAAAATGCTGCCAAGATTAAGGAGATCGCTTTCATTTTCACCTACGTCAGGAATTTCATTTATCTGGGACGTGGTTTGAATTTTCCGGTTGCTTTGGAAGGAGCGCTGAAATTAAAAGAAATCTCCTATATCCACGCAGAAGGATATCCGGCTGCGGAAATGAAACATGGTCCGATTGCTTTAATTGATGAGGATATGCCGGTTGTTTTTCTGGCTACAAAAGATGGGTCTTACGAAAAAATTGTATCCAATATTCAGGAAGTAAAAGCGCGTAAAGGTCGTGTGATTGCGATTGTTACGGAAGGTGATACGCTAATTCCGGGCATGGTTGATTTTGTGATTGAAGTGCCGGAAGTTCATGAAATACTGACTCCGCTGGTTTCTGTTATTCCTTTGCAGTTACTTTCTTACTACATCGCCGTAATGCGTGGAAGAAATGTTGATCAGCCTAGAAATCTTGCCAAATCGGTGACGGTTGAATAGTAATTGATTGATTTATAATTTATTAATATAAAAAATAAGAAGCTGTCTGACCGGATGGTTTCTTATTTTTTTGTTTTGGAATAATACCTTAAATCAGTAATCCAAAATATTGTTTAGCTCTTTTCGTTAGCTTTGCGTGCTAAATTTCTCCCGGAAGAAATCAAAAAATCAATGCAAAACCGTTTTCCTCTTTTTATACTTCTTGTTTTATTTTCGTCATTTCTATTTTCATGTGGAAATGATCAGCAGGCCTATGTTCCGAGGCCGAAAGGTTTTAATCGTATTGATTTGCCAGCCGCAGACTATATCAGAAATTAACAGAAAAGCATCCTTATACTTTTGAATATTCCAAATCAGCAAGGGTTGTGCCGGATACTTTTGCTACGGCGCAAAAGGATTGGATTTTTATTTATTATCCGCAGTTTAAGGCCAATATCCAGCTGACTTATAAAGACATAAATAATGATCCGAAACGTTTGCAGGATTATATCAATGATTCTTTCAAACTAACAGGAAAACATCAGGTTCGGGCGTCGTCGATTCAGGCACAAAAACTGGTTACAATAAATGACCTGACTGCAATGATTTTCAAAATTGAAGGTGACGTTCCAAGTCCATATCAATTCTACACGACGGACAGTACCAAGCACTTTTTACGTGGCGCAATTTACTTTTCTACCGCTACAAAAAATGATTCTTTGGCACCGGTTGTTAATTTTATTCAAAAAGATATGGTTCATCTTCTGAATACATTGCAGTGGAGATAAAGTCAACTTTAATCTTGTAGCGAATACAGGAAGAATGTATCTTTGATATAAATATTAACACTTCTTCATAAAAAATGGCCAGAAAGCAAATCAAAAATCAGCTCCCGCTTGATTTCTCAGTTCGTGGAAATAGAATTATTCTACATTTAGGACAGGTGGAAAGCCAGAAATTTGCTAATCAGCTTTTTGATGGATTGGTTAATGGTGACTGGGTTATTGAACCTGCCGGAGAAGTTGCAGATGTATCTTATGCACAGGATATCGTTCATCAGATAGGTCATAAATTGCCTTATCCCGAAGGAATCAAAATCGCTCAGCTACATAATCTTGATACAACGTTCAAAGGTTTTGCCTGTATGTATCATCAAAAAGGCTGGGTTTTCGTAAACGCCGCTTCGGAAATAAATGAACGGAATTATCATATTCATTTGCTTACCGTTTCGCTAGGTTTGCATAGTTCGTACTCAACTCCTGCTTCACTTGCTAATCGTTCGGAGCAACTTATCTTTGATGCTTTGCTACCTTATAAAGACGTGGAAAGTTTTTTCCGTGATGACATTTCAAAGATTCCGTCTTTCCTTGCTTCCGACATTGCCAATTTTTTCAAGGTACCATTTCCAATGGTTTTAAAAAGAGCAATGCAGTTACGAATTATCACAGACGAACAGTACCGCACTTTCATGACTGTTAAGCCGGCTGCTTCTTCAAAACCAAGAGAGCTTTTTATTTCCCAGGAAGGAAATATTGACGATCTGGAAGCTCAGTTGTTTGCGGAAGGGTTAGAGGATTAATTCATTTTAAGCATCCAGATTACTTAAATCAGGTAAAGGACTAACAGAAGTCCAGCCACCATCCACAATCAGACTTTGTCCTGTGATATGTCCTGAGGAGGGAGAAAGCAGAAATAAAGCTGCGTTGGCAATATCTTCACAAATTGCAGGCCGTCCCATTGGTGTAATTCCCGACCACATTTTTGGATAAGTAGGATCCGTTGCCAAGGTTCGTTCTGTCAAAGTTGCACCCGGAGCGACTGCGTTGATCGTAATTCCAAAAGGAGATAATTCCAGAACCAGATTTTTTGCCAGCATTTCCAGTCCGGCTTTTGTCATGGCATAAGCACCGAGAAATTTGTGTGATTGATGGCCAACAACGGATGACATTAATAAAATTCTTCCACCTGATTTTTGCGATCTGATTTGCCTGGCCGCTGCCTGCGTTAGCAAAAATGATCCCATCAAATTGACTTCCAAAACCTTTTGAAGATTTTCTTTTGGATAATCAAAAAAGTCACCGAAAAGAGTAATTCCGGCATTTGCAACGGCAATAGTTAATTTGCCAAAACAGCTGACAGCTTCTGCAACCATGCCGTCAATGATATCAGATTGCGAAGCATCGCCTGCAAAAGCAATACATTCTCCACCAAGTCCGCGGATTGTATTTGCAGCCTGCGTGGCCAGATCTTCATCAAAATCATTCAATATTACACCGGCTCCTTTAAGTGCCAATTGTTTCGCAATCTCAAATCCAATTCCTTGTCCCGCGCCAGTTACAATGGCAACCTGGTTATTAAATAGTCGGTATTCATAATTTTAGTGGGTTTGGTTTTATTCTGGTCTGTGATTTGGTTTTGGTTAATCATTCAGACTTTTTAATACCCGTCGGACGGCAGAAAAAGCCGTCCGACGGGTCGCTCACTCCAAAATCTGGCTACGTGCCACCGGTCCGACGGTTTTTTCTACCGTCGGACCGGTATTGAAAACTATTTCAGGTTCAGATGGTATTTTACTCTACCACAGAGTCCATAATTCTTAATCACTATAACTTTTTAATACCCGTCGGACGGGTATTGAAAACTATTTCACAGGCATGAAAATATAAACATCATCAAAATATCCTCTCAATCATTTCATCAGAAAGCACCTGTCTCGAAAGCTCCAAAAATTCATTACCATCCTCCGGAATATTCAGTAACAACTGAGCTTTCTCTTGATTACATAACTTCTCATTTCTCAACAAAGCATATTCCTGCACAGAACTAAATTCCCACCTTTCAATTTCCTTGACCAAACCCGCCTTTAACGGGATTTTGATGGATGTAATGAAAACATATTTCAGCATACAAAGGATTTTCAGTTTCCAACAACTTCGCTTTTGTATGCTGTTGAAATAACGAACCAGTTCTGTTTTCTTGTTTATTAATTGCTTGGGAATATGAGCTCAGCATAATTTGAAATGCTTTGTTAAGCTCTTTTTCTTCTGTTTTTTCTTTTGGCTCAATTAAAAAATGGAAATGATTGGGCATGAGACAATAGGCTAACAAGTCGCAATGCGGCAAAAGATGTTTTTCTATTTTCTTGATGAAATAAAGATAATTGCCGAAGTTGAAAAATATTTTTTGCTTGTTGTTGCCTCTGTTGTATACATGATAGAGTGTGTTTGATTTGAAGTCCATGAAGTGTTAGTGTGTGGTGAATTGGGAAATGCTTTTTAGTTTGTCATGTATTTTGTGAGTTGTCACCATTAGTTGTTGGTAATTAATCGCTCACACTTTTTATTACCCGTCGGACGGCGAAAAAAGCCGTCCGACCGGTTGCTCACTCTAAAATCTGGCTACGTGCCACCCGTCCGACGGTTTTTTCTACCGTCGGACGGGTATTGAAAAGTTTCAAATTTCAGACATACTACGTGAATAAATGCAATAAACCTCAATGCGAATCCCTCGTCACCTTATCCCCCGATCCACCTCTCAAAAAATCCAGATCCGCACCAACATGCGCCTGCATAACATGGTTGATATGAAGATTTACATAACCACGATTGTAACCCATATCCAACGGTTTCCATAAAGCGCGGCGTCTTTCCAGTTCTTCATCAGATACTTCGAGATTCAATCTTCTGTTCTCTACATCCAGTTCAATATAATCGCCATCCTGAACCAAAGCCAATACGCCGCCAACCGCAGCTTCCGGAGACACGTGAAAAACAACAGTCCCAAAACCAGTCCCGCTCATTCGACCATCGCTGATACGAACCATGTCAATAACCCCTTTTGCCAGCAATTTTTTTGGTAAAGACATATTTCCAACTTCCGGCATCCCGGGATAACCTTTCGGACCAACGTTTTTCAAAACAAGTACACTGTTTTCATCCACATCAAGATTCGGATCATCCAGTCTCGCTTTGTAATCATCGATATCTTCGAAAACAATTGCTTTTCCACGATGTTGCATCAGTTCCGGTTTCAACGAAGCGGACGGTTTTATAACTGCTCCATTAATACTCAGATTTCCACGAACAACTGCCAAACCGGTAAGATCTTTCACCGGTTCTTCCAACGTTCCAATTACTTCGCTATCAAAACATTCTGCTGAAGCACAGTTTTCTGCAACGGTTTTTCCATTGGCCGTAATTGCATCTTGATGTAAAAGCGAAAGCATTTCTTTAATCACAACAGGCAAGCCGCCAGCGTAATAGAAATCTTCCATAAAATAACCACCAGAAGGTTGAAGATTAAGCAAAAGAGGAATTTTTTCGCAAAGTGCATTAAAATCATCCAGCGAAAGATCCACGCCAATCCGACCTGCAATCGCTAATAAGTGAATTACGAAATTGGTAGAACCGCCAATCGCCGCATTCAGCATGATGGCGTTTTCAAAAGCATCTTTGGTCAATATTTGAGAAAGACGCAAGATCATCTTTTACCATCTGCACAATCCGGCGACCGGATAAATGCGCGATTACTTTTCTTCTTGAATCCGCCGCCGGGATTGCAGCATTTTCAGGTAAGGTTAAACCCAGAGATTCAACCATACAAGCCATGGTTGAAGCAGTTCCCATTACCGCGCAATGTCCCTGGCTACGGCACATACAAGCTTCCGCTGTTGTCAGTTCTTCCTGAGATATTTCGCCTTTCCGGTACATTTCACTGAAACGCCAAACATCGCTGGTTCCAATGGTTTTTCCACGATAACGACCCGTTAGCATCGGCCCGCCGGAAACTACGATTGTTGGAATATCCACGCTGGCAGCACCCATCACCAAAGACGGAGTTGTTTTGTCACAACCACAAAGCAATACCACACCATCAATCGGATTCGCACGGATTGATTCTTCAACATCCATACTGGCCAGATTTCTGTACAACATGGCGGTAGGTTTTATCAGCGTTTCGCCCAACGACATCACCGGAAATTCAAGCGGAAATCCACCCGCTTCCCAAACACCTCTTTTCACAGATTCAGCCAGTTCACGGAAATGTCCGTTGCAGGGCGTCAATTCAGAAAACGTATTACAGATACCAATTACCGGGCGTCCTTCAAATTCGTCAGCCGGATAACCCTGGTTTTTCATCCATGCTCTGTATATAAATCCGTCTTTTCCCTCTTTTCCAAACCAGCCGCGGCTGCGTAATTTATTTTCTTCCATTAGTCGCCATTGTTTATATTCGATTAGTAAAGGCAGGAAGTAGTTAAATATAATTCCGTTGGCTCTTTAAAAAGTAAAATATAGTATCTTCGTTAACCACGTGCCTGTTGTTACACTATGATTTGTTCAGATATTCTTCGGTTATCTTTTTCCAAAATATTAACCTGCTTTTTTATTAGCATGATCGCCCTGCCATCTATGGCGCAGATTCATAACGGACAGTTTTTAGAGAAGTTATTAAAAAAACATTCAGCCGGACTCGCTGAATGTTTTGGACAATCCCGACAAATACGAAGTGCAGATTTTGTACACAAAAATTGACCGGAATAATAAAAATGAGCCAAAGTTTACGACCTACGGCTATCATGTTAACAAAGCTCAGTATTTCTATCCTGCCAGTACTGTAAAACTTCCAGCCGTTTTATTGGCTTTGGAAAAAGTAAATAAACTCGGAATTGATAAATATACACCCATGTTTACCGGGGCGGATCAGACCGGAAGCAAACAGCTGTAAAAGTGGATACAACAGCTGAGGATAAATTGCCGTCAGTAGCACATTATGCAAAAAAAATACTGCTGGCAAGTGATAATGATGCTTTCAACAGATTGTATGAATTTATCGGACAAAAGGATTTTAACGATTCCATGCATGCAAAAGGATATAAGGATGTAAGAATATCACATAGACTGGAATCTCCGATTGGTACTGAAAATAATCGATATACCAATCCGATTCGATTTGAAAAAGATGGGAAACTGGTTTACGAGCAGCCCGGGAAATATTCGGATCAAAAATTTATTTCTCCTGAGCCTATCAAAAGAGGGAAGGGGTATTTAAAAAATGGAGTTTTAGTGAATGAACCGTTTGACTTCACCGAAAAAAACTTTTTCGCCCTGGAAGACCAGCATAAACTTTTAAAAGCGCTTTTCTTTCCGGAAAGTGTTCCGGCCAAGGAACGTTTTAATCTGACAAAAGAAGATTATCGTTTTGTCTATCAGTATATGTCGCAATTCCCCGTGGAGACGGAATTTCCTGCAAATTATACTGATGATTATTATGATGGTTATGTCAAGTTTTTACTTTTTGGAGGAACAAAAACCCGGCTTCCGCGCCATATCCGTTTGTTCAATAAATGCGGTGATGCTTACGGATATTTGCTTGACAATGCCTACATCGCAGATTTTGAAAAAGGAATTGAATTTATGCTGACTGCTGTAATTTATTGTAACGAAGATCAGATTTTCAATGACAATAAATATGATTATGATGAAATCGGCCTGCCTTTTATGCGCGATTTAGGAAAAGCTGTTTTTGATTATGAATTGGAAAGACATCGTGCAAACCGTCCGGATTTGGCCGTTTTGAAGTTCGGTACGATAAATAATTTCAGGAAATTTTAAGTTTGATTCTTGGTGCAATCTGACAGATATACAGATTGATAAAATGTCCTGTGATTAACAATATTGATCCGATATACCCAAGCCAGTGAAATATATAATGGCGGTTTTCAAAAATCAGAGAGACTGCAAAGATCATTAATGCGCCCCAAAGTAATATTTTCAGCAAAATCGATTTATGATCTTTTGTTGCAAAATATACGGCAATTCCGTTGATCAAAATAAAAAGATAATCAAGCGAAATAAATCCGAAATGCATGTGATGGTTATGCGTAAATGCAGTTCCCATCGCTAGTGCCGGCATGGCTATGCAGTGTATAATACATAAAATGGATCCGAGTATTCCAATATAATCTGCCTTGTTATGCGTGTGAGTCATTACTGATTTTGAACGATAAGGCTACAAAAGTAAAACTTCACTTATTTAAATGCAACATTGTTGCAAAATATTTTGTTTATATTTTGAGATTGAGAAAGGAAAAGAATTTGTCTTTATGACGATTTTCGTGAACTTCGAACTTAACTTTGGCAGGAAAGGTTTTTAAGGTAGCCGATACCAGCAAAGAAATTAAATTGGTAGACAATGGAGCAGTTAAGAGAAACACTAAAAGGTCATCATTTACGTACAACAACCTGTCGTGAAGATGTTCTTTCAGCTTTTATAAATAAGAAAAATGCGCTTTCACATGGTGATCTGGAAGGAGCGTTAGGAGAGAGCTACGACCGTGTAACGATCTATCGTACTTTAAAAACTTTTCTGGAAAAAGGGATAATCCATAAAGTTCTGGATGACGAGGGATTGCGTTATGCACTTTGTTCGCATCAATGTTCAGAAGAAAAACATCAGCACGACCACATACATTTTAAATGCAGTACGTGTGGTAAAACGAATTGTCTTGAAAATTTACATATCCCGAATGTTGCTCTGCCACAGGGATATCAGCCCGCAAGTTTTAATTTGCTGATTCAGGGAACCTGTCCTGAATGTGTAGCTGAATAAATATAAAAAGGGAGACCGGTAAAACACCAGTCTCCCTTTCTCATTACTTCCACCTATTTAACTTTCAGATTAAAATCAAGGTTTACATCATCGCTGCCTGGCGTGATGGTTCCGTTTTTAGCATTTGGCTGATGGCGAAGCTGTACTTTTAAAATTCCGGTGCCTGCGGCTCCTGCTTTTGCAGTTCCTGTTAAACCAATTGGATAACCATTTGTATCCTTATCACCATAAGTATAAGTTAACAGCGTCGTTGGATTTGGCGTGTAAACCAATAAATGCTCATATGCTTTTTCCTTGATTTCTGCTGTGATATCGTCAATCGGCGTTTTACTTTCATCCAGGAATGCAGGTGTCAAAGTATAACTTGTGTTGGCTTTCAAAGAAATGGTATCAAATTTCGTTGGTGCATTTCCGCCATCTCCGTCAGGATCTTTGTAAGCAAAAGTGGTTACCGTTCCGGTTCCAACTTCGGTAAATGTCAAAGTAACGGAAGTGATTAATTCATTTTCATCATCAGCTTCCACCTCATCGCCGGAATCTTTGCATTGGGTGAATAATGCGGCAATGCCAAAAAGTAACATCCAGGTTAATTTACGGTTCATGTTCATCTATTGTTTTGTTAAATAAAAAAGGATAAGATTTTCAGGCTCCGAATTTCCATTTGAGACGAAGTGAAGCATTTCGGCCAATGTCATCAGCATAATACCGGAAGCGGTTCATGTAATCCCGATACACCGTGTTGAATAAGTTTTGAACAGAAAGTCCGATTTCCAGCTGTTGTTTATTGGATAAGTGAATCGTGCCGCCAGCCTGAATATTCCAAAGTGAATAAGCCGCTGGCGGAGGCATGAAATCACTATTTGGCGGCACGCGCTTCTGGCGGGCAACCCATAAATTTCCCACAGAAAGAAAGACATTATGAAGATTTACCAAGGCAGGTATTTCATATTTCAACTGGTTATCCAACCGGTTTGCAGGAATCATCACCAGATAATTATCATTCCGTGTATCGTAGGCTTTGAGGTAACTTAGCTTGCTCGTTGCAGTAAAGTTTTTGACAAACTGCCAGGCAGCAGAAACGTCAATTCCTTTAAAAGAGGCATCTGTTTGCGTGTATTTAAAATAAGGAAATGCACCTCTGACCGTTAAAATCGGTTCAGGCTGAGGTTTCAGGTAAATGAAATCTTTGATATAATTGAAATAACCGCCAATTTCAATCGTCAGTTTTTCGCTTGCATATTTTATGCTGGCAATGGAATTAAAAGCTTTTTCAGGATGTAAAGTGGAATCACCTTTTTCGAAAGCCGCGGCTCCGTGATGTACGCCGTCACTGAACAATTCACTGACATTAGGTGCGCGCCAGGTACTTCCGGCATTGATACGTGCGGACAAATGTTCTGTCAAATTTCTGGTTGCCCCAACCGTTCCAGAGCCATTATGAAAATCAAAATAATTCGAAATTTTCTGCCGGCTCACGATCCTGTGAGTACTCAGCTTACGATAATCATAACGTACTCCGACTTCAAATTCCCAGTCATTTTTTACATACCTTTCAATCCAGAAAACGCCGATATTAAACTGATTGAAATTTGGAATGAGCGGTCTTCCCGTCATCAGATTGTATTGATATAATGTGCTTACACCAATTTGCCCGGCGATTTTTCCTGCAATCGGTTTATGATCCCAGATCACATCGTTTGTCAGCGTATTGAGTTTAAAAGTCAGCTCTGGATGATTTAGGGCAGCTATTGAATCATTTCTTGGAACGTGTAAATCGTACTCATTCCGGTTATTTACTTGTTGCGCGATTGTCCATTGCAAACGGTTCCCATCCTGAAAATTGTAATGCGCTTCTGCTTTAAGCAGATCATGCGTTACATTTTGATCAGGTCTTCCGATCTTATAGCTAAAACCTGATTTTACGAAAGGTTCACCATTGTTTATAACATTGAGTAAGTCTGTTACACTGCCGATATGTGAGCCTGAAAAGATTCCGATTCTGGTATCAAAACGGCTGTAAAAAAGATCAATTCCAAAACCTTTGTGACGGTAACCGGCACCAAGCGAAAAATTCTTTTCACTGATTCCTGTGTTGTCAAGAAAATAATTTGGTGTTCGAAGATTTCCTCCGCGCTTAATAGTTCCTTGTGCACGCCAGCCAAAACCGGACAATCCTTTTATTCCTCCTTGTACCGTAGAGGAAGCAACGCCTTGCCGGCCATTTGTAAAACCAACAAGATTTACTTCACCACTTAACGGTTTATTAAATGGTAGTTCTTCGGTTTCAACCAAAATCACACCGCCAATAGCATCAGAACCGTATCGAACTCCGGCTGCACCTTTGATCACGGAAAGACGTGTTGCAACGAACGGATCAATTTCCGGCGCGTGCTCAGAACCCCATTGCTGGCCTTCCTGCCGCACGCCATTATTCATGATTAATACCCGGTTACTATGCAAACCATGAATAACGGGTTTCGAAATCGAAGACCCGGTTTGCATGGATGTAACACCGGTTATACCTTTTAAACTTTCACCTAAGGTTTGCCCTCTGGTTTGTTCCAGATCATTTCCAGAAATCGTAGTCAACGGCTGAGATGATGGTGCGTCTGTTCTTTGCGCTGTAATTTCTACATCCTTTAAATGAACTTCCTGTTCAAGAAGTGTGAAATTTTGTTCATGTCCTGCGGTTAGATCAATTGTTTGTTTGTAAACACTGTACCCTACAATTCGGGCTTCAAGCTGATAGGAACCAGGACATAAATTCCTGATTTCATACCGTCCCTTATCATCTGTAAAAACTCCGTTTGTTGTTCCGGTTAGTAAAACCGTTGCTCCCACAATGGGCTGATTGCTGTGCTGATCACGAACAATTCCTTTGATAAAACAGGTGCACGAAGGGTTTTGTCCATGGCTAATGGATGAAGTGATTAAGATCAGACATAAGAGAAAATATTTTTTCATCAGGTATCAAGGAAGAGGTTTGTGAGAAGAGCTGATTTTCAAGATGAAAATTTTCTTAATACAATATTCTCCGGGTTATGTTCAAGATTAGGAGTGAAATAGCAATTGTAAGAAATTTCCTTTTTGCTACAACGTTGCAAAAGTATAATTTATGCAACTAGGTTGCAATATTATTTTTAATTTTCTTCTTAGCTTTTGTTTTAACCTTGTAAATTTGAAGACTGAATGTTTGTTGAAAAGCAGCGCCGACTACCGTAAATCCTGAAAAAAGTGCATAATCTTTTACTGATTAAAATACTCCTGATGCCTCCGCTGATCGCTGGCGTAACGCTTTCTGTTAGAAAATGGGGGGAAGGATTTGGTGGTTGGCTGGGAGGATTTCCCTGGATTGCGGGTCCGATTTCAATTTTTATAGCTATTGAAAATGGCGCAGATTTTGCAGCTTCTACGGTACCATCTGCTTTGATGGGTTCAATCGGGACAACTTTTTTTGCTTTGATTTATTCAATAGCGGCACCGAGAATGCATTGGCTGCCGGCTTTACTGCTCAGTTATTTAGCTTTCTTTATTGTTGCGCTCGCTTCATTGGGACGCACGCCATCACTTCCTTTTGCCGTAGCATTAAATTTGATCGTATTGACAGGTGTTTTGTATATTTTTCCAAAACCAAAAGAAAAACCGGAATATAAAAAACATCCGGTTTATGACATTCCATTAAGAATGTTTGTCGCTACGTTATTTGTGGTTTTATTAACCCAGCTTGCAGAGAAGCTGGGTCCTACATGGAGCGGGATTTTGACACCTTTTCCTATCATGACTTCTACCTTAGCCGTCTTTACGCATATACAGCAGGGTTCACAGGCAACGGCCAGAATTCTTTACGGACTTCTTTCGGCGAGTTATGGTTTTGTCATTTTCCTGATTGGTGTGTGGTGGCTGGTGCCGATTATGCATGTTGGATTGGCATACGGGATTTTGGCCATTGTTACAATGTCGATCAATGGGTTGGCGATAAGACTGATTCGAAAACAGGGCTGAATCAAATATTGCAGCATTTTCTTGACCATGAATAGTTTGAAGTGTACAGTAACTTATGTTACTTTAAGAGACTTTGATTTAAACTCTCTCTATTTAACGTTTCATGAAATTTAGCTTTACAAAAGTTGCTTCCTCTCTGTTTGTTTTAGGTTTTCTTTGTAGTTTCCCGACAACCGGTTTTGGTCAAAACAAATTTTTAGATGGTCACATTGTATCGGTCAAGGGCGATACGATATATGGCCAGATTAAATATGACGCCTGGGACAAAAGTCCTGTTTCTATCGACTTTCTTGATAAGGAAGGAATAACAAAATCCATTCCGGCTCAGGAAATCAGAGCCTTTTCGATTCCAAAAGTAGATGAGCGGTATCGAAGCGCGACAATAGCTATGCTGCATATTGATTTAAATTAGACATATAATCTTGCTCCGTCCTTTGTTGCAAAAGATTCAGCCACTTTCTTTTTGAGAGAAATAACAACAGGTCCGTATGCTTCCCTTTATGAATACAACAATTCTGCCGGCGAAAAACATTATTTTATTGAAAAGAATTTTAGTTGATAGAGTTAATGAATTATTCATTTTATCAATCGTTAAATAATCAGAAATATTTGATTGTCAATGATGAATACAAAAGTCAACTGCCACAAATTTTAAATGCTTCTCAGGATTTTAAAATGCAGATACCTTCATACGATGGAAAAGGTCTGCGTAAGTACGTTGAAAGCTATAATGAATCTTTGGGAAGCAAGATTTATTTGACCAAGCCAAAAGAATCGAAATCAGGCTTTGAATTTGATATTACACTGGGAGGGGTTGTGGACGGATGGAAACAAGAGGGAATTGATTTAAAAAATAAACCAGGATTTGTCATTGGTTTAAGAGTCAATTTACCCAGGAAATTTAACAATCGTTATCTCAGACTTAACGTAAATTTCATGCCGAATATAGGAGGGGATGAGACATTAAAAAATTCCAATGGAAAAGGTAACGCTGAAAACAATCGATTTTGGTTTTGGATCATATATTGGAACCAGGGATGTGAGACCATTCGTCGGAATCGACTATGGTTCTCCGGCAAGTGCCTGGAGAACTGCAAGTTTTAGTCCTCATATTGGAGTAAGTTATCGCAGACAACTTGATTTAGAACTGGCTCATTTCCTGATTTTAAACACAAAGTTATCCGATATTCCTTTTGCTAACAGACCGAGAATAAGCTTGACTTATCACCTGAATCTAAGCAGGATATTTGGAAAAAGAGAAGATTGATATATAATTTTACAATCCTGTCTCAGACCTTGAAAATCAACTGAGACAGGGTTGTAATATTTGCAAGATTAGATATAGCTTTGGATTTAATGGCTATTTCGGAATGGATCAAACCCGTTCCAATTTCACCGGATACGTTTTCTTAGCATTCCACTGACAAACATAAATGTTTTTGTCCTGGTCAATACAAACATCATGGCAGTGCATGAAAATCGGTTTGTCCTGTACCATGAGCTGTAATTTTCCATTTAAATATTCAGGTTTCGTACCGCCCGGATTGGAAATCACTTTATTGTTTTTATCCAGAATTGTTACAAAACCTGAATCTGGTGTTTGATTTAAATAACGAAGACGCGACCAGCAAACACCGGAATACAAAGTATCTCCGTCAAAAACAGGACGGCAAACAAATGCGCCCGGCAAGAAAATAGTCGACAGATATTTCCCATCCAACGTAAATCTCTTGAATGCATTATGTGCGCGGGAAGTAATCAGCAGGGTAGGGTTTGCCTTATCCCGACTGTCAATAGCAATACCATGAGCGGTGGAAAACTGACTGTCTCCATCACCCGGACCGCCAAATTTATCAATGAATTCTCCTTTCGGCGTATATCGTAAAATCCAGTTTGAACCATATCCGTCCGCGATATAGATTGTGCCATCCGGTCCTATCGCGGTTTCTGTTGGTTTAAATGGATCAGCTTCTTTATATGCTCCGACTTTTGATGGATGCTCAATGGTCAAAAGGATTTTTCCTTTCAAATCTGTTTTGAAAACTTTTCCAATATTGGGATCGCATACAAAGAGGAATTCTTCTCCGTTTGCATTCCAAAGTGTAAGTCCATGTCCGCCAGGAAAATCATGGCCCCAGCTATCCAGTAATTTACCGGAACGGTCGTAAATCAAGATATTGTTTTTAACCTCGTCCCCAACCATGATCAAACGCCCCTTACTGTCCTCAACCATTTCATGGCAGTTATTGATAGGAAATTTGGAAGCATCCAGATTTCCCCAGCCCTGATGAACTCGATAGCGGTGTGTTCCATGACCGATTATTTCTCCATCCGCTTTTGGTTTGGCATGAAGAATATAAAATGGTTTGAAAGTAAGTGCTGCTGCGGTTACGGCTGCAACTTTGGCGAATTGGCGGCGGGAATGTTTGTCGTTCATGAAAAAGGTTTTTCAAGAAAAGACGGGGAAGTTTATTTTCTATCTATTTTTCATAAAAAAGACCTTGAAAGTTTATGGCTATCAAAGTCTTTTTTATGAAATTTCTATGTCACCCTTTCAGGGTTTGATTTATGGAGAATTCTGCTACTTCTATAACAATACCATCCCATCGGGATTTTTTTTACATCCGATTGGTGGGCATAAAACTGGTTATGAATTTCCGGAATAGCGTTTTCCATAACGGTTCAGCCAGTCCATCAATTTATTTACATCCTGCATTTTAAATAATTCACTACCAGAATTCATCGTAGCAGCAGATCCGCAGGCAACACCCATACGAACTGCTTCACGTAAGGATTTTCCTTGTGAAAGTGTCCACACAATTCCGGCTACCATACTATCTCCGGCACCAACTGCACTTTTTTTCTTAACGGGCGGCGCGGGAATATGTTCAACCTGATCTTCGGTAACAAGCATCGCACCCATGGCGCCCATGGAAACTACCACGACTTCACATTGATTACGGATAATTAACGCACGAGCCGCATCATCGACATCATCCATTTCCAGTTTGTCAACACCAACAAGCTGACTTAACTCAGTAATATTCGGTTTCAATAGATAAACACCTGCTTCCGTCGCGGATTTTAGTGCATCTCCCGAAGCATCTGCAATAAATCTGGCGCCTTGTTTGTGCGCAATTTTTGCAATTTGTCCGTAAAAATCGTCAGGAGCGCCAGGCGGTAAACTTCCGCTGGCTATGATATAAGAAGGTTTCGGATCAAATTCTTCAATGGTTTCCAGAATTGACCGGACTTCGGTTGGCATCAATTCTGAACCCGGAACACCAAAACGATATTGAAAACCTGTACTGGTTTCCAGAACGTGGAAATTTTCACGTGTCCATTGTTTTGTTTCAATAACCAGCGTTTCTACGCCTTCACTTTTTACCAGTTTATGCAAACGCTGTCCGGTTGGACCGCCAATCGTAAAAATCGCTATTGGATTTCCACCCAGTCGATGAATGGCTTTTGCTACATTAATTCCACCTCCGCCAGCTTCAAAATTAGGCGTATCACAACGCAGCTTATTTTCCGGGACAATGCGATCTACGTTCGCACTTTTGTCCAGAGCCGGGTTAATGGTTAGTGTTACAATCGGTCCGGTAGCCATATTTTTGGTAGTAAATTTATATTAAATAGAAACCAGTTGTTAATAATGTATTTATATGAACCAAATTACGATAATATAAATAGAAAAGTAACCGTCAGTTCCCCCATTTTCTTTTCACAAATTGTCAGGAAGACATTTTTAACAATTAGCCTTCCGTCAAATTCCAGCCACCATCAACAGTCAATGTCTGGCCGGTGGTGAATTTTGAATATTCCGACATAAAATAAACAGCCGCTCCATCCAGATCTGCCGGCAAGCCAAAACGTCCTCCGTTCAGTGTTTGTTTTGCACTGATGAATTCTTCAATTTGTAAATCTTTGTTCTCCGGATTTTCAATAATGGACGGCGCAATAACATTGATCCTGATATTATTTGGCGCATAAGTAGCAGCGATCGATCTTGAAAAACCGATCACCGCAGATTTTGCAGTTGCATAAGCATGTGCGGAAAAATGCCCGGGAAAAGGAGTGAAGTCAAGCGCTGAACTCATATTTAAAATAGCCCCGCTTTTTCCCATACCTAGAAATGTCTGAACAGCCGCCTGATTCGATAACATAAGCGAAGTCAGATTTAGATCCAGCGTATTGTTCCAGGCACTTAATGTAAGTTGATGCAAAGGACCATCACCATATTTTTTCCCGCTGCCACCGGCAACGTGATAAAGTCCGTCAAAACTTCCAAATTCGCGAATACACAATTGTATTGCTTCCAAGGAAGTACTGGGTTGTGTGGCGTCGCCCTGTTTGGCGCGGGCCTGACTTCCTAATTGTAATTCCGCTATCAGGCAATTTTCCGGATTTCTCCCAACCACAACCACATTTGCACCATGCTTTACAAAAGCCTTGGCAGCAGAAAATCCCAAACCCGTTGTGCCTCCGATAATTACGATTGCTTTATTTGTCAGCCAGTTTTCCATACGTTCCATTTTTTATGCAAAATAGAACTATTACCATAGAATTTAAAATAAAAGCACCTTGTCGCTCTGAAAACAGAAACAACAAGGTGCTTTTATTTTAACTATAAATCGTAAGTCTAAGCTACTGAACGAAGCAAAGACATAGATGATTTGCTGAATTTTTCCTGAGCATAATCCAGTGTCATGGTGAATTCCTTCACATCTTTTTGTGATGGTAAATCAAACATGGCATCGGTCATAATGGATTCACAAATCGCGCGAAGTCCACGTGCACCCAGTTTACAAAGCATCGCCTGATCTACAATAAAATCAAGAACTTCTTCTGTAAAATGAAGTGTAATTCCTTCCATTGCGAAAAGTTTGCTGTACTGTTTTACCAAAGCATTTTTTGGTTCAGTCAAAATACGGCGCAACGTTTCACGATCAAGCGGATCCAAATGCGTAAGTACCGGAAGACGACCGATCAATTCAGGAATCAAACCAAAAGATTTCAAATCCTGAGCCGTTACGTAACGCATTAAATTTCCTTTGTCAAAGATTTCGATGATACGGTTATCACCAGAAAATCCGATTGGACGTGTATTGATACGTTTGGCGATATGACGCTCAATACCATCAAATGCACCTCCGCAAATGAAAAGAATATTTTCCGTATTGATCGTGATCATTTTCTGGTCCGGATGTTTACGGCCTCCTTGCGGTGGAACGTTAACAGATGAACCTTCCAATAATTTCAAAAGCGCCTGCTGAACACCTTCACCGCTTACATCACGAGTGATAGATGGATTATCCGACTTACGGGCAATTTTATCCATTTCGTCAATGTAAACAATTCCTCTTTCCGCTGCTTCAACATTGTAATCTGCTGCCTGCAAAAGACGTGTCAAAATTGTTTCAACATCTTCTCCAACATAACCGGCTTCCGTTACAACGGTTGCATCTGCAATACAAAAAGGTACCTGAAGAATTCGTGCGATTGATTTTGCAAGATATGTTTTACCAGTTCCGGTTTCACCTACCATGATAATGTTCGATTTTTCAATCACAACATCGTCGTCGGTAACTGCCTGGTTAAGACGTTTGTAATGGTTGTAAACTGCCACAGCAAGTGAACGCTTGGCATCATCCTGACCTATCACATATTGTTCAAGAAAACGTTTGATCTCTGTTGGAGGAATCGATTTAAGTTTTGGCAACTTCGTTTTCTTATCTTTTTTATCGTCTTTGGAATTTAGCTCTTCGGTAATAACCTGATATCCCTGTGCAATACAGTGATTGCAAATGTGGGCATCAATACCTGAGAGTAAAAGTTCTACTTCATTTTTTTTGCGTCCGCAAAACGAACAACTTACTTGTGCCATCGGAGAATGAATACAGTTATTGAATTACTATTTGTTAAGCACATACCAATATTTCGGTAATGTGAGAATCACTATGATAGAATATGGGTTTATAACAAAAGGATCAGACGCATTGTTTCAAAAGACTGAATTACTGTTAAATGCTTTTAACAATACGGGTTAATAATACTTGAAATAAATCGTGCCACAATTAACAAAGCAGAAAAAATTCGCAGTGAATGACTTTACTTTAACGCATTGAAATATAATGATTCCGTAAAGTTCGGGCTTTTTAAACTTGTTACAAAATCCAGTTGGCAACATAAAAGAAAAACCACCCGAAAATTACTTAACGGGTGGTTTTTTAAGAAAGATATTTTGAAAACTTATTTATCGCGCGTCAAAACTTCGTCGATAAGTCCGTATTCTTTTGCTTCGTAAGCACGTAACCATTTGTCACGATCAGAGTCAATACCGATTTGCTCAGCAGTTTGTCCTGTGTGGTTTGCAAGGATTTCGTAAAGTTCATGACGAAGTTTTACGATCTCACGGGTTGTAATTTCGATATCAACCGATGTTCCCTGCGCTCCGCCTGATGGCTGGTGAATCATCACACGTGCATGAGGAAGTGCAGAACGTTTTCCTGCTGCTCCACCTGCAAGTAATACTGCACCCATAGAAGCGGCAAGACTTGTACAAACCGTTGCAACGTCCGGACGAACATATTGCATGGTATCATAAATACCCAAACCTGCATAAACAGATCCACCAGGACTGTTGATATACATAAGGATATCTTTTTTAGGATCAGCTGATTCCAGGAACAACAACTGAGCAACAATTATATTGGCTATATTATCATCAACACCAGTTCCCATAAAGATGATACGATCCGCCATTAATCTTGAAAATACATCCACTTCACGAAAGTTCATCGGACGCTCTTCAATTACCGAACGGGTCATGTTTTCAACAGTGTGGTTCATATAACCGTCAACTGTAAGGCCACTCATTCCAAGATGGTGAACGGCATATTTTCTAAATTCATTTCCGTGATTCATGAATAAACTTTAATTTAAAAATAATATGTAATGGATAGAGTACATCTTTTAAAGAACAAAAAGCTGCACCGCTTAGTTTCGAATATGAAAAAGCTGATTTGTTTCTTTGTCCTTCACAAAATTGATTATTTCCATGAATAATCCTTGTCTGTTTCGGTTATAATTTATCGAAAATTGCGAGAAGCGATTCATTGAATGCTTTTTAACTTGCAATTGTTATCTGTCAAAAGCCAATAATACGAGTAAAATTTAGTCTTTCAGAAAATCAGTATTAAAATTTATTCTGTCGATCAGACTATGAACAATACGAACAACCCATCAGAAAAAATACGGCAGCTGCGTCTGCAAAAAGATTTGTCGCAGGAAAATATGGCCGACATGCTCGGACTTTCCACGACGGCCTATGGTGATATGGAAAGAGGAAGGACAGAACTTTCCTTTTCACGCCTTGAAAATATTGCTAAACTATTGGATGTTTCTCTGCCTGAACTTTTGGGTTTTGAATCAAAAACACTTTCAGAAACAGAATGGCTCCGTCAGGAAAATGAAAGATTATTGTCGGCTAATGCCAAACTGCAAAACGAACTGGATCTGTGGAAGAAAAGATTTGGGTCTTTGGTGACTTTGGAAATTGGCAGACAGGTGCAGCAGCATCGGGAACCGATTGGGTTTTGAGTTAGGCGTTTATGCTTTTTAGGAATAAATTATATTTCATACTTAAATTGATAACCAGTTTGTGTAAAAGATAAATTTTTGTCTTAAAAAAGCTAACCAGGATTTTAAATGGAAAAGCATATAAAATTTGATAAGCCGATGCCGGAAACGATCAAGAAGGCATTAAAGGACAAACGGCAATGGCGAGAAAAAGTCCAGTCAGGAGAAATTAAATTGAATCCATCTCAAAAAGTTTCATAACCCATTTTATGTTAAGTGATTATAAACAGGGAACAAGAGGGGCATTGGTGTTTTGGCGAAGTTCTTGGAATAGTACAAGGAGAGTGCACTTTTCCCAATTTCGTTCCGGAAATGCAAGCTATACCAAGTGAAGCAGAATTTTTCTTTTGGCGCTGAAGGAATGCAACGTTATTGAGCTGAACTTATGTATCTAAGAATAAATTATGGCATAAAGATTATGAAACTATCGAGCTACTGCCCAAAGTATCTTATTATTTGCTACTATTTATAACTGTTTGCTATCAAGTTAGTTGTGATAATACATGTGGATTAGCAAAACTCGATCATTCGGAGATCTAGTAGCTTCAAATAATCGGATGTAACGCTTACCTACCCTGCTGATTTGGATACTGCTGACACGAATACAAAGTGTTCTATCAAGAAATACAACCAAAAGAAATATGCTAGATGATCTAACGTAGAATGGGATGATGTATTTATAGGCTCAAAGATGCCAATTGACAGAATCCGTAGAGGCTAATGATCCGAAAATATTCATTTGCATTAAACGGCCGAGTCATGGATCAGATGAAAATCGAAACTTAATTTCAAGATGTAAAATTTAATGGTTGGGCGGACTATTTCAAAAGTTATATGCAAAACGGCATATTATCGTCGATAGTATCAAGATCAGCTAAATCGAGAAGCATTATAATATAATCAGAATATCAGCTATTGTCCAATCACAATAACGTCCGTTTCCTAAGACCGGAGCCGGCCGTGATTTGACTGCCTAAAATGACTCAAAAAGTGTATCAATTTGTCATTTCAGAAATCAAAATATCGTTTTAATAATTGCCCTAAGTTAGTGAGACTAAATTACCTTTCACATTTGTTCCGGATCTTCTGGGCGCCGGGTGCAGCGATTGTTCTTTTCCTTTTAAGCTCTAACTTTCCACGGCAGCTTTACCAACTCGAATTATAGTCATAAAACAAAACGAGGTCAACTTTCTAAAAAGTTGACCTCGTTTATTATATCAAAATGAAATACTTAATAACTAAGCAACTTCACCTTTTGCAAGTTTTTCGAATTCAGCAACATCAATAGTTTGCTCATCCGTAGCAACCTGGCTGCGAACGATATCGATGATTTTGTTATCAAAAACCTGATTGAAAATCTGAGAATAGTTGTCACGTTCTTTGTCTGCAAGGTAACCTTGTGCAACGCGGTCGATTGTATCGCCCATGCTGTCATCATCACCGTACATTCCAAATTGTCCGCGAACCATTTGTTTTGTGAATTCAAGGATTTCAGGATATTCAACCTTCACACCTTGTGCATCAGCAATTTTATTTTTGATCAGGCTCAATTTCAATGATTTCTGGAAATCTTCAAATTGTTCCTCGATTTGCTCACGTGTAAATTTGCCTTCGTTGGTACGTTCCAGCCAATCTTTAAGGAAATCTCCCGGAAGATCGATTTGGATTGAATCAATTAAAGCAGTTTCAAGATCACGACGAAGCAAAGCTTCTGTTTCGCGCTCGTAGTTTCCTTTAATTACTTCGGTAACTTTTTCATTGAAAACTTCTTCGCTGTCAGCAATCGCCAGGTCCAAGTACTTTATCAAAAAATTCCTGATTAACCTCAGCTGGTGCAGAACGTGTGATATCTTCAACGATCAAAGTGAAATCACCTGAAAGTTCGCCGATATCTTCTTTTTTCTTACCGGTAACATGCGCAATCGCAGACTGGTCAGCAAAAGTGTTCTGAATATCAAAAGTTACAACGTCGTCTTTTTTCAAGCCGATGAATTTAGCCTGATTTTCTTCTGCAACCTGTTTTGTAGGAATAGCAGTACGGGTTGTAAATTCAGTTGATTCCTGTTTCAATTCTCCGAAAATCATATCACCCAATTCACTTACTTCCGGGTGAGTGCTGTCAGAGAATCTTTCACGAAGACTGTCAACTGTTTTTGTCAGCTCGTTTTCGTCAGTTTGGATCGTATAACGTTTTACAGCCGGAATTTCAGAAAGATTAACTTCGAAATCAGTTGCAACACCAAGGTCGTAGCTAAATTCGAAATCACCTGGTTTGTCCCAGTTTGCTTCTTCTGCTTTTTCGCGGTTAGGAATTGGATCCCCAACAACCTGTAATTTATTTTCGCGGATATAAGTGCTTACTGCATTGCTCAAAAGACTGTTCACTTCGTCAACCAATATGCTTTTTCCATACATGCGCTGGATTACATGGGATGGTACTTTGCCAGGACGAAAGCCTTTTAAATTCACACGTTTCGAATAATCCTTGATAGACTTATCAACCTTTGGCTGATAATCATCTTTGGTTAGCGTAACTTTAAGAGAGGCCAATGTTGGCGAATTCTTCTCTAATAAAACTTCCATGCTTATTGCTATTAGTAAATGTGCTTTTTTTAGATAAAACGCAAAACAAAAATGCCCTCAAAACAGTGTCCTGAGGGCATTTGACGGGTTAATTCGGAGCAGTTCATCTTCTTATTCAGATAGGAAACATGACGCCCCGTCAATCCCTTGTTAGTTGTACGGGCGGAGGGAATCGAACCCCCACGCCTTGCGGCACTAGATCCTAAGTCTAGCACGTCTACCAGTTCCGCCACGCCCGCTCTTATTTTTTCGTCCCAATCTTCAACCCTTGTCGTTGGTTGGGAGTGCAAAGGTAGCAAAGTTTGTTTTAGATATGCAAACTTTTGGAAAAATATTTTTGAAAAATTTATTTTGTTGAATAATCTCGCTAAAATTTGTTATTTTGGTGAAGCGTACTAATTACTATTAAGCATTGGAGCAACTCGTTGAAACCCTGAGCATAGATCTGGAGCAGGAGCGTAAGGATATCCTTAAAAAATATCGCAGGTTGTTACGAACAGCCAAGCCGTTTTTGAAGGACAATGATGCAAAATTAATCAAGAAGGCCTTTTATACATCTGTCGAGGCGCATAAGGACATGCGCCGCCGATCAGGTGAACCGTACATTTATCATCCGCTTGCAGTAGCACAAATTGTAGTTGAGGAGATTGGATTGGGTACGACCGGCATCGTTTCCGCATTATTACATGATGTGGTTGAGGATACGGATATGCGTATTGAGGATATTGACCGGTTATTTGGAAAGAAAGTCGCCAAGATTATTGACGGACTTACAAAAATTTCAGGAAGGTTTGAATACGGAACTTCGCAGCAGGCCGAGAATTTCCGGAAGATGCTGCTTACACTTTCGGATGATGTTCGTGTAATTCTGGTAAAACTTGCCGATCGTTTGCATAACATGCGGACGCTCGACAGTATGCCGCGTGACAAGCAGTTGAAAATCGCTTCGGAAACTATTTTTATTTATGCTCCGCTGGCACACAGACTTGGACTTTATAGTATCAAATCGGAGCTGGAAGAATTATATCTGAAATATACCGAACCACAGGAATACCGCGCGATTTCCACGAAAACTAAGAGAAACCAAAAGTTCTCGTGATCGTTTTATTTCGAAATTCACTGAGCCGATTGCGGAGGATCTTGAAAAAGCAGGTTTAAATTATATCATCAAAGGAAGGCCAAAATCGATTTATTCGATCTGGAATAAAATGCGCAAGCAGAATAAACCTTTCGAAGAAATTTATGATTTGTTCGCGATCCGGATTGTTTTGGAATCTCCACAGGAAGGCGATCGTGAAAAAGCACTTTGCTGGCAGGCGTATTCTATCGTAACGGATCATTACAAACCTAACCCGGACCGACTGAAAGATTTCCTAAGTACACCTCGTGCGAATGGTTATCAATCCCTTCACTCCACGGTAATGAGTAAAAGCGGTCAATGGGTGGAAGTGCAGATCCGTACTTCTCGCATGGATGAGATTGCGGAAAAAGGATATGCAGCGCATTGGAAATACAAAGGAAATGATACCAAGGTTCGTGGAAATATTGAGCAATGGATCAGTCAGGTAAGGGAAACGCTGGAAACTGGTTCGGGTGATAAAACGGCTGCAATTGAGTTTCTGGATGAATTCAGTACCAATCTTTTCAATGAAGAAGTTTTTGTTTTTACCCCAAAAGGAGAACTGAAAGTATTGCAAAGCGGTGCTACGGCGCTGGATTTTGCTTTTGATATACATTCGGAAGTGGGCGTGCATTGTATGGCTGCCAAAGTAGGAGGGGTTTTGGTTCCGATCAGTTACGTATTAAGTAATGGTGATCAGATTGAAATTATAACTTCCAATAAGCAAAAACCAACCGAGGACTGGCTTCGTGTGGTACGGACTTCAAAAGCCCGCGCCAGAATTAAGGATTTCCTCAAAGAAGATAACCGTCATTATGAAACGGACGGGCGTCAGATGGTGGAAAGAAAGCTGAAAGTGCTTGGTATTGAATTAACAGCCGAAGTTGTAAACCAGTTACGGGCATTTTTTGAATGTAAAACAGCTGCTGATTTCTTTTATAAAATCGGAAAAGGATATGTTCAGCTTGATGAATTAAAAAGATTCAAGCGTGATAAGGAAGCGAAGGAAAGAAAAGCAGTAACGACTACTATCGTTCCGCCAATTGAAGGAGCAGATGGTAAAACGTATACCAAGCTTCTGAAAAATATTCATGGCGACCGTGCCGACAGCGATACGCTGTTGATAGGTGACGATATGGATAAGATTGATTATAAACTCGCTCCCTGTTGCAATCCGATTGCAGGAGATGACGTTTTTGGATTTGTGACGATTAATGAAGGCATCAAAATCCATAGAACGACTTGTCCGAACGCTGCCGAATTAATGTCAAAACATGGAAACAGGATCATCAAAGCGAAATGGGAATCGAATAAAGACGAAGCGTTTCTGGCCGGACTTTATATTTCAGGAACGGATCGAGTTGGGTTGATAAATGACGTTACCAGGATCATTTCCAATGAATTGCATATCAACATGCGTGGACTTACGATTGATACCAAGGATGGCGTTTTCAATGGTGATATCAGACTTTATGTTCAGGATACGCGCCATTTGGATATTCTGATCAGTAAGTTGGAACAGGTGGAAGGAGTTTATAAAGTACAACGATTTGATACTAACCTGACAGGAAGCGTCTAAATATTGAACCATTATTCGTATGACTTGTTAATCAATTGGTTTATATAGTAAGATTGCCAGAGTAGCGGGCAATACATGAAAGCTTCAAATGACAACCGCAGCATAATTACTACTGTGATTTAAGAAAAAAAGCACGTAATTTGCGCAAGATTTTCAAAAGATATGCCACAAGCCAGCAAACCAAATTTTGAAGCCGCCAAGAAAATTCTTACGGCTTACCTAGAAAATAAAGGACTTCGCAAGACCCCTGAAAGGTTTGCGATATTGGAAGAAATCTATACCCGTGAAGATCACTTTGATGTGGATGAGCTTTACATCAGCATGAAAAACAAACGTTATCGTGTGAGTAGGGCAACGGTGTATAATACCTTAGACGTACTTGTAGATTGTGATTTGGTAACCAAACACCAGTTCGGTAAAAACCTTGCACAATTCGAAAAATCGTACGGAAACAAGCAGCATGATCATTTGATTTGTACGGACTGTCACAAAGTAATGGAGTTTTGTGATCCGAGAATTCAGTCCATCCAGAATATGGTGGGTGAAATGCTGAATTTCAGTGTACTTCATCATTCCCTTATCTTTTACGGCAACTGCACGAAAGAAAATTGCCAGAATAGAAAAGAACATGCAGAAGAAGTCGCTGTCGGACACGAAATAAGAGAATAGTATCGATGAGGCGTAACAGACATTTTATGGTTTGTTACGCCTTGTCATTTTAGCAAATAATAGTTTTTAATAACCATTTATTGGATGAAAGTTGACGTATTGCTTGGTCTCCAGTGGGGAGATGAAGGTAAGGGTAAAATCGTGGATGTACTTGCACCACGTTATCAGGTAGTAGCAAGATTCCAGGGCGGTCCTAACGCGGGACACACTTTGGAATTTGATGGTATTAAGCATGTTTTGCATCAGATCCCATCCGGTATTTTCCGTAGTGATATCCAGAATATTATCGGAAACGGTGTTGTTTTGGATGCGATTGTTTTCAAAAGAGAAATTGATAATCTGGCTAAATACAATCTTGATTTAGTTGGTAACTTATTTGTTTCAAAAAAAGCATCACTAATTCTGCCAACGCATGCATTGCTTGATGCAGCTTACGAACGTTCAAAAGGTGATTCAAAAATCGGTTCAACTTTACGTGGAATCGGGCCTGCTTATCAGGATAAAGTAGCTCGTTTAGGACTTCGTGTTGGTGATATTTTGTCTCCGAATTTTGCTGATAAGTACAAGAAACTGGTTGATGCTCATAAAGTTATTCTTGACTTTTATTCTTTCGATTACTCATCGGTACTTCCTCAGTCAGAAGAAAATTTCTTTGCTGCTGTTGAATTCATGAAGCAATTCACAATGGTTGATAGCGAGTATGTTATCAACGAAGCGATTGCAGAAGGAAAAACAGTTTTGGCAGAAGGAGCACAAGGTTCTTTGCTTGATATCGATTTCGGTTCATATCCTTTTGTAACGAGCTCTACAACAATGGCTGCCGGTGCTTGTACTGGTCTTGGTATTGCGCCAAGTGCTGTTGGTGAAGTTTTCGGTATCTTCAAAGCTTACTGCACACGTGTAGGAAGCGGTCCTTTCCCAACAGAATTGCTTGAAGAAACAGGTGAGAAAATGAGACAGGAAGGTCGTGAATTCGGAGCTACTACTGGTCGTCCGCGTCGGTGTGGATGGTTGGATTTGCCAGCTTTGAAATATGCGATTATGATCAACGGCGTTACGCAGCTGATCATGATGAAAGTTGATGTTTTGACAATTTTTGATACAATCCGTATTTGTACACAATACCGTTTGCCAGACGGAACTTTGACAGATCAGCTTCCATACGATTTGTGTGACGAAACTGTTGAACCTGTTTACCAGGATTTTGCAGGATGGCAACAATCGCTGGATGGAATTCGTGATTTCGATGCGATTCCTGAGCAATTAATGGCATACGTGAAATTCCTTGAAGCTGAACTTGGATTGCCAATTACATTTATTTCAACAGGTCCTGATCGTGAAGCGTTAATCACACGTGAAACGACGGCTCTTTTGAACTAAGATAAAAATATAGAAGTAAACAAAAAACCGCCTGAAACGTCATGTTTCAAGCGGTTTTTTGTTTTTTAAGTATTGTAAATATTTTGATCGGTTATTCTAAAAGTGAAAGAACATCTTCTCTTGAAAGCGATTTAATAAAGCCATCCTCATTGGAAATTAAATCATCTGCCAACTGTTTCTTCGTTTTCTGTAAGGCCAGAATCTTTTCTTCAACGGAATTTTTTGTAATAAACTTATAAGTGAAAACCGTTCTGTCCTGACCAATTCTGTGCGCTCTGTCAACGGCCTGCGCTTCAATAGCCGGATTCCACCACGGATCTAAGATAAATACATAATCCGCAGCAGTAAGATTTAATCCTAATCCACCGGCTTTTAAGGAAATCAGGAATATTTTAACGCTTTCATTATTTTGGAAATTTTCAACTTCCGCCTGACGATCTTTTGTTGAGCCGTCCAGATATGCGTAGGTAATATTTCCTTTATCCAGATAATCACGGAATAAATCAAGATGTTTGATATACTGGCTAAAAATCAGAATTTTATGATTTTCACTTATGGCCGTTTCCATTTTATGAAGCACATCTTCAAATTTGCCAGAGCCATCCGCATATTCCGGATCAACCATTTTTGGATGATTGGCTAATTGTCGCAGTTTGGTAAGACCTTGTAAAACAACAAGCTGTGATTTATTGATGCCATCAGAATCAATACTTTGTAAAATAAGATTACGGTAATAGGCTTTGGCTTCTTCATAAGCTTTTTCCTGCTCTTCCGACATTTCACAATACTGAATACTTTCAACTTTTGCCGGAAGATCTGTTGCTACCTGTGATTTATGTCGGCGAAGAATAAACGGTTTTATCAGATTATATAGCCGTCTGGATTTATCTTCATCGTTTTTCTTTTCAATTGGAATCTGAAATTCATCCCGAAAAAAAGTCTGGCTTCCCAAAAGTCCCGGATTCACAAATGACATTTGAGACCATAAATCCATCGTGCTATTTTCAATAGGCGTACCGGTCAGATATCAAGCCGATTTGCTGAATTAAGTTTTCGGACCGCCTTTGTAATGATCGAAGCCTGGATTTTTTATCGCCTGCGATTCATCCAGAATTACATAATTAAACCGGAAGGATTGTATCAGTTCAATATCAAGTCTGACAATTCCGTAAGAAGTCAAAATCAGATCAAATCCTTCAAATTGTTTGGTGTCTTTTTCGCGGTATGTACCTGTATAAAGCATTACTTTTAACTTCGGCGTGAATCTTTTTGCTTCCAGAGCCCAGTTGTACAATAAAGAAGTTGGCATGATCAGAAGCGATGGCTCCTTAATTCCAGCTTCTTTTTGTGATTGTAGTAAAGCTAATGTTTGAACTGTTTTTCCCAGACCCATATCATCCGCCAGACATCCGCCAAAACGATATTGATTTAGAAATTGAAGCCAGTCATAACCTGCTTTTTGGTAAGGACGAAGTGTTCCTTTGAAATGTTTCGGAGCTTCGCTGGCATCAATCTGATTGAAATCCCGAAGTCTTTCAAGTTTTTGACTGATAATTGCTGTTGCCAGACTTTCTTCTTTTAATTCCTGAACAAGCGCCAGATGATGCATGCGCAAACGAATTCCATCGGTATCATGATCATGTTCGGAAAACGCAAAAAGCTCCGAATATTTGGTAAACCACCATTCAGGAATCACTGCGATTTCTCCATTTGGAAGTGTAAATTCCTTTTTCTGATGCAGGATATAATTCCTGAGCTGAATAAACGGTATTTCAAATTCACCAAACTGAACTTTGGCATTGATATCAAACCAGTCGCGGCCTTCCTCAATAGAAACGTCCAAAGATGAGTAACCCAGGAAATATCTTTTAGCATCTGCATTATTCTGACGAAGAGTAAATCCGTGTTCCGTTAATGTCTTAGCCTTGCTTTGAAGCCAGCCAAATGCTTCTGATTTTGGCATCAGAACCTGGCCTTCTTTTATTCCCAAACCCCATTCTTTAAGCTGATTAAGATTGTGGCGTTCGGCGGTAGTATCTCGTTTTACTTTGTAAAAAGTATAGTTTTCTTCTTTTTTATCAACAAAAACACTGGACGTTACGGCAAAGCTGTCAAACGGAAAAGTATAGTGACCATATTGAAAGGCAACACCAAAAGAAACTTCTCCATCTTCTGTGTCATTTAAAGTTGAGTCTTCTGCGCCCGATTCAGCGAATAATAATGCAGGAGCAGTTTTTCCTTTTATACTTACATCTGCGATTGTAAGTATTGGTTTAGGAACGGTTGAAATATTTCTTATATCAAAACCTTTAGAAATCACATCATAAGAAGCAATGAGCGGTGCAACAAAACGCTCGTAATATTGCTCCTCCATTTTACGTGGGATCGCAATGAATTTTTTTGCCAGAAACGGTTTGATTTTTTTGCCGTCTACATTTCCTTCAAAATGATATAAATGTCCGTCAACAACGAGCCAGGCAGGTTCTTCACAAAGGATGATGGCACTTTTATATTGAAAATCAAGCTTCTGTTGTTTGTGACGAATGGTTGGGAAATAATGCGTATTGTCTTCATTCCGCATGAAATAAAAACGGATGGTAGCTTTTTCTTTTTCCCATAACACAGGTTTCCAAAGCGGATTTCCATCGCTGCCCATGATGAAAATATCCTTACCTGAAAGTTTTTCCAGAATTCGTGCTTTGCTGTTTTCCAGATAAGCTGTTATAGCTTCCTGAATTACTTTATCACCTTTTTGCGGATCATAAATTTTCAGGAAAAAATCGACCGGGGAAAGTTTTTTTGTATTGAATTTCTTTAAAATGGTATCCTGCTGAATATCGTCTACCAGACTTACAAGCTCAAAATCTGTTGCATCAAGTCCGGAACTGAATTCCTCAATATTTTTGGAAGAAATGTTTTGTATCTGAAAAGAAAAATCTCCCTGACTGTTTAACTGAACCACAAAAGATTCAAATATGTAGCCCAGATATTCATGATCCAGAATGGAATATATAATCTTAAAGGGTTCAGAAGGAGATACTTTCATGAGCAGTTGTTTCACAAAACGATGATGCAGCGTTCGAAAGCTATCCATTCACGAGATAGTTCGCTTCGTTGGAATTTGAAAAATATCAAATATAGGTGAAAGAGGAGCAAAAAAAAAGTGCGGGGATATCCGTAAAGAATCTTAGGAGTACAGCCGAGCATAGTTCAAACAGGGGATTTGTAACTTCTATGATAATAAGTCAATTTCGTCATTTAAATAGATGGCCTATACAATTTCATTTTAGATAACTACTAAAAATGATATTGTGATAGCCTGAATGTGAAGCCGAAGTGTAGAAGGAGCTCGCTTTGAGGAAAGTCATTAAACCGTATTGCACGGAAATAAATTATCCGGTTGTTTTTATCACGTAGTTTCCCAGTAGGCTTAATTCAGCCCCGGCATCGATCTGAACATTCCTGACTGTAATATTTTGTGCTAACGTTACAACATGGCCGGGATTGATTTTGACATAATCCTTTGGCCCCGGCATACATCCTGCCGACCAGATATTCCGATCCGGCCAGGATCCTGATGACAACTGTCTCGATGACGTTGGAAAAGAGCGATGTGGTTTTAAAATTTTTGAATAAAACTGAATCCGTAGTCGAAGTTTGTGTACCAAACCAGTCATTTAGTATATCTGAATATATTCTTCGGAAATCGATCTGCATTTTTATATCCTGATTGTTGACACCAGGAGTAGGCTGCAATGGTACCAAGTCATTAACCAAATCGGGATTTGATCCAACGACCTGTCTTTTGATATTTGTTCCGAAAACAAACATAGGTGCCGCAATACCATGATCTGTTCCGAACGAACCATTAGAAGTCGCTCGTCTTCCAAAGTCAGAAAAGGTCATTCCTATGACCTTATCCTCAGTCCCCTGAAGTTTTAAATCATTTTGAAAAGCAGAAATACTATCAGAAAGTCTGGTTAATAATCGGCGTGAAGCCCACGGAGGGATCAGAAGCACTGACCTGACTTGGCATGTGTATCAAATCCGAACATTTCAACAAAGTAGATTTTTGTTTTTAATCCACCATGTATCAGTCTGGCCACTATTTTCAGCTGTTCGCACAAATCATTTGCAATCGTAGCTGCGGGATATGTTGCCATATTTGTACCTGCATCAGCCGCCCTTTTTACTTCACCTGCAAAAGCTGTATTTAAAACCTGTTGCTGCCGCAATACTTGATCATTTCTCCGGCATCACAACATGGAAGATCATTTAAACCAGCATAAGAATTTGCGCCTAGTAAATTATAGAAACTGGTCGGATTTTCCAGGGTTACCCCCATATTTTGAGGGCCACCTGACAAGGTCGGCGAATTCATGAATCCTATTTGAAGTGCAAGCGGATCTTCCATGTCAGCATTCGGGAAGTTTGAAGGATAGCCAGGATAGCGTGCATTCAGATATCTTCCGGCCCAACCGGTATCAACTGATTTATCGGAATCAACTGCTGTCATCCAGATATCGGTTGCTCTGACGTGCGACTGACTTGGATTTGGATAGGAAACTGAGTGTATCATAGCCAGTTTACCTTCGTCGTACAGATTCTTCATTCCCGACATTGCCGGATTAAGTCCCGTTAAATCGTTTCCGCCAAGTGATGAGGATTTTGTTTTCAGGGATAGCAATATTGCTTCGCAATGAATTGTAGGCAGAGTATTGATCAAGTGGAATTAAAGTATTTAATCCATCATTTCCTCCGTTTAAATATATTATGACCAAAGCCCTATCGGATTCTAATGCTACCGTTTTGCTTAATGACTGTACCAATGCCGAATTTTTGTCAAATGACCTAAACCCAAATCCATTTACAGCAAGTGGTAGGACCATCCCGGATGCAGCCGCTAAAAAATCTCTCCTTTTCATAAGTAACAAATCAAAATATGTTATACTCGGCCATCTTTAACAGGTATGTGAGAATGTTATAGCAGCAATGTAAAGCCGCTCCGTTTGTTTGATCTTCTCTGTACCAATTCCAAAAAGTTATCCAATAACTCCGGTTACGCCCCTCCAGCATAATGGTATCAATTAAATAATCCTTTTGAGACTGACTAAGATCAACAGCGTATAGATTTTCAATGAGTGCATCCAGTACAACTTCGCATGCAACAGCGGGAGTGCCCGTTACATCGCTGAAATTAGGTTGAAGAGTTCTTACCCATGCCAAAATATCAACCCCCAATATATAGCCAGGATAGATTTCTATATTAGGATATATAAATACATCCATATGGGAGGAACGATGCATTAAGGTTGCTCCGTTAATCCAGTTTTTCGAATATCCAATTTGGTAATAGGGCGGATAGCCAAACACCGCTGGCTGATCAAGACATGCCTGTTGCATAGCAACCATTCCCCAATGAACAAATTCAATGTATCTTTTGTATCCTGCCGGTTGTGTTTTTACATCCGGAACTGGTTGGTTAAAGAATCGCAAAGCTCCAATTAAGAATTCGGAAGGAGCTTTCATCATAGAGCCAATATTGGCGTTATCAAAAAATATCTGGCTCGTCAGTAACTTTTTTAGTACCGGCTGTATCTGAAAATTATTTTGAGGACTTGCGAAAAAATTGGCAAGTGGTATGATGACGTTGTTTTCTATGTCCTGGGTAACGTTAGGTTTACATACCAGCGATATAGTTTTCTGCAAATAAATTTCGGTGATTCAGGGTGAGCGAGAAGCATATTTACCAAATCGGAAATTTCTGCATCTCCACCATCAGGAGTTGATCTGCCCTGGATTACTTTGTTATTATATTTTGCAGAAAAAGTTTTATTTGAAGTATCGTGCCTGGCTACAGTATAGGTCACCCCATTGGCTGGTGGTGTTCCAACCCAGTTAGTATTGACCTGCCATCCGGTCAATACTTTTGCGGCCGCTTTTACATCATCTTCGGTGTAATTGACATTTCCTGCAAAGTCTTTTTGGCCAACGGTAAATAATTCCTGAAGTTCTCTTGCGTAATTCTCATTAGGATGATCTTTTTCATTTTCATTTCCACTTTGATAAAGAAGCATCCCGGCATTTTTGGTCATGTTTACGGTCATACTTCGGAAACTTCCCAGACATCCTTGCCGGAGTAAGTCAAGATATTGGAAGAGTAATCTGTATTCTCCAATGGTGCTGTGCGCCACAACGAAATGATTTTGCCAAAATGCAGTCAATTTTTCAAGGACTGATGGAGCATTATTTTGCTGACACATTAAGGCTATCCACCAATATCTGACCATATAGCCCATCTCAAATTCCCTTTCCCTCATGTGAGGCAATTCTAGATACGGTTGACGGTAAGTCGGACTATCTGGATTGATGTCGACAGGCGGTGGGGGGGACAGTGTCATGCTGACATTGCTAATTAGCAGGTCTACGGCTTCTGTTGCAGTCATCCCGTTAAAATTCATTATTTCCTGTTGCGTAGGTCCAAACGTGGCCCTGCGCAAAAGATGAGCAGCAGTTTTTGCTGTTAGGGGTGTAGTATATGTGTCTAAATACGGCATCGTAACTTATTTTTAAATTCACCCAAGTCGGCACTGTTATTTATCTTGCTATTAATAGCTTTCGGACTATCTGCTGCCCATCATTTGTATCTATCCGGATCATGTATGACCCGGCAGATAAGGCTGAGATATTGATACCATCCGTTGTGAAATTGACGTTTTCTAGTTTCATTTTACCGCCAATCTCAAATAGTGATATTTTTGACCCAACTTGTGATACATTAGACAGGTAGAATCTGTCGGAAGCTGGATTTGGATAAACAGCAATATCTGAAATGTCTTTAAAGCTTGATTTCCCGGATCTGGCTGTAGGCAAATGTGCCGTCTTATCTATCATTTTTAAGCGATACAGATTATTGCCGTTTAAAGGTGTCTCTGTCGGAGAATGAATAATTTTCAGCTACGGAGTGGTTGTTTTTTGGTTTGAATACTGCCAATACTTATCCAGAACTTTCCTAAATCACTTCGCTCGATTTCAAATCTGTCACTATTTACTTCGGAAGTAGTACTCCAGGAGAGGTAGCTGGTTCTTTCGAGCTGCTTTAACATCAAAGTTTACCAGTGTAACGGGAAGTGGTCCGCCGGTGCGGACGCAAGAGTATAAACGGAATAGTTATTGGGCACAATGGCTGAGGTTGTGGTGATAGATCCGTTTTGGGTATTACTGGCACCTCCCAGTACTGAGGTCTGATCATAAGTAGCGGGAATTTTAACCCACTTCGAACCATTCCATCCAACAATCAAAAGTTTGGAGAGATCACTACTTTCAGAAGTGCAGCTATACTGCTCACAGGGCTCCATGTTAAAGTTATTTTTCCGCTATAAGAACCATTAATGTCCCAGAACTCGGTTGGGCTTACTGAACCAACGTCACTGTCTTTGGAAGATCGCGAAAAGGGGCCGCCCGGAATTTCATTCAAGTTATTATCAACTGATCCGAAGAAATAAGCCCCGTAATACCATTTGCATCCGCAGCAAAAGGACGATAGTATCCGCTATTTCCGACCGGATAAATGAATCTGCTCGGTTCCTAATTTTTTTACGTATCCGTCTACTATTTTCCCTGACTCTATACCGCTGGATGTAACCTGGGCCGCAAAGCTAAGAACCCCTATGTTTGTCGTTCTTGCAGTTGTAATGGTATTTCCTTGCTGTGCAATACATTAGGGATTTTGCAAGTGAAATAGAAACACAGAAAAATAGCAGAACAGCATAAGATACTTGTTGCTTTTGCAAAATCTTAAATTTTTCATATAACGTGAGTATCATCTTATTAATCCTTTATATAGAATAAAACTAATTCTTACTGTAAATATATAGTTAGTTTTATAGTAAATACAAATTTACTCTACAATTATAAATCAAATTAATTCTACAAATATGTAATATTTAAGCTATAATTAGTGTTGGACTCTTGGAGCAAGATTAAGAGTGGTTTTGAAGCAGGTAGGACAGTCTTATAAAGTACTTATTTAATATAAGTCTCTGGTGGGCACTTTTTTTGTAGTTTTGAAAGAATGCGTGAGATGTGGTAGTTAAAAGTGACCTCCCCCCAGAAAACTGGACAGTTAAAAACTAGAGAAAATCGGGCGATTTTGATAATTTAACCATCAGAAAAATCGCTTATGAAAAAGACCGCAGCGGCGGCCGCAAAATTTAGCGAAGCGCAGATCATTTTCGCGCTGCGCCAGGCAGACACCGGCGTCCCGGTGGCAGAAGTTTGCCGGAAAATGGGTGTTAGCGAAGCTACCTATTATAACTGGAACGCGGGGGAGAAGAAGTACGCCGGTCTTGGTGTTCCGGAGCTTCGGAACTTCGCAGCTGGAAGAGGAAAACCAAAAGTTAAAACAGCTCGTGGCAGAGTGGCCCGCCACCGCGGTTGAGCCTTGACAAACAAATGTTACAGGATGTTCTCAAAAAAAGCTCTAAGGCCGGCCCAGAAACGGATGCTGGCCGCCAGCTTAATGAAGAATTATCAGGTTGCCGTCATGCGAGCATGTTCGGTTGTTTGCTTACAAAGATCCTGTTGCCGGGCGGCCGGTGCCGTATTATAAACCGCATCGTCGTGACGATTCTGCTATTCGTCATCGAATTAAGGAAATTGCCCAGGTGCGAATTCGTTATGGGTATCAAAGAATTCATGTTTTACTCAGACGGGAAGGTTGGAGGGACAATCATAAAAGGGTGTACAGAGTTTACAAAGAAGAAGGACGGTCGCCGCGCGATTAAACCTGCGCAGCAAGCGTCCGAGACGAAGCAGAGCTGCTTCACAACGACTTGACAGGCCAAATTTGTCCAGTATTCATCAAAGCTGGAGCGTCTATGGATTTTGTTGCTGATCAGCTCTTTGACGGCCGGAAAATCAGGGCTTTAACTGTAGTCGATAACTTTAGCCGGCAGTGTCTGGCAATTCATGTCGGACAATCGCTGAAAGGAGAAGATGTTGTCGCTGTGATGAATCAACTAAAACTTGTAAATTTAGCTGTCCCCAATCGGATCCAAGTCGACAACGGTGCTGAATTTATTTCCAAAGCGCTGGACAAGTGGTGTTATGATAACAGCGTTACGCTTGACTTTTCAAGGCCTGGAAAACCAACGGATAACCCTTTTATTGAGTCCTTTAATGGTAGCTTTAGAGCGGCTGCCGGACGGATGAGTGCTTAAACGCACATTGGTTTTTATCACTTGAAGATGCACAGGAAAAAATTGAAAGTTGGCGACAAGAGTATAACAGCTTCAGACCGCATAGTTCATTGGGAAATTTAACCGCAGCCGCGGACGGCTCCTGATGAGATGGTGATGCGGGTGAAAAAAGAGGAAAATACCGACCCGATTTTCCAGTTTTAGCTGTCCAGTTTTCTGGGGGGAGGTCATGTTTGGCGAAAATTTTCGTTCATAAAAAAAGGAGTTACGAAAAGATCGTAACTCCTTGACAGTGATGTACCGGGGACGGGAATCGAACCCGTACGAGCCTTACAGCTCACAGGATTTTAAGTCCTGCGTGTCTACCAGTTCCACCACCCTGGCATTAACCCACCTTCAAACAAGTTTGTCGGTTTTTATGAGAAAAAGCACCGTTTCCGGTGCTCTATATCTCTGAGCAGAAGACGAGGTTCGAACTCGCGACCTCAACCTTGGCAAGGTTGCGCTCTACCAGCTGAGCTACTTCTGCGTGTTGTCTGGTGCGTTATTTGATTAACGTGGTGCAAAGGTATTCATATGACCTATTCGGCGCAAGTGTTTGATGAAAATATTTTTGAAAAAAAATGAAACAATTTTATTAACAAATTGTAAATCATAATAGTTAGCAAAAATAAAAATTTTACTTTTTTTTCGCGATCAGTCAATATTGATTATTGCCAGGATCACAAATCGGAGGATAAAGGAGCAATTTAAAATTATTAGGTAAGAAAATAATTTCCGGACAAGATTATTATCGGTCATATAAACCATACTTCCCTGATTTTCGGATTGAAAGATTATACTTACAACCGTTTGTCCAAATACCCTCCGTCACTTCAAATTTTGATTACCTTTGTGTAGTAATGACAATGGAAGTAACTTTCCTTGTTTTTACAACTCATCTCTGTCGTTGTCCGGATTTAAAAAAATAATTTTTCATGTTTTCGAACGAAGTACTGTTTTTTGGAGGTTTCCTTTTAGTGATTGGCATCATGCTCCTTTTGGATCTGGGAGTTTTTAATAAAAAAGATCACGTTGTAAAATTTAAAGAAGCTGCTGCCTGGACGGTTGCCTGGATTGTATTGGCGCTTGTCTTCTACATGGTGATTAAAACACATGGGGATTTAGTCCACGGAGTTGATAATTATGCAGATCTTGCCACGTATTCAATCAAAGTATGCGCCACATTTAAAACTGATCCCTGATAATTTTGAAGCCAGTCTGGAAATATACCGAAAGAATATGTCTCTGGAATTTATCACCGGCTATCTTCTGGAATATGCACTTTCAGTTGATAATATTTTTGTAATCATTCTAATTTTCGCATCTTTTGGCGTCCGGGCTAAATACTATAAAAAGGTATTATTTTGGGGTGTTTTAGGTGCTATTTTCATGCGTTTTGTTTTCATTTTCGTAGGCTCTGCATTAATTCAGCGTTTCGAATGGATCATTTATCTGTTCGGTTTACTGCTTGTTTATCAGGGTGGTAAGATTTTCTTTCAGAAAGAAGAAGATGAAACCATCGATCCGGCCAAACATCCGGTTGTTAAATTTGCTTCAAAATATTTTTCAGTTTTTCCTCGGTATGTTTATGAACATTTCTTTGTGAAGAAAAAGGGAAAATGGCTTGTTACGCCTCTTTTTGTCGTTGTTCTTATTGTTGAATTTACGGATTTGATTTTTGCAGTGGATTCAGTGCCAGCCGTTTTCTCGGTAACAAAGGATCCTTATGTGGTTTTCTTTTCAAACATTTTTGCCATCATGGGGCTTCGTTCGATGTTCTTCTTTTTGAGCAATATCATGGGGCTTATTCCGTTTCTTAAAATACGGACTTGGCGTTCTTTTAGTATTTATTGGAGGAAAAATGCTGGCACATGTTCCGCTTGAAGAAATGGGTTTCAAAACCGTTTACTCACTTTACGTAATTCTAGGAATCCTGGCAGTAAGTATTCTGGCCTCAGTTATTTTTCCCGAAAAAGAAGAAGTTAAAGAAATCGCATCCAATAGTTAATTCGTCAGGATCGTTTTAAATCTATGAACCGAATCCTTAAAGCTTATTTAAAACGACTGACGAATCTCAGTACGCGCAACAAATCACTTTTATTAACGAGCCTTCCGGCTGAGCAATTTCTGGATTTAAATGAAACTGATTTTCTTCTGGGAAAATCATCGTTCGAATTTATTCAGAATCTGATTCAGAGAAAGAACCGGATTCCTGTTTGTGATATACAGGATCCGCGTTATGAAAAGGTAAATGAGGTTAGTAAACGGTTGCGAAAAATAGCGCGTACCGAACATTTTATAGAAGAGGAGCGGGGTTCACGGGATTTATATGTTGGTTATCCTTTTGTCCGCGGAAAACTTTCAGATGGCACACCCATTCATGCACCTTTATTATTTTTCCCGGTAACGCTTCGGATTGACCGCGAACAATGGTGCTTGTTTGAACGGGATGATATTGGTATTACGCTGAACCGCAGTTTTGCACTGGCTTACGCACATTTTAATGAGGCCGTCATTTCAGACGAAATACTTGAAAAATCTTTTGAAGATTTTTCAAAAGATATACTGGAATTCAGGACGCAGCTGTATGAGTGGCTGAAAGAAACACCTCTCAAAATTAATTTTAATCAACAGCTTTTTGAAGATAAACTCGATCCATTCGATATTCAAAAAAGTGCGGATTTACAGCTTTTGGAAAAAAATGGAGAGTTAAAACTTTATCCCGGAAGCTGTTTTAGGAATATTTCCGCAAGCCGGTTCCTATCTGGTGCCGGATTATAATGCTCTTACTGGAATTATCTGAGCAGGAAAATTTTAAGATGCTTCTGCTGAATGAAGAAGTTGATGAAACTTTACAACCACAAGAAATTTCAGAGCTTATTAATCGAAGAACCTCAGCCGATTCTAAGAGAAGAGCAGATATTAACTCCTTTTGCCATTGACGAATCTCAGGAAGGAATTATCCGGGCTGTAAAATCTGGGAAATCTGTTGTTGTGCAAGGCCCTCCAGGAAGTGGAAAATCTCAGCTGATCTGTAACTTAATGGCAGATTTTGCGGCGCAGGGAAAACGGGTTTTGCTGGTTTGCCAGAAACGTGCTGCACTGGATGTTGTTCATCAGCGATTGAAAACTGTTGGAATGGATCCGTTTGTTGCACTTATTCATGATTTCAAAAATGACAGGGCAGATTTATATCGTCAGTTTGCGACACAGATTGAACAGGTAGAATCATATCGTCAGCAAAATTATAGTCTGGATGCTGTTTTTCTGGAAAGACAATTCAGTCAGGAAAGCCGTCAGATTGACCGTACAGTTACCGAACTTGATGCTTTCAGGAGCGCATTGTTTGATGAATCAGAAAGTGGGTTTCGGTAAAAGAATTATATCTGACCTGTAATAGTAAGGCGGAAATCATCGATGTAAAAGATCTTTATCGGTTTTTTCGTCTTGATCAATGGGATGATTTTAAGAGAAGACTGAAAATTTTTACCGGTTATCATTTACGTTTCGATAAAGAACACGCCTGGTTTAACCGAAAAAGTTTTGCCCAGTATAATATTGGGGATTTACGGAATATGGAAAAAATGCTGTCCGATTGGCCGGAAGCATATAATCATCAAAGTCTTAAATTTGAAAAAATAGCAGGAAGACCTTTTTCCATTGATTATATTCAAAATAGAAATGAAATACTTGGAAAGATTGAAGGATATCTCCGAACTGATTCAAAAGGAAGTTGTTTATAATCTTTTTAAAAAGTATATAGGTTCGGACAAAAACACAGTCCGGAAAGACTTGCATTTATCCGCCAGACCACGGATTCACTGGAAGGTTTTGCAGAAGATGGGATTGAATCAAATTTAAAACCATCGGAACTTGTCAACATTTCGTGCTCAGTTAAAAAAAGCAATTGATGCAAAACAATCGTCCGTATCCGGAATCTGGTGGAATTTATTTGGAAACGAAAAGGCAACGGTAACTGATATTGCAGCTAGGAATGATCTTACCACTTCTCTGGAAGATCTGGAAAAACTTGAACTCCGGCTTCGCAACAGATTGGAACTTGAAAACTGGATTCATAAGTCCATTGTTGGATTTCGATGAAAAATATCTGGAATTCAATGCTTCTTTTGAGCAGCAGTACATTCACTTTTTTCAGGATGCTGAAAAAGCAGCGGATGCCGTTTCACGTTCTGTATTTAAGCCCTGGAAGGAAGTAATTGTTTATCTGTGTTCTGAAATCCGAAAATTTGAACGATTTCCGGGATAGTATAGCAACAATGTCAGCCTGGATTCAATCATGGGGAAGACTGGAAGAGATGATGAGCCCCTTTTTAATTCCCCCACAAATTGAAAAACTGGTTTTATACCCTGAACGGTATAGCAAGGAATTACTTTCATCTTTAAGCAATGATTTTGATTCACTTGCAGAAATGGATAGAATCTTGTTTGGAAATGAATGAAAATGAAAAGAGCATCATAAAGCGCATTATTTCAAAGGCACAAAAATCTGGTTACGAGCATTCAGATCAGTTTTTATCCTTATTTGTAAACAGTATTTCGCTGGAATGGATAGAACACATTGAAAATAAATTTCCGGAGTTAAGGGCTGTTACTTCTCTAAAAATGCAGCAATGGGAGGAGCAGTTGCAAGGCAGTATTGAACAAAAGCAAAATTTAAGTCGTGATATAACGGGAATAAAACTGCGGGAAGCAACTTATCAGGATATTGAAAAAAATCGTTTGGGAAACCGGGTAACTTATCGTGAATTAAATCACCAGGTAACCAAAAAGCGTAAAATCTGGCCGATAAGGAAACTTTTGGAAAATTATGCGGAGGACGTTTTTTCGCTAATTCCTTGCTGGATGGCATCACCTGAGGCAGTGTCCGCAATATTTCCAATGCAGGCAGATTTATTTGATCTGGTTATTTTTGATGAAGCTTCCCAATGTTATGCCGAATATGGATTGCCGGCAGCATTTCGTGGAAAACAGGTTGTGGTTACGGGTGATGCCAAACAACTTTCTCCAAGTGATTTGTATAAAGTTCGGTATGAGGAAAAGCCGGATGATGAAGAGGAAATTTCAGTCGCTCTTGAAGTTGTTTCTTTACTGGATCTCGCTGCGCAAAGTCTGGATCAGTATCAACTTTCCGGACATTATCGCAGTCTTTCGCTGGATTTGATTGGTTTTTCAAATCAGCATTTTTATAAAAATTCCCTGCGTCTGTTACCTGATTTCAATTTGATAAACAAGCAGGAACCGGGTATTTCTTATATCAAAACAGATGGTGTCTGGAAGAATAATACCAATCTGATCGAAGCTGGAAAAGTGGTTGAACTTATACGTGAGCTGGGCATAGGCGATAAAACGCTTGGTGTTGTCACATTTAATTTTTATCAGCAGCAGCTGATTCAGGAAATTCTGGAAAAGGAAAAGGTGACTGGCTCCTGATTTGTTTGTCAAAAATATTGAAAATGTTCAGGGTGACGAGCGTGATATAATTATTTTCTCCATGGGTTATGCTCCTGATGAAAAGGGAAAAATAACGATGAATTTTGGTAGTCTGAATATGCAGGGTGGTGAAAACCGGCTTAATGTAGCCGTGACCCGTGCAAGAGAAAAGATTTATTTTGTAACGAGCGTCTGGCCAGAACAATTGCAGACGGAGCAGACGGCGAATGAAGGACCAAGATTGTTAAAAGCATATCTTACAGTATGCCCAACAAGTTTCTGAAGGAAATTATCAGCCAAAGCCGTTAGCGACAGATCGATTCAGGTCCAATTGGTTATTAAAGGACAAGCTGGCAAAACTTAGACCAGATCTTCATAAGGAACTCCCTTTTTCTGATCTTACGATAAAAGAAGAAGGGGTATATAAAGGTCTGATCCTGACGGACGATGATTTGTATCACCGAAGTAAATCGTCAAAGGAACCACACGCTTATTTACCCCTTCTGCTGCGACTGAAAAACTGGCCTGTCAGGCGAATTTACAGCCGCGAATATTGGGCCGGATCGATGAACTTAGAAGACTAAAGTTCTTTGATCCGGATATTTTTAAAGGAAACTTTGTTTCCATGATCCTGCAAGGCAATTTTACCTTTTTGAGATACACCGAAACCATCCCATGTTTTGAATTTGCTGTTAGCAACAAGTTTTTCCCATTCAGGGCCCATGGTTGAGAATTCAACAAGTTTTTTGCCGTTCAACCAGCTTTCACCATGACCATTTTTGATAATGATTTTAGCTTTATTCCATTCACCGGCAGGTTTTGTAGCTGTGAAATCGCTTGGAGGAAGCATATCATATAGAGAAGCTGATTTGTGATTTCCGTCTTTTCCTGCTTTTGCATCAGGATGTTTCACGTCATCAAGAATCTGAATTTCCGGGCCTGTTGAATAAGGGCAGCAATATTTTTTGTCTTCAATAACGTGATAGATAATTCCGCTGTTACCGCCTTCACTGATTTTCCAATCCAGTTCCAGTTCAAAATCACCATATTCTTTATCCGTAACCAGGTCTTTTCCGCCTTTTTCAGCAAGAACGATAGCGCCATCTTCAACTTTCCATTGAGGCAGCACCGAAGATTCCTGCCAGCTATGCCATCCGGTTGTCGTTTTACCATCAAACAATTTTACCCATTTTCCTTTTTGTGCCTGTGCTTCGTTTCCAAGAAGGGCCAGTGAAAATAAGGCGATTAGGGCTGTTTTGCCAAATCCTTGCCATTTTGTCAAATTCATGTGCTATTATTTTAAATGTTTGGATCACAATATTAAGTACTTTTGAGACTGGAATTACTTAAAATCGTATTAAAGTTTAAGCGATTCCAATTTACATTTTTTGTCAGATCCTAAAAACAAACAAATAATGGCTTCTATATTTTCAAGAATTGTAAGTGGAGAAATACCTTCTCATAAAATTGCTGAAAATGATGAATTTTTAGCTTTTCTTGATGCGTTCCCTATCGCCAAAGGACATACGTTGGTAATTCCTAAAAAAGAAATAGATTATATTTTTGATCTGGATGACGATACTTACACCAGACTTTTTCTTTTTGCCAAAAGCATTGTTCCTGCTTTGGAAAAAACAGTGCCATGTTTGCGGGTAGGAGTAAGCGTTATTGGACTCGAAGTTCCACATGCGCATCTTCATTTGCTTCCGCTAAATAGCATGTCTGATGCTGATTTCAGCAAAAAGATAAAGATTTCTCA
>CAVRMW010000002.1:0-229610 GCA_963722505.1 uncultured Cytophagales bacterium
ATCAAAACAATTCCACGATATTCCTGCATGGTAGGTCCGCTTGGCCAGGAACCGGTGCGATAATGACCGCAATTTTTGCTACCGATTTATACTTTCCAAAATACTGCTCATGTTTTTTATGATGCGCATAAACGGTTTTAATTACATCGTAATTTCGCTCATCTTCGTAGTTTTGCCCTATCACCCATCATGCTGATATCCAGTCCGGAACCATTCGCAATATTTTCATATAAACGAATTCTTACTTCTTCCGGCTCAACCGCATTGTAGCGGGACTGAAACGAAATTTGCTGAATGCTGGCATTGCTGATAATATGATTCGGATAAGAATTTACTGCATTCCCAACATTGTCCGAAGCGGTGTAAGGCCAGTAGGGGAGAACAGTGCTGCTCTGGGATTCATGCCGGATAATGTCAACGTATTTGTCAAAATAAGTACAAACTGCGAGGTTGTTTTTTTGGATTTTACCAGGGTATTTAATCTTTTAGACCAGTCTTCGACAGTGAATTTTTTGAATTCGAGGTATTTTTGAAACAAAGGATCTGCCTTGTTTTCTTCGGTTGGTAGCGCCTGTCCGTTTGTGTATTCAGCAAAACGTTTTTTATCATATTCATTTTGATCAATTCCGTGGTATTTCCCTTCGTATGGATTGTTGACCTGATAACCTGGCATATTCAGGAAAATACCGTCAACGGGGAATTTATCAATCACTTCTTCTATGATTTTGAAAGCTTTATCCTGAACATACGGAGCGTTGATGGAAACGACATACATATCGGTATTGATAATTCTTTCACCTTTTGGAGAAATATAACACCAGTCGGGATGTGCTTTAAAAATACTCTCCTGAATTCTACTGAAATCAAATCGAACAATAACTTTGATCCCTTTTTCATGACATTTTCTGACTACATCAGCCAGCATGTTGTTATTTTTCAGAAACGGATTTCGGTAATGAAAATCAAGTTCAGTAGGGTAGAAGGCCATAATTCCACCTGCATTAATCAGAAGTGTATTGGCGGAGAAATTTTCGAGATCTTGTAGTAACGAATCGGGATTTAGTGTTGCCGCTTCGTAAGCCGGTAAATTTGTTTGGATAACGCGCAAATTGTTCTTTTTCCACCAGAATGTTGTGTCTGTCTTTTGGGCGAAAACGATGGAATTGAGGAGAAGGAAGTATATCAGAAAACTTGACGATCTGCTTTTCATTTTTGCGCTTTATTATTTCTTTGGAATAAATGTAATAAAGACGCTTATTCTGGAATATACTTGCTTGCGTGTGATTTAACCGCCCGGCGGCCCGGCGCAATGGACGCAATGGGCGCAATGGATTTTTGATTAGGATATGGTTTTCTTTTTCAGGAAAGTGATGCCGATTCCGGCCAGAATGATGATTCCGCCTATGATCATTTGTAGTGAAACTCTTTCGTTGATAATAAGCCCAGGCCATCAAACCGGTGACAACAGATTGACTTAATAAACTTAATGAAACACGTTGTGCATCCAGTTTTTGAACAGCGTAACTGATCGTTAGCCAGCCGAGTAGTTGGCAAATTAATCCCTGTACGCTTAAAACGCCCCAAATCGTTGGAGTGAAATTCCAAAGTTGCTGGTCGGTTGCCAGACAAATAATCAGCAGATAAATACTGGAAATTGACATGCTGTAAACCATGAAACTGACGATTTTCATCCGGTTTAAAACCGTCTTGCTCGTGATCATGTAGCTCGCGTACAAAAGTCCGGAAGTTAGCGCCATCAGAAATCCTTTGTCAAAACGCATTTGGGTAAAAGTGTCGAAACCCATCAGGATTACCATGCCGGAAAGTGCGACAATAGTTCCAATCCAGAATTGTTTTCCGGGTTTGTCATTTAAAAAAAGTGCAGAAGCGATACCGACCCAAACGGGAGATAAATTGGTAAGTAAAGTTGCCTGTGTAGCGTTGGAGTAATGGATTGATAAATTCCAGATCGCGATATCACTGCCAAATAAAATCCCACAAATGAAGATTGGAAGCCACAAAGATCTGTCAGGTTTTTGAAGCTGGTTTTTGATTAAAACATAAGGCAGCAGAAAAATCACAGCTATGGCCATCCGGTAAAATGCGGAAGTCAACCCTGAAACAGGCGCCCATTTTACCAGCACTGGAAAAATGCTGATACTAATAACGCCTATAACAAGACAAATCCGGGGATTGAGCATGGTGTTTTTATGTTAGCCGATATGTTTTACCCGCCCAACTTCTCCATTCATCAGCCTGACTTTAATACCATGCGTATGTTTTGGTGCGCTGGTCAAAATATCTTTTACGATTCCCTTTGTTAATTTTCCGGTGCGCTGATCCTGTTTTAAAACAATAGATACTGCAAGTCCCGGTGTTATATTGCTCCGCTCGGTACCTGATAATTCATTCATAAAATTGTGTGGATTTTTGGCGAAACTTAAAATTTTTGTCAAAAGTATAACAAATTGTTTCGCGAACGTCATATCAATTGGTAATCATTGCTTTAAAGTTAAATAATTATATTTTTCCAAGTTTTTGATATGTGGCTTAGTGCATTATGTAACTCGAAATAACATTTTGGTTTTGATCTGATTAAACTTAGTTATAATGTGTTTAGTCCCTTATTATTCTTCAAATGGTTAAATGAAATTATTTTTCAAAAAATGCTCTTACATCGTCTTGAACAGATTTTTAATTTAAGGCGTTACCTTTCGTATATAAATAAAGGTTTTTGGCAAGCTGGAAATACTTATTAAAACCTGTGAAAAATATTACTCTTTGTTTTGTGATTGAATTAAACAAAACAAAGAAACAGAGAATGAATCTTGCAATAAAGAACTGAATATGAAAAAGAGCATATTAACATTAACACTTGGAGGTTTTGGTATCGGTATGACCGAATTTGTGATCATGGGAATTCTGCCGGATATTGCCAGATCACTGGAAATTACAATTCCCGAAGCAGGTCATTTGGTGTCAGCTTATGCCCTTGGTGTTGTTGTTGGTGCGCCACTACTAATTGGGTTTACAGGAAGCAAACCGCCGAAAACAATTTTATTATTGCTGATGGTTTTATTCACCGTTTTCAATACAATTTCTGCTTTTGCACCCAGTTATTATATGCTTTTGCTTTCCAGATTCTTTTCCGGAATGCCGCACGGCGCCTTTTTTGGTGTTGGTGCGGTAGTAGCGGGCCGACTGGCAGAGCCGGGAAAAGAAGCAAGATCCGTTTCTCTTATGTTTGCAGGACTAACAATTGCCAATCTGATCGGAGTGCCGTTGGGAACATTTATCGGTCATCATATAAGCTGGCGGATTACGTTTATGATTGTTGGTGTAATCGGTTTGCTCACAACTACGAGTATCAAAATCTGGATGCCTTCTCTTGCAGTTACCAATACAAAAGGTTTGTTAAGTGAACTGAAATTTTTCACCCGTCTGGATGCCTGGTTAATTGTAGCGGTTATTGCTGTTGGTACAGGAGGATTTTTTTGCTGGTACAGTTACATCGCACCGCTGCTGACAGAAGTAGCCGGATTCAGTGACGATTCAATTATGTATATTCTGGTATTAGCCGGATTGGGTATGGTTGTTGGCAATTTTATCGGAGGCCGGCTTGCGGATCGGTATTCTCCTTTGTACACTTCAGCCGGCTTGTTATTTGCCATGGCAATTTCGCTGACGATATTATATTTCGTTTCTCATAACCAGATATTAACCCTTGTTTCAACATTTATTACAGGTGCAATCGCATTTGCTATGCTTTCGCCTCTACAAATGTTGATGATCAATACAGCCAAAGGAGCAGAAATGCTGGCAGCTTCTGTCAGTCAGGCCAGTTTTAATATTGGAAATGCTTTGGGCGCTTATCTGGGCGGTTTGCCTATTGCTGCCGGTTTAGGTTTTAATTCTCCGGAATGGGTAGGGGCAAGTCTGGCTATCGGCGGAGTATTGGTTTCTTTTGTACTAATGTTTCATTTGAAACAAAATAAAGAAATTCGCCTACAAGCCGTTGAAGCCTGATCAGACTTCAACAGAAATCTTGTTCAGAATTTTAATTTCATCAATGGTAATCGTGCTGATTAATTCAAAAAGTCCATTGATGGTTTTAAAATCAGACAGCGCTTTTCTGGCTGGCGACTGAGCGGATTTTTCAATTCCCATTTCCTTAATCTCTTTTTTTCGAACTGTTAAAAGCTCGATTAATTTCTGGTTTTGAGGAAGCGATTCTTTAATCACTTCCGTACCGATATTTTGTTCTCCTTCAATAACCTTAATAGCCGTTTCAAACTGGCGGTCAATCTGCCGGATCATCGGTTTAAATTCTTCTGACAAATAACTTTGTCCAACCGTTTGCGCATAGGTGGATAAGGAAGCGATATAGGAAGTAAGCATATGACTTGTCGCCACAAACTGGTGATGTTCCTCCATTTTTACCTGCTGTTTTTTCGGTTCAGAAAGCATGCGTTGGAAGTTGTCTGACAGGTTCGCCATGGCAATAATCGCTTCTTTTCGGTGCAGTTTCAGTTCACCAATATTCAGGAAACGCCGGTAAAAATCGTTGAAACATTATCAAAATATTTCCTGTTTGCGTCCAAAGCCTCCTTCATATACTGCTTGATCTGCGTATGTTCCCAAACCGGAAGTACGTATGACGAAACAAAATAAGCGATAATGGATCCGATAACGGTATCAATCACACGATCCTGCAAAACGGCCGTAATATGCTGTGGATTTAGAAAGTTAAACCAAAGCAAAACATAAAGAGTAATTCCGGTGGACGCGACGAAATAATTGATTTTCAAAAAACTGTATGCGCCGATCATGGCGAGCATCATGATAATGAAAATGACGGTATCATCCTTGACGAGATAAAGCGTCATAAATCCAATAAATGCGCCCAAAACCGTTCCGCCGATCCGGTAAATATTTCGTTGTTGGGTTATACTGAAAGCTGGTTTCATGATCGTAACAATGGTCAGTAAAATCCAGTAGCCGTGTCCAACATCAAAGAATAACGAGCCCAGAAATCCGATAATTAAAGCCAGTGTAACCCTGAATGCATGGCGGAAATGACTTGATTTAAAGGAAAGATTATCCAGCAGAATTCTCGGAGAATATTCCTGTTTTGTGATAAAATCGTCCGTTTCAACATTAGGTTTGTAATCTTTGCTCAGATCAACATCATAAGCGGTGGCCCGATGCAAGTTTCTTAATTCGCTCCGTAATATCCTGGATACTGTTCAGAATCTGACGTAACATGATAAAATCTTCAACATTATCATGCGTCATTCTTCTTTCGCGAATTTTGTCAAAAGCAAGCTGGCATTTATTAAAGGCTTCGTCCAGATCGTGTTTCGGTTTAGAAGGAAAACCGCCTTGGACAGCCAGTCCGATTTGTAAAAGTTCCGCTGCCAGCCAACTGATATAAGTACCAAAAAGCCGCAGGATTTTAGTATCATCAAAAGCTCTGTGAAGGTTTGAATAATTTTGTTGGGAGTTCAAAATCCGCTCCATTAAATCAACACTATCCAGAAACATCAGCATCAGAATCCGGCTGGTATTTGTTGATTCAGATACGATCTGGCGGGTTTTGAAAAGAATTTCTCTAAGCGTTTCATGGTTTTCCCGAAGGATCACCTGTTGATGAATCATTTGGTTAAACAGTTCATCATAATCCGGTTTGGCAAAATAATATCCAGCCTTAACCGAAAGCAATTTTCCAAGTTCCACAAAGTTTTCTCCAAGTAATTGCTGGATCAAGTTTGTAGGGGCGGATTTTTTGAAGAACAAGAAACAGGATCAGATACCAGATTCCACCCGCAGAAAATACCAGTGCATTATGCAGCACCATATCCCGGCTGATGTGATCATCAATATTGAAAACAAAAACCAGTAGGGATATCAATCCGATGCTGTTTGCACGGTTTCCATAAACACCTACAAGTGAGAAAAACATACCAAAAAGTATGATCTCAATAAAAGAAACAAAATGTATGTGTCTTAGAAATCCGGTTACGCAAGCGACGACAAAACAGGTCACAATGGCGATCATCAGGGAATTTCTTCTACGATGCACGGGACCGGGATTATCCGTCGTTCCGATCAGTAAAGTACCTAGTGGAAACGCAATCAGATTGTTCAGAATACCATAATGATGAAAGATAAGACACGGAATTACAGCTCCTAACGTGAGCCGGACGCCCGTGGAGAGGTAGTGGCTGGAAATAAATTTCTTAAACTCATCGAGGTAATTCATGCAAAAGCTAAACGGTGACTAATTCGGTACTTCCAATATCAACTTTATGTTTGACAAAAACGATACCTGAGCAAAATTTTCTTGCTTCTGACTGTCACCTTTTACTGTATTCTGAAAGTTTGTGAAATTGACGCGAACCATAACAGGAGGAACATGGTTTTCTTTAATACATTTTACGGAATAATTATATTTGTTTTGAGAAAGCATTTACGAAAACATGCCAGAATTGCGCGGTATGTGATTTATAAAGAAACGTTAATCGACTTCAAAGATCATTTCTGGACGTTTGTGGGTTCTTTTGCAGGTATCGGATTAATCGGTTTTTTGAATCAGAAAAATTTTACGCATACAGATAATCTTTTTCTGATCGGCTCCTTCGGTGCGTCGTCCGTTTTAATTTATGGAATCGTAAACAGTCCTTTGGCCCAGCCCAGAAATCTGGTTGGCGGACATGTTATTTGTGCGCTGGTTGGCGTTACGGTCCATTACATTATTCCAAACGAAATCTGGCTTTCCTCTGCTTTTGCTGTTTCAATTTCAATTGTGATGATGCAGATCAACAAAGACATTGCATCCTCCTGGCGGCGCCACGGCGCTTATCGCCAATATCGGTTCCGAAAAAGTGACAAGTCTTGGCTATTTGTATGTATTAAGTCCGGTTTTATCGGGTGTGATTATATTGCTTCTCGTTGCTTTGGTCGTTAATAATATGACATCTCACAGAAAATATCCAATCAATAAACATTGGTATAAAGTGCATAAAAGAAGATATCGCTGATTTTTTCTTTCAGGTATTTTAGTTTTACAAATCAGAATTTTATGAATACAAGTGCAACATCTTCTTATCGGCAGAAAAAAGCAAAGAGGACATTTACAGTATTAGGCGCGGCCGCAGTCATTGGTATTTTTGCAGCTTTGGTAGCCGATACTTTAAAAGTGATCACAGAACATTACGAACATGATTTTCTGCACCGGCTTGGTGAAAATCAATATCTGATTTTCTTTTTGCCTTTAATCGGTTTTACGACTATTCATATTTTGCGGCATTTTCTATTTCGAAATAAACCCAACAAGGGAATAAAAGAAGTCATGGATTCCATTGTCAGAAATGGTAAAACATTGCCGGCATACAAGATTCCATCACATTATTTTAATGGTTTTCTGACTGTTATTTTTGGTGGATCGACAGGAATTGAAGTTTCCACGGTTGTTGCAACTGCATCTATCGGAGCTTTGTCGAGTCATAAAATTGATAATCTGAATAAGTACCGGACAGATCTGATCTGCGCCGGATTGGCCGCCGGGGTAACAGCTTTGTTTAATGCACCTATTGCCGGATTTATGTTTGCATTCGAGGTTTTTACGAGCAGAAGAAAAAAGACGCATATTGCCGCAGTATCGACCGCAATACTGACCTCATTTTTGTTGACAAAATATTTTTTCTACAAACAGGTTTTTGATTTCAATGTAACAGTTTGGCATAAAGAAGCTTTGCCTTATTTTATATTACTAGGAATTCTGGCAGGTTTTAATTCAGTTTTGCTAACCAAAAGTGTACTGTTTTTCAAAAACTTCTTTGGCTTCTTTTAAAAATGATTATGTCAAAATATTGGCTGGTTCTCTGATTATTTCAACACTTGTATTTTTCTTTCCAAGTCTGTATGGAGAAGGTTATGCGGGAATAAAAAACCTGACTTTAATTTCACAACCAACTGATCTTCTTATTTTATTGCCACTTTTATTTGTCATGTTTCTTAAAACCGATTGCTACTTCGGTGACACTTGGTGCGGGTGGGGATGGTGGTGTTTTTGCTCCAAGTTTATTTATTGGCGCTTTTCTGGGATTGATCACAGCAATGACCCTTAATCACTTTCTTTCATCTCGAATCTTATCCCGCTCAATTTTATTGTGATCGGTATGGCCGCTGTATTAAGTGGAAGTATCCACGCGCCGCTGACTTCCATTTTCCTGGTTTGTGCCATTGCTGATAACTATATTTTATTTGTACCTATCATGATTGCTTGTCTGGTCTCCCGTTTTGTAGCCAATCGGATTTATCCTTACACAGTTTATACGTATAAGCCTGTGGCGTGATTCTTATATGCTATTAGTAACTTATCTTACAAAAATTTTTACCATAATTGAAGTGATTTTATGAATATCAGAAAGGCAATTGATCAGGACCGTCATGAGGTGTGGGAAATATTTACAGCAGTAATTCAGACGGGTGATACGTATGTCTTTGCGCCGGATACGGTAAAAGAAGATCTGGACAAACACTGGTTTTCTCCATACATGGATACTTATGTTCTGGAAGAAAACGGAGAAATTCTGGGGACTTATATTATCAAACCCAACCAAATTGACTTAGGATCACACATTGCGAATGCGTCGTATATGGTGCATCCGAAGGCGCAGGGAAAGGGAATTGGGAAACTGCTTTGTGAACATTCGCTGATGGAAGCCAGGAAATTTGGCTTTATGGCGATGCAGTTTAATCTGGTCGTAAGTACAAATAAAGTAGCCGTTAAACTTTGGCAAAAATTCGGTTTTACGATTATCGGGACAATTCCTGATGGTTTTAATCACCTGACGCTTGGTTATGTTGACGCATATATTATGTATCTTAAACTATAAATTTACATGAACAGGTAATTTTCCATGCTCTCATTTCATTTCGATACCTTCCCGGTTCTTGAAACAGAACGACTGCTGTTGAAAGCGATTTCAATGGATTTTGTGTCCGATATTTTTCATCAGCGAAGCAAAAAAGAGGTGATGCAATACATCGCAAGACCGTTGCTTTATTTGAAAATACAGGCAGAAGATCTGGTTAAAAATTATCAGTATTTGTATGAGCAAAGAATCAGTATTTCCTGGGCAATTACGCTGAAAGAATCGAATCAGATGATCGGTACGGTTGGTTATCCCAGAATTAACAAGGATAATTACAGAGGAGAAGTTGGTTATTCTCTTGATCCGGATTATTGGTTCAAAGGTTATATGAATGAGGCTTTGGAAAAAGTATTGAAATTCGGATTTGACGAATTACATTTTCACAGTATTGAAGCGATGATTCATCCGGATAATAAAGCATCTTCGAATCTGGTATTAAAACATGGATTTGTGAAAGAAGCGTATTTTAAAGAGTATACTTATTTTGAAGGAAAATTTCTGGATGTTGAAGTGTATTCTTTGATCCAGAAAAAATAGATTTCGAATTGAAAGATAACAAAAAGTCCGTTTGCAGTGCGCAAACGGACTTTTTGTAAGATAGATTTTATATTTCTACTGAGCTGCCAACTCGTTTGTTGTCGTTTTAAGCGTCACTTCAACATTTCCGCGTGTTGCATTTGAATACGGGCAAACCTGATGTGCTTTTGCTATTAAATCGTCAGCCACAGATTGTTCTACACCAGGAATGTTAGCTTCCAAAGTAATCACAAGTCCAAAGCCATCCGCTTCGTTTTTACCAATTCCAACATGAGCGGTAACGGTTGTCATACCGGTTTTTATTTTACTGCGCTGAATGATCAAACTTAAAGCACTGTCAAAACAAGCGGCGTAACCGGCTGCAAATAATTGTTCAGGATTGGTATAATCATTATTGGCTCCGCCCATTTCTTTTGGAATCCGTACTTCCAGATCTAAAACTCCGTCAGATGAAGTCACTTTTCCATTTCTTCCACCTGTTGCTGTTGCCGTGGCGGTATATACTGCGTTGATCATCTTAAATTGGTTTTTAGTGGGTTATTCAATTAATTACTATGTACTGTTTCAATTTGGTTGATCTTTTCAAGTAGCCCTGTTGCCAGCGCTTTCATTTCCCGCATTTCTTTGTCTGTAAGTTCAAGACTGCATTTTATCTGTTCCGGAATCAGGGACGCACTTTCTTTTAATTTTTCTCCTGATTCTGTCAACGTAATAATCACAACACGTTCGTCTTCTTTAAGACGTTTCCGTACGACCAGTTCGCGGTCTTCCAGTTTTTTTAATAACGGAGAAAGTGTGCCGGAATCAAGCATCAGTTTATGTCCCAGCTCTTTAACCGAAACAGAATCTTCTTCCCAAAGTACCATCATGACAAGATATTGCGGATAAGTCAGTCCGATTTTTTCGAGAAGGGGAAGGTAGTGGCTTGTGATTTTCCGGGATAAAGCATAAAGCGGAAAACAAAGCTGATTTGATAATTTTAATAGTTCCATGTCTTATTATTAATTGTGTAAAATTAAATTGTATACAATTTAATTCCTAGTATTAACTGGTTATTTATTCATTAAAACAAAAAAGAGCTGCATCACGAGGATGCAGCTCTTTTTGTAAGCTTGAATTTTATAATCCTAGTTCTCAGAATTGATTTTCAAAATTGCTTTGTCGATGTGGTAACGACCAGTTCCTTCTTCACCGATCACATCAAAAAGTTCGATAGCGCGACGAGCGTTGTCTTCTTCTTCAATTTGTTCGTTCACAAACCACTGCATGAAAGTTTCAGTAGCATAATCTTCTTCACGACGGGTTTGTGTTACAATACGGTTGATCGATTGAGTAACATTGATTTCGCTTTGAAGAGCTGCTTCGAACACACTTCTGAATGAAGCGAATTCTTGTTTTACAGCAGGAACCTCAGGAGAAACCGCAGTTCCGCCAACAGTCATGATGTAGTTGAAAATTTTCAACATATGTCCGCGTTCTTCGTCGGATTGTTTAAGGAAATAAGCTGCGCTGTTTTTGTAACCGTTACGGTCGCACCATGAAGCCATAGCCAAATATTTAGCTGATGCTTCTGCTTCCATTTTAACCTGGTTGTTCAATAATATTTCTATCTCTTCTTTTAAAGAAGTACGGGCTCTAAGTAGATCTCTCATTGTATTCGTGTTTATCATTTGAAGTAATAAGCACAAATATCATACGAAAGTTCATCATTACAAGACAAACTTATAAATTTGGAATTGGTCTAATATGAAGGGTTTCAGCTATTTAGACTAATTCTTGTTCTACGTAAAGAATGGTGTGGAGAAGAGAATTTAGTTCAATTGCGAAGTGTGTTCCGTTCACAAGTTCTCTCAACTGGATCAGTTCGCAAAGGGTAAGTTTCTGATTGATATTAAGTTGAGGAGCTTCAACAAATTCGAAATCAGATTCGTCAGACAGGTCAAATAATCTGCTTTTTATGTCGATGTTGTTAACCAAACGACGGAAGTTCAGGAAATCCTGGATACGAAATGAAGCAATCATCTCTCCAAAATGAATTACAATTCTTGAACTTTTATCACACTGAAAACTAAAACCTTTGGAGGTACTGAACAATTCATTCGGGTTATTCACTGCAAAAGACATTTATATGACCTTGAAATCTGACACAAAGATAAATCGTAACTTTTAGCATTGCAAGGATTATTTAAAACCAATCTAATTATATGGAGTGTTTAATTGAAATTTAATGGGGAGAAGGGAGAATTATTCTTGTGATTTGTGCGGATTTTAGCTCAAGTAAAAACGTCGTCCACTTTTTCAAGCAAACGACGTTTTCAAACGAAGTGGATATATAAATTCTTCTAAACCTCTAACCAAATGGTTATTTCCGGAAAAGCCAAAAGCTAACTGCTAATAGCCAACAGCTATTTTTCCCCAGCCTTCGCCCAGTTATCACGAAGCGTAACGGTCCTATTGAAAACCGGTTTTTCAGCAGTTCCATCCGGATCAGCAGCGAAATAACCTTTTCTTAAAAACTGGAATGATTCACCCGGTTTTGCTTCGGTTAACGAAGGTTCAGCATATCCGGTAATAATATTCAATGATTCCGGATTCATATATTCTTTGAAATCTCCTTCTTCCGAAGCCACATTTTCAACGGAAAACAAACGGTCATACAAACGAACTTCAACCGGCACGCCATGTTTGGCAGAAACCCAGTGCAAAGTTCCTTTTACATTGATACCCGTAGTATCTTGTCCGCTTTTGCTGTTTTCAACATAGGTACAATGAACTTCGGTAACCTCGCCGTTTTCGTCTTTCACAACGGAATCTGCCTGAATAATGTAAGCTCCTTTCAAACGGACCATTTTACCTGGTGCCAAGTCTGAAATATTTTTTAGACGGAACTTCCATGAAATCTTCACGTTCGATGAAAATCTCTTTTGTGAAAAGAATTTCACGCATTCCGGTTGCAATATCTTCCGGATTATTTTCGGTAATGCAGGTTTCAGAAAGATCCTCAGGGAAATTAGTGATCACCAGTTTCAATGGATCAAGAACCACCATTCTGCGCAGTGAAGTTTTGTTCAGATCTTCACGAACACAAAATTCCAGCAAACCTACATCAATCATATTTTCACGACGCGCTACACCGATACGATCACAAAATTCACGGATACTTGCCGGCGTGTAACCTCTTCTGCGCAAACCGCTGATAGTTGGCATACGTGGATCGTCCCAGCCATTTACATGACCATCCTGAACCAGTTGCAACAATTTTCTTTTGCTCGTTACCGTATAATTCAGGTTACGGCGCGCAAATTCATATTGATGCGACGGATATATTTCCAGCTTTTCAATCAGCCAGTCGTACAACTCACGGTGAGGAATAAATTCCAGCGTACAAATGAGTGCGTTATATTTTCAATCGAATCACTTTGTCCGTGGGCAAAATCATACATCGGATAAATGCACCATTTGTTGCCGGTACGGTGATGATGCGCATGTTTGATACGGTATAAAATCGGATCGCGCATCAGCATATTCTGGTGCGCCATATCAATTTTTGCACGAAGCGTATGACTTCCATCCGGAAAATCACCATTTTTCATCTGCTCAAAAAGAGCCAGATTTTCTTCAATGGTACGGTCACGGTACGGACTGTTTTTTCCAGGTTCTGTTGGCGTTCCTTTCAATGTTGCAATTTCTTCGGAAGTGGAATCGTCAACATAAGCCAGATTCATTTTGATCAGCCTTACTGCATAATCGTATAAGGTATCGAAATAGTCAGAAGCATAAAGTTCGTTCTGCCATTCAAAACCCATCCAGCGGATATCATTTTTAATACTTTCAACGTATTCTGTGTCTTCGGTTGTTGGATTGGTATCGTCAAAACGCAGGTTGGTATATCCCGGAAATTTTTTTGTCAATCCAAAATTCAGACAAATACTTGAAGCATGCCCGATATGAAGATACCCGTTCGGTTCCGGTGGAAAACGGGTAACAATTTCCTTGTACTTACCTGCTTGCAGGTCCGCCTCAATGATCTCTTCAATAAAATTCAGGCTCTTCTCTTCTTTTTTCTCTTCCGTAATCATACAGTACTGGAAATATATTTCAATTGTCAAAGTTAATGTTCTTCACGTCAACCTCGAAATAATTTGTGCTCTTTGAATGAAATCTGTATTTAATTCAGCTTTCTGTTGCCAAATTTATATTGACAAAGTAGTTTTTAGAATATTCTGAATCTTTATCAACACCAAAAAGTACAAATCAGTGCGTGATTCTGCCCTTTATTAATTCTTTACTTTTAATCTCAAAAAGATAAACTCACTACTTTCTCTTACTTTTGCGGCATGCGCTATTTTATTGAATTCAGCTATAAAGGGACAAATTACAGTGGTTGGCAGAAGCAAAACAATGCAATTTCTGTGCAGCAAAAACTGGATGAAGCACTTACGCTTATTTTGAGGGAAACGATCGAAACGGTTGGAAGTAGTCGTACCGATACTGGTGTGCATGCGGAACAGCAATATGCGCATTTTGATACTAATCAGCCGGTTAAGGATTGTGAAGTACTAACTTATCGACTTAATAGTTTATTGCCTTTTGATATCGCCGTTCATCGGGTTTTCGCGGTTGAGGATACTGCACATTCTCGTTTTGATGCCAATTATAGGCGTTATGAGTACCGGATTGTAAAGCGGAAAAATCCTTTTTTACATAATGAGTCCCATATTTTCCACAAGCCGCTCAATATTCAGTTGATGAACGAGGCAGCTCTTTTATTATTCAAATACAAGAATTTTGAAAGTTTTAGTAAGATGCATACGCAGGTAAATAATTTTCTTTGCGAGATTACTGAGGCAGAATGGTTTGAGAAAGACGGAATTCTGATATTCAGTGTTAAATCAAATCGTTTTCTCCGTGGAATGGTCCGGGCGCTTGTGGGTACGTTACTTGAAGTTGGTACCGGCAAAAAAACCATTGCTGATTTTGAAAAAATTATTCAGGCGCAGGATAGGAGCAAGGCAGGTGCACAGGCACCTGCGGAAGGTTTATTTTTGGTTGAAGTTGGGTATCCGGAATAAGATACTCAGTTTATGTTTTCTAAAAGTTTTTCAACCTGCAAATCGCCAAATCCATAAATCCCTTCCCTTTTACCAAATTCACGAAAAATTGTTTTAAAATCTGTTGTTTCTTTTTCTTTCATAATTTGTTTTAAAACGTTTTCTGGGCGGTTATTTTTCCGGTCAAGTTGTGCCTGTATAACCGGGGACAGAAATGAGAAATTTTCTGATTGAATTATCGCCAGTTCTTCCAGTTTTTCACGGTTATCATTTTTGTAGGCATCCCAAAGATTAGCCAGTAAACTTAAATCAGCGAGTGAAAGTCCTTTTTTTGCAGATAAGCTTCTGCAAGCGCATGTCGATCCATCGGACCAAATCCACGCCAATCCGGTTCCTGGTCAATTAACGGCGGTTTGATAATAAAAGCTTTAATGGAATGAGCAACGGGAAGCAACAGTGAAGCGCAAAACCATAAATTCGCCTGACAAAACAGATCATCTTCAAACCAAAAGTTAACTTCGGAATCAGCCGGAATCGCTTTTATTTTTTCAAATTCAGTAACGACTTCTTCAAAATAAACTTCTTTTTCTTCACCATAAGTTTCCTGAATAAAACCTGCGCGTGTTTCCCAGAATTCTTCCGGTGTTTCGCCATTGACCGGCCCGTCAATCAGGCATTCTCTTGCAATAATGATTTCTCCGGTTAACAATTCTGCCGGAAAATTATCCAGTAATGCGTCACCGTTGAGAATATGAAAGGTTTTGGTTTTGACAGCGATCATGGCTTTATCATTTAGGAATAATGCTAAACGCTTCCAAAGCTTTTCTTCGGAAGCGTTTAAAGTTAAGTTTTATATCTCGCGTTTGGTTGTTTCATTATTCACCAACCTGAAAATTCCAAGCGGATTTGCATTTTTCAATTCAACCGGAAGTAAAGAATCATCCCAATCCTGAAATGATTGCGGACGCACAAATCGAAGAATCGAATGACGGCCAACAGAAGTAAATCGCGCATCAGTTGCCGAAGGAAATGGTCCGCCATGATGCATGGAAGGACAAACTTCAACGCCCGTCGGAACGCCGTTCATAATAAACCGTCCGCAAATTCTGGAAAGACTTTGCAGCAATTCAGGATACCTGGCCGCTTCACTTGCATCTGCCATTAATGAAGCTGTTAGCTGACCTTTCAAATGTGAAATTGCTGCCAGTAATTCAGCTTTATCTTTACAAACAACCAGTAAAGAAAATGGTCCGAAAACTTCTTCGTGAATTTTAGGATTGGCAATAAAATCAGCTCCGCTCACTTTCGCAACCGAAGCCTGCGACTGATTTTCCTGATCTTCTGTCAGATCGGAATAGGCTAATTCAGTAACGCCATCTTGTTGTACTAATTCGTCTCTTAATTTATAAAAATTGGAACGAATACCGGCAGTGAGCATCGTAGTTGATACTGTTTTTAGAATTTCGTTTTTGTATGCTTCTTCAAATAAATTCAACGAACCGGTTTCAATGACAAATACCAATCCGGGATTTGTACAAAATTGTCCTGCACCCAATGTTACAGAACCTGCCATGGTTTTGGCAAGTTGCGGAGCATTTTTTTCAAGATATTCCGGCAAAATAACAACCGGATTAACGCTTCCCATTTCAGCAAAAACAGAAATTGGTTCTTCACGTTCCTGCGCCAGTTTATGAAGTGCCATTCCGCCTTTGATGGAACCTGTAAAACCAACAGCCTTACTGGCCGGATGTTTGACCAATGCAGCGCCAACTTCAAAACCATCATCATACAACATGGAAAAAACGCCATCCGGCATTCCAGTTCTTTTCGCAGCTTTCACAATCGCCTGCGCCGTAAGATCACTAACGCCCGGATGCGCCGCGTGAGCTTTTACCACAACCGGATTTCCTGCTGCCAAAGCCGGCCCTGTATCAACGCCTGCAACAGAATAGGCAAATGGAAAATTACTTGAACCAAAAACAATAACCGGCCCGATCGGAATAAGCATTTTACGCAGATCAGATTTTGGAACTGGTGTGCGGTCGGGAATGGCGGTATCAATACTCGCTTCAACCCAGGAACCTTCGCGGATCAGATCGGCAAATTGTGTCAGCTGGTTAATCGTACGTGCTCTTTCGCCTTGCAAACGTGCAATTGGTAATCCTGTTTCCAGGCTTGCTCTTTCCAGTAATACGTCGCCGATAGCCAGGATTTCTTCGGTGATGGCAATTAAAAAATCTGCTCTTTGGGAAGCTGGAATTTGCGAATATGGTCCAAAAGCTTTTTGAGCAAGTTCCATCGCCTGCGCTACTTCGTCGGGCGTTGCAGCATGAAATTTTTCCGGTAATTCTATATTTTGAGCAGGAACGTAGGATTTAAAAGTATGCTCGTTTTGAGATGAAAGTGAATAACCTATATAATTTTCTCCTTGAATTGTCATGTTGAAATTATGGTTTTGATGTTGAGATTGAAATAGACGAATACCCTTTAAAGCAAAAAAATGCGTTGATATCCTTTACAGATCAACGCATTTTTGTATAAATTAAATTCCTTTTTTGATTAAAGAAGACGGGCGATTATGTCATCAACTGAAATTCCCTCTGCCTCTGCTTTGAAGTTCCGGATAATTCTGTGACGTAGCACCGGCAAGTGCAACTGCTTTTACATCTTCAATATCAGGAGAATATTTTCCTGAAAGCAATGCATTACATTTTGCTGCCAGAATCAGTGCCTGCGAAGCCCGCGGACCAGCACCCCATTCCAGATAATCGCTTGTATCTTTTATTGCCAAAGCAGAAGATGGTCTGGTTTTATGAACCAGTTTTACTGCATATTCAATTACATGATCCGTAACCGGAACACGGCGAACCAGATGCTGGAAATCCATAATTTCCTCTGCCGTGATTACTTCCTTAACCTGATATTTTGAATCGTTGGTCGTATTTTTTACAATACTAACTTCTTCTGCATACGACGGATAATCCAGCTGAATCATAAACATAAACCGGTCCAGCTGTGCTTCCGGAAGCGGATAAGTTCCTTCCTGCTCAATCGGGTTTTGCGTAGCCAGTACGAAAAACGGACGGGATAAAGCATGTCTTTGCTCCTGCAATCGTTACTGAATATTCCTGCATCGCTTCCAAAAGTGCAGACTGCGTTTTTGGAGGCGTACGGTTTATTTCATCCGCCAGAATAATATTGGCAAAATATCGGTCCCTTTATAAATTTGAAATTACGGTTCTGATCCAGTGTTTCCGATCCCAGAATATCCGAAGGCATCAAATCGGGTGTAAACTGAATCCGGTTGAATTTCAAATCCAGCGATGAAGCGATGGTTTGAATTAAAAGTGTTTTTGCCAATCCCGGAACGCCAACCAGCAGGCAATGTCCCTGACAAAAAATGGCGGTAAGCAATCTTTTAACAACTTCATCCTGTCCGACGATCACTTTTCCTATTTCACTACGGATTTTTTCATAGGCTACTTTCATAGCTTCGGCAGCTTCAACGTCCGATGAATACTTCACAGTGAGTCAATTTTCAATTTTGGGAATCTTAAATTTCTTCAATCGGCAATGCTATTCAAACTCAGGTATCGCTGCCGTTGGACAACCCGAGAATTTTACAATTTTTATATTCGGGTTCAACACTGATGAAAACATCACCCTGTGCTTTTTTAAACCATTCTTCCAGCGCATTGATTTCGTTTGTTGCTCAATACGATCTGCGAAATTTTCTCGTAGTCATCACGAAGGTTGGCTGTATGCGGTTCTGATTTGCTTTTGTACCAAAGAATACGCATTGCGCTTCTTCCGTCTTCTGTACGGTAGGAAACCGGATTGCTCAAATCTCCTACTTTCATGGTATCAATGGCAAAATACAGTGCAGGATCCATGGAAGCATCCAAGTGTCAAACGTCCAAGCTGCGTATTTCTGTCCTGGATAAAACCACCTGTTTCCGCAGTTTCTTTATCTTCTGAATTGTTAAGCGCTGCTTTTGCAAATTTCAAAGTATCAGATTTGATCAGAATCCGCAAGCTGTCCAGAACTTTAAGCGCACTGCTCATGTCCGTTCCTTTGTTATAATCAGGTCTTAACAGAATGTGACGTGCATGATATTCTGCACCACGTGTTTCAATCAGTTTGATCAAGTGAAAACCAAATTGCGATTCAACGATATCTGACATTTCGCCCGGTTTCAAACCCAGTGCAGCACCTTCAAATTCCGGTACCATGGCACCGCGTTTTGCAAAATCCAAGATCACCGCCATTTTTTGCAGATCCAAGATCTTCTGAATAAATCTGTGGCCAGCATTGCAAAATCTTCACCTTTTTCCGCACGCGCTCTCAATTCAAGCAATTGTTGTCTTAATTTGTCTTTTTGCTCTCTCGTAACTGTTCCCAAACGAACAATGTGTCCAATTTCAACTTCGGACGGAATATATGGAAAACTGTCTTTTGGAATTGAATTGAAGAATTTGCGTACATCACTCGGTGTGATTTTCACATTACCGGAAATGGTACGCTGCATTTTTTCAACGACTTTCTGTTCTTTTACCTGCGTACGAAGTTCGGTTTTCAGGTTTTCTATGCTTTTTCCGTAAGCTTCAACGATGTTTTTTTCTGATCCGAAACGCTGGATCATATAGCCCATTTTCCCATCCAGCTCACTGTCTACTTCTTTGTCTTCAACAGTAACGGAGTCAATTTCAGCTTTTGCCAAGAAGCATTTTGTTGATGATCAGCGATTCAAGAATCTGGCATTTTTCCGGAGCTTTCTGGCCGTTCTGCTGTGTAGCTGTTATACATTTCTTCCAGCTCGGAATTCAGGATGTAATGGTTATCCACACGGGCAATGATCTTGTCAATCATAACACCTTGCTGCCCTTGTCCGTAACCAACCAGACTTAGACACAATGTGCAGATTGCAAAACATTGCATTACTAATCAATTTATTTATTTTCATATAATTTTAAGTGTTCCTAAGTTGAAATAGTAGGGCTTACCGTATTCCGGTTATTGAAAAATGACAGGCAACCGGTTTTCAAAATGCTAAAATACGTTTAACGCTTAATTTTTTCTAATTCTTGCTGATTCACTTTCACCGGAAATTTTTGCTGCAACTTTTCAAGCCACTGTTTTTCCAGTTCTTTTTGATATTCATTGATCACACTTCCTCGTGCTTCTGCAAATGTTTTTACTCGTGCCGGTTCAATTTTCTGGATTTCAATCCAATAACTTAAACCATTGGCTGTCACGGTTTGTTCACCGGTTTCCCATTTGGCCTGACTAAGTAAAGCATTATTTTTCTGGAAATATCCTTCCTGAATAATAACGGCATCGGGTGTCTCAGAATTATAGACTTTCTCCACATCTTTTCTGGACTGACTGTAAAACTGGAAACTTACTCTTCTATTACGCTCAGTTTCGGCAGATTGACGAAAAGATCCGTAATCTTTTTCAAGAATTCTTACAATTGATATATTTTTTGAACTTAAATATTTAACCACTTTTCTAATTCTGTCTGACGAAATTGTTTCAGCTTCGGTTGAAGAGCGGTATCCGGCTATTTCAACAACATAATCCGGATTTTTTTGAAGGATGATGTAGACATCATATAATTTATCAATCTGGTCCTGAGTCAAATCGCTTGAACCTTCTTTGAAAATCAGTTCATTTGCTTTTCTTTCCAGTAAATAAGGACTTTTTGCAATTGCTTTTTTTACTGCATGAAGTGTTGCAGTATCAGGAGCAGTTACGATTGTTCCAAATGCACGTTCCGGATAGCGGAAGTGATCGGTATTTTTTTGATAATAAATCTGTTGTCCGGCAGAATCGGTAAGAGAACGTTGTAAAACATTTTCTTCCATCAGCTGATCGACAGCAAAACGCCCTGACGTATTTCAGTGATCTGGCTTTTAAATTCAGGATAAGTTTCTTCCAAATGTTCCTTTTCGTAAGCGAAAAGTCTATCTGTTAAATAATCATTATAAAAATGTTTGAAAATTACCTCAGGCGATGAGCCTTTTGAGACGAGGCTTCTGTTGATTTTTAACATAATTCAGGAACGACAATGCCTCGTATGGTCTTTTTTCAATTGTAAATAATACATTGGAAGCCCAATCCGATGAGACAGCTTTCATATAATCCCATGAGCCGGAAATCAGCGTGCTGTCGATTAGCGGATTGAACAAAGCATATTTATCAGCAAATTCCTGAACAGCATATTTTGTACGCAGACGTTTTGCCGTTGCCTGTTCCAAAACTTTTCCTCTTGAATCCGTTACCACTTTTTGTCTCAAAGTTGGGGCCAAAACGCTGTATGGTTCCAGATTTTTCTTTTCGATCAGTTTGATAATGTGCCAGCCGTAGGACGATAAAACCGGCGCAGCGTAAGAATTTAATTTTGTAAGCGCGAATGAAGTTTCCTCAACTTCCGGCACCATTTGTCCGGTACCAAAAGGCGGCAGCAGACCATGATTTTTGCTGGATTGTTTATCGTCAGAATAAGCTTCTGCTATGGCGTCCCATTCCTGGCCGGATTGCAGTTTTTTATACGCGTCGTCAATTTTGGTTTTAGCCGCAGCTTTTTGCGCTTCTGTGGCTTTTTTATCCACTTTCACCATAATGTGAGCAATTCTTACCGTTCCGCGACTTGCCCGGCGATCATTTACTTTGATAAGGTGATAACCTGTTTTGCTTCTTACCGGCTGTGATATTTTTCCAACAGCCAAGGTATAAGCAGAGGTTTCAAAAGGATAAACGGTTTGAAAAACTGTAAAATAACCTAGATCACCTTTATTTTGTGATGCCGAAGGATCTTTGGAAAACCGCGCAGCCATATCTCCAAAATCAGAACCTTCTTCAAGTCTGCCACGTAAAGCAACTGCTGCATTATAGGCTTCCAGCGTATCTTTCGGCGAAGCATCTTCCGGCACTGCTATCAAAATATGAGAAGCTTTCACTTCCTGCTTCATTCTTGCATACGCTTCTGTTGAAAGTTTTTCAACGAGGGCTTTGTCAACTAAAAAGTTTTTGGCCAGTTGGTCATAATATGAATTTATTTCTTCCTTATAATCACTTGTCGTATCCAGTCCCTCATTTTGTGCCGCCAGCATTTTGATTTTCTGATCGCGGTAAACCGGCAAATATTCCTCCGGTGTTAATTCTTTTACAGAGTCGGAAGCAAATTTATTTTTGGTATAAGAATCTAAAAAATCAGTTGCAGAAAACTTTTCATTTCCAATTTGTATGAGCGCAGGGGTTTCAGAAACTACTTGGGTCTTAGGAGCTGAGGTCTTACAGGAATTAAATATAACTGCGGAAAGCAGAGAAATTATTATTGGGTATTTCAACATATGTGTACACAATTCGTAAATCAGAGATTATCCATCTCCACATAAATTTTAATCTAACTTTTATTAGTTCTAATTATTGTATTAGCCCAAAGTTATGTCCTTTCATACGAGTATAAAAATAATACTCATATGAACATGCATTTTGAGCTGGGGAATTCCCCGTTTCCCACCCGAAAAAATAGTGTAAATCGGCTACAATTTATAAATGCAGGAGACCATGAAATTACATGTAATTTTTCTGTTTTATGAAAATTAATTTAATCTATATGGTTTAAAGAATAATATCTGATTTTAAAGTCATTTTGTAACCGTTGGGCATAGAATTTGTGCAAGTTTGAGAATACCTTCACATGTTTCAGCAACTACTATGGAAGATTCCAAATTACACGAGTTCGTTCTGAAAATAAGCTCTTTATGGAATGAACAAAAAATCAGAGAGGTCCTTTATCTTGAAGCTTTGAAGAAAGATAGTATGGGGCCGCTGAGGAGAATGCTAACGCAGGGGCATTTTAGTGCCTTATTGTTTCAAAAGGAAATTCACTGGATTTACGATTACTTCAAATGTTTCCTGACCGACAAAGATCTTGTCAATAATAAGGAGGTCAATTTGGATACCGTTTTGGCGCTTCACAATCTTGAAGACAAAGAAGAAGTTGTAGGTTATTTGAAAAAGACGGAAGGGAAAATTTTGCAATCTTACAGATCACTTTATAAGTATCTGGATAGAGATTTGGAAACCAAAAGGGTTGTCGATGAGCACCTGGACAGGATTTCTGAGTTTTATGAAATCCTGTCCAAGCAGGAAATTGTAATCATTAAAGATATTAAGCGCCCGATTGCGGCCTGATTAATCTTCGCTCGAAAGGAATTTATAAACAATTCCTGCTAATGCTGCGCCAACCACAGGTGCTACAATAAATAACCAAAGTTGCTCTGTTGCCCAGCCACCTACAAATATTGCCTGACTGATACTTCTTGCTGGATTAACCGAAGTGTTGGTAACCGGAATACTGATCAGGTGAATCAAAGTTAACGCCAAACCAATTGCAAGACCAGCAAATCCGGGAGATGCTTTTTTGTCAGTTGCTCCCAAAATAATAATCAGAAACATAAAAGTCATAACGATTTCTGTTACCAAAGCTGCCTCCATACTGTATTTGCCGGGAGAATGTTCGCCATAGCCATTTGCTGCAAAATCTCCGATCGTACTTCCGTTGCCGGTTATAATGAATGACAAAACAGCTGCCGCTACAAGTCCGCCAAGAATTTGTGCAGTGATGTATGGTAATAAATCTTTGCCGGAAAACCTGCCGCCGATCCAAAGTCCAACGGAAACAGCTGGATTAAGATGCGCGCCGGAAATGTGTCCGAGTGAATATGCAATGGTTAATACCGTTAATCCAAAAGCAAAGGAAACGCCAAGCAGACCAATGCCGACTTGGGGAAATGCTGCTGCGAGCGCCGCACTTCCGCAACCGCCTAAAACCAACCAAAATGTTCCGATAAATTCTGCTGCGTACTTTTTCATGTGTGTATAGTGTAATTTTAAAAGGTGTGATTATTGTTTTTCAGACAATAGACGCAGTTAGCGTTTTGAAGTCACAGTTACCTGAAAAGCAAAAAAGCCCTGAAATGTAAATTGTGTTTACATTTCAGGGCTTTTATTGTAAAATTGGTATGCTATACTTCGTAGAGTTCTATCGGCAGATCGTCGGGATCAGCAAAAAAAGTAAATTTTTTGCCGGTGAATTCATCAATCCGTATCGGTTCCGGATGTACATCTTTTTTCACAAGTTCTTCAATAGCTTCTTCAATATTTTCTACCTGAAATGCCAGATGACGCAAGCCAGTCGCTTCCGGTCTTGAAGGTCGTTTTGGTGGATCAGGGAATGAAAATAATTCGATTAAATATTGACCATTTAATGATAAATCAAGTTTGAAAGACTGTCTTTCTACACGGTTAACCTCCCTGTCGATCGTAAAACCTAAAATTTCAGTGTAAAAGCTTTTCGACTTTTCATAGTCAGAAGCGATAATTGCAATGTGATGTAATCCTTTCAGTTGCAGCATTTGATAAGTATTAATTATTTGTCCAAAGGTAACAAAGTTCATTTCCTGTGTACAATTATGAAAAAAATCATAGATAAAAGCCTGATTAAAATCCGATTAATTTTTAATTGTAACTAATCTAAATAACTTTAATGGCTACCTTTGCAGGCGAAGCCATAATGTCCACCAAAGAAAGATACGCATGAAAAAATTTATTATTCCGGTAATATTATTAGGATTAATGTCAGGTTGCAGTTCAGATGATGACGATGTAAGCAGCGTTGATCCGTTACGCCAGCAAGTTGTTGAAAACTATGCAAGTCTGGTTCTTGCCAATTATACAGATGCAATAAGCACAGCAAAAATATTACAAACACAAGTAAATGCATTTTTGGCGGCGCCAACAGCCAAAGGATTGGAAGATTGTAAAACGGCTTGGCTAAACAGTCGTGTACCTTATTTACAGACCGAAGCATTCCGTTTTTATGATGGTCCGATCGATGCGGCTGCTGATAATTATGAAGGTTTAATTAATGCCTGGCCATTGGATGAAGCATATATTGACTATCTGATAGCTCCGGTACGATTGCAAAGGCGGCGTTATTAACGATCTGACAGCATATCCATCGATTACAGAAGCAGCTCTTTTAGGTGATAATGAGAAAAACGGAGAAACGGATGTTAAGGTAGGTTATCACGCCATTGAATTTTTACTATGGGGCCAGGATCTTTATGCTGATAGTCCTGGAAAACGTCCTTACACCGATTATGTAACTGGTGGAACCGGAACCAATCAGGCCAGAAGAGGCCAGTATCTAAAAATTGTTACTGATTTGTTAGTAAAAGATCTTCAATCTGTGAGTACGCAATGGGAAACCACTGGTGCTTACCGTAAAGATTTTACTTCTGCCGCAAATGTTGATCAGTCTTTGATGAACATTTTTAACGGAATGGGAAAATTGACGAAAGGCGAACTTTCAGGAGAACGTATGACGGTTTTACTTGCTTCAAAAGATCAGGAAGACGAGCATTCCTGTTTTTCTGACAATACGAAAAACGATTTTATTTATGATGAGGCGGGTATTTATAACGTCTATCTTGGAAAATATACTAAAACAGACGGGACAGTTTTTGACGGTCCGGGATTAAATGATCTGGTACTGGCAAAAGATGCGTCTGTGAATACAACAATGATTGCGAAACTTGACGCGTCAGTTGCTGCCATCAAAGCAATTCCAGCTCCTGTTGATCAATCTGTAACTACAAGTCCGGATTCTTTTAAAGCTGCCATCACAGCTTTGCGTACACAAGCGGATCAGTTGTCAGTGGCTGCACAGGCGATCGGAATAAATTTAACAATTCCGGAAAGTAATTAATATAGATAAAAGGTATTTGATAGAAAAAATTCGACTTGTAATTGGATTTCTTCCTATCGAATACCTTTTTCATCAAAAAATAAAATTGCAGAATTCAATTTCTTCAATTTCACCATCATGAACAATAGTCATTAAAGTGAGTACTATACTCAAAAACTTAACTTTCCATTCATTTTGGATTTTAAGTATTGCCATTTTCATTCAGTGCAGTTCTCCCAAAGTTGAATCCGAAGTCGAAACCGACGTGGATGAAGCTTATTCGGGGGGTAAGGAGGGGACTGTTTTTGACCAGACGGCCAATGCCTTTGGAAATTCCCTGATTAATCTTAATTCAGACGAAGTTGATCAATTTGTGATTGGCAATTCTTTTAACAGAAATAATTGGGTTACAGCTCCTTCCTCAACATCCGCAAGAGACGGACTTGGCCCATTTTTTAATGCTACTTCCTGTTCTGCCTGTCATTTTCAGGATGGAAAAGGTACACCCTTAATGCAGATCAATCGATCACGCAATCTCTACTTTTCCGTTTATCAATTCCAGGAAAAGGAGAACATGGTGAACCGCTTTTTGATCCGAATTATGGAGAACAGTTTAATCCCAGAGCGATTATCGGTGTGGATGCAGAAGGGGATGTTTCTGTTAATTACCAGGAAATGCCGGGTACTTATCCTGATGGAACAACCTATTCTTTAAGAAAACCAACCTATATTTTTTCAAATCTGAAATACGGCCCGATGTCCGGAACTTTGGTGTCGCCAAGGATTTCGACACAAATGTCTGGCGTGGGACATTTGGAGGCGGTTACCGAATCCACGATTCAGTCTTTTGCTGATCCTGATGATTCAAATGGTGACGGAATTTCCGGTCGGCCAAATTATGTTTGGGATTACAAAACCCAGAAAAAAGTAATGGGGCGTTTTGGTTGGAAAGCCAATCAGTCTACTGTTGAGCAACAAACGGCTTCTGCTTTTAATGGAGATATGGGAATAACTTCCACCTTGTTTATTACAGAAGGTTTGACAACTTCGCAAAAAGCAAAATATGGTAATTTGGCCAACGGCGGTTCACCGGAAGTTGAAGATAATATTTTCAAGGACGTTGTATTTTATATCAAAGCGCTGGCCGTTCCGGGCAGAAGAAGTTTGACTGATCAGCAGGTTGTTAATGGTAAAGCGCTTTTCATCAAAGCTAACTGTTCTGGTTGTCATATTCCAAAAATGACTACCGGGAAATCTGATTCTCCAAGTTATCTTTCGGCACAAACGATCCGGCCTTATACCGATTTGCTGCTTCATGACATGGGAGATGACCTGGCCGATAATCGTCCGGATTTTGAAGCAAGTGGAACAGAATGGCGCACGGCTCCACTTTGGGGAATCGGTCTGGTGCAAACCGTTAACAAACATACCAATTTCCTGCACGACGGACGCGCCAGAAATGAAGAGGAAGCGATTTTATGGCATGGGGGAGAAGCTGAAAAGTCAAAACAGGCTTTTATGAAATTCTCAAAATCCGACCGTGAAGCTGTGTTGAAATTTATTGATTCTTTATAGTAAGACCCAAAGATATGTTTAAGAAAATATTTTATTTCCTGTCCGCAGCGACTATTATCGTGGCTTGTTCTTCAAAGGACAGTCCTGATCCTTCGACTGCTTCGGATCGTGTTGCGATGCTTACTAATTTAGGGAACAACGTGATTATTCCTTCTTTTGAAGCATTTTCCACGAGCTCTCAAAGCCTGGCAAAAGCGGCAAGCGATTATGCTGCTGACACAAAAAATGAAACAAAGCTGACAGCACTTCAAACGGCCTGGATTGCCACGGCGACTTCCTGGAAAACGGCGTCATTATTTACCCAGGGACCCATTGAAGATGATTTCCTGTCTTCGGGAATTTATTTTACTACAACAAATTATACCGGAATTGAGAAGGCAATAACCCAAACGTCTACGACGATTGATAATGCTTATATCGAAAGTCTGGGTGCTACTTTGAAAGGGAATTCCAGCCATTGAATATATGCTTTTCAGTACAACTGGAAATGCTGCCGTAATAGGAGGTTACACCGGAACGTTAATGGTGCGCAGAGAGTGGCTTATTTGAAAGCACTTACTATAAATCTGCAAAATCAGGCGGCCAATGTTGCTACCAAATGGAAATCGGATGGCGGGAATTACGTCAAAACATTTATTGCTGCTGACGGAAGTGATATTAATTCTTCCCTCGGTATTCTTTCCAACAAAATGATCGATCTGATCTATACGATTAAGGACGAACGTATCGGAGCACCACTTGGAAAAAGAACGAACGGAACTCCGCAGCCAGATCTTGTGGATGCAAAATTTAGTAATGCTTCTTTAACTTTAATGAAAGCCGAATTGCAGTCTTTGGAAAATGCGTTCTCTGGAAAAAGTTTGAATGGAAGCTGATGGATCAGGAATTGATGATATTCTGGATAAAGCAAATGCAATGTCCGGCGGTGTATTATTGAGCAAAAAAATAAAAGATCAGTTTACAGTAGTGAAAGGAAAACTTGATCTGATAACAGTTCCTTTAAGTACAGCCGTAACTACTCAGCAAGCCGCGGTGAGTGCTTTATATGACGAAGTGAAAAGATTGCAGGTGATGATGGAAGTTGATATGATCAATAATCTTGGCGTGTTGCTGACTTTCAGTGATAATGACGGAGACTAACTAATTGTTAATTATTAATGGTTAAGGGTTAATGATTGCAATTAATAAAATAATTCGAAAGGGGAGGGAATTTGCTGGAAGTGAGTCGCTTGCTTTCTTTCGGATTGTTTTCGGGCTTTTGCTTTTCGTTTCGGAGGTCAGGTTTATTTTGAAGGGATGGATTACGGATTTTTACGTTACGCCACAATTCTTTTTTCCTTTTTATGGATTTGAATGGGTGCGTCCGTTGCCGGATCCGTACATGCATTGGGTTTTCTATGCGCCTTGTTCTGCTTTCGTTGTTAATCACTTTTGGGTTGTTTTACCGGTTTTCAATCATTACATTTTTTCTGGTTTTTACCTATGTTGAACTGCTGGATAAAAGTGTTTATCTGAATCATTATTATCAGGTAAGTTTATTGGCGCTGCTTATGTGTTTGCTGCCGATGAACGGTTCCTTTTCACTGGATAATTATATTTTCAGGTCAAGTCGGTTGGATAAAATTCCTTACTGGATGATCTGGGTTTTGCGTATTCAGGTCGGAATTGTCTACTTTTTTGGAGGTATCGCAAAACTGCGTTACGACTGGCTTTTTGAGGCACAACCGCTGCGGATCTGGTTATCTGCCAATCAGAATTTTCCTGTAATCGGATCCTTATTGACTGAAACCTGGGTAGCGTTTTTACTTAGCTGGTTTGCGATGTTTTTTGATCTGAGCGCACCGTTTTTTCTGAGTTTCAAAAGGACGAGAATTTATATGTATGCCGTCATTGTGATCTTTCATTTACTGACGCATTTTTTGTTTTACATCGGCATGTTTCCATGGATGATGATTTTTACGGCACTTATTTTCTTTCCGTCCAAATCACATCAGAAGATTTTGCATTTTTTATTTGGAAGATGGAGACAACTTTCGGCTGTAATTCATTCATCAAAAAAAGGATATTCTTTAACATTTGCTTTCTTATTCCTATTTTTTTGCTTCCAACTTTTTATGCCGTTTCGCAGCCGGTTGTACGGTGGAAATGTACTTTGGCATGAGCAGGGATTCCGTTTTTCCTGGAATATTATGCTAATGGAAAAAAATGCTTCACTTGAATACGAGGTTAAGATTAAGGAAACCGGCAAACAATTTACCGTAAGACCGAACAAATATTTAACCAGAATCCAGGCACGTCAATGCAGTTTTCAGCCGGATATGATTCTGCAATTTGCGCATATGCTGCATCAGTATTATCTGGATTCAGGTGTTGGTGATACTGAAATTCGGGCAATTTGTTATGCTTCCGTCAATGGCCACGAAAGTAATTTGCTAATCAATCCTAACGTCGATTTGGCCAAAGAACGAGATAGCTTTGCTCCTAAAAAATGGATCACAGAATGGAAGCCATAATCACGAAATTATTCAATTTGATTCTATATTTTATCAATAGAAAAGTGTTACAAAAATCATTTGTTTTATTTATCATAACTATCCTGGTAGCAGTCAATACTGCACTTTCAGCGCAGGATATTACTGTTTCGGGAAAGATTTCGGGTTCAGAAGGAATATGCTATACCTAATGCTCAGATTCAAATTAAAAGTCTGAAAAAAGGTGCGGTAGCGGATTCGTCAGGTTTTTATACTTTTTCAATCAAGCCTGGAAAATTTACTTTTGAAATATCAGCCGTCGGTTTTGAATCTCAAACAGAAACGGTAAAAGTTTCGAAAGAAATGACGCTGAATTTTACATTGAAATCTTCAATCCGACAGCTTAATGCGGTTGATGTGAAAGATAAAAAAAATGATGTCAATGGATTAAGACGACTTGCGGATGTTGAGAATATGGCGATTTATGCCGGGAAGAAAAATGAAGTAATTGTGCTGGATGGTGTTAATGCCAATTTGGCGACAAACAATGCGCGTCAGATTTATGCCAAAGTTCCTGGTGTGAATATCGTTGAAAATGATTCTTACGGCATTCAGCTTGGTGTTGCTACGCGTGGTTTAAATCCAAACCGGACGACAGAATTTAATTCCCGCCAAAACGGCTACGATATTTCTGCCGATCCGATAGGTTATCCAGAAAGTTATTACACGCCGCCAACGGAAGCGATTAGCCGGATTGAAATTGTACGCGGCGCTGCTTCTTTACAATATGGAACGCAGTTTGGAGGATTACTTAATTTTCAGTTTAAAAAGGGAAACCCGGATAAAAAATTTGAACTGGATACCCGGCAAACCGTTGGTACTTATGGACTTTTCAATTCTTTCAACGCCATCGGCGGACAGGTTGGGAAATTAAATTACTATGGTTTTTATCAACACAAACAAGGCAACGGCTGGCGGGATAATACCAATTTTAATCTGAATACCGGTTACGCTGCGGTGACCTGGGATCTAACGCCAAAACTTAAAATTGGCGGAGAAATAACCATGATGGATTATCTGATGAAACAGCCGGGAGGGTTAACAGACGCTGAATTTGCAGAAAATCCAAGAGCGAGTTACCGAAATGGAAACTGGTTTAAAGCGAAGTGGAATATTCCTGCCGTACATCTGGATTATCAGCTTGGTGAAAAAACAAAAATAAATCTTAGAACCTACGGTTTGATCGCTCAACGCGGTTCTATCGGAAATATCATAAATCCGTTACGGGATAAAACGGATACAACGTCTCGCAGACAACTTTCTTACGATCATTACAACAACTGGGGTTCTGAATTCCGGTTTTTGCATCGTTACAAAATAGCCGGGAAAGTTTCTTCGTTTCTTGCGGGAGCACGTTATTTTCAGGGGCATACACAGAAAAAACAAGGATCAGGTTTTGAAGGGAAAGATGCTAATTTTAATTTTCCAACTCCTGAGAAAGTCGATGAATTTGATTATACTTTTCCTTCACACAACGCTGCTTTTTTTGTTGAAAATGTGATCTGGCTGAATGAAAAGTGGAGTGTAACGCCTGGTTTCAGAATGGAGTATATCAACACAAATTCGAAGAGGATACAGCGTTTCTGATGTTACCAATGAAATAGTGCAGGGCAGGGAAAAGAAAACCCGCTCGTTTCCTTTGTTTGGTATCGGCGTTAATCATGCAATCACTTCCAAATCAGAAATTTATTTTAATATTTCACAAAATTATAGTCCGGTTAACTATTCTGATATTCAGGTTCGTACACCCAATTTTCAGGTCGATCCAAATCTGAAAGATGTAACTGGATTTAATGCAGATCTGGGATTCAGAGGTCAATATAAAAACTGGTTGAATTTTGATTTAAGTGCTTATTATCTTGATTATAACAACCGGATCGGGATTATCAGAATTGCCAGCGACGATGGTTTGGAAGTAATTCGTTATCGTACCAACGTCGGCCGTTCACGAAGTCGTGGTGTGGAAGCTTTTGGGGAAATTAATTTTTTCAGATTGATCGGTAAACCGGAATCTACCGGAGATTTGTCATTATTTGCCAGTGTTGCTTACACAGATGCAGCATACACAAAAGCGATTAATCCATTATTAAATACGCTGATTGTTGGTCGTCAGGTTGAATTTGCACCCAAAATGATTACGCGGGCAGGTGTTACTTTCCGGAAAAATCATTTTGGAACAACACTTCAAATGGCATATACCAGTCAGCAATTTACGGATGCATACAATTCTTCACACACTGCTGATGGTTTGGTTGGAGAAATTCCTGCTTATAAACTTGTCGACTGGACGGCCAATTACCAATTGAAAAATGTCAATTTCAGTCTGAGCGTGAATAATGTTTTGAACGAAAAATATTTTACCAGAAGAGCATTAGGATTTCCCGGACCAGGAATTATCCCAAGTGACGGAAGAACTGCTTATTTAACCGTAGGCTTTAAAATATAAAATCCGCCGGTTCGATTTTATTCGAGCGGCGGATAGCAAAAAATGGTGTTGAGTAAAGTTAAATCTTGATAAATAATTTCTTTTTATACATCCAGTATAAAATCCAGAATTCGTACAAGTAGAATAATTACGGAACCACTTACGAGCGTGCGATAAGCTTCCCCAAATATCAGATCATAATTCGGGCTGATATTGATCCGGAAAGACTGGTCAATAAAATCATTGATGGTATGAGCGAAAATATAGGCCGCGATGGAATTGGTACCGATCACGATCAATGGTAAAAACCATGACTTGTTTTCTTTTACATCGACAATAAAATAAAAGCCTGCTAAAAGAAGAAAACACCATCCTCCGCTGAATAATGTCCATGCCGGCGTCCAGATACGTTTTACGATTGGATTAATCCCTGTAAGATTTAGCGTAATACCAATCACAAAAAGTATTGCTGCTGTAATTACAAAACGTTTTACAAGCCAGGAGGAAGACTGTGCATTTTTAAGCCATTTTCCGGCAATTAATCCCAGACGTCATCGTTCCCAGAGTGGGTATAAAACTAAGTGTGCTATATCCGCCGCCATTAAAATGGAAAGGGCTTTCTCTCGGAAAAAGATTCATAAACCACCTGTCAAATGCCCAGGCTGCGTTTGTGTTTTTATTCCAATGCGCTGCAAAACCTTGTAAGTTATGTTCCCAATCGGCCGTAGTACCCGGTTTCAGCCCAGTCAAAATAGGGGCCGGGCAGTGGATAAACGGCGAAAAATATTCCGTAAGCTAAAAGTATTGAGGCCAAGGCCGCCCATTGTACGCGTTCGGAGCGGAAAGCCCAAAGCGAACAAAATCGGATAACCAAGACCGATTTGTGTTAGTGTATCTTCAAAAGTAAAATTGGTCTGTTCCCGGTGCATGGAACGTAAAAAAATACCCAGCAAAATCAATATCAGCGAACGTACTGAAAGTGTGAAACCACATCATGCCCGTGCTTTGCTGTTTACTGGCTCTGCTCGCCATGGAGTAGGGAAGTGCCACGCCTACCAAGAAATGAAAAAGATGGTTGAATTAGATCGTGTAGTGAACATCCCACCCAGGAGACATGACTTTGCTGATAATCAAGAAAAGCCCAGAATGCACTTCCGGGAAGCGCTTCTGAAACTTTATTGAAACTTAAAACTTCGCCCATCATGAGGAACATTACAAATCCGCGGTATGCATCAACAGAAGAAACTCGTTGAGGAATGGCTGGTAAGGAAAAATCTTTCAATGTAAAGTGGGTTAGGATTTCAGAATGTCATTCATCTTTTCGGATGAACTTACAATGTATTACATACTTTTTCATCAAAAAAGGCTATTGGTTACAAAAGCAAAAACCTCGCCGGATTTACCCGGCGAGGTTTTTGACAATCAATTTCAATAAAAAACAGTTGTCGTTTTTTAGATATTCATCTTTTTAAGCTCCTTCACAGCATGGTCGGCAGCACGTGCTGTCATGGCCATGTAAGTAAGTGACGGGTTAACGCAAGATGCAGATGTCATGAATGCACCATCAGTCATGTACACATTTTCTGCACCCCAAACCTGGTTGTTTTTGTTCAAAACAGAAGTTTTAGGATCGTTACCCATACGTGGCAGTACCCATTTCGTGGATACCAATTCCAGGATGTTTTGATTCGTCGTTGTATTTTGATACGTTTTTCAAACCCGCTGCTTCCAACATTTCAGCAGCATCGTTCATCATATCAACACGCATTTTCTTTTCATTGTCGCCATAAGCTGCATCAAAAACGACAACCGGAAGTCCCCATTTGTCTTTTTCCGTTGTAGAAAGTGTGAAACGGTTTTTTTCATCAGGAAGCATTTCACCGAATCCACCAAGATTCATACTCCATCCGCCTGGCTGAGAAATTTCTTTTTTGAATTCAGCACCGAAACCATCCATGTCCGGCTCCACGTCCCCAGCTGTCGCGGCTTGCACCACCCTGATATCCAAATCCTCTCATATAATCACGTTTGTCAGTCACCCCAGTTACGGTAACGAGGAACGTAAATTCCGTTCGCACGACGTCCGAAATAATATTTATCTTCATAACCTTCCATATCACCACGGGCACCAACAGCAAGATGGTGATCCATAATGTTACGGCCAACCTGATCGCTTTCATTACCAAAACCGTTCGGGAATCGTTTCGATTTTGAGTTCAAAAGGATCGATGCAGAAGCAATAGCAGAAGCATTCAGGAAAATGATTTTGGCGAAATATTCCTTGGTTTCCATCGTGTTCTGGTTGATCGTACGAACACCGGTTGCTTTGCCTAGTTTATCGTCATAAATCACCTCTGTTACAATAGTATCAGGGATCAACGTCAGATTTCCGGTTTTTCTGTGCAGCAGGAAACGTTGCAGCCTGCGTGCTGAAATACGCACCATATGGACAGCCACGCATACACATGTTACGGAACTGACAAGCAGCACGTCCTAGTTCTGTATGAAATGCATTTGGCTGAGTTAAATGTGCAGCACGTCCCATAATCACGTGACGACCTGCAAATTTCTTTTCAATTTCTCCTTTAACTGTTTTTTCAACACAGTTCATTTGCATCGGAGGAAGATAATTGCCGTCCGGCAAAACATCCAAACCATCTTTTGCACCACTGATACCAGCAAATTTTTCTACGTAATCATACCACGGAGCGATGTCATTATAACGAATCGGCCAGTCGATAGAAATACCGTCTTTTGCATTCGCTTCAAAATCCGTCGGATTCAGACGGTAGCTCTGGCGTCCCCACAAAAGTGAGCGGCCACCAACGTGATATGCACGGATCCAGTCAAATCCTCTTGTTTCTTTGTACGGATTTTCTTTATCGTTTTCGAAAAGATAGCGGTGCTCTTCGTTTGCAGTATAACCCGTACGCATTCCGGCCCAGTATTCTTCCTTCGCAACGGTTGTAACACGTCCGCGGTGTTCAAGTTCCCAGGGAGCCAGCGTGGCAGTTTTGTAATCTTCAATATGTTTGATGTCACGCCCGCGTTCGAGCATAACCACTTTCAATCCTTTTTCAGTTAACTCTTTAGCAGCCCATCCTCCGCTTATACCAGAACCAACGACGATGGCATCGTACGTTACTTCCTTTTGACCTTTCAGGTTTAAATTCATAGTGAAATGATATTATAACTTAATGATAACCAATTCCTTGTGAGCTTCAATTATTTAAAACTCTTAGCTTAAATTAAAAACTACATTGCCCAGGCTTTCTGTCCAGGTTTCAAGTCAATACAGCCGTCGTAACGGCCCGGTACTGCAACGTATTCCAAAGCCTGCGTAGCACCAGGTTCAGATGTGAAATATCCTAGAAGTGTAAGTTCTTTGATCAATTTGAAGAAAGGAACACCCTGATCGTCTGTATATTCTTTACCTGCTTCTGTGAATTTCTTACGTTCTTCTGTCGCTTTTTCAGAATCTGTTTTGGCAGAAGCTTCCAGTTCTTTCAAGATCTTTGTCTGATCTGCCGGCGAAGCTTTCAGGAAATCTTTCTTTTCAAGTTCTTTCAGACCTTTTGCAAAACTGTCCTGATCTTTTCCTGCGTAACATTCTTTGATCATCTTTTCGATGAACTCGCCCACTTTGGCATCCTTCGCACCAGGTGTATCAGTTTTAGGAATAATGATTTCAGCAACTTCGGAAACTAAATTTTTTTGATCCGCCGAGAATGGAAAAGTCAGCGCAGTCGACGTTTCTGTCGACGATTTGCAGCCCTCCAGAAAAGCCAGCATGGTCGGGGCGGAAAGCGTACCACCCATCAATAGTGCCACACGGGCAATTGCGTCACGTCTTTTCATTTTATATACTTAATAAGGTTAACAATCCAAAGTGTAATTATACATTCGATTAATGCAATTAAAAACAACCCGGCTAATTTATGAAATATTCTCTATTATTGTCTGGTTAGAACAATTCTATATAAGGTGAATTGTTGTTAACTAGCTTATAATCAGATATATATTGAAATTGCCAAAAAGTTTATATGCTTGATTTTTTTTAGGGAAGAATGTTCTTCTAAACTGATTTTTTACCGGACAATTAACGATTTACAAAACCAGTAAATTGCATCCCCGGATATCAGAATTATCAAAACGGCCCATGACATAAAAAGTGCCAGGTTCAGTGCCGAATCTTCCCAGATCCTGCGTCTCAATAAATGAGCAGCTGTCCAGATTTGCCAGATCAATAATATTGATTCCGCCGGTTTTGGAGCCGGTTAAATTGTGATCATAAATTGAAAACGGATCATTGACATCACGAAGCAGAATACGCATGGTAGTGCCGGGATGAAACAATCCGTCGCCTTGCGAATAACTTTGTGAAAGTAATTCCGTCATGCCATATTCTGAATGGATTTTTGAAACACCAAAACTTGCCTGTCAGAATATCGTGCACTTCTTCGCGAAGCAATTCCTGCCGGCGACCTTTCATTCCACCGGTATCCATGACTTTCAGATCTGGAATATTTTTAAGAAATGAAAAGTCAATATCGCTTTCGGCCAGATCCAGAAGTGCAAAAGTTACACCCATCAATAAAATGCCGCGACCATCCGGATTTTCAGCCAGATTTTTCAGCTGATCAATCATTTCTTCGGTATTGTGAAGATAAAAATTAGACAGCGGAGACTTAGCCTGATCAATAAAATGCTGCATCATATACACCAGAGACGAGTTGTTTCGTTCAAGGTATGATGGTAGCAGAACTAGCATATGGAAGTCGTCCAGATGCCCGTAATTTTGCTGAAAGATGCGCGTAGAGACGGATTGGTAGAGAGGAGCATCATACAAAGCATGACGGCTGGTAGCAGTACCGGTGGTTCCGCTACTTTCAAAAATAACGGTTGGTTCCGGCGGAGTTCCGGATTTAATTAAATGATGTTTAAAGAATTGAATCGGAAGGAAAGGGATTTCCGTAAGTCTGCTAATGTCATCCGTTTTGATATGCAGATGTGAGATATATTCTTTGTAAACCGGATTGTTTTCTGCCTGATATTGAAATATACGAAGTGCAAGTGACTCGAAATCAGATTGATCCAAATCAATAATTTGCTGGCGAAGTTCCTGGCGTATTTCCAATGAAGATTTATTGCTTTGAAGTTCCAATCGTAGTACTTTCGTAAATAGAAAAACAAAGTTAGAAGTTACAAGCCAAAAGTTAGCGGCTTGTTTTTGAAAATAGTGAGAATTATTAAAACAAGGATATTTTACGTTAACTCTGACTTATATCAACTGAAATTATAAACCTGATCTATGAAATTTAAAATCTTACTTTTTTTTATAACGGCTATCGCTTTGGCAAGTTGCGTCGATATTCCCGATTTTGACGATACGCCGAAGATTTTTTATAACAGTATTGATACTCAGACTGAATTAGATACCAACGGTAAGAAGGTTCAGGAAAATATTACTGTAACGATTGATTTTGAAGATGGGGATGGAGATTTGGGTGCTTCGGATGCTGAAATCGCAGATTCTGTAAAGTATAGGGATTGGGGTAATTATGAACTTGTAACTTCAACCTTGACCGATGGAAAATGGGTTGACCAAATTCTGGCGATTGATCAGTTCAAATGGTTTCCTGATTTGAAACCTGATGGAAAATCAGGACCTATAAAAGGGAAGCTGGATTTGCATACAACTGCAAAATATTTTAACAGTTCAGTTCCTATTACAATTAAATATAAGGTTCGGATTCGTGATCGCGCATTACGTGTTAGCAACCAGATTGTTACCGATAGTATTTCTGTTCCGGGATTTAGATAGTACTGAGAAATTTTAATTTAAAAGAGGCCAATATCTGATTTGATATTGGCCTCTTTTTTTGTAACTTTTGTTTTAATTATTGTAACTAAATTGATTGGTATATTTTGTCGAGTATAAAACTACGTTATATGAAAATCGAAATTTTATCAGCTTGTATTTTAGCTTTGACATTATTCGGCTGCGACCCTACACCGGATTTTAATACCATTCCGAGTATTTCTTATAACAGTATCGAATCCGAAACGGAGCTGGATGCAAATGGAAAAAAGATTAGGGAAAACGTAACGATCTCAATCAATTTTGAAGATGGTGACGGTAATCTGGGCGCGACAGAAAGCGAAATAAATGATTATGCCAATTTCCGTCCGCCTTATGGAAACTGGGGAAATTACGAACTAATTACATCGAGGCTGGAAAATAACAAATGGGTTGACCGTATCATGACAACCGATTCAATCAAATTTTTTCCGTTGTTAAAGGTTGACGGAAAAACCGGACCAATAAAAGGCAAACTCGATTTGCATACTACGGCTTTTTATGCAAATAACACGAAACAGGTTTTATTTAAATTTAAGGTAAGAATCCGTGATCGATCTTTGCATGTGAGCAATCAGGTTGTTACGGATAGTTTGTATTTGCCTTATTATCAGTGAGATGAAAAGGCTTATTTAACGGATTGTTTCGGTGATCTTCACCATGATGAGTTTGATCATTAACACTTTTAGGTAATTGCATCTAACTTTTGAATTCTCTTTCCAACAAAGTTACAAATCCATTAGTTTAGCGTATCTAATCAAAAACCATCATGCGAAAAAGGAAACTGGAAATCGATTCGATTGATCTTCATTATTTATTATCGCTAGCCAGTCTGGCGAAACCCAGGCGAAAATTACTTCGTGCGATGGGGACTGAAATCCCGGATTCTGTGGTTGCGTCCCTGACTGTTCCCCAGCGTGATTCTCTGGTTGCTGATGCGGTGGAGGATGCCATTATCAAAATAGGGAAGTTTCCGGGTACCCGCGAGGAACTTACTGATGATGTCGATCTGTCAAATCTGAATTTTAATTCGCTGATGTATACCCGGCTAAGTGCTGTACTGACGGACGTGATTCATTTATACGGCAAACCGGATGGCAGCGTCGGCAAAGATGAGCTCACATCGGCGGCAACCGTTGGTAAAATAAAAAAACTGCTCATAGGCAAATTATAAGTTTTTATGAAAGGAAAATTACTAATACTGCCTGTTTTGCTCTTTATTATGGCAAGTCAGCCAACTTTTTCACAAGCAATTTCGGGAGCCAAAATTTTTGAAAAATATAACGTTCAGCTGCGTCAATCGTTTGAAAGTGCTGATACCAAACAGGAACCGGCGGCTTTCACAATTACTCTGCCGCAAAAATCCGCAGGATCTTACCTGATCGATGGTGGTATTTCGCTTGGATACGCATTCAAGGATTCTTTGAAACATGAAAGGCTTTACGTGCAGGTTTTGGCAGAATATCACAGAAATACACTCATTGAAAAAAAACAGAACAACAGCCAGTTTGGTATCGGCGCTCAATATTTTCTGAAATCTCCCCAAGCAGTAAACTGGATTGTAAACGGCTCCATTAAATATATAAACGATGCGACCACAGACAAAGGATCTTTGCTATTTGCCGGCAGTATGACTTACTACAACGAAACCGAAAAATGGTATGCGATAAACAGTCCGACTAATGTGGCAAGAATCGGTAAAACACAGTTGCGCTCCTTCTTTACACCAAGTGCCGGGTTTGAATATCAGCGTACGACAAAGGTCTCCGGCGATTCTTTATACCATGTAAAAGACAATGTTTTGCGGGGAATTGGAAAAGCCAGGTTGAGTTTCACGTTACACAAATTTCCTTCCATGATACCTCTTTTTGAGCTTTATGGAGATGGTACATTACGCTATGATTTTGTAAACCAAACTCAGGCACCAGACGGTTGGCATCCATATATTGACACGGGAGTTCGGTATTTTTTTGCAGGGCAGGAAAATGTTTCAATCGGTCTGAGTTACGTTTCAGGAGAAAATCCGGTCAGTGGTTTTCAAAAACAGAGGTATTGGCTGGTTGCTTTGAAGGTTTATATTTAAAAGACTTAGAAAAAAGATTTGGCGCTGTGCTGAATTATTTTTGATTCGTCTCCAATTCGGTAGTTTGAGTCTTCGTCAACTTTACGTACTAATAGATTATTTAATATACCATTTTAAAAGTAATCCTGCTGGCGTTTTTATAACATGTTGCAATCTTTCCAGGTGAACGTCAGTGGGACTCAAACCACATATTGGAGAGACACAAACCTGGGTGTAGAGGAGCATTTCATCTAATTGCTGCATCTTAATTTTGATATATCAGATTTGTATTTTATTTTAACATACCAACTTGATTAAACTCTATAGGCCTATGCTTTTCAACACGATACTTGGATTTGGAAATCAGGAGATAATTTTAATTTCTTGCTGGGTAGTTGCTTTCGCTTTCGTAGTATGGTCCATTAATGATCTGATGTCAAATAAGGACCTGATGTTAGGAGCTAAATTGATTTGGCTTCTGATTATGCTTTTCTTCCCTTTTTTCGGCACGCGGGAATATCTATTACTATTTAATTGCATGTATGGTATGTCTGTCAAGCATCGTAAAGGCATTCAGGCATTTGCACAATAACCGATGATTAATTTTGCAATGAGTTTTTAAAAAGAATTATCAAGTTTACAATGTGACGCTTCATATATTAGGAAATAGCCAGTTCTGCTGGCACGAAACTTATGCCATTATTTTTCAAAAATCAATCACAACTAAATTAACTAGACATGTCACCAGAAGAAGAAATAGAAGATCAGGATTCGGAAAGATATGAACAAAAGTTAGCAGAATTATTAGGCATTACGTACGAAGATCTGTTAACGACGGAGTATGAAGTAACGGACAATATTGGAGAGGATGACGTCGTATATGAACATATTTTAAGATTTTCAGATGATTCTCCGAGATCAGTTCTTGATAAAATTATTGGCCTTAATGCTGAAAATGAAATTACTATTCCGGTAGTTGATCTGGCGGACGAGGAGTAGATTCTTATTATTATCGGCAGTGGTTCAATATTGGGAATTGGTTAAATATTTTGAGACCTTGTTAAACCCTGCAACCCCGATTTCAAATCGGGGTTGCAGGGTCTGGCATTTTCAACACGAAGCAATATATCAAAACCTCTTGGTAAAATTCTTACAATACTTCCAAACCAACATTTTTCCACCCCCCAAACCGCTTAAAACAATAAACTCCCGTATATTTAAGATCTTTATCGGTCGCAATGTTTATGCAGGGAAATTTTACCAAAATATTTAATTCTTTACTCTCCTTTTTTCTGACAGTTTTAGTTGTCAATCTTTCCTGTGCCCAAAAGTCTCCGTCTGGCGACAGCATAAAAATCGCCATTGCTCCTGAATATAATAACGTTGGTAAATCGCACCGTTTTTTTATGGGTGAAAATTACCGGAAACTCTGGGCCATGCCGGTTCCGATGCGGATTCTTGATTTTTCCAAAGAACGTGGTGGTCTTGACCATTGTAAAACTCGGTGGAGGTATGCAAACACGTTCGCTGCGATTGAAAGATGCTTCCGGCAAAGAATGGGTTTTAAGAACGATACAGAAATATCCGGAACGCGGATTGGCTGAAAATCTTAAACCTACGATTGCAAAAGATATTGTCCAGGATCAGGTTTCTACCGGCCATCCTTTTGGTGCGTTGGTTGCGCCTTCTCTGGCTGGTGCGTTGGGATTGTTACATTCCAATCCTGAAATTGTTTACGTTGGAGAACGATCCGGGTTTGGGAGAATATCAAAAAGAATTTGCCAATGCAGCATATTTATTTGAAGAAAGAAATCCTTTTGAAACTGAAAAAACGGATGCGACGGACAAAGCGCAGCGGAAAGTCCAGAATGATAATGATACACAATTTTGATGAAAAACTGACGCTTCGTGCACGTTTGCTGGATATGGTCATCGGCGACTGGGACCGTCATGAAGATAACTGGCGCTGGCTTCCTGAAAAATCCAAAGGAGAAACCATTTACAAGCCTATTCCAAGAGACAGGGATAAGGTTTTTTATAAAACTTCCGGACTTTTGCCCTGGTTTCTTTCTCATCAATGGCTGAAATCCAATCTGCAACCTTACAGTGAAAATATCAGGGATGTAAAAGGATATAATTTTAACGCACGTTATCTGGACCGTTATTTTTTGAATCAGCTGGATGAGGATGACTGGAAAGAAGAAATAAAATACATTCAGGAAAGGCTGACTTCTGAGCTTATTGACAGCACTATGAAGTTTTTGCCCGATAGTGTTTATGCGGATCCGAGCTACGGCGGAACTTACAAAATCCTTAAAAGGCCGGGTGAAAAATCTGCCGGTTTATGCACTCGAATATTTTCAATTTTTAGCCGATATTGTAGAAATACCAGCTGTCAGATAAAAAGGAATATTTTGATATTCGCCATACCAAAAAAGGAGATATTGATCTGACAATTTTTAATATCAAAAAAGACGGATCAAACGGCAGGAAAATTTATCACCGCAAATTTGATCATCACATTACCAAAGAAATCAGACTGTACGGTTTTGGAGGGGAAGATGTTTTTTCTGTAAATGGCACCACAAAATCACCTATCAAAGTCCGTATGGTTGGCGGTGATGATATTGACAAATTTGAAGTTGATGAAAACTTGAAAAACAAAAATAAGCATATATGTTTATGACCGTTCGGATCAGGAAAATAAATTGCCGGCTCCATCACTTGCGCGGTTAAGATTATCTGACGGATACAGCTGTAAATCAATACAACAAAAGAAGTTTTCTGTTTGACAGACTTAGGTCCGCTTTTCCGTGTTAACTATAACATTGATCAGGGAATTCAGGTAGGCGCAGGATTGATCTTCGAAAAACAAGGATTCAGAAAAGAGCCATATGCGTTTAAAAATGAATTCTGGGCAAATTATTCTACCGGACGAAAATCATTCATTCTGGATTATGTCGGAGATTTCAAAAAAGTATTTGGGCATAAATGATCTTGAAATCGATGCACATTTATTAGGGCCAAATAATTTGAGCAACTTTTTTGGTATCGGAAACAATACAAAGTTTATCAACAAAGGAAACCGGAAAATGCCTTACTACCGAAACCGGTACGATTATCTGACGGTTGATTTTAAACTAAAACGAAAAATACAGAGATAATCTGACTTTGTTTGGTGGTGTTTCAACAGAATATTATACCAGTAAACAGGATCAATAACTTGACCCGGTTTTTGTTTGATTTCAATGAAGCAAATCCTGAATACCAGGTTTTTCAGGATCGGGTTTATGCAGGTTTAATGGCTGGCTGGACTTATGATTCCCGAGATAATATTTCAATGCCTTCAAAAGGACTGTTCTGGAATACTACGTTTTCGGCAAAGGAAAAGCTGAATGGATTTTCTCAGTCCTATGGGAAACTGGCTACTGAAATCAGATATTATTTAAGTACTAAAAATTCGAATTTTGTGATGGCAAACCGTATTGGTGGCGGAACAACCGTTGGAGATCCTACATTTTTCCAGAAAATGCAGTTGGGAGGTGTGCGTAGTCTTCGAGGATATCATACCAATCGTTTTACTGGCAAAACGATGATGTACCACAATCTTGATTTGAGGCTGGATGTTCTGCATTTTACATCTTACATCGTACCTGGAACGTTGGGGATTATTGGTTTCAATGATGTGGGCGAGTTTGGGAACCGGATCAATCCTCAAAAAAATGGCATGACGGTTATGGTGGCGGATTATATGTAGTTCCGGCTGAATTGCTTTTGATCCAGTTTGTAATGGGTTTTTCAAAGGAAGGATCGCTTACCTTATATCTCAATTGGGTTCAGTTTTTAAACATTATCAGCTTTCAATATCCTGATTTCTGCAACCATTTCTTCCATTATTTTGGCAGGAATCATAATCCGGAAAGTGGTTCCTTTGCCAACTTCGGAGCTTTTTACAAATAATTTACCACCATGGTAATCTTCAATAATACGTTTGGCTAGTGTAAGTCCCAAACCCCAGCCACGTTTTTTGGTACTGAAACCGGGTTGAAAATTTTATTTGCATTAGCTTTCGTCATTCCTTTTCCAGTATCCGAAATATCAATCAAGATTTCTTTGCTCAACGGCGGAGCTTGCAGCGTGACATGAATTTCACCAATACCGCCCATGGCATCGACGGCATTTTTACAAATATTTTCAACAACCCATTCAAAAAGGTTTTTATTCAAAAGTGCAGTCTGACCTTCCGCCAAGCTGATCGTGAATGTGAAAATGAACTTTGGAAGAAACCCGTTTTTGCAGATAGGTAATAAAACTTGTAACAATGACGGATAACGGATTCCTGTTTCAAAGTAGGAACAGAACCAATATTGGAAAACCGGGTGGTGATCATTTCCAGTCGGACCACATCTTTTTCAATTTCATCGGCAATGGAAGAATCAATATTAGGATCACTGCGGAAATATTCTACCCAGGCCATTAGTGATGATAACGGCGTTCCCAACTGATGTGCCGTTTCCTTTGCCAAACCAACCCAAACCCGGTTTTGCTCCGCCTTTCTGGCCGCACTAAATGCCAGATAAGCCAGATAACCAATCAGCAGCATGACTGAAAGCTGAATAAATGGATAGTACCGGAGCTGTGTAAGCAAAAATGAATTGCTGTAATAAATGTACCCAACCTTACCTTCTCCAATCTGAACGGGAACAGGCGGATGTTCCTTTTTCATTTTTGCCAGATGTGCTTCAACAATCCGTTCTTTTTCCCGAAGCGAGGCATTTTTGGAAAAAGGAATATTTTTGAAAACGACTTGGGAAATTATTTTCATCTACATAAATAGCCGGAATCTGATAAAAGTTTACCGCATCCTGAATAAAACCCATCAACACATTAAAATTTTCGTCATCAGGACTATTAATAATATACCGCAAGACCTTCTCCAAATAACCGCACTTCCCGCTCTTCCCGTTCTTCGAGTTTGTCTACCAGATCATTGGTATAAACCAGCGAAGCAATACTCAAACAGAGTAAAATTACCCCAATAGCATATTTTAAGTTGCCTTTTTTCTCATAAGTTTCAACCAGAGAACGACGCAGCCGGTCACTGTTTAAAAGCGCAACCGGGTGTAATCGGAAACGTGGTTTGTTTTTAGGTGTTTCTGCGATCATTTATTGTTCAGACACTTAACAAATTTACCTGTTGAAATATTAGGGCTTACAAATAACGTAAAATAATTGTGCTTAGTGGATTTTCCTGTCCGATTTCCTTTGTTGTGAGGTCAGGAATAAAGATGATGAATGTCATTTAAACGCCTCGGATTATAGCAGAAATTTACAATATAAACCAAAGTTTTATTTATATGTTTTCTAAATAAACATGTGCTCTTTGCTTACACGTTCCTATTGTAAATTTTGTGCTGTATTTTTGTAAATCGAATTAGACCTAGTGATGTATAATCATTTCAAATCAATAAGTTTATCACATCGGAATGCCCCACTTTCCATCAGAGAGCAACTTGCGCTTTCGGAGGAAGGAGCGAAGGGGATAATGCTTCGTTTGAAGGATTTCTTTGAAGTTTCCGATGTTCTTGTCGTTTCTACCTGCAATCGTACAGAAATATATTATTCTTCGGCCGAGGATCTGAATGAGGAGATTATCAAACTTCTTTTAATTGAGAAAGGGAATTTCTGATATACAGTCTTTTCTGGATTATTTTGATCGTTTTTCAGAGGGAGAAACTGCTGTTCAGCATTTATTTGAGGTTGCTACCGGCCTTCATTCTCAGGTGGTTGGTGATATGCAGATCCCGAATCAGATCAAACATGCTTACCAGTGGACTGCCGATCTAAACATGGCCGGTCCGTTTTTACACAGACTTTTACATACCATTTTCTTTGCCAATAAACGTGTAGCACAGGAAACATTTTTCCGTGACGGAGCCGCTTCTGTTTCTTATGCAGCGGTTGAATTGCTGGATGGTTTAATGCCAAATCCTAAAATTCTGGTTGTTGGTTTGGGAGAAATTGGAACGGATGTTTGCCGTAATCTTGCACAAAAAACAGGTGCTGATGTTACTTTGGTAAACCGTACCGCAAGCAAAGCAGATACATTGGCTCAGGAACTGGGTTTCAAAGTTGCTGATTTTGAAAATATTGAACAGGAAATTTCACAAGCTGATATAATTGTTTCGTCTATTGCACGTGATGAGCCGTTTTTTACAAAAGAAATGATGGTTCGTTTGCGTGGTATGTCTTTCAAATATTTTATTGATCTTTCTGTTCCACGCAGCGTATCTCCGGAAGTTGAAGAAATTCCGGGCGTAATGCTTTATTCGATTGATTCTATCCGTTCGAGAGCGGATGAGGCACTTACACCGTCGTCTTGAATCTGTTCCGCAGAGTGAGAGAAATCATTGGTGAAGCTGTTTTGGAATTTAATGACTGGTCGAAAGAAATGATCGTTTCTCCGACTATTCAGAAATTGAAAGGTGCGCTTGGAACAAATACGTAAAGAAGAACTGACACGGTTTACTAAAAATCTGAGCGATTCTGAACTTGAAAAAGTAGAACGTATTACTACAAGCATGATGCAGAAAATCCTTAAACTGCCGGTTCTTACAATTAAAAGCAGCCTGCAAACGCGGAGAGGCAGAAACGCTGATTGACGTTTTGAATGATCTTTTCAATCTGGAAAAGCAAAGCGAAACGCATTAATACAGAATATTATTCACTATGGAGTTATAAGACCCCGGATCACCGTAAGGAATTCGGGGTTATTTTTTTGGACTATTAACAAAAAAGAACGGGCCGCTTTTGCGACCCGTTCTATGCATTACCTTACCCTCCACAATATTTTATTAATTGCTGATTACATCGTTTTGATAAATGGACCAGCAATTGCAAGAACTTCTTCCATAGTCAAAGGTTCGTCAAATGCCTCAGTGATGGCTAGCGAAAGAAATATTTTCCAAACCTGCAACACCAGGAAGATTCAAACCACCCTGAACTACATTTGTCGCTTCACCTGCGTAAACCGCAGCAGGAACACCCAGTATCATTTGTAATCCAGCCTTTGATCGTTGGATCACTTGAAATTTTTCCTAGATATTCTTCTTGCAATTGCAGCATGACGTGCTTCAACTGAATGTATTTGAAGTGCATACTCCAACAAAGGTTTAGACAGTGATAAGATTACCAGCCTGTCCTTTGTAAGCACGAACTCCGGTATCTTCCAAAGCTTTTGAAACTGTAACAAATGTTGCGAAATCTGTGAAAACTGTTGGGAAACACCGCAGGAAAATCAAAAGTAGGTTTTGCCACAGCAGCTGCACCAAGCGCAGCTACAAGAAAGTCAACGTGTGCTTTTTCATGTTTTCCAATTTGTGCAAATACAGGAGCGTATTCTGCTTTGAATCAGTCCGGAAGTTCCGTTACCGATCATGTAGAATTCGTTTTCAAGATATTCAAGCGTCAAGTGCGTAGTTCAAAACTTCAGTAGCAGTTGGTGTTGCACCAAAAGCTTTGTTCACAATTGTAGCCAAAAGCAACAGGAACAGCAGCAGCTGCCAGTTTGCTGCCAATACGGTTCATAAACATACGGCGGGACGCATGCTCAAGACGGCCAACTGCATCGCCGTCAAATTTTTGGAAACTGTCAATTATATTAAAAATATTCATGTCTTCGTGATATTAGAATGTTGATGATTAAGATGGCAAGTTTGAACCACTGATTTTGTCCATTACAAAAGGCTGAACAGCCGGAAGGATTACGCTCGGAGGAACCGCACCGTCAAATCCACCAAATCCCATGATTGAGACAAGTACATCGTCACCAGCAAAAGACACTGTGTTTGGCATCAACAAATCACGAATGATAGAAGCGTGACGTGCTTCAACAGAAACAATTTTACCAGCCAATAAGCAAATAATCACCGCTCATAATCAATTTACCAGCACCATTGTAAGCCTGAACTCCTGTATCTTCAAACAATTTTGCAGCACCTAAAACACTTGCACGATCGCTGAAATTGATTGAGTGAGAAATTTGGAGTTAATCCTTTAATCGCAGCATCTACCCAAAGCAGCTTTGAAGAATTGTCTGTGAATAATTTCGTGATCACGAATATCAGTAAGAATCATTTTTTCCTCTGCGCGTCATGCCAGCGTAAGGAGTAGCAATTACCTGTGTGTAGAATGCAGCTTCCAATTGTTCCAGTGCGTAAGCATAGTTAAGGATACCAACATCACCTGAACCTAAATCAACTGTTTGATCGCCTTCTATATCATGGTCAGTACATGCACCTAAAATGAATGCTCCGGTTGCAGCTGCAACACCGGCTGATCTTAGAAAGTAGCGTCTGTTCACCATCGATAGCATTTGCTTATCTTCGGAAACTGGGTTGTCTAATAAGGTTTTTTTCATAATCTTGGATGTTTCTAAAACTCTCGTTTGTTGAAAAAGGTTGAATTTTAACAGACTTACGACGACAACTTTCAAAATAGATTTAAGCGATTAGAAAAATATTTGGCAAACAGCGTTATTGACAAAACTTGATTTTGTATTCCTACATTATATAATTCTGTTAAAATGCTTGTTTAATTGGATTATAGCCAGAAAAATAAATATTTATATTTTTTTAGAAAATATATTTTTGAGTCAGAAAAAATATAATCTGATGGCTTGGAATTATATTTTTTGAGTGTTGAGAATGAGTCCTTTGTATTATGAGATAGATATGCGCAGTTAAATCAATCTTAATATTGCGAGCGAACTTTATACTCTTATTTGACTAATTTGCCATTGGCTGAACATCCGGTTTTATAATTTCCTTCGTATGTATAAAACGTTACGAAAATCCAGCACTGAATATATTAGTACATCTTTACCTCCATCCGATATGGCGTGCATATACGCTCAAAAAAGAGTAAGTCAGCGTATATCCGGCGACTTGAAAAACAGTTCAGTTTTACCAGGTCTGCGTAACCAGCTTTTTTTTATCCTTTTTATTGATCAATGCATGTTTTACAATGCGAAGGCGCAAACGCAACATTGGAGTCCGTCGGCAGAATTGGGAAGTTATATTGGAACGAGTTCAACAGCACCTTTTTGGCTGCGATCTAATCAGTTTGGTACAGTTCCGTTAACTATGCCTTCCTTAACCGGTCGTGTCGGGCTTACTTATGAATCCCAGATATATGCTGATACCATTAAAAAATCAAAACATGCCAAAATCCGTTGGGGAGCAGGTGCGGAAACGGTTTTCAATCTTGGGCGAGGAAATGAAAAAGTTTTGTTGCCCGAAGCGTATATTAAAGTGAGGTGGAAAAAGCTGGAATTCTGGGGTGGAAGAAGAAAACAGATTTTGGGAATTGTTGATACAACATTAAGTACGGGTTCTTTTACCTGGTCGGGAAATGCGATGCCGGTTCCAAAAATTCAGCTTGGTTTCCCGGATTATGTGCCTTTGAAATTCCTGAAAAATTATGTTTCCCTAAAAGGATTTTTCTCACACGGCTGGTTTAATGTACCTTATATTCAGGGAGCATATCTTCATCAGAAAACACTTCATGGAAAGTTTGGGAAACCGGGCGGTAAATTTAATATGCAGGTTGGCGTTGTACACAGCGTAACCTGGGGAGGACATGCAGATTATTTAGAAGGACAGTCCGCTTGCCGTGAATGGACAACTTACAGACAATTTTGGAGATTTTTTATGGGGTGTTGTAATTGGTAAAATTCCAAAAGCATATCAAAATAAACGTTTTACAAATTTTGATGGAGAAAACAGGGTAGGGAATCATGTCGGACAATATGATCTTGCATTTGAATATCAACTGAAAACTTCAAAACTGCTTCTTTATCATAATCATCCATTTGAAGACGGATCAGGCTTACAGTTGCAAAATATTCCGGATGGTTTGTACGGATTAAGCTGGAAAAGAGCGGCCAGTTCAAAATCTTTTATCGAAGTAAGAGGTGTTTTATTGGAATATCTGTTTCAGAAAGACCAGTCCGGCGCAGGATTTGATCTTACTAACACGCATTTTAAAGGAAACGATAATTATTTTGACCACGCTCAATATAAGGAAGGATGGTCGTATTTTGGAAAAGGAATGGGGACACCTTTTATTCAGCCCAATAGTGAGATTAAATCAAAATACTGGGGTGAGTTTTTTCCTGATAACCGGATAGTGGTTTATCACGTCGGATTGGAAGGAACAGCTGCCAGATCGATTCAGTGGCGAACAAAATTATCTTACAGTTCAAATTTTGGAACAAATAACAGACCGTTTAATCCTACTGCAAAGCAATTTTCGTATTTGTTAATGGTCGATGCGCCAATTTTTAAATGGGGAAATACGCGTTTAGTAACCAAACTTGCCTTTGATCAGGGAGATTTGTTGCCGTCATCTCTGGCAGGTTATATTGGTTTCAGATCTACGGCCTGGGGAAAATGGAAATAAATTATTTAATCAAATAAAACAGAAAAGGTGGCCGGATTTTCCAGCCACCTTTTCTGTTTTATTTCTTCGCGGCTCTTTTGATTGGCCGTCCGTATTTCATCATTTTTTCTGCCGCGTGATCTCTGCGCACATTCACTTTTTTGTTCTTGTCAATTTTTTCATGAAAAGCCGCACCAACCGTTCCCTTTTTAGGAAGTTTGATATCAACCGTTTTCATGTATATATGAGGCTTTTCGTTTTCAGTAAGAATATCTGATATTTTCAGATTTTCCGGTAAAGGCAGCATTGGAATTGGATAATTCATCAAAGCTTCGATACTTTCCTGAAATTCCTTTTCTTTTTCTGTTACAAACGAAATAGCAATCCCTTTTTTATCAGCACGACCTGTTCTTCCAATCCGGTGAATGTAATTTTCAGGTACTTCCGGAACATCAAAATTGAAAACGTGAGAAACTTCGGCCACATCCAGTCCTCTGGCAATAATATCGGTAGCGATCAATAACCGATAATTTCCTTCGTGAAATTGTTTTACACTATTGAAACGATGATTTTGTTCTTTATTGGAATGTATTACACCAATTTTATCAGGAAATTTCCTTTCCAATTGTCCAAATAACTGATCTGCCAAATGTTTGGTAGCTGCAAAAACGAGTACTTTTGACATATCCTCATTTTCACTCAAAAGCAATTCAAGCAAATTTACTTTGGTATAAAAATTAGGAACGTCATAAGCCATTTGCTCGATATTTTCCAAAGGCGTTCCAACAGGAGCTGCTTCAATGCGGACAGGATTATTAAAATAAGTCTGCATCAAAACTTCCACTTCCGGAATTAAAGTTGCGGAAAATAAAAGGTTCTGTCTTTTTTGCGGAAGCAGATCCAGAATATTTTTGAGCTGTGTACGAAAGCCGAGATTCAGCATTTCATCCACTTCATCAATAACCAGTTTTTTGATATTTTTTGTTTTCAAAGAACCATTCAAAGCCAGATCAACCAAACGTCCCGGCGTTGCGACCACAACATCCGCTCCGTTTTTCAGCTCGGCCATCTGCACTTTGATATTTCCACCTCCATACACGCCAACCGCAGTTAAAGTCATGTAAGCGGCCAGCTTTTTCACCTCTTCAACCACCTGAACCACAAGTTCACGTGTTGGTACAATGATAAGAAGCTGAGGTAACCGGTCTTTGGAAAACTGTATTTGACGAAGTGTCGGTAATAAATAAGCAAAAGTTTTTCCAGTTCCGGTTTGGGCAATTCCACACACATCTTTACCCGACATCATCACAGAAAAAACTTTTTCCTGAATGGTTGTCGGTGTAGTATAACCAAGATCCTCTAATGCGTTCAGTAGCGGTCTGGTGAGATTTAATTCTTCAAAAGTCATAACACAATCCTAAATAATCCGCAAAGGTAATTCTAATCTGGCGGATATGACGACTTTTATCCGGATTTGATATTTTACACCTTGTTAAAGAAGAAATTAGCGTGTGGGAAATCTTTTGATTTTAGATTTTTGTATAAAGCCACGCCCACCAGATCAGTACAAATTGTAAAGGCAAACGAAGAATAGCGATCCAGAGATATGGATTTTGTTCCTTATAAAAAGTAACAGCCATCTGGATATTGGCAGGAAAAACGGCAATCAATAATAAAATCAAAAGCCACGCTCCGATATGTCTGGTAGCAGGAATCGCTAGCAATACAGCAAACAAAATTTCACAAATTCCACTTACGTGTACGATTTCCAGCGGGTAAGGAAGGAATTTTGGTACAATACCAACAAACATTTTTGGCTTTGTAAAGTGTGTGATGCCTGCAAAAATAAAAAACGCAGACATCAGGTAAAGGAAGAAGTATTTCAAAACCGGGTCATTTTTAGAAAAGTTATAGGAATAAATTAAGAACGGATTCGAATTTATGATACACGTTAGATATCTTTGAAACTTGTTAATCGTTGTTACTACTCACCCTTAGTTTTGATGAAATTAATTATATCTGTTTTCATTTACCTTCTCTCAACTTCCTTAGCTATATGCCAAAATGTTATAGATTGGAATCCAAAATATCAATTACAAGATAGTGACTTTCAGGCTTCCAGGCATGTCGGCGGTGGAAATATTTCTGTGTACGCCGCTTGTTCTGTCGGTTTTGGTTATCAAATGAACGGTTATCAGTTCATGTTTACGAAGAATTTCAATTCCAAAGTTACCACTACTTTCACCAGGAATGCTTCCTATATCATTGCAGCTGATACGGTTACCCGTGATAAGCTCTTAAAATTTGCCAGCGCAGAATTCGATCTGTCTGAGCTGTATGCAAGAAAGTTCAGACAGCTTATGTTTGAAAGTAAAAATGCATTTTCAGATCCGAATTTTTATCAAAAGCTTTACGATCAGATACATGCAGAACTGGTTGTTAGAAATTCTCAACTTAGCCTTGATACAAATATGGGTCTGGCGGACATTAGGTTAAAAGAACAGCATGAAAAAATCCTGGTTGAAATAGAAATGCTTGCGGATTACTGCAAAGAATGTAAACCTAAGAAAAAGAAAAATAAAGATTGAAATTCAGTCAATTAAGAAATACTACAACCTTCCAATAAATAATATGTTTTTGAAATCTACTTATTCTGTTTTTTCTACGGCAGTATTTTCCTTTTAACTTCCTGTGCAGGGACTTACCAGGTACCATCTTCTATTACGGTAAATAAATCAGATTCAACAAATGGTGTTGTTCTTTTTTCTATTTCATTACCGAAGCAGTCATACGGACATTATTATATCGACATTTTTCACATAGAAAGCCGGAAAAAAGAAAAGTTGTTTATTTCAACAGCCGACGTACCCAATTTTAAAAATAGTGAAATGAAGATCTACTATGGCACAAAGGTTTTGCCAAAAGGAGCCTATAAAATTTATGGCTGGGGTATTGATTTCAATGATGGAACACGAAAAAAGCCATATATATCCAAGGCGAATGTTGCGTTCCCTTTTACAGTATTTGCGGGTGATGTTAATTACCTGGGGGACTATTTCGGGATATACAGAAGAATCACAAATGGCGGTGGACTGAAAGTGCCAACAGAGGCATATTTTATTGTTTCAAACAGATATTTAGAGGATAAAGACACAATTAGCAAGAGATTTCCAGGTTTGAATTTAAATAAAACTGTCGATGCAATGCCAGATTTCGCGGGTAACAATACAGCCCATAGCGGATTTTATTTAAAAGGAATCAATGTGCCTTGATTTAAATGTTCAGGATTTCTGATCTATCCCAAGCAAATAAAAATCACCGTCCGGCGATTCACCGTCAGAAATAATTTCCCAGCCTTGAGAAGCATAAAACTTTAAAGCTTTTTTATTCGCTTGCAAACATTTTAAAGTTGCAGGCCTGCCTGTTCTGGCCAGACAAGTATCTAAAAGAGCTTTTCCTACTCCTTTGCCGACGAAATCCGGATCGATAAACAAGGAATGTATAAAATTATCCGGTAGCCACCAGGAGATAAAACCTATTGGCACATAATCTTTGACGGCAACCAAAACTTCCTCTTCCTGAATTGCTGCATCAAAATCTTCAAGCTTTAAAGTATTGATATCTACCCACGGAAAAGCTAGTTTCCGGGATTCAAGATAAATGTGACGAAGTTGCTTCTTATGTTCCGGAAGATAATCACAGATTGTCCAGAAAATTTCTTGTTCGTTGTTTTCCAATTTCTTTAATTTGACAGATTCGGGTTATTTATTACTCTTTTTAGATAATGATAATTCATTTGCTAAAACCGTACCCAATGTTACTAATTATCAATCCTGTTAAATAAAGCCAGGTTGTTTCTCTTTCGTTCATATTATTTGAAGTAGATTTGTAACGATTTGCTTATCAAAGAAATGGAGGCTTGATAAGGCATTAAACAGACCGGGAAAAATTTCAAAATTATATTTTAAATATATTGTTGGAACAATTATCCGGCGTATAACCTTGTATTCTTGAATTATGGTAGTATTTCTTAGTAAAACTGCCGTCATGAAATGTTTTTAATTTTAGTATAATGAAACTTGTCGGACAATTAAACCGGGTTGTAATTACCGGACTTGGCGCTTTGACACCGCTGGGAAATAATATAAATGACTTCTGGAATGCATTGGTTAATGGCGTAAGCGGTGCAGCAGAAATAACAAAATTTGACACTACAAATTTCAAAACAAAATTTGCCTGCGAAATTAAAGGCTTCAACCCGCAGGATTTTTTTGATAGAAACGACGCAAGAAAATACGATCCTTTCACACAATATGCATTGGTCTCAGTAGCAGAGGCATTGAAAAATGCGGATGTTGATTTTGAAAAACTTAACAAAAATCGGATTGGTGTTATCTGGGGCAGTGCAAATGGCGGTACTTCAACATTTCAGGATGCGGTTTCGGAATATGCAACCGGAAACGGAATTCCTCGTTTCAATCCCTATTTTTATCCCAAAATGATTGTTGACATCGCTTCCGGTGTCATTTCTATCAAATATGGTTTACGCGGTGTGAATTTTACTTCCGTTTCTGCTTGTGCAAGTGCGAATACGGCGATTATTGAAGCATTTAATTTTATTCAGTGGGGAAAAGCGGATATGATCATTACCGGCGGTTCCGAAGCTTCAATTTATGAAGTTTCTATTGGTGGTTTCAATGCAACAAAAGCGTTGTCTACCAATAATGAAAATGCAAAGACGGCCTGCAAACCATTTGATCCTGATCGTGACGGCTTTGTGATGGGCGAGGGCGCAGGAGCTTTAATCCTTGAAAGTTACGAACATGCGGTAAGTCGCGGAGCAAATATTATTGCTGAAATTGTCGGTGGAGGAATGACTGCTGATGCTTATCACTTAACAAGTACACATCCGACCGGCGCAGGAACTTCGTCAGCGATGTTACTTTCTCTGGAAGAAGCCGGAATTGCTGCGTCGGAAATTGATTATCTCAATGTGCACGGAACGGCGTCGTCAGTAGGCGATATCAGTGAATTGCATTCGATTAAAACTGTATTCGGTTTGGATACAAATCTTAGTATCAGTGCGACAAAATCTATGACGGGCCATTTACTTGGTGCGGCGGGTGCCATTGAAGCGATTGCCTGTATCAAAGCGGTTGAAAATGATTTAATTCCACCGACTATCAATACGCAAAAACTGGAACCGGAATTTGAGGGAAGACTTGATCTTACATTGGGTAAGGCAAAAAGCAAAACGGTTAATTATGCCATGAACAATACGCTTGGTTTTGGCGGACATATTGCTTCCAGCATTTTTACAAAATTCAGAGAATAAGATATTTAAGAAATTCAAGAAATGGTTTGATCAGGCCATAAAAAAAGCATCCATTTTCAGGATGCTTTTTTTGTTTATCGATGAAGTGTAAAATATTATCTTGTTCTCAAACGACCAGATTTTTTGTCGTAAGTTCCCAAAGGAAAGCTTAATCCAAGATTAATTCCGAAGTTGCGGTTCTGGATGTTACTGTTAGAGTCTTTTGTTACATCCAAAAGTCCTAGTCCGTATCTAACATCAAAATTAAGCCATACTTTGCGTGTAAGTTCGTAGTTCAAACCCAACCCGCCGGTCAATCCCAAGTCAAAAACATTGTATACCCGACTATTTGAATCGCCGTTAATATTATTTCCGTTGATATCTTTTGCGCTAACAAGGAAATTCAAACTTGGTCCAAGAAATACTTTCGGACGAAGACGATCGCCATATTGACCAAAGAAGTAAGTGAAAAGCAATGGAACCTGAACATAGTTCAAATTGATTTCATTTGTTTTGTCAAGGATTTTAGCGCCAAGTTGTGTGTACAAGATTTGTCCACTGAATCCAAATCCCTTTTTTGAGCTATAATTGTAAAAAGCTCCGATTGTCAAACCTGGTTTAACTTCTGTTTTAATTGCGCTTCCGTGAAAATTCGCAAATGAAACGCCTGCGATAGGTCCGATGGAAACATTTTCCTGAGCGAAAGCCTGCGATAGACTTAGTGTCAGGGTAATTAATAGAATAATACAATTCTTCATGTAGGTACGTTTAAGTTAATTCAAAACATACCATTCAATTAATGTTCCAGTGAAGCCGTTTTTGGCAGATTGCGCTTATTTAGTTTGTTATCAGCATTATAATTAATTAGCGGAATCTTTACAATAGTGGATATTTTCGGGAAACTGGGGTAAGTTGTCCACAAACTATATCAAAGAACCACATTTAATCATCGTCTTCGTCATCAAAAACTGCTGTGTTCGGAATTTCATATGTTTTCAAAAAGGTTTTCAGCACACTAGGTACCTGCCATCTTTTAAGTGTCAGTTTTATTTCTTTGATTTCTGCTTTTACTTCGTTGATATTAGTATTGAACTTAACAATAACCGTAGTCATCGAATTGGCATGCTGAGGATTTAAGCCGCACAGATAAGAAATTTGCTGCTGAATTTCTTCTTTCTCCTTTTCCAGTTCTTCAACCTGCTCTTTCAATACCAGATTGTAATAAGTAAGCTGCTCTTTTCCCAGATTTTCAAGATGATCCTGATCAATTCTTTCAAACTCAATCTGCAATTTTAACAATTCTAGCAAATTGTTTTCCTGATATGTTTGCGTCACGCGCTGCATGATTTCCGTTTTCCGGATTTTTTCAGCTTCATCCGTTTCGCGGTCAGGATGAAATGCCTTAACAAGATCCATGTAAACGGTGCGAACCGATTTTGTCGTTTTCTGTTTCGTCAATAATTGTCTGGCTTCCTTCGTCTGTTCCGCCGAAATCTTTGCTTTTTCGGCTCTTAATTCTTCTTTGATCCGACTTTGCTCTTCTTCGCTCAGTTCATGAAAATGTTCCGGGAAAGTTTCTTCTTCGGTAACTTCATTTTCTTCTGCTAATAACTTGCTGTCGATCAACTGAGAATCTGATCTTTTCAATTCATTAAGCGCAGCTTCAAAATCGACCTCGCTATATTTATTAAAAAGCGGAATCAATTCTTCAAATTTATAATTGACGATCAGGTCAAAAGAAATTTCAGAAATCAGGTAGGCCAGTTTGGTCAGATATGCCTTTCTGTACAAATCCTTTTCGTAAGTCCTGTCCATAAGTTTAACAAGCTCAACACGAAAGGATTGATATTCCATCACAATCGGATTATATTCTTTTTGTACCCGATCTATCAAAAGATAATATGTTTCGCGTAACTCAGGAATCAATTTATCCAATTGCTCAATTCTTTCGGATAACTGATTAAATTCTTTTTGACGTTTGTTTAAAACGGTCTTTGGCTGCCCAATACGCAGCACACTTGATCTTTGCATGATTTTCTTTTTAGTATTTTATAGCTGTTAAAGCTATCTGTAAGTTTCTTAATAATATGGAGTTTTGTTTACCCGTCGGACGGCGAAAAAGCCGTCCGACGGGCTGCCCGTTCCAGCGTTCAAAAAGTGTTCTGACGGGCTACCGGTCCGACGGTTTTTTCTACCGTCGGACCGGTAATAAAAAGTATCTATATGCTATAAACTATGAAAATCTCAAAATCCCAACTCCTGATAAGAAATCAAAATAATAGCCACAACCGCCAAAGCCAATCCCAACCTGTTCAGATTATTCAATTTTTCCTTGTATAAAATCCAGGCAGCAAAAGACGAAACCAGCATACTCAGAATATTATAGATCGGAAAAACAAATGCAGCGCTGTTTCCAAATGAACCTAACGCTAATAGCAAAAAATAAAGGGAAAGGAAATTGGGAACACCAAGAATCAATCCACCAATAACGCTTCGTAATTCCAGTTTTTCTCCCCCAAAAATAATTTTATAAATCAACACCAGCGTTCCGATTAGAATAGCACCAGAACAGGCAATGATCATAAAAAGCGTAGTTTGCTCAGGACGATAATACGACATGGTCAGATAATTGATCAGTGTATTATTTGTCCCGCTTGCCATAAAAGTAAAAACCGGAAGCAGCCAGGCATATGAAAAAACAGAAACGCGTAACGGTTGTCCATCTTCAAATTCAGTCGTTTTTTGCTTTTTCTGGATCGCTCCCAAGCGCTAATGCTGCCAGCGCGATAACCAGTCCGGCATAATTAAGAATAGTAAAATCCTTATTTGTATTTTTAAAAATAAAAAGTCCAAATAAAACCGGAATCACCAGCGACATATTTCCTGCCAGTGAAGCAGCAGTCACACTTACTTTTTGCGCAGTTAATCCAATTGACATAAAGGCAATCACAAACAATGTTCCGAGTGCTAATGTCAATATTGTTCCTTCCGAACTCCATTGAATTTCCTGAAAAGCTTTCAGATCCGGTGTTAGAAAAAGTCCGGTAACGACACAGGAATAATAATTAAAAACAACTGCATGAAAAGAATTGACCTTGATAACGCGGATAAGCGCGCATGATCATATACAGCGCAACGGTGAAAAGGACGGCCAGTAAAAAGTATAACATGAAAACGGGAACTTAATTGAGTTTTGAGACGACTTCATCAATAACCCTTGGAAAATGCTCATGTTCCAGAACTTGTACTTTTTTAGCGACATCGTCTGGCGTATCTGTTTCTATAACTTCACAGGAAGCCTGGAAAATGATATTTCCTTCATCGTAATTTTCATTGACAAAATGGATCGTTATTCCGGATTCCTTTTCGGCATTAGCTACTACGGCTTCGTGAACAAAATGTCCATACATGCCTTTCCCGCCATATTTAGGAAGTAAAGCCGGATGAATATTGACCATTTTTTCAGAATAAGTCCCAAGTAAAGATGCAGGAATAAGCATCATAAAACCTGCCAGAACGATAAGATCAATCTGATTATTTTTCAAAATTTCTAAAATTCGTTCTGTTTCGTAAAAGGTTTTTCTGTCAAAAACCACAACAGGAATCTGGAATTTCCGTGCACGCTGAATAACGCCGGCTTGTGGATTATTTGTCAAAATCAGGTTAACCTGCACATCAGTCCTGCCTTCAAAATATTCACAGATTTTTTCTGCGTTTGAACCTGAACCTGATGCAAAAATGGCAATACGTTTCATTTTAGTTGAAAGTGGAAAATTGAAAATTGAGAGTTACTGCATGATAGCAAATCCGGGTTTGCTCCGGATTTTATGCTTGCCCCAACTTCCGGTTTTAAATAATTTGGCAAAGCTATAAAAAAATGAACGGCTTTCGGGGAATATCGAAAGCCGTTCTTCTATATGTTGCTGGTAATAATTCGTCTTTAATAAATTTTTGTCAGTTCACTTCTGCTGATCAGCTTTCCTTTTCTATATGATTCAGATTTAATATCCCACAAAACACCCGGAGCGCGCCAGGAAATTGTATTGATGTCCATGGTAATTCCAAAACCCATTTTTGTTTCCATTTTCATATCGGAAGTGAGTTTGTAGGCATCAAAAGTACCGGCTGGAATCGTAACTTTTTCCTGAGCTTCCACATTACGGTTGGATATTAGCATATTGATTGTCATCGCCATAGGGCCGGAAGTGCCTTCGCCTTTCAAAGATGCATCTTTCAATTTTTCTCCAACAGTCAATTTTGCAGGATATTCAATATTGGATGAGGTGAATTTCATATTGAAGTTCTCAAACGATTTCATTTGCTCCTGATTGATCAAAGTGCTCGCATCCACCATCAAAGTGCTTCCGTTACATTTCATCTGATAAGTGTTTTTCAGTTGCGAGTTTCCTTTTGGATCGAAAACTTCCATGTCCATGGTAATAAGAGCCATGCCGCCTTCCTGTGTCACTTTGGCAATTTTGTATGAAATAGTGCCGGTCGGTTTGCCTTTTCCGTCGTAATTAGCCATGTCAAAGCCACTTCCCGCTTTCATTTTGACACCAAAACATTCCTGTGCGTAAGAAGTGAAAATCGTTAAAAGCAAAAATGCTGTAAGAAGTAAAAATCTTTTTTTCATTTTGAGATTCTTTAAAATTTATAAGTATGATTTAGTTAGGTTTTATTGAATAATAAACGAAAGTTTTGTCTGCAAAATATGCTGTAAATGTCACTTAATAAGAAGTTGTTACTAAACGGTTTTACTTTACGCCCAAAGCATTGTCACCAAACCTAAAAGCATTATTATTTTACATAGAGAACTGATTTTTTTGAAATCACGACGGGTATCTGAGCGGCTTAATGAATAAACTAACCAGCCAATTGGAATTAGTAACAATAGAAATAATATGGCAAGAATGTTATTATTTAGTTTGTCCGCCATGGCAAAAAGTGACGCTACGAAAACAAAGATTATCCCGTAAAGAAAATATTTTGTTCTACGTATTCCCCAGATTATGGGCAGCGTCCGGCAGCCATGCGCATCGTCGCCGCGAATATCTTCCATATCTTTTACAATCTCTCTGATCAAGGAAATGAAAAAGGAAAAGACGGCATAAATAAAAACGAGCTTGCGGTTTGCAGGATAATGCAAAGTTAAAATTAATAGCGTTGCACCAGTTAAAAGTGATACGATCAGATTTCCAATGAACGGTGCTCTTTTATATCGTTCGGAATAAAACCAGAGTGAGGTAATCGAAATAACATTCACCAGAAAAATCCACGGACTTACGATTAAACCTAACGCGGCTCCCAAAACGTTTAAAACCTGATGTGCGCCCATGGCCCAGCGGCTTTTGAGATATCGGCCGACAACAACACGTTCAGGTTTGTTGACGATATCGATTTTTATATCAAAATAATCATTAATAATATAACCGGCCGCAGCAATGCATACGGTCGACAGCGAAAGAATGAAAAGATCAGGATCACTGATGATTTTTTTCCATTCACTTCTCGGGCCGATCAATAAAATACGTGTGAGGTACTGTGTAATGGCCACAATGAGCAGATTACTCATTCGAACCAAACGCACACTACCGGCAACAAAATCCCGAATTCTCACTCTCGGTCTTACAGACACATCCATTAAGGTTAATAAAAAGCAGGTTCAGACATTAAAATTATTCATTTTATGTCAATTATAGAATTAATAAAATCTTTCTCTTACTGTTCGGGATAAAAAAGCTATGATTTTGTGTTAGCTATGCATAACTCTTCGTCTATCGAAAAGTTTACAGGCTATACGCTTTAATTATTTCACTAAGAACAAAGAAATTTTATATTATGAAAATAGGCATTGTTTGCTATCCGACTTTCGGAGGAAGTGGCGTTGTCGCTACCGAACTTGGAAAAGCGCTTGCAAAAGAAGGTCATCAGGTACATTTTATTACCTATTCCCAACCACAGCGACTGGATTTTTTCAACGAAAACCTTTATTACCATGAAGTAAATATACCTGCTTATCCATTGTTTCAATATCCGCCTTATGAATCTGCTCTTGTCGAGCCATATGGTGCATGTTGTCAAAATGGCGAAACTGGATCTGCTTCATGTGCATTATGCAATTCCGCATGCTTCTTCCGCTTATCTTGCCAAACAGATTTTAGCGCAACAGGGAATTCATATTCCTGTGATCACAACTTTGCACGGAACGGATATTACACTTGTTGGAAAAGATGAATCTTATGAGCCGGTTGTAACATTTTCTATCAATCAGTCGGATGGTATTACAGCAGTTTCGGAATCCTTGAAAAATGATACTTACAAACATTTTGCTGTAACAAAAGATATTGAAGTTATTCCAAACTTTATTGATCTGGATCGTTTCAACAGACAGAAAAAAGATCACTTCAAACTGGCGATTTGTCCAAATAATGAAAAACTGATCGTTCATACATCCAATTTCCGTAAAGTGAAAAGGATTGATGATGTGATCATGATTTTCCATCAACTTGCGTGATATTACACCAAGTAAATTATTGCTTGTAGGAGATGGACCGGATCGTGCACGGATTGAGCGTTTGTGCCGTGATCTGGACATGCTTTCGGATGTTCGTTTCCTTGGAAAACTGGATGCAATTGAAGAAGTTCTTTCCGTTGCTGATTTGTTCCTGATGCCTTCTGAATCTGAAAGTTTTGGTTTGGCTGCTTTGGAAGCTTTGGCTTGTGAAGTTCCTTTGATCACTTCAAATGCAGGTGGATTACCTGAATTAAATATTCCTGGTGTAACCGGATTTTTGAGTGATGTCGGCGATGTTGATGATATGGTGAAAAATGCTGCATATATATTGAGAGATGAAAATCTTCCACGATTTAAGGAAAATGCGCTTGCCCGTGCGAAGGAATTTGATGTGGCCAAAATCTTGCCTCATTATGAATCTTATTATGAAAGAGTTGTAGAAAACAGCAAGGCTGCTGTTTAAAGCGTTATAGGTATGGTATTTGTAGCTGGCGCTTTGTCAACTACAAATACCAATACTATGCTACCGAACATTCCATATACCAATCATAAAAGAATTGTAATCATAGGCGCCGGCTTCGGCGGACTGGCACTTGCGCGAGAACTTGCCAAACGTGATGATTTACAAGTCGTCCTGATCGACAAAAATAATTTCCACCAGTTTCAGCCTTTATTTTATCAGGTTGCAACGGCCGGACTTGAACCAAGTTCAATATCTTTCCCGCTTCGGAAAGCTTTTCAATCCAAGAAAAACGTACATATCAGAGTTACAGAAGTAACTTCAGTCAATACCAGACAGGAAATCTTTGGAGACATCTTTGGGAGAAATTACTTATGATTTTCTGGTTATTGCAACGGGTGCAACGACCAATTATTTTGGTATGAAAGAAATTGAAGAGCGGGCTATTCCAATGAAATCGGTTTCAGAAGCACTGGCTTTGCGAAATCGTGTTTTACAAAATCTGGAAGATGCGCTGGCTGTAGATACTGATGATGAGCGTGAAGGATTGATGAGCGTTGTCATCGTTGGCGGCGGGCCGACAGGCGTGGAATTGTCAGGCTCACTTGCGGAAATGAAAAAATATATTCTTCCAAAGGATTATCCGGAACTGGATTTTTCCTGTATGAAAATATATCTGCTGGAAGGTTTGGATAAATTGCTAACTGTGATGTCGGAAGAATCATCTAAAAAATCGAGAAAATATCTTGAAGAAATGGGTGTTGAAATTCTTACCGGACAGGCTGTTGCCGGATATGATGGAAAATATGTTACGACAAAACAGGGAATGAAAATCCGTACGGATAATCTGATCTGGGCTGCTGGTGTTAAAGCGAACGCTTTAAAAGGAATAAATCCGGATGTTTTGGTAAAAGGCGGCAGAATAAAAGTGGATGAATTTAACCGGGTTCAGGGCTACTCCGATGTTTTTGCCATCGGTGATGTGGCATCCATGAGTGAAGGAAAATTTGAAAACGGTCATCCACAACTTGCACAACCCGCTATGCAGCAGGGAAAAGCACTTGGCAAAAAATATCTGGCGGGCATTGGATGAAAAACCACCGGTGCCATTTAAATATAACGATCTGGGTTCAATGGCAACTGTGGGCCGAAATAAAGCTGTGGTAGATTTGCCTTTTATCAAATTTCAAGGATTTTTTGCCTGGCTTACCTGGATGTTTATTCACCTGATTTCTATTGTAGGTGTTAAAAATAAAGTGCTGACGTTTATTAACTGGTTCTGGAGTTATGTTACATTTGATCAGTCTTTGAGATTGATTTTGACTCCGAAAGTACTTGCGCCGGGATTTGTGGAAGAACCGGAACCTGAGCATGCAAAACCGGCAGGCGTTTAAATAATTGATAATGTTTGCCGCCCGTCAATTAGTTGCACCATTCTTCCAACCTATTGGATGATTTGTTACCTTTTCGTTATATTCGTGTGTTATTTTTTACAGATTACACGTTATAGTAGAGATATAAAACCTTTGAAAGATGAAAATTGTATTTAATATTCTTATCATATTCTTTTTGTTAATTGCATTTGTACCGGTTTTTCGCCGTTTTATGTTTCATTTATTGGTTGGAAGACAATTGGTAAAGGAGCAAAAAAGACAGGCAAAAGCTTATGAACAAAAAACAAAACCAGGAATTCGGGTAGATACTACACCACCAGATGCTAATCAGTCACGCTTTCGTGGAGGAGAATATGTTGATTATGAAGAGGTAAAATAGAAAAAATATATATTTTAATAAAAATTTAATTGAGCCTGAAATCGTAAGATTTCAGGCTTTTTTGCGCTCGGCGCGATTTGTAATCGGGTCGTAAATGGTTTTGTTTTGCGTTTGTAACGCGCGAGTTGATAGCAGTATTAAAAATGCTAATTATCAAAATTTTTCAGGTTGTGTTAATTAGCAAAACCAAAAATGTACCGATTGCAAATCGGTGCAAGCCCCATAAAAAATCCCGGCTCACAAGCCGGGATTTTTTATTATAATTTTTTCAAAACCAAAATAGCAAATACAAGTTAGCAACTTCCTGCAAATTTATTTTTTCAGCAACTCCTGTGGAACTGGATATTTATTTAAAGTTTCCCTCATTTGAATTATTTTTTTATCCACAGTTGTAACCCCTTTAACAGCTTGGGTCATCTGATTAGCAGAAATGTCTTTTTTATTATTTGTTATAGTAGACATACGAATAATATTTACTTACTATTTAAAGATACCATTTATTTGGTGTATAACAAAAAAGCATGATAGTTAGCATCTGTCTTAAAGCGTTCCCATTTCCATACAGGCAAAGCTTCATTCAGTAGAGTTTCATTAATGAGACCTAAAATTCCCATGTTAGGAGGGACACTATCTATATACTTTGAAATTCCCATTTGATATTTTCTTGTGCGTATTGAATCACTTCCCTGGATGTATAGTAAGGATCGCGGGTGGGTTTTCATAAATAATAAAGCAGTTTTAGCTACTGTAACAAGAATTCGATCCATATCACCGTTTCTCAGTTCAATATTATCATCAATATCACCAAGTTTTTTGTTCCAGACTCCAAAAGCTAAATTGTAATAAATACTTTCTTCCTGATCGTCTTTTGAAATAATAATCCGAAGCTCAATTATACCTTTTGGTCCGACACTGTTAAAAGTGTATACATTGGAACTTATTTGTTTAGTTAAATATGTTCCAATCTGCATATTAAAAAAACGTCTATCTGGTTATATGGCAACTATTTATAATATGACGTATTTTGAACGAAATGTAACAGATAGCAATATGTTCGGCCCGATTTCAAATCGGTGCAAACGCACATACGAGCGCACAAAAAAAATCCCGACTTTTCAGCCGGGATTTTTTTGATTATATTTTCTCAAAACCTACCGGCTCAGATACAGATTTCTTTCGCTGTAAATTTTCTGAAAGAAATCATCCTGCAAATCATCAATGAAGTAAATTGCTTCACCGGTTGATTTCATTTCAGGTCCTAGTTCTTTATTTACATTCGGGAATTTGTTGAAAGAGAACACCGGGATTTTAATCGCCCAACCTTTTTTAACCGGGTTGAAAGTGAAATCTCTCAGTTTTTTATCACCCAACATCAGCTTCGTTGCATAGTTCACATACGGTTCCTGATATGCTTTGCAAATGAACGGTACCGTACGGGAAGCTCTTGGATTTGCTTCGATTACGTAAACAATTCCATTTTTAATCGCAAACTGAACGTTGATCAAACCTTTCACATTCATTGCCAAAGCAATTTTACGTGTGTATTCGTCGATCTGGCGAATTACATCGTCTGTCAAATCAAATGGAGGAAGCACTGCGTGTGAGTCACCTGAGTGAATACCTGCTGGCTCAATATGTTCCATCACACCAATGATGTAAGCATCTTCACCGTCACAAATCGCATCCGCTTCTGCTTCAAGAGCACCTTCAAGGAAGTGATCCAGAAGAATGTTATTATCCGGAATGTCACGAAGAATTTTCACAACATGTTGTTCCAGTTCTTTTTCGTTGATCACGATTTTCATGTTCTGTCCACCCAAAACATAACTTGGACGAACCAGAAACGGGAAGCCTAATGTCCGTGAAAGTTCAACCGCTGCATCAGCAGTTCTTACCGTTCCGAATTTTGGATAAGGAATTCCAAGTTCTTCAAGCAAAGGAGAGAAACGTCCGCGATCTTCGGCCCAGTCAAGTGAATTGATAGCTGGTTCCGATAATTTTGATACCGTATTTGTCCAATTTTTCAGCCATTTTAAGTGCAGTTTGTCCACCAAGCTGAACAATTACACCTTCCGGTTTTTCATGTTCAATGATGTCATAAACATGTTCCCAGAAAACCGGTTCAAAGTAAAGTTTGTCTGCAATATCAGAATCGGTTGAAACCGTTTCAGGATTACAGTTGATCATAATCGTTTCATAACCCAGCTTCTTTCGCTGCCAAAACGCCATGCACACAAGAGTAATCAAACTCAATTCCCTGTCCGATACGGTTAGGTCCAGAACCTAGAACGACTACTTTCTTTTTATCAGATACAATCGATTCGTTGTCAGGTGTTTCCTGAGAAGAATTGAAAGTAGAGTAGTAGTAAGGTGTTTTTGCTTCAAATTCAGCAGCGCAGGTATCTACACATTTGTAAACACGTTTGATACCCAATTCTTTACGTCTGTCATACACTTTACTTTCTTTTGTTTGAAGCAAATGTGCAATCTGACGGTCAGCATAACCTTTTTGTTTTGCTGTCAAGAATAATTCTTTTGGAAGATCGTTCAGATCAAATTTTTCAATTTCATGTTCCAGTTCGATCAGTTCTTCAATCTGGCGCAGGAACCAGGCATCTATTTTGGTAAGCTTCTGAATTGTTTTGAAAGACAAACCAATTTTGAAAGCATCATAAATATGGAAAAGACGGTCCCAGCTTGGATGTTGCAAACTGTATTTGATCGCTTCCTGATCACGTAATTCGCGTCCATCGGCACCAAGTCCGTTTCTTCGGATTTCCAAGCGACTGACATGCTTTTTGCAATGCTTCCTGGAAATTACGTCCGATACCCATCGCTTCACCTACCGATTTCATCTGCAAACCCAGTGCACGGTCAGCGCCCTGGAATTTATCAAAGTTCCAGCGCGGAACTTTTACGATCACATAGTCAATCGAAGGTTCAAAGAATGCAGAAGTACTTCCTGTAATCGGATTTTTCAGTTCATCAAGGTTATAACCAATCGCCAGTTTCGCAGCAATTTTTGCAATCGGATAACCGGTTGCTTTTGATGCAAGTGCAGATGAACGTGAAACACGTGGATTAATTTCAATGGCAATGATCATATCATCCGCCGGATTTACCGAAAACTGAACGTTACATCCACCTGCAAATTTTCCGATTCCATCCATCATTTTGATCGCCAGATCACGCATTTGCTGGTAAAGTGTATCCGGAAGTGTCATCGCCGGAGCAACCGTAATACTATCTCCGGTATGAACACCCATCGGGTCAAAGTTTTCAATTGAGCAGATGATGATGAAGTTTCCTGCACCATCACGCAACAATTCAAGCTCGTATTCTTTCCAGCCATATACACTTTGTTCTACCAAAACTTCATGTATTGGAGAAGCATGCAGACCGTTATTTAATGCCTCATCAAAATCTTTTTCATTTTCAACAAAACCACCACCTGTTCCCCCAAGTGTAAACGAAGGACGGATAACCAAGCGGAAAACCAATTTCCTGGGCAATTTCTTTTCCTTCCAAAAATGATCTTGCTGTGCGGCCTTTGCAGACATTCACATCAAGTTCAAGCATTTTCAGACGGAATTTCTCTCTGTCTTCTGTGGTTTCGATTGCTTTAATATCAACACCAATAATTTCAATATCATACTTTTTCCAGATACCGGCTTTGTCGCAGTCAATAGCCAGGTTCAACGCTGTCTGACCACCCATGGTTGGTAACACCGCATCAATCGGCCTGCCAAGTGCTCTATGTTTTTCAAGAATTTCGATGATATATTTCTTCTCCAACGGAAGCAGATACACATGATCAGCGCTGATCGGATCCGTCATGATCGTTGCAGGATTAGAGTTGATTAGAACAACTTCTATACCTTCTTCACGAAGTGAGCGGGCTGCTTGTGAACCTGCATAATCAAACTCACATGCCTGACCAATGATGATGGGACCAGAACCGATAATTAGGATGGACTTGATATTCGGATTTTTGGGCACAGTAAATGGTAATTTGTAGAATTTTGGGAATAACTTTTAATAACTTCGGAGCGTCCCTGATACTTTTTACCTCTCGATTAAAAGGGGTTCGTTCAAAAATTCCACAAAGTTAATTCACATATTGGAAAAAGAATACTGAATGACCAAAAAAAGTGTATACGACTATAGTGCATGCTCATATACGTGAGTGAATTGAATTTAGTTGTCCGGGCAGAAGCATGTTTGGTAAAGTTACTTTTTGTAAAATATTTATATGGGTGAAATTGATAATAAGTTGCTTTATCAACTTATTCTGGGTTTTTTTATTGCAACCATCGTCGCCACGATTGTTCATGAATATGGACATTTTTTTACTGCAAAATTGCTAGGTTACGATGCAAGAGTTAGTTATGGCTATACGACCTGGACGAAATACGGTATATCAGGATTTTATTGATAGCCTGACAAGGGATGAAAGAATCAAGATCAGGACAAACGAATATTTTTCCCGGAAAGGATGAGTATGAAGCCTTATGAAAAGGATAAAAGATGAGACTTTTCTGATTACACTTGGCGGCCCTTTGCTAACGATTATTATTGGCTCGTCTGGATTTGCTGTTGCGTTTTTAAATAGAAAAAGTTTTAACGGAGAAGTCCACTTTCTCCCACAACAATGGATACTGCTTTTATTGCCTTCTTCTGGCTTCGGCAACCTGCCAATTATGTATTGGATTTGTTGTTTACAGTTAGCCGCGGACGTTTTCCATATGGAAATGATGAAACGATTTTGGCGAGATATCTGGAAATCGATACCTGGTCTGATTTCCTTTGTTTTGGCTTTGTCGGTTTGGCTGTTTTTACTTTATTTACAGGAAATTTATTCCTGACGAAAATAAAACGACTTTTTTACTGGCAGGCCTGATTGGAGGTCTTGGGAGGATACTTGCTTTGGTTGTTTATTTTTGGGCCTATTTTTATGCCTTGAAATTAGAAATAATTTATTATTGATACGGCACCATAGAAGGGGCGGCAATATCAAAATCCCGCAGTCTTAATGGTGTATTTCCTTCTATTGCATAACGGATGGCGGACGAGGTTCCGGGAATATTTGGATAATATCCAAAACGGAATTGTAGCGTATTGATCGAAAGATTTTCATTTCTTAACCTAATACCAAGTCCGTAGCCCTGATAGACCGGTGTATTCCAAAGGTGAAATTTATCCTGGGTAACCAGCCCGAAATCTGCAAAAGCATAATAGGCAATACGAAAACCCAATAAGCTTTTTTCAGAAAAATAGACCGTTTCCAGACCAATCGTAAATTTTTTTGTTCCAATTAACCGGTCGCTGTTTATTCCCCGAATGCCATTTTCTCTGCTGATATTGATATAATCCACCGGGTCTCTGTTGACTCCACGGGTATATCTGACCGTTACAAACTGCCTGAAATAGCTATACCGGAATGGGATCAGTTTACTGATATAGTTGACTTGCCCACTGATAACGCCTGGTTGTTTTGAGTGGTTTTTAAAATAGGAACCAACATTAAGCAACCCGTATAAGTAACCCGAATTGTGAGGAAGATAATGTCCGGATGCATACTGAATCCCTGCATAACCTCTTTGTCCGAATTCAGTATTTTCCTGCCCCGCGGTGACAGCTAACAAGATTCCCGACCGGAACATCTTCTGTTCTACCAAATCCATAAATAAGAACGTCTCGTTTATAACTTCTGTTTGAATAGCCAAAACTCATCAGCGTGGCACTCCGGTCCCAATAAATAATGTTGGTATCGGCGCGTACTTCGGGGCGTTGTGTGTATTTATACTTGTTATGCCGCAGTGCAAAAACCAGACGGGATTTTTCACTCAGCGAAGAGTTTTTGAATGGAAATTTAAAAGATCTTCCCAGCCAGACATCGTAATAATAGTATCCGGTTTGATAGCGACTTTCTTTGTCCAGGCTGTCAAGATCTCTTTTGTATTGCCGGAAATTGGCATGACCGCCTTCTAGGGAACCTGCATATTTTGTTTCGGTTGTAAGAAATGAGCGGGAGAAAACCAGATACTGGACTTCCTGATCCCGTTCAAAAATTAAATTTGCCTGTCCGGTAATGAAAGTTTTCCCAATGTATGGAATTGTATAAATGGTCCGGAACTGAAATTTCTTGATCGAATCACTGGCATCGTACCTGATTTTGGTGAGTTGCTGATGCGTGGTTCCGTTTACGTTTGTGTTATTAAGACCAAGGCTGAATTTATTAAACTTGCTCGGGCTGGCCGAAATATTCCAGTGACCACGAATCTTGTATAATAACTACAATGTCGGCCATCCAGGTAACGTCGGTTCTCGGCACTACAATAATCCGTGGCATCCGTAATTGTCCCGTTTTTTCTTAATAAACGTTCATTATCCCTTAAAACGCTGGCCTGTATTTCATCGCCTTCGGAAAACCTTAAAAAGGATTTCCGGATGATGCGTTCGCGGGTATTTGTATGAAAATTTTTACTTAAAAACCGATCAATTTGTTTGCCGACACGGGTTGTATCATAAACGGATTCTCCTAAAACATCCAGTTGTTTAATGATGATTTTTCGGATCACCATTCCTTCATAAGGTGTAAAAGGATTGGTTTCAATGGCTTTTACTCTCCCTTTTTTACCCTGATTATATACGTCCCGAAAGAGCAGCCGGTATATCGATCTTGAAAATTTTGTTTTGGACATACGAATTTTAAGATTCGTATATCGCACACTATCCATGTTTACCCTTCCATTTCTGAGGCTGTCATTTCTTTGCGCCAGAGTTATGGTTGAAACAAACAAGAAAAGTAACAAATATCTAAACATGGGCACATAGTAATGAACAAATCATTAGACAATATATAAACGTACGAATGTTAGATGTAGTAAGATTTAATCTGATTTTTGTGGTGCTAAATTGAAATAAACTTAAATCAATAATTATTAATTTCGTGCCTCACGAATTGCTTTCAAGTACTAAGTTCTGTCTGCCCCGGAGAAGGTGCCTTTTTTGTTTCAAATTTACCGTTCGGTTTGATGATGGCATACGTTGCAGAATCAAGCGGATTAAGTCTGATCAGTAAATCAATGATCTGATTGCTGTTTATAAACATGTGGACACCTTTTAACTGATGTCTTACAATATATTGTTTCACCAGATCATAAGAAACCGGGTTTTCATCTGTTGGTAAATGGACGATAAATAAATTCTACGTCCGTAGGCAACTGTGCACGTAAAGAAGCGGCATATTCCAGATCGTCCCTGCTTTTCTGATCCTCAATATTCCATTTAAGAATATAAAGTGTTTTTCCTTTGTATTGTTCCGTAATATTGTTAAACCAGGCATTTCCACGACCATCAGATTCTGAGAGCCAGATATTCCGGAAGCACTTCTGTCGGGGTGGCTTTCAGATTGGTGAAAGAAATCATTTTATTGATATTGACACTATCCTTCACTTCCAGTCGTACAATTTCGTCAAGCGACTGACGGAATTGTGGAGATATCAAACGGGTTTGAATGTATTTATTTAGGTTAAGCTGATTTTTATACGAGAACTTGTAGAAATTTTTAGGCAGGTAACGTGCATTCAAGAAAGTCGGAGCCGGTACTGTCAAATTGCGTATGATTTAATCTGCTTTCAGCTTCGTATGCAAAAAGCAGATCAAGTAATACTGTGTTTCTTTTGTAAAGATTATTCAAGAAAATCCATTTCAATTTTTTCGGCTTTTCCACGATCAATAATGGCATCGAGTTTTTCCGTTTTCATCATCAGTCAATCCCGGGCGTATTATCCTTAATCATGGTTCCCATTAATCTCACCTGAAGGGAATTTACTTTTGGTGAAGCGCCATTAGCCCACAGTTGTTTTTTCAAATCAGCATAAGAAGAAATCCGGCCAGCCAATGAAACGTGCTGAGCCGTTAAAGGTGCTTTTGCTAAGTTTTTTCAAATCAACAAGCCAGCTATCGGATTTTGGGACATCGAGCTGATTGCTCAACAAATATTCATAAATATTTTGATACCGTTCATCTTCCGCTATGGATTGAACCCACTGCGTAAGCGATTTATCAGGTACTGGAACTTGAAGTTTGAAGTAAGGCAGATACCCGAAGTTCTGCACGGGCCGAGGCTGCTTTTGTTGCTTCGGAAAAACTTTTATCCCAAAATGTATCATAAAACTTGGTCCCCAGAACGCTGTTTGCAGCCAGTGCTTTGTTTAATGAAGCCAGATATTGCGGATACAAATTGTTAGCAGTTGCATTTACACCGGCAAAGTAAAAAAGCTTTTTTGCCTTTGCTATAGAATCTCCATTGAAGGTAATTTCAACTTCTCCCGGAGAGCCCAGAAAAGTCGTGAAAGCCTTTGCCGCTGTAATCCAGATAAATTTCTTCACTTGAAAATAAAATAGGTAATGAAACCCGGAAACTTCCGTCTGCCTGCAACGGAGCCTGTTTGCTCAGCTCGGATTGTGGCTGTAAAATATTATTTCGGGAAAAGGTAATGGATGGAGCCTGTCGGTATAAGTCGCCCGGTCAGATTCAATATTCTTCCTTTGATTATCAGAGAATCGGTAACGGCAAATCCGGAATAGGAAGTGCACAATAATATAACGAGAATTATCAGGGGTAATTTAGTTCGCATGTTGATCAGTAATTAATAACGAAAAATACTGAGCCTTTGGGAAGCAAACAAATTTGTCAGTTAAATTTCAAACCGGTGAAAGATCGGAAGAGATTGGTGTGGAAGTTAAAGTATTGATTATTATTGTTTTATGTAAATATTTCAGTTTTCAGATCGTACATTTATTCCATGATATTTCTGCTGAGCACTATAATCTCTTCTTAACGGATGCCCTTCCCAGTCTTCCGGAAGCAAAATGCGACGAAGATCCGGATGATTTTCAAAATGAATTCCAACCAAATCAAAAGCTTCACGTTCATGCCAGTCTGCCGTGCGCCAGATGTGACTTACGGTAGACACGGAAGGTAACGGCTGATCCTCTGTATTTCTTGGAAAAATAATTTTAAGCATCAGCATCATGACCATAAGGAATCGAGTTGAGATTGTAGATCAATTCCATCGTAGCCAGTCCCGGGCCATTATCTATGGCCGTGATACATGCCAGATAATCAAAATAAAACCGTTCATCTTCAAACAAAAACTGACAGATTTCAGCAATTTTTTCAGCCGGAACTGTTATGGAAGGTTGCAGTGCCTTTTTCATCAGCACTGATCATCTCTCCAAAACCGGCAATCAGAATATTTTTTATTTCTTCAAAAGTCATTTCAGTATTTCAATTGGAATGAAGTAATTATTAAGCCGGAACAGCCGTCCTGCATTTCCAGGAACAATTCTGGAGCAAGCGGATGTTCTCCACGGATTTTTTCCTGCAATTTCATAAATCCGCCAATCAGAGCTTCCGGGCGTGGAGGACAGCCAGGTACATATATGTCAACAGGAATAATTTTATCAACTCCTTTAACCACGTGATACCCATGTTCCCAGTAAGGACCGCCACAATTTGAGCAACTTCCCATAGAAATGACGTAACGTGGTTCAGGCATTTGTTCATACAAACGACGGATCCTGTCTGCCATTTTGAAGGTTACAGTTCCGGCAACGATCATAACATCCGACTGACGAGGGGAAGGCCGTGGCAATATTCCAAAACGTTCCAGATCATAATGAGAGGCATAAGCGGCCATCATTTCAATCGCACAGCAAGCCAGTCCAAATCCCATAGGCCAAAGCGAAGAAAGCCTTGCCCAGTTCATAAGATCCTCTGCATTGGTCAATATAATTCCGCCGTCGCCGGTTTTAATTCTTTCACTCATCTCTCTCACTTTTGATAAATTCACTGGTACAATATTTGCTCATGACAAGATCTAATCTGTCGTATATACAAAAGTAATGAATATATGACCAGAAACAGGCTTTCGTCTGCGTCAGATTACAAACACTTCAACTTATCCCGATATGAAAAACAAACTACTTTTGACCATTATTTTCTCTGCCTTTTTTATTAACATTTCAAACGCACAAACAATTTCTGATACGACCGCAACGGCTCCAAAAAAATTCATGAGCGGTATGGCCGTTTATGCCGAATTTGGGGTTTTATCTAACAGCAGTTTCAAGGCTATACAGAAATCAGATGAAAGACTTTAAATATTCAAACCTTTTGAAAATTTGATGGCATCCATCGTTCTTGCCAAAAGAATTGAAACAGAAAAATTCTTTGCTGAAAGCCGGTTGATTTTAATGAACTCTACCAAATATAATAATGATGACAATCAAAGTAAGGGTTTATTCAGGGGAATTGGCATTGGCGTGGATGCAAGTCCAAAATTTGTGAATTCCACACATTGGAATGTGTTGGTTCCTATTGGATGGGATCTGATGTTATATCAGGTTAAAATTAAAAATGATCAGACAGCCAGTTTTTCACAGGTTGTTTCTAATCCAAATGGTTACCGGTCGGCCAAAATACATAATGGCAGTTTTAATTTACATGCCGGAATTGGAGTTGATTATAAGATGAATTTATTCCCTAAAATGTACGATAAAGTTTATATCAGCAGTAAAGTATCGTATCATTTGCCAGTTGCGCGTATGGGAAAATGGCGCGGGGATGATGTGAAAGTTACTGATTTACCTTCTTTCAAAGCCAACCAGTTATATGCACAGATCGGTCTTGTGTTTTTTCCAAAAAATATGGGAAGAATGTGGGGAAGAATGCATAGTAAGTTCAACTAAGAAATATTAGACATAAAACAAAACAGGAAGCTTGTATATGAGCTCCCTGTTTTGTTTATGTACTTTTCAGTACCAGTTGATTAAATCAAGCTCTCTTATATTTCTCATTAACCTGTTTGTACAAATCAGCAGGCACAGGTGATTTTACTTCCGGGATTTTTGGTTCCGGCCGAACCCAATCAAGATATCCTTTCACCCAGGCATAGGCTAATCCTAAAATTAATATCAATACAAAAACGGTCATTTCTGCCATAGCAAACCAGCCCCATTGTCCGTTTGTCTGCGCGATAAGATCTTCATTTCCAAAAACAACTGCCCAGGGAAACAGAAATAATAGTTCTATTTCAAAAAGAACAAAAATTAACGCAATGACGTAAAAACGGACATTAAACTGCACATTCGCATTTCCCAAAGGATCTTCGCCGGACTCATATGTGGTAAGCTTTTCTTCATTCGGACGATCAGGTCTAAGAAAACGAGCAATCGTCAGCATTAGCCCGATCAGGGAAATTGCAGCAATTATAAAGAGAAGTATGTAACCAAAATCACTAAGCATATGGCAGTAAACGAGTTTCTGCAAAGCTAAGGAATTTTGATTTAGTCATGCCTAATGGCCCATGGAAAGTGTATCAGGAATTCTGTATTTGCAGAGAATAAAATTAGATAATGCTGAGAATAATGGTTCTTAAACTTAAACCAATAACCAGAACTCCAACCATTAACATTAACGGTTTTCGTTTGATTTTTCCAACAAGCAATGCTCCGAAAGGTGCCGCAATAACGCCACCAATAATAAGTCCAAGTACAACCTGCCAGCTGCTGACACCATTAAAAATCAGGAAAGTAATACCACTTGCAAAACTAATGACAAATTCAGCCGCATTAACTGATCCGATTGTATAACGAGGATCACGTCCCTGACCAAGCAAGGTTGAAGTAACAATAGGTCCCCAGCCGCCACCGCCAACAGAATCCATAAATCCTCCGGTAGCCGCCAAAATACCAATGCGCTTGGTTTTATTTTTAACCAGGTTTTTCTGGATCGCTTTACGAATAATAATCACACCTAAAATCAGCATGTAAAATGCGATGTAAGGTTTAATCATAGCCCCATCAATAACATCTGAAAGAAGATATGCGCCCGTAACAGCACCAAGAACACCCGGTATAAGTAAGGATTTGAAAAGTTTTTTATTGATATTTTTAAATCTGAAATGCGAAATTGCGGAGGCACCGGTTGTAAACATTTCGGCAACGTGAACGCTTGCGCTGCTTACAGCGGGCGTTACACCAAGACTTAATAAAAACGAAGTTGAAGTTACACCATATGCCATTCCAAGTGCACCGTCAACAAGCTGAGCTGCAAGTCCAACTAATAAATATAAAGCGCAAAATCACTGGCCAGAAATGTTCCGATTCCTTCCTGAGTAACTGATATTGTTCCATTTAAAAACAAAAAACCAACAAACAAGAATAAGTATACTGGCTGGTAAAATATACCAGACCGGTTTGGTAGGAAGTTTAAGCGAAAGGACTTTTTCTAACATGATGATGGGTATTAATAATTCAGCATTTTGTGTGACAGTATGCAAAACTACTAAAACTATTAAATCTACCAAATTGATAGAGTAAAATTAATCTTAAATTAATTTTTTGCAGATCAGAGAAAATCGAAGATTTTACCAGGTGATTTTTAGGAAGGAAACGGCCTGACGTGGTAGAGGAAATTGCATTAGTAAATCACCATTTTTAACATTTATCCATTCGGGAGAAGTCATAAGCTGCAATTGTCCGGCTTTTTCAAGCGTTGAAATTTGTTCAGCAGTTGGATTTTTTGGAGATCCCATTTTTTTCCAGACTTCATAAGAATTACTATATTTCTGGTCAATCCGGTAATGCTGCACCAAAACTCTTTCAGCGGCAATTATACCTTTCAATTCGAATATGCAACGGGAGAATCTGGGGCAGGTTTGTTATCATCATGATAATTCCAGACCATCACAGCTGCTTCTTTCTGATCTTTTGAAGCAAATGCATTGATATCAGGTTCGCCACGAACACTTTCATCACGAACTTTCAGAAAATCGTAAGCCAGATTTTGTTTTACTTCTACACGCTGTTCCCTGCATCATGCCAAACATTCTGAAAACATTTAAAACCGGTTTATCAACACCATTGGTAGCCAAATCCCGGAATCCGCGAAACCAGGGCTGATCTTCAAATTCAAAAGCCCATGTTACAGCACCTAATAAATTAACACCCCTAGCTTCTGCCAGATCATGATTTTCTTGCAAAAGATGCAGCTGTATAACTTGAATACATCGTTCCATTTCGATAAGCATTTTGCGGACTTAAATCTTCCGAGCAGGCGGCACAGCCTTCCGGATCAGATTCTCCGATAATGATTGGCAATTTTTTAAGTGTCGGATAAGAAGCAACAATTTCAAAACCTTTGTCTATATCTCGCAATTGCGTTCCCATATCCATCCGCACCATGCCGTCAACCAGTTTTGGTGCATCCTTTTGCGTGGAAAGTCAAAACATCAATAGGCGAGCCTATTTTGCCTGTTACATAATTTTTTCCTTTGGTAACATGATCCAGAAATGCTCTGAAAAATTTGGCAGAAACATCCCAGTTTGGTCCGGTTACTTCCGGTCCACCAACTTTTGCAGTGGGCAAAGCTCGTTTTACCGCATCAGCGGAATAATCATACATTTTGATATATTCCTCCGTCGTACCTTTCCAGTAGCCGATATTCGGTTCATTCCACAATTCCCAATACCAGCTTTCAACTTCTTTTTTACCATATTTTTCAACCGAATGTTTTACCCATTGATAAACCAGTTCCGCAAATTTTGCATAATCTTTTGGCGGATAAGCCCAGCCGGTGTAAATGTCATTGTAATTATCACCAGGTTTCCAAAAATGGCGATAAGGTTGAGGATGAGAAGATAAATGCTTCGGGCATGAAACCGATTTGGGCAATTGGTTTCATGCCACGTTCAATATAAGTATCAAATATTTTGTCAACAATTGTCCAGTTATAAACCGGATTTCCGTCTTTATCTTCGGTGTAAGCATTGGTTGAACCCCATTTCAAAGCTGCAACACCATCACCGGTTACCAGCATACTATGTGCGCGTACATAAACCGGAACTTTACTTAACTGAGATATTTCAGTAAGCAGTTTTTTCCCGTCTTTCATGTAAGTATAATTCGGCTCATCATAGCCAAACCACGACCAGATCGGTTTTATCGGGCCTTTTTCTTTGTTTAAATCGATTTCGATGGTGACAGGTTTTGCCTCTTGGGCCTTACTTTGAAAAGCGAAAATGGTAATGATTACAATCAAAAAAATTGAGTTACGCTTATTTCTCCAAGTAAAATCTGAACTAATCAATTCCATATCGTTTTAGAGTTTCAACAAAAAGTTGCCGCGGCATTGGATAAATTCCAGTGAGTATGACTGCGAAAGAAATTATCCAATGGGCTTTACTCTAATTGTGAATTGTATTTTCAGAAAATCAAACTGATACGAGACTTTATTTTTGATCATTATTTAACCAGACAACTTTTTGCTCCGAATCGTGTTCCTGCCCAATTATACCACCGTACAAATCCGGTCTTCGCGCTTTGATATACCTGAAACCACCAGCGCGTTCCAGTTTTTCCGGCGTTAAAGTAGCAATGGCGATGTCATTATCAAGTTCACGGCATTCGGCAATGATATCTCCATAGGGATCGAGAATCATAGAGCAACCATTTTTTAACTGATCATCATCCATACCGATTGGATTGGAAAAAATGGCATAAATCGCATTGTCATAAGCGCGTGCAGGCAACCATTTCATGAGCCAGCTCCGACCTTTTGCGCCATCAAATTCCTGGCGAAGCGATGTTGGATCCGATTCCCTGTTTTTCCACAAATCCGGATCAACAAAACCAGCGCCCGGACGTGTTGAAGGTGTGCACATAGTTACGTGAGGCATGAAGATAATATCGGCTCCAAGTAATTTTGTTGCCCTTACATTTTCAATGATATTGTTATCATAACAAATCAGAATCCCGCATTTCCAGCCAAATAAATCAAAAACGACATATTCATTTCCTGGCGTTAAATGCGGATTTATGAAAGGATGAAGTTTCCGGAATTTGGCAACCAGTCCATTTTCATTGACACAGACATAGGCTTTATAGATTTTATCTTCAGCATCTTTTTCAAAAAGTCCGGCAAGAATTGTGATACCATGTTCCCGGGAAATATCAGTGAGTTTTTGAATACTCTGGCCGTCAGGTATAAATTCTGCGATATCCAGTAATTGCTCTTTGGATAAATGGCGGGCAAAAGTATAACCTGTTACCGAGCATTCGTGAAAGGCAATAACCTTTGCGCCTTTGGTGGCAGCCTGCTCGTGAAAGTTGATCAATAATTTGAAGATTATAGTCTTTATCGCCGCTGCGGTTTTCAAATTGTGCGGTTGCAATTTTGATATTTTCCATGCTTTTGTCATTTTTATTTAACGATTCAAAAGTAGAAAACGGCAGATTGTCAAAATTGTACAAACCCGACAGTGGAAATTATTTTTGGGTAATTTGTAAAAAGTTGGCAGCCAACAAATTTGTCTGACCGACATATTGCCCAGGCGTAATACCCGAAACATTTTTCATTTCTCTTATTAAATGTGCCTGATCATAGAAACCACAGGAATAAGTAAGATGCTGTTAAATTTTGGTTGGAATTATTCCGGAGCAATTTTAGAAAATGTTGAATTCTTATTATTCCTGAATATCGTTTCGGTGATACTCCGATATGTTCAGCAAAACTTCTTTGCAGTTGTCTTTCGCTAACTTTTAAAAAGGAAGTTAATTCGATAACAGATAGATTTCCGTTGTTTTGGTTAATTAGTTGGATGGCCTTGACTAGCGAGATTTAAGGAAGGATTTTGAACTTTAAGTTTAGTAATCAGGAAATTTTCAATCAGTTTGAATTCGGCTGAATACGTCAATAGAATTTATGATTTGATCTGAAATGATCCTCGACTCAGACGGATAAAAAATTTCGAGATCCAAAATCTGGTTTTTCAATTCAATTGCAGGAATTCGCAGTAATGAGGAGGATCCAAACGGATGAAAGACTGCAATCAGCATCTCGATTTTACCTATTGATACTATATTTTGGAATGTTTCCGGCTGGCCATAAATAAAACAATTTGGAAGAATATTCAACTGACCGTTTTCGAGATGTAAAAGCGGATCTCCATAATTGAAAACCATTCCCGTATTTCCATCTGCAAACATTCTGTGCTGCATATTATTCGTTTGATCATTCTCAATGATCAGAAAATGTTTTACAATCTGTGAAAGTGCGGGAGAGGGGAGAATTTGCATGGAATTTATTTGCTATGCTTTTTTGACCCAAAAACTTTTACCCTGGAAATTACTTTTTGCTAATAAGGTTGCTGCCATTCGACTTCGTTTTCCGGTCGTGCAATAAAATATGACAGTTTTATCCACAGGGAATTTTCCAATATTCTCAGGCAATTCTGAAAGCGGGATATTTTCACCACCGATAAAATCTTCTTCAAATTCATAGTTTTCCCTTACATCAATCAGATACAAATCAGCGGAGTTTGATTCAAGTCTGTTTTCCAGATCTTCAAAAAACATTTCCTCAATTTTAATTTCAGAAATTGATTTTGAAATAACAGGCAATTTCTCAAATGATATCACCGGAAACTCAGGTGAACGACTAAAATTAAATACATTATTGGTGTTACCAAGTGCATTTAAAACCAGCAATTTTCCGGAAAGTATTTCACCAAATTCACAGATTATCTTGATCGCTTCATTGGCCATATAGGTACCAATAATTCCCGGCAAAATTCCGATCACACCGGCGACTTCACAATTATCTCCTTCTTCTGCCTCGGGAAAAAGACAGCGGTAGGTTGGTCCGCCTTTGTAATTAAAAACAGAAACCTGGCCTTCAAAACGCAGAATTGAGCCAAAAACCAAAGGTTTATTTAATGCAACACAAATGTCATTGGCAAGATAGCGGGTTGGGAAATTATCCGATCCGTCAATAACCAGATCATAATTTGAAATAATTTCAGATGCATTTGATTCATCCAATCGGACAGGAATTGCTACTAGATTAACAAAAGGATTCATAGCAGTAAAGTTTTTCAACAGCAGTTTCCGCTTTTCCTTTTCCAACATCATCAGCAGAATATAAAATCTGACGATGCAGATTTGTAATATCAACGGTATCATCATCAACAACGCCAATTGTTCCAACTCCAGCCGCAACCAAATATTGCAAAACCGGACAGCCCAAACCGCCCGCGCCAATAACAAGCACTTTCGCAGCTTTCAGTTTTTCCTGTCCGGAAATACCCATTTCGGGAAGAATTATTTGTCGGCTATATCTTTTTCTTTCCTGAGATTCCACAGCTAATTTCGGTGCGCTGCACCTTTATCTACGTTAATTATATCCACCTTTCTACAAATATTTGGCCGCTCTGCGGCAACATTATCAGCCTGATGTTCTGGGTTACACATTCTATCATTCACTCATTCGAAATTCAACATTGCATCACCTTGTCCCAATCTTTCCAAACCGGCTCATATCCCTTTGACCTGATCATCTGCAGCAATTGCTTCCGGACTTCTTTCATCTGAAATTTCAAATTGTTCCAACGATTCAGGTTCCACAGCATATCCTCCCGGATTTGTTTTGGAACCTGCACTGATGGATGTTATGCCAAGCTGAACACAATGATTTCTGAACTTTTCAGATTCTCTTGTTGATAGAGAAATTTCTACTTCTTCATTAAACAAACGATAAGCACAAATCAGTTGCACCAGTTCTCTGTCATTCATTTCTACTTTCGGTTCCAGTCCGCCGGAAAACGGACGAAGTCTTGGAAATGATAAACTATAACGGGTTTGCCAATATGTTTTTTCCAGATAATTCAAATGTAAAGCTGTAAAAAAACTGTCCGTCCGCCAATCTTCCAGACCGATTAAAACACCTAGACCCATTTTATGAATACCTGCCTGACCAAGTCTGTCGGGTGTTTCCAAACGGTAATTAAAGTTAGATTTTTTTCCTTTGGGATGATGCTTTTTGTAATCTTCTTTGTGATAAGTTTCCTGATAAATCAGTACCGAAGTTAACCCCAGCGGAATCAAGTTCATGATATTCTTCTGTATCCAGAGGCTGAACTTCCATCGAAATCTGTGCAAAATACGGACGGATCAATTTTAAAACTTTTTTGAAATATTCAACATGAACGGTTTGATTTGCTTCGCCGGTCACCAACAAGTACATGATCGTAACCAAGGTTTTTGATCACTTCTACTTCCTGCAAAATTTCCTCATCTGAAAGTGTTTTTCTCCGCACTTTATTATCCAGACTAAACCCGCAATAAGTACAAATATTGGTGCATTCGTTGGAAAGATAAAGTGGAATATATAATTGAATTGTTTTTCCAAAACGCTTCTGTGTTAACTGCTGACTTAGCTGCGCCATGGGTTCAAGATAAGTTGCAGCGGCAGGAGAAATAAGTGCTTTGAAATCTTCCAAAGTTCTCCTGGATGTATTTAACGCATGTTCTACATCGTTTTTTGTTTTGGAATAAATGCTTTCCTTAACCTCATCCCAACTGTATGTTTCGAATAAATCTTTAAAACTACTCATCTAAAAAAGCGGTTAAGGGACTACTGGCAATGGCATAATTTCCTTGTTTTGCTAAGCCGTGCGTGATAAGCCATTCTTCCGGCTTCAACAGCCATTTTAAAAGCAATCGCCATTTGAACCGGATTTCCTGCGACAGCAATCGCAGTATTAACCAAAACTGCATCCGCGCCAATTTCCATCGCTTTCGCAGCATCGGAAGGCGAACCAATTCCGGCATCTACAATCACGGGAACATTGCTTTGTTCAATAATAATTTCCAGAAAATCGATGGTTTTTAAACCTTTATTACTGCCAATTGGAGAACCTAACGGCATTACTGCTGATGCCCCTGCATTTTCCAGTCGTTTGCATAAAACCGGATCTGCATGAATGTAAGGCAGAATTATAAAACCCAGTTTTGCCAGTTCTTCCGTTGCCAGTAAGTGTTTCGATCGGGTCCGGCATCAGGTATTTGGGATCAGGATGAATTTCCAGTTTTATCCAGTTTGTTTCCAAAGCTTCTCTTGCCAATTGTGCTGCAAAAACTGCTTCTTTGGCCGTTCTGACGCCGGATGTATTTGGTAATAAGATTGATTGTCGGATGTTTGAGATGTAATAAAATATCGTCTTCCTGCATTGTTCATATCAACTCGCCGAAGCGCGACAGTTACCAGTTCGGAGCCGGAAGCGATCAGTGCTTCTTCCATTAATTTTGAAGAATTGAATTTTCCGGTTCCTGTAAAAAGTCGTGATGAAAATTCTTTATCAGCTATTTTTAACATAGTATTTTTTTGATTTTGTAAACCACATTTCGCGGATTTTCAGAATTGATAATTGAGCCGGAAATGGCAACTCCGTACATTCCGGTTTCTGATATTGCTGCAATATCTTCTTGTGTAATCCCACCAATTGCAATAATTGGAATTGATAAATCGAGTTCTTTTAATGATTTTGTCAAATTGCTGATAACCTTCCAATCCTAAAATCGGGCTGAGATTTTGTTTGGTTGAGGTAAACCGAAAAGGGCCTAATCCTATGTAATCTGCGCCTTCTTTTATCCTTTTTAGTATATGTTCCAATGTGTTGGCTGTTCCGCCGATGATCATTTTTTTTCCAACTATTTTTCTCGCCGTTTCAATAGACATGTCATCAAGTCCAAGATGCAGGCCATAAGCATCGATTTCTTTTGCAACAAATGGGAAATCGTTGATGATAAGTTTGGCCTGATAGCTGTCACAAAGGATTTTAGCATTTTCTGCGAGTTTTAAAACGTTTTCAAATGATTGATTTTTTACGCGAAGTTGTATCCAGCGGCAACCCGCATCGAGTGCAGTTTGGATGCTTTCGAGATGGGTTATATCTTTTGTTTGGTTTGATATGAATTGGAGTTTTTCTATCATTTGATTATTTGTCTTATGGATTGATCTCCATCCATCCCAAATCCCCAGGGTATAAACCCCGGGCTAAGATATGTGACCCCGTCAGGGTCGTTGGAGATTACGAACATCTAGGCCATAATTAGGTCATGATGTCAAAATGTTCATGTACGTCAAAAGCCCAACGGGCTTACATATTTTAGCACCGGGCATCGCCCGGTGGTTGGGTGTTCGATTGATGTTGGGTTACAATGATGTTGTGTTATGTTGATTCATGATAATGATTTTGGATTGTTATTATTACATTGATTGCGGTCGTTTATTCAAATTAACCACATCCCGTAATTCCCGAAAGTTGGCAATAACATTTTCCGGCTCCTTCCATAATGTTCCCAAAACCGCCGCACCGTCAAAATTCATTTCTCTCACTTTTTCCAGATTTTCACTAAAAATTCCACCCAAACCGATTATCGGTATTTTCTTAATTTCAGGTTCGATATAAAAGTTATCAGGCAAAATGCCTTGTATACCCCGCTTTTGAAATACTGTTAAACACCGGCCCGAAAAATGTATAGCTAAAATGCTGCGAAAGATTATTCAATTCTGATAAATCATGAATGGAAGTGCTTAGCAGAAAATCATCGGATTTTAATTTTTCCAAACTTTCATGTGAGAGTCATTTTTCTTTCTTTTTCAGTAAAATGAAGTCTTTTAATCCCAAATTCTCCGGCCAGATCATGATGCTGGTGAATTGAAATTCTATCAAGAAAATCCGGATTGATTTTACTTAATAAATTTCTGAAATCGGCTCGGGTCACTTTCCGGTTTTCGGATATGTAAACACACCAATCCTTCCCTGAAAAGACTGTTTATTAGTTCAGCCTCGTCAGGGATAAATTCAGGATTGGATATGGCTAATAGTTTCATTACAAATAAATTTCGCTGCCTTTATTAGCGAATTCTCTGCGCTTTTTCCTGCATACCTTCTTCCAATGCCATTTCTTCCATCAAACCATTTTCTTCGGCATAATCACGAACATCCTGCGTGATTTTCATCGAACAGAAATTTGGTCCGCACATGGAACAGAAATGCGCGATTTTGGCACCTTCGGCAGGTAATGTTTCATCATGGAATTCTTTTGCGGTATCCGGATCGAGCGAAAGATTAAACTGATCTTCCCAGCGGAATTCGAATCGTGCTTTACTTAATGCATTGTCGCGGTATTGTGCGCCTGGATGTCCTTTTGCCAGATCGGCAGCATGAGCAGCGATTTTGTAAGTGATCACACCGTCTTTTACATCTTTTTTATTGGGCAAACCCAAATGTTCTTTTGGCGTAACATAACAAAGCATCGCCGTACCAAACCAACCGATCATCGCTGCACCAATGGCTGAGGTAATGTGGTCATAACCAGGTGCAATATCTGTTGTTAACGGTCCTAAAGTATAAAAAGGAGCTTCCTGACAATGTTCCAGTTGTTTTTCCATATTCTCCTTGATCAAATGCATCGGCACGTGTCCCGGACCTTCGATAATGGTTTGGATATCATGTTTCCAGGCAATTTTTGTCAGTTCACCCAATGTTTCCAGTTCTGAAAATTGTGCTGCATCATTGGCATCTGCAATACAACCCGGACGTAATCCGTCGCCCAAAGAAAATGCGACATCATATGCTTTCATGATCTCGCAGATTTCTTCAAAATGCGTGTAAAGGAAATTTTCCTTATGATGTGCCAGACACCATTTTGCCATAATCGAACCGCCACGGGAAACAATTCCGGTAATGCGTTTTGCGGTTAAGGGAATATATCTTAGCAAAACGCCGGCATGAATCGTGAAATAATCAACACCCTGTTCGGCCTGTTCAATCAATGTATCGCGGAACAATTCCCAGGTCAGATCTTCGGCTTTTCCATTTACTTTTTCCAAAGCCTGATAAATCGGAACGGTACCAATCGGAACAGGAGAATTCCGGATAATCCATTCGCGGGTTTCATGAATATTTTTTCCGGTTGAAAGATCCATGATCGTATCAGCACCCCAGCGACAGGCCCAAACTGCTTTTTCAACTTCTTCCTCAATACTGGATGAAACAGCAGAGTTACCAATATTGGCATTGATTTTCACCAGAAAATTCCGGCCAATGATCATCGGTTCACTTTCCGGATGGTTGATATTGACCGGAATTACGGCTCTGCCTGCTGCAACTTCTGAGCGCACAAATTCCGGCGTAATGAAATTTTTCGGCGTATTTGCTCCAAAACTATGTCCGGCGATGCTGATGGCAAAGTGTATCCTGCTTTGCCATTCAATTCTGCAATTTGTTCTTCAATCCGCTGGTTTTCACGAATGGCGATGTATTCCATTTCAGCCGTGATAATTCCCTTTTTTGCATAATGCAGCTGAGAAACATTTTGCCCGGCTTTTGCACGGAACGGTTTGCTGATGTGCGCAAATCGTAATGAATCCAGACTTCTGTCATTTTTGCGCTGCTGTGCCATATTCCGAAGAAATTGTATCCAGCTGTTCTACATCACCGCGGTTCATAATCCATGAAGCTCGTAACGGGTCAAGTCCTTTTTTTACATCAATTTCAATATTTGGATCTGTAAATGGACCGCTGGTATCATAAACGGTTACAGATGGATTTTTCTCAATTAATCCTAGCTTTTCCATGCACTTTGGTATCGGTCAGAGCATATTTCGCGCATCGCTACGGAAATGTCGTGCAGTTTTCCTTTCACATAAATTTTCCTGGATTTTGGAAAAGGTGTTCGTGGAAATTACTTCTGTGTCTGGTGTTTTTTCAGTTTTCATGGATGAGATGGCTTTTGGCTATTAAGCTGTTAGCTTTTAGCCGGATGGATTATAGAAAGTTGTTAAGGTGGAATTATTTGGATCAACCTCCCTGTGTAGCTTTGATCAGGGTGATTTTATCATTGGGATTGAGCATGTGAACAGGCCATTCCGTTTTTGGAATAATGGCCTGATTGATCGCAATGGCAATTCCTTTGCCGGAATCTGGAAAACAGGGAAGACAAAAGTTCTTCAACCGAAGAGCGTTCGGGAATTTCTGTACGTTGCTGATTAATGCTGATTTCCATTCTGAATAATGTTTTATGAGAAAAACTTCAGGAATGGACCTTGCGAAAGATTCATTAAGATACAATAGCAGTATCTCTTACTTTTCCCTATCGGCAGTACTAACTGCATCAGGTTCAAAGGGTATTATCTCAGTCCGCATACGGGACACCCCTAAAGTTTCCGTAAAGCTATTGGAAAAATCGGAGTTTCAAAAAATAAAAGTTTAAAGCTGATTTTTGATGATTGGGAAACTGTGAAAGTTTTGATAATTATGAGGTAACTTTGAATTTGTCAAATTAACACCTCATAAAGAATCTGCTTTTAATGGATCTTATTATCAGAAATGCTGCTCCGAAGGACTTGCCGGCCATATTGGAAATTGTAAATCAAGCTATTTTAGAAACCACCGCCATTTATGATTACGAGATCAGAACTTTGGAAGAACAGACTGCCTGGTTTGATAAAATGATCAATGACGGTATGCCGGTGATTGTTGCTGAATTTGAAAAGGAAGTGATTGGTTATGGATCTTACAATATTTTCCGTCCGAAAATCGGCTACAAATTCAGTGTGGAACATTCGATTTATCTGAATGACAAATCACGGGGAATTGGAGTAGGGGGAAGGTTATTGGGAAGTTTGATCCAGCGTGCAAAAGAATCAGGATTACACACCATGATTGCCGGAATTGACGCGACAAATCGTGGCAGTATCAAATTTCACGAAAAATATGGATTTGTAGAAAAAGGTTATTTGAGAGAAGTAGGCTATAAATTCGACCAATGGCTGGATCTGGTCTTCATGCAATTAATCCTGAAAGAGGATTAAAAATGTAGCCCTGAAAGGGCGTCATATCTTAGAATCGGGCATCGCCCGATTAATTCGGGGATGAACGTCGTATTAACATTCCGAACATCACATCATCATTCCAATAGGGCGTTGCCCTATCCTAAAATATGACGCCCTTTCAGGGCTATGAAAGGGCGTCATATTTTATTAATGTGCTCTACCCGTTTCCACATACGTTTCCTCATCACCCGTAGGTTTTCTATGCCAGTAAGATGCCAGGATAGATCCGGTAATGTTCATTAGCGGTCCAAACACCGCGGGCGCCAAACCGACCGTCGCCATTTTTCCCATTTCTTTTGCGATACCAGAGGCCAGACCACCATTTTGCATACCAACTTCTATCGCAATCGTGCGGCAATCGCGCTCGCTCATTTTGAATAATTTCCCTGAGAAATAACCAAGTGTATAACCTAAAAGATTGTGAATCAATACCAATCCGATCAAAGCAGGTCCGATTGTTAAAAGACTGTCTCTTCCTGCTGCTGTAATAATCACGATGATAAATGCAATTCCTGACATCGATACCAAAGGCATGGCATGTGTCCAGCCATTTTGCTTTTCCGCTGAAACAATTTGTTGAAAATCAATCCTGCACCAATTGGCAGAATTACCATTTTAACAATATCCCACATCATGTGCAGCATATCAATTTCAACAAATGCACCAGCATATAATTTCATCAGCATAGGCGTCATTAATGGAGCCAGCATGGTGGAAATTGCCGTAATCGTAATTGATAACGCAAGATTTGCTTTTGCCAGATAAGAAATTACGTTGGATGCCATACCGTTTGGAGAACAACCGATCAAAATAATTCCGGCTGCTATTTCTGCCGGAAAACCGCTGATACTGGCGAGTGTAAAACCCAAAAGCGGCATGATTAAAAAGTGACTTGTAACGCCAATAAAAACGCCTCTTGGCATTTTTACAACGCCGACAAAATCCTCGAAACTCATCGAAGTCCCCATTCCGAACATAATGATCTGGATTAGTGGCGTGATTAAAACCGCGAATTTGAAATCCGTCATATTGCTGAAAATATTGGGGATAATATAAAGCTGTGGTAACAGCAGCGAAAATAATTGTCGTGTAAGTAAATCCTTTTAATGTTTCTGATCCTCTGAAACTTATGGCAAGTGCAAGAAAAAAACCGATAAAAAATGGACCCGCCTGAGCAAGGTTTCCGGTTACTGCAAGATAAAGCGCTACAACCAGACACAAAATAGCAACACCAGATAGGAGCTTGTAAATATTCATAAACTTATGTTAATTATGCAATTTGAAAAAAGGTGCATTTTTAGGAAAAAAGCAGAAAATACATGGTTTCTTACTTTTCTCCCAAAGACTGATTACCAGGTTCTTTTCTTCATGTATTCGTCCAGTTCAGAACGTTTCATTGGAATTTCCTTTGGATTTTTATCCAGCCATTTCAGGAAGTCTTCTTTCAGTTTGTCCGACCACTGACTATCAATCTGACCAGGCGTATATTTTCCTTCTTTCAGCATCTGAATTCCAAATTTGTCACGGATTGCAATAAATTCAGCTGTTAAAACTACTTTTTCAACCAAATGCGCAGGGATGAAAATGATACCTTCTCTTTTGGCAAGAACAAGATCTCCTGGTAAAACAATGGCTCTTCCGATACGGATTGGCGTATTAAGTCCCATCAAAACCACATCTTTCAAATAGGAAGGATCCCAGTCGCGGACAAATGCATTGAAACCTTCAATTTTTGATAAACCTTCCAGATCTCTTGCAGAGGCGTCAAAAACAACACCGTTTCCGGATTTTGCAAAAATGGAATTTCCAAGATTATCACCGATCAAGCGTTCCCTGGGCAATTTTCCCAAAACCATCAGCCACATATACATCACCTTTGGAAAGCTGGTCAATCGGCCATGAATTGGTATTTCCGATGCGGCCATTTTTGGCACCACGTTCTTTTATATTTTTTTCAACATCCGGACGCGAAGGCATGAATTGTGCCGTGAGTGCGCGACCTGCAATGGTTACATCCTGGTGGATCATTTTCCAGTTTGCATCAAACTGGGAATTATAACCTTCATTTTGAAGAACAACCCAGGCTTCTTCAATGGCAATTTCTTTTGCCCGGCGGATCATGTCGTCGGAAACTTTGGGTCTTCCGTCAGGAAATCGTTCGCCTTTCCATTCAGAAGTCAGGAAGATTAATTCTTCCTTTGATATAGTTTGTGCGTGAAGAGAATTGAATGAATTAAAGCTTAAAAATAATGCTGCGGCAACAATGGATTTAATTTTCATTTCAATAGAATTGCAATTTATGAAGGGCCGGCAAGATAAAATTTGGATTACAAACCGGATACATAAATATCAATTTGTAACCCAAATTAGAAAAGACCGGTAATCCCGAATTTTACTAAATAGTATTAATTTCTTTTTGAAGCAACGACGATCGGTGTGGTGATTCCGTTCAGGTCATATACGACTTTTCCTGCACGGATTGTCAGTTCACATTCCAGTTTTTCTTTTCCGGTGATTTTTGTTCCTGTATAGTCAAAGAAGCCGAAAACCCCTGTGTCGTTCATACTGAAATTACCTTTCAGAACACGCAAAACAGCAACATCTGCAAGTCCGCCGACGGTTAGGCTTCCCAGTTTTTCTCTGTGAATGGCCTGTGCCGGAGCCCAGGTACTTGCTTTGATTACACTTTGAAGATCCATGCCCATCGCCAGGAATTTTGACATCACATTCAGCATATCTTTCATTGCAGCGTTCATGCTGCCTGTGTGAATATCTGTACTGATCGTGTTAGGATAAAATCCACTTTTAACCGCTGGAATTGCCTGTGAAAATGCAAAACTGATTCCACCATAACCCACATCAAAAAGAATTCCTTTTTTACGGGCGTCGTAAACAAACGGTTTTATTTTGCCGGTTTTCACATCCAGAATTGGCTCGCGGCTTGCCAGTTGTCCGAAACAATGCGTAAAAATATCACCCGGACGAAGATGCTGCATGAACAATTCTTCAATCGAAAGTACAGGTGTACTTCCACCGAAATCAATCATAACAGGAATATTAGCCAGTTTTCCGGCTTCCACGGCTTTGTCGGTTGGCGTCCAGTCGTGGCCGTTATAGTGAGCCAGTTTTACACCAACAACATAATCCGGGATTTTCTTTGGCAACACGGGCCGTATTTACCGGATCCATATCGGCAATATTCTGCTCATATGTTCCGCCACGCATTCCTTCTCCTACAATATTCAGAAAAGATAAAACACGTGTTTTTGAAATATCAATGGTTTGTTTTTTGAAGTCAGGGAAAGATTTCCAGCCTGCACAACCGGCATCCACAACGGTTGTCACACCCGTACGAAAAGTAAATCCGTCAGGTGACAGCGCGTTGGGTCCGTTGCTGTAAGTCTGGTCCATTTTGGTTCCGTAAAAATTGTGCGAATGCATATCAATTAAGCCCGGAGTAACGTACATGCCTTTGGCATCCACAACCTGTATTCCAAGTTTTGGATCAATGTTTTTGGCTACACTTTTAACCGTATCACCGTTCAGAGCAACGTCCATAATACCGTTGATGTTATTTTTCGGATCAATAACGTGGCCTCCTTTGATGATGATCGAGTATTTTTGAGCATTCGCAGAAATGCTGCAACAGGCCATCAAAAGGCCCATGGAAAGAATTATTTTTTTCATTTTTAAGGATTAGGAATTAAGTATCAAATTTACTGTTTTGTTACTGTTTTAAAACAGAGCGCGGTTACATTAAATGTTAATATTTTATCAATTCGATAAGGTGAAATTTACGAAGACGGAATTGATAAATTATTAATCAGGATACTTTTTAATTGAACGGAGTGAGAAGCTGTTTAAGAGATTGGTCAGATACTTATCGTTTTAATAACGGACAAGTGAAGAAATGGTTAAGGGAATAGGAATGCGTAAACAGAAAAAATATCACTGAGAAATCGGAAGATCATCTCAGTGATACTTTACCTTTTGCTAGATATAAGCGATACAATCTATTTCCACAAGTGAGTTTCCGGGAACACCGCCATAAACGGCTACCGTTGTGCGCACAGGTGGTTTATCGCCAAATCTGCCTTTGTAAGCTTCGTTCATAGCCTTGTAATCATTCAGGTCATGAAGCAAAACGCTTACTTTTAATACTTTTTGCATAGAAGAACCAGCGGCAATCAATTCTTTTTCAACTTCATCCAAAACATGTTTTGTATGCGCTGTAATATCGCCTTCAAAGTGGGCTCCTTTACCTGCTATAAAAACAAGATTGTTGAATTTTGTATGCCCTGAAAACAGTGGTACATCCTGGTGGTTAACAACATTTCCTACTTCCTTTTCAGGTGCAGCTTCCAATGCTTTCGCTTGTGAAGATGCCATGCCAAGTCCTGTTACACCGGCTACCGAGGCGAATAATTTTTTGAGGATTGATCTGCGTTCTGTTTTCATACGGCTATTATTAATTGAGAAAAAATTGAATTTGCGGCTATTATTTATCCCACCAAACTACGCTGGAAAGACTGTTTGTACCACCTTGTCTGGTTCTTGCTTCGTATGAAATTTGTTGCGTTATAAATTCCTTCTGAATCCGGGATCTGGAATCTGGTCGGAATTTTTCCACCTGTAAGGTTACCAGGATAGTTTGTTGGTGTCAGTTTAGGATATCCTGTACGTCTCCAGTTAGAGAATATTTCGTATTCATCTTCCAAAAACAAAGCAACCCATTTCTGAGTACTGATCTGTTCGATTTGTTCGTCAACCGATGCCGAGCTATTATATGGATTAGCAGTCAGGTAAGCGTTTATTTTTGCATCAGAAATAATACCTGCACGTGCCGAATAATGACCATTGTTTCATGCCGGAAGTAACAGCACTGTTATATTCTGCCTGCGCAGTTGCCGCCAGTATACCATCCTCTTACCGCAGCTTCTGCCAATAGCAAGTGAGACTTCTGCACTTGTGAAAACCAAGTAAAGGAGCGCTGTATTTCAAAATTGTAGTCGGATTTGGCTCAGAGTAAGAATCGAAATCAGCGGGCAGCGAATTAAATGCTGCATTTGGCATTCCTTTTTGAAGGGCCGTAGCAGTATCCGCAACGTAAGGAGAAGTTGCGTTCGCTTTTGTCCATACAACAGAAATCACATTCAAACGAGGATCTTTTGTTGTTTTCAAGGTGATCGATCAATGTTTTGGCAAATTTTCCACCTTCAACATTATCACCACCTGGCGTTACATAATCTGTACCCATCAAGCCACTTGCAATGAAGTTTCTGCTGGCAGTAACTGATCCGTCAACATAAGCAATCGTAGCGATGTCAGCATCAGCTGGTAATCACACCACCAGCGATTGCTTTCTGAACCCATGTTTTAGCCAAAGCAGCATCCACTTGCGTCAGGCGCATTCCCAGACGAAGCATCAGAGAATATCCGAATTTTTTCCATTTTGTAATATCACCTCCATAAATCAGATCAGCAGTTCGCGAAAGTAGCCTGAGCAGGATCAAATGCAGCGATCGCTTCTTCAAGTTCTTTCAGCATATCTGCGTAAATAGCAGATTGCTGCATCGTAAATCGGCGTGTAATTTTTGTCTGTAAGTGCCTTTTCCGGCCTGGCTGTAAGGAATATCGCCATACAAATCGGTCAGTCTGTGGTACATGTAAGCTTTCCAGATACGGGCAACAGAAAGTTTGTTAACATCAGCTGGAGCAGTACTTAACCGCGCTCAATCACTTGTTCAATATCAATTACCGAACCTTGCGTGGTCATGTCCGTACCGCCATACATTGCCCAGCTTCCTGTTGAATACGTATAGTTGAAATATTTATCACCCGCAGCCGGTACTTCCTTGTATGTAGCAAAATGCTGCATCGAACCACCGATTGTCAGATATGCAGCTCCTGTAAAGTTATTGCTTACCGTTGAAAGCTGAGCTCTTGTAAAAAGGAAACCCGGAACAACGGCTGTTGATGCATTCGGATTCACGTTCATTTCCTCAAACCCATTGTCACAAGCGGCAAAGAGCAGGGCCATTGGGGCCAGATATAGTAATCTTAAAAACTTTTTCATATTCACTAAAATATTTTAATGATTAAAATTTCACCATCAGGTTCACACCCAGGCTTCTGGTTCTTGGCACACCAAATGCTTCAAGACCTTGTGCGTTACCATTTGTATAGCTCGATTCAGGATCGAAGTAGTTGTTTCTTTTGTCTTTGTAAAGGAGCAAAAGGTTACGTCCTACAAGTGAAACCGAAGCGGATTGTAGTTTCAGGAATGACATTTTGTTAACCGGCAGGTTGTAGCTGAAAATAACCTGACGAAGTTTGATAAAGTCATTGTTGAAAGTGAACATCGATGTGTAGTTCTTGTCGTTATCGTAGTAAGTATCGATGTCAGCCTTCGCCCATGTTTTTGAGAATGCAGCTCCTTCCGGTGTTACACCCGTTACTGTCAAACCATTGTCACGACCAGGAAGTGTTTCTTTTGGCAAACCGAAACGGTAGGCATACTGATACATGTTCGAGTAAACGATGCTTCCGAATTTACCATCAACAAGAATGTTCAAAGAGAAATTTTTGTATCTGAATGTGTTTGTGATACCCATGGTAAGCGGAGGAATACCTCTTCCCAATTTTTCAAGATCACCTCTTACTGCATATCCGCTGGCTGTGTTGTAAACAATGTTGCCATGAGGCGTCCGTTTTTTTCTTGTAACCCCAAACTTCACCGTATGAACCTCCAACCACGTTATTGATAACACCACCACCAACACCGTTCCTACGGTAAGGCTAGGAAGGTTTTCAGCCAGCTTGAACGATCTTACTTTTGTTGTAAGCCATGTTGTAGCTCACGTCCCATGTGAAATTTGCTTTTTTAAGCGGCGTTGCCAGTCAATAAAAGTTCAATCCCTTTGTTGCTCAATTCACCCACGTTCAGCAAAGCGCTGAGTATAACCGGATGACGCTGCGATGTCAGCTTTGTACAATATCATTGGTTGTTTTACGATTGTAAAGCGTCACATCAATACCCAGACGGTTGTTGAAGAAATTTCGCTTCAAGACCTGCTTCGTAAGTTGTTGAAGTCAATGGTCTCAAATTCGGGTTTGGTACCAAGAGAAGAGCTCAACTGCTGAACCGGACGTCCGTTATGTCCACCTTGTGCCATGCTGTAGCTTTGGTAAATCTGGTAAGGCTGCTACGTTAGCACCACCCACTTGTGCCCATGAAGCACGAAGTTTTGCAAAACTTACAACTGATGGCAATTTGAAAGCGTCTGAAAGAATCAAAGTTCCGCCGATCGCCGGGTAGAAAATGCTGTTGCTGGCAGTGTTCAAAACCGAGAACCAGTCCTGGCGACCAGACATGGTGATGTAAGCAAGTCCTTTGTAACCTAAATCAACCGAACCAAACAATGAGTTGATACCACTTTTCGAATAAGAAGGCGTGGTGGTTGAAGTTGCAAGGTTTGTAAAGCTGTAAAAATATGGAATCGTAAATTCTGTACCATTGAAAGACGTTTGGTCGTAAATGCTTCTCTGCATGTTACCACCTGCCAATGCTGAAAAACTAAGATTTTCGAAGAAATTCTTGTTGTAATTCAGCGTAAGCATTCCGTTGGTTTCAGAAGAAGTGATTTTTTTCGCTTCATAATACACCAAGTGGCTGATAAGCATTGTTTGTTGGTACTACGAATTCATAATTGAAATTGTAGTAATCCTGGCTTACACTTGCCTTTGACAAAAAGGTTATCGAGGATGTCGTATTTAATATTTGCCTGTCCAAGAAAACGGTTTTTTCTGTCTTCGTTTTTGAATTTGTTAATAACCATATAAGGGTTTGGAGCAGCCGGAACCGGGTTCCATTCAATTTCCTTACCTGTTGTCTGGTCATATCCCGGAGCAAGGCTTCTGATATCAACCGTGTTGGCGATCAAATATGTTGCCCAGTGTGGGTTATAATCTGCGTAACCAACTTTCGGACGGTTGTGGCCATTTTCAATGTTATACTGAACAACTGTTTCAATGCTCAGTTTTTTACCCAACATATGCATTTACGTTCAGGTTGGCAATTCTTCTGTTGAAAGTTGAATTTGGAACAATGCTGTTTGAGCTTGTATTGTTCAGACCAAAACGAAAGTTTACAGTTTCATTACCACCTGTAAAAGAAAGCGAGTTGATGTAGTTTGTACCTGTTCTGTAAAAGTTTTTCAGGTTGTCTTTCTGTGGAGAATACGGACGCATCTACGCCGTCAAACTGGATAACCGGAGTTCCGTCCATTTTAGCACCGTATGACAAACGTCCTGAACTTTTTGCCTGAGTCTGAGTCAGTTGGTTTTACACCATCCACACCCTGGCCGTATTCATATTGCCAGTCCGGAATGATCGAAAGATTGTCTGTTGTAAAGTTGCTGTTGAATTCAACACCAATACCTTTTTGCGCTTTTCCTTTTTTGGTAGTGATCAAAATAACACCATTAGAAGCACGTGCACCATACAAAGCCGCTGCCGGTCCGCCTTTCAAAACGCTGATCGATTCGATATCATCCGGGTTAATACCACCGATACCATCACCACGGTCGGTATTGTTACCATTACCGTCCGAAGCATTTCCACCACCCGGAGACGCTGTTGTCCATCGGCATACCATTGATTACATACAAAGGCTGGTTGTTTCCGCTCAAAGATCCGTTACCACGAATGATAATACGGCTTGATCCACCAGGGCCTGTTGACATACCGGTTGCGTTTACCCCGGCAATTTTACCAGTCAAGTGCATTCGCTACGTTGTTTTCACGAGCCTGTGTAAATTCACTTCCTTTTACTTCGGTTACTGCATAAGCAAGTGCTTTTTTCTCTTTGGAAATACCAAGAGCCGTTACAACAACTTCATTAAGTGCTTTCGCTTCCGGTGCAAGCTGAACCGAAATATCGCCTTTTGAGCCAACGGCCAATTCCTGTGAAGTATAACCAACAAAGCTGAAAATCAGCACAGCCGTAGGCAAGTTCTGCATCTGGAATGTCCAGTGAATATTTCCCGTCTGCATTTGTAGAAGTTCCGCGCTGTGATCCTTTTACAAGAACACTAACACCCGGAAGTCCACCGCCGGTTTCGTCCGTTACCGTACCCGTAACCACTTTCTTTGGAGATTCTTTTGGCGAAGAAATCTTCAATTCCGATGCCGCCTGTTCGCGTTTTAAAATAATACGGTCCTGAACTACTTCGTAAGTAACTTTATGCGGAGCAAGGATTTTTCCAAGAACTTCGGACAAGTGATTCGTCCTGAAATTTGAAAGTACCTTTCTGATTATTAAAAATCTGAGGGTTATACATGAACTTAACCTTCGTCACATTTTCAATTTTGTCCAGCACTTTATCAATTTCGGTATTGGATAAACGTAAGGTTACTTTTTGGTCAAGAACTCTCTGTCCATTCACGTCGGCGGCGTGGACCAAAGTAGTGAAGATCACTGCAAGTAAAGCTTGATACAGACTCATACGCATGATTTTCTGCAAAGCGTGTTGATAATGTATTGATTTTGACATAATTTTGTTTTTGTCGGGTTAATAAATTCGGCAAAATGATTCCCTTGTATCCGCGCAATGCGGAAGGTGTAATGAGCTTACAAAATGGGGATGACTGGTGGTCGGTGATGTTGGCGCATCATCGACACTTTTTTTTAGGAGTCAGGGACAGGTTATTGTCATAGGCTTATTCAGATAGGTTTAAATAGTATAGGTTGCTTGGTTACTCTTTTATTCTGTAATCGTACTGCTATTATCTGTTTGTGATGAGTGTAATCTGACTTTTGAATTGTGTTGCTTAATTATTGATTTTCAGATGGATAGGAGCATCCTTTGCTCGTAAATAATAATACTGGCATCAAGCTGTTCATGCGTGGCATTGATGGTACGGCAAATCAAATCTATTTTTTCAAACAAAGGTTCGTCTGACAGAGACGCTGTGAGGTAGCAGTTTTTCATGACTTCGGCATCAAAAAGAATTTTAACGCCGTAAGAATTTTCCAGTGCTGCAAATACTTCTTTAATAGGAGTTCCTTTAAAGTTGAAAGATTGTTTCTGAATAGGCATGTCAAGTAGTGCAGGATCAGCGATCAGACTTCTTGTAAACCGCAGATTTAGCAGGTGAAAAAACAATCTGCTGATTTGGCGTAAGTACCATTCCTCCCAGTTTATTATCGGCCTGCTGTGTTTCCAGATTTTCATCCGTTAAAGCAAAAACAGATACTTTTCCGGTTTTTACAACTACTTTCACATCCTTTTCTGTTTCAAAAGCGCTGATGATAAAACTTGTTCCTAATACTTTTGTAACCAATCCGTTAGCATAAACAAAGAATGGTTGATCCGGATTTTTTGCTACTTCAAAAAACGCTTCACCATAAAGAAAAACTTCACGTTTAGCTCCTTAAAAGATTTTGGATAACTAATGCGACTTTTAGGCTGCAAAAGCACCGAACTTCCATCTGACAATGCTACCAGTTTTGGTTTGTCTGTATTGTTAATTTCCTGAATAAGCGGTTCCTTAATCTGGCTTATGATTTCTTTGTAAAGCAAATTCGTTTTTTCCGCAGGCGAGTTTTTGTTGATAAACCACCAGCCAAATCCAATGATCATCAGAACCGAAGCTGCAACACTATACCATTCCGGGCGCAACAAGAAAACAGGTCTCGAAGCTTTTGCATTTTTCTCACCAAGTGAAAAAGATAAACGGTGAATTTCGGTGGTTACTTCGTCATCTGATATTGCATCAAAAGAATTGAAAACAGTATCCAGCAAATGCGACGCCTTATTTATTAATTCCTGCTTATCAGGATTTTCAGACAACCATGTTTGCCAAAATGTGCCTTGTTCCGCATCGTTGGATATTTTCCAAAGTCGGAATGAAGGGTCAGTGGCCAGTTCTTCGGGTTGTAAGTTTCTGTAATCAGGTTGCATAGATCAAGCGTAGTAATTGCGAATTCAAATAAAGGATGCAGAAAAAGTATGTCAATACTCTTTTTTGTAAAATTATTTTTTGATTTTTTTTGAAAGAGGGAAATAAACTACTGGTTCGTAGATGTCTCGAAGAAGAGTGTATATTAATAAATCAACATATAAATTATTAATATCCAGTGGCTTAGCAATGGAATCTGACTTTTTAATGTCGTGATGGCCTTAAATAATAAATTGGCAACGGATTGTCGGTTGACCTGCATCATATCTGCAATCTGTTCATTTTCCAGACCTTCGTAAAATTTCAGGAAAATGGCTTCCTTCTGGCGTTTCGGAAGTTCATTGATCGCATTTCTTACTTTTCGCTGACTTTCGTGATAGTTTTCTGTTTCTTCTATCTCGGTTTCAATGGTATGATTATCCGTCATTTCTTCGATCTCATCCAAGTCCAGATAAGGATAAATATGTTTGTTTCTCCGGAATTCCTGTAAGATCTGATTGCGGAGAGATTTTAAAAAATAGATAGTAACAAACTGAATATTAATTGTTTGTCTTTTTTCCCAGATATGCAGCATCAATTCCTGAATGGCATCTTTGATATATTCCCGGTCGTTGGTAAAACTTGTAGCGTAGTTGAAAAGCGTCCGGTATAATTTGTCGGCAAGCTGGCAAAAAGCACCACTGTCTCCGGCTTTTGATTGCTGCCAGAGATCCAGAAGAATTTCATTTTCTAAAAGAATGCGTTGCTTTTTATCCAAGAATATACGGGGTTGCTATTGTAAATTAACAGTCAATTTATTGAAATAAGAAATTTAAGGCGTAGAAAATATTATTTGCCAGAATTATATATCGATTATTTATAGAAATTCGAAATAAGGTGAAATTTTTTATTCGTTAAATAGACAATATACTAAAGAAAGAAGTCAACTTTTTTAAGTTGACTTCTCTTGAATCTAAAATTTATAACTGTTAGTCAGTGACTAAATATAGGCAATACAGTCAATTTCAACCAATGAATTTCCCGGAACTCCGCCATAAACAGCAACCGTAGTACGAACCGGCGGTTTATCACCAAAACGTCCTTTGTAAGCTTCATTCATCGCTTTATAATCTCCAAGATCATGAAGAAAAACACTGCATTTCAAAACTTTACTCATAGAAGAACCTGCCGCGATCAATTCTTTTTCAAGTTCATCCAGTACGTGTTTGGTATGTGCAGTGATGTCTCCTTCAAAGTGAGCACCTTTTCCGGCAACAAAAACCATATTATTAAATTTGGTATGTCCGGAAAATAACGGAACATCCTGAATCGTCGTGATATTGCCAACTTCCTTTTCAGGCGTTGTAGTCGGCTGCTTTTGCAACAGTTCCCAAACCTGCCACACCGGCTATGGATGTAAATAATTTTTTGAGGATTGATCTTCTTTCAGTTTTCATGATATGCTTAATTAAGATTCATTGTTAAGGATTATTATGCTTTTTTCATTTTTTTCAAAACCTTGGCATCACCCGGTATCGTGATTTTCCAGAGCGTTCCGCCTGATTTTGTTCCGCCTTGTTTTCCACCATATTCAATGATATACATTTCGTTTCCAATCAAAATAGCATCGGTCGGACTGTGTAAAGTTATCGACAATCCGGGTGGTCTGGACTTTATAATTGTCGGTTTTTTTGTCATAAATCAAATGTAAATGAAGCAAATCTTTTCCTTGTCTGCGTAATGCATTCGGATTTGCTGCACCCGCTTTGCCTCCGCCGGCATAACGCATCACAAATCCATCTCCTTTAAATTCCTTGGAAAGTGCCTTATCCTTATCGAAAATCAAAGCCAAGCGGGGATGAGTGAGCATTGAAAGTTCCAACAGTAACGCCCGTTGTATCACCATCCATTACAACACCGGTTTTACGATCACGATATTCATTTGCATCCGGGCCAAGATTTTGAACAGCAGGTGTGAAGGTTACACCAGCCGGTCTTTTTGGAAAATCAGGATCGTTATGGAAATATTTCATCAGCCATGCAAAAGCAAATTTGCTCAGGAAAGGATCCGTATCGGGATTTGGCTGCCAATCAGGATTTTGCTGCGGATTATCAATTCCGCCCATCACCCAAGGGAAACCATAATGACGACCCTGACGAATCCAGAACATATCTTCCGGGATGATCATAGTCTCCGGAGTTGGAAACGGCAAAAAGATTTCCTTTTCCATCGTAAGCGATGTCGTAGGCATTACGGATTCCTTCGGCATAGATATAGCCTTGTTGCTTTCAATTTGTCAACATCATCAACCAAAAGCAAATCTTTTGAATCTGATCGGGAAACGGTAAATTTTTGTGGTTAAAGCTTTGTCACGTGCATTTGGATAAAGTCCGCCATTGTCCTGCACTTCACCGTGATCCGTTCTTGCACCGGAATTTACAACAATATATTTTCCGTCCGGACTGATTTCCATTGCATTCCAGCCGTGGTCAAAAGTCGTTTTGTTGGCACCATATTCAACGGTATTAAAAACGACGGTCATTTCAGGTTTTTCATCGTTCGGTTTCAATTCATACCGAACCATTCTTCCTTTGTTTCCTTTGTTATTATTTACATTGATATTTCCGGTCAGGAAAAGCGTATTTTTATGAAAAGCAGCACCTTGCAAACGGGTAATTCCGTGATCGGCGGCAGTCAGGATTTTTACACTTGCCGGCTGTCCGTCTTTTTTGACAATGTGAAAAACATCACCATCAAAACTGGTGTAATATAAATCACCGCTTACCGGATTTTGAATTAGTCTAACTGCTTCCGGCTCTACTTTCATATATGCTTCCACTTTGATATCCTCACGTAGCGGATGTGGCGTTTGCGTAGGTTGGTCGCGGCCTCCCTGTGCAAAATTGAGATGGGGAATGGTTAAAATTCCAAAGGCTAACAGATTTACTTTTAAGAATGGATTCAGGATTTTTTTCATTTTTCAGGTTCAGGAAATGTTATTCGGTCACGGATAATTTTCTCAGGTAAGCCACCAGCTGCCATCTTTGTTCGGCAGTAAATACGTCCTGAAAAGGAGGCATATTTCCTTTTCCGTTTGACATTTTCCAGAACAATGCGCCATTGGATTGTTTTTTGACCAGTGAATCATGAAAATTGGCAGGTTTTTGACCTAATGCACCGCCGGCAGCTCCATCGCCATATCCGGTTTCTCCGTGACAGGATGCACAGTAAAGTCCAAATAATTCTTCTCCATTGGCCAGCGTGAGCGGCTCGTCGTGGTATGGGCTCACCAATGTATCGGCCCATGCAGGTGCAATCCAGCGATCCTGGTTGTGGAACGGTTGCTGGTTTCCCTTGAAGGAGGATAAACCAACCAAACCAATTGCCCCGGAAATTAAAAAGCTTGCGGCTAGTTTTTTTGTTTAAAATCATTTTAACGAATTAATTTTTGTTTAGGAATTTGTTGGTTTCTAGTTATTTAAATTCAACGCTTTACGTTCTTTTTTAATATCTTCTGCATCAATTGCAGAAGCATTATTTCCAAAGCTTTGTCTGATAAAAGTTAATACTTCGGCGATCTCCTCGTTTTTGAGAAAACTGTGATTGGGCATAATGTTGTTGTAAGGTTTGCCCTTTAACTTCAATCTGTCCATCTAAACCTTTCAGCAAAACATCTATCAGTTTTTTCTTATCGCCGGTTACCCATTCAGAACCCGCAAGCGGTGGAAATCTTTGAGAGTCACCCTGTCCATTTCTCTGGTGACAGGCGGCGCAATAAACGCTGTATACTTTTCCGCCGGCAACAGGTTTGTCTTTATCGAGATTGTCATTGACAACATCCGGCGTGCGGATATGTGACATGGTTTTTCTCTTTTCCATTTGTGCCAAAGATGTAGCTGGCAAATTTGGACTTGTTTCCTTTGTAAGTGACTTTCCAGATTTTCCCTTTTTCTGTTTCAGCAAAATAAAGAGAACCATCCGGCCCCATGGCAATACCCATGGGCCGGTAAGCGGCATCACTGGTATTTACAATTGGTTCAACGCCGGCAAAACCATCGGCAAAAACATCCCAGCCACCGGAAGGCTGTCCATTTGTAAAAGGCACAAATCCAATAATATAACTTGACTGCGGATAAGGAGCTCGGTTTGTAGAGCCGTGAAATGCGATAAAAGCACCATTTTTATAGCGGTCGGGAAATTGATTTCCCTGATAAAAAAGCAGATCATTGGGTGCCCAGTGACCTGGAAATCCGATCAAGCGGTTTTTCATAAATACCACAATTTCCAACAATTTTTCCATCTCCGCCATATTCCGGACCCAACACTTTTTTCTGCTGAATCTGATCATAATAACAATAAGGCCAGCCTACATTGGCTCCTTCTTTTATTCTCACAAATTCTTCCGAAGGTAAAACGGCACTTTGCCAGGGAGAATAAACACCGGCCCAAAGACGTAACAAATCGTCACGTCCATGCTGTAAAAGATATAAATTGTCGTCAGCGTTATTCCAGTCCATAGCCACAACGCTGCGAATTCCGGTTGCATAACGATAACCGTCTTTTTGTGTCTGATTTAGTTTATTAGCATCAAAACGCCAGACTCCACCATGATCTTCCAAAAACGGACAAGGCGTCATTCCGGCAGAACTTGGCATACGAAATAATTCTTCGCAGGCATTGGAAGGAGCTCCAAATGGAATGTACATATTTCCCTTGTTGTCAAAAGAAATCGGTTTTGCGATATGTTCATGCATGCCATGAGCATGATCGTCGGTCATGATGATTTCCTCTTTTCCGTCAGGAATCAACTTTCCGGGTGTAAGTTTCTGACGATAAACGATCAGTTCGGAACTGTAATAAAGATAACCATTATGAATCCGCACACCCGTTCCATAACCACGTTCTTTTTGAGAGCCGCCAAAACGTTTGATGATATCTGCACGACCGTCGTTGTTGGTATCACGAAGTGCGATCACAGATTCGTTTTTATCAGCAAACCGTGCTTTGACATAAATATCACCGTTATCATTCACGGCAATATGCCGCGCACGACCGGGAAGGCTGTCAACGACAACGACGGCCTCGAAGCCGTCGGGTAAAAAAAGTCCGCCATTTTTTGAATTAACGACGTCTGGCTGAGGTCTGGTTACAAAACCTGTAACCAGAATAACGAGTAAAGAGGAAGCAATTTTTAAGTTCACGATCGACGGGTTTAGGCAGGTGTCGAAATAAGCTTTTAGCTATTAGCGGTTAGCTTGTAGCTAATGGCTGGAAGATAATTTTTGATCTTATTTTAATTCTACAATCATTTCAATTTCTACTGGAATATTTCCCGGAAGCGAACCCATACCAACAGCTGAACGCGCATGTTTTCCATTTTCTCCGAATATTTCAACCAGCAGATCCGAACAGCCGTTGATCACCATCGGATGCTGACCGAAATCAGGTCCGGCGTTAACCATACCCAGAAGTTTTACAATTCTTTTTACTTTGTTCAAATCACCGCCAAGAAATCCTTTTAGTGTTGAAACAAGAGAAATTCCTGTTAAACGTGCTGCTTCTTTTGCCTGTTCAATCGTTAATTCTGTTCCAACTTTTCCAATCATTTGTCCGCCTTCCGGTTTGTCAGGTCCATGTCCGGATAAATAAACAAGATTTCCAACCTGTACAGCTTTTACATAATTGGCAATAGGTGCAACGGGTTTGATCAGTTTGATGTTTTTCTCTTTAATTCGAGCTTCATAATCTGTAACTGCCTGTGCCTGTGCCGCGATGGATAATACTGCAAAGCAAAATGTTAAAGCCAGCGTTGACAGGGAAAAATTAGAAATCCTTTTCATGTAGTAATTTTTAGAGTTCAGTGAGTTTGATAATTCTTGTTATTTAGTTGTTGGCAACGCGATTCCGTTCAGGTCATAGACAATTTTTCCACCCATGATCGTCATTTCACATTCCAGTTTTTGCTTGCCTTCCATTTTGTAACCTGTCCGGTCATAAAATCCAAATTTGCCTTCACGCATCGAAAAGATTGCAATGTCAGCAATCGCATTTTCAGAAAGATGACCAAGATTTTCACGCTTGATAACCTGCGCAGGTGCCCAGGTACTTTCCTTGATAACCGTTGGCAGATCAACGCCCATTACCAGAAATTTGGACATGATACTCAACATATCTTTCATTGAGGAATTCATGCTTCCGGTGTGCAAATCGGTACTGATCGTGTTTGGATAGAAATCCGTTTTTGATGGCTGGAATAGCTTGTGAATAATTGAAACTTGCGCCGCCATAACCTACATCGAAAATAATTCCTTTTTTACGTGCATCCAGCGCATACTGTTTTACTTTCCCGGTTTTTTCATCCACGATGGTTTCTCGTACATTTCCTTCCAGATTGGTAAGCGCATGCGTAAAAATATCGCCGGGACGAAGATATTTTGTAAATAATGTTTCCAGAGAAAGTGGAGGATTGTTTCCTCCAAAATCAATCATAACCGGCATATTAGCCAGTTTTCCTGCTTCAACAACGCGTTCAATCGGTTTCCAGTCGGCACCTACGAAATGTGCTACTTTAAATCCAACCACGTCATTTTTGTTTTTCAACGCAACGGCTGCTGCCATATGCGGATCCATATCGCTGGTGTCCTGCTCATATTGTCCGCCGCGCATTCCTGCGCCGACAATGTTCAGGAATGATAAAACCCGCGTTTTGGAATGTCAGAATGACGTTCTTTTTGAACTCGGGAAACGATTCCCAGCCAGCACCTCCTGCATCAACAATGGTAGTAACGCCAACCCGGAAAGTGAAACCATCCGGTGGCAATGCCACCAGACCATTACTCAAATAATGGTCTGGCTGGGTGCCAAAAAATACGTGTCCGTGGATATCAATTAGTCCAGGCGTAACATACATGCCTTTTGCATCTACCACTTTTGCAGCTTCTTTCGGATCAATATCCTTTGCTACTTTTTTAACTTTTCCCTCAAAAATCCCGACATCCATAATCTGGTTGAGGTTATTTTTCGGGTCGATGACAGTGCCGCCTTTGATCAGAATACTGTAAGTCTGAGCGCTTACAGCAAAACGTATTCAGGCAAATCAGACAAAAAATTAAGAAGGATTTATTGTTTCATAGTGAAATTCAGGGCTTAGGAAATAATTATTCAAAAGGCAGATTTTTAAACCGCTGCTTTTGACAATTCTTCTTTCAATCTTGCTGCTACTATTTTTTCTTCACCTGATTTCAGCATCCAGGAAGTGATGGTAAGCGAACTATCTTCAGCCGGCATAATTTCAATCGACGGATTTCCGTTGCGAAGATTTTCCTGCAAAATTTTTACCGGAAGATTGAGTTTTGTCAGAATCCCAGGATACTTTCAAAGTAGGCGTATGATTTCCAAGTTCAGGAACGAAGGTTTCAACGTTAACACCTTTCACACTTTTAGCAGCATTACTGATCAGAGCGATGCGGTCTTCCCACATTTTCCACTCTTTTTTGTGATCCATTTTTACGAAGTTATCCAGCGCAACATACATGCCCAGAATTTCTTCCTTATTCACTTTCATACCGCGTCCGATCGTTGATCCACGTGGCGGCATGCTCAGTCTTGCTGCTTCGATCAGGTGTCTTTTTACCCATCAAAATGCCTGCACTTTGCGGTCCGCGCATTGCTTTTCCACCTGAAACACAAACCAGATCAAAGCCCATGTCATTGAATTTCCAGAGGTTTTCAACCGGCGGAACGTCAGCAGCCATGTCGATCATCGTCGGAATTCCTTTGCTTTTTGCAATTTCAATCCACTTTTCGTGCTTGATCTGTCCTTTATCCGACTGGATGTTCAGAAACCACATCAAAGCCGTTTTTTCATTGATCGCTTTTTCAAGTTCTTCCAGCGTTTCGACCAGAAATGATTTTACAGCCGGTATTGGTCAAAGCGTGCGAATATCCGATGTTATGGCCTTTCTGGATAATCACTTCCGATTTCATTCCGGTGCCTTCCAGATGCGGCAAGCGCTTCTACTTTTTTTGGTCCATTCCGGTCAAAACACCGGCCAGTCCAAGCGTTAATGCAGAAAAGCAACCGGCGGTCACGACGGCTGCTTCTGCGTGTGTAAGTGCGGCAATTTTTTCACCAACTTTGGTCTGAACTTCGTCCAGCATCATAAATTCTTTGGCAGCTCCCTGGATCGTTTCCACAACTTCATCCTGCATCAGCGATCCGGTCATGAATGTGTAGGTACCCGCAGCATTAATAAAAGTACGGATGCCCAGTTCTTTGGCCAGGTTTCTAACCGGAAGTTTGGCTGTAAGGCTTAACGGATCAAGGCTTGCATTGTCCCAAAATCCCACCAAGAAGAGGAAAAGTGGAAAGATGTTTGATTAAATCTCTGCGGTTTAGCATAATGTAAATTTGACAGGAAAAGGTGATTAGGATTGGTCAATATTCATTTGACGAATTAACAGAGAAAAGATGCAGCAAATATCTAACGATACTCTTTTTGGTGTAATTATTTTTTTCGATTGACGAAATTATAAAAATATAGTTTGGTGATAGTTGATTTTGGTAATTTTTTATTTTGATAGGCTGAGAATTTAAATGTTGTTGTTAGGAATTGAGATTTAGGTTGTTAATTTTAACCTGCAAGATTTTTAGCATAACCCGTACTCTCAAAAATTGCATGAAAAAATTACTTCTATTATTCTTTATTTTCCCTCTTTTCACCCAAGCCCAAACCACCCAAAAATCTGTAAAAATAGATTCTCTGCTTACCTATTTACAAGAAAGAGATTTGTTTAACGGAACGGTTTTGATTGGTGAAAACGGTAAAACTATGTTCAAAAAAGCATACGGAATTACCAATACTTCAGATAATAAAAAACTTACGACCACCTCGGCATTTAATCTCGCTTCGGTTTCAAAGCAGTTTTATACCATGATGGCGATGATTTTGAAGGAGCAGGGGAAATTGATTTTTGATGATAAAGTAAATACATATTTACCTGAATTTCCCTACGAAAATATTACAGTTCGTCAGCTTATGAATCACACTTCCGGTCTACCGGAGTATTTTGATTTTGCGCAAAATAATATGGGATTGCTGGATACACTTACCAACGAATCTCTGCTGGAATTGATAGCGATCAAAAAGCCTGATCTTGTTTTTCAGCCGGGTGAAAAATTTGAGTATTGTAATACCAATTATACAACTTTGGCTTCTATTATTGAGGAGATTTCAGGTATTCCGGCCGATCGGTTTTTTAAGAAATATATCGCAGATCTATTAGGTATGAACAATTCCTATGTTTACACACTCAAAATGAAAACCTATCCGCCAAGCCGGGTTTTTGGTTTCAAGATTGAAGGCGGGAAAAAAGTTTTGAATGATCTGGTGCGGTTTGATGGTGTGGTGGGTGATGGAAATATCTATTCAACTGTGGAAGATCTGTATAAGTGGGACCAGGCTTTGTATACTGAAAAGCTTGTGAAAAAAGCTACTTTTCAAGAAGCAATAACTCCCGGAAAACTAAATAACGGAAAAGAAACGGGTTATGGTTTTGGCTGGTTTATACCAAAGCCCGGCGAAATTGTACAGCATTCCGGTGGATGGGTTGGTTTTAATACGATGATTGTCAGACATATTAAAACCAATGAAACCCTGATCATTCTTGACAATTCAGGAAATTATCGGGCTGCGCGTTTAGCTACAAGTCTTTTTGAAGGAAGGCCGATTAAAATACCGGTGACAAGTTTGATCAGTAATGTAAATCTGATTGATGGAACAGGAACGGCGGGCAGAAAAGTTAGCGTGAGGCTGATCGATGAAAAAATTCGTGATATTGGTGAGCTGACGGCTTTTAAAAATGAAGAAATAATTGACGGAAAAGGGAAAGTGCTGGCTCCTGGTTTCATAGACAGTCACAGTCATCATGATCGTGGACTGGAAGATAATCCTGAATCACTTTCTACGATCAGTCAGGGAATTACAACGATTGTGGTTGGCCAGGATGGTGGCGGAATCCCGATTGACAGCATTCAGGCAAGAATGAAAAACAAACCAGTCAGTACGAATCTGGCAACGTATACCGGTCATGGTATGATGCGGTCCATGGCGATGGGGAATAAACTGTTTCGTACTTCAAAGCCGTCTGAACTGGATACAATGAAAAATATTCTGAGCAGAGAACTGGATAAGGGTTCGCTGGGTTTGGCAACGGGACTGGAATATGAAGATGCATTTTATTCTAACCGCGACGAAGTTGTTGATCTGGCAAAAGTTGCTGCTGCAAAAGGCGGAAGATATATCAGTCATATCAGAAGTGAAGATATGAATCTGGAAGAGTCGCTGGATGAAATTATTCAGATTGGAAAAAGAGCGAAAATTCCGGTACAGATTTCACATATGAAAATTGCGATGGTGAGTAAATGGGGGAAATCTCATGATATCCTGGCGCAACTGGCGGAAGCGAGATCGGAAGGTGTTAATATAACAGCAGATGTTTATCCGTATCAAATGTGGATGTCTACACCGCGGGTTTTATTCCCGAAAAAGGATTTTAAAAATGAAGAAAGCGCCATTTTTGCGACAAAGCAATTGTTCGATCCGGCGCAATCTTATATCACTAATTTTTCTGCCAATAGATCTTACGAAGGAAAAACGGTAACTGAGATCGGAGCAATGAACCAGGAAAGTCCGGCCAAAGCATTGATGCGTATTGTGCGTGAAGCAGAAGAAAAAGACGGATCCTCTGTGATTGCTGCAACTTCGATGTCTGAAGAGGATGTCATTAATTTTCTAACCTGGCCAAACAGCAGCATTTGTTCAGACGGAAGTGTTGGTGGACATCCGCGTGGCCATGGTTCCTTTCCACGAGTTTTAGGGAAGTATGTAAAAGAACAGAAAATCATGTCACTTGAAACTGCGGTTTATAAAATGACAGGCTTGGCGGCGGAAAATACTGGAATTGAAAACAGAGGTATTGTTACATCAAATTACTACGCAGATCTGGTTTTATTTGATCCTGAAACGGTTAAAGACAATGCCACAATTGCTAATCCAAAAGCTTTGTCCGATGGAATTTTGATGGTTTGGGTGAACGGAAAAGTGGTGTTTAAAAATGGGAAGGCGACGAATGTTTTTTCAGGGAAGTTTGTGAAGAGAGGGGAGTGAGGTTAGAAACGATTAGAAATTAAGAAGTAATATTTAAGACTAACTTTAAGGTCTGTTTTCGCGATAATAATCGAGAAAGCAGATTTTCTTGTTGTTAGATCATTGTAGAAAGGTATATTATTATATATCTTTGTGAAAACACATACACTATTTTATTGTTAACATTATTATGAAATCTTCCGAATTTCACAGACTTATCAGGCGTAATGGCTGGGTACATATTCGAACAAAAGGTAGTCATTACATTTATGAAAAGGAAGGACGTAGATATCCGGTACCGTTTCATGGATCAAATGAAATGTATGAGGGATTAAGAAGGAAAATTATAAAAGATTTGGGTTTGAAATAGTTGATAAACATTATGATCATGAAAAAAATTAAAATCATAATTGCCAGAGGAAAGGATGATTACGCAGCCTATGCTGAAAACGTTGAAATGATTACCGGAATAGGAGATACTATTCAGGAAGCAAAAATGTCAGCTCTTAATTGCATTGATATTATTAAAACATTTTCTCTGGACAATATTCCGACAGCCTTGAAAGGTGATTACGAGATTGTCTGGAAATTTGATGTTGAGAGTTTGTTAGAGTATTACAAAGGCATTTTTAATCAGACAGGAATTGCCAGATTAACCGGGATTAATGAAAAACAATTAAATCATTATGCTTCCGGACTAAAAAAACCTCGTCAGACGCAGATAAAAAAAATTGAAGCAGCTCTGCACCGTCTTGGATCGGAATTGCTGGCCGTAGAATTATAATTTATTAAACAATAAACCCGCTAATCTGATTCTGTAAAGATTAGCGGGCTCATTATTATCAAATTTTTCCTACTTCAAAAACAACTGCTTCACACAAACCGGTGTTGGAATGCTAAGTTCTTTTTCGTTATAGGTTAACAAACCAGTTGTAGGATTTCTTTTGAAAAAAACGACATTATTATTATCACGATTGGTCACGATCACCAATTCTCCTTTTGCATCGACCATGAAATTGCGTGGATGTTTTCCGTGTGTTTCCGGGAAGCCGACGGTAGTTAGTTTTCCTGTTTTTGCATCTACGGCATAAACAACAAGACTTTCATGTCCGCGGTTTGAGGCATAAAGGAATTTTCCATCTGGCGAAAAATGAATGTCTGCGGCAAAACTTTTTCCTTTAAAATCTTCGGGAAGCATACTCACACGTTCGATAGGAACCAACGCTCCTGTATTTTTAACAATTTGGAAACCGTTAACCACCGAGTGTAATTCACAAGCTGAATAACCGAAATTTCCATTTGGATGAATAGCGAAATGGCGTGGACCGTCGCCTTCTTTTACTTCTGCGTATGGAACTGCGCCAGGCGTAAGTTTTCCGGTTTTTTGATCAACCAGATAAACCATAATTCTGTCGATACCAAGATCTGAGGCATAAATAAATTTACCATCAGCCGAAGGAATTACCGAGTGCATATGTGGTTTTTGAGAAGCAGAACCTTTATCCTGAATCTGGTCAGCCAGTTCGCCAATGCTTCCGTCTGCGTTTAATAAATAGACAGCGAGCAATCCGCTACCATAATTTGAAACATAAATAAACCGACCTTTCGGATCAACACTGACATGACAAGGTCCTTTTCCAACAGATGATTTTTCATTGATCGCAGTAAGTTTGGCCGTAGTCTGATCAATTTTATAGGATGAAATCGTATTATTATCCTCATTGGCTGAATAAAGGAATTTTTTATTCGGATGGAATTCCAGGAAAGACGGACTGTTTTTATTTGTCAAAACCTGTAATTCCTTGAAAGACATATTACTTCTGTCAAATTCGTAAACATATATACCCTCACCTTTTTGCGTATAAGTACCGATATAAAGAATTTCTCTGGTTACAGGTTTTTGGGCAAAAGTCATGGTTGCTGCGATTAAACAGAAGATCGTAAGAATGGTTTGTTTCATGGTTTAGTTGTTATTTAATTAAATTTTATTCAAAAATGAGTGTGCCGAATTTCTTGAAATCATGGAAACTTCCGCTGGTTTTTTGCCAGGAATAATAAGCGGTTTCTTTGTTATCATAATCAATACGATAAAAATTTCCTCTCCATTTTTCTCCTGATTTTGGCGGGGCTTGTACAATCGGATTCATCAAAACATAAGGGATAAAAAATTCAGCTTTCCAGCCTTCCACAGCCGCCATACTTTTCTTTTGTCCGCCTTGTGCACTGGTTTCGTGTTGTACTTTGTTGCGATCATCATAAAACCACGGTTTCCAGCCTTGCGCTCTTCCTTTAATATTGGGAACGAGAATCGCCAGTTCATAGTTCAGCGGAGAAACTTCGTATTCAAGATAAATCGGTTCGGAAGTATCAGGCCATAGAAAAACTTCTACCACATCTTCTTTAAATAAAGTACCAAAATCTTCAAGAATTGTAGATGTCAGTCTTTTATCAGTACAGTCAAACAGGAAATAAATTCCTTTGTCTGAATGCATAATCTTCACTCTGGTAGGATATTGTTTTCCGGGAGCAGGTTGATTAGGGCCTTTTTGAACAGTAATATCAAACCAGCTCGCAGCTGCCCAGTTTGTTGCCGTGCCTTCACCATTAACTTTAAAGTCGCTGGTTTTTTTGATAATAAGTGTAGAATCAGCTATGCCGGCATTCGCAGAACTTTGGATAAAAAACTCCGGCTGTCAGCAGTAACAGGAGTGTAAATTTTTGTAACATCTTAAAATGGTTTAGGAGATTCAGGAAACAGAAATCCTTTCGGATCAAAGCAGGGCGGCAATTTCATGAGGTTTTTAGATAATACCAAATCTGGAAGTTATTTCTGTTTCAAATAACATTTTGATTAATATTTATCCTGTTATAATAATGTAACCAAGTAAATTCCCATGCGTTCATCTTCTACAAAAACGGAAAATTCTCTACATTTAATTACAGAATAAGTTAGAAAAGCAACAGGTATGATTATTTCAAAACTGATATCAGAATTAGTTTAGTAGTCAACTTTTAAACTGAATGATCATGATATCGAAAAGAAAAGATCCGGAAATTATAGATACAAGTAAGTCATTGTTGGAACCACCGGTTTATACAGATAAGGCAAGTGGAAAAACACTTGGTACAGATTTGCCTAGTGAAAATCCTGATCTGTTGAGGGAAGATTATAACGTTGACGATGTTACCAATAATACCGAGGATGCAACTTCGGTCGATTTTGAAGACGACGATGACGAAGACAAGTAGGCAAATAATAGATCAACAAATAGATTAAAATGATAGAAGCCTTCCAATTCAATTGGAAGGCTTTTTATTTAATTATGAGTATTGAACCAGTATTTGTGCCTTATTCAGCTAAATAAGCATTTGCCGAGTCTGGCAAACTATCTCACGTTCAATACTTATCACTGGCTGATCAATGAGTACACCCAAAGACAATGTTACACAAAGCATCACAAAGGTGATTGCTGCTTCCTCGCTCGGGACATTAATAGAATGGTATGATTTCTACATTTTCGGAAGTCTTGCGGTAATTATCGGTCATCAGCTTTTTCCAAGTGATGCCGGCGCTTCGGCACTTATTAATACGCTGGCCATTTTTGCTGCCGGTTTTATTGTCAGACCATTTGGCGCATTGGTTTTTGGTCGTTTGGGTGATTTGATTGGGAGGAAATATACATTTTTACTTACGCTTGTTTTAATGGGCGGCTCCACGTTTTTGATCGGTCTTATTCCGTCTTATTCCAGTATAGGTTACGCTGCACCAATTCTTGTTCTGATTTTAAGACTTGTTCAGGGGTTGGCGCTCGGTGGCGAATACGGAGGTGCCGCAACTTATGTGGCAGAACATGCACCTGCCGGAAAAAGAGGTTTTTTTACCAGCTGGATTCAAACCACAGCAACTTTGGGATTATTTCTTTCGTTGGGCGTTATCGTCGCTACGAAAAATATCCTTGGTGCTCCGGCTTTTGCAGATTGGGGATGGAGAATTCCATTTTTGCTTTCAATACTTCTTGTTGGCGTTTCGATCTATATCCGTATGAAAATGCACGAATCGCCGGTTTTTTCGAAACTGAAAGCAGAAGGTAAAATTTCTGCTAATCCTTTAAAAGAAAGTTTTCAGAAAAAGGCTAATTTCAAAATGGTTTTGCTAGCACTTTTCGGTGCGACGATGGGTCAGGGCGTAATTTGGTATACGGGACAATTTTACGCACAATCTTTTCTTGAAAATACCTGTAAACTGGATTTCAACGAATCTCGTTATATTCTGCTTTGGGCAATTTTATTCGCCACGCCATTTTTCGTAATCTTTGGTTCATGGAGCGACAAGGTAGGGAGGAAGTGGATTATGCTTTCCGGTATGTTGCTCGGAATTGTATTTTATCGACCAATTTATCAGTATTTCATTGATGCAACAAATGTTGGTGAATTTCAGAAAACAGAATTGAAATCATCATCTGCACCTGTTGTGACGAGAGAATTTATAGCTGAAAAAGCAGATTCGTTAATTACCACCACGACAGTAAAAACATTAAATAACGGAAGCACTTTCAAGGAAATAAAAGCGGTCACACTTCACGCCGACGAAACCCTGCCACCGACAGAAAAAATTTCTTTTGCTGACGTAACCTTACCAAATAGCACTTTCTGGATTATTGTCGCATTGGTCTTTTTCCAGGTATTACTGGTTACTATGGTTTATGGCCCGATCGCTGCTTTCCTGGTAGAATTGTTCCCGACGCAAATTCGGTACACTTCCATGTCACTTCCTTACCATATTGGAAATGGCGTTTTTGGTGGTCTTGGTTCCATTTATTGCCACTTTGGTAGCGTCGTTTCAGGGTTCCACACCACTGTCCGGATTATGGTATCCTATCGGAATTGCTTCTTTATCTTTTGTGATCGGTGCGGTTTATATCAATAATAAGGGAGACAGAGATGTAACGGATTAAGCTTTCGGCGGTCGGCGATCAGCCGTTAAAGTTTCTGAAATTTAGGAGTATGGAAAGCATTAGATAACAGCTTAATTAAGCAAAAAATATGAATACTTTAAAACGAATTTTGGGAGTTGTCTGGATCATTCTGGGCCCAACAATCATTTTATTTTTATTTATGCAGGCAGCCGAGAAAATTGCTGCCGCTGCTGTTGGGATAGCCCGAACAAATACCACTTTACAATGGTCGATCATTATCATCATATTCATTCCGATCTGTGCCGGACTTGATGATTTTTGGCTATTACGGATTAAAAGGAGAATATGACAGATTGCCGGAGAGTTCTGACGGATCTGTAAATCAAAGAAAATATAAAACCGCGTTAAAGAATAAAAACTTCTTCATTTCAGGACAGGTTCCTTATATTTATTGTTAAACAGATTAGAGTCTGGCAATAAACTTTTGATCTGGTAAAACAGATCAGTAAAACCAAAAACATGAAAGAAGAAGTTTTTATTCTTGCTGCTGCCCGCACACCGATCGGCAGTTTTGGCGGTGCATTATCCTCCGTTTCAGCTACCCGGCTCGGCGCTGTCGCTATTAAAGGCGCACTTGAAAAATCAAAAATTGACCCCGCTTCTGTACAGGAAGTGTTTATGGGAAATGTGATTTCATCCAATCTTGGACAAGCTCCTGCGCGGCAGGCAGCCATTTTCTCAGGATTACCATCAAATGTAATTTGTACTACGGTTAATAAAGTGTGTGCTTCCGGCATGAAGGCCGTTATGCTTGGTGCTCAGGCTATTCAGCTTGGCGATGCAGAAGTTGTTGTGGCAGGTGGCATGGAAAATATGTCCCAAATTCCTTACTATTTACCAAAAGCCAGAAACGGGTACGGTTATGGAAACGGAGAAGTTATTGACGGTTTGGTAAAAGATGGTCTGACTGACGTTTATGACCAAAGTGCAATGGGACTTTGCGGAGATAAAACGGCGTCAAAATATAATATTACAAGAGAAGAGCAGGATGATTTTGCAATCAGATCCTATAAGTTAAGTGCAGATTCAACGGAAAAGGGATATTTTAAAAATGAAATTGTTCCGGTTGAAGTAGTATCTCCAAAAGGCGGAGCTTCAGTTTTCGTTGAGGAAGATGAGGAGTTTAAAAAGGTTAAGTTTGAAAAAATACCTTCTTTGAAACCTGTTTTTTCTCCTGACGGAACGGTCACGGCTGCCAATGCTTCAACGATTAATGATGGAGCGGCCGCATTGATCCTGGCAGGTTCAACCACGGTTTTGAATTCAAAATTAAAACCTGTTGCCAGAATTGTTGCTTATGCGGATGCGGAACAAGATCCTTCCTGGTTCACAACTACGCCGGTTTTAGCAACACAAAAAGTTTTGAAAAAAGGCGGGATTGTCAATTTCGGATATTGATTATTTCGAGGTGAACGAAGCTTTTGCTGTCGTTGCCTTATTTTTTATTAAAGAACTTGGGCTGGATCAGGAAAGGGTAAATATTTTTGGCGGAGGCGTTTCGCTTGGACATCCGCTTGGAGCTTCGGGAGCCAGAATTATCACAACATTACTTTCTGTTTTGGAACAAAAAAATGGTCGCTACGGACTTGCAGCTATCTGTAATGGAGGCGGAGGAGCTTCTGCGATAATTGTTGAAAGACTTTAATTATAGCCAGAAATGTTCTTGCCACGAATGCACCGCGCGGCGGACCGTAAATTTTCCACGAATGATTTATAACATTAGTGAAGATTCACGGTTCTCCGCACTGTGTATTCATGGCAAGTTTTAATTTATCGGATAAGCACTTTCAGACGGTTGTAAAAACCTGTGCTTTTGAAAGTAAATGTTTTGTGCAGAATATAATTACTGATAAAGCTGAAACCCATTCCCACGATGTAACAGGCCATTTCATTAACATTCACATATTTTTTTGACCAGGGAAGAAGGTAATTATATTGCTCAAAATAATTGTCAGAAATATAGTAAGCCGCTGTTGAAAATATATAGGTTACAAATCCTGAAAAAACGGCAACCATTAGAAATTTAACCATTTCCCGGTTTGTCTGATTCGTTTTACGGGCGTTGAATGCAAACAATTTGGTAAGTGCAAAACCGACTACAAAGGAAGCTGCGTAGGCTGGTAAAATTGATTGCTGAAATGTTAATCCAAACCAGTCTTTAAATAAACTACTACAAAGTAACTGAACGACAGCCCCGGTTCCGGCTACAAGAAAATATGCAATTAAGTCTTTGGAATTAAAGATTTTACTCTTTTTATTATCAACCACAGGGCTAATTATTAGTTTAAAATAATGAAATGTCGGGTCAATATTAGAAATAAAATGATCCTGAAACAAAGGCGGCCTGATAATTTGATTTAAAGGAAACAATACTTACCTTATGGAAAGCGGATAATTTTGTGACCAAATCACTCCTTAGACGTCCTAAGAAATATTCGTTTTTAGCATTGGTTCGGTTTTATTAATATATAATAAATGAAGGTTCTTGTTGAGAAAACGGGGAAATCATATTCTAATTTTTTATTTTTCAGTAACACGTTTATGAAAAGATTTTTTTTACTTTTTGCATTGATTTTTGCTTTTTCAATAGCTCAGGCTCAACCGGAAAAATGGGCATTAGGCGTTAAAGTGGGAGAGCCAACAGGTTTCAATCTCCGAAAATATGGTGATAAAAATGCCCTGGATATTACAGTAGGTACATATTCCAGCTTATTGAAAAAGAAGGCGTATCGCGAAGGAGAATATGCCAGTATAGGTTTTATGCTGAATGGAAGCTATTTGTGGTTTGTCCCAATGTTTAATGACAGAATGATTGCTTACGGAGGAGTTGGGGTGCAGATCAATTCTAGAAAATATTACCCTGATCAAAATATAAAAGCAGTACATACCAATAATATTTCAACCGGCCCGTCATTCACAGGCGGTCTGGAATTTTTCTTTTCTCAAAAACCAACTTCCTTTTTTGTTGAAGGAGGTGGATATGTGGAATTGCTTCCAAAGGTGCTTTATTTCAGTCCTAATTTGAATATTGGATTACGACATAACTTTTAACTGATTCTGCCATGCGTCGTATCTATATTATTGCAGGAGTTACATTTCTTGCTTTGTCCAATTTTTCCTGTGCAAATCTTAAAAGTAGTCTGAGCAAAACAGATGGCTCTGATTATAACAAGCAACAGCCATATGCAACCACATCGGTGCAAAAAGATACAACGACAGTTATAAAATCCACAACGTCTTATAATACCGGAAAAGGAGAGCAGCCGGAAGTAAGATATAAAAAGGACTATCTGAAAACCGGGAATGAGACGGATATCCGTAATAGTTCAGATTCCCGCAATAGTAATAATTCAAATGCCGAAACAAACCAGCAATTGCTCAATCAATATGCTGAAATGGATAAATTAAGTGATTTGGTTCTTTACGAACTGGATATAGTGGAACGCCGCAGAGATGTTTTACTGGATAAATTCAGATCTGCGTCAGCCTCGGAAAGAGAAACCTTGACGAACGAATTGAATACACTTGACGGAAATCAGATTGCGCTTTACAAGGCTTATGTGAAAGTCTATAAAGAAGGAAAAACAGATTGGCCAAATGTTCATAAAAGCGTGGAAAATACACTTCTCAGTTTGAGAGGAATCGGAAATAAATAACATGGGAATCACTCATGTTATTTATTTTACCAGTTAATACCTTTCGTGCTGGTTTTGATCCGGCACAAATATCCGTCAACAGTAATATAAAGTGTTGATCCGTCATTTCCCCAGGCGCAGTTGGATGCCAGTTCTCCATCAGTTTCGATCTTGCCAAGAAGTTTTCCTTCGGGTGATAAAATCAATATTCCACCTGGTCCGGAAGTCCAGATATTTCCTTCAATGTCAAGTTTAAGTCCATCAGGCAAACCTTTCAAGCCTGTTTTGCTCATAGGTGTTGCGTCATAAAATAATTTTCCTTTTCCTACGGAACCGTCTGTCTGTACAGGATATGACATGATATATGCTTTTTCAGGATCAGATTGTGCGATGAAAAGTGTTTTTCCATCTGCCGAAAAAGCTAGTCCATTTGGTCTTGTTAAGTCTTTGATAATAATCTTCGTTTCGCCTCTTGGTGTAATTTGATAAACACCAAAATAAGAAGTTTCACGACTGGAATCCATTTCATATTTTGCCAAACCATATGGCGGATCTGTGAAATAGATGCTGCCATTGGACGGATTTTGTAATACGTCGTTTGGACTGTTGAAACGTTTTCCTTCAAAATTATCAGAAAGTGTGATTTTTCCGCCACCATTTAAAGGCATAGCAGAAATCCGTCTGTCACCATGTTCGCAGGAAATTAATCTGCCCTTTTTATCAATCGTCAGTCCGTTACTTCCAGGCTCGTTACTATATTCACCCAAGCCAGTATAACCGGAAGGTTTCAGAAAAACAGATAACTCATTTTTCTCATCCCACTTATATACCGTATTTTTTGGAACGTCAGAAAATAACAGATATCCACCATCTTTCACCCAAACCGGCCCTTCACACCATACAAATCCTGTTGCTATTACTTCCAGTTTTGCATTTTTTGGCAGCAGCTTTTCCAGCTTTGGATCGTTGACAATAATTTTTCCAAGTGTTGGATATGTTTTTTGTGCAAAAACGGAAGTGGTTAAAAGCGGAAATAAGCAGGAAAAATATATGAGGCGTCGTTTCATTTTGTGGGATTAGCCAAAGTTATCAGTAATCCTTTATAAAGATAGGAGTGTCGGTCAAACTACTGTTGGCAAACTACTACCTGATATCGGAGTTGATTTTACTTTTAAAATCAAACTTCCATAAGAAGTCAGTTCAAGTTCACCATTTTCAAGAATGGAAGATTTATTTGTTGAAAAAAGTATATCCTGAAATTTTCTTCTGCTTTCAGGGATACTAATATTTTTTATTTCATTACTCAAATTATGGATGATCAAAACGGGCTCAGTTTCATGGGTACGAACGTAAGCAATGATTTCACTATCGAGCGATTCAACTTCTTCCAGATTTGGTTTTAAAATTTGTCCAAGTGCCGCGACGGATTTCCTTAATTCTATCAACTTTTTATAATGTGAATAAATAGAATCCGGATCCTGCATTTGAACAGAAAGTGGTTCTATTGTTTTCAGTGTTGAAAATTGAGCCTCCAGCCAATTGGTTTTACTTGGATCCGTTTCTTTTTCAGACCAAAGAAACGGTTCCCGGATGTAAGGATCAGGTTTTGTCCCAAGCATACCAATTTCTTCCCCATAATATATATAAGGTTGTCCGGGTAATGTAAGTAAAAGTGTAGCGGCCAGTTTTATTTTACCGATGTGATTTCCAACAACACTCCCAATTCGGTCCTGATCATGATTTGTCAACATAATCGCATCAATAAAATCCGGATTAAAAGCTTCAAACTGAGAATAACTTGCCAGCAGTTGCTTAACCAGATTTTCATCTTTTTCCTGAATTACAATGCGCTGCAAGGCAAAACTCAGATCAAAATGAAAAGTTGCGTTTAGGTTTTCCAGATAGGGCGCGACCTCCCAGGTTTCCGCCCATACTTCTGCTACGGTATACGCATCCGGTTTTGCCTTCCTTACTACTTCGTTAAAATATTCCCAAAAATCATGATTTTTCTCTTTTTCCCAAATGGGATAAATATGACGGGCAGCATCAAGCCGGAATCCATCGATCCCAACTTCTTCGAGCCAGAAAGTGATGATTTTTGCCAATTCTTTTCTCAGCGGTATCGAATCATAATTAAGATCAGGCATACCTTTCCAGAAGAGGCCATAATATTTTTCGTCATCTCCCGGAATTTCATGCCATGGATAGACTTCATCGGAATCATCCGAAGTTTGCCTTTTTGCTATACCTAACTCTTCAATCTTTTCAGGAGACAGCCACCAGTAAAAATGCCGAAAAGGATTTTCCGGGCCCTTACTTGCTTCTGAAAACCATGGATGATAAGTACTGGTGTGGTTGACGATCAGATCCAGGTAAACAACAATATTTCGTTTGTGAGCTTCGGAAAGGAGTTTTTTGAAAATTTCCATCGTCCCGAACTCAGCTTCGATTTCATAATAATCGACCGGATCATACTTATGATAACTCGGAGACGGATTGATCGGTGTAAGCCAGATGGCTTCAATTCCAAGATCGGCCAGATAATCCAGTTTTGAAATAATCCCGTTCAAATCACCGATTCCATCCCCGTTCGAATCGCAAAACGACCGGACGAATATTTCGTAACAAACGCTGGGAATAAATTTCGGAAGATTTGGATGCATCAGATTTTGGAAAGGTAACAGAGAAGAAGCTGATTTTCAGCTTTGTGTTATCAAAAAAGGTTTTAATAATTGGTAAACAATATGAACCGGAAGTCCCATAATTGTATAAAAAGATCCTTCAATCCGGTTTATTCCCACCATTCCAATCCATTCCTGAACACCATAAGCGCCTGCTTTGTCAAACGGTTTATAATGTTCAATATAATAGTTTATTTCGGTATCCTCTAATATCCGGAAACTAACGAGCGCCGTATCAGAAATGGTATAAACATGATCATCCGCTAATAAACTAACGGCCGTTGTAACCTCATGTGTATTTCCGGAAAGCATTTTTAACATTCTGACTGCATCCGGAATATCTTGTGGTTTGTTTAAAATGGTTTCTCCAATAATAACTACCGTGTCGGCTGTCAGTATAATTTTTTCAGGATGAAGATTTCTGAAAACTTCTGCTTTTTGCGCTGAGATATATCCGGCAACTTCATGCGTTGGAATATTATCGGGGAAAGATTCATCGGTTGGGAGTACTTCTACTTCAAAATTAAATCCGGTTTCCTGTAATAGTTGTTTTCTGCGGGGGGAATTGGAAGCCAGAATCAAAGGCTTTGTTAATTGAAACATATAAAATTAAAAATAATTATTCTATTTTAAGTATTTGAAAATAAGTAAGTTAATTTATTTTCAAATTATTTAATACAAATATCTGTAATTACTTTTTACAAACCGGAACTTAATTCAAACAAATTCATGTTTCAACATTATATGTATATACACGGTATTTGCATTTAAAGAATTTAAGCTATGTCAATTGAAACCGATATAAAACAAAAAAAATTTCGAAGCCCTTATCAGAAATTGGGACTTAATCTGGTTTTTACCAGTAACTGGATCCAGTATCAGCAGATGGAGATTTTTCGGGAGTTTGATGTCACTTCGCAGCAATTTAATGTTTTGAGGATTTTAAGAGGGCAACACCCAAATCCGATTAAAGTAAGTGACATTGCCGAGAGGATGCTGGATAAAAATTCAAACACTTCCCGACTAATTGATAAGTTACTTCTTAAAAAACTCGTTGACCGAAAATCCTGTCCAAATGACCGTCGCGCTGTGGATGTTATTATTACGGAAGAAGGTCTGGAATTGTTAAAAAAACTGGATCCGGAAGTTGAAAAATGGGAAGATAACATGGTGGGAATCACCCATGAAGAAGCGGACCTGATCAGTAATTTGCTGGATAAATTACGTAATTCAAAAAATAACAATTAATACAAATAACAAACAATTCAATTTAAATTAAATCATGACTACAATGAATTCTCTAAAATCGTTTGCAGCTTCTGTTGCAGTTTCTTTGTTCGCATTTACAGCTGTTAATGCTGCTGACGGAAAAGTTAAAGCTACAAACCTTAAAGTTGATGTTTCTAAAAGTGAACTGATCTGGACTGGTAAAAAAGTAACTGGCGAGCATACAGGTAAAATTTCTTTGAAAGAAGGTACTGTAATTATGGACGGTGCTAAATTGACTGGTGGTAGCTTTACTGCTGATCTTACAAGCATCACAAATACTGATCTTACAGACAAAGAATACAACGGAAAATTGATCGGTCACTTGAAATCTGATGATTTCTTTGGTGTTGAAAAACACCCAACTGCTACTTTCGTAGGTACAAAAGCGGTTTCAAAAGGAGCTGGCGTTTATGACGTAACTGGTAACCTTACGATCAAAGGAATTACAAAACCTGTAACTTTCCCTGTAACTGTTAAACCAACTGCATCAGGTGCTGACATTACTGGTAAACTTGTAATTGACCGTTCTAAATTCGACATTAAATATAACTCAAAATCGTTCTTTGACGCTGCTGCACTTGGTGACAAAATGGTTAACGACGATTTCGTAGTCGATATTAAATTGGTTGCAGTTAAATAATTGCTATCAAAATATTTGAGTAACCCTCTTTGAAAAAGCCTGCTGACAATCTTGTTAGCAGGCTTTTCTTATTTAAAGTTAATTTTCTTCTTTATTCCATTCCCTGTAAAATGGGAAATCATCCAGAAATTTTACCTGTCCGTTTTCAACCTTGAAACAATAGTGGCTCATGCCATTGGTAACCGCCAGATAAGCGGGCTGTAAAGTAAAATTATAGCGGCTGATCTGAGCAAAGGTAATATCATTTACGGGAATAAAAGGCGCTTTGCATTCCACCAGAAGAAAAGGCAAACTGTCTTTTGAAAGTATCATAATATCCGTTCTTTTGGCCAAAGTATGATACTTCATACCGGTTTCAATGGCAAAAAGCGACTTGGGATATCCGTAGTGGTTGATTAACAAATGAATAAAATGTTGCCGAACCCATTCTTCCGGCGTTAGAGAGACAAATTTTCTTCGTATAATGTCAAAAATATAAGGTTTCCCGCTTACGTCTTTAACTTTATACCCGAAAGCAGGCAAATTTAATGATTCCATAGGCGAAGATAATCATCACAATTACCGATGCCAATAAACCCATTAAAATGATGACAACGAAAGAACAAATTGTAGAGAACTGGCTTCCGCGATATACCGGAACAGCCGTTGAAGATTTTGGAAATTACATTCTGCTTACCAACTTTTTCAATTACGTGACCATGTTTGCGGAAAAGTTTGGTGTTGAAGTGAAAGGGCACCGGGCGAGCGATGCAAACGGCGACTGCAAACGATATTACCATTATCAATTTTGGGATGGGAAGTCCGATGGCGGCTACGGTGATGGATTTGCTTTCTGCCATCAATCCCAAAGCCGTACTTTTTCTTGGTAAATGTGGTGGATTGAAAAAAACACAGGTTGGCGATCTTGATCCTTCCAATTGCAGCCATCCGAGGCGAAGGTACGAGTGACGATTACATGCCAAGTGAAATTCCGGCTCTTCCGTCATTCCGTTTGCAAAGTACGGTTTCGGCTAGTATTGCCAAACATAAACTGGATTACTGGACGGGAACAGTTTATACAACCAACCGCCGGATTTGGGAACATGACGATAGTTTCAAGGAATATCTTCGGGATATCCGCGCCATGGCGATTGATATGGAAACGGCTACGATTTTCATCGTAGGTTTTGCCAATTCAATTCCTCATGGTGCTTTGCTTCTGGTATCCGATAATCCGATGGTTCCGGAAGGTGTAAAAACGGAGGAAAGTGATAAAAAAGTAACAACCAATTACGTAACGATGCATCTGGAAATCGGTATAGAATCTTTGACAGAACTCGCCAGATCGGGAGAATCTGTGAAACATTTGCGGTTTGAGTAACCGCAAAGTTTTATTTTCCCCAAGGTTTTGTTGAGTCTGCAATGACCAGAATCCAGTCAGTTTCAGGCCCGGCGACGTAAGGTTTAAATTCGGTTACCGCATCATTTTTAACGTTTCCGATTTTAACTTTTGTCGCATCTCTTGGGTTAAACCAGTAAGCTGTCAGCGATTTGGATGTAAATTGTGCAAGATCGATTTTAAAACTGCGGCCATATGGCGTGTAAGCAATAAACAGATCTTTATTTTTTGAAAAAGAAGAAACCTGGTAGCCTGCGTCTTCCGGGTTTTCATTTTTTATTAAAGTCTGATCCGGAACGAGCGTTGTCCACGGTAGAGATTCCATCAGTTTTTTCATATAACCCATCTGGAATGCACCGGGGAAATCAACGGCAACTTTCCAGTTTGTCTTGGCAACAGAAACAGGAGGATTTCTATCGAAATTAAAAAACTGCCAGATATCATGACAGCCATAGGTATGTCCGCAGGCGCCTGAAAGCACAGCCCAGTATGCTGCCTGTCTTGCATCAAAATCATTGAAATAACCTGTTTCAGGTTTCCAGTTTATAGGGTGACCTTCGTATCGCGGTTCGCCATCCAGCGTAGGTTTGGTTGGTGAAAGATTATAATCGTTACGGATCATCAAATAATTTTTACTATTTCTTTCACTATGGCCAGACTGAAACATATTGACATTCAGCCAGCTTGCCTTATGGAAAAATTTTGAAGAATAAGTTGCGCCGCTGGGATGATAACTCATGATCTGATCATTTCCGACAGCAGCTTTTATTCCGGCAACCATCGCTTCGATAATTTTTGTATGTGTTTCATTTTCAGGACTTCTGTCACCTCCAAGGATCCAGATAATCTTTTTGTTCCTGAATTTCTTACCTAGATATTCACCATAAATTCTTGCATTTTCAGGAGTAAAGATCTCAGGCCCAACGCCCCATTTTTTATTGAATTTATCACCCCATGTTGGCAAAAGTCCAATATACAATCCCAGTTGATTGGCTTTATCTATAACTTTTTCAACGTGTTGAAAATACAGTTCATTCGGTTTTGTCGGATCGTTGTTGATTAATGGCAATTGTCCCTGCTGATCTGGTTGGGTTAATCCGTCAAACTCGGCCAAAGCCACACTTTGTATGACATTGTATCCTTTTGCAGCTCTGTTTTTGAGATACAATTCAGCTTCTTCGAACGTTAATCGGTGAAACAATTCCCAGGCCGTATCGCCCAGCCAGAAAAATGGTTTTCCATCTTCCTGCATGATATACCGGCTGTCTTTTGGGACGGACAGATTTTGTAATTTGACGGGTGTTGACAACTGTTTTTTCTGGGCAAAATCAGGATGCCAGATGAAAATTGAAAGTAGCAGGAGGAAGAAACTTTTGTACATTTTGGTAAATCCGGGACGAAACGAAGGTGATCAAACAAGCATTTTCTACTTAATGATAAAGAATTTAGATGAGGCCTGTTACTTATGGATACACCTAAAATTTAATACGAACTTTTAAACTGTCTCATCTTTTAGCCGTAATTTTATTCGTATTCTTTAAATCAATTGTCGGCACTTTGCTTAAATAAAATGACAAAATCAACGATTCTTCATATTGGCGCTCAAAAGGAAATTTTGTCAAAACGTCAAAAGGAGTTTAACAGACTAACGAAAAAGATTGAGCAGCTGGAAAAGTCGTTATCAGAATTTCGTGATGGAAAAGATGAACTTTTGAATCGTATTAATAAGGAAATGAATCCTGTAAACGGACAGATAAATTCTTTGCAGGCAGAGATAATCCGTAGTATGGACCGTATTTTTTCGGACAAGATTTTCAAAAAGAACGATAAGAAAAAACTTTCGTATCTGATTACAGATGTGGGTTTTAAACTAATTGATGAATACGGATTTGAAGATCTCAAACCGATATTCAACAAACATAATGATGTTGATTTTGATACAGTTAATGCTGAAATAGAAAGAGAAGCTGCGCAAATGGCAAAAGGAATGGCTTCGCAATTCGGGATGCATTTTGATGATGAAGATATTTCTACGAAAGAAAAATTTCAGGAGAAAATGTTTGAAAAACTGCTTGAAATGGACGAGCAATTTGAGGAACAGGAGAGAATAAAAGAAGAAAATAAAACACAAAAACCGAAAACCAAAAAACAGCTCGAAAAGGAGGAAAAGCAGAAAGCAGAGGAGCAAAGGCTTACCAAATCGGTACGAACAATTTACATGGATCTGGTAAAAGCATTTCATCCGGATCGTGAACAGGACGAGTCGGAAAAATTGCGAAAAACGGAAGTCATGCAGCGTGTCACGCAGGCGTATAATGATAATAATCTGATGGCTTTGCTAAAACTGCAAATGGAACTGGACAGAATTGATCAGCAGCATTTGGAAAAACTGGCAGATGAACAATTGGTTTATTACAACAAAATATTAAAACAGCAGGCCGATGAGCTGGAATATGAAAAGTTTTATATCATTCAGGATCTTGCTTCCTCGTTCGATATGTATCCTTTTGAGATTACGTCAATAGAAACGGTACTGCTTAAATTTAGCCGGGATGTTAGAAATTTGAAAAGTGATCTTAAAAAGCTAAAAAATGAGGCGCTACTTTGGAATGATCCAATATCAGCCAAGGAATTGTTGAGAATTTACAAAATTCCAAAAGACGATTATTATGACTTTTACTGAGGTAACTAAACCCAATTAAGCATCATTAGACAACAAGTTGCATGGTTGTCACTTGTGATTTGTAATATTTAATCCGAATTTTAACGCATGGAAGGTTTATCATTATACGACCGTATCGGCGGCGAAGAGACATTGAGATTGTTAACAGATCGGTTTTATGATCATGTATTTGCACATGAATTAATTTCGCGTCTTTTCAAAAGTGACAAGGATGAAATTAAAGAAAAACAACGTCTTTTTCTGACTCAGTTTTTAGGCGGCCCTTCATTGTATTCAGATGTCTTTGGTCATCCCAGATTAAGAGCTCGTCATATTCCGCATCCGATTACGGAAGAAGATGCAATCGCCTGGTTAACATGCATGGACAGAGCAATTTCATCATTAACTATTGATGATGATTTAAAAAAAGAACTTTTTAGCAGGTTTCCACAATCCGCTCTTTTTATGGTAAATAGCTAGTTTTCAAGCCTTTTTTGATCAATCTTACTTTTTTACAAAAAATAATTTCTTTAATCTATTTATTAACAACTATTTGATATTCAAATAGTTGTTAATATCTTTGTTTTACTCTTCGTTATTAAATATCCTTAAAGTTACTATTTCAATAATTTTTAGACTATTTTTGATTTTAGCTAACTCCTCCTCGATCTAATCCAATAAATTAATCGTATATCTATAAACAAGTGGCTTAAGAGTCACGATTACCAATTTTTCACGGTAAATCCTTTCTATTAGCATGATCATCGTTACTGAATTTTTAATACGTACGCTTATCGGAATAGTCTTGCTGGCCGCATTGGTCATCACAACGGTTCTTTTGGGACCGGTTCATTTAACTATCATGTTGTTGTCCGGATCACTTTTCCAAAAGGCGAATATGAAATCCCAATGGGTTTGGTAATCAGCTTTCCCTTTTTCTATTTTAGAAAATCTGCAAATTCGGAATCAATCTGAAAATATTTAATTCCATAAGACTTCATTTTACTGCAATCGTCTTTTGCTTCTCTGTACATATTGGTTCCGAATTTTTGTAATGGTATTTATTAATTGCTGCAACAACTATGATTTCGTTGTCTTTTGACCAGTCAACATCTTCTTTTGTCAATTTTGCCGGACGTTCAAACAAGAAATAATGATCTGGTTTGTAATCTTTTCGGGCTTTATTTTCTTCAAGCTGTTTTCGGGTAGCAGCTAAGTTTTATCTTTCCCGGTAAAAAATTCAGTGGATTCATCCGTACCGATCATCAATGCTTTTTCGCGTAGATTATATTTGTCAAGCAATGCCAGCAATTGATTGAATAGTGCAATATCCAAACCTTCAATTTTATTGTCGAGCATCACATTCATATGATTTTTGCTGCAAAATTGAAAAACCGTTTCCAGTTTTAAAGGCGTATTTCCGTCCAGTTTGCTGGATAATTTCTGAATATCCGCCCAGTTCATTTCCGTAACTTTTTGTTTCAACCCATAATATCTTTCAAAATTCGCGTCATGATTTGCGATTAATATGCCATCTTCTGTGACACGCATATCAGTTTCAATCATTGCATATTTATTTTTCCTGTGCCTTTTTCAAAGCAGGTAATCCATTTTCGGTATATGTACTGTCAACAACACCACCTCTGTGTGCAATAAGTTGAATCGTATTATTTTGTGCATTTACCTCAAAATGAATAAAAAACAGAAATGCGGCTAAGCATTTGCAAAAATGGGAACAGGGAATTTTCATTTTAAAAAGTTATAGAACGGTTCAGGATCAGGATATATATTTGCGTCAAAAATCGGCTAAAATTCTGATTTTGCTCAGACTTTTGTGTAAAGTAAATGTAAAGATTTCAGAGCTGTCTGAACTTACGTTAAATGGTCGGAAAAGAAAAGTAGAAACTTATTGGCTTTTAATTTTAAGAAGACGTTAAATTCGTCATAAATGTAAAGAACAAGAATTCCTTACCTTTGCGGCATGAATTTTAAAGAGCAGTTAATAAATTACCCAATACTGGAAATTGTAGCCCAGGCTTCTGCGGAGCTGGGTGTTGAAGCATATATAATTGGCGGTTTCGTTCGTGACCTGATACTTAAAAGACCAAGTAAAGATATTGATATCGTTTCGATAGGAAGCGGAATAGAATTGGCAGAGCTTGTTGCACAGCAGCTTGGTCCGGATGTACATGTAAGTATTTTCAAAACATTTGGAACGGCACAAATCCGTCAGGGCGATCTGGAAATGGAATTTGTTGGTGCAAGAAAAGAATCATACAGTCCGGATTCCCGTAAACCTGCGGTTGAAGATGGTACCTTAAAAGACGATCAGAACCGTCGTGATTTTACGATCAATGCGATGGGAATAAGTTTGAGCCGAAGCAATTTTGGTGAACTTATTGATCCTTTTGAAGGCATGCGGGATCTTCGAAAAAAGATAATCCGCACACCTTTGGAGCCCGGAATTACCTTTTCCGACGATCCGTTGCGGATGATGCGCGCGATCCGTTTTGCCTCCCAGCTGAATTTTGATATTGAGCCTGATACTTTCGATGCGATTATCAGCATGAAAGACCGGATTGAGAATTGTGTCGATGGAACGTATTTCGGATGAACTGAATAAAATAATTCTTTCGCCGGTTCCTTCTTATGGTTTTAAATTGCTTTATCATGCAGGACTTTTAGCGATTATTTTCCCGGAAATGATCGAGTTGCTTAGGTGTTGAAACAATTGACGGAAAAGGACATAAGGATAATTTTTATCATACCTTACAGGTTCTGGACAATGTTTCAGAAAATACGGATGATCTCTGGCTTCGCTGGGCTGCCATTTTACATGATATTGCAAAACCTGCTACCAAACGTTTTGACAAAAAAGTAGGCTGGTCATTTCATAATCATGAAGAAATAGGTGCACGAATGGTTCCGGTTATTTTCCGCCGGATGAAATTGCCGCAGAATGAGAAAATGCGTTTTGTCAAAAAACTGGTTAGACTGCATTTGCGCCCGATTGTTTTGTCACGCGAAGAAATTACGGATTCTGCCATGCGTCGACTTTTGGTTGAAGCAGGAGAAGATATTGAAGGATTAATGAAACTTTGCCGTGCCGATATTACTTCAAAAAATCCGGATAAGGTTAAAAAGTTTCTTCACAATTTTGATATTGTTGAACAAAAACTGAAAGATCTGGAAGAGCGTGACAAACTGCGAAGTTTTCAACCTGTGATTACCGGTGAAATTATCATGGAAACTTTTGGACTAAAACCATCACGTGAAGTTGGGATAATGAAAGAAATTATCCGAGAGGCAATTCTGGAAGGAATTATTCCAAATGAATATGAACAGGCTTATGCTTTTATGGTAGAAGAAGGTAAAAAAATGGGCTTAACAGTGCAGTAATACACTTTATATATCATGAAGGCACATTGAATAAATTTTTGTATTCTCTATTTTTGCAGACCTGAATTAATCAAACAAAAATCCTTCATAGTTATTAAAATGGAAAGTACACAGTTTAAACGTTTTTTTGGCGCACTTCTGACCTTGTTGGGAATTGCTGTTTTGTTGTTTGCCTGTGTCGCTTTTCTTTCCGAAAAACCGGTTTTAGGACTTACCGTTTCCAAATGGGAATCTGTTGTTCCGTTTTTGGTAGGTTCTGTTTTTCTGCTTACAGGCGTAAATTTGGTTAGCAGAGTTTAAGTTAGAACGAACCAGCGCGGCACCTACTGTGCATTCCAGACATTTTTTGTTGGTACAATAATGATTGTACCATTCAATAAGCGACTGAGAATCGGCGGCAGTTTTTACTTTCATTCCCAAAGTTTCCCATTCCCTTGTGATCCGGTTATTTTCTGCCGGAATTTCGGATAGCCAGTTCAATGCTTTATCCAGAAATTCCGGTTGTTGTTTTTGTCTGGAATAAGCAACCAAAAGTGGAACTGCTGCGTTGATTATCAATAAATTGACAGCATCTTTTCCCATAACCGGAACTTTGGATTTTGATAATTTACCAAATTGAAAATGATGAATCCAGTACTCAGATTGTTTTAAATTGAAACAAGCGATGAAGTGATTTAACATTTTCGCTGACGTTAATGGACGAAAACAATGTACCATTTCTGGTGATCAGATCTGCAAACTGAGAAATCCGGATCGTCGGAAATCCGGCGGGTCGCAATCGCAAAAATTTAAATTCATGCGCATTCATTTGTGAACTGGGAAATGCTGTATTTATTTGCTAAAAACTGATATTCCCTCCGAAGTGCTTCAAGGTATATATCTTCCGGTTCTTCACTTTCTGATTTTTCAGGAATTAATCCTGCGCTGCCAAAAAGCAATGCTTCCAGTTGAACAGGCTTGTGTGCGATGTTTTTGTAATATTTTCAACGGGATAATCTGCGTAAGACGTAAAAAGGCAGGATCATTCAATTTAAAGCCGAAATGCTGTCCCAAGCCATTGATAAGCAGTTTCTTCCCAATCCTGCTGATTTGCCTGATGTAATTCGAGAACTTTGGATGCTTTTTTATCCAGCCTTTCCAGTAATACTCTGTCAAGCATAGAAAATTTCTGTAAGTCATTAACTAATGGAGAATTGTTCCTGACATGAAATTCCCGGATTTTCGTAAAATTCCCTTGACATTCATTAAGGAGTTATATCTTTCCAAAATTGAAAGGCGAACCAGTCCTTTTAGCGATAAAACGGGCAAGTAAGGTTTTATCCGGTCTGAAAATCGGTACATCATTTTCCCAGACCACATGCATCACCACACTTTCATAAGCTTCATTTTCACTGTGCTGATGTAGCAGCCAGTCTGACGATTTGGTATGTATTTCAACAGAACCTATCCATTCCACACCGCCAATTCTGATTCGCGCGTCAGAAAAATCCGGCCCAGCATTGGTGTTTTTATGTCCGGTACGAATAATTTGAATCGTTTCACCTTCTTCAGTTTTCAGGTTTCCGGCATCAAAATATTGAAATTGCCATATAAAACTGAGCAGATCTTCATTCATAGTCTCGGGAGATAGCGTGTAGTGAAAAAATATGCTGTTTCAGGATCAATATTCTTTGTCCAAACCTGAATAGTTCTGTTCTTTGTACGTGTTTTTATTGGTTTGGTTTCTTATCCTGAGGAAATAATTATTGTATGCTCCGCCGTTTTCTGTTTTATGCGTTTAAATTTCTTATTTACTTTTTTGCTATTTCCATCATTTGGGTCGTGGTTTTAAAATTTGTTCCTGTTTGGGTAACACCTTTTATGATCTCACGGAAAATCGATGCGTTCCGGGCAGATGAGGACACAGAAATTCATAAAGACTGGGAATCTTACGATAATATTTCAAAAGAAGCTGCATTGGCCGTGGTGGCATCTGAAGATCAGAATTTTCCAAATCACTGGGGATTTGATTTTGATGAAATTTATGATGCGATGACCGAAAAACGCAAACGCGCTCGCGGGGCAAGTACTATTTCGCAGCAGGTGGCCAAAAATGTTTTTTTATGGCATGGCAGAAGTTATATCCGGAAAGGACTGGAAGTTTATTTTACCGATTTTAATTGAACTGATCTGGGACAAACAACGAATTCTGGAAGTATATCTCAATGTCGCTGAAATGGGAAAAATGACATTTGGCGTTGAAGCAGCTTCTCAGCGGTTTTACAAAAAATCGGCAAAAAATTTATCCCGTTATGAAGCTGCAAGAATAGCGGCCGTATTACCAAATCCGGTTCGGTTTTCTATCAAAAATCCTTCGGCCTATGTCAATAAAAGAACAAATCAGATTGTGCGACAAATGAAATATCTGGGCGGGCGAAACTATATTGCTGATATGGAGTCGGATTTATAAATCGTATATCTTAAGCACTTAACTTTTTATCTCATTTTTCAAGGTTACATACCATTTTCAAAATCCGATAAATTATTCAGTGTAATCGTCGCAATTTCTTCCAAAGCTTCCTTTGTGAAAAATCCCAGATGACCTGTGATTAATACATTTGGAAAAGAAATCAACCGGGCGATCACGTCATCCTGAATAACACTTTCTGAAAGATCCTGGAAAAAAAGATCTGCTTCCTGCTCGTAAACATCAATTCCCAAATACCCGATTTTACCTGTTTTCAGACCTTCAATCGCATCTTGCGCATTGATCAAAGCGCCCCGACTGGTATTAATCAGCATGACGCCGTTTTTCATTTTTGAAATGGAATCTGTATTAATAATATGCGATGTTTCAGGCGTGAGCGGACAATGAAGGGAAATAATGTCACCCTCTATTAAGACTTCATCCAGGTTTTTATATTGAACGCCTCTTTGCTACCAAATCTGCTGATTCCTGAATATCATAGGCCAAAACTTTACAGCCAAAACCCAGCATTATTTTACAAAATGATGCGCCGATCAAACCTGTTCCAATCACACCGACGGTTTTTCCGGACAAATTAAAACCAGTCAGATTTTCAATTGAAAAGTTTCCTTCCCTGACACGATTGTATGCCTTATGCGTTTTTCTGTTTAAAGTCAAAATAAGAGCTGTCGCATGTTCAGCGACTGATTCCGGCGAATAAGCCGGCACTCTTACAATTCTCAGATTTCTGGATTTCGCTGTTTTTAAATCGACATTATTAAAACCTGCACAGCGTAATGCGACTACTTTTATTCCGTTTGCGCTGATTATTCCAATTGTTTTGTCATCAATTTTATCATTGACAAAAACACAAACGGCATCAAAACCGGCTGTCAGACTTGCGGTTTGAGAATTTAGCGGAACTTCAAAAAAGGTTAGTTCATGCCGATTTTCATGATTGAATCTGCTGAAATATTCTTTGTCATATGACTTTGTGCTGAAAAATGCGACTTTCATAATCAGAATTTAAGTTTGTGCACTGTAAGAATAATGATCATTAAAAATGCGCATTTCAACTTTTTTCTCATAAATTTCTTTTGGCGCATAATCCATTATACCAGTTTTAAGCGCATCAATCAAACGTGTTTTTACCTGTTCGCGATTCACTACGAGACATACTTCTCGTGCCGGTTCTGGCCATTGAAAATGCCGGATATGTTTTTTTCTTTCTTCTGATAATTCCAACACAGCAAGTTCCGGAAGAATGGTGATACCTCCATTTTTTTCTACCATACGGATCAGCGTTTCTATACTTCCTGAACGATAATGAAAGCTGTTGCCAAACTGGCTGCTGCGGCTTAATTCACACAAGCGCTGAATCTGGGTTCTGAAACAATGTCCTTCTTCCAAAAGCCATAAATCGTTTGGTTCGATATCTCCGGGAAGAATATATTCCTTGTTAAACAGATCTGTATTTTCGGAAACATAAGCGTAAAAAATTTCTTTGTACAGCGGGATTTCCTGTAAGCCGCTATCGCCCGAAAGTGATGCTACGATACCTACATCAAGATTTCCCAGTTTCAGTTCTGTAATAATCCGTTCTGTGATCATCTCCGAAACATGAAGCCGGATGTTGGGATAATTCTCAATAAACGGCTGTACCAAATGAGGGAGAAGGTATGGAGCGACCGTAGGGATAATTCCAATCCGAAGTTCGCCCGACAAATCACCGTTAAAATGTTTGGCAATTTCCGCCATTTGGCGTGCTTCAAAAAGTATTGTTTTTGCCTGGTCAATAATCAGTCTTCCAATGGCAGTCGGAACAATTGGCTGCTTGGTACGATCGAAAATTTTTACGCTTAATTCATCTTCAAGTTTCCGTGATCATCATCGATAAAGTTGGTTGCGTGACATTACAATGTTCCGAAGCCTGAACAAAATGACGATGATTATCGACGGCTACTATATATTCCAGTTGCTGAATATTCATGAAAGTTTTTTACTAATTATAAATCTGGACATGCTGTTATTACAACCTGATGTTGTATAGTCCATTAAAGTCAATGATAAATTAAATCTATGTAAAGATAGAAATTATCAGTTTGATTTATATTGCTCGTCAGATTTAATTTGTAACATACTTCTTCGGGAAGGTTACTAATATAGTTTAAGTTGAATTAATATGGCAGACGATAAGAAAAAATTAACATCAGCTTCCGGCAAGCCCTACACGGAACATGAAAACAGTCAGACGGTTGGACCGAGAGGCCCAATTTTATTGCAGGATTTTATTTTGCATGAGAAAATGGCTCATTTTAACCGCGAAAGAATACCTGAACGCGTTGTACATGCAAAAGGATCGGGCGCTTATGGTACGTTTACAGTTACACATGATATTTCAAAATATACCAAAGCGAAATTGTTCAGTGAAATTGGAAAGCAGACCAAGACTTTTTTGCGTTTTTCGACCGTAGGAGGGGAAAAAGGCTCTGCGGATACAGAACGAGATCCAAGAGGTTTTGCTTTGAAGTTTTATACCGAAGATGGAAACTGGGATATTGTGGGAAATAACACACCGGTCTTTTTTATTAAGGATCCGAAGAAATTCAGCGATTTCATCCACACCCAGAAACGTGATCCGCGTACAAACTGTAAAAGTGCTACAATGATGTGGGATTTCTGGTCGCTGAATCCGGAAAGTCTGCACCAGGTTATGATCCTTTTCAGTGACCGCGGAACGCCATATAGCTATCGGCATATGCATGGATTTGGCAGCCACACTTTTTCGATGATCAATGCTGAAAATGAACGTGTTTATGTGAAATTCCATTTCAAGACACAGCAAAAAATCAAAAACTTTACAGATTCCGAAGCCGGGAGAATGAAGGGAATGGATGCAGATTGGGCGCAGCGTGATCTTGTGGACGCGATTGACAACGGAGATTTTCCAAAATGGGATGTGAAAATCCAGGTGATGACTGAGGAAGAAACACAGACTTTCCGCTGGAATCCGTTTGATGTTACCAAAATATGGCCGCAGGGAGAATTTCCATTGATTGATGTTGGAACGCTGGAATTGAATCAGATTCCGTCAAATTTCTTTGCTGAGGTTGAACAAGCGGCTTTTGCGCCATCACATGTGGTGGATGGAATCGGTTATTCTCCTGACAAAATGTTGCAGGGACGTTTGCTTTCATATCCCGATGCGCAACGTTACCGGTTAGGCGCAAATTATGAACAGTTGCCTGTAAACCGCTGTCCATATGCCACAAACAATTATCAGCGTGATGGTTCCATGCGTGTAGATGGAAACGGGGGAGGATCGCCAAATTATTTCCCGAACAGTTTTGATGATGTCGAAATAGATTATAGCTATAAGGAACCTGCCGAAACGATGCATTCTGTGGTAGCAGACTGGTATGACCGTAATGGCGAAGGCGAAAATGACCATTACACACAAGCCGGAGATTTGTTCAGAAAAGTATTTAACGACGAGGAAAGAACCACGCAGGTTAACAATTTTCTTGGTTCATTGAAAGGTGTAAATGGTCCAAAACGCGAACTGATTTTAAACCGCCAGCTTTGTCATTTCTTCCGTGCAGATCCTGAATTGGGCGCTCGGATTGCACATGGATTAGGTATTGAAATTGATGAGCGCATGTTCGCTCATCAAAGTTAGGATTGAAAAAAGGAATATATATTGTAGTTGCAAAGCCATGTGAAACTTTCGCATGGCTTTGTTTTTTTGTTAAAAAAAGCATTAAATTTTATTAATATACGGATTTGAAATTCTGAACGTTTTCAATATGTTTTTTAAAATAAAAAATTCTATAATATGGTCTCTGTCTAATTGTGAATGGCCTTTTTTGAAAGTAAAATAATAAGTAAGCCGGAGAGAATTGTCTAATAAAATTTTAATTATATTTTGACGGGCAATTTATAGAAGAATAATTTTTTAGACTAATTCGTATATTAGCCTCAGTTAATTCCAATGTCACACCTAAAAACAAACTTAGAAATGAAAAATTTAAAGGCGATTATGTTGATTTTGTTCCTTGCAATTACCGGAACAACTTTTGCTCAGACTGCAACGCCTGCGGTGAAAACAACGGTAACAAAAAAGAAAACGGATAAGGATGTTGCTACTACAACGAAGGTAGATGTGAAAACAAATGCCGCCGCTGCTCAGCCGGGTGCCAAACTGAAAAAAGATGGTACACTTGACAAACGTTATGCTGAAAACAAAAATCTGAAAAAGGACGGAACACCGGACAAAAGATTTAAAGCAAATAAAAAAGATTCTTTGAAAGCAGGTAAAAAACCTTGATTTGCTTGAATTGACATTAAAGTAAAAACAGAAAAGGCTGCAAATCGTTTTGCAGCCTTTTCTGTTTTTATGCATTTTATCAAATAATTCTGTCAGCCCGAAATAGGGGTTTGTCAGGGTCTGATTGTCATTATGGTATATTTGTAAGTTATTTTTACACACTGAAAGGTGACATTTACCAAGGCAAACAGTTTTATGAAGTACAACTTCGATCCGGAATGTTAGATCACTGGTTTTCTTATGATTCTTTTTTAAGATGAGCCGGACTCATATTCTTTTCAGACTTAACGTATGTTATAGCATTATCATTAATGCTATCGGTTTGTCACGCCCAAAATTTACTGAATAAAAATGTCTCTGTTTCGGTTAGAAACAAACCTGTTTCGGATGTCTTAAAGATTATTGGAGATCAGGGGAATTTTAGTTTTTCCTATAACAGCGACATAATTCCGGGAGATAGTCTGATTACCGTTTCGATTCATTCAAAATCGGTGAAACAGACCCTGGAAACCATTCTGCGGGGCAATTATCAATATAAGGAATCGGGCGACTTCATTATAATTCAAAAACCTGCGAAAGAGAAATTTTATCATATAACCGGGCAAATCATTGATAGTGAATCAGGAAAAGCGGTGGATTATGCCAGCGTTTATTCAAGGCAATTGCTGGTTTCTTCTTTGACGGATGATGAGGGGATTTTCAAATTAAAACTACGCGATAGAAACTTTCCGATAGCATTGACCGTCAGTAAAGTAGGTTATGCAGATACAACCATAACAATAAATTCAGAGTCAACTTCTCCTTTCAATGTTTCTATAAATCCAAAAGCCATTGACCTGGATACGCTGATTGTCAAATATTATGAAGGCGGAAATTCCTGGCTAACCAGACTATTTGTGTCCTCCCGGCTCCGTTTGCAAAGCAGAAATATCGGCAGATTTTTTGTGGCATTACCCTATCAGATTTCATTGACGCCAGGTTTGAGTTCACATGGCAGAATGAGCTCGCAGATTGTAAACAAGCTTTCCATAAATATCTATGGCGGTTACACGGCCGGTGTGGATGGTGTTGAAATTGGAGGTCTTTTCAATATATCAAAAAAGGATGTGAGGTATTTGCAGATGGCAACAACTTTCAATGCTGTCTCCGGGCATTTTACGGGCGTCCAGATTGTCGGAATATATAATCAGGTTATGGATTCGCTTGTGGGAGTTCAGATGTCCGGATTTGGTGGTTGGACAAAAGGGAATTTGAGAGGTGTCCAGATGGCTGGAATATTTAATAAAGTTTCCGGAAACTTAAAAGGTGTGCAAATTTCCGGTGGTGGAAATATTACCAAAGGGGATATAGACGGCGGCCAGATAAGTGGAATTTTTAATAAATCCGGAATGCAAATGCACGGTTTCCAGATTAGCGGCGGTGTGAATATCGGGAATGAAAAAGTTTCTGGCCCACAAATCAGCGGCATAGGGAATATCAGTAAAAAGGAAACAAATGGATTGCAGCTGAGCAGTTTATTTAATTATACAAAAAACCTGAAAGGCGTTCAGGTTGGTATCGTGAATCTCGCAGATAGTTCCTCAGGATATAGTTTGGGGCTGCTTAATATTGTGAAAAACGGTAAGGGAACAATTGCTGTTTATGGAAATGAATTATTGCCTTTAAATATTGCCTGGAAATCGGGAAGTAAAAAGCTTTATAATATTTTCACGGTCGGATCTTCCGTTGGTGGGAGCAAGGCTTATACTTTCGGTTTTGGTATTGGAAGGGAATTTAAAATCAACAAAAATCTGACGCTGAATACTGAAATTACGGATCAAAATATTTATCTGGGAACCTGGAAAAACCTGCCGACGCTGTACCGCTTTCAAACCGGGCTGAATATTAAGTTGAGCAAATCAATTTCCCTAAGTGCCGGTCCTGCTTTCTCAATGTTTTATTCTGAACAAAAGGAATTTAAAAACAACTACCAAGACTTTTCGGACAAGGGATTTTTACGATTTAAAATGCATCAAAATGGATATGGCTGGCTTGGTTGGCAAGGTGGTTTGAGCTGGAACTATGGGTCAATTTTCTAGGAATCGGCTACGGCTAAAGCCGGAAACACTTTACATATCTCCTGACCCCAGGTTGAAACCTGGGGTTAATTTTTTTTGGCCTTAGGCTTTGACTGAGATCTGAATACTTTTGAAAATGTACATAATACTGTATTCTTCATAACCATCTTTTCAAGCCAAAATCACTAACCCAGGGTTTCAACCCTGGGTGTTGGAGGCCCCAAGCAATTCATGGCTTTAGCCATTGGCGTTATCGAGCCCTATTCCTTACCGGTCAGTCCTGCATACATCGAATTTCTCTCTTAAAATATTCTTTCAGGCCAAAATCACTAACCCAGGGTTTCAACCCTGGGTGGCAGAGGCCCCAACCAATTCGTGGCTTTAGCCATTGGCATTATCGAGCCCTATTCCTTACCCGCCGGTCCTACGTACATGGATTTTCCCTCTAAAAACATCTTTTCAGGCCAAAGTCATAAACCCAGGGTTGCAACCCTGGGTGGCAGAGGCCCCAACCAATTGGTGGCTTTAGCCATTGGTACTATCGAGCCCTATTCCTTACTCGCCGGTCTACGTACATGGATTTTCCTTCAAAATATCTTTGGCCAAAATCACAAACCCAGGGTTTCAACCTTGGGTGGCAGAGGCCCCAACCAATTCGTGGCTTTAGCCATTGGTACTATCGAGCCCTATTCCTTACCCGCCGGTCCTACGTACATGGATTTTCCCTGTAAAAAATATCTTTTCAGGCTGCAATCACTAACCCAGGGTTTCAACCCTGGGTGTTGGAGGCGCTGACCAATTGTGGGCTTTAGCCATTGGGTATTATCAAGCCCACTTCTTTCCACATGAAAATTTTTCACGTCCAATGAGGGTATCACCATACTCGATTGTCTAAACTATATACAGCGAGCAGAAGCAAATTGAAGGCCTGCAATTTCCGGATTCTTCTTGCCGTGGGTTTTAGCTACTATTTAATTTCTACACAATGAACATCTATTTTATTTCTCGTAAAATATTTCTGGCCCTTAGTTTTGTATTTATTTGGTTGTCATTTTCAGCTTTGGCACAAACTGAAAAGACCAGGTTAATGCACGTCGGACTTATTTACCCCATAAGTTCAAACGGACTGAATGCACCAGAATTCACTAACAAATTTTCTCTCCATGCCATCAGTGGTATTTCAAAAAAAGAGACCGGCGTGGCAATTTCAGGTGTGTCAACGATTATTAAAGAAAATGCAAAAGGCGTTCAAATAAGCGGTGTTGCTAATGTGATAGGAGAATCAACCGATGGGATTCAAATAGCGGGTTTCATGAATCTCATACGTCACAATGCCAAAGGATTGCCTGTCGCCGGGTTTCTTAATTTGAGTGAAAGTGCAGGTGCTGCGCAGGTGGCCGGATTCAGCAATATCACCCGAGAGTCGGTAAAAGGCGTACAAGTGTCTGGATTTTTAAACAAGTCCAAAGATGTAAATACCCAGATTTCAGGATTTATGAATTTGGCAAAAAACGTTAAAGGCGTTCAAATTGCAGGTCTGATCAACATTGCGGATAGCAGCGATTATCCGATTGCTTTATTGAACTTTGTGAAAAACGGAGAAAGATCAATTGGCATTACCGTAGATGAAACTGCTACAACTATTGCGTCATTCCGATCGGGTGGGAGAGTTCTGTACGGAATTATTGGCGCCGGTTATAATTTCAAAAGTGATAACAAATCGTTATATGGTTTTGAGTCAGGTTTGGGAGCCCATATTCCTATTGCATGAGAAATTCAGGATTAATGCCGAGCTATCGAATCTAATGTTAACGGATTTTAAAAGCGGGGATTATTTCAAAAATACTTTACGTATACTAACAGCGTTTAGAATTGCCGATAAATTCGAAATATTCGCGGGACCATCAATTAATTATGTTAAATATTCCAAAGAAAAAGGTGACGATCTTATCAGTCATTATTTGTGGAAGAAGGAAAGCGGAAAGGATTTAAAGGGACTGTACATTGGTTTTAATGTTGGAGTTCAGTATATTTTATAAAGAGTTCGATAAGATACTTGGTAATGTAGCCTTATTCATCAAAAAGTAGACAAAAGCTACAATGTGCTGACTAACTGATATTTGCTTCAACCTTCATTATTACACATTTAGACCTTTTCCATGAATTGGTATTGTTTTTTCTTGTCGACGCGTTGATAACCAATTTTTCACTTAATTCAACGAGTATGAACAGATTGACCAGTATGAAGAAATTTGCGTTTATAGGTATTTGTGTACTAGGTGTTGCATGGGGCTGCAAAGATGACGATGATGATGTAACACCACCGGTAGATGTTCTGCCAACTTTAAAAGTTACCACCACACTTTCAGGAGCCAATGAAAGGCCTGCCAATACTTTGACAGCCACTGGGTCGGTAGATGGGACACTGGATCAGGAAACCAACATTTTGAAATTAAATATTGCTTATAGCGATACAGCTGCCACAGACTCAACCTCGGGCGATTCTACTGCTACTTTTACACCAACCGCGTGGCATATTCACAAAGGCGCAGTTGATACTACCGGTGCAGTCGTAATTGATTTCGGAACAACATTTACTAACCCGTTCACATTTACAGACACACTGACAGCTGATCAGGCTGCCGATTTGAAAGCGGGTTTATATTATGTCAACATTCATACAAAGGACTATCCAAATGGAGCGATCCGTGGCCAATTGTCGGCAAAAGAATAATTAAAGTAGAGCACAAAAAAAGCGGAATCTATAAGGTTCCGCTTTTTTTTGTATATAAATCTTTTGTTAAAATAATCCTTTGGCTTTTTCAAGTGCCTTATCAAGTCCGCTTGCATCCGAACCTCCCGCTGTTGCGAAGAAAGGTTGTCCGCCTCCGCCACCACGAATTTCTTTTGCAAGATCTTTAACAATAGTACCAGCATTCAGTCCTGAACTTTGAACTACATTTTCAGCAATAAAAACAGATATCTGAGGTTTTCCGGCAATTTCAGTACCAAAAACGGCGATAAGGTTTTCAACCTGCTCACGAAGTTCGTATGACAGCTGTTTCAGTGATTCAGCACTTGGTACGTTTACTTTTTCAATAATCAGATTGAAACTCTGGTAACTTTTAACCTTGTCGAGCAATTGCAATTTCAAGCTCTGGATTTTTTCATTTTCCAATGCTTCAATCCGTTTCTGCAACTGGGTTCGCTCTTCAAGCAAATTTTCAACAGCTTTTACAATATCTTTTGGACCTTTCAAAAGATCTTTCAATTGCACCAGCGTTTCTTCCTGCTGACGCATTATTTCCAATGCTTTTTCACCTGTAACAGCTTCCACACGGCGAACACCGGCAGAAACTGAACCTTCGGAAATAAATTTGAAAACACCGATTTCACCTGTTGAAGGAATGTGCGTTCCTCCGCAAAGTTCGAAAGAGAATTCTGGATCAAAAATGATCACTCTTACGAAATCGCCATATTTTTCACCAAATGTTGCCGTAGCCCCCATCGAGATCGCTTCCTGGATCGGCACATTGGTCATTACTTTCAATGGAATGTTCTCACGGATTTTTTCATTAACGCGATCTTCGATTTTTTTCAGTTCCTCATCTGTAACTTTTGAAAAATGCGAAAAGTCGAAGCGTAATAATTCGTCGTTCAGGTACGAACCTTTCTGTCCGATATGTGTACCCAATACTTCGCGCATCGACGAAAGCATCAAGTGCGTAGCCGAGTGGTTTGCTTTTATTTTGTTACGGCGTTCTTCATCGATATGCGCCACAACGATTCCTGCATTTTGCAAGCGCGTCGTCAAGGTTTTTATCTTTTGAAATATGAACAAAAAGATCGTTCTCTTTTTTGGTATCAATAATGTTGACAACCCTGGATTCTCCATTCACATTGAAATGTAGCGTTCCTGTATCGCCAACCTGTCCACCCATTTCGGCATAAAAAGGTGTGCGGTCCAGAACGATATGATATTCGTCGCCGGTCTTGGTTTTTACCTTGCGGTATTTTACAATATGGCTATGCGTTTCTTCAAAATCATAACCCAAAAACTCAACACCATCCGATTCGCGAAGTTCAATCCAGTCGGTTGCTTCTTTGGCTGCATCCTGGCGTGATCTTGCTTTTTGAGCTGACAATGCATCCTGAAATCCAACTTCGTCAATAATAAAACTTTTTTCTCTTGCAATCAGCGCAGTTAAGTCCACCGGAAAACCGAAAGTATCGCTCAGTTCAAAAACTTCGTCTCCTGCAATCACATTCGCTTCTTTTTCTTTCAACGAAGTCATTATGATATCAAGTCGTTTCAGTCCTGATTCAAGCGTGCGCAAAAAGCTTTTTTCTTCTTCCAGAATCACCCGCGTCACAAATTCTTCCTGCGAAGTAAGTTCAGGAAAAACATCTTTGAACTGTTCTGAAAGAACTGGTATCAGTTTATGAAAAAACGGTTCAGAAAATCCTAAATATGAATAACCGTAACGAACAGCACGGCGCAAAATCCGGCGAATCACATAACCTGCTTTTACGTTTGAAGGTAATTGTCCATCCGTAATTGCAAATGCAACCGCACGGATGTGATCAGAAATAACGCGCATGGCGATGTCCGTAAAAGGTTCGTCGCTGCCATATGTTTTTCCGGATAATTTTTCCAAAACCTGAATTGTATTCTGGAAAACATCTGTATCATAATTTGACATTTTTGCCTGAACAGCCATACAAAGACGTTCAAAACCCATTCCGGTATCCACGTGTGTGGCAGGCAAGCGGAATCAATGAACTATCCGCCTTACGCTCAAACTGCATAAATACAAGATTCCAGATTTCCACAACCTGCGGATGATCATTGTTAACCAACGATTTTCCGGAAATAGAATCCACATCAGCTTGTGGACGCAAATCAATATGTATTTCAGAACAAGGTCCGCACGGGCCGGTATCGCCCATTTCCCAGAAATTGTCTTTTTTATTACCAAGAATAATACGGTCTTCACCAACAATCGGTATCCACAAATCCCATGCTTCCTGATCAAAAGGAACGCCATCTTTTGCATCGCCTTCAAAAACAGAAACGTAAAGTCTCTCCTTTGGCAGTTTGTAAACTTCCGTCAATAATTCCCAGGCCCAGGTAATCGCTTCTTTTTTGAAATAATCTCCAAAAGACCAGTTTCCCAGCATCTCAAACATCGTGTGATGGTAAGTGTCAAACCCAACATCCTCTAAATCATTGTGTTTACCTGAAACGCGAAGGCATTTTTGTGTATCGGCAATACGGCGCGAAGGTGGTGTGCCGTTACCCAGAAAAAAGTCCTTGAACTGCGCCATTCCCGAATTATTGAACATCAGGGTGGGGTCATTCTTAGCTACCAAAGGAGCCGAGGGAACAATCAGGTGATCTTTACTACGAAAAAAATCCAGAAAAGACTGGCGTATCTGATGCGAAGTCATTGTATATAATTTGGTACTAAATCTCTGTGAAAATGTCCGTAAAGTTAGTGAAAAATGCAATTTGGTAAGTAAGACGCAGCTAATAAATACCAACTTAGGTAATTAGCGTGCAGGTTGTTTGATTTTAGATACCTTAATCCTTGCCAATCGCGAAGCTTAATAATAACGGTCGTACTGATTAATTTTTTGCAAATGAAGCATTTCGTAAACATTCAGGAGGCAATATTATTACAATGTTAATAAGTTGCAAGCCCAGGTTTCCCAAAATTGTAAATCTGTTTTTATTACAATAGAGTATAAAAGTAAATGAACCTTCTTTTTTAAATAATCAACATGTAAATATTGACACCAGGTAAAATTTTTAAATAATAGACGAATGTGTTTTGTTTATGAAACAAACAATCATTCGCTTAACACTCTTAATGAGAAACTGATGAAACCCTATTCGGAGTATTCGGCCGAAGAGTTGGCGATGGAAAACCTTTTTATCCGATGGGTTCGTTTTCCAAATGATCCGCCAATACGCTCTTTTTGGGAAAACTGGATGGTAAAATATCCAAACAAAAAAGATACGATTGATAAAGCACGTGAATTAGTTTTGATAACTTCGGAATGGAAACCGGAAACGCTTTCTAATCAGGATGTTAATTCTTTGTGGGGTCGTATTCGTACCTCTTTGGAAATCATTAAGGAAAGGGAGGCAGGGGATTCTGAGCCAGAACCGTTGCCTGAAATATTGAAGCCGGGAAATATAATCCTTGGTGTAATCTCCATGGCATTGCTTGGCATTTTATGTTTTATTTTCCTGATTTTTATCAGATAATCTCCTCTTCCCAACGCTCTGTGTTTTGAAAAAAACAGAGCTTTCCCAGCATCTGCATCTTGCAAATTCAGCCTTAAAAGTGACTCCCGCTTTTCTTCTACTTTAAAATTAAAGCATAATAACTTCTATTTTTTATTCATAATTTTCTGGTTTTAGGTATATCTTCAAAGTGTTTCAAATAAGTTTTTTTTCATTCTTATTTGAGGATGTTTGAGTAATCTAGTAAATTAATTATTTGTAGGAAGTATTTATAAAGTACAATTTTATTAACTTTTTATAGAATTTTAAAATCAAATATTTTATCTCCTATTGTCAGTATTTTACCATAAAATATTCGATGATCCATATAATGGCAACGTTCCCGATAACGATTGCATAAATAAAATTGATCTTTCCTTTTCAAAAGTCTTCTTCTTTCTATAATCTCGGTCAGGAATTAAGAATTGTACTATGTGTGCAAAAAACTAGATTTATTGGTTTTGTTCAATAAGGATATGTTGCTTGTACATTATTAATCAGACAGTTAAAATTTCTTGTGCGTCCAACAAACCAGAATGAGTTTTCAAGATTTAATATTTAACCTGTCCCTCTATAATATGCTTAAAAAAACGACAATTCCTGATTATCCGGTTACAACGTAGCTGTTTAATTTCCTTTTTATTCAGGACATTCCTGAAATTTTCTCCTTCTTTTCAATAGTCTTTAATTAATAGCAAAACCTGACATAATTCTAAATGGAAGTAAACTCCATAATACTACTATAAATATTTTACGAAAAAATTAAATCATTTATAGGGGTAATGGATATTTTCCTCGTCAGCAAGATTGAGTTTTAAAATATTTTTAATTCTAAAGTCACAATACAGTATGAAAAAAAACTTTACGTGCATTAGGCAATACTTGTTCGGCTGTGCCGTAATGGGTGTAATGAGCCTGAGCTTTTCGGCGCACGGTTCGCCAATGAATTCAGGAAAGTCTTCGAAAGAAACAGCGATAGACAAAACTATATCAGGCCAGGTTTTATCAGTTGAAGATAACACCCCGGTTCCGGGAGTCTCTGTTGTTTTAAAAGGCAGCAGAACAGGTACCAATACGGATGTCGATGGTAAATTTAAAATTGATGTACCTGATAATTCGGCGGTACTTGTATTTTCATCTGTTGGATTTGTAAGTCAGGAAGTGCCTGTTGGCTCTAAAAGCACTATTGATATTGTGCTTGTCAGTGATATGAAAAACCTGAGCGAGGTTGTCGTTGTTGGTTATGGTACACAAAAGAAAAGCCAGTTGACTGGTGCGATTTCTTCTGTAAGTTCCAAAATGATCAACGAAATGCCTATTACGAACCTTGGACAGGCTTTGCAAGGCCGTGTTGCCGGGGTGGATGTGGCACAATCTGGTAGTAAGCCGGGAACAGTGCCGAAAATCCTGATTCGTGGTCGTCGTTCGTTCAGTGCAGGTAACAATCCTTTGTATGTTGTTGATGGTATTCCACTTTCAGGAGATCGGAATGAGTTGTTAGCAACACGCCCATTTGATTTTGTATCAGGTGGTTATGAGGATATGAATCCAAATGATGTTGCCTCCATGGAAATCCTGAAAGATGCCACAGCTACTGCGATTTATGGAGCAAGAGGTGCGAATGGAGTAGTACTTGATCAGCACCAAAAGAGGCGCTACAAAAGGAAAAACAACAGTAAGTTATGATACCTATGTTGGGTCAACGAACGCGTTGGACAAAGTTAATTTGATGAACGGAGCTGAATATGCAGAATTAAAACGTGAGTCACGCAGAACAACAGGTACATACAAAGATGAAGCAGGAAATGTAGTTCCTACCGGTACTACGGATGCTTACGCAGATTCCAAATTATTTGAAGCCATTGAACTTGACGGAATTGCCAAGAATCGCACTACTGATTATCAGGATATGATGATTCGACAGCGGTTTCCAGCAGAATCATTCGCTGGGTGTTCAGGGAGGAAATGAAAAAACACAGTTTTATATTTCAGGAGGTTTTTTCAAAGATAAAGGTATTATTCCTGGCCTTGATTTTACACGTACTTCGGTCCGCGTAAATCTGGATCATAATATCAACAAACGTGTGAAAGTTGGAATTTCATCATATACAATGTATAGTGTACGTAATGGGGCAAACAGAAATCCTTATGGATTAACATTGGCGCAAAACCCACTTGGCACGTGCATATGACGACAACGGAAATATTATTTTCGCGCAGACTACTGATGCTCTTCTGACCAACCCAATGGCGGAACTTGTTAAAGGTGCTCAGATAGATCAGACTAAAAAATATCGTTTCTTTAACAGTTTGTACGCGGAAGTTCAGATCCTTCCAGGATTGAAATACCGTGCTAACTTTGGCCCTGATTTTAGCATTTCGCGTGCAGGACGTTTCATTGGCGCACAAACCAATGATATAAAAGGAGGCCAGCCAAGAGCAAATACAAACAGCCAGTTTGGTTTCAACTACACGATTGAAAATATCCTGACTTATGGTAAGACGTTCGGAAATGTGCATAATTTCAATGTGACGGCATTACAGTCAATCCAGCGCGACAATTTTGAATATAATAACATTGCTGTACAAGGTGTTCCGGTTGAAGGACAGGAATTTTACAATGCTGGTAATGCAGGTTCTGTTTTAGGTGTAGGAAGTAATCTTATCCAGTGGACACTTAATTCTTACATGGTTCGTCTGAATTACGATTATAATGACAAATATCTTGTTACAGTTACTGCACGTCGTGACGGATCAAGCCGTTTTGGTGAAAATACCAAATATGGTAACTTCCCGGGTGTTGCTCTGGCCTGGAATATGTACAATGAAGAATTCCTGAAAGGTATCAAGTGGATCGATCAATTGAAATTACGTGCCAGTTATGGTAAAACAGGTAATCAGGGTGTATCGCCTTACCAAACACAAGGTTTGCTAAAACGTACTTCTTATGCATGGGGAACTTCTGCTGCGTATGGTTATCGTCCAAATTCAATTGGAAATCCTGATCTTAAATGGGAATCTTCTGCAACCAAAAACGTAGGTATTGATTATAGCTTCTTTGGAAACAGAGTTTCAGGTTCTATCGAGTTATATCAAACTAACACAACAGATTTGCTTGCTTTCTGATCAGCTGCCAACTTCAATCGGATTTAACGCTGTGACACGTAATGTTGGTGAAACACGTAACCGTGGTATTGAAATCGGAGTTTCAACCGTTAACATTAACTCAAAAGGCGGTTTCAAATGGAGCACTGACTTTGTTTTCTACAAAAACAAGGAAGCAATTCTTTCTCTTTACAATGGTAAAGTGGATGATACAGGTAACAAATGGTTCATCGGACATCCGCTTAACTCATTCTTCGATTACAAAAAAATCGGAATCTGGCAGCTTGGTGAAGAAGATGCAGCAAAAGCACAAGGATTTACAGTTGGGCAGGTTAAACTTCAGGATACTGACAAAGACGGTAAGATCACTGCAAATGACCGTGTGATTTTGGGATCAGATATTCCTTCATGGCAAGGTGGTATTACTAACCGTTTCAGTTTCAAAGGAATTGACCTTTCATTTTTCATCTTTGCCCGTGTAGGTCAGAAAATTCTTAGTAAGTTCCACCAGGATAACCTGACTTTACAGGGACGTTACAACCAGATCAAAGTTGATTACTGGACACCAAAAAATCCTACCAACGCATTCCCAAGACCAAACTTCAACCAGGAGTTCCCGGTTTACAATACTTCGTTTATTTATTTTGACGGTTCTTTCGTGAAGGTTCGTAACATTAATATCGGTTATACTTTCTCTCCAAAAATTGTACAAAAACTTGGTCTGGAATCACTTCGTTTATTTGCAAGTATTCAGCAACCATTTATTTTCTCAAAATACCGCTCGAAATACAATGGTATAGATCCTGAATCTTCTGATGGAAATGTGAACAGCGATGTAACGCCAGCGACAAGGATTTCAACTTTTGGATTAAATATTAAATTCTGATCAGGCTGCGCCGGATGTAATTTGCAAACGGTACTATGAAGAGATTAATAAGAGTAGCCAGTTACAACAATCTTAAATTTAAAAAAATGACACGGACATATTTATCAAAATCTTTTAAAACACTGAGCATACTGGCGTTCCTGTTTATAGGCCAGTCGTGTAAGGATTTGCTGGATGAAAAAGTAATATCTAGCATCGGTGACGATTATATGACGACAGCGGCAGGTTTCAATTCTGCCTCCAACGCGGCATATTCTTCGCTGAGAAATTTTTATGGAACGGAAAGAGGCCTTTCGATGACCGAATATGGAACAGACCTTTATTCTGCTGGTGCAGATGGTAGTTTCAAAGGGTTTCACTTTTACGATTCCCAGCTGATCGGTACTGTAAGTATTATTCAGGAAGTTTGGGAAGAACTTTACAAAGGTATCAATACTTGCAACGCAGTTATTGAACGTGCGGCAGGAGTTCCGGGTGTTTCTGATGCTGTGAAAACACAAAGAGTAGCGGAAATGAAATTCTTGCGGGCGCATTATTATTTCATTCTTTTCCAGGAGTTTGGCGGAGTAGATTTGCGTTTGACAGAAACAATTCTGCCAACCAAAACTACCAAACGCGCTTCTGACGCAGAAATGTATGCAGCCATTATCAAGGATTTGGAAGAATCTTTACCTGGTTTGGAGAATAAAGCAAAATCGGCGGATTACGGTCGTGCAACAAAAGCGGCTGCTGAACATTTACTTGCAAAAGTTTATCTTGCCAAAGCTACATCTACTGTAAAAGCGGCTGATGATTATTCAAAAGCAGCAACTTATGCTCAGAATGTAATCAGCAATTACGGCTTTAAATTGTTGCCGGATTTTGCCAGCGTTTTTGCTCAAGGTGCAGGTGAAATTAATGATGAAGTGGTTTTCGCTGTTCAGTATACAACTGATCCGCTGACCAACATTTCTGACCCGACTACAAACGGAAATGGTAATAACCTCCACTTGCTTTTCGGTATGCAATATGATGTACAGGCTGGTATGGTGCGTGATATTTTCTATGGTCGTCCGTTCAAGCGTTTGAAGCCAACAACTTATGCTTTGGAAACTGTATTTAAGGACCGTGTAAATGATTCACGTTACAAAAAAACATTCAGAGATACCTGGCTTGCTAACAACCCGGGAACTTTCACAAATGTTTTTGACAACTCTAAGAAATCGGTAACATTTAAGGCGGGTGATACAACGATCTTTATCCCCGGTGTTGAATGGACATTAGCACAACGTGCCGCCAAACCTTATCAGGTTTTGGTGCCAAGTTTATATAGCCTTTCTCTGTTTCCCAACGCTTGTGAAATTTATGGATCCGCTTCGTATTGATAAAACATACGAACCAGGTAGCCGTGATTATCTTGCTTTCCGTTTGGCAGATACCTATTTGATGCTTGCAGAAGCACAGATTAAACTTGGTAAAACAGCTGATGCTGCAACTTCTATCAACATGGTACGTCGCCGTGCGGCATTTGCTGGTAAGGAAACTGCCATGGAAATTACTGCTGCCGATGCAACTATGGATTTCCTGATGGAAGAACGCGGACGTGAATTAATGGGTGAGCAAACGCGCTGGCTGGATTTGAAACGTTGGGGGAATCTTGTGGAACGTGTTAAAAAATACAACTCTGAGGCAGCCGCTAATATCAAAGAAACCAATAATCTTCGTCCGATTCCTCAAACACAAATTGACAGAAGTGAGAAAGGAACGGATGGCGCTTCTGTATTTCCGCAGAATCCAGGATATTGATTTTGTGAAATGCTTGACTGTTGTCAAATTCAGAAAATGGAATATGACTGCTCTTGTAAAAGGGCAGTCATATTTTTTTAAGAAAAATATTTTTATTATTTTAATTATAATAAATATTTGTTTTAAGTCACTTCAAGCAACAATAATATTTGTTTAAGATAATTTCGTTATAGTTTAGGATTAATTCATTGTAAGGGTTTAGGTAATTCAATTTCGTCAGGTTTTCTTGGTATGCAATCGGTTGCAAATCGAAAGTAAATCAATCTGACAAAATTGCTCACCAATTTCTAAACCTACAAATGATGAACAAGGAATTTACAAGTTTACCTTCGCATTTGGTAAAGGGGTGCATGCTTATGGCATTGCTGCTTCCTCCTTCACTTACCTTTGGCCAGCACGATTCGACAACGGCCGGATCAAACAATTTCCAAAAACAAACAGACAAAAAGATCACAGGAAAAATATTGTCGAAAGACGATAATCAGCCTGTTCCCGGAGTTACTGTTGTTGTAAAAAATACAACAATTGGAACTACAACTGACATTGATGGAAAATACGAAATTAACGTAGCCAACAATGATGCAGTTCTGGTATTTTCTGCGGTTGGATTCTTAACACAGGAAAAAACAGTCGGTACGCAAAGTGCCATTGACATTGTGATGTCGTCAGACCAGAAAACGCTGGACGAAGTAGTCGTAGTCGGGTATGGTACTCTAAAAAAACGCGACCTTACCGGGGCTGTCTCACAGATCAACGCCACAAAACTGGAAAATGAAAATCCGCAGTCTGTTCAGGACGTGCTTCGTGGAAATATTCCCGGAATGAATGTTGGTTTTTCTGCGTCTGCAAAAGGAGGTGGTAATCTTGGTGTGCGGGGAACAAATTCCTTAACTGCCGGAAGTAGTCCGTTAGTAGTACTGGATGGCGCTATATATTATGGTGGTTTAGAGGATATTAACCCTAATGACATTGAGACGGTTGATGTTTTAAAGGATGCAAGTTCTGCCGCTGTTTTTGGTGCAAAAGCAGCCAGTGGGGTAATTCTTGTCACTACGAAAAAAGGAAAAGAAGGTAAAACCATCATCAATGTTAACTCAAACTTTGGTATGGCGGAAGTCTCAAAAATGGAGCATGTATTAAGTCCTGACGGATTTATTTCCTGGCGTCAGGAAGTTATGAGAAACATTAATTCCTCGGCGCAGCCAAGTCGTTTTACCAATCCGAATAATCTTCCCTCCGATGTAACATTGGATCAATGGCTTGCATTCGACGGATCAAAAGGAGATCCGACAACTGTTTGGCTTCAACGTTTGAATATGCAACCTGTTGAAATTCAAAATTATAAAGATGGCAGAAGTACTGACTGGCAAAAAATGGTTTTCCAAAAAGCATTTCGTCAGGATCATACGGTGAGCCTTTCGGGAAAAACGGACAAAGTTTCTTACTACATGTCACTGGGATATTTGAGTAATGAAGGGATCGTCGTTGGAGATAAATACAGCACAGTTCGCGGACGGGTTAATCTGGAAGGAAAAGTAAGCAAATTTCTTTCCGTCGGAATCAGTACTCAGTTTGCTGATCGGGATGAAAGTCAGGTGCCTGTTGTTTACGATATGGCCGCAAATCTTTCTCCGTGGGGATCTCCTCTAAATGCGGATGGAAGTTACAAATGGCGACCAAATGATGAGGCAAGTGGAGGAAATCATCCGCTTTACCTACCGAGTTTTACAGATCGTGACAAAGGTGCAATTACAGTAAACAACGTAATTTTCGCTAAAATTAATCTTCCCTTAGGTATAACCTATCAGGCAAATTTCACACCTCGTTTCGAATTTTCTCACCGGTATAACGCAGAATCTTCTAAAAGTATGGATTGGGTGGCAGAAGGTGGACGGGCTTCCCGGCGTGACACAAGAACCATGAGCTGGCAGGTTGATAACATTTTCAAATGGAATAAAACAATCAAGCAAGTACATAATATTGACGCCACTTTTCTTGTCAACGCGGAAAGATTCCGGATGTGGGATGATAGTATTTCCAACAAAGGTTTTGCACCAAATGACTTTTTGGGATATCACAACATGAGCGCAGGAAATGCACCAATCATGTGGAGTAATGACGAAACAAGTACAGCCAGTGCGTTAATGGCCAGATTATTCTATTCATACAAAGATCGATACATGGTTACTTTATCGTCACGTAAGGATGGATATTCAGCATTTGGACAGAAAAATCCGACAGCACTTTTCTCTTCCGCAGCGCTGGGCTGGGTTTTTACAGAGGAGCCGTTTCTTAAAAATAATATTCTCAATTACGGAAAGTTAAGAATCTCTTATGGTAGTAATGGAAACAGGGATATTGGTCGTTATGACGCACTTTCTAACCTTGCAACAGGTAAATATTTGCAGGTAAATTCGGCCGGAACAGTTTATCAGGTAAGTCAGCTTTACGTAGATCGTATGGCAAATCCGAACTTGAAATGGGAGCGTACGAATTCTCTAAACCTTGGTTTTGACTTTTCTCTTTTCAACTCGGTGATCGACGGAAGTCTGGAATTGTACAAATCTTCGACGCATGATCTTCTGGTAAAAAGAGCACTTCCTAATGTTCTGGGCTTTGATTTTGTATTAGACAACCTTGGTCAGGTTGATAACAAAGGATTGGAAATAAGCCTCAACTCCAATAACATGAAGCGCGAAAACTTCACATGGAGGACAACGTTCAACGTCCAGATGAACAGAAATAAAATTGTTCATTTATATGGAAATCAATCAACTACAAAAGATGCAGCTGGAAACATTACTTCGTCTCGTGAAGCAGATGATATAACAAATAAATGGTTTATCGGACATGCAATTGATGAAATCTGGAATTATAAAGTCCTTGGTGTCTGGCAGACAGAAGAAGCTGATCAGGCTGCAAAATATGGTGTAAAACCTGGTGATCACAAAATCCTGGATGTTAATGGTGACGGTAAATTTACAAATGACGATAAAGTTTTTCAGGGTTATACCACTCCTCGTGCGCGTTTCACAATGCGTAATGAGTTTAAGCTTTTCAAGGTTTTTGATCTCTCATTTATGGCATATTCCTATGTGGGACAGAAAGGTGATTTTAACCAAATGAAGAACCGTCCGAACTTTCCTGATCGCAGCAGTTCCTACGTTTTTCCATATTGGACCGCCGAAAATAGAAATAATGAATGGGCGCGCCTTTATTCAAGTGAGGGTTCTGCCACAGGTTATACTGTTTATCAGAAAAAATCATTTGTTCGCTTCGAAAGTATAGCTCTTGCTTACACATTCCCAAAAGCATTGGTTCAGAAAATATCGATTCAAAATCTGCGGGTTTACGGGAACGTCAGGAATATCGGATACATATCAAGCTGGAAATTCTGGGATCCTGAAAATGGAACAAATGCTGCTGATAATACCAATTTGACTTATTCGGTACCTAGCCCACGAATTTTCACACTTGGTATTGATATTACCCTGTAACATTCAAACCTATAATCTGATTTACCAATGAATACGATATATAAAAGAACAAAAAACATTTTAACGCTCACATTAATTGCCGGTGGCATATTGATGGTAAGCTGTAAAGACAGTTATTTAAAACCGGAACCATTATCATTTTATGATCCTGATAATACTTTCAACGATGCGGGCGGATTGAGAGCTGCCCTTGTTGCCTGTGAAAGAAATATGCGACTGGAATGGTACGGCGATGCACCTCCAATGGTTACGGAGGCAATCTTTTCCGAAATTGCGGTGGAAGGAACGACGGATAAATCGGGCCCGGCGCAAAATCTGAATTTATTGATAACGCCTGATGCTCAGTTAAATAGTGGTGATTATAATAAAATCGGCTGGTATTGGTCGGAAGGTTTTAAAGGTGTGAAATATGCCAATGTTGTAGTTTCAAGAATTGATCAGCCTACCAATTATAAAGATGATGCTGAAAAAAATGCAATTCTGGGAGCGGCTTATTTTCACAGGGCGTATCGTTATTATCGTCTTACCCAGCAATTTGGTGACGTTCCGTTAATTCTCAGCGAAGTGATTGGTCCAAAACTGGATTTTCAGTCAACAAAAAGAGAAGTGATTCTTCAAAAAATGAAGGAGGATCTGGAATTTGCAGAGAAGTGGGTGCCTGTTATTACAGATAAAGGGACTGTCAACCGGGGCTCTGTAAGTCATCTTCTAACCAAAATTAATCTGGCATTAGGTTTATTTGATGACGCTATAAAATCGGCCAGTAATGTGATCGATGGCGGACAGCACAAATTGATGACCAGCCGTTTTGGTGTTGATGCCAATAATGCCGCGCGCAACGTTGTCTGGGATTTGCATCGTCCCGCTAACAAATCGGTTGGAGCAAATACGGAAGGTTTGATGATGGTTATTGACCGCGTTAGTATTGACGGAAATGTGGTGGATGGTACCCAGATGATGCGAAATAATGTTCCTTTTTGGCATAACAACATCAATACACCAGCCGGAAACCGAGGAACAATCGATACTTACGGTATTGCGATCGACCAGGTAACTTCGCTCGGTCGTGGTATTGGACGGGTTCGTCCTACGTATTATTCTCAGGATGGCGTTTGGGATGATAAAAAAGATCTTGCGTCATATCAAGGGAAACTGGACAAAAATGGAGGATATTCTTTACAATAATCCGGCTTTGAACACCACATTGAAAGATCCGTATTATGGAAAAAACCTTCAATTCCGTAACGAAGCCGGTACAGTTTTGACTATTGATACCATCAGATGCTGGTTTGATTGGCCGAATTATAAACTGTTTATTGAAGATCCTCTGAAAATTCAGCCAAGTGGCGGTAACTCTGACTGGTATGTTTTCCGTTTGGCGGAAACGTATTTGTTGAGAGCAGAAGCATATACCTGGAAAGGAGAACTTACAAAAGCAGCGGCAGATTTAAATGCGGTAAGAACTCGCGCGAATTGCGATCCAATTGATGCTGCAAAGGTTAATATTGATGCGATTTTGGATGAAAGAGCCCGTGAATTATATTTTGAAGAACCGCGTAAAACGGAACTGACCCGTATTGCCTACATTTTTGCTATGACAGGAAAAGCTGCACCAAATGGGAAAACTTACAGTCTTGCAAGTTTCTCGGAAAGCAATTATTTCTACGATCGTGTTATGGCAAAAAGTGATTTTTATAACAAAGGAGTTAAAACCCGTCACGGAGATGAGTATCTGATGAGTCCTTATCATGTACTTTGGCCTGTGCCGCAACCGGCAATTGCAGGAAATACGGGAGGAATAATTAATCAGAATAAGGGTTACAATGGATTCCAGAATAACGTTCCTCCATTAACATCGATCCCGACAGAATAAATTTAAAGCGTAAACAGAAAAGTGAAGGGCCCCCGATTTTTGGGGGCTTTTCCGATTATAATCGTCTTTGTTGTAACTAAACATTTCTCAATTTCTAAATATCATCCTATGAAAAATATTGAATCTCCGGACCGTCGACTTTTTCTAAGAAACTTGACTTTGGCAAGCGCTGCTTTAATGACTTCTCCGGCCTGGGCTGAAACAATTGTTAAAAAGGGTGATGTGAAAATCGGATACTCGGCCATCACCTGGGGCGGGAAAGATGAACAGGCGATAGCGGATTTATCCGGTCTTGGTTTTAAAGGTATTCAGTTGAGAGCCAATACTTTTGCGCCTTACAAAACGAAAGTATCTGAATTAAAGGATTCACTCGTAAAACATAATCTCACTTTATGTATGTTTTCAAGTGGTAATATCGAAATCGATCCTGCCAAATTGCAGAGTACAATTGATACCCATGTCGCACATGCCAGTTTTGTAAAAGCGCTGGGAGGAAATGCATTACAGTTAACAAATAGTTTGCGTCCGAAAGATCGTGCTCCGTCAATTGAAGAATTGAAAAAACTAGCTCAGGTTATGAATGAAGTCGGTAAACAAACGGCTGATCTTGGTGTTCAGGCGGTTTATCACAATCACATGAACCAGCTTGGCGAAACTCCGGAAGAAGTGGATATTATTGTGCAGGCAATGGATCCGCGTTATATCAAATTACTGCTGGACATTGCACATTACAAACAGGGTGGAGGAGAACCAGAAGACGGCTGTCATTAAATACAAAAACATCATTCATTCGCTTCATTTAAAAGATACTAAGCCAGTTGAAAGCAAGAGCGGATACAAATTTGTGGAACTGGGCCAAGGCCGAGTAAATGTCCCGGCCGTTTTTGAATCGCTTGATAAAATCAAATTTAAAGGTTGGGCTGTGGTTGAACTTGACGGTGTGCCTGATCCTGAAAAATCACCTTTGATTTGCGCGGAAATTAACAAGAAATATATTGTGGAGACTTTGAAGTATCCTTTGGGGTGAGGATTGAGAAAAAGCTGCTAGTCTTCAAACAAATCTCCCGACAAACCTTTCACCATTTTGTCAGGGTAAAAATGATAATATATCGTTATATACTGTAAAGTATTTCCTTCTTACTATAACCAATCACAGTTATAATTTACAAACAGCCATTTTGGCAATAATGGAATATGAAAATTAACAAAATACGCATTACATTTTTAGCTTTAATCTTATCAGTTTCAATAGCTAACGCCCAGAAATCCAAAGATGGCTGGCAGGATCTGTTTAATGGAAAAGACCTTACCGGTTGGAAACAATTAAATGGAAAAGCTAAATATGAAGTAAAAGACGGTGCCATTGTAGGAACATCTGTGATGGATACGCCGAATTCATTTTTGACAACCGAAAAAAACTACGGTGATTTTATATTCGAATGCGATGTAAAAGTTGATAACAAACTGAATTCTGGTATCCAGATCAGAAGTCTTTCCACACCTGATTATCAAAACGGACGCGTACATGGCTATCAGGTTGAAATTGATCCGAGCGACCGTGCATGGTCTGGTGGACTTTATGATGAAGCGCGCCGAGGCTGGTTGTATTCGCTGGATATCAATCCGGAAGGGAAAAAAGCTTTTAAAAAAGATGCATGGAACAAGTATCGTATAGAAGCGATCGGAAATTCGATCCGCACTTTTGTAAATGGAATTCCGGTAGCGGACGTGGTTGATGACATGACGCCAAGTGGATTTATTTGCTTGCAGGTTCATGCAATTGGCAATAAAGACAAAACTTTGGAAGGCACGCAGGTTAGCTGGAAAAATGTTCGTATTAAAACGACTAACCTTAAACCAAGTCCAAAAACAAATATTCGTATTGTAAACCTTATTCCAAATACGCTTGTGGATGCTGAAAAAGCACAGGGATGGAGTTTGCTTTATGATGGAAAATCGGTTGATCAATGGACATTCTTACGCCGGCCCGGATTTTCCTTCAAAACGTTGGAATTATAACGACGGAACGATCACAATTTCAAAATCAGATGGTTCAGAAACCGGAAATGATATTATCACAAAAGCACTTTACGGACCAGCTTTTGAATTTCAATTTCAATTTAAATTAACAGAAGGCGCCAATAGCGGTGTGAAATATTTTGTTGATAAAAAGTTTAATTCCAACGGAAAATCGGGTGTTGGACTTGGAATTTCAGGTGCTTGATGATGAAAGACATCCGGATGCAAAAATGGGCAAAAACGGAAACAGAACTATTGGTTCACTTTACGATATCATCACTTCCGAAAAACCTGCAAATGCGATCAAAAAAATCGGTGAATGGAATTTGGGACGTATTGTAGTAAATCCGGATGGTACTGTTCAGCATTTTTTAAATAATCATAAAGTTGTTGAGTATGTTCGCGGATCTCAATCTTTTAAGGATTTGGTCGCTCAGTCGAAGTTCAAAGGCTTTGAAGGTTTCGGTCTTTCGGAAAAAGGATATCTGCTTTTACAGGATCATGGAGATAATGTTTCTTTCCGTAGCCTGAAAGTTAAGGTGTTAAGTAAATAAAATTAGTCTTTCAAAATTTCATTCATAATTATGACTACCAGAAGAGATTTTATCAAAAAAACAGCTTTGGTAACGGCCGGAGCTGCTGTAAGTTTTAACTCAGTGAACGCATCCAGTTATCGCCGGATTTTGGGAGCTAATGACCGTGTGCGTGTAGGAATTATCGGATTTTCAGATCGTTTCCGCAGCTCGCTGGCACCAAGTTTTGCTGAGCATTCCAAAGAAATGAATTTTGAGTTTATGGGCGTTTCTGATCTATGGAACCGTCGCAGAGACGAAGCTGAAAAGTTTATAAAAGGAAAAGGCTGGTCGGCCAGTGAATTTTTAAAAGCACGTAATAATGAAGAATTGCTGGCTCGTAAAGATGTTGATGCGGTGATTATCAGTACAGCCGATTTTCAGCATGCACTACATTGCGTTGAAGCTGTGAAATCGGGTCGTGATGTATATGTTGAAAAACCTTTTGCTGAATCTTTGGCTGATGGAAAACTTGCATTGAAAACGGTGGAAGCTTCCAAACAAATTGTTCAGGTTGGTTCGCAGCGCCGCAGTGCACCGAACTATCATGCTGCCAATGACTTTATCAAATCGGGAAAATTTGGTGATATTTCCATGGTTGAAATGACCTGGAATGTGAACCAGCCCGGACGATGGAGACGTCCTGAATTGGTTTCTCAAATCAGAAAAGAAGATACAGACTGGGATCGTTTCTTATTGAATCGTCCAAAAACAGAATGGAATCCGCGTCACTATCTTGAATTCCGTTTGTTTTATCCATATTCGTCAGGTTTACCGGGACAATGGATGTCTCACCAGATTGATACAGTTCACTGGTTTTCAGGACTGGAAGCACCGCGTAGTGTGGTAGCAAACGGTGGCGTTTATGTTTGGAAAGATGGTCGTGTAAATGCGGATACTTTCTCAGCAACATTTGATTACGGCCCGTTTGATAATCCGGATAAAGGATTCCAGGTAATTTATTCTGCACGTATGCACCAGGCAGCTGGCGACGTGAAAGAATATTATTATTCAAATGGAGGTATGATCAATCTCGATACAAATAAAATCACTTCCGAAGGTGGATTAAAAGAAAAAGATGCTGCAGCAATGGGTATGAAAGCAAATTTGCTTCCTGATCAGTCTTTGAAAACAGGTGAAAAAATTTCAACAGATGCCAATACAGGATCCGATCCGATGACATCACTTCACATGCGTAACTGGATGGAATGTGTACGCAGCCGCAAGCAGCCAAATGCGCCGGCACGTGCAGGTTTCAATCACTCGGTAGCCAATATCATGTCGACACAAGCTTTGCACACAGGTAAAAAAGTAACCTGGGATCCAAAGAAAAGCGACATCGTCCTAAGTTAAATTTTGTTTAAACGCAGAGGTAGGGGGAGTTTTACGCGGAGTTACGCTGAGGTATTTGTAATTTAAATAAAAAGTAACTCTGCGTAACTCTGCGTGCAACTCCCTATACCTCTGCGTTTAACCCTTAAAAGATATACACGTGAAGTTTAGATATACCAGTATTGCGATTGCTGCTTTTTCTTTGGCAGTGACAGGCTTGGTTCAGGCCCAGAAGGTTGACCTTGTCGATAATAAAAAAGAAAAAAAGGTGGAGGTAAATATTGATGGGAAACCATTTACTTCTTATTTCTATCCGGGTGAAGATGTTTTGAAAAAAGCTGTTCTATATCCGGTCATGACAGCAAAAGGTACTTTGATTACCCGTGGCTGGCCACTTGGATCCTCGTCCGGGCGAACGTATCGATCATCCGCATCATGTTGGAATCTGGCTGAACTATGAGAATGTAAATGACAACGATTACTGGAACAACAGTAACGCGGTTGATCATGTAAAACATGCTTACGGAACTATCAAACATACCGGAATTACTTCCATGAAAAGTGGAAAAGATAAAGGTGAACTGACTGTGACTGCCGACTGGGTTGACAGAGATGGAAAACTGACTTTGCAGGAAAAAACAACTTACGTATTTTCAGGAAAAGGCACTACCAGAACTGTTGACCGTTTGACAACTTTGACAGCCGTTATTGACGCTGCGATGCCGGATGTGAAAGACGGAATGTTTGCCATTCGCGTGGCCAGAGAACTGGAATTGCCTTCAACAAAACCTGAAATATTTACAGATGCAAGCGGTATTGCAACCAAAGTTCCAACGCTGAACAATGAAGGAATTACTGGAAATTACCGTAATAGTAATGGTGTTACAGGTGAAGATGTTTGGGCTAAAAGAGCAATTTGGTGTAATCTGACAGGTAAAATCAAAGATGAGGATATTAGTATCGCCATCATTGATCATCCAAAAAATGTTGGTTATCCTGCTTATTTCCACGCAAGAGGTTACGGACTTATTTGCAGTGAATCCATTAGGCCAGAAAGCTTTTAGTGATGGAAAAGAAGTTTTGAATTTAAATTGAAAAAAGGAGAATCTACAACTTTTCGCTATCGCCTGGTCGTTGCGTCGGAACATCTTTCAGATGCTTCGATTAATACAATGGCAGCTGATTTTGCGAAAGTGAAGTAATATTAATTTCCGACAATCTTTTTTCGGATTGTTATAACGAAAAATCGCCTTGTAATTTCTGTCTTTAACAGACAGAAATTACAAGGCGATTTTCATTTTATTGATTTAGATTAACTTATTTACCCATAACCCGAAAAACAGGATATCTTAAATATTCCTTTTCTCTGTAAGGTGAATTTTCATAAACAAATCGCAGCTGAGCATCACCGCTTTTGGCAAAAGTTTCATCCGATTTTCTTTTGTCATCCAGCAACTTTTGCAGTTCTGGTGATTTGCTCAAAAGCTCCGCAGCCAGATCTTCAAAAACATAACTTGAATATCCTTCTTTCGCCTGAAGAATCGTATCAAAGAAATTCCATTTGAAAAAAGAATCAACCGCTTTTGGTTCGAGCGTTTCAATAATGTAACGGTTCGTCCATTGATTTACAGGGATATACCAGTCACCTTTTCTGAATTTTACTTTTTTCTTTTCTGTACGAAGTTCCGTATTCGTATGCCAGTAATGTCCTTCAAAAGGCTGTTTTGGTGCATCGTAACTTTGAATATAATACACTTCAACTTCACGTTCTTCATCTTTTTCAATCTGCGTCATTTGTACCTGATTCAGTTTTAAAAGATCAATTACGTTAAACCATCCTTGCGGAATAATATAGGCAACCGGTTTTTGGACAACATCCAGCGGTTCATAAGTATCGTAAAAAGGTGCTTTCACATTCAAAGGTTTGGTACGGTCATAATGCAGACGATCTTTACCGCTTACCTTACTTGGATAATATTCCGGAGTAAATCCTTTGAAATCAATTTCCGTGGATTTCTCTTTATTATTTTGCCAGGTGATGGCGAATTTTTCCTGTGTTTTTACAGCTTCTTTTGTGTCTTTTCGCAATTTGTAAAATCTGCTTTCTGTATTGAGCCAAAAACTTTAAGATTTCCATGCAGATAGGCATAAGTTGCTTTTACCCGCTTGTCATAAGATTTTAGCATATGCGTTTCTGTCATCACACCAATTGTATGAAAAAGTGCAGCATAACCGGTCGAGTATCTTGGCCAGTCAGGAAATTGTACAAAACCTTTGTCAGGCGTTTGTCCCCAGGAATTCACATAAGGCGTTGCTTCAAAACCTGCTTCTTTCAAATATTTATACATGTAAGGAAGGAAAGTATCTCTTATGGAATTTGCCCAGAGATCCGCCTAGTTTATCTTGTTGAGCATAGTCCAGTGTCATTACATATTGATAATCTGCGCCATTGCTAACGTGTGTATCGGCAAAGAAGATCCGGATCAAGTTCATGAAAAATGGCTGCAAAACTTCTGGAATTTCTTGTATCACTTTTGATAAAATCACGGTTCAAGTCGAAATCACGGGCATTTCCCCGAAACCCATATTCCACAGGACCATCCTGATTGACACGGGTTGTACTGTTTCGGTTAAGTGCGCCGCCAATGTTGTAAAATGGAATAATCGCCAAAACAACGCTATCCAGTTCCGGGAATTTTTCAGGATGAAGTGCAATGTCACGCAGCAAAAGCATCGAAGCATCAACACCGTCGGATTCGCCAGGATGAATGGCATTGTTGATTAAATAAATTGCTTTTCCCTGCGCTTTCAGTTTCTTAATATCGAAGATTTTGTTTTTGGAATAAAGCACCAGACTCAAAGGTTTTCCACTGTCGGTAAGGCCTTTTTCTGTGATTTGAATTTGTGGGAAATTTTTGGCTAAAAGTTTGTAAAAAGCGATACCTTCTTCATAGGTCGGAGTTTCCTTTTCGCCGCTTTTTTCAAAATGTGTTTGATACTGGGCAATGGCTGCTGTGGAAAAAAATAGCAGTATTGCTAGGAGTGTTTTTTGCATAATAGTTTTAAAAAAAATTGCATATCGACAATTTTACTGATAAGACTGTCGATATGCAATTTTACTTAACTATTATTTGGCAATTATTCTTCTTCTGACACTAAAATGTCGGGATGTGATGTAGCTTCATAATTATCCGCATATTTAATATCGTCTAACCAATAAGCAGAACTTACGATATCAAATGTTATTTCATTTGTTTTCTTATCAATTGTTTTCAGCTCCCAGATGATATTTTTGGCTTCTTCAAAACTTGTTCCTTCGACGTGATCACTAAAAAGACGATTTACCAGATTGTGATCTGACATTCCCTGGGCCAGAATTCGTACAATCGGAGCTTCCGGATTTTCTTCGAAAATTGACAAACTTTCAGGATTTTCGCCGGTAAGTTTTAATTGAAACTGAACCGCTTCTGTTCTTGGGAATTTACCGTTATATGCATCATACAAAAGTTGTGTGGCTTTGAAAAAACTGACATGCAAATCCAGTTTTGGATTTTCTTCCCATAATTTTTCAGTCAGCATCTGATGCGAAAGATTTTCTATTTGTCCATCCGTCAGTTCATCTTCAATCAAATATTCCAAAACCAGTTTTGCTGCTTCGGCAGGTTCGTAGTCGGTGATCGACATGAAACACATTTCTTTCAATTCTGCTTCGCTGATCTCATCCGGATTTTCATAATCCATTTTCACCAGCAAAGCTTTGTAATCACTATTATTCCATGAACCCGGAATTTCTTTTATCGTTGTAAAGGACAAAATTTCGACCGCAAATTTATTCTTGCTTTCCATAAATCTATTTATTGAATTTTGATTTGATGCAACATTTAATCCCGACAGTATTAGACGTCAGATCCGAGATTAGGTAATCCCAAATAGGAAGTAAGGAAAACTGTGCCAGCTGTTCAGTTTATCTTTTATTTCTTGGAGATAATGTTCTTTTGAAATAGAAAGCAATAGGAAATAACAGGGAAACCATGACAATTGGCAGAAATAAAGAACCCAAACCTTTCACATGTCCGTCAACAACCAGATTAGTAACAACCAGAATATAGATAAATCCAATCATAGCAACCAGCCGAATGAAGCGGATTGTCCTGATAGCCAAATCGAAATTTTTATTTGGAACTAATGTTGCTTTTGAAGGATTAAAAACGAATTTGATTGACAAGGTAATACACATGAAAATGGCCGCTGCAATCGCGAATACTGCAAAAATCATAATCTTTTTTCCAAAGCCATCTGCGTGCCCGACTACATTAAAATGAAGTGGAATGATATCCGGACTTCGGAAATAAGTGAAGACAGTTATCAAACCCAGGGCGATTAAACCAAACCAGCCTGCGGTATCTAACATTTTGTCAACACCGGAAAATTTGGTTTTTGCTGACGATTTTGTGCTTTTAATCTTTGCCATTATTATTAATTTATGCGCAAATCTAATGTTTATATTGATCGATCAGATACAAATAAGGTTCTAAAAGATGATGTGCAAAAACGTCTGTTTTGGAATCCGGAAACAATTTGTAATAGTCATCACCACCAAGCAAAGTGATCGTCGGTCCAATTCGCACATAATCAGCATGTTTTCACATAAACCGGCGGTTGAAATTCGGGTAATGTTTTCTTAACCATTTTTGAAACATAATTCCCCAGATATTTCTGATAATGCCGCTGTGCCTTTTCACTTGGTTTTTTCAGCTGTTTGTAAGCATGACGAAGTGCAATTCTTGTAAAAAATTTCTGCTTTTTAAGTACACCATCAATATCTCTGAATGGATTCGTTTCATTAAAATCGGATAAATTTTGCACAGAAAATGGTGTTTGCGGAACCCAGTCTGCACCATTAACTATATTTACTCCCCAGCCACCGTCGATCAGATTTTCATATTCATACGCATAATATATATTGCCAACTTTTGGTGCCGCACTGCAATAGGTTTTAAAACGAATATCTTTTGGCAAAATATCCTTGCTTTTGAAGACTGTACAAATGTGAAGTCATCAGATAAAGTCAGCGCACCTCCCTGGCTGTGACCCATAATGATGAATTCCTTAATGCCTTTTTTGTAACATGAATCGATTTTTGGAAGAATATCTTTGGCAAGATAGGCCACGCCGATCAGCCAGCCGACATGCACCGCCGCCCGGGGATTTTCTGCCAGATGATATTTGAATGTAAAATCGTTTGAAAGTTTAAGTTCTCCCTGCGCCGGCACCATTGCTGCATAAAAGTTTTGCAGCCAGCTCACCGGATTTTTTGTTGTTCCTCTCAGATTAATAACGGCAACCGGCAGATCTTTTTACTTACCCATAAATCCCAGCGATTATCCATCCCGACAGATTGGAGAATTGTAAACGGATTTGAAATGTACGGGATAAGGGATTTTATTTTTGGTCGTATCATAAAGTCTGCGCGTGCATTTTCATCAGTTCAATGTATTCCTGCTTGTCAAAACCGGGTTTCAAAATTGAAGTTTGTGCGTTACCGGAGCAAAACAATAAAGGATCAAAACGGCAAAAATGATACTTCTGACAATTATTTGCCGGTTGCAGGAATAAAGAATGAAGTGTGATCATAGTTGATGTTGAATGTGAGTAAATATATTAATTTATGTTGCTAAAGTGTAGTCTGTAACTATTTAGTGGTAATTTTTCTGCAAAATAATTAGTCCAAAACCATGTATGATTTGACTTTTTCCAATTATTAGAATACACTTAGAGTTTGGTTTTAAGCCCGGCAAAATTTTTATGGCTGCTATTAATTTTTTATTTTAGCCAGTCTAAAAAATATTTTCATGGAGTTATACTATTCGTTTTCTGTATCTAATTGTCATATCTGCTGTCTTTGCTTATATCAATGCACGTTTCCTGAAATTGCCTGCTTCTATCGGTGTAATGGTCATTGCGCTTCTGGTTTCTCTGGGTTTACTAGCTACCGATAATATATTTCCACACACATTCGACAGGATCACAACGCTGCTGCAAAGCATCGATCTGACTGAGATTTTGATGGGGGCGATGCTTAATTTTTTGCTTTTTGCCGGTGCTATTCATATCCATTTGGAAGATTTAAAAGAGCAGCGCATTCCTGTTATGGTTTTCTCGACGGTAAGTGTGGTGATTTCCACTTTTGTAATCGGTTTTATGATGTATGAAATCCTGCCCTGGCTTGGGCTGGGAATTCCGTTTATTCAGTGTCTTGTTTTTGGTGCACTTATTTCACCAACGGATCCGATTGCTGTTCTTGGAATTTTGAAACAGGCTGGTGTGCCAAAATCCCTTGAAACAAAAATTGCCGGAGAATCACTTTTTAATGATGGAATGGCCGTTGTGGTTTTTATTATCATGCTTGCTCTGGCAAGAGGCGAGGAAGTTAATACTTCGTTTGTTGGCATATCAACGCTTTTGGCAAAAGAAGCACTGGGAGGAATATTGTTAGGCGTGGTGCTGGGTTTTATTGGTTCTCATGCCAATAATAAAGTGGATGGCTATAATGTGCACGTGCTCATCACGCTCGCGATTGTTATGGGCGGACATTTGGCGGCAGAGGCAATGCATATGTCTGGCCCGCTTGCGATGGTTGCGGCAGGATTGATGATCGGTAATTATGGGAAAAATCTTGGAAATATTACGGCAACTGAGCAGGATTATCTCGACAAATTCTGGGAGCTGATCGATGAAATCCTGAATGCACTTTTATTCCTGATCATCGGATTTCGAATTATTGCTGATTCCGGATCTGAGACAATATATCTGGATTGGAATGATTACGATTGCTGTTGTCTTATTTGCACGTTTTATTTCAATTTATATTCCGGTCAGGATTATTCCTTTCCAAAAGCGATTTGGAAAACAATCGATTATTATTCTGGTTTGGGGAGGTTTGCGCGGTGGTGTTTCTATTGCGCTGGCGTTGTCGATTGATAATGATCTGAACAAGAATCTGCTTCTGGCGATTACTTATTTCGTTGTGCTCTTTTCAATTATCGTACAAGGTCTTACAGTTGGAAAACTGACCGGAAAAATTGAGAATGTTGAAGATGCGATGATTTAAAAAAGGTAACTACAGGAATTAAATATTTTCCTGTGTTACCTTTTTTATCAAGCGTATTCGTTTTGTGTAAGCCAGATATCCTGCGCCTGGCAAGTCCAGTGAGAATCTCCTTTGAGATATGCTTTTTCCTTCATTTTTCTAAAATCCGGAAGCACATCGATGTAAGGAATATCAAGTTTTGGATGTGGAATAAACTCTGCTGATCAGATTGTTATAATTGCCATATTCCGGCATTAGACACGGATACTTTATTTGGAATAACAGATAAAATGACATGATCAAAACCTAGTTTCTGAGCCAATATTTTACTTTTTGAAATATTGTGACAATGGAATCAACTTCAGAATCTTCAAGTGTCTGTAAACGAAGAAGTGATGGCAGGTGTGTCGGTATCAAGGTAGTAAACTACATTTTTGTCATTATTGACCAACGTTACTTTTTTATCTGCTCTGTGAAAAAAATTGATAAGTAAATGCCGCTTTCATTTCTTTCAGTTTTAACAAAATATCATTTTGAAAAAAAACTGCATCCAGTCTTCCTTCCGTGCCATCTGATGAAAATGCCAGATCCAGCTTATTCATAAAAGAAGGTTCCGGACCTTTTAAAACATAGGTTTCAGAATCAGGAACCAGATTATGAACGGGCGAAACCATCTTTTCCCGAAAATGCCTTTCCACACTTTCCAGCAAAAGAATATTGATTGCGGAAGTATCTGTTTTCAAATGCAGAATATTATCCCAATGCACATATTGATATTGATCTACCGCAAAATCTTCTTTTTCAATTCTTTCCTTTTCGGTAAAACTGTCACCAATTATATACAGGTGAATTTTTTTTGAGCCATTATTTTTCTCAACAAAAATCTGTTTTGGGCACTTTTTAACCGGATCTTTAAATTGAGGTAAATTGGATAAACGATACAAATCACCAAAACGATAACCGTCTTCGGTCAACTTCCATTCATCCAGTTTTGTCTTTAATGCCGGACTTAATCCAACAAGCCAGACAAAGGAAAAAAGTATTAAAAATATGTATTTCAAAGATTTCATAATTAACGCAACTTAATCGACCAAACCTGTACTTTCTTTTCAGATCGACTGAAAATCAGTAATTTGTAATAGGATGGAAGATAAGTTAACTGTACTTTCATTTCGGACGGAATCGGTTTGTCGCCCAAACGTTTTCCTGTCATATCAAATATTGTCGTATAATTTCCTGACCGGATCGTGATAAAACGATTGTCTACGCCAAAGAAATGATACTGAATATTGGAATTTGGTAACAGATTTTTGATCTCAAAAAGCTCTTTTCCTTCTTTGGTCAGGAATGCGGCTTTATTAGTAGAAGTCCTGACCAGAATCCAGTCCAGAGAATTTCTGTCAAACAAAGTTTTAAACTGACAGGATGGTTCCGGACGTAATAACTGCGTTTGCGAAGTTATTTTTCCATCCATACTGATGCGTGTCAATGCACCATAAACACTTATCCCGACAAGCTCCGACTGGCCTGTTGCAGGATTTTGGGTCCAGGTAAACGGACTTTCTGTTCGGGCCAGAATATCCGCAGGGAATCCGTCCTTTACAGCTCCCGTTGTTTTTAAAAGATAAATTTTACCGTTTTTCTGGGTTACAATATAATTCCGGTTTCCAATCTGGTTGAGTGCTACAATCGGTCCCTGAATATTATCAAAATGTGTAGAACGGTTCAGTTTTCGGATCGCTTTTGTAACACTTTCCCAAATATAAAGCTCTCCATAGGCATCTGTAACAATAAACCGGTTACTGCCATCTTCTCCGCCATCAATCATATTCAGTGCCGTAATTCTGGCTGCCGATGGTAAAGCTTTGGAAAAACTGGTAATTACGTGCGTCGAATCATCTTCATCAATGGCATAAACCGCACTGGATGTAGCAAATATCCGTTGCTGGCGGCCAATATTCAGGAAATCAACTTTATAGGCTGATGTGACAATCGGGCCATTTAGTTTTGTTATCAGTCTCCGTTTTTCCGGTTTTCAAATTATTAACCCGGAGCAGATTATTGTCTTTGTCTGTAAGCAAAAGTTCCGAGCTGCCGTCAATCGGATTTTGTAAAGCCGTTAAAGATGAATCATACAAAACCGGCCATTCAATGTCAATATTCAGGAAAGTACGGTTCAACACTTTATTTGCTGTTTGTCTTTTCTTTGGATTCAAGTGTAATTTCAGGATAAGCATCACCGCCATCATAACGACATTGCAAAATGACAGATTCAATTTTGGAAGTCAGATCCGTATATGATTTTGTATCAGAACCTTCACCACGCGATTGTGCTTTTCTTAAATTAACGACCAGCGAAAGCTGTGCATCTGATTTACTTCTTGGTTAATACACTATCATATTCAGCCGATTGTTTCCAGGTAAGCTGATTTTCATAATCAACAATATAATTTTGCAGTACCTGAGAATTGTTGCTCATCACCAGATAAGGCGCAACATAGGTAATGTAAGTGCGCGGAAATCCAGAAAACATAGGGCCGTAAAGTCCTGCCGGCAATTCCGGAATGGCTACGGAATAAATATCATAACCCTGAAACTGATCCGTAGAAACATTGGATTCAGGTGTGGAAAGTCTGGCCAGTTTTTTAAGAACCGGTCTTAATTTATCATAGTTTGAAAATTCTGCAAGCATGATTTTACCGTCACTAATGCTGTTATTTTCTTCAAGCTGACAAAGAATAAGTTCTGAACCCAGATTGTCCAGAAGCAAATTACTTTCCTTTCCAATGTGGTAAACAAGTTTTTCCCAGGCATCGGATTTTAGCTTTTTATGCCATTTCAAAAACTGTTTCTGAAAATCAGCTTTGTCTTTTACACCAAATCTATAAAAATAGGAAGTTTGCTGTGAGATATGTTTGTGACCTTTAAAAGGCGATCCGGTACTGTTTTTCAGCCAATTCGTAATGTAATAATCCGGTGAATCGGTACCGGTGGAAATCATCTGAAGTTTATTATCACCTTCGGCTTTTTCAATATGGAAATCCTGGTAATTAGGAAAGCTTTTGGCAAATTCTGCAAAGTTACTGCTCTGATTATTTGTCGGAATAACCGATTTCCACGCTTCATTCTTCAGATACAAACTGGTTCCATAATTGGAATCATCACTTTTTGAAAACGTGGATTTTAAGTTTGAACTTGGAATATGCAGCGAGGAAGTACGGACAACATCTTCAATCAGATCACCATAATAACTTAAAATCAGAAAGTTATCTTTAATAACATATGAGAATAATGGCCGTGAATGTGTGTCATTAATATCCGTGATCCTGTTGTCCTGAAACGTATGATGCATCACCCGGATATTGTCGTGATGCGGGTTTTCAAGCCATTTCGAATCCTTTTCTCCTTCAACAGGAATGTACATGATCACACCCCATTCCGTATTGGTCCGGGGATGGTAGGAATAGGAAATGTCCTTTCCTTTTAGAAAAGTATTTAGTTTTTTCTGATCCGGCGACAAGAGGTTAAGCAGCGACAGATTATCGCTGGCAATGTCCAGTAAAGGAAGTCTTTTCAGATCAAGATTTGCATCCGTGGCTTCGTAAACCGAATCCTGTAAATGCTCGCTGGTGATGACAACAACCGCATTGGACGGAATATATTTCCAGGCCGCCGACGAACCGCGAAATGATTTGTATAGAAAATATCCTGCCGGAACCAGAATGATGGCCAGCAGGATAGTAATGATTCGTTTTTTCGACACGGGCTTATTGAGTAAGCAGTTTCAGGCAAAAAACTTACAGGAAACTGTGTTATTTTTAAATATAAAAATACTCAGTATGAGCTGTTTCTCTTTTATTAAGCACGGATCGCTTTCACGTGCTGGTTCAGTTCCAGACGGAAGCGTAGCAATTCTTTAAAGCTGCGGATACAAACTTTCCAAAGATTCCATTTTACGATGGAAACTTCTCCGGTTTCGCGGTCTTTATGTGTAATTGGAATATCAAATAATTCCTGACCTGATTTTTTTGCCATTACCGAAAGGAAAATATTCGGAGCAAAAGGTTCAGGATTAGGAAGCTGGTTCATCAATTTTTGAAGGAACGTACCTTTTATCAAACGGAAAGGAATGTTGCTGTCCAGAATGTAAGTACCGTAAACGAAGGAAATTGTGCTTCTCAGGAACTTGGTGATGAACAAACGAACACCGGCATCGTGACGCACTTCGCGGTAACCCAAAATAAATTCAGACTGATGTCTTTTCTCCCAAAGCTTGTCAAAATCATCGGAAACAAACTGGTCATCACTGTCTGTCTGGAAAACATATTGAGAATTTAATTCCAACGCTTTACGATAACCATTTACAACAGCATTACCGTGACCACCATTTTTCTGGTTTACAACCGTAAGATTGGTTACTTCTTTTTCAAGTTTGTCCAATAGTACTTTTGTATTATCCTTAGAACCGTCATTGATGACGATCAGTGTGGTATTGTCGTTTGGAAATTTATTTTTCAGGAAACTTGTCCAGTTGTGTACTACTTTTTCGATACAATCTTGTTCATTGTATGCCGGCATTACTATACTAAGAAGGAACGTCATGCAGAAAATTATTTGGTATGTTGATGCAAAATTAAGGAAAAAAGCCTGTATCCGAAAATTGGATATTTTTTATTGACTAAGCGTAACGATCTTTCAGCGAATTAATTGGTTTTTCGAAGAAATACCAGGATATCGATGCAACAATAATCGGTTAGCAAAGAAAACAGACAAGCTTCAAAAGTCAGATTACCTTCCAGGGCAGGAAAATGCTGGTAAATTTTATGAATTAATCTGTACTGTCGGATGATTCGGACCGCTGTGATAATGGTTATAGATAAAATTGTGATACAGGTAAATACCATAACTTATTTTGCCAAGATAAACGCTGACAGGATTTTCGAGGAAGTATTTCATAACGCCACCATATCCGGTAACGGCACGTCCAATCAGGAAAAAGCTGAAAATAGACGAAACCAGACGATCGAAAACAACATCAACAATATTATGTATTTCTCCGAAACTTTTGTTCCAGTATTGCATTAAAATCCAACCCAAAAGACCTAGTAAAACGGGCCAGGTTTTATCAAAAAGTTTTAGGAAAATATCTTTTTTGTAAAGCTGTAACCAGGCCATTAATCCGCCCAGAGCAAAAGAATCCAGACAGGCTGGCATCGTAACATAGGAGACACTCCAATCTTTTCCTGAAAAATAAAAATAGAAACGAAGTAAAACACCGACCACGCCCATAACGGCAAGCCAGGGAATCAGGTTTTTTTTCGATACAAAAAATATCAGAAACGGAAAGAACAAATAAACCTGCTCTTCGACGGCAAGTGACCACAAATGATCACATGACCCAAGCCAGGTTTGGTAAATTCCGATGTAAATGTTGGTGCCATAAAGAGCCAGCCAGGCAAATTTCTCACGAACTGGCGGAACATTCAGGATAAATAGATATTGCAAGCAGAAGATAATAGATCGGGAAAATCCGGATTGTTCTTCTGATCAAAAATTTACGAATATATTTCTTAAAACCATCCGGCTCGGTTACGTAGTGTTCTTTGCTTTTAAGCAGAATTCTTGAAATCAGAAAAGCCGCTTAAAACAAAGAAAATAGTTACTCCCAATTTCCCGTAAGGGATAATATTTACTGCTGAAAAAAAATGGTCAATAAGTACGAGGGCAACTGCTATAAAGCGGATTCCGTCCAGTTGAATAATATGTCCCTTTGCAGTTGCGTGCATATTTACCAGTTTACTTTTACTTTATCTTGTGTTACGTTGTCCACAGAAATCTTGTCGTTTTTGAACAAAATACCTGTCTCATCACCTTGCTGACGAATAATTGCCACTTTATAATTCCCTTTATCCAATGAAGAAAAAGGAATATCGGCATGAAATCCTGGGGCGAAATAATATTGTTTTAAAAACAATTCTTTGCGGTTGTTGTTGCGTGTCCTATGCGTTGGAAAAACATAAAACCGTTTGTCTGAACTAAGCAAAACATAAATCCCGCTATCCTGAAGGCGCTGGCTGGTAAAGCCAGTATTTTTCACCAGCAAAGATTTTGGTGTTTTTTCAAAAGAGGTTCCTGCATACAATTCTGTAAGCGCACGTGAACTTCCGGCATATCCCTGTCTGTCCGAAATGGCAATTAATGGCAGCCATTTTTCGTAGAATATCGGTGTTTTTTCAACAATGTTAGCTGCAAAAGAAGTATCTGCCGGAGCCTTTAAATCTTTATTTGTATAAGTCCAGTTAAACTGACTTGTCGTCAGATCTTTGCGCAGATTATAACGCATCAACCAAATGATAATGGTAGCTGAAAATATTAAATATGACCGCCAGAAAAACGATTGCAGTAATATAAGGTGATAAAAAACTGCCGCGTATCGGAATGACCACATATAAATAAGCAACCATTAAAAGCAATACGGAATATATTTTGTAGCGACTGGTAATTAATCCCTCCAAGCCAAATCCTGCCCGACTATATACGACGATTACCGCAGTTCCCAGAATAAAAAGGATTGTTCCAAGGCAAAATAAGTCCGTAATTTTTTCAAATTTGACAGTATATTTTTTTGTTGAAATCCTGAAAAGAATTGCCGAAGCAATGGAAATTGCAACGAGAAACAAAAATATGCCCATGAAAACACAGGCTCCGAAATGATCTTTTACAGGAATTGATTCAGCGAAAGAGCCCAGAAAAGCCATGTATCCTTTTGCCAATTGGAAAAGTGAAGCTTTCGATGCAGGATTCGATTCCGGTTTGGTATAGGTCCAGAAATAAGCCAGAATTCCTCCCAAACTTAAAACACACCAGGCAGTTAATCTTTTGCGATCGCCGGAAAGGAAAAGCATTACAGCACCAACCGGGAAAATCAGTAAACCATTTCCACTGGTCGAAATGGTTAAAAGCGCCAGAATTAAGGATAGAAAGAATAAAAATGGCTTGGGATGAACACATAAATAAAGCGTCCAGAGCAGCAAAGTAATAACGCCAAAGTTCTGAATTGCAGCCATTCCCCAGTACATATTTTCCCAAAAGGCAAGCGTAAGCCAGATGAAAGAAATGGGTACAAGCGCAAATAGAGGCTTTTTGTTATTTTTTAGAAGTACATACCAAAGAGGAATGACACACAGCAATAACAGATTTCCAATTAGCATCAGATGTCTGTAATTCAACTTGCCAAAAGTTGAAAAATCCAGCCAGGCAAAAAAACGGTCTAGTGCGATCCGGTGTTCATTATGCTGTTTGAAAATCGCTTTTAATTTTCCCTGCCATGTTCCGGCATGTGCATATTCAACAATAAATGCTTTTAACGCATGGTCATCCCATTTTGGAATGTTGATGGCATAGTAATCCCACACATAAAAATAAACTCCTATGGGAATAAAAATGATCAGGCTTACCAGCAGCGTTAAAGCCCCCTTACTCATGCAGGTATTATTAATTGATGAATATGCGCCGTCAGAGAAGCAGGATCCAGTTCGGAAAGTTTCTGGTGATAGGCCTGGCTTCCGTATAACCGGTTTGGATATCCTTCTGCTTTCAAACTTTTGAATGAATTCATCTTAACGCCTCTTTCCAAAAGCTGAACAGAAAGTTGCTGCGCTAGTCCACCCGTCCTGACATGTTCTTCGGCTACAAGAATTGCGGGTGCTTTTTCGATAAGTTGGACAATTTCATTCGTAAGTTCCAAGGGAAAATGTAATGCGTTAATCACATTTACTTTTGAAGCAAGTTCTCCTGATTGATCCAAGTGCAGTCATTACATTATTAGCAATCGGGCCAAGCGCAAAAATTGTAATTTCGGCAGAATCTCCCTGATGAATTACTTTAAACGAACCGGAAGAATAAGAATTTTCAGGTGCATTTTGCCCAAAACCCAAACGCAGATAAGCAGGGCGGGAGTCAGAAACGATTTGTCGGATAACAGGCTCTACTTCATCAGCAAAAGCTGGTACCCAGACATTTGCATTTTGTAGACCACTCAAACAGGCGATATCTTCCAAACGTGTGATGGCTGCTGCCCATAATTCCATAACCATATCCACCGCCATTTCCAACCAGAAAAACCGGAAGATTATGGAAGCAAACATCATTACGGAATTGTTCCAGACAACGATAAACGATGAAAGGAGCGATGCTGTAACAAAAAACTTTATATCCTTTATGTGCAAAACCAGCTGCCACACCGACCATATTTTGTTCGGCAACACCTGCGTTTATAAATCTTTTTCCCAGCTTGCCCTGTAAAGTTTCCAGTGCGGCATATCCAAGATCACCGGTGATGAAAACGATAGAATCGTCTTCCTTTGCCAGTTGTAACATGGTGGCTGCAAATTCTTTTCTCATTTTCTTAACTGTTTAACCAATGTCCTGATTTCGTCCGCTGTTTTATACGATTTTGAACCTCGTCTGATACGCGTACGAATATATTTTGGCCGTTTTTTTGTCTCTTCGAAAATCTTGGTGATGTATTCTCCCAAAAACGAAATCCCCAGAATGGTCAATCCGCCAAAGAATACGATCAGTACAATAACCGTACTAATTCCTTGCGGTGTTTCCGGGAAGAAAAATAGTTTCGCCAGAATTTGCCAGATAATTCCTAAAATGGATAAACCTGTCAACGTAAATCCTGCATAACTCATCAATTCCAATGGTGCAAAACTGAACGAGAAAATCGCTTTTTTCGCCCACCAGATATTTTTTGTCCAGTTATTTGTTGAGACTCCAAACATTCGTTCCGGTCTCACATAAGGAACTCCCGTTTGTTTGAAACCAACCCAGGCACGCAATCCGCGAAGGAATTGTTCTGTTTCAGGTAAATCAACCAGTTCTTTCACCACTTTTCTGTCGATCATGGAAAAATCACCGGCGTCACGCGGAATTGGGATATAACTCAGACCCTGGAATATTTTATAAAATGTTTTGTAGAAAAAGTGAATATGCGGTTTCATTTCACGCTGCACACGGACACCGTAAACAACATCATATCCTTCCATCCATTTTTCATAAAATGCAGGAATAATTTCCGGCGGATCCTGTAAATCGCCATCCATTAAAACGACACAATCACCCGTTGCGATCTCCATTCCACTCAAAAAAGCAGACTGTGAACCGAAATTTCGGGAATGACTGATGCCAATCACATTCGGATCTTTATCACAAATTTTGTTAATCACTTCTTCCTGATTGTCAGGTGAATTGTCATTTACAAAAATGATTTCATAGCGTACTTTTAAGTCATTACAGGTTTTTACGATTCTTTCATACATGAACGGAATCGCCTGTGCATCTTTATAACAAGCGATAATCGCAGTAATGACCGGGTTTAATTTCGGGTTCAGGAAAGCCGGAAGAATCGAATCTTCATATTTTAGATGCATCCTGCCAGTTTTTGGTTTTTGCCAATCCGTCTTCCAGAGAAGTTTTTGCTTTCCAGCCAAAATCGGTTTCAAAAGCATCAGGATCACCATACCATTCTGCCAAATCCCATTTCCGGTTTGACATACTTCCCCATTTCGGTTCTTGTGCAATACCAAAAGTTTTACGGGAAGTTTCAACAAGATCACCAATCGTGGTTTTTCTACCAGTCGCGATATTATAAGATCTTCCGGCAGTTGCACTGGTTATTTTAAGCGCAGCATCCAGAAATGCTTCGACACAATCTTCAATAAAAACAAAATCACGACTGATATCCGGTGAAACCAGCGAAGGAAGTTCGCCTTTTCTAACACTTTCCACAAGTTTTGGAATAAGTCTGTCCGGCTCTTCCCAATAACCATAAATCGAATAAAGACGAAGATTCAGGGTTTTTAAATCCAGAACTTTTGCATAATATTCCAGCAAATAAGCCGCAGAAACTTTGGAAACTGCATAATGGCTATTCGGTTCAACACGATCCGTTTCCTTTGGTGCCGTACAATTAAAACCGTATTCAGAACTGCTTCCTGCGTGTATATAAACTGTTTCTTTGGAACAATTTTGCAGAATATTTGCGGTACCGATTACATTCGTTTCGTAGGTAAGATTTACGCTGCTTTGTTTGCTGTAAGCACCATAAGCCGCCAGATTGAAAAGCGTTTGCGGTTTATATTTTTCAAAAACTTCACGAACAGAATTGTCCGAAAGGATATCGCAGTGAATAATATTTTCAAACGGAACATTTAATAATTTTAACCGCCAGGCCTTGGTAGCGTCGTGTGTAAGTGCGTAACAATCTTTTCTGATTTTGAAGATATCGTTAAAAAGATTTGCACCGATAAAACCACTGGCTCCAAATACGAAAATCGGTCCTTTAAGTTGTTCTATTTTATCGCGGTAATGCGGTAAAGAATCAAGCATTGGTAAGTTCATTAATATAGCGTTCCGTTACTTCCAGACTGGCCTGTCGATATTGTTCTTCACTCATCGGCAGATAGTGCCATTCCATTTTATTTTCCATGTAGGAAACTCCTTTTCCTTTTACCGTATTGGCGATAATAGCTTTTGGAAGTCCGTTTTTATGGGTTTTTAATTCTTGTATTACCTGATGAATGGCATAAATATCGTGACCATCAACTTCAACCGTTTCAAATCCGATCGCACGCCATTTTTCCGGTGCGGCAGTTTCTCCTAACACTTTATCAGTAAAACCGAAACCCTGGATTCCGTTTTTATCAACAAACATGAAAAGGTTATCAAGCTGATTTGCAATGGCATAATGTGCCGCTTCCCAGGTTGTTCCTTCGTTCGTTTCGCCATCAGAAAGCAATGCAAAAGCATAACTTTCTTCATCACTCACCTTGGCTGCATGGGCAATTCCGGTAGCAATCGGCAAGCCGTGACCAAGTGAACCGGTAGCAAAAGGAATTCCTTTATATTGGCGCGGAGCAGGGTGGGCGGAAGCGTTGTTCCGTCCTGATAAAAGGTAGAAAGTTCTTCATCAGAAATTTCTCCAAGTACATTCAGACAGGCATAAAGCGCTGCGGCTGCGTGTCCTTTTGATAAAATAAAAGTATCTTCTTCGGATTTATTTAAAAACAGAATGGCGATCATCAGATCAATGCAGCTTAATGAGCAGCCGATATGTCCGGCGTTTGCCTGATGATAAAGTCCAAGGATTTTCAGCCGTAATTCACCGCTGATTTGCCTTGGTTCATTTATTATTTCATTTACTGTCATGGCAGTTTGAATGTCGATGTTTGCGATGAAATCAAATACAAAGTAACGAGCAAAATTGTATTATTATGTGCGCAATATACAAAATCTTATTTGACGGTTTCGCCCGGAGAAGTCACTTCTGTTATTCTGATCCGTATCGAATACCCTTTAAGTTGATGATTTCCAGCGTATCTTTTTGAATATTTCTTTTAATTAATATTCTGTCAACCTGAGTTGTATCCATCGACTGAATATAATTTAAACTTTTTGGAAGGTATAAATTCGTAAGCTGTGCATCCTGGATTGAATAGGGCAGAAAGGTGCGATCCATTTCCGATAAAATTTGCAAGCTTGAAAGCCGGATATAAAATCGTATCGCCTTTCTGATATACTTCCTGAATTTTGTGAGCAGCTTTTTCATAAGGATTTGGCAACGCGCGGTTCGGCAAATAATCCATATTTTACAGAGCGATCGTCATAAAATTCCTTCAATCGTTGTCCCACAAAATAGAATTGAATCGCAAGGAAGACGAAGATCAGATATTTGAATTCTGCTCTGATGTTCCGAAACATATTGAAGCAGCAAACTGATCAGGATAATTACATAAGGAAATGAAAATCCAGAATAACGCTGCTGTATTCCACTGGTATGCCCGCCTTTAAAAGCCATTACGATCAGGAATAAAGTTGGAATCAATGCCATCATATAAAGCATTACCATTCTTCTGGCGTTGCAGCTTATCGGCATCTTTATAAATATCATATAGAAATGACAAAGCAAAAATCACAACTGAAAGAACGCAAAACTGAATTTTGTTGCTCGTATAAACAAGCGCGCTCAACAGAACTATAACGTAGGGAATACGCGGAACAATAAATTCATGAACTTTAATTCTGTCTTTTAAGCGATACCAGACAATCAGTAAAACTCCTACCAGAACAGAAACAATGACATTTCGTTTCCCAACAAGCGTTTCTGCCATTCCGTTTGTGAAAATAACCAGATCTGAAAACATTGGTAACGACTTTGTTGTAGACATTTCCAAAGGTTGCCGGAAAAACGCCAAATGGATTATTTCCAGGTTTTGTTTCCGCCATTCTTCTGTAAAGATCAGCCTGATAATTCAGCGTATAAAAAGTATATTTTCCGCCCCCGTAAAACAGCCACCAGGTAACGCCGGATAAGGCTGCAACAGCGGAAATGGCCATTTTTATCCAACCGCTAACCGATCTCAAATAGAAAAGCGCATAAAGTCCGTGGACTAATAATACCGCAATAGTCAGGAAATGAGAGAGAAGTCCTAAGTCCGGCTGCAAGAATATAGCCGATATAAAGCCAGATACTGTTTTTATTGTCCTTTGACTACTTTCAATAATTTGTAAAAAGAAATAAGTGGACAAGTAAGGTCAGGAAAAAGGTTAGCGAATAATTTCTGGCCTGATGACTATACGCAATAAAAAAGGGTTCTATAGCAACAATTCCAGCGGCAATTAATCCGGTATTTATTGAGAAAAAACGTTTTGCAAAAAGATAAGTAAGACCCAATGATCAACACACTGAAAACCACTGAAAATAGTCTGGCTGAAAAATCGGAAATTCCGAAAATCTCCATCCAGAAATGCAGCAGCAGATAGTAAAATGAGCTGTTTCCGATATCGCTTCGGGTCATCGCCTCGTAATAATCTGCAAGAGATTTTGGTGCCCAGAAATCAGCAGGCGTGAAGGCACGTGGATGAAAATGTTTCGTTATAAGTAAAAGAGCGTAGAACTTGCGGTGGCTGATAACTTAGTGGCGGAGTTTTCCAGAATTCAGGAATGTGATAACTTTTCTTGTTGAAAAAACTTCCTTCTGATTCGCACCTTCCAATACAATTCCCTGACTTACAACCATGGTACTTTTTTCATCAAAAAAGATACTGTAAGAATCCAGATGATAAAGTCTGAGCGCTATACCGATAATGAGAATAACGGCAAGTGTGATCCAGGTTTGTAAACTTTCCTTCTTGTATGTGTGCACCATGTTTGATTGTCGGAAGTTAAAGCCGCGAAATTAAGGAAATTTCCTATGATTAGGCACTTTTACATTTTTAGGATTGTAAACTCAACACGGCGATTTTTCTGGCGAGTCGCTTCTGTGGCATTGCTGGCAATTGGTTTTGCCGGTCCCCATGCCTTTGTTTGAATTCTTGAACCGCCTATCCCTTTGGTTACCAGATATTTTTTAACTTCCAAAACCCTGTCTTCCGAAAGTTTTACGTTTTTCTTTACATCACCCTGATTATCCGTATGCCCTTCAAGCAAAATTTCCATTTCCGGATATTCATTCATAATACCTATTACGCGATCCAACTCCTGAAAGGAAGTTGCCGTAATATTCGCGCTGCTTTGGGTAAACATATTATTAGCAAGCCTGATCTGTTGTCCCGGTTTTACTGGTTGCAGATAGAGATTTTTGCGAATAGTTCTGAAACCAGTTTCATCAACCAGATCAATATCTTCTGTTGTAGAAAAATAATCTTTCTGGCTTGCGGTAATGACGTAAGCTTCTTTTAAAGGTAAAATCAGTTTGAATTCTCCGGTTTCGCCTTCATAAGTAGTTTTGCTAAATGTTTCGCCGGTTTTAATAATTTTCGCAGTTATTTCAGCTTTGACAGGAGTTGTTGTTTCAAATTCAAAAACAGAACCTGTCACCGTTGCAACCGGATCTGGTTTTATTGAAGGAGTAAGTCTGATCCTGAAAATATCTTCTCTGCCCAAAGTATTATCCGCGGAGCTGAAATATCCATAATCCCCGGCAGCAGGAATATTGAAGTAGGAATCGTGTTTGGCTGTATTAATATTCGGACCAAGATTTTCAGGCTTTGACCAATTCAGCCAGGTATCATCCAGACGATGCGAAAGAAATACATCGCCGCCACCATACCCGCTTCGTCCGGAAGAAGTGAAATATAATGTTTTATTATCCAGTCCTAAAAAAGGAGAATTTTCGTCACTGGCACTATTTAATACAGAACCCATATGCTTCGGCTCCGACCAGCTTTCATCTTCTTTGATAAAAGACACGTAAAGATCCTTTTTGCCTTCCGTATCTTTCCGCTGAACGGACATGATCAAAACATTTCCATGCGGAGAAATAGCAAATTCCGACGCTTCGTTTTCGTTGTAAAGATTCTGGATTTTGATTTCTTTTGGAAAACTCCATCCGTTTTTGGTATAGAACGATTTCGATAGTCCGTAAACCAAGCCGCCACCTGGCAAATAAACATTGATCAAATAAATGGTTTTACCGTCAGCCGAAACGCCGATTATCGCGTTATCGCCATTATTATTAACTGGCGGACCGAGATTCACTGCTTCCGTCCAGTTGTTGTTTTTGTCCAATGTGGAAACCCAGGCATCCTGTTTGGAGGGAGAGCCGGTATTGCCTTCATAATCGGCACGTGTGAAATATAGTGTTCTCCCGTCTGCGGAAATTATCGGGTTGATTTCCTGTCCTTTGCTATTAACCGCTTTTCCCAGATTTTCCTTTTTCTCATCTTTTAACGCAGACGGAGCTACATTAATAATTGCTTCAATAGGTTCAGTTCCCGAAGAAATACCAATGGCATCAATTTGATTAAAACCAGCCACTTTTGACGGATCAAGAATGACTTTTACAGAGGTTGCTATAAGATTTTCCTGTTTTGGGAAAACACGAAGCATTCTGCCTTTTACCGTGAGCGGGGCCGCTTTTTCATCATAAAGCAAAAATTCTTTACCTGAGTCATTGTAGGCATAAACGCGTGTAACTGCACCCGGATTAAAATTTTCAGCAATAGCAATCTGCTTTAATGCGATCGGTTGTTTAAATCCAACTTTAATCCATTCTTCATTTCGACCATCAGGCATAGCGGATTGCCAGGCGCATGGGCTATATCCAAAATCAGGCAATTTATTAGGTTCGTCCAGAATTTGTTTGGAGCGAAAACCCTGACCAGAATCATTGTTCCGGTACTCAGAAGAGTAGCCAAGAATTTTATCTGCCCAAAGAACCTGCTGAGCGAATGATTTTCCGCTTAACAAAAAAATTAGGGCAACATAAAAATTCAAATTTCTTCTCAAAACGCTCATTCGGGGTGCACTTGCTTGTTGTGTCATTCTATTCTATCAAGAAAATAATTGTACCGGACAGATGTGCACAATTATTTTCTCAATAGTATTTTTTCTAATTCAATTTTGGACGTCAATATTATAATAATAAAAGCGAATGACAAAAGTTTAATACTCTAACGTGCATCCCTGATAAAAGTAGTTAAGTCTAGTTTTTTGACCCTACCAATAAAATCCAGTCCCATTCCGGCTGTGGATCCGGGGGCTCAATTGTTGCCAGTTCCGTTCGTTTTAATGCCTTGCCGGACCATCGTCTTCCGGTACGCGGACTATACCAAACCGCGCTGAATTCCTCCCCTGTAAGCAGAGATAAATCAATTCCAAACGAGCGGAAAGTTGGAATGTACATCATAACCATACGCTTGTTCGTCAGTGCAGAAACTGATATTTCAGTGCTTTGCGTTGTATCCTGAACCATTTTCAGGGAAGCCGCAGGTTCCAGATAATCCCAGGGAAGTCCTTTCAGTATTTTGACAAGATACTTCATATATTCCCCGCCGTCTTTGGTAATATTCGTTTTCCAGGTGGGATTGAAATTCTTGATCGTACTCATATGGCAAAATCCGGCGGCAGAATTCAGCAAGGATTCATACGCCTGTTTACGAATTAAAGCCGACTGATCCTTGATCGGAAATTCGGAATTGGCGATCAAAAACGGACTTTTCATTGACTTCCCAATGTTTTTTTGCCACGTTGCCAAAGCTGCATATTCAGAATCTGTAACGGTAGAATCCGGAACGAAAACTTTTAGATCCGTATGATTTTTTTTCAGGGAATCGGGTGGTGCACAGGTGGAAAGTGAAGCAACCAATTTGTTTTCGGAAGTTTTCTTTAAACTTTCTGTCAGGGTTTGAGACAAAAAATCTTTCTGATTTTCGTCTTCACTCACGATCCAGAAAATGTTGTTCAACTTTGAAAAACGTTTACCAATATATTCTCCAAAATTCTTGCAGGCTTCTTGTCCCTGTGTCTCAAAAATGACATTCCAGCTTTGTCGGGAAATAACCAGTCCAACGACCATATTGCGTTCTTTCGCGGCCAAAACTACTTTTTCCAGATAATCAAAATAAGCCTTATTCGGATTGGTAATATCATTTTCACCTTGAAAAGGCGTAATCTTCTGGAAATTTTTCTGGGTTGGTAAAGAAGGTAAAACGTGGAGCAAAACGGTATTAAACGACTGCCCTTTTCGAATATCCAGATAATTGACAGCTTCCGGATAATCAAGTTTTCTGAGCAATTGCCAGGCAACATCAGCGACAACCAGAAACGGCGTATCAGTCTGATCTGTAAGATGTTTGCCGTCGGCGCTGACTTTTAAGGGATACTGATACGTTTGTGGCGGAAGTGCCGGTTTGTCCTCTGAACTGGCTGCTGCTTTGATATTGAAAAGCAAACTTACAGCCAAAAACGTGCGGATCATCATAAGTCCAACATACCGTTGAACCTTCTTCTTAAATTGTTTTTTGTGAAATAATAAATCATGCAGAGCGGGTTATTTATGGGTTAGACATTAGTTTTTTCGTAATTCAGCGATTGTTTCAAGTGGATTTGTTGAATTGAAAACAAAACTTCCGGCCACCAGAACATCAGCTCCGTTTTCAACGAGAAAACGTGCATTATCATTGTTTACCCCTCCATCAACTTCAATTTTAAAATCCAGACCAAGCTCTTCGCGCATGCAATTCAGCTTGTAGATTTTCCGGTAAGTATTTTCAATAAATTTTTGCCCGCCAAATCCCGGATTGACCGACATGATCAAAACCTGGGAAAGATCCGGCAATATTTCTGACAACATTTCGACTGGTGTATGCGGATTAAGTGCCACGCTTGGCAATACACCTAACTCTCTGATTAATTGAACGGTACGATGTAAATGCGGACAAGCTTCATAATGAACGGTAATAATGGACGCCCCTGCTTTTTTGAAATTTTCAAGATACCGATCCGGTTGTTCAATCATTAAATGAACGTCCAACGGCTTTGTAGCATACCGGTTTATTGCTTCGCAAACGGGAAATCCAAAGGAAATATTTGGAACAAACATGCCGTCCATAATATCCACGTGTATGTAATCTGCTTCACTCGTATTCAACATTTCAACATCACGTTGCAGATTAGCAAAGTCAGCAGCTAGTATGGAAGGGGCAATAAGGGCCATAATGACAAGTCAGTAATTTATAAATCCGGACGAATTTAAAGAATTTCTGCTGTAAGATGAAAATAATGGCCAAATTGACAGGAAACGCAGTCTTTTTATAATTTATTCAAACAAAAAACTAACCTGAAAATGTAGTCCTGCCAAAATTTTTGATTCGATAAACTGATCTTCGGAAGCAGTTAAAAACAACTCGTAATGTTCATTTTTCAATGTGTAAATTTCTACGGTTTGCTGTTCTTCCAGAACGATCCAATATTCTTTTACACCAGATTTTTCATAAAGTTTTTTCTTCCCAGTTGTGTCCAGATGGAAAGATTCTGTTGAAACGACCTCTACCAATAAATCGGGAACGCCTATTATCCAGTCTTTTATAATGTCAGTATTGTCCTTACCAACAAATATCAGATCGGGTTGGACGCGATTGATATTTTCTTCAAAAATAACATCCAAAGGAGCTCTGAACAGTTCTCCCAGATTTCGCTCTGTGACAAAACGCTCAATTACTTTTTCAGTTTTTCTCACGATTTTTTGATGATCAATTTTTGGACTTGGTAACATAATCTCCTGGCCATTAATAATTTGTCCACAGTCCCAATCTTGAAACAGGCTTTTTTGTTTATCACTCATGAAAATAGCGGTTTAAAGAAATATATAAGTTCAAACGAAAACGCGGAATTACACTTATATTTTCAATGCATCAAAAAATAGAATAAACACTAAATTTGTGCCCGAAGAGAAATCATTTGAATTGACATTTCATCAAATAATTCATTACCAGCCGCTAGCCACCAAATAATATGAATCCGGAAGAACGCATTAACGAACTGATCGAGCAGATTGACCATTACAATTTCCAGTATTATCAGGAAAGCATTTCCGAGATTTCGGATTATGATTTCGATATTTTATTGAAAGAACTGGCCAAGCTGGAAAACGAATTTCCGGAATTCAAACGCAGCGATTCGCCTACACAGCGGGTAGGAGGAACGGTTACCAAAAATTTCAACGCCGTTTATCATCGTTATCCGATGTTATCGCTTGACAATACATACAACGAGCAGGAACTTCGTGATTTTGATGAACGTGTTCGTAAAGGCTTGGATGGAGAAGCTTACGAATATATTTGTGAATTAAAATTTGATGGGATTTCGCTGAGTTTTACCTACGAAAATGGTGTTTTGGTTCGGGGTGTGACACGTGGCGATGGAACACGTGGAGATGAAATTACCAATAATGTTAAGACCATTAAATCACTTCCTTTACGTGTAAAAGCGGATAAAGTGCCACCAATTTTTGAAATCCGTGGAGAAGGTTTTATGCCATTTCAATCCTTTCAGAAATTGAATGAAGATATGGAAGCATTGGGTGTAAATCTTTATGCAAATCCAAGAAATGCTGCTTCCGGTTCTTTCAAATTGCAGGATTCCGCTGAAACGGCGAGGCGTGCACTGGATTGCTATATTTACTCATTTCTGAGTGATGAAACGATTTTTGCAAGTCATGAAGAAAGTTTGCTCGCGCTAAAATCCTGGGGTTTCAATACTTCGCCAGGTTGGAGAAAAGTAGATAATATCGATGATGTGATCGCTTACATTCATGAATGGGAAGAAAAACGTGCAACACTTCCGCTGGCAACGGACGGAATTGTGATCAAAATAAATTCCTTTGAGCAACAGCGCGAACTGGGTTTCACCGCAAAAAGTCCGCGTTGGGCGATATCATTTAAATATAAGGCTGAGAACAAACCAGCCATTTTAAGATCTGTTAATTTCCAGGTTGGAAGGACAGGAAATGTTACACCCGTAGCGAATTTGTGCGCTGAAAGTGAGCGTACTGTTCCTTACAATAAAGTAAAAGGCGTGCACTTATCCGGAACTTATGTGAAACGTGCTACACTTCATAATGCCAATGAAATGGAACGTCTGGATATTCAATTGGGCGATACTGTTTTTGTTGAAAAAAGTGGAGAAATTATTCCGAAAATCACGGGCGTTGATGTTAGCAAACGCGGTTTATTCACAACAGAGCATATTGCTTTTCCAACGAATTGTCCGGAATGTGGTTCGCTTTTGGCCAGAAATGAAGGTGAAGTCGCTTATTATTGTCCAAACGACAGCGCTTGTCCGCCTCAATTAAAAGGCCGGATTGAACATTTTATTCATCGTAAAGCAATGAATATTGATAGTCTGGGTGAAGGAAAAATTGAATTGCTTTTTGATACGCAACTGGTAAGAACACCAGCTGATCTGTATGATCTGACCTATGAAAAATTATTAGGTCTTGAAAAAAATATTGTCAACGAGGAAACCGGGAAATCCAAGAAGATAAGTTTCCGTGAAAAAACGGTTGAAAATATTCTGAAAGGACTGGAATTATCAAAATCGGCTCCGTTTAAAAATGTTCTATTTGGACTTGGGAATTCGCTTTGTCGGCGCTACGGTTGCGGAAAAACTGGCGGCATATTTCAAAAATATTACTGCACTGCGCGCTGCTACTTATGAAGATTTGGTTAACGTACCTGAAATAGGTGGAAGAATTGCCCAAAGCGTAGTTACTTATTTTTCTCTTCCCGAAAACCAACTGGTGATGGAGCGTCTTGAAAAAGCAGGTTTGCAGATGACAACGGATGATAAACCTGTTGAAATGGAAAGTAACCTGCTGGAAGGCAAAACGTTTGTGATTTCCGGAGTATTTGCAAATTTTGATCGTGATGAGCTGAAACATAAAATTGAATCCAATGCCGGGCGCATTTTGAGCGGTGTTTCGGGGAAATTAAATTTTCTTTTGGCGGGTGATAATATGGGGCCTTCGAAGCTGGAAAAGGCAAGAAAGCTGGGCGTTACGATCTTGTCAGAAGAAGAATTTTTAGGAATGATTGAGAAATGATGAAGGAAATTGAGTCAGGTAACTAACTTTGTGTTTTAAAATCAATAATTATATAAGAAAAAATGCCATTGGACGAACGTTTCAAAGGAGTCGGAGCAGCGCTGATTACACCCTTTGATGAGCATCAGGAAATTGACTACGCTGGGTTAAGAAAGTTAATCGAATTCGTATCTGAGGGAGGCGTGGATTATCTGGTCGTGCAGGGCACAACCGGCGAATCGCCAACGATCTCGACAGAGGAAAAAAACGAAATTCTGGCATTTTCAAAGAAGCATAACATAAAGGAACTTCCTATTGTGTACGGCTTGGGCGGAAATGACACCAGAGCAGTTTTGGAAACGATCCGAAAGACCGACCTTACTGGTGTGGATGCGATTTTGTCTGTTTGTCCATATTACAATAAACCAACTCAGGAAGGAATTATAGCACATTTTACGGCCATTGCTGATGCGTCACCAGTTCCGGTTTTGCTTTACAACGTTCCTGGCCGTACGGTTATCAACATGAAAGCCGAAACGATCCTGAAACTTGCTGAACATCCGAATATTATCGGAATTAAAGATGCAGGCGGAAGTATCGAACAAAGCATGGAACTTGCTGCCAAGGCGCCAAAAGATTTTATTTTGCTTTCGGGTGATGATAATCTGGTAACAACGATGGTAAGTGTTGGCTGGCATGGCGTAATTTCTGTGATCGCAAATGCTTTTCCACGTGAATTTACAGATTTGACATGGCATGCACTGGAAGGAAATTTCAAAGATGCAGCCGCTTTGCAGCTTGCGTTTCTGGAATTTGATACCTTGTTATATATTGAATCAAATCCGGTTGGAATTAAAAAATGCCTTGAAATTAAAGGTGTTTGCAGTTCGGAGGTGCGTTTGCCGTTATTGAAAGCATCGGCGCAATTGGGTGAAAAATTGGAAAAAGCGATGGTTCGGGAAGGGTTTATGTAATCTCTTTTTTAACGATTCAATTTTGTTGATACGATTTGAGATTGATCGATAGTATTATGTCACCCTTTCAGGGTTTTGATCAGGCCTGAATTGATTTTTTCTATAATAATGTCATCCCTTCGGGATTTTGTTTGTGAGATAAAATTGCGGACATTTTCCATTTTGAACGCTAATAATATATTGTAGTAACAACCCCGACGAGGTGATAGTGTTATTGAAAATTTAGTTACTACCAATATGTAAAAACCCCGACGGGGTGATAGTATTATAGAAAATTGGAATACTATCAACGATCCAAACCCTGAAAGGGTGACATAAGAAGGTTCTTTATCTAAATAAATAGAATTGATTTTTTATCATCTCTGTTTAATATGATGAAGAACCTCCTTTGTTTAAATTGAAATACAATCAAACTTTACGTTTGTTAAAATATCAAACCTCATGATTACCTTTTATCCCGGCCCGTCGAAAGTTTATCCGGAAATTGAGCATTATTTATCTGATGCTTATAAAAGCGGAATTTTAAGCGTCAATCATCGCAGTGAGCCATTTATGAAAATGCTCAAAGAGACGATTGAAACGATGAAATTGAAACTGGAAATTCCGGCGGATTATGAAATCTATTTTTGCTCGTCGGCTACGGAATGCTGGGAAATTATCGCGCAATCGCTGGTTGAAACAAAAAGTCTTCATGTTTACAACGGCGCATTTGGAGAGAAATGGATGGAATATACCCAGAAGATAAAACCAGCGTCCGACGGTTTGTTTTTTGATTTAAATGCATTGCCTGAAATCTCTGATATTATTGCAGATCAGGATAGTGATGTGATTTGTTTAACTCATAATGAAACTTCAAACGGAACCGCTTTACCAGATTCATTTTTTGTTGAATTAAGAAAACAAACTGAAAAAGTGATTACCGTCGATGCGACTTCCTCCATGGCTGGCGTCGTTTTTCCTTGGAAAGAGGCGGATGTTTGGTATGCTTCGGTACAAAAATGTTTTGGTCTGCCGGCAGGATTAAGTGTGATGGTCGTTTCACCAAAAGCTGTTCAGCAGGCAGAAAAAATTGGAGAGCGGGATCATTACAATAGTTTGCTTTTTGTTCGAGATAACTTTTTGAAATATCAGACACCATACACGCCGAATGCGCTGGGAATTTATCTGGCTGGCCGTGTAATGGATCAGGTGCAAATGCTATCAGAAATTTCAATTCAGATTAAAGACAGAGCGAAAAGCTGGTACCAGTTTTTGTCTGAATTCGGTTTTAATGTTCTTGTTGAAAATGAAGAAGTTCGGTCGGATACCGTTATTGCTGTTTCGGGAGAAAAAGAACAAATCGCTGCGATAAAAAAAGCGGCCAAGGAAAATGGTATTATGCTGGGAAACGGATATGGGTCCTGGAAAGAAACCAGTTTCCGGATCGCGAATTTTCCGGCTATTACTTTGGATGAAATCAATCAGCTCAAAGTTTTCCTGAAAACTTATTCCGAAACCGTCAGATGAGTAGTAATACAAGCAAATTGTATTTATTACTTTAAATGTCTTTTACTCAATTCTCAGAAACACCATCGTGTTAATAGATATGTTGCATCAATACCAGACACAAACAAAGTGTCTGGTGGCTCTCGATTCCATTATTTTTGGATTTGACGGTCATGAATTAAAATTGTTACTGGTTAAACGGGGCATTGAAGATGAGCATCACACCTGGTCTTTGATGGGCGGATGGGTGCAGCCTGAGGAAAGTCTGGAACAGGCTTCCAATCGTATTCTTTTTGAATTGACAAGTTTGACCGATATTTATCTTGAACAGTTGCACACATTTGGTAATCCAAAACGTGACCCGGTAGAACGGACGGTTTCTGTGGCTTATTTTGCACTGATCAACGTAGAAGATTACGATAACAAAATCTCGAAAAATTTTGAGGCTCAGTGGTTTTCTATGCAGGAATTACCACAATTGTTGTTTGATCACAGTGCAATGGTTGAAATGGCGATTGAACATTTGCGTTATAAAGCTTCACAGCATCCAATTGGTTTTGAGCTGCTTCCCGAGAAATTTACAATTCCCCAATTACAGAAATTATACGAAGCGATTTTTGGGACAGAATTGGATAAAAGGAATTTCAGCAGGAAGTTGTTGTCTACACATTTGCTTGTCAAACTGGAAGAGAAACAAAAAGGGTTTTCAAAAAAGGGCGCTTTTTACTATAAGATCAATGAAGAGAAATATAAAAAACAGTTTAATACATTTTTAAATTTCCTTCCTGGCGTTAACGTATAACACCATTTATTTCAGTAACCTTCTGGGAAAAGGTTTGTGTAAGCAGTCTGTTTTGTTCAACTTTGCGGCTTAATCCTCGAATTGGTGTCGCAATGTTCAATGTCAAAGAAATACTTTCCGTAACGCTGATTCTCTTTTCGGTGATCGATGTGCTGGGTTCAATTCCCATTATTGTTGATTTTAGAAAGAAATTAGGGAAGATCGAATCAGAAAAAGCGACGCTTGCCGCGGGCGCAATCATGATCGCTTTTTTATTTCTTGGTGAAAGGCTTTTAAGTCTGTTTGGCGTGGATGTGGCTTCTTTTGCCGTTGCTGGTGCTATCATTTTATTCCTTTTAGGATTAGAAATGATATTGGGTAGAAACATTTTCAAGCACGACAATATTAGTGTCAGCGCAGCTTCAATTGTTCCAATCGCTTTTCCGATCATCGCAGGAGCCGGAACGATGACCACGCTTTTGGCCTTACGTACAACCTATGAGATCAATAATATTTTAGTTGGCGTACTTCTCAATTTGTTTTTCGTTTATCTCGTTTTAAAATCGTCCTACTGGATCGAAAATAAACTTGGACAGGGCGGAACGGATATTCTCCGCAAGGTTTTTGGAATAATTCTGCTGGCGATTGCGATCAAACTTTTCAAAACAAATCTTATATTATAAAATCAATCGTTAATAATACGTTGATTTTCATGTCATTTTAAATTAATTCAAGTAATACAATGCAACAATTAGATAGTCTTAACCAGGTCGCTGAATTTCATAAAACATTCAAACATCCCATTCTTGAAACGCCAACAATTCCTTCGGAAGATCGCAGCCGTTTGCGTGTTGCACTTTTGGCTGAGGAGTTGAAAGAGCTGGAAGTTGCGATTCTTGAAAAGGATCTTGTAGAAATTGCTGATGCGCTTTGTGATCTTCAATATGTACTTTCGGGTGCAGTTCTGGAATTTGGACTAGGTAATAAGTTCAGAGAATTGTTTGACGAAGTACAGCGTTCCAATATGTCAAAAGCTTGCGTAAGCGTTGAAGAAGCGGAAGCAACAGTAGCGCATTACAATGCGAAAGGTACAGAATGTTATTACAAAGAAGATAATGGTAAATACCTTGTTTACCGTACTGCCGACGATAAAACGTTGAAAAATATCAATTATTCGCCAGCTGATTTAGCTGGAATTATTGCTTCATAAGAAGATTAAAACAGTCAATATTCATTCTAATTTTGAGTAAATATGTCTTCCGTTCTAAACCGGTTTCTTAGCTATGTTCAGGTTGATACGCAATCTGATCCGCAGTCGACAAGTTTTCCAAGTACGGAAAAGCAACGGGATCTGAGTAATCAGCTCGTTGTTGAATTACAGGAATTGGGCATTGAAGATGCGCATCTGGATGAACATGGATACGTTTATGCAACGATTCCGTCGAATTCGAACAAGGAAAATATTCCGGTCATTTGTTTTTGTTCGCACGTGGATACGTCGCCGGATGTGACAGGCGCTGGCGTGGAACCGATCGTGCACCAGAATTGGGACGGAAATGATATTGTTCTTCCGGATGATAATGAACAGGTAATCAGAATTTCAGAGCATCCGGATTTGAAAAACCAGATTGGAAATGATATTGTAACAGCCAGCGGAACGACACTTTTGGGTGCGGATAATAAAGCCGGTGTTGCGGAAATCATGGCTGCGGCTGAAATCCTGGTAACAGATTCCAGAATTAAACATGGTGTTATCAAAATTCTTTTTACTCCCGATGAAGAAGTTGGAAGAGGAACTGAAAAAGTGGATCTGAATAAACTTGCAGCAGATTTTGGCTATACCGTAGATGGAGAAGCCGTTGGAACGATGGAAGATGAAACATTTTCTGCGGATGGTGTAAAAATCACCATTCATGGTGTAAGTACGCATCCTGGATATGCGATTGGAAAACTTGAAAATGCGTTGAAAATCGCGGGTGAAATTCTGGCGGCGTTACCAAAAGATTCACTTTCACCGGAAACTACGCAGGGAAAAGAAGGATTTATTCATCCGGGACATATCGAAGGAATTCAGGAAAAAGTAGTAATCGATTTTATCATCCGTGATTTTACACGAAGCCGGTTTGCATGAAAAGGAAGCTTTGCTAAAAGGAATTCTGGATCAGGTGATGACGAATTATCCAAATTCGAAAAGTGAATTTAAGGTAACGGAGCAGTACCGGAACATGAAAGAAATTCTTGCCAAATATCCACAGGTCATTGATAATGCTACGGAAGCAATGAAGCGGTCTGGACTAAATCCGGTTACGAGAAGTATTCGTGGCGGAACGGATGGATCACGATTATCTTTTATGGGCTTACCTTGCCCGAATATTTTTGCAGGTGAACATGCATTTCACTCACGTCTGGAATGGGTTTCTGTTCAGGATATGGAAAAAGCGGTGGAGGTTATTGTAAACCTGGCCCAGGTTTGGGAAGAAAGAAGTTAGTTAGAATTAATGGCAAAAAAGACAAAATTTTATGTAGTGTGGCAAGGTAGACAAACAGGTGTGTTTACCGATTGGAAAGAATGTGAAGCACAAATCAAGGGTTTTGAAGATGCCCGTTACAAATCTTTTGACTCGATACAGGAAGCGGAAACAGCCATTCAGCGGAATTATTGGGAGTATGTTCAGAAAAAAGAAAATGCAGCCAAAGTTGTTGCCAAAATAGCACCTGCCAATATTGGTCAGCCTATAAAAAATGCCATTGCCGTTGATGCGGCCTGGAATACTGCTTCTGGTGATATGGAATATCAGGGTACTTATCTGCAAACCGGTGAGCGGATTTTTTTACAGGGCCCGTTCAAAGATGCTACTAATAATATCGGAGAGTTTCTGGCGATTGTACATGGCTTGGCTTATCTGCAAAAAAATAATAGCGAAATTCCGATTTATTCGGATTCCAGAACAGCGATAAGCTGGATCAAAAAGAAACATGCAAATACAAAATTGCAGCTTACGCCAAGAAATAAGCCGGTTTTTGAAATGCTTCAAAGAGCGGAACGCTGGCTGGCCAGTAATACCTATCCAAACAAAATCCTGAAATGGGAAACAGAATACTGGGGTGAAAATCCGGCAGATTTTGGAAGAAAATAAATCATTTCATGGCCAGAAATTCATATTTTCAAATTCAAACAGTTTACGATTCAAGCAGGATAAAAGTGCGATGAAAGTCTGCACGGATGCCTGTGTTCTTGGTGCCTGGGCGGATGTTGAAAAGTGCAGAAAGAATTCTGGATATCGGGGCCGGTACCGGATTGTTATCGTTAATGGTTGCCCAGCGAAATAAAACTGCGAATCATTAATGCAGTGGAAATTGATGAAGAGGCTTTTATGCAGGCCACTGAAAATGTTGAAAATAGTCCTTTTCAATGATCAGATTACAGTTTTCAATGCTGCGATTCAGGATTTTTCATCGGATGAAAAGTTTGATTGTATCATTACAAATCCACCTTTTTTTCAATCTGATTTGAAATCTCCGGATGCAAAAATAAATCTGGCGCATCATGCTGATTCACTTTACTTTTGAAGATTTACTGGTTGCTGTGAAAAGATTATTGCTACCAGACTGGCAGTCTGGAATGTTCTTCTTCCGGTGGATGAAGGTCTTGTTTTTCAGGAAATTGCAGAAAAATCGGGTTGGATTTTGAGCCGTAAACTAACTTTGTTTCATCAAAAGGGAAAGAAACCTTTTCGGAAACTGATGACGTTTTCAACATAGTGAATTGGCTGATTATCAGGCCGGTTAGCTCTGAATTATTTATTTACGAAGAGGATGGAAAAACCTATCATTCTGAGTTTAGAAAATTATTGAAAGACTTTTATTTACATATTTTGATCAGGAAAAACACGAACTTTGCACCAAAATATCGGATGTGAGGTAACATCCTAGTACATTATTCATGACCAATTCAGCAATTCAGATATCCGTTGTCATCCCGCTTTTCAATGAAGAGGAGTCTTTGCCAGAGCTTAGCGAGTGGATTGCGCGCGTGATGAATGAAAATAATTTTACTTACGAAATTCTGTTCATCGACGACGGCAGTAAGGACCGTTCCTGGGATGTTATGTCAGATTTATCTCTGAAAAATCCACATATTAAAGGACATCCGGTTTGTTCGAAATTATGGAAAAACGGCTGCTTTACAAACTGGTTTTCAGGCGGCTCATGGTGATGTGATCATTACGATGGACGCGGATTTGCAGGATAGTCCCGGATGAAATTCCGGAACTTTACCGGATGATCAAAGAAGATCGTTACGATCTGGTTTCCGGTTGGAAAAAGAAAAGATACGATCCGATCACGAAGACAATTCCTACCAAAATCTTTAACGCAGCCACGCGCGGAATTTCCGGTGTGTCGCTGCATGATTTTAATTGCGGATTGAAAGCTTATCGGAAAGAGGTTGTTAAAAATGTTACCATTTATGGGGAAATGCACCGTTATATTCCCGTTATTGCCAAATGGAACGGTTTTGGTAAAATCGGAGAAAAGGTAGTCCAGCACCAGGCGAGGAAGTACGGTTACACAAAATTTGGCCTTGAAAGGTTTATTTTTGGCTTTCTGGATTTGCTTTCGATTGCTTTCGTCAATAAATTTGGTCGGCGTCCGATGCATTTATTTGGCAGTCTTGGAACGCTTATGTTTTTTCTTGGAAGTCTTATTGCTTTCTGGCTTCTGGGGACGAAAATCTATAAAATTTACATTTCTCACGAGCAGTACCGGAATGTAACAGAAAATCCATTGTTTTTTCTTGCCCTGGTAGCAATCATGGTAGGATCGCAATTATTTCTGGCCGGGTTTTTGGGAGAGCTTTTTGTAAAACAATCAATATCAAAATCGGGCGATTATCTGATTTCCGAAAAGGCGGGAGAATAAAAAGAGAGATTAGATAATTAAATAAGATCATATACCTATTACACATATAATGAACGCAAACGTACACAAAGCCCATCCCTGGCATGGAATTCCGATGGGAGAGAATGCACCAGAACTTGTCACTGCATTTATTGAAATCGTTCCTACGGATACTGTTAAATACGAAATTGACAAACAGACGGGTTATTTGAAAATTGACCGTCCTCAAAAATATTCCAACATTGTTCCTGCTCTTTACGGTTTTATTCCAAAAACTTATTGCGCAGACAAAATCGCTGAACTTGCACGAGAAAGATCCGGCAGAGATGTTACCGAAGGTGATGGTGATGCATTGGATATTATCGTTTTGTGTGAAAAAATCATTTCTCACGGTGACATTACTTGTCAGGCAAAACCAATCGGCGGAATTCGTTTGATCGATGGTGGTGAAGCAGATGATAAAATTATTTCTGTTTTGAAAGGTGACGAAGTATATGGAGCTTATTCAGATCTCAGCGAATTACCAGCCGGTATTATTGAGCGTTTGAAACATTATTTCCTTACTTACAAAAACCTTCCAGGCGAAAAAGCGCATATCGAAATTACGAATGTGTATGGCCGCGAAGAAGCGCATGAAGTGATCATGACTTCTGTTGAGGATTACAAAGATTCTTTCTACTGAATACCACCGTTACCCCAGGTAATGATGAAGGTCAGTAACGAAAAATAAGCTTTAAGCTGACTGATAGTTAATAATATAGCCGCTCCGGATACGGGCGGCTATGTTTATTTGTATCTTTGTGGAAATTTTCAAAAAAGAATCCCTTAGTATCCGTCTTGTTCAACATTCTATTTGATTTTTAAGAATATAAAAATCGGTTTTACAGACTGTTACGACCAAATTGCAGGTTATAAAATATTGTAATGAGTAATATAGAAGAAATAAAAAAACGGCGCACGTTCGCGATCATTAGTCACCCGGATGCCGGGAAAACAACCTTAACTGAAAAACTTCTTCTTTTTGGAGGTGCTATTCAGACGGCCGGTGCGGTAAAATCCAACAAAATCAAAAAAACGGCAACTTCCGATTTCATGGAAATTGAGAAGCAGCGTGGTATTTCGGTAGCAACGTCGGTAATGACTTTTGAATACCGTGATTTGCTGATCAATATTCTGGATACACCGGGTCACAAGGATTTTGCAGAAGATACCTATCGCACGCTTACGGCTGTGGATAGCGTAATTCTGGTGATTGACTGCGTAAAAGGCGTTGAAGAGCAAACAGAAAGACTGATGGAAGTTTGCCGGATGCGTAATACGCCGGTAATCGTTTTTGTCAATAAGCTGGACAGGGAAGGTCAGAATCCGTTTCGAATTGCTGGATGAGCTGGAAACGAAACTTGGAATCCGTGTTCGTCCGCTTACCTGGCCGATCAACATGGGTGCTGATTTTAAAGGCGTTTACAGTTTGTTTGAAGAAAAACTATATTTCTTTAAAATCAACAAAACCAAAATTGAAAGTAACGTTGTCGAAATTGGTCTTGACGATGATAAACTTGAAGAGCTTCTTGGTTTGAAAGATGCTGTGCAGTTGATTGAAGATGTGGAACTGGTTGAAGGTGTTTATGATAAATTTTCCAATGAGGCTTATGCAAAAGGACAACTGGCACCGGTTTTCTTTGGTAGTGCGATCAATAACTTTGGTATAAAAGAATTGCTGGATACTTTCTGCGAGATTTCTCCGCTTCCTCAGCCACGTCCGACAGATGTTCGAGAAGTAGAACCAACAGAATCAAAATTCAGTGGTTTTATATTTAAAATTCACGCCAACCTTGATCCTCGTCACCGCGACCGTATTGCGTTTTTGAGGATTTGTTCGGGTAAATTTGAAAGAAGAACTTTCTATCACCACGTTCGTCTGAATAAAGATGTTCGTTTTGCCAGTCCGTTTACTTTCATGGCTTCTGATAAAAGTGTGATGGATGAAGGTTTCCCGGGCGATGTTGTCGGTTTGTATGACACAGGAAATTTCAAAATCGGTGATACATTAACCGAAGGAGAAGATTTCAATTTTGCAGGTATTCCAAGTTTTTCTCCCGAGATTTTTAAGGAGTTGATCAATCTGGATCCGATGAAATCCAAGCAATTGGAAAAAGGTATTCAGCAGCTTACAGATGAAGGTGTTGCGCAGTTATTCAATCTGGATCTTGGAAACAGGAAAATGGTTGGAACGGTTGGGGAACTTCAATTTGATGTTATTCAATACCGTCTGGAACATGAATATGGCGCAAAATGCCGTTGGGTTCCAATGAACATTACACGCGCATGCTGGCTTACAGCGGACGAAAAATCTGCGATGGATGAATTTATTCGTTTGAAAGGAAATCAGATTGCTTTTGACAAAGACCGCAACCCGGTTTTCTTTGCAGAATCAGACTGGATGATCCGTATGAACCGCGAAAATAATCCGAAAATTCATTTCCATTTTACGTCTGAGTTTAAGACTGAAGTTGCGTTGTAGTTTTTGATTAATATAAAAATAAAAAATGAGCACGGTCAAATAATTGTCTGTGCTCATTTTTTTGATATCAATTACTTATAATCATCTGATAATTTCAACAAATTTTGGAATAACTCCTTGATCTGATTCTATTTGAAGTACATATCTGCCAGTCCCTAATTTGGAGGTATCAATAATTTCATTTTGCCCGATATTTGTAAATTTCTTCTTTAAAATTACTCGGCCATTCATATCAATAAGATTCATAGTAATTTGTTTATTGATTGAAATTTGTTTCATATCAATGGTCAATATCGTACTTGCAGGATTTGGATAAAATACGATATCATTTCCATTTTCAACAAGAACTGAGATTATCCTGCTAAAAGCATAAGTATTATCAAGATCAACAGCACGCAGACGATAATAATTTGTTCCGGAAGCAGGCTCAGTGTGGATAAAGCTATATTTGGTATTATTAACGGCTTTTAGGGTACCGACTTCTGAGAAAGTTTTACCGTTTCTGCTTACTTCAACAATGTACTTATCAACATTAATTTCGGTGGCAACCTCCCAGTTAAGAACTACACTTTTTGCTTCGGTTATTCCGTTAAAACTGATGATAGTGACAGGTAGTGGATTGAAATTATTTACACCGGGAGAGCCGTTATCTGCCGTGCTGGCCTGCCAGTTGCTTGCAAGGCTATTATCAAGATTTGGCTCTTTGAGTTCCAGGGATTTTCCACCTCCGTCAGCAGATGTTGGCCAGGGAGCACTGTCAAGATATTCAACAACGTCAATTGTATTCCCAAAAGCGTCCGATAAAACAAGCTTTTGAGATTTATTGGAAAGATTTCTTGTATACTGTCCAAAAGCAGTCTTGCTGTAAACGGTGCTGAATTTGGCTGAATTACTGGCTAAAACTAAAATGCCGCCTCCTATTAATGAAGTGCCTGCCGGGAATTGATAGGAAAGCCCAAGTCCGGAAAAATAGATTCCGGTAAGATCAATAGTTGAATTACTCTTGTTTTTTATTTCAATAAATTCAAGATCATTACTAACATTATCGGCTGTCCCTTTTGGGTTATACATGATTTCATTGATCACAAGTCCGGGAGGAGTAGGGAAAGTACAGGCAGAAGACGGTGAAATATTGGCAGTAATCCATGCACTTCTTGCCCTGATAAAGGATTTTAAGAATGTAATCTGACCAGGGAAATTACCAATGGTATTCCATTTTTGATTTTCCCGTACTTCGCTTTCTGTTAGCATCGCCGCCAGAGAATCAATCCAGCTGTCTAGTAAATCTATATTAAAGGGCTGTCCAGGTTGAATAAGTTCATTCCAGCGTTTTGCCATGTAACATCGGTAGCTTGAATTCTGAAATAGCTGTTTGAAAAAATAAGGACCTTCATTGGTCTGATTGTTAAATTGCCATTCAGTAGTACCAGACCGTCCGTCAACTTCTTTAACTAACCCAAATCCGAAATTAAAATCCCATACAGGCCCCGCTCTGAGTTTTCCGTTTCTATCCTTGTGAAAGTAGGTACTGTATTGATATGCGTCCACACAACTTGATATTTCGTTGATCAGCATGTAGTCGATAAATGTGGGAATATCTATTGTCGATGGAAAACCATTGACAATAGAAGCATTGTTTGCACCAGCCTGTGTTTCCAGACTTCTGAACACGGATTGGATATAAGCTTTTTGCTGACTGGTGATGGCCGTAGGATCAGGTGTGTCATTAATAAAATCAACGTTTCCTGTGTTGCCGCCCATTGTAAAAGCCACAGGATCTCCGCCAGTTGTTTTATCAGCTTTGATAATATATCCGCCTGTGACATTTGGCGTAGTATTATCCGTATTCAGCATTTCTGTAATATCAAGACGATTGTCATCCTGTTTTATTTTTTCCTGCAAAAGATATAATCCATTATAAGCACCATTGAGGACTACTTCACAGAAAACAGTTCTGGTAGCATATTGGCCAATATTTCTGGATAAAGTGTTAGCGATATAATCATGCAAAAGGCTTGGATCAAATGCCAGACCGTTTAATATCCAGTCATTTTCGCTTGGCATACCCAGGAGCGCTACGTTCTGGTTGGATACATTATCACTTTTTCTTGTTTCAAAACCGTAAGCCTTTTTAGGAGCCGTCTGAGAAAACGAACCTCGAATTTCAATTGCAATTCGTCCATTATAATTTAGATAAGCAGCATTTGTCTGATCGGAAACATAGTTCCGCTGGCCAGGACCTCTGTAAATAATTTTCATGGAAGCCCCTATTTTGGGGTCGTCCACAATACCGGCGCCACCGTCAGTAGTAATTATCACAATAGGCAAATTACTATCTGTGAAAGTTTGCGAGAAGGCATGCGTTGATAAAAACAGGAGAAAGTAAACCTGAAAAGCTAGTCTGTAGTTGTTTAACATATAATCTGCGAGTTAACTGATTATAGAATGGAAGTGAAAAATAATACGTGCAAAATACCTGTGAGGAATTTCGGCAATCATTAATCAGGTAGTTGAGTAGACTTAACAGTAGGTAGGAAGGCTTGTATTTATAAGTATTGAAGAGGGACTTCAATATTAGTGTTGTAATCTTATAATTATTACGTGGCTAAATTAGCTGTAAAATTTATTACTTTCTCTTTTTATTTGAAAATTAACAAGATTTTAATTATGATTTATATTTAAAAAGGTCATAAGCTTTGTATTTAAAGCTTATGACCTTTATCGAAAGAATTATTGCCTAATTAGTTTCTTGGCCCTCTTCCAGCTCCGCCATTTTTCCGACGTTCTTCCATAGCAGTTTTGTATTTTTCCTGCTGTTCAGGCGTCAATACTTTTTGCAATTCTGTGTTGAACGCTTCCATGGATTCCCTCATTTTTGACCGGTCTGTATCCTGGGAATTTCTCATTTCTTCCATTTTCTGAGCGCGTGCCAAATTCAGGGTGTAAACCTGTTTTTGCTGATCTGCGCTAAGGCCAAGTGTTTCGGTCAAATTTTTAGTCTGGTTTTCTGCACGCGCTTCAGGTGTCATTTTAGCCATGTCACGTTGTGCGAAAGCTGTAAAACTTGCGAATGCCATTATGATGGCGATGATTCCTCTTTTCATTGGTTTTTATGTTAAGATACCAGCGTTAGAGAAGAATAAATGAAGAAGGTTTAATGGGAATGGAATAATTAGTAAAATAATCTGGCAGCTAACGCGGTACTTATTGCAGCTGTGTAACTCATTAGCGTTCCAACAAGAATATATTCTGATTTCTTGCTGATGTAGGTTGGTGGAATTTCGCCGGCAGCTGCTTTATCATTGTAACGTAAAAGTGATTTAGCGGCTATTAAAAAACCGATAGCGGAGTATTGACTTAATAAAACGAAAACAAATATTAACAACCTTTCAGACATTCCTATCCAGCGACCAGCGTTCGCAAGGTTGTCATCAGCATGAGGTAAAAGCTTGTCTAGTTCGTCCCGCCAAGGTTTTGTAAGCATACCAACCAAAAAAGAAACGGGAGAAAGTACGAGAAATGTACCGGTTAAAACGGCAATGATTTTGGTGTTGTGAAACCAGTCTTTGAAATGAACAAATTCTATTGGAATGCTGCTCGTCAGGATAATTGCTGTAATGGCAATAGTAAGCAGGTGAGCAATTTGGTCGCCAATAAACCAGTTTGTCGTTCCTTTTTTATCGAATTCAAGTTTGGCAACATCGATTATTCCATGGACTAAACCAATCGCAATTGCAGGAATCGGGTTTTGGAAATGCCCTAGTAAAATGTAGGAAGTGATAATTACTACGCCTACATGAGCATACAAATATTTGGACCGAAAGGATTTTTCTCTTTTATCCACGACCCAAACTGTGGGCTGCCAGTAAAAATCAGCTAACACATGTGCCAGCAACAGCAGTAGGAACTCGATCATATTATTTCATTTTGGTGTATAGTGCGAGATGTTCGGGAAATGTACGAAGAAAATGTTCGATTGCCCACCACTTTGATGAAGTAATACGTTGACTTACTGCCGGCTGACTTATAGATAGTTGCGTGATAATTTCGGAAATATTCTTATTTTGAATAAGCGCAGCAACGACTTCGCTTTGTGCGGGTGTCCAGTTTTCTATTAAGGTTTCCAATAAATCCATAATAGCATTCAGCGGCTCTGAATTTTCAGGAAGAGCAAAACCAATTTTTGCTTTTTGTTTCCTGATATGATCAGCCAAATGGCCGGATAATCTGAATGCTTCTCCATCAGAAGTTCCGGGCCGGTCAGTTAATAAATCTATGGTTCCTATGCCAATTGCAATCCGTAAATCGCTTTTGGGAGAATATGATTTCATAATAGTCCGGGATAAAACTGCAACTTTTAACGCATCTGCCGGATTTTTTAACACGCCTTGAAAACTATCTCCCCGATAAATTTCAGGAGGTAATAACCATTTAAATGAAGTTTTTTTGAGGATCGCAATGAGTTCATTCAACCATTTTCCAGTTTGTTCCGTTGAAAAATGGGTAGAATTAACCATGTCTGCTGTGATAACTGCCTGATATTTCTTTTTCATATAAGGTAAAAAGCTTATAATAGCCAAATATAAGGCTTTTACCTTATAATATAACTATATAAGGCTTTTTACTTATAAATATAAAATATAAGTATTTTACCTTATATTTTACAACAAAGATTCTACCAAAAACTCCCATTCTTCCTTTAAAGAACCTTTGAAAATATCAGCTCCTGCGCGTCTGTACCAATATCCCGCATTCCATGTATCTCCTTCAACTCTATGTAAATAGGCGTGAAGACGGTCATAAGCTTTTGTGCCTTCCTGGCTTTGTGCAATGTCGTGAGCAGCTTCCCAGTTTTTATTTGCATCATACCAAAGAGCTTGTAAAATCACGGAAATTCCTTTTGGAGGTTCTGGTTGTGAAAGACTGGATTTAAATTGATCGTAGGTCATATCGGTTGCAAAGAGTTAATTGTGCTACAAAAAAACAAACCAATATTGAAATTCCAAGTACGTATTGTACAGATAGTACATTAAATCGTTGTTAGACCAATATTTAGTGTTTTCATTGTATATTGTCTGAACATTCCTTTATTATCAATAAACTGTTATTCTTTTCCAAAACTCCTATTTCTATGATGAAAAAATTATCAACGTTAGTGTTTGGGCTGACCTTAACTTCGTTGTGCCATGCCCAGGAAACTTTTCCGCGCAATGGTACTTATGATGAAAGAACAGGGCGGTACGCATTCACGAATGCAAACATTGTAGTCGATTCCAAAACAACAATTCCTAATGGAACCCTGCTCATAGAAAACGGAATAATCCGGGAAGTGAGTAAGCAGGTTAAAATCCCTGCCGGCGTTGTCGTGATCGACCTTAAAGGGAAATACATTTATCCTTCTTTAATCGATCTGGATTCTGATTATGGAATGCCGGAAGTGAAAAATGAAGCACGTGGCCGTGGTCGCCAGACTCCACAGTTGGAATCAAATAAAAAAGGTGCTTTTGGCTGGAATCAGGCCGTACAACCAGAAAACGATGCAAGCCAGGTATTCAGTCCGGATGCGAAAAAAGGTGGTGATTTGCGTAAAATCGGTTTTGGAACGGTACTAACTTATTCGCATGACGGAATCGTAAGAGGAAGTGGTGCAGTGGTAACACTTACCGACGAATCTGCTAACAAAGCGCTTTTGAATGGAAAAGCATCAGCTCATTTTTCATTTAGTAAAGGTACTTCCGGACAAAATTATCCGTCTTCGGGAATGGGTGCCGTAGCATTGCTTCGTCAGAATTATTATGATGCCGACTGGTATGCAAAAGGCGGAAAAGCAAAGGAAACAAACCTGTCGCTGGAAGCTTTTAACCAGATCAAAACATTGCCTTCATTTTTTGAAACCAATGATAAGTATAGCCTGCTTCGTGCAGATAAAATTGGTGATGAATTTGGTACGCAATATATTATCAAAGGTGGTGGAGATGAATATCAGCGTTTGGAAGAAGTAAAAGCAAGTAAAGCAACATTGATTTTGCCATTGGATTTTCCTGCGGCTTATGATGTTACAGATCCATGGGATGCGGATGCAATTTCGGTGGCTCAGTTAAAACACTGGGAAATGGCTCCGGCAAATGCTTCCGTTCTTACAAAAAGCGGTATCACTTTTGCTTTTACAGCTGCTGATTTGAAGAACAAATCTGATTTCTGGTCTAAAATCCGTTCTGCAATTGAATACGGTTTGCCAAAAGAAAAAGCTCTCGAAGCATTGACTACAACGCCTGCAAGATTGATAAAAGCAGAAGGACAGGTTGGAAGTTTGAAAGCGGGTATGCTTGCTAATTTCCTGATTACTTCGGACGATTTATTCAGCAAGGATAATGTGATTTATGAGAACTGGATACAGGGAAAGAAATTTATTCTTGCACCAATAGATGCTCCGGATCTTCGTGGAACATATTCGTTTTCGATCAATAAAGCAGCAACCGGAAAGATTGAAATATCCGGTTCTGTTGAAAAACCTGATTACAAAATCACAATAAAAGATACGGTAAAAGTTACGCCAAAAGTAATGCTTGCCAACGATCTGCTGACGCTAACTTATCAGCCTGAAAAGAAAACGCCAGGTACGGTAAGACTTACAGGATGGATCGCAGGAAAAGGTTTGGCAGGAGAAGGCGTGATGCCGGACGGTTCAGCCGCTTACCTGGAATGCTACATTGACAGAGCCTTACAAATCGGTAGCGAAAAAAGATACAGCGGTTGCCAAAATTAAAGAAACCGGCCCGGTATTATATCCTTTTGTTGGTTTTGGAAATGAACAGCTTCCAAAATCCGAAACTGTCTTTGTAAAAAATGCAACGGTTTGGACAAATGAAAAAGATGGTATTTTACAAAATGCTGATGTGATTATCCAGAACGGGAAAATCGCAAAAGTTGGAAAAGGATTATCTGCTCCTTCTGGTGCACGTACTGTGGATGGAACCGGAAAACATTTGACAAACGGGATCATTGACGAACACTCGCATATTGCTTTGTTCGCCATCAATGAAGGATCTCAAACAAGTTCTGCCGAAGTTCGGATGAGTGATGTGATCAATCCTGACGACGTGAATATTTACCGTCAGCTTGCCGGTGGTGTTACAACATCGCATTTGCTTCACGGTTCTGCCAATGCAATTGGCGGACAAAGTGCTTTGGTAAAATTGAAATGGGGTGCTACACAATCCGAAATGCTGATTCCGGAAGCTAAAACGATCAAGTTTGCTTTGGGTGAAAATGTAAAACAATCCAACTGGGGAGATGTAGCACGTGTTCGTTTTCCACAAACCAGAATGGGTGTAGAGCAGGTTTATTTTGATCATTTTACTCGTGCAAAAGAATATGCAAAGGGTTGGAAAGATTATAATGGAGCATCTAAAAAAACAGGTTTAGAAGTTCCCCGTCGTGATCTTGAACTGGAAGCTCTGGCTGAAATTCTTGACAACCAGCGTTTCATAACTTGCCACTCTTATGTTCAGTCTGAAATCAATATGCTGATGCACGTTGCTGATTCACTGAATTTCAAAATCAATACTTTTACGCACATTCTGGAAGGTTATAAAATGGCTGACAAAATGAAAACCCGCAATATCGGCGGTTCAACTTTTGCTGACTGGTGGGCTTACAAAATGGAAGTGAAAGAAGCAATTCCATACAATGCAGCGCTTATGTATCATGAAGGTGTTACTGTTGCGATCAATTCTGATGATGCCGAAATGGCCAGAAGATTAAATCAGGAAGCTGCAAAAACGGTTGTATTTGGTGGTGTGCCGGAAGAAGAAGCATGGAAAATGGTAACATTAAATCCTGCCAAACTTTTGCATGTTGATAATAGAATGGGAAGTATTAAAGCTGGAAAAGATGCAGATCTGGTGCTTTGGAGCACGCATCCTTTGTCAATTTATGCACGCCCGGAATTCACTATGATTGAAGGTACCGTTTATTTTGATCGCAAGGAAGATGTAGCAAAACAGACAAAAGTAGCTGCTGAACGTGAACGTTTGATCCAGAAAATGCTGAGTGACAAGGCAGATGGCAAGCCAACGCAAAAGGCGCCAATGACGCAGCCTCGTATGTGGCACTGTGAAGATATCATCGGAATTCATGCGGAACATGAGGAAGGAAAATAAAAGATTTCTGATTTATTCTTCCATCATTTACTCATTCAAAATTGTCTTATGAAAACAAAAAAATATATATAAGCTGAATTCATGTTTGCTAGGTTTAGCGGCTGTTTTTTGCCTTACCACTACGGGTTTTGCCCAAAATCCGGCACCGGCAAAACCGCAGACAAGACCAATCGTTTTAACCGGTGCAACCATTCACCTGGGAAATGGACAGGTAATTGAAAATGGTGCAATTTCTTTTGATAAAGGAATTATCACGCAGGTAGGACCGGCCGCTTCTGCGACTACAAGCAATGTTGAAGTAATTGATGTAAAAGGAAAACACATTTTTCCGGGTATTATTTCAATGAACACAACCGTTGGTATTCAGGAAATTGCTTCGGTACGTGCTACGCTGGATTATTCAGAAGTAGGGGAGATTAATCCGCATGTTCGTGCTTTGGTTGCTTATAATACGGATTCTGAGGTTATTCCGACTTTACGTAATACGGGGATTTTATTATCACAGGCTGTTCCGCAGGGTGGAATTATTTCAGGATCTTCTTCCGTTTTTTATACAGATGGATGGAACTGGGAAGATGCAGTTTTGAAAAAAGATGACGGTATCTGGCTTAACTGGCCACCTTATTTGTCAACAAGTTTCAATTATGAAGATTTTTCAGTTTCGTTGAAAAAGAAATGAAAAGCGCCAGGAAACGATCGATTTGTTCAGAACTACTTTTTCCGATGCAAAAGGTTATGCAGGAATCAGCAAACCTTCTCCGATGAATATTCGTCTGGAAGCGATGAAGGATATTTTTGCTGGAAAAGCTAATCTTTATATCCGCGCAGATTATGCAAAGGATATTATCGAATCGGTAAAATTTGCCCAGGAATTCGGTATCAAAAAGATTGTTATTGTTGGCGGTGATCAATCAAATAAAATAACGGCGTTTTTGAAAGAAAATAATATTCCTGTTGTTTTAAATCAATCACACCGTTTGCCAAATGCAACTGATGAAGATGTTTATCTTCCTTACGAACTTCCTGGAATTTTGACAAAAGCTGGTGTAAAAGTAGCAATCAGCTATTCTGATGAATGGTGGAGAACACGTAATCTTGCATTTTTGGCAGGAACTTCTTCCGGTTTCAGCGATGTCAAACCTGAGGAAGCTTTGCAATTTATCACAAAAAATGCTGCTGAAATTATGGGTGTTGATCAATATGTAGGAACATTGGAAAAAGGGAAACAAGCTTCGTTAATTGTTACAGGCGGAGATTTACTTGATATGCGTGGAAATTCTGTTTCCATGGTATTTATCAAAGGTGGAAAAGTGAATCTTGACGATAAGCAAAAACGACTGTACGACAAATACAAGGAAAAATACGGTCAAAAGTAGTTTGAAGGTTACACAGAGAACCACTGAGAAAAGAAGAGGGCCACAGAGATTTATTTTCTCCGTGGCCCTCTTTCTTCTGCGGTTCTCTAAGCATGTAACCTATAAAATTATTCTTCTTCTACCGAATAGATTCCGTCCGTCAGCTATTCGTATTAGACCTTGTTTGTATAGGCCGCCGATGGCTTTTTTGAAGACTTTTTTACTGATTCCAAGTTGTTTGTTAATATCTTCCGGCGCGCTGTTGTCTGACAAATTCAGGTATCCGTTATTCTTTTTCAAATCATCCAGAATGCGTTGTCCGGTCGGTTCAACCACATTAGCATATCCCTGTTTTTCCAAACTGATATCCAGTCTGTTTTCATCTCTGATTTTTTTAACATAACCTTTCAGACTGAATCACCAACATTAATCGGTTTGAAAACTTCATTGGCATATATCAATCCTTTGTGAAACTGGTTTACAACCACATTGTAACCCAGATCTGTTTTTTTCCAGATCAAGCAAATCCACTTCATCACCTTCTTTAACAAGCAAGGCGCTCGTTTTCCAGATATCTGTCAAGCTTGGTCGTTGCAATCAGGCGGGAAGTTTTTTGATCAAGATATAAAAATACCACGTGCCATTCATCCAATTTCCATGGGTGTGGTTTGTTCTCTGAAAGGCACAAAAAGATCTTTTTCCAAACCCCAGTCAAGAAATGCGCCGTGTTCGGAAACATCTTTTACTCTCAGATTTGCAAATTCATTACGTACGATTTTAGGCGTTTCCGTTGTAGCAACCGGACGATCCTCGGAATCGTTATAGACAAAAACCTTGATGACGTCATCAATCTGCATGTCATCGGTTTTGTATTTATTGGGAAGCAGTACTTCTTCACCTTCCACATCACCCAAAAAGAAACCTACGCTGGTATCACGAAGGATGGTGAGGTTGTTATATTTTCCTATAAAAAGCATTCTTTCTTATTATGTTTGATGCAAAGGTAACGGTATAAACCCGGATTTGCATTTTATTAATAAACTAACCTTTTTTAAAGCATCAAACCACCCGAAAATAGCTCAGGTGGTTTGAAAATAATATCTTGAAATAAAACGAACTGACAATTACATCAATGTATTCGTCAATCTTTTCAATTCAATTTCGGAAGATTTTGCTGCATAATTAAGATTAATCAAACGATAACCGGCTTCTTCAAAACTGCGTTGCGCTTCTCTCACATCAATAATAGTGGCCTGAATTAACTGGAAACGTTGTAATGTGAGATCAAGAAGCTGCTGGCTTAACTTGTAATTTGCTTTTTGAGATTCTAGTTGTTCCAAAGAACTTCTGTATGTCTGGAACATTTTCACCGCCTGTGCAGAATAATCACGCACCAGAACCTGTTTTTGTGACTTCGCAGAATTGGCATTGATTTCTGCAACCTGCTGCTGGCGTTTGAAGGCGCCACCGTTATAAATTGGTACGTTCAGCGTAACACCCGCACTTGGAGCCGTTACCTTGTTCAAAAGTGTAAAACCTGCTGAACTTTGGGTTCTGGTATAGTTGTATCCAAGATTTAAACGAACTGTCGGATAGCGCAATGCAGCAGTTTCACGAATAATTAATTCGGAAATTCTGATCTGGCTGTCGGCTGCTTTTATATCTGCATTAACGGAAAGTTTTTCCAGAACGTTGTCAATATTAATTGTCTGATCCACCAAAATCGTATCCCTGATCGCAACCGGAGATTTTGGATCCAGTGCCAGTAAGTCTTAAAAGTTCTGATTTGGAAACATCTACGGCCAGCTGTTGATTTGTCAAAGTTTGGGTTAACGTATTTAAATCGATCTGCGCCTGAAATAAATCTGCATTATTTGCCATTCCGGCCGTTTTTCTCACTTCAATAATTTCCAGACGTTTTTGAGAAGCAATGATCGAAAACCGTACCGTATTCATATAACTCAGCTGTCGAACCACGTCATAATAACTTGTCATCACAGCTGCAATCGTATTCTGGATCTGGGAATTTAAAACTTCGCTGCTTTGATTTTGCAGTTCTGCCAGACGTTTTTTGGTAGCCACAACTCTTTTTCCATTATACAAAAGAAGACTTGCTGTGATCCCTGCTTGGTATTGTTACCATCCGCACCACGTCTTTTGGTACCAGGCACCGTCTGAAGTTTCTGGGTAATATTCTGAATTTGTTCCATATTGGAAGCAGTACCAGTGATCAGAGGCAATCCTCCGGCCACACCGTAATTATTGAGAAGTGTATTGGCTTCTACATCGTTTTTGGCAATTTGTATTTCGAGACTATTTTTCAGAGCAATTGCAATAGCATCATCCAGTGTGATTAAAGAATCTGCCGGCACCTGATGGCTCATGGCAGAGCTTCCGGTCAGGAGAAGAAAAAGTGCAATTTTAAAACTGTTATTCAAAATTTTGAGCGGGTTCATGCAAAACCAATATTGACTTATGATGATTAAACAATTTGTTTTTAAACAGTAGCCGGAGCTTCTTCTGCCGCCGCCAGTTCTTCTCTGTGTTTGTTATGTTTTGGAGATATGAATGTGTAAATCGCCGGAATGACAAACAATGTCAGGATCAGCGAAAACGTCAAACCGCCTACAATTACAACGCCCAGCGGAACACGACTGGTAGCCGCCGCACCAAGACTCAGCGCAATCGGCAATGCACCGAAAGCCGTTGCAAGGCTGGTCATCAGAATCGGACGTAAACGCTGTGTAGCTGATTCAACAACGGCGGCATTCGTTTCATGCCATGTTCTCGCTTCTGATTTGCAAATTCCACGATCAAAATACCATTTTTGGTCACAAGCCCGATCAGCATGATCATACCGATCTGAGAGAAAATATTAATCGTAAGTCCAAAAATATACAAGACTCAAAAGTGCTCCTGCCAAAGCCAAGCGGCACCGTGATCATGATGATAAACGGATCTGTGAAACTTTCAAATTGTCCGGCAAGTACCAGATAAACAAGCAATAGAGCCAGTCCAAATGCAAAACTTGTGTTGGAAGAACTTTCTTCAAAGTCACGCGAAGGTCCGGTTAGTGAAGTCTGGAAAGTTTCGTCCAGCAATTTATGCGCAATTGTACGCATGGCCAACACGCCGTCGCCAATCGTTTTTCCTTCAACCAGAGAAGCCGAAATGGTTGCACTTTTGTATCGGTTGTAGTGATAAAGTGTCGGCGGGCCGCTTTCTTCTTCCATATTCACAACAGCAGTCAACGGAATATTTTCACCACGGTTATTTCTTACATATAATTTTTCAATATCCGCAGGTTTATCACGTTCAGCGCGTTCCACCTGTCCGATCACCTGATATTGCTGTCCGTTCATGATAAAATAGGCAAGTCTTCTTCCACTGAATGCGGACTGAATTGTAGCTGCTACATCGGTGGTAGAAAGTCCAAGATCACGTGCTTTCAAACGGTCAATTGTCAGGTGAACTTCCGGTTTATTGAATTTTAGGTTAACGTCCACATTCTGGAAAATAGGATCTTTTCGTGGCTTCTTCAAGGAATTTTGGTAATACTTCTGCTCAGTTTTGCAAAATCAAGATTTTGAAGAATAAACTGAACCGGCAAGCGCACCACGTGAACCAATACCAACCGCAATGGTTTGTTCCTGAATTGCAAAAATCCGTGCATCATTAAACTGCGGAAGTTTTTTATTTATTTCCATCGCAATATCGTTCTGGCTTCTTTTTCTTTCACCAGCTGGTACCAGATCCAATACGTCCCGAAGCTGCATTCACACCGCCACCACCAAAACCCGGGTGTTGAAGAAAATACGAAATGACTTTTTCAGGAATTGAATCATTCAGATAATTGACAACTTCATCCGAAATGTCCTGCATTTGATCAAAACTGGTTCCTTCCGGTGCGGACATACTAAAACGAATACTGTTTCGGTCTTCCATCGGAGCGAGTTCGCTTTGCAGATGTGTATAAGTAAAACAGATTATTCCACCACAAGCAACGTACCAAAACCCAGGCCATCCAGCGTACTTTCATAAATCCGCTGAGCATCCGGTTGTAACCGTCTTCCATTCCCGTGAAAAATGGTTCTGTTTTGTTGTAAAACCATCCATGACCAGCATTTTTACGATTCAGAAACACATTAAGAACCGGTGTGATTGTCAGCGAAACAAAAGCAGAAATCAATACGGCCGAAGCTACCACAATACCAAATTCCCGGAACAGACTTCCTACAAAACCTTCAAGGAAAATAACCGGAAGAAACACAACGGCCAGTGTAAGCGAAGTAGAAATAACGGCAAAGAAAATTTCCTTACTTCCTTCCAGCGCAGCCTGCCGGATCGGCAGGCCTTCTTCCAGCTTTCGGAAAATATTTTCCGTGACTACAATACCATCATCCACCACAAGTCCGGTTGCCAGTACAATTCCGAGAAGTGTCAGAATATTGATCGAAAACCCGAAACAGGTACATGACAAAAAATGTCGCTACCAGCGAAATCGGAATATCGATCAGCGGACGAACGGCAACCAGGAAATTCCGGAAGAAGAACAAAATTACGATTACAACGAGCCCGAAAGAAATGATCAGCGTTTCTTCCACTTCTTCAATCGACTGACGAACAAGTCGTGTATTATCAATCAAAACATTGAATGTAATGTCCGACTTATTCGATTTCTGAATTTCTGCAAGACGTTTGTTGAACTCATCCGAAATCTGTACATAGTTGGCACCCGGTTGTGGAATTACAGCCAAGACCAACTGCGTAAACACCATTGTATTTCCAGCTTTGTTCTTCATTTTCAGGGCCAAGTTCAACTTTGGCAACATTGCTAAGGCGAACAATTCCGGTGCTGTCATTTTTTATGATAAGATCGCTGAATTCTTTTTCAGTAGTAAGCCGTCCCATTGTCCGGATGGTAAGTTCGGTATTGTTACCATAAATTTTACCGGCAGGAAGTTCTACGTTTTCTGCACTCAATGTTGTGCTAATATCATTGAACGAAACATTGTAAGCACTCATCTTATCCGGATCCAGCCAGATACGCATCGCATATCTTTTTTGTCCAAAAATATTGATCGCACTTACACCATCAATGGTTTGCAGACTTTGCTGTAAAACATTTTCTGCATATTCACTTAATTCCAGAAGACCTTTGGATGGACTTTGAACTGCCAGAAGCAGAATAAAATCACTGTTGGCATCGGCCTTTGCTACAACCGGCGGTGCATCAATATCCTGCGGAAGATTTCGCTGTGCCTGGCTTACTTTGTCACGCACGTCATTGGCAGCAGCTTCAAGGTCAGATTTCAAGGTTAAATTCAACCGTAATATTACTCGAACCGATCTGGCTGGAAGAGCTTATACTTTTGATACCGGGAATACCATTGATACTTTTTTCAAGCGGTTCGGTAATCTGGCTTTCAATGATATCGGCATTGGCACCCGTGTAGCTGGTGCGGACGTTTACAATCGGAGGGTCAATGGCGGGATAATCCCGCAGAGACAGAAAGTTATAACCTACTACCCCAAAAAGGATGATGAGCAGGTTCATAACCACGGCAAGTACCGGCCGGTTCAGCGATAATTCCGAAATATTCATAGGATGGTTGTCTAGGAAATGGGCATCGAATGCCGTTATTCGGCTTTTGTTGAATTCAGGCTTTTTACTGCTCTCACTTTCACAGGCGCATCGGGACGGGCAAACAATACCCCGGAAACAACAACGGAATCTCCAACATTAATACCACTTGTAACTTCTACGAAATCAGCTTTACGAACGCCAGTTTCAATACTGACGAAAACTGCTTTTCCTCCTTTTACAGTAACCACTTTTTTATCTCTTGATTCCGGAATAATGCAGTTGGTAGGAATCAGAATACTGCTTTTTTGAGCTCCTGCATTCAAAAGATACTTTCGCAAAAGAACCAGGGCTTGGTGCTCCTGAATTCAATACTGCTCTCACCGTTATATTTCGGGTCGACTGATTAATCTGTGGTTCGGTCGCAATAATTCTGTGCTTTTTGTATCGTACCTTTTTGATCAATAATCACATCAACAGTACTTCCTTTTTGAACAAATGTCTGATACACTTCCGGAACTGTAAAATCAATCCTCAAATTAGTTAGCTGCTGCATGGTAGCAATAACTGTCAGCGGAGAAACATAAGAGCCTGCACTTACTTTCCGCAATCCAACAACACCTGTAAATGGTGCACGAATAATTGTTTTGTCAATCAAAGCCTGTGTATAGGCCATATCCGCTTTCAGGGAATTGGAGTTGATTGATAGCAAGATCATAATCGGCCTGATTTACACCATTGATGGCAATTAGTTTTTTCAATCGATCTTCGGTTAGTAAAGCATTGTCCAGAAGAATCTTTGATTTATTCATCTGCGCCGTAAGGTCAGCACTGTTAATTCGGCCAATTACCGTTCCTTTCTGAATCGTTTTTCCTTCCGGAACATCCAGAAAAGTCAACAAGTCCGCTCACTTCCGGATGTAATTCTGCAAATTCATTGGCAACGACTGTACCGTTTACTTCAACTTTATCACTGACATTTTCTCTTGCGCGATGATTACATCGACGGTAGTAGGGGCAGATTTGCCATCATTTTTTTTGAAAGTATCCTTTTTTTCTCCGCACGAAAAAAATACTGTGCTAAAAGCGTGCCAAGAAAAGTGAAGAAAGAAAAGATTTTTTTAAACTAGATCGACATAGAAAATCAGGCCCTGGAAGAATGCAATTCATAGAGGTAGTACTATTTCAAGGAATTTTAAGATTATTAAATTGTTAGGAATAGTTAACAGTCAGAAACCGTGGAAGTTTCGTGAATGTTATGTAAATGTAATACCGCTTGGATAGTTTTCTACTATAAAAGTTTAATGGCCCGCTGTAATTTTTTTAAAATTCTTTTGCAATCACTTTCAGAAGTGTGTCACATTTCAGCTCGGTTTCTTCCCATTCACGCTCGGGAATCGAGTCTTCGGTAATGCCCGCACCTGCATAAAACGTGGCAATGCCATCTTTAAGTCGAACGGTTCTAAGATTTACAAATAAATTGGTATCTCCCTCAACCTGAACCGGTCCGAGAAATCCGCTGTAAAAGGAACGGTCGTATCCTTCAATTTCAGAAATAAATTTAAGGCTCGGGATTTTTGGAACTCCACAAACCGCAGATGTCGGATGAAGCAGCCGAAGCATAACCGACGAGAGTTCCGGAAAGTTTAGTGCATTGGTGTCAACTTCAAAATCGCTCCGAAGGTGATAAAGATTTCCTGCCAAAACAGTTTTCGGGCCAGTTTCCAGATATTCCCTCAATCGGATTTTTTTAAAGCATTCAATAATATAACGGCTTACCAAAGCCTGTTCTTCAATTTCTTTTTGTCCCCAGCGAATGTCATATTTCGGCAGAAGCTCTCCATTTTCATCTTTGGCTTTTTGCGTACCGGCAAGAGACATGGTTTTGAAAGTGCCTTCTGCTGTTTGTTGCACCAAAGCTTCCGGACTGGCACCCAACCACAATTCTTTTTGATCGGGCAGATTTACAAGTGAAACAAATGCATGTGCATATGCTTTTGCCAGTTTTTGAAAAGCCTTTGCCGGTTGAAAATGTTCGGTATAGGAAAGTTCTTTTGGTGCGGGACAAAACTACTTTGTGAAACTGTTTTTGTTTTATTGCAGAAACAGCCAGTTCAACAGTTCTTTCAAAACGTGCTTTTGTATCGTGATCGGGCAATGTAGAAATTAGCAAGGGCTGGTTTTCAGGATTGTCGCTATTGTCGTTTTCCTTGATTTCAGACGGCAGCATTTAACCAGTTTTACAACTTCCGGATGTTCTTCACCAAGCTTATTATCCAATTTTTCAAGCTGACCGGTTTCAGAATAAACGGCAATAATATCTCCTTCCATAAAAAGGACATCTTCGTTTTCATTCCAATGAAAAGGGCTGATCATGAAATCCGGAAGAAAGTTTTTCCATATCCGGCTGACAGCTCCGGATTCCTTCTCTGATCGATATTAATAATTTTATTTCATTGGTATAAGGAAGTTTCCACATGGCACATGGAAAACCCAGTTCTTTTGCTGCTTTCCAAAGTTCTTCTGCTTCAAAACGTTCTAAAATGGACTGAGCCGTTCTAATTTGAGTCGAAATCATTTATTTAATCTTTAACAGGCTTAAACCTGCTCTGAATCCATAAGTTATTTTTGTTGAAATTAACGGTTCGCATCTACAATAGCGACTGTCAAACGACTTACACAAACCAGTTTATTTTCTTCATTGGTGATCTTTATGTCCCAGATGTGCGTCGTTCTTCCAACATGTATAGGTGTAACACGTCCATAAACAAATCCGTTCTTTGCCGGACGCAGATGATTCGCATTTATTTCCAGCCCGACCGCATGTTGATTATCCGGATCTTTCAGGCATAAAAAAGAAGCAATACTTCCCAGTGTTTCAGCCAGAACAACAGATGCGCCGCCATGCAGAATTCCAAACGGCTGGTGTGTGCGCTGATCAACTGGCATCCGGGCCACAATATAATCTGTTCCTATTTCCATAAATTCAATTCCAATATGATCGGCAATTGTGTTTTTGCTAAAAGAATGAATGGCGTCAAGTGAAATGGATGTTGTGAACATATCTAAAAATTGTATAAATTTGTACGTGCTATATTAGTCAAAAACAAGGTATTTGCAAAAATAATATTTAAATAATACAATTATTTTGAAAAGAAAGTCTATATATCTCATTCGCCACGGTGAAACTGATCTTAATCGCAGAGGAGTTGTACAGGGAAGTGGTGTTGATTCCATGCTGAACGAATGGGGAGAGGCCCAGGCCGCTGCTTTTTTTAATGCTTACCAGCATGTACCTTTTGACAAAATATACACTTCTGATTTACAGCGAACACATCAAACTGTCCGCGGGTTTATCAAACAGGGTATTCCGCACGAAAGTTATGCGGGTCTGAATGAAATCTCCTGGGGCCTTCGTGAAGGAAAAGAACCGAATACCGGAGACATCAAGTTACTACCGCGATCTCGTACTTGCATGGAAAGCCGGTGATTTTGACAGTGCCGCCGAAGGTGGTGAAAGCCCGATCCAGGTTCGTGAGCGTCAGATTCCGGTTATAGAAACAATTCTATCCCGTCCGCATGAAAGAAATATTCTTATTGCCATGCACGGCCGTGCGATGCGTGTTTTGCTGACCACTCTTTTCAAGGAATCGCTGATCCATATGGATGATTACGAGCACAGCAATTTGTGTTTGTACCGTATCAATTATTCTTACGATACCGGTCTTTTTGAAATGGAAGTAACAAACGATACCACACATCTGCTTTCACTCGAAATTCCTCAAACCTTGTAGAAGACCGTTTGTGTAGGGGCAATTCCTTTGATGTATTTATGGCGGAAAACTGGCCGGGGTATTATACTTTTGTGGCTTAGTTATTCAGCTGTAACCTTTAATTCATGTCCAAAAGGAAAATTTACTGGACTTTGCAGATCGTGGGCTGGACCTTGCTCATCATGTATGAGTTTGTGTTATACACCCTTGAATACGGATTTGATCGTACCAATTTATATAGCAGCATTGCCAATATTCTTCTGGGCATTACGCTCACACATATTTACAGGCTGGTAATCCGTCGATGGAACTGGTCCACGCTGCCATTGCCCAGGCTTGCACTTGCGGGTAATTGTTTCCGTTTTATTTTTAGGACTGATCATGACGGTGGTCAACCTTCCTCTTGATCGAAAAATTTTAGAGGAAAATCTGATGAATCAGCCATTTGTTTTCTGGAATTATTATGCCGGCTGGTGCAAGAATCTGCTGGCCTGGATACTTTCCTACACGGTTTATCATTATGTTGAACAAAACCGGTTGACAGATTACGAAAAAATAATGCTGAAAACTTCCATGCGCGAGGCAGAGGCAAAAGTATTGCGCTCACAGCTCAATCCGCATTTTACATTTAATGCACTGAATAGTATCCGTGCGCTTGGTTTTTGAAGATCCGTCCAGGGCGCAGATAAGCATTACACAGTTATCCAATATTTTACGAAATTCTCTTCTGGCTGACCGGCGGAAAACGGTTGATTTACAGGAAGAATTAAAAACAGTTGTAGACTATCTTGAACTAGAAAAAGTTCGATATGAAGAGCGGCTACAATATACCATTGAGTCCAATCCACAGGCGGTTTACTGGCAGGTTCCACCGATGATGCTGCAAACTTTGGTAGAAAACGGTATTAAACATGGCGTTTCAAAAGAGATGGGGGGTGGATTTCTGGAAGTAAAATCGGATATTGAAGAAGATATGCTGATTATTCAGATCAGGAATACGGGGACTTTGAATAGTACGCCGAGTAATCTGGAAAATACGGATTCTGGTGGGGTAGGGTTGAAAAATACGGCGGAACGTCTTTCTATTTTATATGGTAAAGGAGCATCATTCAGGATTTTTCAGGAAAAGGAAGGTGTTGTTTGCTCAGAGGTAAGAATTCCTACACTTTCTGATCAGATGCAGCTTTTGCAGGTTGACTAATCTATTATCTTTGCAAGTCACCGAATTTCAATTTTAAGTAACGATTCAAGATTTTTATTTAATAAACAATTCCCGAAAAACTGCCATGAGAACTCTTATTGTTGACGATGAACGCCTAGCAAGAAATGAACTTAAAAGATTACTTGAACCATACACCAAAATTGAAATTGTAGGAGAAGCTGCCAATGCAGAAGAAGCGCTTGGTGATGATTGACGATCTTGCAACCCGAACTTCTATTTCTTGATATACAGATGCCGGGTAAAAACGGTTTTGAGCTTTTGTCTTCCATTGAAGGAAAAAGTCCGGAAGTGATTTTTACGACAGCTTATGACGAATATGCGATCAAAGCATTTGAATTTAATGCGCTTGATTATTTGTTGAAACCAATCGATACAGAACGGTTAAAAGAAACGATCCACAGAATTGAAGAAAATCAGGCACACACGGAAATCCCGGTTTCGAATCACGAAAGAGTAGAGAAAATTCTAGGTGAAAACGATCAGGTTTTTGTGAAAGACGGTGAAAAATGCTGGTTTGTCAAATTAGGAAAAGTAAGATTATTTGAATCGATGGGTAATTATGTTCGTCTGCATTTTGATGATCAGAAACCATTGGTACTAAAATCACTAAACAATCTGGAAGAAAGACTTGATCCGGGTACTTATTTCAGAGCGAATCGTAAGCATATTATCAATCTTCACTGGATTGAAAAAATTGAACCCTGGTTTAGCGGTGGTCTTTTGGTGACTTTACAAGGTGGAGATAAAATTGAGATTTCCCGTCGCCAGGCGATTCGGTTTAAGGAATTGATGAGTTTGTAGATTTTATAGAGATTTTTTATTACCCGTCGGACGGCGGAAAAAGCCGTCCGACGGGTTGCCATTCAGAAGTTTTTCGAGCTGCCCGTCCGACGGTTTTTTTTACCGTCGGACGGGTTTACAAATTTTGGAATAATGATCAAGGCGACTCACAGCCACACAAACTCTGGAACAATTATTTAGTCAACTCACTCATCAACCTCAAAAAATAAACATGCGTATTTCTCTCAAATCTCTTACTATTAGTCAGCCTTTATTTTCTTCGTTGCATGCTCTCCTTCCACTAAAAAAGAAGAAGTCAAAACAGGAATGAAAGCCGGGAAATTTAATAAAATGGAGTTGGGGAATTGCGATACCACGCTAATTGGCGGAGTGAGTCTGGTAATTAATGTCTGGGAACCATCGGCTCAGGATACAGTTTCCGGTACGATTCGTGCTTTTCTAAATCAAAAACTAATTGACAGAATAAACGATTATGCAGATTCTGCAAGCATAGCGGCTCATCCGGGATCCGATAAAAGTATCAAGAAATGCATATGATGTTTTCGCTTCAAATTATACGAAATTCAAAACACAATTTCCCGATGCACCGGGATGCTGGGAAGTTGATTTGAAAGGTGATACGATTATGTTTTCTCCAAAAATCATCCAGTATCAAATGGATCATTATGCGTTTACAGGCGGCGCGCACCCCAACAGTTTCCGGACTTATTATGTTTTTGACACCCAAACTGGAAATGAATTAAAATCTTCTTCGTTTCTTGCCGATTCTGTGGCTTTGCTTAAAAAAGTAGAAAAATCTTTCAGGACACTGGAAAAGCTAGCGGATACTACGAATCTTGAAAATGCTGGGTATTTTTTGACAAATCATAAATTTTTTCTACCAGCCAATTACGCTTTTACAAGAGAAGGAATTTTCTTCTACTACAATCCATACGAAATAGCTGCTTATGCGCGTGGTGCAATCACGTTTACCATTCCATATAAAGAACTTGAAGGAATTGTAAAAAAGGAATTGATTTTTTAGGCTAAAAAATATTCTCGTCAACAAAACTGAGAAATCCTTTATCCGTGAAAATGACGTGATCCAAAACCGGAAGGTCGAGTAACAAACCACATTCTTTCAATTGCTTTGTAAGATTTACATCGGCTTCACTGGCTTTCAATTGGCCGGATGGATGGTTGTGAACCAGTACAATAGAGCTTGCCATATGTTCCAGTGCATGTTTAAAAACCATTTTAGGGTCGCATACTGTTCCTGAAATTCCGCCTACACTTACGGCAACTGATTTCATGACTTCATTAGCCCTGTTTAGCATAACAATCCAGAACTCCTCATGGGATTTGTCTTGGAGATGCTGTCTCATTTCATCGTAAACCGCCTGAGATCCATCAATGATTCTACGCTTATTCGGAATATGATCAGTTCTTCTGCGACCAAGTTCAAGTGCGGCAAGGATAGTAATGGCTTTTGCTTCACCAATACCCTTATTTTTCATCAGGTCTTTCATTCCTTGCCGGGCAAGTTCGCTGATGTTGTTATTTACCGCATTCATGATTCCCTTGGCAACATCAACTGCGGATAATTTCACGGTACCCGAACCTATCAGAATCGCAATTAATTCTGCGTTGGACAATGCCGCTTTTCCTTTCAAAAGCAATTTTTCGCGAGGCCTGTCTTCTTCTGCCCAACTTAGAATTTTGGTCGGATTGTAAGTATTATCTTCTGACATGGGAAAGTTTTTAATTCCTATGACGATGAAAATAATCTTTGGTCATGCAGAAGTTTTGAGTATTTGGCTATTCTCCCAATTCAGTCAGCGCAGCTTTTGCCTTATTGTCAATACTGTTTTTGTACTCATGCTTTTTGTAAGACATGGCTTTTTTGAAATAGCTGATCGCCAGGGTATTATTCTTTTTGTCCCTGGAAATATATCCCATTTGTAAAGCAGCGGAAGGACCAAAAGTTAATGAAGTGCCCTGAGTTAAAAATATCGCCCGGTCATAATAAGGAATCGCGCGGTCGATTTGATTCATTTTTTGCAGAATCCGGCCTTTCCGGTAATTTAATTCAGCTTTGTCGCTTGGCGAGGTGAAGGATTTCTCAGTATAATTATCAATAAAATCCCAGGCCTCGGTCAAATATCCGCCATCCGTTGAATAACGGGCTTTGTAAAGGATTTTTTGATCAGGTAATATTTTCCCGTCTGCATATTCTTCCGACAGGCGCTGTGCAAATTTATCACCTTCAACAATCGTACTTCCTTTGCTTCCAGCCAGCTTGATATAAGGTATAGCATCCGAATCACGATCAGCCAGCCAACGGCTCATGAAAAGTTTTAAGTTACTGTCTTTTATGAAGTTAATCCCTTTGTATTTCTGTTGAAATTTGGAATAAAAGAAAAAGGCGATATCATATTTCCCTTTTTGCAAAGCAATTTCTCCGCGCAAATAATCGAGGAAAGGAAATGGCAGATAATCATCTCCATTTGGAGCATAATTTAGATAATAAAGAGCTTCTTCGCTTTTGCCTTCTTTCATTAGAATCGTTGTCGCAAAAAAGTGAAGCAACAAATTATCCGGCTGACTTTTTGGTAATTGCTGAATCAGCGCTCTCTGTGAATCGCTAAGCTGTAAAGTATAAGCATGTAAAAGAAGATCAATTAATTGTGCTTCCTGCTTGAAAAAAGGTTCTTCTTTTTCAACAAACTGTATTTCTTCGATACCTAGTTTTATATTTCCTTTTAAACCAAGAATTTTCGTCACCCAGGTATAATTATCAGGAACAGAGCCAATTAGAACGTGTAGAAGTCCGAGCGATTTTAATGTAGGATTGAAGGACGGGAATTTTTTCCGGTTATCCTGTAACAAATGATAAGCCTTGATAATATCCCAGGAAGCACTCACTTCATTTCCGAATTTCATTTTAATAAATGCCCAGTGCATCCGAATTTCGGCCTGGAAGAAACGTTTGTAGGGTGATGAGTTTGAAAGTTTGGTAAGATCAAGTAATCGGCTGTCTTCTTTTTTACTCCATTCCTTAAATGCAGTTTTATCTTCCGAAATCAGGAGATAATGCAAATCAGCATAATTGTCGAGGTAAGTAATAAATGCATTTTCTGGATCTGTTTTTCGCTCTTCTTCAATTAATGCACGAGCAGGTTCAATTTGTAATTTTTGAATTTCAAAGTATGCCTTCTGTAATTTCGGAGTAAAACGAACATCATGATAGCTTGCGGCTTTTATCTGTAAACTACTTGAAAAACAGCAGTATAATTAAAAAAGGATTAGCGTAGAACTTTCAATTTTGGATTGTTAATGATTTTATATTCTTTCACAGGATTAGTTGTCGGAGAAAATTAGTGCTTGGTTCTGCAAATTTAAGCAGAGAAAGTTATTCAGTACTATTGGACCGGAAATCTATTAAATCAAAAGCACAAAAAAAGGTTGTCTGAAAAAGACAACCTTTTAATATTATAATTTTCTGAAAATCTAGCGGCGTTGGTGAACAGGCTCAACACTTTCAACATCGGCAAGAATTCTTCCGCAATGTTCGCAAACGATAAGTTTTTTACGTTCACGGATATCTGCTTGTCGTTGAGGAGGAACGATGCTGAAACATCCTCCGCAGGCGCCACGTGATACGTGTACAACTGCAAGACCATTCATCGAATTGTCACGTATTTTTTGATACGATTTCAACAAACGCTCTTCGATTTTTTTGATATGTTTTTCACGTTCGCCTAAAAGTCCTTTTTCCTCAGCTTCGCTTTCGCTTGTGATCAGAGAAAGTTCGCCTTTTTTGGCTTTCAAATCTTCATTTCTTTCATTCAAAGTAGATTCTGCACGGTTTGCATCATCTTCGATCAATCTGATACGTGCTTTGGCTTCGTTAATTTTCTTGTCGGCCAATTGCATATCAAGTTCCTGCAATTCAATTTCCTTCGTGATAGCATCATATTCGCGGTTGTTACGAACATTCATTTGCTGATCTTTGTATTTTTTGATCAGTTTTTCGCCATCCTTCTGGGCATTTTTAAAGCTATCAATTTCTGCATTTAAATGCAGCGATTTCGCTTTTGAATTTTCCTATTCTTGTTTCAAAACCGATGATTTCGTCTTCCAGATCTCTAACTTCTTCGGGAAGATCGCCACGGGTCTTTCTGATTTCGTCCAGGCTTGAATCAATTTCCTGAAGTTTCAGGAGAGCGTCTAATTTTTGTGCGATTGTATTTTCCATGTATGTCTTTAATGGACTTGTTTCAATGCGTATTATATGAGTGGGACTATAAGGCTGAATCTCTTCTTCTCACTATTTTGGATACTAACTTGCTCAAAAACTTATTTCTAAACAAAATATCGTACCGGATTAGTATTGACGTCTGACAAACAGAGTGCGAAATTACTAAAAATTCCTGATAAATAGTTGTATAATAAATCTTTCGTAAATACTTCGCTTTCAAAATGTCCGATATCACAGATCATTATGCGATTATCGGCATCAAAAAATTCATGATATTTATAATCAGCCGTAACAAAAACGTCAGCTTTGGCCCGAATCGCATCAGATAAAAGAAAACTTCCGGCGCCTCCACAAACAGCAACCCTTTTTATTTTTTTATTTAACGGTACCGTATGTTTGACAAGCGGTGTCTGCATTTGGTTTTTCAAAAATTGTAGAAATTTTTCCGGCTCCATCGCTTCGGATAATTCTCCAACAGCACCGGCACCCACTTCCTGATTTTCATTTTCCAGATTTTGAAGATAGTAGGCAACCTCTTCATAAGGATGATTTTCCTTCATGATTTTCAAAATGGAAGATTGCAAATAAGAAGGAAACATGACTTCGATCCTGTTTTCTGTTACCTCTTCATCTTTCCCTTTTGTGCCAATTGCAGGATTTGCTGATTGTCCAGGCTGGAAATGTGCCGGTGCCTTCAGTACGGAAACTGCAATTTTTATATTGACCAATTTCACCTGCACCAGCTTCAAACAGTGCATCTAAAATGGATTGCGTATTTTCAACAGGGAGCAAAAAAAGTCAGTTTTGTAAGCAATTGCTTTTTTGGTGAAAGTACTTTCACATTGCTCAGGCCAAGTTTTTCTGCAATTTTCCAGTTTACACCGTTCGACAACGTGATCGAGATTGGTATGGATTGCATAAATGGCAATATCATTTTTAATGGCTTTAATGACAGTTCTTTCAACATAGTTGTTGCCGTTTAATCTTTTCAGTCCTTTAAAGACAATTGGATGATGGGCTACAATCAGATTGCAGTTCTTTTCTATCGCTTCCTGCGATTACTTCTTCGGTCGTATCTAGTGAAAAAAGTATCCCGGTTACCTGTGTAATTGGAGATCCAACGAGTAATCCTGCATTATCGTAACTTTCCTGGTAGGAAGGAGGGGCGAGTTTTTCAAGTTGATGAATAACGTCTTTAATTTGTGTCATTTTTTTTAAGCTGCAACTATTTGATAGCCAGAATGAATTTGTTTTTTTGAAATTTTATTTGCAAATTAAACAAGATTTATTTGCCAAACGTATTGCAATCAAGAATAATAATACTAGTTTTGCACCACAATAACCCGGAACGACGGGCGAAAGTTAACTTGGTTTGGTAGTTCAGTTGGTTAGAATACATGCCTGTCACGCATGGGGTCGCGGGTTCGAGTCCCGTCCAGACCGCCAAGTTTATTGAAAGATTGAAGCTATTGGTTTGGTAGTTCAGTTGGTTAGAATACATGCCTGTCACGCATGGGGTCGCGGGTTCGAGTCCCGTCCAGACCGCACATTTTTTTTGCAAAATTTAAGAAATCCTGTTAAAATTCAATTTTAGCAGGATTTTTTTTGTGTTTTTGATCATTAAAATGTACAAAACTGCTCAAAATAATTGATTTATAATCAATATTTAAAGAGATTTGAATCTTACGTTTTTTGTGTAGCAATTCGACATTTGTTCAACCAAAACTTTTGTCAAATGATCGAAAAGAGCTCCGGATTGTTATTTTTTTTGAAGCAATCCAAAAATCAGAAAAGTGTAAGTCGCTATGTGTTCCTCAGAATCACCTTAAATGGTAAATCCAATGACATTTCTATCCAAAAGCTATGAGAAATCAGCCGCTGGATTAGTAATTCGAGGCGTACTTTTGCAAATAAGGAAGACTCCCGAATCCTTAATGTCTATCTTGAATTGCTAGTGACAAGGTTTATTTTGCCAAACAAAACCTATTTATCTAAAAAAAAGGAATTACAGCAGAGCAATTAAAGATTTGATTCATGGTAAAGTAGAAGCCAGGAAAAAGATTCTGGAAATTTTTGAACGAAGTAGATTATCATAAGATATTCTGCTATTCCAGATTCAACTTTTGATAATGTTGTAACGCTAACATGATCATTGAGGATGAACAATCGTTCTTAGTACATAACATCGATAACCTTTAAATCGGTATTAATATTTTAGGATTAACAAATAAAATAATATTTATCACCCATTATTTTGTTTTCAAGACAACCTGCCCGTCTGGATAGTTGATGTCAGCTTTGTTTTCAGCGGTTATAAAAAAGCTTTCGGGCTCAAAGGGTGTTGCCGTATTAAGCTCGCTTTTGAGTGCTTTTGAGAAAATTCCCGAGGTATTTTTAAGTTGTCCCAGATTCTTAATCCCATTTCCTGCGGTATTCGACCAAAGAACATATGTATTTCGCGACTCAACCAGTTTATCTGCGGGAGCCAAATCCCGGACTGCTAATTTAACTTCATAATTTTCGTTTTTATCCTTTTTTACTTTGATCGTTCCTGTTGCTGCGGGAACGATAGGTGAGTTGTCAAACACAAATTTCTTACCGCACGAAACGCAAGCGAGCATTACTGCAAAAAAAACGGAATTGCGCAGGAAGATGGCCAAGGTTGGTTTTCTAGTCATTGTCATGGTACACTTTAATAAATAAAATTCAGGAACATCAGTAGCGATAACCTGTCTGACAACTTACTAATTTTGTGCCATCCTGCTTTCCTAACCATTTTCTTTCTCAAACTGAATCTTTCTAGGTCGTTATATGGAGTCACTAAGAAAAAATCTTACTTATCATATGACCTATCTCAGCAAAGTCATCATGATTACTGACGGAACGCTTTTCTTTGTGACCGTGCAGCCTCTTACTGGAAGGATAAAGTAAAAGGAAATTGTTTTCTTTAATATGCTGATTTAAAAAATCGGTGATAAAACTCATTTGGTTAAAGTAGGAAATCATCCCACGTTTCGCCATAAATACAATCAGACCTTCATCATTTAACAGCTTGGTGGCGGCCAGCTCAGCTTCTTTCCAGTCAGTAAGATTATGCAGGGATATTTCGATACTTGACTTACTGACTACCCGTTGCAGGATACTGATAATGGATTCGTCTGCATAAAAACTCATCGTAGCTCCTGAGTTTTTAGCAATGTTCCAGACCCTGAGAAGCGCACTAAAAAATCCTGCTTCCTGTTGTGCGTTTGCAGGGATTATAACCAGGTACCGCTTAACGGTTGAAATAGGTTGCGAGGCATGGTAGATCAGCGTATTGACATTATTATTTTGAAGGTATCCATTGTGTAAATTGTGAACAAAGGATGGTGTAAATCCCTTCTCTGGCTGCAAACCGATAATTAGGTCGGTGATGTGCTGTTCTTTAATCACATTACTGATTCCGGTTGCAACGTCGTTGTCGTATCGGGTTAACGGCTGAATTTTCACATCTGCGGATGCACCTGTATCAACAGCAATATGAAGTGTTTTTTTTGCATTTCTTACGGATGATTCATTCTTGTGATCGTTGATGATATTTAGTGCAATAAGCTTATCTTCGTTATGATGTGCTTTGATCAGAAACTCAGGTTAACGAGTTTTTCGACGGTCTCTTCATAATTTACTGCCAGAAGTATATTTTCAGTTTCAGAGTTCATACCAGAGGCCGTATCCTCTTTTTCCACTTCTGCAACGCGCTGCGCACTTGCCATGGATACAAAGGAAGAAACGGTACAGGATATCAGGATCAGCAGGATACTTCCATTCAAAACATGTTCGCTCAGCAGACGTACCGGTTCACCATCGGCTGTTTCTGAAACAATGATATTGTAGCCAACCATCACCGAAGCAAGCGTAGCTGCCGCAGACGCCGAGCTTAGTCCAAAAATTAGCCTTCCTTCATCTTTGGTCAGGCGAAAGGTTTTTTGCGTCGCAATAGCCGCCAGGTATTTGCCACCTATGGAAGCAACCATCATCACTGCAGCCACACCCAAAGTTTCGGGACTTTTACAAATACCTTAAAGTCGATCAGCATTCCTACGCTGATCAGAAAGAACGGAATAAAAATAGCGTTACCGACAAATTCGACGCGGTTCATCATCGCCGAGGCATGTGGAATCAGCTTATTTAAAGCCAGTCCTGCAAAAAATGCACCAATAATTGCTTCAATACCGGCAAGTTCTGCCAGAACAGCTGCCAGGTAGATCATCACCAGTACGAAAATGTATTGGGAAATTTTATCGTCTACTTTTTTGAAAAACCATCGGCTGATGATTGGAAAAACAAAAAGGACGGTTGAGTCCAAATGCAACCATCGATAAAGCTCAGGCGTGTCCAAAAAGCACTGTTGACTTCGCCCTGGGTCATACCGACGACAACCGCCAACACCAGCAAAGAAAGTACGTCGGTAAGCATCGTGCCACCGACGGTGATATTAACTGACAGATTTTTGGATATCCCCAGTTTGCTGACCATCGGATAGGCAATCAGTGTGTGTGAGGAAAAAAAGCTTGCAAAAAGCACTGAGGTAAGCATGGAAAAATGCAGAATGTAAAATCCTCCTAAAAAACCCAGCAGGAAAGGAATCACAAAGTGTATAATGTAAAGGTTATACTTTTCCACTTGTTCTTTTTAAAATCACCCAAATCAATTTCCAGTCCTGCCAGAAACATGATGTAGAGCAGACCTGTGGTACCGGTAACCACGACACTGCTGTCCCTGGCAAGCAGGTTCAAACCATTAGGGCCAACAACCGCTCCGGCAATCAAAAGACCAAGCAAATGCGGCACTTTTATTTTGTTAAGTAAAAGCGGCGCACTCAAAATAATGATAAGTTCAAGCAGAAATTTTAATACCGGATCTTCAATCGGTAAGCTGCCGATGTGAATATTTAGTAATGGCATAAGTTAGCGATTTGATGAGCGGGTTAAGTTCGACGGCAAATTTTGCCGTGCAGGATTGATCGACGTTGGTGGTTTGCATGCCTTTCATCAGTTCAGCAGAGATGGCACTAAGATCAACATGCAGGTTTATTTTTTTGCTGGCTGACGAATCACTCAAGTATTGTAAATTGATTCCTGTACTGTCCAAACGGGCGTTGTAAATGCGTACCAGATTATTATTTTTATCCATGACCCGGGTAAGCAGGCCAGTTGAATCACTTACGAATTCCCATAGATTGGCACGCTGATCACCGATCACATATTCACTGCAATTGGATTCACGGCATACGGATCTGGCATTCCATAAGCCGGCTATTGTTTCTGGCCAGCGCTGAATAATTATCGTATCTTTTTTGGTAGCAAGACTATCCCGCATTCTTATCAGTGAATAATAGTCAGCTTCCTTCATGGCAAATTCCTTTTCTTTTTCTGCAAGAGCTTTTTCACGTCGGGC
>CAVRMW010000003.1:0-405927 GCA_963722505.1 uncultured Cytophagales bacterium
TAACTAAATCAAAAAAGTAAGGGAATAAGAGAAATGGTACTCGATAAAGCAAAGAAAGAGGGCAAACAAGAAGGTCGTCTTGAAGGCCTGGACGAAGGAGTTGAAAAAGGTTTTGAAATGGCACAAATTGCATTTATTAAAAAACTTTTGGCAACCGACAGTTTTACTACTTCCGAAATTGCAATTCTTGCGAATACTTCTGAAGCTTTTGTTGAAAGTGTTAAAACCATGGCTAAGTAATTTTTAAATAAAACACCTTACACACCATCAACCTGAAAAGACTCCAACCCCGGAGTCTTTCTTTTTATCAACAAACACGTTAACGGCCACACTAAGAGCTAACTGCTACTAGCCAACGCCTAATAACATATGTCAGAAATTAAACGCCAACGTATCACCCGCGCGGACGGGAAAGCCATCAATCTTGTACAGCGCCGGGGACATTTGTCTTATTGTTACAACGCTTGCTGCTGCGGTCGGGTGGATCGCGGGTATGCGCCGATTCCCGGTTGAATTGTACAAAAGTGAATGGCTACGCCGGAAAATGCGGAATGTGGTGCACATGACAAAAGGCGGTTGTCTTGGTCCGTGTACGTTGGCGAATGTCGTTACGCTTCTGTTCGACGGAAATTCTGTCTGGTTTCATTCGGTGAATAGCGACTGGCAGATTATTGCCATTTTTGATTACATCGATAGCATGATCGCGGCGGATCGTTTCCTTGTTCCACCTGCGGAATTGTCTGAAAATGTGTTTCAATTTTATACCTGGAAAGGCTCCGAAGCTTCGACAAAAATCGGGCAGACTCCCATGCCGACGGAAGGAATTGTTTTTCTTACCCATGCGGATACTGACTTATTAACATTGCACCGAACCATTCAGGATTTGCCGGATGATTTCCCGAAAACATTAGGCATTAACTTAATGGCCGTGAAAAGTGAAGCGCAGATGGAGCAGTTGCTTGATGGAGAAATTGCGGCGGCACAGATCATTATTCTCCGGATTCTCGGTCGGCCTAGTGCTATTCCGGGGTTTAATGAATTGATTAATCGGGCGAAGAAAAATGGGCAGCATCTTATTGTCGTCAGCGGAACGGGCGATTTAAATCCTGATTTTGCAGCGGCTTCTACCGTTTCGCCTGCGATTTTACATGATGCGATGTTATATCTTCAAGCCGGAGGTTATACCAATTTCACTTCGCTGCTTTATTACCTTTCTGATCATTTGTTGATGACAGGTTTTGGCTCTGAAACGCCGGTTACCTTGCCCGAACATGGCATTTACCATCCTGATCTACCCGAAAACGCTGATCTTTCCGATTGGCTTAAACGATATAATCCAGACCAGCCGACAGCCGGAATTACCTTTTACCGCTCGCACTGGACGAGTGGAAATACTGCTTTTATTGACGCTATGGTCGGCTGCTTTGGAAGATCGTGATATGAATGTTTTACCCATTTTCACCTCATCGCTCAAAGTCACCGATCCAGTTTCCGGGCAACCCGTTGCTTTTCAGTTTTTCAATGGAGAGAAAGGTGTTCAGATTGATGTTTTGGTCAATACTGTTTCGCTTGCGATTACTGATATTCAAAAGGCAGGTTCTGATAATACCGGTGCCGAAAAAGCATTGAGTCAGCTGAATGTGCCGATTATCCAGGCCATTTCCAGTACCATGAACCGCAATGCCTGGGAATCTTCCAGTCGCGGGTTGAGTACTTTGGATACGGCTATGAATGTGGCGATTCCTGAATTTGACGGGCGGATTATCACCGTTCCGATTTCTTTCAAGGAAAAAGACAGACAGGCAAAAGGTTATGAAGCGCTCGACAACCGGATCGATCGCGTGGCGGGAATTGCCCTGCGTTTTGCTCGTTTGCGTCATTTGAAAAATTCGGAGAAAAAAGTTGCTTTCATTTTTACCAATTCCAATACCAAAGCTTCCCAGATCGGAAATGCGGTCGGGCTGGATGCGCCGGCTTCGCTGATGAATATTTTGCATTCGATGCAGGCAGAAGGTTATCAGATTAAAAACCTGCCTGCAACCGGAACGGAATTAATTCATCAGTTAATTGACCGCTGTTCTTACGACCAGACGTACCTCACGCCCGAACAGCTTTCCAACGCTGCCGGTCAGGTTTCGTTTGATCAATATGCCGGCTGGTTTGAGGAATTACCGGAAGCTTTACGTAAAAAAATGACCAAACAATGGGGACAGGCACCCGGCGAAACCTATGTCCATGACGGCCATATCGCCCTCGCCGGACTTGAACTTGGGAATGCATTTGTAGCCTTGCAGCCGCCTCGTGGATATGGCATGGATCCTGATGCCATTTATCACCAGCCGGATCTCGCGCCGACGCATCATTATTACGCATTATACCGCTGGCTGCGTGATGGCTGGGGCGCTGATGCGATTGTGCACGTAGGCAAACACGGAACGCTGGAATGGCTTCCGGGCAAAGGAATCGGGTTGTCGGAAAACTGTTTCCCGGATGCGATTCTGGGCGATCTGCCGCTTTTTTATCCTTTTATCATCAACGATCCCGGCGAAGGTTCGCAGGCGAAACGCCGTGCCCATGCCGTGGTGGTGGATCACCTGACGCCTCCCATGACTTCCGCGGATAGCTATGGCGAACTGGCGCAGCTGACCCAGCTTGTTGACGAATATTATCAGGTGGAAACGCTTGATCCTTCGAAATTGCCTTTGCTGCAAAGACAGATCTGGGAGCTGATCAAACAGACCAATCTGGATGCCGATCTGGCTGCGATGCTGAGCCGCGATCATGGCGATCACAAGCACGATTGGGACGATGATATGACGCCCGAAGGTGTGCCGGCAAGTCTGGCGGAGATGGATGGAAAGGATATTGCCCACCTGATCGAGGACATCGACGGGTATTTGTGTGAACTCGGCGCGGCGCAGATCCGTAATGGTTTGCACACGCTCGGACAAATGCCGGAAGGCGATGCGCTGATTGATATGCTGCAGGCACTGACCCGACTGCCCAATGCCACGGTGCCGGGTTTACAGTCGGAAATGGCTTTGCTTTTTGGATTTGAAATGGAAGATCTTTTACAGAAAAAAGGTCAGAAAATAGATTCGGTTTCGCCGCAGTTTCAGTCGCTGGCTGGTCGGCCGGTGGTGACGGCGGCGGATGCGATGGAAATTATTGATGAGCTGAACAATCATTTGTTCCGGGTGTTGGCCCAGCATCGTTTTCATCCAAAATCCATCGATCAGGTTTTGTATGAAACGCTGGATATGGCGCCTTCAACGACTGGTTTGGCAGGAATCCGGCTTGTGCTGGAATTTGTCTGTACCCAGCTGGTACCGAATCTGGCGCGGACGGATGAAGAAATTACCAACCTCATGCACGGACTTTCCGGCGGGTATATTCCTGCCGGTCCGAGTGGCGCGCCTACACGGGGCATGGCGCATATTTTGCCGACCGGACGAAATTTTTACGCCGTAGATCCGCGCGCACTTCCGTCCAAAGCGGCCTGGGAAGTAGGCCAGCAGCTTGCACGGGAAGTTTTGGATCGTCATCTGAAAGAAACGGGGCGTTATCCTGAAAGTGTCGGGATCAGTATCTGGGGCACTTCGGCGATGCGTACCCATGGGGACGATGTGGCGGAAGTGCTGGCGCTGATGGGTGCCCGGCCGGTATGGCAGCAGGAAAGCCGGCGCATTACCGGCGTGGAAATTATTTCGCTCGAGGAACTCGGTCGGCCGCGGATTGATGTGACCACCCGGATCAGTGGATTTTTCCGTGATGCTTTCCCGCATCTGATCGAATTGCTGGATGATGCCGTGCAGCAGGTTATTGCACTCGACGAACCGCTGGACCAGAATTTTGTCCGCAAACATTATCTGAAAGATCTGGCTGAACTGCAAAAAGATAATGAATTATCGATTGAAGATGCCGAGGAACGGGCCAGTTACCGGATTTTCGGGGCGGCTCCGGGGGCTTATGGTGCAGGAATTTTGCCTTTGATCAATGAAAAAAACTGGCATGGCGATGCGGATTTTGCGCAGGCGTATGTCAACTGGGGCGGTTATGCCTATACGAAGAACGCGCAGGGTGTGGATGCCCGCAGTGAATTTCAGCAATGTCTTTCCGGCGTGGAGGTGGCGCTGCACAACCAGGACAACCGCGAACATGATATTTTCGACAGCGACGATTATCTGCAATTCCATGGCGGGATGATTGCGACCATACGCAGCCTTACCGGACAGCAGCCAAAACATTATTTCGGCGACTCGCAAAACCCGGCCCAACCGGTGGTGCGCGACCTGAAAGAGGAAACGTTGCGTGTTTTCCGTTCAAGGGTTGTGAACCCGAAATGGCTCGACAGCATCAAAAAACACGGTTACAAAGGCGGACTGGAACTGACCGCAACGGTTGATTACCTCTTCGGTTATGATGCCACGGCGAATGTGATCGACGACTGGATGTACGAAAAAGTAGCAGAAACCTACGCCCTGGACGCCAACATGCAGCAGTTTTTTGCTGAAAGCAACCCATGGGCCTTACACGCCATCGCCGAAAGATTACTCGAAGCCGCACAAAGAGGCTTATGGGCCAAGCCTTCCGCTGAGGTTTTGCAGGGATTGAAGGAGGTTTATCTGGAGAGTGAAGGGTTGTTGGAGGTGAGGGGGGAGTAGAATTCCTCCCAAATTTTACATTATTGGATTAGGGTTTGAGCCACTTTTAAAGCCATTTATCTATGCATCATTCTATCGGTTTCCTCTGAATTGATAGATTCATGATGTTCCTGCTTAACCGATTCCTTACCTAAATTAATTCTTAGTGATACCCTGACCCTCCTATTATCCGAGTAAAAAAAAGTTTCTTGTTTTGTAGCATCGGTTTTCTCAGTGTAGGTCATTCCCATGCTTCTGAAAATATCCTCTCCTACTATACTTACTTGTCCTTTCTTATTGAATACTTGTATTTTAAACCCAACATCCAGCGTAGAATAGCCGCTGATTTTATAGGAATCATATACCCAGGGAAACTGATGAGAAAATAATACACTGAGCATTAAACCTTTGGATTTTTGCAAAGTAAACTGATTGTCAGATGTAAAGGAATTATCCCATCCCTTCAAGGATTTCTTTTCCGAAATTTTAGCATGAGAGTAATTGTAAATCGTCGCCCACTGGTTGTTACTTTCAAGCCAATCCAGAGAATTGAAAATCCAGCTGACATCTGCCCGATACTTATAGGTCGTCAGAAAATTAAGAAAGGTAGTATGTTGAGTATTCGTCTGTTCATCAAACAAGCTGATAAGCTGGAAAACATTTTTTGAAACGTCAAATCCAATGGTACTCGTAAGTGCGCTATCATATGTATGAGAAAGTTCTACTGAATTTTCATACGATGGATTCAACTTTGGATTACCAATCTCATAGGTATAAGGATTGGAATAAATAATAAACGGGTTTAGAAATGAGTAATGGGGTCTGGCAATTCTTCTATTATAATTAAAGGATAAAGTATTTTTCTCATCCTGCTGCAACTGGATACTGGCAGCGGGAAATATATTGCCATATCTCCTGTTTGTCAATTCACTTGTGCTAGCAAAAAGCGAATTTGTCTTTGTCAATTCCACTCTGATACCGCCTTGGAATGTCCACTTTTCAAAGGCCTTATTTGCATTTAAGTATATTGCATTAATTGCTTCGTGATAGTTGAAGTTGCCATTTCCAACCAAATAATCATTATTTGAATACGACGCTCCATTAATTCCCTGATAACGGGATAACTTGATTCCAGTGGTAACTTTAACAAATCTAAACGGCAGGATCAAATCCATTTTCAAGGAAAATAACCTGATATTTTCTTTCGTATCCGTTTTATTGGTTGAAATTAAATAAGGAAGGCTGTTTGTAGCTTCATTATGTGTTGTAGTAAAGTTGTTGTTATATCCATCGGATCGTTGAAGCCAGCTCATTCCAATGGTAAGCTGCCTGCCCAGGGAATCGAATTTGTGTTTAAAATTGAAGTCGCCGGAAATATGAGCTTTGTCAGAGTGAGACCTGGATTTTGTTGAAAGTACAGAGTCAATTAATTCTTTACTTTTAATAAAAACATCATCTGTGGCGCTGCTATGAGGTTTGGAGCTTAGGTAGTTTATGTTCCCTCCAACGCTGGTATTATTTGAAAAATTAAAATTTGATTCCAAACGCAATCCAAGTTTTCTGGAAAAATCCCTTGATTTCGAATATTCCTCCCATCGCTGATTTGGATATATAGTCAATGGGTCTTTGGTTTCCAGGATCGATCCGCTTTCTATGTCTACGGAGGAAAGCAACAAAAATTTCTTATCATTAAAACTTATCCTACCGTTGGCACCAGCCATAGCATATTTCGATTTCTGGAACCTGGGGCTCATTTGAGCATAAATTCCCCTCTTTTTTGACGTTTTGGTAATGATGTTGATCAATCCGGATCCTTCTGAATCATATTCTGACGATGGTGTTGTGATTACTTCAATCTTAGAAATATCTTCCGAGGAAATCCCTTTCAAAAAGTTGGTTAAATCATCCCCTGAAAGAGCAAGTAGGGTACCGTTAAGCATCACTCCGATTCCTGATTTGCCAACCAGATTGATTTCATTTTTGATGATTCTAATACCGGGCGCTTTGCTAACGGTCTCTAATGCGTTGGAACCGGCAGCAGCTATACTGTTTTCTACGTTAAAAATTATTCTATCAGATTGCCGTTCTATCAGTTTTTTCTTGCCTGATATCACGACTTCGAGTAGTTCATTACTAGCAGGAGATAATATGATTTCCGCGGCATAACTTCCATTACCGGCAATAAGCAGGGTATCCTTTGACAAATATCCCAGCATGGAAAAACTAAAATTGTAATTTCCGGCTTCCAGACTATCAAACTTAAATCCACCCAAAGCATCCGACAATTGAGTTCTTACCATTTTCTTCCCGAGCCTGACGATTATGGGAACGTCAGAAAGAGGCTGATTTTTTTCATTTTTGACATGACCTTTTAATACATGCTGGCTATATGTTTTTGCTGAAAACAAAACCAGTAGTAGGAGACAAATTGAATTTTTGATGATGTAGAATGGGGCCAAATCAGTATTTTAAATGGATTAAGCTGTTCTTAATCAATCACTAAGAATTACTATTCAGACCTTTGAAATCAAAAAAAGTCACTGCATATTCAATCTCTGGTTGAGAAATTTGAGATTGCTTCCATGACAGGTTTGCTCAGGATTTAACTGTTAAAAGCAAAATTCCCCACGCCAAAGAATATCCCCGGTATGTTACCCGCTAAACCCATACGACTGGATTACGAAAAAGTAGCAGAAACCTACGCCCTAGACGCCAACATGCAGCAGTTTTTCGCAGAAAGCAACCCATGGGCCTTACACGCCATCGCCGAAAGATTACTCGAAGCCGCACAAAGAGGCTTATGGGCCGAGCCATCCACTGAGGTTTTGCAGGGGTTGAAGGAGGTTTATCTGGAGAGTGAGGGGTTGTTGGAGGTTAGGGGGGAGTGAAAAGTTCACAATAAAGCAATTCCGATATAACGCTGATTTATGCATCACATAAGCCAGCGTTATAATAATTAACCGGATAAATTTTTTCAAAAACTTTTAAAATTATCAACCTTTTTTTTCCATTCATTTCGACAATTAGGGTCATACTCAACCCAAATGGTCCAGGTTGGTTCCTCAATCAAAAGGTTTTCAAAGGAATTATCCATAGTAATTACCAGATCATCGATAAACAATTTTCTCTCATGAATCTGCTTACTGTTAGAAGTAACATACAATTTTAACTTCCCTCCTAAAGACTTTTTTAGCAATTCTAAATTTTCTGTATAAATATGTCGATTATTCCAGTACTTAATTAATAAAGTATGATAGTCAATATTTTTACCTTTAAGTTTTCCCAAATATTTGGCATCTACTTGTCGATTAAAAATAAGAATAGACTTAATGTAATTAGGTACAGAAATTATAGTATCAAAGAATATCTCTATTTTCTTGTTAGTGGAAAAGTTAAAATGATTTAGACTAATTACTTTATCACATAGCAGATGGTATATTACCCACTCTCTGTTTGGTTTTTCTATATTCTCATAAGCAATTAGATACGGAAACGACTCATCAACTTTGTTATTTATTGTGAGTGAAAAGGTGAAGTGCTTTTTCGAATTTTCTGAAATATTTACAAATTGCGAGACAGCTGAATCTTGGGGAAGGCTTTCACTTTCAACTTTATTATTATCTGAAAGATACGATATCAACCCTTGAAACTGATTAATATCGGACACTGCTGCTTCTAACTCACTTAAATATTCCTTAGTAATTAAAAATTTATTTTTCTTGCTTAAAAATAAACTTCTAATGTCATTGGTACATTCATCTAATTTTTTTGAGAAATAAGTTTCAAAAATTGATATCTCAGGAATAACGATCATTTATAATAATTCTTTTATTAAGGTGTAAGAGGAGTCAAAAAATCCAGAGGGGAAAATTGGGCTTAACTTGCCATCCATATCAATTTTATGATTAGATATTTCAAATCTGTCCTCAACCCTTTTAAAATAATAAATTGAAACATCATCAGGTTGCAAACCAAAGGTTTTATTCTTTACTAATACCTGTATTTTTCTAATTATGTGCTCACTATGTGTCTCTATAAAGTATTTATTTTTATTCCCAATTCCCAGAATTGTTTCAATAAATTTTGCTTGAAGTGATGGATGCAAGTGTACTTCTGGTTGTTCAATGAGTAGGGTCTCCCCCTCTTCCGTTTCTTCTGACAACAATGCTTGAAACAATATTGGAATTTGTAAAGATACTCCATATCCTACATCTGTAATATTTGACCAAAATTCTTTGGTCTTAACATTAAGTGCAACAACCGGAATATTTTTATCTTTAACAACTTCAATTTCCTCTGCAATTCCGGAAGATTTGATGATTTTATTTAGAGACGCAATTCGTGATTTTAATTGGCGTGTCGATCTTGATGAATCACTTAAAATATTAATTAAGTTTTTTATATCTATTTGATTGTAATTTGCCTTTTTATCTTCGTGGAAATAAAACCTTTGGGGAGAGTGTAAGTGTCCCTAAAAATCAGACAGTTTGAAATTTGAGAAAAACACTTAATTTTAAACTGATGAAAAAGACGCGATTCACAGAGACGCAGATTGTCTCAATCCTCAAACAACAGGAAGCTGGGATTCCTACGAAGGAAATCTGCCGCCAACACAGTATTTCAGAGGCAACTTTTTACAATTGGAAGAGCCGTTATGGCGGTATGGAAACTTCAGATGTCAAACGGCTAAAAGACCTGGAGGAAGAAAATGCTCGGTTAAAAAAGATGTATGCCGATCTAAGTCTTGACAATCACATTCTTAAAGAACTTTTCACAAAAAAAGGCTGGGCTCTGCCGCAAAAAGGCAATTAACGGATGAGATTATTCAGGAGCATAATATTGCCGTAAGCAGGGCCTGTAAGATAGTTAAATTAGTACGCTCCCAATATTATTATACCAGCAAAAAGGATGATACTGCAGTTGTCGATTCTCTTCAGGAATTGGCCTTTAAACATCCTTCCTATGGTTTCAGGAAGCTATTTGCTTATCTAAGAAAATCAGGAAAACCCTGGAATCATAAAAAGGTTTACAGGATTTATAAGCTGTTAAAGCTGAATAAAAAACGTAAGGGGAAAAGAAGGTTGCCTGAAAGAGTTAAACAACCTTTAGTACAACCCGACAAGGTTAATAAAAGCTGGAGCATAGATTTCATGAGCGATAGTATGGTCGGAAACCGGAAATTCAGGACATTTAATGTAATTGATGACGGTACAAGAGAAGCCTTGGTAATCGATGTCGACACGTCATTATCATCTAAGCGTATTATCAGGACTTTGGAGAAAGTTATTGCGCAAAGAGGTGCTCCTGATTCTATAAGATCCGACAACGGTCCGGAATTTACCTCAAAGGATTTTCAGTTGTGGTGTGAAGGGAAAAAGATTGCAAACCAATTTATTCAGCCAGGGAAACCGATGCAGAACGGTTATATTGAACGTTTTAATCGTCTTTACCGGGAAGCGGTGCTTGATGCATATTTGTTTTTTGATCTTGATCAAGTCAGGCAACTGACAGAAGAATGGATCGATGAGTACAACCATCGCAGGCCGCATGAGGGGCTTCAAAACATGACGCCAATCGAACGGAAAAACATGCTGATGAAAAAAGAAGAAACTAAGGAAATGGCTGTCTGATAAATGGGGTACTTACATAAGACTGTTACTATCCTTTAATATTGTAGCAAGAATTGCATCTTTTGTTATATGATCAATCATAATATTATTTAAATATTGATTAATAGTTAGATTACTTTTCTTTTACAAAGGTCTGATATAAATGGTGACGCGCCGATCGATGAAGTTTTCTACAAGAAGAAGCTAATGAAAACTTGCCAAGCTTGTCATTCATTTAACCCGTAATTAGGTAATGTCTCAGTAGTTACTAATTCGTATCGGGTTATATAGAAGGGACCGAAAACTAAAAAGGAGAGAATTATAAAAAGTAAATATTTTTTCATTTAAGAGGAGGTAGTTGAGCAATGTTAGTGGCAATGATAGTAATTAAATAATAAGTAATAAAACTTTATTTATTTAACGGTTACATTTTTCATCCAAGCAATTCATCTTCATCATCTTTAAACAAAGGCTTTAGAAGGAGTTTAAAATTGAATATGAAAGAAATATTCTAAATTTGAATAATTAATTCCTTCATAAATTATGTGGAAATTTTTCCAATCTCTACAATTATCTCACTGGACTTTTTTGATAGCAGCAATCGCTACTATCTTCGCCTTAGTAGGTTCTTTCATACAAATGCAGAAAGATCTAAGTGGAGAAAAGGATGCTTTAATTACAGAAAAAAAGCGAACAGAGGAGTTTCAAAAGCTTTTAAATAAAAGTAATACTATCCAAGAAACAACTCAGGAGGCTCTTTACAAAGCAACCATGCAATTGGAAAAAACTGAGCTTGTTTTGAATACGCAAAAAGAAGTAATTGATAAATCAATAGCTATAACTAACCAATTGACTGGTACTGATAAGATTCCAAAACTTATTATGACTGTAAGTTCTATCATGGGTTCACCAACAGATTATTTGATTTCCTTTTCTATCAGTAATGCTGATGAATATCCATGTTACGACCTTACTTTACATATTATAGAAACCCCTGCAAAAAATCATCCTTTAAGAATAACTGGCAGAAAAACTAAGAATGAGCTAGCACTTGAAGATCATTTAAAATGGGAACAAAATCAGCCCCACGGTCCTTATGTAATACCACGTCATGAAACAAAATCAATAGCCCGATTGCAGCGAAAATTTAGAATAATGAATGACAACACAGCTTTTTCCCTAAGTGTTAAGTGGTCTAAGGGAAGCTTCCATGTTTATGGAAATCTAATATTCAATAATTACAAGCCGCTATTTGTTTTCCCCCCAATGTCAGTAACAAATAGAACTGACTTTGAATTTATAACCCAAATAGACGATAATATGCAGAAAGAAATTCAAAAAAATTATAATCTTAATATCATCGAAGAGCAAAACCGGAGTGACTTGGAAAAATTAGATAGGCAACATTAAATTATTTAGCCGCTTCTTTAAATCCCCCACAGCGCTGATTGTTCTCGTATTTTTTGCATACACCTAAACCCACCAAGACATACTTCCTAATCAAACCATCCGCAACAATTTCTTAAAATCACTGATTATAGTTAGCGAAAACGCCTGATTACAATCCAGCATTTTGCTTATGTTTACGATATTCATGGCGAGATTTTCCTATCCGATTTCACCCTGACCAAAACGCTCCAGCTGCTGAAAAACAGGAATTAGCGACTGTCCTTTTTCGGTAAGTACATATTCAATGTGCAAAGGTTTTTGTTTGATCACATTTTTTTGCAGCAGTCCAACGACTTCCAGCTCTTTTAAGGCAACGGCCAGTGTTTGTTTATTAGCGCCCTCAATCTGGCGAAGCAGGCTGCTGAAACGCAAGGTGCCGTCCACAGCCAGGCGAAATATTTCAGGCTTCCATTTCCCGGAAAGCGACTTTAAAAGTGCCTGGGCAGGACAAGTTTCATTGGTTATCCACTTCGTTTTTAGTAGTCATAAATATCTGACTTATTGCGCACTCAAAATTTAGTCCTCAACTTTACCCAAAGATAAAAATAAACTGTGTTGGGTAATCCACTACCGGTAAAAGTAACTTATCCAATCACAGTTTCCATAATGGAAATTTCAGTTACCAGGCTCAAAACAAAACGAAAATGCAAGAACAAATAAATCCTTTATTATGTGACATTGAAAGCGGTCTTTGTGAAGTTGCCGTTGATCAAAAGGACACCACAGCCCTTGAAACATCAAAAGCTATTAAAAAGCCCTTATCCATAACGTATTATACAGACCCGATTTGTTCCTCCTGCTGGGGAATTGAACCGCAATTGCGAAAGCTGAAATTAGCATACGGAAATGATTTTGAAATTGAATATAAAATGGGCGGTTTGCTCAAAGACTGGAGTTATAACAGTGGGCAGATCAGCAAACCGTCGGACGTAGCAGGGCATTGGGACGAAGTAAGTGTGCATTATGATATGCCCATAGACGGGGATATCTGGCTGGAAGATCCCCTGGATTCATCCTATCCACCGTCGATTGCATTTAAGGCGGCTCAGATGCAAAACAGGGAAAAGGCCCTTTTATTTCTTCGTGAGATCAGAGAAATGGTCTTTTTGCAAAAGAAAAATATCACCCGATGGGAACACCTGGAAGCGGCTGCGACAAAAGCTGGCCTAGACATTTTACAATTTAAAAACGACTACGAGGGAAAAGCAAGGATATTATTCCATGAGGATGTGCAGGCTGGAAAAGAATCAGGTGTCAGAGGATTTCCAACGATGATCTTTACCAATGCCATGGGAGAACAGGAATTCGTATATGGTACGAAGCCTTATAGTGTCCTTGAAAGCGTAGTGCTTAAACTCTATCCGGCAGCAACAAAACTGATCTATAAAACGGATTGGAATTCCGTATTTTTGAAATACAATTCATTAACAGCGAACGAGTACGCACAAATAACAGGAACCGAAAGAAATCAGAGTGAGCATATTTTAAACGGCCTGACTGCCGAGGGAAAGTTAGAAAAGTTCAGTACGAAAAATGGAGCCATCTGGACTCAGTAAAAAAATACAGTAAGGAGCTTTTGGCAATTAGCTGTTAGCGTTTAGTGCTGTAATCGGATGATTGATAAGTCGTTTCAAAATCAATAAAATTAACTATTTTTTGCTAATGCTTATTTAAGTGATAGCCGGGTTATGAAAAACATAAAAATTGAAAATATGGAACAAAACCAACTTACCGACGCGGAAACACTGAAAGAGCAAAAAAAGATAAAAAACAATAAAATGATCAATGCATTCCTTATTGGCATGTGTATAGGCATTACCGTGTACAGTGCGGTGAAAAATGGTTTCGGCTTTTTTACGTTTTTCCCCTTGATTTTAGCTTATTTGCTGTTTCATAAGAGAGATAAAATCAAATTATTATAAGTCAGAAATTCCATGCAAATCAATTTAACAGTAGTTTTTAAAAGCAAACCTGAGCATATCGAAGACGTACGTGCCATGCTTTTGAACCTGGTTGAAAAATCAAGAGAAGAAAAAGCCTGTCTGCAATATGACCTGCACCACGGTACAAGAAATCCCGAAATTTTCATTTTTCACGAAATATGGGAAAGCCAGGAAGGTCTGGACCTGCATGATCAGCAGCCTTACATCAAAAAGCTTGTTGCAGAAATTCCGGCTTTAATTCAGGAACCAGCCGCGATTTACCATACTGAATTGTTGAATTTGTAAAAGTTAATGGTAATAAACTCCGGTATATTGCGGTATGCCGGAGTGTTTGTGATGTGTCAGATTATGATTTTTCCGAGGCGTCGGAAACAAAATCAAACTGACTCCCCAACCATCATCCTATTCCGATCAACCCACCAGGCCAGCCCCAGCACGATCACCTGTAAAACCACAAACGAAACAAACAACATCATGATATTATCTTCCGGTGGCGGGCCGAACATGTTGTAGGCGTTGGCCAGCACGAAAAAGCCGGTCATGATCCACAATCCCCAGGTACCTTGCGCGTTGATGGCTTTCGTGCTTTTTGCATAAATATAAACGCCTCCGAAAAAGATTATACTTTCCAGCAATATGGTGATCAGCTTATAATTCCATAAACCCATCCCGACTTTGAAATCACCAAAAGGCGTCAGGGGCAAATCCGGGATATGAACAACAACGTCCAGAAACCAGTGGCTCAACACCGCGAGACCGACAATAACAGCGCTTTTGACATCTTTTTTGAAAAACCAATAGCCGCCTCCAACGATAAGTCCCCACACAATTCCCATGAAAAGGCTGTGCGTATAGGGATAATGGACGAATTCGAAAGGTGTCACTTCGGTAAAACCGGGATGTATTTTCACGGTTTCAATGTTGAAGAGCAATAAAAACGGCCACAGGATATCTACAAATTCCACGGCTACAAAAAGCATGGTAAGCGAAACTTTGGGTGCTATTTTCTTCGCGGCAAGGGCGAGACCATAATGTCCTAAAAACATGATTTCTGACTTGGTTTGGTACGTTACAAAAGTACCGGTCGGCCAGACCAAGCTACTTGACAAAAATCAAGAAAACGGATTTGGAGGAAAATTTTAAAACTTTGGGAGGTTTGTGTTACGGGATCACTGCAACTGTTTTCTCCGGATACGGCTGATGGTTTCGGGCGTCATACCGAGCATGGAAGCAAGGTACTGCAAAGGCACCTGATTGAATAACTCTCGATTTTTCTCAAAGAAAAACTGATAACGCTCCTCAGCTGTCATGGATATAAATGAAAAAATCCGGTCTTCCATCATCGTAAAACAGTGCGCAAGGAACAACTTTTCCGTCTCCGGCCATTTCGGGATAATCTCTCCCAACCGGTTGTATTCAGCCCGCTCGATCACAAATATTTCCAGATTCGTCAGCGCCTGCATATTCCACCGCGACGGCGTTTGAAACAATAAACCGGACAGATCCGCCACGAAATAACCTTTTGTCGATATCCACTGCGTCACTTCCTTACCGTCCACATCTGCATATACCCGCAACATCCCCGACTGGATAAAACACAGCTGATTACACTGTTTGCCCGCTTTCAGGAAATAATCACCTTTATTCAAAGTCTTCTTTCTGAACAGCATCGACACTTTCACAAGGTCGTCCTGATCGAAGGTAAAATAGGAATGGAGGTATTGTTCGAGGTCGGTCATTTGTTGGCTATCGGCTTTTGGCGGTCGGCTGGGCTGTCCAGGCTTTTAGATTAGTAAAAACGGATTTGGAAATTAAGGTAATATAAAAAATTGATGGTAAAAGATGTTCTCTGCTTTATCCTGTAAAAGCATTTTTAAATTTAAATTAAAAGAGCTCTGAAAGTTTGGCACATCACCAAATCCAGAGCTCTTTTGTCTCTCGTATCATCAAGCCCCCATCATTTCATCTTGTCTTTGAGCATTTTCTTTCATTTTATTCAATATTTCATTGAAACTTCCCTGATCAAGAATGCCTTCGGGAACATCAAATCCCCGTACAAAATAAAAATTATCGTCTTTCGAGCCGTCATAGTTAATCCAGAGTGCTTCGGCGTTTAAAGCCGGGAATTTCAGTAATTTCAATTCGCCTTCTTCACGTCTTTCTTTCAGGTTTTCTTTCAGAAACGCAACAGATCTTTCAACTTTCGCAATGTAATCCATATTCGTATTGGCTTGTATCAGTTCGGGATTGGCATCGTCGGTTGATAAGTCATAAAGTGCAATTGGCTGTTCCTTTTCAAACTCGATCACGCGTACTGAATCCGGATTTTTTGTAAAATCCATATCCTGTCCTATTTCCTTTAAGCCTATTGTATAGGTAAAATGTGGAAAACTCAGCTGAATATCAGAAGCACTCTTTTCCACTTCAAGCTGTGGATTTTGCATTTTTAATAACGGCCGGAATTCCGGGATTGGTTTTAACCATTCGGCTTTTACAACAAGATCTTTGAGCCACATGATATAACTATGTTTTTTGGTGTGATAACTATGCGTCCAACTTCCACTTCCCTGATAATTGTTACTGAATTGCGAAACTGTGAGAATACTTTTTCCGTAAATAGGGTCGTCGATGTAAAAGTATTCTGTACTTAAAATTTTTGAAACCCCGTAGATTACCACAAAATGACCTCCGCCACCGCTCCACCCAATCCGTGCTCCTACTACAAGTCCCTGATCTATCTGCGCTTTTACGTCCGACCAACTCATTTGTCCTCCGAAGGAAACAAAATTTTGCGTTCGTGTTAAGGCCCTGTCCAGATACCACGGAACGTTGCACGGACCTGGAACCGGGGAAGTACAACAGGTTTGTCCGAGTTCGCTGCTGGCAATCTTGCACTGCGTCCAGGGATTTAAGAATTTGGCATAAAAATGAGAAACACTTTTAGACGTAGCTGCCCAGCACCAATTAGACTGCGTTTGCAGCTCCATGTTAAAGTTGAGAATTTTCGACTGGTAAAACCAGTTAAAAACCTGAAAATTTTGCTCAACAGGCGTCAGAATTTGTTGTGATTTTAGGTTTGAAAAATCCATTTTACTTTCCGGTTAAGATTAATAAAAAAGTTTATCATTACTAATCTTAGTCGTAATAGGAATATGTGATGGCAACATTTGAGAGCGTTTCAATTACAAACAAAAAGGATTGAACAAATCCTCATGTAGTTAAATTTGCATTTCCAAAATCAAAACGTTTACTTACCATCGTAAAAGCAATCCTCTACTAATAACCAATGTATTATGGGCAAATTTGTAATAACCAAGCGTGCGAACGGTGAGTATCAGTTTAACCTTAAAGCAGACAATGGCCAGATAATTTTAGCCAGCGAAGGATACAGCGCCAAAAGTTCCTGTGAAAACGGAATTGAATCTGTAAAGAAGAACTCGCCGGACGATGCACGTTACGAAAAGAAAACTTCCGCTAACGGCAAGTATTTTTTCAGCTTAAAAGCCACCAATGGCCAGATTATCGGCAGTAGTGAAATGTATGAAAGCACATCGGGAAGAGATAATGGAATTGAATCAGTGAAGAAAAACGGACCGGACGGAACGGTTGATGATCAGACGGTTTAGAGAAACTATTTTCTGAATACTTATAGTTTTTTATGAGTATTCAGAATTATTTCTTTTGGTTAGTTCTGTTACGGTTAAGCGATCAAATCATATTCTTTAATCAATGCATCCGCAGGAATATGAAGCAACTTGCTGAATTTCCTAATCATCGTTAGTGAAAGCGCTTGTTTGTAGTTAAGAACCTTACTTACTGTTCCTTTGTCTCCATATTCACTGGCGAGATCAGCTGACTTATAACCAAAATCAGCCATCCTGATTTTAATTAATTCGATAGGATCAACCTCCGGCAGGTTACGATTTACTTTTTCATATTCTGAAATAAGGTGTATCAAAAGAAGTCTCTCTTTGTAATCATCAGAATTTTTATGCGCACGTTTTACTTCTTCATATCGAATAAGAGCTTCGTCATATTCTTGTCCTGTTTCTAAAAGAAACCATTGTTGGCTGTTCATTTTTTTAATGTTAGTAACAATATCGATTTATCAAAAAGTTGGCAAAATACCAACTTTACATTAACGATATTTCATTTGATAATATCTTGACTACTAAAACACGTTTGTTCAATCAACCTTCAACCCAGGCCCAACAACCTGCATACCGTTCTCACCAAATATTTTCGCAATTTCCTCTTGCGCAGGCACATGATCCAGACCAGCCATTGTAACAAAGAAATTTTCAAGCTTTCCGGCAGGCTGTAATATCACCAGCATTTTGCCTTTTTCAGAAACCTGTGTCCAGGCGTGCGGGACTTTGCGGGGAAGGAATATGCTGTCGCCTATTTTCAAATCATATTTATCTTCCCCAACTTTAAAAATGTAGGAACCATCGATAACGTAAAAAATCTCGTCCTGCGACGGATGTATATGCAGCGGCGTGCCTCTACCCTGCGAGAGCGATGTTTGTTCAAAAATAGCCAGATCTCCATTAGTATCGCTGCCAGAAATTTTGACATCAAGCATATTCGCATTGACACCTTTTAGCTGAATGTGTCCATGTATTCTCCCTTCTCCTGCCGAAATCTTAAAGCCTTTTTCACTTTTGGAAAATACATTTCTAACATTATTCCAAGCGATAGACGGTGCGGTAAAAAGTACAAGCAATGCTGTAATAAAGTTTTCCCTTTTCATGTGCTAATCGATTTAAAAATATTGATAAACAATTAGTTACATTCATTTCTCAATATCCATCCGGATATAAAAATTACATAAAAGTTGTTAAAGTCACTATTAATCAGGGGAGCAGTTATTGAACGGAAAAATTAATTCCCGGCATTTTTTGTGTCTTCAAGATACATTTATAAGTAAATTGAATATATTTCCGGTTTTAAGAATGCAACGGTCTGTTCTATATTTCCGGCCACATCAGACTACCCTGTTTTAAAACCTTCCTGAAAAGTATGCAGCACATTAAAGTATCTGAAAACTTTAAAAAAATGACGGTTAAGGCAATAGGTTCTATTGTCCTTTTTATTGTTACTTATTTCGTTCTTGTCATTCTTGCCATCGCCTTGACAATCCTTTGCGGATTTCTGGGGTTTGCACTTCTCACGAGCAAAATAAATACGATTACCGTAATGCTGGCCATCGGGCTGGTTAGTATGGGTATTTTGATAATCATATTTCTGGTCAAATTCATCTTCAAAAAACATGTTACGGACCTGTCGCATTTGACCGAAATCACTAAAAATGAAGAGCCTGCGCTGTTTCAGATGATTGAGGAGATTGTAAAAGAAGTCCAGACAGATTTCCCTAAAAAAGTATTTCTGTCTTCGGATGTAAATGCGTCTGTATTTTACGATTCCAGCTTTTGGAGTATGTTTTTGCCTGTGAAGAAAAACCTTCAGATTGGCATTGGGCTTGTCAATACGGTTTCTGTGATCGAATTAAAAGCTATCCTGGCACATGAATTTGGTCATTTTTCACAACGAACAATGAAAGTGGGCAGCTACGTATATAACATGAACCAGATTATTTACAACATGTTATATGATAATGAATCTTATGGTGGTCTTACTCAAAAATGGGCAAGTGGAAATGGTATCTTAACGATATTTGTTACTCTGGCTGTGAAAATTGTTACTGGCATTCAATGGATTCTGAAACAGGTATATGATGTTCTCAATCTGAGTTATCTGAGTCTTTCGCGGGAGATGGAATTTCATGCGGATGAAGTGGCTGCAAATGTAGCTGGTTCCCGTCCGCTGATCAATTCGCTTTTACGTATGGAGTTGGCCGATCAATCTTACAATGCGGTTTTAAATTATTATCAGGGAAAAATCAGTGACTCGGTAACCTCACAAAACATCTATCCGCAACAGGAATATGTAATGAATTTTCTGGCGGAGAAAAACAAATTGCCTTTTGAAAACAACCTTCCGCAGGTTAATCAGGAACATTTGAGCCGGTATAATAAATCAAAACTTGTTATTACTAATCAGTGGGCCTCCCATCCCAGCACCGAAGACAGGATTCGTCAGCTGGAAAAATTGAATCTGGAAACACAGCAGTACGGCATGGAGCCAGCTTCGACACTGTTTACCAACATGGCTGACTTGCAAAAGAAGCTGACTGATAAATTATTCTCTTCCGTTCAGTATACAGCAACTGCGATCATCCAGTCGAAAGAAGAATTTATTAATGGCTTTCTGGAAGAGCAAAAGCAGAATTCTTTTGATGACCTATACAATTCTTACTATGATAATAAAGGTCCATCTTCCGCAGACTTTGAAAAGAGTGTTTTACAATCTTCTGTTATTAATGATGACTTAACGACATTATTCAGCAATGAGGCAGTAGACGAAGTGTATACTTTAGTTAGTTTGGAAAGTGATATTAGTAGTCTTCGTCAGATATCAGAAGGAAGTCATGATATAAAATCCTTCGATTACGACGGTATCAAATATTCCCCTTCCGATTGCCAGAAACTTATTACCGAACTTGAAAGTCAGGTTGATGAAGTCAAATCTTCAATTTCCCGAAACGACGTCAACATCTATAAACATTTCTTAAAACTTGCAGAACAACAAGGAAAAGAAGATGTGCTCAAAGGGCTCTATCAGTCTTTTTTCGCTATTGAACAATCGTTTGACGAAAAATACGGTGTTTATATTAAAATGCTGAATGTCTCAAATTTCATCTTCCAAACTACGCCAGTAGAGATTATCTCTGAAAATTTAAAAGCTTTGAAGGAAACTGAAACCGAATTCAAAAAAGAGATAAAGCTAACGCTGACCGAAGAAGAATTCCAGTCTGTTCTTACGGAAGAAATCAAGGCTAATTTCACTGACTATCTTGCCAATTATTATACTTTCTTTTATGACGAAGCGTACAAAACGGAGGAATTAAATGTCTTATTCACCGCTATTAATGACTATCAGATCGTTTTGGCTAAAACACATTTTACAGCAAAAAAGCGGTTACTGGATTATCAGGTTTCGCTGGTTACGAAATAGGGACCAACCAAAGTCGGCCCCTATTTTCAGCCGAGAGTATTAGTCACTTTTCTTTTTTGTTTCCTTAAAAAGTTTATCCGGAATATCCACTGTCGTACCAATTTCGGCTTTATTATCCCAACGAAGTTTATTAATATATTTCTTCGGTGTCATACCGGTAGCATCGTGCCGCGCATCGAAAGATTTTTCGCTTTTGGGATTTTTATCTCCAACCGGCGTTCCCTCCTGTCCGCCTTGTATCGTAGACTTTTTTCCTGTTTTTGGATTTGTCCCTTCGGCTTTCCATGTTTTTCCTTTTGCCGTAGCTTTGGATATTTTAAATTCTGCCATCGTTATTTTTCTTTTTTATCCCAGTTTTTTTCCATCTCATCGTAATTTTCCTTGGATACCGTGGAGTCTTTTTTACTATGAGATTCTCCTTTTTTCTTCTTGGCATTGATGTTATTCACCAGCGAATTCTTCACGCCAAGTTTATTCTTTTTAGTGTCGCTCTTTTTCTTGCTTTCGCTTTTCTTTTCTTTCGTCTCCATAATGTTTTCAATTTGTTGATGAAGTGATTTTGGTGACGTTATGTAAAAAGTGTGCCTGAATCGTCAGTGTATTTGCAAACATGGCACTGACTAATTATTGTCTCTCAAAAACTGATAGAACTCTTCTCTGAACTGATATTTCTTTTGTGGTTTGAGGTATTGATCTCAGCCACGAATACACGAATGTTCACTAATTAATATTCTGTGATTGTGCTGATTCATTTGACAGACGAAATATCAAATTTGCCTCCTTCTCTTCTAAAAACTGTGACAAATGTCAACGTCAAATTGTGTCATTTAGCTTCGTTTTCGAGGCTTGCAAGCCCCTACTTTTGCAAGGCATCCGGGAAGAAACAGATGTTTAACAAATTGATAAACAACAAAATACAAAACGCTAAATGATCATGAAAAATCAAGCAAACAACAACACCGACCCGATTTATTACCAGGAAGCAACCACACTTGCAGAGCTTATCCGCAATAAAGAAATATCATCCGTAGAAGTTGTGCAGGCTCATCTTGACCGCATCGCCGAGGTAAATCCACGAATCAATGGCATTGTTACGCTTATGGGAGAACAGGCATTAATTTCCGCCGCTCTCGCCGATAAGGCTGTTAGTAAAGGCGACGCATTAGGCCCACTTCATGGAGTGCCTTTTTCAATAAAAGATGGGATTGATATAGCAGGCATACCTACAAAACGCGGCTCCAAAATCTTTGAAGATTTTGTACCAGAAAAAGATGCAACGGCAGTTACCCGCATGAAAGACGCCGGAGGAATTCCGCTGCTGAAAAGTAATATTCCTGAGTTTTCAACCTTTCTAGAATCGGACAATCTGATTACTGGCCGCTCAAACAATCCATGGAATCCTGACCATACTCCTGGTGGATCAAGCGGTGGAGAGGCCGCTGTAATTGCAGCTGGTTTTACACCGATCGGGCTCGGAAGTGATGTGGCAATTTCCTTACGCGGCCCCGCAGCGTTCACAGGTATTGCTGCATTAAAAGCAACCCACGGTCGTGTGCCTTATACCGGCCATTTTCCACAGGCGCTAAGCAGATTCTGGCATATTGGTGCAATGGCACGTACGGTTCGGGATGTTAAATTGGGTTATTCCATCATCAACGGCGCCGATGGAATCGATGGTTACAGCATTTTCGCAAAAGACGCGGGACCTGCAACTTTCAGATTTTCGGGTGAGAAAATCCGTGTAGGCTGGATGTCATCTGCCGCCTTCGGCCCTGTTGATCCTGAGATAAAAGCAGCTGTTGCCGCAACCGCAGTATTTTTGAAAGAATCAGGTTTCGATGTGGAAGAAGTAAGTCTGCCTTTTATGGAAGATGACGATGTGCTGGATTCTTATTTTAATCTGATTTATGGCGAAATGGTACCATACATGGAACAGTTTACCAAGGGTCGCGAATCAGAACTTCACTGGACAGGAAAAGCACTGATGAATTCTCCATTACTTACCGGAAACGACTATGCAAACGCGCTGGCAAATATTGAAAAAATGAAAAGCCACTTTGCAAATTATTTTACCAAATATGATGTACTGCTTTCCCCTGTAAACCCGATGACTGCCACAGCACATGGTCAGATCAATGAAAATGGTATTAAGCCAAACCAGGTGATGGCGGCAACGGCACCTTTTAATATGACTGGTCTGCCAGCGCTTTCGGTACCTTTCCGTTTAAGTTCAAAAGGTTTGCCAATCAACATCCAGCTTGTTTCAAGATGGTTTGATGAAACCACAATTCTTAGTCTGGGTGAGTTAATACAGACAAATAGTGCAGTATACGGCTTGCATGCTATCGATTAAATAATTTTTAAACCATATAAAAAATTTCCTTTCAACTTTTGGAATATTCCTTCCTGATCCGGCTCAAAGTCTCTCTTGATATTCCAAGATAAGACGCGACCATATGCAACGGCACACGATTAAAAACACTCGGATAGGTCTTTTGAAATTCAAAATATTTTTCAGTGGCCGAATAACTTATCAAATAGAAAATTCTTCGCTGGCTGGCTTCGTAAGCATTTGCAGTAAGCTTTTCATTAAAACTTTTAAGCGCAGGAATTGTCCTCAGTAATTCTTCCCACTTATCTTTCGTCCAGATAATAACCGTAGTAGCGGCCAAAGCTTCAATATTATACTCGGAAGGCGTTTCCTGATTGAAACTTTCCTGATCTGTAATCCACCAGTTTTCCACACCAAATCTGAGCGTATGATCAGTCCCTTCTTTATCAAACCGGTAGAGCCGGCAACATCCGCTGGCAATGAAACAATTGCTGCGCCATACTTCACCTTCGTGCAAAATTGATTGCCATTTTCGCAATTTCCTTTCCACACTAGCTGCGCGGATTATTTCCAGATCTTCATCCGAAATGTCCACTTTCTGACGTAAATATTTTTCAAAAACCTCAAACATGATTATCCAAATTTACTCAATTTAGATAATTCTGTTTGAGGTTTAGTTTAAATTAACATCAAATAATTTAACGAAGCTTATTGATCCGGATTCTTAGAAAAATAATTGGATAACAAAAAAGGAGACCGCCTGACAACAGTCTCCTTTATGCAACTATTCTTTTCTTCCTTACTGAACCGTTTTCAAAGCAGAAATAATTTTCTCAGCAACAATCTCCGCTGACGCAGGATTTTGTCCTGTAATCAGTACGCCATCGCTTACTGCAAAGGATTGCCAATCTGCACCTTTTTGATAAACCGCACCATTTTCTATCAGCATATCTTCCAGCATAAACGGAACTTCGCCTGTGGATTTCCCGGCGATTTCCTCCGTGTTTGTGAACCCGGCTACTTTTTTTCCTTTCACAAAAGGATCACCATTCTCACTTTTCACATTTTTTAAAGCTGCCGGCGCGTGACATACCAGCGCAACGGTTTTTCCTGCTTTGTAAAATGATTCAATGATATGGATCGAAACTGGATTTTCAGGAAGGTCCCACATTGGACCATGGCCACCAGGATAAAAAACGGCATCATATTCCGTTGCGTCAATGTCATTTAAAGCGATCGTATTGTTCAGTCTTTCCTGCGCTGATGCGTCAGCGAAAAATCTTTTTACTGATTCTGTCGTAAATTCTGGTCTTGTGCTTTTCGGATCGATCGGCGCTTTGCCTCCTTTTGGCGAAGCAATCGTGATTTCGATTCCTTCTGCTGTCAATAAATAGTACGGAGAAGCAAATTCTTCAATCCAGATTCCGGTTTTTGTTCCGTTGGGAACCTGATCATAAGAGGTTACAACGAACAGGACTTTTTTAGTTTTCATACGGTTAGTCATTTGTTTACTTAAATTTGTGTCGGGCGTGTTTGCCTTTAAAACCGCAAAGGGAATCAGACAAAGCGCTAAAAGAAATGATTTGATTTTCATATTTATTTTTTACAAAGGTCGCTTGCAATTGACGATCAGTATAAGGAAATAAATCACTGTTTTGCTGTGACAAACATCACACCACGACATCAGAACAAAACTATGAGCTTACGTTTAAGAAAACATATTGAAGAAATAATCACGCTGACAGACGAGGAATTTGATTATGTACTCCCTCATTTTGAATTGAAGAAATTCAGAAAGCATCAGTTTGTAGTGCAGGAAGGAAATTTTGTGGATCAGGAATATTTTGTATTGGAAGGTCTTCTAAAATCCACCTATCTGAATGATGACGGGAAGGAACATATTCTTCAATTTTCCTGGGAAGACTGGTGGGTTACGGATTATCAGGCGTTTAATAATCACGAAAAAGCGACGCTCAATATTGATTGCATTGAAGATGTAACGCTACTCGTCCTGACTGATTTCAATAAAAGTAAACTTTGCTCCGAGATGCATAAGATGGAGCATTTTTTCAGGATTAAAACAAATACGGGTTATGTAGGTTTGCAGCGTCGAATTTTATCATTTTTAAAATTCGACGCCAGATCGAGATATATGTACCTGATTGAAAAATATCCGCAATTATATCAACGAGTCCCAAAAACCTTAATGGCTTCTTATCTCGGTGTTTCGAGAGAAACGCTAAGCAGATTTTCAGCTTAAATTGTCACTGAATTATTTTATCAAAAAAAATTATTTCGCTGCCGGCTTTTTCTTCGTCGGATCATCTGCCGCATTTACGTAAGTCGTCCCTGTTGGTCCGTAACCTGTTATGGCCACAATCACTTTGGTATCTCCCGTTTTTGCAAAATGATTTACGCCGGGTCCTTCTGAATAAACGCTGCCAACGGGCAAGGTTTTCAATTTTGCAGCATCAAACTTCGATCCATATCCAAAATGCCAGGTTCCGGATACAACAGTTCCGATACGGTCGTCCGGATGATCGTGGGCAGCAATGGTGGTATTAGGTTCAACTTCCAGCAAAATCGTATAAAGTCCGGCTTTGGACGGATCACCATACAAAACAATCACTTTTACAGCTTCGTAACCGGATGAGCCGGGAGCGAGTTTTCCTCCGGGCGCTTTTTTGTCGATCACTTCTTTTTGGGTAAGGCGGAGCTGGCCTCGGAAAGGTGCAGAAGTTTGTGCATTGGTGGCTGTCTGAAAGCTGCAAAAAGCAACGATTAGTAATACAATTCGGGTTTGAATAGTTAAGATTTTGCGCATAATATTTTCAATTTAAAATGATATTTTGAACATCTAAATGATTTTGTCAAAAAGAATACCATTTTAATATTATGCTTGTAATCAGAAACTTAGTATAAAATAAAAGATTATCAGACAACGATATTTCGTCCGAATACTAAGGAAAAAACGGTATAAAGTTGGTGAGATAAATGTTGATGGTTAGAAAATTTTGTAAAATTTAGTCACTTAAACAAGTATCATAATTATAATACCAACCCATGATTTATGTTATTTTTATGATAATCCTGGTGATGGTAATTTTGTGTCATCAAAAAAAGAGATATCAAAATGACAAAAATATTCATCATCAACGGAGGACAAAAATTCGGTCATTCGGGTGGACGGTTTAATGAAACCATTGCAAATGCTACTGAAAACTTTTTCCTGCAACACGAGGGATTTGAGGTTAAAACAACCAATATTAACCACGATTACGATCCCAAAAGAAGAAGTTGAAAAATATAAATGGGCGGATTTTGTAATTTATCATACGCCGGTCTGGTGGTTTCAATTGCCGCACGGGTTTAAAAAATACATCGATGTGGTATTTACCGAAGGCCATAATAATGGAATTTATCACAGTGACGGCCGTTCTTCAAGCAATCCTGCAATTAATTATGGTACAGGAGGAATGTTGAAAGGAAAAAAATATATGGTTACCACTTCGTGGAATGCCCCAAAAGAGGCTTTCACACTTCCTGGTGAATTTTTCAAGGAAACCAGCGTCGATAATGGTCCGCTTTTCGGCTTCCATCGCATGAATGCTTTTACGGGCATGACGCCGCTAGAAAGTATACATTTTCATGATGTTGAAAAAAATGCAGACATTGAGCGTGATATGCGATTATACACTGAGCATCTTGAAAAAGAATTCATCAGATCTGCTGATTTGGAAACAGCGTTGTAAAACGACATAGCATATACGTGTTCAGGAATCTTTCATCATTTGGGAAAAAGATTCCTGAATTTTTGCCTGGTGAGGAACATTGAGAATCTTAAATTTCTTTCCCCAACAAAATTCTTCTGATCGCAGTAAGATGTGAAAATAATACCAGCGGCACTAAAACCGAAGGCAGAAACACAAAGGGAAACATCAGAATCCCGACATTTGGCTGATCAAAAGCGAATTGCTGAAATGCACCTGGCACGGATAATATTGCATTAACGGCAATATTGATCAGCAAACCCAAACAGACAAAATTCCAGATCAGGATTACAGATCTGCTTATTTTTTTCTTCACAAAACTAAAATAATAAATTACCGGCGCAGAAATACCTGAAAGAATATCGAAATTCCGGCCTTCAAAAGTCATCAGTTCAGGGACAAACTTGTGCATAAAAAGCCAAAATAACGTCAGCTCAACCGGGACTCTGATAATATGAAATAAGGTTAACGTTTTGATATTCAAACTATCAATGAAAATCCTACCCTTTTTTGTAGAGAAAAGTATAATGGTCATGACCAGCGGCGGAAGCAATAATAAACCAACTCTTGGCGGAACGGAGTTTGTGATTTTGTAAAAACCGGAAAGACTGACAACAGTTTGTGCGATCATCCAGCTGGCGATAATAATCAAAAATGTTTTCGAATGATTTGTCGCCTTATAAAAAAGGAACAAGGCTGCTAAAACGGTGAGCCCAAAAACCAGATAGACGTAACTTGGTAGATTTTCCATTGCTTAATTATTTATAAGACAAAGGAATACATTACCGCTTCGAATGCACTTGCCAAATGGCAAGAAATGGATTTTGTTACTCTTTCTTCGAAAATTCCCGTCTTATTCTGCTTAAAGAAGAATCCGTAATCCCGAGATAAGAAGCGATATATTTCAGCTGGGCATATTTAAAAATTTCCTTCTCCGAACTGATCAGATTTTCATAACGTTCTTCTGCACTTTTATTGATCATTGCCAGCGTCCTCTGTTTAAAAGCAACAAATTCCCTGACCAGCATCGCCCGCCCAAATTCCCGAAATTCAGGAATGGAGTGAAAAAGCATATTCAGTTTTTCAAATGTGACGATATAACCTGTACAATCGGTTAGCGCCTGAATATTTTCCGTCGAAACGGTATGCATAAAAAAGGAAGACGCCTCAAATACAACTCTGTTTTTCGTATAAAAATAGGTTGTTACTTCGTTTCCGTCAGTATCAAAAGTGAAGGCGCGCATAAAACCTTCTGCCAAAAAGAAATAATTGTTGCTGACATTTCCTTCTTTCAAAAAATATTCGTTTTTCCGAAAGGTTTTTTCGTCAAAATGTGCTGCTATCGCTGTCAGCGTATCATTTGAGGCAGGAATTGTACTCTGAATAAAATCTGTAAGTGGCTTTTTACTCATCTTTTTGCGACTAAAATTCGGGACGATTAATGCAAGATAGTTCAAAAGTATTGAGAATTGATACAAGTGAAAATGAAGTATATCAATCTCGTTAACCGGACAATAATACAATTGACAATCAGTCGATTAAAGTGATTATTTTTATTTATCAAAACTTATTTTTTCATTTTAAAAACATACCATCATGCCTAAGTATGTCATTGAAAGAGAAATCCCGGATGCAGGAAAGCTAAGTAGGGAACAATTGAAAGGAATTTCACAGACTTCCTGTGGAGTTCTGATAAATATGGGTCCACAAATTCAGTGGGTGCAAAGTTACGTTACGGACGACAAAATTTACTGCGTTTACATTGCTCCAAACAAAGAAATGATTCTGGAACACGCAACACAAGGCGGTTTTCCGGCCAATTCTGTAAGTGAAATTTCAGCCATTCTTGACCCGACAACAGCTGAATGATGATCATAAAAATACCTGGACGCGTTGTACGTCCAGGTATTTTCAATTCAAATAACATTGGATCAAATTAAAAAGATTTGAGATTTCGTTTTAATTATTTCTTTGGCATCGTTACAACTGAATTACAAACGATCGTAGCATTGATAACAACGCCATCAGCAGTTTTTCCTGTTACAGTAACGGTTTTCGAGCTTCCGTTTTCTTTGACGGTTAGCTTACCATTGCTTCCCTGCTTCTTACCGGAAATCGAATTGTCGCTATTACTGAATTCATAACTTTTGCCCATCAACCTTTTTCCAAAAGCTACTTTGATGTAAAACTTATCCGTGCCTTTTTTGGCTGCTTCATAATCATCAACTAAAAGCTGAAGACTAGAAAATTCTTTGTCGGCTTTCCCTCCTACCGAATATTGATTTCCAAAAGATTTTGGCCCGGTTAATCCCATGCTGCATGTTGGATCCACGCTGGTTGCAGAAAATGCTCCTGCGTTTGGTCCGCCGATTAATGTTCCATTAATGGTTGTTCCAGGCGCATTTCGCGCTGCAAATCTTTCAGAAAAGAATATTACAGACGCTTTTTTACTTTCAGAAGGATTTCCATAAACAAGAAAAACTGAGCTTATAAATAATAATAATTTAGTCATACAATACTGATAGTTTAAGGGTTGAAATAAGGAAATAGGATGCCAGGCAATAATTTTTCATCTAAGTAAATAAATATCAATCGATTGCTTGTAAAATATTGTTTAAGTAAAGTAATTCCCATCATATTTTACTAATGCAAATTCTTTTTTAATTACTATTTAATCTTCAAATTTTGTAACCTGGGATTACAAAAGTTTTTAGTCTGGCACTGTTTTTGAACTATAACTTTTCATAACCATTAATTACATCACTATGGAAAATATAAGTATGCCCGCCGATCACACAGAACTTCGTTTTATAGATCAGGATGGAAATCGCCATGAAGGACATTATAGCAAAGTTTTAAAATCTTTTGTTGATACAGAGGGTGGAAAAGATCCTCAGGATATCAATAATATTTATCAGGAATATAAAATTGTAGACTGGGAATATTTACATAAACACAATAACCCGGATTCTGATATTATGGTGATTTTGTAAAAAAACTTAATAGAAAAAATTCCGTTGCAGAAATCGATCTCTGCAACGGAATTTTCTTTTTCAGGGCATTATTTACATTGAACAAGTGTTGCACTTCCAATTTCCCAACCGGGATTTATTGTCTTTAGGAGAAGGAACAGAAATCGTTTTCAATTGCCCGGATCTTAAGTGTTGTCAAAGCACTATTTTTACATAAACTTAGAGAGGCGAGGTTATAACAGGACGAAATTTCCAAGTGTTTCAAGTGCAGACAATTCACTCAGATCAAGCGACTTAATCATACTGAAATTAGAAATAATTGTTTTCAAACCGATGTTACTTCCCAATGTCAGATTTCCAATCGTTGATGCATAACCTCCCTGATCCGAAGTACCGGAACAATCCAGATATTCCAGTCTCAGATTATTGCTGACATCAAGTGTATCAATCGCAGGAACAAAATTATTTACAATACCAATCGAAAACGCGTAATAGTAAATATTCGGATTGATGGATGCCGTTGAGTAATATCCCCTTACTTTCAGATATTTCAGATTTGTAAAATATTCAAGACCTTTCAGGCTTTTGTTCAATCCGTAAAAGACAATATCAAGACTATCAACGTTTTTAATAAACTGGTATCGAATCTTACCGTTTAAGTTATTCTCGGGATCTATTTTAGTTTTAATCAGTAAATTTTCAAACTCCGGTGATAGTGAAATAAAAACGCTGTCATCAGGAATTTTTAATGGTTCCTTGATCACTACAAGTGGCTCAACTTCTTCTTCTTTCGATTTTTCTTTGCAGCCTGACAGACAAAAAAAGATGATAAGGAATAAAATGGATAAATTCAAAAATACCCGAAATTCGGATTCGTCGTAAAAGTTTGTTAAGGTGTTTTTCATAGCTAAGTAAATTTTACTTAAAGAGTTAGAAAATCACCAAATGGTTGTATATTAAACTGTTGAAATTTAAAGCAGTAAGTATGAAATCTTTGTTTCTGTTGTTACTATTTATGGGATGCAGTTTTTCTGCTTCTTTTGGCCAACATCAAAAAGTACTATATAAAGGCACTGATATCGGGCAGTCAGATAGTAGTACCATTAAGACGATACGCGCGCAACAATACAGTCGATATTTAAAAGTTTTAAACCGGGATGGAACAAAAACCAGGGTTTTAAAAGATTCCCTGTGGGGTTTTTCTGATAGAAAAGGCCATATCTTCCGTTTTCGTAAGCGACTTCCTTACCGTGTTATATTCAAAAATGATTTTGTGAAATACGTATACAACGGTTGTCGGTTTACCAATATTTTTTACAGCAAATCCCCCGATTCAGAAATGGTACATTTCAAAAGAAATCTCTGATATGACTTTCAGTACGGCACAGATTTTGCTTTGAGAAGTAAATTTTATTCCCAAATCATGATTTTTATGCCCGAAGGACCATCCATTGTTATTTTAAGAGAAGCCGTTGAAGCACTTCAATATCAAAGGCCAAACAATTGATTATGCAGAGGGGAATAGCAGTAAAATTGATATTGAGCGGCTGATTGATAAGAAAATTGTTGATATCAGATCCTGGGGAAAACACTTTCTGATTTGTTTTGACGACTTCACGTTGCGCATTCACTTTATGCTTTTTGGAAGTTATCTGATCAATGAAAAGAAAAAAACGGCTCCGCGCTTAACCCTGGAAATAAAAAATAACGAACTGAATTTTTATTCCTGTTCGGTCAAAATTCCTGGAAGAACCTGCGAATAAAATCTATGATTGGGAAACCGATATTATGTCGGATCAATGGAATCCGGAAAAGGCATTGGCAAAATTAAAAGCTGCTCCAAAAATGTTTGCCTGTGACGCTTTGCTTGATCAGGATATTTTTGCCGGCTCTGGTAATATTATCAAAAACGAGGTTTTATTCAGGATCAGGTTACATCCTTTAAGTTTGCTCGGAGAAATTCCGGAAGATAAACTAAAAGAGATGATAGCCGAAACGCGAAATTACAGTTTCGATTTTCTGGAATGGAAAAAGGAATTTACCCTGAAGAAACACTGGCTGGCACATACCAAAAAGATTTGTCCACGCTGTAATATTCCTTTTGTGAAAGAATATCTTGGGAAAGTTTAAAAGAAGAAGTTATTTCTGTACCAACTGCCAGATTCTTTACGGAAAGCCAGTCGTAAGAAAAAGACAAGTTTCTTTGGTTTAATAAGTTGTTACAAAACGAGATAAATTTAATTTCCAAGATTTAAAACATTGGCACCCAAAGGCTCTTCCATAATTCTTTCGAGCTTTTTGTCATGTATCGTTACCAGAATTTCCACCGATCCTGTGCTTACCGTCGCCGCTAACATATGTCCGCCAAAGGCGTGAAAGTTTTTGTCTGTTACCACGCCGTGAATATGAAGCGATACTTTTTCTTTTTGCCAGGCAATGGATCCGTTCATGCTTCCCATTTCCACGTCACTAAATTCTTTAGGATCATATTCTTTCTGTTTTTTGATTGAAGAAACCAAATTTCGCATTGACAAAACCCATTCCTGAAATATTTGCAGATAGAATTTTTTCTGTCTTCAGCCAGCTTTTCCAGGTGTGCGAAAACATCATCTCCCTGTCTTAAAACCATGAGATAACCTGCCGGAACTTTGATATATCGTTTTGTTGAATCCATTTTCTGAGCGTTTGAATTTCCTGTTAAAGTCAGGAATATTAGTAAAAAAAGGATCGAAGTTTTCATGAGCAATTATTTGAAGGTGAGTTTATATTTGCTTTTCTGTTGAAAAAATCATTCCATTCCAGGAGCCAGGATTTCTTACTGGTCTGATTATTTTGAAAATAATTTTGCACTCACATCGTTCAATTTATCTATTAATCAGCAGATTATGGCGACTTTCAAAAGCAATGGCACAACGATAGATTATAATATCTATGGAAACGGATCGGTAAATCTTCTTTTTGTTCACGGTTCTTACATTGACCAAACTTACTGGACTGAACAGGTAAAATACTTCGAAAAAGAATTTTCTGTTATCACGCTTGATCTTGCAGGACATGGAAAATCAGGAAGAGAAAGGGAAAACTGGTCGATCGAAGGATTTGCGGATGACCTTGTAAACCTGATCAAAGCGCTTGATCTTGAAAATGTAATTCTCATTGGTCATTCGCTTGGAAGTGATGTAAATTTAATCGCTGCATCAAAATTTTTCGAGCCGATTATTGGATTTGTCATCATTGAAACCTTCAAAAATGCAGCCACACCGTTGCCGGCTGAATTTGAAAATCAGGTTGACTACAATTCTGGAAAATCTGAAAAGAGATTTTGCAGGAACCAACGAGCAATATGCAAAAATGGCCTCATTAACAGATAAGAACATCTCCTGAAATAACGGGCAAAATTATTGCCGCCTATCGAAATGCCTATGAACCAATGGGACAAGCGACAATGCCGGAAGTTTTTGAATTGTACAAAACAGAAGAAAAGTTACTGCCCGATCTGAAATTGAAAATTTATCTGGTCAATGTAAACTATATGCCGACCAATCAGGAAGCGCTGAAAGAAAATGCACCTCATGGTTTTGAAGTAAAAGAAATTGATGGAACCTGTCATTTTCCGATGCTCGAAAATCCTGAAATATTAAATGAATCGCTGGTCCGAAGTTTTCCAGGAAATTTTGGGTGACAGAACAAATCTGGATTAGAATTAAATTTCTTTTAATTCTAATCTAAATGACGATAACTGCAAACATAACTAATTGATTATTAATAAATAAAAGATCAATTTCCGGTCAATAACATATGCTTTTGTAATTAGGAAAAAGGAAAATGCTTGCATACTTTTAAGTAAAGGGAAAATCGCGATAACAAATACCTGTCAAAAGCGTTAATTGGCTGGATTCTTCTTACCAAAATTCATCTTCATTTTTCAAACTAAAAAACAAGCTTTAACCATGTGCCACCACAAATCACATCACCCGATCCAGTGCATTATTCCGCCATACATGAGCGACAAATTACTGGATGAAGCGAGCAAAACAAATTGCCTATGATTCTGAAAACGGATCTGAGAAATACCAGATTCAGGAGTGATCGTGCATTTTTTGCAAAACTGACCGAAACACAGACGAGCGGCTTTAATACCGCCCAGCCAAAACCAGCTGCGAAACCGGTTATGAAAATGCAGGTTTACGATATGCAGCATGATACCGTGCTCAGTAAAGGAAAACTGGTTTGGGATAATGGAAAAGAGAAAAAAAAACCGATGGATGCTGATACAAAAAATGTGGTTGCGGCCGGAACGGCAACCTGGGATATGTATTACCAGATTTTTGGCCGGAATTCGGTGGACAATCTGGTATGGTTTTGAAACATTATATTCATTATGATAATAAATATGACAATGCATTCTGGGACGGTCAGCGTATGGTTTATGGTGATGGAGACGGAAAAATCTTCGGCAGTTTTACCGCAGATCCTGATATCATCGGGCATGAACTTACGCATGGCGTCACCCAATATGAATCCGGTCTGGAATATCATATGCAGAGCGGTGCTTTGAACGAATCGGTTTCTGATGTTTTCGGGATTATGATCAAGCAAAGATTATTGAATCTGGATGTCAAAAAATCAAAATGGCTGATTGGTGAAAATGTTTTGAAAGGTGCTAAATATGCTTTGCGAAGTATGAAAGCGCCAGGAACAGCGATATGTTAATCATCCGGATCTGGGAACTGATCCACAGCCGGCGACTTTTGATAAACTGGTAATTTGCCCGATACAGATCGTGGCGACTGGGGTGGTGTTCATATCAATTCCGGAATTACCAATTTTGCTTTTTACGTAACAGCTTTTAATCTGGGTGGTTTTTCCTGGGAGAAAGCCGGAAGGATCTGGTACGCAGCTTTGACTGATACGCAAAATTTAAAACCAACGGCAAGCTTTGCAGATTTCAAAAATCTTACGATACAAAAAGCAGAACTACTGTTTGGTACGGGAAGTCTGGAAGCAAAAGCCGTGACAGATGGCTGGAATGCGGCAAAAGTATAAATCGTTTTTGTTATGGAAATTAAATTGCAGCGTTTTGGTGGTATGATTCCTATGAAACAGGAAGCTACCGCGAAGGTAAGCTGGACGGATCAGGAACTGGAACAATTGATCGATCATATTTGCCGGGACGATAAAAAAGAGCCGGAACATATGAATGAAATATGTCATTATCTGGCTGTGGAAGGACGTGAGATTCCGGTTGATCTAAAAAAAGTGCCCCCCAAATATAAAGCTACATTTGAGGGGCTTAAAGCTGAATTGAAATATGTCAAATCATGAAATAAACCCGGGAACGCTCCCGGGTTATTTCATTAAAGCAGTTGCCTTATCAATTTCGGCAGTAAATGCTTTAAGCGCATCACTTACGCGCACAATACCCTGATCTGCCTCAGACCAGTTGCGTTGTTCAATGGCTTCGCGGATCATCGGCAATGTTTTCACACCATAACCTGTGTAAAATCCGGGCGCATAAATCTGGTGTTTGTACCACGGACGTCTTGGCAAACCTTGCTCATTGATCAGAAAACGCTCTGATTTGTATAAAATATCATTTAGTTGCTTCAATTTATCCGCAGGTAATGTTGTCATTTTAGCTGATGCGGCAGCTATAAGCAGATGCACTTTTTTCCAAAAGCGATCAATGCATTTTCCAACGGTGAAAAATTCAGGTAAGGCGCAACTTCCATTGGAATTGGTTTCACAAATGGTTCCTTTGGATCAGCAGTAATTTCAAAACGATTTTCAGAAATCAGTTTATTCTGATCTTCCGCTTTTGTTCTTACAGCTTCCAGATCACGTTTTATTTCCGTTGCATAAGTCTGAACGGTATTTGAAAAATTACTAAAATCGAAAGGAAGAACTTCTGCATCTGCAAATCGTCAAAACCGAACGACCCATCATTTTGGCAAGTGCCACACCATAAGAAAAATCAGTGTCTTTGAAACGGACATAATTGTCATAAGAATCATAAATCGAGTGATAATCTCCGCCCTCATCTTCGCCGCCAAAACCAAGATTAAGCGAAGAAATACCCAAATGCTGGATAAATGGCGTAAAATCCGAACCAGAACCTAACGCTCCTATCCGTACGTCGCTGCGATTGCGGGTTTCCATTTTTGAAGAAGGCGGACCATCCACAATCATTTTGGAACGAAGACGTTCAATGACGCTGCCACCTTTTTCAGGATCAGTAACACTTTGTCCAACCTGATTGATGAATTTTTCCAGCGTATGCGATCCGCCAACGCCTAGAAATCCACGACCGTTTCCATCCGTATTCAGGTAAACAACCGTTTTTTCGGAAACGATTTTTTTATACTTTTCAACCCATTCTGTCGAACCCAACAAACCTGGCTCTTCACCGTCCCACCAGCAATAAACAATTGTTCTTTTTGGTTTCCAGCCGGTTTTCATCAATTCTCCAAGCACACGTGCTTCTTCAAGTTCTGCCACTGCGCCGCTCACAGGATCACTCGCACCAAATACCCAGGCATCGTGATGGTTTCCACGTACAACCCACTGATCAGGAAATTCAGTTCCTTTTATCGTTGCGATAACGTTATAGGCCGGAACAATATCAAAATTAAATTCAAGTTTCAAATGCACTTTCGCCGGACCAGGTCCGATGTGATACGTGATCGGCAAAGCACCACGCCATGACGCCGGAGCAACTTGTCCGCCCAAGTGCTTTTAACAACGGCAGCGCATCACCATATGAAATCGGCAAAACCGGAATTTTCATCATACTTGGCGCATCCTTAACCGACAAACGTTTGTTTTCCGCACTGGCCACAAAACCATTTGTAAGCGGATCGCCGGGAGCAAGCGGCAAATCTACAACAGAACCGCGCTGCGCTCCTGCATCATTTTTGAATGGACCTTTTGGATAAACTTCACCCTGAAAATAGCCATCTTCTTTTGGATCAGAGTAAATAATACAGCCAATGGCACCGTGTTCGTAAGCTACTTTTGGTTTGATCCCGCGCCATGAATTACCATATTTCGCAATCACAATTTTTCCTTTTACATCAATTCCCAACTTTGCAAGTTCGTCATAATCGGCCGGAATTCCGTAGTTGACAAACACCAGTTCGGCCGTCACATCACCATCTGCTGAAAACGCGTGATACGGCGGAAGTACATCTTTGGTTTGTCCGGATGTTGCATCTTCTTTTACAGAACGTTCTGTCAAAGAAGCTTTGAATTTTGTTGGTTCGGTTAATTCTACAATTCTGATTTTTGGAGTCGGAAATAATACGTGGACCGTATCCAGATGTGCCTCAAAACCCCAGGAAATAAGTTTATCACGAAGGAAAAGTGCATTATTAAGTCCGTAAGCCGAACCTAACTGATGTGGATATGCGGTCATTCTTTTCATCCATTCCTGCAAATTTTTGGCTTGCAGCTGTTTGTCAAATGAAGCTTCCAGATCAATTTCTTTTTTTGAAGATTCAGCGCCAAAACCCATTAAATTCTGGGCGTAAACCGGGACTCATTAAAATCTGGGAAAAGAGCAGGACACGAATTGTTTTTCGGAAAATGTGTTTCATAAAGGGAGCAGAAATTTTAGTCAGGTAGAAACAATAATCCTAATATAGTGATTATTAAAATTGAAGGTTATCGACCTTTATAAAATCATAAATAAGCTCAGTTTCCTTCTATCTGTGCGCTTATTTCCTGCAATTTCTTTATGATAGGATCAATTTCAGCTCGTTGTTTCCTGATTGTTCCGGGTTTGATGTAAAACCAGTTAAACAGAATCCAGGCGATGGTTATACGTGTATGAAACAATTCCTTCGGTCGTACCCATTTTCAAAACAAATTCAATCATATAAAGGGCAATTCCGGTCGATAACAGTATAAAATAACCTGTCATCAGTTTACCTTGAATAAATTCCTGCTTTTTCTTAATCTCAATCATTCTTTGCAAATAAGCCTGATTACTTTCATCAGGAATTGCCTTAAATAAAATCAAAAGCAGACTATTTGAAACTACAATGAATGAGACAATCGCTACGATCACCAGAACGGATCCGATTTTGGTTGTGATCATTTCAAATCTGGCACGCGTTATAATATATACTATGACAGCGACGGTGGCAATCATAAGGAAATTCATCCAGAAAAACTTGACCTTTGTCTTCCGGTTTAATTGTTTTGCTTTTCCTAAAATTTCTTCCAAACCTGGCACGTAACCCACTTCCTGTTGTAGCCACAATGATTTAAAATCTGTCTGATCTTTCATACTGACTGAATTTTTGAGATAATTTTTCTTTGATACGATGAACCCTTACGCGGATATTGGTTTCTGAAAGGCCAACGATACCGGCAATTTCTGCCTGCTTGACGTCTTCAAGTTCCAGTGAAATAATGATACGGTCGGTTTCAGGTAATTCGGAGATACACTGATAAAGCAGCCTGATTTTCCCTTCCGTTTCGGCGTTAGCTGATGGCTGATCTTCAATTTCGAATGGAATTTCAGATCTTGGCATACGTTTTTGTTTTTCGATCTGTCGCAAACACTGATTGGAAGCGATCCGAAAAATCCAGGTACCGATCGACGCCTCATTTCTGAACTGATCCAGCTTTTCCCATACCGTTATAAATGTTTCCTGCGTAATATCACGCGCCCATTCATGGTCATTAACATAACCCATGCAAAGCCGGAAAATTTTGCTGTAATAGGTTTTATAAATGGTTTCGAAAGTCATGCACAACTATTTGATAAAGTTTAATAATTGCTGATCGTACCACGCCGTGTCATCATACATAATAAAATGCAACCCCTTGGTAGCGTAGGCAAATTGCCCGGTTTTCAGCCCTTTATACTGCTCATCAATAGCAGGTTTATAATTTACAAAACTGGCTTCCAAAAGTACGAGTGCCGGACATTTTATTTTTTCCAGAACTGGTCTTAAATCGGTGTTCAAAAAATCACAATACATTTGGGCAAAGGTTTCCATATCCGATTTTACCGACCAGCCAACAATTGATCTGATCCGGGAAGTATCAGCAACAAGCTGGCGCATGGTCATAAGCTGCATTTTTTCAAACTGATCCGGCGTCATACTTTTCATCTGGGCAACCATCGGAGCGCAGTCATTATTTTCTTTTGTTTTAAAATTGGGATTCATTAGCGCGGCCAGGCAAGGCAACGCATCGACAACAACAATTTTTGAAGCCAGTTCCGGATAATCTGCCGCGATGGCCAAGGCTAATCCACCACCCATACTATGACCAATTATTATGGGCTTTACAATTTTTTCAGATTGAATATATTCTGCTATCGCCGCTTCCCAGTTTTTAAAAGAAGGTGAAGCCTGTGCCGGAATTCCGGCAAAACCAGCCATGGTTAAAGTATAACAGCTAAATCCGGATTCATACGCCACTCTTGTCTCTTTCCAGACATCACCTGAACTGGCAAATCCGGGAATAAAAATTATATTCTGTTTTCCCCTTCCCGTTTTTTGTACATCAAATGGAAACTTATTTGCCTGTCCGAAAACGGTCCTGCAAGAAAAAATAAGGGTGATAGCGATCAATAAAATGGTTGGCTTTTTCATAACGATGTGATTGATTTATCTGTTAGATACAATCTATTCAGGAATGCTACATTTTTGAAAAAAATAATTTTCGTCATGCTTGCATTTTTTCATTTCGTGGTAAAAAATTAAAATTTTACAGATCTGATATAACTTATTTAATGACCTTATTTATTTGAAATAAAAATGTTCCTTTACGGAATAACCCTCTTCCAGTCCATGAAAAAAATTTTATTACTGTTTTTCGTTCAGCAATTTTTCTTTTCAATAACATCCTTTTCACAACCAATTCCGGTTTTGCAGCCCTTCTTGTCAGGTTTCACACGTCCGGTAAAAGTTACCCATGCATATGATTCGAGATTATTTGTTGCGGAAATTGGAGGTAAAATAAAAGTGGTGAAAAATGGAGTTGTCGACCATAACAATCCATTTTTAAATATCAGCTCCAAAATGAATGACCTTGACTGGGCGGGAATTTTCAGTATTGTGTTTGACCCGAACTATCAGACAACGGATACTTTTATGTGATGTATGTTGTAAAAAGCAGGTTTGAAATCAATATTTCACGCTTTAAAAGAGTTGGTGGTGCAGACTCCGATCTGGCAGATGCTTCCTCAGAAAACATTATTTTAACCATACCCTATACAGAAGTTGTAGGCGGACACCGGGGTGGAGATCTGGCTTTTGGAAAAGATAATTTCCTGTACATTTCCACCGGTGACAATGGTCCGGGAAGTCGTGGTGTGATGGGCGATCCGGAATTGAATTCACAAAATTCAAATTTGCTTTTTGGTAAAATATTAAGGCTGGACGTTAGCAGTACGTCTCCGGCAGATAATATTCTTCAAAAAATTTGGGCAAAAGGAATGCGCAATCCGTGGCGTATGAGCTTTGATCGTGAAAATGGAGACTTCTGGTATGGTGATAATGGACAGGATGGATGGGAAGAAGTTAATTATTTAAAAGCTACTGACGTGACAACGCCAAGAAATTTTGGCTGGGATTATATGGAAGGAAATTCGGTTTACAGAAATTGTAATTGTGACATCACGACATCCTTTATCGCTCCCAAATTTGTGTATCCGGGTTTTACCAACAACGGCGGAAACAGTGCTTCGGTGATGGGTGGCTACGTATACCGGGGCTCAAAATATGCTTCATTGAAAGGATCTTACATTTTTGGTGATTACCAGACATTCAAAATCGGGATGATCACGCCGACAGGTTTTAGTGGTTTTCTTACCAATGTTACCTATCCTTCTCTGGTTTCTTTTGGTGAAGACAATCAGGGCGAATTGTATGCGATTTCTTTTTTTGACGGTACCATTGCGCAAATTACCGGTCCGAACTACCCCACTTCCCGTAAAACTTGAAAATTTCACAGCCAAAGGCAGCGGATGTTCAATCGACTTACAATGGAGTACTTCATTTGAAAGTAATTTTTCACATTTTGAAGTTGAAAGAAGTGCTGATGGAAAAACTTTTGGCAGGATAAAATCAATTCCATCATCCGGAACCGATCATCATTTATCATTTTAAAGATGAAAACCCTGGCGAATAATAATCTTTACCGCCTGAAAATGCTGGATAATGATGAAAGTTATGAGTTTAGCCGTATTGTTTCTGCGAAAATAAGTTGTCCGGCAAATGAAATCTCGGTTTTCCCAAATCCAGCCACCGAACGTGTTAGTATTAAAGGTGTGCAGCCGGGAAGTACGATTTATGTTTACAATGTTTCCGGTACATTGATCTTTCCCAACAAATCAGTTTCAGAAGCAGAAGTTCATATAAATCTAAAAAGTTATCCAAACGGAATTTATAGCATTAACATCAAAGATGAAAATGAAGGTATTGTAGCAAAAATGAAGTTGGTGAAAGAATAAGAACTCTATCTCAAAATTATCGTGACAATAAAAATGTCCCGACTTTAACTTTCAATACCGTCTGCCACCGCCAGACCAAATTTCGTATCGATTTTGAAAAAGTGATGAAGCTGATCTTTAATCATTTTCTCCTTTTGGGAATATTGATTCCCTTTAATGAGCAAACAATGTTACATACCAGATTGACTCCTGTCCTCTTCCGATAACATTTCTCTGTAAAAAAGTCCGGGCAGATTATAATCATCTTCATTTCCGGAAAACCATTTATAGTGCTTAAATTCATCAGCAAGGGGCGATATTCCTGTAAATTCAGCGGTTGCAGGATATTCGGAATCTGCCAGAATACTCCTGCTTAAACCGGATTCCTTTTCCCAAATAAATACCTGATCTTTTTTTATTATCGCTCATGGTTTAAGAATCTTTAAAGTTTTCAGGTCAATTTTTTCGGGCAGTAAAATAATCCTTCCAGAGATTATAATAACGGGAATAAAGTACCTGCTTCACCCCCGTTGATTGTAATACCATTTAATAGACAATTCAAAAGTACGAATCCCCTATGGCCTGATGCGATTGCTAAATGCAGGTAAAACGTGTACAAATTATCGGAATATGAAAATGGTAAAAGATAAACTGAGATTATCGGGTTACGTAAAATCCATATACGTAATTTTCACGTATGTAGATCATGAATTCATAACCTTTTTATTCAACCACTTACTTAAACCGAAATCATGATCACATTAGGATTACTTGTAAGACTGGAAGCCAAACCGGGAAAAGAACAGGAAGTAGCAGATTTCCTGAAAAGTGGATTGTCGCTTGTTATGGATGAACCCGATACGGTTACCTGGTACGGAATCAAAATAGGTGAATCAACCTTCGGAATTTTTGATACATTTCCTGACGAGGCTGGACGTAATGCACATTTGGCAGGAAAAGTAGCCGCAGCATTGATGGCAAACGCTCCCGAGCTTTTAGCGTCAGATCCGGTGATTGAAAAAATTGAAATTTTAGCTTCGAAATAATTATTGAGAAACTATCAAGAACCGGCAGAATTTCAATCTGTCGGTTTTATTATATCCTATCAAATTTTTATTTATTAAAATCAATAAAAAATAGTTTATAAACAACTGAAAACAAGATCAATATAACTGATAATCAGAAATCTTATTCGCTTGTTTTCTGACTTAAAAATCGGTACTTTTCATAAGAAAACGGAGGTGAAATTTAATTCCGTTTTTGGTTTAAAAAGTAAGATCATGAAAAAACTAATGTGGATTTCGGTGATTGTTCTGGCGCTTGATTAACTGTAATTCCGCCAAATCGAAAAGCAGACATAAAGTTGTGATTCTTGAAAAAAGCGAAGCCACGGTTGCACTTCGGAGCGGCTCAACTTTCACTGTAAAAATTCCTTTACAAGCAGGAACCGGTTATGACTGGACACTCGATAAAGGCAAATCCCAGATCGAAGAAGTATCGTCATCCACACAAAAATCAGAAAAAGGAGATGTACCCGGCGGCAAAGTGATGAAAACATTTACGCTGCGGACAACAAAAGCAATGGGTGAAGATGTGTTAAAATTTAATCTGAGCCGTTCTTTTGAAAAAAATCCGGCAGCCGAAACCAGAATTTTAAATGTAATAATTGAACCCTGAAATTCCAGGGTAGAAACAGGACTCGCAACCTGATCATACCCCGGATATTTCAAGTATCAATATAATGGCATCATTCGAAAGTGCTTCAAATTCCAGTTCATCCAGATTCCGGAGCGACAAACCATCTCTGGCTTCCATAAGTCGGTTCTGAACTTCAAAAGCACCTTCGATAATAAAAACAAATATTCCGTTTTCGGGATTTTTCAGTTGGTATAAATCCTCGCTTCTTCCGCTGTATTTTCCAATATATCCGAAACTTTCCTGGTGTGTAGTAAGACCGTTTTCTTCCGGAGAAAAAAGCGTAAAAAGCTGATTTCTGATTTCCAGATCAATGTCAATTTCCTGGATTTTTGGAGTAAAAGAATTATCGTTATTTGTTAAAAAAATCTGGATAAAATTAACAAGTTCCGTTTCATATGGATTGGTAATTTCATATTCCATACCCTCTGCCGCCGAAAAAATCTGCATTTGTCCGGCTTCCAAAATTCCGGTTTCTCCCAAACTGTTTTTATATTCAACCGCACCAACAACCGGAAGTAAAATTACTTCTGTATTTTCTTCCAACTGCATTTTAAAGCTTTTTCCGGCTGCCAACGTATCATCATTGAAAACCTGTAAATTACCAAAAGGCTCTCTGTTTTGATCCTGATAAAGGCCAAAATTAAAAGTATGAAAACTCCGAAACCAGGATAATTGGGAACATCCGCGCTGGCTCGCCAGATAAATTTGTCCTTCTGTTTGTGTGATCATATCGAATTAATTTCGCTTTCAGTTAAGTATCAAAGATTCCCTTTCGATCTCGAAATCAGGTTTTGCAGCCTGGAAAAATTACACTTGAAATGTTTAGAAAAGGTTGCAGTGCGATCATCTCCGTTTCCACTTCCTCTCCCAGATTAATCGCTTCACGCTTATCTCCATAAGCAATCAACAATTTTCCATCCAGCGTATCAATCCAGGTTAGCGGATCGCTGTAAAAATAGATCGCCACCTTATGACTTGCCTTATCCTTCACATCCGAATGTATTATTTCAAATTTGAAACGGTTAAAAGGAAGACACAATTTCCCATAAACATTAGCAATATCCGGGACAATATTTTTCAGCTGTTTGATATAATTGAACGCAGCCGTACTTACCAGATATGTCAGATTTTTAGCTGTCGGCACGTTTTCAGAAATCTCCTGAAACGTCCTGTATTTGCCCTCCTGATTGTACGTCTGCGCCTGCATGAAAAATTCCATGTAGGTATCTTCAAAAACATATTTGTCCCAGACTTTTTGTGAATCGGCATCTATTATTTTCCGGTAGCAAAGCTGGATAAGGCCTTTTGTCATTTTTGGGTTCAATTTAGTTTTTGAACAATTCTGAAAATTATCCTGCTACTACAATTGTATGTGTCAATACATAACCTTCGGAAACACTGCCGGTAAATGAAGCGAGTTCTGTCGTAACACCATCGCTGAAAACGTTGTCATTTGAGTTTGTCGTGTCCTGCAAACCGTGGCTTTTATAAGCGCCTTGCGCATAAACCGTATTACAAATTGTCTGGTCAAAAGCAATTTGCGTAACCAAAAGCGAAGTCCCGGAACTGTTATAAATATGCGCATGAATATGTGGCGCACGTCCCGAATACCAACCTGGATAAATACTCGTAAAAGTTACCAGTCCGTTCGCATCCGTCGTTTGTCTTCCGCGAAGGAAATGGACAGATCGTATAATTGGTTGACTGCATCCCGCTTCCACCATATTCCGAATAATTTCCGGCAGCATCACAATGCCAGATATCGACAATAGCATTGGCCAAAGCCGCGCAACTGTTATTTTTGTTCTGAATCGTAATTTTAACTGTAAGTTTTGTTCCGGTACGATCCGAAGTGATATCGTTCAATACCAACGTACCTGGTGTTTTTGTTGGAAAAGGTCCTGCCGTTTCTGAGGCGGTTGTCGTACATGAACCTGTGGTTGTTCCCGTTGTGGTGCCTGTCGTTGTCCCGGTTGTTGTGTCCGTCGTAGGATCTACGCTGTCCTTGCTGCACGATCCTAAAATCGGTAGAATTGCGGCTGATCCCAATGCTGATAAAAAACCTCGTCTTAAAAATTCCTTGCGTTCCATAGTTCAGTGAGTATGTTTTTTCAGACTATACGAGAGAAAAGGCAGCTATGTTGCTGAATGTAAAAACATTGAGGTAAAGCACTGGAATGTTGCGGTAAATTATTGTAATTATGATTTATCTGCCAACTATTAAGTGATAACTGATTTACTTTGTCCTATGAAAAAATACGTCATTTTAATCACCGCGCTGGTTTTGGGATGTACGACTGCCAAACAGCAGGCCGTCCCGGCCGTATCGACCGCAAATCTTACAGCCGAAGGAAAATTATTCACAGCATTGTTCCAGCAACGCGCCGCAGAATATAAAGCACTTTGTTTTCAGGCGTTCAATATTGCGCATATCCGTGTAGATGAAGCTTTGCTTTTGCCGCAATCCAAACCTTTGGCTATTGTTACAGATATTGATGAAACCGTTTTGGACAATAGTCCATATGACGTAAAACAGTCGTTGCAGGGAAAAGATTATGAGCAAAAATCCTGGGAAGAATGGACGTCACTTTCCAAAGCTGATACCATTCCCGGCGCATTACCTTTTTTGAAATATGCATCTTCAAAAGGTGTAAAAATATTTTATCTTACCAATCGTGCAGAAGCTGAGAGAAAAGGAACGCTGGCAAATCTTGTAAAATTCGGATTTCCGGATGCTGTCAATGAAAATCTGATTTTGAAACAAACCGTTTCTTCCAAGGAATTAAGACGTCAAAAAATAGCCGAAACGCATAATATCATTATGCTTATGGGTGATAATCTGGCCGATTTCAGCGCTTTGTTTGATAAAAAACCGGCAGATGAAAGATTGAAAAATACTTACTTATCGGCGGCTGATTTTGGGAAACGTTTTATTGTTTTGCCAAATCCGGTTTATGGCGATTGGGAAGGTGCGGTTTATCAATACAATCTCAAATTGAAAGCTGCACAAAAAGATTCTGTCATTAAAAGTGTTTTAAAAAGTTATTAAATACAGGTGCAGCGCACCGAAATATTTGTAGCATACCGACGTAAAAGAATTTCAAAAGGTGCAGAGCACCGTAATATTTTTACCATATCCGTACGAAACATAATAACATATCCTAAAAGGTGCAGCGCACCGCAATAATTAACATGCAAAAATCACTAACCATTTTCATCTTTTCTACTTTTATCATTACCATTTTCCGCAAAAGCGCAAACAGCAAAAAAAGGAAAACCACTCCCTGAACTGCAACAACAATTTATTGACTTGCGCTTTGGAATGTTTATTCATTACAACATCCCGACCTACGTAAATCAGGACTGGCCGGATCCGGATACTTCGCCTTCCGTTTTCAACCCGACAAAACTGGATTGCAATCAATGGGCAAAAGCGGCGAAATCTGCCGGGATGACTTATGGCTGTCTGACTACCAAACATCACAGCGGTTTTTGCATTTGGGATACCAAAACGACGGATTATAATGTCATGAACAGTCCTTTGAAAAAAGATGTCGTGAAAGAATATGCTGAAAGTTTCCGAGCAAACGGATTAAAAGTGATGCTATATTATTCGATTCTGGATACACACCACAAACTTCGTCCGGGTTATATTGAAAAGAAACATATTGATATGATCAAAGCGCAGTTGACAGAATTACTGACGCAGTACGGCGAAATTTCTGCGTTGATCATTGATGGCTGGGATGCGCCCTGGTCGAGAATTTCTTATGATGATGTTCCTTTTGAAGAAATTTATACTTTGGTAAAAACATTGCAGCCAAATTGTTTGCTGATGGATTTAAACGCCGCGAAATATCCAAAGGAAACACTTTTCTACACGGATATTAAATCTTACGAACAAGGTGCCGGACAGAAAATTTCAAAAGAAACCAATAAATTACCAGCACTTTCCTGTTTGCCGATCAATGGTTCATGGTTTTGGAAAACTACTTTCCCGACTGATCCGGTTAAAAATCCTAATGAACTGGTGAACAATAACTTGATTCCGTTCAACCAGGTTTTCTGCAATTTCATATTGAACGTAGCGCCAAACCGCGACGGATTGATTGATGATAATGCATTGAAAGCATTAAAAGAAATGGGTGATTTGTGGAAAAAAGGAGGAAATGTTCCAAAACTTGGTCCTGCTTGATGCGCCCATTATTTCTTCCAATATTGCCAAACATCAGCCTACAAATTCCAGTTGGAGCAATGATATGGATATTATGGATTTTGCCAACGATGATAATTTCAGTACTTCCTGGGTTTCAAATAAAGAAGTTAAAAATCCATGGTTTGAGATTTCTTTTGATAAAGATAAAGCTTTCAATATGATCACGATTGCGCAGGGTGAAGCTTCGATAAAAAAATATCGTGTGGAATATTTTGAAAACGGAAACTGGAAACCGCTTCAAACAGTGACCAATCCTGAGAAAATCAAAACATTGCGTTTTGACAGAATCTGGGCAGGAAAAGTAAGAATTTCAATCGATGAATTCACCGCCCCGCCAACTTTGGCAGAAGTTGGAGTTTACAATGAAAGAAGGTAAATCAGAATTTCATGATTAAAAGTGTGCTGATCCGGAACATTGGGTCAGCACATTTTTTTTCACCCTGACCATTATCATTAATTCCGCCGACCTGCGTCAATATTTCTACTCCTCCGAAGTTCTAGTTTTGAAAAGTGAAAACTTACTACTTCAAGCCACTCATGAGCAAGGAAAATACGACGCATACTTTTCATATTCCGGTTTTAGGATTGGGCTATTCTGTTGATACACCGATTAAAGTTTCTCATTTGGGAATTTCGTCTGTCGCCTCAATTGTGGATGACGAAATGATTGAACGGATGCGAAAATTTCATACGCTAAAAAACGGCGAAACTTATATTCCGATTCTTTCCAGCGAACACGATTTCAGAAGCAGGCGCATTACCGCTTACCTGGATTTGATGGAAAGAATTGTCAACAAACAATTTGAAAATCTGCGTCAGCAACCTTTTGAAGAAGGAAATGACATAACCCGGTATTTCGATCTTTTGCCAGATTCATCTTCTTTGAAGAAGCGTTACGAAAAAATGCTTTTATCAACGGATCCGGAAGAGAAAAAATGGATGCAAAATGCGTTGCGGAATTGTCTTAAAAAGGGCGCGATTGACGTAAATATCATGTCAAAAGTGGATAAGTTGAATAAAGATGCTTTTGGTGATATTTTGACTGATGATTATTCGGATGCATCTGCTGCACTGCGTGGATTTGCCAATAGTACGTTGACTTCCTCGCTCATTCTTATCGGCGGGAATGAATCCTAGACTTTATAATTATCTTGAAAATTTCAGAGATTTTTATCCGGATGAAAATGATAATTTCCGTAAAAAAATCATTCTTAAAGTAAGCGATTTCCGCTCTGCTTTTATTCAGGCCAAGTTTTTGGCAAAAAAAGGAATCTGGGTTTCAGAGTTCAGGATTGAATCAGGATTGAATTGCGGCGGACATGCTTTTGCTACGGAAGGTTATTTGTTAGGACCAATTCTGGAAGAATTTAAAGATAGGAAACAGGAAATGCTGACAGAACTTTTTGGCTTGTACAAAACTGCTTTGGAAGCAAAAGAATATCAGATCAACAAAATTCCTGAACTGAAAATTACCGTTCAGGGTGGTATAGGAACAGCCGAAGAAGACCGTTTTTTACTGGAACATTATCAGGTAAATGCAACCGGCTGGGGAAGTCCGTTTTTGCTGGTTCCCGAAGTTACGAATGTCGATGAAGCCACGTTAAAGGATTTGGCAGAAGCAAAAAGTGATGATTATTATATCAGCAATTCTTCGCCGCTTGGTGTTCTTTTTAACAATTTCAAAAAAAGCAGTGCGGAAAAACAGCGTCTGGAACGCATAGCAGCTGGTCGGCCGGGAAGTCCGTGCAAGAAGAAATATCTGGTTTCCAATACCGAATTTACCAGCGAACCTATTTGTACCGCATCACAGACAATATCAGCATTTAAAAATAAAACAGTTACAGGCAATTGAACCAAGACCGGCTGATTACGAAGAACAATTCAATGCGATCACAGAAAAACTTTGTCTTTGTGATGGATTAAGTACTTCAACATTACTTAAAAATCATTTGCTAAAACCAAGAGAAAATTCAGCAGTTTCTATTTGTCCGGGACCAAATCTTGCCTGGTTTTCAAAAGTGTATTCTCTGGATGAAATGGTTAAACATATTTATGGCAAAATCAATTTATTAAGTAAAGTGAGCCGGCCCAATATGTTTATCAACGAGCTGAATCTGTATGTTGATTATTACAAAAAAGACCTCGAAGCAAGTGCCGAAAAATTGAATGAGAAAAAGAAAAAATATCTGATCAAATTTAAAGAACAGCTTTTGGTCGGGATTGATTATTACAAAGATCTTGTACCAAAAATTACAAATCAGACGATGGCTTACAAGGCGGAGATGATTGGGCAGTTGATAGGGATTGAGATGGAGTTACGGGGGATTGGGACTGAATTCTAGACCTGTCCATCCACCAAATTGTGTATCAGTAAAACAATCTGATAGGGTGTTGATCTCAATTCTACATTCTTTTCTGATTTTGGTATCTATTGAAAATAAGCCCTTCCGTCCTGAGAACGAAAGGGCTTATTTTCAATAGATCAAATTATGTATTTCGAGTAGCCTTTCCAGTTGTAAATGGTTGTGAAATTAGAAATATAATACTCCCTAATACGGGCATTGCCAATATTAAAGCGAGCCAAAACAATTTACTTTTCCATTCAAGATTTTGTTTAACTAACAATATCAAGGCACATATATGCAACAATATTACTAAGCTTAGAATGAAATGGAAACTCAATGAAGACAGTTCAATTATTGATAAATTCATAATAAGTTTGTTTAATTATATACAATTTGCACATATAAGAGTACCCACACATGCACACATAAAATCACCCAAATAACAGTAGGTATCAACTCCTTCAAGTTTACAACTAGCATGAGAACTTATGTATTGCTGTGCATATAATCGCACCTCTCTCTCTACTTGCGATTTGGTATCGCCTAATGGCTGAACAATATACCAAGCACACGCTCCAAAATTAACTCTTAGAGAAGATGAGTCTGTACGTAACAGCTTAGAATTTAATGCTTCGTCTAAAGCCGTGAGCATAAACATTAAAATATTTACTTTCTGAACGTCTTTAATTTCCCCAATAGACTCCTTTGTAATAATACTATTTACTCCTTTATAATCAAAAATAATTTTACCCTTTTCTTTATTTACAACAATTGATGAGTTTCCGTACTCCTCAGAAGTGAGCATTAGCTTAACGAGTTTATCATTCGTTTCCGAAAGCTGAATAATGGAGTTATTGAAATTCATCTCAATCATGTTGAGATTGGTTGAAACTCCTGCCAAGGTATAAGTATAAAGCCTATCTATTTTTTTTACACTATTAATTTGTCTTATCCCCATTTTCAAAGATAAACCACTTAGCAACTCACTTGAACTATTTATTTCTGAAATCGGGGTATTATCAAAAATACTTTTTTCAAGAGATGTTTTATTGAAATCTTTCTCGCAAGAATAAAAAGCAAAGGCTAATAAAAAAATAGTGAAAAGGCAAAAAGCATTTTTATTGGTGAGTATCATAGTCTTACATAATTTAAAAAGTAAAAAATAAGTCAACTATTGGCAGATTATATTAAGATTCGATTATTCCAAAACTAATAGGCTGAATAATCTCATTCCTGATATCGAATCTAATCTGACTTATCTAAAATTTCATTTACAATAAAAATCCGATTTCTAATTTTACCCAAAAAATGTAGATTAATTTGTATTACAATTTTCATACAAGTAGTTACTCTTATCCTATAACATTAATTTATTATTTCGTAGAGTCATATAAAATTAGTTTTATAATAAAGGTCGATCAAGTTGCAATACTTATAACACAATAAGACTTACTTATAAAAGTATAAGCAATATCAATAGACTCTTTAAAGTTAGCCAAAGGCTGACGCATAAAATTTGATGTAGTTATTACTAGCCAAACAATATTTGAGAGAATCTATAATGAATTTACAGGGCTCGAAATTGATCTAAAACTTGGATAGGCAAAAATTAATATCAATTTTGCTTAAAATCACACTTCACATACACATATGAAAATTTTTGCTAGCAATCTTTTAACTAAAAGAGAGGAAAAACGTTACACACAAGCTTATGTAGCAGTACTTTGTAATATGTCACAACCAAACTATTCCGATATTGAACGAGGAAAAACAAGTCCATCAGTTAGTCAGTTAAGAAAATTTTCCGAGATATTTGAAACAACAATTGATGAGCTTATTAATGAAAAGAAGGAAAAAAAAGAATCGATTCAATCTATTGAAAAAATTTTGACCCCCTCAGAAATTTTAGTCACTTCTGATACAAGAGACATTTACATAAAAACTCTGGAAAATTGCCTTCGCATCCTCCTAGAAAAAAAAGGCTAAATTTTTGATTTTTGATCTTATGTTTTATTGCCATGAATCGTCCATTCGACCCTAAAAAAACAACCCCGATTGCAAATCGGTATTAGCACATTCAAAAACTTTCCCGAACTTTGCCTCTACATTGGTTTACTTCCAAACCATAAAATCTAATTCCAGACAATCAGTCTGTTTTGACTTTGAAACTATATAGAGGATTAATAGAGGCGACGGTTCAGGCCTTGCAGCAAATTTTTTCAGACAAGCAACAGGCAGATCGTGTTGTGGAACGTTTATTAAAATCGAATCCAAAATGGGGAGCGCGCGACCGGGCTTTTTTGGCGGAAAATATTTATGAAATTGTACGCTGGTGGCGTTTGATCAAGTTTTCTGCCAGTTTGGAAAAAGTGACGCAGCCGGAACATTTCTGGAAAATGGTTGGTACATGGCAAATTATTAAACCCGCACAGCTTCATACGGAAATCGGATAATATCTTACCGGAATGGGCGGAATTTGAAGAAATTAATCTGGAAACTGTTCTGAGCCGTTACCAGGAAGCATTGAAAGTCCGCAAAATCGCGCAATCTATTCCTGACTGGATTGACGAAGTTGGTGAAAGAGAATTGGGCGATAAGTGGGAAAAGGAAATTACAGCACTGAATAACCAGGCTCCTTTTGTTTTGCGTGTCAATACTTTGAAATCGGATTTACAATCAGTTATTTCTGTTTTTGGAGAAGATAAAGTTGAAATGGTTGAAGAAGTTCCAACGGCAATCGTTCTTAAAAAACGTCAAAATGTTTTTGGACAGGATGCTTTTAAAAGAGGATTTTTTGAAGTACAGGATGCTGGTTCGCAATTAATTCCTGCATTTCTTGATCTTAAACCGGGGCAAACTGTGATTGATGCGTGTGCGGGCGCAGGTGGAAAAACCTTGCAAATTGCTTCTTTACTGGAAAATAAAGGAAATATTATCGCGCTTGATATTGAAAATTATAAACTCGAAGAACTTCAAAAACGTGCAACCCGGAATGGCGTCAAAATTCTGACGACAGGTTTGATCAAAAATGATTCAACGGTGAAAGATCTGGTTGAAAAAGCAGACCGACTTTTGCTGGATGTGCCATGTTCGGGACTTGGCGTTTTGAGAAGAAATCCGGATACCAAGTGGAAATTGCAACCTGCGTTTTCTGAATACTATCCGAAATACGCAATGGCATATTTTAAGCACTTATTCCAAAATGGTTAAAAGAGGCGGAAAAATGGTTTACGCCACGTGCAGTTTATTACCCTCGGAATCAGAAGATCAGGTAACAAGATTCGTTATGGAATTTGGCGATCGTTGGAGGTTAATGAATGAACGCCGCACATCTGTAGCCGATGAAGGTTACGACGGATTTTATATGGCTTTGCTTGAAAGAATTAAGTAAGGCTATATTTAGTTACTTTTAACAGCAAAAGCCTTCGCAATCAATAAACTTTTTGGAACACCATTTTCCGACCAGCATAATGCCGCATTGTAAATTCCGTGCGGCATTTTTTGTGGGATAATGGTAGAAAAAGAGGCCGGTGGTAATTCTTTTCTTATCAGATTTCGCAGCCAGTTATTATCGTTTACACGTAAAGCTACAATGTATGGCTTATCTTTTTTGTCATCGATCAGATAAAAATAGATAAACATCATTTCTAGGAATACCGGCCGGCAGATGATCGATTTCAATATTTAAAACCGGATAAATATATTTTCCATACAGCGATTTATCATCAATAATAGTGGTTTTAAAAACCGCCTTTGCTATCCAAATTCTGACTTTTAATTTGTTCATCCCAACGTCAGTATGTCACTTTTCGAGAAGTAGTCAGGAAAACTATAATGCTTAAAAAATGCTGGGTCATGATCCGGCGCAGATGAATATTGGTGAATAAAAAAGGAATGATTCGGGAAATTGTAAGCATCAGCTTTTAACTCATCGTTATGATTGGCAACTGCTTTACCATATTTTGCATACGACCATCCATTTAATGTCAATGTACTTAACAAAAACATTAGAAAAAGACTATACTTAAAATTTTCGTTTTTAAAATTACTTAACACAAACAGGTAAAATAAAACACAAATACTGGCTGGAATAAACCTGAAACCGCATAGCAGCCATACTATCAATATTCGACATTCCACGCCCCATGGCTATCATGAATCCGCAGGCAAGCAATTTTAAAAAGCAGATTTCAACAAAACTGATTGGAAATAAAACACCTTTCCAGTCTTCGGATCTTGTAAATTTCTTTAAAAAAAACAGTAAGTAAACCCCCAGAAAAAATCCTCCGGCCGTGAGCGACAATACATATACATGTGAGTCTGAAAGTACTTTTACTAATCGATCCTGTAAACGAAACGAAGCCTCTGAAAATCAGCCAGATTGTCTGCGATATGGTAAAAGATTCAGAAGAAAAGGAAAAGCTGAATCCCTGAAAAAAGAGAAAAAGATAAGCAACAGAGAAAACTCCGAATATGACACTTTCTCTGATTCTTTTTTGTAGGATCAACCATACCAGTCCAACTGGAATAATACTCAAACCATCCAGATTTGCCAGTGTCGCTGCGATGGCAAATGGGAAAGACAAGTACCAGATTTTTTGTTTGGAAGCTCTGAAGAAAATAAAGACTATAAAGTGAAAATGTGATTGCTAGTGTTTGTTCGAACGCCGTGATACTCCAAAAATGAACAACATAAACGATGGGTGAAAATATTAAAACGGTCACGGGAAGAAAGAAAATCAACTGTCGCTGACCGTTTTGAACACCAGATACAACGCGTGACCTAAAAGAATCAGGTTCAGATACCCACAAGATGATCATGATTCTGAAATTCATTTCCCCATTAAAAAATTCTATCAGTACGGCAGCCAGTCTTGAAAAGAAAATCCGGTGATCATTATGTTGAAGAACAAGAGCATGAAACAGATTCCCGCTATTCTCGTGAATCGAGTTTATGCTGATCAATAATGCTTCATCATCATCATAAGGAACATTGACGGCATTTTGAAAAATATAAGTGCCAAAAATGATGATTGGAAGAATTATTAAAAATAAACGAAAATAAAATCGAAGCGAATTTGAAAACATAGGAAGTGCAATTTCCTGAATAGAAATAATTGTATGAAAATTGAAGGTAGTAAAAAGAGATTATAAGAGAACAAAAAAACTGCCTGCAATCTTATGTAACAGCACAAGATTGCAGGCAGTTTTTACTATCCGGTCGACCTAATTTGTTGATTCAACTTTTATAAACGTACGTATCCAAAAACCCATTTCTGAATTTCCCCTGTGGATCGTATTCCTTTATTAAGTCCTGAAAATCAGGCAGTTTTTCGTATAGCGATTGCAATTTGGCAGGTGCCATCGTAAACATTTTCCCCCAGTGCGGACGTGCATTAAACGGAGCCAGTTCTCTTTCAATAATTGGCAGTAATTTGCTGACATTCGGCCAATCCTGTTTCCAGGTAAAATGTATGGCCACACTATCCTGTTTGTAACAAGGGCTCATCCAGAGATTATCTGCGGCAATGGTACGGATTTCGGTCGTTAGCAAATGCGGACCAACCTGATCCGCCAGTTTGTAAACCGCCATAATTGCTTCCACAGCATTTTTTCTCGGCACAAAATATTCTGATTGTAATTCTACACCGCTGCTTGGCGTAAAACCCATTTTAAAATGCGGCATTCTTTCATACCATGGACCGGGTACGCCCATTTGTACAGTACAGTTCTCGGCGGATAATTCCGGAATCGGGTGTAGATTTTTTGTGGCCAGTTTTGCACCAAAAAGTTCTGCGTTCCGGTTTATAGTTTTCTCCTTTTTCAATTTTTCTTTTCACCCACACTTCTGCAATATCCCGGCTTTGCCAGTTTGTAAAAAGACTTACGCTGTAACCCTTTGCTTCAATCGCTTCAAAATTGTCTTTCAATTGTGAAAAAGGAAGATTTTGATATACATATTGATTCATCTCAAAAGTGGGCTGAATATCAAGCGTTACTTTTGTTACTACGCCTAAGGCACCAAGATTAACAACCGCTGCCAGAAATTTCTGTCCGTCCTTTTCTTTTGTCAACTTGATGGTTTCACCCGTTCCGGTAACGATTTCCATTCCGGAAACTGCCGTAGACAAATTTCCGTTTTTATTTCCTGAACCATGCGTTGCAGTTGCGCAGGCACCCGCTACGGAAATATGCGGAAGCGAAGCCAGGTTGTGCAAAGCATATCCTTTTTTATCCAAAACAGGACTTAGCTGTCCGTATTTCAAACCGGAATTTACGGTAACCGATTTACCATCTGATGAAATTTCAATCAGTTCATCGGCCTGTGTCAGGGAAATAAATTCATCCTTGCTATCTGCAATTTTATTGAAACAATGACGTGTACCAAGCACTTTAAATTTGCTGTGTTTTTTTACAAATTCACTAACCTGTTCCGTCGATTTGGCCTGGTATAATTTGGTTGTACTATATTCAAGATTTCCGGCCCAGTTTTTGAGCTTTTCGCCAGTTGCCCAACCCGTCAGCGGAGAAAATAAAGGAGCAGTCATTAATGCAGATGATATTTTTAAAAAGGTTCTTTTCTTCATACCAATTCGGATCAAAATATAATTTTATCCCAAATTAGTTTAATAATTATAAAAAAGCGATAATATCTTTCGCGTCTTGAAAAGAAGCTTTTTTGACAATATAATTACTTATGAAAATGTTCACTGAATAAGCTTTTCAAATTCGAATCACCCAGCTGGATTGCCGATCGCCGAAAGCCGACGTCATTGCATTAGAATTCTTCCTTTTCCCTGTATTCCTGTGCAATCTGCTCTCCCGATTTTGCCAGATTTCTCGCTTCAATATAAATTCTTTTTACATCCGGAAAAGCAGCTTTTATATTGGTTTCCGTCCGGCTTATGGCCTCAACAAGTTCTTTCAGACTTATATCTTTTCTAAACTGAACATCCAGCGCCAGTAAAATTTCATTGGGCGAAAGATGCATCGTCAAGCGGATAATAAACGGTGGAAACATCCGGATCCTTATTGACCAATTCATAAATTCCACGAACAATATCCGATTGAGCACTTTCGCCCACCAGTAATTTTCTGCTTTCGATAACCATCACCACAGCGACAACGCATAGGATTAAACCGATAACAATGGAAGCTGCTCCGTCGAAAAACGGATTGTTGAAATAATGACCAAGAAAAACACCTAGAAATGCAGTTATTAAACCTGCCAAAGCAGCGGCATCTTCATAAATGACAGCAAAAAGAGAAGGATCTTTGCTCGATCGTAATTCACTCCAGAAAGTACCTTTTCCTCTAATTTCATTAAATTTTTTAACCGCAATAATCAGAGATCCACCTTCAAAAAACATGGAAACGGCCAGAACAATGTAATTCCATTTTGGATCTTTAAGCGGTTCAGGATGCTGAATATGCGTAATTCCTTCATACAAGAGACATTCCTCCACCCAAGTGCAAAAATTAAAATTCCGACAATCAATGCCCAGAAATAAAGTTCTTTTCCATGACCAAAAGGATGTCCCTGATCTGCCGGTTTTTTGCTTCTGCTAATTCCTAAAAGCAGTAATAATTCATTTCCGGAATCTACCGTGCTGTGAATTCCTTCTGAAAGCATGGCAGAACTGCCGGTGACTGAAGCGGCAATAAATTTTATAACGGCAATCCCAATATTGGCGCCGAGTGCGCCGTAAATAGGAAGTTTTGATTCTTGGGCCATGAATAAGGATCAGGAGTGAGTAGACTTTTAGGAAGTTAGGGAAAAGAACTGTACCAAATGAGTTTTTTACAATCAGTAAACTTTCTATTTTTAGACTTTTGGTACTAAACACAATTCACTCCGGATATGAAACGCGTTGATACCATTGATTTTACCAGAGGTTTGGTTATGATCATCATGGCTCTGGATCATGTGCGTGATCTGATGCATACCACGTCATTGATCTCAAAATCCTCTGGACTTAACACTACGACTACCGGGATATTTTCTGACACGCTGGATCACGCATCTTTGCGCACCAACTTTCGTTTTCCTATCCGGAACATCAGCTTTTATTTCTCTGAAAAATAATACGTGATATTTCCGCAGGCAGAAAATTTCTGATCAGCCGTGGCTTGTGGCTGATTCTTCTGGAATTTACGGTGATCAATTTCGCTTTATGGGCTGATATTCAATTCAGAATACTGGTTTTACAGGTTATCGGAGCAATTGGTACAGGATTTATTATTCTTTCATTCTTGTTAAAATTGTCTTCACGAACCATCGGAATTATTGGACTGGTGATCATTTTTGGCCATAATCTTTTGGACAATGTTACTTTCAAGGAAAATCCTGTTTTGAAAGTTATCTGGACATTTTTGTTCCGGCTTGATATTATGCAGGTTACGCCAAATTTCACATTTGGTATTCTTTATCCGATTATTCCATGGCTGGGAATTATGCTGGCTGGTTATGGTTGCGGACAAATATTTATGCTGGAAGATGGTAAAAGAAGAAAAACTTTATTTTTCATCGGAATCGGTTTGCTGGCATTTTTTACGATTCTGCGTTTTACCAATTTTTATGGGGATCCAGTCACCCTGGTCAGTGCAGAAAAACGCTGTTTTTACTTTTTTGTCTTTTATTAATATTTCCAAATATCCGCCTTCTTTGCTTTATGCGGCAATTACATTAGGCTTTGCGTTTTTGTTTCTTGCTCTGGCTGATGGTGTCAAAAATGGATTTACACGTTTTGTTTCTAGTTTATGGGAAAGTACCTTTGTTTTATTATTCTTTTGCATTGGTATCTTGTTCATTCACTGATGTTTGTGATGGTGTTTTTGCAGGGATTTATCATGGAAAGATTTGCCTTTCGGGCCGTTTAAGTTTGGTCGACCAGAGACTGGTTCCGGCGTTGAACTTCCTTATATTTATCTGATCTGGGCTTTTGTGGTGCTTTCACTTTATCCCTTATGCGTTTGGTATTCGGGTTATAAAGCGGCGCATCGGGAGAAGAAGTGGCTTACGATATCTTTAAGGATTTTAAGATTTCACGCAAAGGCGCAAAGGTTAAAGCGCAAAGAAGGGAAGCTTTCGTATAGCGGTAAAAGTGAGAAGTTTTTGATGGCTTGATTTTAATAAGGATTGAAGCAACTTGGTTTATTTTTAATTTTATTGGGGCTTTTGCGAACAGGCCTCTTATTTTTTGCATTACCATATATGAGTTCAACTGTACCGCAGCCTTTTTACCACAAGCTTTCACATACGATGATCGCTCTGGCATTGATTACCCTGACCATTTATCTGGGACAGGATATTATTGTGCCGCTGGCCATGGCTACTTTGCTTGCCGTTTTGTTGCGGCCCATCGAAAGCTGGCTGACTCGCCATGGAATTCCCAAAATGCTGGCAATAAGTCTGGCTGTTTTGTTTGCTATTTTAATTGTGGCCGGACTGGCCGTTTTGCTTTCCATGCAGCTGGCCGATTTTTCTGATGAATGGCCAAAACTTCAAAAGAATATCAATAACTTTTATCTTGATGCCCGTCGCTGGATCCGGCGTGAATATAGTGTTAGTTACCGTCAGCAGGATCAGTATTTGAAAAAAGCACAAACTCAAACCATGGAAAATTTTCAGGGCGGCGAAACGCTGGGGATTATTACCGGACCGCTGGGAAGTCTGGTTTTACTTCCTATTTATATGTTTTTGCTGCTTTATTACCGCGCCATGCTTTTGCTTTTTATGGTTGAATTGTTTACTCAAAAACATAAGGAAAAAGTATGGAAGTTTTGGGTGAGATCAAATCAATAATTCAAAGTTATATGGTCGGTTTGCTTCTGGAAACGACTAGTGTTGCCATTTTGAATTGTATCGGATTATTGTTTTAAATGTTCAATACGCCATTCTGCTGGGTATTATGGCGGCGATTCTGAATCTTGTTCCTTATATCGGCGGACTTGTAGCCATTGTTTTAGCGGTGATGGTAACTTTTATCAGTCATCCTGAAATTGACACGATTTTAGGTGTTGTCGGGATATTTCTGGCCGTTCAGTTTGTTGATAATAATTTTCTTGTTCCGTTGGTTATCGGTTCGAAAGTGCAGAATTAACGCACTGGTTTCTATTGTCGGTGTTTTGGTTGGCGGTGCTATCGCCGGTGTTTCCGGTATGTTTTTATCAATCCCGGTGATCGCAATGATGAAAGTAGTTTTTGATCGTGTTGAAGGACTGGAAGCCTGGGGAATTTTCCTGGGAGACCAAACACCAAAAGAAGCAAAAGGTAGTTTGTTTGGTTTGAAGAAAGAAAAAGGAACCCGAAGAGAAATTGAAACGGATTTGGAATAAGGCTTTTGAATCGAGATTTCAAGATAGACTTTTACCCGGACTACCAGTTATCTTAAAACCGGAGTATATAACGAGTCCGGATGGCCAATATCTTTGCAGTGCATTTATCAAAATCATTGTTTATGAAATTGTCAAAGTTTTACATTTTACTCATTTTTACTCTTTCGTTTTACATTTTGCCAAAGCACAGGAAATAGCACTGGATCCTGTGACGGTTACCTCTTCGCTTATTGAAAAAAGAGCATCAGAAAGCGGCCGAAATATCGCGGTAATCAAAGGTGATTTATTTCAAAATCTGCCGGTTCACAGTATTGATGATCTGTTACGCTATATTCCGGGACTTGAAATTCAGGCACGCGGCCCGATGGGTTCTCAAAGTGATATTGTTTTAAGAGGCGGAACATTTCAGCAGGTTCTGGTTATCATGGATGGTTTGCGATTAAATGATCCGAATACCGGCCATTTCAGCAGTTATATTCCTATCGCACCTTCGGAAATTGAACGGATTGAAGTTTTGAAAGGCGCTTCTTCGGCCATTTATGGTTCTGAGGCAGTGGGTGGTGTTATTTATATTGTTTCAAAAACTTTTGCCGCAAAACTGGCTGCAAAAAGTGAGGATGAATCTGTTGTAAACAATAACAAAACGGCTGTAAATGCTTCCGCAGCTGGCGGCCAGTATGGTTTGTTTACTGGAAATGTTGGTGCATTTGTTCAGAGAAATAAGCTGGCAGTTTCCGGCGGATTAATTTCCAATAATGCCGATGGCGTTCAGCAAAGAGGCACCAAAGGTTATTTTCATAACAATACAGCATCACTTTCTGCAAATTATGCTTTTTCTCCTGCATGGAATCTGGCCGTAAGATCGTCCTTTGATCATCGTGATTTTGCCGCACAGAATTTCTATACGACCGTCAAATCAGATACAGCAAGCGAACAGGTAAAAACACTTTGGAATCAGGTAAAAGTAGGTTACAAAAAAGGAAAATCTGCTTTTTCTTTTGATGGCGGATACAAATTTGTTCGAAGATCAGTATTTGTTCAATTCTCTTTCGATCAAAAACAACAGCAAGTCTAAACTTTGGCAGGGATTGGTAACCTGGCAACAGATTTTCACTTCCAGTACCAGTCTGGTAGCCGGTCTTAATTATCAAAATAAAAACATTGCTTCCAATGACCGTGGAAATCATTCGATTAATCAGCTCGCTCCATTTGTTACTTTGTCCCAAAGAATTGGAGAGAATTTTACAGTTAGTCCGTCCATTCGTTTTGACTGGCGGGAAAAAATCGGAACCGAAGCAGTGCCGCAGGTTAATTTATCATACAAAAAAGACAACTGGCAATTACGCGGAAGTGCCGGAAAAACAATACGTGATGCCGATTTTACCGAACGTTATAACAATTACAAAAACCGATCGTCAGCAACGGAAGCAGCGTGGGCGATCCGTCATTGAAAGCGGAAAAATCATTCAGTTACGAAGCCGGTGCGGATTGGTTTTTGTCAAATCTGAAACTTTCAGGTACTGTTTTTCAACGCAGACAAAGCAATCTGATCGATTATACTTCAACACCTTATGCGCAAATGCCGCGCAAGGATAATCTTTCTCCCACCGGAACTTACGCTTTGGCAAAAAACATTGCCAGCGTAAATACTACCGGCGTCGAATTGGATATCCAGTATTCCAAGATCATAGCAGACAAACAGAAATTATGGCTGACAACCGGGCTTACCTGGCTGAATAGTGAAAGCAGCGAAACGACTTCGTTTTATATTTCATCTCACGCCAAATTCCTGGGTAACTTTTCTGCACTCTATCAATATTCCAACTTTTCTTTAAGCGTCAACGGAATTTATAAAAACCGGGCAAAACGTGAAGCATCAGCCATTGAAGCCACTATTTCCAGAGATTATTTTGTGCTGAATGTAAAAGCGGAATATGCAGTTTTGAAAAAAACATTAGCGGTTTTTGTACAGGCTGATAATATTGGAGATACAAAATACAGTGATTTGTTGGGGGCGAAAATGCCTGGAAGATGGGTGATGGGTGGATTGAGATATAGTTTCTCGAAATAATTGTTTATGGTTTCACGCAAAGCAGATAAGTTTAGGCGCAAAGTTCGCAAAGTTTACTTTGTGGCCTTTGCGCATTTTTTACGCCTGGCGTCCGCTTTTTTGCTTTGAGTGAAACCCTTACTTTAATCTTTCTTCAACGAACCTTCGTACATATATAAAAGTTATTTTAACCCACGCATTCCTGCTGACTTAATAAAAATATGCTGTACCTGACGCTAATCTTAACCCTCTTTTCCACATTGATTTCACCCGAAAAATCAGTTTCCCAGACAGAAATTAAAGTAAGCGAATCCGCAAAAATGAATGTCTATTTTTTAAGTGGTTTAGGTGCAGATAAACGTGTTTTTGATAAATTAAAACTGGATGATCGCTATTCAGTTCATTACATTGAATGGATTTCACCTAAAAGAAAAGAGCCTCTGCATGATTATGCTCAAAGGCTGATCGCACAAATGGACACGACGAAACCATTCCAGTTAGTCGGGCTTTCTTTTGGTGGAATTATGGCTTCGGAAATTGCGGAGATTGTTCGCCCTGAGCAGATTATATTGATTTCAAGTACGCCTATCAATATTCCGGTTTCTAAATTTAATCGTGGCTTGATTAAATTCCTCTTAGCCAGTCCATTTGCTGCACCCATTTTAAAATCTACCAATTCGTATACCTACAAATATTTCGGCGCTGATACGCCGGAATTAAAAACACTTTTAAAACAAATCCTTCACGATACGGACAGCAAGTTTTTGAAATGGGCACTAACCCGTATGACTGATTGGAATCACCCAAATAAAGCTGAAAACTTATATCATATTCACGGTTCAGCCGATCGTCTGATTCCATTGAAAATTGTAAAACCTGACGTCATTATTGAAGGTGGCGGACATTTGATGGTTTACAAGGAACATGAGGAAATATCAAAAATCCTGAATCAGCAGCTGGCGACAAAATTTAAATAATATCTTTTTTTCATCTTCGACCCAACCTCGCTCCTGCCCTTTGTAGTTTATTTTATTGACAGCGAAAGTTTCTGTCATTCTTTAAACTTAACTTCAAATGGTCATGAAACAAGGAAAATTGGTAATCGGAATGATTTTGCTGGCGCTTATGCAGCTGGTGGCTTGTGAAAGAAATGATGTTGATATTCAATCGGCTGACAAAATCGGCACATCCGAGCTGGAAGAAATAAAAGTTGCCAGTAATACCAGTGTAGAAAAAGGCAAGCCTATTCTTTTTGTATTACAAAACGGATTATCTCCTATCAATTTCCAGTGGAAAGTTTCACCGAACAGAGAATGTCAGAATAGCAAAAAGTGATACCACCGCTGCTATTTATTTCCCTCAATCCGGTAATTACACCGTCACTGCGCTTGACAGTATTTCTCAGGATTCCATTTCTTTTACAGTTGATATCGTCATTACCGATCCTGGGAACACTAACATTGAAACTCAACAAGATTTTGATTTGGATGATGTTATTAGCTTAACGCCCATCACATTCGCAGACTCGTCCTCTCATCTGGAATTTTATGTTGAAACAAAAAATACTTATCACTGCACAGATAGTTACATGCTCTTTTCCCGGGATAAAGTTCAGGATAAATTTGTGTTTGATTTCCGAAAGGTGATCAGCCGGGCAGGTTGTACGACTGAAAAGGGCAAAGTTAAAACAATACATATATACCAACGAGCCGATAACAGATGGCAAGACGTATAATCTTGAAATCACTTTTAACGGGAAAAATTATAAAGGATCCTTTACAAGAAATGGAGGAAATTACCAGTTCACATGGCCTTATGACGATGGAATAATTTTCACTACGAAGACATTGTAACGTAAACCTAACAAAAATTTGACGCCGGCAAGCACTCACCTTTGCCGGCGTTTGGAGCATAAGCTTGGACAACTTAAAGGAAATATTAGCCGGTTGCCGACGAAAAGAGCGTCAGAGTCAGGAGAAATTGTACCGTCAGTTTTACCCTGTCCTGTTTGCTTTATGCAGAAATTTTTTTGAAGACAAACATGATATCGTCACCGCGATCAATAATGGAATGATGAAGGTTTTTAAAAATCTGGATCAGTACGATCCGGCGAAAGGTGAATTTTTCAACTGGATGTATACCACCGTCAGAAATGCCGCGCTGACTTTGCTTCGGGATAAAAAAACGCAGCATTTTGATTATGATGAAATTAAGGAAAACATGTTTTTTGAAGCAAAAGAAAATCCGTTTCAGGAACTGGAATATGATGATATTGAAGTTTACATGAGCCAGTTACCAATGGCGACGCGACGTGTTTCCAGTCTTTTTTACCTGGATGGATTTTCGGTGAAGGAAATTGCAGAAGCATTAAATATCAGTGAAGGAACGGTAAAATGGCATTTAAGTGAAAGTCGCAGCAGACTGAAAATTATATTTGAAAAGTCGATTTAAGAACTTGTGAGCAAGAAAAACCTACATATCAAAAAGTACCTCAGCGGAAAATTACCTGAACCGGAAGTTCAGGCGGATGACGCATGGGGACAAATGAGTGGTATGCTAGGACAAACTTCTGTTCCGGATTCACAATTACAAACCGCAGGTAAATTCAAGTACTTTTTGAAGTATGGTCTGGGACTTTTGTCAGGAGTTACGATTGTTGCCGGTAGCTGGTTGTTAATTCCTGAAAGTTCAAAAGTGAAAACAGAGGTAAAATCGCACTTTGGAGGAAAAAATTCAAGATAGTATTGTCTTGAATGATGCGCTGGAAGAAGTAAAACCAATCATTGCTGAAAGTTTGGTTAAGGCCGAGATAGCATGCCAACAAATTCGTCCGTCATCGAAAATAGTGTTACAAATGATTCAATATCAATCAATAATTCAAATTCTAAACAATCAACAGGTCAGTAAAAATCAATCTGACAATTCCGGTTTGAGCACTGATTCTGAAATTACATTATCAAATAAAAAAACAAATACAGAAATCAGGCAAAGTAACGAAAATAGTTCCCTTTCGACAATTCCGGAATCCAAATCTTTTGAAAATACATTCAACGAAAAATATTAATAGAGAAAACCTATCTGCCAGAAAATCAGAAAGTAATAGAAGAACTGAACGGATTATCAACCAGAAGGAAAGTAAATCCGGTCATAATTCATTTAAAAAATCCTTATTCTCAGCAGAACGTAAATCTGATCAATTCAAAGATAAAAACGATTCTGTCGGACAGATCAATGAGACAAAATCAGATGGTAAAATTACATTTTCAGTAAAAAATCTGGCTCCAAAATCAATCAGATTTTCTGCGTTAAAAAATAACCGGATTATAAGAATTCCTGTAAAATCAGAAATTAAAAAGGAGGAAAACAAACAAACCAAATCGCAAAAGCCATTATTAGAAACACTCCACATTGGATTAGAATGGAATGCAGCATCTTCATTCAAAAACACAAAATATCTGCTTCCCGGTCCGGATAGTACTGAACAAACCTTACCGTTTACTTATGCCCGGCATTTGGATCAGCAAAGATCTCGACGAGAAACAATCTGTAACTGCCAGTTTTTTCGTTTCCCAACAATATTTTGGCGGGAATAAGTTGATTAAGCAAACGATAGATTCAACCATTAAAGATCTCTATTATAATACCCGCATGATCAAAGCCGCTGGTATCAATCTGTCCTTACAATACAATTATCAGGTTTTCTCCAATTTGGCGTTTTCAGCAGGATTAGGTTATAGCAAGCTGAATAGAGCCCTTTTTCAGGAAAGCATGACAAATTACGCAAGTGAGACTTTTCCAACTTCAAAACTTTCTTTAAAGAAACCTGATCTTGAAGATTTTGTTAAAATCAATCTTATAACCTTCAAAACAGGTATCATTTTCAATCCTGGTAGATTTCAATTAGGAGCAAATCTTGATTGTTCCGATTACGAATGTTTCGGCTACTTCACTGCCACTGAGAACTTTAAACGGCCAGATCTTTTTCCGTTTCCGGATAAAGTAGTTGAAAACTACACCATTACATTAATTTACAAATCAATTTTTAGATTATTAGAAGAACACCTTTTTTTATTTGGATTCAATATAAGCAATGAATAGCTTTGCGGCTTATTAAGACTAATTATATACAAGGTAACCTATCTAATGAAGCAATTATTATCTACAATCACTTTGGTATTAGCCATTTGGCTGATTTCAAGTAATGCATTTTCACAAGGCACAGGAAGAATTAAAGGAATAATCCGTACGTCGGATGGCGTTGGCGCTGAGTTTGTCAATGTCGGATTGAAAGGATTATCGAAAGGCTCAACAGCAAATTCAAAAGGAGAATACGAAATAAAAAATATTGAAGCGGGGCAGTATATTCTGATCGCGTCTTTCATCGGACTTGAAACAAAAGAAATTGCGATTGATGTAAAATCAGGTGAAACAACGGTTGTATCCGATATCACTTTGGCTGAAAATGCAAAAACATTCAGCGAAGTAGTAATTACGGCACAAGGAAAACTGCAACGCGAATCAAGTGAATACGTTTCCAAAATGAACTTGAAAAACCTGGAAAACTCTCAGGTTTATACCACGATCACAAGAGAGCTGATGAAAGAACAGCTTGTTTTCAGCATTGATGACGCCCTTAAAAATGCGCCTGGTATCAGCAAAATGTGGGAAGCAACAGGCCGCAGCGGTGATGGAGGAAGTTATTACAACTCACGTGGTTTCATCTTGCAAAGCAAATTGAGAAACGGTATTGCAGGAAATGTTTCTACTAAAATCGATGCTGCAAACCTTGAAAGTGTTGAAGTAATAAAAGGTCCGTCAGCGACATTATTCGGAAATGCACTGACTTCTTATGGTGGATTGATCAACCGTGTTACTAAAAAACCATATGCAAAATTCGGAGGCGAAGTTGCTTATTCAACAGGAAGTTTCGGTTTTAACCGTATCAGTGCTGATGTGAATACTCCGCTTGATTCTGCGAAAAAAATTCTTTTACGTGTAAATACGGCTTACAATTATGAAGGAAGTTTTCAGGACAATGGATTTGGAAAAATGTTCACCTTGGCTCCAAGTTTGTCTTACAAGGTAAACGATAAATTGTCGTTCAACCTTGATGCTGAATTTTACGACGGACAAAATCAGGGTAATACAATTATTTTCTTCCCATTCGGAGGTAAAATTTCTGCACTTGGTGTAAATAGTGCGGATAAACTGGATATCGATTACAAACGTTCTTATTCCCGTGGTGATCTTTCCCAGAAATCAAGAAATACGAATTTCTTCGGTCAGATGAATTACAAGATTTCTGATAACTGGACTTCATCGACCAACTTTACAGCTACAAACAGTTATTCAGATGGTGTAAATCCATACTTCTATTTGCTTAGCAAATCAGCAGTAACAGGCGTTTCAACGGATATTGGAAACGGTTATCTTTCACGTAATGACCAGGCAACGGAAAACAGTAAGGACCGTGTTATGGAAATTCAGCAAAACTTTAACGGTGATTTCCGGATCGCCGGTATGAGAAACCGTTTTGTAGGTGGTCTTGATTTCTTCCACCGTGTTGCAGACCAATACTTTACAGGCGTAACTATTGACACTATTGCGGCAACAGGTGATATTCCAACCTACGGACAATTCAACCTGAACACTTTGAAAGCTGCATATCAGGCAGGTAAAGGTTTTGATTATCCTTACAACTTTATTAACAATACATACAGTGCTTATGTGTCGGATGTATTGAACATCACAGATAAATTGATCGTTTCGGCAGGACTTGCGTATCGATTATTTTGATAACAAAGGAAATTACAGCATTATCACAGGCAAAAGAACAGGCGGTTATAATCAGACATCCTTCTCTCCAAAATTTGGTTTGATTTATATGCCGATTAAAGATGTTGTTTCGATTTTTGCAAATTATCAAAACGGCTTTACCAATCAGGTAGGAAACAGTTTTGATGGAAAAGCATTCGACGCCGGAACATGCTAACCAGGCAGAAGGTGGTGTGAAAATTAACGCATTCAACGGAAAACTGACTACTACTTTAAGTTATTACGATATTCAGGTTTCAAATCTGATCCGTGCTGATATTGCTCATCCAAATTTCTCAATTCAGGATGGAACGCAGAGAAGCAAAGGTTTTGAAGCGGAAGTTATCGCGCATCCGTTACGTGGTTTGAACGTAGTTGCCGGTTTTGCTTATAACGATTCGAAATATGAAAAAGCGGATGAAGATGTTGTTGGACTTCGTCCTGCTACGGCCATGTCCCCATATCTTGGAAACTTGTGGATCAGCTACCGTATTCCTGAGGGAATGGTTCGCGGTCTTGGATTTGGTTTTGGTGGAAACTATGCAAGTGATAATAAAGTAGTTAACACAAGAAGCCAGGGTGTTTTCATCCTTCCTGAATATACAATTCTGAACGGAACCATTTTCTACGAACAATCGAAATTCAGATTCGGAGTGAAAGCGGATAACATTACTGATAAAAAATACTGGATCGGATATTCATCTATCAATCCACAAAAATTGAGAAGTTTTACTGCCAGCGTTTCTTTCCGGTTTTAAGTATAACCAGACTGATTTTCTAAGTAAAATCAATATCATTTCCCTCCCGTATTCTGGTCAAAAAACCGGAATACGGGATTCGTGTTAAAATTTGTTGCAGCATTTGAAAACTCATTCACCATGAAAAAGGTCTTACATTTTCTTCATCTCTGGCTAGGAATCGGCTCCGGGATTATTGTATTTATTCTGGCTGTAACCGGTTGTATTTACGCATTCCAGCTGGAAATCCAGGATGCTACACAATCTTTCCGCTTTGTCGAACCTCAGAATAAACCTTTCCTGGCTCCTTCTGAATTTAAAGTAATTGCAGAAAAAGCACTTCCAAATAAAAAGCTTCATAGCGTACAGTATGCTGATAAAAAAACGGCTGCTGTCATCACTTTTTTCAATTTCGATCCGGAATATTATTACCTGATGTTTGTCAATCCTTACACGGGTGAAGTGCTGGAAACCAGAAATATGGATAGTGATTTTTTCCGGTTTATTTTGATGGGACATTATTATTTGTGGCTTCCGCCAACAATTGGACAACCAATTGCTGCATCGGCGACGCTGATTTTTGTCTTCATGCTGCTTTCCGGTCTGGTACTTTGGTGGCCAAAAAATAAAGCCGCTTTGAAGCAAAGATTTAAGGTAAAATGGGATGCACAGTGGAGAAGAAAAAATTATGATCTGCATAATGTTTTAGGGTTTTTACTCGATTCCAGTTGCGCTTATTATTGCTTGTACAGGTTTGATCATGGGCTTTCAATGGTTTTCAAAAAGTGTGTATTGGGCAACTTCGGGCGGACAAACCATGACACAGTTTTACGAACCTGAATCCAAAGGAAAACCAGTTTTGGATAAGAATACTCCTGCAATTGATTTCCTTTGGAAAAAGACAATGGCTGAAAATCCAACAGCACAAACCATTGAAATGCATTATCCGGAAACGTCTAAATCTACGATTGCAGCTGTTACAAATCCGATCGCCGGAACATTTTATAAAGCAGATTATATCTATTATGACCAGTATAGTTTAAAACCACTTCCGGTGACGCATAACTTCGGTCGGTATCGTGATGATCTTAATTTGGCAAATAAAATCATGCGAATGAATTATGATATTCACATTGGCGCAATTGTTGGTTTACCTGGAAAAATATTAGCTTTTATTATCTCAGCTATCACGGCCAGCTTGCCCGTAACCGGATTTATTATCTGGTGGGGAAGAAGGAAAAAGAGTAAAAAGCCGAAAGTTAGAATGGGAGTTAAAAAGGAATTGGTAAAAGTTTAAACGCAGAGTAAGAAGAGTTAAGCGCAGAGTTACGCAGGATTATATTTAATTCTCTGTGTAACTCTGCGCTTAACTCTTTGTACTCTGCGTTTAAACTCTTTTACTTTGCGTGAAACCTTAACAACTTATGGTACTAAGAACAACAAGCGACAACATAGATTTTCAGAAGTTAACCGGAGAACTGGATATTGAACTTTGCAGAATTTACAACACCAATCCGGAAGACTACGAAGAATATAACCGAATCACCGGCTTACCTACGGTTGTCTTAGCCTATGAAAATGAAGAACCAATCGGCTGCGGTTGTTTTAAAATTTTCAATGATAAAACTGTTGAAATCAAACGCATGTTTATCAAAGAAAATCAAAGAGGAAAAGGAGTTGCATCAAGCATTTTAGCTGAACTGGAAACATGGGCAAAAGAACTTGGTTACGAAGAAGCTATTTTAGAAACCGGAAAAGGACAACCCAATGCAATCAATCTTTATAAAAAATACGGTTACCAAATCACCGAAAACTACAATCAATACGACGATCTGGAAATCAGTGTTTGCCTAAAAAAAGCACTTTGAAAAACAAAAAATGCGTGACATCTTTCGACATCACGCATCTCAAAATAATCTTTTCAATTTATGTCAAAGACGACATATTGATTGATACTAACCTTCGCTTTCAATTCATGCAGCAAGCTGAATAGACCGAAAAATGTACGGTTGATATAGATAAAATGTTTGGAACCACGGTTCACATTCATTTTTCTCAGATTCTTATCATTTGCATATTTCTCTCCCAATTCAACCAATCTTGCAAAGAAAACTTCATCCGCAAAATCGAATTCTTCAACCTGAAAAGGCTCTGTAAACAAAGTCAGGATTTCGTGAAAAAGCTTTGAAAAATAAACTGTTTCTTCCGGTGTATCTTTGTCTGTCAGGATTTCCAGTTCAAATAATTTATTTCTGAAAATCTCCGGATCATTCATATTTTCCTTTTCCGCAAGCTCGAAATATGGCGTGTAAAAATCTTCCGGAATTTCTTTCATACAGCCAAAATCGATTGCGATCAGATTTTCATCCTTATCAACCAGGAAATTTCCCGGATGCGGATCTGCATGTACTTTCCGAAGCTGATGAACCTGGAACATATAAAAATCCCAAAGTGCCTGCCCGATTTTATTCAGAAGCAACTTGTGTAGGATTTGTTTTTACAAATTCTGAAAGATGAATTCCCGTCATCCAATCCATCGTAATCACACGTTCCGAAGAAAATTCTTCGTAGTATTTTGGGAAACGAAGATTTGGAATATGCGCACATGCTTCTCCTATTTCTTTGCTTTGTGCAATTTCCAGAATGTAATTCGTTTCCTCCGTCAGCTTGGTTTCAACCTCTTTGAAATATTTGTCCGAATCCTTACTCTGGATATTGAACATTTTCATCGCGATCGGTTTCACCAATGCCAGATCCGAAGTGATACTTTCTGCAACGCCCGGATACTGGATTTTCACAGCCAGTTCTTTTCCATTTGCAGTTGCTTTATGTACCTGTCCGATACTTGCAGCATTGATCGCATTCGGATTAAACGTATCAAAAAGATCAAGCGGTGATTTGCCAAAATACTTTCTGAATGTTTTTATCACCAAAGGCGCCGACAATGGCGGTACTGAAAATTGCGAAAGAGAAAATTTTTCAACATAAGCCTGCGGCATAAAACTTTTCTCCATGCTGAGCATCTGAGCCAGTTTCAATGCACTTCCTTTCAGGTTTTTCAGGCCGTCGTAAATATCTTCTGCGTTATTTGTATTCAGATTATCCCGTGCAGATTCAGGATTTGTGATCTTCTCACCGTAATATTTAAGATAATTTCCACCGATTTTAACACCGGTCGAAATCAATTTGGATGCACGCTGAATTTTTGAAGTAGGTATGCTGTCTATGGTTTCCATTCACTACCGTAATTTTTCTTTGATTAAAAATTTACCAAAATCGATCACACTTTCCAGCGGTGTGATGTCGATCAGGTCAAATGTGGCGCGGATTGATTTTTCGATGAAAAGGTCTGTTTTTTCAAACCCAACCGATTCATCATCCAGCCAGAATTTCAATGTTACCAAAAGCTGTATCCATGCACCTTCTTCCAAGCCGTCCTGTTGCAATTTTTGGATCCGCTCACTTTTCACTTTCAAATATCCCTGACTGCTTGCCGTAATAAATGACTTGAAATATGACCTGAATTCTTTCAGTTTCATCAAACCATTCAGTCTGCTTTTGTCACCTTTCAAAGCAAAAACAACATAACTTCTGTTGGCTGTCAGAATTTCAAAGAAATGTATAGTAATAAGTCAGCAACTTTTCCCGGAAGCTAAGCAGATCATTATCAGTACTTTTACTCATCAGTTCCAGTGTCAGTTTATGAAAACTGATAAACACCGATTTTTCAATCGCTTCAATGGATGAGAAAAAGGCATAAAATTCTTTCTCAACAATTCCGTTTCTTTTGCAAAACAGATAAACCGACTTTGGATTTTCATTATGTTCCAGACAGTAATGAATGTACATTTCTGTGATACTGGCTGCTGATATTTCTTTGATTTTTGTTGCCATCTTTTTTTGAATTAGCACATCGACACGATGATTTCCATTAAATTTAAACGAAAAAACGAATACTATTCTTATTTCAGGTGATTGTTAAGAGGGCGAAAAATCGCATCTGATTATTTGAAGATTATCCGTCTATTATACTTGATCTGATATTTTTACTACCCACAGCTTCTGACAACACGCCTATGCGATTAAAAGATCTGGTAAGAATTATTCTGATATGCTGTCTATTAGCTAACACAATTAGCCTGATTTTCATTACAGAATGGGCTCAAAATAGTTTTAGTAAACTGGCAACAGGCAATCGTTTTGGCAATAATTATTTTGCTTGCAGTCGATCATTCTTACCGATTTGTAAAACCATTTCTTAACAGAGATTTCTTACCGGAAACTTTTTATCGGAGGAAACTATTATCGCTCTTATTATGGGATTTGTGGTTTGGACGTTCTGCTCAAATCTGGGTTCATTACGCCACCGGACTTCCATTGAATTTCCAGTCCATCCAAAGAGTGAAAAAATACTTTTTCGTATTTCTTCTTAATTCTATTCCCAGACGCTTTGATTGAAGAATTTATTTTTCGTTTTCTTCCGGTTCGGTATGCAGAAAAAAAAGGAATTCCAAGACAGCAATTAATTGGAATCTGGACTATTGGCGTCCATCATTTTCAGTCTTTCACATGTTTCAGTTTACTTTTTCGGGACCATACTGACTTTTCAGCATTGCTTCCGCCGTTTGTTAGTGCTTTTTTTATGGAATGGTTTATTTCTTTGTTTACGTCGTCACCGGATAATATTTATCTTTACCACATTTATTCATGCATTTGGCAACAATCAATTGCTTCTGATCGATACACTCGCTTACAACGATTCCTTATATTTTTACACTTTGATTTTTGTTACCTTGTATGGTTTATGAGGAAAGAAATCAGCAGCGGCTTCGGGATTAATTTTACCAGAACATTTGTCAGAATAATCTTCCCAATGTGATCACTGCTTTCCATTAATTCATGTGCTTTTGCAGCTTCTTCCAATGGAAATTCACGATAAATAACTGGTTTGAATTTTCCATTTTCCAAGTAGCGGCCAGACATTTTGCAAGGATTTCTTTTGTCAAAGCAGCTTTAAAAGCCACATCCCGATTACGAAGCGTGCTGCCCGTAATTGTCAACCGGTTTTTCATGATCAATCCAAAATCTACACCTTCGGCTTTATTTCCTTTCATCGTATTGATAAAAACCATCCGGCCGTCAACCCGCAGCAATCTTAAATTTTTCGGAATATAATCTCCGCCAACCATATCCAGAATCACATCTACACCTTCACTCTTTCAGGACGATCTTCAAAATCCTCCTTTTTGTAATTGATACATAAATCCGCACCGAGTGAAACACAGGCTTCACATTTTTCATCCGAACCGGCCGTAGCAAAAACTTTTGCACCAAAACCTTTTGCCAGCTGAATCGCTGTAATACCAATTCCGCTGCTTCCACCATGTACCAGAAAGATTTTCTCCACTTTGCAATTTCCCTTTTTGAAATGCATTATGCCAAACGGTATAAACGGTTTCAGGCAACGAAGCAGCCTGAACAAAAGAAAATCCATTTGGAATTGGCAGACAATGTTGAGCATTCACAACCGCATATTCAGCATAACCTCCGCCTGCCAAAAGTGCGCAAACAGCATCACCGACTTTCCAATTCGTAACTTCTGATCCAATTTGTTCTATTATCCCGGCAACTTCCAAACCGGGAATATCCTGAGGCGCACCCGGTGGTGGCGGATAATTTCCTTTCCGTTGAAAAACATCCGGACGGTTAATTCCGGCTGCAAAAACTCTGATTAAAACTTCATCTGCTTTACATTCCGGAACTGGCCGTTCCTGGATTTCCAAAACTTCCGGTCCGCCCGGCTGCGTTATAACCACTGCTTTCATGACTTTCTACTTTATAAATCAACTTAACAATTACCGTGCCTTATATTTGTTTAAAGAAATTCATGACTTCATTTAAACAGCAAAAAACCCGAGAAATCTCAGGTTTTGCATTATCTATATCAATCAGAAAAATCAATAAATATCCTTTCCAAAAGGCGTGAAAGACAGGCTCATTAATTTGAAATGTTGTTTGGCAAAAGGCAAGCCGATAATGGTAATCGCCAGCAAAATCCCAAAAATCAGATGCGTAAGTGCGATCCAGATTCCGCCAATAAAAATCCAGATTAATTAAAATCGTTGAAAGACAACCGGTTTGTCCCGGCACTTCCCGTACATCCCGCCAAAAGGCATTAAAGTCAGATATTCCGATTTTGAAACATTGAATGCCAAAAGGAATACCGATGATGGTACAACAAAGCACAAAACCTGCAATAAAATATTCGAGGGCGACGATAAATCCACCGAAAATAAGCCAGATAATATTACCGATTAAATTCATAGCTAATAGTTGAATTAAGTAGTTCGTAAAGCTGCTATAAAAACATATTTACAACCAAACCTACAAATTTCCTTCCTTCATTTTATTAACGGCAAAATCCACTGCACGTGCGGTCAGTGCCATGTATAACAAGGACGGGCTTTGATTTCCGGTACTCGTCATGCAGGCACCATCTGTAACAAATACATTTGGACAATGATGCAGCTGGTTATGTTCATTCAACATGGAAGTTTTCGGATCTTTGCCCATCCGGCAACCACCCATTTCGTGAATATCCAGTCCGGGAGCTTGTTTGTTATCATGTTGAGAAATGTTGGTACAACCTGATTTTTCAAGCATTTCTGCACTTTCTTTCAAAAAATCCCGGATCATTTTTTCATCATTATCGTCATAGCCAACCGAAGTTACCAATAGCGGAATTCCCCACTGATCTTTTTTGTCCGGACTTAAAGTTACCTGATTCGTAGCTTTCGGAATCGTTTCACCCTGCATGTACATATACACTTTCCAGCCGCCGGGTTTTGTCATGTCTTCTTTGAAATCTTTGCCAAAAGTTGAAACTGGCTTTGTCATTGCCACGGGTCCGGTAAGCACCCATGAAACGTGGTAAAACCGCCAACATAATCGGTATCCTGTTTATGCAGATTGCGGTAATTGGCCAAAATCGGTTCCGTCGGATTTCTTCCAAAATAATATTTATCTTCAAAACCAGGCATATCACCCGCCACCGAAGCGCGGTAATTATGAAAGGCAATATATTTCCCCAAAACTCCGCTGTCATTTCCCAGTCCGTTCGGAAAACGTTTTGATTTTGAATTGAGCAAAACCAGATTACTATTCAGCGCAGAAGCATTCAGAAAAATGACTTTGGCAAAATATTCATGCACTTCTTTTGTATTGGCATCAATAATTTTGACGCCGCTTGCCTTTCCGGTTTTTTCATCATAAATAATGGAATGAACGACCGAATGTGGCCGGATGGTAAGATTTCCGGTTTTTTCCGCCCATGGCAAAGTTGAACTTACCGAACTAAAATATCCACCATACGGACAACCCCGCATGCACAAATTCCTGGCCTGACATCCGCCTCTGCCTTGTTGAATATGGATTTCTTTCGGTTTGGTCAAATGCGCCCATCGTGCATGAACCAGATGACGATCTTTATAATTTTCGGTGATCTTTTCCTGAACGACTTTCTGCACACAGTTTAATTCAAAAGGCGGCAGATATTCACCGTCGGGCATTGATTCCAAACCATCTTTATTTCCGCAAACGCCAATAAATTCTTCCACGTGCGAGTACCAGGGCGCAACATCTTTGTACCCAATTGGCCAGCCAATTCCGTATCCATATCGTTCGGGAGCCGTAAATTCAAACTCACTCCAGCGCTGACAGGCTCGTCCCCAGGTTAGCGATTTTCCACCTACCTGATAACCACGGATCCAGTCAAACGGCTTTTCCTGCACATAAGGATGATCTTTGTCCTGTACAAAAAAATGTTTGGTATCATCACCAAAACCGGCCGCTTTGCTGATCAGCGGATTGTCGTCCAGAAACTTTTTTGTCAGATTTCCACGATGTTCAAAATCCCAGGGATTCAGATGTGCTGTGGGATAATCTTTATTATGCTCCACATTTCTGCCTCTTTCCAAAACCAGCGTTTTCATTCCTTTTTCGCACAATTCCTTGGCAGCCCATCCACCGCTTATGCCTGATCCGATTACGATTGCATCGAAATAATTCGTTGGATTTTGAATCCTGTGCTGACTTTTGTGATGGATCTGTCATGGCGAATAATGATTAGAAATAGATTTCACGGATTGTTTCAGAAAGATTGGAAGCCGCTTCTTCGTCAAGAAAAACAAAGGCATTTTCATGTGAGCGGATAATGGTGCCTGGAATCTGATTCGAGATTTCTTCCATTAAAACTTTTACAACAATATCAGCTTTTTTCTCACCAGCTACAATTAAAACTGCCGTTTTTGCTTCTGAAAAATGTTGTAATCCAAGTGTTATTCCACCGGAAAGTTCGGTCGTTTTTGTAAAATATTTTTGTGCAACTTTTACAGTAACCGGATCCAGTTCCGTCGTATGTGCATAGGAATGAAAGTCAACGCCGGGTTCATTCAGTCCAATATGTCCATTCATTCCCAGTCCGACCAACATCAGATCAATCGGGCCATTTTCCTGAATGTATTGATCCATCCGCTCAGGCATTCCAGATCAGGATTTTCAGCCAGTCCATCGAAAAAAATGATTTGTTCAGGATTGATTTGTAGGGGATTGAAAAAATTGGAATATAAATAATGTTTGCAGCTCCCTTCATCATTTTCGTCCATACCAATCCATTCATCCAAACCTACAAAACGGCATTGGCTAAAATCAACAAGCCCTTCCAGGCCATATTTAACAAGATATTTTAAAACAATCGTGGGAGATTCGCCGGACGGAAAACATAACAACGAATCCGGTTTTTTACGGATTTGTTCAACAATCAGATCGGCTGTTGCTTTGGACATCGCGTCCTTATCAGCATATATATTCAATTTCATGGATTTGCTTTTACAAACAAAAGAACATGACGTTGCTTTGTTACTATTTAATCAAAGTAAAAGTCAATTATTTCACGAAACAGATTTCCCAGATTCATCCCGCCAGTTTGTCAATTTTCAGCTTTTCAAAAAAATCTTCCTCTTCAATTTCCTGAACTTTTCCCGGCTGCAAATCGCCAAGTTCCAGATCTTCAATCGACATACGAATTAATCTTTTGCACTTATGTCCGGCCGCGTGTACCATTTTTCGGACCTGATGATATTTTCCTTCCGTTAACGTAATTTTCAGCCAGGAATGCGGTACATCTTCCGGTTCTTTTGAAAGTTTTGCCCAGCCTTTTGGTTTTTCAACAATGTCAACTTCACAAGGTGTCGTCACGTATTCGACATTCCCTTTAATCAAAATTGGAATACCAGTTCGTAGCAAATTCAGCTTTTCCTGGCTTACCACGTTTTTGACATGAACAACATAAACCCTTTTGTGCGGTACCTCTCCCTGAAATAATAAGCGGGTCACTTTTTTATTCGTCGTTAAAATCAACAATCCCTCCGAATGACTGTCAAGCCGCCCAATGGCATGAATACCTTCCGGAAAATCATATTCCAGGTCGCCAAGCAGACCCACAGAATCAGGACTGATAAACTGCGAAACCATATTCGGCGGTTTGTTGATAATAAAATAACGATGTTTTGACTCAGTCATGAAGCTGGATTGTTGGCAGGTTGTCCCGCCATTTTTGCTCAAAGATTGTTCCTTTTTATTTGAAAATCATTTTGATAAAACAATCCTGGACGACAAACATGTCACTAATAGCGACTTCAAGTAAACAGTATTTTAAATTCACGTTATACTTTACATTTAATTAATAAAACAATTTCTATATCAATTCTGAACGATTCCACCGCTTAATGTCGATATAAAACCGTTAGGAATTCGTACTATTGTAATAAAAGCAGGCACATTCAACGTATTTGTACTCTCCTCATGAAGTGGGAAAAATTACTCTCGGCGAAACGCTGGGGAAGTGAAGATAAAAATATTGAAGATCAGGCAGAAGCGAGGTCTGAATTTCAGCGCGACTATGATCGTTTGATATTTTCTTCACCTTTCAGAAGACTCCAAAACAAAACCCAGGTATTTCCTTTACCCGGAAGTATTTTCGTCCATAACCGACTGACTCATAGCCTTGAAGTTGCAAGCGTCGGAAGATCTTTGGGCAGGATTTTTTATAACCGTTTGAAAAAAAGCAGACCTGATTTAGACGAAGAACTTCCACTGATCAGCGAAATAGGAAATATCGTTGCCGCGGCTTGTCTGGCGCATGACCTTGGAAACCCAGCTTTTGGACATTCCGGTGAAGCTGCGATTTCTTATTATTTTACGAATGGCGACGGGTCAATTTATAAGGATAAAGTCACGGAAGCGCAATGGGAAGATCTGACTCATTTTGAAGGTAATGCCAACGCTTTCAGGATTTTGACACATCCATATGCTGGAAAAGGTTATGGAAGTTTTGCATTGACCTATTCCACTTTGGCATCCATTGCGAAATATCCCTGCGAGTCTCTCGCGGGTCATAATAAATCAAAAATTTTCAGAAAAAAATATGGTTTTTTCCAATCTGAACAAGCTGGTTTTGAGAAAATTGCAACGGAACTTGGATTAGCAAAAGTTGAAGATAATCGTCTGATTTATAAACGTCATCCAATCGTATATCTGGTTGAAGCGGCTGATGATATTTGTTACAATATTATAGATCTCGAAGATGCTCACCGGTTGAAAATCTTATCCTATCGTGAAGTTGAAGATTTGCTTCTACCATTAGCCAATGATCCGAAAATGGCTGAACGACTGGATGAAATTGATGACGATGACGCGAAAATCAGTTTTTTGCGGGCTAAATCGATTAATACGTTAATCGGTCAATGCTCCGAGCTTTTTTACAGGGAACAGGAAACTATTTTGAGCGGCGATTTTAATTACAGCCTGATCGATCAGATCAATGAACCGTTTCGCTCCATCATGAAGAATATTGAAACAATTTCTATTAAGAAAATTTACAATTATTCTTCTGTTGTTCAGATAGAAGTAGCCGGTTACAAGGTTATGGGTGGACTTTTGGAAGAATTCATTCCGGCTTATCTCAACAACAATTCACACTATTCGAAAAAACTGGTTGAGCTGATTCCCAAACAATTCATCACAAAAAAGACTGACGAATACTCAAAAATCCAGACTGTTCTCGATTTTGTATCCGGAATGACTGACCTGTATGCGGTAGAATTATTTCGAAAAATAAAGGGAATTTCGTTTCCTTCCATCAGTTAGAAATTTAGACGGCATTTGATTACTAATCTTATATTTCTCAGGTGTTTAACAAGGGCAGGTTTCGCTTCCTGATATTTATTCAACTGCTCAAAAACTTTCATTATCTTGTAACCTCAAACTGGTTTTCAAAAGCCTCAAACTCAACTATGAAAATTGAACAGTTCGTCTACACTGGCGAAGCCTCCGTAAAACCGTTTACAATTACGCCTCAACTTATATTCGCATTTGGTCATCGTGAACTCCTTGAAAGTCAAACGTTAACACAAGAACTAGCTAAAAGTTATCCAAATGCTATTCTGACTGGCTGCTCCACAGCAGGAGAAATTATCAGTGAATCGGTTCGTGACGGAACTATCATTTTTACCGCCATTGAATTTGCAGATGTGAAAATCCAGTCGGCAAAAGTTGGCTTGAAAGATTCAGATTTTAACAGTTTTGAAATTGGCAAAAAACTGGTTTCCCAGTTTCCGCAGGAAGGATTGAAACACGTTTTTGTTGTTTCTGACGGACTAAAAGTAAATGGTACTGATCTTGGTAAAAGGCATCGCTGATGAGTTGCCGGCAAATGTAACTTTAACGGGCGGACTTGCAGGTGACGGACCAAATTTTACCAAAACCGTAATTGTTGAACCTGACGGAACTGTTGCCACGGAAAGTATTGCAGCAATCGGTTTTTATGGTGAATCACTGCAAATCGGTTTTGGATCACGCGGCGGCTGGGATAGTTTCGGTTTGGACAGACTAGTCACAAAATCAAAAGAAAACGTATTGTATGAGATTGATGGTCAGCCAGCTCTGGATTTGTACAAATCATTTTTGGGCGACCGGGCAAAAGATCTTCCATCATCCGGACTATTGTTTCCGTTAAGCATGCGCGACAGCGAAGACCGCGCTCCTGTGGTAAGAACAATTCTTGGAATTAGCGAAGAAGATAAAAGTCTGACTTTTGCCGGGGATATTCCACAAGGAAGTTTTGTCAGATTGATGAAAGCGAACACGGACAGACTGATAAATGGTGCGGAAGAAGCTGCTGTTGCAGCTAAAAATGGCGACAAGGAATCTCCGGAATTTGCGTTGCTGGTAAGTTGCGTAGGAAGAAAACTGGTATTGAAACAGATTGTGGAAGAGGAAGTTGAGTCCGTTTCTGATGTATTGGACAAACCTTTTATTACAGGATTTTATTCTTATGGTGAAATTGCGCCTTTTAACCAGAATGTTCAATGTGAACTTCATAATCAAACCATGACTATAACAACCTTCCGGGAATCTTAAAAACTCAACGAATATTGGAAACAGCGGAAATTACTTATCACCGACTTTTAAAACGTCAGATCAGGAAATCATTATCTCCTGAACTGGCTGAAAATCCTGAGTTCCAGGATTTCCTCAATTCTGTAAATCAGGCTTATCTTGAATTTCAGGATGATATAGCACGTGTGGAACATATACTTGAACAAAGTTCGACCGAATTATTCAAGGCAAATAAGGAGCTGATCAGTATTGCCGATCAGAAAACAGAAGAAGCGGCTTCAACCAACAGAAGATTGGAAGAAGTGGCAAACAGTATTTCAGAAGTACTTATTCAGCTGAATAAAGAAGGTAATATTATTTACCTGAACAATGCCTGGGAAACAGTAACAGGTTTCAAAGTGGCGGATAGTTTGAATAAAAACTGGACAGAAATTCAGATTAACAGTGATTCCAAAACCAAACTGGAATCGCTTTTTACCGGAAAAATAAAATCGGTTCAGGATACTTTCAAACTAACGACGGCAGATAAAACTGAAAAATGGCTGGAAATTTCCATTTCCGCCCAACTTGATTCTGATGAAGAAGTTATCGGATTTATCGGAACTGTAAGTGATATTACTTCCAGAAAAGCGCAGGAAGAGCAAATTAACCGGATGGTTGAATGGTTCAACGAATCCAGTGAAGCAGTTCAGGTATCAGATGATACCGGAAAATTGCTCTTCATTAATCATGAAGCGGCCCGCCGTTTGGGTAAAAAACAGGAAGAAATTATTGGGTCGCATATCAGCAGTGTTGAGAAAATATTTGAAGATCCTGCCAGATGGGAAGAATATGTGGATAGCCTGAAAAGCACTTCCAAAATGATTGTTACCGGCATCCATAGAAAGACAGATGGCAGTACTTATCCGGTAGAATCGAGTGTAAAATATTACGAAACTGACGGTCAGGGCTATGTTTTGGCATTTATCCGGGATATTACCGAACGGGTTGAAGCAGATAATAAACTCAAATCTTACATGCGCGACCTGGAACGGATCAATGCAGAACTTGACCAGTTTGCTTATGTCGTAAGTCATGATTTGAAAGCTCCGCTGCGGGCAATAAATAATTTATCGGAATGGATCGAGGAAGATATTGAGGACCATCTTGACGGCGATACCAAAGATCAGTTCAAACTTTTGCGCGGACGAGTTCATAGAATGGAAAGTCTGATTAATGGAATTTTATCCTATTCCAGAGCCGGACGTATTAAAACAACGAAAGAAAGATTTTTGGTTAAATCATTGGTTGACGATCTTTGTGATACTTTCAGTTCAAAAAAACCGATCGAATTTATTTTTGAAGGCGATCCGAAAAAGGAATTGCTTTCTGAAAAAATCACGTTGGGGCAGATCTTGCAAAATTTGATTTCCAACGGGATAAAGTACAACGACAAAGAGGAAATCAAAATCACGATTGGCTGGCATGATGGAGAGGACGGTGTAGAATTTTTTGTAAGAGATAACGGTCCTGGAATCAGTCCCGAATTTCATGAAAAGATATTCGTCATTTTTCAAACCCTGCAATCCAGAGATGAAGTTGAAAGTACAGGTGTTGGACTTGCGATTGTGAAGAAGATCATGGATGAAAAAGGTGCGAAGATCCGTATCGAATCTACTATGAAAGAATCTACTACATTCTTTTTCACCTGGCCGGTTAATGAAATAGCAGAAGTCGAAAAAATATAGAACTAATTTGATTAACCCACTACATATTAGTAATAAAAAGTCATTAATTATAACAATCTTTACAAATGTCCAATTCAAATCCAATCCCTATGACAATCTTACTTGTTGAAGATGACGAAGTAGATATCATGAATGTGAAGCGAGCATTTAAAAAAAATAATATCTCAAATCCACTCGTGATTGCCCATAATGGTATTGAAGCCCTGGAAGTTCTTCGGTCCACAGCAACAGATGCTCCAAAACCAAGAATTGTCCTATCTGGATCTTAATATGCCAAGGATGGGAGGAATTGAATTTCTGAAAGAAATCAGGCAGGATCCGGAGCTGAGTTCCCTATCCGTTTTTGTCATGACCACTTCCAATGAGGATGGTGACAAAATTGACGCTTTTAACCTCAACGTAGCCGGTTATATCCTGAAACCTTTATCTATGGACCGCTTTATTGCGGCCGTGTCTACTTTGAAAAGTTACTGGACCCTTTGCGAATACCCTGAGTAAGTCTGCAAGCCCACCTCTTTTGAAAATGTTATGACCCCCTTGAATCTACTACTGGTAGAAGATGATGATATTGATGCGATGGAGTTTAAACGTGCCATCCGGAAATGTAATGTTGAAATTCAGGAAATGCGGATATGTAAATATGCCGAAGAGGCCATTACGACCTTGGAAACCTGGATGCCAACCTGCATTTTTGTCGATTATCAGTTGCCCAAAACCAATGGTCTGGAACTGCTTAAAAAAATAAAAAAAATAGCACCAAAGCTTCCGGTTATCGTTTTGACTTCTCAGGGCGATGAGCGGATAGCCGTGGAAATGATGAAGGCGGGGGCGATGGAATATTTTCCAAAAGCCGAGATAAATGCTGAAAAACTGACCAAGACTTTCCATACGATGAGCCAGATGTTCGAGGTGGAAAGAGAGCGTGAAGTTGCGCAGAGGGAACTCGCAGAAAAGGAGGAATTTATTCAGAAAGTAGCTCAGCTTTCACCCAATATTATTTATGTCATTGATATTGAAAAATGGACAAATATTTTCCATAACCACCAAATCAGTGAAATATTAGGTTACAAAGCAGACGAGCCACTTCCTTTGGATATGCTTGCGTTTTCAAAATTGATTGATAGTGAGGACTTGCTGACATTCAGGAAACATTATAATTATATCCGGCATCACTTAAAGGAAGGTGAGGTAATTGAAAAAGAATTTCGGCTGAAACATAAAACCGGATCGGACGTCTGGATTATAACAAGGGAAGTCCCTTTCAAGCGTAATGAGGACGGCGAAGTACTGGAAGTTTTGGGAACTGCCATTGATATTACAAGCCGGAAACTTGCTGAAAAAGAATTGATTCAGGCAAAAAAAGATGCCGAAGAAGCTGCACGCATCAAATCGGATTTCTTGTCGACCATGAGCCATGAAATCCGGACGCCTATGAACGCGATCATAGGATTTACAGATTTATTGCTAACCAGTAATTTACCCGAAGAACATCTGCAATATTTAAATACCATCAAATATTCTGCTGATAATCTGATGGTTATACTTAATGACATTCTGGATTTCTCAAAAATTGAAGCCGGAAAATTCAGTCTTGAAGAATTCGAATTTGATCTTCGGGAAAAAATTGGTCATCTGTACAGGACTTTTGAATTTAAGGCCAAAGAAAAAGGAATTAAACTTTCCTTTGATATTGATGACAAAATGCCGGCAATACTCATCGGTGACGCATACCGTTTGAACCAGATCCTGATCAATCTTATTGGCAATGCGTTGAAGTTTACTTCGGAAGGTTATGTCAATATTTCTATCCTGATTGAAAAAGAAGATGCGGACAATGTCGATTTAAATATCTGTGTAAAAGATTCAGGAATCGGGATATCGGATGATAAACTGAGCCTGATTTTTGATAGTTTTTCACAAGCCCACAACAACAATGCGACCAAGTTCTTTGGTGGTACGGGATTAGGTTTAAGCATTACCCGAAAAATCACGGAATTAATGCAAGGAGAAATTACGGCCGAAAGTGAGCTTGGCGCCGGTAGTACTTTTTGTGTCAAGCTGACTTTCCGAAAAGGAAATCCTGTTCTTACACGAGTCGTATCAAATATAAATGCTCCTTTTTCTCTTAAAGGTTTTAGTGTTATCGTTGCCGAAGATATTCTTGCCAATCAGCTTTTGCTAAAACATTTACTTAAAAGATGGGAAGCTGATTTTGTTATTTGCGATAATGGCCAGGAAGTATTGAATGCCCTGGAATTACGCAATTTTGACCTGATACTGATGGATTTACAAATGCCGGTAATGGATGGTATCACTGCGATGAAAGCGATCCGGAATTCATTTCCGCATCTTGATAAAGTTCCGGTTCTGGCTTTTACAGCTGATACCTTTGCACAAACTTCCCAAGAAATCATTGATTGTAATTTTCAGGATTTCATTACAAAACCTTTCCGAATTGACGAGTTAACATCCGTTATTGGGAGACATCTGAACTTGTAATAATTCATTCAACATCCATAAAAACCTCATTTGCATCGGCAACTTAGATTTGTACTGATGCTAAATTAGGTTCCCGACACTTCTACGTCCGTTGTGATTGCTACCTTTGGGCAAAATTATTCACCATGACAAAAGTAAAGCTTACCGTAAATAACAACGGATCTCTGAAAGTTGACGGAGATTTTGAAATCGTAGATGCGCAGGGAAATGTGTACGGATTGGAAGGAAGAACTGTGGTTTCGATATGCCGCTGCGGACTTTCTGCCAACAAACCATTCTGTGACGGCTCTCACAAGGGACATTTTGAACATAATGCGGTTGCATTTAATTTGCCTCCCAAGAAAGTTTAGGTCTCGAAAAAATTCTATTCTAAATCCACTGGTTTTCAAAAGCCAGTGGATTTTTTATTGGTACGTGTTTTGATATCGCTTAATCTACGATCACTTGTTTGACGTATGTTATTCATAATAAAATCTAAATTAACGATCAGTGAATTCACAAACACGTGTCAGTCTCATCATCATTCTAATTTTATTCGGAGCTTTTTTACTAACACTTTCCGGATGTACCTTTTTAGGAAATAAAGCACATAAAAATATTATTTATGCAAAAGGCTCAGGAACAATATCTGATCAGCAGTTAAATATTTTTGAACCAAAAAAACCAAAATCTCCCAAAGATGTTTTAATCTTTATTCATGGTGGAAACTGGAATTCTGGCAGAAAATCTCAATATAGTTTGATTGGACGTAACTGGACAAAACGTGATATTGTTTACGTTATTATCGATTATCCGCTAAGTCCCTCCGCTACTTACAAGGAAATGGCTGAGTACTCTGCAAAATCTGTTAAATGGGTAAAGGAAAATATTCAGAATTATGGAGGGAATCCTGATAGAATCTTCATCTCGGGCCATTCCGCTGGTGGACATTTAGCAGCACTTATTTCTATTGACGATCAGTATTTCCAAAAGCTGGGAATGGCCAATCCGATTAAAGGATTGATTCTTATAGATGCCGCCGGCCTGGATATGTATGGTTATTTACTGGAAGAAAAGCTTCCAAAAGATCATACTTATTTTAAAACTTTTTCGTCAGACCAAAAGATTTGGAAAGACGCTTCACCCCTTTATCACCTGCATAAAGGAATGCCTCCTATGACTATTTTCAGAGGTGAAAAAACCTATCCTTCTATTGTTTCAAGTAATGAAAAATTCATAAAAGCGATGCAGGAATTTGCTCCTGAAACGCCTTACGAAATTATAAAAGGCAAGAAACATGTCCCGATGATCACGCAGTTTTTTAATCCCTGGAACAAACGCTATAACAAAATTCATCATTTTATGGAAAGTGTTGATAGCAAAGGAAGTATTGTTAAAAATTGACATTATGATTTCAGTATTTCTTAAATAATTTAAAGCCTACGTTCGTTTCAGTATCAAATTTTTACTATCTTTGTGATACTAAAAGTATCATCAACAAACGTTAGAACAGATATGTCGGAAAGACTTCATGAGAAGCTTGAAATTCTTGCTGATGCGGCTAAGTACGACGTATCATGTTCATCCAGCGGAAGCAAACGCACCAATCACAACAAAGGATTAGGCGAAGCGACGGGAAGTGGAATTTGCCATACCTATACGGAAGATGGCCGCTGCGTTTCACTTTTAAAAATCCTGCTTACCAATCATTGTATTTTCGATTGTGCCTATTGCGTAACACGAAAAAGCAACGACATCAAACGAGCCGCTTTCACGGTTCAGGAAGTGGTCGATCTGACCATGAATTTTTACCGAAGAAATTATATTGAAGGACTTTTCCTGAGTTCCGGCATTTTCAAAAATGCTGATTATACGATGGAACGTCTGGTTTCCGTTGCAAAAAAACTTCGGACAGAGAATAAATTTAACGGTTATATCCATCTTAAAACAATCCCCGGCGCAAGTGATGAGCTTATGCACGAAGCGGGTTTGTGGGCAGATCGATTGAGTGTGAATATTGAAATTCCGACAGAAAGTGGCTTAAAACTTTTAGCTCCGGATAAGAACATTAAAGATATGATTGAGCCGATGACTTACCTGAAAAAGGAGATCATCCGGACGAAAGAAGAATCGAAAATATTTAAGTCTGCGCCGCTTTTTGCGCCTGCCGGACAAAGCACACAAATGATCATTGGCGCCAGTGGTGAATCGGATAAAGATATCATGCACACGGCAAATAAATTCTATAAGGGATTTAATCTAAAACGTGTTTATTATTCTGGTTACGTGCCAATCAGTAATGACAATCGGCTCCCTGGCATTGGAAGTGCGGTTCCTGTTTTGAGAGAAAACCGCTTATACCAAACGGATTGGCTTATGCGATTTTATGGATTTCATGTGCAGGAATTATTGAATGATCAATTTCCAAATCTTGATCCTGAAATTGATCCAAAACTAAGCTGGGCACTTCGAAACATGGCTTTTTTTCCGGTTGATGTAAATACAGCTGACTTGCAGTTAATTCTTCGCGTACCCGGAATTGGTGTTCAATCCGCACAAAAAATTGTTGGCGCCCGTCGGTTCAATAAACTGGGCTGGGATCATCTTGAAAAAGATTGGAATCTGCAATTAACAGAGCGAAATATTTTATAACCTGCAACAGTCCAATAACCGATCGCAAGGACTATACAGAAGCCAAAATCCGGCAATTTATCCTCAACGAATCCCGAAGTAAATTCCTTACCAATGGAGGCCAGCAATACAATCTTTTCGGATAAGCCGGTTAACGTTTCATATGATGGAACCTGGTATGGCTTATTGACTGCGGTTTTTGACGCCTATTCAAAAAAATGGAATGTTAACGGTTTTGCAGTTATTAACCGGGAAAGTCAATCTGATTTTTTTGCTGAAAAAGTTATTGTGGTGACCGATGAAGCAAAAGCCCAAAGAGTTTGGCTTGGACTAAAAAAGAAAATCCCGAAAGAAAATTGCATTCAACTTTATCGCTGTTATTTATCTGAAATTCCGGGAATTGAACTGACTATATTTTCCTGCATTAAATTTTATTTTTCCGGTTTTGATTCGCCGCATCTGGCCTATGGAAATCCCGATGTTTTGAAAATTAATCAAACATCGAAAATGGTGTATCGGGAGAAACACCGAATGGAAGCATTTGTCAGATTTCAGCGTACTGCTGATGATTTGTATTATGCCGGAATTGAGCCTGATTTCAATGTTATTCCGCTATTGAACGAACATTTTGCTGAGCGTTACGCGGATCAGAATTGGCTGATTTATGATATTAAACGGAAGTACGGAATTTATTATGATCAGGATAAAGTCGAAGAAATCACATTAGATTTTTCCAATGAGGCAGGAGCAAAAACATCGGTAAAAGACGTTTTCCATGATTCAGAAACCTTGTATCAGGAGTTGTGGCAGAATTATTTCAAGAATGTCAATATTCCATCGCGCCGGAATATTAAGCTGCATGTACAGCATGTTCCGAAAAGATATTGGAAACATTTGATTGAGAAGAAGTAAGATGATACCACGACAAAACTTTCAAATATCTCTTTTCATAAAGTTAAACCAGTTTGCAACGCTTATTCCGGTACTGCGGTCTTCTTCTTGCTCTCCAGCATAAAGAATAACTCCCGACTCCTCACCACTTAATTTATTCCAATAGGTGAGACCTTTAAAAAAGTCACTGTTAATCGTTTTGCCCGCCTTAATTTCCAGTGGTAATAAGCTCATACCCTGATCAATTATAATATCGACTTCATGACCGGTTTTATCTCTCCAATAATATAAGTTGATTTGTTTTCCAGCATTGGTTCTTTTCTTTAAAAGTTCGGTCACAACCAGACATTCAAACAGACTACCTCTCAGAGGATGCAGTTCAAGTTGATTAACGGCTGTAATCCCTAAGAGAGAACATACCAAACCAGTATCATAAAAATATATTTTAGGTCTTTTAATCAATGTCTTGTTGAAGTTTTTATAATGAGGCCTCAAAAGATATATGATAAAACTACTTTCCAGAATACCTATCCAGGATTGTATTGTTTTCGTATCAACTCCTGTCTCGACCGCCAAAGAAGTCAGATTTAATTCCTGTCCGGTTCTTCCCGCCAACAACCGGATAAATCTTTCAAAAACAATCAAATCCGTAATATTTTTGATTTGTCTCACATCTCTGTCAATATAGGTACGAAGGTAATTGGGAAACCAATCTTCCGGCGGAATGCCCATATCGTAAATTGGCGGATACAATCCTTTGAAAATTAATTCATTTTCATCAGGTGCGGAATTTTCCGAACCGAATAATTCGATAGAACTAAATGGCAACAGATTTAAAATCGCAATTCGTCCAGCAAGACTTTGGGATATATTTTGTTGAAGCAGGAAATTATTAGATCCGGTCAGAATAAACCGCCCTGGTTCCTGTGACTGATCCAAAACTTCCTGCAAGTAAGAAAATAATTCAGGCGTTCGCTGCACTTCATCAAAAATAGCACCTGATTCATACCTTTTAAGAAAACCTCTGGGGTCTTCCATGGCATATCTTCTTGCATCAGGATTTTCCAAAGAAAGGTAGGTTTTCTCCGGAAACAGTTTTCTGACTAGAGTAGTTTTTCCTGACTGTCGCGGTCCGGTAACAGCGACAGATTTAAAAACACTAGCTAATTGTAGGATTTTTGTTTCGGCGATTCGGTCTATCATAAAGCAATTTAGCAAAAACTGTCTAAATACGGAATCCAGATTCCACATTTATACAGTTTTTGCTAATTATACGCTAGTTGAAATTACCCAACCGCAAAAACCCGCTCATCCGTCAACATATAAATCTTCCTTCCTGCAACCAGATCAACTCCAAATCCCCCTGTAAAAACGCCAAAACTTGGCAAAATTGCCTGATTTTTATCCACTACAAAACAAGGCAACCGAAAACTTTGCCGCCCTTTTCCATACGTTGTAAAAACCGGATGGATATGCCCGGCAAATACAAATTTGGCATGGATCCAGTTCTACTTTTGGATGATGTGTAAAGATGAAATTATCTTCTTCAAAATCATTTTTATAAACTTCAATATTGTTTTCCAGAAACAAACTGATCGGCAAAATATCATGATTACCGATCACAATGATCATTTCAACAAAATGATATTTCTTTCTCCATTCCGCGAAAGTTTCCCATTCTGAATTGTATTTGTTGTGAAAAAGATCACCAAGAAAAATGATACGCTTGCGATTCGGTATTTTGCAAGTAATTGATCCAGTCTTTCAAAGTTATTTCCAGCGGCAATTTGCGGAATTGCAATTCCTTCTTTTCTGAAATGTGTGATTTTTCCAAGATGCAGATCTCCGATAAGTAAGTGTTTGTTTTTCCTGCCAAAAAATCGCCTTTTGTGTTAATAAATCAAAGTGGTTATTCTCTTATTTCAATCTGCATCACTATACTGTTTGAGCATTTTTTGTATCCGGTCTTCCAGTTTTTCCGAAGTCAATTGTTCCCTCAGCCGGTCCACCATAATAGGGAACGAAAAAGGCGTTGGCTTTCTCGTCCTTTTGACAATTATTTTTTGTGTTGCAATCCGGTCAAGTGCCTTTCGCATCCTGACTTCTTCCAATTGATAAGTCAAAACTTCCTGATATGCCTGATTGACCAGCAAGTTATTGTCTTCATACTTCGTCATCACCGTAAACAGCAGCGAACTCGACGCCTGCACCTGTTTGGTTTTCATAAATTTACCAGGATAACCCTGAAACATTAACCCGGCAATTGCGGCAATTTCTCTGAATTTTCGCTTCGCCATTTCTGTCGCATTAACGCTTTGGTAAATATCGTCAACCAAATGTGCAGTCGAAAATAAATCGATTTCTTTCATCACTTTTTCAAGATCAACATACTGATCACTTAGCAACTCAAAACCGTAATCATTCATCGCAAGCGAAAATGTGATCGGAGATAATTTACTGATCCGGTAAGCCAGAATAATGGACATACCTTCGTGTACCAATCTGCCTTCAAACGGAAAAATAAAAATATGATGTCCTTCCCGCGTTTCACATTGTTCAATCAACAATTCGTCTGTTTTGGGAATCATCGAGCGCTCGCTCTGCAGATTCCAGAAGCGGTTTTAATTTGGCCAGTTCTTTTTCCTTCAACGGATTTTCAATCGCATCTGACAATCCTGTCGCGGATAAAAGCTGATAATTGAGAAGACAACGGCATTCGGCCTCCTGCCCATCGCACCAAAAATCCTTTTTTCCCTTCCGCTTTTTTAACTGTAACCGTCATTTCATGAATACGGACAAATTCCACGACTCATTCCGGCAAAGTACAAATACATCGCCGGCTTTCATCCGGGTCACAAAAGATTCTTCAACCGAACCCAGATATTTTCCATGCTGAAATTTCACTTTTAAAGACCGTATCGGAAACAATCGTGCCCATACTCAGCATATGTCGGTGTGCAATCCGGCGACTGGTTACCATATATCGTCCGTCAACTCTTTCGACTTTTTTGTATTCATCATAAACTGTCATCGACGGACTTCCGGTTGTAATATATCCCAACAGCCACTCCCATTCTTGTCGGTTAATAAACTGATAACCATAACAATTTCTGACTTCCTCGTAACAGTTGCTGCTCTTCAAAACCTTCACCAACTGCCAGCGTAATCATCCATTGCGCCAACACATCAAACGCATGAATAACAGGTGGACGATCTTCAATCATTTTCTTTTCAACACCATCCCGCAAAGACACGGCTTCAATCAATTCCAGCGCATTGGTCGGACAAAAATAAATTTTACTGGCAACTCCCGGCCGGTGCCCGCTCCTACCGGCGCGCTGAATAAATCGGGCAATACTTTTCGGACTTCCAACCTGAATTACCGTATCGACCGGACGAAAATCGACACCCAAATCCAGACTTGCCGTACAGATCACCAGTTTCAATCTTTCTTCATGCAAAGCTTCTTCCACCCAATCTCGAATTTCCCGGTCCAGCGAAGCGTGGTGCAAGTGCCATGATACCGGCAAATTCAGGATATTTTTCAATAATCAGTCCGGTACCAGATTTCCGTCTGCGAGCGGGTATTTGTAAAAATTAAGGTTGTTTTACTTTTCTGCACAATATCAACGACATAATCGACCAGCCTCGTTCCCATATATCCCGCCCAGGGAAGTGTTTCCACTTTTTCAGGAAGAATACTTTCAACAATGAATTTTCTTTTCTGTTTTTGCCTTGATAATCACCGAATCTTCCTCAGCCGAATCCATGCCCATCAATACCTGTTTCGCTTCTTCCAGATTTCCAATCGTCGCCGAAATCCCCCAGGTTTGCAGATCTGGATTAATCGTTCTAAGTCTGGCAATGGCAAGTTCAGTTTGCGTTCCGCGCTTGCTTCCCATGAGCTCATGCCATTCATCAACGACGATAGTATGCAGGTTTTTAAAAGTTTCGGAGCTGTCTTTTTGGGCAAATAAAAGATGCAGACTTTCCGGTGTAATCAGCAAAGCTTCCGGCATTTGCTTTTTCTGACTCGCTCTTTCCTTTGTACTGGTATCACCGGAACGAACGCCAATCCGTAAAGTCAGATTCATTTCCAAAGCTGCCGTTTCCATATTCCGGAAAAGATCTTTGGAAAGTGCACGCAAAGGTGTAACCCATAAAATCTGCAATCCTTTACTTCGTTTTGCAGGATTTTTGGGCAATGAATTAATATATCGGATCAGAAAAGGAATCCACAAAGAATACGTTTTTCCACTTCCGGTCGGCGCATTCACCAAACCACTTTTCCCTGAAAGATAAGCCGCAGAAGCCTCCTTTTGAAAAGCCGCCCATTTCCAGTTTTTATATTTAAACCACTGCTCAACAGCGATATGTCCGCGGGATTTTGTCAAAGGGATAATTCTTTTTTGAAATTATTAATAACTAGAATATTTAGGATATTATGCTTTCATCAAATTTCATTCCTGATTTTCTAAATTATCAATTAAATCTTTGAAATAGGTATATTTGTTAACGACTAAATGTAAAAGCTATGCTAACTACAATTGAAGGTGTTTATGAAAATGGTCAGGTAATTTTGACTGAAAATCCCCCTTTGAGAAAAAAAGCAAAAGTTTTAATAACTTTTATGGAGGAAGTGGAGCCAGATGTTTCCTTAAAAAAACGTCCATTAGGAACAATGAAAGGCACTATTAAAATGTCTGAGGATTTCAACGAATCCATTGACGACTTAAAAGATTATATGTGATGGCATATTTGCTCGACACTCATGTAATACTTTGGGCTCTTGATAATAATAATCGTCTTTCCACCAAAGCTGAATCTATAATTTCAGATTTAAATTCAGATTGCTTTGTTAGTGTAATTTCTTTTTTTGAAATGACAATCAAAAAGAACATAGGCAAGCTTGAATTATCGAAATCAATACAGGAATACATAGATGAAGTGGAACGAATTGGAATAATATCGTTGCCAATTAAAGCTGAATATTTAACAATTACAATAATATTCCTCTTTTTGAAAATCATCGTGATCCATTTGATCGACTGATCTTAGCAACCGCTTTCACAGAAAAATTTCAAGTTCTTTCTGCTGATGATAAATTTGAATTATATAAGGATGTTGTTGATGTGATTTGGTAACATGCTTAAAACCCTCACTTATACATCTCCAAAATCCCCTTCAAACTCTCCAAAGTATCCGCCTCCGCAGCTTTTTTATCTTTTCGCCATCTCAGAATCCTGGGAAACCGTAACCGCAATTCCGGACTTATGACGTGTTGATTCATTAATTCCTTCAAAGCCAATTTCAAAAACCAGCTCAGGCTTAACCGTTCTTACCGGACCAAATTTTTCCAGAATATTTCGTTTGATAAAATAATCAACCTGACCAATTTCAACGTCTGTCAGATCCTGAATAAGCTTTGGCGAAAGGTATCAGTTTTCCGTCTTCACCCCAAACTGCAAAAGTATAATCGGTAAAAAGTTCAGCTCTTCGGCCCGCTCCTTTTTGAGCATAAATTAAAACGGCATCAACACTTAACGGATCAATTTTCCATTTCCACCAATCCCCTTTTTTTCGTCCAACCTGATAGGTACTGCTTTTTCTTTTGATCATAAAACCTTCCGCAATATTTTCACGGGAAGTTGGATGAAGATCGTGCAATTCACTCCATTCTTTAAATTCAACCAATGGAGAAAGATTGAACACAGACTGAACAGGCATGTTTTTATGAATTTCTTCCAACTGCGCCCTTCGCTGCATTTGGCTTAAATTTCTTATATCAACACCATTTGCTTCCATAATATCATAGGCAATGAAAGCAACAGGTGCTTCTTCCAATACTTTTTTCGAAAGATTTTTCCGGCCAATCCGTGTTTGCAAAACATTGAAAGGCATCGGTTTGTTGTCAAAATAACTTACAATTTCACCATCCAGAACGGTACCATTTGGCAGAACAGTACTTAGAAAATGCAACTCAGGAAATTTGTCTGTTGATAATTCTTCACCTCTTGTCCAGATGAATAATTCATTGTTCCGGTAAATAATCTGGGAGCGAATCCCATCCCATTTCCATTCTACAAACCAGTCTTCCGGATTTCCCAAATTTGAAACATCACCCTCAATCGGATAAGCAAGAAAAAACGGATAAGGCCTTGACGCATTATCATTTTCTCCTTCATCCAAAATCAGCTTTTCAAAAGTAGTTTCCAGCGGATCCCACTGACCCATTACGCGGTGCGCGATAATATTGGAATCGGTAGAAGTCGCCTCCGCCAAAGCCCGGACAACCAGCGTTTGTGAAACACCGATCCGAAAACTGCCCATTAATAATTTATTGAAAACAAAAGTTTCGTGCTGCGAAAGCTGCGACCAGGCCTGAAGAATATGATCGTGTTTTTCTTCATCCGTCATTTTGGGTAGTAATCCCAGATAATAAAACCATTCGGTCAAAGATTTATCAGAATCCTCAGATCCGTTTCTGGGCAAAATCAGCGAAATCGTTTCACCCAAATCTCCTACACTCTGATAACTTTCCTGAAAAAGCCACATCGGAATATTCGCTTCTGCTGCGGCCCATTCTTTCACCTGTGTTCTGTTCACTTTAAACGATGGCCGACGACCTGTAAACAAAGTCAGTGCCCACATTTTATCTTCATCCGAGGCGGACAAGAAAATAGTTTTTCATCAACTCAACCTTTGCATTGGTTTTGTTGGTCCGGTCCAGATTCATGAAAAGTTCAGCGAATTGTTTCATTGTTAGCGGTTGGCTTTTAGCGGTTAGGGATTAGCTTAGTTTCAAGTCAGGATCGTCCGGAATTGGCGATAAATCTTTATTGTTTTCAATTCCTTCTGCTTCCGGCACCTTCACCTGTTGCCCTATCCTCCGTTTCCTCTTCATTTCCATACATCGTCGTCACCTCTCCTGCTTCTATCCCATTTTCATTCAACCATCGGGAAAAAATACTGGTATAACCGTGCGTGACATATACTTTTTCAGCACCGGATTCAATAACCGCTGTATTCAAATCCGGCCAATCCACGTGATCACTTAAAATAAATCCCTGATCGACAGCCCGGCGGTTTTTTGCTCCTCGCAAAGCCATCCAGCCCGAACAATATCCGAGCGAATATGGATTAAATTTTCGTATCCAGGTACTGCTGTCCACCGATGGCGGCGCTAAAACCAATGATCCGCGAAAGAGTTTTTTATCTGTTTCTTTGGTAACCAAAGTAAGTTCCGGCAAATCATGTCCGGCTTGTCTCAATCTTTCATTCAATGTATAAATGGCACCATGTGCGTATATCGGCCCATCCGGCAATTGAATTCCTTTCAAAATACGCTGCATCTTCCCGAGTGAATAACCCATAAGAATACTGGCTTTGTCCTCACTTTTGTTTTGTGCAAACCAGTTATCAATTTCCGAGAAAATTTCCTGTTGCGGCTGCCATTTGTAAATCGGTAACCCAAAAGTAGATTCTGTTATAAAAACGTTACATTTTACCGGTTCAAAAGGCGCACAGAACGTTGTCGTCTTCCAATTTATAATCTCCGCTAGCTACCCAAACTTCACCCTTATATTCCACCCGAACCTGTGCTGAACCGATAATATGTCCGGCAGGATGTAATGAAAAAACAACACCATTGATCACAAATTTTTCACCATATTCAACCGTCTGCAAAGAAATATCCGGCCCCAAACGAAGCCTTAAAATGGCCTCACTATCCTTATGAGCCAGATAATGTTTGCTTCCCCAACGCGCATGATCACTATGGGCATGCGTAATGATCGCACGATCCACGGGAATCCAGGGATCAATGTGGGCATCTGCCTGGGAACAGTAAATACTTTTGCCGGTAAATTGTAAGAGTGATTGTGTCGCCATAATGGAAAATTTAATAAAAGCATGCCAATTTAAACGCTGAGGTAAAGGAGTTTGAACGCAGGGTTTAATGAGTTAAAATATTACTCCGCGTAACACTGCTCAAAACTCCCACAACTCTGCGTTTCTTTCCCTAATTTTACCGTTTCCTTAATAGTTAATAATTCTTCTCTATGAAATATCCTTTTGCAGCCTTGGTTGGACAGGAAAAATTAAAGCGCGCGTTACTTTTGTGTGCAATCAATCCGTCCATTGGAGGTTTATTGATCAGAGGAGAAAAAGGCACAGCAAAAAGTACTGCTGCAAGAGGATTGGCTGAAATAATGCCGTTAATTCCTAAAAATGAAATTTTTCAAATAACAATTCAGGAAAACGATTCGCAGGATATTTGTGGCGAATGTCCGGTTGATATAGAAGAAATTGCAGTTCCTTTCGTTAATCTTCCACTTGGCGCAACCGAAGACCGCGTTCTGGGAAGTCTGGATCTGGAAGGTATTTTATCAGAAAAAAAGAAAAGATTACAACCCGGTTTATTGGCAACTGCTCACCGCGGAATTTTATACATTGATGAAGTAAATCTACTTCCTGATCATTTGGTGGACGTTTTACTGGATGTTGCAGCCATGGGTGTTAACACAATCCAGCGCGACGGACTTTCAGAAAGTCATCCGGCAAAATTTACTTTAATCGGCACAATGAACCCGGAAGAAGGAAATCTTCGTCCGCAATTTCTGGATCGTTTTGGTTTGATGGTGGATGTGGAAGCGCCGCGGGATGTGGCAGAAAGAACCGAAGTTGTACGCCGAAGAATTCATTTTGAAAATAATCCGGAAGTTTTCGCTGACCAATGGGGTTCTGGATCAGAAAAATTTGCAGGACAAGATCAAAACAGCTCAGCAATTATTACCGTCTGTTATTTTACCTGATGGTTTGCTGACTTTGATCAGCCAGCTTTGCACAGAATTAAATGTGACAAGTTTGCGGGCTGATATTGTAATGTATAAAACGGCCATTACGTTGGCAGCTTTGGATAAACGAACTACGGTTACTGCCGATGATGTTCGTCAGGCAGCAGAATTAGCACTCATTCACAGACAGCGAAAAAAGCCGTTTGAAGGAAATAGTAAAGGTGATAACAGGCTGGATGAATTAATGCAGCAGGAACAGCCAGAGCAAAAAAATCAGTCGCAACAGCAAAATCAGCCTGAATCAAAAGACAACCAAGAACCGCAAGTCGATGGTATGTCTAATGATGAAGAAACAAATAATCAAGAATCACCTTCTTCAAAACAAGAACAAGTATTTGGTATAGCCCCTCAAAAAGAAGCACCTAATTTTAAATTGATTTAAATCCGGTTTCACATCAAATGCCGGAAGGCCGTAGAAGTCAGGCAATCAATACGAATCGTGGGCCTGAATTAAGAGCAATCCCAGATCAATCTCCAACAGATATTTCGGTTATGGCAACGGTACAATCTGCCTTAATCCGTGATCAGGACGATTTTCAGATAACACGAAATGATCTGCATCAAAAGGTTAGAAAGGGAAAAACAGGAAATTTAATTCTGTTTGTTGTGGATGCTTCGGGATCCATGGCAGCGAGCAGCCGGATGGAAGCGGTGAAGGGAAGTGTGCTGAGTTTGCTCACGGACGCTTACCAAAGAAGAGATATGGTCGGCGTGATTTCTTTCCGTGGTGTGGAAGCGCAGCTACTTTTGGAACCTACTTATAGCGTTGAACAGGCTGAACAAGCGATGCAAAGTTTGCCAACAGGTGGAAGAACGCCTTTGCCACATGCCCTGCAATTAGCCATTCAGGTTATCAATAAATTAAATCCGGATAAAGATTTGAAGCCGCTTTTGGTTATTCTCAGCGACGGAAAAGCAAATGTGCCGCTTCCGGGTGGTGGCGATGCCTGGCAGCAAACATTACAATTATCGGGTCAATTGTTCCAGTCCAATATTCCTGCTTTGGTGCTCGATACTGAAAACGATTATCTTCGTTTTGGAAGAGCTGCCGAAATGGCGAAGGTGATGGGCGCAGAATGTTTGTCGCTTGAAGAACTTTCTTCGGAGAATATCACGGTTACTATTTCCGGTAGAATTGCCTAATTTTTCTTTTTTCACGCAAAGCAAATAAGGTTTTCGCAAAGCACGCTAAGTTTCTTTGCGATCTTTGCCCTTTTCTTATTTGCTTTGCGTGAAACCTTACACAACCAAATGTCTAATCCCCGCATTCTCACAAAACCAATTATGTTCGTCGGCACTGCTTCCGATGTTGGCAAAAGTGTTATTTGTGCAGGATTTTGCAGGATTTTCAAACAAGATGGTTATCATCCGGCTCCATTCAAAGCGCAGAATATGTCTTTGAACAGCTACGTCACACCGGAAGGTTTGGAACTTGGAAGAGCACAGGCCGTGCAGGCGGAAGCAGCCGGAATTCCTTGTCATACCGATATGAATCCGGTTTTATTGAAACCCACGAATGATCAATCTTCCCAGGTGATTTTGAATGGAAAACCGGTGGGCAACCAGTCTGCTTACGAATATTTCAAAACCACTGACCGGAAAGAGTTATTCCTGGCTGTAACGCAGGCTTATGATCGATTATCAGCTCGATATTCCCCTATTGTTATGGAAGGAGCCGGCAGCATTTCTGAATTAAATCTTAAAAAACGGGATATTACAAACCTGCGGATGGCGCTTCATGCAGGAGCAGCAACGTATCTGATTGGAGACATTGACCGGGGCGGAATTTTCGGAAGTGTTTATGGTACTATCGCTTTATTGACACCAGAAGAACGTCTGTGTATCAAAGGAATTATTGTCAACAAATTTCGTGGTGATGCACGACTTTTTGAAGATGGAAAAAAAATGCTGGAAGAGTTAACCGGCATTCCTGTCGTTGGTGTTTTGCCATTTTTCAAAGACATACATATCGAAGAAGAGGATTCGGTTTCGCTTCAAAATAAATTTAATACGACGAAGGAAGGAAAAATAAATGTAGCGGTCATTTTACTAAAGCGGCTATCAAATTTCACTGATTTTGACCGGTTGGAAAAAGATCCGCGCGTACATTTATTCTATACTTCGCAACCGGAAGAAATTGCAAAAGCCGATATTATCATCATTCCAGGAAGTAAAAATACGCTTGATGATTTGTTGACGATCAAAAATAACGGTGCAGCGACTGCAATTATTACTGCACATAAAAATGGCAAAAAAGTCATTGGCATTTGTGGCGGTTATCAAATGATGGGTGAGCTGATTGAAGATCCTGATCAAGTGGAAGGCACACTCGAATCGATGCCCGGACTTGGTTTGCTTCCTGTAAAAACAGTCTTAAAACCTGTAAAAACGACATTGCAGCAGCAATTCAGTTACCGCGACAATCCGGAAGTTTGTACCGGATATGAAATTCATATGGGTGAAACGACTTCTGAGAACAATGCTCCGGTTACTGTTTTATCAAACGGAAAACCTGATGGCTATTTTTTAGATGAAAATTGCTGGGGAAGTTATTTGCATGGTATTCTGGACAATGCTGTGGTAATTGAAGATTTGCTATCCGGCTTTTCAACCAAAACAGTTGCTGAAACTTTCGATTATCAGCAATTTAAAGAATTACAATACGACCGGCTGGCAGATCATATTCGTGCGAATGTGGATATGGAAATGATTTATAAAAGTCTGGAATAAAATAGAACACCTATGTTACAAGGCCACGGCGACGATTCGTATCGTTATTCCAAAAAAATCATTGCAGATTTCAGTACCAATGTCTGGTATGGCGGCGAACCGCGGGTTTGAAAGAATATATTTTTGAGCAATGGTCGACGATCAATCGTTATCCGGAAGTGATGGCTGAAAGTTTGACTGAAATGGTGGCAGATCATCATCATTTAAATTCTGATCAGATTTTAATCAACAGCGGAACAACAGAAAGCATTTACTCTAATCGCGCAGGCCTTTTCAGGAAAGAAAACGACGATTGTTACACCAGCTTTTGCTGAGTACGAAGATGCATGTAAACTATATCAACACAATTTAACATTCTTGTCCTGGTCTGAAATTGAGGAATTTCCAGCTTTATCAACTGACCTGGTTTTCATTTGCAATCCCAATAATCCTACCGGAAAAGCATTTTTTCAACTTGAAAATTGGATTCAACAAAATCCTGAAACGCTATTTGTCGTTGATGAAGCTTTTATTGATTTTACAGTTCAAATAAATTCTTCCATTCCTTTAATCAATCAGTATCCAAACTTGTTGATCATGCATTCGCTTACCAAAGCTTATGCAATTCCGGGATTGCGACTGGGTTATGTTGTCGCTTCGGAAGATTTAATCACGAAATTGAAAAGTATCAAACAACCGTGGACAGTGAACTCGATGGCGCTGCAAGCAGGGAAATTTATTTTTGAAAATTATACTGCAGATTCAAATTCCATTAAAAAATTTGTTGATAGAAAAAGAAAGATTTGCTGAAAAACTCAGTCAGAATCCGGTATTGAAAATCCATGAAAGTACAACACATTTTTTCCTGGTAGAAACATTTAAAGATGATGCAGCGAAACTCAAACAATTCCTGATTGAAAAACATGGGCTTCTGATTCGTGATGCAAGCAATTTCAGAGATTTAACAAAACAACATTTTCGGATCGCTACGCTATCGCCAGAAAAAAATAATCTATTAATTGACGCCCTCGAAGAATGGAGAAATTATTAATCATAGCTCCGTTGGTTTTTGGTTATATTCTGGATTTAATCATCGGCGATCCTGATAACTGGCCGCATCCTGTTCGTGTATTTGGCAATGCAATCTCAGCTGGCGACAAACTTTTAAATAAAAATCCTTCGCGCTTTTTAAAAGGAATGTTGTTAGCAACCGGTCTTTGTCTACTCACATTTTTCTTTTTTCATTTCCTGAACGAAACACTTTTATCTCTTAATTCATGGCTTTTTGTTGCCGTTAATAGCGTTTGGGTTTGGTATGGTTTAGCCAATAATGCATTAATCACGGAAGGCCAAAATGTATTTCTGGTTTTGGAAAAAGAAGGATTGGAAGCAGGAAGAAAACAATTGTCGCGCATCGTCGGTCGGGACACTTCTCAATTAACCGCCCAGCAAATCCGGATAGCGGTTTTCGAAACCATGTCGGAAAACCTGAGCGACGGTGTTATCGCGCCATTATTTTTCTACGCAATCGGTGGCGTTCCGGCTATGATGGTTTACAAAATGATCAACACGCTGGATTCAATGATCGGTTACCGCAGCGATAAGTACGAGCAATTCGGAAAATTTGCTGCCCGATTGGATGACGTTGCAAACTTCATTCCGGCGCGTATTACTGCTTTGCTGATGGTCATCGTTACCTTAAATTATAGAGGTCTGCAATTTGTCTTCAAGTATGGGAACCGGCACAAAAGTCCAAACTCAGGTTATCCGGAATCCGCATTGGCAGGAATTCTGGATTGTCGTTTTGGCGGTCCGAATATATATCATGGAAAATGGGTTGAGAAACCTTTTATTGGAGAAAATGATCGGATTATTGACCCTACTGAAATTAAGAAAGTAACATGGATTAATCATAAAACTTGTTTTGTAATGATTTTGACAATCGTAATTCTCTACTCTCTGAATGGGTAATATTACTTCACTTGTAAAATGCCAATTAGAATTATTCCAACAAATCAAAAACCCGACGCAAATCTTAGTAGTTTTGCACGCATCAGGGTAGTATTCCGGATTTGAAAAAATCAGGTTACTTTAAAAGGGAATACCGGTGTAAGTCCGGAACAGTCTCCGCTGCTGTAAGTTCACAAAAACATTCACGACAATTGCCACTGGGGGCAGTGATTGAATGATAGAATGACCGGGCTGCCGGCGCAGTGAATAATGGCTAATTGCAACACATTCTCTCATTCCAACATTCTATCATTCAAAATTAACCTCCCCGGGAAGGCGTCAGAGGAAATGGAACGAGTCAGAAGACCTGCCTTATTCACTTAATACGCATAGCTTTCGGAAGAAAGGCTGGTATCACAAATGATAAAAAAACAGAAAACCTCCTTTTTGGAAGTTCGCAATGACTTTGCGCGCATTCCCATTTTTATTGCAGCCGCTCAATTTGTGGCTTTATTTTTTATCCCGCTGCTATTTTTAGCAGGCTGCGGTACTTCTTCAAATCTCACAGAAAGTGCGGAAACGGCTTCCTCCGGAAAAGATTATTTTTCCGAAAAAATCCAGATTCACCACGCCAAAGGATTTACGATTGAATATCACGAAAATTATAAGGTAATTAATGTTTTAAGTCCGTTCGAGAAAAGCACCGACACGGCCAAATATGTTTTGCTTCAACGCGGCACGAAAAAGCCAAAAGGATACTCAAACAGCCAGTTTATTGAAATTCCTATTCGAAGCCTGGTCGCGATGTCGTCGATGCATGTAGGTTTGGTTGGACTTTTAGGTGAAGAAAAAATTGTCACTGGCCTAGGCAATTTGAAATATGTTTCAAATCCCGAAATCATCAAACAAATTGAGGCTGGTAAAATTGCCGAGGTTGGAAAAGATCAGGGATTGAATGAAGAAAAATTGATCACGATGCATCCTGACCTGGTCATGACAACAGGCAGTCCTGTTTCAAAAATGGAGCGATATACCACATTGAACGCTGCCGGAATTCCTGTTTTAATTAATTCTGAATGGGTTGAAACAACGCCTTTGGGTCGTGCTGAGTGGGTTAAGCTTTTAGCAGCACTTTTAAACCGGGAAGATTTTGTCAATAAGAAATTTGCCAAAATGGAAGAGGAATACAAACGTTTGGCGGCCCTATCTCAAAAAGTGAAGGCAAGACCGAGCATCATCACGGGTATGAACTCCAAAGATTCCTGGTTTGTCCCCAATGGAAATAGTTATATGGCTCAGTTTTTCAGAGACTCCGGCGCAGATTATCATTGGAATAATACAAAAGCGACAGGAAGTTTAGCATTAAATTTTGAAGCTGTTTACCCGATCGCGCTCACTGCTGATTATTGGCTGAATGTCGGGATTAGCAACTACGATAACAAAAAAGAAATCCTTGCAAAAGATCCTCGTTACACCGATTTCAAAGCCTATAAATCCGGGCAGATTTACAGTTATAACAAACGTGTCAACACGCGTGGCTCGAATGATTATTGGGAATCCGGCGCTGTGAATCCACAAATTGTTTTGTCAGATCTGATCAAAATTCTTCACCCGGAATTATTGCCGCAGCATGAGCTGGTTTATTATAAGCAGGTAAATTGAGTTGTTGGCGATTAGATGTCAGCTTTTAGCCCAATAGAAATTTTACGATTGAATTCGCTTACTTTTCTGTTTATTAATGCAAAATATTTCTCAATCTTCTTCCAATTCCCGTAGGCTGATCATTATCGGTTTGTCGGTTTTGGCTGTACTTTTCTTCCTGCTGGACATCATGCTGGGATCGGTGAGCATTCCGTTTCGCGAAGTGGCGAGAATAGTATTTTTGGGAGAATCAGATACTACTGCATGGTTATTTATTGTTGAAAAAATACGAATGCCAAAGGCGATTACAGCAGTCATTGTCGGTTGCGGATTATCGGTCAGCGGACTTCAAATGCAAACTTTATTCCGTAATCCTCTGGCTGGTCCGTCGGAATTAGGAATTACGGCGGGTGCAGGATTGGGCGTTGCGGCCGTGATGCTGACGAGCGGAAGTACAGCAAGTATTTATGCAATCCGGCAACTTGGCGTTTCCGGAAGCTGGCTCATTGTGGTTATGGCATCGCTTGGCGCCGCGTTGGTTTTGTCCATGGTTTTGCTGATCGCCGGACGGATTAAGGATAATGTTATTTTATTGATCGTCGGCGTGATGGTCGGGACGATTACCGTTTCCGTGATCAGTATCTGGCAATATTTTAGTCAGCCGGAACAGTTGCAGGAATATATTCTCTGGACTTTCGGCTCGCTGGGCGGCATTGTTCAGTATCATTTATATGTACTTTCCGGCGTCGTAATTGTTGGTTTGCTTATTGCTTTTTCCTCTTCCAAAGCCTTGAATGCCATGTTATTGGGAGAAAATTATGCAAGAAGTATGGGTCTGACGGTTGGAAAAACCCGCTTCATCATCATGGCCAGTACCAGTTTATTAACGGGAAGTATTACTGCTTTTTGCGGCCCGATTGGTTTTGTCGGCATTGCGATTCCACATATCACCCGATCACTTTTAGGAACTTCCGATCATCGGATTTTGATTCCTTGCTGCTGTCTGGTGGGTACCGTACTGATGCTCATTTGTGATATTATTTCACAAATGCCGGGAACACAAACGGTTTTGCCGATTAATGTTGTAACCTCATTATTAGGTGCTCCGGTCGTGATTTGGGTTATTGTCAGTCGTAATAATTTACGTTCTTCTTTCTCATGAACGATACGCCACTACTAACTGCCCGCAATCTTATCTATCGGTTATAAAACCGGAAAAAGAGAACCCAGAATTGTTTCAGAATCTCTTGAATCTGGACTTATGTCCAGGACAACTTGTTTGTTTGTTAGGTCCAAATGGAGCGGGAAAATCTACGCTTATGCGGACACTTTCAGGCTTGCAGCCCATGCTTTCCGGAGAAATTTTGATTGATAATGAATCGTTGGATAAATTTAAAACCTGTTGATCTTGCCCAAAAACTAAGTCTGGTTTTAACCGAACGGATCGATGCCGGAAATCTGACTGTCAGCCGAATTGGTAGCACTTGGGACGAACACCTTATACCGGTTGGCTGGGATCACTTTCTGAATTTGATAAAGAAAAAATAAGCTGGTCGATGGATGCTACTGATACCAAACGTTATGCCGACCGCCGAATGAATGAATTGAGTGATGGCGAACGGCAAAAAGTAATGCTGGCCAGAGCATTGGCGCAGGATACCAAACTGATTTTACTGGACGAACCAACGGCGCATCTCGACTTACCCAACCGTGTTGAAATGATGCGTTTACTGCATAATCTCGCCCGACAAACCAATAAGGCCATTTTACTTTCCACGCATGAGCTGGATCTGGCATTACAAGCTGCGGACAAACTCTGGCTGATGCATCCGGATGGAAAACTTGTTTCAGGCGTACCGGAAGATCTGGTTTTGAATGGAAGTTTTGAAGCGGCTTTTATCAAAAACGGATTCCACTTCGACCGAAATACCGGCACATTCACGATCCATAAAGAGGCCTCCTCTACTCCTATTTATTTGTCAGGAAAAAGCAATCTTGTTTTCTGGACAAAACGTGCGCTTGCAACGGGAGGATTTTGTGGTAAGTGACAATTCTGATTTACCGCATAAAATTGAAATTACAGAAAATGAGGAAAATCCTGTCTGGATATTTGATGATGGATTAAATACTAAAAAATATTTAAAGATCAGCGAATTACTTACTGATTTACAAGCATAATAAAAACAGTAAAATCTTAAATCGATTTTTTTATAAATGAAAATATATACTAAAAAAGGCGACAAAGGTACCACAGGCTTATTCGGCGGAAGCCGCGTTTCAAAAGATGATGTCCGGATTGAATGTATCGGGAACTTTGGATGAAGCAAATTCTACGATCGGATTACTTCGTGTAAAATTGGGAAATGATCATGAATGGCAGCCAAATCTTCATAAAATTCAGAAAGATTTGATGGATATGATGTCACATCTGGCCCGTCCTTCTGATGCAAAAAAAGAAAATAAAAACCCGATGCCGGAGGATGGAGCTGAGTTTTGCGAAAACTGGATTGATACGCTTGGAATCGGAAATGACTTCTCCTTCGGATTACTTTCTGCTTCCGGGCGGAAATGAAGTTTCTGCCTTATGCCACGTGGCGCGTACGCAAATGCGCAGAGGCGAACGCAGACTGGTTTCTTTGATCAAAACGGATACGGTTCACGAAGCGATTCCCGCATACATCAACCGTTTATCTGATTTATTTTTCACTTTGGCAAGAGCCGAAATGGACAAAGCGGGTGTTGCAGAGGAAAAATGGCAGTTGTTTTTGTACAAACGTTTTAAAGCACCGGAAGAAAAATGATCATCTACATCACCGGAGGCGCACGTAGCGGAAAAAGCCGTTTTGCACAGGAAAAAGCTTTGCAGCTCAGCAAATCTCCGGTGTACGTTGCGACGGCACATATCTGGGACGATAATTTTGCCGAACGTGTTCAGTTACACAAAAACGAACGTGGCCCGGAATGGACAACCTACGAATCGGAAACAAATATCCATAAACTTCCGATTGAAAATAAGGTAGTTGTTATCGATTGTGTGACGCTTTGGTTAACGAATTTGTTTGTCGCTTTTGATAACGATATTGATCAATCGCTGACCGCATTCAAAGAAGAAATCGATGCGATCGCACAACTTTCCGGCACTTTCATCATCATTTCAAACGAGATAGGAATGGGCGTTCATGCGGAAACTGAAATCGGGAGAAAGTTTACGGATTTACAAGGTTGGGCAAATCAATATGTTGCTAGAAAGGCTGACGAAGCCATCTTCATGGTCTCCGGCTTACCACTAAATTTAAAAGGATAGGTTACACGTAGGTTTCACAGAGATTCACAGAGGTAAAAAGAGATTCACAGAGTTTTTCTTTATTTACAAAACTAAACCTCTGTGTCCCTCTTTTTATCTCTGTCGGCCCTCTGTGTAACCTAAAAAACCCAAGACTTTATGACTTTAAGAGAACAGATACAGCATAAGATAAATAATAAAACAAAACCTCTTGGCGCACTCGGGAGACTGGAAGACGTGGCTTTGCAAATTGCTTTGATTCAGGAAACTTTGACGCCAAGTTTGGTCAAACCGCATATCGTTGTTTTTGCTGCAAGTCATGGAATTGCGAACGAAGGCGTCAGTGCCTATCCGTCCGAAGTTACCTTTCAAATGGTTTTAAATTTTCTCAACGGCGGTGCGGCGATTAATGTTTTTACAAAACAAAATGGTATCGAACTTGCCTTGGTTGATGCCGGTGTTGATCATGATTTTGAACCAAATGAAAAACTGATCGATGCCAAAATCAATCACGGCACCAAAAGTTTTTTGACATAAATCTGCTATGACAGCAGAAGAATGCCAACAGGCGATTGACAAAGGGAAAAGAGATTGTAAAAAACATTGCTGAAACAGGCTGTAACGTGATCGGTTTTGGAGAAATGGGTATTGGAAACACGTCATCCGCTGCCGTGATCATGAGCAAATTACTTGATATCCCGATTGAAGATTGTGTAGGAAAAGGGACCGGAGTTAATCCTGATCAGTATCAAAACAAAATCACAATTCTTCAAAAAGCGATTTCAAATCATGCAGAAGTTTCAACTGATCCTATGCAGGTTTTACAAACTTTCGGCGGTTTTGAAATTGCGATGATGTGCGGCGCATTTCTTGCAGCAGCTGAGAAAAAAATGGTTTTGATGGTGGATGGTTTTATCGCTTCGGCAGCATTTTTATGCGCTTTTAAAATAAATCCTGTTGATCAAAGATTTCGCTATTTTTTGTCATCAATCAGAAGAAAAAGGCCATCAACTCTTGCTTGAAAGTCTGAACGCCAAACCATTACTAAATTTGGACATGCGTCTTGGCGAAGGAACGGGTTGCGCTGTGGCTTATCCATTATTAAAAAGTGCAGTAGCATTTTTAAACGAAATGGCCAGTTTCGAAAGCGCGGGGGTATCTGATAAATGAATTTTGTTCTAATTTCTGAGGTTACACAGAGGACCACAGAGTTAAAAAGAGGCACACAGAGATTTATTTCAGGATAAAAAAAACTCTGTGTCTCTCTTATTACCTCTGTGGTCCTCAGTGTAACCTAAAAATAATTATGAAGAAAGTTAAGTATATCATTGCCGCCGTTATTGCCATTTTAGTTGGTTATATCATTTACGATTCGAGTTCTCAGCCGACTGTAAATGATCTGAAAGGAAATTTTAAGGAAGTCGCACTATATCGGAACCCGAATAATACCGGGCCGATTTTACGGATTTATGCTGTTACCGTTCAGGGCGAGCCTTGGGAAGAAATGCAGAAATATGGTGATTTGATGCCTTATACAAAATACGGAAATACGAAGGTTTTCTTTTTTCAGGAAGGCAAACCTGCACCGGCCATCGCTGATATTGGAAGAGCCGAATTTCGATGCTCAGTTTCGGCAAAATTGTATTGCAAAATATGAAAAAGACGCAAATGGACAGGTTTCTTTGACTAAAAAACCTTTTAATCCATAAGACGAAACCTATCTTTGTAAAACGTTTTGACTAAAAATTCTTTCTAAAATGGCTGCATTAGATATCGTAAGGCAATATTATAATTCATTCAACGAAAAAAACTTTGAAGGCATGCTTGCCCTTCTTCACCCGGAAGTTCGTCATGAACCTAATCAGGGCGAAGTAAGAGTTGGTATAGAAAAGTTTACCGAGTTCATGAAAATGATGGATGATTCCTACGAAGAAACACTGACGGATATGGTATTTTTCACTGAACCAACCGACAAAAGAGTTTCTGTCGAGTTTGTTGTAAACGGAATTTATAAAAAAGGCTGATGAAGGTTTCCCGGAAGCACACGGACAAAAATATGTCATCCCTGCCGCTGCATTTTTGGAAGTTACAGATGGAAAAATCAGCCGGGTAACGACGTATTACAATCTGGAACTTTGGATTAAGCTAGTGTCCTGAGAGCGGTTAGCTGTTAGGGATTAGCTTTTAGCTGGATTTGGCTAAGAACCGATTTTTAGCTTAAAATTACTGATCTTTTTATCGTCTAAAAAAATATTCTCCGCCGTACTAACCGCTAACAGCCAAAACATGCCTCTCTCTTTTCTAACCAAACAAGGCCCGACATTGAATCTGTCTTCGATGATCTTGCGAAATTGCGGATCTCGGTTTTTCGGGATTTCCCTTATTTGTATGAAGGCTCGCTGGATTATGAAAAGGAATATTTGAAAATTTATTCAAAATCTCTAAATCCTTTCTTTTTGCCATTTATGATGGTGAAAAAATGGTGGGCGCAACAACTTGTATTCCTTTACAAGACGAAACGGAAGATATTCAGGCACCATTTAAAGAGGCCGGATTATGATATCGAAGCAGTATTTTTTATTTTGGTGAAAGTATCTTGCTGAGTAATTATCGAGGTCTGGGACTTGGACATCGTTTTTTTGATGCACGGGAAGAATACGCAGGAAGTTTTGGCACATTTAAAACAACCTGTTTTTGTTCCGTTGAAAGAATAAATCATCCAGCAGAACCAACAGATTATCGTCCGAATGACGCATTTTGGATCAAACGAGGATATGAAAAATTACCAGATTTGAAAGCGACAATGGAATGGCCGGATATCGGCGAAACGGATTCAACACCAAAAACAATGATATTTTGGATGAAAGAAATTGTCTAGCTTTTTAGCTATCGATTGGTGCAGCGCACCAAAATATTTGTAGAAAAAAGCGTAGAATTCCAGAAGCCTAAGGTGCAGCGCACCGCAATATTTGAATAACCACAATACATTTCCCAATGATTATCGCTTCAGCCAATTATCCGATTACTGAACATGCCACTTTCGACAATTGGCGTGAACATGTTGAACTTTGGGTTGTTGATGCTGTTAATCAAAATGCCGGACTTTTGCTTTTCCCGGAATATGGCGCAATGGAATTGGTTAGTATTTTTTCTGACTGAAATCAGAAACGATATCCGCCGACAAGTCATTGAACTTGATTCTTTGAAAGATAAATTCTGCAATGTTTTCGCCGACTTGGCTAAAAAATATAATGTTATTATTGTTGCCCCGAGCATTCCGGTAATTGAGAATGAAAGAAACGTAAACCGCGTTTTCGTTTTTTCTGCCAAAGGATTAGTCGGTTATCAGGACAAATTTTTCATGACGCGTTTTGAAAATGAGGAATGGGGAATTCAAAGCGGTATAAAAAATCTTACGCTTTTCGAAGCTTCCTGGGGGACTTTTGGCATTCAGATCTGCTATGATGTTGAGTTTGCTTTCGGATCGCAATTGCTGAGTTCGATGGGCGCTTCATTGATTTTGGCACCTAGTTGTACGGAAACAATTCGCGGCGCAACGCGTGTACATATCGGAGCGCGTGCACGCGCGATGGAAAATCAGGCTTATACAGTTGTTTCTCAAACGGTTGGAAATGCACTCTGGTCTCCGGCTGTGGATATCAATTATGGCTTTGCCGCCTTTTATTCGACACCGGATAAGGATATGCCGGAAGAAGGGATTATTTCAAAACTGGAACCACAAAAAGTAGGCTGGCTTGTTCAGGAGCTTGATTTTACCAAAATAAAAACCGTCCGTGATACCGGCCAGGTTTTCAATTTTATGGATCATCAGCACTTGCATATTGGTTTTAAAAACGAAGAAATAAATGTCATCCGAAAATCCTTATAACTTGCTCATACTGGCAACAAACCCAAATCTATGAAGCAGGAATTACGGCTTTTCTTTACAGCACTTCAATTCTATACCCGTCTCCCCGCTCCTGCCTGGGTTGGCTACAATCCGGATGATATGAATAAGGCAACGCGTTATCTCCCATTAATTGGATGGATTGTCGGGTTAATTTCAGGTCTTATTTTGCTTCTTGGCGTCTATCTGATCAACCTTTCAATCGGAATTATTCTTTCAATGATTTCCTCCATTTTATTAACAGGAGCTTTTCACGAAGATGGATTTGCTGATGCCTGTGACGGTTTTGGCGGAGGTTGGACAAAAGAAAAAATCCTGGAAATTATGAAGGATAGCCGTGTTGGAACATATGCTGTCGTAGGACTTATTCTCTTGCTTGGATTGAAATTTTCCTTACTAAACGCATCAATTCCTTTCATTCAAAATCAACCTGCTCTGGTTTTCCTTACTTTAATAAGCGCACACGGATTGAGCAGGTTTATGGCTGTAACAGTGATTTTTACACATCATTACGTCCGGTTTACCAATGACAGCAAATCGAAACCGGTAGCCGAGGTTGGTAGCAAAAATACACTTTTCATCGCTGGCGTTTTTGCGTTAATTCCTCTTTTTTGTCTGTGTTTTCTTTTAAATCAACCGTTGCATCTTATTGGTAGTGCCGGTTCTATATCTGATCAAAATAATGCTTGCCCGTTATTTCACAAAATGGATTGGTGGTTATACCGGCGATTGTCTGGGAACTACGCAACAGGTTTGTGAGATCGGTTTTTACATCTTCACCGCCATCTTATGGAAATTTATTTAGTCCGGCATACTACGCCTTCACTTTCGCCCGGATTAATTTATGGCCGGCTGGATGTTGCTTTGGAAGATACCTTTCTCTCTGAATTTGAAATAATCAAAACAAAACTTCCAGACAATTCGGATATCGTTTATTCCAGTCCCTCCACACGTTGTACGTTATTAGCACAAAAAATAAATCCCGTTTTTATTATAGATAACCGCCTCACCGAACTCAATTTTGGTGATTGGGAAGGTTCAACCTGGGATACCGTCAATGAAGCTGACTTAAAAATTTGGATGGATGATTTTGTGAATGTCATCGTTCCAGGTGGTGAAAGTATGCAGCAAATGTCTGTTCGCGTGCTTGAATTCTGGTCTGAATTAATAAGTTCAGGTTATCAAAAGGCTGTTATTGTAACACATGGAGGTGTGATCCGACTTATTTTGGCACATTTACGGAACATTGAATTAGCGGATGCTTTTGATATCAAAGTGACGTATGGAGAAGTCGTGGTTCTTGATATCGTTTAAGTTTTGAATATTAATTAATCACTAACTTTTCTCCTTTCGTTTCCCGAGGTATAACTTTTTAAGATAGATGTTGAACTCGACATTTACCTTAAACTACGAACATGGATACTAATATTGAGATTTTGGGCGATCAGGAGGAAACCTTGGGAACGGCTGAGGATTTGAGAGAGGAAATAGCAGTAGAAGTTGTGCAGCATGAGGTAGTGGGAAGTCATGTAAAAATCGAATTTGAAACCTCGAAAGGACTTTGTACCGGTTTTTATTTTGTCAACGAACTCGGTCACGAAGAGCTGAATATGGAGCCGGATTCCGTGATCATTCTCACCAATTTGTTCCCTGATTATTTTGGAGCATATATCAATTCGCTCAACAGAGATTGGGTCGATATTGATCTTTCGGTGAAGTACGATGGCTGTCCTGAATATAAAATTTATAACCGGCATGTGGTTTTGTAGATCAGACGAGCCATTACTTCTTTCTTCTAAAATTTCTGGTATTTTTGGTTTATCCTCAACGTTAAATTGATAAGCCATGAAAAAAAATCTGCTGTTTTTTGTTGTCGTCATTCTCCTAAGTAAGTGTAAAAAAGATGACAGGATAGGTGGCGTACCCGATCCTTGTACTTGCTACGGAAATATTGTCTGCACTGAACAATACGTTGTTGCGACGATTGATTTAAAAGACCAATATAAGGATCCAATCCTGCTTGATCAGTATTATTCAACAATCTTGGAAACCGGAGAAAAAATCAATCTTCAAAATCCCGAACTGGATTCTTTGCGAAGAAAACTGGGACAGTATCCGATTTGGGAAGATAAATTGATGTCGCTGACCGGAAGATGTGCAAAGGAAATTGAATTCACTGGTTTGCGGGATGGGAAGGAAATTGTTAAAAAGACCTTTTCAATTGGGCATGATTGTTGTCATGTCAAAATAGTATTGGGCGATCCTAACGTTATTATTCCAAGGTAATCTCAACCTTTTCGCTTTCTTGTAAATTACTCATTTCAAAATTATTAAGGAAAGCAGATGTTTGAAACGAATTTTGAAAAGATCCTTACCTTGGTTGAAAACATCCAGCCATCAACATACGGCAGCACACGCAATTTTCAGGACGGAGCGGTAACCCGTTTGTCGCCTTACATTTCACGCGGCGTCATTTCTACAAAGTACGTTTTTACAAGTTTATTAAATCGTGGTTTTAATCCCTGGGAAATAGAACGTTTGATTCAGGAGTTAGCCTGGCGGGATTATTGGCAACAAATCTGGATTGAGAAGGGCAATCTTATTGATGATGATTTCAAATCTCTTCAAACCAATGTTGAGAATCATCAAATCCCAACAGCCATTATCGAAGGCAAAACAGGCATTGAAGTCATCGATAATGCAATTTTAGATTTTTACAAAACCGGATATCTGCACAATCACCTTCGACTATATATTGCCAGTATCACTTGTAACGTTGCAAAAAGTCACTGGAAAATACCAGCGAAATGGATGTATTATCATCTGCTGGATGCTGATTGGGCGAGTAATGCGTTAAGTTGGCAATGGGTTGCAGGCGCAAACAGCAATAACAAGTATTTTGCAAATCAGGAGAATATCAATAAATTTTTCTATTCTGATCAAAAAGACACCTTTCTTGATGTCGGATATGACAAATTTCCACTTTATAATATCCCGGAAGTGTTGCAGGAATTAACTACTCCAACTTTGTTGACAACTCTGCCAGAAAAACAATCCTTAATAATTGACTCTCAAAAGCCAACGCTACTTTATAATTTCTACAATCTTGATCCGCTTTGGAAAAAAGATATTGATGTGAACCGGATTTTACTGCTTGAACCTTCACATTTTGACAAAGTATCCGGTTTCAGAAAAGACTATCAATTTCATTTTGGCACTCGGTCAAAACATTGAAAACTTGCAGATTTATACCTGGTGAGTTTGAAGAGTTGGTAAAAGAGTATCAGCTTGAAAATATTTACTTTAAAGAACATCCTACCAATCTTCATTACAGAGGAACTGAGGAAAGCCGCGACTGGATGTTTTCCGTCAGCGGTTATTACTCCTCATTTTTCAAGTTTTGGAAACAATGTAAAAAAGAACTTTCTATCCTTTATAACAGCTCATTAAATGCATCTTACAAAAGAAGATATTAAAAATACGGAACGAATCGAACGTTTAAATATCATCAATTCGATTACCGGTATTAAGCCTGCAAATTTGATTGGCACGATATCGAATGATGGAAAAACGAATCTGGCAATTTTCAGTTCTGTTATTCATTTAGGCAGTAATCCGGCACTAATCGGTTTTATTTTAAGACCGGATCGCGAAGCCGGTCAGCATACTTTTGACAACATTAAAGAGAATGGATCTTACACGATTAATCACATTCACGAATCTTTTATCGAACAAGCTCATTACACTTCTGCAAAGTTCGCGCGGGATGAATCTGAGTTTGATAAATGTGCTTTAACTGCGGAATTTATTACTGATCATAAAGCTCCGTTTGTCAAAGAAAGTACGTTGAAGCTGGGAATGAAAATTGTACAGACAATTCCGATTGAGCTTAATGGAACGGTATTAATTATTGGAGAAGTGGAGCATCTGATTATTCCGGATGCTGCGATGGATGATCAGGGACAAATTGATCTGAGCCAGCCGAATGACGTAGGAATTTCCGGATTGAATACGTATTACAAACTGGAAAAAATTGCTCAGTTTCCTTATGCCCGTCCGAATGCATTACCAGACTTTTCAAAAGATGTTTAAATGAAAAAGGAACACTTGCCGGAAAAAATTTGTGTCGTTTGTGGCAGGCCATTTTCATGGAGAAAAAAGTGGGAGAAAGTTTGGGATGAAGTAAAATATTGCAGCGACAAATGCCGGGGAAATAAAAGTAAAGCACATGAAATCAGCTAATATTATCTTTCCACATCAGCTTTTTGAAAAAAGTCCGATTGCCGAAAATGGTTTTCCGGTTTATCTCGTGGAAGAAACGCTGTATTTCAAACAATTCAAATTCCACAAACAGAAAATTGCATTTCACCGGGCAACGATGAAATGTTATGCTGATTATCTGAAATCAAAAGATGTGGAAGTGCATTACGTTGAGTCTGTTGATCCGCTTTCAGATATACGAAAATTGATTGTAGAACTTGCTTCAAAACATATAAAAACGCTGCATTATATTGATCCGACGGATAACTGGCTTGAACAGAGATTAACCTCGGCTTCCTCCAAAGCAGACATAGAATTAATTCAATACCGAAGTCCTTTATTTCTTAATAGCAAAGAAGAGTTAGGCGTCTTTTTCCACGACAAAAAGAAAAAGTTTTTCCAGACCGAATTTTACATTCAGGAAAGAAAAAAAAGACAAATCTTAGTTGATAAAAACAATGAGCCGATCGGAGGTTCGTGGAGTTATGATGTAGATAATCGTAAAAAATATCCGCGTAAAAAGGAACCGCCACATATCGCCTATCCCGAAACCGATGCGTTTTATGACGAAGCGAAAAGCTATGTTCAGGAACATTTTAAAGAAAATTTAGGTCATTTGACTAAATACCAAATTTATCCCCAGGACTTTAAAACGACCAAATCATGGCTTAAACAGTTTCTTGATAATCGTTTTCAGGAATTTGGGCCCTATGAAGATGCAATAGTTAAGGAAGAAAGTATTTTGCACCACAGTATGCTTACGCCTATGTTAAATGTTGGTTTGATCACGCCTGACCAGATTATCAAAGCCGCACTTGATTATTCAGAGGAAAACGATATTCCATTAAATACTACCGAAGGTTTTATCCGACAGCTGATCGGCTGGCGGGAATTTATGCGTGGTTATTATGAAATTAAAGGCTCCGTTGCCCGGACGAAAAACTATTGGAACTTCACCCGAAAAATACCGAAATCTTTCTATGACGGAACAACTGGAATTGTACCTATTGACCAAACAATCAAAAAAGTCTTGGAACGCGGATATTGCCATCACATTGAGCGATTGATGGTTTTGGGTAATTTCATGCTGTTATGCGAATTTGACCCGGACGATGTTTATCAATGGTTTATGGAATTGTTCGTCGATGCCTACGATTGGGTCATGGTACCGAATGTATATGCAATGAGCCAGTTCGCCGATGGCGGAATGTTATCAACAAAACCTTATATCGCCGGAAGTAATTACATCATGAAAATGAGCAATTATGAAAAAGGTCCCTGGCAGGAAATCTGGGATTCTTTGTTCTGGCGTTTCATGCATGTGCACCGCGACTTCTTTCAAAAAAATCCACGGCTGGGAATGCTGATTGGCAGTTTTGATAAAATGGAAATGGATAAACAAAAAGGTCTGCTGAATACAGCGCACAAGTTTTTAAAATCACTGGATACAGCTGGCTAGCCAGCGTTTATTATCCAAATCAACATTAGGAATTTGCATTCCCGTCGGGCAACGAATGATTGTTTGGAAACGATGAATTTGGGAATAAATACTTGGTGACCAAAATAAAAAACGCCACAACATTGGCGGTTGTAGTGGTCAGTAAAGTAATGATAACCGTGTCGGAAAGATGGAAAGGAAAACTCAAAGAAATTCGGGGCCTTTTAAAAAGCCTCCCTCGAATGGATTAAGTAAATAAAAATTGCCAACTCCATGGAGCCAGACGACAAATACTACTACAAAAAGAAAGGTCGCGACCAATTTAAATATGCGGGCAGCATATTTCTTCCGCTCACTGATATCCTGAACAACACCTTCCAGACGAGCGATCTGAATTTGCAACGCTACATCTTTTTCTTTATCCAGATGTCGTACTTCCTGAAGATTACGAATTTCCTGAAGTAAAGTCTCAGTAGTTACTGAATTCGGCTCGCTAAAAAAAGTCTCACTGACCTGATGCTCCCTGAACCATTTGAATTCCGTGCGCTACAATTTGCTCAGGACTCGGCGCCGGCGGATTGTTTGATGAGGTTTTGCTCAAAATATTCCTTAATAATTGAGTTAGAAATTATTGTATTTTCACCTTTGGAATAAGCCTGAGCCCAGGGAGAATTGGCAGCATGCGACCAGTTTGAAAGGGTTATTCCATCCAGATTTTTTGTAATTTCCCAGGTATAATCAATGGTTTCCCTTTCTTCTGATGTCAATAAATCAGGATTATTAGGAATGCTGGAATCCGGCAAATCAGGTTTTTCAACAATTGGGCTACTACCCCATTTTTTATAATGCTGGTAAATAGAAGGAATTACCGGACCAAATTTCCAGGCGTAAAACGGTTCATTACATAAAATTTCCTGGTGCAGGGCCAAATGTAAACCCTGAGCAAAAAAAACCATTTTCTGCAACTTCATTTGTGTAACCGGATCTCCTGCTGAAATACCCATATTCACAAATTCTTTCGCTATAATCTCTGCTGATACCATAATATTAAAATTTAATACGGCCTTAAATATCAAAGTCCAACGTTTTGTAACCGTCAAAAAGTATTTTGCAATCTAAACAGATTAACGAATATTTAAAAGGAAAAGTGCTGGAAAATTCACGATAAGTACAATCGTATTTTGCTTATTTTTAATTAATTAGAATTTGAAATGATGCTTTCTGTTCACGTAGTTTTCCGAAAAAGTATATGAACAAAATATTAAACTCATTTTACGAGAAAAAGCACCTAACGATTTCTCATTAAGTGCTTCAAATCAGGCAAACTAATAAGTTTGCTTCTTTTATGATCTATAAATTTTATTCAACAATAAATGCCTCTGTGAAGTTAGCAAACGAGTACTTCGTCACTTTATTGGCAGGATGACTATCTGAAAGCTCTTTTACTTCTTCATTTATAATCAAATCTTCCGGCTTGAACTTTACATTGAACAAATCAGGCGCTGCATAAGCTGCCAGATCATCACCTTTGGAACCTGCCGCAGTGATTTGTTTTTGCATTTCTTTAAGCCATCCCAATTCCTGATATTTTTGCTTTACAAAAGTTGCCTCAGCTTCATCAATCACGATTGTCTTTTTTATCTCAGCGATCCAATAACGCTTTTTTGTTGCACCGTTGATGGTATACAACCAGATCGGATATGATTTATTTGCCTGACCAGCCTGACCTTTACGAATCGGTTCAAGAAATCCATAATGATACCCATCCACAATTTTACTCAAATCAAATAACCACTCTTCAAGTCCAAAGCCAAATTTCCCTTCCAAAGTATCATTCGATGAGGCTTTTCCTCTAACACCGGATGGTTTTTTCCACCCCTCGTCATTCCAGGCTATTCTGGCTACCTTTTTATTAATAATAGAATCCGGAAATACCAGTGTGATATTTTCAGCGGTAGTTACCTTAAAAAGTGGCTGGTGCCAGCTTTCATTTTTTGTTCCAAGCGGAATAATACCAGAATATAAGGTTTGATCTTCATCCCAAGCAATTCCCAGTTTACCGTTTTCCGCATCATCAATATTAGTTACCGTACCAATTACTTTAACATCAACATCCTGATATCTGTTACGCAAACTGCTTACAGCAAACCGATCATTCACCTTAATAGCTTTCAAACCATCTAAAATATTTTTGTTAAGTCGATTTTTCAAGTTCACGTCAGTGGCCCAGTAACTTTGTTGCGTAAAATCTTTCAACATGTTTTGGGGATTACCGATGTGACCATGATTGGAAGATCCTACCCAGTATGCAATTGCCATATTATTTATCAGTTAGAAAACGTATTATTTTGAAACATTAAGGCCAAAAAGCCGGTGTACTTTCTCTGATAAATTCAAACCGTGTTAAGATTTCTATTATTTCGAGTTGAGTAATTAAAATTTGATTGACAAAATTAGTCAATAAGATGCTGGAAAGTTATGTCTTGGCAGCGCAATAGATCGAACTTCGGGCAGAAACACAAAGTTACTGTTATAAACGAAAAAAGCACTTAACGATTTCTCGTTAAGTGCTTCTGAACCAGGGCTCCCGAAGTTGGGCTCGAACCAACGACCCTCTGATTAACAGTCAGATGCTCTAACCGGCTGAGCTATTCAGGAATTTCAAATCCGATTGTTTATCTGAATTCTGGTGCAAATATAGGGATACGATTAATATGACGCAAGTCCCGGATAAAAATATTTTCTAACTTTGAACCTTTGCAAGTATTAACTCCTTGACTTTCTTGGCATCTCCCTTCGAAAAATTATTTATAATTATTTCCGGACGCATGCGTGGGATCACGCGAATGGTCGAAAAAAACATGCTATTTTCAATTTCCACTCCTGAAATATCAGAATAGAAAACAAAGTTGTCGTTACTTTTGAAAAGTTTTTTCACAGTAAAAGTCACTCCTTTTTCTCCAAAAGTTACTTCATCAGGAAAAAATGGATTCATTAGCCCGCTGGCACTAAAACGCTCATTCATATTTTTATGGTTAGATAAGTTTACGCGATTCAAAAAATTGCTTACAAAGGTACGTATACTACCTTCTTCGTTTCAAAAAATTCTTCTTTGAAATAATCAGAAAGCTCATAGGAACGCGGTTTTCATTGTTAATTCCCCAAGCTCTTCCGTCAAATCGCCACCTTTCAGGTATAAAATACCGTTCCTGAGTGAGTGAAATGAGTTTCGGCTGATATTTTTACGTACCCAGCCTACAAACGGCGCCATACGTGTCACTGCGCGACTTACTACAAATTCGTAAGTATCTTCCAGTTTTTCTGCCCGGATCTGTTCAGCTTTTACATTTTTCAAATCAAGTGCGGCTGCAATTTCCTGCACTACTCTTATTTTTTTTCCAATGCTGTCTACCAGATGAAACTGTGTATCAGGAAACATAATGGCCAGTGGAATTCCAGGAAAACCGCCTCCTGTGCCAACGTCCAGCACCGAAGTTCCGGATTTGAATTGAATTACTTTCGCAATTCCTAGTGAATGCAATACATGGCTTTCATATAAAGTATCAATATCCTGGCGGGAAATTACGTTGACTTTTGAATTCCAGTCCTGATACAATGCTTCCAGCTGAGTGAATTTCTCACGCTGAGTATCTGTAAGGTCCGGAAAGTATTTTAAGATTAATTCCATGTAGTCCGGGGTTTTCTTCTTGTCATCACAAACAATCCGAAGAAGATATAATAAATAAAAAATGCAAAATCCATCAAAGGAAAACTAAACCACTCAACTGTTTTGTCTAGCTTTTTATTGATAATAAAGAAAAGTATCCACTGAATGACCCAGCGAACTCCAACGATAACGCCAAGCTCTTGAAGAAAAAGAATATCATGATTCAATATCCCAAAAACCAAAGCGCACCAAACCCAATATCCAGGTTATCATGTGCGAAACCGAAAGAATCCCAAGCATTACTTTATTCCGCTTCCGATAAAACTGACTAACGGCCAAATGGCGTCTTTTCTGTCTGTAACCAGGTTGACCAGCTTGTTTTTGGTTTTGAATAAACAAAGGATTCCGGTTCGATAGAAATGGCCGTATTACTGCTTGTGGCCACTTCATTCAGAAAAATATCGTCGTCACCGCCCATAATATGCCGGTGTCTGTAAAAACCTTTATTGGCAAAAAACACTTCGGTTTTATACAGAATATTTCTGCCAACACCCATGTAGGTCAATCCTGCCAATGAAAAGGAAAGATACTGAACGGCAGTATAAAATGTTTCGCAGCGAATAAACCAGTTCAATAAGCCCGCATGTTTTTCGTACGGTGAAAATCCTATAACAATGTCCTTTTCATCACTGATCTGGGAAGTCATTGACGTAATCCAGTGCAGGGAATCCGGCCGGCAATCTGCGTCTGTCATCAATGCCAATCGGATATCTTGCCTGTTTCATACCAACTGTCAAGCGCATATTTCTTTGGTGTGACGTGTGTAAACTCATCGTTGATCCGGATATAGCGAATGTGTTTCCAGCTATGAATATTTTCACGCATAAACTCTTCACTTCCGTCGTCTGAACGATCGTCGAGCAGTATCACTTCAAATTCAGGATATTCCTGGGCATCCAGAAGTGGCAGCAGTTCCATCAGGTTTTCTTTCTCATTCAAGGCACAAACCAGGACTGTAACACCCGGGCGGGCGATTTTCATAATTCGTACTTTTCCCGTAAAAGGCAAGTCGCGTGAAAATAAAAAGATAATAAAACAGCTGAATCAGAACAAATGCGCAGAGCACATAAAGTAGAGAATCCGTCACGATACAGGGGGGGTGTAAATTTTTTCCATAAGTAATTTTACAAATATACGGTCATTGTCAGGAATGTTAGATGCCTTCCACCTATTTTTGCAGCACTCATCTTGTATAATACCATTAATGAAGTTTACCTTACAAACCCAGGACCAGCACTCAAAAGCACGTGCGGGACTAGTGGAAACAGATCACGGAACAATTCAAACGCCGATTTTTATGCCGGTTGGAACAGCCGGAACTGTGAAAGCAGTACATCAGCGGGAGTTGAAGGAAGATATAAAAGCGCAGATCATATTAGGAAATACCTATCATTTATATCTTCGTCCGGGATTGGATATTATTCATAAAGCTGGTGGACTTCACGGATTCAACGGATGGGACAAACCGATACTTACCGACAGCGGTGGCTACCAGGTTTATTCACTTGCAGGCACGGGGAGAAAAATCAACGAGCAGGGTGTGGTATTTAAGTCACACATTGACGGTGGGATACACACTTTCACACCTGAAGGCGTGATGGATATACAACGAACAATCGGAGCGGATATTATAATGGCTTTTGATGAATGTACTCCATATCCATGCGATTTTACTTACGCGCGAAATTCCATGGAAATGACACACCGCTGGCTTGGCCGCTGCTGCACCCGTTTTGATGAAACGCAACCTTTATATAATCACAGCCAGACACTTTTCCCGATTGTACAAGGAAGTGTATATAAAGACCTTAGAAAACAATCGGCAGAAGTCATCGCTTCTTATGAGCGTGAAGGAAATGCAATTGGCGGACTTTCTGTTGGGGAGCCAGCCGAAATAATGTACGAACTTACAGAGGTTGTCTGCGACATTTTGCCAAAAGACAAACCACGGTACCTGATGGGTGTGGGCACACCGGCCAATATCCTTGAATGCATTGCTCTGGGCGTAGATATGTTCGATTGCGTGATGCCTACACGTAACGCCCGCAATGGCATGATTTTTACTACCGAAGGTATAATCAATATCAAAAATGAAAAGTGGAAAGATGACTTGTCACCTCTTGACAAAAATCTGGGTGGTTATGTAAGTACATTCTATTCTAAAGCGTACCTTCGTCACTTGGTAAAATCGGAGGAAATGTTGGGTGCGCAAATTGCCAGTGTTCAGAACCTGACCTTTTATTTGTGGCTGGTTAATACGGCGAGAGAAAAAATAATAGAAGGAACATTTACCGCCTGGAAGGCAGGAATTGAAAAAAAATTAATGCAACGCCTTTGAAAGTTGGAAAAAGAACATTTCTTTCGGAAAGAATTTGCTTTAATTACAGTTAAATTCCGCTATTTCATAAATAGGAGTTGATTAAATGACATTGTTAACCTAATTTTGTGCCCACTAGGCATTTTGATTAGTTATCTGGCCACGGAAATAATATATTGTTTTTATTATAATTGATTATTAAAGATCAATCCTAGTTAATCTTAATAACGCTAACTTGAATAGTATGAAAAAAGTATCCCAGTTGATTTGTTCGCTTGCCTTGGGGTCATTGATGGCTTTGCCTTCATTTGCACAGCCCTTAGAGCAGCCGAATTCTCCGGATTACAATCCAAAAGCTACGTATGACGGTCCTTACAAACTTAACACATGGTCGATTGCTATCCATGGAGGTCCTTCTATGTTTTTCGGTGATTTGAGAGAATACGATTTCTGGCCTGTTAACAAAACTACTACCGACAGCCACAAAGAATCAGGAACTTTTCAAGGAGGCTTAACGATTAACAAACAACTTTCGTATTTGTTTGGAGCTCGTCTTGACGGATCTATCGGTAAACTTCGCGGTATGAAACGCCGTAATTACAACCGTTATTTCGAAGGAAACTATCAGGATGTTTCTCTTTCGGGAACTGTTAACCTTAAAGGTCTTATTGATGGGACCTAATAAAATGAAACGTTGGAAAGTTGATGCTTACGTTGGGTTTGGTCAAATTTTCTATGATTCAAAAGCATATGATCTTACAGGTGGTGTTAAACTTCGCGAAACTGGCAAGAAAAATGACTGGATTATTCCAACAGGTCTTGCAATCAATTACGAATTGACTTCACGTCTTGATCTTGGTCTTGACTTCCGTTTGAACTATACAAACTCTGATTATCTTGATGCAACCTGGGGTGGTGACTATGACAGAACACCAAACTTTGAATTCTATCAAAGATGCATAAGACTTCACACAAAGGAAATTCAGAGCTTGATAGCTACGGTTACGGTTCAGTTGTAGTTGACTTACAAACTTGGCAAGAAACCTCTTAAAGTTAAGAAAGAGGATGGAAAATGGGCTTACAAGCCAGACGAAGGAGGATATTACCACCTACGTTACACAGATCCAAAAGTATTGTTGAGACCTGTTAAAATTCTTACACTTGAAGAAATGGACTCAGTTGCAAAAGCAAACCGTCCAAAAGATATCGATCCAAGATTGCTTCTTGATACAGATGGTGACGGTGTTTCTGACTTCTTCGATAAAGAACCAAATTCTCCGGCCGGAAGTATTGTTGACGGTAGCGGTCGTGTTCTTGACTTTGATACTTACGTGAAAAATGCACTTGCAACTGGTGCAGCATGTAGCGAAATTTTTGCAAACGTTCAGTTTGATACAGACAAAAACACGCTTAAACCTGAATCTCAGGAAATGTTGAAAAATGTAGCTGCGTTGATGAACAAAAACGGATGTCGTCTGCAATTGGCTGGTCACGCTGACCGTCGTGCAACAGATCGTTACAACATGGCTCTTTCTCGCCGTCGTGTTGATGCAGTTAAAAACTACCTGATCAACGAAGCTGGATTGAAAGATGCTAGTAAAGTAATCGTTGACTACTTCGGTTCATTCAAACCAATCGCTGAAAGCTCAACACGTGATGGTCTATTGAAAAACCGTCGTGTAGAATTGAAACTTCTTCCATAAGGAATAATAGAATTCAATAAATAAGAAAGGCTCCCAATGGGAGCCTTTCTTATTTCAAATCACTAGATTTGCATTGGTATCAGAATTTTATATCAATCAAAAATTAACATTCACTTCAAATAAAAACCACTCATATACATTACGCATGGCACAATACGATTATCTTATAGTTGGTGCAGGGCTCTGGGGCTCTGTTTTTGCACATGAAGCTACAAAAAGAGGAAAAAAATGTCTGGTTATCGACCGACGTACGCATACAGGTGGAAATACTTATTGCGAAAATGTTGAGGGGATTAATGTACACAAATACGGAGCTCACATTTTCCATACAAATGATAAGCATATTTGGGATTATGTAAATTCCTTTGTAGAGTTTAACCGTTATACCAATTCACCGGTTGCTAATTACAACGGAGAACTTTACAATCTTCCTTTTAATATGAATACCTTTTACCAATTGTGGAAGGTAAGCACACCGGAAGAAGCCAAAGCAAAAATTCAGGAGCAGGTTAAAGAAGCAGGAATTACAGACCCTAAAAATCTGGAAGAACAGGCTATTTCTCTTGTTGGTGTTGATATTTATGAAAAGCTGATCAAAGGATATACTGAAAAACAATGGGGAAGAAAAGCAACTGAACTTCCTGATTTTATTATCAAAAGATTACCGGTTCGTTTTACTTATGACAATAATTATTTCAACGATAAATATCAGGGAATTCCAATTGGCGGTTACAATAAACTAACCGAAGGATTACTGGAAGGTATTGAAGTAAGACTGGATACTGACTTTTTCAAAAATCGCGAAGAATTAAGCGCACTTGCAGAAACAGTGGTTTATACCGGCCAGATTGATGAATATTTCGGTTTCAGCCATGGCTCACTTGAATACCGCAGTTTGCGATTTGATAATCAATTGCTGGATCAGGAAAATTATCAGGGAAATGCGGTAATTAATTATACTGATGCTGAAACGCCATTTACGCGTATTATTGAACACAAACATTTTGAATTTGGTACGCAGCCAAAAACGGTGATCACGCATGAATATCCATCAGAATGGACAACAGGTGCAGAACCTTATTATCCTGTGAATGATGATAAAAATACTGAAGTTTTCAGCAAGTATAAAGAATTGGCCAAAAATGAAGCAAATGTGATTTTTGGTGGCAGACTGGCAGAATATCGTTATTATGATATGCACCAGGTTGATTGGATCGGCTTTGAAAAAAGTACAGGTTCATTTCGGCGAATAAGACAAAAATAACACACACACTATAATGCCTTCGGGCAATCTTGAAATATGTTTTCACGGATAATCTCCTGTGTAGCTGTATGGCTATTTTTAATCAGCTGCACAACACAAAAAAAGTCTCCTTCAGTAATTTCTGAAAAACTTATAACAGCACCTGTACAAAAAAGTACAGGTGCTTATTTGATTCAGCCCGGCAACAAATTGTTGATCCATAATCTGAACTGGTCTTCCCGGTTATTTCCTGAACCAGATAAAATCCAAAATAACCAGTCAATTTCTGAAAATGGTTATGCTGTTCAGGTAAGCCCACGAAGGAAGTATCACCATCCCGGAAATCGGAAAAATTCATGTGGCTGGTTTAACAAAATCCCAACTCGCTGACTCCCTCTCCTTTCGCTATAAAGACATCGTCCGGGAACCGATATTTGAAGTAGAAATTACGAATTTACGTGTAAAAGTATTAGGTGCCTGCACCATTCAGGGGCTTGTAACGTTGGATAAAGAGACGCAATCATTAGGTGAAGTTTTGGCAAAAGCCGGCGGAATCAAATATAATGAAGCCGGTAATATCATACAGATCATTCGTGGCGATGGAAAAGAGCAGAAAATAATTGAATATGGTTTTCATCAGCTTGGAGATCCTGGAATAATGAATCTTTTGGTTTTTGATAATGATATTATTTATATCCCGCCGTCAAGGGAAGGAATTCGATCCGTCAGATTATCCCGGAAACTTGTCATTCTTCAACCCGTTCTGATTGCGCTAAATCTCACGTTACTCATCGTAAATATTACCAGGTAATGATCCCCACTATAATTGAAACCGCAAATTCAGGAATTTTAAGTTCATTAGGCCTTGATCTTCACATGCATGTTTTACCCGGAATTGATGATGGAGCCCAAAACTTACAGGATAGTCTGGCACTAATTGATTCACATTACCGGGCCGGCATCAGAACAATTATTGCTACTCCGCATATCAGAATTGACTTTTTCAAAAATTCCCAGGAATCAATTCACAATGCCTGGACGGAACTAACCAATATTACCAATGATCAGTATCCGGATCTTGAAATAAAATATGCAGCTGAATATTTCGCGGATGATTATTTTTTGACCTTAATTGAAAAAAGGGAAATCCTGCCAATTTCGGGAAATTACGTATTGGTTGAAACATCACTGAGGCACGATCTACCATACTTTCGGGATATTTTAAAGGAAATGATATTGCAGGGATATCAGCCAGTTGTGGCACATCCGGAAAGATATCAGGCCTGGCATAACAAGCCTGAACGATATGCGGAAATCTATGAACTGGGTGTGATTTTTCAAATAAATTTACTTTCAATAGGTGGTGCTTATGGCCCAACGGAGCAAATAACGGCCGAAAGATTAATCCAGCAAGGCTGGATTGGAGCGCTTGGAAGTGACCTTCACCGGGTAAGTCAGTATAAGTATATAAAAGAAGCAGTCGAAAATCCTTATTTCAAAAGTTTAAAGGATGTGAAACTGCTGAATCATACTTTACAATCTGACTAACAGAATGACGAAAGGGAATGACAGTGCTTTTTTTGAAGAATTTCTAAATCACTCTGATTCCCTCGATTTACAAAAGGTTTTCAAAGTGATTCTTAGCCGCTGGTATTGGGTGGCAGGATCACTTTTCTTTTTTGGTATCTGTTGTTTTCTTTTTCTGAAACTTGTCAAACCAAAGTATGTTGCATCCATTAATCTCAAATATCTTGATAAACAAACTGAACTGGATGAGATCACGAGTACAAAACCTACGTATCTGATCAATGATGGAAGTAGTGAATATTTAACAGAAAAATATAATATACAATCCCGGGAAGTTGTAGAAAATGCGCTTTCGAAACTTCAATATCCATTTACTTTTTACCGGTTAAAAGATTTCCGTCGGATTGATATTTACCCGTACTAAACCACTAATTATCCATGTACTTTCGTTTGATGATTTGAAGTTTGAAAAAGGAAAATTCATCATTAATTCCAGGTCCAAACTTACTTATCAAACAGAAAATAACAATACAACTTTCAACCTTATCAAAGGTATAACCTATTCTGTACCAGGTTTGTCTTTTCAAATCGAACACACAAATATTACGGAAGAATTCGATGTGGAATTTGTTTATAATGATTCGTCAACCATAGCCCGCGATTTTATTAAACGGATTGAAGTAACTGAAATTGAGGACAAGATGCCAGTTCTCATCGTCTCATTTAAACATCACAATAAACCATTCGCCAAAGATTTTCTCGAAAAGCTGATCGAATCATACCAGGCTTATGACCTTCGCCAAAAACAACAATCTTCGGATCTTACACTTCATTTTATCAACGATCAGTTGAAAGTTTACTCTGATGCTTTGCAAGAGGCTGCGCATAAATTGGAGCTTTTTAAACAGAAAAATGCCGTCTTCGATGTTAGTGCTTCTGCTATTGAAATTTCAGAAAAAACACGTGATATCGAACAGCGAAGAAATGAATCACAGATTCAAAAAGCTTATATAAATACGCTGGAAAGGAATCTTGGAAATACTTTTCAGCAGATTAATTATCTTTCAATCGGACTTGATGGAACAACCGATGCAGTTTTGATTGGATTGCTGGATCAATTTAATACATTAATTTCCAGACGAAAAGAATTGCTGATAAAATACAGTATTAATTCGTCTGCGGTTAAAAATCTGGATGATGAACTTGGCAAGGTCCGGCTACAAATGCTGGATAATATTTCACTACAAAAACAAAAGAACTCGGGGACAATTAGAATTTTAGACCGAAATCTGCAATCGTTACAAAAGCAGTTCGGGCAAATTCCAGCTCTCGAAAAAAACTTCCTTTACCTGCAAAGCAATTTTGAAGTTAACAAAAATATCTATTCGCTATTACTGAATAAAGAGATTGAATCTTCCATTGTGAGAGCTGGAATGTTACCTTCTTTCCGCATTATTACGCTGATGGAAGTTGAAAAAATATTTCCGAAACCTCCCCAGATTGTTACGCTTACATTATTTTTGGCCTTTTTGACAGGAATATCTTCTATCTTTCTTGCTCGTTATTTCAACAAAAAATTTGTAGATGTTGATCTTGGAAAAACTTCCAGACAAGTTCACTTGTTGGGTTTAATTCATCATTTTGAACAAAAGTCGGAAAAGAAAAATAAGGTCAATCTGAATGCTTTATTATCCAATCAATCAATTTTTTCTGAATCCATCAGCGCACTTCGAACGCGTCTGAGCTTTTTGAATCCGAATGAGAAATTACATCCGGAAAAAGGGAAACAGATTTTAATCACCTCTCAGCAATCCGGAGAAGGCAAAACATTTGTCTCGGTTAATCTTGCATTGTCATTAACAAAAATTGGAAAAAGGGTAATTATTATCGGCTGTGATCTGCGAAAATCAAAGCTTCATCATTTTTTTGAAGATCAAAACGCTGATGGTTTAAGTAGTTATTTGCAAAAGAAAACAGATTTAAATGATCTGATAAAATCTTCATCCATTACACATCTGGATTACATACCTGCTGGTCCTCCCCCATTCAATCCTGCCGAACTTTTACAAAAAGATTTATTTCAGAATTTGCTCGTCCATTGCAGAAATGAATATGACTATGTTTTTCTGGATTCCGCTCCTGTTGGATTGGTTTCGGATAATATTCCATTGCTGAACGAAAGCCATTTCGTACTATATATCATCCGATGGTTATACTCCGATAAAGAAGCTATTCAACTTCCCGAAAAACTGGCAATCGAATACAACATTGATAAGATCGAAGTAGTAATCAACGACTTTTATCCAGATAATCTCTACAACTCAGTTACCTCTTCCCAGTCTTATCCGTATCAATATGGCTACGATTATAAGAGAAATACATATTTCGACGATCAGGGAAAAAGTATTTTAAAAAGCTTGAAAAAGAGATTGGGCGATCATAATTGACTAAAATGACACACATTAAATATGAATTATCTAACTTATCAGCAGCCAAAAATCATCGCAGAAATTGGCTGTAATCACATGGGCAATTTAAATATAGCCAAGGAATTAATTCTGTTAGCAAAAGATTGCAAAGCAGATTATGCCAAATTTCAAAAACGAAATCCGAAAGAATTATTAACCAAAAAACAGTTTGACACTCCACATCCTGTTCCTTATCAATCGTACGGCAACACTTACGGTGCGCATCGTGAAGCATTGGAGTTTAATATTGATCAGCATAAAGAATTAAAAAATTTCGCCGAAGATTTGAGAATTGGTTACGCCTGTTCGGTTTGGGATTATACTTCTGCAAAGGAAATTGTAACGTTAAATCCTGCTTTTATTAAAATACCAGCAGCCGCTAACTGCAATTTTGAAATGCTGATTTTCCTTCGTGATCATTACCATGGCGATATTCATATTTCTGTTGGTATGACTACCTGGAAAGAAATTGAAAAAATCGTTACCCTTTTTGAAGAAAAAAATCAGGCTCAAAGCCGATTAATTCTTTACAGCTGTACTTCCGGATATCCTGTCAATTTCTCAGATGTTTGTCTGCTGGAATTGCGAAAATTACATTTTCATTTTGAAAACAGAATTAAAGAAATCGGTTTTTCCGGCCATCATTTGGGTATTGCGGTAGACGTCGCGGCTTACACATTAGGCGCTGAATGGATTGAACGGCACTTTACCAAAGACCGCACCTGGAAAGGAACCGATCACGCGGCATCTTTGGAAGTACCGGGTCTGCAAAAATTGGTTAGAGATCTTCATCACACTTATGAAGCTTTGCATTTTAAATCCACCGATATTCTTGATGTCGAAAAAATTCAGCGTGCCAAATTAAAATCACACACACATTGAAAAATATCCTGGCTATTATTCCCGCAAGAGGCGGTAGCAAAGGACTTCCCGGAAAAAATATAAAACTTATCGCCGGACATCCTTTGATTGCTTATAGCATTAAAGCTGCGTTAGAATCACCTTCCATAACGCGAGTGATTGTTTCGACTGATTCTGACGAAATCGCGAAAGTGGCCAAAGCTTACGGAGCCGAAGTTCCTTTTATCCGGCCATCTGAACTTGCCGGTGATTTAAGTACCGATCTGGAAGTTTTCACACATGCATTGGAATGGTTGAAAATAAATGAAAAGTATGAGCCAGATATTGTCGTACAATTTCGCCCAACTTCTCCGGTTCGTTTTATTCACGATATTGAAATTTGCATTAACAAAATGCTCGATCCCGAAGCTGACAGTCTGAGAATTGTTACTCCTGCTTTTCATACTCCGTTCAAAATGTGGGTTTTGGATGAATCAAGTACGCAGATGCAACCATTGCTTCAACAGGATGTAATCCGCGAGTCTTACAATCAACCTCGTCAGAATTTGCCAGAAATTTATTGGCAGATCGGAACACTGGATGTTATTCGGAGTAATGTGATTACTGAACAAAAATCGATGACGGGACAGAATATTCTTCCTTATATCATTGAACAGCAGTTTGCAGTGGATATTGACGACCTGGAAAGTTTTCAACAGGCGGAAAAAATGATTCAGAAATATAATTGCGTAAAGTTTTAGTCATGATAGAAAAGGATGATCCAATTCTGATTTTTGGCGCTGGTTCTATTGGAGAAAGGCATGTACAAATTCTTCAAAATCTTGGATATTCGAACATCTGGATTTATCGTCAGCGGAATCTTCCTCTCAGGAATACAGACGAAAGAACGATTCATATTTTCACTGATCTGAATCAAACTGACATAATAAAACCAAAAGCTGCTATTATTTGCACGCCCACTTTTCAACATATGCAGCAGGCTTTGTTTTGTGCAGAGCGAGGAATTCATGTTCTGATAGAAAAACCACTGTCTCATAATCTAACGGGTTTTGAAGAATTACTAAACGCCTCAATAAGAAATAACACCTTTGTACAAATTGCTTACATGCTTCGATATCATGACTTTTTTCAAAATGTCAAGTCGATTATTGATAAGAAAAAAATGGGAAATCTGATCAGCATGCAAACATATTGGGGAGAATATCTGCCCGACTGGCATCCTTGGGAAGATTATCAAAAATCCTACGCAGCAAAAAAAGAGCTGGGTGGCGGAGCCGCTCTTACGCTAAGTCATGATATTGATCTGGTAAACTGGCTTTCAGAAAGTACGGTAACACGCTGGAATACTTTAAAAAATTACCGGTCGTCACTTAAAATAAATGTGGAGTCAGGAGCTGATATTTCAATTGGCTATCAAAATGGAATTACTGCCAATTGTCACATTAATTTTCACGAACGAAATTCAAAGCGCTGGTACCGGTTTGTGTTTGATGAAGGATCAATAGAAATAGATTATTTCAAGTCGATTATGACAACTTTTCACAAAGAAAATACTGCTATTCAAACGATTCGTGATTTCGATAGAAACAAACTTTACGAATCACAAACGTTAGACTTTTTCAGAAAAATTAATGAAGGAAATTTTCAGGAGGCATCCTTGCGCTCATTGGAAGAATCAAAAGTAATAATCAGCATTTGTCAATAATGAAAACTTATCACACACACGCTTCCTTATCCATTGCCGGCAAAGTTATTCTCATAACAGGCGCTTATGGCCTGATCGGAAAAACAATTGCTTTGGCATTCCTTGAACAAGGTGCATTGGTTGTTCTGGCGGACAATGACGAAACCAAACAGAATTTTCTGGAAAATGAAATTTCCAAAGATTTCCCGGATAGCCAATTCCTTTTTCAAACGCTGGATATTACGGATGAAGAAAGCTGTCAGAAAGCGATTCATGCTATTATTCAAAAATTTGGCAGGCTGGATGTCCTGATAAATAACGCCGGGCTGGACGCAAAATTCGATAAGGAATCTTCTGAAAAAGTGAACCATAGTCGCTTTGAAAATTATCCGGTTGATCTGCTTCGAAAATCTGTTGACGTAAATCTGACAGGCACAATACTGATAACTCAATATGCTTGCAAACAAATGATTAAGCAAAAATCAGGAAATATTATCAATGTAGCTTCAACGTATTCAATTGTTTCACCAAATCAGAATCTTTACGATTTCGGTGATGGAATTCAGCATTTCAAACCGGTTGATTACGTCGCTTCAAAATCCTTCATTCCAAATTTTACCCGATATCTGGCTACTTTTTATTCCCGTGAAGGTATCCGCTGCAACGCTATTGTGCCGCATGGAATTTATAATAATCACGACGAAGTATTTCAAAAAAACTTCGCTCAATTGTCTCCTTGGGAAGAATGTGTGACCGCGAAGAACTGATTGGGCCGTTTACTTTCCTTGCTTCCGATGCTTCAAGTTATATGACCGGATCGATGCTAACAGTTGATGGTGGCTGGACAGCATGGTAAAATCGATAATTTATTTGCAAACAAAATGAGCGATGTAGAAGAAAAATGGGATTTGGAAATTGTCCCATACACCGGACTTTTTGATATTAACTGGCGGGAACTTTGGCAATATCGTGACCTTATTTTTCTGTTTGTCAGGCGGGATATTGTAGCCACTTACAAGCAGACATTTTTAGGCCCGCTCTGGTTTTTTATCCAACCACTGCTAACGACGTTTATGTATGTCATCATTTTTGGCAATATGGCAAGAATTCCAACGGGAAGTTCTCCAAAAATTTTATTTTATCTGGGTGGAATTACGATCTGGAATTATTTCCAGGAATGCCTTCTCAAAACTTCTGAAACCTTTATTGCCAATCAGAATCTTTTTGGTAAAGTTTATTTCCCAAGAATGGTTACACCCATTTCAATTGTCATTTCAAGTCTTCTTAAATTTTTCATTCAGTTTAGTCTTATTTCTGTTGGCCTGGCTTTATTTTTTGTTTCAAAAAACACCCGGCGTTAGCCCGAACATCACTATTTTTCTATTTCCCTTCTATATTATTCTGATGTCTGGATTAGGTTTCAGTTTTGGAATATTGATTTCTTCTCTGACGACACGATATAGAGACCTACGGTTTTTAATCCAGTTTGGAATACAATTACTGATGTTTGCAACACCGATTGTATATCCGCTCGAAATCGCTTCTGAAAAATACAGATGGCTTTTACTTTCAAATCCGATCACCGGAATCGTTGAAGCTTTCGCTACTGCTTTTATCGGACAAGGCAGTTTTTCGTACACACAACTGATTTACAGCTTCTTATTTATGTCAATGAGTTTATTTTTCAAGTATTATTATTTTTAATAGAGTCGAGAAAACTTTTATGGACAGAATATAAATATGGCAAGAACTGTCATTCAATTTGAAAATGTTTCAAAGCTATATCAGCTTGGAGAAATTTCAACGGGAACAATTTCCCGTGATCTTTCCAGATGGTGGGCACTTTCGAGAGGAAAATCAGACCCTGTTAGTAAAATTGGAGAAGTTTCGAAAAAACATTCTGATAAGGAGCTTTGGGCATTATCCAATATTTCTTTTGAAATAAAACAAGGTGAAGTTTTAGGAATTATAGGAGGCAACGGCGCGGGAAAATCAACACTATTGAAAATCTTATCGCGTGTCACAAAACCAACAAGTGGAAGAATTCGCATCCGCGGCCGGATAGCATCTTTGCTCGAAGTTGGAACCGGATTTCATCCTGATCTTACCGGTCGCGAAAATATTTTCTTAAACGGTGCAATTTTGGGTATGCGTAAAAGCGAAATCCGGAATAAACTGGATGAAATTGTTGCCTTCGCAGGCGTTGAGCGTTATCTCGATACACCCGTAAAACGTTATTCATCCGGCATGTATGTCCGACTTGCTTTTGCGGTAGCAGCACATTTGGAACCCGAAATATTGGTTATTGACGAAGTTTTAGCCGTTGGCGATGTAGAATTTCAAAAGAAATGCCTTGGCAAAATGAAAGACGTAAGCCAGAATGAAGGCAGAACCGTGCTTTTTGTAAGTCATAACCTGGCATCCGTAAAATCTCTTTGCCCCAAAAGTATTTTTCTAAAAACAGGAAAAATTGAATATCAGGGAGATACGGATCTTGCTATAAATCAATATCTTAATCATCTGACCTAGTAATCAAAGCGAATTTTATTTTGATACAAAAGAAGACCTTGAAACATAATTCACATTTTTAAAAATTACTGATACCAAAAATCAGCTTACCAATATCTTTTCGTGTAACACCGATACCTGGAAGTTAAAAATTGGTTTTTACACACATTTTCCTGTAACGAATCTGGTTGTAGCCGTTGGGATTCTGACGTCAGATAATATTCTGTTGAGAAATGTTTTTTCAAAACCTTTTCAGACTGAAAAAGGGAATTATGAAGCTGTTTTTATTGAAAACACGATTATTTATGGTGCAGGTACTTATCAGATTATTATTTCACTTTCCATTAACAATCACATTATTCAACATATTGAAGATGGAATTTTTATAACTTTTGAAGAATCACAACTTTCAGCGTTCTTTTCAGAAACAAAAAATAAAGGTTTGATTTTGAATCAAATGAAGATTAAATTTCACCTGTTTAACCTGTCTTTTTACATTTAAAATATTCAAATTTCAATTAGTCATAAAAGCGAATAAAATATCTTTCCAGCTCATAATTCAATAATTAGAAACTTAAAAAATAGTCTTATGCACTTTTCAGCTCTGAGTAGCCATTACTTCACAATACCAAAACTATGTGACCAAATGTTTGTTTTGAAATCTAACATTTACGTAAACCTGATACTACTTCACACTCAACCAGCCAGAGAAGCCAACTATTTCTGCAAATGAAAATCTTCTGACGATAGATTAATGCTTTTTTTAACAAGTCGGATTATAAATTTTTCAATCGCAATGAAAATAGGAGTTCTGGCACATCATCTTGATACACGTAAAGACTTACGCGATTTACTAAATCTGCTAAGTCGGAATCATGATGTTGTGGCTTATATCCAGGAATCAGAAGCTCCGAAAATTAAGCAAATTATTGCCAGTCATAACCATAATTCCAATTCCTGTATTGAAAGGAATTACCAGAATTTTTCAGTTGATATTTGGCAGTATACTCTATCTCGTGTTTGGCAAACTTCCAGCAAGTAGATATAATTATTACCTGACCGAACGTATCAAATTATTGAATTCTACCTACAAAAAATGGTCTAAGTCTATACAATCCTACTTTGCTCTTTTTAAGAAGGTTATCACCTAAAATTATAAGTTATGACCAATATCTCGATTTAATTTTCAAGGTTAAAAATTACATTCAAATCGGATGCAGATATTGATATCTTTTTATGTTTTACAGAGATTTCCGATGATTGGATCTTTGCAAAGATAATTCAGGAAAATAAACCTGTCTGGACTTATGTATATAGCTGGGATCATGCATGTAAAATGAAGACTTTCTCAAAACGGACAAATTATCTTGTTTGGAATGAAGGCATTAAAGAAGATCTGATCACTTTACAGCATATCAATGCAGAGAAAATTAAGATTTGGGGTGCTACACAATTTGCACCTATCGAACAATTTTTCAAATCCGAAAAAACGGATTTGGAAAATAATCTCTTATCATTTCCCATACATATACATTGGATGTGCAACCGGTTATGACGCGCTGGCTCGTCAGGAAGTGAAATATTGTCATCAAATTGCAGATGCTCTTCTGACAGCGTTTTACCAGACTGGAAATTGGTTTTACGACCTTATCCGTTTCAAAAAAACAAAATATTTACAAGTCATTAATCGACTTTACCGAATGTGGTTATTGACGAAAGTATTGCTCCAAATGATAAATTCTAGAAAATTAAAAATGCCAAAGCTTTCTTCCATTTTGGTACTACAATGGGTTATGAAGCCATTTATTTCGATACACCATCCTTTCTTACTTGATATAGCAGATCCAAAAAAATGATGTTTTGTTATACGGATTTGTGCATCAATATCAAAACGACAAATATCTCAACACCACTGATTCTCTGGTCATTAAAAGCGATGATGAGCTCAATAATATTTTTCAAAATCTGGCCAGGAACAAACTGGAATTTACCTGATTCTAAAATCCGATTAGCCACACCACTGCAATCCCTGCCGGATTTAGCAGGAAAACTTATTTCAATCGATAAACATCAATAATACCAACGTATTAGCCCTATGAAGCTTATTGCATCTCCATTACTGCCCCTGATTTCTGCTCCCGACCATTTCTGGTCGGATATCTTTGCGTATCCTCAACGAAGTTCGTAATGTGTTTAGAAAACAATTAAGACAGGAAATGCTTAACCGGTTACCTGCTTATGCATTGGAAGAAAATCAGTCGGAAATTCATATGCTCATTTGCAAACGTGACTTTGAAATGGCCATTATTACGGCTGCACAGCTAAATCATCTCGGACAAAAAGCGCATTCTTTCACATTTCATGACGATGGTACGCTGGATGATCAAATGGAAGCGATTATTTACCAACATTTTCCAGGAACATTGGTTGTGCGTCGTAAGGTTGCTGACTTTATAGCAAGTCAAAAATTATTTGCCTATCCCCGGATCCTCGAATTTCGTAAAAAGCATGTGATGGCCTTAAAGCTGATTGATACAGCAATTTGGTCACAAAATAATAGAATTGGATATCTTGATTCAGACGTTCTATTTTTTCGATATCCGGAGAAATATATTCAGTCTTTAAAGCCAGATACCAACACCAATTATTTCAATCAGGATATCGATGATGCATACATTTCCGGTGCGGATACTATTAAAAATGAACTTGGTTTTTCTCCTGTTTCACGCATTAATGCAGGATTGTGGACTATGAACAAAAAGGATCTTGATCTTGATCAGATTGAACGCTGGTTACAACATCCGTTTTTCAGAAAACATAAGTCCGATTACAGGCTCGAACAAACGTTTATGGCTTTATTGGCAAAAATTTCCAAAGCAGGAACAGCGTACTTTTCAAGAGAATATGATGTGTCTTTTGAAAAAAATCCTGAGGAAAGCGTTTGCAAACATTACGTTGGCAGAATACGGTATGGATATGAGTTGGAAGGAATTAAATATCTGATGAACAATGAGGTTTCAAAAAATCCTTATCCTTCCTGATGCGGGACCCGAAAATCCATTTCAGTATCAGATGATAGAATTTTTGAGAGACCATGGATTTGAGGTATCGGTTGGTGAGAAGAAAAAGTTAGGAAGTATATACAAGGCTGTAAATCATTTCAATCCCGAAATTATTTATTTCGACTGGGTGCACAGTTATATTATTGGAAGGACATTTCTGTGGAGTTTGATTAAATCGTTTTCTTTCGTTTTAGAAATTTTCTATCTGTCCTCTTATCCGAAAAATACCTATCATTCATACTTTACATAACACCCAAAATCACGGTGGGTATTGGCTGCTATGGGAGCGAATTATTTATGGCTTTTTTCTAAGAAGGTGTTCTAAAATCAGAGTTTATTCAGAAACTGTACGACAAGAAATTATCGAAAAATCCGATATTCCGGCAAGCACTGTTTACATTATTCAGGACATTCCTTATCATCATTATTATCCCAACCGCATATCGAAAAAAGAAAGCAGAGATTATTTCAACATTCCTAAAACCAATTTTATATTTCTCTTTTTTGGTAAAATAAAAAAATATAAAGGACTTGAAGATTTAATCCGGGCTTTTGAAAATATTAAAAAAACGGGTGATTCTCTTTTCATTGCAGGACAATGTTTGGATGATAATTACCTCAAAAGCCTTAAAAAACTTACCGAAAACTGCCCTGAAATTATTTGGCATGACCAGTTTATTACAAAAGTTGAAGTTCAATTTTTCTTCAATGCGGCCGATGTTGTTGTATTGCCGTTTACCAGAATTGATCATTCCGGAAGTATTGATTTGGCTATGTCATTCAGCAAGCCGGTTATAACCCTAAAAACAGCTGCAAATTCCGAGTTACTCGTCTTATCAGGACTACTTACTTTTCGAAAATTCGTCAGTACTGGAATCCTCTATGGATCTTGTCCGCAAAATGAACTTAGAAGAAATTGGAATTAAGAATTTCAAAAAAGCGAATTCTTCAAACTATCATGAGTTATTGACCTTATTTGAAAAAGTGTAAATTGGTGATCATGAAAATACTTTTCTGTACTAATACATTTGAAAATGGTGTCAATGGGCCTTCGAAATTTGCTAAGTATTTGCTGGAAATAAATCAACTTTATCCAACATGTCGAAATCCGTATTTTAACAGAAGATATTTCAAACGAATCCCTTACAAAATATGATAACAAGGTATTTCGCTTAGATTTAAAACTGAACTTTTTTACCAAAACCTGGGGATTTATATACAGAATGTTCCCTTACTATCATGCTAGCCTTAAAATCAGGGTGAATACAACTTTGACATCGTTGTTTTCAATAATGCAATAACAGGAATTTGGTCAGCTATAAAATTAAAAAAACCAGTAATTGGCATGATCAATGACGATAATAGTGCATCAACTTCGTGGCGAAATTTTGAACGGAAGCCGAAAATGGTTTCGTCTATTTTATTTTTAAATATCTTGAAAAGGCTGTATGCGATTTTGAATCAGGGATTATTGTTAATTCTCATTTCCTGAAAGAATTACTTTTGAAAATTTATATACCTGATCCTTCCAGACTTAAAATTTTATGTAAGGGAATTAGGGTTGATAATTTACGTCCCCCGAAACTGTCTTTGCTAAAATCACCTGTGAAAATATTATTTATTAAGTCGGATTTCATGCGCGGAGGTCTTTTTGATTTGATTGCTGCACTTGATTTGTTAAAAGATATTTCGTTTGAATTGCAGATTGTTGGGCCTAAAATGATTTACAAACATGAGATTTTGGATAAACATAAATCATCCAATGACATTATAAAATTCATAGGACCCGCTAACGAAGAAATTGTAAAAAAACTAATGTTAGAAAGTGATTTTCTTATTATTCCGGCGCATCAGGAAGCATTTGGTGTTGCTAATGCAGAAGCTTTGGCAACTGGTCTCAGTGTAATTACAAGTAATGTCGGCGGAATTCCGGAAGTGATGGATTCATGGAAAAAACGGATGGATGGTAACATCCTGGCAATCCGTCTGAGTTGGCAGATACAATTCGATATGCAGTTGAGAATCCTGAAGAGAGGTTAATTAAACGACAAAATGGATATGATTTTGTCTGTCGGCATTTCTCACATGACCAGGTATTAGATCGTTTTCTGGAAATTCTTGAAATATACAAACCGTGAAAATGATCTTTCATTTCCAACAACTGGGCAGATGCGCATCAGCAAACACGTTTGAATGCCTTGTTAAAAATGAATTTAGTCAATCCTTAGTATAGCAGTCTTTCGAAATTATTATACGGCAAATGCTCAATGTGCTCCCATTTTTATTGGAAATGTTAGACATGCATTTTATGGTAAAACGGATAAGTGTTTACGTTCGGCTTTTTTATCAGCTTACAAAAAATAGTAATAGCAAAGATTTCCTGTACGTTTTCGGATTTGATTTAATGCTGATCTGCCTGGTCTTCCGGTTTATTTCCGGTAAGAAAATCAAAGTTATTTATGAAGTACCCGATATCAGAGAAATGTTTTTCTCTAAATCAATTTCAGGAAAAACAATCCGATGGATTGAAAAAAAAGCTATTCCAAAAATTGATTTGCTCATTGTTACTTCTCCGGATTTTGTCTCCAATTATTTTGTCGGCCTTCGAAAAATATCAATTCAGGATACTTTAATCATTGAGAATAAAATTCATCCAGAAGAAGTTGAGAAACTTCCTGAATCCAAACTCGAAACTCATAAGCTTGATAGAAAAATAAGAATTGGGTATTTTGGTGTTTTAAGATGTCCAGCTTCTCTTGGATTGCTTGATCAAACTTTCACAAAATGGTGATTTTGAAATTATTTTGAAAGGAATATTTATGCCTTTGACGAGGCATTATGAAAAAGTAATTCTGTATGAAAAACACATATTCCTATCTCGGTCCTTATCAGGCTCCAAAGGATCTGAGTTTCATTTATTCCATGGTTGATGTTGTCTGGGCGTCTTATCCCTTTTCCGACAGAACTACAGTGGGAAATCATCTTTACGCCAGAACCAACAGATTTTATGAAAGTTTGTATTTCAAAAAACCATTTATTGTACAAAAAGGCACAGCCGATGCTAAAACTGCATCAGTACTGACGGAAACATAGCACTGGAAATAAATCTCGAAAATGAGGAGGAAACCATATCAAACTTCTTTAGCCAATTTAACCCCGATAAGCTTGCGGTATTGCACAAAAATTTGCTTAACAATTCCCGAAAGATCATTATCAGATCACCAATGAATATAACGATCTGGAAACGTGGTTACAGCTAAACAGATAGTATCCGGAAAAATCAACAACTACATCATTCTTCCCGTTATTTTATTTTTCTTCCTGAGTATTGGAAATTATTCCTTTCTCAGATATTCATTACATGGCACCGAAAACCCATCCAGAATTCTCAACATTATTTCCGGTTTTAGAATATTGCTTCCTTTTGGATCGTAGTCTATTCATTAAATCTTCATTTAAAACTTACTGTCGAAAATTTTACTGCAAAATGTTGATGTCGTTGCACTAAGTTTAAGCTGGTTGTTATCCGGACTTTTAAGCCTGGAAATTTCCAGCTATTTATTATATGGTATCTGGACATTACTTTCACTTTGGGCGATTTTATTATTTATCTCATACACCGCATTAATTTCTCAAAGTCTTCCGACATTTTCCTTCAATATTTTACAGAGTCATTTGGTATGGCAACTTTGTCATTCTGATTCTGGATATTGTGAGTTTGATATTGCTCAAACCCAAAGGCGGAATGCTGAATATATTTTTTGCTTCAAATACTTTTTGGGCATATCCTACCATGATCATGGGTATTCTGGCATTGATCAATCTAAAATTTACACCGGCCAGTCTGGCGAAAAAATTTTATTATCTGCTATATTTATAATTTCAGTGGTTGCAGTTTATTATTCAGCACGCCGAAGCCCACTTTTTTGTCTGATTCTCACCATTCCACTGCTTTATCTGCCTTTAAAATCACCTCAGATTATTTTAATAATTCTTCTTTTTATTTTCTCCTATTCTTTCATTGATTCAACCACGGGTAAGCAATTTCTTACCTCACTCCCGGATTCCTATATGAAATACCGGATTGAAAGAATGTTCGGATTTGTGCAGGGACGAAAAGAAACTTCTTATTCAGAAAGACAAAAAATCTGGGATATTTATCTTCATGCTTTTTACGAAAAACCAGTGATGGGCGAAGGGCTTGCGGCTGTGAACCGGATTGCTGAAAATATAAAGAAATAATGAAGACAGGCTTTCAGCACACAATACCTTTATTGGATTATTAGCCGAAACAGGATTATCAGGGACTTTCTTATTATTTGTTGTTATACTGAGAAGTATATTTTTTGCAGGAAGAAACAGAAATATGGTTTGGATAAAAATTTATTTTATTCTTTTTATTCCAACTTTGCTGATCAATTGGGTCGAGTATAATCTTATTCCAGGACAGGTTTTATTTCTGTATACGATGATCATTTGGCTGTTGCCGCGAGGCTTGCAATATCTCAAAATATAATTTTTCAATACCCCTAAAAAAAACAAAGACATGAAAAAATTTTCATGCCCTGTTTCACACTATACACACACTATATTTTTAATATTTTTATATCTCGTTTGGATCGATTGGATAATATTTTCGAAACACAAAATAACACATTAATGTTATCAGAAAAAAATTTCGATTATGATTTTATTTATATTACCCTTAAAACAATATTATTTTTGAATAAAAGCAAAATCTAAATCGAAAATACTTTAATCCCTGATAAAAATAATATTCTAATTAGTAGATATTTACTCTTTTAAATATTAGCTTACTGATCTCGTCTAAAAATCGCTTTAATAACGAATATTAATAAGTTTTTAGCTTTACTTACGGATGAACTTTTGGTAAAGACAACATTGTTTTAATTTTAATAGTTGCAGAAAAGTATCGGAATTCCGACGGAAAAATTGCGAAAAATGATTGATGCTTATCGATTACGAAATCAGTGATTGTAAAATTGATCTCCGATCTCTAAAATTTTAGCTCTATTTTTTTGTTACGATTGAACCGTTGTTATTGCAAAATTTTGCAGCCCATAACTTCAAAAAGGCTTTCCTTATTACTTTACAGGCATTTCTAAATCACAATTGAGAATATTGAAGCAGAAATAAAGACTAAAGCTGTGAAGCTGAATGAGCCTTATTATAGTAAATTGCTGTTTATTAAGACGAGAGATCGTTAAAATTAAATTGAATTAAAATTAAAAATGCGCATTAATCCCGAAACGGTTGACAGGATAAAACAATCCGCTGACATTGTGGAAGTGGTTGGGGATTTTGTGGCTTTAAAAAAAAAAGGAGCAAATTATTCGGCTTGTTGTCCTTTTCATAATGAGAAATCTCCATCGTTTAATGTAAACCCCGTCCGGCAGATCTTTAAATGTTTTGGATGCGGAGCTGCTGGCGATGCGATTAAGTTTGTGATGGATATTGATGGTGTCGGATATGGTGAAGCATTGCGTTACCTGGCCAACAAATATCAAATTGAAATTCAGGAAGAGGAAGTTACGGATGAAGAAGCACTTCGCCAGAATGCGCGTGAAAGTCTTTATATCATATCTGAATTTTGCGAAAAACTTCTATCACCAGCAGCTTCATGAAACTGACGAAGGACAATCAATTGGCCTTAGTTATTTTCGGGAGCGTGGATTTACGAATGATATCCAGAAGAAATTTGAGCTTGGTTATAGTCCTGATACCTGGGATGCTTTTACCAAAGAAGCTTTAAATAAAGGATATACTGCTGATATTCTTGAAAAAGCAGGGCTTCTGATTCACAAAGAAGGAAGCCAAACTGCTGGTTATGACCGTTTCAGAGGTCGGGTTATTTTTCCGATTCATAATGTAGCCGGAAAAGTAATTGCATTTGGAGCAAGGATTCTTAAAACAGATAAATCCGGAAAAGGTGCTTCCCAACCCAAATATCTTAATTCTCCGGAAACCGAAGTTTATCATAAAAGTGATATTCTTTACGGGATTTTTCAGGCAAAAAATGCGATCAGGCAACAGGAAGCTTGCTATTTGGTTGAAGGTTATACCGATGTAGTATCGCTGCATCAGGCGGGTATTGAAAATGTTGTAGCTTCTTCCGGAACGTCTCTGACCATTGAGCAGATTCGCTTAATTGGCCGTTTTACACCAAATATTACCATTTTGTATGATGGTGATGTTGCCGGTATAAAAGCTGCATTGCGTGGACTGGATCTGGTTTTGGAAGAAGGTTTGAATGTAAGCATCGTACTTTTTCCGGATGGAGAAGATCCGGATAGTTATGTTCGTCGGGTAGGAGCCGAAGCGTTTAAAGAATATTTAAAAAAGGCATCCAAGGATTTTATCACCTTCAAAACTGAAACCTTATTACAGGATGCAGGAAATGATCCTTTCAGACTTGCAGCGGTAATTGGTGAAGTTGTAAATAGCATTATCAAAATTCCGGATGCGATCAAGCGTCAGGTATTTTTTCATCGCACATCAGAAATGATGAAAGTTGATGAGCAAATGCTGATTTCGGAAGGAAATAAATTACTTAGAAAACTTCATACACAACCAAAACCGCAGGAACGAGGTAACAGGCCGGCAATCCCACAGGGGCCTCAGGATATTCCATTTTCAAATGACGGGCCGCCGCCAGATTTCTTTGAGTCAGAATCATCTGGTCCGGCTTCAACGGAAATAGAAGAATCCAGCCAGACGGACAAAACTTTATTACCAGGAGGAAGCATTTATCAGGCTTTTGATTTTATACGGAGCGCATGAGCTTGAACCGACAATTTCTGTTTGCGCTTATGTTTTGGGTGAAATTCAGGGAATTGATTTTAAAGATCCGGTCTTTAGTCACCTCTTAACTTTGTTCCGTGAAAATCATAGTCGCGAAGTTGTTTTGCAGACAGAATATTTTCAAAACCATCACGAATCAGAAATCCGAAATCTTACGATTGGCTGGCTTACTAATAAATATGAATTGAGTACGCTTTGGACGGAAAAATTTGAAATATATGTTCCATCAGAAGTCGATATGCTGGATAAAAGCAGTTTCATCAATATTCTTCGCTTGAAAAAGGCTTTTATTGAAGAAAAGATGAAAATTTGTATGGAAGAATTAAAAAAAGCAAAGACCGAAGATCAGGAAAATGAGCTCATGAACGAATATATTTTCTACAAAGGAATCAGTATGGCAGCTGCAAAAGAACTGGGAAGTGTAATTGGCTAATCTTTATTTCAAAGTGATATTTTTAAGTATAAAAAAGGCCGATTCAATTGAATCGGCCTATATATGTTACTAACAATAAGTTAATTAAGCATTGTGATTCACAACACTTCTAACTTTATCGTTAACGTTATCTGCTACTGAGCTGGCTTTATCTTTTGCCACATTTACATTTTTCAAGAACCCTTCTTTCAATTTGTCAGCTAATACTGCAAGCTCTTCGAGGCTCTTTTCGTATGTATCTTTCGCTGTTCCGCCAAGATCACCAGCTTTACTTTTTACAGTGTCGCCTAAATCATAAGCTTTACTTTTAATTAGCTTACGCGTATCTTTCCCATTCTTTGGAGCAACTAACAAACCAATTGCAACACCCGCTACCAAAGCGCTTAGCGTTCCTATTAGATATTTTTGATTCTTGTTCATAACAAATTTTATTTGTGTGATGTAAAATACATAGTTAACTAAATTGACTCAAATACCGTGCCAAAAAATCGATCTAACCTACTACTTGCTCATCATTTCGCATTTTTTCTGATAATTCTATCAGCTTTATTCCTAACTTCTACAAATGGATATGCCCAATGGGACATATTGTCGATAAAAACGGTAGTCAATATGCGTGGCGTACATGCCGTGACACCTACTACCTGCTGGATTGGAGGATCGTCCGGAACTGTTTTACGAACCGTTAATGGAGGAAAAAGCTGGTCGGTCATGAAAGTTCCCGGTGCTGATTCACTGGATTTTCGCGATATCCATGCATTTGGTCGTGAAACAGCCGTTGCTATGAGTGCCGGATTGGCGGAAACCGGAAGAGCAAAGATCTACCGTACCGAAGACGGAGGAGAAACCTGGAATCTTGTGTACCAATCTACACAAACCGGGGTATTTTTGGATGGTATCGATTTCTGGAATAAAAACCAGGGAATATGCCTGGGAGATCCTTTAAACGGCAGATTATTTATGCTGACGACCGAAGACGGAGGAAAAACCTGGCAGGAATTACCTTTGGAAAACCGCCCGGAAGGACAACCTGGCGAAGCATCATTTGCTGCAAGCGGAACTTCTATTCTCGCAGTCGGAAAGGATAAAGTTTTTATCGGAACCGGAGGAGGTAAAATGGCCCGTGTCTTCAGGTCAGAAGATTTTGGTCGTCACTGGCAAGTATCAGAAACGCCAATGCCAGCCGGACCTACAAGCGGTATTTTTGGCTTGCACTTTTGGTCAAAAAAAGATGGAATTGCAGTAGGTGGTGACTATAAAAATATTTCTGACACAACCAGAAATGTTTTGTTAACCAACGACGGTGGTGTAACCTGGAAATTTGGCACGAGTACTAAACCTCTTGGATTAAAAGAAGCCGTTTCAATCTATCACAAACATTATTCAACCTGGAACGGTGATACTCAAATTCGCTCAGATGATGTTGCATTGGTTGCCGTTGGCCCGTCAGGAAGCAGTTCTTCTGTTAATCAGGGAAAAACCTGGATGCCGGTTGGTACCGAACCTTTTCACGCAGTAAGCTTTGCAGGAAATGTGGGTTATGCTGTTGGAGGCAAAGGATTGATTGGGAAAATTGAGAAGATTTCGAGGAAGAAAAAGAGGAAGAGATTGGTGTTTGCGGATCAATAATATAATATTAGCCCCGAACTTCATTAATGAAAATCGGGGCTAAATTAATTTCTATACGGATCAACAATCCTCAACCCACTTATATTTTCAAAATCTTTGTAATTATGGGTAATCAACGATAGATCATAAACAAAGGCAGTAGCAGCGATTATGGCATCTGGTAACTTAATTCGATAATTTTTTCTAATATTCGCAGTTTTGAGTTTAATGCCTTTATCTAACTCTATTACTTTTGTTTCGCTAATAAAATTCTGTAAAACCTGTAAATCACTTTCGTTAACTGTTTTCCAGCAAAGAAGCTCAATTTCAGTTATAACAGATATAACTGGTTTTTCTATTTTCACCAAATCATCAACAAATTTTTCCGCTTCTGGCGAGAATTGCTGCTGTAAAAAATATATGGCAATATTTGTGTCCCAGAGATAACTCATTCCCATCCGTTACGTAATTCGTCCAACTGATTTTCAATTACATCCAAGGGCTGTTTCGTCATTGCACCTTTGTAATTAGGAATGCAGTTTCTATTTTCAGCAGACTGAGCATTGTCTTTGTGAATATGTATAAGATCCAATTCTTCCAAATCCTGTAATAATTTTACCGCTTTGGTATTAATAATATCAATTGTTACTGTTTGCATAATAGCTATCTTTTACATTCAAAAATATAACAATCTCATTATTAATCAATCATTTAAAACGATTATCTCAATACTTAAATCCTGTCGATCAATTCCTTCACCTTCCTCACTTCGCGTCCCATCAAATGATCAGCAATTGCTGCGGCATGATCACGGCCGTTTTCAATAAATATTTTTTCTGTAAAAACACCAGCCATAACCGTTCCACATAAATAAAGACCTGGAACATTGGTTTCAAAAGTTTCAGGATCGAAAGTTGGAACCTTTGTTTGCGGATCAAGCACAATACCGCAGCGGAATAATAAATGTTCGTCCGGCAAATAACCTACCAGCAAGAAAACAAAATCAGCCGGCAGCCATTCCAGTTCGCCGGTTTCAATATTTTCAATCTGAATTCTTCCAGGCTCAATTGCTTTGGTAATGCTATTGAAACGCGTATGAATTTTCCCTTCTTTCACACGATTTTTCACGTCCGGAACGAGCCAGTATTTTACTTTGGTGCGAAAATCGGCTTCTTTATGCACAATCGTTACGTGTGCATCGTGACGATATAATTCCAACGCTGCTTCAACAGAAGAATTGGAACCGCCCACCAAAACTACATTGGTGTAAGAATACTTAAACGGCTCATCATAATAATGAGAAACATTCGGCAAATCTTCTCCCGGAACATTCAGCTTGCGAGGAACATCGAAATAACCAGTCGCCAGAACCACAGTCTTAGACTGAAAAATCTGGCCATCATTCGCATAAACAAGAAATGTTCCGTCAGCTTGTTTCTCGGTGCGTTCAACATCTACAAAAAGCTTAAAATTAAGATTGTAGTATCCAGCAACTTTCCGATAATACTGCAACGCTTCATTTCTGTTGGCTTTTACTTCCGAAATGGCAAAAGGAATCCCTCCTATTTCTATGTTTTCAGCCGTTGAAAAAAAACGCATCCGACGTGGATAATTTCGGATGGATTCTGTGATATTTCCTTTTTCAAGTATCAAATGGTCAAGACCATTTTTGGTTGCTTCAATCGCCATGGCAAGTCCGCACGGACCTCCGCCTATAATGATAACGTCGTGAATATGCATGAGTCTGGTTTCGAAATCTTGGTTGGAATTGCTGTCAGCCGTTGGCTTTCGGCATTCGATAGTAAATTTACACAGATTACAGCCAAAACGATTAAACCGGCTATTTTCCTAAATCCTTCTATTAAATCTAACTCTTTATTTAAACGATTGGTTTCTGAACTTTGTAAATTTGCAGACTGTTAAAAGTATCTGTTGTAATTACTATTTTCCCATTGACAAACACGATACAAAATTTCTCAAAAAACCTCAATGAATGGGGGAAACGGAAAATTCCGTTTGTCTTTCTTATTGACTTTTTATTAAAAAAACCAGTTGCCTTGCGTTTGGATGAAGTGGAACCGTCGGAAGTTTTATTTGATTTTAACGGATTTACCAACCATTCAAAGAATAATATAAACGAACCTCTGCCCGATTTCCATTTTAGGAAAACTCCTATTTCGTTTGAAGCTTATCAAAATAGATTTAATCACGTTGTCAAAAACCTTAAAGCCGGAAATTCTTTTCTTGTTAATCTTTCGGTTCCGACACCGATTGAAACGAATCTCAGTTTAAAAGATATTTTTCAACATAGTAACACACCTTACCGATTTTGGTTAAAAGATGAGTTCGTCTGTTTTTCACCGGAAATTTTTATCAAAATAAAAGGAAACAAAATTTCATCTTTCCCGATGAAAGGAACGATCGACGCATCTTTTCCAAATGCTGAAAAAGTGATTTTATCTGATCCAAAAGAAGCTGCGGAGCATGCCACAATTGTTGATCTGATCAGAAATGATATCAGTATTGTCGCAGATAAAGTTTGGGTTGAACGTTATCGTTATATCGAATCCATTGAAACGAATCAGAAAACACTCTTGCAGGTAAGCTCTGAAATCGCAGGAATTTTACCCGAAGAATTTAATGGTGAATTTGGAGATTTATTACTAAAACTACTTCCTGCCGGCTCAATCAGCGGCGCACCCAAACCCAGCACTTTGAAAATAATAAAAGATGCAGAAGGCTATGAGCGAGGATATTACACAGGCGTGATGGGATATTTCGACGGGGAAAATTTTGAAAGTGCTGTCATGATCCGATATATAGAAAATCAGAATGGAAAATTTGTTTTCAAAAGCGGAGGCGGAATTACGGCTAAAAGCGATGCAAAAAGTGAATACCGGGAATTAATTGATAAAGTTTACCTACCATTTGCCCATGTCCCTTCCATTATGCTTTGAAACGATTTGCGTTAAAAATCGTCAGCTTATTAATCTATCTTATCACGAAGCGCGTCTGAATAAAACCAGAACGGAATTATTTGGTTTTACGGATTCATGGAATTTATCAGATTTATTAATAATTCCTGATTACGTTACCGATAAGCCTCATAAATGCAGATTAGCGTATTCAGAAGATGTTGATAATATAAAATGGGAACCGTATCATTTTCGAACGATCAAAAAAATCCAACGCGTTTACGACGATACAATAGATTATTCTTACAAATACAATGACCGGGCTTTGTTAAATAATCTTTATGAAAAGCGCGGTAATGCAGAAGAAATTCTGATCGTCAAAAATGGAATGGTTACTGATACGTTATATTGTAATGTTGCATTTTTGAAAGATGGTAAATGGTTTACGCCAAATACGCCGTTATTACCAGGTACACAAAGAGCATTTCTTTTAGATTCCGGAATTATCCAGGAGGCAGTAATTTTGGAAAAAAATATTACTAAGTATAGTCATATCAGGTTGTTTAATGCGATGGTTAATTGGGAAAATTCTAATGTTTTGGAAGTCGGGGCTATCCAATAAAACTTTAAAAGAAATAGTTCTGTTGAATTCAAAGATGTAAATTTGGTTACCAGTAACTGGTGCAATATTGAATTTTCTAATTCACTAACATTGGTCATATGAGTATTTTAGTAAATACACGAAATGAGCAGGAAGAAAAAGTTATTCTGGCTTTTTTAGATAGTCTGGCTGTTGAGTATACGACGGAGTTTGAGGAAGACGAACAAATTTCTAAAAACTTCATATCTGAATATAATCAGTCACTGGATAAGGCGGATTCCGAAATTGAAAATGGAAATTTTGTAAATCAGAATGATGTAGAGTTATTTTTTGAAAAAAGACGACAATCTATTTAATGGAAATCAAGTGGAATAAGTCGGCGATTAAACAATTACTTGACATCATTCAGTTTATTGAAGAAAATGAGTTTCAGGAATATGCGGAAAAAGTTGAAAAAGAGATTCTAAACAAAATTCGGTTTTTACCGGAAACTTTTCAACATCAATCATTAGATCGATTTAAAATCAATAATGACGGCAGCTTCCGTGCTTTTGAATTTGAAAGATATCGTATTTCATTCCGGGTTAAAACAACAGAAATTCGAATTCTGCATATTCGTCATACAAGTAGATTACCAAAAAAACATTAATAAGAGATTGAAGATTAGTAGCTGATTCCCGTACTTCATAGCTCCAAGTTATTATTTTGTATATTTGAATTTATAAAAGGCATCACTATGAAAACCAATTTAAATTCTAATAAAACCAGTTTGTTTAAAACACATACTTCACATTCTCCTGAAGAAATTCTGGCTTCGGGAGGTGCTACCGCTTTTGGTAGAAAGACTGGGAAAAATAACGAAACATTAGTTAGTGCACTTAGAAATGCTGAATCCGCCGAACCATTTACATCAGAAGAATGGGAAAAATTAATGGCCCAGCTTGATACTACCAAGTAATGAATCTTCTATTTGATACAAATATAATTCTTGCGGTTATAAGAGCTTCTGACGGATACGGTATAATCAACTTTCTTAATCCCGAGAACTTACCTTTATATGTTTCCGTTGTTTCAGAAGCAGAAATTAAATCCATAGCATTGCAAAACAATTGGGGAAGTAAAAGAAGGGATTTACTTAATATCTTTTTAGACCAGGTCAATATTGTTGATGTCAGTAATTTTAATGTCAATATTTACACTGAAATAGATGCTTATTCGCAAATAGCTAATCCTGCATTTAAAACCTATCCTTTTGCCACACCAAGAAATATGGGGAAGAATGATCTTTGGATTGCTTCCCTTGCTGCACTCTTAGGGCTTCAATTGATTACTACTGATTCTGACTTTGATCATTTGAACAATGTCTTTTTTGATGTTAGAAAAATTGATCAGAAGGATCTTTTACCCTTTTTTAAAAGTAAGTAAACCAGATTTTGCCAATGACCTCCCTTTTTGAGGACGAAATTACCTTATTCGCCGATTTGATTCTTCCTGTACCTGTTCCCAGGCTCTTTACATACAGAGTTCCGCGGATTATGGCTGAGATGATTAAGGTAGGTGCGCGGGTGATTGTACAGTTTGGGAAAAACCGGGTGATCACAGCCGTTGTTGCCCATATTCATTCCAATCCTCCGGCAATTTATCAGGCAAAATATATTCTTGAATTGCTTGATGATGAACCCATTATTACAACCAAGCAACTCGAACTTTTCAACTGGATTTCAGAATATTATCTGTGTAATATTGGCGAAGTATTAAATGTTGCACTGCCGGCCGGATTGAAAATTACAAGTCAGTCAAGGATCCAGCATAATCCTGAATTTGATTACGAAGAATTACTAACGGATCAGGAACGGTTTATTCTGGATGAGATAAAAAAACATGCTACGCTTTCTTATGAAGAAGTGAGCCAGGATGGTCAACCAGACCAATATTACAGCCGTTATAAAATCATTGGTTGGGAAACGTGCTATTATTCTTTTTGAAGAAGTTAAAGAAAAGTACAAGCCAAAAGTTGTCAAGAAAATACGGCTGACTTCTGCCTTCGTTTCTGAAAAATCTTTGGTAGAATTGACTTCTTCGCTTGATAAAATTCCGAAACAGCAGGATATTCTGATGCGTTATTTAAGCCACGTTCCGGTTTATAACCATCGCAGATCTGAATCAAAAAGGACTTAGATAAATCAATCTTTTCACAGGACGATGGCTTATCGGATTCTGCTTTACAAACTCTTGATTAAAAAAGGAGTTTTTGAACAATTTGATATCATCGTTTCCCGATTTGCCGATATTCCGCTTGGTCCGCCGGCAGTTGTTAATTTGACAGAATCTCAACAAACGGCTTTCAAGGAAATCCATGAAGCTTTTTCAGAAAAGGAAGTTGTGCTTTTGCACGGAATTACCGGAAGCGGAAAAACGGAAGTTTATATTGAACTGATCAAACAGGCGATGGAAAGCGGATCGCAGGTTTTGTTTCTGTTACCTGAAATTGCTTTGACAACGCAGATCGTTGTCCGGCTTACGAAAAGTTTTTGGTGATGCGATGGGCATTTATCATTCCAAATTTTCAGATAATGAACGTGTTGAAGTCTGGAAAGGAATTCTGGATGGAAAATTCCAGTTTGTAGTCGGCGTTCGTTCTGCGATATTTTTGCCTTTTGATAATCTTGGACTGATCATTGTGGACGAGGAGCATGAAACTTCCTACAAACAACATGATCCGGCTCCACGCTACCACGCACGTGATGTAGCCGTAATTATGGCTTACATGCATAAAGGCAAAAACGCTTCTAGGCTCCGCAACGCCATCACTGGAAAGCTATTATCATGCCAGAAACGGTCGTTACGGATTGGTTGAAATAACACAACGATTTGGTAATGCAGCTTTGCCTACTTTTGTTTTAATTGACACGAAAAAGGAAAAAAAGCAGAAAAAGATGAAAAATGAATTTTCATCCGTTTTGCTGGAACATCTCGAATCAAATTTAAATAATAAAGAACAGACGATTTTATTCCAGAACCGCCGCGGTTATTCTCCTTATCATGCAGTGTGAGGAATGCAGCTGGATTTCCGAATGTGCCAATTGCGATGTAAGCCTTACTTACCATATGAAAGCTCGGCGAACTTCGCTGCCATTATTGCGGACATAAGGAAGAAGTGCCAAGAACTTGTCCGAGCTTGCGGCTCTCCGAAAGTAAAAACGATGGGTTACGGAACGGAAAAAATTGAAGATGAATTACATCTGATGTTACCGGACGCACGGGTGCAGCGAATGGATCTGGATACGACACGTGCAAAAAATGCTTATCAGCAGATTATTCAGGAATTTGAAGAAGGTGGTACTGATATTTTAGTTGGTACACAAATGGTTAGCAAAGGACTGGATTTTGATAATGTAAGTATGGTTGGTATTTTTGATGCCGACAGAATTATTCACTTTCCCGGAATTCAGAGCGTCGGAACGTGCTTTTCAAATGCTTACGCAGGTAAGCGGACGAGCAGGAAGAAGAGCCGACAAACCTGGAAAAGTTTTGATTCAGACAGCAAATCCGGCTCAGAAAATACTGGAAAGGATTATTCAGAATGATTATACCGGCATGTATGATGCGGAAATTGTGGAGCGTGAACAATATCATTATCCGCCGTTTACCCGGTTGATAAAAATAACTGTAAAACATATCGACGAAGCGATTTCAAAACGTGCCGCAGTAGTTTTGGCAGAAAAATTAACAGCCAATTTAGGCGCAAAGCCGGGTACTCGGACCGGAGCCTCCGTTGGTTGAAAGAGTAAGAAATCAGTTTTTGTTCGACATTCTCATTAAACTTGAACGAGAAAAGATTAATTTTAAGGCGGCAAAGTCGTTTATACAAGAAAAAGTCATTGATATTCTAACCGATAAAACCATAAAAGGCGTCCAGGTCGTCATTGATGTGGATTGTGTTTAGTAAATTCATATAATACTGCAATTAACTCTATGTCTTCCAAGAAAACCAAAATTGTTGCTACCGTAGGCCCAACATCAGAAACAAAAGAAATGCTTCATGCTTTGGCAATAGCCGGCGTAAATGTTTTTCGTCTAAATTTTTCTCATGGTACGCATGCAGACCACCTGGCCAGGCTTAATACTATTCGCGAAATAAATGAAGAATTCGGATTAAACCTTGCTATTTTACAGGATTTGCAGGGACCAAAAATCCGCATCGGACTTGTAGCTGAAAAAGATGGTGTATTGATCGAGGCTGGAAATAAACTGATTCTTTCCAACACAGAAGTTTTGGGTACTGCTGAAAAAGTAAGTACTCCTTACGACGGCATGTACAATGACGTTAAAATCGGTGACCGTATTTTGATGGATGACGGTAAACTGGAAGTTCTTGTAACCGGAATTGACGGAAGTGATGTTGTAACTCAGGTTGATTTACGGTGGTTATCTGAAATCTAAAAAAGGTGTAAACCTTCCAAATACACGCGTTTCAATGCCTTCGGTAACGACAAAAGATTACGAAGATCTTGATTTCGGACTTGAACATAATGTGGAATGGGTAGCACTTTCGTTTGTACGTACTGCTTCTGAAATTATTAAAGTAAAAGAATATATTGCTAACAAAGGCAAAATTGCGCGTTTGATCGCTAAAATTGAAAAACCTGAGGCAATCGCAAATATTGACGAAATCATTGAAGCGCGGATGCAATCATGGTTGCCCGTGGAGATTTGGGTGTTGAACTTACCGGCAGAAGAAGTTCCGATGATCCAGAAAATGATCGTTGACAAATGTAACAAAGCAGGCAAACCGGTTATCGTGGCTACGCAAATGCTGGAAAGCATGATCGAAAGTCCTCGTGCAACACGTGCAGAGATTAGTGACGTTGCTAACTCGGTACTTGACGGTGCTGATGCAGTAATGCTTAGTGCAGAAACAGCTTCCGGAAAATATCCGTTGCTGGCTGTTGAAACGCATGACGCCGTACGATTGAAAAAGTTGAAGAAAATTCACAATAGCAGTTTATTTCAAACACCACGCTTTTGTAAATGAAAAACCAGGCGCAAATAAGCTGAATGACAATGTGGTAATGAGCGCATGCCGTTTGGCACGTGATACTAATGCTGCTGCGATCATCGGTGTTACACGTTCAGGATATACTTCTTTCCGTCTTTCACATCACCGTCCAAAAGCAAGTTTGCTGATATTTACTTCGAACAGAGCTGCTGATGAATACAGTTGGCGCTTTATTGGGGAACAAAAGTATATTATTACGATAAAGATCAGGATGCTTCGACGGATGATCTTGATTGAAGACATCAAACTTTTCCTTATTGAAAAAGGTGAGTTGAAAAAAGGTGATGTTTTCATCAATACATTAAGCATGCCGGTTTCAAATCAGCGCAAAACAAATGCTGTAAAATTGAGCGTTGTAGAATAAACTTCAATGTTGATATTTATATAGAGCAGTGGAATTTGATTCCACTGCTTTTTTTGTTTTGTGTTGAAACAAAAAATTTTCAAATAAGCCATAATCATAATTCGCTTATTACTAAGCATATCAAGGAATTGTCAAAGCATATTTTTATATTTGAATATAGCAAATCGAATGACTATGATAGCTTCACCAGGTCCGGGCAGAATTTCGACAGAAATTTCTGCCAATGAAATACCCAGCGTTTTGATCCATGAAATAATTGACGGTAAACCTTTGTACAGAAAAGGTTACCGTGAGGTGTTGGCCAAAACGAAAAAGATTGAAGATATTATGGGTTCGAGTTCATTACAGTTTTTTATTATTGATTATATTCTTGGGTATTCTTTATCCTGAAATCAACAGAACAAAATATCTTATCGCAACTAACGAAGCAGGAATGCATCTGGACAGAAGAAATAATCTTGCAGGCGATATTCTTATTTTCGATAAAAATGTTTTGACAATTGATAAAATCAACAAGCATTATTCCAATGTTCCGCCAAAAATTTCTATTGAAATCGATTTGGATATCGAACTCGAAGAATTCACAGAAACGGCTTACATCTCAATAAAAACCAAAAAGCTGCTGGAATTTGGCGCAGAAAAAGTAATCTGGTTTTTGACAGAATCGAAAAAGGTGATGATCGCAACAACTGAGGGAGAATGGCGGGCATTTGACTGGAATAAGGAAGTTGAAATTTTTGATGGAATTGTCTGTAATGTAGGTGAATATCTTGCGAATGAAGGTTCACAATTTGCATAACAAATAAGTATTATGATAGCTTCAATCGGAGCCGAATCAGGTTTTGACAAAAAACTTTGATATCGAAATACCCAGCGTTTTGATCCATGAAATAATTGACGGTAAACCTTTATATAGAAAAGGTTACCGTGAGGTTTTGGCCAAAACAAAAAATGTTGAAGACATTATGGGTTCGAGTTCTTTGCAGGCTTTTCTGATCACCTATCTTACTATCTGGATCGGTAAACAAATTGACGACAGTAAGTATACGATTCTAACAAATGAAGCAGGTCTACATATTGATAAAGGAAATAATCTTGCCGGAGATTTGTTGATTTTTGATAGTCAGCTTCTTAAAATTCAGAAAATCAATAAAAAGTATGCTGATGTTCCTCCAAAAATTTCGATTGAAGTAGATATTGATATTGCGCTTGAAGATGGCATTAGTGAAACAACTTACATCTCAATAAAAACAAAAAAGCTTTTAGAATTTGGCGCAGAAAAAGTAATTTGGTTCTTAACAGAATCTAAAAAAGTGATGATTGCAACGGCTAGTGCTGATTGGCAAACTTATGACTGGAATTATGATGTTGAAATTCTGGATGGAATTACTTGTAATCTTGGAGAATACTTGAAAGAGAAAGGCTCTGAATTTGCCTGAAATCCACAATTTAATAAATTTTAAACGACTCGATCTATTCTTGTCGTTTTTTTTATTTAAATAATAACTAATAAAATAGTTGTAAAACTAATTAGATAGTCTTACATTTGAAAACCCACTATTAAATAATAATACTACAAAAATTGAAAACATGGAAGTAAGAACATTAACACGGGCAGAAGAAGAAATCATGCGAATACTCTGGCAATTAAAAAAGGCCTTTGTAAAAGATATACTTGCTGAAATGCCTGAACCAAAACCTGCATATAACACGGTTTCAACTATAATTCGTATTCTGGAAAAGAAAGAAGTTGTTGGTTATACGGCTTATGGAAAAACGCATGAATATTTTCCGTTGATCACCGAGGAAGAATACAAACGTCATGAAATGCAGCAGCTTATGGTTAATTATTTCGACAATTCTTTGCCAAATCTGGTTTCCTTTTTCGTGAAAGATAATGACTTAAAAACGAAGGATCTGGATGAAATTATGAAACTGATCAACGATCACAAAAGCGAATCTTAAACAATCAATCATCCGTTAGCCATGGAAATTTTGATTTATGTTGCCAAAGTAAGCTTATACTGGACGCTGTTTTATGCTTGTTACCAGTTGTTGCTTCGTCATCAAACTTTTTTCGTTTGGAACCGAATTTACCTGATCAGTTCTCTGCTGGTATCTTTTGCGCTTCCTTTCATTATTTATCCTGAATCTGCGCCGGTTATTTCAATAACTTATTCAGTTCAAATCCGAATTTCACGGTCAGTTCAACACCAGTTGAAAAACTTCCCTTAATTACCTGGGCGCATGCTAATATGGTCAATTTATACTTTGGGAGCGTTGTTTATGGCTTTCAAATTATTTATCAATATCCGCCAGCTCAACCAGTTTCTCACCGATGGAGAATTGATTGAATTGGAAGACTGCAAGATCATTTTAATTGATTCAAACCGTATTGGTTCTTTTTCATTTTTAAAATGGATTGTTGTAAACCGGAATGATTATGAAAATCATTTCGATCCCATTTTACGACACGAAATGGTTCATATGCAGCAGTGGCATAGCGTGGATATTTTGCTGGTAGAATTGTTGAAAATTATTTTCTGGTTCAATCCACTACTATTTCTTTACAAAAAATCATTACAGGAAGTGCACGAATTCCTGGCGGATTATGAAGCACCTAACAGGGAAAACTATGCAACTTTCCTCGTTTCCTACGCCTTAAATGCGCCAATCGTTTCGCTTACCAATCATTTCTATAAACCATCTCAAATTAAAACCCGAATTCAGATGATCTACAAAAATCGCAGTTCGAAATGGTTGTTGAGCACTTACCTTCTTGCCGCAACTATAATTACTACCGTTGCAGTATTTGTTGCAGGTTGTGAGCGTAAAGAAAAAAATGAACTCGGTAGCAAGTGAAAAAGTTGGAGCCGATAGAAAAACAGAACCTTTAAAAAATGAGATTGAGAAGAATCTGAATGATAGAAAAGTTTATACAGTAGTTGAAGAACAGCCAGAATTTCCAGGTGGAACCGAAGCTATGTGGGAATTTTTGGGACAACATATCAAATATCCTGAAACCGCTTCTAAGGCCAATGTTCAGGGACGTGTTTTTCTTTCTTTCGTTGTAACAGAAACCGGTGAAACGGAAGATATTATGATTTTAAAAGGAATTGGATATGGTTGTGATGCAGAAGCGATCAGAGTTTTAAAACTTTTCCCAAAATGGAAACCTGCGAAAACAGAATGGAGTACCGGTCAACGTGAAATATAATTTGCCAATAAATTTTCAGTTGGAAGATTCAAAGAAAACTTCTCTTATTGACAACAAACAATACAAAAACCGAAAGAATCTGAGAGAATACTTACGGCATGAATCAGGTAGTGTTAAAGAATTTTCTCCAAAAATTAAGATTACCGTTCACTGCCACTAATCCCGATCCCTTGTTAGTCATTGATGGAAAAATTGCAGAAAGATCAGATATGTTAAAGAATATTGATCCAGATAAAATCAATCTATAAATGTTCTTAAAGGTCAAAAAGCAATCGATGCTTATGGGGAAAAAGGAAGCCACGGAGTTATTTCAATAACGACTAAAAAGATCTAAAATGGACTTATTGATCTACTTCGGAAAGGTTAATGTTTACTGGATTTTATTTTACGCCTGTTACTGGCTGCTGTTTCGGAAACACACTTTTTTTGTCTGGAACCGGTTTTATTTACTGGGCTCATTAATTATCTCTTTTGCATTACCTTTTATCCATTTTCCGGATAATGCACGGGTAATTCCAACAGCTGTTTATGCAGTTTCTACAATTCCTGTTTATGTTTCCAGACCAGAATCTACAAAAATTGTTACCCATTGGACACAGTTTGTCTGGGCGATACAAATTATTGGATGCGGGTTGATGTTATTCAAATTACTGGAAGCATTCAAAGACCTTTTCAAACTGATAAAACAGGGAGAAACTATTCCACTGGAAGATCATACGCTGGTTTTATTACCACATAATGAAATCGGTTCATTTTCCTTTTTGAAATGGCTGGTTATCAATTTTGCTGATTACGAATTAAATTTCGATCCGATCTTACGCCACGAATCTGTTCACATCCGACAATTGCATAGTCTGGATATTCTTTTGATTGAAATACTAAAAGTCGGTTTCTGGTTTAATCCGGTGCTGTGGTTTTACAAAAGATCCTTGCAGGAAGTGCATGAATATCTGGCCGACGAAGAAGTACCAAACCGTGATCAGTATGCCAGATTTTTGGTGGCCTATGCTTTAAACGCTCCGATTGCCTCGTTAACAAATCATTTTTTCAATTCTTCCTTATTGAAAAGCCGTATTCAGATGATTTATAAAAACCGAAATTCTCAGTGGGCTTTGGGAAAATATCTGATGATTTTTCCAGTCATTGGTATGGTAGTAATGCTGACGGCTGCGCGAGAAAGATTGTTGACAGCGATTGAACGTAATAATTTTAAAATACTATCGTCTAAAGAAATTAGTGTAACGGGTATCGTTAGTGATGAAAACGGAGATGCGATAGAATCGGCTAGTGTTGTTGTAAAAGGTAAAAACGCCGGTACATTAACTGATATGTATGGAAAGTTTGAAATTTCGGGCGTTTATATAAAAGACAGTTTAGTGATTTCTCATATTAATTATGAATCCATTTTACTTGACGTAAAAAGTACCCGACAGGATTTTATCACGCTGCGAAAAAAAGAAAATACGCTTGGCAAGATTGTCGTCACACCAGATCTTTCAAACAAATCAGGAAGTAATTCTTCATCAGCACCTGTTTCCGGAAACACTGCAATGTCCGTAATAGAACAATTGCCTGAGTTTCCCGGCGGAGAAGCACAACTCAGTCGAATTCCTTTCAAAAAATGTTGTTTATCCTGCCGAAGCCGCCAGTGATAAAGTGCAAGGCGATGTCACGGTTTCCTTTACTATTAACGACAAAGGATATATCAGAAATCCGAAAGTCATTGAGAAAATGGGATATGGTTTGGATGAAGAAGCATTGCGTGTTGTGTTAAAGATGCCTCGCTGGCAACCCGGCAAACAAGGCGGACGAGCGATTGCGGTGCAGTATAATTTAAATATTTCATTTACAATGGAAGCTGATAAGGAAAAACGCCAGGGACAGTGCTATAACTCGAAAAACTTTTGACCATAAATTTACAGAAAACAGAAACCGTAAGTATGGACTAAATAAGATTAACAGAAACTAGTCTACCTGCACAAGCAATACCAGAATTTAATGTAGGCCTGAATTCAAAAAATTATACTGACGGAAAAATCGCCAAGGTAGCTAATATAAAAACAGCTGTCTATGACGTCCAAATGGTTCTGGATAAAGGAATGTCTAAATATAAATCTGCTGATAGTATTTTCCCAAAGGATTATACTATTGCAAAGGAGGAAAATAATAACAAAGAACCTGACTGGCTAAAAAAAATGAAGCCGAAGGATATTAAATCCTTACCCGCTTTCAGAGACGAAACAACATTTTTTGTGAATGGTACAAAGGGGAAAATGCTGGTTTATGTTGTCAAATCAAAGAAAAACTAAGCCATGGAAACCTTGCTTTATTTCGGGAAAGTAAATATTTACTGGATTCTTTTTTATGCCTGCTATTGGCTGCTTTTCCGAAAACACACATTTTTTGTCTGGAATCGTGCTTATCTTATCGGCTCACTACTCATCTCATTTTTATTACCAATAATCAGTATTCCTGAAACGGAGCAAGCTGCTGCACCAACTTTGTTTTACACTGTTGATGCAGTAGCCTCAGTTCCTTTTTCAACAGTAACTGAATATTCTGTTCCTGAAACTTTTGACTGGATGCAATGGATATGGTTTTTTACCGCCATTGGTTCATTTTTTATGTTGAAAAAACTGGTTAAAAGTTTTTGGGATCTGCAGCCAGATTATATCGCAGGGTGATTTAATACCGCAGTCAGATTATAATTTGATCTTACTTTCTGATAACAAAACCGGTTCCTTTTCATTTCTAAAATGGCTCGTTTTAAATCGTTATGATTATGAAAATAATCCTGATCCGATTTTAAGACACGAAATGGTTCATATCCAGCAACGGCATAGTCTTGATATTTTATTTATTGAAATCATCAAAGTAGTTTTCTGGTTTAATCCGGTAATCTGGTTTTATAAGATCTCATTACAGGAAGTTCATGAATTTCTGGCTGATGAAGCCGCGCCCAATCGTGATCATTATGCAAGATTTCTTGTCTCCTATTCTCTTGCCGTCCCTGTAACATTACTTACCAATCATTTTTTCAATTCTTCAACCCTAAAAAGCAGAATCAAAATGATCTATAAAAATCGTAATTCCCGCTGGTCATTGGGAAAATATCTGATGATTGTCCCCGTTCTGCTTTTCGCTGTGCTGATGACAGCTGCAAGAGAAAAATTAACCGTCCCGGAAGAAGTAAAAACTACGGCAGCTGTTAATTCATATAGTGAAACTGAGCTTAATGAAAATATAGCCTCAGCCGACAGAATTAACCATGACGACCTCAAAAATCTGATACTGGAAAAGTTAAAATTAATATCGAAGGTGATATTTTAAAAGAATCTGGATTGGGAATTGCCGAGGTTAATATTTTTGATCCGGAAAGAAATGTTTCCGTTACCACTGATCCGTTAGGCCATTTCAAAATGACAAATGTTGATGTTGGTGGAGTTTTAGTTGTAAGTCATGTCAGTTATGTTCCACAAATTTTGGTTGTTGAAAAAGGAAAAACAAAGTATAAAATGACCTTTAAAAATGGACAAAACGAGTTAAAAGGACCGGAATTTACAGCTTATCAGGATGTTAATAAAATCTGAGACGAGCGAAAAAAGGAGAAAGAAATCGCTGAGAGCCTGTCTTCAGTTAAAGAGCAGAAACCACAATTTCCAGGCGGAGAAAAAGCTTTATCAAATTATATTCAAAGTAATATCAGATATCCCGAGGAGGCATTGCGTGTGAGCGTTGGTGGCATTGCGCTGGTTTCCTTTACAGTTAACAGCAACGGTGATATTCGCAAACCGAAAGTTGTCAAAGAAATTGGCTGGGGAATCGATGATGAAGCAGTTCGTTTGGTATTAAACATGCCAAGATGGGAGCCTGCAAGGCAAAACGGGCGTCCTGTTTCCATGGAATATACGCTTTCAATCCGCTTCAATGTAAAACGTGAAGTTGCAGCAAAAGAAAGATATCAGGGTAGCTATCCAGCTAACAATCAAAATAGTAAAAACCGTTACTATTCTAATTATAAAATGCCAGAAGTGCCGGCATTGGCTGCAACAGGACAAGCTTTTCACAAAGGCATTTGATTTTTCGGACGATAAAAAGCCTGAGGTAAAGATTCCGGCTATTCAATTGAGAATCTACAAACCAGCTGAAAAATAAAATCAAAAGATATTACAGAAGATTGATCCTGATGGAATGTTATTAATGCCTCATGAAAATTATCATGAGGCATTTTTGCGCTAAAAGCCTGAAATCATTTTCATTTCAATATTTTTGCAGACACTTTTAAATCAGCTTTGCATGTCACTTCTTAAAGCCGCAATTATTGGTGGTGGCCATATTGCGGATCAAAATCATATTCCCGCGTTAAAAAAGTTATCTGATCAGGTTGAAATTGTTGCCGTTTGTGGACGCGATATTAACAAAACCCGGCAATGGCTGATCAGCATGCTATTCCGGGTGCTTTTGATAATCTTGAAACAATGTTTTCCGAATACGATCTGGATCTTGTCATTAATTGCACGCCAAATAATCTGCATTATGATTATACGATGCAGGCACTTAAAAATGGTTGTCACGTATTATGTGAAAAGCCGCCGGCAATGACGGCCGCACAAGCGCGGGAAATGGCTGATCTGGCCAAGGAAAAAGGAAAGTATTAGCTTATAATTTCCAGCGCCGACAAACTTCTGAATATCTGCTTTTGAAAAAATGTCTGAATGAAGGACAATTAGGAGAAGTTTATCATATCAAAGCCAATTATCTGCGCCGGAGAGGAATTCCTGGCTGGGGAAATTTTACCAATAAAACCATACAAGGCGGTGGTGCATTAATTGATCTTGGCGTACATATTCTGGATTTGGCCTTGGGAATGATGGATTATCAGATGCCAGATAAAGTGGTTGGTAATATTTATGATTTCATAGGTAAAACCGGCGGCAAAGGTTTAAAAGGACAATGGGATCCGGCCAAGTTTGATGTTGATGATGCTTGTTTTGCTTACCTGACTTTTCCAAACAATAAAAGTATTGCACTTTCCTGTTCTTTTGCTTTAAATCAAAAAGAAGAAGAAATCATTAATCTGGAAGTTTTTGGCAGTAAGGCCGGAGCTGTTTTAAATCCATTTTCACTTGCATACAGAAGTGGCCGGTGAACTGGCGGATATCCAGTTCCCTTTTCTGGAAGAAACGGATACACAACTTAAAAATACGACTGCTTTTATTGATGCTATTTCAGGAAAACAAACGAATATTTGTCTGGGTGAAGAAGGTGCTGTTTTACAGGATATTGTTGAAAAGATATATTTGAGCGCAGAATTATAAATTTAATTTTCAATACAAAAAAGAAAAGCTCTGAAATCGGTCATGATTTCAGAGCTTTTCTTTTGAACTGATTATTTCGGTGCGCTGCACCTTAAAGACATTATATCAATTTATATTTCTACAAATATTACGCCGCTCTGCGGCTACACTGGAAATTAATCAGCATTATTACTATTCCTACTTTGCAGTAGCCATTACCATTTTTATATCTTGTTTCGCTCCTACTTCAAGCACATCAACAAGATCCTGAACGGCAAGATTTTTATCTACACGAAGCACAATTGTTCGCTCTTCAACACCGGCAAATAAAGTTTGCAGCTGTGTTTCCAACTGATCGAATGGAATTGGTTCTTTATCAATATAATAAACCTTTTTATCGTCAATAGACAAGGTAATCTGTTTTTTGTACATCTGCTGTGTAGCTGATGCTTTGGGCAAGCATCAGTTTGATGACGTTCGGATTTGACATTGTGGAAATGATCAAAAAGAACAACATCAGGAAAAACATAATATCGCTGAGTGAGCTTGTAAACACCTCAGGGGCAAACCTGCTCTTTCGACGTATTTTCATATTTTAAGTATCAATGGGTAAATGAGATTAATGAGAGACTCATTCCGGACTATTATTTCGACGAAACCGGTTTTTGAAGTACGTCAAGGAAATCTGACGCAGCCACCTGAAGTCTCAATGCAAAACGGTCAATCTTCATGTTCAACAAGTGATAACCTGCATAGGCAAGCAAACCAATGATCAAACCTGAACCGGACGTAATCATTTTCTCATACATACCACTCGCAATTGTACTGATATTGAAATCATTACTGACATCGAAATATCATAGAAAATACGGATAATCCCGGAAATCGTACCCACAAACCCAAGCATGGGCGCAATACCTGCGATTACCCCAAGATAAGCCCAGATTACCTTCCATACGCTGAATTTCGATCTGGCTGGCATGTTTCGATTGAAGTTTCAATGTCCTTAATCGGATAACCAATACGGCCAATGGCACGTTCGAAAATTCTTCCCGCCGCATTGCGCTGGTTACGACACGACGACTCGGCTGATTTCAAATTTCCCTGCTGGATAAAATCTTTAACATTATCTACAAACTGAGAATCAATATTTCCGTTTGAGCCAATGCCCAGATAACGTTCAATGATCAATAAATAAAGTGGCAACAAAAAGCAGCCCCAGCGGGATCATTACCACTCCCCCTTTTCCTAAGAAGGTCAATAACAGATAGTCCCTGCGCAGCGGCAGGTGCAGCCAAAGTAGAGTCAGCAAGTGCTTGTAGAAGCATCATATGAATGGTGAAAAGTGAATGGTTATGCTAATGTAAATGAGATCAAGTCGGTATAAAAACAACCTTGACAATAAACGGAGCAAGCTGCCCCTTATTGTTTAAAGGGCAAATATAGAAAAATTACTCTTCGGGACTACTCCATCCTTCTTTTACATTGTCAGTTCCTTCATATAAATCTGACAATTGTAAAACGGCATCAATGGATTGGATCCTGATAGAATCTGAAAGTTGATAAGCATCTTCCGCAAGTAACCAATGGTTATCTTCGGTTCTTCTAAATATTTCTATTCCTACATTAATAGAATTAACCAAGATATATTCTCTTAAACTATCAATGTCTCTGTAAAACCGAAATTTATCACCACGATCGTAGGAACCTGTACCTTCTGACAATACCTCAATAAGAACTATTGGATTGATAATAGAATTTTTATCCTTTTCAGCGTATTGATTTGGTCCACAAACAATTAGTAAATCCGGGTAACCATAAAAGGCATTTTTGGAAATATGAATTCGCTGATTACTGGAATAGCTTTGGCAATATTTCCTGTCTTTTAAAATTGCGCCAATTATACCGGATAAGTTTTGTTTGACACAATTATGATTTACATCATTAACAATCATTCTGACTTTTTCTCCTCGAAAAAATTCACTTCTGTAATCAGCTTTATTTTCATTAAAGAGATAATCGTCATCAGTTAATAATTTTAGTGGAGAAGCTGTCATATTAAATAATTGTTTTAATAAGCCGCAAAAAAAAATTAAAATAAAATCTGTTAAAGCTACATTTTTAAAAATTCCAAAAAACAACCATATTGGTATTTCTTAGTGTCACCCTCAAAAACAACTACTTAACTCCTCAACGATGAAAATAATTATACACCTCTTTCTCTCAGCTCTTCTGTTAAGCGGCTGCATCGACTGTGGCCCACAAAAGGAACTAACAATCCGGCTTTCAATTGGAGCTTATCCTGATACCTTTCTGCTGAAAAAGGTCACAGCACCCGGAGCTATTGATTTAAATATTTTTGACCAGCAGATAAAAAATTATACTTCACATTCCTACTCTCAATCAAGAGACTACACTTTCCCGATTTCCTTAAACGCAGATAGCACTACCTACATTTTCGAATTTGAAACTCGTACAGATACACTGACCCTCTTTTATGCAAGGGATTTTCACTATAAAAATGGCTGTGGATTCGTTGTGGACGCGAAACGACCCAATTCCCAGTTTGAGACTAAATCAACATTTAAAGATGTCTATGTCGATTATCAATCCTATATACTTGACGAAAAGATATCTTTTCTTGGTCCTTCGGAAGGTTCGGGAATATCAGTTCAGGTATCATTATGAAAAAGAACCTGCTTTTAATTATCATGTGCCTGGTGTGGTTCAGTGGTAATGCCCAAAACGATATTGAAGATCCAAAACCTGTATATATTGGTCTGGATGTGGTAAAAAGTTTGCCCTCTTATGTTTTTCCCAATAAATATTTAATAACCAGAACAGTAATCCTTGAACCTTATATAATATTTTCAGGAATCGACCCAAACAAACACTGGATGTTAAGTGGTGGATTTGCTCATGGCACTTCCAATATCGATCCTGACTTAATCTCAAAGGCACAGAGGTTTCAGGGTGTATATTTCAAAATGGCATTCGAAAACCAGTATAAAAGGATACCGCTCCGGTTCGGATATGGTCCACTTATATCTATTGCAGGATTTCGGGGCCAGTATACTTTCAAAGGGCCAACTTTTGGAGACTATACCGGAAATTTCACGGATGACCAAAATTTCGCTTTTGGTGCAGAAACCTATCTCGCCTATGATCTTAAACTGAATAAAAAATTAATGCTCCGTTTCCAGCTCAGAACTGCAATGGCTGTTCGCATGTCAGGGAATATAAGTCCGGATTATTTTCCCGGTATTGGTATTACCAAGGGTTTAAATTCATTTCTCATATCTCCCGGTTTTTCTACTCAGCTATTTTACAAGGTTCATTAAAACATACGACTGGCAGTTTCATTATTAATAAAATTATGGAGCTTTCTTGGTTTCAAAAATCAAGACAATATTTCATTTCACTCTTCTTAACACAACTGTTATCCAGCATAATACATTTTAATTTGAAAGCGAAATTCCGGGAATTTTAATTTTTTTTTGAAAGGTGTGACTTCGAAAGAATGTCATAGTCTAAACCTCTGAAAACAAACATTATTCATCCCTTTCTCTCTCAAAATTATGAATTACGACCTTATCAAGGCTCAGATCATTGCCACTGCATCAGAGTATGGCGGCAAAATTTTATTAGCAATTCTCGTCCTGATCATTGGACGCATCGTGATTGGAAAAATCACTTCCATGGTAAGTTCGTTGATGGATAAAAGACACGTTGACCGTGACGTTCAGCCATTCCTGAATTCGTTGATTGGTGTGATGCTGAATGTAATGCTTCTTTTAAGTATTGCAGGAATTCTTGGAATTCAAACCACTTCTTTTGTTGCAGTACTTGGAGCAGCCAGTTTGGCCGTTGGTTTTGCTTTGCAGGGTAGTCTTGCCAATTTTGCCGGAGGCGTTTTAATTCTGATTTTCAAACCTTACCGGGTTGGTGATCTTATTAATGCGCAAGGATTTACCGGTGTTGTAGAAGCAATTCAGATTTTCAATACAATCCTGGTAACGGTTGATAACAAAACAATTATTCTTCCAAACGGAGCATTGTCCACAGCACCGATTACTAATATTTCAGGAAAAGGAAAAATCCGGGTTGATATGGTTTTTGCAGCCGGCAGCCAAAATGGTGTGGATGCAATCAGAGCTTCGATCAGAAAAGTTACAAATGCTTGTCCAACTGCGTTGAAAGATGTTGAACATGATATTTTAGTTACCAAATTAACAGAAAACGCAATTTTCTTTGATGTGCGTGTCTGGACACTAAGCGAAAATTACTGGGATACTTATTACTATGTAAATGAGGGAATCAGCAAACAATATGCAGCCGACGGCATTGGAGCACCTAAGCCAGCCGAGCTTAGTGTGGCCCTTAAACAATAATATTTCATCAATTATATAAGTAAAAATCGAATAAAATGAGGGAGTACGGGAATGAACTTTCCTGTACTCCTCTTTTTATTTATACCTTTGTGCATTATTTCAATTCAAGTTCCGATCTCATCCATACCAATTTATGTTTGAAAACTTACAGGATAAGCTAAACAATGCCTTTCGTACTTTAAAAGGGAAGGATCGCATTTCTGATATAAACGTTGCCGCTACTACAAAAGAGGTTCGTAAAGCGTTGGTTGACGCCGACGTAAACTTTAAGATTGCAAAAGATATTACGGACCGGATCAGAGAAAAAGCGCTGGACCGGAAAATATTAATATCCGTTGAACCGGGCCAGATGTTCGTCAAAATTGTTCAGGAAGAATTAACTGAATTGATGGGCGGACAAGCCGAAGGAATTAACATCAAGGGAGATCCTGCTGTTATCCTGATCGCTGGTTTGCAAGGTTCTGGTAAAACGACATTTTCCGGAAAATTATCTGCATTGCTGAAAAAACAAGGCAGACAGGTACTTCTGGTAGCCTGCGACGTGTATCGTCCTGCTGCGATTGACCAGCTGAAAGTGCTTGGAGAGCAGGTTGGTGTTGAGGTTTATTCTGAACCAGATAACAAAAGCGCGGTTGAAATTGCTACCAATGCAGTTGCTCATGCAAGAAAAATTGGCAAGAAAATTGTCATCGTCGATACAGCCGGTCGTTTGGCTGTGGATGAGGTGATGATGCAGGAAGTGGAAGATATCAAATCTGCCGTAAAACCTTCTGAAATCCTTTTCGTTGTGGATTCCATGACGGGTCAGGATGCTGTGAATACTGCCAAAACTTTCAACGAACGTTTGAATTTTGACGGTGTTGTATTGACCAAATTAGATGGTGATGCACGTGGTGGAGCTGCACTTTCTATCCGCCAGATTGTTGACAAGCCGATTAAATACATCAGTACAGGAGAAAAAATGGAAGCCCTTGACTCCTTCTATCCTGATCGTATGGCGAGCAGGATTCTTGGGTATGGGTGACGTTATTTCTTTGGTTGAACGTGCACAACAGGCATTTGACGAAGATGAAGCAAAACGCATCAACGCAAAAATGCGTCAGAACAAATTTGATTTTGACGACTTTTTGGGCCAGCTTCAGCAAATCAAAAAAATGGGTAATGTGAAAGATCTTATTGGTATGATTCCTGGAATGGGAAGTGCTATGAAAGATGTGAACATTGATAATGAATCATTCAAACCGATTGAAGCTATTATTCAGTCGATGACAAAAAAGGAACGCGAAAATCCGGATATGATCGACGGAAGCCGTAAAAAAAGAATTGCAACCGGAAGCGGAACTTCAATTTTGCAGGTTAATAATCTTTTGAAGCAATTTGATGAAATGCGCAAGATGATGAAGAAAATGAACACAATGCAGGCCGCCGGAAAAATGAGCAAAGCATTACGCCGCTAACCTCATTTGAATTCTGTAAAGCATTTTAATTTTCTACATCAAATTTATCTATGAAGCGACTTCTGATCCTGATTGTGTTTTTTTTAGTTTGCGGCCGTGAAGGATTATTGGCGCAGGGTTCAGTGGGTTACTATCCATGGAGCAATTTGTTAACGATAAGCACCAATCCAAGAAAGATATTCTGGGTTGATGGCCGCTTCCAGACAAACTCGTTATTCAGCAGTCTTAGTGTTGATATTCTTCCGATGATTAACTTCAAAAGAGGTGAAATCACACAATGGTATGTCGGTGGCGGAGTAAGGCTGAATCCGTTATATCGCATTGCTGATTCAAAAGCAGATCTGGTAACGGTTGACGGATACTCACTCAATGTAGGCGTTCGCATCAAGCCATTGCCTCAAAACAGAAATATTCAACTCGCACTGGAATTGAATCCTTATGTAAAAGATAAATTTGACAGCGGTGTTTTAAAAAGTCATTTTGGTGTTGTTTATGTTTTTACCAAAAAGAAAAAGAAGATTGAGGACGCTGCTCAGTAATATTAACTGAAATAAAAAAAGCCTGAATAGAGATCAAACTCTGTTCAGGCTTTTTCTATTTCAATATATTTTAAAATCTAATTCCCTCCTCTTCCGGCTTTGTAAGCATCATATTCAGCAAGAAGTTTGCCTACGTCGTCTGCGCCATCGAAATCCAGATTTTCTTCTTTGATAACATATTGCATTTTATTTTTTTCGTCAGAAAGCACTTTCAGAAAGCTGTTTCTGTCTTTCAATTGAATCGGGTTCAATTTATCTCCTTTCAAAATGTACAAACTTTCTTCTGTTGCGCCAGTTCCTGATTTTTTATAGTGTTTTAAAAGTTTGGTATTCCCGTCATAAAGAACCTGATAAAAACTTTTGTCCGTTAATCCGGCAGCACCTGGAAATCCACTTTTAAAAGTATAAAGTGCCGTTCCGGTTGGAATATTAAATTCCATAATCTCAGGTCCAAGAACATAAGAACTCGAATCATTTTTGTAAACAATCTCGTCTTTTACAAGATCATAATTAAGCAAAACACCATCATAAGGCTTTCCGGTTTTATCTCTGACCAAACCTCTGTACCATTCCTGAGTAAGATAAGGTGAATTGTCACTTGTGTACTGAACTTCTTTTAGCGGAGTACCCGTAAGTCCGGTTGAATCCTGGGCCTGTGCATTTAATGTAAAAAATAAAGCGGCAATGAATAAAATCCGGTGAACATTTTTCATAATATGATTTAGTTTATACTGTAAATTTGACTTTTTCGATGGTACTGAATCCTGAAAATTTGATCGAAATCAACAAACAATTGGTTAATTCCTTTCAATCGCTTAGATTCCCTACCATCTTTATGTACTTTTGCCAAAAAAATTGTACCCGCGCTTTTGAACTTAAACGAACAACTCATCCATATACGCCAAAGCCTGGGAGGAATTGCTCCTGAGATTTTCCTGGCCGTGTTTTTCTGTTTTTTTCTTTTTTCTGAATTAGTTTTATTTAAACAATTCGAAAAAAAGAAGGCTTCTTTCTGGCTTCAAAATCTGGCTCTTGCAGGAAGTGTGATAGCACTTATATTGGTTTTGGGACAATGGAACGACAAACCTTCTTTCCGGTTTCATCCATTATTATTCCTGGATCATCAGGCAGTTTTTTTTAAAGTTATGATAATTCTGGCCTGGATTTTCTCACTTATCCACGTCCGGGTTCTAAAATATGATTTCCCTCCCGAATTTAATGCGCTGCTTATAGCTACTGTTACCGGTTTAAATCTGCTAACGATGTCTACACATTTGCTGACGATTTATTTATCACTCGAACTTATCTCAATCAGCAGTTATCTTTTGGTAGCCATTTCTCCATATAAAAAAGCAGCCGAAGGCGGTTTGAAATATTTGCTTTTTGGGGCGGCAAGCTCGGCGGTCATGCTTTATGGGATTTCGCTGATTTATGGACTTACCGGAACTATGGATATTACAAGTGAGGCAATTACAGCGGGTTTGATGAATAATTCTAATCTTGTTATTACGGTTTCGATTGTGATGACACTGGCTGGCTTACTTTTCAAATTATCCCTCGTTCCATTTCATGTATGGACACCGGATGTTTATGAAGCTGCTCCTACTCCATTGGTTTCATTCCTTTCTGTTGCACCAAAAGCGGCTGTCATTTTGGTTTTGATGCGCTTGGCTTCGGTATTGCCAGCGCAATATTTTCCGATACTTGGCGGAATTGCATTGATCAGTATCACAATCGGAAATGTGGCTGCATTATGGCAAACCAATGCCAGAAGATTATTGGCATATTCTTCCATTGCACAGGCCGGATATTTATTGGTTGGCGTTGCATCTTATAGTCGCTTCGGATTTGAAACGGCTGTTTTTTACACTGCATCTTATCTGATTGTGAATATGGCTGCATTCTTTTTGATTGATTTATTACAACCAAAAGCTACAACGGAATTATCTGCTTTCGAAGGTTTGGGCAAACAAAATATATGGATTTCAGGTGTCCTGACAGTTATTATGGTGGCTCTTGCCGGATTACCGCCAACAGTAGGTTTTACAGCAAAATGGCTGATATTCTCTGCACTTTGGGATAGTTACCACGACCAGGGATTTCCGTGGATGCTTTGGCTAATGATCGGTGGAATTTTAAATGCAGCGGTTGCGCTGGCTTATTATTTGCGATTGCCTTACTTGCTTTTCTTCAAAAACTCAAATCAGGAAAATTCAGCTTCCAACGAAAGTACATTGGGGAAGATTATTGCTGGTATTTTTGTGGCAGCAGTGGTATTGTTGTTCTTTAATCCGGAATGGATTATGAGTTGGATTTCTGCTTTCTGAGGTTAATTGAAATTATTACTTTCCAACAGCCCTAACCTTAAATCCATCCTTCCTCAACAAAGCAATAACTCCTTTTTCACCACCCAAATGCGCAGCACCAACGGCAATGAAAGTTGGTTTTTCGTGAACGATTTTGTCAATCCGTTTTATCCAGTTTTGGTTACGTTGAAAAAGCATTACTTCATCCTGGCCATCCATACCAAATTCACTTTTAAGCGTCAGATTATATAAACTTTGTAGATCCTGCTTTTTATACAACTCTACTAAGTCACGAAATTCTGTTTTTGTTTCTGGTAATTTATCAATCATCGTAAGAAGCATTTCCGCCTGACGATCATAAGGAATTGTATCAAAAATCGCCATTTGCTCCTCAATCGTTTCCAGACCAATCACTTCTGATTTTTGTTTTGCCGCCAATCCCATCAAGGAAATTTCATACGACTGCGGCTCACAACCCAGTATTTTGTTAAACATCGGCCCCATCATCATAAATGGTTTTGCTCTTCCAAATGAGGTAATACTCATCCCCAACGAATCCTTATAAAACTGGCTCAGCTGAGCATATTGTTTTTCAGTAAGTATTCCCTGCAACGTCTTTCCATCCGCCATAAACATTGTTTTGGTCATCGCACCCATTAATCCCGGATCATCCATATCAATTTCCAATGCCAATTGCTGGGTTTTCAAAACTGCGTTTTTCAATGAATCGCTTAATGAAAAGTCAGCAGGACAAATAAGATGTATGGTGCCAAAAAGGTAGGAAGGTTTTGTAAGTCCTTTTCCGGTTATCTCCCAAAGCAATGAATTTTCTTTTGGTGCATTTTGAGCTGAAACAATTCCGGCCAATAAAAGCAAGCCAATAATGAACGATCCGATCTTCATTTGAAAACAATTATAAATTGGTGTGGAGTAAAAAACAAAGAGACGCAAAGTTTTGGTTATTCCTTGCGTCTCTTCTTTATAATTTTTCAAACTTATTATTCCTTATGACTATCCACCTTAATTCGCTCTTCACGATTTGCAAGTTCCCAGGCTGTGTAAAATACCAGTTTTACAATCGGCGCCTGTTTGTCGAACATGATTTTTTCAACATCATCGCCCGGACGGTGATAATCTTCATGAACACCTGTAAAATAGAAAATCACCGGAATATTTTTCTTGGCAAAATTGTAATGATCAGAACGGTAATAGAAACGGTTCGGATCTTTCGGATCGTTGAAAGTATAATCCAGTTTGTAGTTAACATATTTTTTATTTGCCTCTTCACTGATCGTATGAAGTTCAGACGATAATTTATCAGCACCGATCACGTAAACATATTTCGGATCATTTTTGTGTGCCTCATCCACACGGCCGATCATGTCAATATTTAAATCAGCAATCGTATTTGCCAAAGGAAGCAATGGATTTTCTGAATAATATTCCGAACCGAAAAGTCCTTTTTCTTCACCTGTAACATTCAAAAACAAAATACTTCTTCTTGGACCTTTTCCATCTGCTTTTGCTTTACTGAATGCTTCTGCAATTTCAACAATAGAAACAGTTCCAGACCCATCATCATCAGCACCATTATTAATTTCACCATTTGCCGAAATTCCGATATGATCCAAATGAGCAGAAATTACCAAAACTTCATCCTTTTTATCAGAGCCTTCCATAAATCCGGCTACATTTTCGGTGTTAACAATTTCAGTAACCCGTTCCGCTTTGAAAGAAGCTTTACCTGTCAAAGGTTTTGCAGTTGATTTATTTCCTTTGTCAATATCCGACTTGATCTTGCTTAATTTTTGAGTAGAACTTTTCAATAAAGAAGCAGCCATTTCCGGCATAATAACAAAAGACGCAATTCCATTTGGAGATTCCTGAACCGGTTTCAAAGTTGGCGAACTAAATCTTCTGGCCATTACCGCAGCGCTGACGAATTTCCTTATCCAGATCTTCTCCACTTTTATCGGTAATAATAAATACGTATTTCGCACCTTTTGCCACGGCCAGTTTCACTTTTTGCTGCCATGAAAGTGGTCCGCTCCATTTTGTTTTTTCAGTAGTATTATTTAAAAGATATTTCCCTTCTTCTGATTTAGGTTCGCCTTCAAAAAGAATAACGGATTTACCCGTTTACATCCAGATTTGCGTAATCATTGTAAGTACCTTCTTCAATACCATAACCTACCAAAACGACCGGCGCTTCCGTTTCTTCCGGAACGCTTAACAAGCCATTCAGATAAAAATCCTTATTGAAAGTATATTTCTTACCATCAATTTTTACGTAAACATCGCCATAGCTGCGTTTGTAAAGTTTGTATTTTTGAAGATACGATTTTGCTCCTTCGCCATTATCCGCAATCGGCTGTAAACCATAGGATTTGAAATATTTAGAAACATATTCCGCTGCCTTTTTCTGTCCGGGCGAACCTGTATCACGACCTTCCAAACTATCTGATGCGATAATAACCAGATGTTTTTTGAGATCCTGAGGTGTTATGCTTTCGGCATATTTTGTCGCATCATCCTGCGCATAGCTCAAAGTCGTGAGCATCAGGAACATTCCTGCGAGTATGTTTTTTTTCATGGTGGAAATTAATGAAAATAGAATTCGTACAAAGAAAACAAAGACAATGGCGAAAGCCAAATTCTTGTTATGCTTATGAATTTTTAATTAACGTATTTTGTTACAGTTGAAGGCCTATATTATTGTTTTGTGTCTGAAGAGTTGCTAACTTTAATTGTTAGACACACATTATAAAAATAAAATGCCCGAAATAAGTCGTTTTCTGGGAATGATTATCAAAATGTTTTTTGACGATCACAATCCTCCTCATTTTCATGTTGAATTTCAAGAATACAGAGCTATTATTAATATCAAAACTGCTGATATCGTTGAAGGATATTTACCTCCAAAACAGCTCAAATTAATTCAGCTTTGGACATCTATTCATGAACAGGAGCTTTTAGAAAATTTTGTTAATCTTGGTAAGGATTTTAAGTCCTGGAATAAAATTGACCCGTTGATCTGACCATGTTATACTATATAAAAAAGATTGTATCAATCCATGATTATGCTATTTCCTGTCTTTTTAATACAGGCGAGGTAAGGGTTATTGATTTAAAGGATACGGTCGAAAAATATAAACGTATTAACGATGGACTGATTAGCGAACTTGCAGACGAAGAATATTTCAAGTCGGTTCAACTGGATTCCTACGGAACACTTCATTGGAATAATGGTGTTGATTTTGATCCCGATAATCTTTACAAAACTTCAAAATCCCAAATAGCAACCATCTAATAATTTTATTCACTTTTTGCACTTCTCTCAGTCCAAATGGCGTTTTTGAATTGTTAACAATAAAATAATTGTAAATTACTGTTATTCAGCCAAAAAAGTCCGTATCTTTGCACCTTATTTCAGAAAGTTCAGCAAGAACACAGCATAGCGGCGAGCCAGGGGGCACCTATTACTGTGCCTGCTGTTAACCGTAAACAATTGACTCATAAAACAATGCAATCCATTCGTAACATCGCAATCATTGCGCACGTTGACCACGGCAAAACAACATTGGTTGACAAAATCATTCATGCTTCAAAGCTTTTTCGTGAAAACCAGGAATTTGGTGATCTGATTCTTGATAACAATGATCTTGAACGCGAACGTGGAATTACTATCGTTTCGAAAAACGTTTCGGTACGTTACAAAGACTACAAAATCAATGTTATTGACACACCAGGTCACGCCGATTTCGGTGGTGAAGTGGAACGTGTACTTAAAATGGCTGACGGTGTTTTGTTACTCGTGGATGCATTTGAAGGTCCTATGCCTCAAACGCGTTTCGTTTTGAGCAAAAGCGATTCAGCTTGGTTTGAAACCAATCGTTGTTGTAAACAAAGTTGATAAAGAAAACTGTCGCCCTGAAGAAGTTCAGGAAAACGTTTTTGACTTGATGTTCAACCTGGGTGCAACCGAAGATCAGCTTGATTTCACAACCGTTTACGGTTCGTCAAAACAAGGCTGGATGGGTCCGGACTGGCAAAACTCCAACGGACAACATTACTTTCTTGCTGGATACTATTATTGAATCAAATTCCTGCTGCAATTATCCACCCGGGTACTCCACAAATGCAGATTACGTCTCTTGACTACAATGCATTCGTTGGTCGTATCGCTATCGGACGTGTATTGCGCGGAACTTTGAAAGAAGGCGCTGTCATGTCTCTTTGTAAAGCAGACGGTGTTATCAAAAAAGTAAAAATTAAAGAACTTCAGATTTTTGAAGGACTTGGAAGAGTAAAAGTAAGTGAAGTTGAAGCAGGTGATATTTGCGCTGTTACAGGTATTGAAGATTTCGAAATTGGAGATACTTTGGCAGATGCTGAAAACCCGGAAGCACTTCCACGTATTTCTGTTGATGAGCCAACAATGAACATGTTGTTCACAATCAACAACTCTCCTTTCTTTGGTAAAGAAGGTAAGTTTGTAACATCTCGTCACTTACGTGATCGTTTGATGAAAGAAACTGAGAAAAACCTTGCACTTCGTGTTGAATCAACTGATACTGAAGATAAATTCCTGGTATTCGGACGTGGTATTCTTCACTTGTCAGTTTTGATCGAAACGATGCGTCGTGAAGGTTATGAACTACAAGTTGGACAGCCTCAGGTTCTTTTCAAAACAGATGAAAACGGACAACGTCTTGAACCAATCGAAACATTGGTAGTTGACGTTCCTGAATCATCTGCTGGTAAAGTAATTGAATTGGCTACACAACGTAAAGGTGAGCTTTTGATTATGGAACCAAAAGGAGATTTGCAACATTTGGAATTCGAAATTCCATCTCGTGGTTTGATCGGTCTTCGTTCTAACGTATTGACTGCAACACAAGGAGAAGCTGTAATGACGCACCGTTTCAAAAGCTTCGAGCCATTCCGTGGACCAATTCCAGGACGTAATAGTGGATCTATTATTTCGAAAAACACAGGTGCTGCAACAGGTTATACAATCGATAAATTGCAGGATCGCGGTCGTTTCTTCGTTGAACCAGGTGAAGAAATTTACACTGGCCAGGTAATTGGAGAACATACTCGTCCAAATGATATCGTTGTAAACTTGCAGGAAGCGAAGAAATTGACCAACATGCGTGCTTCTGGTACGGATGATGGACTTCGTATCGTTCCGAAAATTAATTTCTCTTTGGAGGAATCAATGGAATATATCCAGAAAGACGAATATCTTGAAGTAACTCCGCAAAGCATGCGTATGCGGAAAATATATCTTGAAGAAAACGATCGTAAACGTTTCGGTGCTAAAATCGAAATGGTTTAGTCTGATCGTTGAATCAAAATTTTTATTGAAAAAGGAGCACAAATTTGTGCTCCTTTTTTTTGTTTTTTTTCATTCTCAATTTTCATATAAACCATATGAAATATTTGGAAAGCACTCATTATGCAGTGTCATCGTTTCTTTATTGACAACAACTATAAAATAATATTTTCAATACAATATTTTATACATTTTCAAGATTGAACAGGTTACATCTTTAATATGTTGAAAACACGTATGTTTGTATTATCAAACGATAAGAATTCATTAACATACTTATTATCAGATTATTAATTAAAAAGTAAAATGGCATATATAGAACCGGCTCCGATTAAGGATAAGGAAAATCCGTTGGAGTCTATGATGCAGCGATTTGACAAAGCAGTAGAACTTTTAGGCATTTCTGACGAAATGTACCATATTTTGAAAGTTCCGCGCAAGCAGGTTACCGTAGGAATTCCTGTCACAATGGATTCTGGCAAAATAAAAGTTTTTGAAGGATACCGGGTTATCCACTCCACAATCCTTGGTCCAAGTAAAGGCGGTATCCGTTTTGATCCGGATGTTAATATTGATGAAGTTCGCGCACTTGCTGCCTGGATGACATGGAAATGTGCGGTAGTAGATATTCCTTACGGTGGTGCAAAAGGTGGCGTGGCTTGTAATCCGCGAGAAATGTCTGCTGGTGAAATGGAACGGTTAATGCGTGGTTATACACCTTAGCGCTGTTGGATGTTTTCGGTCCTGACCAGGATATTCCTGCACCGGACATGGGAACCGGTCCGAGAGAAATGGCCTGGCTGATGGATGAATATTCCAAAGCGAAAGGAATGACCGTTCAGGCCGTAGTTACTGGTAAACCCTTGGTTTTAGGAGGTTCATTGGGTCGTACAGAAGCAACCGGACGTGGTGTCATGGTTTCTGCTTTGGCGGGAATGGAAAAATTAAGAATTAATCCCTATCGTGCAACGGCTGTTGTGCAGGGTTTTGGAAATGTAGGATCTCATGCTGCTTCGCTATTACGTGAACGCGGCGTTAGTATTCATGCGATCAGCGATATTTCCGGTGCTTATTATAATGATAAAGGAATTGACATCGCAGCTGCCATTGCTTACCGCGACGCTAACAAAGGTTCGCTGGAAGGATTTACTGGTGCAGAATCAATTTCCGGAGATGAGATATTTTCTTTGCCAGTTGATCTACTTGTTCCCGCTGCAAAAGAAGATGTGATCACCCGCAGAAATGTTGAAAGTATTCAGGCTAAAATGATCGTGGAAGGTGCCAATGGACCAACTTCTTTCAAAGCCGATGATATTATCAATGACAAAGGAATTATGGTTGTGCCTGATATTTTGGCTAATGCTGGCGGTGTTACCGTTTCTTATTTCGAATGGGTACAAAACCGTATCGGCTACAAATGGACACTGGAACGTGTAAACCGCAGAACCGACCGGATCATGAAAGATTCGTTTGATAATGTGTATGCAACTTCATTAAAATATAAAGTGTCACTTCGGATTGCAGCTTATATTGTTGCGATTGATAAAGTTTCAAGCACTTACAAATTCCGCGGAGGATTTTAATGAAGAATAATTTTTAGTAAAGGAGAAGAGCCAAATGCTCTTCTCCTTTTTACATTTTCCAGTTAATTAAAAACTAATATTACCTGAATGTTAATAAACCACGTTCTTGCCGGTAAATAGAGATTCATTCCTTTCAGAATGTTAACTTTATCTTTTTATTCGAACAATATTACTGCATTGATTTGCAGACTGAACGTTAATCCCACTTATGTCGCTGAGTCCACGCTTCATTGCCCTCATACTGGCTTTTGTCATTTCCCTTATCACCACAACCTTTTTAGCTTTTGTTGATGGTGTCAATACAAGTATGCTTTTCGTCGTTGCTACGGCCTGTTTCATCGCTTCTTTTTTCCTTGTTCTTTATACGATTGACATCATTGTTTTCCGGGAAGTAAACAAAATGTACCGCACTATTCACAAGCTCAAAATGAAGGATTTCAACATGGTTCCGCGTAAAAAGCTGATCCAGGAACTGAATCCTTCGAAAACGCTGAATGATGAAATTTTTGTTTATGTTTCTAAAAAACAAAAGGAAATCGATGAGCTGAAAAAGCTGGAATTATTCCGCAGGGAATTTCTGGCAGACGTTTCTCACGAATTCAAAACACCTATTTTCGCAGCCCAGGGATTTATCCACACACTTCTGGATGGTGCGATGGAAGATGAAAATGTGCGTGAACGTTTTTTGAAAAAAGCAGCAAAAAATCTGGACAGTCTGGATGTGCTCGTGAAAGATTTACTGGTGCTTTCTCAAATGGAAACAGGTGATATCAAGATGAATATTGCCCCGGTAGATATGCACCAACTAAGTCTGAATATTTTTGGCCGACTGGAAAATATTGCAGAAGACCGAAATATTACGCTCAAAGTAAAACCCGATGACATAGCGGAAGTCTGGGTGAAAGCGGATCTTGACAGGATAGAACAAGTGATGCTAAACCTGATCGAAAATGCAATAAAATACGGAAATGAAGGTGGAAAAGTGATTGTCCATTTTAATAGTGGTAAAAAATTCGTAGAAATTTCTGTCCGTGATAATGGTCCGGGTATACCACCGGAACACTTAACCCGTATATTTGAGAGATTTTATCGTGTGGATAAGAGCAGATCCAAAGAGCGTGGAGGAACTGGTTTAGGTCTGGCGATCGTGAAACACATCATTAATGCGCACGATACCAAAATTGCTGTAATGTCCAAACCGGATAAAGGCACGACATTTACTTTTAAACTTGAAAAAGTTTTCCAGGGCTCAACACACGCTGACCACGAAGAATCATTTATTACCCAGACGAATTCTTAATTAATTTACCAACTCATAAATTTTTTCCCATGTTTGTTCATAACGTATTTTTTTGGCTTAAAGATAAAGAGAACGAAGAATCAAGAAAGGCACTTGCAGCTGGCCTGGAAACACTGAAAGGAATCGAATCAATTGTATCTGTTTACATCGGAACACCTGCTTCAACCCGCAGACCGGTTATCGATGCAAGCTATGATTTCGCTGAAATTATGATCTTCGATGACGAAGCTGGTCATGACGTTTATCAGGTTCACCCTTTGCATACCAAGTTTGTTGAAGACTGCGCACATCTTTGGGAGAAGGTTGTGATCTACGATGTAGAGGCTTAACAAATATTCACAAAAGATATCCACAAGTTATCCACATATACAATGTGGATAACTTGTGGATATCGTGTTTAAAAAGGCCTTTCTAAGCAAGCAGATCAACTATTCCGGTTGTCCACAACTGTGGATAACTACTTTGGCTCGTTTATTGTATTGTAACTATTCCATATTATTTATTGTTATATGATCGTTACAGTTCAACAACATTAAACAAACGAACCATGAAAAAGATCAGAATTGCTAGTTTATATATTGGAATACTTATCGCAGCTATGAGCGTTTCATCATGCGTTTACCACTCCCGCGCTCCATATTATGATAATGGATACGGATATGGTGGTGGTTATGGATACAGAGCACCTGGCCCGGTTGTGGTAGTGAGACCTAATCCGCCAAGACCGGTTTATAGAAATAATTACCGGTCGAGAAGAAATTACGACAGACATAGCTATCGGAGTTATAACCGACAAAGAAACAACCGATATGGTCACAATGATCGTGGACATGGACCACGTTAATTTTAGATAAGTAACAAAAATAGCCGGAAGATTAATTCTCCCGGCTATTTTTGTTTTAATACTTTTGGAAAATTACTTTAGCTCCGTCAATACCAGATTTAGATGTCTTTGCTTCGATTGGTGCTTTAAATTTCGCATTCTCGATTTTCATAACAACAGCATTCGGCCATCTGCGATTGGTATAAAAACGCTGGCCGTTAACAGCACTTATTCCTAAACCGATTGGTGTTGGCGCAACTTTGATCGATGCATCGAAGTTATTGACATATTCTACCAGCTCACTTTTATAACCCAGAATGCTAACTTTCGTTTTAGCATTTCCCTCGATCATTGGTAAAAGAAAATCACGCCGCTCGCCATATTTCCATTCTTCCGGCGTATTTCTTGTCACAAAAGCGTAAATGTATTTATCATCGTTGGATTGTGTAAACCAGATATTTTTATCATGAATAATCGGTAAAGGTTTTACAGCGTAAATCGATTCACGGTTTGCAAAATTCCATAGCGCAATTTCTCTTAACAGACTTTCCTGTTCAATCTGAATTTCCCCGTTTGGTTTTGGACCAACATTCAGAAGAAAATTTCCACCTTTCGCACGAATTTCGATTAACATATTGATAATTTCCGTTCCCGATTTTTGCGGATCGTTTGTTGGTTTATACTGCCAATCCGTTCCCATTGTATAACATGCCTCCCAAGGACGTGGCGACGCTTTATCAGGAATATTTTGTTCCGGCGTATTCATAGCATCTCTCGTGATAACCAGATCAGGATTGATACTCCACGCATATTCACGCAGTCCATCGCCCGGACCGTCAAAAAACATAATATCAATCTTTCCATAATTGGTCAAAAGCTCTTTCACCTGCTGTTTATCATAATCCATCAGCTTAGGATTATTCATCGGGAATTGCTTTTCATTTTGAAGTCTTCCTAACGGAATGTTGTTTTGATGAAAGAACAGGAAATCCTCAGGAGAAAAATAAATTCCGATAGCTATTCCTTGCTTGCGGAACGCCTCGATGATTTCCTTTGTCACGTCACGCTTGAAAGGCGTATTCATCACATTGAAAGTCGTTGACTTTGTATCAAACATGCAAAATCCTGAATGGTGTTTGGTTGTGAAAACTACATATTTCATCCCTGCCAAACGCGCCAACGTCGCCCATTCGTCCGGATCAAATTTCTTTGGATTGAAAAATGTCGGCAACTCTTTCATATAACGTTCAACATATTCATCGGATGCACCAGCCAGAGAATGGCTGATAACGGCGCCCAGTGAAACGTCAACATTCCAATGAATAAACATACCAAAACCCAAATCCTGAAACCATTTAACACGTTCAGGATTGTTGACAACCTGTTGTTGTGATTGAGCTAAAAAAGAAAAACTACAAAATAAAGCGAGAAAAAATATTCGTCTGATCATAAGTTTAAGAATACGAGATGTATGTTAAGGATGCATAATGCCGTATAAAATACTCTATTATGACGGTTTTTTATTTATAAACTATGGCAAAATAGACCGTCTGCAAATTTGTTTGTAAAATTGCAAATAGCTTTTTATTCCTATTATTACATGCTAGCTTTTGCCATCATTGCTTATTTATTATTAAATCTTGGAATTGGTTTGTGGGCATCCCGCAGAGTTAATTCCACGGCAGACTTTGTACTGGCTGGCAGGCGTTTACCACTTTTTCTGGCGGCATCAGTAACTTTCGCGACCTGGTTCGGATCAGAAACAATCATGGGCGCTCCCGCAGAATTTATCGACAAAGGCGTTTTAGGTGTAATTGAAGATCCGTTTGGAGCAGCACTTTGTTTATTTCTGGTGGGACTGTTTTTTGCCAGAAAATTTTACAAAATGAATATCATTACCTTTTGTGATTTTTTCAAAATACGCTACGGCCGCCCGGCAGAATTGCTTTCTGCATTAATGATTATCCCCTCCTATTTCAGCTGGATTGCTGCGCAGTTGCTGGCTATGGGTATTGTATTGAAAGTAGTTTTAGGCTGGTCGCTCACAGAATGTATTTTATTGAGTTCCTGCGTAGTCATTTTATATACCATCTGGGGCGGCATGTGGTCCATTTCAGTTACCGATTTTTTGCAGACCATTATGATCATTGTCGGGTTACTGATTGTTGCCATTGTCTTGTATTTAAAAGTCGGTGGTTTTGCTCCGCTTTTAAAGGCCGCGCCAAAAGACTTTTTTAGAGTTTATCCACAATTTACTTTTAAAGATTCCCTGGAATATTTTGCAGCGTGGATTACGATCGGTTTAGGATCAATTCCTCAGCAGGATGTTTTTCAACGGGTGATGTCTGCAAAATCTGCGAAAGTTTCTGTGAGAGCGACATTACTTTCATCGTTTATGTATTTGACGGTTGCTTTACTTCCCTTATTTATCGGACTGTGCGGACATCATTTGTACCCGGAATTAGGAAACGATCGCCAGATGATAATTCCAAATATGGTTTTACTTCATAGCGGATTGCCTTTACAAATACTTTTTTTCGGAGCTTTGGTTTCAGCGATTTTGAGTACAACGAGCAGTGCAATTATGGCTCCCGCTGCTATTTTAGGAGAAAATGTAATCAAATTTTTTCGCCCTGATACGACAGACAAACAGTTGTTGTTGATCATCCGTGTAGGAATCGTTGTCATTACCGTAATCTGTATTTTTATGGCTGCTACCCGCGAAAGTATTTTTGAACTCGTAGCCGAATCATCTGCTTTCAGCCTGGTATCACTTTTTATTCCATTGGCTGCTGGCATATACTGGAAAGGCGCTAATCAACTGGGCTGCATTTTATCAATGATAGCAGGATTAGTAATCTGGATATTATCGGCGTGGATAGAAACTGAATATCCACCGCTTATTTACGGTTTGCTGGCAAGCGGACTCGGTATGATTTTTGGCATTTATATTGAAAAAACATTTCAAGTAAAAACCCTGACAAGTTCTGAGATTAATTAACAGCACACATTATTTCAAAACCAAAAACAAAGAACTTCCAAATGGCGCTGTTGGGAGAAAAACACTTTCCATATCGGTAATGGTTTTTAAAATCCCATTGACAAAATCACCAGGATAACTGACGTCGGAATGTAAATCATCATTCTTGATTTTTCCGGATCGCATCTGATACCGCTGCCATTTTCTGACCAGCCAGATGGGAAGCGAAAGGAAAAAAGGCCAGTACGTGTGGTTATCGATTTTCAAATCCGCTGACTTCGCATAACCTGCAAAATCTTTTAAAACAAATCTTCTTGAACTTCCTACTGCAACATCATGTGTTCCTGAAAATGCTTCATGCGCATGGATATTGATCAAAATTATACCGTCAGCATTAAGCCGATTTTTGAAAGATTTTAGGGCATTGATTATTTCCTCATCACTTAGAAAATACAATGCGTCATTACAGCAAATCACATCAAAGATCTCTCCTTTTCGAAAAGAATCCACATCTTTCAAATCTCCAAAACTTACATTCAGATTCCGCTCCTTTGAAAACTCAATCGCATGTTCTGAATAATCAAATCCGGTTAGAATTCTGGTAACCATTTGTTTGAAAAAAAGAAAGCAGCCCGCCCGTTCCACAGGCTGCATCCAGTAATGGATATCTCTTTATTCTTCTTAAAATGTTTTCTAATTTGATATAAAACTTTCTCATGAAGGATTTGATACCACCACAATTTTTGTTCAACCTCAAACATGCGCTGATATTCAGCACGGTTATTGATCATAGAATATTTTCGCTATTGTATTTAATAACATACTGCGGCTGGCCACTTTGCGCCATAAAACTTTTGCCGATATACTCTCCCAAAACACTTAAAAGTGTACATTGAATGCCACCAATAAATAAGACAGCCGCTGTAACAACCTGCCAGCCCTTGGGATCCGGACCAATAATCCATTGCCCCGATAAAAATAAAAGAAAGAAAAAACCAAGTCCGAACAAGCCCAAGCCAATCGGCATAAAAAGACGAATGGGAAGCGATGAATAGCAAAACAAAATATTAAGGAAAAGAGAAATGAGTTTCCGCCAGGTATAATTTGATTTACCTTCTTCCCTTTTCTGGTGCATTACCTCAACGGTTCCAATATTTTTAGTGATCCTGAAAATCAAACCATCGATGTAAGGATACGGACCTTTGTACTTAATAATCTCTTCTACTACTTCCTTTCGAATTAATTTAAAGCTGGACAAGTACAAATCTTTCGGCTTTTTTAATGAATAACTCGTGATCCAGTTTACCAGCCGACTGCCAAGATTACGATAAGCGGCATGTTCTTTTTTGGAATAATAGGTATAAACCACATCATAATCTCCCTTTTCTGCTTCTTGGATAAGCTTTATAATTTCATCAGGCGGATTCTGAAAATCATCATCAATCATGACACAAAATTCTCCCTGCGCCCAGTTTAGCCCGCACATTACGGCATTGAATTCTCCATAATTCCTTCGTAAGTGATATAAATTTTACATTGCTGAATTGACTTGATAACCGTGTACAGATTTTATTGGATCCATCCGAGCTTCCATCGCTGATCATGACAATTTCAAATGAAATATCTTTCAATTCCAACTGCAATTTTACAACCAGCGATTCAATCGTAGCTTCGCTGTTGTAAACCGGTATAATGACGGATAGTTTCATTGAGGATTTTCAAACGAATTGACTGCGTTGATAATATGAGAAACTTCCTCATCCGTCAATGTAGGATTTAATGGCAGACTTACAACCTGGTTATGAATATTTTCTGTAATTGGCAATTCCAGATGATTCAGGTTTTCATACGCTTTCTGCTTGTGGACCGGTAAAGGATAATGCACATTGGTTTGTACGCCAGCACTATCAAGATGCCGAATGAAAGACGTTCTGTCCGTATGCCTAACTACAAATAAATGCCATGCATCTTCATTGATCCGATCCGCGGGAGGTAAAACAAGATCCTGCAATTTAATTTCAGCCAGATACCGATTGGCAATTTCCCGTCTTCTCTCATTATCACTATCCAGAAAAGGTAATTTAACATTCAGAATAGCTGCCTGAATTTCATCCAAACGACTGTTCACTCCCTGGATAATCATTTTTATACCTTTCCTTCGATCCGTAATTTCGCAGATATCGTATTTTCTCAGCCAGTTCAGCATCCGAAGTTGTTACCGCGCCGGCATCTCCAAGCGCACCCAGATTTTTTGTCGGGTAAAAACTGAAAGCTGTGGCATCGGCTATACTTCCCACTTTTTTGTTTTGGTAAACTGCACCGTGCGCCTGCGCAGCATCCGTAATTACTTTTAGATTATTACGAGCTGCAATTTCCATGATATCGTCCATTTCACAACTTCGCCCATACAGATCCACGCACATAATGGCCTTTGTTATCGGTGTAATATGCTGCCTCAATTTTACCCGGATCAATCAGCATTGTGACAGGATCAGGTTCCACCAAAACCGGTATTAAATTTAAGTAGCTTACCGGTAACACTGATGCTATATACGTATTGGCCGGGACGATAATTTCACTTCCTTCCGGAAAATCATAAGCACGCAAAATCAGACCAATGGCATCCAGCCCATTGGCGACACCTACACAATATTCTGCTTCACAATAGTCAGCAAACGACTTTTCAAAGGCCTGCAATTCTTTACCCAAAATATACCAGCCAGAGCGCAGAACGCGCAAAGTAGCCTCTTCAATAGCGCCTAGATAAGGCTTATTGATCTCATTCAAATCAAGAAAAGGAATCATATTGAGAGCTCCTGCTTATACATCAAATAAGGTTCATCAATATAATCCGCCCGGTCATAATATTCATTGGACAATACCAAAAGAATAGCATCTTCTGAAAATGAGTCCATTACGTGCCAATCTTTTGGTTCTAAAATAAGGCAGGTTGTCGGATTGTTCAGCGTAAAATCTTCTTCCAGTTTTCCGTCATTACTGTAAATATGGCAGCTTCCATGGAGGCATATCAGTGCATTCCAGGCAGCATGATGCCGGTGACCGCCACGGCTCATTTCCGAAGCGCCATAGATGTAAAAAACTCTTTTGATTGTACCCGGCATAATTTTTTCAAAAACAGTAAGGTTACCGGAATCAGAATTAAATGTGTCCAGTTGTAATAATGTAGGCATAGATGGGTTAAATTATATTGAAAAATATAAAGCCGGGTTCTTTGCTGATTTAGCCAGGTTATAATCAAAGTTCCAAAATAAATGTCATTAAGTTTTTAAGCCAATGTTATTTTGTTTCACACACACATACGAAAGTTGTTGATAAAAAGATTTCAGCTAAAAAAATCCCATCCCATCCAGTAATCCAGTAACATGAAAACCCTGACAGGAAAGGGTTCCATCCATAGAATTCTATTATATCCCATGTAATAAACCATCGGATGAATTACACAAACAACTGCGGTAAAAAAGAGTATCAGCCTGATCGATCTTAATGAAACCGTTTGAAAAAGTACATAAAAGAGCCATCAATAAAAATGGAAATCCGTAAGATAGGGCACGGTCAATGTCATGAACATAGATACCGGAGGCTATTAAAACTACAAAACCTACGGTTAAAACCAATAATAAATAAAATCTTTTGGTGAGCCACAATGCCAGGATTGCTCCACTCATGAGCAGCCACATACCTTCAAATGCCGTCCATAGACTACTTCCCAGGCCATAACGATGTGCATCCGCAAATAATACCGGCGTACCCAAGGTTGAATAGCTGTGGTTTGGAAAATATTTTTCCCTGCACATAAATACGAACCGCAAAATAAAATATCCATGCTAACCAGACCCAAACGTTATTACCCAAAAACATATTTTTCAGGAGTGTCACAAATCGAAAATCTTTAAGCTCGTAAGCCTTGATCAACATATGGAAAAGCAACAGATATCCACCTGCAATAACAGCACGTTCGTCTGTAAAAAAAGCAATTTGTAAGGCTGTAAATATAATGACCGGATTGCGGTTCAATAAGGCAACCAAAAGAAAAAAGAAAGCGAAACCGTCGCCGTAGCCATAAATATCTGCAAATGTCCAGGTACAGACGAAAATATTAGCAATTGAAATAACAAACAAACTGGTTGTTATTTTGTCATTTCGAAACAGCATATATCCACTGTGCAACTTTGTAAATAAAGAGGACGCCTAAAATGGATTGCAATAAAACAATGACAATGATATTATGGCCTGTAAGAAAAGACAGCACCGGCAGTACCCAGCGAAAAATCATGTTTTCACGGCGCACATCATAATCCATATCCTTGGGATGAAAAAGATCATGACTTTGATTTTGAATAAAAACCCAGGCATCCAGTTTCATTCCGTGTTCGCTAAGATGCCCGAGAAGTAGTGTGTATGGGGGAAAAGCAAGAAATAAGCGAAACCAGTACAGAGAAAGCCACAAGTTTCCAAAGCCAATATTCGGACGCAAGATGAGATTCAATTCTCCGGCCCAAAGAATGGTAAAAATCCTCAAATAGCATGTTTGTTAGTTAGGGTATTTAATAACGTACTATAAAGATACCGGTTAACATCCGACAATTCCTAACCCCAGCTTGCCATAATTTTGCTTCCTTCTTCACTTTCCACGATTCTGAGATATGTCTGAATTTCTTGCTGTAAATCTTCAACATGACTGATAATACCAACAATCCGGTTTTCCTTTCGAAGCGATTTCAGCGTTTCAAAAACGGTTTGCAGTGCATTTTTATCAAGAGATCCAAAACCTTCATCCAGAAAGAAAAAGTTATGTTTTGACTCATTTCTGACGTGAATATGATCTGCCAGTGCAAGAGCGAGGGACAAAGCAGCCTGGAATTTCTGGCCACCTGAAAGCGTTTTCAGACAGACGCATATGGCCTCCATTTAACAAATCTCTAACCCAAAAACTATTTCCTTCTCCCAGCTCCAGGTGAAGCTGCTGATGTGTCATCTGATGGAAACGTTCGTTGGCTGCGTGAATCAAATTTTGCAAATAAATGCTTGACGCATAATCTACAAATCCACTTGAACGGAATAATCTGGCCAGGTCATCCAGATGTTCCTTTCGCAATTCAAGTCTGTTTTTATCCTTTTGAAGTGCTTCTTTTTTGGCAAGATCTCCGGTCATTTTTAAAAGCAAACCATCCAGCCGGCCTTCTTCTTTTCTTGCGTTATTCAAATTCAGTGTCAGACTTTCCTTATTGGCCAATACGGTCGCATGTTTTTCAGGATCGTAATGCTGATCCGCATTTTCAATTTTCAAGACGTCCAGATCTCTTTTGGCATTACTTAATGTATTTTTATATTGATCAATAATTTTGCGTTCCTGATCAATGTTAATCGGTTTTTGCAAGAATGTTATTAACCCAGTCCTCCGATTCAAACTGGTGTATCTTTAATTGACTTCCAATCTCAATTTGTGCAGAAGCCAGCTCTGTCCGATTTCTTTCAAGGGTTTCCTGCAAAATATTCTGACTACCGGAAATGGTATCTTTTTCCTTTTCCAGAATATCGAGCTGCTTTTCCGTTTGCTCATACAGATGGTTAAGCTCCTGATACTGATTTTTCAGCCCTTCAATTTTCTCTAAAATCGCCATTTTATCCAGCACTTCCAAATGATTTAAATCAACCTTTTCAAGCTGTCCGGATAATGTAAAAACCGTATTTTCAATTTTCAGAATTTCGTTTCTGAGATTTTGCAGCGGCTGTTCAATTTTTTCAACTTTCTCTTTTGTTTCAATTTCAATGAGTTGAGAAACTCTTTTGATCTCTGCTTCATTTTCCTTTATTTCTGACTGAATTTTTACAACTTCGTTAAAGTGCTGCTCAAAAGCTTCACGATTATTTTTGTCAAATTTTGGCCAGACAAATGTCTTATCGTGCGATTCTATTTTAGCCCTGACTTCGGTGTAACGCTGTTTGATTGTGACTTTTTGTTTTTCAAGATTTTCAATCTGATTAAAAATTCTTTCAACCGGAGATTGAAACTTACGGATTTCCTGTTCCAGTTTTTGTAAATTAATTCGCTGAACTTCAATACTTTTTATCTCTTCAAAAACAGAATTATCCTCATGTAAAACAGAAGGATGATGTTCCGCGCCGCATAACGGACAAGGTTTTCCGTCTTCCAGACTATTGGCAAATCTTTGTAAAGCCAATCTGGTATTGGCCAGCACCAGTTTTTGATTTAAATCTTCACTTTCTTTTTCATTGATTAATAAATAATCTGAAACCGAATTTTGAATCATTTCCAGACTTGCCTCCGGAACAATTTGCAAAGAAAAAAGTTTATTTGCCTCCTGATTTTTTGTCAGTAAAAATTCCTGCTGTTTCACAATTTCAGCCTGCAAATCATCCGCTTCTTTTTTGATAGCAATACGATTTTCCGTCAAACTATCCGAAGTTGTATACCAAACCTTGATCTGGCTAAGTTCCTGAATATCGGATAATCCGGCTTTTCTTTTTTCATTTAATTCCTCTTTTTCCAGCTTCTGGATTTTCAGTAATTCAATTGCTTTTTCCTTTTCTAAAAGTTTTGCTTCCCCACGGATCAGTGCGCCTTTGTTTTTTTCCAAAGCCATTTTATTCTCAATAATCTGAATTACTTTTTCCAGTTCTTCGGCGGTATCCAGTAATTCTTCCCGTTTTTCATATTGAGGCTGGATCTTGGCTAATATTTCCCGTTGCCTGGGTTAGAATAGAATCCAGTTCCGTGTTTCTACGGAGATTCTTTTCAAATGATTGACTATCTCTTTCAATAGCAACCATATATGATTTTTTCCTGTCAAAAAGTGATTTAAAATGTAGCGAACAAATCTCAAAAACCCGAAGCGTTTCTTCCCGCAATTCCATATCAGGCTTTTGCGATTCCAAAGCGAGGATTTGACTATTCAGCAATTGCAGCTTTTCGGCAGTCAGTTTTAATTTCTGAAACTGATTTTCAAGTTCAGTTTGTACCAACAAGTTCTTCATTGATTGATTTGATCAGCTGCCTTATTTCTTCTCTTTTTATTTCTTCGGCTGCAATCATTTCAGGTGTTACTTCACCCAAAGTCAATAGCTGACCATCCAGATTGGATAATTCCAGATCATTTTGTTTGCTCAGCGTACCCACTTTCCGGCTCAGATCATACTTTTCCAACTGAAAAAGTTCTTTCATCATCCGCGTTCTTTCAGCATCTTTCAGTTCAATAAATTCCTGAAAACGACCTTGTGGAATAATGATCGTACGGCGAAAATTATCATAACTTAATCCAATAATTCTCTCTGCATTTTCATCATCCGGAAGCGGTATCCAAACTCCGTCAACCGATTTATATGCTTTTCTTTCAAAGGTTTTTACGTCTTTGAAATTCTTGCTGTTCCTTTTTCCTTTAACCGTAAACCGGTACAATTCCGCCGGTTTTCCTGCAATACATTCAAAATCGATCAGTAATTCATCCGACCGCAGGTTCATCATGTTATACGTACGATCGTCGCCAGAACGATTCAGACGCTCCGTATCTCCATAAAGTGCAAAAGTAATTGCTTCCAGAATCGAAGATTTCCCACTTCCTACGGCACCGAAAATCCCAAATAGCGACGCATCCGTTAACGCATCAAACTGGATTTCCTGTTCGGATTGGTAAGAATATAGGCCTTTTATTTTGAGATACTTGGGAATCATTTTGGAGAGCTATTGGCTTTTAGCTGTTAGCTTTTAGCTGCTAACACCCGGTATGAATTATGTAAAAGTATAATTATAGATTTATTTCAGACAGTTAATTGCTGATCGCTAAGAGCCAACAGCTAAAAGCCCTAACAAATCTTCCAGATAATCTCTGTCGTTACTAAGTCTCGGAACCTTGTTTTGGCCACCAAGTTTATTGCGTTTTGACATCCAGTTATAGAAAGTATTGGCAGGCGCAAAATGGACGAGTGGCGACAACAAGGCCATATCCTTATACCGTTTTGCATCATAGTCAGAATTTACTTCACGCAATGTTTCATCCAGAATTCTGGTAAATTCCTCCTGATTTTCCGGTTCTTTTGTAAATTCAATGATCCATTCATGACGCCCGCGCGAGCCATCGCCCATATAAACCGGCCCGGCTGTATAATTGGCCACCAGCGAATCGGTATTTTGTGCCGCAATTTTAATGGCGTGATCTGCATTTTCAACAATCACTTCTTCACCAAAAGCATTGATAAAATGTTTGGTACGGCCGCTGACTTTTAGCCGAAATGGATATTTTGAAGTAAATTTTACCGTATCCCCAATCAGGTAACGCCACAAACCTGCATTGGTGGAAATGACCAGCGCATAGTTTTTACCAACTTCTACTTCATCCAGTAACAGTGCTTTCGGATGTTGTTTTCCTACTTCCTCCATCGGTATAAATTCGTAAAAAATGCCATAATCCAGCATTAACAGCATTTCTCCAACCTTGGAAAGATCATCCTGAATGGCAAAAAAACCTTCGGATGCGCTGTAAGTTTCGAGATACGTTACCTGCTCAGAAGGAAAATATTTCTGTGTGAATAAGATCACGGTAAGGTTCAAAAGATACTGCTCCGTGGACAAAAACTTCAAAATCCGGCCAGACTTCCAGCATATTTTTTTTGCCGGTTAATTCGCAAGAATCTGATCCAGCAAAACAATTGTCCAGGTAGGTACGCCGAGAATACTGGTTACATTTTCCTGCGAGCAAATCTCAGCCATTTTTTCAAGCTTGCTTTCCCAATGGTCCATCAGCGCGACTTCCAGCGGAGGCGTCCGCATAAATTCTCCCCAGGCCGGAAGATTTTGCATGATCACGGCCGAAACATCACCGACCTGTGTATAATCATCAAAAGGATTTGCATGCAAAGTTCCGCCAATCGACAGACCTTTTCCATCAAAAACCCTGGTTTCAGGACGGTTATGGATCAGCAGTGTCATCATATCCTTTCCGCCTTCGTAATGACATTCTTCCAACGCTTCCGGAGAAACCGGGCAGAAATTTACTTCGTGCGTTTGTAGTCCCTGATGATTTTGAAAACCATTCGATCTGCGATGGCCACAGCACATTAGGTTCGCCTTTTAAAACGCGTTCGATGTATGGATATAATTCTTCATAGGAAGAAACAGGAACCTGCTCCTGAAATTCCTTGATAGATTTTATTTGACCAAAATTATATTTTGCTGCCCCATTCCGTATATCTGGCTGTTTCAATAAGTTCAGAAAATATACGTTGCTGGGTTTCAACGGGGTTTTTCATAAACTGTTCGATTCTTTCGAAGCGCCGCTTCAAAAACCAGACAGTCATATTATTCACCAGCTTCATAGTACTTGGGTTGTTGATGTAAATCCGTTTCAGGAATTTCTCAAAAATAACAAAATAAATGGAGAGGAAATAAGATTGCAACCTTATTCCCTCTCCATCTTATTAAAATTCTTCTATGCTTTTGTACTAAACTTTCTGTATAAGAAAAGAAGTAGAACTGCACCTAAAATGGCAATAAAAAGACTGCCCAATATTAAATCCGTCCACTGGACCAAATCCTAAAAGTGAAGAATATCCAGCCACCAACAACGGCTCCGGCAATCCCGATTAATATTGTCACAATAAAACCTCCCGGATCTTTACCCGGATGCAAAGCCTTCGCGATTGCACCGGCAACCAATCCTACGATAATCCAAGTCAAAATGCCCATAGTGTATTCTGTTTATAGTGTTAGAAAAATGAATGCTTTCTCCTAATATTATAAAAAGTATACCGTACCTGAAAATTTTACAAAAATTTACCTGAAATAATATAACTCATTATATTCAAGTAAGGAATATCAAAGGTTAAACGACTGGATTTCTGAGATTAAACGGATAGAATTTATTTATCAAAAAACATATTGCTTCCTCCTGCTTTGCGTTCGATAGTAGACATGATTTCTACATAAGAAGCAGCTCTTAACTGTTCCGGTGTTTTACGGGCAACGGGCGCACCGACGATTTTAGACAACGCTGCGTTTAACAACGGATCTTTAACGTTTCCATAAGGATAAAGCCGAAGCCCTTCTTTAGCTTCGATATCTGGTGTAAATCCGGTATAATATTCCGATTGCTTCAAACTGTTATAAGACCTGGTAACAATAGGCTGCAAACCCCATTTTACTTTCCTGATTTGTCACTCAAAGTAATGGATCCTACATTTTTACCAACCGTTTTATCACCCACAAGCGTCACCGTCATATAAGGTTTCAATCCATTGATAAGCAATTCGCTTGCAGACGCTGTGCGTGAAGAAACAAGAATGATAAGATTATTGAGGTTTGACCCGATGTTCTGGCTTTTAGATGAGAATTTGTCATTGAAATAATCGTCGCCATACTGTTTTTGCAAAACCGGTGTGATCGTGGAATTGTATCCTTTGTAATAAAAGACTTTACTATCAGAAATATTTTTGCCAATCAAACTGGCCAGATTTGTTGCAGAACTAACATATCCGCCCGGATTATAACGAAGATCAAGGATAAGGGAATTTACATTTTTGGCTTTAAACGAAGCAATTTTATTATCAAGTTCTGCATCATATTCCTTTTTATCACTTCCGTTTTTACTGGTAATAAACTGGTGATAAACCAGGTAACCAATTGTGTTGCTTCCATATTGAAAAGTAGTATCATAGAAAACCGGATCTTCCTGAAAATTCACCGGAGTTACATCTCTCTTGACAGTTGTTTCAACGATGGAATCTTTTTCATTTAAACTTCCCATCGTAAAATTTTTCGATGCATCAGAATAAACCAGATCGTAATAATTCGATGCTGTAAGTTTCTGGTCGTTGATTCGAGTGAAAATGTCGCCACGCTTAATACCAGCCAGCGCGGCAGGTGAACCGGGCAAAGTATAAGCAACGAGACCCACAATATTAGAACCACCGGTTGGATAATAAAAAAGCTTCAACTCCATTCCGGTTGTTTTTGTCGAACCGCTTAACTCTGCTTTTAAAGCATCTGCGTCACTTTCAATCCAGGAAAAACGGTCGCCGTCGGGACGAAGTGTAGCGTCAAATTTGTATAACAAAGAATTGAAAAAGGCTTCCGGCTCCAAAGTTAAATCAGGCGTTGCCGTAATTTTATCATTCCAGTAATACCAGGTTTTCATCTGATCCAGAATCCATTGATTGGTTTCCGTATTGGTAGCAGGATCAACATTTTTTTCATGACAAGCTGCCAGAAAACCGGTTACAAAAAGTAGCAGAACAAAGACCTTTTTCATTAAGTTGATTTAGTTTGTTGACATAAAAACTTCTTCAATGATATCACAAGCGGCATTCATTTGTTCTTCGGTAATCACCAAAGGCGGAGCAAAACGGATTTTGTTGCCATGTGTAGGCTTGCACAACAATCCTTTGTCCATCATTTTATAACACAAATTCATAGCCGTTGCACTTTCTTCTGTGTCATTTATTACAATTGCATTTAATAATCCCTTACCGCGAACCAGTTCGATGAGGCTACATTTTTGCTTTAATTCTTCAATTCTCTGACGGAAAAGTTGTCCCATGATCTCGGCATTTTCAGCCAGGTTTTCATCATCGACAACTTGCAAAGCCGCCATCGTTACGGCACAGGCCAAAGGATTTCCACCATAGGTTGAACCATGTTCTCCCGGCGCAATTGTAAGCATAATTTCATCACTCGCAAATGCTGCTGAAACAGGCATTGTCCCGCCGGAAAGTGCTTTTCCCAGCACAAGAATATCCGGTTTCACATCTTCCCAGTCGCAAGCCAATCGTTTTCCGGTACGCCCGATTCCCGTTTGCACTTCGTCAGCGATAAATAAAACGTTATATTTTGTACACAAATCACGCACTCCTTTCAAATATCCTTCCTTTGGAACAACCACACCAGCTTCTCCCTGAATTGGCTCGACCATAAATCCGGCAATGTCCGGATCATTCTTAAATGTGTTTTCCAAAGCTTCAAGATCATCATAAGGAATGATCAGGAAACCTGGCAAAAATGGTCCGTAATCATCCGTACTTGAAGGATCCGTTGACGATGAAATAGCAGCCAGCGTACGTCCCCAGAAATTCCCGGAAGCATACACCGTTTTTGCTTTATTGGGTGCAATTCCTTTCACTTTATATGCCCATTTCCGTGTAAGTTTCAAAGCAGTTTCACCACCTTCCACACCGGAATTCATCATCAAAACCTTATCATAACCGAAATATTCACATAGAAATTTTTCGCATTCACCCAGCTTGTCACTGTAAAAAGCACGTGAGGTAAGTGTTAGTTTTTGCGCCTGCTCAATCATGGCAGCAATAATTTTCGGATGACAATGTCCCTGACTTACAGCACTATAAGCCGATAAAAAATCCAGATAGCGTTTCCCTTCAACATCCCAGACATACACACCCTCTCCTTTGGCAAGAACTACGGGCATCGGTTTGTAATTGTGAGCACCGTATTTTCCTTCCAATTCCATTGCAAGCTGTGTTGCCTCCAGCATTGTTGTGTCTGTATAAGTTGCCATCATATTTACGTTAAAGCGGATTCAATCGATTTAGTTATGTAAAAATAGATAAATACAACACTATAATAGCGTTCAGCACGCAACTGAGTTTGAAAAGAATTTTTAAACATCACTTAAAGACAGTAATTTGTGGGTTAATGGGAAAAGTGGAATCATAGTATAGGAATGTATTTCCTTCGGCTAAAGCCGGACATTTTTTTGGCCCGCTTCCCAAGGCTGAAGCCTTGGGTTAGTGATTGGAAGCCCAAAATAAAGAAGCATATATCTCTTTCTATTATCACAAAGCCAAAGCCTTGGATTAGTGTTTCAAAAAAATTAACCCATGGCTTTAGCCTTGGGGAAGTCAACATCCGAGGTCCCGGGCTTTAGCCATTGAGAAATAGATTAAACGCTTTCAAAAGTTAGGGGTAAATAAAAGTACAATTCAAGATTCAGCTCGAAAAAGGAAATATAAAGCAAATGAAAACAAGAAAACACAACATTAAATATTCATTCATTTTCTTCCTTTTTGGAATTGTTTTGTTGCATTCTTCATGCAGCAAAAAGCCCATAATCGCCGATAGCTCCAAATCCAGTTTCCGTGTTATCGGCTACTTACCAGGGCGAGAAAATTTAGTACAATCCGCCAATACAATTGATTTCAGCAAAATCACACATCTCAATATTGCTTTTATCAATCCTGATTCAGCTGGTAATTTGCAGGGAACAGAAAATCTGAAAGCCGTTGCTGCTCTCGCGCATGGCAAAAAAGTCAAAATTATGGCATCAATAGGCGGAGGAGGTGCACCTAAATATTACCCTTCATTTTTGACTGGTAATAAAAAAACTAAACTCATAAGTGATCTTGTAAAACTGGCCGTTGATAGTGATCTGGATGGTATTGATGTCGATCTGGAAGGAGATTTGATTGATGCCAATTATGAAAATTTTGTCATCGATCTGGCAGCGCAATTGAAACAAAAAAACAAAATGATCACAGCTGCTATTGCGACAGTTTATAAAGATCAGTTTTCCGATAAGGCACTGGCACAATTCGATTTTGTCAATATTATGTCTTATGATAAAACTGGTCCATGGAATCCTGCAAAACCTGGTCCGCATGCACCTTATGACATGGCTGTTGAAGATGTTGAATACTGGAATAAAACCCGTGGAATTGCAAAAGAAAAACTGAGTCTCGGCGTTCCTTTTTACGGATATGGTTTTGGTGGAACGGCACCAGAAAGTATTTCCTGGAAAAATCTATTAAAAAATTATCCTGACGCTATTCAAACAGACGAATTCAATGTGAATGGCGGTACTATTTATTACAATGGAATTCCAACCATTCGTAAAAAAACTACCTTAGCTTTGGAAAAAACCGGTGGTATTATGATCTGGCAGTTGTTGCAGGACGATAATGGTCCACAATCGCTTTTGGGAAATATTCAGGAAGTCATTCAATCCAAAGGAAAATAACAAATCATACGTTCAGGAAAATGAATAAATACTTCTTCCCGCTTTTGCTTTTTTTATTCTTCGCCGCCCCTGTTTTTTCTCAAAATGTTAAAATACAGATCGTTGCGCCAAAAGAATTTAAAGGACGAAAAGCTATTTTGCTTACACGGGAAAAAGGATTTGCTGCCATTGTTCATTCGATCAAACTGAATTCTGATATTTTCAATCTTGATATTGCTAATGATCTGGTTCCGGATCTTTATCAGCTGCATGTTTCGCAGACCAAAGGTTCATTGCTTTTTTTTCTCGAATCCGGTGCTAAAATTCAGCTCGATACAACAGATATTTCAAAGTCGATTGTAACCAATTCCAAAAGTAATCCTGAATGGAAATTATTTCAGGATAATCTTCAAAAACCTTACGATCAGCGAATTAGTGATTATTCACAAGGAGAAAAACGTGCGCGTAAAGAAAGAAATGCGGATAGTCTTAACTTCTGGGTTGACAAACAAGCCATTGAAAAAGAAGATCTGGTCAGGAAGACCGGAGAATATATAGTTGATCATCCGGATTCATATGTCAGCCTTTATCTTCTTGAAAATCAATTGGTATGCATTTAAAAATGACAGACTTTTTGAGAGATTGGATAAATCTCTGGCTGGGCACAGAACTTATAAATATTTGGAGGAAAAAAATCGAAAATCGGAGAAGTCCGGAGTGTTGGGCCAACATTTATAATTACTGAGAATAATACAAATTTTGTTGGTACCTTTTCATTAGATTAAAAAAATCTCAGATGAAACTCCTCCGTAAAAAATCAGTTTTGATCATAACGCTGATCTTATTGACTGCTTTGATAATCACCTCATTACCGCACGTTTGGCATAAAAAAAGTACTTATGGCACAGAACTTCCTCAATCTGAATTGTTATCATTAATCACAAAAAATAATCTATCAAAATACATCCTGGATACTGCTCAAAATGCACAGGCCGTAGTGGCTTTGCACGATGAAAAAATAGTACTGGAAGTTGGAGATACTGAAAAGCTGATCAATTGCCATTCCGCAAGGAAAAGTATTATGAGCCTTTTGATCGGTATAGCGAAAGAAAAAGGTTTTTTGAAACTTGATGAAACATTAGGCCAGCTTGGGATTGACGAAAGCAAAATGCCGCTAACGAAACAGGAAAAATCTGCGACCATCCGGGATTTACTGATGGCACGCTCAGGCGTATATCTTCCCGGCGGAAGCAGAAACAGATTTTGCAAAAGCGCACCGGCCAAAAAGAGAGCAATACAAACCAGGAGAATTCTTCTTTTATAACAATTTCGATTTCAATGTGCTTGGTGCCATTCTTGAAAAAAAGACTGGAAAAACAATAGGTGAGTTTATGGAAAAATACCTTGCTGAACCTTTGGGAATGCAGGAATTTGCACCTTCCAATGTCGTTTACGGAAATCCATGGCCTGTTCGTAGCGACAACTCCGACTACCGGGTTTACTGGATGTATCTAAGTGCCAGGGATTTTGCCAGAGTTGGCGCGTTAGTGGCACAAAAAGGAAAATGGCACAACAAACAAATCGTATCAGCCAGCTGGATTGAAGAAAGTACAAAAATGTATACCGACAACCTCGATGAAAGTATGTGGCCTTTCGATGGTTATTCTTATTTATGGTGGCTTGATAAAGATAATAATACAATCTGGGCGGACGGATATGGCGGGCAATTTTTGTTGATTGACACCACAAGAAATCTTGTTTTATCTCAAAGAAATTTCACCGGAAATTCATTAATTACGTCAGGATTATTCCAATTGAAAAAGAAAAGAGACGGGAGCAGGAGGCAACTTATGCATGTGTATGATAATTTGAAAAAATTTGTTAAAACTGATCAATTAACAAGCAATGACGGCACCAAATGACCGACCGATTTATGAAGGTGAAATTGCAACTTACTGGTTTGAGGACGATATTTTGGTATCCCTTTCAAAAAGTCCAAAGCGGACAGTTGCTAATATTACCAACAACGTCGCATTAGTAAAAAGCATAACAGGCGATAAAAGAATACCTCTGTTGATTTATTTGTGCGACTCACCTATTCCTGATAAAGAAACCCGCAATTTCTCAACCTTACAGCTGCCGGTAATTTATTCTGCTATGGCCATGGTTTCAAAACCCGGACTTTCAAAATTTATTATGAATATCTTGTTCAGTCTGAAAAAGCCGCCAATTCCGATGAAGAGTTTTACAGACGAAAATGAGGCCAGGGAATGGTTGAACCAGTATGTTTAGGTTGGACTATATATTTTTGATATCTATTTATAATCTTGGCTGAATAAAATATTTATTAATCAATGAGTTAATGCTCTTTAAAAAATATATTTTTCACACGGCTATGACAAAAAACAATCCTGACGTCGACAATTACATCGCAGGTTTTCCAATAGAAATTCAAAAGCTTTTGGAGGAAATGCGTCAGACAATCCGGAAAGCAGCACCAGACGCGGAAGAAAAAATCGGTTATGGAATTCCTACGTTTACGTTGAATGGAAATCTGGTTCATTATGCTGCTTTCAAAAATCACATCGGATTTTATCCTGCGCCACGCGGACTTGAAGCTTTTAAGGAAGAATTGTCCGGTTACAAAGGCGCAAAAGGATCTGTTCAGTTTCCTTTTGATAAACCGCTTCCGCTTGATCTGGTAGCTAAAATTACCAAATACAGAATTGAACAGAACCTCGCCAAAACAGAAACAAAAAAGAAAACATCGATAAAGAAATCAAAACTTTCAGATCAGGAGCAGGTTACCGAGTTCATTCAAAAACTGGATCCTGAATTGGGAAATGTTGTTGAAGCGATACGCCAGATTATTTTAAGCACGGATAAAGAAATCGGAGAAAGAATAAAATGGAATAATCCCAGCTTCTATTATACCGGAGAAATGAAACCATTCGACCCAAAAGAATACAAAAGTGATATTGCAGTAATGAATCTGCACAAAGGAAGAATTATGCTCGTTTTCCCAAGCGGCAGCCAAGGTTAATGATACAACCGGATTTCTTGAAGGTGATTATAAAGATGGACGAAGAACGGTGGTTTTTAAGGATCTGGATGATGTAAAAGCTAAGGAAAAGAGTTTAAAAAGTGTAATTAAGGCGTGGTTGGGTTTGGTTGAGAAGTAGGATTTGAAATAACAGTTATTGAATAAAATTTCTTATTTTTAGATATAGAAATTAAAGCACTCGTAGCAATAGACAATGATATTTTAGGTGGTCAGCCTGTCTTCACGGGAACTCCCGTTCCTGTCGAAATACTTTTCGACCATTTAGAAGCTGGTGTGTCTCTTGATGACTTTTTAGAAGACTTTCCAACTGTATCCAAAAGCCAGGCTGTTGCAGTTCTTGAAACAGCCAATAAATTCCTCACCTCCAAAAATATTGAGCAGCTATATGCGACTGTTGCTTGATGAAAACTTACCAAGGCTTTTAAAGCTCGACTTTCCTGAGCATGAAGTTTTACAGTTCGGGATAAGGAATGTAATGGTGTAAAAAACGGAGAATTATTGAAGTTGATGCTAACAGACAACTTTGATGTTTTACTTACATTCGACAAGAATTTGCAGCATCATCAAAATTTCTCCAAATACACAATTACCGTTTTTGTATTGACTGCACATATTAATACTTATATGGAGTTGACAAAACTTTCAAGTCAAATAAATGATCATTTGAAATCTGATAAATTGGCTTTGGGACCAGTAATTATTAAAGCAAATTGAAGATATCACTACACTGATTTTTGATTTGCAAATCGCAAATCAAAAACTACGATATAATTTTCTCCTTGTTTCCCCACCCAAACCTACTTAACTTTACATCATAATCTCAAAGGGGTGCCCTACCTAACGGGCTGAGATCATACCCATATTACCTGATCCGGATAATGCCGGCGTAGGAAGAGAAAGCTAAACTTAGGACTAGCGAAAATCAGCATAGAACATATTGATTTTCAAAGCTTCATAAAGACAGCTGAATCGAATAATTATTTTTATTGAACCAAAAGGATAGGTGGCCCCTTGCCTGTTCGTAACAATTATTGAATCGCAATGCGAAACGTTACGACTTGTCTTTTAACACTCGTTATCAGCACATTACTGAGCATATCTGTTTTTGCTCAAAAAACATTAACCGGTCACGTTACCGATCAGGAAGATGGAAAATCACTTCCCGGCGCCACCATCCGTGCCGGAGAAATCCGTGGAACAACTACTGATGCTAATGGTAGATTCACACTCAGGAATATTTCCGAGAATATTAGTATTTTGGAGATTTCTTATATCGGTTATCAAACGATAAAACTGGATGCCGCTAATTTAAGTGAAGGAAAACCACTTGAAATAAAATTACAAAAAAGTACTTTTCAGGCTGATGAAGTGATCGTCAATGCAACACGCGTTACACGACAAAACCGGGATGGCTTACACCAATGTGACTGCGGAAGCTTTGAACAAACAAAATCTGGGACAAGATCTTCCGGTTCTTTTGAATTTCACACCTTCACTGGTAAGTACGAGTGACGCCGGTGGTGGAGTTGGTTATACCGGGATCCGAATTCGCGGTACTGATGCGACGCGTATTAATGTTACGGTTAATGGAATTCCTTACAATGATGCTGAAAGTCAGGGTGTTTACTGGGTAAATATGCCGGATTTCGCTTCGTCGGTAAGCAGTATTCAAATCCAGCGTGGTGTAGGAACTTCTACAAATGGTTCAGGCGCTTTTGGTGCAACGGTTAATATCAGTACCAATCAATTCCGTAAAGAAGCTTATGCTGAACTGAATAATTCTTACGGTTCTTTCAATACTTTTAAAAATACATTTAAAGTCGGCAGTGGTTTAATCAAAGATAAATTCACTTTTGATGCCCGTTTGTCCCGTGTTTCTTCGGATGGTTTTGTCGACAGGGCTTCTTCGGAATTACATTCTTATTATTTGTCAGGTGCTTATTTTGGTGGAAAAAGTTTTGTGCGTGTCAATGTTTTTTCCGGAAAAGAAAGAACCTATCAATCCTGGAATGGTGTTCCGGAAGCAAAACTTCGAGGCGATCGCGAAGGAATTTTATCTTACATTGATCGGAACGGACTTGATGAACAGGATGCTCAAAATCTGATCAATTCCAATGACCGTACGTACAATTCCTACACTTATAAAAACGAAGTTGATAATTACCGCCAGGATCATTATCAGGTTGTTACTTCGCATACGCTGAGTAATAATCTGACTTTGAACGTAAATGGTTTTCTGGTGCGTGGTTTGGGTTATTATGAGCAATATCGCAAGAATGACAGTTTCAGCAATTACAATTTACCTAATCGTAATTTCCGGAAGTGATACCATTTCCAGAACAGATCTGATTCGCCGCAGATGGCTTGATAATTATTTCTATGGCTCCACATTTTCTCTGGATTATAACAGTTTCAAAAAGCTGACTGCAAGTGTTGGTGGCGGTTATACTTATTATACCGGTGATCATTATGGAGAAATCGTCTGGGCCAGAAATGCAGGCGCTACGGAAAATGAACAACGTTATTATTTCAACAAAGGAGTTAAAAAAGATTTCAATATTTATGGAAAACTTTACTATCAATTCACTGAAAAACTAAACGCATTTGGTGATTTGCAATACCGCCGGGTTAGTCACAATATTCATGGAAAGGATAATGAAATGGTTCAGATGGATTTTGATCAGTCCTATTCATTCGTTAATCCAAAAGCAGGTTTGACATATCAATTGGCACCACAAAGTTCAGTTTACGCTTCATATAGTGTTGGAAATAAAGAGCCAAACCGGGATGATTTTGCAGCATCCACAACCCGGCTTTTTCCAAAAAGTGAAAGGCTTAATAACGTAGAAGCAGGATTTAGAATGCAGCAGGGAAAATGGATGGTTGCAGCGAATTACTATTTGATGCATTACAAAAATCAGCTGGTACTAACTGGACAAATAAACGATGTCGGAAATTCTATCCGTGTAAATGTGCCGAAAAGTTACCGGACCGGAATTGAATTGGAAGGCGCGGTTGCATTTAATTCACATTTTAAATGGAATGCCAACGCAACATTCAGCCAGAATAAAATTGCCAACTTTACAGAATATATTGTCAACTATGATACCGGAGGTTATGATCTGGTAAATCATGGGAAATCGGATATTTCGTTTTCTCCGAACGTGATCGTGGGAAGTCAGTTTACTTACAGTCCGCAGAAAAACCTTGAATTTGCTTTATTGACGAAATATGTTGGCAAACAATATCTTGACAATACTTCCAGTGAAACACGCAGACTTGATGCTTATTTCACAAATGATCTTCGCCTGACTTATACGGTTAAACCGAAATGGATTAAAGAAATTTCGTTTAATTTCTTGCTGAATAATATTTTCAGCGAGCGTTACGAGTCGAACGGTTATACTTACGGTTATATCAGTGGTGGTGCTTTGACGCAGGAGAATTTCTATTTTCCACAAGCAGGACGTAATTTTTTAGTTGGAGTGAATTTCCATTTTTAGAATTTATAAAAAGGGTTTTAAAGCAAAAGAGAACGTCGGATGGCGTTCTCCTTTTGCTTTATATGTTATCTGGATAATTATAATTTTGAGAATATTGCGGTGCGCTGCACCTAAAACAATTACGCTATATATTATTTTCTACAAGTATTGCGATGCTCTGCACCTATGTAATCTAGAAAATTTATGCCACAAAACACTATTATCTACCAAGGTGCGGAGCACCGTAATATTTGTAGCAATAGGAGTCACGAAATGGGAAGTAAGGTGCAGCGCACCGTAATAATTGATTTCAAATTATCAATTTAAAATCTCCTTCTCCTTCAACATTCCAATATATTTCTCACCATTCAACCGACCAGAAAAAAAGCTGTCAGCCATTTTTTCATCTGTCAATTTTAATTGACCAGAAACTGTTTCCACCAACTCAGAACTTAATGGCGCTTTTCCTAAATAGGTGAAAACAGCTTGCTTTTTCCCATCAACAACCAGATAATGCAACTGGTGATGATCTTTTTCCGAGAACGATTCAAAACCTTGTTTTTGTAACGCTCTCTGTATATCCTTACTTTTTCTCGCTTTCATTTGATCGCCTTAACAATGGTCAACAATTTATTTTTCAGCACAATTGCTTCATCAGAAAGCGCTTCATCCTGTTCCAGACCGAAATTTTGATATAAGGCATGGAAAGTAAAATTAAATGCTGCCTCAGCTTCTTCTCTGGCTGTTCCCCAAACGCAAATATCCAATGGCGGGAATGTTATCACATAAGCCTGATTTTCGAAGTTTACATCACAAGTCAGCTTATCATGCAGAACATATAATTTTTCGTCATACTTGATGATATCAGGACTGTATGGATATGTCCCATGCTCCATTTCTTCGATCAAAAGAACCTTTTTGATATCCTTTTTACTCAGATCAGCAGATGCATCTTTCCCTCCTATTTTCGCATATATTTTAGCAAAACGATAAACGGTTTTCTCCTTTTTTACTTTTTCCTTTTTTGGAAAATATAAATCAGTAAAACTTTTATCGGGTTGTCTGAGATTCAGTTTTTTGCCCTTTGCATCAATCAGGAAAAGTTTAAACGGCCTGTCGGAAGATGATGCAGTGAAAAGCGGTTTGTATATCCGGTTTCTTTCTTCCGGTGAATATTTGCTGATTGCCTGATTCATATATTGCGGCTCTTCAAAATTCCCGAACAAAATATTTTTCTTGAATTCTGTGAAGGCATTTCTTTTCCAGTCGTCGATATCGGTTGTGAAAAGACTTGGCGGCTCTACAATATTGGAAGCAACGGCGGCTTCGAAGCTGCTGAATTTGAGATCAACAACAAGTAATTCCAGCTCTTTTTTCAGTCCGTCCAAAACCTTTGGCGACTTTTCATAAGCCGCTCTGAACTTGTCATTTTTCAAAAATTCTATTTCAATAAAATTCAAAAAAGAAGTATTGAAATTATTCAAAACCGTGATCACGGAAGATAATCTGGCCGTATGTCCGGCAGTTTGTTGAGGGTCAATCTGAAACCTAAAAGCAATTCTCCTTAATTCTTCCAACATTATAAAACATCCTTTAATAAATAGGTAACCACAAAGATCATTGTATCTCACAAAATAATGGCACTTACTGTGAAAATATTTTGAACTTTTTGCAAGACTTTATAAAAAAATAAGACTGCCCCGAACCGGGACAGCCTTATTTCAATTTTAACTTTTATACACTACCGGACTACAACCACTTTGCGTGTTTCTACCGATCCGTTTGATGTTGTGATTCTCAACATATACATTCCTGATGGAAGCTGCTGAACGCTGATCTCACCACCTTTTGGTGAAACAACTTCTTTAACCAGTTTTCCAATCAATGAATATACCTCAACTTTCTGTACGCCAGTTCCATTCGATGTTTCGATTTTCACCACATCAGAAGTCGGGTTCGGGAATACACTTAGTTTGTAACCCACTTCCAGCTTGATGCTGATGATACGGCTGTAAGCATAAGACTGGTCAGCATCAACCATTTTCAGGCGATACAGATTTTCTCCATTTACAGGATTTCCATCAACGAAGTCATATTTATGCAGGTCAGAGCTTTCTCCTTGTGCAAGAACATTTCCTAATGAATTCCAGTTTTTACCATCTGTGCTACGTTGAACTTCAAAGTATGCACTGTTGGTTTCCGCTGTTGTGTTCCATTTCAGAACCGAAGTACTTCCTTCTTTGGCACCACTGAAATCTGTAAGTGTTACAGGCAATGCACCTTTGGCAACCAGACCAGCATCAATAGTTGGATTGTCTCTTCCAATGTTTCCTGTTGCCAATGTTGTATTGATAGTAACTGCATCACTCAATCCATTAGTACCTGCATCACTGTTAGTTGTCGTAGCAATGCCACTTTTCTGGAATAATGTGAAATCTTTATCACCTGGCAAAACAAACTGAACTTTGTAAGTTCCGGATTGCAAACCACTGAAAGTATATTTACCATTTGCATCGGTTGTCGTAGTAGCGAAACTTTCGTTGTACGTTGTTCCGCTAATCAATTTCCATAGCTTCACGCTTACCCCGCTTACAGCAGCTTCACCCGTAGTCTGACTTCCGTCTTTATTGGCATCAAGCCAAACGTAGTCTCCGATAGAACCATATGCAACAAGACCAGCATCAATAGTAAGGTTATCGCGACCGATAACACCGGAAGCCAATGCCGCATCGATTGAGATATTTGCACTTTCACCTGTTGCTCCTACATTACTATCTGTGTTAGATGTTGCTGTTGTACCAACGGTAGTAAAGTCGAATCCGGAAGGTTTTGTAAATACAACTTTGTACGTCGCAGTCTGAAGTCCGCTGAACAGATATTTACCATCTGAACCCGTTGTCGTTGTAGCAAAGGTTTTATTCCAGGTAGCTCCACCGTCAGTTGATTTCCATAACGTCACAGGAATGTTTGGCGCTACGGCTTCACCAGTCGTTTGCTGTCCGTCATAATTACTGTCATACCAAACATAATCTCCAATTGATCCGTATGCAACAAGACCTGCATCAATGGTAAGGTTGTTACGGCCAATATCGCTTACTGCCAAAGCAGTATTGATTGTCACATTTGCAGTTTCACCCGTTGTGCCTGCATTATTGTCTGTACCAGAAGCTGCGGTTGTTCCCGTTGTGGTAAATTCGTAACCTGTTGGTTTTGTAAATACAACTTTGTACGTGGCAGTTTGCAATCCACTAAACAAATATTTTCCATCCGCACCGGTTGTTGTCGTTGCAAAAGTTTTGTTCCAGGTTGTTCCTGCGTCTGTTGATTTCCACAAAGTCACAGCAACACCTGATGCAACTGCTTCGCCAGTTGTTTGCAAACCATCGTAATTAGTATCATACCAAACATAATCTCCAAGAGAGCCATAAGCCACAAGACCAGCATCGATAGTAAGATTATTGCGACCGATATCAGTTATTGCCAAAGTCGTATTAATTGTGACATTTGGAGTTTCGCCTGTTGTCCCGGCATTACTGTCCGTACCCAATGCTGCGGTTGTTCCGGTTGTGGTAAATTCATAACCTGCCGGTTTCGTAAACACAACTTTGTAGGTTGCCGATTCCAGATTGGAGAATAAATATTTACCATCCGCACCGGTTGTTGTCGTTGCGAAAGTTTTATTCCAGGTGTTCCGCCATCTGTTGATTTCCACAATGTTACAGTGACACCGGATGCAACTGCTTCGCCGGTTGTTTGCAAACCATCGTAATTCGAATCATACCAAACATAATCCCCAAGAGAGCCATATGCTACAAGACCAGCATCAATTGTAAGATTATTGCGACCGATATCAGTTGCTGCCAAAGCTACATTAATCGTGACATTCGCAGTTTCGCCCGTTGTTCCGGCATTGCTGTCTGTACCCGAAGCTGCGGTTGTTCCGGCTGTGGTAAACTCATAACCTGTCGGTTTAGTAAACACAACTTTGTAAGTAGCCGATTCAAGCCTATCAAATAAATATTTACCATCTGCACCTGTTGTTGTCGTTGCGAAAGTTTTATTCCAGGTAGTTCCTGCGTCTGTCGATTTCCATAATGTTACAGTCACGCCGGATGCAACTGCTTCGCCGGTTGTTTGCAAACCATCATAATTCGTATCATACCAGACATAATCTCCAAGCGAACCATAAACTGCAAGTCCGGCATCAATAGTCAAATTGTCGCGACCAATATCACCAATTGCCAGCGCTGTATTGATTGTAATAACTCCACTGGCTCCTGTCGAGCCCGGATTGCTATCTGTGTTAGACGAAGCCGTAGTCCCCTGCGTGGTGAAATCATATCCGGTCGGTTTTGTAAATACCACTTTGTAAGTACCCGATTCCAGATCTGAGAATAAGTATTTACCATCAGAACCCGTTGTTGCTGTTGCAAAATTTGTAAACGTAGTTCCTCCATCAGTAGATTTTTGCAACGTCACCGTTACATTCGGAGCCGGTAATTCTCCGCTCGTTTGTAAGCCATCACGATTTGCATCATACCATACATAATCCCCGATAGAACCTACCGGCGCGAAACCAAAGTCAAAACTATGGTTGTTTTCACCATTGTTTCCGGTTGTTACCGCGGCAGTTGTAGTCGTACCACTTACGATACCATCACTATCTCGGTTATTGCCATTGGTTGTTGCATCCTTATCAGCGCCCGTTACAGAATAACCGTTAAAAATTGCCAGTTTGCCGGCGCCGGATGTATTAAGAATTCTTAAACTGTAATTTGTATTAGGCGACAGTGCTGTAAGTCCATAAATCAAACTTGTTGTATTAGTACCCGTTGCACTTGAAAAAATATAATTTCCATTCGCGTCCGTTACCGCAGTAGCAATTACCGTTGTTCCATTAGATGCAAGCAATTGAATACTAACACCTGCCAAACCAGTTTCATCACCATCCTGAATTCCGTCAGAATCTTTATCAATCCATATTCTGTTACCGATTTCGATTGGCGCGGGTGCTGTCAATAATTCCACATCACCCATACCATTTGCTTTACCCCAGTTGATTACACCTGCGGCATACATAACACCTCCACCGTCATTAGCTCCGGTACTATTATTTAGTCTCTTGATACCTCCAACATTAAATGTATTGTTGGGATCCATTGCTGTCATAACCATATCACCACTTCCTGCAAATACGGCAAGTCCTCCAAGAGAGCTGGCTCCATGGTTTCCACCAGCATCAACCTGATCTCCCCAGTAGTATTTACCCTCAACGCCACCATTGGCAATGTTATTAAAATAAGTTGTCGAATTTACTGTACCTGCGTATAGAGCACCCGCTCCTCCTGGTCCAAACTGCTTTTTCTGATCAGTCGAAGGAGTGCTTCCATTAACAACTGCTTTATTTTCTATCGTCCATGAAGATCCGCTTTTACCTGCACGCAAAACTTCACCAGGAGCGATAGCCGAAATTGTTGTCGTACCACCAGGACCTGCGGCTCCTGCCGGACGATAATTTTCATATCCGATCTGATCACCAAAACGATCACGAAGTCCAAGGATCATATCACCATTTACATCGAATTCAATACCGGTAAGCCAAGGTTGTGGATATGAAAAATAACCATCATTACGGTCTAACCGGTATATTGAAGTCCAGGGTCTCCACTGCATACCTCTTGCCACAGCAGTATTTGGCGTTATATCAGCATTAGACGGCTGTTTTTTATATGTAAGAGGGAAATCCAGTACCGGCGTATTATTAAACGAAGTTCCGTCAAATTCGTAAACCACGGCTTTCATCCCCGTACTAACTCCTTTGCTGTCTGTAATAGTTGAGGCATTTTTTGTATAGTCAGTAGCATCTGATGCCGGGTAACTACTTTCGTTAGAAGCTACAACACCAACGTATACTTTGTTGCGATAAACTTTCAGAGCGAACGGGCGATAATCCGTATAAGTAGCGCTGGATGCCGGATTTGGAATCGCTACCCATGTAGGTTCTCCACCAGCAGTTGGGAATTTGTATAACCTGCGATTGAAAAGGTTCACTACATACAAAAACTGCTCATCATCAGAAAGTTCTATATCTCCAAGACTTGTCTTCCCAACTTTGTCAAATGCTTCGGTATCATTGCTTGCTCCGCCAGATGTAGCCGGAAGGGTTCCATGTATAGAGCTTCCACCAACCTCGGAATCTGGAAAATCATAAAATGTTGTCGGCGTTGCAGCGCTTAGATTTCCGGACAATTGAGTTACATAAATTCCACCTGCACCTGCCGGACCGAACCCAACATGTCTTTTGGTGAAAGCCGCAACGTACAATTTTTTGCTTGTTTTCGCATAAGCCGTGCCCCATACAGAACCCAACTGCGTTGTTGTTCCCAAATCATCCTTGCTTGCCACAGTACTTCCTGTCGATGTAGCATTAAAAGATGCTCCCCATAAAATACTGGCAGAAACACTTTGGTTACCACTAACAAAACCTGATGTAACAACTTTCGGTGTAGCAGTAGAATAATATTGACCCGGATAATTAACACCAAGGTTAACATTTACATCTCCGCTGGCAGCAAACTGGACACTTGTTCCGTTGTTACCGGTAACAGATCCATAAGCACTTTCAAAGTCACCTGTTTCCAGACCCGTAAATTCAACACGGTATTTTGTTCCGGTTACAGTTACAAGAGAATATGTTCCGTCAGCGCCCGTTGTAGCAGTAACGCTTGATCCGGTAGGTGTGTAGGCGGTTACGGTTACACCTGCAACACCAACTTCAATTGGAGTAGTGTCAAAAACACCATTAGCATTAAAATCGCGGAAAACTCTTCCGGTAATTCTTGAATCTACGGGTAAAAAAGAAAGCATCGGAACTCCTACCAAAGCCAGTAGAAGCAGCGCAGAATTACGCCAAACCTTGCCTTCCCGGGAGGGAAGCATTGTTTTAAAATTCATGTTCAGATAAAGTGATTTACATAAAAAATTAATTGCTGAAGATTTTTCTTATCCCGCCAAGGCTGGATTCGTTGATAATCCAAAAGATTTTTAAATGCAGATCTTTTATTAACCGTTGGTTACATTTATTTTTTGGGCACAAACATTTTTAAAGGAGAAATCTCCAGACAATCAGGCAATGCCTTAAAAGCGCTATAAAATGATTTTACCTAAATGAGTGATGAATGAATAAAACGGAAATTTTAAAAGGGTTTACAATCAAAAACGATAGATGGATTTACTAAAATTTGATACTAACGTGGATTGTGTGTTGTAGAACTTAAAAGCCGGACTCTAAACTATTACGTAAGACACCGTTGAAATATTTCGAGCCAAAAGTAGGAAAAATAAAATAAGAAGATCAATGCAAAATATGATAATTCGAAGAATAAGTGGAAAACAAATAAATTACTACTTTTCAAGATCGTTATTTTCTATGCGTTTGTAGAATAATTACTATACCAAAACAGCATTTACGTAACGCAACAGTACTTTATAAAAATTCAAAGACAGTTTAAGGAAGCCAAGATCGATTGGATAGAAATAATTTGATAGGATAAAACCAATACGACTGATTATGAACTAAGAAAAATAATAACTTAAACAAAATAGAAAATATTCTATGTGTAGCCAATATATTTCACTCCATGATCAACGGATTTGATTCCTCCATGGATTTGTAAAATGAGGATTAGCAGATATGGTGGAATCTGTTAAAGCGTAAAGAAAATTAATGAGGTCTTGTTCTTCATTATGGTTTAGAGAAAAACCGGAAATTCTTTTGTCCTTATTTTGATGAAATCTACCGTTTCCCCGATTAGGCCCTGATGAAATATTTCGTCCTCCATTTGCATAGATTGTGATGACCTCTTCCAAAGTATTAACGCTTCCATCATGCATGTACGGAGCCGTAATCGCTACATTCCGAAGCGATGGTGTTTTGAATTTCCCGTTATCCTTTTGTTTCCCGGAAATCATGGATAGTCCGGAATCGAAAACAGGATATTGATTTAAATTGCTGATGTTATACAAACCGGTATTGTAATAAATGCTATCCATACTTCCGGTAACCGACGCTAATGTAAAATCTGGCGGGACATGACAGGAAGTGCATTTCAACTTATCGGAAGAAAATAATTTCATTCCTCTTATGGCAGATTCCGAAATCGCATCTTTATTTCCATTGATATAATTATCATATGCCGACTCAGATGATTTCAAACTCCTGACATAAGCCGCGATGGCCGAAATAATATTTGGAAACGTAAACGGGTCAGTCCCCGCAGGAAATATTTTCGGAAAAAGATGTTGATATAACGTATCCTGTTGTAGTTGTATCAGGATTTCACGTTCGTTTCCTGTAACACCGAGCTCTACCGGATGTTCGCCATAAAGTGGTCTTTCATGCTGTTTTTCGAGAGAATTTATTCCAGGATTTGCCCAGTCAAAATAAAAAAGTGCTGCTGAATTGATCAGCGAAGGTGCATTGTGTAAAACGATATCTCCGTTTGCCGTTATACTTCTGCGATATCCATCGCTAAAAGCAAATTTCGGATCATGGCAACTTGCGCAGCTTTTGGTATTGTTAAAAGAAAGTCTGGTATCAAAAAAAAGATAACGGCCGACCTCCGCAAGATCATTTTTTACAACTTTCTTTTCCGTTTTATTACTATTTAATTTATAAAGAACAAGTGCCGAAAAGCTTGCCAATAACAGGAGTAATAAAATCAATCTTGCCTTACTCATGAGAATTTTACGGCATTAAGCATTACTGACGTCCCTGGATAGTAACCCATTTTTTCGCATTTCTATCATAAGCAAACTGATAAAGCGTTTCAGCCTTCTCACTTTGCGCTGCCAAACTGTAATTAAATTCAACACCAAAAACCATCATATTTCCATTCTCATCAAAACGGATACGTCGCGCTTTGTCATCACCACGAGGGCCTAAATTTTCGAGTGAACATTCCTTCTGTATGTCACCTTTAAATTTCCCGCTTTTCGTGAGTTCAACAGAATAAATATCCGATGAACGCGCACTGCCAAAATACAAACGTTTTTCTCCCGTCACACCTCCCACAAAAACAGCGATGGCGTCATGACCTTCAAGCTTATCTACGACATCTCCGTTTTCCGGATCAACTACGTAAATAACCCCTTTTTCCTCGTCACGCGTACTACCGGCAACGCTGCTTGCATATAATTTCTTACCGTGGCAATCATAGTAAATACCCAAAACAGCAAATGGCACAACGCCTGCGACACTATCAGGTTTTGGAAGTTCGGTCAGGACAGCCATTAAGCCCGTTTCAGAATCCACTTTATAGATTTTGTTCATCTGGCTCAAAGGATTATCCAGCGTATTTACTTTTGGAAGCGGAGCAGTATAGGCACTACCATCAATGTCGGAAGTTATACCTCCCATCCAGCCATATTGTGCCCAGCTGCGATCCTGATAGGTTTTTCGACTGGCAGAGTCTGCCTGATTTCTTGGAAACTGAACAAGAACCAATCCCATAATTGCCGGCTCGTTGGTCGAAAATCCTGATCGGGTTGGGTCAAAACCAAGAGTCTTAACAAAAGGAGCCAAAGTTCTGCAAGATGCAATGCCGATTTGCGCAATTTCACCCTGTGTCATTTTTTCTTCACAGGAAGAGAAAATGACAAGCGAGACAAGAAATAAGAAGCGGGTAACGTATTTCATAATTTCAGTTTTTCAATGTTGAAATAATTATTTCTTAACCGGCACAAACATCGGGCCGCTCATGCAGGGATACACTCTGGTTTTGTAAACTCCGTTTTCAAGATAACTTTCTGCCCAGCAATATTCCCGGCCTTTGGTATCATCATTTTTCATTTGCGATACATACCAAACGACGAGACTTGTATTTTCAATTGCTTCCGGCGCAGGTTCGATAAACTTTTCAGGCCCTTGCTTATAGTCGGTATTACAACATGGACCGATTGTTACAAGATCATTTTCACCTTCATCTTTGTCCAGATGCTGTTTTGTAACATATACATAAGCATTATCACCACGGCCGCCATCTTTAAACTGTCCTTGCCCGGGTTCAATATAAAAACCATTTCCGCTGGCATCTGCAATTTTATACTGAAAACCTTCCGGAGTATAAGTCGTTTGTGGATTTTGCAATTTCCATTGTTCCTTTTTCCAGGCTGTCCAGGAAGATTTCGACCATTCGCTCACTGTGTTTTTATCTCCCGCAAAAGAAATCCGGGTGACCGGTCTGTACGTTCCGTTATTTCCACAACCTCTTCCCAAACTTGCTGCAACGGAACGGAATCTGCCGTCGTTGTAAAATTCATAGCGCTGAAGATAGTTATAATTACAAGGCAACGGCCATTGTTCACTACTGAAATTTTGTTCCAAAGCAAAACCTATCGTTTTCCCATTTTCAACAATTTCACTCACGCGCGGATCCGTCACAGCGATCACCGCCGCCTGACTAAATTCCGGACAACCCACTGCGTCACTATATCCAAAACCATCTGTATTACTGTAACTTACATGCCAGTCAACAATTTTTGCGTTGTTGATGATCAGTTTGTCCTTATAATGAACTTCCGAAATCCGCATACCGTCGCTGGTCGTCAGAACATAGTTCAGCTTCCAGTCAAATTTTTCCAGATGACTTACCTGCTTGCAATAACACTCCATGATCTTGTCAAATTTCAGCTTGCGCTCGCTGATTCGCTTTACTTCACCAGTCGTTCCTGTGTTTGTCCAACGGATTCCTACAACCTGGTGATCAGTTAAATCAACAATCGCCCAGAGTGCTTTATCGCCTTTAATAAAAGTGGGTGCAACACACAAATGCATACTTTGCTCACATCTTGTATTGTTCAGAGCCGTTTTCGTATTGGCCATCAGCGCTTCCTCTTCGCCCGGTTTATATCCCAAAGCTTTAATAACCTGCGGATTGTTGACGGCAATTTTTAAAGCGAGATCTTTCAGATAAGAAGGAATATCCGGCTGTGATTGCGGAATGGTATTGACACTGGAAACTTTCCCCGAAACGACGTCAACCAAAGCGGTCGTCGTCAGATTTTTGGCATAATTATACATTTCTACTTTGTAAATTTTGCCATTTTTTATTTCCTCCGGCACCTCCTGTGGCCTGGCTGCATACACATTGAAAATCTCGTTTCGGAAAGGTTTCTTGTTTTTTCGTCAAAAATATTTTGTGTAAATTCCTTATTGCCAATTGCAATTTGCTGAGCCGCGGACTGATCTTTATCCAGATTTGGTAAAAGAATAATAGGAAGATTTTGTTGAAGTGTGTTTTTGATTAACTGAATCCTGGCTGCCATTTCAGGAATTTTAAGGTTAACAGAATCCGTCAGAATAACCGATTCCAAAGCCTGTTGTTTTTCCTCTTCTTTATTTCCGGAAGTTGCTTTATTATCCTTTTCTTTTCCACAAGAAAAAATGGTGAGAATTAACAGCACTACTCCTAACGTCCGGCTAATTGTTGACATAATAAAAATAAGAGGGTTTTCAGGAGAACAACGTATAACGCTGCAACTTGACTTTAAAATAACATTCACCCAAAATTAGAATATTGAATTCAAAAAACAGGGAAAACACTTCGGTAATTCTGATATTTTAGTTCATTCCTTTATCCTATAATTCCTACCTTTGCGGCATGAAATTGAAAAATGATCTTTTGCTTCGGGCAGCGCGTGGTGAGAATGTAGAGCGTACTCCTGTTTGGATGATGCGTCAGGCCGGACGGATTTTACCTGAATACCGGGCCGTTCGTGAAAAAGCCGGAAGTTTTATCCAGCTTGCTACAACACCTGAACTTGCAGCCGAAGTTACCATACAACCTGTTGATTTACTGGGCGTTGATGCCGCGATTATATTCTCGGACATTCTGGTAATTCCCGAAGGAATGGGATTACCTTACGAAATGGCTGAACAAAAAGGTCCGGTTTTTCCTGACAACGGTAAATACCATTGCTGATCTGGACAAATTGAGAATCGCTGACCCTGAAAATGATCTGGGTTATGTTCTGGAAGCCATTCGCCTTACCAAAACAGGACTGGCTGATCGTGTTCCGTTAATAGGATTTGCCGGTGCACCTTTTACCATTTTCTGTTACATGACAGAAGGAAAAGGATCCAAGACTTTTTCAGTAGCCAAAAAACACCTTTACGCTGATCCGGAATTTTCTCATTTGTTATTACAAAAAATAACGGATAGCACGATCGCATACCTGAAAGCACAAATTGCTGCTGGTGCTGATCTTGTTCAGATCTTTGATTCATGGGCAGGAATTCTTTCTCCTGAACAATACAAAACTTTTTCTCTTCCTTATATCAAACAGATCTGCGACGCGATTACCGAAGCACCGGTGACGGTTTTTGCCAAAGGAGCATTTTTTGCAAGAGAAGAAATCGGAAAATTGAATTGCTCGGTTGTAGGACTTGACTGGAACATGGACATCACCGAATCCCGCCAGCTAATTCCAAATAAAACATTACAGGGAAATCTTGATCCGTGTGTGCTTTATTCTTCTTTTGATCAAATCAGAGCGGAAGTGAAGAAAATGGTAAGCCAGTTCGGAACCCAACGCTATATCGCCAATCTGGGCCACGGTGTTTATCCGGATATGCAGCCAGATAAAGTAAGATGTTTCATCGAAGCCGTAAAAGAATACTCGGCTTAGTTTGATAGGGACACAGAGAACCACAGAGCTAAAAGAGATACACAGAGTTGTTAATTTAGAGATATTACAAATGTCTGTGCCTATTCTCAAAATTACAACTCTGTGACTCTCTCCTGTCCTCTGTGGCTCCTCTGTGTAACCTAAAAAAATCTCTCATGTCCCACAACAACAAAGTGCGTTTTCCTTGATCGTGATGGTGTTCTGAATGAAGATCTGAGTGATTATTTACATAAACTGGATGATCTCGTAATTCCCGAAGGAATGCCGGAAGCTTTGAAATTATTGAAAGAAGCTGGTTTTTTATTGATTGTGATTACCAATCAGGCGGGAATTGCAAAGGGAATGTATGGCGCAGAAGCAGTTTATGCAATTCACGAAAAAATGCAGGAAGTTTCCGGAAATGCGCTGGACGATCTTTATTTTGCACCTTCACATCCTGATTTTACCGGAAAATCACTTTCCAGAAAACCGGATTCTTTGATGCTTGAAAAGGCAATTGCAAAATATAATATTGATACGACTCAATCGTGGATGATCGGTGACCGGTCAAGAGATATGGAAGCCGGACATAAAGTTGGCCTGAAAACAATTCACATTATTCCTGAAAATGAGACTTCAGCAGGAGATTTCACCGCTGTCAGTTTATTTGAAGCGGCAAAAATAATTTTAGCTTAAAATACTAAGCGCGTACTTTTACCGGCTGTTTCTGAACTTTCACAGCAGATCCGTAAGCCGGGCACTGATGTTTTGTGCATGAAGATGCAAAACCGATCGTACCGCAAATTGCCAAAAGAAGGAATACCTTTTTCATATAATTTTTTTAGAGTAGTATAATAACGTCAGGTTTTAAAACTTATTTCTTTGAATGAGTTCGTAAAATTAACGAACTCATTCAAAGAACGTTATATATTTTGTCAAATTTTTGTTTCAACCAGCTCTTCTTCGGTTTCAGAAGGAACTTCATCCTTAATTACAGGCGTAACAAAAGACTCATCTTTGAAACCTAAAATTTTCAGCATCGAATCGCTGTCCTGCTCTTCTGCAAAAACTTTGGTAACAATTTTTCCTTCTTCATCACGGTCGATCAAAACATGTTTTGGAGCCGGAATCAGACAGTGCTGAATTCCACCGTAACCTCCCAGAGATTCCTGGTAAGCACCGGTATGGAAAAATCCAATGTATTGTTTTTCAGCTTCTTCTTCAAAAATCGGCATATACAAATCGGCACTGTGCATTTCACTGTTATAAAAATCCTGTGAATCACAAGTCAGACCACCCAGGTTCACTTTTTGATACGGACTATCCCAGTTATTGATCGGAAGCATGATATATTTCTGGTTCATACCCCAGGAATCAGGAAGCTGCGTAATAAATGATCCGTTGATCATATACCAAAGCTCCTTATCATTTTGCAGCTTTTTATCAATGATCTCGTAAATCACCGCACCGCTTTCTCCAACAGTATAACTTCCGAATTCCGTAAAAATATGAGGAACCGGAACATTATTCTTGTTACAGATCCACTGAATATTTTCAATGATCTCGTCAATCATTTGCTGATAATCGTAGCCGGACTGCAAGGAAGTCTGAATTGGAAGTCCGCCTCCGATATCGATAGAATCCAGTTCAGGACAAATTTTCTGCATTTCGCAGTATTTGAACATGAATCGTGTCAATTCACTCCAGTAATATGCACTGTCCTTAATTCCGGTATTGATAAAGAAGTGAAGCATTTTAAGTTTAAAACGAGGATTGCGTCTCAATTTTATCCTTGTACAATTGCTGCACATCGTTATAGCGAATTCCCAGACGCGAGGTATAAAAAGCAAAATTCGGCTCTTCATCCGTCGCAATACGCATTCGCAAAATTTACGGTATCAGCCGTAACCTGCTGCTCGTAAGATTCAATTTCTTTCAGGTTATCCAGAATTGGAATAACATTGAAACCTTCGTTGATCAAGCTCGCTCAGATATTGTGTATAAAGCGGCTTTTGTATCCGTTGGCAAGGATATAAGTCGACTTGCTGATTTTTCCGCGACGGTATAATTCCCGGATAATCGGAATATCAAAAGACGATGAAGTTTCAAGATGTATATTATGCTTCAGTGCCTCTTCCAGCACAAAACTAAAATGCGAAGATTTGGTACAATAGCAATAAGTATAAGCTTCCCTTATAATTATGGCGCTTAAATGCATTTTTGAAAAACATATTCGCATTTCCAATATGTTCACCGATTTTGGGCAGATAATTAAGTTTTAAAGGCGTACCATGTTCCTTGATGATGTCCATCAGTGGTACATTGTTGAACAGCAATTCATTATTGTCAACGTTAAATTCCATCGTTGGGAACTCGAACGTTTGCTGAATCAGGTCAATGTAGCTTTTCATTTATTTGTTTTCGCGGATAGCAATTAGTGGATTTGAATAAATAATTGAACTTTGTTTTGTTTTCACTTTCATTCTTTCAGGCTCTCTCTTCAACGTTCAGATCACTATTTCTAATACTCTTTCTGCTTAAAAGAAAAGACCCGAAATTTGGGCAGAATATGTATTATTTCCAAACATCATTTGACTTTAAAACATTCCGTGCGTTTACTTTATCACCAATATTTTAAAGTTCATACCTCAAATCACCCATTTGGTACTTTTCTGATAGCTTCTTCTAAAGTCTGTAATTTACTTTGAACTATGATTCGTAAATCGCCAGACCAATTTCTGTTCCCTGAATCGAGATAAAAAGCCATATTTATTTAAGATTATTAAATATAAATAAATTACAATTTACTATTTATATCAATTTGTTTAACTAGCCTTGGTCACTGATTCAAACAGGAATTTCGAAAATTTTGAGCTCAAAGTTACAAAGCAGACGATAACAAATTAATAGTCAGCAAATTAATAAATCATTAAATATCTAAATTTGCCTGATAATCTGAACAATTAAGTCAAAAATCATTAGAAAACTTTAAACATTATTAAAGTTTTCATAGTTTTTATCATTGGAAAATTTCAAATTTGCCCTGTGAAAGAACGAATTATAAAAGAAGCATTTAAACTCTTTTGGCGCTACGGCATCAAAAGCGTGACAATGGATGATATCGCGAAGGATCTCGGTATTTCCAAACGGACAATCTATCAGCATTTTCCTGACAAGGAGGCGATTGTTGATACTTGGTGATGAGAACAGGAACTGGACACGCAGAAGTGCCAGATGGACAAAATGGATGAGGATAAGCTGAATCCTATTGCGCAGATGATTCAGGGTGCCGATTATATGCGTGATTTCCCTGGCACATATGAATCCGGTGGTTTTTCATGATCTAAAAAAATATCATCCGCTTGCCTGGGACATGTTTCATCAGCTATAAACATGAATATATAATAAAAGAGATACGGGAAAATCTGATTGAAGGTGTTGAATCAGGGACTTTACAGAAAGGACATCAATGTAGATATGCTTTCGATACTTCGAATTGAACAGGTGCTGATGGCTTTTGATCCCGACCATTTTCCCGGCAGACAAGTTCAATATGATGAATATACAGATGGAATTTGTCCACCACTTTTTACATGGGATTTTAACTCAAAAAGGATTTGAATACTATACTAAATATATTGAAGAATCAGCAACAATCTATTACCCATGAAAAATGAACGAATAATTCGCGGCGGGCTTTTGTCTCTCGCGATGTTTTTAAGCCTCATTTCTGTGAAAGCACAGGAAGCGAGTTTTACGGTCAAGGAAGCTGTGGATTACGCGATCAAGCATAATCTAAATGTAAAAAGCACGCAGCTGGATGCCATTTCAGCGGAAGCCAGAATTGGCGAAGTTCGTGGTGCAGGTTTGCCTCAGCTGGCTGCCAATTTCAATCTGAGCGACAACGTGATTATCCAGCGCGTTTTCCTTCCGGCCAACTTTGCGGATCCGAATGCTTCTCCTGACGCAGCACCTGTTGCGGTTCAATTTGGGGTGAAATATTCAGGAAGCGCATCAGCAACGTTGAACCAATTAATTTTCAGCGGTTCGTATTTTATTGGTTTGCGCGCAGCGGCAACGTATCGTGAACTGGCCAGCAAAAATGTTACACAATCCAAAGTTACGGTGGCAGAATCTGTTACCAAGGCTTATTATTCTGCTCAGGTTTCGGAAGAACGTGCAAAAGTTCTGGATCTGAACATCAGTCGTGTGGATTCACTAATGCGTGAAACTAAAAAGATGAACGAAAGCGGATTTGTGGAATTGCTGGATGTAACACGTCTGGAAGTGCAAATCAACAATCTGGTAACGGAACGTCAGAAAGTTCAGAATCTGATCGAACTGAGTTACACGCTTTTGAAATACCAAATGGGTATGCCGCTTGATGAAAAAATTTCATTGACTGACAAAGTGGACGACCTGAACATTGAAACATTAAGATCTGATTTCTCTGATTACAAAGTAAACTATAACAGTCGCATTGAATATTCAGTATTGGACACGCAGCAAAAACTGGCTGGTCTCGATCTGAAAAATATTCGCGCAGGTTATCTGCCAAGTCTTTCGGCTTCTTTTGGATACGGTCATAACAATGGTAGAAATACACTTCCGGATTTATTTGGAACAAAATGGTTTAACAACTCGATCCTGGCCATCAACCTGAACATTCCAATCTTCGATGGTTTTGTCAAAAAATATCAGGTTGACCAGAAAAAAGTTGCGCTTTGGATAAAGTAAAGCTCAACCAGAAACTTGCTGGAACAAACCATCGATATGCAATCCAAGCAGGCAGCTATCAACATAAAAAATGCTTTTGCCACTTTGGAAACGCAGACAAGAAATGTTGATCTGGCCAAGGAAGTTGTTCGGGTTACCAAAATCAAATATAAAGAAGGCGTTGGTTCAAACATTGAGGTTATCAATGCAGAATCTGCTTACAAGGAAGCTCAAACAAATTATTTCTCTGCGCTTTATGATATGTTGATCGCGAAGGTTGATCTGAGCAAAGCGAAAGGAGAATTTATAATGATTAATGCCGGGCCGCTGATGCGGTTAAGGGTTAATTTTTAATGCAGGCTCATTGTCGAGCTCGGCGTCTTAATAATTAACCATCTCCAATTAACCATTAACAACTAACAATTAACCATTAGAAAACGGACACTTACCTATATCATGAAAAAAAATATTTTATCAATCGCAATCGCTGCTGCTTTGCTGGCTTCTTGCTCAGGAGAGAAAAAGGACGGATTGGCTGGAAAAAAGGAAGAGCTGACCAAGCTTAAAACAGAACAAAGCGAAACAGACAAAAAAATAAAAGCACTTGAATCGGAAATAGCAAAGCTTGACACGACAAAAAGAGCTGAAACCAATATAAAAGTCGTTACCGTGAAACCGCTTGAAGCCGGTACTTTAAGTCATTATGTTGAATTGCAAGGTTCAATTGATGCGAAAAACAGTGTGATGGTAACGCCGAAATCCGGTGGTGTGATTACGGCTGTTTATGTACGTGAAGGCGATCAGGTGAAAGCCGGAACTGCGATGGCGAAAGTGGACGACAGCATTTTGCGTGAAAGTATCGAGGAAGTTAAAACGCAGCTGACTTTGGCGAATACCATTTACATGAAACAGAAAAATCTTTGGGATCAGAAAATCGGTACCGAAGTCCAGTTTTTACAAGCTGAGAATAACAAACAAGGTTTGGAAAGAAAACTATCAACTTTAAATACACAGCTTTCTCAATCCAGAGTTTCTGCTCCGATTTCAGGCGTTGTGGATCAGGTGAATGTAAAAGTAGGTGAAACGGCTGCGCCGGGCGTTGGGCTTTTCCGGGTTGTTAATCTTGGAAATCTGAAAGTGGTTGCCAAAGTTTCTGATACTTATGCTGCAAGCGTAAAAAAAGGCGATGAAATCCTGATCACTTTTCCTGATTTGAATAAAGATTACAAGGCAAAAGTTTCTTTCGTTGGAACAACGGTTGATCCGCTTAGCCGCACATTTTACGATTGAAGCCAATCTTCCTTCAAGTCCTGCTTTGAAACCAAACATGACTGGCGAAAGTCCAGATCAATGATGCGACGAAGAAAAACGCGCTGATCGTTGACCAGAACATTATTCAGGGAACTGAAAAAGGACAGGTTGTTTATGTTGCTGTAAACGAAGGCGGCAAGAAAAAAGCGAAATCGAAAATTGTGAAAACAGGTTTGATTTACAACGGAAAAATTGAAATAACGGAAGGCTTACAGGCAGGAGACGAAATTATCACGACCGGATACCAGGAGGTTTCGGACGGACAAACGATTTCGTACTAACATTCACTTTCAGCTAGCATACCCATGAAATTTGAAGAACATAAAACCCTGAGTTTTACCAACTGGTGCGTAGAGAATCGGACAACGATTTACATCTTTACGTTCATCATCACGCTGGCAGGCTTTGTGGTATACAACAACCTGCCGAAAGAGCAGTTTCCGGATATCAAAATACCGCAGATCTATATCAATACGGTTTATTTTGGTACCGCTCCCGCCGATGTGGAGAACACGATTAACAAACCCATTGAAAAACAGTTGAAGTCGATCAATGGTGTAAAACATATTAAATCAAATGCTTTGCAGGATGTTTCGGTAATTCTGGTGGAATTTACGCCGGATGTTGCCGTGTCGGATGCCTTGCAGCGTGTCCGTGATGCGATTGATAAAGCCAAACAGGATTTGCCGCAGGAACTGGATTCAGGCCCGACGGCGCAGGATGTAAACTTTTCGGAATTCCCGATCATGAACATCAACCTGGCCGGTAATTATTCGCTGAAACAATTGAAGGAATATGCCGAAGATATGCAGGATGCGATTGAAGCGATGCCGGAAATCAGCCGTGTGGATATCGTTGGTGCGCTGAACCGGGAAATTCAGATCAACGTGGATCTGCCTCGTATGCAATCGACCGGTCTGACTTTTACCGATATTCAGACTGCCGTTCAAAGTGAAAACATCAACGTTTCGGGTGGTGATCTGAAAGTTGGAAATGTGCGTCGTACGCTTCGTGTGAAAGGTGAATTCCTGAACATGACGCAACTTGCGAATCTGCGTATCCGTACCGGAACCGGCGCAGTTGTTCGACTTGGGAGATATCGCCGAAGTGACCGATAGTTTTGAAGAACAACATGATTTTGCCCGTCTGGACAACAAATCGGTAATCACGCTGAACGTGATCAAAAGAGCCGGTTCCAACCTTGTAAAAGCTGCGGATGATATTGAAGTGATCATTGACAAAATGAAGGAATCCGAATTGCCGCAAGGACTGGATATCCGGATCACAGCCGATCAGTCGGAACGTACCCGTGCGGATTTGCATGAGCTGATCAATACCGTTATCATTGGTTTCATCTTCGTGGTTTTGGTACTGATGTTCTTCATGGGTATCCGTGATGCGATTTTCATCGGACTTTCCGTACCGCTTTCTGCGCTGGTTGCTTTTGTGTTGATGCCGGTGTTCGGCCCGTTGATCGGTACTTCTTTCACCTTGAACACCATCGTACTTTTTGCCTTCCTGCTCGGGATTGGTCTCGTGGTGGATGATGCGATTGTGGTTATTGAAAATACCCACCGTTTGTTCAACAATGCATAAGGACTGGACGATCCAGCAGGCTGTAAAAGCGGCTGCGGGTGAAGTTTTCGTACCCGTACTTTCCGGTACGCTGACAACCATTGCACCATTTTTCCCGCTGCTTTTCTGGCCGGGTATTGTCGGGGACTTTATGAAATTCCTGCCGCTGACGCTGATTTTGACGCTGATGTCATCGCTTTTTGTGGCTTATGTGATCAACCCGGTTTTTGCGGTAACGTTCATGGGGCGTCATGAAGATGAAAAAGAAAAACACGATACGAGCATCAAAGCAATCATGCGTCCGATGCTGATTTTGGCAGCGATGGCATTGGTTGGTTATTTTGTTGATCGCGGAATTGGAAATTTCTTTGTGATTTTACTGGTGCTTTTTGTTTTCAACCACTACATTCTGACGCCGAGAATTCTTGTTCCTTTCCAGGACAGATTACTTCCGGCACTTAAAAATAATTACAAAAAACTGATCACCTGGCTGATCAAAGGATACCGTCCGGTATTTGCGATTCTTTCGATGGTCGTGCTTTTGATTGCTACGTTTATCATTGTCGGTATTGCCAAACCGGAAGTGCAATTTCTTCCCGAGCGGTGACCCGGATTATATTTATGTGTATAACAAACTGCCTTCGGGAACGGATGCACTTACGACGGATTCGATTACCAAGGTGATTGAAAAACGTGTGTTCTCGGTTTTGAAAACAGAGAAAGCGATGAATATCGTGAACTCGGTCATTTCCAACGTTGGTAAAAATGCCGGTGATCCGAACAACCCGGACCGTGCCGCTACGCCGCATAAGTCAAAAGTGACGGTGGCTTTCGTGAAAAGTGAATCCCGTGACGGTCGCTCGACGCAGGAATTGCTGACCAAAGTACGTGATGCAGTAGCCGGAATTCCCGGAACTGAAATTTCCGTAGAACGTGAAAGTACCGGTCCTCCTACCGGAAAGCCAATTTCGATTGAAATTTCGGGTGATGATTTTGACGAATTGCAGGTATTGGAAAAAGATCTTTTGAAACGTGTACAAAACTCCGGTATCGCAGGAATTGACCAGTTGAAATCCGATCTGGTAACGAACAAGCCGGAAATCACGATTGATATTGACCGTGAAAAAGCACAGCGTGAAGGCATCAGTTCTTCGCAGATCGCGCTGTCGATCCGTACGGCACTTTTCGGTCTGGAAGTTTCCAAATTCCGTGATGCGAAAGATGAATATCCGATCATGGTCCGTTTGAAAAAAGACGACCGTCAGCAGATTGAAAAACTATTGAGTCTGAATATTGTATACCGTGATATGAATTCCGGCGGCGCGCTTCGTCAGGTTCCGATTACGTCCGTAGCCAACATTTCTTACTCGACCACATTCAGCCAGATTAACCGGAAAGATCAGCAACGCATTGTAACGCTGAGCTCCGATGTATTGCCGGGATATAATGCCAACGAAATCGTGGCACAGATCCAGGAACTGGTGAATGACATGAAAGTGCCAAGTGGATATACCGTGAAAATGGGTGGTGAGCAGGAAGAGCAGGCCGAATCCATGAACTTCCTGACCGGCGCATTTGGTGCAGCGATTTTGCTGATTTACCTGATCCTGGCTACGCAGTTTAACTCGGTTGTGAAACCGCTGATCATCTTCTTTACCATCGTGCTTTCGCTGATCGGGGTATTGCTTGGTTTTGTGATTTTTGACAAAACATTCTCCGTGATCATGTCCGGTGTGGGTATCATTGCACTGGCCGGTATTGTGGTGAAAAACGGGATTCTGCTCATTGAATTTATTGATGAACTTCGTGAACGCGGTTACCCGATGCGCAATGCAATTATCGAAGGCGGCGCGATTCGTCTGACGCCTGTATTGCTGACGGCTTCGGCAGCGGTACTTGGTCTGATTCCGCTTGCATTCGGTATTACGCTGGATTTTGTGGCGCTGTTCAGAGATTTCGCCCCTAATATTACGACGGGCGGAGCAAGTTCCGTATTCTGGAATATCCTCGCCTGGACGATCATCATCGGACTTACCTTCTCAACCATCCTGACGCTTCTGATCGTTCCGTGTATGTATTACGTCAACGAAAAAGTACGCGACAAATGGTTCCGTAAAGGCAAACAGGAAGTCATCAATCCAAACTGGCAGAACGAGAGTATATAATTTGTTTGTTTATTTAAACGAAGAGGTATTTAAACGCAGAGTTAGGGAGAGTTTAACGCAGAGTTTCACAGAGATTATTTAAAAAATAAAAACTCTGCGTAACTCTGCGTAAAAACTCTTTTACTCTGCGTTTATTTTAATTAGTTTTGCAGCCTTGGAATATCACGGGATGTGGCGCAGCTCGGTAGCGTGCTTGCATGGGGTGCAAGAGGTCGCAGGTTCAAATCCTGTCATCCCGACACTGATTATCAGACACTTACAAGTTAAATTGTAAGTGTCTTTTTTGTCTAGTCGAACATCAGTCGAACATTTTTATTGGTATTGTTTTAGGTTTTTTAGATTTCCTCACATTTCGACTTCGATATTTTAATTTTGACTAATCTAGCATCGATCAAATATTTGTAGTTAGTATTGAAAAAGTTGAACAGTTCACAATGCCCTTTGTAATGTATTCCTATGAAATGTAATTATAGAAAGTTTATTACTTTGCCAATTTCGGAACTATAAATAAAAATATACAATTAATTAGTAAATTTGTCTTAAACGGTCACCTAAGTAGGGTGACCTATTTTATTTTAAATATGCTAGACATACAATCGAGTAAACTTTCATCAAGCGTAGACAATAGCGAAACCAAAACCTTTAACGTTTTTTGTGACGAAAGTACTCATTTGCGCAAAGACGGTATGCCTTACATGATCATTGGATATGTTAGTGTTGGCTCACATCAAATTAAGCATTACAAAAAAGAATTAAAGCAAATAAAAGATCACTATAAGGTACCTGGAGAAGTTAAGTGGACGAGTGTTTCTCATTCTAAAATAGATTATTATGAAGCATTGTTGAATTACTTCTTTAATTCGAATATGTGTTTTAGAGCGGTAATTGTAGAAAAGTCTAAGATTGACGAAACCAGACCTGAGTTTACATACGACGAATTTTATTTTAGGATGTATTATCAATTACTACATCACAAAATGGACATGGGAAGTAGCTATAATGTCTACTGTGATATCAAAGATACTCGTAGTCACAAAAAGCTAGCAAAACTGAAGGACATGCTACACTGGAACGCCTCGATTAAAAACTTTCAGTTTATAAGATCCCACGAAAGCTCAATAATGCAACTTGCTGACCTTTTAATGGGTGCTATTAATTATAACTTAAGGGGTTTTCGAAAAGTTGAGGCAAAAAACAAGCTTATCGGAATTATCGAATCAAGGTGTAAAACTCCAATAACAAGATCAACCCCAAAGGCTGAAGACAAATTCAATTTATTCTTTATCGATTTGAAGTAGTAACAAATGCCGTTCAATTTATTAAAAATTTTCGATGCCCTGTTGGAGATTGACCACCTGGATGAACGTGATCGGACTTTGTCAATTCGAAGAGTTTTCGATAGAGATTTTGATGGCAGCTTACAATTCATTAAAAAGCAAATTAGACCTATCAGTATTGATGGAAAATCTGCTGTCGACGTGCTTTTCGATCATTTGACAACAAGGGACGAAGTTGATGAAAAGGGTAAAAAAACAGGACGAAGGTGTTTTGAGAGGTATCGGTCCATCAGATTACACTGGATAAAATTTCATCTTGAATTATCTAAACCTGATATTATAGATATCTTTAGTGTCGAAGACAGAATAGACAAAAAAGACGTGATTAGAACTTACATTTATGATCGATCGAACTCTTATGTGATAATTCTTGAACCACAAAAATCGGGAAGGGATTATTATTTTTTAACAGCCTATTTCCTTAGTGAAAAAGCCGGAATCAATCAAATTGAGTCTAAAAGCAAAAAACGTCTTCCGGATATACATTAAACCGCAAGACCCGGTACACGTCATGGTGTATCGGGCCTCGAAGCTCCTTTCTCCTATCTTGGTAGAATGAGCGATTCAAAGGTACACATAAAAATTTCATTAAACCAATACTTAAGAATATAATTTGGATTAGTAATCTAATTTAACGGTTATATTTTATCATATACGTCATTATCTTAACATTTTCTATTTTCACAGTACAATATTCTGAACTCTTATAGTTTACTAGGCCTTAACATAATAATCTAACATTTAATATCGGTATCAAATATAAGATTACGCAAACCAATCAATTGAATCTCTCTAAAGTAGATTTAGTCTTATCGGAAATATTGCCTAATTGTAATTAACTTCATTTGCAGCTTCGGCATGGCATTCTAACTAATCTAGAGTGTATTAACGATCATTTTCTTCAGAGCAGCTTTTTTCCTTGGATTAATAACAGCTAATCCCTGCCATCGCTTTGAACAGGCGGCTATTCATAAAGTTGACCTGGATAAACTCCATATCCCGTTAATTAAAAATCACTTCCTGCAATTCTTTTCGCCCATCAGGAAAATAAAGTAACGAATTTCTTCTCTACAAATTATCTTCCTTAATCCTTTTGACAGTGCATTTAACGAGATTCATAATATATTAGTTATTCTTACGTCTTATATTATTAAATTTGATTACCAACTAATAGTTTGGGGATATCTGATATACTTAAAATTCAGGATGGAGACATTGGAACAAATTAGGCTTGCAGTTTATAAATATTTAATAGAAAGGCATGCGAAGGAAAAAGAGTCCGCCAAGCCATTTTATTTTGTAATGAATTCCAGTATACGTTATATCCAAAGCAGTAATTTATACGAGGAGATAGGCAGCAATAAATTTTTCAATATTTTATTTTATGGGAATTGGCTTGGCTCTGAAATTACTTACTTGACAATTGATGAAGCTGCCAATATCTATTTGACTGGCACTTTTGACGCCCAACGGGAAGGTGATCCTGAAATTATAAAGGCCGAAAACAGATTAGACTACTATTTTATCGAGACGCTTCAAAATGATAACAAGGTAATTTTAGTCGACGCATTCACGAAAGGAAATTCATTTATTTGTGTAAGACAATTTGGCGGAAGCGACAACATCATTAATAGTTTAGATTACTTTTTAGATAGCATTAAGCCACGGATTGATGACATCGTAGAACCTATTAGAGCAAGATATAATCATTATTTTTTTAATCAAATAATGTTTGACGATTACCTTAAAGATGATCCCTACTTTTTTGATTTCTCGGTAGAAAAAATAAAAAGAAATTTAAGGTTAAAAACACTTCGTGTTCAAAACCTATTTGGAATAAAACAGTTGATTCTAACTGATCTGCCCATTTCTTCACGATGGATTGTTCTTACCGGAGAAAATGGTTATGGCAAAACTTCGGTTTTGCAGGCGATTGCTGCCGGGCTTTTTGGAAATTATGATGAAAACGGACGGCAACTTGTTCCTGAAAGTGCTTACGTTGGGGTTGAGTATTATAATAATCGAAAAAGTGTCGTAACTAATTCTCATATGTCGCGGCTGGAAGCCATCAATAGAAAATTAACTAATGAACTTGCAACTTACGGCTCATCCCGGCTGAGTGTAACAGATTCGGTATCAAAAGATACAATTCAAGAACAACTACCTGCAACTTATAGTTTATTTAACAGCGATGGGAAATTACTAAATGTAGAACAGTTATTCAAAGATACATATCAGTACAATCCGCCTTTTTTTAATCAGCTTAAAATTCTTTTCAGGGCATTGATTCCATCCATTTCTGATATTCAGATTGCCATTGAAAATAATTTACCTGTGGTGATCTATTATGAACATGACAAAGAAGGCATGCTGCTTCATAAGGGATTAAAACTTGGAGAGTTGGCATCGGGTGTTCGAAGCCTTCTTGCAATGATTGGTGATTTGGTATATCGACTTTCTCATCGTCAATCTGTAACCAATCTCAAAGATTTAGAAGGTATCGTAATTATTGATGAAATTGAACTCCATCTGCATCCCATTTATCAGAAACTGTTACCGGAAATTCTTTCTGAACAATTTCCAAACCTGCAATTTATTGTCTCAACACACAGCCCAATCCCTTTACTGGGAATTCCTGAAAACTCAGACATTGTACTTCTAAATGTCACCAGGACCTCGGCTTCCGGGATTGAAATCGAACGACTGGATGTGGATTTTTCTGTCCTCACACCTAATGCGATTCTTACATCCCCAATTTTTGGATTCAAGGATCTTATTCCCAGTAGTAAACCGATTGACAAAATCATACAGACCACGAGCAATTTTGATGATATTTTATTACAAGGTGCTTTCAAAGATGACCTTAACAGTTTTTTGACACCCGAAAAGCAGAAGGAATTAATAAATATTTTGAAAGACTAAAATGAGGTTTGTAAGCAAGGACTTGAACGATATTCCAGATATCCTGGTAGAAACAGGAACAATCACTTCGCTAATTAAGGTAATCATCAGTGCAGGGCCAGATAATATTCAAGACAAGTTTTTCCGCGGAAACTATGTCGATGGCAACGGATTGAATCAATCCAAAGTCGCAGATAAATTAAATGAGTATTATCATTTTAAATGTGCTTATTGCGAAACTATTTGTAAGCCTGAGATTGAACATTATAGGCCGAAGGGAGAAGTAAGTTCCGGCGTCGGCACACCTAAAACCCTTGGTTATTATTGGCTATGTTACGAGTGGAGTAATTTGATCCCTTCATGCCACGATTGCAACAATAGAAAAGGTATCCAGTTTCCTGTCAGGGCTGTAAGAGCAACCCCGCCTCAGTTAACGATTTATACAATCATTCCGAATGATTTTTCATCCCACAAGCAAAAGTATATATCTGAACAACCTTATTTGATTCACCCTGAGTTAGATGATCCAGCTATTTTTTTAGGTGCTCAAATTGACCCGAATCTTAATGGTATTAACATTGTAGGGCTCGATGGGCATGATATGAGGGGAGAAAAGACTATTAAGATTTGTGATTTAAATAGAAAGGATTTACAACTGAAAAGACTTGAAGTACTTAATAACTTTATCAATTCTGTAAATTATTTATTCGAAATGTTAAGTTCCCAGATAATAAGTAGTGAGAAATTCGAAGCAGGTCTGTTATTTCTTTTTGAAAAATTAAACGAACGAAGCAGGGATGAAAAAGAACAATATAGTTTGATGCACAAATATATTTTGGAAAGCGTCGAGCATTTCAATCAGATCGTTTTGCCATTATTTGAAGCCGCCCAGCGGCCCATTATAAAAGTGGCTTTCGAGAAATATAAAATCTAAGAGGTTAAATCGTGCCCATTCGCTATATTCTCGTTACTTGGCTTTGTTAGAAAATTATTTTAAATGAATGATTTAAGAAGAGAACTTGATGAAATTCTATCGAATTCAACTGGGGAAAGGGATCTATTAGCTTTTATTGCCCGTAATCCAAAAATTCTTAGAGGTGCAATATGCAAAGTGTTTGGTCACAGCGCATACGTCGTAAAAGAATTCCCTTTTGGGGCGCATTATAGGGCAGACTTTGTTATTGCGACATCCTATTCAGGAGCTTGGGAAGTCCATCTAATCGAGCTTGAGCCGCATGATGATCATGTGATAACCAAAGGTGGACTACCATCAGGAAAATTAAATAAAGCACTTTCGCAAGTTGCAGATTGGAAAGAGTATATAGAAAAAAATCAGTATTTGTTCAGAAGTGATCTTTCTGATTGGTGTAAAAAGAAGGATTTACTAAAAATATATGATACCATCTCTGACCCTTCAAATTATTCCGGGCAATTACTTAGATCAATGGATACAACGATCTGGATCTACTATCACATCATAATTGGAAAAGAGAGAATATATTGCCTGAACAACGTCGTCGCATGAATCAAATTACTGCTGCCAAGTTATATACCTATGGATCTTTTCAAGACATAGCTGATATGCTGGATTTGGAGAAAGATGCGCGGTCATTACATGATCGATAAGTTTATATAACCGGAAAAACAAAAAGAATTTGTAGGAGTTTAATATTTAGGTTTGTATGTAGTGGATTTACAGTTCCACCAGATTCAATAGTCCGCAAAATCTAAAAATACGTTCCGAATTGCCTGCCCCTTATCTTTGAAATTGACATAGCGCTATATCCGATGTAGATGCAACGGCAAAAGGCTTTGTTAACTTAAAAAGTTTAGGTATACCGTATATTCATTTCTCGGTGGACTAAATAGGTTTTAAAAATAGCTTTAACGCTTTAACTTTCTCGATTGCGTCCCTAAGTTCTGCTCTATGCAATGGATTCTCGGAGTGGTGAGAAGCAGGATTTAGAATTCTATCTAGTATTTCACCTATATCTTCAATAACTCTCTCTCGTAGATTATCTTGACTATTCATTTGAAGGAAAAGTTGATACAAACTCCTTTGTATTGATCTGAGTCGAGCCTTTTCTCCATCCGTTAAATCTGGATCTTGGTCAAAATTAGTACTGATCTTACTTAACTTTGCTAAATCCCAGTCTCTTATAAAAATTCTCTTGAATTTCTGGTAATTCTCAGTGGATACGAGGTTGTACGACTCATTTATTTTGCTTTTGAGGGTTGTAAACTCCTTATTGACATTTTTCATGTTTGGATCCAGAAAAAATGTAAAGATGGCCTCAGCTTCTAACCGCAGATTATTACCAGCGTTTTCGAACTCGTTATTTTTGAAATTTTTTATAGCCAGTTGTAATGGGCTTTCATATTCCTTGACGGTTGGTGACTCATTTTTATTTTCATCCTTATTAAAATCAAAATAGACCCAATCCTCATCGTCAGTATTTCTCCGGATTAAATTGAAGAAGCCCTTATCATGTGTAAAAATAAATTTTTGAAAGCCATCAAAGAATTTTAAATCTTCTTTTTCTTCTTTGTTGAGAATTATTCGGACAATGTCCATCCGATTAGATAAATCCAGGCTAATAAGCATATCGTCCAGCACCAGTATCTTAAACTGTGCAGCTGCTAACGGCCTGGTTCTAAGGGCGCCGATACGTATTGCGACGGCAATACGTGTTAACTGTGCCTCATTTAGAAAGGATTGTACACGCTGTATACTTTGCCATTTTTCGTCCTTTCTTTCGTCATAAATCTCTACGCCAAGCTTAATATGCAGCTGATCATAACGCCTTGCCTCGTAATTGATATCCCAAATTCTTTCTTTGATCAAATCAAACTTAAATTTTTTGTCAAAATTAAGACTGATCCTTACTACATCCATTCCTTCATAAAAATGGTCTTTCAAAAAAGCATTGGCATTGCTAGAAATCTCCATTAACAAACTTGCAATTCTGTCATTTAAAGCCTGAGTTTGAAGTTCGAACTCCGCTCTTTTACGTTGAGAAGCAGCCTTTCCAGTAGCCGTGCGAGGTATATCTAGTGTTGGTGCCCTTACTATATCGTCCAACCAATTTTGTGTTCCTTCCGTCAAAAATGGAAAGATATCACGTTCAAAGACGGGCCAGAGGTTTACCTCTTGCTTGTGTGAAGCTCTGTAAAAATTTTGGAGTAGTTTATAATTAATAAAATCACTGGCCAAATTCAATTCCTGAATAAGCGTGTCAGAATCGTTGTTTGTATTTATGATATCATGAGAAATTGTGTACGTGGATTCAAGCTTAGTTTCTGTATCAATCGCTGTGAGTTTAATAAACGAATCCTCATTTTCATCCATAAACACATTTTTCAACGTTTGATGGGTGCCTCTGTCTGAGACAACGTATTTTTTGAAGTACTTCTCTACTTGGTCGTTCTCCTTTATACTACTTTGCAAAAAAGTATAAAGAGCCCAGAACAGTGAGGATTTGCCGGAACCATTATTGCCGTATATCAGCACGTGTTTCTCATCAATCTGGAAAGACTGTTCCTGCTGAAATGCCTTGAAATTTTGAATTTGTATTCCTTTAATTCTCTTCATTAGCCCTCAAGAATAGGTTTTAAGATGTCTGGACTTCTTACCGCAAACAGTTTAATGCAATTTAGAATTTCATTATCTGGTGACGACCATCTTAGGTATAATGCTTCAATTACTTCTTCCTTCTGGTAATCAGTTAAATCTGCGAAGTCATTTTCTCCAACAAGTTTATTAATGTCTTGTTCTAACTTATTTAATATAGATATTCGCTTTTCATGCATATGAGCGGAAAAATATAATTCGAAACACGCACCATCAATAATGCTATTAAAAAGGTTATGATACTTAACATCATTTCCAGTCATTATTTGGAAAAAATTACTCCAGAATTTAGCATTAATATTATCGAAATTCTTAGGAACTGGGAACTCCTTAATATCTTTAACTAGTATTTTAGGGAAATCCCCTTTTGTTGCTTTGGGAGATGCATTGAAATGATAAAAAGTACCAAATTTCGAGTTGAGAATCATCGAGAGGGCTTCAAGATGATGTTGAGAATCCATGATAACCAGTACGGAAGGGTCAAAATACAGTTCATCACTAGTTATTGCGGCAAATATTGACGGATTTGTAATCTCCCGAATTAAAATTCTCTTATTTTTAAAAAATTTAGGATCACGAGGATTTGCAATTCCGTTGCAATAATCAATATATTCTTGAGCATTCCATTTTACTTGATATTTTCTCACATCCTCGCCCCATAGCCATTTTTTAAGTCCAGGTCGATATGACGAAAAATGAAAAGCACGCGAAGAAATTATTTGCTCACTTTGGCCCTGATATTTATCATAGGCAATTAACCCCTGAGATATTTCAGGAAAGAACGAGACTAATGGAACCGAATTGGATTTAATTTCTGCTAATGCGTTAATGGAACTTTTCGGCAGTTTAAATGTAAGTGCCCAGTTTTGTCCAAAATCTTTCAATAATTGGACGTCAATAGTTTCTTCTTTTTGAGACATAAAACTGGAAAGATCCAGTGACCCATTTCCTGTTGGTAGATACTTAATAGTCTTGGTTTTCCCATTCTTACATAGTATAAATACCGAATTTCGGACGGTAGCAGCGTCAAATAATGAATAATTCGTAAAATCTAGTAAGCTACTTACCTCCCATTTCTTTACCATATCTTCTCTATATTTTTCAGCGAATACGTTAAAAAGATAGGTATTAGGAACAATGTATGTTAAAATTCCCTTATTATTAGTCAACAAGTTAAAGGCAACATCGATAAAGAAGTAATATATTTCAAAATCGGGTACTTTATTTAAATGTTTCAACGTTTTAAATCTTCCGATTATTGTCCTGAATGGAAACTCCATAAGGAGGATTACCAATAATAGCATCAAAATCGGTCAGTAATGTCAAACATCCATTATGAGTCAAAAATGGTGAAGAGACACTTTGACCAGTGCGATCCCAACTTGCAAGCATTCTGGCAGTTTTCGTTTTCCAGACCCTCATTCTTAATAACTCCGTCTCCTTTTCTTTATAGCTTTACTCTCATCCCTTGGTTCTCTCTTTCGAGCCGGAGATTTAATAGAAAAAATTCGCTTGTTGTGAGAGTTAGATCGACGTTTAGATTTTTAACGTTATTGTCATCAAATAAACTTCCATGAAAATCACCTCGTTTTGGTTTATTTATACCGATAAGGGAATTTGCTGCCACAAATTTTGTCTCCAAGTTTGGGAGAGGTCTAATGCCGAAGTTTTCCTCGAGATCTGTCTATGGTTTGGTCAACAACTAACGATATAAAAAATCTTAATTTAGATATTTGAATTGCAATAGATTGGATATCAATACCGTATATACAGTTTTCAATAAGAAATAATTTTCTTGCGTAGTCAAGTTCATTATTTTCAAAAGCTCTTATTATATCTTTTTTTTGCTCTTTTCCAACTTGGTAATACTTTTGTCTCGAAATACCGCATTTCAACATCTTCAAGATTTCGAATCGCTTGGTCTCGCTTGGCAAGTTGACGCTCTTGCCATTCTTTATTTTGGGGATCAATTTTATGTAGTACATGTACCATTTTTTGCAAAATTCCCATCGGAAAGGCACCTGAACCACAAGCTGGATCTAGTATATTGCATTTGTCAATAGCCTCTATAATTTTCTTTCTAATAGGTGTATTATTTTCAAATGCCAGCCCAATATCATAAGAAAAAAGTTTTTTTAATTCCTTATCAATGTCTAATTCAGTTATTTCCCAATCTGATATGCTATTCTTAAGATATTTTATAAGGCTCTGATCAACCATATAATTGACTATCTCACGTGGAGTATAAAAGAGATCCGGTTTGCTTGCGAGCTGTTGTCTTCGTTTCAGGATTGTAGCTTGCTAGAAGATTTTCGAACAATTTACCTAACAATTCCGGATCTAATGCTACATTTTCCTCCAAAGGCGTGTTTTCCGTGATGGTGAACTTATATGATTCAAAGATTCTTATTAAACCTTTTGTTTGAGTCTTTTTATATTTTGTCTGGCCGTATGCTTTACTAAGGTCTACTTCTTCATTTTTATCAAAAAATAAAAAGTCGGGAGACCATCAAAAGATTATCATCTTTATCTGAAAATCCGTCTTGATAGACTATTATATCTCCTCCTAGCCTTCCTTTTTTATCACTATGTGGTCGATCCAAGCACTCGAATAACCCTCCATTCATAAATGGAACGAATTCTTCCATTAGATTCAAGAAAGTTTCGGGATTTTTAAAGTACTTTTTGTACCTCATTAAATGCGTTGTATTCTGATGCATTCCTTCTTTTCGGAATTCTCTTTTACCTCTTTCACAATTTAGGGTTGCAAAAAACATATTTTGCAATATTGCTCGATAATATCTGCTATTGTTTTTTCCAGTCGCAAATATTCCCTGAGGTTTTTGGGGCTCAAAGTCTTTTAGAAAATGATTTTCTATGTATGCTTCATCGAAAATTTCGTTAGGGATTAGTCCCTTTTCCTTTATAAACCAAACAAATAATATCCTGGTCAATAGACGTATTACGTTCTTTCCATTGTGCTCGTTCTTAGCTTCTTCAAACCTATCGTCAGAACTAAAATCAATCCTCATAGGTTCGTTTGGAAACTTTACCTCATTTCGGGCCCAGAAATACCAGTTAGAAAGTTCCTGATAAAACTTTTTATTCAGCAAACTTATGTTAAATACCTCCTGCCAATGACCGTATAATTTCGTAAATGAATCAACTTGGGTGTTTCCGGTAATGGGTATTTTGAGACTTTGCAAAATATCATTGTGTCCACGATGTGGCTTTTCAATATTAATATCTCTTAGCAAACTGACCTTGCCAGCCTTTTCACCTTCACGCCATTCTTGTTTATACTTTAAGCGTTCGGTATTTGCGAGGGCAAGTAGATTCTCGTATTTGAAGACCACAACCACCGGTGTATAATAAAATTCACGATTGAATGCTCTAGCTATTTCGGCTAACTGGGAACGAGTTGGTAGCAGGCCGTTGAGCCGAGGAATTAATGTTATTCCGAAAATCAGAATACCATCGTAATCGGATTTTATTTTTTCTTTTTCCAGAGACTTATTGCCTTCAAAAGCAGCATCGTCGACCATGCCCACAAAATAGACATCAGCTATGAGTTGAAAGGTGTCGTTTTCTTTGTATGTATCTTTTAGTATTTCTTTAGCCGTTGTAGGTTCATCGGTCACATAGTTGATTGGGACTTTGAGATCCCGGAAAAAACCTTTAATAGCTGGCAGAAATTCGAGTTGGGAAAACAGTTCTATGCTCATTTACTTAAATTTTTCAGTTCGTTTTCAACTTATTTTTCGGGTTAGACCTTATTGGGTAACTGCACCAGGTATTTTTGAATATCGAAATTGAGATCAGTGGCCCCGAATTAGACAAGTCAATTGAATATAAAGTCCTTCATGCTAAACTGACACTAAAAACCAGGTGATTAGATCGAAATTATCAAGCTGGAATTTTTCATCTACTTTCGTGTTTTGCTTTATTCTTGACACAGCATTTTTATCTCCTGTTCGGAGTCTGGAAAGCAAGTCTTTAACTTCTTTACCCATCACTTTTTTTAACGAGCCATCCTCCTGTATTTCTTCCTCACTAGCTTGGCTGGTCAACCAGCTTTGTATGGCCGTAACCAGTTCCTGAATGGCTACTTCATCCCCTTTATCAATTGCCTCAGGTACAAAGCGGTCATTATCTTTATGGTATGTCAGTGCATCCAGCACTTCTTTTTGGTTCAATAAAACAAGTTTACCTTGCTTGTCAATATAGATCAGGTCAAATACCTGATAGGCATGGATAATTGTTTTAGGTGGTTTTGCGGGATAGCCCAGCAATGCAATTAAGCCATTTTTACTACAGATTTGTTTTTCTGCCTTAAATCCAGTGTAAAGCCCTTTCGGCATTCGCTGGTATTTTAGTTTATCTTTATTGAACTCTTCCAGTAAATCTTGTCTGTAACGCTCCAAGGACAAATCGTCAAAGCCAAAATTTTTCTCTCCGTCCAGATCTTCAAAAGTGACCTGCATTTGTTCCAGCATTCGGTTTGTCATCCGTTGGTCAAGTGATTCATCATGAATCATTTCTGTAAATGTCTCTGAAAACTGATGATCCACTTCTGCTCCTGCCAGTTTCATGGCCGCCATTCGCTTTTCTATTCTTCCTTGTAAGTCGAGATAAGAGTTAATATTACTTGATGGCCAGAAATTAATTCCAAAAATTTTAGTGTTTGGGCTACCCAATCGGTCAATACGTCCCATTCTTTGAATGATGCGTACGGGATTCCAGTGAATGTCATAGTTAATTACCATATCTGCGTCCTGCAGGTTTTGTCCTTCACTGAGCGCATCCGTAGCAATAAGAATATCTATCGGTGATTGAATCTTAGAGTAGGTTGTATAGTCATGTGTGGAAATCCATTCAATCCATTCTGCATAAGCCTGATCACCAATCTTGTCGGATTGGAAACCCCACTCTTTTTCCCTGAAAAGTTTCGTGTAAGGAGCAAACCTTTCAAGTATAGGTTCAAAGTTCTTGGTTTCACCTGATGCGTCATTTGTTTTGGATCCTGAACCAGATACCATCGCAATTTTATCAAATCCTCTGCTTTTCAATTGGGTAAATAAGTATTCAGCTGTATCACGATATACGGTAAAAATGACGGCTTTTTTGTTGTTATTATTTTGTGTTGATTTTTGTTTTTTATTGAGTTCAGCAATGAGAGCTTCTAATTTATCATCCTCAGATTTTATATTCCCTGGTATAAAAATTTCCTTAACGATTTTACTATCAACTTTTTGCAAGTTGATATAAAGATGATCCAGAGCATCCAGATCTTTTTTTAAATCTTTTTTGAAATCTTCCAGTTTTCCGGAAGCATCTATTTCTAAAAGTGTGATTTTGCGCTTTTTTCCGAGCGTGAGTTGATCAAATTCATCTTCTAAATCATCATCTACAAATAGTGCTTCATTATCATTATTTAACTTGATATTCGCCTTGCCTTCCTGGTATAATTTAATTTTGTCCAAAGCGTTCTGGTGATGATCCTTAATTTTCGTAACCGTGGAGTAGAACGAATACCAGGATGACTCAAGACGCTTCACCATCAAAATGTACATCATTTTAACGAGGAAACGATCTCTTTGTCGATCATCGTGAAGTATGTTGGTATCCTCATTATCATCCCTTAAATAAAATGAAGGCTGATAACCGGAAAGCATTGGTGGAAAATGATCAAATAATTCTTCAAATGTGTCGAAGTTCCCTAGCTGTGTAGGCGTAACAAACAAATTGATAGGTTTTGCCTTTATCGGAAATTTTAAGCCGGAATGCTCTCCTTCAACCATTTTTCTTGTCCGGGCTACTATTAAAGCGTCCGTCAGCGTAAAAAAATTAGCAGGAAGTCTCTTAATAAAGTCGCTGATTTTAGGATTGACGTCTTCCCGCCATTCATTAAATGCCTTTTGGGCTGTTTTAAATGTAGAATTAAGGTTTCTAACGCCCAAAGCTTTGTCAAAGCCATTGACGTTGCCCTGAACCATCAATTTAAATTGGTTTCTTATATCTGTTAATGAATTGTTGATTGGAGTGGCCGAAAGAAGCAACACCTTAACGTCTTCATTTTTTTGAAGTATTTGTTCCAATAAAAATTTATACCTGGAGGATTTGTCATTCCGCAGATTGTGACTTTCATCAATTACGATCAGTTTAGGCTTATCATTTGTAAAAGATTTATCAGCCCTATCTGTGTATTTTTTAATCCCTTCATCACTCATATCTGTATGAAAGCGCAGAAAGAAGTCAAATTGATCTTTTTCAAACCTTGAATCCTGATGTTTTAAGTAGCGTCTCCAGTTATGTTCCAGTTTTTTTGGACAAATCAGTAACACTTCTCGACCTTGCAGCTGAAAGAATTTCATGACAGCGAGTGCGCTCCATGTTTTACCAAGACCAACAGCATCAGCTAAAATTGCTCCGTCATATTTTTGAAGCATCCGAATTAAGCTTAAAACACCCTTTTTTTGAAACTCGTATAAAGTATTGTAAACGACCGAATTTTCAAGCCGTCCTATCTGTCTGTTAAAATTCGGATCATTTTCCGTGTCAAGTAGTTGATTTCCAAATAATTCAAACAGGACTTTGTAATAGAGCTCACGTGGCGTATACTTGATGAATATTCTTTCTATTTCATCTATTAGATATTGCTTAAAATTTATTTTTGATGTCGAACCATCGGAAGCAACAATGGTTTTTTCCTTATGTGCTTGCGGTCTTATCCACAAAGATTCATACCAAGTAATTAACTCTTTGTACTGATTGTTATTCCCTGTCTCACCTATGTTTAGCTCTATATTATTTGTATGTTTCAGGCCGATACCTGCTTCTGTCAAATTAGAACTGCCGGTTATAAAATATTTATCTCTATCATCTCTTTTTTCTGGGATGAACAAATAGCTCTTTGCGTGGCAGAAGTTTGGCTCTAATGTTTTGGCAACAATTTTATCCTGTTTCAGAAATTTGACTGCTTCCTGGGACAAACTGCTAAGCTTAAGAGCAGCTTCAATGGTGATATTTTCGTTCAATAGATCCAGAGGCCTGTTAGCTTCAGAGCCGGTATTCACTATATCGCCTAAAACCAAACGAAATTCTGAAATTTTGTCATTAACCTGTTTGGATAACCAAGCTAACGCTCCAATTGTAAAGTATCCTGTTACAATGTCAAGCTTACCTTGTTCAGTATATGTAGAAATCCATTCATGGACTTTCAAATTCTCGTTTTCGTTATCTAATATCATTACTTGATTATAATGGATTTGTAACCTCTTCTTTTGAATCAGACCAATATACCATTAATAATGATTTTGTATTGATAATTCTACTTTATTAATAAAGCTTGTTTTAAATTGTATTTGGCTTCTAAAAGGAATATTCTATTATCAAAAGGCTTTTTTAAGCTTCCATGCTAGCTGACTCTTTCATCAAAGTCACTTTTCTTTTCAGCACACCCAGAACTGAAAATGTAATAAAATCTGTCTATCTAAAAGACGAAGCGATCCTTTTGGAAATAATCCGCAAGTCCACCTAAGAACCTCACTGATTCCTATTTAGCACACTAATAATCAACTTTTTAACCGTATCCATTTCCTCAGGTTTACTTGCAGCTGCAAAAAGAGTCAGACTTGCAAGTGCTTCATTGCTTATGACTAAGGCTCCGGACTTTGTTTTCAAAATATCATTATTTTCTAAAAAAAACAGAAAACAAGCAGCAGCGATTCGCTTATTCCCGTCAACAAATGAATGGTTCTTAATGATCAGATAGAGTAATGTAGCTGCTTTTTCTTCAATTGAAGGATAGAAGTCGATATCTCCAAACCCTTTACTGATTTGTGCAACGGAGCTCTGAAAGCTATCATCCTTTTCCTTGCCAAAAATGTCAGAGTCGAAATCCCTTCTCATACTCTCAATTATATTTCTGTAATCCGATAAATCCGGGTACTCTGCCTGCCGTGTTGTAATACCTTTCGAATCCAATTTTTCATGATCGTAGTCGTCTAGTAATTCAAGACCTTTGGCGAATTGGTCGAGCAATGTCAGATCTGCATCGCCCATTTTTGTTTCAATTGCCCGGCTTAGTATCCGGATTCCATCCTTTAAGGTCTGTACCTCTTGCTGCTTTTGTTCAAGCCGTTTCTCGTTAATTGCATAACCTTGAACCAGATAATCTTTTAAACGCTGGGTAGCCCAAATTCCGAATTGAGTCGCTTTAGCAGAGTTTACCCTGTAACCAATTGACAATATCATATCCAGATTATACACCTCCAAATGACGTGCTACTTGGCGCCTTCCCTCAGTTTGAACTATTTCCATTTTGGAAATAGTTGATTCTGATTTAAGCTCCCCGTCATGCATATATTTTTTATATGCTTATTGATAGCCGGAACCTCAGTACCAAATAAAGCAGAAATCTGCTTTTGATTCAACCAAATTGTCTGCTCAACAAAATTTACTTTTATCTGTGTATGCCCGTCACCAGCTTGGTATATTTCAATTTGATTCTCCATTTATCGACTAAGTTTACGATCAATGTAAATGTTAAGAAATCCTGTTGGAGTAATGACTCTTTATATCGTCTCCTCCTCATTACAACCACCAATAAGATATAAAGCTTCAATAAGCTTTATCGAATAAACGAAAATAGAAAGAGAATCAATCCAAGCCCCCCATTCCTGTGCCGGCTGCTTACTGAGTGCAAAGCTGTTTATCTCAATCAGCTCTTGCTTCCACTCTTTAAGAGACTTGAAGTTGAAAAAGTCGACAAGAACTTTCTTTGGATCTTCAATTTCCTCCTTAATGAGCATGGAAGGCATTGCCTCCAAATTCCGCTGAACCGCCTTTACTTCATTAGAAGTATCGGTGACTTCAAACATGAAATTTTCATTGTAAATTAAATATGCCACATTAATCAAAGATTCCAATTTTTCAAGTACATATAAAACGTCACTTGGGCTACCGTTTTTGTAAAAATGATCGTTTGAAGCGGTTTTTAATACCTCGTAAAAATAAGTTTTAAAGGTGACTAGAAGAATAGGCATCGAAGAAATTAGCAATAACTGATATCGGATCGTTGATCTTTTCACGATACCAAATTGAATGTTTTCTTAAATGTTTCTGCCTTTTCTTAAAAGTGCCTTTATTAAAGTTGATGTTTTTAAATTCGAAATTCCACCTATGGGTCAATTTGGCTTCCGTTGGATCCAAATTGTTATCATTTTCAATGATTGTTTCAGACGAAATGCCTTCAACCTTCTTTGCTGACTCCTGTTGTAATAGATACACAGCTTCAATAAGAGGCATTAGATTCTCAAAAAAATATAGTTGTTCTCCCGGCGAAGCATCTATATGCTGGTTTTCCGTTGAAACGGAATTACTCAGCATTTGCCAAAGTATAAACCGACAGTATACAATACTATGCGTCCCGCAATATTGTTTAATGAATTCCGCTGGATCATTAATTTCTTCCGGTGCCATCCAAACGGGCAGAAAGTTCTTCGTATTTTCTGAAATGAATCTCATAACTCATCAATTTATGATAAAACATTCCGGAAGTTCGCGTAGGAAAGAATTCTAAAAAATTCTAACATTGGGTATTTTAGCTAGAATCGACTATTTTAGAACTTTGATATTTTAGAATCTGCAATATATTTACGCCATGACATCAGCTCCTGAAATGAATAAAATCGTACACCATGGCCGAAACATAAAACGGTTCCGTGAAATGTTGGGCATCAAGCAGGAACGTCTTGCCTATGAATTAGGTGAAGACTGGACACAAAAAAAAGTTTCAATTTTAGAACAAAAGGAAGTGATTGAGCAGGATATTTTAGATCAGGTATCGCATATCTTAAATATCCCGGCAGAAGCCATAAAAAATTTTGACGAAGATACCGCTATTCACAACATTCAGAACAATTACGACCATTCGGTTATAAATGCTGGACCTACAGTCAATCTTAAATGCACTTTCAATCCAATAGATAAGTGGGTAGAGGCTCTAGAGGAAAACAAAAGACTTTACGAACGACTTCTTCAATCCGAGAAAGAAAAGGTTGATTTGCTACAAAAAATTCTTGATCGTAGTGCTTAATATTAATGTCGTCAAATATTTGCATAAGGGTGTTGTTCGCTGTTCGCGATATGCGAACAGATCTATATAAAAAACATCCTAATGGTTATCTTTTCCCAACAGGCTTCTGCCAGTTTCTCTTAGTTTAGTTTTCTTACGCAAATCTAAACTAAGGAATTTACTAATTTAGATTTAAGGCGACTTTAAAGGCATCGGTACGTTTGACTCCTTTGTATTATAGGCAATGCTGCCAAATTCATCCATTTAAATCATTAAAAGGAATTATTCAGCAGCATCAGTCCTTTTTGATCCAAACTACTCCTTTCTGAGCTTTTTAAGGACATTCTGAGCATTTTTAGTCTCTTGTTCTTTTTGTTTCAAAAGCTTCTCAGCATCTTTCAAAACAAGCTCTCTCGCTTCTAATTTCTGCGTCTCTGATTCAGCGGACTGCGGATCTCTAAAATAGGTGCTATCAGCCCAGGCAGCTGCCGTAGGGTAAACCTGCCGAATCATCCTGTATTTCAAATCACTTTTCTGCAAACGGTTATTTTCCCGGAATGCACTGAATGCAACTCCAACGCAAAGCGCGGAAAAAATCAAGAGAATTGCAACAGAGATGATAAATCCTTTTGACTTCAAATCGAAATGATGGTAATTTTCAACTTTCGTTTCCTTGGGAATAAACTGTATGTTTTTCTGAATCGCTGTAAGCGTGCCCAACAAAACATTAGCCGTTGGCAATTTCAATACGTGACTTTTAATTTCTGTAATCATGTCATTGTTTGTAGTATCGGGCATCTGATCTGACCTCTGGATCAATCCTTCGATGGCTGATGTTTTCTTAACCAGTACAGAAATTATTTCTTCGATTGCCTCTAATTGTTCTTCTATCTTTTTCATAAACTATGTCCTTTACGTTTTTGACGTTTCTTTTTTCTAAGCTCGTACGGTGTTTGTTCCTGCGACATTTGCTCCGGGTTTAAAAGATCAATGAGCAAATGATCACCGGATGCTGGCGGTCGGGAATGCATAAACAGAAAAGGCGAAGCCCTTCCGGGAGAATATTCTCTCAAAAGAGGCTGTGAGCGCTGGTTTATTAGTTGATTTTGATTCTGCCGAATCTTTTCATCGAGTTTGGCAAAACTAAGCCCCCGGTCAATTTCTGATCCTTTCATTTTCATATCGCCTTTGCTAAAACTGATTCCCTGGATCTGCTCGCTGCCTGATTTATATTTAAATACGATCCCTATGTCTCGCTCTTTAAGTAATGCAGCCAGCTCATTCCAGTTTTTTGCTTTCTGGCTCGCCTTCGTAATGGCATCATACAACTCGTATTTAACTTTATCAGCGCCGGTTAACCGGTGCCGATTGACCTGTGATTTATCCTTTCCAAGATAGTAGCCGTGTTTGAGCGTTATCTCTTTGCAGACCTTTTGATTCCGGACTTTCTGCAGCCGGTCTGAGATCGTTTTACCTTTGTTATCTACGCGGTTATAAATGATATGCAGGTGCGGATGATTTCGATCCTGATGCTCCACAACCAGATACTGCGTTTCACTGATTTTCATTTTTTGCATGTATTCATGGGCCCGCTGTATCATGATGTCAGGTGAAAGTTTTTCCATGTCGCTCTTACTCCAGCTCAAAGCAACATGGCCGACTGCACGACTAAGCTCCGGGTTTATTTTCCGCTGCATATTAAAATCATCGATCACGGATTGAACGCTACTATCCCTGACTCCTTCCGCATGCAGAAGCCTTGCCTCTGGCTTTTGCATTACGTACCGGACCACACCCGCAAAGCTCCTTCCGATCGTGAGTTTACCGATCATCGCTTCTCAAATTTTTCAGTACTCCATCAATTTCAAAAAGTAGCTCCCGGCACTTTTTTTGAACAGTTATCAAGCCATCCTTATGCGCCAGACGTGTAAGCTGATTCAGGTTATTGGCAAGCCCGGCCAGCATTCTAAGAAACTCACCATCATCTGGTTTTAGCCGGGCAATTACCTTTGCTTTTTTTGCCGCCTGACGAAACCATTCGCTTGGTCTCATGCCTGCTTCTTTTGATTTTTCCTCAACCAGAAACCGTTCGTTTTCTGTCAGCCTGACCATCAGCTGACTTTCGCGTTTGACCTTCTTGGGCGGCCTTCCGCCTTTCGGATTTAAAAACTCTTTTCTCTTTTATTTCTGTCATCTCTTTCACACATTTCAGTAATCTGTTTCAAACCTTTTGCGACCAGCGGGAGAAAAAGGCAAGTTGAGTCCTGCGAGAGCAGGACGGGTTTTCGTGAAGCGAAAACACAAACTTGCTCCCTAAAGACAATTACAGGCCCAGCCCCCGGGCTTTTTTGAAAGTCCGGCTTTGTTTTGACTCCTGTTGTATTGATTGTCGGTCTAATAAATATTCATTGAGATCCTTAAATTTCTGATAAGTATTTGGAAGCATCAATGATATTCAGACTGGCTGCTTCATATTTTTCCAAAGCCTTTCTGCCAGCGTTATCATGGTCCAAATAGAGAAACACATTTTTGTAATCTTTCAAAATCTCCATACTGCGATCCACAAAACTCACAGAGTTCAGGATCAGAAAATCACTGCGAACCGGCTCTTCTTTTCTCAGCGTCAGAAGGGAAAGAAAATCCATGAAACCTTCCAGTACACAAACCGATCGGTTACCATTTTCGATATGCGTAATATCCTTAGGAGAAGATGAGCCCTTGAAATATTGGCTTCGCAGTTCATATCCGCCGGACCTGTTTTTGAAACCTGCTGCGAAGTATCTTTTGTCTCCGATCCGATAATATACTTCCTGGCAGTATTGTCTGGCAATTTCGGACGCAATCCCTCTTGACTTGATGTAATCAGTAATAGCTTGATTGTTTTCCAATGACTGAACATGCGTAATTTTGATAAGCGAAAAATCTGCATCTTGGGTAACGCTATCCAATACATGTAAAGGTCGTTTTAAAATCGGTTGCTGTTGAAATAAAAAAGAACCTGCTTCAAGCTTTGATAATAATTCTTTCACATCACATTTAAACAGCTGGCAACCCAGATCAATAATGTCGCCGCCAATGCCGCTTCCATGATCATAAAACAGGTTAAGCTCTGAATTAACTTTGAAAGAGGCTGTATTTTCCTGGCGTAATGGAGACAGATACCAATGATCATTTCCACGAATGTATTCAGGGTCGACATGATTACTTTTCAGAAACTCTACAATAGAGATCTCTTTGGCTTGCTGGCAAGTCATAATTACAGGAGTTAAAATGTTGAAAAACTGATGATTTGATGCGCTAATCGCTTATCTTATTCTATTTCAATAGTTTAGCCCATCATCAAAGTGTCATCAAAAAGCATCGAATTCTGCATCATGGTTTTAGGCTTGATGCGCTGCTGATGCGATTTTGATGCGCCATAATTTATTGACTATTAATATATTAAATCTATATCTCATCAATTCATCAAAATATTAGAAGATATCATTGTACTCATTTATCTTCTTTTTCGACAAGGTATAATATCTGCCTTTCCCCGTTTGCTCAAAGACACTGCCATCTGTCAGAAACTTGTATTGTGGGTAGCTCAAGGAATTTTTGGCCGGAACCAGTTTCCAAACGTTTTGCAGTATCCGTTTTATCTGAATAAGATCTTTGTACCGGACATGCTTTTTATTTAGCCAGTCTTGGACGTCTGCGGTACAGAACCGGATCTCTTCCAGATCTTTTTCATCCAAAATGGTCAGAAGGATATGGGCAATCTCCAGTTCCAGTTTATTTCGGTTCTGGTTGAGCAGTTTCTTCAATGCAGGTGTTGCAAGCTGACCTGCGGTAAACCACATGCGTGTCTGCTGCTGATAGGCGAAGTCCCGGTGTATAAGAAAATGAATGAAGTAGGGAATCTCCGACTGAAGCATAGCCAAAAGCTTTTCGTTATCGAATTTAAGTGCAGGAATTTTCCGTACCCAGTAGCGTATTTCACCTGGCTCGGCAATGATAAAATGGTCTTCGTTATTACTGCAAAGAATAAACTTGCCGAAGAACTCGATTTCCTGCCGGTCAAAACCTTTTGCTTCGACTTTATAGAACCTGGCTGTACTCAGATTCTTGATCCGTTCAGAATCTTCCTTTCTGTCCAGGAATGTTTCGTCTACACCAATGATTAGCTTTTGGGCCCACTCGATGTTGAAGTTTGAGCGGAAATCCTCATTGCTGTTGATGGTCATATTGTCTCCGAAAATCGATTTGACAAAATGCAGGAATGTTGTTTTCCCGGTATTGCGCTCCTCGCTGACCAGACACAGGATCGGCAGGATCTGCGTAGGCTGTTCGAGAAGGATTTTGAAATAATCATAGCCCATCTCGATCTGCTCTCCGAAGATATGGCGAAGAAAGCCGGTTATGGTAGCCGGATCACCTTCACGGGCCGCATGCTGAAATGGTTGGTAGCGGTTGTAGAATCCAGCAACCTTTTGCTCGTATTGCAGATGACTCGGCACAAAGCAAAATCCGTCATAGCAGTCCTACATTATCTTTCAGAAATGCTTTGCCATGATCCAATCTGATACAATGCGCAGACCAGGGAATCAGCGTTGTCATCGTATCTCCGGAAGAGAGTGGCTTTCGTACTTCCTTGAAGTAGCTGGTGCCGATACGTAAATACTTCGTTTCTTTCTTCATAGCTTACCTGAGATTTCGTTTTGACCATTAGCTACCCATTCCAGAAGCTTTTGTCTGGAGAATAGAAGCTTTCCCTCAATTTTGCAGAACGGGATCTTTTTTCTTTTCACCAGCCCATAGATGGAGGTCTCCTTGTACTTGATAAGCTGGGCTGCTTCCTTGGTATCCAAGAGTGTATCGGTGTCATCCGGTTTTGGAACCGGTTGCACTTGCAGCGCTTTTCTAACCGAAGATTCGATTAGCTCATGCAGCTGCTGACCTGATAGTGAGATTAAAACGGTTGTGTCCATCATATTTGTCTGATTTTAGTGATGGGCAAAACAAACTTGAAAAAACTAGAAAAAGGAATAAAACGTTGACTACGTCCAAAAGCCGAATTATCAAAAAACTAACTTTTTTCACTTTTAATGGCTCATTTCCGATGAAAAAAACTTTTCATCGGAAAAATGGTCCGTGAGGGAGGTTTTTTTTAAGAAAATGTTTGCTAGGATTGGTAGGTAACTGCTGAAGATTCAGAAATCATCACTACCAGTGATCCTATAGAAGAGGGAGTAGTTCATGATCACAGTTCGAAGATACTTATGACTGAAACGATAGGGAGGCAGGATGTTTAAATACTTTTATCAAATGTATGCTCCGTCGCATGGACTGCTGGTAAAGTTGGTAGATAAAGCCTTTATTCTTCCTTTCGTAATTTTTCTATTTCTTTATTCATCTCATCGATCAACTGTTTTTCACTTGGTAAATATAATTTGTATTCACTGGCAATGATTGTTCGATTATTTTCGGGTAGTGAGATTTTAACCATTGCATTATTTTTTCTCTGCACAGAGGAGTATTCCGATAGTTGGATTTTCAAACTCTCTCTTTTCAAAGCGATCATAGTAATTCACGTACATTTGCAGTTGCCCTATGTCTTGGTGGCTAAGTTTAGTCGTTTTGATTTCAACGATTACAAAACACTGTAAGAGTCTATTATAAAAAACCAGGTCAACAAAAAACTCATCTCCCTCGATATGAAGTCTTTTCTGTCGAGCTACAAAAGCAAAACCATTTCCCAATTCCAGTAAAAAGTCATGTAGGTGGGTGATGATTGCTTGTTCTAAATCCTTCTCGTAATACGAAGACTCCCTCTTTAAGCCCAAAAACTCAAGGTACATCGGATCTTTTATAATCTCCTTTGCGTCAGATGGATATTGCTCACCTCGGGCCACAGCAAGAACATTCTCACGATCATTACTCAGTAGCAGGCGCTCCCATAAACTACTATGGATTTGTCTTTCAAGTTGGCGAACGGTCCAATTATTTTTGACCGTCTCTGCAATATAAAAGTCTCTTTTATCCTGCTTGTCTAATCTTATCAGCAACTTATACTGACTCCAACTCAATTGCGAATACAGTGTATTCGCAATCGGGAATTGTCGATAAAACTGTCTAAAAAGTTCAATTTGTCGTTTAGAAAACCCACTGCCAAATTCCGGTTCAAGTTGTTCTGCAACAAGTTGAGTAAGATAAAGCCCATATTCCGCCCGATCCTTTCCCATTTGCTCTTCTTCAAATATCCGTTTCCCAACCTTCCAATACATTAAGGTACGCTCATGATCGACTGCACGGATGGCTGCCTCTTTCGATATTTGGATTATCGTCTTGATATCGGCTATTAAGGACTGCACAGTTACCATCTTACTATTGTCTGTAAACTTCTTCATGGCAAAGTAAATAACATTCTCATAAAATCCGTAAGTGAAAAATAGATTCACCACAAATCATTACAACCATCGATTTCTAAATGAGATCAGCAGGATAAAACCCGCTCTAAATTCCATACTCGTTGATCTTTCCTAACACTTTTAAAAAGTCAGCCTTGTGGCTCTCATCCGGCAGCGATTTGATGCTTTGGATAATATTCCCGCGCTCCTTATTAATATTACTCTTAAGGCTGGCAACCTTGGTTTTGCTGTAACAGGAGAATGTTCCAATCAACGCTTCACAGTATCTTTCAAGGTTAATGTTGTTTCGATCCGTGTTAAGCTTGTATGTAACATGCATTAGCAGGTTTAGAATTCTTTCGTATTTTCCGGGTGGTAAATTATAAAATTTATAATCCGATTGTGGAAGCATTCCCTTCTTCTTCGAATCGTCAAACATGCAGCCTAATAATTCCAATACCTCTTCCGGTTCAAAAAACACCTGGATGGAATTAACAGGCCGACATTTCCACACTTCCAATAAAATCATCCAGAGCGAAATAATTTCGTCAGCCGGGTAGTCCAATGGAATTTTATCAAATGTTGCTTTTTCAACCTCATCGGTGGGTGAGAGCAGCGGAAGGTCCTGCATGACATCCGGTTCATTGGCTACTTCTTCATGGAACTCCTGCTCTGGTAACTCGTCTTCCTGTACGACTTCTACAAATATTGCTTCTTCTATCTCATCGTTCAATGTCCACTCCTCAACTTTCGCGACTGGAATACTATTATCAATACTCTGGATCAAATTACGGTATTCTCCAAAAGCTTTAAGTAAATATGCCTGTATAAATCCTAATGCGTATAGACATTTGGGAGTAGCAAAACCTTCAAAAAATAGATGATCGCCACAAAACTCGATGAAATCCCCGAGCTTCTTTTCCTTGATAACACCGTCTACCAGATTTATCGTTGAATGGATTTCTCTTGGGAAGTCAGAACACCCAGCCGAATATCCCGCGGAAAAATTATGCTTTATTATATCAAGCTGTTCAGCCGAGATAGGATGACTGTGATCAATAAGCAGATCGTCTTTGAAAACTGGGTTGTACTGACAAACTGCAATCAGATTCTTTTCACTAACAAACAATGTTTCTCCGTTGCTAAAAACAAGCTTTTTAAACGGGAAATACGAATTACAGTAATCGATTTCCTCTCTCTCGAACATACTGTTCTTAAAATGGAGATACGGATATTGTCCCTGATCCTCCGTATCGATTCCGCTAACGGGATGAAAGCCTGGTAAATCAAAAAAATACATAACCTAAATAGTTGAGTTGATCAAATCATCCAGAACCGGATCTCCTATGTCTTCAAGATAGATATCCGTAGTTTTCAGACTATCATGGCCGAGTGATCGACCAATATTTTCCTTGGAAACCCCATTTCTCCGTAGTGCCGTCGCATAGGAATGCCTGGCTACGTAAGTGGTGAGAGGCTTTTCAATTCCCAGAGAAATACCAAATGCCTTCATCTCCTTGTTGGTTCGGGTACGGACCTTCTGTCTGCGATCTCGTATAGACTGGAGAGTTGCATGTCTTTTATAAATGACTGGGAAAATGTACCCAGCATCGCTATTCCCTTCTAGATTCTTATAGTACTCTAAAATCTTCGAAGCTGCCGGATGCAGCTTAAACCGAAACTCTTCCTTGGTTTTCGCACGTATGTAATGAAGTTCATCTTCAACGATGTTATTCCATTTCAGGCTGGCCAGGTCAATAAAATTGATTCCACGGCAGTAGTAGCTGAACAAAAAGTAGTTACGGGCATTGATCAGAATGTCATTCTTGGGATCAATCTGAGCCTCTGCGATCAAATCAATTTGAAGCTTCGATATAGCCCGCTTTTTCGTTCGTGGTTTATTGTACTTATTAAACGCAAACTCTTTAAACGGATAGTGACTTTCCGGACAGAACTTGTCTCTGATGGCATTTCTCCAAAGGGTTCGAAAGGTTCGGAAATAGACGCTGCGAGTTGTAATTGCGCATCCTCGTTCTATGAGGAAAGCTTCGTATTTAATTAAAAAGGCGGTATTGATAGACAGAAGCTCTTTATCCTTGTCTTTCATGAAATTTTTCAAACTGCCCAACGTGGACTTAAAAGTATCTGCATAGCCAATCCGGTTCTGAGCTCTCAGACCCTCGATCTGTTCGTCAAATAATACGAAGAGCTTTCTGCGTTCAGGTTCCGTATGTCCACCAGTCAGTCTACGAACCAGATCCTTAATTTCTTCGAAACCAGGCCTGTTTCCTTTTTTCCCTTCTGATATGATGAAGAAATCTATTTCAGAAGTGATTGTTCGTAAAAGAAGATTTATTTCCTTATGTTTGGGATGGTTCCTGGAGACGGATTGTTCCCTGGTTTGCCATTGTTCTTTGGTGCTGTATTTTTTTGTACTGACGAGTTGGTTCTTCCGATCAATGATGATCTGAACCATTATCGGGAAATTTGAGTCGCTCAGAGTGCTCTGGCTTCTCAAAACAAACTTAGTGGATACTGCCATATCAGCCTAAATTTAGTCGAACATACGTCGAACATTAGTCGAACATTTGATGTCTAAGTAAACTTAGGTAAACTTAATAAAAATTAGTTAAATATCTGAATAACAAGGATAGATAAATTAATTTTTATTAAAATAAATTATTAAAAAAATACCAAAAAATCGGCATGGGGTGCAAGAGGTCGCAGGTTCAAATCCTGTCATCCCGACAAATGAACATTAAGAATGTCATAAAATAATGTGGTTAGCTTTTTATTTTTATGCAAATAATTAGACCATAGCTTTGCTTTTTTTTAATATAATGTCATTCGTTATTTAAGAACTCAAATTTTCATTCAATCTGCCGCTATTTATTATCATTTAATTGTTTCTGAATAGTAAGTATTAGTTCTTCAAGTTTTTCCTTAGTCGATTTTACTATTGTAACAGAATTCTTATCAGAATTTCTTTTTCTATTACTTCTTGGTTCAAACTTAAATGCAGATAATATAAAGTCGGCATTGTATCCTTTCATAAGTATATATTTAAATAAACCTCCCATAGGTAGAATATAACTATTAAAAAAGGAGTAGCCTGTTTCTGCTTCGTAGGAATCCAAAATTGTGCAGTAATCTAGACCGAAATTTGACAATCCTTCAGGAGTACCCTTAAGAATATTATTTAACTTATTTGGAAATAGAATTCCTTGACTAATAAAGCAAAACACTAAACCCAGATTACCCTTCAACCCATACTCTTCTAATCCCCCTGTGCTCTCTACAACAATTATTTCTTCAAATCTAGCTCCTGTTATATCTGAGCGTTCTAAATTAACATAATCGAAGGAAGAAAAGGAAAAATCACAGTATATGAGATTTGAGTTTTTAAATATTAAATTCTTAAGTAGGAGTGGGAGAAATTGATTTGCGAAAGTGACATATTCTCGTAAATCAAAAGTTCATTTTGATTTGTCATATCAATTCCAATAAATAAATCCTTTGCCCAAAAAGGTATAATTCCTGAGTGAAAGTTCCAATTCCGAATTAAGCTAAAAAGATCCTTGGGCCTCAAATTTGAATTGAAAAATATTTTTTTTTCAACATCAGTACCCATAATATTACCCGCAATCAAGGCAAACCATTTATCGATTTCATGAAATTTACTATCAAAGTTGCTTATACTAGTTAATTCATTTTTAAACAAAATTGAATGCACCGACGGTTCGTCTAAAAAATATGTCTTAGTTGAACTAATAATTGAGCTTGCCAATTGTTCAATTTTATTGAGTACCTTTTGAGTTATTGGAAAATCATTTATTATACTCTCGGTTATCTTATTTTTAAAAAATATTTCCTCTTCATATTTCTCGAACCAAGTCGCACTTAAACGAGTCGAATATAATTTTTTGTTATGCTTATTAATTGCCATAGATGAGAGCAAAGGTATTAGCAATTCCCTTTTTGAGTATACGCTCCTTTCACTTGGATTACCCAATGCACATTCTTTCAATATTTGGAGTAGTCCCTTAAGAAATTCAATTGTCTGGTCAGTTGGAACACCAATTGATAGCCTAACCCTAGCTTCTTCTACACCCGTATTTTCCTCAATGGCATATTTTATAATTATCTTCAAATAATACTCCGCTAATAAAATCTCTGCAAATGACTGATGTTGGAAATGTAAAGTATTTTCTTTTTCACCTAAATAAGAATGGGACAGAAAATGTATAGATTCTATCTCTTTAAATTCAGCTAAAACCTTCCGGTCGTCTTTATCTATTTCTTCTTCTTCAATAGTTCTACAAATATCTGCCTTAGTTAATGATGTCTGCTCTCCACTTTGTCTCTTATACTGCCATAATAGTGCAGAAGCATGTAATATATTTCTGTAAACGAATTCATCCTTTAAACTTATCTTATGATTTAAATCATCCTTATGTTTGGCATCTCTTGATAGCTGGTTTAAAAATGATATATATACTCCCACTTTTCCTAAATCAATAAAATTGGAATTAGAAATCAAGAGTTTGTAAATCATATATGCAAAAATGGGTCGCTTTAATTCACTTTTTTTTAATACGGTATTATGTAATACATCATAAAGATTTATTTTCTCGTTTTTAGTTATACTGTTTATTATTTCACGAAAGATCTCGGTAGCATTTATCTCTACGTTTTTTTCTTTTTCTAAGAAATTCTTTATAGCAAATTCAACATAATTATCAAACTGCTCTTTTTTAAAGCCATAGATAGAAATATAATTATCGGTGATTTCAGAAGCCCTATCTTTCACTTCTTTTTCACTTATACAGTAAGGCTTATATTTTCTTATCTGCTCCTCTAACCCTTTTGCAATTGGTCTTGAAGCAACAATTATTCTATTGGTTCTTTGATTAATATTGTCGAGATTTTGTATGGCATGAATATCCTTCACGACTTTATCAATATTAACCTCGCTAAGCTCACCACACTCATCTAGTGAATCTACTAAGAAAAAATATTTTTTCTTCTTAAAATATTCGTCTTTGATATCAATCTTAAACCCTTTGGCTAAATAATTCGCTATCACTCCTAATGATGGCGAATTGGAGTAATTATCATATTGATTAAGATTCAGATATACAGGGAATGGGCCTTCGTGAGTTTTTAAATATTGCTGTGCAAGTCTCGAAGCGTACTGATGCAAAAAACTAGTTTTTCCTTTTCCAAAATCAGCTATCAAAAATAGAATATTGTGAAGGTAACCTTCGCTATCATTTTGATATGAATCAAAATATTCTTCAATTAGGACATCTATCGGTTTCAGATCAATCTCATCCACCTCATTTATCTCTTCAACATTGTATTCGATACTAGAAAATTTTCTATGTCTTGTTTTATTTTTTATGAATTGTTCTTCAACTAATCCGTATTTTCTTATATCGTGCCATGTTCCAAAAGATTCTTGATATTGTAAATGCTCTCCCTTCACAAAACCTAATTTGGCTAAATCCTTTATGTATAATAAAAAGTCTTTCTCATTCTCTCTAAGCCACTTTTCTTTTGTATTTGTAATATGTATTTCGTATTGCTCTTTCCCAAAAATGTCTACAATTGTTGACTCTATATGCTCATTGAAATCTTTAATAAAAGAATTTTGTAGTGCCTCATCCAAACCAAGCGACGAAAATATTTTAGAAAGGGTCTTTTTGATAAAACTGATTGCGGGATGATTAGTCGGATCCTTGACTAATGGAAAATCACTTTCATCTAATTCGATTGACAAACTCTCAAATGATTCGGAAAGTTTTGTTTTAAGAAAATCTTGGTCCAAAACTATAAGAATCTTTTCCCTTATCACTTGGAACGAATCTAGCGCTTGCTTAAATCCTGCCTTTAAATAAGTATTGAAGGCCAAATTCTGGTAAATATCTTTGTCCTGACTTTTATAATTTTCACGTAAAGGTATAATTATACTTGACGAGCAATAATTGTAATAAATCCTTCAATTCTGATGGAATGAGGTGGCTCCAAAAAGCGGCACACATTTTTGCACAACCTAATGCGAAATGGGAGTTCAGAAAGGGATCAAGGCCCGAAAGACTTATGATGCTGATTTTAAGCAAGAAATTGCAAGATTGTTGGCATCCGGAAGAAGTGCCAGAGAAATTTCAGAGACGTTTGGAATTGCTGAAAATCTTCTTTATCGTTGGAAGAGAATTGCAACTATGAAGACAAAAACAAAGAACGGACAGAGTGAGGATAGCAACGCTGGAAAACTTGCTGCCGAAAATGCTAGACTGCGAGCTGAAGTCGAACGTTTGAAAACCGACCGTGAAATCTTAAAAAAGGCGTTGGGTCTCTTCAGCACGTCCGACTAAGAGACGTCTATGACTTAATATTATCTCTTTCGGGATCGCGTAAAGTAAGCTACCTGTGCACACTTTTCGAAGTTAGCCGAACTGCTTACTATCGGTACCGGCGAGGGGAAAGTCATAATGCGGACAAAAAATATAATCGCCCAAAACATGAGATACGAATCGAGTTTATCCGGAACTTGAAGCGCTACGGCAGTCGGCGTATCAAAGAATCATTGAAGCAAAAGGGTATTAGTATTAGCCGCCGAAAAGTGGCAGAAATCATGCGGAAAGAAGGTTTGAGGGCTATTCAACCGCCAAGATTTATTCCAAGGACAACGGATAGCAAGCATGGCAAGCGAGTTTGCGACAACCTTTTGCTGGGTCAACCTAAGCCGGACCGACCAAACGCCGTTTGGGTTTCCGACATCACTTACATGCCCTTGAAAGGGGGGAAATGGGTTTATCTCTGCACCTGGATGGACCTATATTCCAGGCAGATTGTTGGTTGGCAGCTGGCAGACAATATGCAGGAAAGTCTTGTAAGGGCACCGTTAGTGAGAGCGCTTTTGAAGCGAAGGGCAAAACCAGGTATGATCGTTCATTCTGATCGAGGAGGGCAGTATTTGTCCAAAAAAATGAAGAAAGTGATGAAAACTTTCAAGTTGAAACAGAGTATGTCTCGCGCTGATGATCCATACGACAACGCATGGGCAGAGTCGTTTTGGAGTAGAATGAAGGCTGAACTAGACATGCCGAAAGGCGGCTATGAAAGCATCGAGAAATTAAAGTCTGTTTTATTTGAATACATTGATGGATATTATAATACCAGAAGATTACATTCGTCTTTGAACTATTTAAATCCAGTAGCTTTTGAGGCTGAATATTACCGGCAAACCGGATAAGAATTGAAGTTTTAATTATTTACTAACCCGCAAAAGTGTAAACCGAAACGGAACCACGTCAGAATGCCATCGGTAATCAAAGTATTATAAGTTGTTAAATCTATGCCGCCTAACAAATTCGAAAAACCATATCCAAGTTTACCGTCCGATTCCCAAATTTCAAGAGATAACAAACTTTTTTTTCTATAAATAAATTGATCCTCAAGCAACCGAGATATTATTTCGAGGGTAGGTACTTTGAGTAATTTAATCTTTGCTAGAAGGTCATTTCTATCAATGATATTTTTATTAATATCAAAGTCAAAGTTTTTATCAACAACTTCGACAATCTCAGAGATCGTTTTTTTGCTATACGTACTTTGTTTATCTATTAAATTGTATATAAATATATCATCATATTTTTCATAAAATCCCGTGGATACATAATGATTTAAGGTATTGATAATCTTTTGCTTACTATTATTTGAAGTTATTTGAAATGCTACTCTCTTTTTACTACTACCAATTGTAACCTTGACGTGGTTCCGTTTCGGTTTACACTTTTGCGGGTTAGTAAATAATTAAAACTTCAATTCTTATCCGGTTTGCCGGTAATATTCAGCCTCAAAAGCTACTGGATTTAAATAGTTCAAAGACGAATGTAGTCTTCTGGTATTATAATATCCATCAATGTATTCAAATAAAACAGACTTTAATTTCTCGATGCTTTCATAGCCGCCTTTCGGCATGTCTAGTTCAGCCTTCATTCTACTCCAAAACGACTCTGCCCATGCGTTGTCGTATGGATCATCAGCGCGAGACATACTCTGTTTCAACTTGAAAGTTTTCATCACTTTCTTCATTTTTTTGGACAAATACTGCCCTCCTCGATCAGAATGAACGATCATACCTGGTTTTGCCCTTCGCTTCAAAAGCGCTCTCACTAACGGTGCCCTTACAAGACTTTCCTGCATATTGTCTGCCAGCTGCCAACCAACAATCTGCCTGGAATATAGGTCCATCCAGGTGCAGAGATAAACCCATTTCCCCCCTTTCAAGGGCATGTAAGTGATGTCGGAAACCCAAACGGCGTTTGGTCGGTCCGGCTTAGGTTGACCCAGCAAAAGGTTGTCGCAAACTCGCTTGCCATGCTTGCTATCCGTTGTCCTTGGAATAAATCTTGGCGGTTGAATAGCCCTCAAACCTTCTTTCCGCATGATTTCTGCCACTTTTCGGCGGCTAATACTAATACCCTTTTGCTTCAATGATTCTTTGATACGCCGACTGCCGTAGCGCTTCAAGTTCCGGATAAACTCGATTCGTATCTCATGTTTTGGGCGATTATATTTTTTGTCCACATTATGACTTTCCCCTCGCCGGTACCGATAGTAAGCAGTTCGGCTAACTTCGAAAAGTGTGCACAGGTAGCTTACTTTACGCGATCCCGAAAGAGATAATATTAAGTCATAGACGTCTCTTAGTCGGACGTGCTGAAGAGACCCAACGCCTTTTTTAAGATTTCACGGTCGGTTTTCAAACGTTCGACTTCAGCTCGCAGTCTAGCATTTTCGGCAGCAAGTTTTCCAGCGTTGCTATCCTCACTCTGTCCGTTCTTTGTTTTTGTCTTCATAGTTGCAATTCTCTTCCAACGATAAAGAAGATTTTCAGCAATTCCAAACGTCTCTGAAATTTCTCTGGCACTTCTTCCGGATGCCAACAATCTTGCAATTTCTTGCTTAAAATCAGCATCATAAGTCTTTCGGGCCTTGATCCCTTTCTGAACTCCCATTTCGCATTAGGTTGTGCAAAAATGTGTGCCGCTTTTTGGAGCCACCTCACATGATCAACACTTGCCAAATCAATTCCGGGAAAGTTCCCCTTTACTTGATTTAAATTTTGCAGTTCAGTATTATAGATAATACTTAAAATAGGAGTCAAAACGTCCTCAGCTAGGATATTGATATCATTTAATTTAAGTTTCCCTTTATCTCTGACTTCATTAGAAAACTGCAATAATAGGTCAGCTATTTTATGTAATAATTCCAGTTGTTTCATTTCAAAAAAAATGTAGGGTTTGTTGGGTGTAATGAGAAAATCTATTTAATACAAAATACAGATTAGTCTTAACTATACTATCCTTATGTACAGATAATTTTAATATTATCGATCTCTCATGTTTGTTGACTTAACATATGAAATGGCATAAGAACTGAGCTTAGCATTTTGAAGAAATTCTTTCTTACAAATATGAAGCATAGCAATTAGTTTGATTGTTTTTTACATGCATGCTTCATAAAATAATCAACAACTGCAAAGTATGCTTAAAAAATTTAGGAGCTGGATAGCTTATGAATTTTCACTACCTTTACATCAACATGTTCACCCCCCTTCCCAAAGAACAGGGCGCTTAGGGGGAACTTTTTATTTTTGGCAGCCAAATAAAAAAGGCCTGCGAACCCTCGCAGACCTCAATATTAAAATCTAAAACAACCCCTACTCCTTCAACAACCAAACATCCGAAATCTTCGAATTCTTCCGCCAGTTCAAATCAGATTCTTCCGGGCCGTCGAAGGTTACAGAAATTTTGCCGTCTTGTGTCAGGGATAACGGGACGATCCATTCTTTGAAAGAATTCTCGTTCCTTGTTGTATAGCTTTGGGGAAAGTCTTTGTCCGTCTACACGTAAAAGTGCCTCGCCGTAGCCTGCCACGCGGATGATGTAGCGTGCGCCCGGATCCAGATTTACGTAATCAAGCGCCGGTTCTCTTTGGAAAAGCTGTGAAGAAAGGCGTTTTCTGCTTTTTCCACTGTCCCACCAGGCTACGTCGGTGGCGTCATCGGAAATGGTTTTTACACGCGGGCCTTTGGCTACACTTGAAATATCGTCGTAATAACTTCCTTCGCCGGGATTTTCCCAGGTCGCTATACGTTTCAGCATCGCCAGCTGTTCCGCCGGGTCTTTTATCTTTTTGATTTTCTCAAATTCATCGGCCAGCCACCAGCGGTTGTTCAGCGGATAATCTACAAAATCCATCACCGCGCCGCGCTCCGGATTTCGTGGTTTATGTTTGGCCGAACTCGTTTGCAAACCGATGGAAATGTACAGGGCATCGCTCAGGTCTTCGATGTGTTTGCGGATATCTCTGGCAATCGGCTCGGTATCGGCTTTGTTGACAATCGCCAGTGCCTGATCCATGGATTTTGTGATGGTCTGGTTATCTGCTTTGGCCAGGATTTCGTTCGCCTGTTTTTCCAGTTCCTGCTCATTGATCAGTCGCAGGCGGGTATATTCGTCGTAATATGCTCTCAGCAAAAGCATTTGCCAGCGCCAGTTATCTTTCAATTTTGGATTGGTACTTTCCAGGTTTTTCCAGAACTGGTACGTCATTTCAACGCCGCCGTTTTCAGCCAGAGAACCTTTCCAGTTTTGTTCCAGCGCTTCGATGCCACTGGCAACGGCATTGTCAATATTTTTCCCAAAGAAAAAACTGGCATATTCTTTCAATATCTGGTGCACATCTTTTTTTACATCCCAGGCACGCATGCTCCACAAAACCTTGTTCACATCATCATGGCTGCCGTCGGAATAAGACACAAAACCATCGGTGAAGGGTGCGTATTTTTCATGAATTTTGGCAAAAGCATAAGGCCGCGGATTCACAGATTCTCTTCCAAGCGTCAAAGCAAAAGCCTGGTCATATTTTTCCACCGGAAATTCACAGCGGATGGCGTGGGTAATGTCAGGATATTCGCGGTGCTGATATTGTTTCGGAAGCCGGTAGCGGGTTTCAGCCATAGGAGGACTGCCCGGTCCGGATACCACGCCCTGAAGCCAGGTTGGCTTTTCGGTTTCAAGATATTTGTAAAAATAATCGATCTGCTCCACGCTGAATCCCTGTAACGAAATCCACATTTTGGCATTCGGATGATATTTCACCAAACGACTTTGCAGCTCTTTCAAAAACGGCATTACGTCCGACGGCTCATTCTCTCCGGGATCACCGCCGGGGAAAAATATATGATCAAGCCGCGGCGCTTTTTTGTAAAACTCCTCATGCATTTCAATTTCTGCTTTCCGTTTGGCCTCATCTTTCAGGTTGAAAGTAGCCGGCGTCCAGACCCAGTAATCCATATCATATTTCTGACACATTTCACTCATTCTGATCCGCATTTCAGCAGACGAAATTTTAAAATGCGGACTTGGCGCTTCGCCTTCCTGAAATGGAATTCCCTCAATGGCATTGGTACCAAAAATCGCCAGTTCACGGATGTATTGGTCAAATTGTCCCGTTGTCCAGGCGTCGTAAGTATTAGCCGTAGTCCGGTAACCTAACTGATGGCCCCGGATCGGATAATCGGGAGAAGTGGCAAAATCTGCTTTTTCATCCAGTTGAAGTATATTTTTATCCATTCTCAAATTCCGCAGCAACCAGCCTGAACCGAATAAAATCCCACGGGAATCTGCACCGATGATCCAGATGATATTTCCTTTTTCAGAGGTTTCTGTAACGATTCGGTATCCTTCTTTTTTAAATTCAGGATTTTCACCAGTCCGTTTTGCAGGAGCCGGTTTTCCAGATAATTCCGTATCTGTTGATAAAACAAGTGCAATTGTCGGTACTCCAGCTTTTGGCCAGACGGCAGTATTTTTCAAACTAAAACCTGTTCTTTTGGCTATTTCTTCGGAAAGTACTGCCGCTGCCGTTTCTTTCATTGGAGAAGGAATAGCGGGAGAAACCATCAAAACTGCATTTTTAAGATTTACAGTCTGCGCATATAAGGAATGGGCAAAACCGGAAACAAGCAACACAAGGCAAATGACTGACCATTTGTAAGTCGGCAGGAAACTGTAAGATTGAATTTTTGAACGCATAAAAAGAAATACTTCCGTGGCAAAATTACTTTCCACTATATACTTCAAATTCGTTCATTAAGGCCAGTGCAAAATTTTCATTCTGCTATAACATAAAACAGGACTGCCGGAAAAAGCAGTCCTGTTTTAATACGTTTTTCGAAATATTATGCTTTCCCGTAAACGCCTGTCAGATATTGTTCAACCGTTGCAGGTTTTCTGCCCAGAATATTTTCCAATTCACCATTAATTGCATCAAATTCTCCCAAACCAATTGCCTGACTGAATCCTGCAACAAGTCCGGCAATTTCCGCAGGAGCACCTGCTTTTGTCAGCGTCTCAATAAATTCAGAAACGGGTGGATTGACATAAGAAATGGTTTCACCTGTAACTTTTGAAATAATCGCAGCGATTTCAGTAAAGCTAATTGCTTCTGAACCGGCCAGTTCGATTGACTGATTGTCAAATTTGCCGGTTTCATCCAGCAAAATATTCGCACCTGTTTCTGCAAAATCTTCTCTTGTAGCAAAAGCCGTTTTTCCTTCACCTGCCGGCAAATAAATGGTTTTGCTTTGAAGCAGATGTTCGCCTGCAAACATTGGAATCACATCCGCATATAAACCGTGTTGTAAAATCGTGTAAGTCAACGCCAGACGCTTTTAACACTTTTTCGGTATACAAATGGCTTTCCGAGATAAACCCGATCGGTGAATCAGTGGCTTCGGTTTTGCGCTGAAAGCTGGTGTAAAGAATTTGTTTCACGCCTGCTTCCTTTGCTGCATTAATAACGTTTTCATGCTGCTCGCCACGATTATGAGCCAGTCCGGAAACCAGATATACTTTATCAACACCTTCAAAGGCTTTTAAAAGTGCTTCACTATTATCATAATCACCAACATGTATAGTGACGCCTTTTGCTCTAAATCCTTCTGCTTTTGCCGCATCGCGAACGAGAATGCTGATGTTTGAGGCATTTGTTTTTTCCAAAAGGAAATCTGTTACGGCAGCGCCTAAGATGTCCGGTTGCACCGGTTACCAAAATCTTGCTCATGTTTCTTTTTTATGTTTTAAAATCTAATAGTTACTTTTGTATAGTTAAAGGTAAATAGTAACTTAACATCGCACAAGAACGTACTTGAAGATCAATTACTTACCTGGAAGTAACTAATACTGAGCACTAAGCAATTATGGTAAAAGATAATTTGAAAAAATATGTGGTTGCAGACGATTGTCCGGTAAGAAATGTGCTGGACCGCGTTGGAGACAAATGGTCCATCCTGGTTATTTCAATTTTGGGCGAAGCTGGCACCTTGCGTTTTAATGAACTAAGCGCTGTGATTGGCACGATTTCTCAAAAAATGCTGACGGTAACATTGAAAACGCTGGAAGCCGACGGGCTTGTTTCCAGAAAAATTTATCCGCAGGTTCCACCACGCGTTGAGTACACTTTGACACCACTTGGAGAAAGTTTATTGCCAGCCATGTCACTTCTTGTGAATTGGGCGTTGGAAAATATGCCGGCGATCAAGGCTTCACGGGCGGAATATTCGAATCGGAAGGAGTTGGTTTGAGTTTTTTGTTGATTTTTAGAGACTAATACTTTTAATATAATTTGATCTGTGGAGATATAATTTTTCTCTTCATTTTAAAAGAAATATTCATAAATCATTGACAATAAACACTTTACAAATTTCAACTCTGATACCCTCAATTCACTTTTTCGTCTTCCAGTGCAACATACTCCCCTCAATTTCTGTTATAAATATTGAAGTATCTGGTCAGGTACATGAGACAAACGAATTCACTTCTTTTTATTTGCCAATATTCTGTTTGGTACAATATTTTTAAGACAACGTGCAACATGCTGACACAAAGTTGGCACATGTATCGTATCTATTATAAACCAGATTGACGCTACAAAAATGCATATTTTAGTTACCAGAGTTGACGCTATCGGGGATGTTGTTTTGGCTCTGCCAATTTGCGGATATATCAAGGAGCGTTTTCCTGGTGCACGTATTTCAATTTTAGCAAGAAAATATACCCGGCCGGTTGTTGATGCCAGCGATTCCATTGATAATTTTATTGATTATGAAGAGGTTTTTGCAATGCCGAAAAGCGAGCAGATAGCCTTTATTAAACAATTTAAATTTGACGCTATCCTGCATTTAATGACGCGTCAGGACCTGAATAATTTGGCGAAAGATGCCGGAATTCCTATGCGGATCGGTACGATAAGCCGCCCTTATCACTGGCTGAAATGTAACAGACTGGTTTGGCTTCGGAGGAAGCAATCTGATGATCACGAAGCGCTCCTGCACTTTCGGCTTCTCCGCCCGCTGGGTGTGAAAAAGGCTCCTGAAAAACTCTGGGAGTATTATCACCTAAATCATTTTGCAGAACTTCCGGAAGAATTTTCATCGCTTCTGAATACTGATAAATTTACAATTATACTTCATCCTAAATCGAATGGAAATGCGCTTGAATGGGATTTAAAACGATTCTCAGAACTTATCGCATTACTGGATCCGGAAGTATTCAAAATATTTATAACGGGCTCTGAAAAAGAAAAAATAGAATTAAAATCCTGGGTTGAAAGTCTGCCTTCACACGTGGTTGATTTAATGGGCAAACTTCCACTTGATCAACTGATTTCATTTATCAGAAATACGGATGGTCTTGTTGCCGGAAGTACCGGCCCTATGCACCTGGCGGCTGCGACAGGAATTAATACATTAGGTTTATTCCCAAAAAATCGTCCCAAACATGCGGGCAGATGGGGCCCGATTGGTCCAAAAGTGAGTTATATCCAAACTGAAACAGAAGACCTGGATAGTATTTCAGCCTGGGATGTTTTCAGGAAAATTAAACAGTGGAAAAAAATCCGTGACAAACAAATCCATTAGTCACTAAATTATTTAAAAACGGATATTTCAAACTTATCCGTTTTTTGCTTTTCTGGTTTTATAACGATCAAACATTCGTTTTGGAAAAAATGCCAGAACACACAAAAGCGCAAGAATCAACGTCGCTTTCCAGGCCGAAGAAAATCCTTTAAACTGAAAGTTTCCATCTGGTGACATATCATAAAAAATTCCATATTTTTCGGTCACGACCATATCTTCTCTAAACGGCTCTGCCTCACTGAACCAGGTTTTGGTAATTACTTTTCCGGTTGTATCAATGTAGGCATATTTGTTATTCAGCTGAATCATAGATACACCATGTTTGAAATAGGAAGCAGACTGATAAATGATCGGTGTCGTAATTTTTCCGGTCGTATCTATGTGGCCAAACTTACCATTAATTGAAACAGAAGCGCGGTTTTCATCCATAAACCGCCCGGCATACTCGTATAAAAATGGAATAACAACTTCTCCTTTTTTATTGATACAACCCCATTTATTTCCTTTTTTAACCCAATAACGGCCAAGAGACGGTTTTTGCGTATCATCATATAAAAACGGAATGACGATTTCTCCGGTTTTGGAGCTTATATAGCCAAACTTTTTACCATATCTTACCCGCGCAAGTCCGCGACCTGAGTGCTTGTAAATAAGGTCAATATCGTCCAGCGCAACGGGGACCCGGAGGATCAGGTTTTTATCAACAATCCCGAATTTTCCATGATAATAAAAACGAAACGGTTCTTTTGCTTTTTTGATATCAATTTCGGTATACCGTCCAAAATTCCAGTTTAAAGTTGTCAGATTTCCATTTACGTACCAGATAAAATCTTCCTGGCAATCGTGATAAGCTACGTATGCAGCCTGGGCTTTTCCAATCAAAAAATCGTTTGGAAACAATTCAACTGGTATTTTGTAAATTTCTTTCCCAAGCGTATCAAGATAAGTAAGCCCAAATTGTCTGCCTTTGGGATACATCACATAGGTTATTCCATCCCGGAATTCTCCTGCGCCGCGGTAGATCGGCGGAATAATTATTTTACCGCTTTTGTTGAGATATCCGTGCATTCCCAACGCGCCTTGCTTATTTTCAAAAGTGACAAATTCAGCCAGACCGTTTGAAAAATTACCAATATCCCGGTAAGCCGGAGTCAGCTTGTTTCCGTTTTTGTCTACGACGAAACTACTATATCCACCGCCGGATTTCTCAATCGTTTTGACAACATAAACATTGCCAAACTGTGTATGTTCCTGATATTTTTTAAGCCATTCCGGATTTTCTGCGGCATTTGCTTTTATGAATAAGCACGAACCGAGAAGGAAGAAAAATGTTAAAAACTTACTGGTATTGGCAATCATATATTTTATTTTTTAACCAAAAAGGAAAAAGTCTATTCCAACAAAAATATAACTAATTTATTAGTTATATGACCATGTTAAACAAAAAAATTTCCTGTACATAAAAACCTGCCGGAAAGTTAATTTTCTTTTTTGTAAAAAAACCATCAATACATGCGCAACGGCATAATATTGATGGTTTATAAATCTATAAATCCAAATTTCAAACTTATTTTACGATCAGAACTTTCTGGTTTAAAATTCTTTCATTTCCCTGCAACCTCACAATATACATTCCTGACGATACAAATTCTACGGGAATATTCAAATCTCCACTGGTATTGGTGATGTCTTTTTTCATCAGAACATTTCCGTTCGCACTTACCAGTTCAAATGAATTAAAAGGTTCTTCAATCATGATATGCATCATTTTAGTATCGATCAGGGATGGCCGAACAAAATTTGCACTGATATTTTCATTGCCTGAATTGATGCTGATAATTGTCGAATATTTAAAACTATTATCCTGATCCACCATTTTCAACCGATAATAAAGTGTTTGAGCACTATTGATGGAATGAAAAAATTGATAATCACTCCCGGTCAGGCTACCCTTTGGATATACACTTCCAACTTGTGAAAAGGTTTTTGCATTGGTACTGTACTCAATATCGAATTGCCGGAAATCTTTTTCCATTGCTGTTTTCCAGTTCAATTTTACCCCTTCACTTCCCGAGACTCCTGTGAAACTGATTAACTCAACCGGTAACGGATTTTGAGTAGTCAGGTTATAAATTATGCCAGGGTTTAAAGAAACTGCATAAATCTCACCATTTTCTGCCTCTCCAAAATCAGCAATGTTGGCAAAAGAAGTAGTCCGGACTGTTGTGGTAATCGTTCCGCCAACCGGACCTATGATATGTAGATCACCTGATGCAAAATCGCCTCCGATATAATATCCCTGCAATTCAGGATGTAAATTTCCTCTGTAAACTACACCACCGACGACAGAATTTCCTGCGGCGCTGTTTGTAACATACTCATGTACAGGGAAATGATATTGAGCGTTGGGTATACAATAAGCGCTGTTATATGTAAGGCTTCCTTCATAACAACCCCAGCCGTAATTTGCACCTGATAAGGTTGCGGCGGTACGATGATCGATTTCTTCCCTGGCGCCCTGCCCTACATCTCCAATCCACATATCACCTGTTCCGCTGTCAAAACTCCAACGAAAAGGATTTCTTAATCCTGTGGCAAAAACTTCATTTTTGCCCCCGTTTCCATCAGGATATGGATTGCTGGCCGGATTGGTATAAATGGGACCCACATCTGTTGTATTGACTGCGATCCTCAAAATCTTACCAAGAAGCCTGGTTGGATCCTGTGCATTATTATTGGGATCACCGCCGCCGCCACCATCACCAATCGACAAGTACAAATATCCATCAGTACCAAAATGAAGCTCGCCGCCATTGTGATTTGGCTGATCAGGGTGAAGAATCGTTTTTACAATTGTTTTTGATGCCGGATTACCCTGGTTGGCATTTCCGGGATTTACTTTGTATCGGGCAATTTCCAAATTCCCGTCAAGATTGTTGTAATAAACAAAAAATGTTCCGTTCGTTTCATAGTCCGGATGAAATGCTAAACTTAACAATCCTTGCTCGCCAGCGTTTAAAACTCCGGTCACTGTAAGAAAAGTACCAAGTGAGGTAAAAGCTGAATTATATACTTTGATATTGCCTCCTTTTTCAACAATAAAAATTCTGTTTGTTCCGTCACCGGCGTTTACAAGTTGTATTGGTGAGTCCAGATCACTGGAAATTACAGATTTAAAATAAATTGCAGGCTGTGAAAAACCTTCATTTTGGCAAAATAGCAGACAAAGAATCAGCAGAACTACAAAACTTCCAATCCTTTTTGTTGAGTTGAATTTTTCCATGGTTGATGACTTTAACGATGAGAAATAGTTGTACAAGTATTTCTATAACTTTTATGCCAACTTCTCAAAACCGCCTTACTACCAAGGATTTATTATTTAATTTTTTTAGTGAATCTCGTATTAAACATAAAAAAATACTATCCAAGTCAAAAGAAAAGGGTTTATATCAAAAATATTTTTTGATATAAACCCTTTAAAAATTTAACCGTATCGTTCTTATAATAATTGCTATTCGTAATAAAAAGTCCCAGCCTCACTTGTAATCGTAAGTTTCTTAACCGGTGACGCCTCTACCCTGACCAATGATCTGCGCTTCGATTCCAAATGATTGTGAAATTTCAATAACTCGGGCGGCATGTTCTTCGGACAAATAAATTTCCAGACGGTGACCCATATTGAAAACCTTATACATTTCCTGCCACGACGTTCCACTTTCTTCCTGTATCAATTTAAAAAGTGGCGGAACAGGAAGCAGATTATCTTTTATAATGTGCAGATTATCAATAAAATGTAAAATTTTTGTTTGCGCACCGCCGCTGCAATGCACCATTCCATGAATTTCTGGACGAAGTTCATCCAGTAATGCTTTTGCTACCGGAGCATAGGTTCTGGTTGGAGATAGGATTAGTTGACCAACATTCAGATCGTGTTCCTTCCACCGAATCCGTTAGTTTTTTGGAACCGCTGTAAATCAGATCATTATTAACTTCGGGATCAAAACTTTCAGGATATTTTTCAACAAGATATTTCCCCAGAACATCATGACGGGCAGATGTCAAGTCCGTTGCTGCCCATTCCGCCGTTGTAAGAAGTTTCATAATTTGCCTGACCATAAGAAGCAAGTCCAACAATTACGTCACCTGCTTTAATATTGGCATTATCAACCACTTCTGATCTTTTCATGCGGGCAATAACCGTGCTGTTTACAGTCACGGTACGTACCAGATCACCAACGTCAGCCGTTTCTCCGCCGGTACTGTATATTTCCACGCCATAACTGCGCAGCATTTCCAGAATTTCCTCGGCGCCATTAATCACCTCGTGCGATCACTTCACCCGGAATCCGGTTTTTATTTCTGTCAATTGTCGATGAATAAAGCATCGGGCCTGTGGCACCCACACACAACAGATCATCCGTGTTCATCACAATGGCATCCTGTGCAATTCCTTTCCAGACCGAAATATCACCGGTTTCTTTCCAGTACAAATAGGCCAGCGAAGTTTTGGTACCCGCTCCGTCCGCATGCATAATGGTGCAATATTCCGGATCTCCGGCGAGCGTATCAGGAACAATTTTGCAAAAAGCTTTTGGATATAACCCTTTGTCAATCTTTTCGATTGCCTTGTGTACGTCTTCTTTCGATGCAGATACGCCGCGTTGCAAATAACGGTCGGTGGTTTCCATGCGTTAAGTATGGTTAATTCTAAATTTTCTTTTGAAGGGCACAAAAATAGGAAAAAAGATGGGGGGAACGAAGCTTAACCTCACGATTGACAAATAGAATCATAAAATCACTGGCTATTAATCGATTTAACATCAAAAATTAAGAAAGTTCACAAAAACTTAATTATATAAAATTTCTTAAATGCTAAAACCTTCTTATCTTTAAACTTCTAACGTATTTAATAGAAAACACAATATTTTCTATTGATATAAGTTTTAGTATCAGAACCTAAACCAATCTGAATGCAGAATTTGATTCAACGTACCGTTCATTTTAAGCTTGTTCTTTTTTGCTCTTTTATTTGGCAATAATGCTCATGCAAAATCACTAAATCCTCCGAAAACAGCTGCTGATACGCTCAATCCAATTGAATCTCTGGTTTCTTTTGCCGATAAACATCTTCACATCCGTTACCGCTCAGGAGGCACTTCCAAAAAAGGTTTTGACTGCTCCGGTTTTGTCCGCTATTGTTTTAGCAAATGGGATATTCTTTTGCCTCATTCAAGTGCCGCGCAATCTGAAAAAGGTGAAGAAGTAAATCTTTCATGAAGCCCGTAAAGGTGATTTGATTTTCTTCAAAGGACATAGTTCAAAAGATTCGCCGCGTTGGACATGTTGGAATTATCACTGAAATCGCTCCGGGTTATGTACGTTTTATACATTCTGCATGGAATGGCGGCGTACGCTACGATTTGCTAAGTGCTGATTATTATCAAAAACGCTTCGTGGCCATCCGGCGAATGATTAACTGATGTTGGTTGTGTAGGTGTTAGGCTACGCGAGAACCATGAGTAAAAAGAGAGGGACACAGAGTTTTTACTTCTCACATAAAACTCTGTGCATCTCTTCTAACTCTGTATTGCTCTGTGTAACCTAAGAACAATAACTCTCTCAATTCCCCACTGTTTCCTCAATTGATTGTAAATTTGTTACATTAAGCGCATGATTGACTGGGATTAAAACCTCTGTGTTTCTCATTTGATACTCTGTGTAACCATAATTCGTCTACTGTATTTTGAAACTCTGGCAAAAAGAAAATACCGTTACTTCTGAAAAAATAGAACGTTTCACCGTCGGCCGCGACCGTGAAATGGATTTGCATCTGGCTGAATTTGATGTACTGGGAAATCTGGCACATGCGACAATGCTGGAAACAATTGGCTTACTTACAGCAGACGATCTTGACTGCGCTGAAAGCGGAACTGATTGAAATTTATGCGCAAATTCAGCAAGGAGATTTTGTGATTGAAGATGGCGTCGAAGACGTGCATTCGCAGGTAGAATTGATGCTGACGCGCAAATTGGGCGACATTGGCAAAAAAATCCATAGCGGACGTTCCCGTAACGATCAGGTTCTGGTCGATATGAAACTGTACACCCGCGACCGTCTTTTTCAGGTTGTTCAGGCTACGGAAAAACTTTTTGATGTATTGATCAGCAAATCCGAAGAACATAAAAATGATCTTTTGCCGGGTTATACGCATTTGCAAATTGCCATGCCGTCTTCTTTCGGTTTGTGGTTTGGAGCTTATGCCGAAGGTTTGATTGATGATGTAATTCAATTAAATGCCGCTTACCGTCTGGCCAATCGAAATCCACTTGGATCCGGCGCCGGTTATGGTTCTTCTTTTCCTTTAAACCGTACAGCTGACCACCGAATTACTGGGTTTTGAAGGCATGCATCACAATGTGGTATATGCACAAATGAGCCGCGGACGTACAGAACAGGCTGCACTTACAGCGATTTCTTCTCTGGCAGCAACGGTTTCCCGTCTGGCTATGGATGTTTGTTTATACAACAGCCAGAATTTCAGTTTCATCGTTTTGCCGGATGATCTGACGACTGGAAGCAGCATTATGCCGCATAAGAAAAATCCGGATGTTGCAGAATTGCTTCGTGCCAAAACAAACCGCATGAAAGCACTTGCCGATGGAAATTACGATGGTTTTGAGCAATCTTCCATCGGGTTATCACCGTGATATGCAGCTTTTGAAAGAAATCCTGATGCCTGCTTTTGACGAAATTCTGGATTGTCTGGATATTGCTGCATTTATGCTGGAAAATATGAAAGTGAAACAAAACTTGCTTGACGATGCCAAAGTATGATTTGCTTTTCAGTGTTGAACGTGTGAATGAGCTGGTTATTAACGGCGTTCCTTTCCGTGATGCATACCGTCAGGTTGGCGCAGAAATTGGTGACGGAAGTTATGTTGCACCACGCGATTTGAAACATTCGCATGAAGGCAGTATCGGAAATTTGCAAAATGATCTGATCAAGGCGCGTATGGATAATGAGTTGGCGCGGTTTGAATTTGATAATGTGAAAGTGGCTTTGGAAAATCTTATCGCCTGATATCCGAGTAATAAAAAAGGTTGCTAAAAAGAGAAGTCCTAATAAACGTCTGCTTATTACGACTTCTTTTTCATTTTCGCTCAATAAATTTTTTAACACTTAGTTCAATGAAAACCCGCTACAGACTGGCTTTTTTTTCAATCCTGATTTGCACTCATGCTGTCGTTTTGGGACAATTACCATCACCACAAAAATCGCTGAAAGTAATTATTTTTATGGATACTGAATGTCCGATCACACAGTCTTATATGCCGGAATTCAAGAAAATGCAGGAAGAATATCATGCGAGAGGTGTTGAGTTTGAGTCTGTATTTCCTGTTTATACAGCAACGGAAACTGAGATTAAATGCTTTCCTGAAAAAATACCAGGTTTCTTTTTCAGGATTTACGGACAAGGAACATAAAAAAACAAAGCGCTATCACGCAACGGTTATGCCGGAAGTGATACTGCTGGATAAGAACGGAGCTATTGTTTATCAGGGTGCAGTTGACAACAAATATGCGGGTCTGGGAAGGAGCCGGCCAAAAGCCACGGAATTTTATTTGCGAAATGCGGTTGAAGCAACTTTGAATGGCGACATGGTGATGACAAGAAAAACGGAGGCAATCGGGTGTTTGATTAATGATTAATTTACAAAAACTTCCTACTCTATTCCAACAGATAAGGAAACTTTACTTCAACTATTTACACGAACAGTTCTTTATCCTCAACCAAAAAAAGAGACAGACCAACGGCCTGTCTCTTTTTCATTATTATCTAACTTAATATTCTTCAAATCATGGTTTATCCCACCAAACACGGCCAGTTGCATCATTAGGGCTGGTACCAAAACCAGGTATTCCAGCCATTGCAGCATATGCAGCATTTTTATTGGTAAAGTTTGGATCGATATCATTCACAAGTCCCAGTGGAGCACGTCTTGGAATTGTTAATACTACGCCAAGATTTTTTACTGGCGGAAGTGGAACTACCGATGTTGGATTTGGATATCCGGTACGTTTCCACAAAGCCCAACCTTCCGGTGGCTGCTTCATAAAGTTAAGATAGCTTTGGCTTGCAATTTGATCCAGATGCCTTTGCAGCGTATATGCAACTTCCGGTTTTGCCAGATATGCTGTTATTTCAGCTGGTGTAACAGCAGTATAGTTTAACAAGCTGAGCTCCTGTACCTATTTCATCATACCATCTGATAGAGCTTTTAACACCTGCTTCGTACCAATCTTTTGCAGTTCCTGTTCCCATTCCTTTTAATGCCAGTTCGGCACGCATAAAGCAAAATTCAGCATAAGTGATTACAGGCAGATAAGAAAATCCTGTACCTGCATTGCCAGATGGATCATTATAACCTGCACTGAACAAACGTGGCTGGATAAAGGAAAGTGTATCAACCTGTGTCTCGGTAGTACCTGAAACAACTCTCTTTGTCGTATAATACTGACGAATGATTGGAAGTAAGTTTTGCATCTTCCGGACTTGTGAAGCTACCTACATATCGTCTTGCCGGTTCAGTGGTACCTGCAGGTAATAATACCAGCTGTAATCAAGCAGATTAATATTAGCTTGTGAATATCCGTTAGGCGTAAAGAAAGCATCCATCCGTGGATCCTGAGTATTCCACATGAAATCTACAATCGGTTTAGGAGCACGAAGCGTACTTGGATTCCAGTTACCACCATCCCCTGTACCTGTAAAGGCTGCGTTTGCTTTAAATATCCATCCATCTGCATTTGAGCTCATCAAGATCAGCAGCAGGCGAAGCAAGCACTTCTGTAATGAATTGCATTTCCAGCAGCTAGCATCTGCTTTCTGTACGCGCATAGCCATTCTCATTCTTAATGCATTGGCTGCTTTAATCCATTTTTGAGCATCACCTTTATAATATTGATCATAAACACCCAACTGCAATCTGCGTAACAGTCGGTGTTGCTTTCAATGTTGCGACCGCTGTTTTCAATTCGCTGTCAAGTCTTGCAAACAATTCTTGCTGCGTATCATATTTAGGCTGCAATGTACCGCCATAACGACCCTGAAATGCTTCTGAATATGGAATGCTGCCATAAATATCAGATACATAAAAAGCATAATAAGCTTTCAGAATATGAGCGATCTGAATCATGTGAACATAACGTGGTTGCTCAGCAGCATCCAGTTTTTCGATACCAGTTGTTCCAGATCGTACAGATCTGTCACCTACACCATTATACAAACGTCCGTAACGTCTGAGAGAAGTTATCCCAGTTTTGCGTAAATGGTCCCTGATTTCCATTAAGGTCAGTAGTGTACTGCATCCAAGGCATTATACGACGGTAAATATCGTAGTAATGCTTCAAAATCTGTACTGTGCATGCGATAGCGTTGCATTGCAGAAATTGATTTTGAGGCGGTATTGCGGTAAGTGCATCCGGGTTTTTGTTGATATCCACAAAGTCTTGCTTTTCGCAGGAATGAAAGAAATCCCACGTGCAGCAAGTAATAATAATTTATCTTTACAAATTTCATATCTATTCTATTTTCAAATTGACCGAAATAAAATTCGAGTGATTACAATCCTATATTTACTGATACACCCAAGGTTACGTGAGAAAGGCAATCCACCATATTCCATAAATTCACCCGCTTTGTTGCTGTAAAGACCTTCCGGGTTGATACCATCTTTCGCAGTATGGTACAGGTAACCCAGGTTACGACCAACAAGGCTAACACGAAGAGACTGAATTTTAGCTTTTGTCAACAGAGATGCAGGAACGTTATATCCAATAGAAACTTCACGAAGAGAAACCCATGAGTTTTCAAAAGTAGAATATTCACGGATACCCGATCCCCACTGTGTAAGGTTATAATAATAAGCATAAGCAGGAATCGGTTTCACATAACCTGTTGCAACTGCATCTGCATAAGGCATACCACCCAGATCTTTCGTTGCTCCGTCCACCTTCACCTGGAAACCATCAGCCAAAACTCCTTGCGGAATGATACCATCAGTTACGTAGCATTACCCTCGGTCATCTGTAAAAGTTACACCCCCAAGTTCAGTATTACGACCTGGTAAGTGTGAAATGCAAATGCACCAGTTGAAGAACCGTACTGGTGTGTAGCAGATGACATCAAGCCACCGATTTTTGCATCAGCCTGTACCGTTGCAGTAAAGTTTCCATAACGGAAAGAGTTAACATTGCTGGCAAGGAATTTCTCCATCACTGTACCAAGTTCTTTGCTACCTTGTCCATAAGCACCACTTCTCAGGTAAGCAATACCACCTTCAGCCGAGCTGTTAGCACCAATTACCTTTTGTCCGTTTGAAGGATTGTTGGATCTGCATGATTCATACGTTGCAAAAGCATAAGATGTAACAATGGTTCCATAAGTCTTTGCCAACCTTGGCAACTGAGGATACATCTGCTCCAAAACCAAGTTCGCAAGAGTATAGGTATCTGTTCCTTCAACCAGTTCCAGAACTTTGTTGCGGTTACGAGAGAAGTTAATGCTTGTATTCCATTCAAACTTACCTGTTTTTACCGGCGTTGCTGTGACAAGAATCTCAATCCCTTTGTTCTGGATTCTACCTGCATTCACAAGTCTGCTGCTAACACCGGATTCTGATGTAGTAGCTAAGACTTAAGAATTTCATTTTTAGTGATTTTGTTATAATCAGTAGCATCAATTCCCAAACGGTTGTTGAAGAAACGGATATCAGCACCAAATTCAACTTCTCTTGCCAAACGGTTTTTCAAACCGTAGTTAGGCAAAGTGTTGTCCGCTGAAACCCAGACCTGTTAACAAGACTTCCGTCCGCCTGCGTGTAAGTTCCGTTTGGTCCATAAATACCAGTTGTGGTTGGTAGACCATGCATCTGTATCACCACCTGTATATCCAAAGCTACCACGAAGCTTACCAAATGAAAGCCATGAAGGCAGATCTTTCAAAGATCTCAGTCGCAATCCAGGCAAGACCAACTGAAGGGTAAGAATAAGTATAGTCACCGCTTCCGTTAGCATAAGTCAATGTTGAAGACCAGTCATTCCGGAAGCTTGCACTAAGCGTTAACGCATCTTTGTAAGTCAAATCACCATAAGCGTAAACAGCATCAATACGTTTTGAAGGAGTTAGATGTGTTGCTGTAATTAAGTGTATTAATTGTATTTGCAACAGTATAAACATCCGGAACACGAAGACCGCCATTCGTTGCTGCACGTGAAATAACGTCCACCGATTAAGTCTGTTTGTTTCTCCACCGACGCTGAAAGCTCAAATTGAAATCTTTACCTAAGTTGCTTATTCAGCAGTCAAAAGACCTTGAAAACGAGTATTGAGTTTTATTTTCAGAATATTCACCATATTCACCACCTGAGAAACCAACACCAGCTCCACGATTTTTATTGTTTCCTGTATATAGTTCATTCTGAACGTTAGCACGAACCAAGAAACTTAACCATGTTGTGATGTTACCGTTCAGATCAATGTTACCGCGAAAGACTTTTTCATTACGGCTTCCTTGTACTCAAAAGTTTGGAACATGAAGTCTGTAATGCCATAAGGATCAGCAGTACCTCTGGCGACGTCCACCAGCAACAGGATCAATATAGTTTTTGGACCAGTAATCGATGTCCATTGAACGCGGACGGTTATACACAAAGCGGAAAACCGGGTTGTAGTTACCTCCCTGACGAATTGGGTTCACCATATCGTTATCAGTATAATCCGCACTTACGTCCAGATTTAAAATCTTTCCCGATTTTCTGTGTTCCTCTGACATTGAAGTTGTTTCTTTTCAACTCTGTACCCGCAGGCATGATTGATGTATTTTTCAAAGTAGAGAAAGAAGCACGGAACGAACTGCGATCGTTTCCACCTTCAATAGCTACGTTATGGTTGATATACTTTCCTGTTTTGAAGAAATCTCAATCGGATCGTTTGCTTTCCATTCAACCATACGTCCATCCAGATCACGTACCTGCTGACCTTTAAATTCAGGACCGTAAGACCATGGTAAGTTAGCACGATCAACTTCGTTTACACCATCAGCGCCTTGATGAAATTCGGGCTCAGACCTGCACCATAACTGATTCTGAAGATCCAGGAATTTATATGCCTTTTCAAAAGTTGAGGTATGGTTGTAAGATACACCCAAGACCTTTGTCCTGACGTCCTTTTTTAGTTTGAACAACAACAACACCATTTAAAGCCTCAGAACCATAAAGTGAACTCGCAGCAGAACCTTTCAAAACAGACATGGATTCGATATTGTCAGGGTTGATGTTTTTCATGATGTTACCAAAATCCTGACCAGCACCCCATGAATCAGCTCCGGAAGTACCTGGACGGATCAAAACACCATCAATTACGAAAAGAGGCTGAGTATTAGGGCTTAACGAAGCATTACCACGGATACGGATACGGGAAGAGGACATAGGACCACCAGTTCCCTGGTTGATCATAACCCCCGCAACTTTACCTTGAAGAGCATTTACAAGGTTGGCATTGTTAGTTCTTGTAATATCACTGTCCTTGAACAGTTTGTACAGAATAAGCCAGTTTTCTGGTTTCGGTAGTCATACCAAAACCGGTTACTACTACTTCGTTCAAGTGTTTTGTTGTCTTCTTCCAGAGTTCACAGTCAGCTGACTTGCGTTACCTACTACAACTTCCTTGGTGACTTAAATCCAATAGAAGAAAAAACTAGTACCGAAGTGTTCGAAGGAACACTTACACTGAATTTTCCATTTGCATCAGTCGCACCACCGGTGTTGGTTCCTTTAACAAGATAGGAAACACCGGGTAAAGGATTTTGATCCTTGTCAAGCACCGTTCCATTAACGGTCTTTCTGTCCTGGGCCATACTCCATGTACTTCCTAGAAGAAGCAGGAGCAAGGTTACCAGACGGGTTAAAGTTGTAAACTTTTGTCTCATGGTAAACTTGGTAAAGTGGATTAATTGGTGCCTTAAGTATACTCACAACAACAAATCGATTCAAAACATAGACTCGCTAGACACAAGCTTATGACGAGTCCACAGGTTTTAATCATAAGTATTTAATGTCAAAAATATATATTTTTATTAACAAAAACATAATATTTATTAAAAAAAATTAATAATTTAATATTCTATTCATTCATCTTAACGATGAAAGTATTCTTATGTCAACTGCGATTTTTACCAAATAAGTTAAATACACTATGGCCGTAGGTGAATCCGTCTCAAAACATGTCTGTCCGATTCTTTCTCCTTGCATTTGCCCCTGTTCAATTGCTGACCGGTAGTGGATTCCACCGTACAACCTGCTGATAGCCGCTTCGTTACAGGCCTGGCGAAATGACTTGAAATTGTCGCACCGGAAGGCCGTACTCGGATTTCGGTATCATCGTTGTAGCAGAAATTATCGCCAAAAATATCCGTAAGTACAATCTGCAGCTGCGGTGGAAATTACACTATGCCCGCTGGTATATTCCGGAAAGGGCGGTGTTTGTAGAACTGGCCGCCATTTTTCATCTATATATGCATTGATAATAGTTTCCGGCCTGATTAGCTGGCTCCGGTATTTTTCATCCCAGCAACTGATAAAACCGTCAAATAAGGCAATTGAAGTCATCAGATATGCTTCCAGTGTAGCCGTCATATCCAGTTTTGCCTGAGCAGCAACCTGTCCGGCAATGGAAATCCAGTGACCGCCGGGAGATAGTTTCTTTGTCGCAAAATTCAAATGTCCCTGAGTATTCAGATAAAAAGGATTACAGTCCCAAAAACTGGCAATCATAAGATTTTCCTTATCCATATTTTTTGAGACACGGTAAACTTCCATAGCATCCTGCATGAACTTACTCGTTGTATCAGTGCTGAATTGCGGCGGTGGTACGGGCTTAAACTGACCAGACGAATCCAGTGAAACAGGCCTGATCTGGCTCCAATATGGTTCCACGGCATCAATGTACCCAGGCGGCGTCGGTGTCCATTTTCCGGCCTGCCTTGCTATATGTGTATCTTCTTTTTTTTCTTGTTAAAGGATAATTATCCTTCGAAGACCAACTTAAAATACTATCACTTAACAGTTTTTCCAAATTTCAGATGAATTCTCATAAACTACTTTATCTTTTTCATGAAATTCGGCCAAGATGACTTCGATACTATCTTTCAATAGATGTTCTGAAAAAACGAGTCGTCCTCCGGTTTTGAAAAAAAGCATAAACCGCTGCCAGCGGATAGTTTATTTTTCCAGGATGAGGAATACGTCCGAACATCCGGAAAACCAGCGACTTGGCCATGAAGACTATGATACTTTTTATTCTGCAAAATCATGGTCTCATAGGCCGCCGTATTGGCATATAAGTAAATTCTGCTGGCCACTGGCGGTGAAAAAATATCATGCACAATCGTTCGCGTCAGGTTTTTTCTGCTCGATGTAGAAGCTGCGTGGTGTGTAGCACCAGTCACCTGGATGACCGCAAGCAAACATAACAGTAAGCATGAAGATTATACTTCCGATACATGAGTTATTAGTAATCTCGTTAAATTATTTAATCCAAATTGAAAAATAAGCGGCCCTGGTTATTACGGACTACCACTATACGTTGACCCTTGTTTATTAAGGTAATATTGCGAATATCGCCGGTCGCCCAGAACCCAGATTCTGCACGGTTCAATATTTTCAAATTGAAAAGGTGCATTCTGGCGGAGCAAATGTTCCCACTGATGCATCGCATGGCCCAAGCTGAACACGGTAAGGATGAAAAATTCCCAGCCAGCACGAGATCCATTTTCCCATCCTTATCAAAATCCATAGGAATAATACCGCTCACCCTCGACAGCTGCGCCATTTCCGGCAACTCATGAATTTTGAAATGAAAGTTGCCTTTGTTTTCCAGAATAATGCTTGACAATTGTTTACAATACAACTTCGGACTTTTCGCAACGGCTTCTTTTCCAAAAATATCGTCCATAGTTGCATCCGCATAGGACGACATAGCTGGTATATTTTCGTTTTCAAAGAAACCATCTGATCCAGCATTTCATCCCTTGAAAACATGGGGTAGCTATTATCGCCTATATAATACGTGGTAATACGGATCGACAACGCCATTTTTGTCGAAATCATCATAATATAAAATCATACGGTTTTTCAACAGATGCTTTATACTGATTATTCAGTCCGCAGTTTCCTACTACATAATCCAGATCACCGTCATTATCAATATCAACCGGCACCAGCGTTGCCCACATACCGTCAGTTTCCGCAAGTTCCTTACTCGAAATTTCTTCCAAAATAAAACCTGTATTTTTAAAAGTCCTGATTTTCATCCAGTCACCCACCAGAATTAAATCAGGCTTTGAATCTTTGTTCAAGATCAGTAAAAGAAGCGCCGGTGATCATACCCGGATTTAACAATTCCTTGCTCCAATCCGCAGTAACATCGGTAAACCGAGCGGCATTTCCCTGGCTATCATTTCTTAAAATATAACTTCTTGCCGCCATTCGGAAAAGCGCCGGGAATGGCTCTTCCACCTACAAAAAGATCCTGATCACCATCATTGTCAATATCTGCACTGACCACACATTGTTTTGGGCTCCACATTTTTGGAAGCGCTGAAAGATTTTCCGCAAATATTCCCTTACCCTGATTGATGTATAAATGATCCTGATACTCTTTGGAAAGATCTTCAAATTCATTGCCACCGCTTACCACATAAAGATCCAGATCACCATCTTTGTCTGCATCGAAAAAGTAAGCGCTGACTTCTTCACAAGTTACATTTTTTCGCCAGGGCTGCTCTGAGGCTCCTTCAAAAGTTCCATTGCTTTTTTGCAGGTATAAAACACCAAACTGATTGGCCGCACCGCCAAAATACAAATCTTCCAAACCATCGCCATTCACATCTCCTTTTGCTAATGCAGGGCCCATTTTTGAAACTGATAAGGCAGTAGAACTTCTACTTTAAAGTCTACAAAATCGTTTTCCTGATGCACAAAATCTATCCCAATTGCTTCCGGGTTAATGCTTTTAACCAATAATTTCCCGGTAGCTATCTTGTCCTGACCGTTATTAACTGCACTTCCCATCCGTTTCTTTTAGTTCTAAAACCTGCTCGCTTTAAATGATAAAGCGCAGTAACTTTTCCTGACGGCCAGATAACTTTTACAGAATCAATTTCAACAGCTATTACCCAAAGCCAAAATGCAAATCGGTAGTCACTGTTGACTGATAACCACGAACAGGATATAGCTCAGCGTACTGCATTGTTCGATTAGCATAAACCCAAACCTTACTGCCCAAAGCAGACGTATTTAAGCCAGAACCTTCTAATTTTACCGTTAATCCTTTGTTTGTAGTATTGTTTTGATAAATAGAAACGGGCTCATTGATGTGGGAAATGACTAGATCCAGATCTCCGTCTCCGTCAAAATCAGCGTACGCAGCCGCATTGGAAACAGCTTCTTCCGTTAAACCCCACTGCGCTGGAAACATCCTCAAAAGCATAGCCAACGTCCGTCTGCCGGTTTCGAAAAAGATAATTTTTCAGTTTGTTGGAAGGCATTTTCTGCACCAGACCATAAGTCTTGAAATTTAGGTTTCCCTTTGTAACTTCCTTCATTTGCTCGTCAGCTACGGTGTATTTGAGAAAATCCATGTTGGTGAAATCTCTCAGATAACCGTTGCTGATAAACAAATCTTTCCAGCCATCATTATCCAGGTCTGCCATTAATCCGGCCCAGCTCCAGTCCGTGTTGGAAACACCGGCCAGTTGTCCTATTTCACTGAATTTAACATTACCATCTGCATCTGCTCCCCTATTCAATTGAAGCATATTCCGCATATTCTGATGATAATATCCACTGTCCAGCAACAAGATGGTACTGATCGTAAACGTCAGGGCCTTTCAGCAATTTTTGACGGTGATTGTCTTCGGGCAACATGTCCAGCGTGAAAACATCGGGTTTGCCGTCATTATTAAAATCATTCACATCAGCTCCCATGGAAAATTTGGAAACGTGAGCGAATGATTTTTTCAAAGATTCCGTAAATGTCCCGTTTTTGTTATTGACATAATAACAATCAACTTCCGTGTAATCACTCGTCGTGTATAAGTCCGGCCAGCCATCCTGATTGATGTCCGCGACAATCACGCTTAATCCGAAATTCAATGCATTATTAATGATCCCTGCTTTTTTCGTTACATCCGTGAATTTAAGTTTTCCATTTTCACTGACATTTTCAAACAGCCTGTTTCCGAAATACGGATTTGGCGTGCTGCGCATTTCTCGGGTATTCAAAAAAGGATTTACGCTGTGATTGGAATGGTTTAACAAAAACATATCCAGATCACCATCTTTGTCATAGTCAAAAAAGGCTGCCTGCGTAGACATGTGACCCAATCGCATTCAACCCAACTTCAACAGCTACTTCCTTAAAAACCGGAATCCCATTTTTGATCCCCTGATTAAGGAAAAGTTCGTTGTTACGATCTGATAAGTTTTCTGAAAAAAGCCCGAGTGACAAACGTAAATATCCAGCAATCCGTCGCCATTGATATCCGCTACACTTACACCCGTCGCCCAGGTTCCGTTTCCTTCAATTTTTGCTTTTTTGCTGATATCTTCAAAAGTGATCTTCTTTTGAGATTTGCCGATTCTGTTGAGATACAATTTATTGGGAACTGTATTTCCTGAAATGAAAAGATCAGGCGCATCCGTCGTTGTTAAAATCTCCTATTCCAATACCATTACCATTGTACAGGTATTCGTATCGAAAAATATGCAGCGAGTCGTTTTCCTGGATTTTGTTAACAAAAGTCACGTGACTTTCCTTTGGAGAAAGCTTGGTGAACTTCGTTTGAGCAAAGAGCAGATTATACGAGAAAAGTAAAATGATTAAGTAAAGTCTTCCCATAGAAATGATTTAAATACCTTCGCACAAATTCTAATTCCACTTGAAAATCAGGTCATCATCTCCGGCCTCCCGCTCCACATACATTAAAATCAAGGTCATCATTTCCTGATCACTCCGCATATTTCCGGTCGACATTACCAACTCCGGCGGGTTATGCGGGTTCATTGGATTGGTTGCTGTATTATCATAAGTGCCTTCTACGTGCACCACAGCCCCTTTCGGCAACAAAACTGGCTTTTTATATTTGTAAATTTCCTGCCAGCGAAAATCCCAGGCCGGAATATTGACCAGCTTGATCGTGTCGCCGGCTGCTGTAGTCGCATAAGCTTTAAACTTCTTACCCAGGTAATGCATGTGCGGCCAGGCATACAGTAGGGAAACATCCGGCTGATTATTAGCAATCCGTAATCCGAATGACTTTTCACTTCATCCGCAAAAATCATAAACGGCGGACTGATATCTTTTTCTCCAATACCGCCTGAACCCAGACTGATCACTTTCACTTTCCGTTTGATCGGCTCATTTTTAAAGAAAATATTGACTCCATCAATACTTTCTGCATCAAGAGAGGACGGCCCAAAATGCACGGTCAGCAGTACAACTCCCCTTTTTGGCATTATCCAGCCCATATCCGTCGGATAGGTTTCAACGGTCGTTCCCGGAATCCAGCCGCCGTAATAATGTCATTTCCTTTTTGTACTTGACCCACTCATAATATTTGTCTGCCGCAGGTCCGTTTATATCTACAAAATCGACTGTATTATTCAGATCAACAGATGGATCTGCTACCGGATGTATCGCGAAATTGGCGTGGTGAATCAGTTTTTTATTGTTTGAAATAAATTCAATCGCTTCCACATTGGCCTCCTGAGCCAACTCAAAGGGAATTTTGAACATGATAAACCGTTCAACGGCATCTCCTTTCAACTTAAAACGCTTCTTTCATTTTAAGAGTGAGATCCGGCTTTCTTTTGTAGGCGGTTCCCGCATTTACACGCTCCTGAATATCCTGTTCAGCTTTTCAGACTTAGCAGTCAATTTCCCTTTCGGTGTACCGGCATCTATCCAGCTTACGATGGTTTTAATCTGTTTTTCCGATAGTGAACGATCATTGGCAAAAGAATTAAAATGTTCATCTGCCTTCCAGGGCGGCATAAACCGGCTGCTAATTACCTGTTTGATGAACTTGGAACGCTTGTTAACATCGTCAAAAGTGATCAGCGGAAAAGGAGCAGCTTCACCGGTCGGTGACATGCCACGCAGTTGGCATGAATAATGGGCTGTACATCTTTATAAAATTCCGGTGTTTGGGCAATACAGATATTGACCACAAACAAAAGCGCAAGAAAAAGGCCTTTTGGCGAAAACATTTAGATGAGTGGTTTTGAGCCAGCAATTTAGTAAGAGAAAATTTAAATTTTAAAAAAATTTAAAAATCAGTTATTTCTTTGGAATTATTAGATTTCCATGAAATTAAATTCAGGTTATTCCCACATCTGAAAAATTTTATTAAAAGGAGATTGTAGTGCCGGATCCCCCCGAGCTGCTATCAGAAGATCATCCGCATGACAAATCGTTACTTTTTTCACACCTTCATGCAAAGCTGCAAAAGCGTTATCCAGTTTCGGGATCATGCCTTTATTAATCACGCCGGATGCTTTATATTCAGCATAAGAAGCTGGAATTAAGGACGGGATTACGGCATCATCATTGTCCGGATCAGAAAGAACACCTTTTTTCTCAAAACAATAAATCAGATTGACATCATAATGTTTCGACATAGCCACTGCCATAGCCGAAGCCATCGTATCTGCATTGGTATTCAAAAGTGACCCTTCTGAACTATACGTTAGTGGAGCAATAACCGGAACAAGTCTACTGTTCAGTAAAGCATTTATTTGTTCATCATTAACTTCTTCTATATCTCCAACAAAACCATAATCAATCGTTTTCACCGGACGTTTGACAGAACGGATGATTCCACCATCCGCGCCGGTCAGCCCAATCGCATTACATTCCAGTGATTGCAAAGCTGCAACCAGGTTTTTATTAACCAATCCGCCATAAACCATCGTTACCACATCCAGCATCGGTTTATCGGTAATCCGGCGACCATCCACCATTTGTGTTTCAATCTGAAGCTTCGCAGCAATTTGTGTTGCTATCTTTCCTCCTCCGTGAACCAGAATTTTCATTCCCGGTAATTTGGCGAAAACATCTAAAAACCGGGCACAGGCATCGGGATTGTCAATTACATTGCCGCCGATTTTTATTACGTAAAGTGATTCAGACATTGAAATTTCAGTTAATATTCTTCATTTTGAGCCGGCAAAGTTAGCAGAAATCACCAATAGCAATTTAAATGTGTAATAAGGTTTTAATAAAATAAATTTTGTCCCAAACTATACCTCCTTCTATGGCTGCAAGCCGGTAACTTAAATTTGCACCATGCGTCCTATATAATACATGATAGAATTTATGTTATTTTACATGATGAATTTTTTTAGAAAAATTACGTTGAGTAATTAAATCAGGCAACAAATATCAACTGCCTTCAATCTTATAAAATTAGAAACCTGAGTTATCCAATTCAGCTCCTACTATCAAAATATCCAATGAAACGAAGTATTTTTCTATTCATTATTGTTTGTGCATTTTTTGCAAAAACCAATGCCATTGCCCAAATTCAGAAACATGCGCAATGGACTTACACTTTCTCAAAAAATGAGGTAAAACAAGGCGAAACGGTAGACCTGGTTTTTACGGCGGTTCTTGATAAAGACTGGTACATTTATTCTTCGGATTTCGATCCGGATCTTGGGCCGATGTTAACGACTTTCACTTATGCCAAAAACAAGTCTTTTGAACTGGTTGGTAAACTAAAACCGCAAAATCCAAAAACGAAATATGAAGAAATCTGGGGTGGAAATGTGAAGTTTTTTGATGGAAAAGCTGTTTTCAAACAAACCATAAAAATATTAGCTGACAATCCGGTTATTAAAGGAAGTTCCGAATACCAGACTTGCAGCCATACCTCGGGAACTTGTATTCCGGGAAGAGATGATTTTGAATTTAAAGGTTTAAAAGTTGTAGCGCGGAATTTCTCCGGTGGAATCCATTGGAACAACAGCAGCCGAAGAAAAAACATCAGCTGCTGTTACCGAAATAAAAGATACAACTGCCCAGGAAACAGCTAATATTTCGCTATCTGCCGGTGATTCTGCAACTGCTTTCCAATCAAAATCTGAAACGCCAAAAATAGATTTAACCGCCGAAGATACTGGTGCGACAAATCCTTATGGGCTTTTGCACTTGCTGCTTTTTTATCAGGTTTGGTCGCATTATTAACACCTTGCGTTTTTCCAATCATTCCGATGACGGTGAGTTATTTCACCAACCAGACGAATGGTAAAGTCAAGGCATTGTTATATGGTATTTCAATTGTATTGATTTATACGCTTATCGGAACAGTCGTTTCCCGTTTAAATGGACCAGCATTTGCAAACTTTTTGAGTACGCACTGGATTCCAAATGTTCTTTTCTTTGCTATTTTCTTTGTCTTTGGATTGTCATTTCTGGGACTTTTTGAAATTGTTTTACCAAGTGCTTTTGTCAATAAAATGGATGCCAAATCGGATCAGGGTGGATATGCCGGGATTTTCTTTATGGCGTTTACATTGGTTCTTGTTTCATTTTCCTGCACAGGACCAATCGTTGGAAGTTTGCTGGTAGCTTCTGCCGGCGGCGCTGTTGTGAAACCGATTATTGGCATGGCAGCTTTTTCCTCTGCATTCGCTATTCCGTTTACCTTGTTTGCTTTATTTCCGCAATGGCTTAAATCTTTGCCAAAATCCGGTGGCTGGTTGAATACGGTAAAAGTGGTTCTGGGTTTTCTGGAACTTGCGCTTGCACTGAAATTCCTAAGTATTGCGGATCAGGTTTACCACTGGCATTTGCTGGATCGTGAAGTTTATCTGGCTTTCTGGATCGTGATTTTCTCGATGCTTGGTTTTTATCTTTTGGGCAAAATCCTTACGCCGCATGATTCTCCGATCGAGCGTGTGAGCGTTCCACGGATTTTGCTTTCTATTATCACTTTCACTTTTGTGGTTTACATGCTTCCAGGTATGTGGGGCGCACCTTTGAAAGCGTTGGCGGGTTATTTACCTCCGCAGTCAACGATCGATTTTGATTTAAGTAAAAGAGTAAGCGGTGCTGCCTCGTCGGCACCTTCCGGTGTAACTAAAAAGTATTCAGATCTATTCCATTTGCCTCATGATCTGGATGGTTTTTTCGATATTAAAGAAGCACAGGCTTATGCCAAAAAAGTTAACAAACCTGTTTTTATTGATTTTACAGGACATGGTTGTGTAAATTGCCGCGAGATGGAAGCGAGGGTTTGGCCAGATCCGGAAGTTTTGAAACGTCTTCAGAACGATTTTGTGATTGCTGCGCTTTATGTTGATGACAAAACTGAATTACCGGAAGCAGATTGGTATACTTCAAAATATGACAATAAAGTAAAGAAAACCATTGGCGCACAAAATGCTGATTTGCAAATTGTTAAATATAATAATAATGCTCAGCCACATTACTGCATCGTGGATCAGAACGGAGATCTTTTGGTTGCTCCAAAAAATTATGATTTAAATCCGGCTCATTTTGTAGCATTTCTGGAAAGCGCAAAAGCTGCTTTTAAGAAATAAATTCAAATACAATATTAGAAACGGCTTCATTGTTCAGACAGTGAAGCCATTTTTATTTATAAATAACAAGAAAATCAGCATATTTTACAGAACTTCGTCTTTTCGCTAAAACGTTTTTTCTAATCCCTAACGCAACAAAAATTACATAGAATCTGTGAAAACAAATTTTTATCAAATGACTAAAAACTGCTTTCTTGCGATCTTGCTATGCGGATTTAGTACCTGCTTCGCACAGAACTTCCGGCCACCAGCTGTCCCGTTGATTACTATTGATCCCTACACAAGTGTGTGGTCATTCGGAAATGAGCTAAACGGCTCTCCTACCAAACACTGGACGGGCAAACCTAATCCATTGGACGGATTAATTCGCGTTGACGGAAAAACATATCGTTTCATGGGCGCGGCTGTACCTGTTTTAAAAACGGTAATCGGCACGGCAAAAGTTGAAGAATACGATGCTGCTTATACCACCGAAAAACCAGCCGCAGACTGGAATAAAGAAAATTTTAAAGCTGCTGACTGGAAAACCGGGAAAGCACCTTTTGGTACAAAAGACCGGAATGACAATATGTTAAAAACCGGAACAGTTTTCCCAAAAGAAGTCTGGTACCGCCGTGAATTTACATTGGACAATATCACGTTTTGAGAAAATCGGCCTGGACATTTTCCATGACGATGACGTTTCTGTTTTCATTAACGGTGTATCGGCTTACGAATGCTCTAATTGTTTTACAGGTGGTTATGAAACAAAAAAGATCAGTGAAGCTGCCAGAAAATCATTGAAAAAAGGAAAAAATATCCTGGCCGCTTATTGTAAAAATGGAGCCGGACCAGGATATATTGATATAGGTTTGACAGACGAAATTGCACCAAAAGGCGCTGATGTGATTATTGCTGCAAAGCAAACCGGTTTTACTATGAAAGCAACACAAAGTATTTATTCTTTTGATGCCGGAATGGTACAGATCACTGCAAGTTTTGTGGCTCCGTTGTTAATGGATAATCTCGCATTACTTTCCAGACCGGTAAATTATATCGTTTATGATGTAAAATCGAAAGATGGAAAAGTACATGATGTCCAAATATTGACTTCTGTTTCGGGATTATTGGCTGTTAATGATGGAAAGCAGGAAGTAACGGAAAGAGCTGGAAAAGATGGAGGGTTGGTTACACTTGCCATTGGAAGTCTGGATCAAAAAGTTTTGCAGCGCAAAGGTGATGATGTACGTATTGATTGGGGTTACGCCTATCTGGCGGCTTCTGAAAAAACGGTTTCAGGTTCTGCGTTCGGAACACCGGCAGGACTTATCAAAGGTTTTTCCCAAAAAGGCGCACTTGATCCGGTCAATACCATGATGATCGGTACTGGCGAAACCAGGGCGATGGCAGTTATTTCCAATGTTGGAAAAGTGGATAGCAAAGGTACTTCAAATCATGTGATGCTTGGTTATGACGATGAATTTTCAGTTCAGTATTTTGGAAAGAATCTGCTTCCATGGTGGAATAAGAATGGGGATAAGACCATTCAGGGAGAATTAAAAGAAGCTGAAACAAATTTTAGTCAGATTATTAATGCGTGCAAAGTTGTTGATGCAAAAATTTACGATGACGCATTCAAAGCAGGTGGAAAACCCTATGCAGAGCTTTGTGTAGCAGCATATCGCCAGGCCATTGCTGCCCACAAATTAGTTGCCGGGCCAGATGAAGTTCCTTTGTTTTTATCAAAAGAAAATTTCAGTAATGGCTCCATCGGAACCGTGGATATAACTTATCCTTCCGCCCCACTTTTTCTTGTTTACAATCCAACTTTGTTAAAAGGAATGATGGAACCGATTTTCTATTATTCTGAAAGTGGAAAATGGAAAAAACCATTTGCTGCACATGATGTCGGCACATATCCGCTTGCAAACGGACAAACCTACGACGAGGATATGCCGGTAGAAGAATCAGGCAATATGCTGATTCTGACGTACGCAATCAGTAAGGCTGAGAAGAATATGGAATTTGCCAAGAAACACTGGGAAACCTTAACTGTCTGGGCTAATTATTTAAAGAAAGAAGGCTTTGATCCTGCAAATCAGCTTTGTACGGACGATTTTGCAGGCCATTTAGCCCGTAATACCAATTTGTCTATTAAAGCCATTATGGGTCTGGCCAGTTATGCGAAAATGGCTGAACAACTTGGTCAGAAACAAAGAAGCAGATGAAGTGAATGCTTTGGTTAAAGAATTTGCAAAAAAATGGATGGAAATGGCTGCGGACGGTGACCATTATGCATTAACGTTTGACAAAAAAGGAACATGGAGCCAGAAATATAACCTGGTTTGGGACAAGCTTCTGGGCTTAAATGTATTTCCAAAAGAAGTGGCAAAAAAGGAAATTAATTATTATCTGACAAAACAACTGGCTTTCGGTTTACCATTAGACAGCCGTAAAACTTACACAAAATCGGACTGGATTTTCTGGACGGCAACGTTGGCTGATAACCAGAAAGATTTCGAAGCATTGATTAAACCGGTTTATAAATACGTAACAGAAACTCCGGATCGGATTCCTCTTTCTGACTGGCATGAAACGACTGATGGCAAGTCAGTAGGTTTCAGAGCGCGCTCGGTTGTTGGAGGATATTATATGAAGGTTTTGGAAGCGAAATTGAAATAATTGAATTGAGGTGAGTATTTCAAATGCTCACCTCTTTTTATTATTTTTGTTCTAAATCTTCCTTAACTTTTTCAACAAATGATTCGGAGCAATTAGTCAGGGCTGCAATTTTAGAAATCTCGAAGTCAGTATTCAGGATAAGATTTTTAACAATTTCATACTTTGTATTTTGCACACCTGTTTCAATTCCCTTAGTCATTCCTTTTTTCATTCCCCTTTCAATTCCCTCTTCCAAGGTGATCATTTTTATTGCTTCTATAATTCCCATAGCTGTCTCATTTCCAGTTAATATATTTACCTCTTTATCAAATTTACTATTTATTTCAGGATTTTCAATGTAAATGAAAGTCTTCAGAAAAAACAGAAAACGCCTAATTTTATCATTGTCATATCGCTTACTTTCTATTAATGCCCGAACAATTCCTAATCTTTGTTCACTCAGCTCTAACTCCGGAATTTTATTTGCTAATGCTACCTTTTGTGCTGCTAAAATTACCAGAGCAAAAAGATTATCCATTGCTATTAACTGATTCTCATCGTGGTCAAATATGTGATAAGAATTGTACTTATAAATAATTTCAGTGCCTAAAAAATTCTTCTGATATGCAGACGGTCGCTTTTGATTTTGTTTTCCTGTGAATACAGCCAATGCTGCCACTTCGACTTCAAACCTGTCCAAGATTCTGTAATAATATTGAAACATCCGTTGAGGAAAATTTTTTATCGCACCATCCTGTATTTCAATATGCACGAGAATATATTCTTCGGCACCCGTTTTCAAATAAGTTTTTACCAGCATATCTACAAATCGACTTCCACCCTTTTTTCTCCAAATCAGGAAAAAGTTCTGCCAGCTCCTTATCCATAAAATCGAAACCGCGTTCGAAATCAAAAACAATATCCGCGTCTTTGAAAAAGAAATACAAAAGATCCGAAAACGATTCTTCAAATGCACTTTTTAATAATATATCATTTTTCTTACGCATCAACATATTAGTAATATACTTTCAAACAGATTGATAGAAAAGTTTGAACAAAATAAAACCACTTGCAAAACTGATAATTCAGTAATACAAGTGGTTTTATTTGTATCGGTATCCAGACGTAAAATCAGGCTATTTCGTCTCGCAAATGACAATTTTATTTATTCAAAGTTTTGAAAAGCATTCCTTTTTCAACTTTATCCGTCAAAGCCATTCCGTTCAGAATCGCAATATCATCAAGTTTATTATCCGGCATATTTGCATCTTTTAAAAGATCACGAAGTGTACCGTCACGTTGAGCTGTTTTTATTCTGATACGATCTGGCTCTCTGTTTAATTTTGATTGATCCGTTATTGATTTGAAACCTTGCGCAACGGATTTGAACTGATTAAGATTTGCGCCAAAATCTGTGCTTGCCGCAACACCATGAATGGCATAAATTGATCCGTTATACTGAATTAACCAACTCGCAATCTGTGCTGCATTAGCCGCAGGTGCAGTTTGTCCCTGAGCGACTTGTTTTGCAACCATGGCAATAGCAGGAAATCCGTTTATGGTTGTTTTGTTATTTTCAGAAGTTTGCAGACCGTAGTTTTTGATAACTGTTTGTGCAGCTTCGTCAAGCGTTTTTCCTTCTGCAATTGTAAACAGCATCATCGCTTTTCCATCTTTCGATGCCATTTGGAATTGCGCGGGCGTATTTTCTGTCTGCCAATCGGCCGGAACCGGGAACTGGAATTTTAACTCAGGATGATAAAATTGTCCGCCTTCAACAAAACCCTGTTTCGGATCAACACCATAAATTAAGCCTTCGATTTTACGCAGATAAACATCACGGTTGACGTTATATTTTGCCTGATGTGCTGATTGATAGTTCGTTGCAAGCTTTTCAACCGTTACCTGACGATTTCCCGGATCCGGGTGAGTCGACTGAAAAGTTGGAATATTTGCTCCGCTTTTATCACTTATTCTTTTCAACGTACCAAAGAAATCAGCCATTTGGTGCGCATCATATCCGATTTTGCTCGAATATTCCACACCCAGTTCATCGGACTGACTTTCATGATCACGACTGTATTTCAAAAGTAATAATCCCAAACCTTGCGAAGCCTGATCAGACAAACTTCTGAATGTTGGAGAAAGTACAGATCCGGCTAATAAAACACCTTGTGTAAAAACCTGTTTTGTTTGCTGACTTGCTGAGTGGCGCGCTGCAATGTGGCCAATTTCGTGACCTAAAACACCGGCAAATTCTGCTTCATTATTGAAATGAGCCATAATTCCTCGGGTAAAATAAACATATCCGCCAGGAACCGCAAATGCATTAACAACCGGAGAATCCACAATAAAAAATTGATAATCAACTTCCGGACGATGTGAAACTTTCCCCATCGCTTTTCCTTTTTCATTAATAAAAGCAGTCAGGTTTTTATCATCATACAATCCCATGGAAGCCACAACCGATGGATGTGATTCTGCGCCCAAAGCCTTTTCCTTTTCCGGTGACATGAAAATGATTTCATTCTTTCCTGTTACCGGATTTCTTGAACAACCGGATAAAAATCCAGCTGCCTAAAAGACAAGCAAGTATGTGCAATTGAAACTTCGTATTCATAAAATTAAAGTATGTTTTTTGTTAGTGAGCAGGTCAAAATTAAGTAAGTATTGCTCTGTAATCAAAGAATCATGCCAATCGGCACAATGAAGACTTCAACTCAAAAGCATACTCTCGGTTACAATTTTTAGTAGTACGGTTATTTTATTAAATATATCAATCTCTTTATTAACTTACCTTTGCTAACCGGAAAGTGACAGCAAATTGATCAAATAACAGTCACCGAGAATAACTCAGACACGATTTATTGAAACATTTATTATCTCATGATATCAAAAAAAAGTACGTTCAGCGCGCTTCCAACCTGGCTGGCTCGATTTGATTTTCTTGGGATATTTGAAAAAGACCCTTTTGGTAATTTTCTGACGGTAAAACGCTTCTTTATTTTTGTTATTGGCTGGTTTACCTATTATCGCTATACGGCGGTGAATAAAATCAAAATTACGGGAAGTGAGCAACTCGTTGACCTTCCCGATCATGGTGTTATTTTCCTTTCAAATCATCAGACTTATTTTGCTGATGTCATCGCTTTTTACCATATTTTCTGTGCTACCAAATGGGGATATAAAGATTCCATTGCGCCTCCTTTTTATCTTTTTTCTCCAAGAGCACGTTGTTATTATGTGGCTGCTTCCGAAACGATGAAGGAAGGAATTTTACCAAAACTTTTCAGTATCGGCGGCGCCATTACCATTGATCGTTCCTGGCGGGCTAATGGTGAAAATGTAAAACGGGAACTCGATAATTCTGCGCAGGATAAAATTGGTATGGGCCTTAAACATGGCTGGGTTGTCAGTTTTCCCCAAGGTACTACAAAACCCTTCGCTCCGGTACGAAAAGGTACCGCCTATCTGATTAAAGAGCATCAGCCGATTGTGATTCCGGTTGTCATCAATGGTTTCAGAAGAGCTTTTGACAAAAAAGGGTTACGTTTCAAAAAACGAAATACAACACTTACCGTTCAATTTAAAGCACCGATGCAGTTTTTACCAGACGAATCGGTGGACAGATATGATTGACAGAATTACCAAAGCCATAGAGCAGGAACCTCCAAAAGAAACGAATACGGCTATTTCCCATCGTATAGCAAGGCACCATTTTTGTACCATGTAATTTAATCTCATTCTAAAAATTTTATGGCTCAAAAAGTATTAATTACCGGCGGAACAGGTTTGATAGGAAAACGCTTGACGACATTGCTCTTGAAAAAGGGATATGAAGTTGCCTATCTCACCAGAAAAAAATCAAATATTCCGTCCGTAAAGGTCTATGAATGGGATGTGAAAAATAATTACATCGAAGCTGGTGCTCTTGAAAATACTGACTTTTCTGATACATCTGGCAGGAGCTGGTGTTGCAGATGAAAAATGGACTGAGGAAAGAAAAAAGGAAATTTTCAGCAGTCGGACGGATAGTATAGAATTGATTGCAAGGAAATTAAAAGAACAAAAAATCACTCCAAAATCTTTCATTTCTGCTTCCGGAAGTAGTTATTACGGCGAAGATACTGGTGATATTCAGCATACTGAAATGTCGCCTCCCGGAAAAGATTTTCTTTCAGAAGTTACTATTGAATGGGAAAAAGCGGCGGATGCTATTAAAGCAACTTGGCGTAAGAACTGTAAAACTCAGAACCGGAATTGTACTTAGTAATGACGGAGGTGCTGTTCCAAAAATGGCTCAACCCGCAAAATTTGGATTTGGCGCTCCTTTGGGTTCTGGCAAACAATGGCTTTCGTGGATTCATATTGATGATCTTTGCCGGTTGTATATTGAATGTATGGAAAAAGATTCCTGGGAAGGTGCTTACAATGCTGTGGCCTTTCCGCCGGCGACCAATGAAGATTTTACCAAACAAATCTGTAAAGCGTTGGACAAACCGCAGTGGCTTCCAAATGTTCCTTCCTTTGCCCTTCGCTTGGTTTTTGGAGAAATGGCTAATGTAGTTTTGGGAAGCAATTATGTAATCAACCAGCGGATTAAGGATGAAACGGATTTCAAATATGAATTTCCGGATTTGTTGGAAGCTCTAAAAGATGTTTTGTCAAAATAATTTCAAAAAACATAAATCGGATTGGTATAAACCCATGGAAGCCATTTCTTTCCTGAATTTCAGTCTGGCTACTATCCGGTAATTTCCTTTTTTATTTTTAGGTTGAAATTCATAAGCATAACTATCTTCCTTGAAATCAATTAGTTTTCCATTTTGATACAATTCAAATTTGACAGGAAATGGTGAAGTTGTTTTTAATCTAAATACACTTTTACTTTGAATTGAGTCTCCCATAATTGCATTAATTTTCCCCAAACTGTCGGTTGAAACAAATTGAAAACCATTTGCCTCGGCCAGACTTTCAAAGGAAATATAAGCGTGTCCTTTAACTAATTCATTCTTTAAAGAACGGCTTGAAAGTGTATCACTGAAAATATGTGTATTTGCAAAATTGAAGGAATGAAAATAAGTATCCAGTTCCATTTTGAAAACCCATCCCGCAGCATCAGGTTTTCCCAGTAACAACTTTTCTTTCCAGCCAGGTTCGGTTATTGAAAGTGTTTTTGCATTCGGCCCAACCCATTCTACTTTTCCGTTTTTCAAATATTTCGCCCGTAAACTTTGATTATTATGCGCATCAACGGCCGCCATTCCGACAATTTTTCGATGATTATTTAATGAATCCCAAAGTGCAATAATCTTAGTCTGCTCGTCAAAAAGCTCCCGATAGCTCCAATGACGATGAATTCCGCTATTAAGCATTCCGTTGATTAAGAATTTCACAGGATGTTTTTCGTCGATAAGATCTGAATGAATGTTATAGATTTCCATGCCCTGATAATCCGGATTAGCCCAGTCATGTTCATCTTCTGAATGCAGATAAAAAACCATCCCGCCTTTTTTCACAACATCATGAATAAGCTGATTTCGGCTACTTTTCCAGCCCAGAATCTCATTTCTTAATGGCGTCACCAACATACTTGGCCCCGGCGATTCCGTTCCTGATTCGAGAACAATGCCATTGAAAGTACCATGAATTCCTCTTGGAAAAGTGTCCAGATCAGACATTCGGTGATCTGCGAGGAAAATAAAATTGAGTTTCGCTTTTTTCGCTGCCGGGATAATTTCGGCTAATATACCGCGACTGTCGTGAGAACGATAGGTGTGCGAATGAAGGATTCCTTTAAAATCTGTATGTTTAATAAGTTGCTCCGGCTTTTTATATTTTTTCCACAAAGCAGTTCGCTCGTGTTCCAGTTCAGGATAAACGATGTATCGGTTGTAAAATGGCGGAGCAAGAAAGTAAATGATAATTGCCAGAAAAAGCACGGCCAGAACTTTAACCAAAATAAGCAAAACGCGCCCGATTATTTTCACCGCCTTCATGGTTAAGAGAAGTATTTAAGAGGGTATTTAGATGAAAGCAGTTTATGAGGTAATTCTAAGATATTTAGGTTTTAATTTGTAATAAAAAATCGTAAAGGTCCAGGAGGCTCCGAAGGAGCCAGGGAAACCCAGGACAATACATCGTTGCTAGAAACAGGAAGCTCCAATAGAGCCATATTACATAATACCAACAACATCGAATTAAATAAAAATCTGCGACTTTCCACCAAAGCTAATCGCTAAAAGCCAACAGCTAAAATCACTCCTCCTCTTCTTCTTCCTCACTCAAAACCTGCCTCGTTTCCAGCCATTTATCTCGCTGTAATTTTGCACGAAAATCATCCAGAACATTCAAGCTGAATATTGCCGTTACTGAAAATTGTCATTTGTAATCCCACAAAAGCAAGTGCTTCGTTTAAACTGGTTTCCAAGCGGTTCATTGGTAAAAATGCATTCTTTCCAATACCATTCCAGCTTTTCACCTGCGATTTCTTCTACAACATTTTGATAATCTTCAACAGTATAACCAACGAACGGTTTGCCAAAACGTTGCCATAGCAACCTGCATAACCGTATCCAGCGACTGCTCATGATTGGATTTTTTTCGTCAGATACAAATCCAGAATCAACGCCACCAAAGCACCTTTGTGATATACCGAAACTTTTCGGTGCGGAATGCCTTTTTCATATCCGTCCAGCCAGAGATCAAAAGAAGATTCAGCCAAGTGATTGTGAAGCCAGCGCGTTATTTTCAAAATGCCGTTTCATGTAAACCTGCAATTCCTTTACATAAGCTTCATCATCAAAAACACCGGCACGTTTCAGAAAATAGATCACCGTAATAAGTTGTGCAGCCTTCTGCTACAAAACAGGTTTCGAAAATAATTTTCTTTGGTAAAATCGTACGGTAAAAGTTCAATAGGACGAATTCTGATGATATTCCAGGCGTGAAACAATTCATGCGAACTTACGCCTAGCAAATCGGTATATAATCCTTCACCTTCATCATCAGGCCCAAGCACGATCATCGTAGAATTATGATGTTCAACGCCGTGGTAAAAAGCGTTTGGCAAAATCAGATTGAGAAAATGATAATTCTGTTTCCGGAAATTCTTCCATCGTAGCAATTTGCTCTCTGGAAAATCTTCGGAAATCACGTTCAATTCGTTTCCAGTTTGGTTTCAGATTTCCGTGCATCCAAATATGAAACTGAACACCTCGAACGATATAATCGCATTTCTGCAAAGTTTCGGAAGCCAAAAGCGGACTATCAACCAATTGATAAAAATCCTTTGCAATCAGCTGATGACGACCGGAAGATTCCAGTCCGCAGGCAATTTCAAAACTTTCGGTAAGTCCAGATGAAACCGAGTATGGCTCATTAATTCTTCCTTCGGTATAAAAACAAAAATTGATAAAATTGAGATACCACAGTTCTTCATCGACATAACTGCTGCCGGCATTTTGTATTGCTGCAAAGAAAGAATAGCGTATTTGAACTGTTTTTTCAGCATTTGTTTTAACCTCCCAGCGATCCTTCGTGATTTTGCGTAAGGGTAGTTTCTCACCACTTATTGAAATTGCTTCAATAAATTGAATATTTTTGGCAAAATTTTGAATTTCATAACGTCCCGGACGCCATGCAGGTAGTTGAATTTCAATACGATCCGCAGTAATATCAGGAATGGTGTAAGTAATCGATAAAAAGTGCGAAGCCGGATCAGTTACGGAAATTTGATAATGCATAAACGTTGTAATGAGGAGTAGTAATGAGGGCTCAGATCAATAATAAACCAAAAGTTAGGAATTTTGCGTTAGTATTAACAATATTAAAATAAACGATTTAGAAATGAAAAGGAAAATCCTCCTATCCTGCTTATTTATCATCACACTAGCAATTAAAACGACTGTATTTGCCCAAAATGACGAATATTACCGTCCTGACTACTGTCAAAAAGGAAAGGCCGGTCAGAAAAGAAATGCCTCCTGTTGAAGAGAAAGAACCGGTTGAACCCAAGAAAGTTGAAAGTGATTTAAAGAATCTTGCCGTTTAAAGAAAGAATACGACTGGGCGGAAGTTTTGGGTTAAGTTTCGGAACGTATACCAATGTAAACTTGTCGCCAATGGCTGGTTATCAACTAACAGAAAAATTGGTTGGCGGCGTAGGCGTTACAATAATGTGTTTTAAATCCAAATATTATGGAGTCAATTCAATTTATTATGGAGGCCGTGGATTTTTGATGTACCAGGTTGTACCTATGATAAATATTATTGCTGAATAGGAAGCTATGAATGTCGAAGCGGATACATTACCAAGTATAATGCAGGAAATGGCTTGGATCTCCAATGATTGGAGCATCTTATTCTCAGCCTACCGGTGGACGGTTTATAAGAGCTGTACATTTCACTGCCTTATATAATTTCAATTATAACAATCAGATTGGATCGATATATCGGAAATAATCTTTCGCCTTACGGTAGTCCTTTTGTATTCCGCGTGACATTTCTGTAAATCAATCCGTACTTTTGTAACAAATATTCTATTCTGCTGCCTTTTGGTATGATTTTCAGTACAGATACACAAATCAATCAGATTCATTAACAAATACTATTACGTTTTTCATTTTCAGTCTTCATATAAGAGAAAATGAAATGATTTCAATTATGGAAAATCCGGTTTTAATTTTTGGTGCAGGCGCATCTAGGTATGCAGGCACTTGATATTTTCAGAAGAAACAATGTGCTCGTTTATGGAATCCTGGACGATCATAAAGAATTACATGGTAAAGAATTCGGCGATGTAAGTGTTTTAGGCGCTACGGACGACGCAGGTTTTATCAATATTATCGGTGAAAAATGTGAAACTTTTGTTGCCATTGGCGAACGTTCAGTTCGTAAACAATTGACGGAAGGTCTCAACGAGCGCTTCAAAAGAATGCCGGTTAATGCAATCCACGATAGCGCAATCATTTCAGAAATGGCAACAGTTGGTCATGGAAACCTTTTTGCAGCACGCGCTGTGGTTGGCGCCAACTTCGGAAGTTGGACAGTCATGCCTTATTCCAGACGGGTTCAGTTATTGAAACTGCCGTTCAAATCGGAGATTATGTTACGGTTGGCGCAGGAGCCATTATCAATGACCGAGTAAAAATCGCTGACGGCGTATTTATTGGATCCGGTGCAATTATCGTTGCAGGCATTGAAATAGGTAAAAATGCCCGGATTGGTGCAGGTTCTGTTGTCGTGGAAAATGTACCGGCAAACGCAACATTTTTTGGTAACCCGGCAAGGAAGATTTAAGGCCGATTTTTAAGAAAAAAACCAATGCTTTCTGAGTAACAGCGGGTTCAATGGTAAATACCTCAGTTTAAATCAATAAAATTCTTAGATAGTTTTTTTATTCACACGAAAAGACATTACCTTTGCAGTCCTTTTGACAGAAATAGTGAAAGAGCTAAGTAAATACAACATAGACATTTACGGTTTGGAAGACAAACAGTATGACTATGATATGGAGTCCGGAGACGCTTTTTTTGAGGAACTAGAGCAGGATCTCATTGAACGCGGCCAATTTCAAAACCCATGTGGTTTTGAACAAATCTGCAACGATGATCCAGATTGCATTTTCATACTGAGGGAATCGGTCGAATTAACTTGCGACAGAAGCTTTGGAACCGTTTGAGGAGCCCGTTGATTTCGGATGAACAGATTATTTTAAAATTTGGCGACCATGATGAAGAGCTGACCGATGAGATTGAGATCATCAACCGGAATACAAACCGGATTAATGTTGCGAAATATGTTTTTGAATTTATTGCACTTTCGCTTCCGGTTAAAAAAATTGCATCCAAGTCTGCGGACAGAAGATGATGCTGACGATGAATCAGAAGACGATGAAGTGATACTGGTTTATTCGTCGGAAGACAAAGAGGACAATGACGACAGCGATTCCGAAGAAAAAATTGACCCACGTTGGGAAGCATTAAAAAAATTAAAGGGCAATAAGGACGAATAATCCTGAGCTGATATAAAAGTTTTTCAAACCGAATATTAACATACAGAACATAAAGCATCATGGCACATCCTAAGCGGAAACATTTCCAAAACCCGTCGCGATACACGCAGAGCACATGACTTCCTTACCGGCAAGCAATTGGCAGCTGATTCTTCAACAGGGGAAATTCACCAGTTCCACCGTGCGCACGTACACGAAGGAAATCTGGTTTACAGAGGCAAAGTTGTTGTTGAAAATTATTCCAAAACGGTTTAATTTTTGATCGATGAGAATGCCAATTTCGCAGCAGCCTTATAAAAGTTGTTGCGAAATTCTTTTTTACTAAGGCACAACTGCTAAATTTACACCTTCGATTTCTAACTTTTAGTACAAAATAACAGCGTGTAAATGAAAATTGCGGTAGATGCTATGGGGGGAGATTTAGCTCCACAAGCAATTGTTGAAGGGGTTATTCAGGCCACTTCTGAACTACCATCGGAGGCCAGAATCGTGTTAATTGGCCGTGAAAGTGCTATTTGGGAGATTTTTAGCCAGAATAACTTTTACTCCTATCAATCGTTGACATCGTTCATGCAGAAGATGTTATTGAGATGGGTGAACATCCTACAAAAGCTCTTTCTCAAAAGCCCAATTCCAGTATAGGAATAGGTTTTAAGCTTCTGAAAGAAAAAGAAGTTGACATCTTTTGCAGTGCCGGAAATACCGGAGCAATGCATGTAGGTGCTCTTTTTAGCATAAAAGCTATTGAAGGAATTTTAAGACCAGCCATTGCAGGATTTGTACCACAGGTTGGAGGTGGATATGCTATTATGCTGGATATTGGTGCCAATGCAGATTGCAAGCCGGAAGTTCTTGGCTCAATTTGGAGAAATTGGCTCTATTTTTGCCCAGTACACATTCCAGATTGATCGTCCGCGCGTTGCATTGATGAATATCGGTGAAGAAGAACAAAAAGGTTCATTAACTGCGCAGGCTACTTATCCCCTGCTCAAGCAAAATAAAAAAATCAATTTTATTGGAAATATTGAAGGGAAAGACCTCTTCACTAATAAAGCAGATGTGATTGTTACCGACGGTTTCACAGGGAATGTATTATTTAAATTGGGAGAGTCTTTTTACGAAATTGCCAAACAAAGAGGGATTCAGGATGATTTCATTGATCAGACAAATTACGAATCCATTGGCGGAAGTTCAATTATCGGAGTAAATGGCAATGTAATGATTGCTCATGGTATTTCTTCACCGCTGGCAATTAAAAATATGATTGGCTGGGCATACAAACAAGTTAAATCAAAAGCATATTTGCATATTGCAAATGCGATGAGTTAATTTTGACCCAATGCTGACAACGTTATAATTGCGAATAAACTCTGATACTATTTTTTACCAAAATTCATATGAATTTTGAATGTTAGATATTAACCATGACCCACATAAGAGCCTCTATAACAGGAATACACGGGTATGTGCCTGACTATATTCTGACAAATGCTGAATTGGAAACAATGGTAGCGACAAACGATGAATGGATCGTTAGCCGCACCGGCATTAAAGAACGTCGCATACTTAAAGGAGAAGGTTTAGGAAGTTCACATATGGGCGCTGAGGCTGTAAAAGGATTGCTTGCCAAAACCAATACTGCTCCGGAAGACATTGATCTGCTGATTTGCGCTACCACTACTCCTGATTTTATTTTTCCTTGTACTGCCAATCTTATTTGTGATATGACGGGCATCAGGAATGTGGGAAGTTTTGATATTCAGGCAGCATGTTCCGGATTTGTTTATGCACTTACAATCGGTTCTCAATTTATTGAAACCGGAAAATATAAAAAGATCATTATTGTAGGCGCTGATAAAATGTCAGCGATTGTAGATTATACGGATCGTAAAACCTGTATTCTTTTTGGTGACGGCGCTGGCGCTGTGCTTCTTGGAACCAGATACAGAAGGATATGGTATCATAGATTCTATTATTCGTTCTGATGGTGCTGGATATCCTTATCTGCATCAGAAAGCAGGAGGAAGCCGGTATCCGCCTACACATGAGACAGTTGACAACAAATGGCATTCTGTTTATCAGGATGGCGCTCAGGTTTTTAAATTTGCTGTGAAAAATATGGCTGATATTTCAGCTGAGATCATGGAAAAAAATAACCTGACCAGCGATGATGTTGCGTGGCTTGTTCCGCATCAGGCAAACAGGCGGATCATCGAAGCAACTGCGAACCGCATGGGTGTGGGAATGGATAAAGTAATGGTGAACATCCAGAAATACGGAAATACAACTTCAGCCACGATTCCACTTTGTTTATGGGATTATGAATCACAGCTGAAAAAGGGAGATAATCTTGTACTGGCTGCTTTTGGTGGAGGATTTACCTGGGGAGCTATTTATTTGAAATGGGCTTTATAATAATGAAATGAATAATGAGCATGTTTCATTATTCATTTTGCATTTAAGATTTTACAAAATTTTTGCATTACTTATTAACTAAACATGGCAACGACTGCAGATTTACGTAACGGATTGGTAATACATTTTAACCATGATCTTTTTCAGGTTATTGAATTTCAACATGTAAAACCTGGCAAAGGAAACGCTTTTGTTCGTACTAAAATTAAAAGCCTTACTTCCGGAAAAGTATTGGACAATACTTTTTCTTCAGGTGCTACTATTATTCCGGTTCGCGTAGAAAGACATAAATTCCAGTTTTTATACAAAGATGAAGTTGGATATAACTTCATGAATTCTGAAACATTTGATCAGGTATTGATCGATGAAAAACTTGTAACAGCTGCTGATCTGATGAAAGAAGGCCAGGAAGTTGAAATCCTGATCAATACTGAAACTGATGCTGCTTTACTTTGCGAATTGCCTCCATTTGTGGAATTAGTAGTGACCTATGCTGAACCAGGCTTGAAAGGAGATACAGCAAACTCTCCGAAAAAAGCGATTGAGGTAGAAACAGGTGCACGTATCATGGTACCTTTATTTATTGAAGAAGGTCAGAAAATCAAAGTGGATACACGCACGTACGATTACGTTGAAAGAGTAAAATCATAGGCTCACGATCATTCCTGCAACTGTTTAAACTTGACTAAATGGAAACTAAAGAAATTCAAAAATTTATTGACTTCATCGCCCAGTCTGGTCTTGATGAAGTAAACATTGAAACAACGGATTTAAAAATTAAGGTAAAAAGATACGGTTCAGCTCCGGTAGTATCTGTTGCTTCTGCACAGCCTGCTCCTGCACCGGTCTATACGCATCTGCACCTGCTGCTCAGGCACTCGGCCAGCTCCTTCTGCACCTGCTGAACCAGCAGCTTCTTCAAATCTGATTACGATCAAATCGCCAATGATCGGTACTTTCTACCGTGCTTCAAATCCTGAAACACCTGCATTTGCCAGTGTTGGAGACGAAATCACAGCCTGGAAAAGTGGTTTGTGTGATTGAAGCAATGAAACTTTTCAACGAAATTGAATCTGAAATTTCAGGAAGAATTGTGAAAGTTTTGGTTGAAAATGCTACTCCGGTAGAATTTGACCAGCCTTTGTTTCTTGTTGAACCTATATAACGGTAATGACCGGTCTTAAAAAACTTAATTAAATTTCATGTTTAAAAAGATACTCATTGCCAACCGAGGTGAAATCGCCTTGCGTGTGATCAGAACCTGCCGTGAAATGGGCATTAAAACGGTTGCAGTTTATTCAACTGCTGATCGTGACAGTCTTCACGTACGTTTTGCTGACGAAGCTGTTTGTATCGGACCTCCACCAAGCCGTCAGTCTTACCTAAGTATTCAAAATATTATTTCTGCAGCCGAAGTTACCGGTGCAGATGCCATACATCCGGGTTACGGATTCTTGTCTGAAAATGCTGAATTCTCTCAAATTTGTGCTGATTACGGCATTAAATTTATTGGTGCAACAGCTGCTCAGATCAACGGAATGGGCGATAAGGCAACTGCCAAAGCAACCATGATCAAAGCTGGTGTTCCTGTTGTTCCGGGTTCAGAAGGTTTGCTGGAATCTGTTGAACAAGGAAAAGAACTTGCTGAAGGAATTGGTTATCCTGTGATTGTGAAAGCAACAGCCGGTGGTGGTGGACGCGGTATGCGTATCATCAACAAACCGGAAGAATTTGAAAAGGCATGGAATGATGCCCGTACAGAATCTGCTGCTGCTTTTGGAAACGACGGTTTATATCTTGAAAAATTTGTGGAAGAACCACGTCACATTGAAATCCAGATTATCGGTGATCAGTATGGCAAAGTTTGTCACTTATCAGAACGTGATTGTTCTATTCAGCGTCGTCACCAGAAACTGGTTGAAGAAACACCTTCTCCAATTATTACACCTGAACTTCGTGAAAGAATGGGTGCAGCTGCTATCAAAGGTGCACAGGCAATCGGTTACGAAGGTGCAGGAACGGTTGAATTTCTGGTTGATAAATACGGTGAATTCTTCTTCATGGAAATGAACACCCGTATTCAGGTTGAACATCCGATTACGGAAGAAGTTACTGATTTCGATTTGATCAAAGAACAAATCAAAGTGGCAGCCGGAGATCCGATCTAGGGTATCAATTATACGCCAAAATTATTTGCAATGGAATGCCGTATCAATGCGGAAGATCCTGCAAATGGTTTCCGTCCTTCTCCTGGAAAAATCACGAATCTGCATTTCCCAGGTGGTCACGGTATTCGTATTGATAGTCATGTTTACAGTGGATATACCATTCCGCCAAATTATGATTCGATGATTGCAAAACTGATCGTTAGCGGTCAGTCGCGTGAAGAAGTTATCACCAGAATGAAACGTGCTTTGCAGGAATTTGTGATTGAAGGTATTAAAACAACAATTCCATTCCATATCAAATTGATGGATGATCCAGGATTCAAATCCGGAAATTTCACAACGAAGTTTCTGGAAACATTTGATTTCTCTACGCTTTAAATTTGATTTAAACGCAGAGTTACTGGAGTTTTTTCGCTGAGTTCGGGGAGTTTTATTTGATATAATATTTTGAAAAGGTGTTTGGTTTTGATAACCGGGCACCTTTTCTGCTTTTGAGGTTTGTATTAAAATTAAGTAGCTTTACCTTACTAACTTACATACTATGTCAGACAATCATAACGGATATTAATCAGCTGGATCTAAATGGGACTTATACCTATGCAGATTATTTGCTATGGCGAATTGAAGAACGCCTTGAATTAATTAAGGGCAAAATTTTTAAGATGTCGCCGGCACCTTCTTTGCGACATCAAAAAATATCTGGCAAGTTGCATCTGGAAATGGGTCAATTTTTCAAAAATCATTATTGTCAGATTTTTTATGCTCCATTTGATGTAAGGTTTCCAAGATAAAGATTCATTGGCAAGCTGATGGAAAGATATTTACTGTTGTTCAGCCAGATCTTTGTGTGATTTGTGATGAAAATAAACTTGATGAAAAAGGTTGTCTTGGAGCACCAGATCTTGTAATTGAAATTCTTTCTCCTGGTAACTCCAAGAAAGAGATGAATGAAAAATTTGATTTGTACGAAGAAACTGGTGTAAGAGAATATTGGCTCGTTGAGCCTTCTGAAAATGCAGTTTATATTTATGTTTTAAATGAAAGACGGAAAATATATTGGGTTGAAACCTGTCACTGAAATACTTCAATCCAGCATTTTTCCTGATTTGGAAATAAATTTAGAAGAGATTTTTAAATAATAAATTATTGATATTGCTATAAAAAATAGCCCGGACAAATCTCATCCGGGCTGTTCTATTTATAAACACATCAAATTCTTTTATACAGTTTCCGGCAAAGTATAAGGCGCTCTGTATTTTCTTGTCAGATATGTATTTGCATCATTATCACCCACAAATTTTTCTGTTTTAGGATCGAAAGTTAATGCTCTGCCGGTTCGGTAAGCAATGTTTCCCAAATGTGCCAAACCAGATGCCAAATGTGCCGTTTCAACAGGAGCATTTACCATTTTAGGATCTCTTGGCAATGACAGCTTCAATGAAGTTTTTATAATGATCTCCGCCTTCTTTTCGCGTTGGTCCCGGCTTTTTTCTCTTTGCCCAAAAATGTTTCGTAGTAATCATAACCTTTCACGACCAGGTAACCTTCACTTCCGTAAAATATATTTCCAATGCCTACACCGCCTTCTTCATTTGTCATCCACGGACGAACTTCAAATTCTATAATTTTTTTTTCTTTTGGATAAACAAAAGAAGACGTCAATAATTCAGGTGTTTCTTTTGCGTCATTCCAAAGAAACTTTCCACCTGATGAAGTAATTTTTTCTGGAAAACTATCCACACCAAGTCCCCACATACACATGTCGGTTTCATGAATTCCCTGGTTTCCAATATCGCCGTTTCCGTAGTTCCAATGCCAGTGCCAGTCATAATGCACATAGTTTTTTGAGAATGGTTTCATTTCCGCAGGACCTGTCCACAGATCGTAATTCAAACCTTCCGGTACTGCCGAAATGCCTTTATCTCCAATATCCGGTCTCCATTTATAAACAAGCCCACGCGCCATATAGACATTTCCAATCAAACCGTCACGCATATGTTTTACAGCTTCCTGCAAAGCCACTGAACTTCTTAGTTGAACACCATGCTGGACAACACGTTTATATTTATGCGCAGCTTCAACCAATTTCCGCCCTTCATGCAGATTATGAGAACCTGGTTTTTCAACGTAAACATCTTTTCCTGCCTGACATGCCCAGATCGCGGCCAAAGAATGCCAGTGATTCGGCGTGGCAATACTGACCGCATCAATCGACTTGTCCTCGTAAACCTTCCGCAGGTCATTTTCAGTTTTCAGCTGTTTACCATTATATTTTTCCGCATACTGTTTGGCACGCGTTTGTAAAACATTATTATCAGGATCACAAATCGTCACCAATTCTACATTTGGCAGATTTGAAAAACCTTTGATATGATCTTGTCCACGCCCATTTACGCCAATGACGGCTACCCGAACCCGGTCATTTGCACCGAAAGCGCTGGCTGGAATTATCGATGGAATCGAAAGCGCAACAGCGGCACCCGTAGTCGTTTTGATAAATTCCCGACGGGAAACTTCATTTTCTTTATTCATATGATGGAGATTTAGGAATTTGCGTTTCTATTGTTTAGTATCCTGACAAGTAACTGATTAGACGCACTTATAAGAGTACTACCCCGAATAGCTACTTATAAATAATACAACTATTTTTAATTATAATACTATATAGAAAAGAAAATGTACTATCTCTTACACTGACATATTAAAAGATAAAGCATGTGATTTTTTTAAAGAAATGAAGATTTTAGTCGCTTCTCAGCAACGATCAAATTGTAAAATGAAATAAGGAAGATGATGGGGATGCAAAATGAGATTATTTCTTATCCGTATGAAAAATGCCATCATAGTAAGTGCCCATATAGGCACCCCAGCGAATGGGTTTTGTGATTTTGATTTCAGTTTTTATCAAACTGATCTGCATTCCGTCAAATGCATAGGTACGGTGCTTATTTGTACTGCTGCAAAAAACCATATCAAGCATGTTGTCATTATCAATATCACCGATCCAAGGCGTTGAAGAAAGATTTTGACCTGGAACCCCGTTTATCAGCTCAACGACTTCATTCGTTTTAAAGCCAATAACCGCCAGCGTATTCTGGAATTCTGTTCTTCCAAACTGGTCTCTGGTTTCGTAGTTAACGCTCATGATGACTTCCTCCAAATCGTCGGCATCGATATCAACTACAACAGGAGTACTTGTCTGATATTTACCTAGCGAATCTCTGAATGCAACTTCCCCACTTTTTCCATTGATCATGTACTGCTCGGTAGTTTCAAGCTTTGGCCATTTTCCTCTGGCAACAGAAACAAAAAAGTCGGGAATTCTATCCGGCGTAAAATCACCAACTGCGATAGATGTATAAGCTTCTGTGCCAGGAATTTTAACTACCCATAACGGTGCGAGTGTTTTGCCATCAAATGCCAGAACACGTCCATCAACTGAATTTGCTACAATATCAGCAACACCATCTTCGGTTATATCAACCCAAACAGCGGGTGCAATAAATCCTTTATCAGGACTTGAAGCAAGTTTTACCGCAGCAGATAAATTGCCCGCTAAAATATCTTTTAATGACCCTACGAAAAGATTTCCGCCAATGGTTTCTCCACCTGTTCCAAAAATTACTCTGTAATCATCTGTTGCAAAATGTTTTGATACTGACACGGACATGTAGGTTTCCTTCCCATCTGGCATCGTAGCTTCGGCAATCAGTTTTCCCGTTGCCGAACTTAACACCGCCAATTTTCCGGCAGGCCGTTTCGGATCGTAAGGTTTTACAGTAACATCACCTCCATTAGAAATCAGGATGTCTTCCATCCCATCTCCATCCTGATCCGGAATTAATTGCGGATTATAGAAATTATACCACTTTTTACTTTTTAGGGAAGGTGTATTTTTATCAAACTTCCAGATAATAGCGCCCGTATTTCCATTAATTGCCTGTAACTCTCCAACGCGGCCACCGATAATGATATCTTCTACGCCATCCTTGTTGAGATCTTTCAAAAGTGCAGAGCCAAACATCTGATCTTTGGCAGGATTTTTCCAGAGCAATTTCACCTGTTTTGCCATCCAAAGCTATAATCGCTGAATCACAGGCCATAAATTCCAGCCTTCCAACGCCTAAAATAATATCCTTCACCCCGTCACGATTGAGATCAGTAACTCTGGGAGAAGAAAAAGTAGAAACTTTTGGTAATGTCTTGGACCAGGATTTTTGCGATTGCCCTTTTAATGGAAGCAAGGCCCATAAAACAAGGAACAGTACTCTTGAAAATGGGATACTTTGTCCGGATGACATGAAAAGATCAGCTGTTAGTCTCTGATAAATTACCTACTACCTCGTGAATTGATTTTACAACATTTGTGCTCGTTTCTTCGCTTGGTAATCCAAAAAGTGATTTTTCCTTAATGATTTTGGCAACATTTTCCGGTACCAGATTTTCCCATCCCGGCTCTCCTCTTTTGATCTTTTCCAGCACACTATCTGTCGTGATGTGCATGTGTTCCTTGTTGTAATTCCGGATATCTTCAATTTTATTATTGATGATCAGATATTGGAATAAAGGACGCAAATGATCGTCTACGATAAAATTCTCGCAACTGTAAACCGATCCATCCGGTTGTAACGTCGGATAGATGAACAGCTTAACCTTACGGCTGAAAAGTGTCGCAAAAGATTCAAGAATTCCGCCTGGAAGAAATTCATAATGTTTTTCATCAAAAATATCCTGCAAACTCGGACTTCCCAAAAGCAAGCCGGCTTTCAGTTTTGACAAACGTGACAGATAAGCGACCAGACGGAAATATTCATGGTGATTGGAGATCATTACCATATGCCCGAGCGAGCACAGAATATCCACACGGTCAAGAAAATCTTTTTCGTCAATATCTTTATCAGACACCTTTGAGGTTATGCAAAGTCAGCTCCGAAACCAGAACCACCTTGGATTCGTCCACATCCGGTTCTGCCAGAAACTGCTTTTGTCCGTTACTGATCAGGTCAATATGCACATTGGTGATCGGGCGCAAACGGCCCCGCATCATCAAAATATGCTTTTTATATAAGGCTTCGGAAGGCTGTAAAACACCACCATCAGAACCAAAAAGTGCTGCATCAGTAAAACCGTTTTTTACCAGACGAAGACTCATCAAACGGTTATCAACCTTAACAAAATCCGGTCCGCTGAAACGAACCATATCGATTTCGATACGATCCGGAGTGAGATCGTCCATTAAAGACAACAATAATGTTTCCGGCGATTTATGATAAAAAAAGCAGCCATACATCAAATTGACCCCAATAATCCCCAAAGCCTGTTGCTGAAGAAGATTTTCGTCATCCCGCATACGCACGTGAATAACGACGTAATTGGAAGGTCCAAGTGGCGTTAACTGAAACTGAAGGCCTATCCAGCCATGGGATTCATTTGTTTTTTGAAAATTTAAAGCAACAACCGTATTGGCAAAAGCAAAAAACTGGCTTTCTGCACCACGTTTTTCCTGAAGACGTTTTTCAACCAGATTATATTCTCGGTTCAACATTTTCATCAGCCTTGACTCCACGACGTAACGCCCGCCTTCCTCTGTTCCGTAAATTGCGTCACTGAAAGTCATGTCATAGGCCGACATGGTTTTGGCTACCGTTCCCGATGCACCACCTGATTTAAAAAAGAATGCTGCTGTCTCCTGCCCTGCGCCGATTTCAGCAAATGAGCCATAAATCCGACGGTCGAGATTAATTCTTAACGCCTTTTGTTTAGTACCAAGATTCTTTTCGTACATACCAATTCTGGGTTAGATGAAGAGCTTTACACGTAAATATAAGAAAAATCCCATTCCGAATAGTTAATTAAGAATGACAGATTATATATTAGAATCGAAAAATTCTATAAATTATTACTATTAACAGAAGGAATTAAACTATTTTATTTCAATGTCTTCAACATGCTAATTTCTTGTTTACTTATGGAACGCTGATGCAGGGATTTTCAAATCCTTTTGCCGAACGCCTCCATACATTATCAACATTTATAGGCAAAGGATCATTCCCAGGAACGCTCTATAAAATTGAGCTGGTATCCGGGTGCAGTTTATCAACGAGAAGAATAAAAGCAGGATTTATGGAGAAGTATATAAACTGACAGTTCCGGAAATATTATTCCCGGAACTGGATGACTATGAAGATGTTTTTGAAGACGAAGAAAAAAGCCTTTATGTGCGAAAAATTGTTCCGGTTGTAATGGACGGACGGATCATTATCTGAATTGCTGGGTTTATCTTTATAATCAGGATATTACGGATCTTAAAATTATTGAAAGCGGAGATTTCAGGAAGGTTAGTTCGTAACTTTTCCGCCAACTTTTTCTCCAATAATCCTTAACCCGTCAAGCGTTAGTTTTCTGTCAATTTCAACAAATTCATCGCGAAGTGTTTCAATAATAGACGACAAACCTCCCGTAGCCACGGCGATACAATCTCCTCCCATTTCAGCACGAATTCTATGAATTAGCGATTTTACCAAACCTTCATAACCAAGTAAAATTCCAGCCTGAATGGATTGTACGGTATTTTTCCCAATAGCAGATTCTGGTAATTTCAAAGGAACTTCGGGAAGCTGGGCAGTATTCGCAAAGAGTGCTTTTACGGCTGTCACTAATCCTGGCAAAATGGCAACACCCAAGAATTTCTCCATTTTTGGAAACTGTTGTAAATGTTAAAGCGGTACCAAAATCCACGACAACGCAATTTTGCTGGTAACGGGTAATTACCGCAACTGCATTCGCAATTAAATCCGCTCCCAATTCGTGTGGATGATCGATAGCAATTGTTAATCCGGGAAAAGTATTGGGTCCTACAACAATGATATCATCTCCAAAAAGAGACCGTAGCATTTTTTGAATAATCGGTGTAAGTGCAGGTACAACGCTACTCAAAACCACAGTATTAACCTCTTCAAAAGAAATTCCCGCTTCCAGAAAATGCAGCATCAACTTCGATGCATAATGCGATTCACTTTCCTGGGCCAAGCGATCTTTCGCGCCAGATATGTTCCCACATGCCGGTTTTGTAAAGCCCAAAAACAGTATCCGTATTACCAACATCGACAGCTAACAGCATAATCAGATTTTTATATTAAGAGAACAAATAAAAGCATAATCGAAATAAAACTGCAATCGCAGGCGTTTTTAAGCACAGTTTCTTTTTGTTTAAACCTACTTTTAATACTTTTACAAATAGCCCACGTCATATCCTCTGGTTACTTTGTAATTAGTAAAATTCACTCCGATTTAGTAAAAAAACATGTCTTATTTGAATAACTGCCGGTTTTTAATCCTTTATACTTTTCTTCTTTTTACAACTATTAACGCTTAAAGCCCAAAGAATTCCTGAATGGAAAGATCCGGAAGTGATCAGCGTCAATACAGAAAAAAACCGTGCGGATTTCGTGCCTTATACTGACGAAAAAAGTGCGCTTAAATTTGATAAAAAATCACCTTTTGTAAAATCGCTAAACGGAACCTGGAAATTTAAATGGGTTTCGCATCCATCCAAAGCACCTTCGAATTTTTTTCAGCCTAATGTTTCTACATCGGGTTGGGATGATTTACTTGTACCATCCAACTGGCAGGTTGTTGGCGCAAGAGAAGGACGCGCTTATGACAAACCCATTTTTACCAACATCAAACATCCGTTCAAAGCAAATCCTCCCGGAATTGATGCGGATACCAATGCAACCGGACTTTACAGAACTACTTTCAACGTAACTGATGCAGATAAAGGAAAAACATTTTTTCTTCAATTCGGAGGTGTTCAGTCGGCTTGTTATGTTTGGCTGAACGGAGAGGCGATCGGCTATCATGAAGACGGAATGACGCCTTTTGAATTTAATGTTACGGAAGATGTTAAAACGGGAATTAATCATTTGGCTGTTGAAGTGATCAACTGGTCGGATGGAAGTTATCTGGAAGATCAGGATTTCTGGCGTTTGTCGGGGATTTTCAGGGATGTGAATCTGATAACCGTTCCGGATGTACACATCAATGATTTTTCGGTTCGTACCGATCTGGATGCAAATTATCAGAATGCTACTTTAAAGATCAGCACGTTTGTCAAGAATTTTTCGAAGCAGGCCGCTGCCGGAAATCAACTGGTTTATACTTTATATGATGCCAATAAATCCGTCGTCATTTCTCCGGTCAGCCGCCCGATTGCTACCATTGAACCGTCAGGAGAATTGCCAATTCGAATCGATTTGCCTGTAACAAATCCGGATAAATGGAGTGCCGAATCACCAAATCTTTATACGCTGACGATTCAGATTTTAAACTCAAACGGAAAAACAATTGAAGCCGTAAGTCAGCGGGTTGGTTTCCGTGAGATTAAAATTGCTGGCGGACAATTAATGGTTAACGGAAAACCGATCATGATCAAAGGTGTTAACCGTCATGAATTTGATCCTGAAACAGGCCGCGTTATGAACCGCGAATCCATGATTAAGGATATCGTTTTGATGAAACAGCATAACATCAATGCGGTGCGTACTTCGCATTATCCAAACGTCCCTGAATGGTATGATCTGTGCGATGAATATGGTTTGTACGTGATGGACGAAGCCAATATTGAAAGTCACGAATTGTGGGGCAAAAATATTATTCTGGCTGATAAATCACAGTGGAAAGCGGCATTTTCTGGCAAGAGGAACTGCGATGTTGGAACGTGATAAAAACCACCCTTCAATCATTATCTGGTCGCTTGGAAATGAGTCCGGAATGGGTGCCAATTTTACTGCGATGGCAGATTATATTCATTTATCGGATCCGACACGTCCGATTCACTACGAAGGAAGAAGTAATTACAAACCGACGACGCTTAGCAATTTTGATATTATTTCGGTGATGTATCCTTCGGTCAGTGATATGATCGAATTGGTAAAAAAAGATAAAAACCGACCGTTGATCATCTGTGAATATGCGCATGGAATGGGAAACAGCATTGGAAATTTTAAAGATTACTGGGATGTGATTGAAAAATATCCGACCATGCAGGGCGGTTTTATCTGGGACTGGGTTGATCAGGGACTAAGCCTGAAAACAGCTGACGGAAAATCTTACTGGGATTATTTCAATTACATCGACGGTGCCAATGCCGGCGACGGACTCGTTAATCCTGACCGTGTTCCTCAGCCGGAAATCAACGAAGTCAAAAAAGTTTATCAGAATATAAAATTTGAAATTCCTGATACACTTCGTGCCGGACAACATCAGATTACAATTAAAAATACTTACGATTTTATTTCTCTAAGTGGATTTGAACTGGTCTGGTCGGTGCAGGAAAATGGCAAATCAATCGGCGAAGGGTACCATCTCAAATCTGACTGCACTTTCAAAACAATCACAGCAGCTCACGATTCCTTATCAGATTCCTTCCAATCCAAAACCGGGTTACGAATATTTTCTAAATCTTAGCATTCGTACAAAAAAAGCAAGTTTATGGGCCTCCGCTGGACATGAAGTGGCCTGGTATCAGGTTCCTCTTGAAGTTTCTGCCGATGAAATGAAAGACGTTGCTTACACGCGCAGTCCGGCATTACGCTTGTCGCTGACACGTGGAAAGGGAATTACGATCAGCGGACAAAATTTCTCGGTTAGTTTTAACAAGAAAGCTGCGCGGATATCTTCTTTTATGTATAAAAAAGAAGAATTGCTGGAATCCGGACCTTTTGCAAATTTCTGGCGCGTACCAACGGATAATGACGAAGGCGGTGGGAAACAAAGTTTTGCAACCAGCTGGCGAAATGCTAATCTGGATTCGCTGAGATTAACCGGTTCCGATTTGCGTGTGGAAAAACTGAATCCGCATGTATATAAAGTGACGATGATGAAAAGTCTGCGCAGCAAAGCTGGCGCGATGATTGTCAGCTCCATTTACACTGTTTATGCATTCGGGAGATATTGAGGTAAAAAATACTTTCACACCCAGCGGAGAATGGCCTTCACTGGCAAAAGTGGGTATGCAAATGGAAATGCCTTCTACTTTTGACAAATTCGAATGGTACGGAAATGGACCTTACGAAACGTATGCGGACCGTAAAACAAGCGGCAGAATCGGGTTATATTCAGGAACCGTGGCGGAACAACATTTTCCATACATCAGTCCGCAGGAAAATGGAAATAAAACGGATGTTCGCTGGGCTAGTGTAACCAATGAAGACGGACTTGGTTTACTCGCAATCAGTGATTCGGTTTTTAATGTGAATGTCCACGATTATACTGACAAAGAATTGTTGGCAGCAAAGGAAAGAGCTTCTGATTTTTCAAGAGGAAATATCACCGTTCTTAATCTGGATCTTGGCACAAATGGGATTGGGTGGAGATGACAGCTGGTCGCCTCGGGTGCATGATAAATACAGATTGCCTGCCAAATCTTATTCGTATTCTTTCCGGTTGAAAGGGATTGACAAATCTTCTAATCTGGAACAAATTGTTCATACCAAATTGCCGGCCATTGCTCCAAAACCGGTTCAAGTCGCTGCTCCAAGCGCAGCAGATGATACAGAGGAAGTTGCCGGTGATGATGCCGAAGAAGAGGAAGTTGTAAAACCGACAACCAGAAGATATTCTTCCAAATATTCGAAGAAAAGAGTTTCACACAAAAAGAAACCGACTCGTAAAAAGAAGTCGGTTTCCAGAAAAAAATCAAGTTCTAAAAAGAAATCATCTTCCAAAAAGAAAAGAAGAAGATAGATTTCTCAGGATCGGAATATGGACTTTCTTACTTTTTATAAGGAGAAAGAACATATTCCGATTTTACTTTTATAGACTGCGCAATTTTGACAAAAACGATTGAAGGAACTTCAATTTTATGGTCTGTCAGCGCTACTTCAAAGTCAGAAGTGATTGTGACTTTTGATCCTTCAACTTTTAGCTTTCCCTTAATCGTTTTCGTTTTTGCTACACCGTGAACGGTGAAACTTCCGGTTGCAGAAGCGTCGTAGGAACCATCTTTTGTAAAATCAATTGTTTGGTCCAATTTCCCAGAAAATGTTCCAGTCGGATATTTCGCTGATTCCATATAGTTTTCATTAAAATGTTCCTGCATCAATTTGTTTGGAAAAACAAAGTCGCGCATGTTCATCCGGATCGCAATTTCTCCGGTTGCGGTATTCAGTAAAACCTGTGTTTTTTTATTTTCTGCAAAGATGTTTTCCATTGGCGTTACTGATGAAAAACTCGTATTTCCGGTTGCCGTTGCAAACATTCCGCCCTGGGCAAAAGTCTTGTTGGCTATTCCCAAAATCGTCATCAAAAAGATTACGCTCAGGACTATATGTCGTTTCATAAATCTCGTGTTTAGTGATTAACCTTTCCTCTTGCTTTTCTTGTCAAAACTGAAAGTTCTTGAAATATTGAAGCCATAGTGCACATCTCCTTTACCCCAGCTTCCGGTGGTTTCACCAATAAATTGTTTTTCGATCATACCCAGCGAATTGGTAAAATGAAGCTGAAAAACGTGACCGCCCGTATCAATATCAACACCAAGCGCCATGGAATCATGGTAAGGCAGCCCGCTGTTATTTCTTGCCGTCCAGAAATATTCAGCGTTAATAGAAACCCGTCTGCTGATTTTCAACCGGCCACCTAAACCAAGGGAGAAAAGACCTCGCTCCTCTCCCGTTAGCTCAGGCAGGTTACGATATAGATAGGTTGGCGTAATTTGTAAAGAAAGTTTTTCACTGAATTTCCGTGCGATCAATGCCTGATATACATAGGTTAACTTGTTCTGGAAACTGCGTTTTAATTCCTCATCCGTAAGCGGACGCAAAGTTCTTATCGCACTGCTTGCAAAAAGTGTCACCGACACCGGAACAACTTTTGCACCCGAAGTTTGTTTCAACAATCGATATTTGGCAAAAAAGTCAAATGCTTTTTGTTCCGTACTTCTTCCGACACCGATCATCAGATCATCCGTAAGCCCATATTCAAAACCCAATCTCAGCGTAGCCTGATCCAATCCATATAATTGATAAGAACCAGAATTCAGGCGCCCAAACCTGTGAGAAATCCGGAAATCCATATGGTTTTTCTTCACTGTTTCCACCGAATGTCCATTTATGATTCTTGTGGATTTAAAGGTTGCTTCAACCGGAACAGTTGTGTTGCTATCCAGTTTGTTCAGTTCTCCAAGTAAATCGTTTTGGGCATGGAGAACGGTAACCGGGAAAAGTAAGATGATTGCAAGGCGGAGTGCTTTCATGATTTTCGGGATTATGCTGTTACTGTTAAAGTGTTACCATCTGTTGAGAGTACGGCCTTGTAGGCTTTCAAAGCTGCTACCGCAGGGCCTTTGTCTACCGTGCCTGTCAGATTGAATTCTGATCCGTGATTGTTACAATAAATGTCATTTTCTGAACTGCGGTATTGCACCGTTGTGCCTTCATGCGTGCAAACTTTTGAAAGTGCCGCGTAAACACTTGTTGTAGAAAATGCTACGATCAAATCACCGATGATCAGATAAGACCCAGCCGTTTTTAATTTTGAATAAGTGGCGTTTGTAAGGTCAATGGTAAAATTGATGGCTCCGGCCGAAGTAGTCGCGTTTCCTGTAAAGCTGCACCTGTGGTTGGAGTTGTCGGCGTTGTTGGTGTAGTGGGTGTTGTAGCCGTCAAAGGATCCATATCTCCGGTGCTGCAAGATGTCATTGTTCCCATGCAGTAAAAGGCCATTAACGTTGAAGTTCCAAGGCTCAGACTTCTGAGGAACTCTCCTCTTTTCATTGTTTCTTTTTGAGTACTGTTCATGTGATATTAAGTAGGTTGGTGAAAATTCGGACATAACTTTCCTGTTTCCCGATTTTACAGGAATTGAAAAAATGATCTGACAGATCTTGTTATTTTTTAAAGACAGGCGTGTAACGGATTGAAAACCATACGCCTGTGGTAAACAAATCTACCTTTCCAAAGCCAACTTTTTTGACTGGAATCCGCACATAGGGTTCTGCTAAAAGTGATAATTTTTTTGAAACACGATATTCATATCCCACCGAAGCATTGATGTGACTGAGCAAGTACCAACCTGTGGAGCCGTCCCAATTATTCCATTTTATTCCGTAAGTATGCGGTTTGTAATTATAATCATACTTTTCGTTTTGCATATAATAAGATGAAGCGCCTGTGCTGACAAACCACCTTGACCGTGCTCCACTACTGATATCATACCGGAGATTTAATGGAATTTCAATTACTTTACACGTGGCGTCTGTGCTGTACGGTCTGACAGTCTGATCATTCCAGCTAGCTGGCCAGGCATAATCTTCACCTTCCGCTTTATACACTTTAGAACTTCTTGCCACACCACTTTGAATATATAATTTTGGTAAAATAGCATATTCAACAAGCAAAGAAACAGCCGTTCCCGGTTTTGTAAAATTCTTCAATCCTACACTGCTTATATCTGGTGAATAACTAAAACGGACCGCGAATTTTGGAGTTGGTTCTTTTTCACCTATTGCTTTAACCGGTTCAGAAATTGGTGGAACATCTGCTTCCTTAACTTCAACCTTTGGTAACTTATTTGATTTTTTCCAAACAAGTGATCTGGATTTTAATTCACTGGCAGAAATATTCAACCGGTTAAATTCCTCGTTAGCAGCTATCTTTTCAACATTATTGTTATCAGCAATTGGAAACTTGTCTTTAACATTCCCTGAATTACCGTCTCCAACAGGACTTAAACTCTCCGTTTTCAACTTGTCAGATTTGCTTTTCTCTACCTCAGATTTTTCAAAATCGTCAACCTTTTGATTAACACCACGTTCAGATAAAGATGCCCCGTCGCCCCTTCTCCCAATAGAATGGTTTGGTGCTAAGTACACTCCGCCTGTCTTAGACCAGCGCCGGGGCAGTGTCTTTCTGTTTTCCGATTTCGAAATTCTGTTTTTATTTTGTGGATAGTCGTGCTGTTTCGTTTTCAGTGTTTTTTAACTTTGTCTCTTCAATATTTTTAAAGTCAGTTGCTTTTTCTTCACTTAAAACCTTGGCTTTCGCACTCGTTTCTTTTCCAGTATTCAGTGACAAATCTTTATCCGATTTCTCTTCAATCGAATTCATATCGACTTTTTCGGGACTTGTTTTCGTTTCCGCCAATTTTTCAACCGACTTCTCACTTACTGCCTTTTCAGTTATTTGTTTATTCTCGTTTTTCTGTTAAAACTCTCGATTCAGGCAATTGATTTTCACCACTGACTATTTTCTTAGTCCGCATTTCCTTCATTATTTGTCAACAAATAAGTTGTCAAACCTGCCAGCATCAAAAGTGCCAGCATACCAGCCGGCCACCATTTTTTAAACCAGGCAGCAGGTGTTCTTCCATCATGTTCGTCCAACCTGTTTTTTAACGCATTCCAATCCTGAGGATCAAAATTCGAATCAAGCTCTTCCGCAGACTTTCTGAAGAGCTTGTCCAGTTCGTCATCTGGAAACTCTTTCATAATTGTCTATATTTATCTTGGATAGCATCATTCTCAATTTTTCCCTCGCCCGCGACAAATTTGATTTTGACGCGCCAACAGAAATGTTCAATTGCTCAGCAATTTCTTCGTGTGTGTAACCGTCTATCACAGCCAAACTAAATACCAGCCTGTAAGCCGGCGTCAGTTCCTGTATCAGGGTCCATAATTTCTTCATGCGCCATTTTAGTAATTACTGTTTCATCTACAAATACCTGATCCGCAGCTTCCACATCGTCTAAAACTTCATGACGGATTTCGTGCCGATAATGATCCAGTGCGGTGTTAATCATTATCCTGCTTAGCCAATTTTTAAAAGAACGGCTTTGGTCAAAACTATCCAGTTTCGTAAAAATCTTCAAAAACCCGTCATTCAGTATTTCTTTTGCCTCTTCCCTACTTCGTGTATAGCGCAAACAGATGCTCATAGCATAGCCATAAAACTGTTTATACAACAGCTCCTGACTACGGCGGTTCTTTTTCAAACAGCCGTCGAGTAGTTCATGAAGAACGGCGGAGTTATACTCGGGCATGCTTTTGTTTTTTTAGTAGTTACGATGCACAAGACAAAACGGTTGCGTGAACTGAAATCTTTTTTTAATAATTTTTTAATTGTGTAGATTTTACAACCGTACATATCAAGTATTTCCTGGCTCTGTCATAAAAACTACCTTTCCGGTTATCACCAAACTTTTACTAATTTTAAGCAAATGTAAATTAATAAAAATGCTAAGTGCTTGATTTATAAATATGGAACAAGATATTCGGTGGACGCAACGGTTTCAAAATTTTAATAAAGCATTTTTAAAACTTGAAAGCGCGATTGAAGTTTTACAAAAAAACGGTTTGTCTGAACTTGAAAGGGAAGGGCTCATACAAAGATTTGAATATACCCATGAACTGGCCTGGAATGTGATGAAAGATTTTTTTGAACTTGAAGGAAATACCACCATCATGGGATCCCGAAGCGCAACCCGCGAAGCCTTCAAAAAAGGACTTATTGTTGATGGAGAGAACTGGATGGACATGATAAATAGTCGTAATTTGACTACTCATACCTATAATGAAGAACTTGTGGAGGAAATAACGAATAAAATAATTGCTTCATATTACCCTGCATTCAAAGAATTTCAAACCAATATGACAAAGTTCCTCGCCTGATATGGAATACGGTTTAAAAGAAAATGTAATTCAGCGTATTCAATCGGTTTTAGCAAATTTTCCGGAAATCGAAGAAGCTATTCTTTACGGATCAAGAGCAAAAGGAAATTATAAAAACGGTTCAGATATCGATTTGACATTAAAAGGTAAGCAACTTACGTTAACCATTTTAGGAAAAGTGGACGAGCAGCTCGATGATCTGCTATTGCCTTATACTTTTGACTTATCCATTTATCATCAAATAAACAGTCCGGAATTGCTCGACCACATGAATCGGGTCGGCAAACTATTCTTCTGCAAAAAATACAAAAACTGACTTTTTCTCAAACTATGACAAATCTCAATTGTCAGACTTCTTATTCTTGTCACTTAATTATCAATTATTCCGTACTTTTGCCGTTCTGAATATAGTGTTATGGTTATCAGCGGATTGAAATAAATTTCATATGCTTTGATAAAACGTAATTTCTGTTTCAACATCATTTAAGTAACGCATGTCGAATACCTTTTTGTAATGGCCAAAAGAAGAAATAGTGATGAGGGAGATTCTGCATCTCCGTTTGCGGTAAAAAAAATCAGTTGGGAAGGAATCAAAAAAACATTTGCTCTTTTTCGTTATATACTACCATATAAATGGATTTTTGTAGTCGGGATGATATTCCTGACACTTTCAACTTTTACATCTCTTGCATTTCCAAAATTAGTTGGAGGTATTGTAGAAGTGATTGAAGGAAAATCAAAATACACGATCAACCAGATCACCGGATTCCTGATTGTCGTCCTCGTTTTTCAATCCATATTTTCGTTTTTAAGAATATTCCTCTTTACACGGGTAAGTGAAAGAGCGATGGCAGATCTGCGGCGGGATACATATAGTAAAATCATCACTTTGCCTCTCGGATTTCTGGAACAGCGCCGCGTCGGAGAATTAACCAGCCGTGTCACTTCGGATGTTTCTCAGTTGGAAGGTGTTTTATCTTTTACAATTGCTGAATTTTTCCGTCAGGTAGCCACGCTGATTGTTGGTATTGCCATCATTTCATACACTTCCTGGAAGCTGACACTTTTCATGATGGGAACTTTCCCGATCCTGGTTATTGCTGCTGCTTTTTTTGGAAGATATATTCGTCGTTTGTCAAAAAAGGCACAGGATGAATTGGCAGCAGCCAATGTTATTGTTGAAGAAACTTTGCAATCTGTTAATGTTGTAAAAGCTTTTACAAACGAACATCTGGAAGTAAACCGTTACGAAACAGCTTTGGGCCGCGTTGTAAAACTTGCACTTCACGCGGCTACTTTCCGTGGCGGATTTGTATCATTTATCATTTTCGCCATTTTCGGCGGCATTGTTGGTGTGATCTGGTTTGGAGCTGGTTTGGTACAATCCGGCGATATGAGTTTGTCTGACTTATTTACTTTCATTTTATATACCACTTTTATCGGTGCGTCCATTGGCGGTATGGGTGATTTGTATGCCCAGATCAACAAAACGGTTGGTGCGTCTGAAAGAATATTTGAACTGCTTCTGGAAACGTCCGAAGTTTCTGTTGAAGAATCAGCAAAAGAACCAGAAAGTCATGTTTTGGGAGAAATTCAATATAACGACGTACATTTTTCTTATCCGTCAAGAGCAGATCTTCCGGTTTTGAAAGGAATTTCATTCCATGTTAAGGCAGGAGAAAAAATTGCTTTGGTTGGTTATAGCGGGGCAGGAAAATCGACGATTATTCAGTTATTAATGCGTTTTTACAACCATCAATCCGGAGAAATCCTGATCGATGGAAAATCGGTTTCCGATTACGGCATTTCAGAATTGCGTAAAAATATTGCTATCGTTCCACAGGAAGTTATGCTTTTTGGAGGTACGATTTATGAAAATATCGCTTACGGCCGTCCTTCGGCAACTGCGGCCGAGATTTTTGAAGCGGCGAAAAAAGCTTATGCTACTGAATTCATTGACACTTTCCCGGAAAAATTTGAGACCATAGTTGGTGAACGTGGAATAAAATTATCAGGCGGCCAGCGTCAGCGGATTGCTATTGCACGTGCCATTTTGAAAGATCCAAAAATCCTGATTCTGGATGAAGCAACAAGTTCGCTGGATGCAGAATCGGAAAAACTGGTTCAGATTGCATTGGATGAATTGATGAAAAACCGCACGACGATTGTCATCGCCCACAGATTGGCAACGATCCGGAAAGTGGATTCTATTTATGTAATCCGTGAAGGCCAGATCGCAGAATCAGGCTCGCATCAGGAATTATCGTTGCTTGACAATGGCTTGTATGCAAGTCTGATTAAATTACAGTTTGAAACCGCAGAAAGCCATTAATGGATAATCAAAAGGAAATTACCAATCCACAGACTTTTTTTGAAGCTGAATTTAAAAAAGCAGAATTAGCAGAATCCATTGCGCAAGGTCAGTTTAATATGCTGTCGATTGGCAGAATTGTTGCTTTTCTAAGCATTTTTGGAACAGCCTGGCTTTGGAATCATTTCAATCAGCCGAGTTGGGGAATTGGTACTGCGATCGCATTGGTTATATTTTTGATACTAATGCGTCTTCAGCAAACAGCCAAAACAAAACGTAATTTTCAGAGAAATATTCAGACGATCAATGAAGATGAAATTCAGCGTCTTTCTTTCAAATTTCTAAGAAAAGATACCGGCATTCACTTTCAGGAAAAGAATCATTCATTCGCTACCGATCTTGATATTTTCGGAGAATATTCTTTATACCGTTTATTAAACCGGACAAGAACTTCTGAAGGCAGCCGCAGATTGGCAAACTGGCTTGAAACATCATGCTTCCCTGGAAGAAATTCTGATGAGACAGGAAGCGGTTGAAGAATTCAAAAACAATCCCGGACTCAGACAAACCTGGGAAGCAACAGCACTTCTGCATGAACATGCAGCACAGCAGGTTGGCGCTTTTCGTGATTGGTCGGTAGAAAGTATACCTGAATCTTTGCAATCTTCTCTTCGCTGGCGGTATTTTCCCTTAGTTACTTTACTTGTAGGTGGACTCGTTTTTGCAAGTTTAATTCCTGGCTGGTTATTGGTTATGAGCCTTGCCTGGCATCTGGTTATTCTCAGACGTTATCAGGAAACATTACAAAATATTGTCAACAGAACCACCGCGCTTGGTTTTACGCTTTCAGCTTATTCGGATTTATTAGATATCGCTGATGCTGCACCTTTTCGCTCGCGCTGGTGGAAACAACGCCAGACTTTAATCCGGGGCGCCGCTCATTCACTTAGAAAAGCAGGTGTTTTATTTGAAAGACTGGATTACAGAAACCATCCTTTCTTTGCCATTTTCGTCGGTATCACCACGATGTGGGATTTGCATTGTCTGGCTGGTTTGGAAAACTGGAAAAAGACAACACAAAGAACATTTACACGATTGGCTTGACGTCCTTGCCGATACGGAAGCGATGAACAGTTTGGCCGGAAATGCTTTTGCTTATCCCGGATTCAACCGTTCCGCAGGTAACCTGGGAAAAAGGTGTTTATATTGAAACCACCCAAATGGGCCATCCGCTTATCCCGAAAGAAAAACGGATAAGCAATAATTTCGGCATGAATGGATTAGGACAAACGATTCTTGGTGACTGGTTCCAACATGTCAGGAAAAAGTACATTTTTGCGTACCATCGGGCTAAATCTTGTTCTGGCACAAATGGGTGCCGTTGTATCTGCAACCAAATTTTCCTGCTCGCCTCTTCGCGTTTTCAGCAGCATGCGCACGCAGGATTCTCTGGAAGAAAGTACGTCTTCTTTTTATGCTGAATTAAAACGTTTGCGTCAGCTTTTGGAACTGGCTGATGAAAAGAATGAATCTCCGGTTTTTTATCTTTTGGATGAAATATTAAAAGGAACAAATTCTGCCGACAGACATAAAGGCGCAGAAGCATTAATCCGTCAGCTGCATGCGAAAAGTTCAGCCGGACTGGTTTCAACGCATGATCTGGAATTAGGAGAATGGGGAGCTACTGAAAACTATGTTCAAAACTTCCATTTCCGTTCGGATGTAGAAAACGGACAGCTTAAATTTGATTACCAGCTACACGATGGAATTTGTAAATCATTCAATGCATCTGAATTAATGCGCATGATGGGGATTGATATCGAAGTACAAAAATCATAGTCAAACTACCGTTCATAAAGGTTTTTGAATGAAATTGCTCCTTTTGAGTAACTTTACTGTACGAGTTTACGTTTATTTGTATTAGCAAGAAAAATAAAAGTTTAATCTTTGAAAATAAAGAATCAACCTCGCTCCGCGAAATAGCTTCAATTTTCAATTTCCATTATCAATTTTCAATAATTTCAAAGATCTGAATGGAATACTTAGAGTACCTGATTATGGCCGGACAACTCATACTGGGTTTGTCTATTTTGGTAGGATTGCATGAATGGGGGCATATGTTTGCCGCTAAGATGTTTGGTATGCGTGTTGAAAAATACTTCATCGGTTTTCCTCCGAAAGTATGGAGTATTCAAAAAGGAGAAACAGAATATGGAATCGGTGCAATTCCACTTGGGTGGATTTGTGAAAATATCAGGTATGATTGATGAATCCATGGATACTGATGCGATGAGCAAAGATCCTCAGCCATGGGAATTCCGCTCAAAACCAGCCTGGCAACGACTAATTGTAATGCTTGGCGGTATTATTGTGAATGTTATCGTTGGTGTTTTCATCTTTATCGTCACTTGCATATATCGATGGAGAAAAGATTTTATCCAATGCCGAGGTTAATAAATATGGTATTGTTGCAGGTGATTTAGCGAAAGCAGATTGGTCTTCGAAACAGGTGATAAAATCGTTAAAGCGAATGGAAAATCTTACACCGATTTCAACGACGTGGTTAGTATCAGATGTGTTTCTGGGAAGCAACAGTTCTTACACAGTAACCGCGACGGAAAAGAAGTTGATATTGATATTCCGAATAACTTTATTGAAAAACTTATCCGATGCGGATCGTGATGACAAAATGAGTTTTATCACGCCTGCAATGCCTTTCAAAATCAGAGAATTGGTTCCGGGTATGCCGGCTGCAAAAGCAGGTATCAAAGCGGGTGATAAAATTGTTTCGATCAATGGTACTCCGATTCGCTATTATAATGAATTGCAGGAAACGCTTCCAAAACTAAAAGGACAGGAAGCTAAAATTGTAATTGAACGTGCAGGACAACAGCAGGATATCAATCTTAAAGTTTCACCAGACGGAACAATTGGTTTGTATCCTGAAAGTCTTTTGACATTTACTACAATTAAATTTACACTAGGTCAGGCAATTTCCGAAGGTACAAAAAATGCTTTTAACGTTGTTTTCAATAACATTAAAGGTTTTGGTAAAATATTCCGTGGTGAAGTTTCTGCTTCGAAAGCATTGAGCGGCCCGATCGGAATTGCACGTATGTTTGGCGGCGTTTGGGACTGGAACCGTTTCTGGCATCTTACCGGCTTGCTTTCCATGGTTTTGGCATTTATGAATGCTTTGCCAATTCCAGCTTTGGATGGTGGCCACGCTGTTATTCTTTCTTACGAAATTATTTCCGGCCGTAAACCTTCTGATGTTTTCCTTGAAAATGCTCAGAAAGTGGGTATGGTATTGCTTACTTGGATTAATGGCTTTCGCCATTTTCAACGACGTCTGGAAAGCTGTTTTTTAGAAAAATATTTCCCTGGACCGGCTTATATCTGTAAGCCGGTCCAGGCTATAAATTATCCTCATCTTCTTACAAGTTTGCATTGAAGATCACCCGTCTCACTTTTCTGCTCCTTATTTTTTGGCTGTCAAGCTCTTTTGCGCCCAAACATCAATATCATGTAAGCGTAACGCAAATGAAGTATGATAAGCCTGGAAAATCCTTTGAAATAAGTATTCGTATTTTTACGGATGATCTGGAAAAAGGACTTTCAGAAGATAATAACAAACGTATTTTCACCATTAAAAATAATGATCAGAATAATCCGTTTGTAGAGCGTTACATCCGCAAACATTTTGCCTTAACCAGCACACAGAAAAAAGCAGAAATCCAGTATGTCGGCAAAGAAGAAGAAGCCGATGCGACCTGGATCTATCTTGAAATTCCATTTTCCGAAAATCCGGAAGGCTGGAAACTTCAAAATAGTATTTTAATGGAAACATTTGATGATCAGGTCAATATGACGAATCTCAAACTTCCTTCCGGACCAAAAACTTTTTTATACAAAAAAGGACAATCTGTACAAACTCTTTAAAAAAGGTGATTATTCAGAATTTGCCTGACAACATTTGGTTGGCATGGCAATTTTGTTGTATTTATCCCTTTCTTTTGAAAGTCATTATTTATAAATTGGGAAAAGATTATCTGTCATTATGACAGAATGCCTATGAAATTTGAACCTTCTGACTTCTATAGTCGGCTTCTTATGTCCGATTCGGATTTAGATAGCCTTGAAATTGTTCCCCTGGGTGGTCCCGAGGGCTCTGATGAACCTTTTGAAGTACCTAGTGAACTTGCCATTCTGCCAATCAGGCAAACAGTACTTTTTCCCGGAATGGTTATTCCGGTTACCGTAGTACGCCAAAAAGCAATTCGTCTTGTCAAAAAAATATACCGTAATTCGGATATTAACATGCGAATTTTGGGTGCAGTTACACAGGCCAAACCAAATAAAGAAGATCCTACCGCAGATGACCTGCATAAAATCGGAACGGTTGCACACATCCTGAAAATGATCACACTTCCGGATGGAAATGTTACGATCATCGTTCAGGGACGTCAGCGTTTTGAGATAAAAAAGATTATTAAGTGAAGATCCGTATCTGACTGCCGAAGTTGAAGCAATTGAGGATTCATTTGTTGCGCCTACCAAAAAAGAATCCAAAGCACTTTTGCAATCACTTCGTGACGGTGCGCATAAGATCATGCGTCTGAATCCGGAAATTCCGCAGGAAGCCAGAATTGCGCTTGATAACATTGAAAGTCCTGTTTTCCTGATCCATTTCCTTTCTTCAAACATTAATGTTGAAGTAGCAGACAAGCAAAGATTACTGGAAGAAAGAAACGGGCACAAGCAGGCTACTCTTTTGCTTCAGTATATGATGCGGGAGATTGAAATGCTTGAATTGAAACGTGAAATCCAGTCGAAAGCAAGTTCTGACATTGATCAGCAGCAACGCGATTATTACCTGCGCCAGCAAATTAAAGTTTTGCACGACGAGCTTGGAATGGATAGTCCGGAGCGCGATCATGGACGATATCCGTGCCGAAAGCAAGCCAGAAAAAATGGTCGGACACTGTTCGTGCGCATTTTGATAAAGAACTGGCCAAATTGCAACGCATCAATCCAATGGCACCTGAATATCCGGTAACAATAAATTACCTGGAAACACTGGTTGATTTGCCTTGGGGACAATATACAAAAGACAATTTTGATCTTGTCCGCGCACAAAAAGTGCTGGATGCAGATCATTTTGGACTAGAAAAAGTAAAAGAACGGATCATTGAATATCTGGCTGTTTTGAAACTGAAAGGAAATTTGAAAGCTCCGATTCTTTGTTTGTACGGACCTCCCGGTGTTGGTAAAACTTCACTTGGAAAATCCATAGCAAAAGCACTGAACCGCGAATATATCCGCATGGCGCTGGGTGGCGTGCATGATGAAGCTGAAATTCGCGGCCATCGTAAAACATACATCGGCGCAATGCCGGGAAAAATTGTTCAGAATATCAAAAAGGCAGGTTCCGCAAATCCTGTTTTCATTCTGGATGAAATTGATAAAGTGAGTTCGGATTATCGCGGCGATCCTTCTTCGGCTTTGCTGGAAGTTTTGGATCCGGAACAAAATTCTTCTTTTACAGATAATTATCTTGAAGTTGAATACGATCTTTCCCGCGTACTTTTTGTAGCTACTGCCAACGCACTGGATACCATTCACCCGGCCCTTCGTGACCGTATGGAGATTATTGAGATGACGGGTTATACAATTGAAGAAAAATTGCAGATCGCCAAACGTTATCTTGTGCCAAAACAGCGCAAAGATCACGGCTTGAAAGCGACGGATGTGAAATTTGATGATGCCGCACTTTTGCGTGTTATTGAAGGATATACCCGTGAATCAGGCGTTCGTAATCTGGAACAAAAAGTAGGAACGCTGGTTCGGAAAATCGCAAAATCGGTTGCGATGGATCAGGAATATCCTAAAACGATAAAAATTGAACACGTTGAAAAATTCCTGGGTGCAGAGATTTTTGATAAAGATCTGTATCAGGATAATGATTTTGCAGGCGTGGTTACTGGTCTGGCCTGGACTTCGGTAGGTGGAGAAATCCTTTTTATTGAAACCAGTTTGAGCCGTGGAAAAGGTGGTTTGACTTTATCAGGCCAATTGGGCGATGTAATGAAAGAATCGGCAATTACTGCTCTTTCTTACCTGAAAGCACATTCTGATAAGCTTGGATATCGACTATCGTCTTTTCAATCATTACGATCTGCATGTTCACGTTCCTGCCGGAGCTGTTCCGAAAGACGGTCCTTCTGCCGGTATCACAATGGTAACTTCAATGGCTTCGATTTTTACACAGCGTAAAATTCGTCCGTTCCTGGCAATGACAGGTGAAATTACGTTACGTGGAAAAGTACTTCCTGTGGGTGGTATCAAAGAAAAAATCCTTGCAGCAAGAAGAGCGGGTGTGAAAGAAATTATCATGTGCTCAAAAAACCGTAAAGATGTAGAAGAAGTACCGGCGAACTATATCAAAGATTTGACTTTCTATTATGTGGATAAAGTTGATGAAGTGTTAGAAATCGCGCTTCTTCCTGAAAAAGTATCCAATGCTACCACTTTTGTTTTTCCTGACGAAAAGAAGGAAAAAGAAGAAAGTGGTTATGTAACATTGACTGTATAAAAGTTAACCTGATTTATTTCAGTATACTAATCCAAAAGAGGCGCCCAAAACGGTGCCTCTTTTTTTAGGGGTTTGATCCAAGAAAAAGCGTCATATTCATGAACAAGAAAATTACAAAAATGACCGTATCCCAGCTATCTCCCGAGTTATTAAAACAACGTCCTGAATTATATCCCGACTTAGATAAACTTTTGGCTTTACCTGAAAAAATCATTCAGTTTGGTACAGGCGTACTTTTACGTGGACTTGCCTGATTATTTTGTCAATAAAGCAAATCAGCAAAATATTTTTAATGGCCGGATTGTCGTTGTAAAATCAACTTCACAAGGCAGTGCCGATGCTTTTGAAACGCAGAAAAATATTTTTTCTCACGGCATAAGAGGCATTGAAAACGGAGAACATATTGATGAAACGGTAATTAATACTGCGATCAGCAGAACACTTTCCGCAAGTAATTACTGGGCTGAAATCCTGGAATGTGCGCATAATCCGGAAATGAAGATTGTAATTTCCAATACAACAGAAGTTGGTATTCAGTTTGTAGAGGATAATTTGCAAGCTTCTCCCCCAACCTCTTTTCCTGGAAAATTAACTGCTTTTTTATTCGAGCGTTTCAAAGCCTTTCAAGGCTCGGCAGAATCCGGAATGGTGATTGTTCCTACGGAATTAATTGTTGGAAACGGTACCAAATTGCGTGAAATTGTTTTGAAACAAGCACAGGAACATAATCTTGGAGATGATTTTATAAACTGGCTTGAACAGCATAATCAATTCTGTAATTCACTGGTGGACCGTATCGTTCCGGGAAAACCTGATGCAGAAACGGTGGCGGAATTATCAGAAAAATCAGGTTACAAAGATGATCTTTTAATCGTTTCAGAAGTTTACAGTTTGTGGGCCATTGAAGGTGATGCGCATGTAAAATCTGTTTTGAGCTTTGCTCAGGCGGATAATGGTGTTGTGATCGAACCAAATATTGATCTTTTCAGAGAATTAAAACTGAGGTTGCTTAATGGAACGCATACATTGGCTTCGGGTTTGTGTTTTTTACATGGCTTGAATACCGTTCGGGAAAGCATGGAAAATCCTGAAACCTCTGAATTTATTGCGGATGTTATGTTGAAAGAATTAGCTCCGGCCATTCCATACCAAGTTGATCCGGCACGCGCACAGGAATTTGGAAATCAGGTTCTAGACCGTTTCAGAAATCCTTTTATCCGCCACCAGCTAATCGATATTACGGTCCAGTATACAGCGAAAATGAAAATGCGTAATATCCCTACGCTTCTTAATCACTACCAAAAATCAAGTGAAGTTCCGGTTCTTTTCGCCAAAGGATTTGCCGCATTTTTATTGTTTATGAAACCTACGCAATTGCTGGAAGGTATCTATTCCGGTGAACGAAATGGTGAACTGTATCCGATCCGTTGCGATTCAGCTGCCTATTTTGCAGAAAAGTGGGAAGCTGTTGAAACACTTTCTGAACTGGTTCAAAAAGTATTGAGTGACGATTCCTTATGGGGTGCTGACCTGACTTCTCTACCTGGTTTTTCAAATGCAGTAACTGAAAATCTGGAATTACTTTCGAAGAAAGAAACGATTATTAATTAACATTTATTAATAACTAAAAAACCACTTGTTGATGATCAGCAAGCGGTTTTTTGGTTTTATAAGCCTCAAATTATTTGGTAGCGCGCGTTTCGTATGACTGGTTTTTAATCAATTTTAAATGATTAAGTTCTGGAACTACAATAAAACAATCTTTTGGAATCACACCTCTGGAAATCCAGTTATGGACTCTTGCTATGGCCAAATGATTATTTTTCGCGTAATCTGATGTTGTAATCCATTCAGCCAGATTATATTCTTTGTCCGCAATGACCAGTTTACTTTTGGTAATTTCGGTCATCATTTTTTCTATATTATCAAAGCGGCTATCCATCTCCGCTGTTGACATTTTATTTATAGTAGTAGCCATTTTAATTAATTTAACGATGAAAACTTTAAACAATCACTTACAACATCTTTAAAAAATCGAGTGTAATTCTGAGCTTTTTAACTTTCTCAATCCGCTCTAAATATTCTTCCTCATTCATTGCGGTTGGTGTATCAATAAGCTCTTGTTCAATAATATAAAGTTCATTTTCAATCTCTTCGATGAGCTTGACTCTTCTGCTTTTACTCATAATATTTCCGTGTGTGTATTTTATCAAAAATAAAGAATGTGTAGCAACTACACAAATATTTGCCGAATTATTTATTCTTAAGCGTCTTCCATTTTTCAACCCTCAAAAACAAATCCTCCATCCCCCCCTCACTCGAACTAAAATAAATTTCCCCGTCCGTTGTATCAAGCAACAGAATTTGCTTCGCCTTTTTATTCACAAAAAGCTTAACAGTCTTTCCATCTTTTGTTTTGAAATAACCTTTCCTGAAATCTCCTGCCGCAAAACCATTTGACTTCATTGTAATTTCCGGTAACTCATCAACCAATTTGACAGCCCGAATTTTGTCCCGACTGATTTTCTCACCATACATTCCCGTTATTTCCAGATTATTTCCTTCCAGTAATATTTCGCTATTTCTAAATCCATTGAAAAAAAGATAGCCAACACCAAAAGTTGTCAGAAATAAAATCACGACCGTCACCTTAGTCCAAATCTTACGGCTTTTAATATCGGGAAAATATCTATTCCCTTTTAATACAAAATAACAATAGGCCAATAGCGGATAAGTTCCCAAAATAATGGCGGCTAAATTCGCATTGAACACGCCTACAATCATCACGAGAACAAAAATAGATATCCCCAGAAATAGATGAAATTGTTTAAAAAATTGCAAATAACCATCAATGTCAACCAGTGACCGCTGCTGTTCCGACATGGTGTTATAACCCGAAAGAATATATCTGGCGTTATTTTTCGTTACCAGAAATCCCATTGAAACAAAAACTACCGAAAGAAGTATTGCAGGAATTATCATGATCTGATTATTTTAAAACTATTATTTTGATCCAGTCCGAAATTTCAGTTAAAGCAATCGGCGAAAATGTTTGTTCAATTTTTTCATATTCCGATTCGGCGAACCGGTTGTCACTTTCCTGAAAAAGATGATTCAGATTTCGGTAATTCTTTAATTGTAACATTCTTGTTTCCACCCTTTTCCAAAGCCTTTTTTATTCCTTCCAAGATCTTCTTTTGGAGGAACCTGCAAATCTTTTGCTCCATTTAATGCTAAAACCGGACATTTCACTTTTTCCAAAGTTGGCGCAGGATCATAACTTACAAAAAATTTAAACCAGGGCGTCGCAATGCGATTAACAGCCTGTGAAATATAAGCAGTTTTTTGATCGGCAGGTGGCTGATTAGCAGCAGGAAGTTGATTTAATGCTTCTTCAAAATTAATAGTCAACTCTTTTTTTATTTCATTCAGATCAGTTTTCTCTTTTAAAATGCCATAAATCTTTTTGTTCAGTCATCATCTGCCTGATCCAGATACTTCATCGCTTAAACCATTAGCCTTTCCAATCAAGTCGCGATTGCTTTATCAAAATTTCCTCACCTGTAATGCCGGGACCGGCAAGCAAAACAATAAAAGCAACATCCTTGGAATCAGCAGCTACCATGGGAGCTATTAAACCACCTTCACTATGTCCGATCAGTCCAATTTTCTTTTTATTGATTTCCTTTCTGGTTTTCAAAAAAGCGATGGCCGATTCCACATCTGATGCAAATTCTTTGGTTGTTGCAGCATCAAAATCACCGGTCGACTGTGCGGTTCCGCGGTCATCATACCTCAAAACTGCAATTCCATTTTTAGTAAGATAATCCGACAGTACAAGAAAAGGCTTGTGACCAGCTAATTCTTCATCACGATTTTGCGGACCACTTCCGGAAATTAAAATAACAGCAGGAAAATTTCCTTCCTTTGCCGGTAAGCGTCAATGTACCTGCCAAGGTAATTTTATCTTTTCCATTATCAAATTTTACATCTTCCGAATAATATGGATACGGTTTAACAGGATTCTGAGGTCTGACAACGACCGCTTTTTCGACAATCTTCCCGGGAAAGATCCAGAGGAAAAGCCTGACCATTTTGTTTAAAAATTCCTTTAAAATTATTTTCAGCATCCAAAGTACCGTTATATTCAGCATTAATGCTGGTCATTGTCATTTTCAATATAGAATTATTGAAATCAACAGTATTTACCAGAATTCCCTTTACTCCCTGATCAGGACTATCCAACGTTGCACTATATCCCGTCGGTGTTTTCGTAAAATTAAGCAACCAGTCTTAACTGCGCACCTGGAATTTTAAGAATTCCATTCCATTGCCCGGATATATCCTGAGCGAAAATTGTAAAAGATATGAGTATTAGGAATGTGAATAGTAATGTGTTTTTCATTGTGATATATTTGTGAAGTGGTAAAAAAACTGGCTCTTTGATAGCGTAAGCAATTACGTTTAAAGAAAAGAGAAAGTAAATAAGAATGTGATAATTGGAATCAAATAACCGTCATGGAGCAAAACACACAACTGGAATTAGCAGCTCAATTCGTTCATAATACCAATAAAAATATCTTTTTAACCGGTAAGGCAGGAACAGGAAAAACTACTTTTTTGCATAACCTTAAAAAGACACTTCATAAAAGAATGGCGATTGTGGCACCTACGGGTGTTGCTGCGATTAATGCCGGCGGTGTAACGATTCATTCTTTTTTTCAGTTACCATTCGGCCCGTATATTCCTGAAAGCAATCCGAATGAGCAGCGTTATAGCCGTTTTAACAAGGAAAAAATAAACCTGATCAAAAGTCTGGATCTGCTCGTGATTGACGAAATCAGTATGGTCCGGGCGGATATGCTGGATGGAATTGATGAAGTTTTAAGAAAATATAAAGATCGGAATAAACCATTTGGTGGTACTCAATTGCTTGATGATCGGCGATTTGCATCAGCTTTCTCCAGTTATTAAGGATGAAGAATGGAATATGCTGAAACCGTATTATGATACCGTTTTCTTTTTCAGCAGCAATGCACTCAGACAAACAGATCCGGTTCGGATTGAGTTGAAACATATTTACCGACAATCGGATACTTTTTTTATTGATCTGTTAAATAAAATCCGTGAAAATCAGCTGGATAAAATTAGTCTGGCCGCTTTGAATGAACGTTATATTCCAAATTTCAAACCAGCAGAAGACGAAGGTTATATCACTTTAACAACGCATAATAATACTGCGCAGGAAATAAATAGCGAAAAACTGGAAGAACTGAAAGGTAAAACGAAGCATTTTGAAGCGCAAATCCATGACGATTTCCCACAATTTGCTTATCCGACAGAGCAAAGTCTGGCTTTGAAAATTGGTTCGCAGGTAATGTTTGTCAAAAATGATTCTTCGCGCGACAAGCTTTATTATAATGGAAAAATTGGTACGGTAACGCGTTTTGACGATGATACTATTTTTGTAAAATGTAAAGGTGATTATACCGAAATTGATGTCCATCCGGCCGAATGGAAAAATATTAAATATGCTTTAAATCCGCAGACAAAGGAAATTGACGAGCAGGTTATCGGCAGTTTTATCCAATATCCGCTAAAACTTGCCTGGGCAATTACCATTCATAAAAGTCAGGGATTGACATTTGAAAAGGCAATTATTGATGCGAATAATTCTTTTGCACACGGACAGGTTTATGTTGCGTTGAGCCGTTGTAAAAGTTTTGAAGGCATGGTTTTACGTACACCAATTTCTCAAAACAGTGTAAAAACCGACGGGACGGTAGCGGCTTACACCAAAGATGCCAGCGCAAATGAACCGGACAGTGATCAGCTTACAAATTCGAAAATGAATTTTCAGCGTTCGCTGTTACTTGAATTATTTGATTTCAGTGAAATGAAATATGCTTTTTCAAGACTTAACAGGGTTGTGGCGGAGCATGAAAATGTAATTAACAATTCGGTCACTATCACTTTAAAATTAATCCAGGCCACGGCGGATCAGGATATTTTTATTGTTTCCGATAAATTTAAAAATCAGTTAAACCAGTTTTTTGTCGAAGCTGGTTTGCCGGAAGAAAATGAAAATCTGAATGCCCGAGTGCAAAAAGGCTGCGTTTATTTTTATGACAAAATCGAACAATCTATTTATCCGGAAAGTCGTGGCGCTTGAAATCGATGTTGATAATATTGCTGTAAAAAAAGTAGTGGAACAGGCTCTGGAAAATTTTCAGCGGGCTGTATTTATAAAAAGGACCGTTATGGAAGCATGTAAAGACACTTTCAATGTAGCGACTTATTTGCGGGCTAAGTCCAACGCTGATATTGATTTCAAGGTTAGTATAAAAACAGTAACACCCGTTACAAAAGCAGCTGCGGCACTTAAAAATATTCCAAACGCCGAGTTATATAAAACCATTCGCGACTGGCGGAATAATCTTGCGACCGAAAAAGATGTTCCTGTTTATATCATTCTCCCACAAAAAGCACTGGAAGAATTGGTATCAAAATTACCAACAACCCTGGCAGAACTTGAAGCCGTTAAAGGAATTGGAAAAACGAAGGTCAGGCAATTTGGAAAAGAGCTGGTAACCATGATCATTACATATTGTGAACAAAACCAGATTGAAAAAAATACTTCGCAGCTTACACTGACCAAAGAAAAAGCGGATACAAAAAAAGTAAGTTTTGATCTTTTCAATTCCGGAAAAACGGTTGAAGAAATTGCAGAGGAAAGAGGTTTTGGTGTAACTACAATTGAAACACATCTGGCACATTATATCGGAACCGGCGAGCTGGATATTTTCGACATTTTCCCAAAAGAGAAGATCAATAAAGTGATTGACTATTTTATGGAAAACAAGCAGGTTACTTTAAATGAAGCAAAAGCAGCATTAAGTGAGGATGTGACATATACAGAATTACGGGCGGCTCTGAAGCATTTGGAGTTTTTGGGAGCTTAAAATAATCATCATGATCATTCCATTAAATATTCCAGGCATTCAGGCCTTTTCGGATAAAGAGCTTCTCGAATTAAGTCTGGCCAATCCGGATTTAATTATTGAACGAGACCAAAATGGCCAGCTTTTCATCAAAATGCTTTCTATTTCATCGATAAAAAGCGCGAATAAAAGTGAGTTAATCGGTGAAATTGGGATTTGGAATAGAAAAGATAAATCTGGCAAAATATTGGGATCAGGTACCGGCTTTTTCCTGACAGATTCCTCCATGCGCGTTCCTGATGTTGCCTGGATAAGACTAGATCGATGGAATGCGTTATCTATGTCTGAAAAGAAATCTTTTCCACATTTAGCGCCGGATTTTGTTATTGAATTGAAATCTGATACTGATAGTCTAAAAGATCTTCAATTTAAAATGCTGAAATGGATTGAAAACGGTGTGAGGCTTGCATGGCTTGTTTCAACAGAAGAGCAACTGACTTATATCTACAAATCCGGTGAAGAGCTTAAAACATGTTCTTTTGACGAATTGACTTTTTGGTGAAAATGTTTTGGTTGATTTTTCTGTTCGGTTGAGTGAAATTTTGGAGTATTAAAAAACAAAAAGTGCAATGAGACAAACTCACTGCACTTTTAAAATTATAATTTATTTTAATCAAACTTTCGCCCGAAACTCCTTAATCAACTGAATACTTTCAGCCACTTTTTGTTCAATCCAGGCATAATTCCCTTCGCTGATCACATTTTTGGGGAAAAGATTTGAACCCATTCCTACACCATAAGCACCGGCGCCAAACCATTCTTCAATACTTTCTTTCGTTGGAGAAACACCACCCGTCACCACAATTTTAACATGCGGCATCGGACCTTTAACCGCTTTTACAAAAGCAGAACCGTAAACTTCACCAGGAAATAATTTTACTACTTCTGCTCCGCCTTTCAAGGCATGGAAAATTTCGGTTAGTGTAGCAATTCCCGGAATCCATGGAATATTTGCTTTGAGACAAACTTGTCCCACTTCCGGATTTGTAAAAGGTGCAACGACGAAATCCGCACCGGCATCAATGTATTTCTGAGCCGTTTCAGCGTCGTAAACGGTACCAATTCCCAATGCTAATCCCGGAAGATTTTCAAGGCTGTAAGCGATTAAGTCTACAAAAACTTCATAAGCATTTTCTCCGCGGTTTGTAAATTCAAATGCGCGGGCTCCGCCTTTATAACTGGCTGTTAAAACTGCCTTTGCTACTTCAATATCTGCGTGATAAAAAAGAGGCAACAAGCCGGTTTCATTCATCAAAATGATGGTGGTATCTTTATCTATTGTTGCCATAATGTTATTTTCAAATTTTCGGTTTCCGGTTATTGCGGTGCTCTGCACCTTTGATTTCCAGATTTACTTATTCGATTGCTACAAATATTACGGTGCTCTGCACCTATTGTTTGAGATATATCTTATCTGATTCTACAAATATTTTGGTGCTCTGCACCTTATTACAGACCAATCTCTTGTTTTCGTAATTATTTCGGTACTCGGTATCTTTATAGCCTATCTTCTGATTCTTCCCGAAGTTTCTCCCTGACGGATTGCTTCAACTTCGGCAACCGTTGAAATCAACGCATCACCTTCAATGGTATGTTTCAAAGCAGAAGCGGCAACGCCAAATTCCAAGTGCTTTTTGTTCATCATTAAAAGAGATTAATCCGTGAATCAATCCTGCAATAAATGCATCTCCTCCTCCTACTCTGTCCACAATCGGATTGATATCAATATCTGCCGTTTCCAAGTACTGATTCTCCGTTCCACAAATAGGCTCTCAGCAAATTATGCGTTGCGCTGATAGAAGTTCTTTTTGTATCAATCACGCGGCTTACTTGTGGAAAAGCTGCTTTTAGATTAACACAGGATTCAACAAAATCTTTCCCTTCAATGCCAAATATTTCGCTGATATTCTCGCGGTTGGCAATTACAATATCCGTTCCGGCAGTAAGTGCAGGAAGTACATCAGAAGGTTTTTTACCATATTTCCACAAATTGGCGCGGTAAAAAATATCTCCTGAAACGGTTATTCCCTTTTTTCGTGCAGCCTCAATCCCGGCCAGACAAGCATCCGCAGCACCCTGGGAAAGTGCAGGTGTAATACCTGCCCAGTGAAACCAGTCGGCATCTTTCAATATTTCGTCCCAATTCAATTCGCTTGGATCAATAGTGGCCAGAGAAGAATTTGCACGGTCATAAACAATCTGGCTTGCTCTTAAAGCAGCGCCGGTTTCCAGGAAATAAACGGCCATTCTCGGACCGCCATAAATAATATTGGAAATATCAACACCATGAAAATGAAGATATTGTGCAGCTGATCGCCCGATCGGAGAATCCGGAAAACGGGTTACGTGCGCCGTGTGATGACCCCAATAAGCGAGCGCAGAAGCTACGTTTGCTTCACCGCCTGCATAGGTAACGTCCAATTGTCTTGCTTGTTCAAAACGGGAAAAGCCGGGGGTTGACAGACGCATTAAAACTTCCCCGAAGGTTACTATTTTAGACATAAATTACTTATTCAATTTTTATCAGAAATGGTTAGGTCAGCATTTATTTCAATACCGGAATAGCATTTAAATTACTGACCGCTAAGTTATACCAAAAGCCGGCCGATTTCCAAAATCAGACCGGCTTTCTGCAAGAAGGTTTTGAAAACAATTACCTACCTTCAAAAACCAAAGTAATTTTTGGCATTGTTATAAGAAATATCCTGAACCAGTTTTCCAAGCCAGGGAAGATCTTTTGGCAATTCTCCGTTTTCAACATCGTTACCAATCAGGTTACAAAGTATCCGGCGGAAATATTCATGACGCGGGTAAGACAAGAAACTTCTGGAATCGGTCAGCATACCTACAAAACGGCTCAAAAGTCCGATGTTGGAAAGTGCGTTCATTTGCTTCTCCATACCATCTTTTTGATCCAAAAACCACCATCCTGAGCCAAATTGCATTTTCCCGGGTACCGTTCCGTCATTGAAATTTCCGGTCATCGTTGCGAGTACTTCATTATCACCCGGATTGAGGTTATACAAACTGTTTTTGCCAATTGATCTGTAGAATCCAGTTTGTTCAAAAACTTGGATAATGCCTGTGCCTGACTATAATCTCCGATAGAATCCCAGCCCGTATCCGGTCCGAGCGTACTTAACATCCGGGAATTATTATTTCTCAATGCGCCCAAATGAAACTGTTGCGCCCAGTCTTTGCTATGATCCATTTTGGCAAGATCATATAACAAAACCGATTTGAAAGCGGTACGCAACTCAGCGGAACTGGTTTTTCCTGATAACGTTTCTGCCAATGCTGTGCGCGCCGCAGATTCATCAAAAGAAGCATAAATATGTTCCAGACCGTGATCTGATAACCGTCCGCCCATTTCAGCAAAAAAGTCGTGACGATTTTTTAATGCAGCCAGTAAATCTTCGTAAGTACTGCCATTTGATACGCCGGCAACTTCAAATAATTTGTTCAGATATTGCTTGAAATTCTGCCGGAGAATCGATCAATAACATCGCTTTATCCGGACGGAAAGTTGGCAATACTTTTATGTCTAAATCGCTGTCTGCAATGATCTGATGATGTTCCAGAGAATCCGTCGGATCATCTGTTGTACAAATCACCTTCACATTCATCCGGCGCAAAAGACTTACGAACACTGAAATCTTTCTGTTTTAATTTGTCAGAACATTCATCATAAATTTCGCGTGCTGTATCTTTATTCAGCAGGATATCAATATCAAAATACCGCAGCAATTCCAGGTGTGTCCAGTGATACAGCGGGTTACGCATCGTGTACGGAACGGTTGCAGCCCATTGTTCAAACTTTTCCCAGTCGCTGGCATTTCCTGTGCAATATTTTTCATTGATGCCATTTGCACGCATCGCACGCCATTTGTAATGATCACCGTAAAGCCATATCTGCGTCAGGTTTTCAAACTGCTTGTCCTGCAGCAATCTGATCCGGAGGCAGGTGACAGTGGTAATCAATGATCGGCATTTCTTTCGCATAATCATGATATAATATGCGTGCAGTTTCGGAACGTAAGAGAAAATCTTCGTCAATAAACGTTTTCTGTGCGGTCGTATTTGTGGCTATCATTGCTGATTAAATAATATATCGTTCGTCGGTTAAAAGCAATTTATCGTTGCATTTCTATGACGACAATTTCTGATTCTTACCCGAAAAAAATTATAATCCTCTTTCGATTCCCATCTCCAAACCACGCAATTCTGCTAGTCCGCGTAATCTTCCAATGGCAGTATAACCAGGATTCATCCGTTTTGTAGCGGTTAAATCATCCAGCATTCTGTGACCATGATCAGGGCGGAAAGGCATTCTTAAATCTGTTCTGTCTTTCAGAAATCCTTCTTTTTTGTTCCAAAATCAAAGCATGCATCACAGCATACATATCCACATCACCATTCAAATGATCGGCTTCATAAAAACTTCCATCCGGTTCCCGGCTTGTAGCACGCAAATGGATGAAATTTATTTTATCACCCAAACGGTTTACCATGCCTGAAAGATCATTATCAACTCTTACGCCATAAGAACCGGTACAAAAACAAAGTCCGTTCGCCTTGCTGTCATAGGCTTCCAATAATAACAGTTGCATCATTTTCTGTACTTACCACACGTGGTAAGCCCAAAATCGGATATGGAGGATCGTCCGGGATGAATGGCCAGATTTATTCCTGCGGCTTCCGCAACTGGTGCGATGGCCTGAATAAACTGGTACAAATGTGTACGCAATTCCAGATCTCCGACATTTTTATAAGTACTTAAAACCTGACGAAATTCTTCAATTGTAAAACTTTCCTCAGAGCCAGGTAAACCGGCAATAATATTTCGTGTCAGCTTGTTAACGTCATCTCCGCTGGCTTTTTCGAGCCAGGTTAATGCAGCCGTTTTTTGCTCTTCACTATATTGATTTTCTGCGTCTTCTCTTCTTAATATGATAAAGATCAAATGCAGCAAATTGCGTTGCGTCAAATCTTAAACCGGTTGAACCGTCGTGCATCGGCGCATCCAGATCTGTTCTTGTCCAATCCAGAATCGGCATAAAATTGTAGCAAACCGTATCAATTCCGCATTTGCCCAGATTGATAAGCGACTGCTGATAATTCTGAATATATTTTTCAAAATCTCCGGTCCGGGTTTTAATCGCTTCATGAACCGGAACACTTTCCACGACCGACCATGTTAGACCCGCCGCTTCAATAATTTCTTTACGGTTCAGGATTTCATCGATTTCCCAGACAACGCCGTTGGGAATATGATGCAAAGCGGATACAATTCCGGTGGCTCCCGCCTGACGGATATCCTGCAACGAAACAGGATCATTTGGGCCAAACCAGCGCCAAGTTTGTTCTAATGACATAGATTAATGGCTGTCGGCTGTCAGCTTTCGGCAATCAACCTCTGGCTTTCAACTTCTCAGCGGATTTAGTAGTAAAAATTATTGAGCTATTTTAGCCAATAGCAATCAGCTTTTGATCATGTCAATATAGCTTCAAGTTAACAGCATTTATTATAAATTTATTCCTTTTGATAAAAAATTGTAAGTAATTAGGATTCTACAAATTAGTCTGACAAAAGCCGAAAGCCGACAGCTGATAGCCGAAAGCCTTTACGCTACTAATCTATGCTCCGGAACTCTTTCACGCAACACTTTCAAGGCCCGGCTCATTTGTGTTTCTACGGTTTTTACCGAAATTTGCAAACGTCTCTGCAATGTCACGGTAGCGCAAACCTTCTTCACGGCTCAGCCTGAAAATAACCTGACATTGTCGTGGCAAATCCTGGATACATCCTTCAACACGTTCGTAAAATTCGTTAAAAGCCATTTCTTCAATCGGTGTATAATGATCGGCGTGCGTCAGATTCCATTGCACTGATCAAGCGATTCGCGTTCGTTTTGACGATGAATTCTTAATTTCAAATAATCCAGTGCCTGATTTCTCACCGCTCTGTATATGTAGGCCTGAAAAGAAGTATGTACTTCAATTTGTTCCCGGTTTTTCCAAAGTTTTACAAACACATCCGAAACCACTTCCTCGGCAATTTCTCGTGTAACCACTACCCGCATCGCATAATTGCAAAGCGACCGGTAGTGATGTGTAAACAATTCACGAAAAGCATAATAATCTCCATTGGCGACTACCTTACCAAACAGATTTTCCAGAAGACTTTTCTGAGAATAGGCAGCTGGTAATGCATTAGTAAACGATTTCGTTTCCATCAACATTTGGTATAGGTTAATTATAGAAAAATTCCTGGATTATTGTACGCACCGTTCAGTGCAACTAGCTGCTATTGTTCGTCTAGTTTAGTGATTGGTTCGTTGATATACAAAAATAAATCTTGAAAAAAATCAATATATTTACGCAACCGTTCCCGAAACCGTTCCCGGATATCGCAATTTTTCCCGGAACTGAGTCAAATAATTTGTAATTTGTGCCCAACATTCACTCTGGTGCATTTCAAAGATTAAATATTACAATTGCATTATTCTGATATCCTCTTCTTTATGAGAAAAGCGTCGATTACCATTAAGGAAATAGCAAGACAGTTAAATGTTTCCAAATCAACGGTTTCGAGAGCACTGCGGGATAGTCCGGAAATTAGTGAAGAGACAAAGAAGAAGGTGATCGAACTGGCGGAATCACTCAATTATTCTCCCAATCCGATTGCATTGAGTTTGCTGAAAAACCGGACGCAAACATTGGGTATTATTGTGCCGGATATTGCCAATCGCATTTTTCTCTACGGCAATCGGTGGTGTTGAAGATATTGCTTACAGCCGTGGTTATCATACGATGATTTACCAAAGTCATGAATCGCTATGAACGGGAATTGGCTGATACCAGGCATATTGCAACAAGGCGCGTCGATGGACTGATCGTTTCCATTTCCAGTCAGACAGAAAATCATGATCATTTTGTAGCATTACAGGAACAGGGAATTCCTGTCGTATTTTTTGACAGGGTGAGCGAAACCATGCCAAGTCATAAAGTGCGGGTGGATGATTATAAAGGCGCTTATGAAGCTACGGAACATTTGATCAGTCGCGGCTGCAAAAAAATTGCACATATTGCCGGCCCGGCAAACCGTTTCCATCAGCCGTAACAGATTGAAGGGTTATCAGGATGCATTGACAAATAATGGCATTGAATTTCAGGATGAATGGGTGGTGCAGCAGCGAATATAACCAGGCAGGCGGAACTGAACGAGCTTATCAGCTAATGGCATTAAGAAATCGCCCGGATGCAATTTTTGCAGCAAGCGACCGGATCGCTATTGGCGTTCACTGGGCTTTGCGCCAGCTGGGTTACCGGATGCCGGATGATGTGGCTGTTGTCGGCTTTTCCGATCTTGCCATTTCTTCACTTGCTGGATCCGCCGCTTAGTTCTGTGACGCAGCCTTCTTTTGAAATGGGACAACTGGCACGCTACCTTATTACTGGACCTTATAGAAAGCAAAAGTACCCCGGCCGCTTTCGAAACCAGGGTGCTTACATTCTAATCTTATTATCAGAAAATCGTCAATGAAAGAATTAGTTGGTGATTGATTTCAACTTTCTTTCAAATTCAGACAAAATTCTTTCTTTCATTGCAACTTTACGTTTCTGAATATTGATACGTCCCTGTGCCTGTTTGTCTTGCTCAGGATCGCCGGTAGCGGTTCTGTCAAATTCGATAATCGCGAATTCAAGATCGCTTTTTTCGCGTTTGGCAAGCCATTCCAGTTCTCTCAATTTCGTGCGAAGCTGTTCTTCCTGGCTTTTCATTTCAAATGCAGGATATTTACGGCTGATCACACGGGCCAGATAACTTAGCTCAAAAATCTTGTCACAAACAAACGGAAACGTTCAGCCAGTTCTTTGTCGGCCAGTTTGAAAGGAATTTTAATTTCCTTCCATTTGCTCAACAACACTTTTGCTTCCTGCGATGCTTCTACGATATCCTGTTGTCTCAACAAAGTTTCAGCGCGCTGCAAGCAATGTTTGTTGTTCAACAATTCGCGGGTCAACACGTACTTTCGGTTCGATACCTTTGGCAAGATTATATTTGTCATAAAATAATTTCAAGGAAGTGGCGGTAAGCCTTATTTACCTTGAAAGAATCGTTTTGGAGGAACTTCTCCCACATTGTTCCAGGCATTCCGCACTTCCCGTGCCTTTTGATAAGCATCGTCAAGATCACGTGGAATAACTCAGCGTTTTCGTGATTTTGATCAGACGCTCGTATTCTTCGATACGCTCCTGGTTAATTTTGTTTTGCTCGTCAAAATAATCACGGCGTCTCTGGAAGAAATTGTCCAGAATTTCCTGAAAAGTAGTTTCAACTTCTTCCTGAAATTCTTTTTCCACCGGACCGGTACGAATCCATTTGGCTTTAATCTCCTGAATCTGATCCGTTGCTGCAGCATAATCTTCAATGGCAGCCGCTACTTTCACATCTTCAATCAGTGCACGTTTGATTTCAAGGTTTTTTAATTGATTAACCTCAATTAAACCTCTCAGATACTCTTCCTTTTCTTCAAGTCTTTCCAACAAAGGAACAAAATCCCCAAGTGCATCAAAACTTTCAGTTTTCGTTGCAACTGTATCAGCTTTGTCAAGTAAGAACCTTTGTTAAGCGCTTCATCAATTTCCTGTTCCAGTTGTTCTACTTTGTTCAGGACAATAGTAAAACGATTTTTGAAATAATCGATCGCTTCCTGTTCTGTCCTTTTTACTTCTCCAATTTGCCGGTCGGGGTATTCCAGATACCCTTTTAAAAATACTTTGCTGTCTTTAACATAGCCGTATTCATCATTCAATGTGGCATTTTCCATTCTTTCAATTTTTTTATCTGCTAAGTGTAGGGATATATAACGATATTTGTTACGCACAAATTAACTAAAAAATGAGTAACGAAACCATTATTTTCTCAATGTCGGGGGTTAACAAAATCATTCCTCCCAACCGACATATCATAAAAAATATTTATTTATCCTTTTTTTATGGTGCTAAAATTGGGGTATTAGGTTTAAACGGCTCAGGTAAATCTACACTTTTACGCGTCATAGCAGGTATAGATAAAGACATTCAGGGGGACGTTGTGTTTTCTCCCGGCTATTCTGTTGGCATGCTGGAACAGGAACCAAAGCTGGATCCGACCAAAACCGTTCGCGAAGTTGTGGAAGAAGGTGTACAGGAAATTGTAGATCTTTTAAAAGAATATGACAAGATCAATGAGGCGTTCGGTGAGGAAGATGCTGATTTTGACAAATTATTGGAAAGACAGGGTGAGGTTCAGGAAAAACTGGACGCGACTGACGCCTGGAATCTGGACAACCGTCTGGAAGTTGCGATGGACGCTTTGCGTTGCCCTCCTTCTGATGCGCTGGTTGCAACACTTTCGGGTGGAGAAAAACGCCGGGTAGCCTTGTGCCGCTTGTTGCTTCGCCAGCCTGATGTATTATTACTGGATGAGCCTACCAACCACTTGGATGCGGAATCGGTACTTTGGCTGGAAGAACATTTAAGACAATATAAAGGAACTGTAATCGCAGTAACCCACGATAGGTATTTCCTGGATAACGTAGCAGGCTGGATTCTGGAACTGGACCGCGGCGAAGGAATTCCATGGAAAGGAAATTATACTTCCTGGCTGGAACAAAAACAGGAACGTCTGAAAAAAGAAGAAAAAACAGAATCGAAACGTCAGAAAACATTTGCAGCGCGAACTGGAATGGGTACGTATGGGTGCGAAAGGTCGTCAGGCCAAATCCAAAGCACGTTTGGGAGCTTACGAAAGATTACTGGGTGAAGAAGGAAGAGAAAAAGAAGAAAAATTGGAAATCTTTATTCCGGCCGGACCACGTCTTGGAAATAAAGTTATTGAAGCGCACGATGTTTCCATGGGCTTTGGCGACCGTTTGCTATACGAAAACCTTAATTTTGCATTGCCACCAAATGGTATTGTTGGAATTATCGGACCAAATGGTGCGGGTAAGACCACACTTTTTCAAACTGATTACCGGCCAATTGAAACCATTGAACGGTCATTTCGATGTCGGTGATACGGTTCAGCTTGCTTATGTGGATCAGGAACATGACAATCTGGATCCTGCCAAAACGGTTTATCAAAGCATCGCAGACGGAAACGACTGGATCATGATGGCGGGCAAACAATCCAATGCACGCGCTTATGTAAGCCGCTTTAATTTCGGCGGTGGTGATCAGGAGAAAAAAGTAGGAACACTTTCCGGTGGAGAACGAAACCGTGTTCATTTGGCTATGACATTGAAAGAAGGCGGAAATCTTCTTTTGCTGGATGAGCCTACCAATGACTTGGATATCAATACACTTCGTGCACTGGAAGAAGGTCTGGAAAACTTTGCAGGTTGTGCCGTAATCATTTCCCACGACCGGTGGTTCCTGGATCGTGTTGCAACACATATTCTGGCTTTTGAAGGAGATTCCCAGGTTTACTGGTTTGAAGGAAACTTCTCAGAATATGAAGAAAACCGGAAGAAAGAGATTAGGCAACGAGGCAACACCAACACGTATTAAATATAAAAAACTGGTATAGTCAGTTACAACCTGTTTCAAATAATAAAGGCGGCCACTATCAAGTGAGCCGCCTTTTATTTTATAACTTTATTCTACACCAAATTTATTGACCATAACAATAATTTTACGTTATCTTTTTACCGTTGAATAAATTTTTTCTCATTTTTTTTAAATTCCTGTAAAATAATTTTTTTAAAACTTAAAGCATATTGTATTGTATTTTTTGAATATTTAAGCATAAAAAAGTGCTTTTTTATGCAAAATTTAAAATTAACTGATCGATTCACATTACTTAGACGTATAGTATACAACTACATCGATAGTATAAATTCTACGATTATGTAGTATGTTTAAAAGCGGAAAGATTCAATCCACTTACAATACGGTCGATTATATGTGCGGGAACAACTACCTTTTATCTCATCTTTACTTAGCTCAAATAGTAAAGAGTTTAAAGTCAGGTTTTATCATTATTTTCATTTTTTGCTTGTGCAGTTCAACACTTTCGGCTCAACCCGAAATCATTTTGAACACAACAGGTTATGGTTTTAATAAGGATGAGGCCAATGGTATTAACAGTGAACAATGGACTTATATCAAAAGATTTGCGAATCTAACCTACAATGGTCAGGATGCCGGCGTTTCTGCGGTTCGTCTGCATATTGAGTGGAATCAATATGAACCAACTCCTGGAAATTATCAACGTGCCAAAATGGTAGCAGCCGTAAAAGCAATCACAGGCCTAAGGCCAGGGATGAAGTTTGCTCTTCACTTTCCCTATCAACGCCCCGGATATTGGAACGATACTTACTTTGGCGCATCAGATATTGCTCAGACTAAAAACGGAACCCTTGTAAGGTCAGAAATCTCATATGCCTGTCCATCTATTTTTTCGGATTATGCACAAACCCGGTTTAACGCTTTTGTGGATGACGTACTGACGCAGATAAAGGATTATTATCCGCAATTATTATATGTTGAAATGGGTAACAGTCCTGCCGAAGAATTTGCAATTCCTTTTAACAGCGGTAGCTCCGGCCCGGATCCGGGATTTTTCGAACAAAAAGCATTGGAAGCATGGAGAACAAAATTTTTACCGATCCGTTTTCCAAATCAAACTACGGCAACATGGGGAAGTCAAAAATTTGCTATCAGTACGGCTCCGCAGCCTACGGATGGAAATTACAATTCCGATATGGGAAGGGATTTACATCGTTTTGCCGGTTGGGGACTTTTGAAAAAATTCCAGGGTTTTTACAAAACTGTAAAAAACCGCAACCCGTCGATCAAAGTACTATACTTTGTTTCCGATTTTGGAACACCACAGGGAAATTTGTCACATCTTCATAACAGTACACTGCCTTTGGCGCTGGAATTGGCGGATGGCATTTATACGTCCGACGGAACAAATCAGTATGACCTCCAGAAAAAAATATTGGCACTAGATGTACTTAAAGGAACAAACCCCAATAAAATAGCAGCGATTGAATTTGATCCGGAAGATTTGGGAGAACAATCCGGCGGTGGCGGCTCAGGAATCAACTGGAATATCCCTTACGAATGGATGCCGAGAGGTTACAAACATGGAGCAGATTATATTCATATAGCCATGTACTATACCGATCAGGCAATGAATCAGTTAGCTCCAACGCTTGCTTTACTTAAATCCCAGTACGTTGGTCGTAATTATAAAGCACCGGCACGCGCTGCCTCTGCTCCTATCAATATTTTCCCCACCGTATTTACTGACAAATTTTTATTTCAGCAATGGAATGATACAGGAGGAAATTCCTGGTCAATCACAGATATTACTCCAAAATCATTTAAAATGTCTGACGACGGTTACTGGGATAATATTTGGGATACCACTGATTTGCTGCCATGTACCTTTACAGTTCAGGCAAATACATCTGATGATAAACCTGCGGCTGGAAAAACAACCACGCTGTCTATAAATTGCGATGGTGGAGAGTGTGATGGCATAAAATATAGCTGGAATGGTGAAGGTGCTGTTAATAAAACCGGATCATCTGTTGATATACAGGCTCCTATGGTAGACGGGACTTATATGTATACGGTAAAAACTAATCGTGATGGTTGCAGCGCGAAAATAGCCACGACTTCGATAGTTGTTGGGAATCCGTTACCAGTAACTTTAACCAGTTTCACGGCAACAAAAGCGGAAAAAGTCGCTTTACTAAATTGGGCCACCACAATGGAAACAAACAGCGACCGTTTTGAAATAGAACACAGCACAGAAGGTAAAAACTGGGATGTTCTGGGAAGTGTAAAATCAAATGGAGAAACAAATCAGACACTTTCGAAATATTCCTTTACGGACGCACAACCTGTAAACGGCGAAAATCTTTATCGGTTAAAAATGATTGATAACGATGGCTCTTATGCGTACAGCCGTATTCAGAGTGTGATATTTGAAATGGGGAATCTTGCAGTAGCTTATCCAAATCCTGCTATAAATAAATTAACCATTACGGCTGACGATTGGAGTAAAATTGATAAAGTACAGATAATTAATCTTTCCGGTGCTATTATTTATGAATCTGATAATAAAGCAGGACCTGAAATCAATGTAAGCGAACTTACTCCTGGTACTTATGTACTTCGGCTTGTGCATACAAGTGGTTCGCAGGAAACACAAAAATTTGTAAAAAGAGGATAATTAATACAAAACTTTTTTGAAAAAGCGGCTGCCTTTAAAATGGATAGCCGCTTTTTACGTTCAGGTTTGACTATTTTTACCAGGCGCAGTTCAACTGTCATTTGCCCAAACATCAATTCTTAGTAACTTCGCTTCGAATCAGCCATTACGATAATAAATAATGAGTCAGAATACTTCATCCAGAAAAATACATTTTATCTCCATAGGCGGCAGCGTCATGCACAATCTTGCCATTGCATTACATCAAAAAGGTTACATTGTCACCGGATCCGATGATGAAATTTACGAACCGTCAGTAAGTCGTCTTGCAAAACATAATCTTTTGCTACCCGAAACGGGTTGGTTTCCAGAAAAAATAACGGCCGATCTTGAAGTCCGTAATTTTGGGAATGCATGCCCGGGAAGATAATCCTGAATTAAAAAAAGCACAGGAATTGGGTATCAAAGTTTATTCTTATCCTGAATATATTTTTGAACAAAGTGTAGATAAACAGCGTGTGGTCATTGCCGGAAGTCATGGTAAAACGACCATTACTTCCATGATTCTGCATGTTCTGAATTTCAATAAACGCGTTTTCAATTATCTGGTCGGAGCGCAGATTGAAGGTTTTGAAAATATGGTCAAGCTTTCGGATGATGCTCCGGTTATCGTTATTGAAGGAGATGAATATTTCACGTCACCGCTGGACAGAACACCAAAATTCATGCATTACCAGCCACATATGGCACTTATCAGCGGTATTGCCTGGGATCATTTCAATGTTTTTCCAACCTGGGAATCTTATGTAAAACAGTTTGAACTACTCGCTGATTCTATACCAAAAGCCGGTGCCATTGTTTTTGACCAAACCGATGATATGCTGGATGTAATCGGCCAAAAAGAACGTGCCGGATGTAGTAAGTGTTCCTTATGAAGCACATCCATATAAAATTGAAAATGGCAAGTACGTTCCTGGTAACCGCGGATCAGGGCGATGTTCCCGTTCTGGTTTTTGGTGAACACAATATGAAAAATATCAGTGGCGCCAAAGCAATTTGCGAGAGACTTGGTCTTACTGATGAAGCATTTTATGCCGCGATCCAGTCATTCAAAGGTGCTTCCAAAAGAATGGAATTGCTTGGAAGTAATAATAGCGTGAATATTTACAGGGATTTTGCTCATGCTCCGTCAAAAGTTGAAGCTACAACTGCTGCTGTAAAAGCACAGTTTCCTGATCGTAAATTAGTTGCCTGCGCGGAATTGCATACTTTCAGCAGTCTTAATAAAACCTTTTTGAAACAATACCGTAGAAAATTAAATGCGGCTGATGTTGCGATCGTTTACTTACAATCCTTTAACGGTTGAACATAAAAGACTGGAACCTATAACAGAAACAGATATCAGAGAAGCATTCAAACGTGAGGACTTACATGTTTTTACGGACAGTAAAAAATTATCCGACTTTCTGAAAGACCAGGAATGGAAAGATACCAACTTGCTGTTAATGAGCTCCGGAACTTTTGGAGAACTCGATTTCAAATTGCTGGCGGAAGAAATTCTTAAATAAATATTGCCGTTTTTTAAATTAGATATAATGCAATCCATAGTAGTTTATTGCGGTTCAAATTTTGGTTCAAAAGCCATTTATAGTGAAAAAGCCTACGAACTTGGCCACGAACTGGCAAAGAAAAATATCAAACTGATCTACGGTGGCGGAAATATGGGCCTGATGGGCCGGGTTTCTGACGGTGCTATGGAAAATGAAGGTTCTGCAACCGGAATTATTCCTAATTTTCTGGCACAGCTGGAAGTTGCAAATAAAACTTTGACAGAACTTCATTTTGTTGAAACCATGCATGAGCGTAAAGCAAAAATGGTTTCGCTTTCAGATGGAGTAATCGCTTTACCCGGCGGGTTTGGAACATTGGATGAATTATTTGAAATACTTACCTGGTCGCAATTGAAGATATTTAAAGGTCCGATCGGGCTTTTAAATATCAATGGCTTTTACGATCATCTACTTGCTCATTTGGATAAGATAGTTGAAGAAGGATTTTTACATATTGAAAACCGGGAATTACTTCTGGTAGCTGATAATGCTCCTGAACTTCTTGAAAAAATGGAAGCATTTTACAACAAAATGATAAGAAAATAAGCCGCTGGATAAATCGTTGTATTTCAAAACGTGAAGTAAAAATTTCGTTTTTATTTTATAAAAAACACACCATATCCTCTGACAAAAATGCGTGTCCCTCTGCTTTTTATATTTTCTACGCTGATAATATCGCCGGTTTGGGCGCAGCTGGAAAATCTTGGAAAAACGGTTAATACTGAATACAACGAAATTGCTCCGATCATTTCACCGGACGGTAAAACGATTTATTTTTCCAGGGTAAGCCATCCGCAAAATACAAACGGGACAAAAGGAAGCCAGGATATCTGGTTTTCGGAACTTGAAAAACGACAAATGGACACCTGCGCGGCAGGTTACCATCTCCTTTCAACAAAGAGGATTATAACAGTCTTTACAGCATTACACCTGATGGTAATACGCTTTTGATCAAAGGTTCTTACAAAAATGGTGTTTACGAAACCCGTGGATTTTCTACCAGTAAAAAAACTGCCAGAGGCTGGTCTGCTCCCAATAAAATTGATATTCCCGGATTATGCTAAAATCAGTAAAGGACAGTTTGACTGCGGTTATTTGTCGACTGACGGAAAATCATTGGTGATGTCTTTCAGTGAAAAAAAGAACAGCAAAGTCGATGATCTCTATGTCAGTTTTAAACAAAAAAACGGTACCTGGACTAAACCGATGAATCTTGGTCCGGAAATTAATACAGAAGAATTTACAGAAACAACGCCTTTTCTGGCTCCTGACGGTGTAACACTTTATTTTTCAAGTGATCGAAAAGGCGGTCAGGGAAGCAATGATATTTATTACAGCAAACGGATCGACAAATCCTGGAAAAGATGGAGCCGGCCGGTAAATCTGGGTCCTGCCATCAATACAGATGGTTATGACGCTTACTATACGATTTCCGCAGCCGGCGATTATGCTTACATGGTTTCTTTCAAAGATACAGAAGGAAAAGGCGATGTGGTACGATATAATTTACAGCCCAAACCAGTACCAGGAGATACTGCCAAAACCCAGCCAATTTGCCCACATCTGATCCGGTTGTGATGATCAGCGGAAAAGTAATTGATTCCAAAACCGGCAAACCGATTGAGGCGACGATTATTTATGAAACCTTGCCTGATGGCGAGGAAGTAGGAACGGCGACTACAAATCCAACGACCGGAGAATATAAAATCGTGCTTCCCTACGGTCAAAAATACAGCATGCGTGCCGTTGCTCCGAATTTTATTGCCGAAGGAGAAAACATTGATTTAACTGATTCTACAACGAGCGGGAAAAGGAAAAAACTTTAAGGAAATTACCAATAAATCTTTAAAACTGATTCCGATTGAAGAAGGCCAAATTGTTCGTTTGAACAATATTTTCTTTGCTATCTGGCAAGGCAACACTTAATACAGAATCTTTCCCGGAACTGAACCGGATTGCGATTACAATGACTGAAAATAAAAAACTTATTCATTGAGATCGGCGGACATACTGACAATATTGGTAGGCAATGAATCCAACCTCAAACTTTCACAGGATCGTGCTGATGCGGTTCGGGAATATCTGATCAGGCAAAGGAATTGAACCGGACCGCGTGGCCAGTAAAGGATATGGAGAAACCATTCCGGTTGCCAAAAATGACACGCCGGAAGGCCAGCAGACAAACCGGCGTGTGGAATTCAAGATCTTAAAGAAATAGGAGATTTCAATTTTCTGACCAACTTCTTCGGTTTTACTTTTTATTGTTTTCAATCCAAAAAGGAAGCGTAAAAAGTTAAACCGTTTGATCACGAAATGGTAAAGCACCAGACATACCAGAAAAGTGGCTAACGGCGAGATAAATGAATTTCAGCCAGATTGGCAAGACAGAATTAATTAACGGATAGGCCAGACAAATAATAACGGTCTGATGCAAAATATAAAACGGATAAACCGCTTCATTGGCGTATTTCAGAAATCTGTTTGTAAATTGCAGATAAACATAAGCATATCCAAAAAAGGATAACAAAATACACCAGGCATTTGTAGTTCTGATTATTGAATAAAACATCCATTCCCAGGCTGGTAAGTCTCTATCGCTTAACCAGTAAACAGAATATAGAATAATGGTTAGCACAATCCAGATTCCCAGCGTTAGCTTTCTGTATTTCACAAGTGTTTCCCAAAAAGCTATCTGCGTACATAAAACAAATCCGCAGACAAATAAAGTCAGAGAATGGAAATGATTGTTCCAGTCGTGAACAAGATTGTTTGTGTTTGGAAATTTCTCACCCAGAAACTTCTCACCGATAAAGTGCCAGATAACAGGTATAAGAATTAATGTGAAAGGATTACTGAAAAACTTCGCCCATTTCTCAGTCATTTGCGGCCGCTTTTTTATAAACAATAACAACGGCAAAGCCAGTAAGGAATAAAAGAAAATGTAGACCAGATACCATAAGTGGTGCCAGCTGAAATTGCCGTGAGGATAGGCATGAAATTGAAAAACCGTTTTGTAAAATTCTCCGATAAGAATAAGTTTCACCTTGGGTTAGCCTTTCAAAAAAGATCTGCGGCGGAACAATTACAAACATCCCAAAAAGCAGCGGAATAAATATTCGGATAAATCGCTCCGAAAGAAAGGATTTTGGACTCCGGTTTTCCAAAGCAAAGTAAACGCCGGCTCCTGAAATCATGAATAAAAGTGCCATCCTCCACTACTCGTAAAACGCATAGGCCATTCAATAGCATGATTGATTTCATTGTTTTTAATATGCCATCCCCAGGAATTAAAAAACATCCCGACGTGGAAAAAAATCAGGATAACGAAAGCGATGACCCGGAGCCAGTCAAGATCGTAACGGCGTAAGGGAGTAACTTGCGGCTGGTTTAAGATTGAATTTTTCATTTGACTATTTTTTTGATTGATAGCCAAAATTACCGCCTTACAAAGCTGTGAAAAGCATGTGCTTATCAGTCAGACGTTCTTCCCGATAGATCAGAACATCAAAAAAAACTATTTCACACTTTGTTTTTTAAATTCCGAAGGGGTCAGTCCCGTATTTTTCCGGAAGGCAGTATTAAAGGCAGATTTGGAATTGTAACCGACCATTTGTGCAATTTCTTCAATTTTTATATAGCTGCTATCTTCCGCGCAGAGCAATACTTTTGCTTCTGCAATCCGGTGTGAAGCCAGAAAATCAAAAAAAGTTTGTCCCAGTTCTTCATTCAAAATCTGGGATAAATGATGTGTTGAAATACCAAGGCGTTTCGCCAAAGCAGGCATTGAAAATCCTGCATCCAGAAAAGGTTTTTCGGTTTTCATTACCTCTTCCAGCTTTTTCAGAGTGGAAGTTTGAAGTTCTTCGGTCAACGATGATTTCTCATACTTCTTGACAACTTTCGTATTATTTTCCTGGAAAAACATCGATCTGCTGAAAACTGTCAAGCTCGTTGCATAAATAATCAGCGTGATCAGGGCGGCAATAATATGGTCTCCGAGATCACTATTGAAAGAAATTCTGATAATCAAAAAAGCAACAACCAGTGCGACAAGTTGTAAATGAAATCTTCTATACCAGGATAAGGCTGTTTTTTCACGCGTAAAAAATGAGTATCCAATTTTATCATAAGCCTTTTTCAGCATGACAAAAACGGCAACGTCATAACTTAACATACTCAAAAAAGTAAAATCTCCGATATGCCTTTTTAGTAAAAACATCCAGTGTTCCCCATACACATCAGCCGAAACTCTGCTCATTTCAGGGTGAAAGGCATCCACATTTGCGTTGTATTTATATTCGGCGCTTTGTGGATAAATCAGTAAAGCCATGTAAATCAGATATATCCCAAAAGGAATAAAATGAAGCCAATCCTGGTTTTTAAAAGCTTGATTATCAATTGCTTTTTTGATATAAAGATAGGTCAGCGGAGCGAGCAGAAGATTTATAGGTTCGGTAGTATCGACAAGCCATACAACTTTAAACATATAGTTGGTATAACCCAGCCATACATCCGTGATAATCAATGACAGGCCCAGCAATAAGATTCCAAGCAAAAGATTTGGAAGCCGGTTCCCTTTGCTATTTGATATGAAAAAATACGAAAGCAGTATTCCCTGGACAATACCAAGTAATATAACGATGGAAAAAAGATCCATCCGGATTGGCGGCGCAGGGAACATAATTTTTAACGGAATGTTCAAAGATACAAATCAGTAATTCATCTTCGATATAATTCCTATACCGACATCATAGAACGCCTCTTTTTCACAAAATAAAACAAGGAACTAACATTTTTTTAATCTTTCCAACTCGATTTTAACTGTACATTTGAGGAATAATTACTCCTTATGACTTCGAAAAAATCTCCGGCAATCGGATTTATATTTGTTACACTTCTGATTGATGTAATTGGACTTGGAATTATCATTCCGGTCATGCCAAAACTGATCAGCGAACTGGTTGGCGGCAGTTTGAGTGATGCCGCACGTTATGGAGGGTGGATTTTGTTTTCCTATTCCTTTGTACAATTTATCTGTGCACCAATTGTTGGCGGACTGAGTGATCAGTTTGGACGCCGTCCTGTTTTGCTTGCTTCGTTGCTTGGCTTTGCTCTGGATTATATGTTTCTGGCTTATGCGCCAAGTATTGGATGGCTGTTTGTTGGCCGCATCATCGCTGGTATTATGGGAGCAAGTTTTACAACAGGCGCGGCGTACATAGCGGATGTAAGCTCACCAGAAAAACGTGCGCAGAATTTCGGGCTTATTGGTGCAGCTTTTGGATTAGGATTTATTATTGGACCAGTTTTAGGAGGTTTACTGGGTCAATATGGATCACGGGTTCCATTTTTAGCAGCGGGCGGACTTTCTCTTGTCAACTGGATCTACGGATTTTTTATCTTGCCTGAATCGCTGAAACCTGAAAATCGTCGTAAATTCAGTTGGGATCGTGCTAATCCGGCCGGTGCACTCAAAAACCTGCAACGTTATCCGGTTATTTCCGGTCTTATTGTTTCTCTTGCATTATTATACATTGCCAATCATGCGATACAGAGCAACTGGTCTTATTATACCATGGAAAAATTCCATTGGGATGCGCAAATTATCGGTTATTCGCTGGGTGCTATGGGATTGCTTGGGGCTATTGTGCAAGGCGGACTTATCCGATTGATTATTCCCAAAATCGGTCAGAAAAGAGGTGTTTATATTGGTTTATTTCTCTATGCAGTAGGCTTTGTTTTATTCGCTTTTGCAGCAGAAACCTGGATGATGTTTGTATTTATGATTCCTTATATTCTGGGAGGAATTGCCGGACCATCTTTACAGGGACTTATTTCCACGCAGGTTCCGGCAAATGAGCAGGGAGAATTACAAGGCGCTATGACAAGTTTGATGAGTCTGACTTCTATCATCGGTCCTCCGCTGATGAGCAATCTTTTTTACTTTTTCACAAAACCGACTGCTCCGTTTTATTTTCCGGGCGCACCTATGCTTACGGCCGCTAGTACTGACTTTGGTCAGCGCATTTTCTGGCAAGAAAAAGTTTGAAAAAGAATTTTTAGTAGGTATTGAAGAAACTCAGAGAAAGCAATAAAAGAAAAACCGCAACCCACAAAACATCCACAAAATGCCAGTAACGGGTTATCAATTTGAGCTTTAAGACGATTGGGCGGATTCACACTATAAACGAATGAATCTACGTAGTCTCTGTTTTTCAATGCTTTTTTGAACATAGATTCCCAGATAAATTACACCGATCAGAATATGTATCAAATGTAATCCTGTAAGCAGATAAATAAATCCGAAAGACGTATTATTTTGATTGCCAAAACTCCTGCTTTCGATAATTTCCATCCAGCCACCTCCCTGAAGTAGCATAAAGGTGATACCAAGTACAAGCGTTGCAGCAAGGAAAATCCTGTAATGTAGAAAACGCTCCTGTACAAAAGCCAGATTAGCTTCGTGTAAGGTAATACTGCTAAAAAGAATGACCAGCGTACTAAGCCAGAACATATCAGGCAAGGCTACGAAATGCCAGTTCCCACCTTCTGCCCGGATAATATATTCAAGAAAGATAACCCCAAACAATAGAGAACTACCAATAACCCCAAGCCAAAGCATGAACCCGAAAGGTTCTCTGCGCTTTGTAAACGGGTTTTCTTTATCTTTGGTAGAGTGTTTAGGACTCATTATTTCAATCTCTTTATCAAAACAGGTTAATCAGACGGGAATATAAGTTTTTATAACGACAAATTTTGTAGTACAGATACAACTAGATCAGAATTATTATTTTAAATAACCTTGCCAGACTTTATATTGGTCAAAATTGCCCGATAAGTCCGTTTCTTCATCAAAAATTCCAAACAAAGTCGAGCCCGATCCGCTCATCGCTGCATATTTTGCACCTTCACTATACAACCTTTCTTTTATCTCATTCAACACAGGATATTTTGGAAATAAAGACGTTTCAAAATCATTTTTAACTATCCCTTTCCAACTTTCCATTGGCTTTTTTAATATATCACGAAGATCAGTTTCTGACTTTAAAGGTTGAATTCCCGCATATGCCTCAGCCGTTGAAATATGAAGTTCAGGATTAACCAGAACGATCCATTTGCCTACTAGTGTTAGACCGATTTCCTCAAAGCGGTCACCTTTTTCAAAACAATAAACCGGTTTATTTTCTATAAAAAAGGCACAATCACTACCTAATCTACGCGCATAATCCAATTGTTTTTCCAAAGAAATTTCCAATTGGAATAATTCGTTAAGTGTTTTTATTGTGAATGCCGCATCCGAAGAACCTCCTCCCAAGCCTGCACCAATTGGTACAGCTTTCAGCAAATGAATACTTACCGGCTTAACGTCATAATCTGCTGCCAGCATGTAATACGCCTTCGTGCACAGGTTCGTTGCCGGATCTCCGGGAATATTTATTCCATCTGATTGAAACGAAAAACTTTCAGCAGGAATAATTTCCAATGCATCAGACCAGCCAACCGGATAAAAACAGGATTCGATGTTATGAAATCCGTCCTGCCTTTTTTCAACAATGTTGAGTCCGATATTAATTTTTGCGTTTGGAAATACGACCATGGAATTTGAAAAGTTTGTTAGCAAACGACAAATATCCGCAGTAATTTTTGAAGTGGTATTGAAGTGCCGAATTAAGTGTTAAAATTTATTTCCTTACCTTTTCTTCGTCTGATCAAACTTATAAAAAATTGGAAAACACGATCAAAAAAATCCGTCAGCTCGGCTTAAATGAAAATTCTTTATCTGATTTTATTTCTTTTCCTTGAAAAAGTAGAATATCCGAAAGGACATGTGTTGATCAAAGCCGAAAGAATTGAACGTGTTGTTTATTTTATTGAAAAAGGAATTGCCCGCGCTTATCTTGATAAGGAAGATAGAGAAGTAACATTTTGGTTTGGAGCAGAATCAGATATTTTACTTTCTTATAATAGCTTTTTTCTTGGTAAGCCGGGATATGAAACCATCGAATTACTTGAAGATTCGATGCTTTACAAAATTTCAAATGAGGTATTACAAAATCTTTACAGTCAACGATTTAGAATATGGCCAACTGGGGAAGAAAACTGGTAGAATCAGAATTGATAAAAACGGAAGAAAGATTTATTTCCCGACAATTTAAAACAGCAACAGAGCGCTATGAAGAGTTTATAAATTCTTATCCCAACATCCTTCAAAGAGTTCAATTTGGGACATATTGCCTCTTATCTTGGGATAAGCCAGGTAACATTAAGCCGAATCCGCGCTGAAATCAGATAATTTCATTTTTTAACATTTGTAAAATTTTGTGTGGATAAACAGGCGGACCTTTGTGGACAAGAAGCTCTTGAGTATTTAAGCCATTAGGTCTACAAATTCTGATTATGTACTGGACCATTTTAATTATTGCCGGCCTTTTCGAAGTAGGTTTTACTACTTGTCTCAAACATTCCGAAAATTTCACAAATGTCAAATGGAGCCTTGGCTTTTTTGTTTGTATTGTATGCAGTTTTCTTCTTTTGAATAAAGCAATACAAACTATTCCGCTCGGTACTGCTTATGCTGTGTGGACAGGAATTGGCGCAGTTGGGACTGTTATTATCGGGATTATTTTTTATAAAGATCCGGCAGATTTCTGGCGAATCTTTTTTATAACATTACTGATTGGCTCAATCGTTGGAATAAAAATGGTCTCGAAATCGTAATTTCGAGACCATTTCCAAATTCAATAAATTTAAATTATCATTCTCCCCATCTCCACTCCTGCCCGATCACAAGCTCTTGTTTCAAGCCCTGGGAAATTAAATAATCTCTTGTTTTAGTATCTGAAAGCTTTTTGCCTGGTATTTTATCAGCGTTTGAAAGTGCATATAAACACATCGCTGCAATACGAACCGTATTTTCAAGCTGATCTTTATTAACCAGTTTAAAATCATCACAATCTGCGTGGTAACATTGGATCACTTCCGGAGCCAAATGTACCAGAAAGTCCTGCAACAGGAATTCCTTCCAGCATAAATGGCTGATGATCACTATGTAAGCCTGCCCGGTTGGCCTGTTCATTTTTATAACCTGCATCAACAGTGATGAATAGCTTCACCAACGCCTTTGAAGAAATCTGTCATTTCATCTTTTCCGAAAGCATTGATTCCTTTTGGATCATTGGTCATGTCAAGATTCATCATATAACCAACTTTATCCACTGCTCCGGTGCGTTTCAATTCACTTACAAAATGCTTGGATCCTAACAATCCCTGCTCTTCACCCATGAACAAAACAAATTGAATTGTACGTTCCGGTTTGATTTTCAAAGCCTTAAAAGCACGCGCAATGTCCATTACAGCAAAGGAACCGATACCATTATCAATCGCGCCAGTTGCCAGATCCCATGAATCAAGGTGACCGCCGATGATAATTTTCTCGTCCGATTTTCCTTTCAACGTTGCAATTACATTTCTTGCTTTGATCTGTTTTGAAATGTTGTGCATATCAATATGCGCTTGCAACGGACCTTCATCTTTCAACCAGCCACGGATTTCTTTTCCACTATCGTTTGAAACACAAACTGCTGGAATTGAAATAATTGCACCGGTAACCGAAGCCGTTCCGGTCAGCAAAATTTTGCCGGGAGCCTGGTTTACCATGATGATACCATCGGCACCATATTTAATAGCAAGAGCCGTTTTTTCGGAACGGTGCAGATTCTTTTTACCCGTTACACCTACTACACCAATGTTGGCCAGAACAATTTTGCCCTTTACTTTATCTTTAAGTGCTTCAAAATCTTCTTCCAAACCATTGCCAACATCCACAATTTCACCTTTCAGATTCGACTCAACAGGCGAATGCGCCAGAGAAACCACGGGCACATCACGGAAATTGTCGCTGCTTCCTGGAACAATACTAAGTGTAACAGTATCACGCATCCAGGCTTCCACTTCGAAAGGCTGATAGGCCACATCCGTAAAACCATAACTTTTTAACAATTTGAAAGCATATTCTTCGGCTTTTTCACCATTCGCACTTCCTGTCAGCCTATGGCCGATGGTCTTCGTTGCATTGCCCAAAGTTTCATACGCTTTACTGTTCTTTCTTACTTCGGTATCAAGACGTGTAAAAGTTTTTTCCCATTTTTTGTCATCTGAATTAAATCCGGTGGCTAAAAAGAATAATCCGCCGACTAACCGCAACCAATATTAATTTTTTTCATAATTTCCTTTAAAAGGACGATGTAGATTTACGAAACCTAAGTTAGCAAAGAATTTGATTTTTATTATCTATGGAAAATAACTTAAACTAAAATTAGATTTAAGATGCAACAAGAGCTTTTGAAAGAATCATTTAAAATACGGTAAAAATTAGCATTTTCAGATTTTCATATAAAAATAGTGCATCATCAATTATTTTAAAGTGTAATTTATACACTTATTATTTGTTGTAATATCCAACAAATTCAACAATTTTGTATTTCTGATTTTAATCTGTTAATATTTATAATTTTTCCAATAAACCGACTAACCGCAAACAACCTATATGTATTTCCTGGGATTCGATTTAGGCAGTTCATCTATTAAGGCATGTCTTCTGCATGCAGACACCGGCCAGGTGATTGCTTCGGCTTTTTATCCTGAAAAAGAAATGGCTATTGCAGCGCCCAAAGCCGGGTTTTGCGGAGCAGCAGCCTGAACAATGGTGGGAAAATGCATGTCTCGCTTCGAGAGCGGTTATGGAACAATCCGGAATTTCTGCCTGATTATGTTGGCGCCATCGGTATATCTTATCAAATGCACGGTTTGGTGGTTGTTGATAAGGATTTGAATGTGCTTCGTCCGTCCATTATCTGGTGTGACAGCCGTGCCGTTGAAATTGGGAATAAAGCTATGGAAGCGATTGGCGAAGAAAACTGTTTTACCTCATTTACTAAATTCTCCGGGTAATTTTACGGCGTCAAAATTGGGTTGGGTTAAACAAAATGAGCCCGATGTATATGCCAAAGTCCATAAATTCATGCTTCCGGGAGATTATCTGGCAGCAAAAATGACGAGTGAAATTGTCACTACACCTTCGGGATTGTCAGAAGGAATTTTCTGGGATTTTAAAGAAGAAAAACCGGCAGATTTTCTTTTAGATTATTTCGGTTTTGATAAAAATCTGATTGCCAATGTTCTGCCAACTTTCTCGGAACAAGGAAAACTTACGGCTGAGGCGGCAGCAGCCTTGGGTTTGAAAGCAGGAATTCCTATTACATACCGTGCTGGTGATCAGCCAAATAATGCATTTTCTTTAAATGTTTTGGAACCTGGTGAAGTAGCAGCAACGGCAGGAACTTCGGGTGTTGTTTATGGTGTAAGTGATCAGATTAAATTTGATGAAAAATCGCAGAGTTAATACATTTCTTCATGTAAATCATACGGTTGAAGCACCACGTTATGGTGTTTTGCTTTGTGTAAATGGTACAGGAAGTTTGAACAGCTGGCTGAGAAATACATTATTACAAGGCAATATTTCCTATCCTGAAATTAACCACCTGGCCGCTCAGGCACCGGTTGGTTCGGATGGATTAATTTGTCTTCCTTTTGGAAATGGTGCCGAACGAATGCTTGAAAATCAGGATCCGGGAGCAAATTTCCGTGGATTGCAATTCAGTCGTCACGGTATCAGTCATTGGACGCGTGCTGCTCAGGAAGGAATTGTTTTCGCACTTTATTATGGTATGGAAGTAATGGAAACACTTGGGCGTTTCATTAAAAAATATCAGAGCTGGCGAAGCAAATATGTTTTTGAGTCCACGTTTTCCGTGAAACTTTTGCGAATGTTTCCGGCGCAACGGTTGAACTTTTCAATACGGACGGCGCTCAGGGCGCAGCCCGCGCAGCTGGATTGGGACTTGGTTATTACAAAAATCGTGACGAAGCGTTTACCGGATTAACCGCCGTTCGTACTATTGAACCAGATTCTTCATTAACGGAAGTGACAAAAGAGGCTTATGGAAAATGGAAGGAAGCGCTTTTGAAAGAAGTCTAAATAGCAAGTTCAAATTGTATATAACAAAGTAAGTCAGCCCTAACAAGTTGACTTATTTTATTTTAATACTGTTAGCAAAAGCAAAATTTGTAAAAGCAATTTCAACATTTCATAAATGGTAATCAATAAGATTATTCCTCAAATGATTAAAATATTCAATATTTGAGAGTCCTAATCAAATATTGAATAAAACATATTATTTATTAAACATTTCCATTAAACAAATCTTCTTTTTCATACTTTCGGTGCAATAGTATTCTTTACACTATACACACCTTTACTATGATTAGAAAATTTTACGCTAAACAGCTTTTGCTGTTAATCCTTATTTCCATTACGCCTGCGCTTACTTTCGGGCAGATTTATTCCAATACTTTTACAGGCGCTTCTGCCTGTCCAACACCGGGTAATATAGCAACACCAATTGCCGGGGTTGCAGGAACTGAGCTTACAAGGAGTACAATAATTTGCACCCCATTTTCCAATGCGTTCAATTCCACAACTCTGAACAATACGGCAACTATTAACGACAATTCTTACATCGAATTTTCAGTGACAGCCAACACCGGCTCTCAGCTTAACGTTACTTCTCTGAGTTTTTTCCGGCAGGGAAGTGCCTCAGCTCCCAATCAACTTGAAATTCGTTACAGTACCGATGGCTTTGCAACATCGACAGCATGGGGAATGGCTCCAACAACAGTGACTTCACCCGGAGATACAACAAGATGGAATTTTGATGATTTTACAGTGACAAGCGGGGTTAAGCTAACTTTTAGAATTTATCCATTTGGCAAACAGAGAGCAGATCTTACTGCCAATACAGCTTCTACCGGAGCGAGTTTCCGGATTGATAATGTCATTCTTCACGGAACTGTTATTTCTCCAATGCCTGTTAAACTGAGCTCATTCAGTGGCAACCTTAGTAATAATGAAGTTTTATTAAAATGGGAAACAACCTCGGAGGATCAAAATGAAGGTTTTGAAATAGAGAAAAGTGCTGATGCCATTAATTTCCTTAAGATTGGATATGTTGCCGGCGGCGGTACTACAAAATCAAAATCTTCCTACGAATTTACAGATACCGAAACTAAATCCGGACAAACCTTCTATTATCGTCTCAAACAAATTGATCTGGATAGAAGTTATGAGTATTCAAGAATTATCGCCGTTAAATCAGTTTCGGGGGATGAAAAACTTTTTGTTTACCCAAATCCTACAACCGGAATTTTTGAAATCAAATCATTGGAATTAAAGAATCCGGAAATCAGACTATATAATCATCTGGGCAAAGAAGTACCTATAAAAATAAATCAAACTGAAAATGCGGATTCCTATCAAATTACGATAAAAGGAAATCCAGCACCCGGAATATTCGAATTGAAAATTAATGATACACAAAGCGATTCCAAGCCAAGATCGGTCAAAGTATCAGTAATTGAATAAAAAGTAAATCCAATAAACCCTTAACAAAGCTCCGAAACTCTTGATTGAGTCAGGAGCTTTCTTTTTATACCAAAAATCATTGTTAAGTTTTAAGTAATCGTAGGAGTAATGGAGAAATTGGATTGCTATTTTTAAAATTAGGGTATTTTTGCAACTTGATCCAACCAACACCACCGAATGAAAAAAGTTAGTTTAAGTGATTCCGGCCCAAAAGTATCAGAAGCAATTTATGGTTTCTGGAGATGGAAAGATGAAGGTGCAGAAACAACGTCTGCTATTGAAAAAACGGTTAATCTGTGTCTGGAACTAGGAATAAATACATTTGACCATGCAGATATTTACGGCGATTTTACCGTAGAAGAGCATTTTGGCAAAGTTATCAAAAACAAATCCTTTAAAAGAGAAGACATCGTTCTTTTCAGTAAATGCGGGATCAGAAAATCAGATAATGGCGATTTCAAATATTATGATACTTCCAAAGACCATATCATCAATAGTGTAAATGGTTCTTTAAAAAGATTAAACACGGACTATCTTGACATTTTCCTTTTGCAGCACAGCGATTTTCTGGCAGATCCGGAAGAAACTGCCGGCGCATTGGCGGAAGTTGTAAAATCGGGAAAAGTTAAACATATAGGTGTTGCGAATTTCTCAGTTTTTCAGCACCAGCTATTGGCTTCTTATCTTAGAATTCCAATTGTTACGAATCACATTGAGTTAAATTTGATGAATACGACGGCTATTGAAGATGGCCGTATTGATTTCATTAAACAGTGTTTCAGTAAACCATTGGCATGGGCACCTTTGGCTGGCGGACGAATTCTGGATGGAACAGATGAAAAAGCTGTGGCTTTAAGAGCGAAACTTGAAGAAATTGGTAAAAAATACGATGCTAATATTGAACAGACCGCAGTAGCCTGGTTGATGAAACTTGGTACTTTGCCAATTATCGGTTCTTTATCTGAAACAAGAATCAGAAACGCGGCAAGTGCTTCGGATATTCAATTGACAAATCAGGATTGGTATGCGCTTTATCAAGTTGTAAATCCATTCTTATAATAAAAAGTCTTGTCCAAAAGCCAGTTACGTTTCTGAAACGTAACTGGCTTTTTTATTTTTATTGTCACAAAAACTTTTCTTATGAAATGTGACTTATATAGCGCTGATCCGTATAAATATCAAAAGCGAAAGCTTTAAACCTTGATTAAAAAACCACATAAGACAACATGAAAAAAATATTGATAATTGCCGCTCTATTTGCATTTTCAACTGCTTCTTTCGCGCAAGATACGATTCAACTAAAACGGATTCAACAAAAACTCAGAAAGCGGTTGCTGCTACCAAATCAAGAGCTAAAAAAGTTGGTGCTGTGATTAAGAAAGATGCAAAAGTTGTTGGTGAAGGCGTAAAAACCGGAGCTGAAAAAGTTGGCGAAGGTGCTGAAAAAGCATATGACGGCACTAAAAAAGTAGCGAAAAAAGTTGGAACAGGCGTTAAAGACGAAGTAAAAAAATTGTAAGATTTTTTCAATAACAGTTAATTAAAAAACCTGCCAGACAGCAGGTTTTTTAATTTCTAAAGCAAGCATTTTAGATTTTTATTTGCTTAAAATTACGACTCCACGTATTTCCGCTGAAACACGTTATATTTTTCTGAAAAACTTGCCATATTTATTCCCAGGGAAAAATTCAGTAAGCTGTTGAAATAACCAACATCACTTCCTTCGGGCACTTCTCCGAAAGTGTTAACATATTTAACAGTTCCTTCGTAAACTTTTGTCTCCCCGTTGAAAACCTGCACCTTGATATTTTCTCCAATTTTGATACCCAATTGGTTAAATAAGTTTTTTATCAATATCTGTCCAGACATTTCCGTACTGAATATCCAGAATCGGTATCGTTCCTTTTACTTTTCCTTTTTCAAAAGATGGCTTTGTGTAAGGAATTGAAACAATTTGATTTGGAAGTTTTGGCCCAACCTGGTCATATGTAATGGTTTTAGACGCAAGCCTGGCGGCGGTAAATGCATATACATCACGACCATGAAAAGTATATGATTCGTTTGAGTTTTTACGGCGGTTTTTTACTTCATCAATTTCACGAACTTCCTGAATTCCCATTTGTTCCGCAACCAGTGTTAAAGTACCATTGTCGGGTGTGACAAAATAGTGTCCCGTTTTGGTTAAAAGAACCACCGATTTTCGCTGAGTTCCTACGCCGGGATCACATACGGAAACGAAAACAGTTCCGGATGGCCAGTAAGGAGCCGTTTGAACTAATCGGTACGATGCTTCCCAAATATTATAAGCCGGAATTTCGTGCGTTACATCAAATAATTTAAGATCCGGAGAAACGCCCATCGCTACACCTTTCATAGCTGAAACGGCTCCGTCTTTCAGTCCAAAATCTGATTGGAAAACGAGAATATTATTCTGTGCATTGGAAACAACAGAAATCAACAGAAAAAAAATAATACTGCAGAAAACCTGGATTTTCGAAGGAAGGAGAATGATGTCATAATTTATATCAGAATGTATTAATAATAATTGAGTATTCTCTGAATTTTAAAATCTAAACTACCATTCGTAAAGTTATAAATTAATAGTTTACCCGTTCGTCCTCATCAAAATCGCTCGTTTGGCATAGCTTTTTAACCATCATTTATAATTACTTTACTCACATCAATTTAACAAAATATTCATGGCAGTTATTGGCGAACTGATCAAAAAGGCAATTGACCTTACAGGTTACATAACGAGCGAATCCGGATCCGGAGAAAGAACAGCGGGAAGTACTTCTTTCACTACTGGAAAAAGCAAAACTTACTGCATTTGGAAAGGCATATAATTTTAAAGAAATTTTAGAAAGTGAAGATATTGTAGCCGCATTTCAGCAACTTGTTCCCGTTCACGACTACGATAAAATGAATGCCGACTGGTGGCATTACTTACTCGAAGGACATCAGAATGTAACCTGGCCGGGCGGTCAGAAATATTTTGCATTAAGCAGCGGAACGACCAGTAATAGCAAGCATATTCCTGTTACGGACGATATGCTGGATGCAATCAGAAAAAGCGGAACGCACGAAATCATGAATCTGAGTGCATTCAATTTACCCGCTGAGTTTTTTGAAAAACAAATTTTAATGCTCGGCAGCAGTACGAATCTGATTGAAAAAGATGATCATCTTGAAGGTGAAATAAGCGGAATCAGTGCGAGTAACATTCCAACCTGGTTCGGAGGATATTACAAACCAGGTCGTGAAATTGCTGACATAAAAGATTGGGACGAACGTGTGAAAGTTATTGCTGAACAAGCGCCGGATTGGGATATTGGCTGCTTGTCGGGAATTCCGGCGTGGATTGAGCTGATGCTGAAAGAAATTATCAAAAAGCATAACTTAAAAAATATCCACGAAATCTGGCCAAATCTTCAGGTCTACACCACCGGCGGCGTGGCCTTTGATCCTTACCGGAAAAGTCTGGAAAAATTATTTGCTCATCCACTGATTTACATCGATACTTATCTGGCTTCCGAAGGTTTTATCGCGATACAAAATCGTCCGGAAACTTCTTCCATGGCTTTATTCACGAATAGTGGAATTTTCTTTGAGTTTGTGCCGATGGAAGGCGATAATATTGATGAAGATGGATTGGTAAAACCGGATGCAGAAATATTTGCCCTTGAAGATGCAGCAGAAGATGTAAATTATTGCTTGCTGATTTCTACCGTTTCCGGTGCATGGCGTTATATGATCGGCGATACTGTGATGATTACCGACAAATCAAGAGCAGAAATTAAGATCACCGGCCGGACAAAACATTATCTGAATGTTGTTGGTGAGCAGCTTTCTGTCAACCAGATGAATGATGCGTTGCGTGTTCTGGAAAAAGAATATGATGTTGTGATGAAGGAATTTATTGCTGCCGCCGTGCACAAAAACGAAGAATTTATTCTGAAATGGTATATCAGTTCTGACAAATTCCCGGATGTAATCAAGGTCGCGGAATCGCTTGATAATGCTTTACAGATCAGCAATAAAAATTATAAAGTAGCTCGTGGAAAAGCACTGAAAGGCATTGAAGTTGTTCTTATTCCGGAAACCGTTTTTTATCAATGGAGTGAAGAAACCAAGAAATTGGGCGGACAGGTAAAAATTCCTCGTGTTATGAAAGAGGAAGATTTTATTGAATTTGAAACTTTTGTAAGTCAAAACTCATAAAGCTGCTCTTTGCACTTCCAGTAATCTCACTTGCTCGACTATATCATCAGGAGAAAGATATAGTCGGGCAATTTTTTGTTTATACTTCTCTGGTAATTCAGCGTGGTTCAGGATGAAGTTTTTTGTCTGAATAATATAATTTCCCAAACCATGCGTTACAGCAAAAGTATCTGCTACTTTTTCTGCCTGCTGAATATATTTTGTTGAAAACAAATACCCAAAACCAAATCTTATCATGCCGAAAATATTACGGTTATGATAATCCATAATATGTCCCAGCTCATGCCCTATCCAGCCAATTAAAATATCGGTCGGAATTTGATGAATGGGAATTGCTGTATGAGTCAGTTTGAATAAAGCACTGATATTGATTTGATAACCCCGGTTTTTCTTGCCTGAAAACATCGTATCAATTCTCGGTTGTGCCTGCATTACCGATTTTTTTATATTTTGTTTAAACACAAAATCAATCGGTACATTTTGCAATTCCGGATAAAATGAAAGTGCTTTAAGAATTTCATTTTCCATCACTTTCGGAATTTTCTTATTTTCCCGAAAATGGATGAAATCTTCCGGATTGAATTGATCTTGATCAGCCATATCGTCTGCTACGTTAAGTAAGTCAATTTCAGGTAGCAAAAACCGATCCAAATCAATCTTTCAAAGTTTTTACATCTACTTTTCTAAGAATTTCTTTTTTGTCAAACAACAATCTCCAAAGTGCAAATGAAGGTGTTTTGTCAGCCAAACAGGTTTTGCAAATCTGTAAATCAGCCGGAACATTGTAAACCACCGTTGTATCGTTAATTGGCTGAACATTATCGCTTAATGATGTTGCATTACTTTTGGCACTATATAAATATGCTTTCAAAAGCTCTGTTTCTTTTTTATCAAGTTTCGTGTTTGTTGTATCATCAGAACCAAGTAATGATATTTTCACACCATACTTTTTTTCCAAAGCACCGATAATCGGAATTTCAGAAGGATTTTTACAAAGTTCAGCCGCCTTTTCCGGATTTTTTGCCAGTGCTTCTTCCAGTGATTTCTGCGCCAGTTTTGAAATTTTCTTTCCCCATTCATCAACTGTATAAATGAGCTGTGTATTGGTTACACGAACGATTTTCGATTGCTTTATTTCATTGGACAATTCCTTTGTATTTTCAACACGGGTATTGTTACAGCCAGACAAAAGCAATCCAAAAGCCAGAATATATAAGATTCGATTCATTTTATTTTTAATAATTTAAACTGGTATAAGCGTTGCAAAACGATTTCAGCCAACCAAAATTAGAGATTTGCGTTGCTTATTCTTCAACGTTAAATACAACTTTGTAATTCAAAACACACAACGAACGTACGAAAAACATTCTTCATCCTAAAATTCGTATCTTTGTCGCCCGAATATGCAATGCCAAAAGACATTAACGCGATATGCAAGATAAATTAGAAGCCATAAAAGAACGTTTCGAAGAAGTTTCGCAACAAATTATACAACCAGAAATCGTTTCCGATTCTACGAAATATTCCAAATTGAGTAAGGAATATAAGGATTTGGGAAAGATTGTTGAGCAATATACAATTTACCAAAAACTTCAAAAGGATATTGCCGGGACGAAAGATATGATCGTCAACGAAAAAGACGAGGAATTGCGTCAAATGGCAAAAGAAGAATTGGATGAATTACTTCCAAAAATGGAAGAAATGGATCTAATCATTAAAGAATTGCTGATTCCAAAAGATCCTAATGATAGCCGTAACATTATCCTCGAAGTAAGAGGTGGAACAGGTGGTGACGAAGCGGCGATTTTTGCAGGCGATATTTTCCGTATGTATCAGCGTTTCTTTGAAAAAATGGGTTGGAGATCTTCTATCATGGATTTCACGGAAGGAACAAACGGCGGTTATAAAGAGATTATCTGTAAAGTTGAAGGTGACGATGTATACGGAAAAATGAAATTTGAATCGGGCGTACATCGCGTTCAGCGTGTGCCGCAAACGGAATCTCAGGGAAGAATTCATACATCCGCTGCTTCGGTAGCAGTTTTGCCGGAAGCGGAAGAAGTTGATGTTCAGATTAATATGAATGATGTCCGGATTGATACATTTATGTCGTCAGGTGCTGGTGGACAGTCAGTTAACACGACTTATTCTGCGGTTCGTTTAACACACATTCCATCAGGATTAGTTGTTAGCTGTCAGGATGAACGTTCACAATTGAAAAATAAGGAAAGAGCTTTGGGTGTTTTACGCTCACGTCTTTATGAGATTAAATTGAAAGAACATAATGATGCGATCAGTTCTCAACGTAAATCCATGGTTGGAAGCGGCGACAGATCTGACAAAATCAGAACATATAATTATCCGCAAAGCCGGATTACGGATCACCGCATCGGTTACACAGTTTACAATTTGCCGGCCGTAATGGAAGGTGATATTGGTGAATTTATCGAACGCCTGCGTATTGCAGAAAATGCGGAAAGAATGCAGGAAGGCGAAACGATGTAAGTTTGGAAAGATTTTGTGATCCTAAGAAATGAAATCACTAATCTGACTTACAGGCAAAAATAAAGAGGGCTGAAAATGATAACGATTCATTTTCAGCCCTCTTTATTTTTATTTTAATTACTTACCTGTATAAAGCTGCTTATAAGTCTTCGCTTTATAATCTTCGAACGATTCTTTTTTGTTATAATTATCTCCAAAGAAAGTAATTACCTCATGAAATTCCTTTGCTTTCATATAACCTGGTAAAGGCTGGATCATTTGAAATTTATCGTCCAGAAATACCGTTGTAGGGAAACTTGGCTGATTATTTGTAAGCGCCAGAGCCATTTGATGGATACCTTTTTGTCCTTCCGCAATAAATTCAAACTTCTGATTTCCTAGCGTTATAGATTCTTTTTGTTCTGCATTCAATTTTACAGCATAATATTTTTTATTGATGTAATCGATTACTTCGGCATTTTTATACGTTTCCCGATCCATCACCTTACACCAGCCACACCAGTCTGTATAGACATCAACCAGTACTTTGCGAGGTTCTTTCTGCATTTTTGCATAAGCTTCTTCAATGGTGATCCACTGAATTTCTTCTGATTTTCTAATTACAGTAATCTGTTCGAAAACCTGTTAATGCGGTGAACAGGAGAAGAAAAAAAATACTTGTGTAAGTGGATCGTTTCATGATTTTCTGGTATACATTTTTAAAAACGTAATTTTCAATCAAATAATTTTTTTCTTAATTAATATCAGTCAATTTTATATTAAAATCTTAACATCACACATATTCGTTTTAAGGGTCATTTCCTCTTAACGTAAAAAGACAGCAATCATGAAAGTAAACAAAGTTATTCCACTTATCCGAATTTTTGACGAAGCAAAAGCAGTCGAATTTTATGTAAACTGGCTGGGATTTACAATTGACTGGACGCATCAGTTTGAAACAAATTTCCCGCTTTATATACAGGTTTCGAAAGAAGGAATTGTTTTACATCTGACTGAACATCACGGTGACTGCACGCCTGGCAGTAAAGTATTTATTGACTGTGTGGGTTTAACAGAATTTCATGCTGAATTAATTGAAAAAAATTACCGATTTAACCGTCCGGGATTGGAAGAAGCGCCATGGAATGCAATTACTATGGAAGTTATTGATCCGTTTGGCAATAAATTGCTTTTCAGCGAATCGAAAGGATAAATTTTTCTGCCAACGAATTTACCGCAGCGGCGGAGCATTCGTGGAAAGTTTTTAAGTTTTTGTCTTGTCTTTTGAAAAAGAGACAAGTAAACCTCCGCTTATAATCAGTGCCATTCCAAGAAATGTGGCAATTGTTGGAATGGCCTCCCCCATTAGAAATCCAAATACCAACGCAAAAAGAATATTGGAATAACCTACCGCTGCGACGCGCCCGGCTTTGTCAAATGTGAAAGATTGTGTCATCATAATCTGACCTATCATCGCTGTAATGCCAAGTGCCAGAAATCCCAGCCAGTGCTGCCAGGTTACCGGCCAGTTGAAGGTTCCAATAAGAAAATCGAGCTGATCATTTGGAAAATAAGTACCGATCATGATTGAAAATATCGGCAAGTACAATTCCGCTTAACATAAAGGAAAGCACAATAGCACGAGTGTCATAAACCTGTCCGAGCTGACGAATGGCCAGATATGCAACGGCGGTCAATAATGCATTTCCAAGTCCAATTACATGATTTCTGACTGACATCGAAAGATCAGGCCGGAAGACAAATAGTATTCCGGCGAAGCCCAATAATATCGCAATCCACTCCGTGAAATTTAATTTTTCTCCCAAGAAAAGCCAGGACAGAAATGCCAGAAAAATGGGATAAGTATATTGATAAGTAGAAGCGCGGCCCAATCCAAGATTCTGAATTGCGTAGAAAAGCAGATATAATGAAAGTGTTCCGACAACGCCACGAAAAATAAGTAAGCCAAGTCTCCCGCCTTTTTGCTTTAACGGTCTTTGTAAAATGCTTGTACCGATAAACAATACACCGATAATATTCCGAAAGAACACCAGCTGAACAATATGAAAATCCCGACTAAGCCATTTGGAAATAGCTGACATCAAGGCAAAGAAAAAAGATGCTCCCAACATTAGAAGAACACCTCTTTGAGGAGCCGAAAGTGAAAAAGGTTTTGTGGTGCGGGTTAACAAATTGTCAGAATTTTAGGCAAAGATAACGCATCGATTTTAAGGAGAACCTCATTTCAAAAAACGATTATGTGACAGCCATATAATTTCGTTAACTTTACAAAGTTTTTGGTGCCAGACGTTAAATCAAATTAACGATATGGCTTAATAGGGAATCCCGCGAAAGACGGGAGCTGTCCCCGCAACTGTAAGTCTTACAAAAAACTGATCTCATCTGCATAACCACTGTGAAAACGGGAAGGTACAGGATCAGCAAGACAAGCCAGGAGACCTGCCAGAAACATTCAGCGTTTTGATTTTCGGAGGAAAAGTCATTTAATCGTTTACTATGATAATCTTGAATTTTTACGGTGCGTAGCGGGCAAATTCGCTTTTATTTATTGCTTGTGATTCTGTTGGCCAGTGTCTTCGGAAATCAATTAAGAGCACAAAAGGATTCAATTCATCTGGATCCGGTGACAGTTTATGGTTATGCTGCCTGAACGTTTTATGAGCGGATTGAAAGTTCAGAAAATTGATTCTGTAACGATGGAACAGTTTCGTTTCCGAAATATTACGGATCTACTTTCGCTGAATACACCTATCATAATCAAGAATTACGGTCCCGGACAACTGGCGACTGTTGCTTTTCGCGGAACATCTGCAAATCACACAGCCGTACTTTGGAATGGCTTGAATATTAATCTCCCAACTTTGGGGCAAACGGATTTTTCAACAATTCCAGTTGCCGGGTTTGATCAGTTATCTGTTCAGTATGGTTCTTCTGCCAGTGTTGTCGGTACCGATGCTGTTGGCGGAAGTATTTTATTGGGAAGTTCAATGCCTCAGGCTGGGCTTGCAAATTATGATTGGCAGGCAGCAGGAAAGTTTTCGAAATAGTCAAACGCAGGCTACTGTTAAATACGGAACAAGCCTTTCGAATAAGTGGATTTTTGCCGGAAAAACCGCTGCATATGACGGCAGGATGAATAATCATTATCCCTATACGGAAAGAAATAATAAGAGAATGATTCCTTCTGAAACTTTCCAGAAAGGATTGGTTCAGGATTTATATTTTACCAAAAATAAACATCAGTTATCAGCTCATTTATGGCTGACTGATAATCAGCTAACAAACAATCCTGAAAATCTTACAGGCCGGGAATTTACCGGAATCAAATCTTATCGTACAATGCTTCGATATCAGTTCGAAAACTGGACCGTCAGAACTTCATGGATCCGGGATATTATTGATTATGCAACAGGCGATTATTCAACGCTGGATCATGCAGTTACAGATAGAATTGGTGCCCGGATTGAACGTGCTTTTGAATGGAAAGTTGGAAATCTGGGTAAGTATTCAGATGCAGACTGGCGGAGAATTAACGCATTACAAAACGCAGGTTGTCAATTATGAAAAACCTGTGATTACAGAAAATCGCGAGGATTTATTTCTCTTAACACGTTGGCAGGTTAATTCAAAATTATTGGTTTCTGTCAATCTTCGTCAGGCTTTTGTCACAGGTTTTAATCCACCTTTTACACCTTCGCTTGGTGCTGAATACTGGTTGATTCAAAATAATGCAAATACTTTAAAAGTGCAGAGGCTCTGTTGGGCAGAAGTTATCGCGTTCCAACCTTAAATGAACGTTACTGGAAAAGTCTGGGCAATCCGAATATTCGACCAGAGGATGGTTTTAATAAAGAGATTGGTTTGGAAGGAAAACATGTTGCCAATAATATTCATTCGTTTACGGCCAGTATTACCACTTATCACAATCGTATCAGTAACTGGACTTACTGGAATCCTGCCAACAATTTCCGTGTGGAAAATCTGCAATTGGTTGTTGCAAAAGGAGTTGAAACACAAATCGGCTGGAAAGGAAACTGGACTACTTTGGAAAGCAGGTGGAAATATTAATTATGCTTTTACAAAAAGTACGCAGGAAAAAGTCTATGATGCCTACGCATCTGATATTGTCGGAAAACAACTGCCACATATTCCTCTGCATTCCGGAAACGTTAATTTGTTTGTTCAATACAAACAAATCCGATTAACGAATCAGTTACAGTTTGTTTCAAAACGGTATACTTTGGCTGATCATTCACAGTTTACGCAGGGATATATTCTTAGAAAATATTCTGGTTGAGACAACATTTAACTGGCGTGGAACCGCCGCATCTTTACAGGGACAGGGTAAATAATATTACTGATTCTTTTTACCAATCCATTAACGGAAATCCCATGCCCGGACGTAATTTTGCCATTAGTTTATTGCTTTCTTAAAAACCGAACAATCATCCTATTTAAAATTAGCATCAACAACAACTCATATTATTTATTTTAACGAACGACCATACCTAATTAAAAACAATGAAAAAACAATTATTCAGAATTCTGACAATCTGTTCTATATCAGTGTACTATGGTCTTGTAATCAAAGTGATCCTGTTCCAAAAGGCACTTATGTTCAGGGCGTTTTCGTTATCAATGAAGGAAACTTTTCACAGAACAATGGTGCGAGTTTCGTATTTTGCACGTGAAAATACAACTGCCGATGCAGATGTTTTTTCATTGTAAAAGCGGGCATGCTCTTGCCGGTGGGATGCAGGGTTATGACATCGCCGGAGATCACGGTATAATCCTGGTTGACAACTCTGCAGCCGGTCAGGATAAAATCCAGATCGTAAATGCCAATACGTTTGCTATCCGAAGCTACAATCAGCACTGACATTGAAAATCCCCGTGATGTTGTTGCAGTAACAAACGAAAAAGCATACGTTACTTGCTGGAATACGCTTAACTCAGATTATTCTTATCCGGTTGGTTACGTTGCAGTTGATTGATTTGACAACAAACAAGGTTTCTAAAAAAATCAGCCTGGATAAAGGTCCTGAAAAAATGATTTTTACAAAAGACAAAGTTTTTGTGGGTGATTACTTTTATAGTGGTGGTAACAAGCTTACGGTAATCAGTACTTCATCTGATGCAGTTTTAAGCAGTATTGACTTTTAAATCAGCTCCAAATCCAATCGGCGTTGATGCAAACGGAAAATTATGGGTACAAGCTGGAATAGAATTGTTTCGTTTGAATACAGAAACTTTTGCCATTGAAACGACTTTAAAAATCGGAACGGATGCAACGTAAAACACCAGGAAATTTTGCAATGTCTCCGGATCTTTCGACAATTTATTTTGTTCTTTCTTCCTTCGGACGCAAACTATGTTAACCATGGAGCAACTTATAAATTCTCAATCACGATACTCAGGTTAATGTAACAACTCCATTTATAAACAGAATATTTCACTGGTTTGGCCGTGGATCCAACACAGGGATTGGTTTATGCAGCGGTTACGCCTTCTTATACTCAATCAGGTTACGCAGTTCGTTACCGTGGAGATGGTACTTTGGTAGATTCCGTTAAAGTGGGCGTCGCTCCTACCGGATTCTTCTTTAAGCAGCTACAATAGTTGAATCAGGTAAAATAATTTGATCAAAAAAATAAGTCAACCTGAAAAGGCTGACTTATTTTTTTACTATCTGAACTTAGATTTTCAATATAATTTTCTTACTTAAAAAATCCTAGCGGATCAGGCATTTTTGCTTTTAAAAGTTCAACAAATTCAATATTCAACTGACTAAAATCAAGCGACCGTCCTTTGTGAAGGCGTTCCCAGGATTTCTCCGGCTCATTGCGATTATAATATACCAGCGCAAGATTATATTGTCCCAAGGCATATGTTGAATCCAGCGCAACTGCTTCTTCCAGCAATTTATTCGCCTCATCCAGATCTTCCTGCTGTTTGTTCATCGCATAAAGTTTCAGATCAACCGTGGAAAGATCAACCAGCAACGGAACATTGTTTGATTGAAGATTAACACCACGGCTTAACATACGTTTTGCATCCACCCAGTTTTCTCTCTGGTAACAAACTACGCCAAGTCCCCAGTATGCCTCAACATTTTTGTCGTTCAGCAAATTCGCAAGATTGAAACGATAACAGGCTGTGTCCAAAGAACCTTCCTGCAAATACTCCCAGGCACGGGCAGAAAAAAAACTGCTGGCCTCTGGTCTGCTTGAAAATGATTTATCGCAATCACTTAAAAATTTAATTTCTTCGTCAATCTGCTGGGAGGTTTTGCTTTCCTCTCCAAATAAAGGAACAACACGTCTTTCTTTTAATTCCAGCGGTCTTCTTTGTGAAATATTGGTATCAGAAACAGGTGCCGCACTTGCCAAATGTTTTTCCTGGGCAAGCCCAAGAACAGGTATTAAAAGAGCAAACCAAATAACAACGGATTCTTTCATAAAATTAAAAATAGAGAAACAGGTTTTTCTATTGTCCAAGTTAAACGGAATTATTGGATATCGTATTGTATTATTTTCGTTTAGTTCGCTTTGTAGCTGTCTTTCTACGGCCTGTGATCTTTTCCCTTCGACGTAGTTTTAGCTTTGAACAGGTGTGCATTCTTTTTCTCATGAAATGCCCCCAGGAACGTCGGATCCTCTTTTCTTTTCTGGTTGTCAATTTCACGAAGCATCATCTGGCGTTCATCAACTGGCGTTTTTGCAATTTCAAGATCTTCCGGCAATTCTGCACGTGGAATTTCCATGCGAATCATTTTTTCAATTTTTGCAATATGATATTCGTCAGCAATTGTCATAAAAGTGATCGCCTGTCCAAGCATATTTGCCCGTCCTGTCCGCCCGATTCTATGCACATAATCTTCATAAATCAGCGGAACATCAAAATTAATTACGTGACTTACTTCCGTGATATCAATTCCGCGCGCCACCACATCTGTCGCCACCATTACCCGAACAGATCCTTCCTTAAAAGCATCCATCGCATTCGTCCGGGTATTTTGTCCTTTATTGGCATGAATTACACGAAGCTCATTTTCTTTGACAACACCGTTCAAAAGGTAACTGATGAACCTGACCAGCCACTTCTCGGCTTCGTGTAAAAATCAGCACACGTTTAAAAGCTTCTTCGTCTTTCAATAAACTGGAAAGCAAATTAATTTTTGTCCGGAAATTGGGAAGTTCATAAAGTACCTGAGTAACTCTTTCAGCCGTTGTGGCCTGCGGTGTTACTTCAATTCGGGTAGGATATTCCAGAAATTCAAAGGAAAGCTTTTCAACTTTATCGGAAAAAGTAGCTGAAAAAAGCATATTCTGACGCTTCCGCGGAAGAATTTCCAGAAAACGGCGGATCTGCGGCATAAAACCCATATCCATCATTTTATCCGCTTCATCCAGAATCATGACGTTGATATGCTTCACCACGATTTCTTCCTGCAAATAAAGATCCATGAATCTTCCCGGCGTAGCAACGATAATATCTACGCCTTTCCGGATCGCATCAATCTGAGATTTTGGACCAACTCCTCCAAAAAGAACAACGGTGCGGATGTCTGTATATTTACTCAGCTCGAGTAACAGCTTCTGCAATTTGCATGGCCAGCTCACGTGTCGGTGCCAAAATCAATGCCCGCGGATGCTTGTCCCTGTGCATATTTAATGCGCATCAGCAACGGTAAAGTATAAGCCGCGGTTTTGCCGGTACCTGTCTGGGCAATGCCTAATATGTCCTGTCCGGCTAGTGCTAAAGGTATTGCCTGTTCCTGAATTGGTGTGGGCTCCGTGTAGCCTGCTTCTTCAATTGCATTGAGTAATTGACGGTTAAGCTTAAATAGCTCAAATTTATTTTGCGTAGTTTGCATCGCACAAAGGTACGAAAACTAAAATCAGGTTCTATATTTTACGCCTTTATAGCTTCATCAACCATCGTTGACGAGCCTACATAAATAGGAGAACGCTGGTGAAAATCAGAAGGAACAATGTCTAGAATATCCCGAAAACCATCACTTGCTTTGGCTCCTGATTTTTCAGCAATAAATGCTAGCGGGTAACATTCATAAAGCAGACGAAGCTTTCCTTTAGGATCTTTTGTAGTGGAAGGATAAAGATAAATTCCACCTTTTAAAAGATTTCGGTGAAAATCTCCAACGAGAGAACCGATATATCTGGCACTGTAACTTTTTAACTTACAATCTGTTATATATTTTTGTATCGATGCAGGATAACTGTTATAATTGCCTTCATTTACAGAATAAATCTTTCCGTCGTTAGGGTGAACTAATATTTTTATGGGATAAAATAAATTCGCCAGAGACTGATCATATGTAAATCCGTTGACGCCATCTCCGGTTGAATAAACCAGCATCGTTGAAGAGCCATAAAGAATATAGCCGGCAGCAATCTGTTTTCTTCCGCCTTGTAAAAAATCATTAATAGTTGCCGGAGAATTAATGGGTGTAATGCGACGGTAAATAGAAAAAATTGTACCGATTGAAACATTTACATCAATGTTGGAAGATCCGTCGAGCGGATCCATGGCCACTACATATTTACCATGATCATTTCCGGTATGAATAATATCTTCATCTTCTTCGGAAAGAATGGCGCATACCTCTCCCCCGTTTTTCAATGCGCGAATAAAACGGATATTGGCAATGATATCCAGTTTCTGCTGATTTTCTCCCTGAACGTTTTCTGTTCCGTTTGCACCTGCGACATCAATCAACCCAGCTTTATTTACTTCCCGGTGGATGATCTTTCCGGCCAAAGCGATGTCTCTTAATAACTGTGATAGTTCACCCGTCGCATATGGAAACGCACTTTGAGAATGCATGATAAAACGGTCAAGCGTAACGCCTACCGGCAACGCAAGTTCCTGAGAAGCTTTTGATTCTGTAACTCCCATTTTTTAATTTATCAACAAGTTTTGAGATGTGAAAGGCAGTATGATTTGATCAAATTTCAAACTCTTTTTTAACAAATCAACACGATTTCAAGTATATTTTTAAAGTAGAAAATAACCAATATACGTCATTAAGGGTAAGACATTTATATAGTCGTCATGCACTTTTGGGAAGAAAATTTTCATCAATATTAAAAGATGAATTCCATCTAAAATGTTTAGTTTGTAATCTCAACAGGCTCCTAAACTAAATAGATATGTATTCGCTGCTTCTGGCTTTCTTTTCAATTTTTTCTCAATCATTTTCAGGAAGTTTTTCGAAAAATAAAGAAGTTCTTGCCTTACCAGATACCAACAGTATTCATATTCTAATTGGCGGAAATTCCTGGGTTCAATATGGGAAAACAGAAAAGATAAGTGAAGCGGGATTGTCCGATTGGACAAATGCAGAAGCAACGATTCAGACTTATGTCCGTTTGTCAAAAACCGGAAAAATAAATCTTTCACTAAAAGCTTCTTCTGAAACGGGAAAAAGTAAAATCAAAATTACTATTGCCGGAAAATCAAAGGAAATAGAATTATCAGGCATCGAAAAAATTTATAATCTCGGTTCCTGGGAGATTAACCAAACGGGTTATTTGAAACTTTCGGTTCAGGGAATTTCAAAGTCGGGAAAAGAATTTGGAAAGCTTAATGAATTGATTCTTGAAGGAGATGTTACTGATGAAAAAACGGCCTTCGTAAAAGATAATTCAGGCAATTTTTTCTATTGGGGAAGACGCGGTCCTTCGGTTCATCTAAATTATCAAATTCCAGCTGATGAAAATGTTGAATGGTTTTACAACGAAGTGACCGTTCCTGAAAAACAGGATGTCATCGGTTCCTATTTTATGGCGAATGGTTTTGGTGAAGGATATTTTGGTATGCAGGTTAATTCTGCAAATGAACGCAGAATTCTTTTTTCAGTATGGAGTCCATTTCAAACGGATGATCCAAAATCAATTCCAAAAGACAAACAGATTGTAATGTTGAAAAAGGGAAGTGATGTTTACACCGGAGAATTTGGGAATGAAGGTTCAGGTGGTCAGAGTTATTTGAAATACAACTGGAAAGCCGGAAATACCTATAAATTTTTGTTGCGCGGAAAACCTTCCGACGATAGTACTACCACTTATACAGCATATTTTTTCGCTCCTGAAATTGCTGAATGGAAATTAATAGCCAGTTTCAAACGTCCCAAGACACAGACTTATCTGAAAAAACTTCATTCGTTTTTAGAAAATTTCATACCTGAAACAGGAGATCAGACACGTAAAGTTTATTTTGGAAATCAATGGATCAGGAATTCCTCAGGTAAATGGACAGAACTTAATCAGGCAAAATTTTCAGCGGACGCAACTGCTCGTAAAGGTTACCGAATGGATTATGCAGGTGGAAAAGAGAAGATTTTTTTCTATTTGAAGAATTGTGGTTTTTTCAATGAATTCACAACAATTGGTGATTCATTTATTCGAGAATCGAATGGAAAAGCACCGGAAATTAATTTTGAAAGATTGCCTTAGTTAGTGAAGTATAAGATACTGTCCGACTTAATTATGTCACCCTTTCGGGGTTTGGCTCGGAGTGATCCCCATATTTTTCCATGATAATGTCATCCTTTCAGGATTGTTTTATAGTTCGAAAATCTCCGGGAATAAAACTCAAATTTTTCTCTAAGTCCGACGGACTGATATTATTATAGAAAAATTTCTGCTGATTATTTAAAAACCACGAAGTGGTGACATAACATCTTCGCTTATCAGAATACAAAAAAAACAGCGCCGAAACCAAAAGGTACCAGCGCTGTTTTTATAGCTATTGTTTATCCAAGTCTTACCAAAGCTTCTTTCAAAGTCACAATCTTCGCCTCAGCATCAGCCATTTTTTGTCTTTCTTTTTCAACAACATCCGCATTTGCATTTTGAACAAAACGTTCATTGGAAAGTTTCTTAGCAACTGAATTCAGGAATCCTTCTGTGTAAGCCAGTTCTTTCGTCAGATTTTCACGTTCTGCTTCAACATCAATTTCTCCTTCCAGATTAATAAAGAATTCATCAGAACGAACCAGGAATGACATTCCCGGCGCTTGTTCAGTCACAAAATTGATTTCAGCCACATTCGCAAGTTTTCTTACCAATGCTTCCAGTCCTTTGTAAAGTTCAGGCTGATCAGATTTAATGGCAAGTGGTAACTCAATTTTCGGACTGATATTTTTTGTATTTCTCAAATTCCGAACGGCAGAGATCAATTCAAACAGAATTTCAAATTCACCCAAGAAGATTAGTATCAACCGAACCAACCATTGGAAAATCAGCCACACAAATACTTTCTTTTTCCTGACGCTCACGAATATTCTGCCAGATTTCTTCGGTGATAAATGGCATGAACGGATGCGCCAGACGCATCAGTTTATCAAAAAATTCAAGCGTTGCTTCAAAAGTTTCGGCATCAATCGGCTGTTCAAAACCCGGTTTGATCATTTCCAGATACTGCGCACAGAAATCGTCCCATATCAGTTTGTAAACCGAATTCAGAGAATCTGAAATACGGAATTTTGTGAAATGATCCTGAACTTCTGCCAGCGTCTGGTTAAATTTACTTTCAAACCATTTTACTGCCAATGTTGAACCTTCCGGCGCGGAAAGTGAAGTATCAACGCTCCAGCCTTTTACCAGACGGAAAGCATTCCAGATTTTATTACAGAAATTTCTTCCCTGTTCAACCAGTTTTTCATCATAAGGCAAATCATTTCCGGCCGGCGAACTGAAAAGCATCCCGGTACGAATTCCATCCGCACCATATTTTTCAATCAGATCAATCGGATCAGGAGAATTGCCCAGTGATTTCGACATTTTCCGGCCCTGCTTATCGCGAACAATTCCAGTCAGATAAACATTTTTGAACGGATAAGTTCCTTTGTATTCATAACCGGCAATGATCATACGCGCCACCCAGAAAAACAAAATTTCAGGAGCCGTTACCAGATCGTTGGTCGGATAGTAATAATTTATTTCTTCATTATCCGGCTCTTTGATTCCGTTAAAAACAGAAATCGGCCATAACCAGGAAGAAAACCAGGTATCCAGAACATCGGCGTCCTGTGTAATATCTTCTTCTGTTAATGCAAAAAGCTGGTATTCATGCTGGGCAATATGCAATGCTTCATTTTTGGTTTTTGCAACGATAACCGTTCCATCCTGCAAATAAAAAGCAGGAATCCGGTGTCCCCACCAAAGCTGGCGGCTGATATTCCAGTCGCGAACATTTTCCATCCAGTGACGGTAGGTATTTTTGAATTTTGGCGGAATCAGCTGAATGGTATCATTCATTACATTTTCCAAAGCTGGCTCACTCAACCGGCTCATTTTCAAAAACCACTGTTCCGAAATTCTTGGCTCAATAACCGCATTCGTACGTTCCGAATGACCAACATTCGATTTATATTCTTCGCTTTTCACCAGATTTCCTGATTCTTCAAGCAATTTGATAATTTTCTTACGGGCAACAAAACGGTCTTCTCCAACCAGAATCTGCGCTTTTTCATTCAGCGTTCCATCTTCATTCAAAAGATCAATAATCGCCAGATTATGTTTTTTACCTAATTCATAGTCATTGGTATCATGCGCAGGCGTAACTTTCAATGCAGCCCGTTCCAAATTCCATTTCAACATATTCATCCGCAATTACATCGAATCGCGCGGTTGATCAATGGAATAATCACCTGCTTTCCAATCAAATACTGATAACGTTCGTCATTTGGATTTACGCAAATCGCCAGCATCCGCCATGATCGTTTCCGGACGGGTTGTCGCGATAATAATTCCTTCACCTTCAGTGCCGCCAACCAGATCATATCGTATGATAAACCAGTTTCTGATTTACCTCTTTTGTGATTACTTCTTCGTCCGAAACGGTTGTACGCGCCTGCGGATCCCAGTTCACCATGCGGTGACCGCGGTAAATATCTCCTTTTTTATACAGATCAATAAAAACATCGATCACGGAATCATAAAGATCCGGATCCATCGTGAAAGCGTGTACGGTCCCAGTCGCAGGAAGCGCCCAGTTTGCGCAATTGCTGCAAAATAATACCGCCGTATTTGTGCGTCCATTCCCAGCAATATTCCAGAAATTCATCGCGGGAAAGGTCACGTTTGCTGATACCGCGCTCTTTCAGCATCGCAACCACTTTCGCTTCCGTTGCGATAGACGCATGATCCGTACCCGGAACCCAGCAGGCTTCCTTTCCTTCCATTCGCGCTTTACGGATCAGAATATCCTGAATCGTATTGTTGAGCATATGCCCCATGTGCAAAACACCCGTCACGTTCGGTGGCGGAATCACAATGGTATAAGGCTCTTTATCAGGATTTGGCTTGGAATTAAAATATTTGTTTTCGATCCAGTAGCTATACCATTTATCTTCTATCTCTTGCGGCGCATAGGTTTTGGAAATCATTCTATTTGTAAAATATGGGCGTTAATAACAATTGCAGTCTTAAAAAGAATGGCAAGTTATCACTTGAAACCGATATTTTCACGTGATTGATAGCAGATTAATGATTGTCTGGACAAATTTTATACCTCGACGGAGCAATCGGCAGCCAGATAATAAATGTACTTCCATGACCAGGTTTGCTTTGCACATTCACCGTTCCTTCATGCGCTTCAACCATTTTCTTAACATAACTCAGTCCAAGACCGAAACCTTTCACATCGTGTACATTGCCGGTTGGAACGCGATAAAATGTATCAAAAATACGCTGGATCTGCTCTTTGCTCATGCCTAAACCGTGATCAGTTATGGCAATGGAAATCCCGTTATTTTCATTTTCTGTCCTGACTTTCAGATGCAGTTTTTCAGGAGAATATTTAATTGCATTATCAATCAGGTTATTCAGTACATTGGAAATATGCAGTTCGTCGCAGGAAACAATTTCATTGATTGCTTCAAATTCCAGATCAATTTCTCCTTCTTTCTGTTCAATCTGAACGCTTTGGCTATTCAATACTTTTTCGATCAGATCATGAATATTGGCATCGCTCCTTTTCAATTTCACATGACCTTTATCCAAAAGCGCCATTTGTAAAACTTTTTCGACATGCGTTCCAAGCCGTTTATTTTCTTCCCGGATAATCCCCAGATAACGTGTCATGCGCGGAGAAGCAGCACTTCCGGCTGAAACAGAATTTTCCTGCGCCATTTCCGCAGCCAATGCAATCGTCGAAATAGGCGTTTTAAATTCGTGTGTCATGTTATTGATGAAATCATTCTTAATATCAGACAGTTTCTTCTGATGAAGAATGGTTGAAACCGCCATGTAAAAACAAGCCATAATCACGATGATCAGAATTCCCGAACCGCCAAACATGACGCCCATATTGCTTAAAATATATTTCTGCTGATCGGGAAAAAACACGATAAAGCAAATTATTTCCCTGCAAGGTTTCATTCGGGAAAAGTGATGCTTTGTATGATCTTTGCTGCCATTCCGAAGGTTTCAAACTGGCTGTTGAAAAAACCAAACCATTATTTGAATTTCCCTGAACAGCAAATTCATAAGACAAGCGTAATTCCATTTTCAACGAGTTCTTTTCTTAACAAAGTATCCAGCAAAAACCGGTTTACACGTTCCTGAATCGGCCTTTTGGTATACATCAGATCCTTCATGACCTCACGAAGCAAATCGGCCCTGTCAAGATCCTGGACTTTTCCGTTAATGAGCGGTTTTGTTCCTGCAAGCTGCGGCGATTTTTCGAATTTGGATTGCTTTTCGATATGCAATCTGCTGAATTCGCTCGTATCCGGTTATGCGTAATTCTGATTTTTCGAGCTCGATTTCTGATTGGGGAAAGCCTCCTGAAATGCAGTTCCCAAGTTTCTTTTCCTCGTCCAGCCTTCTGCGCATAAATTCGTCCATTCCTTCTGCACCAAATCGCTGAGCCTGAAAAAATTCTTCAATAATCTGCTGCTGATGATCCAGCATCACCCGGAAATTTGGACTTAAAACATCCGAAGGAGCGGCTTCTGTAAAAATCTGATAATGAATTTCATCACCATTCGGACCGATAAAAACCTGCATATTGGGCTGGAGGCGAAACCGCCGAAACCTGTTTTTTATTCTTTTTGACAGCCGTTTTTTTAACCGGCATTTCTCTCAGCTGCGTAATACGGTTCAGTTTATCTTTTTGTTGTTCCGTTTCAATACGCTGTTGAAGCAGATACATCATTTCCTGTTTTTCAAGCCGATGCACCACTTCCTGTACCGATTCGGCTACTTTTTGATTAAACTGCTCATTACGGATCGCAATCGCTTCGCGTATCCAGTACCATTGAAAACCAATGAGACCGATAAGCGCCAGGCACATTAAACCAATAATAATCTGAATTTTCCGCTTCGTCATTTTTATTTATTTCTCGATGCGACGCTCATGATGCAACACCAGCACTTTTTTCTGCGACTTTATTACGTTGAACAAATTTAAGGCATCCGCAGTAGCCGTTTCTTTTTTTAACAAAATTTAACAGCCTGTTTTTCAGGCAAAATTTAAATTTGTAATTATCTCAAAAACAAAACAATAGAACATTATGAGACAAAAATTCCTATTGCATGCCGCTTTGTCTTTATTCGTCATAACTGGTCTTTCTGCTTTGGAAAAGACTTTTGCCCAATCCGAAAAAGACGATCAGAAGAAAACTTCCATTCGTATTAAAGTAACGGAAGATAAGGATGGAAAATCAAGAACGATTGAAAAAAATTACGAGGTTCCGGATATGCCCGGACCTGAAAGGGAAAATTTTGTCGACAAAGCCATTGATTCAATGAAACTTGATCCAAATGGTAAAAAACAGGTTACCATTACTGTTGACGATGGAAACGGAAATAAACTTGTTCAACGCCGCGGAAAAATGCAGAAAAAATCAGATGATGATCGACGAAGAGTTTGCCTTTAATTTCAGAAATGACGATTTCAAAGATTTCAACTACAATTTCGATGAGCTGCGGAATCAGACCAGAAATCTTGAAAGACAAATCCGTCCGAAGGCAAAAATCATGATGCGCGATATGGAAGATTTCGGAAATCGCATCGGTGATCACGTGGGCGGTTTTTGGAATAATGAAATGCGCAAAAGCCTCAACTGTGCGTGAATTAAATGTTTATCCAAACAATCCTGATAATGGTGTCATGAATCTTCGATTCTACGTTCCTCAAAAAGGTGATGTACTTGTAACGATCTCAGATACAAAGGGAAAAGAAGTTGGCAAGAAAGAAATTAAAGATTTCAGCGGTGAGTTTGTCGGCCAGATTGACATTAAGAAAAATACAAAAGGAACACTTTTCGTGACCGTTACGCAGAATGAAGACGGAGCCGTAAAGCGGGTGGTTATTCCCTGATTTTTTGAACAATTTCACCACGGTCCTCTTGATTAGTAATAATTAAGAGGATTTTTTATTGGAAAAAAACGAGATAATTGAACTGACATGTATTAAGTAATTGTAAATTTGCACCCAAACCATCTTATTCTCCGAAATTTATTTCATTAAGCAACTATGCTGAATCTTATACTATTTGGTCCTCCGGGTGCTGGAAAAGGCACTCAAAGTGAAAAAATTATAGCAAAATACAAGCTCATACACCTTTCTACCGGAGACTTGCTTCGTTCTGAAATTCAGGGCGGTACCGAACTAGGACTTCGCGCAAAAACCTTAATGGATCAGGGATTACTGGTTCCTGATGAAGTTGTGATCGGGATGATTGACAATAAATTAAAAGAACATAAAGGATGCTCCGGGTTTTATTTTCGACGGATTTCCACGTACCGTAGCACAGTCGGAAGCACTGGATGCTTTGCTGGCAAGTTATGGCGAAAGTATTTCTGTGATGGTAGCTCTTGTGGTTGACGATAATGAACTTCTTACCCGTTTGCTAAACAGAGGAAAAACTTCCGGCCGTCCTGACGACCAGAATGAAGAGCTGATCAGCAAGCGCATTCAGGAATATAACAACAAAACAAAACCGGTGGCTGACTATTATCAGGCACAGGGAAAATATATTGCAATTAATGGTATCGGAGAAATCGAAACGATTTTTGAAGGAATCACCGAAGCAATTGAACAGGCATAATAAAATTTAAAAGGTGTAGACAGCCAAGGTTGCCAAACCCGGTTTCTACACCTTTCTTCTGTAAATACAATCAACGTAATTACACTTCTCACATAATTTAAGCAAAAAACGGTAGCAGGGTATGGCATCTTCAAACTTTATAGATTACGTAAAAATTAATGTTCGCTCCGGCGCAGGTGGCGCGGGAGCCTTACATTTTCGTCGTGAAAAACACGTTGAAAAAGGTGGGCCGGACGGTGGAGACGGAGGCCGCGGCGGACACGTTATTTTAAAAGGAACAACACAGGTCTGGACACTTTTACACTTAAAATATACCAAACACATCCGCGCTTTTGACGGCAAAGGCGGTGAAGGCGGAAGAAGAAAAGGTGCTGACGGAAAAGATATTTATCTGGAAGTTCCACTTGGAACAATTGCCAGAGATGTGGAAACGGGCGAGCAGCTTCTGGAAATAACGGAAGATGGCCAGGAAATGATTTTGATGAAAGGCGGACGTGGCGGATTGGGAAATGACCATTTTAAATCAGCAACAAACCAGACTCCGCAACATGCACAAACCGGAGATCCGGCGATTGAATCCTGGATTATTCTTGAATTGAAAGTATTGGCGGATGTTGGTCTTGTCGGTTTCCCGAATGCCGGAAAATCTACTTTACTTTCTGTTGTTTCTGCCGCACGTCCTGAAATTGCGGATTATCCTTTTACAACGCTTGTCCCAAATCTAGGTGTTGTTGCTTACCGTAATTACAAATCATTTGTAATGGCTGATATTCCGGGAATTATTGAAGGCGCTTCACAGGGAAAAGGACTTGGACTACGTTTCCTACGACATATTGAAAGAAATTCAATTCTTCTGTTCATGGTTCCGGCTGACAGTGAAGATATTGAAGCTGAATACAATACGCTTGTTAACGAACTTCAATTATACAATCCTTCTCTTCTGGATAAGGAACGTCTTATTAGCGATTTCAAAAGTTGATATGCTTATGGATGAAGAGCGTGAAGAACTTGCCAAAAAATTACCAAAAGGCATTTCTACTACTTTTATTTCTTCATTGACAGGTGAAGGAATTGATCAATTAAAGGATAAAATCTGGGGGTTATTGAACGATTCCACAGCCGCTAAATAAATTTCTGAATTATTTTATTTCGAGAGGCAACCTTTTGTACCCATTTTTGTGTCCAATAGGTTAATTCCAATTGAATTCTTTTTTTCATGAAACACTTTTTACAGTTCTTTTTTTGTATTGGCCTATTTCTGTTTGCCTTACTTCTTCCCGCACATTTGCGGATATTACAATTGATTATCCTTCAAACCGAGCCATTTTCCAGCGTGATAAAAGTAATTCCGCAACCATTTACATTGGTGGAAGTTACACATCAGATCATTGATCACGTGGATGCCAGGCTGATAGCTAGTAAACGGTGGTATCATCCAAAGACTGGAAAACCATTCAATCCAATGTTCAGGGAGGATTTTTTTCAGGAAGTATTGATGCAACCGGTGGCTGGTATCAGCTGGAAGTCCGTGGATGGAACGGAAATCAGCTAGTTGACCTCCAACTATCTCGAAAAAGTTGGGATTGGTGAAGTTTTTATGATCAGCGGTCAGTCAAATGCCGGCCAGATAAATCCCGAAGAGGCAACTGCATCCAGCGGGCCAGGCGCCAGCGACGACCGTGTAAATTGTGTTAATTCAAATAACAACAATAGTCAGTAATACAGATTTAGCCTATCCTCAGTTTTCTCACCTGGATTCTGATACATACATTTCTCCGAGAGGCAATTTTGCCTGGTCATGGGGAAAACTGGGAGATTTACTTGCAAGTCGTTTACGAGTACCAATTCTTTTTTACAATAGTGCCTGGACAGGATCCGCAGTAAAAAACTGGCGTGAAAGTATCAATGGAACTGCCTATAATATTTACAACGGTGCACCATATCCAATAAGTGGCGTGCCTTACGGAAATCTTCGCTCTGTAATGCAGACGTACGTTCCGATTACAGGAATTCGTGCGGTTTTGTGGTTACAAGGAGAAGCCGAAGCTTTTGCCGGAACATACAACAAGTGCTTACGTAGCTGATTTGACAAAAGTGATTGAAACAAGCCGTAACGAATCAGGAAAAGGTTTGTCGTGGATGGTCAGCCTGACTTCTTACAGCAATAGTACCGGTGTTTATCAAAATGCTGTAAATGGACAAAAACAGGTAATTGCATCAGTTCCCAATGTTTTCACCGGACCTAATACTGATGTGATCCAGATTCCACGTGACGGTGGTGCTGGACGGCGTACACTTTCACAGGGAATGGTCTTGTTCAATTGGCAGAAGCCTGGAATACTCAGCTGAATGATGCTTTTTTTGCTGGTTCAACGCCATTTTCAGGAGTTAGTCCTTTAATGGTATCAGCTTCGTGTGAAGGAAATGGAAATCTGCGGCTGGCAGTAAATACCAACGGATATTCCTCCATCAACTGGAACAATGGTCAGTCGGCCGGAACTATTCAGGTAGGAAACGGTACTTACAGAGCTCAGGCCAGAGATGGTCATAAGCAACATTATATTTTCACCTGAAATAAGGGTTAATGGTACTATTCAGCCCGCCCAGCCAATTATTACACTGGAAGGAAGCAATCCTGTTTGTAAAGGAAATACAGCAGTGCTTATTGCGAATACCTCTTCCAATATTCAATGGAATACGGGAGCAACCAGCGACCGGATCAATATTACAACTGCCGGCGAATATTCAGTAACAACCAGGAATGCTTACGGTTGTCAGGCAACTTCTGCGAAAATGGCTGTTAATGTTCTGACATCACCTCTTCCGGATAAACCAAGTATTTCCGCAGCCGAGCGCACTTACATTTTGTGACGGAGGTTCGGTTAATCTGAAATCAAGTTCAAACGTTAAAAGTATATGGTCCAACGGATCAAATGATGCAACTATTTCCGTAAAAGCATCAGGCGAATATCGTGTAAAAGCTCAGGATAGTTTCGGCTGTATGTCGCCGGATTCTGATCCGGTTACTGTGAAAGTAAATGCATTACCTGCCAAGCCTGTTATTTCATTGAATCGCTCCCCTTTACTTTGTGAAGGAGAAAATATTACAATGACATCCAGTTATGACAACGGAAATACGTGGAATACTAACTCAACATCAAAATCCATAACAGTCACTGTTTCGGGAACTTTCAGTCTGAAACAAAAAGATGGCAATGGTTGTGAATCTACCTCGGATGTTGTAACAACCAAGGTCAATCCACTTCCGGCAACTCCGACAATTGCTTCCCTGCGTCCCACAACTTTTTGCGATCGTGATTATACTACGCTTCGTGGCAGTGAATCTTTTGCTTACCAGTGGAGCAATGGTGCAACAAACCGTGAAGTTGAAATTAGAAATTCCGGAAATTATACACTTTCGGCAAAAGATGATAACGGCTGTTTATCACCTCCCACTCCTGCTATAAGAGTTGTTGTAAATCCGCTTCCACCAAAGCCAGCAATCTACTGCCAGCGGTCCGACAACTTTCTGTGCTGATGCCAGCATAAATCTTACAGCAAATGATGCCGCCAAATATGTGTGGAGCACCGGAGCCACTACAAAGTCAATAACAACCAATACTTCCGGAGATTATTCTGTTAAAACAATCAACGAATTCACCTGCTATTCTGACCCTTCCGATGCAATAAGAATTCAGGTTTTGGCATTACCACCAGCTCCATTAGTTCAGGCATTGGGGCCAACTTCATTTTGTGACGGAGATGCTGTAACGTTGAGAGCTTCAAACGGAGCTTCGTTTTTCTGGAATACCGGAACAACAAACAGTTCTTTGACTGTTAGCAAATCCGGAAATTATTCTGCTCGTGTGAAGGATAACCAGGGATGTTTTTCGCCGTATTCTCCATCCGTTCTTGTGGATGTCAAACCATTGCCTTCCAAACCGGAAATTCGTCAGATTGGAACTTATACCTTACTGGCAGAAAATAATATTAATGACGGAAATCACGTATGGCAGTTTAATGGCACCAACTTAGCAGAAAACGGCGCCACGTTAAAAGCCATTGAAACAGGTCAATATGTAGTAAACAACACCGTAATTTACAGTCCGGTACTGACATGTTTCTCTGCGTTTTCAGATCCATTTGTAATTTACAATGGACCCGTCAGGAGAAGAAGTGAGCGTATATCCTAACCCAAGTGATAACGGATCCTTTACTATCGAAACGATTGCCAATATAAAAAACGCAACCGTTCAGATATATGATCTGAACGGCCGGCTTCTGCGGACTTATCCTGCGCAAAATTTTGATGAACGAAGGTTTATCAATCTGGCGCCCATGGCAAACGGGACATACATCTTATCAATAGGTGCTGACAGACTATAAAAAGGCTAAAAAAATCATGATCAATCAGTAAGAACTGATCAGTTACAAAAGAGAACAGAAAGCTATCTTTCTGTTCTCTTTTTTTATTTATTTTCATGTAATTTAGCAGTTCGAAATACGTTTTCTTTGGAGATGCTAGCTTTTAGCGAAACATTTGCACCCGTATCGATTTTACCGGACGGCTATCAGTTAATAATTTGTAATTTTAAACTTGATTTTTTATTCCAATATTGATTAAATACTGGATGAGTAAAAGAAGTACTTCAAAACCCAAACTTATATTTTAAATTTGCCAGAATTTTCAGTCTATAGGCTCACACTATTTACCGAATTTGTACACAGGAATAATATTTAAACATATACTAATGCTTGATAAATTTTTTACTTCTTATTTTCTTCGGGCCTGGCTATTTTTTACTTTAATTCCTTTGGGGTTAAGTGCTCAAATTAAAATTACTTCACCAGTAGAAAGAGCCGTTTATCAGCGTGAAATGAACGGGCAGGCCACTGTTTCGGTAACTGGAAATTATCACCGCTCCAATTGATAAAATTGAAATTCATGCCGTACCGGTTCTGGCAGGACAAGGTGTTGCCAACAGCATGGGCAGTTTTACAGAATAATCCTACCGGAGGAGTTTTCAGTGGAACTATCCGTCTTTTGGGAGGCTGGTATACACTGGAAGTAAGAGGCTCAAAAGACGGCAAGCTTGTTGGTCGTTTCCTCCGTTGTTTCCCGCATGGGTGTGGGTGAAGTTTTTATTATTTCCGGCCAGTCAAATGCTCAGGGAATTGATTACACAAGCCCTCCTGCAACTGACGACAGAGTGAATTATATAGACCAGGATAATTCGGTAAACTCTCTTACCAATCCTCCTTATCCAATTTTCAAAAAAGTAGATTCCAATATTGTAACCATGGGTCCAAGAGGAAAAGGAGCCTGGTGCTGGGGAATTCTTGGTGATTTGTTAACCAAAAAACTTAACCTTCCGGTTTTGTTTATCAATACAGCCTGGGAAGGTACTGCAATCAGAAACTGGCAGGAAAGCAGCCAGGGAATAAAAACACAAAATTCCTTTGGATTTATTTATCCGGATCAAATGCCCTACGCAAACCTTAGAATTTCCATGCAGAATTATGGTAAAGAATTTGGTGTTCGCGCTATATTATGGATGCAGGGAGAAACCGACACCTATCCTCTTGCAACAACCTATGACGATTACAGAACGCGTTTACAGGCGTTAATAGACAAACTTGGCGCCGATATTGGAGGTAACGTAACGTGGGTAATTGCCCGTACTTCAAGAATTGCCAATGATAAAGGTGTATCAGTTACAAGTCCAGCCGTTATAGGTGCACAAAATGCCGTTATCAACCGTATTTTCAGCTCTGCTTATCCCGGTCCGGAAACGGATGCATTATTATCCGAAAGAGCTGACGGAACCCATTTTGCCGGAACAAACGGTGCAACAATTCTTGGAAATGCATGGAATGATGTACTTACAACTAATTTCTTTGCAACTGTAAGTCCGCTTGCACTTGCACCTGTTCCGGTTTTAACAAGTGTTTGTGCGCCTAATAATACTTCACTTGTTTTGAGCTTGCCTGAAGGATATTCTTCTTATTCCTGGTTACCAGGAGGCTCTACTGGTAGAACTTTAACGGTGACAGCTCCGGGAGAATACAGTGCATTGGTTAAGGATGCTTCCGGAAATATCGTACATAGTCAAAAGCTGGTAGTTACGTCATCCATCAAACCTGTAACACCAACCATTGTGCAGTCCGGTTCACAGCAAGCTTGTGCAGATTCGGCTTTTACTTTTTCCGTAAATGGTAATGATGCATACAGCTGGTACAAACAAGGAACAACCACAGTACTTGCAACGGGGCCAACCTTTGCAGTATCCGAAGCTGGAAGTTTTGTTGTAAATAGCCAAAATGTGTTTGGTTGTAAATCAGATAATTCGGCTGTTGCATCACTTATTATCCGTCCTGCACTTCCTAAGCCGACCATTACAAAATCAGGACCTTTTACGATTATGGCTTCTGTTTCACAAGCTGGCCTAAATGAGCAGTACGACTGGAAAAGAGGTGAAAAAATTCTTATTAAGCCATTCTAATATTATCAAAACTGATACCTCTGGCAAATATGCAGCCCGTGCAAAAGTTACTTATACATTAGGCAGTAATTCCAAGACTTGTTATTCGGCTTATTCAGATTCGGAAGAAATTATTACAAATGAAAAAAATGATGTTGTGATATTTCCAAATCCGGGACTGGTTGATGAACTTTATATCGAATCACGGGATAATATGAAGAATGCTGAAATCACGGTTTATGACATTTCAGGACGTGTTGTGACAACACAAACACAGGATTTAACAAGTCGTGTAAGAATTCAGGTTAAAAATCTTTCGACCGGAAAATATGTCATTCGTGTCAAAAATGATGATGTGGATCTGACCAAGCAAATTATGATTAAATAAATATTTTTTCTTAAATATTTACTAAATAAGCTCCGGGTGATCGGGGCTTATTTAGTATGATACTAATTTGGTAAAAGAAAAAGTAAAGAATTTGATTGATAAATTTGCAAAGGCTAATTTTGAGCAGTAATAATGGTTTCCCAATTTGCAATCTTCCGGGTTGCTGACAACAGACCAAAAATTGAAATCCAAAATCAATGAATAATAACTATCTTCCTTCGGACTATTTACCCATTATTGTTCAGTTTCTTCTGGCAGCCGGTTTCATTGGCGGCACGATGATTGTGACACACTTAATTGGTCCAAGTCGCAAAAGCAAATTGAAAGATGATCCTTTCGAATGCGGAATCCCATCTGTTGGCGATGCAAGAACTCCTATTTCTGTCAAGTACTTTTTAATAGCAATTTTATTTGTACTTTTTGACGTTGAGGTGATTTTTATGTATCCCTGGGCTGTTAATTTTAAACAATTGGGAATGTTTGGGTTCGTAGAAATGTTATTGTTTATGGCATTACTACTTTCCGGATTTTACTACATCATCCGCAAAGGGGTTTTGAATTGGGAAGAGTAGATTATAAATCATTGTAATCAGAAAGGTTATGAAAGAAGTAACAATAGCGGAAGCACCGCAAGGACATAGCGGATCAGGATTTTTTGCAACTTCATTTGATGAAGCAATCGGTCTTGCCCGGAGTTACTCATTATGGCCATTACCATTTGCAACTTCTTGCTGTGGTATTGAATTTATGGCTACCATGGGTGCTCATTACGATATATCACGTTTCGGTTCGGAACGTCCAAGTTTTTCACCACGCCAGGCAGATTTGCTTATGGTGATGGGAACCATTGCTAAAAAAATGGCTCCTGTTGTGAAGCAGGTTTATCTTCAAATGGCAGAACCTCGTTGGGTTTTGGCAGTTGGAGCCTGTGCATCAAGCGGTGGAATTTTTGATACTTACAGCGTTTTGCAGGGAATTGACCGTATTATTCCGGTTGATATTTATGTTCCTGGCTGTCCTCCACGTCCTGAACAAATCATTGACGGATTGATGGGAATCCAGAAACTGGCGCAAAACGAAAAACTTCGTCGCAGAAATACCGACGAATATCAGGAACTTATTAGCATCCTATAATATTCAATAATTACCTATGCTAAGCAATCAGGAAGTAGCCGAAGAGCTATTGGGAAAATTTGGTGATCAGGTATTTGACTTTGAAGAGCCATATGGAATGCTGACACTCTCGACAACACGGGAACAAATTATTCCGGTCCTTGAATATTTGAACAAGCATAAAAACTACCAGATAAGCTTTCTGACAGATTTGACAGGTGTTCATTATCCTGACAATACTGATAAGGAGTTTGCTGTGGTTTATCACGCGCATAGCTTCATCCATAATTTCAGGATCCGTATTAAAGTTTTCATTGCAGAAGCAGATATTCACATTCCAACGGCAACGGTACTTTACGCCAGCGCAAACTGGATGGAGCGTGAAACATATGATTTCTACGGAATTCTTTTTGACGGACATCCTAATCTGGTACGTATTCTGAACATTGAGGAAATGGATTATTTCCCGATGCGCAAACAGTACGCGCTTGAAGATGCAACCCGTGAAGATAAAATTGATGCGCTTTTTGGTCGATGACCCTATCAGGAAAAGAGTAAGCTATGGCAGATATCGAATTATTACCGCATAATGTTCCATCTCAATCAGAATTGCCTGAATTGATTGAGGAACTTACAACCCTAAACCTTGGTCCTACCCACCCGGCAACCCACGGTATTTTTCAGAATATCCTGCAAATGGATGGTGAAAAAATCGTTTCCGGTGAACAGACCATTGGTTATATACACCGAGCTTTCGAAAAAATTGCTGAAAGACGTCCGTTTTATCAGCTGACGACACTTACCGACCGCATGAACTATTGCTCGTCGCCAATCAATAACTTTGGATGGCATATGACGATGGAAAAATTCCTGCAAATTCAGGTTCCGAAACGTGCGCAGTATATCCGCGTGATCATGATGGAACTTGCCCGTATTTCTGACCACCTGATCTGTAATAGTATCTTAGGTGTGGATTCGGGTGCTTTTTCCGGATTCCTTTACGTGATGCAAAAACGTGAGGATATTTATGAAATTTACGAAGAAGTCTGCGGTGCGCGTTTGACAACAAACATGGGCCGTATCGGTGGTATGGAGCGTGATTTGTCAAGTACTGCAATTCGTAAAATTCGTGAATTTATAAAAAGCTTTCCTCCTGTTCTGAGTGAGTTTGACAAATTGATGAGCCGTAACCGTATTTTTATGGACCGGGCTATTAATGTTGGACCAATCTCTCTGGAACGAGCACTATCCTATGGTTTTACCGGACCAAACTTACGTGCAGCCGGATTAGACTATGATGTTCGTGTTATGAAGCCATATTCCTCTTACGAAGATTTCGATTTCAGCATTCCGGTTGGACAAAGCGGTGATACTTTTGATCGCTATAATGTACGGATGGAAGAAATGTGGCAAAGTCTGAAAATTATAGAGCAGGCTTTGGAAAACCTTCCCGAAGGACCATATTTTGCTGATACTCCTGAATATTATTTGCCTGCTAAAAAGGAGGTTTATAGCAATATGGAAGCACTTATTTACCATTTCAAAATTGTGATGGGAGAAATAGATGCACCAATTGGAGAAGTTTATCACGCTGTGGAAGGCGGAAACGGAGAACTTGGATTTTATCTGATCAGCGATGGAGGAAGAGCTCCATATCGTTTGCATTTCCGTCGCCCAAGTTTTATATATTATCAGGCCTATCCTGAAATGTGCAAAGGAAGCACGCTTTCAGATGCTATTCTTACGATGAGTAGCCTGAACGTTATTGCAGGAGAATTGGACGCATAAAATCAGATTGATTATTTGATTTTCAAAAGATCGCATTAGAAATGACTGAAACACCAAATCCCGTTGCGTTTACTCCGGAACGAATTGCGAAAGTAAAAGAAATTATTGCACGTTACCCGGAAGGCCGCCAAAAATCGGCCTTACTTCCTGTTTTACATATTGCCCAGGAACAATGGGGATGGGTTAGCAGTGAAGTGATGGATTACGTTGCAGAAATATTAAGTATCGAACCGGTAGAAGTTTATGAGGTTGCATCATTTTACACGATGTATCACCTTGATCCGGTTGGAAAACATGTGATTGAATATTGCCGTACAGGCCCTTGCTGCCTGATGGGTGGTGAAGAAATATATGATTATCTGAAACAAAAACTGGGCATTCAGGCCGGGGAAACTACTGCTGATGGTCTGTTTACGATCAAAGAAGTGGAATGTCTGGCTGCTTGTGGCTGGGGACCGGTTTTCCAGATCCGTGAGCAGTTCTACATGAACCTGACCCGCGAACGTGTTGATGAGATCATCGAAGAGTTGAGTAAATAAGCCTTTTATAAGCTGAAAATAGTATTCTGAAAATGGCTACAAAAATATTAACGGAACATATCAATGTTCCAGGTATTGAAACCTTCGAAGTATATCGCAAACAAGGCGGTTATGCTGCTGTTGAAAAAGCGGTAAAAACCATGACTTCTGAGGAAGTTGTGGAAGAAGCAAAAAAATCTGGTATACGTGGACGTGGCGGTGCAGGTTTTCCGATGGGAATGAAATGGGGCTTTTTGGCAAAACCAGAAGGTGTTCCACGTTATTTGGTTTGTAATGCTGATGAATCAGAGCCTGGTACTTTCAAAGATCACCACCTGATGAAATCAATTCCTCACTTGCTTATTGAAGGAATGATCGTTTCCAGCTATGCTTTGGGAGCGAATAAGTCTTTTATATATGTTCGTGGCGAACTTATGTATGTGATCCGAATCCTTGAAAAAGCCATTGAAGAAGCAAAAGCAAATGGTTTTTTGGGAAAAAATATATTAGGAAGCGGTTACGATCTGGAACTTGTCGTACAGTCTGGCGGTGGTGCTTACATTTGTGGTGAAGAAACTGCTTTGCTGGAATCTCTGGAAGGCAAAAGAGGAAATCCTCGTAATAAACCACCATTTCCTGCGGTTAAAGGTTTATACCAAAGCCCAACCGTGGTAAACAATGTTGAATCCATTGCAAATATGCCTGGGTTATCAACCATGGAGGTGATGCTTATGCTAAAATTGGAATTGGAAGAAGTACTGGTACGAAACTTATTTCCGCTTCGGGACATATTCAAAAACCAGGTGTTTATGAAATTGAGTTAGGACTTAGTGTTGATGAATTTCTTAATTCGGATGAATATTGTGGTGGTATCCGCAAAGGACATTATTTGAAAGCATTGGTTGCGGGAGGTTCGTCAGTACCGATTTTACCTGCGCATTTGATTACAAAAACAGCAAACGGCGAAGATCGTTTAATGAGTTACGAATCTTTATCGGATGGCGGGTTTGCAACAGGAACCATGATGGGTTCAGGAGGTTTTATTGTTTTTGATGAAACAGCTTGTATCGTTCGTAATACCTGGAATTTCTCTCGTTTTTATCACCACGAATCATGTGGACAATGCAGTCCTTGCCGTGAAGGAACAGGCTGGATGGAGAAAGTTCTTCATCGCATTGAACATGGTCATGGAAGCATGCATGATATTGATCTGCTTGTTGACGTTGCTAAAAAAATAGAAGGAAATACAATTTGTCCGTTAGGTGACGCAGCTGCCTGGCCAGTCGCCAGTGCAATCCGTCATTTCCGTGAGGAATTTGAGTGGCATATCAACAGCCCGAAAGAAGCTACCCAACCGGGAGCTGTATTTATGGGTGCTGTATTAGCCTAACGATTAAGAGGTTAAATACCAAATATCCTGTTTTACTATTTTTTGAAGCGGGATCGGAAATATAGATTTAAGTAACTAAGACGATTATTGAAGTCTTGATATGGAAGAAGTAAAACCTCAGTTAATAAAAATTACTTTCGACGGCATTGAGGTCGAAGTGGAACCGGGAACTACCATCATGCAGGCGGCACGTAAAATTGCCGAAGCAGATGAGAGCCAGGGACATTTGGTACCTCCTGCTATGTGTTATTACAAACCGCTTCCGACATCGGGCGGTAAATGCCGTGCTTGTTTAGTTCGTGTTGCCGCAGGTTCTGCAAAAGATCCTCGTCCGATGCCAAAGCTTGTTCCGTCATGTATTACACAGGTTCAGGAAGGTATGATTGTTGAAAATACAACGAATCCGGCTGTACTTGATACACGTAAAAGTATTGTTGAATTTCTGTTGATCAACCATCCGCTTGACTGTCCGGTTTGCGACCAGGCTGGAGAATGTCATCTTCAGGATTTCTCCTTTGAGCATGGATCAGTAAAAACACGTTACGAAGAAGACCGCAGAACTTTTGACAAAATAGATATTGGACCATTTGTTCAGCTTCACATGACGCGCTGCATTCTTTGCTACCGTTGTGTTTATACTGCTGATCAGATTACGGACAAACGTGTTCATGGGGTTATGAACCGCGGGGATGCTTCTGAAATCAGTACTTATATTGAAAAAGCAATTGATAACGATTTCTCAGGAAACGTAATCGATGTTTGCCCGGTAGGTGCTTTGACTGACAAAACATACCGTTTCAAAAGCCGTGTGTGGTTTTCAAAACCAGAAGATGCACATTGCGATTGTGATAAATGCAGTGGAAAAGTTACACTTTGGTACCGTGGTGATGAAGTGATCCGCGTTACAGCCCGCAAAAATATGTGGGGTGAAGTGAATGAGTTCATTTGTAACAAATGCCGTTTTGAACGCAAGAAAACCAGCGACTGGGTTATTGAAGGACCAACGAAAGTGAAACGCAGCTCAGTTATTTCTGCTAACAAGTATCGTAAAGATCTTATCGCAAAACCTGATTTCTCTCTTAAACTTGCTGCAACGCAGTTTAAACCAATTGATGATGAGCGCGAGTATACAACGGATATCGAAACGGTTCGTCACCAAAGCATAGAAAATAACGATAAGGCAAATCATCGTTCGCTATTAACAGATAACAGAAATTAATTTCTGCCATCACTATTTAACTGTGAAGTAAAAAATGGAATTAACGGAGTTTATAATCAAGACTTTAACAATCCTGGTTGTTTTTGTTTTAACGCTGGTGATCGCGATGTACTCGACCTGGGGAGAGCGCAAAGTGGCTGGTTTTATTCAGGACCGGATGGGGCCAAACAGAGCGGGACCGGGCGGATTATTACAACCTTTGGCTGATGCTGGTAAAATGTTCTTCAAAGAAGACTTTATTCCTGCACTTGCTAACAAATGGTTGTTTATTTCCGGACCAAGTTTGGCGATGTTAACCGCTTTGCTTGCCAGTGCAGTAATTCCTTTTGGAAGTACTTTCCGTTATGGCGGCGTCGAAGTTGTTCTTCAGGGTGTTGAATCAAACATTGGTATTCTTTACGTTTTTGGCGTTGTTGCCCTGGGTGTATATGGAATCATGATCGGTGGCTGGGCTTCAAACAACAAGTTTTCATTACTTGGTGCAATTCGTGCAGCTTCTCAAAATATTAGTTATGAAGTAGCGATGGGGCTTTCGCTGATTGCTATTTTGATGATGAGCAGTTCTCTATCTCTTGGTGATATCGTTGCACAGCAACATGGCGGTAACTGGAATATTTTCTACCAGCCATTGGGTTTTATCATTTTCCTAACCTGTTCTTTTGCAGAATGTAACCGCGTTCCTTTCGATCTTACCAGAATGTGAAACGGAACTTGTAGGTGGATACCATACAGAATATGGAAGTATGAAACTTGGATTTTACCTGTTCGCAGAGTACATCAACATGTTCGTATCTTCAGCTATTATTTCTGTACTTTATTTTGGTGGATATAATTATCCTGGAATGGATTGGGTATACAATCAACTGACAGCATGCATTGGGTACAACAACAGGTCACAATATTGCTACCTTGATCGGTACAGGCGTATTCTTTGGAAAAGCGTTATTCTTTATCTTTTTCTATATGTGGGTTAGATGGACACTTCCACGTTTCCGTTATGACCAGTTGATGAATCTGGGTTGGAAAAAACTGATTCCGTTGGCTATCTTTAACATTATTATCACCGGAGCAAGTGTGCTTTTCTTGAAGCCATACATTACTGCTTTGTTGAACTAAGTAACAAAAAATCCCTATTGCCATGCAATTGACAAATCGCTCTAAGCAAGTAAGCAATAAAGAAATGACGCTGATGGAACGCGCCTACCTACCCGCTATTGCGACTGGTCTTGCGATTACCATAAAGCACTTTTTCGCGAAAAAAGTAACGATTCAATATCCTGAGGTAAAACGGTATTTAGGTCCGGTTTTCCGTGGAAGACATATACTTAAAAGAGATGAAGACGGACGTGAACGTTGTACTGCCTGTGGATTATGCGCAGTAGCATGTCCGGCAGAAGCAATTTCTATGGTTGCTGCTGAACGTGAAAAAGGTGAAGAAACACTTTACAGAGAAGAAAAATATGCTGCTGTTTATGAAGTAAATATGCTGCGTTGTATTTTCTGCGGCTTGTGCGAAGAAGCTTGTCCAAAACAAGCCGTATATTTGCGTCATGATGAGTTTATTCCTGTTTTTAATGACCGTAATCAGGTGATCTGGGGAAAAGATCTTATTGGTAGAAGATATGAACAATCGTTATACCCGTGAAGCCTGGACAAAAGAAGAAGCTCATATTCTGGATAGAAAAAGAGCAAATGGTGAAGTTACCAATGTTGTTCCAAGAGCTATTCCCTGATTTTCGAAAATACTGAATCAGCAATTCAAAATTATTATGAATCCGACGCTATCATTTTTTTACTTTTTGTCTTTTTTAACTGTGCTTAGTGCTTTGATGGTTATCCTGTCAAAAAACCCTATCCATAGTGTACTTTACCTGATCCTGACGTTTTTTACGCTTTCAGGCCATTATATTTTATTGAATGCGCAATTTCTTGCAGCGGTGAATATTATCGTTTACGCAGGTGCAATCATGGTACTTTTCCTTTTTGTGATCATGTTCCTTAACATTAAGGAGGATCATGAAGAGGCAAAAAACAATCTGACTAAAATTGCAGCAGCTATTGTTGGCGGAACGGTTTTCGTTATTCTTTTCGGAGCTTATCGTAAAACAATCATCGCTCCGGTATGATCCAAACACATTCGATTCTCAGGTTGGTATGATTGAAAGTTTGGGAAAATTTCTTTTCCGTGAATATTTACTTCCTTTTGAGTTAGCTTCAATTTTGCTTTTAGTAGCAATGGTTGGTGCAGTAATGTTAGGTAAGAGAGAAATTGGAGAGAGACATTTCTAGTCGATTTCAAAATATATATTTTGCAGGAAGCGGATCGTAATTGATTCGCTTTT
>CAVRMW010000004.1:0-79023 GCA_963722505.1 uncultured Cytophagales bacterium
TGCCTCAAAATATTTCGCTGGTGATCCCTGGATTGCAGTACCAGCCATGACGCTTAGCGCTACTTTACATACAGGTCCTTTGATGATTTATTTTGGTCAGGAATTGGGTGTGAATCCAAATGAATCCGAAGGTTTTCAGGGAGAAGACGGCCGGACGACGATTTTCGACTATTGGAGTATTCCGGAAATCCAGGAATTTGCCAACGGAGGAAAATTTGACGGAGAATTGCTGGCAACGGAACAAAAAAGACTTCGCGCTTTTTATGAAAATCTGAACAAGTTCGTAACCAAAAATGAAGCCGTTTATGCCGGAAATTTTTATGATCTTCAATATGTAAATATTGACGGGCAAAGTCAGGATTATGACAAAACCCGCGTTTACAGTTATCTGCGCTATACCGACGAACAGAAACTTTTGTTCATTTATAATTTTGACAGAGAAAAATCCTGTCACACCAACGTGCGTATTCCACAGGATGCATGGACGGATACTTTGAAACTAAAATCAACAGGATCTTATATTTTGAAACAGGTTTTTCCGCTGCTGATTTTAACTCCTAATATCAAACCACTGGAAATAACATCCACCGGAATCGCGCTAACATTACCTCCGGTTTCAGTTTATGTTTATGAAATTGTAGAAAATTAATATTCAGACGACACAGGAAAGCTGGTATTTTTCATATCAAAATAAAAGTGTGGAAGATCTCACTTCCCCAGATCATCTTTCCTGTGTTGAAAAAAACGAATTTTTAAATATCCCAATACATCCTTGCACTATTGAAGCAAAAGTCCTATCCGAATCAAAAGAAGTATTAAATTTGAGTTAATGGCATAGCATTTATTTATTCAGGCCGGTAACGAAATTGATATTTATTGAAAAACGGAACATTACATTTTTCATCAGCAGCCCCAATTTACGGACCGCAAAAAACAGTTTTTGCCGGATATAAACGCTTAAATCTTTCTACCTTATGAGCAGCGTTTTAGAGCCAAACCGTATTAATTATCTGGGGAAATTTATTGAACTCATCCGAAGTTCTTACCAGGCGAAAACCAATAAGGGCAAACCTTTTTCGGAAATCCTCACAACTATACTAATGGATCGTCGCGAAAAAGACCTTTTGGCGGATCAGATCTATTCCATTCTTATTTCAACCAAGTTTGTCTCATTACTTACCGAAGCAGAAATTGGCGCTAATCGTGGCTTTTTTTCTGATGCTTCTGCACGTCTAGGTTATAAGTTTCTTCCGCCTGTTCATGAGGAAATTGAGCTTCGTACGCAGTTTGACAATCTGTTTAATAATAAAAAAGACTACTTATGGGTACAGGCAATTCCTGATGAAAACTGGTGTAATTTCTTTTCTGATATTTTCAGGGAAAACAGCCCGACTCTTACCAACTATATTGAAAAGGAACTTCTAAATTCTATTCTGGTGCTGGCTCAACGTGCCGCTAATTTGGGAATTGAGCCGGAAGTTGTTTCCAAAATCCCTCGTGTGGATGATCTTGATTCACCTTTTCTGGGGCTGAATCGTGAAGTGATGATGTATGTTGAAAAAACACTAAACCAGTTCGATTACAAAAATGAAGACCGGGATAATGATTACAAACATATTCTGGTGATGATTAACCAATGTAAAAGTCAGGTTACATACATTTACAAACACAAAGATCTTTTTGGGATAAGTCTGCAACTTACAGCGCTGATCCGGCAGCTGGAACAATATCTCAAACGATTAACGCAATTGCTTGACTTGCTGCAAACGGATGAAAAATCCAGACAATGGCTGATCATTACGCATTTGCTGAAAGAATTTGTTTATGCCGAAAATACGAAATACAGTCTGCGAAAACATTTTTCGATCAATCTGGAATTACTGACTTTTAAAGTTATTGAAAATACGTCCAAAACAGGAGAACATTATATTTCATCTGATAAAGCCGGTTACTGGAAATTATTTCGAAGAGCTTTGGGTGGAGGTGTCGTAGTAGGTTTGCTTTGCTGCAACAAAACAAGATTATATTTCCAGCATCTGCCAATTTTCTGGGAAGCTTTTTTTTACAGTATGAATTATTCGATCGGCTTTATGCTGATCCATATTTTAGGTTTTACAATTGCTACGAAACAGCCTGCAATGACGGCTTCAACTATTGCGGCAAATCTTAGCAATAATGGTGAAAATCCTAACTGGCTGGAAACTACAACGCAGCTTTTGATCCGATTAATCCGCAGTCAGTTTATTTCACTTGTAGGAAATGCAGCTATCGCCTTTCCGGTTGCTTATGGCCTCGACAGGCTGTATTATTATGCCTATGGTTACCATATTGCTGATGCTGCAAAAGCTATAAAACTGATCGGGGAACTGAATGTCTGGGAAAGTCTGGCTATTCCGCATGCCGCGCTCGCAGGAGCTTACTTGATGATATCAGGCTTAATATCAGGATATTATGAAAACAAATGGATCTATGATAAATATACTTTAAGGATCAAAAGTCACCCGGGACTTATACGGTTTTTCGGACAGGAAAAACTGAACCGGATTGCACTTTACCTTGAACATAATTTTGGAGCGCTCGCAGGAAATTTTGCTCTTGGGGTTTTTCTGGGATCAACCAGCGCTGTTGGTTTTACCTTAGGGTTGCCGTTGGATATTCGTCATATTACATTTGCTTCGGGAAATTTCGGGCTGGCTTTTGCAGGACTGCACAGTCACATTTCAACGGATCTGTGGATCAACTCCGTTATCGGCATTTCTTGTATCGGTATGATGAACGTGTTGGTAAGTTTTGGACTTTCTATCGCCTTTGCTTTAAAATCAAGAAATGCGAAATTCAGTGAGGTAAAAAGTCTGTTGGGAAATCTTTCATGGCAGTTTTTTCATCACGGTTCCGCATTCTTTTTTCCGGTTAAGGAAACCGTTTCCAGCAATGATGAACTGCCGGAATCGTTTATTAACCGATAGACGCGAAAGTTGTATGGGAAGTCGTTTTAATGAAGACAATTATATTTCCAAAATATGATAAATTTGTTTAAAAAAGCGGTTTTGGTGGCCTGAGCGATATAGATATTGCACAAAATTCACTTTATTGTTAAAAATAATTTCTCCCTAAAGATTATCACGTTATGAACAGCGGTAAATTATTACCTGCAATGAAAATAAGAATTGCTTTTTTACAATTATTCACGTTTTCATTACTGATCTTTTTTTCAACAGAATCACAGGCACAATTAGCCACACAGAAAGTTTTTACCCAAAAAATGGAGCTTCCCGGTAATGGTGATCTGGGGACTCAAACTTTGAGAATGGCGGAATCTTTTCTGGGAACGCCTTATGTTGCAAGCACACTGGAAGGAAATCCGACAGAAAAGCTGGTTTGCAAATTTGATGGGCTGGATTGTACCACGCTTGTAGAAAGTTCAATCGCACTGGCTATTGCTAAAAGTGAAAATCTGAATTATGAGGGTTATAAAACGGAACTTACCAAAATCCGGTACCGGGATGGTGTGATAGATGGATATCCTTCACGTCTGCATTATGTTTTAGACTGGATGTATGAAAATGAGAAACGGGGCCGCCTGGAAGATATTACGTCCAAAGTGGGTGGTGTGCCTTATAAAAAGGAGATAAATTTCATGTCGACCCATGCCAATTTTTATCCAGCACTGGACAATACTGAGGTTTGGGAAAAGATTAAAGAGCAGGAAAATATTATCAACAGCAGAGAATATTCTTACATCCCAAAAGCATCACTTCAAAAAGCAGAACCTATGCTGCGCGATGGTGATATCGTTGCCTTCACTTCATCCGTAGAAGGGCTTGACTGTAACCACATGGGTATTATTACAAAAATCGGAAACCGCGCGTACTTAATGCATGCATCGCTGGCAGGAAAGAAAGTAATTTTATCTACCCTGCCGTTAGCAGAATATGTGGCATCAGTTCCTAAACATACAGGAATGATCGTGGCGCGGCTCACAGAACAATAAACAATGAATAATTTTCTGGAATTACTGGATTACAAAAACTCTCCCTGGCTTATCATTTTACTGGCCACGCTGATTGGTTTGGTGATTAGTTTGATAGTCATTAAAACGATTGCGGTTACGGCGAGAAAAAAGGAGTGGCCAATCATCCGGGCGATTCACCAGAATCAAACCAGTGTTCTGCATTTTTTTATTCCTTTACTGATTATAACATTAATCACAAAAACCTATTCAGAATCACATCCGAGATACGAATTCACGCATGGAATCAGTAAAATTGCGCTGATTGCAGTGAGTACCTGGCTGATGACGCGCATTGTTATTATTGTTGAAAAAATCCTGATCGATAAACTGGATTTTGATACGCCGGACAATAACGAAGCAAGAAAACTTTACACCAAAATCAAATTTGTAAAGCGGATCGTAATTATTTTAACAATCGTTTTTGGCGTTTCAATCTTGCTTTTGAGTTTTGATAGCGTTCGTCAGTATGGTGTTGGTATTCTTACTTCTGCTGGTATTGTCAGTGTGATTATCGGTTTTGCAGCTCAAAAATCACTTGGAAATCTTTTGGCTGGTATCCAGATCGCCTTCACCCAGCCTATCAAAATTGATGATGTTGTAATCGTTGAAGGTGAATGGGGACGGATTGAAGAAATAAATCTTACCTATGTTGTTGTCAACATCTGGGATCTTCGCCGTATGGTTTTACCGATAACTTATTTTATTGAAAAACCTTTTCAAAACTGGACACGAAACGACAGCAGTTTGATAGGTACTGCTTTCTTCAATCTAAATTATCATACGCCCGTTGAGAAGTTACGCGAAAAACTTGAAGAAATTCTGTTAAATACACCACTTTGGGATGGCAAATCCTGGGCTTTGCAGGTTACGGATACACAAGCGCAATTCATGGTTGTACGTGCAATTATGTCTGCCAGGAATTCTTCGCAAGCATTTGATCTGCGTTGTCTGGTTCGGGAAAAAATCATTGAATTTATCCGTGAAGAATATCCGGAGTCATTGCCTGGGTTGATGATAGAGGAGCCGAAATAGATTAAATGGACCGTACCTACGGCACTCCATTATGATCTATAAATCACTATCCACGGAATAAATTCCGTGGCTATTATGTCGGTCATGCCTACGGCATTTGTTGCATACAACATGGTGATTGGGAAAATTTTCATCACCAATTTTCTTCTATAATAAATCCGTATCAAAATTCGGTAGCCATGACCCACATTATAATCGTGGGTTTCAACCCACGGAAAATACGGATAACCCACGATCCAAAATGCCAGTAGGCATGACCAATATCGTAACCGTGGGTTTCAACCCACGGAAAACACAATAACCCGCGATCCAAAATGCCAGAGGCATGATCCAATATCGTAACCGTGGGTTTCAACCCACGGAAAACACGAATAACCCACGATCCAAAATGCCAGTAGGCATGACCGATATCGTAACCGTGGATTTCAACCCACGGAAAATCACGAATAACCCACGATCAAAAATGCCGTAGGCATGACCGATATCGTAACCGTGGGTTTCAACCCACGGAAAATCAACCGAATAATCTGCGATCCAAAATGCCAGTAGGCATGACCAATATCGTAGCCGTGGGTTTCAACCCACGGAAAACATGAACAATCTGCGATCCAAAAATGCCAGTAGGCATGACCAATATCGTAGCCGTGGGTTTCAACCCACGGAAAACACGAATAACCCACGATCAAAAAATGCCAGTAGGCATGACCGATATCGTAGCCGTGGGTTTCAACCCACGGAAAATCAACCAACAGAATCTCGATCAAAAATGCCATAGGCATGACCAATATCGTAGCCGTGGGTTTCAACCCACGGAAAATCGAACCAACACGAATTGCCAAAAATGCCAGTAGGCATGACCAATATCGTAGCCGTGGGTTTCAACCCACGGAAAATACAACCAACCCGAGATCGTCAAAAAATGCCAGTAGGCATGACCAATATCGTAGCCGTGGGTTTCAACCCACGGAAAATATGAACCAACCCGAGATCAACAAAATGCCAGTAGGCATGACCGATATCGTAACCGTGGGTTTCAACCCACGGAACCCATGAACCCGGTGATATTTTCAACCAAAACCCAAAAAAAATGGCCATCGAAACCCGATGGCCATTTTTTGTCTTACTACTCACCTCTCAATTTAACTTATTACAGTTAAGCGTTGAATCTTGAATGCTGCCAAATTTGAACAGCATCGATAGAAAATTCTATCAATTTCTTTTTCCCGTTTTTTGATCAATTCACAAACGGATTATATTTTCTATCACCTCTGGTTAATCAGGACACTTTCAAAAATTCAATCCTGATAATTTCCTTTCGGCAACCTATTTTATCAAAAATAATTAACCTCAATGACTGCTTGTTTTAAATGACAATAAGTCCTGCGGCCAGACTCTTTATTGCCAACTTTCAATAGTAAAATTTGCAGCTGTTCCATCGCTGTTTCCTTGATATGAAAATTTATGCAATTGATAATCAGTCATATCAAAAAATCCTTTTGAGCGATTTTATGATACAAATGACCTCAGACCTTGTTAAAGTCAGATTAATGCAAAATTAAAAACGAATTAAAAAGAAAGAGACTTTTCAGAAAGGGGGAAATTTCAATGTGAAGGTACTTCCTTGACCTACTTTTGATTCGACATCGATACTTGCGCCTTGCATTGTGATAATGCGTTTTGTGAGCGCCAGACCTATACCATAACCGGCTTTGCTCATAGTAGTGGCGCTGCGATAAAAAGTGTCAAAAACATAGGGTAATTCCGTAGCGGCAATTCCCATTCCAACATCTTTGAAAGAAATTTTGATAAGATCTTTATCAATTTCAAGAAATACATTAACACTATGATTATCAGAATACTTACATGCATTATCCATAAGATTCATGAACGCAGTTTTCAATAAACTTTCATCACCATACCGTAATAATTCCTCTTCATTTTCAGGAATCTGGTCATAATTAATATGCACCTGATAACCCGGATTTTTCTGCTGAATAGAGGACTGCGCCTGCCACAATACTTCATCAATCCTGATTTTGGAAAAAGTAACACGAAATGCATGTTCCTCCGTTCTTGCCAGTTCCAGCAATCTGCTCACGAGTTCATTCATTTCCTTTACCTCTTCCAGAATTCCTTTTAAAGCTTCCTCATAATATTCCACATTTCGTGCTTTCATCAATGTAACTTCCACTTCACTCATAATTAACGCGAGCGGTGTACGTAATTCATGAGAAGCGTGCGAAACAAAATTTTTCTGAGCTACAAAGGCTATTTCAAGCCGGTTTAGCATGAGATTGAACGTTTGAGCTAGCAAAGCCAATTCATCCTTTTCACGGCCTACTGAAACTTTATCATGCAGGTTTCCCGCAGAAATATTATTTACCTGGGCAATAATGTCGGACACCGGTTTTATGGCATCCGTAGCAAATTGCCAGCCGGCCACTCCTACCAGCACAAGCGAAAGCAGCCAGCCAATAACGAGAATCTCACGTAAACGCTGTAACTGATTTGTGCCAAGATGATCATTTGCAATCGCTACAACGACCCACGGTTTCCGGTGATCCTGTAAGATGTGCCTTATAATTATTACTTCTTTTTTAGCATGTTTAGTATGAATTTCGTTGACCACTTCTTGCCTCAGTTAGCATTTGATGCGTCAAGACAAATTCAAAGGATCCACTATTAAAAATTACGGAATCCGAACCATTGTAGATCGTTATTTCCTCATCCAGCAATACGGTATTATTTTCCTTCTCAATTTTTGCAATATCCGCCTTACTTATCCCATTACTAGCCTCCACCAATTGCGCGATTGTCTGACCACGTTCATTCAGGAAAGAATAAAATTGTTTTTCCCGGTACTGATCATAGAAATAGTAAATCGACAAACAGAAAAGAGCCATGATGGAACCAACCAACATGGTAAATAGTAAAGTAAGACGGGTTTTTATGTTCATTCCTCCTTAAAAATATATCCCATTCCAACCACAGTATGGATCAGTTTTGTGGTATAATCCTTATCCACTTTTTTACGTAAGAAATTGATATACACGTCAATAACATTTGTTCCAGTATCAAAACGGATGTCCCAGACCTGTTCCGCAATATCAACTCTTGATACCACCCTGCCCCGGTTTCTCATCAGATATTCAAGCAAAGCAAATTCTTTGGCTGTCAGATCAATCCGGTTACCGGCTCTTCTGGCTACCTTTTCATCCAGATTCAATTCCAGATCGGCAAGTTTCAATATCTGGCTTGATTGCTCGCGGTTGCTGTTTCTTTGTGATAAAACTTTGATACGGGCGATCAACTCACGGAATTCAAATGGTTTTACAAGGTAGTCATCACCGCCTGCTTCAAAACCGTCCAGTTTATCATCAATTGTACCGAGAGCCGTCAAAAACAAAATAGGCGTTGCCAGTCCGTCATTTCTGAGTTGTTTGGCCAAATCGTATCCATTAAGCAATGGCAGGTTAACATCCAGAATAATTACATCAAACCTGTAATTCGACGCCATTTTTTTACCAACCTGTCCATCATAGGCAAGTTCTACTTCCCAGGATTGTTCTTCAAGACCGCGTTTTAAGAATCCAGCTAATTTTGGCTCATCTTCTACAACTAATATTTTCATACGCTTAGGGTTTTTCTGAAAAATCTATCAAATGTGGCACAGATTTACAACATTTCATAAAAAAAGCCACTCGATGAACCGAATGGCTTTTTGACATATATCCACACCATTAAAGAGATTGTATTCATAGAATACTACCTTCAATTATTATGCAAAATAGAACTTTTTCTTAGTATTTAACACAAAGTTTCTAAGAAACACAAAATTTTATCTATGTCGGATCAATAGTAATCGTCACTGCCGCCAAAGTTTGCGCGATCGTCGAATGCACCAAAATCATCCTCTTCTTCAAGCTGCATTCCCTTCAAGGCCTTCTTGATCAGGCCTATCTGGCCGGCGTGATACACATCGTGCTGGATCACACCATGGATCATTGTGTAGTAAGAATAATCTCTTCCTGGCACAAAATCTTCAAGAAAACTATCGTTTTCTATTTTTTCAAGCTCAGAAATTAAGTTCTTCCTGCGACAAGCTTAGCTCCATTTGAATGGCTTCCCATTCAAATTCGTCCACAACAGGAATTTTTTTCCAGTCCTTATCCTCCGTTTTTATATCAAAATCTTCATCACCCTGAATTTTACGGACAGTAAATATTCTCCACGTTGTCATGTGATACACGATTTCCGCAATGGAATGCGTGTTTGCGCTAAGTCGCAGCTCCGCCATTTTTGGCGTTACATCCCGCAATGCCTCAACGACCGATGGGCCGTACCAGGCTTCCTCACTTTCATAAGTATCGTTGAGTACATCGATGATCCTTAAAATCTCTTCTTTGGTTTCCATATATAATTGGTTCGAATCCGGAAATTAAATTTCAGTTTAACTAATAAATTTTTATTGATGCTAAAATAAAACAACGAACGGGACAAAATCAAATAAAGTTCGGCGGCAAAAATTTCAATTTTCCAAACTACATATTTCCTCTGAAATAAAAATTATTCAACCCTGTTATTTTATTAAAATCATTACAACCAAAATCTGTTCCAGATGGTCATTATAAAACGCATCACACAAATAAAATGAAAAAAATAAATGTGTTAAATGCGGAAAAGTAAAATGATCATTTTTAAAATTCGTTATTAAAAAACTAAAAACAGAAAATATCACCATGTTGAAAAAAGCTTCATTTTTAATCATTTTTGCCGCAATCTGGCTGACTTCCTGCACGAAAGATCCGATCAACGATTTAACTGATCTGGATTCTCAGGTTTATATTACCAATCGTGATAAAAGTATAGATTTCAAACAGTACAAAACTTTTAGTATTGCCGATTCGGTCGTAGTTGTAGAAGATGACAGATCTGGTACTGCACTGACGGATCTTGACAGACAAATGCTGTCTAGTGTAATAACAAAAATGCAAAGTCTGGGTTATACCTATGTAGCCGCAAGCAAAAAACCGGATGTGGGACTTACCGTTGCCAGAATTACAAACACCTATCTAAATGTTGCTTCCACGCCCTATTCATCCTATTACGGTGGATATTATGGAGGTTATGGTTATGGCTATCCAAGTTATTATTCATACTACGAAACAAGCGAAAGTTATTGGTCGGTTTCCATGCTCGATCTCAAAAATGCAAATGCGACAACCAAAACTTTAAATGTTGTCTGGAATGCGCAAGTGCGCGGATCCGGATTGGCCAATACGGATTATTTCAGTCAGATGATCAATTCAGTTTTCGATCAGTCAACCTATCTGAAAATTAACTAAACTCTTTTATTGCTTTCTGATTTTATTGATCAGAAAATAATTTCAAAAACATTATTTCAAAATGAAAAAACTAATCATTGCTGCTTTTCTTCTAGCAGGTTTTGTGCCTGCTTTTGCACAGGAACAAGCACCGAAATTATATACTTTGCCTTCTCCTTATGATCGTTACACGCACTTATCTGGTTACTGCGCGTTTAACAAGTGCCATACCCATCGGATCTTTTAAAAGTGATTATATCGATAAAGCGTCCTTTGAAAATTATTCAATTTCTCTTGAATGGGTTTTACAAAATTCTTTTTCTGTCGGTGGTGAAATTGGATATTCCTATTTCAAACAAAGATTACCGAGAGCAATTTACACGTCAGGAGATCAGACAATTTCTGCCATTCAAACCAGAACTGTATCCCAATATCCCATTCAGGCTTTTGTCAATTATCACTTTTTGCCAAAAAATTCTTCAATCCAGCCTTATGTGCAATTGAGCGCCGGGGGAAGTATTCTTGATTATACCGTTTATTATGGAAGTTTGGCCGATCAGAAACAAAAGATTCGTCCAACTTATGGAGTTGGCGTTGGCTCTAAGTTTTTGTTCAAAAAAGATGGCTCCTTTGGTGCCGATGTGCGGGTTAAATATGCACGCAACAGCATTTAAATACGACTATCTTACCAGTGGCATTTCGTCCCTCAATACTTCCATTGGTTTGTTTTACCGTTGGTGGTAGCCTATATTTAGCGGTTCACAGTTAATTTTCAGCTTTGCATAAAAAAAATATTTTGTCAAAATCAGCAATTATTTGGGTCAGTACACTGCTCCTTGTTTTTTCAGGAGCGGGTATCTGGGCCTGGCAACGATATGGGCCGTCGGAAGGTAAAGTCTTTGTTGAAGTTCCAAACGAACTGCCCATCGCAATTACAATTGATTCTGCATCCAACGCCTGTGACTTGACCGTAAGACGCTACCGGCAAATTGGAAAAGAAATGCAGTTTGAACTGGCTGCCAACGCCGGTGGACTGGCGCCTTATGATGTTGAAATTGTTCAGAATGGAAAAGTACAAAGATTTGAAAAAGTACCGCACCGACTGGGTTTGTGGCTTACTTTGACCGATATCAATTTAAATGAAGGAAAAACTTCCATAAAAGTTACCAGCCTTGGGCAGCCGGGATGTGAAACCAAAGCGGAATTTGATTACAATGCTTCCTTAAAAACCCAGATTCTGGATGAATCAAAATGGGTACGACAAGGAAGTAAGGATACATGGCTTGACGTGCGTCCGGTTGTTAAAAATAACCGTATTTACTTAAAGGACTTTGCCAATTTTCAGGATGGCCGCACACATGTGGTTATGATTGATAATATTGTTGTTAACGGACTTGAAAATGGAGTGGAAGTGAAACCCGGATATCTTTACAATGTTACTGCCAAATGGATTGATGCGCCATATAACGACTGGTGGAATGCTTTGAAAAATCGCAGCGTCCGCCAGCAGAATATCTGGATCAGTCCAAATGGTGTCGCTGCAAAGGAAGAATCCACGCTCACGAGGATTGATATTCCAGCTTGGTACAAACCGAAAAATGATATTAATGTTCACTTTGATACCGATTTCCCCGAATTCAAACCAATAGAAGGAAAACTAGTGATGCAGTACAGGCTTAATAACTGGGTTCCTGCTCAAAATTATTTTAACCGCGGTATTACACATTTACCGGCCTGGGAAAAAAATATCCCAAGCGATAAAATGCACTGGACAGCATCTCCCGGCCTTTTTCAGGATAAAAATCAGGATTGGTTTGCAAGTTTGTCAAGAGAAGAAGTAGAGAAATTAGGAAACAATGTCTCAGGTTTTGGAGCTTATGCTTTTGATTTTGAATTCTGGAATCAGATCTACACGCCGGAAGTGAAACAGCGGTTAATCTGGTTTGCCGAACGGATCCGAAAAAATAATCCGAACATGAATCTTTTCGATTATTGGGGTGGAAGTGCTTATACCAATCCGCATTTCAATACAATGAGCGATAAAAAGCCTGGATCGTTTTTGAAAGATTATGATAATCCGGCTCCTAATCATACCAATTACGATGTTTTGCCAAATGGCGATAGTTTTCAAAAAGTATTCAATGTTTCTCCAACGGATGTTTATCCGCGGCCTTCTTTTGGCGTAGATGAGCAGGGAAATACACCTAATAATTTTACGTTGCTTTCGGCCATTCACGCACTTCGTATTAACGAATTAATTCCTTTCCAAAAGAAAAATAAATCGATATTTTACGCCTGGAACCGTTATATGCCGCTTTATAAAGATCCCGTGGTGCCGTGGCATTTAGAGACCACAAACCCAAAGGGAGAGCTGATTTTCGGTCAGCTTGAAATGATGCCGGCAAGTCAGGCATTGAGCATGTCTCTTTTTTCTTTGATTCTTTTTGACGGTTACTATATCTGGCATGACAGCCAACCAGCAGGGCGCGGAGCAAATTCCTATCGTATCACGTCCGGAATCTATGGATTGGGGAAAAGAGTGGTATCCGGCGGATGCCAAAACAAATATTTCCGTTTTCAACAGAGATGTTCCGGACGGTGAAGCGCCTAGATATTGGGATTATCCAACAGAATTTTATGTATTAGGAAACTGGATGGCCAAACAAGTTGAAGATGTTATTGTTGGGGGAACGAATCAGGATCTGGCTTTTGAAATGAATGGAACATGGCATGAACCAAAAAAGGGACAGGCAGCTTTGGTTGCGGATAAGAAAGAGCCTTTTATTTCTGCTATTGTAAAAGGGAATAAAATTGTAGTGCTGGGTGTGGATAGTTTTCAATCTCCAACAGCTACTAAAAAACTTACAGTAAGGTTACCTGACGGAGACAAAAACAACTATCTCACTTTATGGAAACTGGCCCGCTTTATATCGCGGAACTTTGAAAAAATAAAACTACAGAGCCGGAATTTGTAACAAATTCCGGCTCAGTAGTTTTATTTTATATATCTGAAACTCTTACATAACTTCCCAGCCATTTCAGGTGCGTTCCGTACTTGTGCATGATTTCCTGAACTGCCGGATCATTCACATGGCCTAAAAATTCTACCAGAAACCAGTTACGGAAAACAGATTCTCCACGCAACGGCCGACTTTCTATTTTCGTAAGGTTAATTCCTCTGTCATTAAAATCTTTCAAAAATTCATACAAAACACCAGGACGATTTGTATTCGGCAGATTTGCAATAATGGTTGTTTTATCGTCATCCGCTTTTTTGGTTCAATACATCTTTTGAAAGAATTAAAAAACGCGTCCGGTTCTGATCGCTGTCTTCAATGTTATCAAACAAAATTGGTACCCCGAAAATATGCGCAGAGATGGACGAACAAATCGCAGCTGAATCTGGCTCATTCGCAGCCAGTCTTGCCGCTTTTGAAGTCGACTCAACCGGAATAAGTTCAACACCCAAACCTTCAAGATATTCACTGATAAATTTCCCGCATTGACGGAACGCGATATCTTTTGAATAAATCCGCTTGATATCTTTCAAAGAATCCGACTGTGTAGCAAAAGTAAAATGAACCTGCAACAGCACTTCTGCAACAATGGTAAGTCCTTTTTCTCTTAAAAAATCTGCGGTTTCAACAACAATTCCTTCCTGGTTATTTTCAATCGGAACTACACCAAATTTGGCACGGCCTGTTTCCACACTTTCAAAAACTGAATGTATCGTAGGCAATACCAGATATTCGCTCATGCCGCCAAAACGGCTTTCAGCAGCCTGATGCGTAAAACTTCCTTCTGGTCCCAGATAAGAAATCCTTTCCGGCAATTCAAGATTTCGGGAAACGGCAAAGATTTCAAAAAAGATTGCATCAATGGCCGAACGTGTCAGAAGTCCTGTATTTCTCTTTTCAAGACGGTCCAGAATCTGTTTTTCTCGTTCCGGACGATAAATCATTGATTTTGAAGAGCGTTTTAAATCTCCGACACTTTTCACCAGTTCCATCCGTTCATTCAGAATGTTCAGAAGCTGGTCGTCCAGTGCATCAATCCGTTCTCTTAATTGTTGTAAATCCACAAATAATCTAATTTATTAAACAGTATTATTATCGTAATCAGGTCAGGTTAGCTTACAATGGCCAACTCTTCAATATTATTTTCAATTTTTAGATTATCAATAATAAATCGCTGACGTTCCGGCGTATTTTTCCCCATAAAATAGGTCAGCAATTTTTGAATCGATGTTTCTTTTTGCAGAATGATCGGTTCCAGATGCATATCTTCACCGATAAACTTACCAAATTCCTCCGGTGAAATTTCTCCCAAACCTTTAAAACGGGTTATTTCCGGCTTGCTACCCAATTTGGCAATAGCTGCTTTTTTCTCTTCGTCTGTGTAACAATAATATGTTTCCTTTTTATTCCGAACCCGGAACAAGCGGAGTTTCCAGCACATAAAGGTGTCCATTTCGAACCAGATCAGGAAAAAATTGAAGGAAAAAAGTCATCAGCAACAAACGGATGTGCATCCCGTCAACGTCCGCGTCCGTGGCAATTACGATCCGGTTAAACCTTAAATTTTCAACTCCATTTTCAATATCCAGCGCATGTTGAAGAAGGTTGAATTCTTCATTTTCATACACGATTTTTTTATTCAACCCAAAACAGTTCAACGGTTTTCCTCGCAAACTGAAAACTGCCTGAGTCTGGATATTTCTTGATTTGGTAATAGAACCGCTCGCAGAATCTCCCTCCGTAATAAACAATGTACTTTCGTGGCGCAAATCATTTTTCAAATCCGTTAAATGCATTCTGCAGTCACGAAGCTTTTTATTATGCAAATTTGCTTTTTTTGCACGATCATTAGCCAGTTTTTTAATACCAGCCAGTTCTTTACGCTCCCGCTCCGACTGCTCGATACGTTTTTTCAAAGCATCCCTCGATTCAGGATTCATGTGCAGATAATTGTCAAGTCTTTCTTTTACAAAATCGTTAACAAATGTCCGGATCGTAGTACTGTTTGGATCTGGCGTAATCGTATTTGATCCAAGTTTTGTTTTTGTCTGAGACTCAAAAACAGGTTCCTGAACTCTGATCGCAACGGCTGCAATAATGGAAGAACGAATATCTTCCGGCGCATAATCCTTACCAAAATGTTCACGAACCGCTTTTACCACAGCTTCACGAAAAGCAGCAAGGTGCGTTCCGCCCTGCGTTGTATACTGGCCGTTCACAAAAGAATAATATTCTTCGCCGTATTGATTTCCATGCGTCATGGCAAAATCAATATCCTCTCCTTTCAAATGAATAATCGGATAACGGATTGCCTCAGCATCGGATTTACTAACCAACAAGATCAAGCAAACCGTTTTGAGAAATATATTTTTGTCCGTTAAAATTGATTGTAAGACCAGCATTCAGATAACAATAATTCCAGATCATGTTATCCAGATATTGCGGGATATATCTGAAATTTTTAAATATCAAACCATCTGGTTCAAATGCAATATGAGTTCCGTTACGCTGATTCGTAGTTTCTTCCTTCGATTCCTTAGCAAAACTCCTTGTTGAAATTCTGCATTTTTGGATTTCCCTTCCCGGAATGACTGAACTTTGAAATAATTGGAAAGTGCATTTACCGCTTTCGTACCTACCCCATTCAATCCAACCGATTTTTGAAAAGCCCCGGAATCGTATTTTCCACCTGTATTGATTTTAGAAACACAATCCACCACTTTTCCCAAAGGAATACCTCGTCCATAATCCCGTACTTCCACGCGATGTTCAGAAATTTTTATTTCGATGGTTTTTCCATTTCCCATCATGTGTTCATCAATGGAGTTATCTACAATTTCTTTTACAAGAACATATATACCATCATCAATCGAAGAACCATCACCCAACTTCCCGATGTACATCCCCGGCCGCAGGCGGATATGCTCTTTCCAATCCAGTGACTTAATGCTATCCTCGTCGTATTGTACGTTGACAGTATTTTCCATAATCTATGAATACTCTAGTTTGGATATTTATGATTTTAATGTTGTATTTTAATATTTTGGGTCATTTATCGTTACCCTATTGTACCTTTGCTAGTGTGCTAGTTTCAAACCGAATACTAGAAATTCTTTAAAAATAAGAAAAATCTAATTTACTTTGTCTTAATTATAGAAATCCGAAATCGAATTTAAGGCTAATTTTAATGCAAAAATAACAGCTCATTTATATATTATTAATGAACCGGTTGCATTTCATAGTACAATAAACTTCATATGAACACATTCAAGTTGGCTAAAAACTGTAAATTTCTCTTACCATATCTATTAAGCCTAATCATTTCTTTACCTGCTTTGGCACAAGTTGTTGCACCATCGGCACCAACTACTGCCCCAACATCTACCGGAGCAGGAAATACCCAAAGCAGTCAGCCGGCAGGTGCAACAACTCCTAAGGGAACACAACAGGGAAATCAGCCTGCAAATTCAAATCAGCAATCGAATACTCCAAAAGCGACTGATCCTCAATCTACTGAAAAAGGAAAAGCAGCCGCGAACACGGATCCAAATGCTCCAAAAGATGCATCTACCGATCAAAGCAAAATTAATACATCAACTACCGGAACACTGACTCCCGCTGAACAGGAAAAACTTGCTTTGCGTGAAAAAATTTACGGTTACTCTATTTTTGCTGATAAAAAATTCGATCCGATTCCTGATTTGCAAATTGCAACACCAACTAATTATGTTGTTGGACCTGGGGATGAATCTTAACATTTATCTTTACAACTACGCCGAAGCTACTTATAAAACAATCGTAAGCCGGGATGGGTTTATTACCATTTTGAGGCTTGGTAATATTTATGTTAGCGGACGGACTATTGAAGAAATAAGAAAAATACTAATTGACAAATTTTCCAAGTTTACACCAGGCCTTATTGGCGAAAATGGTGAAACGGCAAAAACCAAATTGATGGTAACGCTTGGAGAGATACGAAATGTAAAAGTATTTGTAACGGGTGAAGTTATTAATCCCGGAACGTATGAAATTACATCTCTTGCCTCTGCATTTAATGCGCTTTACCAGGCTGGCGGACCAAACGAAATTGGTTCTTTCCGTGATGTGCGTGTAGTACGCGCCGGAAAAGTAATTTCTCATATGGATATTTATGATTATCTGGTTAATGGAAAAATTGACGGTGATATTCGTGTTCAGGACAATGACAATATTGTTGTTGGTTTCTACAAAAAGAGAGTTGAAGTTACAGGTGAAATGAAAAGACCTGGTATTTATGAATTGAAGCCTGAAGAAAAACTGGCAGATGTAATTAAATATGCAGGGGGTTTTACAGACCAGGCATACCAGTCACGCGTCAAAATTGAACGTATTACACCAAAAGAAAGAAAAATCGTTGATGTACCTCAGGATCAGTTTGCAACTGCGGACGTTGTTACTGGTGATTTAATTGATGTAGAAACGGTACTTGACCGTGTTGAAAACATTGTAACGATTGAAGGTGCCGTAATGCGTCGTGGGGATTTTTCACTGGACACCAGCCCTACACTTAAAACATTGATTGAAAATGCACAGGGATTAAGAGAAGATGCTTTTACGGGTAGAATTTCAGTTTTAAGAACAAGACCGGATTTGACAATCGAAAGTATTCAGCTGAACCTTGGAGATGTAATGAACGGGACTGTTCCTGATCTGGTACTTACCCGCCTTGACCAGGTTGTGATTCCTTCCAAATTTGACATGGCTCAGTCGGCTATTGTAACGGTTGAAGGAGAAGTTAACAACCCGAAATTTGGTGATAATGATGGTAAATATCCATACGTTGCCAACATGACGCTTGAAGATGTTCTGGTAAAAGCAGGCGGTTTCAGAGAATCTGCATTCACTTCGGAAGTAGAAGTGATCAGAAGAAAAAGAAACAGCATTCCGGGAGCAGCCAATGCACAGATCGCAGAAATATTTAAATTTAATGTGAACCGCGATCTTTCTATCGGTAATAAAGAAACAAATTTTGTACTTCTTCCTTTCGATCAGGTTATTGTAAGAAAATCACCGAATTATGTTGAACAGCAATCTGTCTTCCTTGAAGGTGAAATTCTGGTACCAGGTTCTTATACGATCATTAATAAAAATGATAAAATAAGTGATATCATCAAAAGATCAGGTGGGTTAACTGAACTTGCTTTCCCGGAAGGAGCTACTTTGTTAAGAAGAACTTTCGTACAGAATGTGACTCAGGCAACTGATTACGAGCAGGAAGAAGCTAGTCAGAAAAGCATCAAAAAAGGTAAAGCCGCCACATGCTCTTCCGAATGTTAAAGAGGAATCAATCGGAATTAAACTAAGCGTAATTTTGAAAAATCCTGGTTCATTTGAAGATCTGGTTGTTCAGGAAGGTGACATTATCCGTATTCCAAAAAGACTTGAAACGGTACAGGTTACGGGAGAAGTTCTTTATCCAACCACTGTTAAATACGGAAAAGGTTTATCATTTGCCGATTACATTTCACATTCAGGAGGTTTTACAACAAGATCTTTACGTAAAAGTTCTTACATCAAATATCCAAACGGATCTGTAGACAGAACAAGAAAATTCATGTTCTTCAATGTTTATCCAAAAGTTCAGCCAGGATCTGAAATCTTTGTTCCATCGCAGAGGAGCTCCTTCTTTAACTCCACAACAAGCGATTCAAACAACTATTGGTGTGTTGAGTTCTGTAATGACATTAATTGTAACAATTCTCGCCTTCCGTACTTTAAAGTAAATCACAATAGAATGTCAAATATGACTAATCAAGTTTCTGAGGAACAAATTACACCGAGGGAAGTTATATTAAAGGTTGTTGCAGCAAAAAATGCATTACTGAAAAGCTGGAAAGCATTTTTGTTATTTATTATCCTTGGTTTTGGAATTGGATATGCGATGGATATATATCTCATCAAACCAAATTCTTATGAAGCTGACGATCGTATTTAACATGGGAGGCAGTGCGCCCGGTAGCGACATGGGAAACCTTGGCGCGCTATTTGGCATGAGTTCTGCAACAGATGCCAATATTTTTACGGGAGAAAACTTTTTCTATTTTGTTGAATCCCGTCCGGTTATTGAAAGAGCGCTGTTGAAAGAATGTAGTTGTGCATGGGAAGCCTATGATTCTGGCAAATTTTGTCATTGATTCCAGTGGAATTAAGGATGATGAATGGAAAGATCGCGAAACACTTCACAATTTCCATTTTACTAAAACAAATCCTGATTCTCTTAGCATGGACGAACGCGTGGTGCTGAATGAGCTTGTTATAAAATTAAAAGCGATTACTGATATTGCAACTCTGGAACGTAAATCTTCATTTATTGCACTTACAGCAACAATCCAGAATGAGACATTGGCAGCTTTGTGGGTAAAAACTCTTCTAAAAACAGTAGAAGAAGTTTATACTGAAAAACAGACCAAGAAATCGCGTAATACATTAACATTGCTTCAAAGACGTGCGGATTCACTTGCTATTATGTTGGGAAAAACCGAACATAAGCTGGCAAAAGAAATGGATTACAGTACACAGCTGATCGTTCCTGAGGCAAAAATTTCTGTAAATAAACTGGAAAGAAATACCAGTTTCTTACAGCAGCTTTATTACGAAGCAATGGGTAATGCAGAAAAAATGCGTGTATCTCTTGTAAGAGAAGCACCGCTTTTCACAATGATTGAAGATGTTAAAGTGCCTTTGGATCTTAAATCAGAAAGTAAAAGAAGAGCAAAGATCGGTGCACTTGGTTGGCCTGATGCTTGCACTGATTTATGTATATGTAAAAAGCGTTTACAGCGCTATTGTAGAAGACACCACACCATTGCCTAAAGCATAAATAATGCAGCATACGACTACTATTAAAGCCGGAGGATCGGAAAAGGATTACTGGAAAGATTTGTGGAGAAATAAACAATTACTCTGAATTCTCTCCAAAAGAGATATTTCAGTTCGTTATAAACAAACACTTTTGGGAGTGGCATGGAGCGTTTTACGTCCCATCATGACCATGACTGTTATGGTCTTTGTTTTTAGCTATGTTGCAAAATTAAAAGGTGATGAAGGGATTCCTTATCCGCTGATGGTTTTATGCGGAATTACGATCTGGACTTTTTTTGCCAATACATTTTCCCAGATCAGCAGCAGTATACTAATTAATTCCAATCTTGTTTCGAAAGTATATTTCCCAAGACTGCTGATGCCGCTAAGTTCAGTAGCCGTTGGATTTGTTGATTTTCTGATCACACTCGGAATTTTCCTTATTCTTACAGTATTTTTCCACCATCCACTTAGCTGGAATATTCATTTTTCTGCCAGCATTTTTGTTATTGGCTTTTATTACTTCAATGGGTTTCGGCCTTTTCTTTGCAGTTTTAAATGTGCGTTTCAGAGATATTGGACAGTTAATTCCATTCATCGTGCAGGTTGGCTTTTATGTTTGTCCTATCGCTTACAGCAGCAGACTTGCACAAGGTACCTGGTATGAGAAATATTATAATTTGAATCCAATGGTTGGGATTATTGATGGTTTTAAATGGTGTTTGTTAGGTGATAAAGCTTATTTTAATCCGAACAGCGTGTACTCTACCGCAATAATCTCAGTTGTTATTCTGATATTATCCTTAATTTATTTCCGTAAAAAGGAAAATACTTTCGTAGATCATATTTAGAACCTGTTACTTTTGGCCATGTCTGTAATCACAGCTGAAAATATCAGCAAAAAATATATTATTGACCACAAGCAAAAAAGCAGTGGTCCATCAACCTTTCGTGACATTTTCAGCGAATCGTTTGATAAAATGTTTTCATCAAAAAAGAAAAGTCATTCTCATTTTGATGAAAAAGAAGAATTCTGGGCATTAAAAGATGTAAACTTTACAATCGATCAGGGCGACCGGATCGGGATTGTTGGTCATAACGGAGCAGGGAAATCTACACTGCTTAAAATTCTTAGCCGTATCACAGAACCTAGCACCGGACAAATCAACATTGATGGCCGCGTTGCAAGTTTACTGGAAGTTGGTACAGGTTTTCATCCTGAACTTACCGGCCGCGAAAATATTTATCTGAACGGTGCTATTCTCGGCATGGCAAAAAGTGAGATCAAACAATCTTTTGATGCAATCGTTGATTTTGCCGGTGTTGAGAAATTTCTTGATACACCTGTAAAAAGATATTCTTCCGGAATGTATGTGCGTTTGGGTTTTGCTATTGCAGCACATTTAAATCCGGAAATTCTGATCGTGGATGAAGTACTTGCCGTTGGTGATACTGAATTCCAGAAAAAATGTCTTGGCAAAATGCGTGATGTTTCGGAAAGCGGCAGAACACTTTTATTTGTAAGCCATAACCTTACGGCAATTCAGGCGCTTTGTAATAAGTCTTTTTATTTTGAAAAAGGAAGACTGATCGATCAGGGCGAAACCACGCATATCGTTACCAATTACCTGAGCAAGGTTTCTCATAAAACCTTGGAACGCCATTGGGATGATGTCAACAGTGCTCCGGGCAATGATCAGGTGCGTATAAAAAGTTTCAGACTTCTTGCCGAATATCAGGACAATCTGATTCACATTGATGTGCGCACGCCGATGAATTTCCAATTTGAATTCTGGAATATGGAGGAAGGTGCTAATCTGAATTTAAGTATGCACCTTTACACCTTTACCGGTGAATGTATTTTCAATGTAGGAACCACATCGCAGCAATTTGGCAAAGGACTTGTAACCGGAACCTGTGAAATTCCCGGCCATTTCTTGAACGATGGCTCTTATGTGGTTTCCATGATGATCGTAAAAGATACCAGTACGGTGCTTTACAACATGGAAGAAGCGCTGATTTTTGACATAGAGGATTACCGTGAAAACGTAACCTGGTATGGCAAATGGCCTGGGTATATTCGCCCGCAACTTAATTTTTCTATTCGTCAAACTGAACATATAGTGAATGATTAACGTCACTAAGGCATATTTACCAGATCAGGAGCAGTACATTCAATATGTTCGTGAAATTTGGGACCGTGGATATCTGACCAACAACGGTCCGTTGGTTCAGGAACTTGAAGCCAAACTGAAAGAATATCTCGGCGTAGATTATCTTTATTTTTGCGGTAATGGCACCATCGTGCTTCAAATTGCCATGAAAGCTTTGGGAATAAAAGGAGAAGTGATCACAACACCTTTTTCCTATGTTGCTACTTCGAATGTTATTCTTTGGGAAAACTGTCACGCCTGTTTTTGTTGACATTGATCCTGAAACTTTCAATATCAATGCGGATTTAATTGAAGCTTCGATCACACCTGAAACTACGGCGATTCTTGCTACACACGTGTATGGAAATCCATGTGATGTTGAAAAAATTGAAGCTATTGCCAAAAAACATAACCTGAAAGTGATTTACGACGGAGCACATGCTTTTGGTGTAACTTACAAAGGAAAATCTCTTTTTTCTTATGGTGATTTAAGTACTTGCAGTTTCCACGCAACAAAAGTTTTTCATACAACTGAAGGTGGTGCATTAATTTCAAATCATCCTGAACTTGATAAGGAATTACATTTGCTTCGTGCTTTTGGGCACAAAGGGGATGAAGAATATTATTTTGCAGGAATCAATGGTAAAAATTCGGAATTCCATGCAGCCATGGGTTTGTGTAATTTGCCAAATGTTCCGGATATTATTGCAGCCAGAAAAGAAATTTTTGATTGGTATGACAGTTTCCTGAACTGGGATATTTTTCAAAACCAAAAATCAGTCCTGATATTGAATACAATTACGCATACTATCCTGTTGTTTTTCCATCAGAACAAATCCTGAGAAAAGTACAGGCAGCATTGGCAGCCGAAGATATTATACCAAGAAGATACTTTTACCCATCGCTGAATACTTTGGCCTTTATGCCAAAATATATACCTTGCCCGGTTTCGGAGGATATGTCCGTAAGAGTGCTAAGTTTGCCGCTTTATGTTGGCCTGCCTCTTCCGGATGTAGAGCGAATCAGTAAAATTATCAACGATCACATATCTCCATAGTCTCATGGCTATTCTTTATCTGCTTTCTTTTTTTCTGTTTATATATAGTGTTGGTTATACTTCAAAAAAAATAGCACAACCATCACTGACCGAATGGCTCATCACATCATTTATCCTTTTTGTCGGAAGCATAATCCCAACCGGGTTTGTGCTTTCAGCATTGGATCTTACCGCAAATGTTCCTGCCTGGATTGCAGGTAATTTTATTGCAATCGGCCTGCATTTTGCACTTTGGTCAAAGCTTCTTCTTCCTAACAAACCGGTATTTTCTGTACGTGCAATAATTAGCAATCGGTTCAGTACTTTTAAGTTGTGGACCAGAGAATTATCTCCCTATCTGAAATTTATTTTCCTGATGATGTTTGGCACACTTGCCATCATTGGAATCACAAATCTTATACTGGTCCTTTTTACCGTTCCGAACGAATGGGATAGTATGACCGGGCATTTGAACCGTGCAGTTCGTTATATTCAGCGTGGGACCATGGAACATTTCGGTGGTACGAACTGGAATATGGATACTTATCCAAAAAGTGTCACCACGATTCAGATTTATTCATATCTGATTACAGGGAAAGTTGAAAATGCTTTTAAACTTATTCACCACCTTTCATTCTGGATAACGCTGGTTTCTGTTTTCGGAATTGCACAACGAATTGGCAGAAATCTTTCTGCAAGTTTTTTCTGCGCACTGGCTTACAGCATGTTCCTGAATTTTCTGATGCAGGCAGTTACCACCGAAACAGATATTGTTTTAACAGCCTATCTGAGCTGTCTGCTTTATTTCATATTTACATTTTACAGCACCCGCGACAACCGGTATCTTTATCTGGCGGGAATGTCATTTGGTATTGTATTTGGTCATAAAATCACATTTGCGTTGCTTTTGCCGTCGGTTTTTGTGATTATGATCTATGCAGTTTTCATTTCACCAAATCTGAAAATATTTTTTGACCGGTTTATAAAACTGGCGATCGCTATATTTCTGGCTGTCCTGATTTATACTTTGCCAACGGGTTATATCAAAAATATGCAGGTTTTCGGGCATCCGATCGGGCCTCCAACTGCACTGAAACATCAGTCTGTTGAACGTTTTGGCACGGTACGAAATCTTTTAAAACAAGGTACCAGAAATGTTTTCCGTTACAGCTATGAATTTTTCAATCTGGATGGAATTCGAAATGCGCAGTGGGGTTATGATTTGAATACACAAATCCGTAAACCGATTGTTGTATTGGAAGATAAAATGCACTTGCGTCTGGATGAAGAAACGACTTATGCGATTGTTCCTTTTTCATTTCAAAGACATTTTGACAATTATAATGCGAATCCGTATTGGGGCGTTTTTGGTTTTGCTCTGATTCTTCCTTTATTACTTCTGGTATTTTTAAGAGTTTTCAATTCGCGCGTTCATTGGTTTCTTGGCGCTGGCTTTTATGCTCGATTTCGCTGCTATCTCCTACTCCGCCGTTTATGATCCTTTCAAAGGAAGATATTTTATAGAACCTGGTTTATTTGGCGTTTTATTTCTGCTTCTTCTTTTTTCAAATCATCGCTTGTCCATTATAAAACCAAGACGCAGAATCTGGAAAGGTTATGTTTTAGTAATCGTTTTTCTGGCTTGTATTTCGGCGATTATGGCAGTTTTCCTGAATATTCGCTGTCTTCCGTTTCCGGCTTACGGAGCTGAATCTGCTTTGAAAATGGATCGTATCAAATACCAGACATTTGCCCGTCCGGATGTTACAAAAGCATATGAAACTTATGATTCTATTGTCCCTAAGGATGCAATTGTAGCACTTGCGACGATCAATGACGATTTTGAATATCCTTTGTACGGAGCAGAATTAAGCCGTAAATTAATTTCAATAAATCCTTTTGAAAAAGGTTTGCAACCTATTCCGAAGGAAGCTGATTATCTGTTTTATGACAAAAGTGTCGTAAATGATACCAGCAAAATCAAAGCGTTACCAACCGATCTGAGATTGGGAAGCGACACTATTTCCGCAAAATATCGTGGCCTTGCTGTTAAAGGAGAGGATTATTACCTCAGAAAGCTGAAATAGTTCGCACCGATAATTATCTTTTTCCAGTAAATTGGAAAATCATTTTATTAATACGAAAACATAACGCAGCACACATTTTATTATTCATTAAAAAATTCTTCCATGACCATTGCCATCATGCAACCTTATATATTCCCGTATATCGGGTATTTTCAGCTGATTAATGCTGTTGATAAGTTTGTAATATATGACGATGTTAATTTTATAAACAAAGGCTGGATCAACCGAAACAACATTCTGGTTTCCGGTCAGGCACACCTTTTTACTATTCCACTCAAAGATGCAAGTCAGAATAAGCTGATCAACGAAGTTGAGTTAGCGATTAATGACCCATGGAAGAAAAAGTTTCTTAAGACTGTTCAGCAATCTTATCTGAAAGCGCCCAATTATCAAAAGGTTTTTCTTCTGATTGAAGAAATTGTAAATTTCGATGCAGAAACAATTTCAGAATTTACACTGAATGCTTTGCAAAAAGTCTGTGCTCATATGGAAATTACGACGGAAATTGTCTCGTCCTCTTCCATTTATAAAAACACAGATCTGAAAGCGCAGGAAAGAATACTGGATATTTGTAAACAGGAAAAAGCCAGTCATTACATCAATCCGATTGGCGGAATGGAATTGTACGAAAAAAATAAATTTGAAAAAGAGGGTATTAAGCTGAATTTTATCAAAAGTACTGCGAGTGCTTATCCTCAATTTAAAAATGCTTTCGTACCTTGGCTATCCATTATAGACATACTAATGTTTAACGATGCGGAAAGTATCGATAAACTTCTTAAAGAATTCGAACTAATATAGAGAATGGCAAAGGTTATTATTTTTGGAGTTCTGGATACAGCGGAATTGGCGCATTATTATCTTGAACATGACTCGGAACATGAAGTAGTAGCTTTTTCAGTAAATCGGGAATATATACAGGAAGAATCATTTCGCGGACTTCCTTTGGTAGCTTTCGAAGATGTGGAAACTATTTTTCCACCGGCAGAATATTCATTTTTCGCACCGATGACGGGCCGGAATATGAACAGAAACCGGGAAGCCATTTACAATGAAGTAAAAGCCAAAGGATACAATTTATATCATACATCAGTTCTCATGCCACAATTCTTGACAGAAACAATGTAATTGGCGACAATTGCTTTATTCTGGAAGATAATACAATTCAGCCTTTTACAACGGTTGGAAATAATGTGGTTATGTGGAGTGGAAATCATATCGGCCACCACGGACAAATCAAGGATCATGTTTTCTTTACCTCACATGTGGTTATGTCTGGTCATTGTGTGATAGAATCCTATTCTTTTTTTGGTGTCAACAGTACAATCAGAGATTACATGACCATCGCTCAGGGAACCCTTGTTGGAATGGCGTCTGCTATTACAAAAGATACCGAGGAGTGGGGAATTTATATTGGAAATCCTGCCAAAAAAGTGCCTGGCAAAAAGAGTTTTGAAGCATACTAAGCTAACCCTCCCATGCGACTTTGAGATCTGAAATTTGAGATATCAACTTATTACCGAATGACCCAAAAGAAAGTACTATTTATAAGCCACGATGCAAACCGCGCAGGAAGCCAGTTATTGCTGCTTCAACTGTTACGCTTGCTCAAAGAGCGACGAGTTCCGATGCATTTGCTGCTATGCAATGGTGGCGAGCTTGAAGAGGAATTTGCAGAGGTAGTAACTATTACGCGTTTATTCAGTAAAGACAGTATTATCTCAAAACCTTTGTCAGGAAAGATACTGAGAAAAATAAGATTGCATAAATTATACGAGCAACATAGTGAACAAAAAGATCGTGAACGTGTTGTTGCAGAACTGGAAAGTCAGAATATTGGATTGGTTTTTGTCAATTCCATTGCCAACGCAGAAGTTTATTGCGAATCCCTTAAATTTTTGCATCATCTTCCGGTTGTCTTGTTTGTTCATGAATTAGGCATGTCGGTCAAAATATATACTTTCGAAGATCATCTGAAATTTTTATTAAAAAAGGCTGATCATCTTGATTGCAGTTTCTCATGCTGTTGCCAATCATTATGTTCGGGATTACGGATTCCCGGCAGAACAGGTAAGTACTTTCACATTGATCGATCATGATCATATTGATGAAATACTGAAAAAATGCACAGCGTAATCTTTTAGAAAAAACATATAACATTCCTCATGATGCCGTCATTATTGGTGGCTGCGGAAATGCGGAATGGAGAAAAGGAAACGATATTTTTAACTGGATCGCCCGACGGGTTATCCAGAAAACCAGTCCTCTGCCTGTTTATTTCGTATGGGTTGGTGCTGGTCCACAGCATGAAATTTACGAATTGATAAAAAGCGATATTCACCTGATGGGACTGGAAGAACGTATTATTCTGATACCTCCTACCCCTCAGGCGCTTGATTATATCAGTCGTTTTGATGTGTTAATGTTAAGTTCGCGCGAAGATCCATATCCGCTTGTGGTACTGGAAGCTGCTTTGAACGAAACACCGGTGGTATGTTTTGAAGGCGCTGGCGGAGCACCGGAACTGATAGAGTCCGATGCTGGATTTGTTGTTCCTTACATGGATATTTCTGCTGCTTCGGAAGCGATTATAAAACTGGTCCTGGATCCTAATATGCGCGAAACAATGGGCCGTAAAGGACGTGAAAAGGTATTGGAACGCCATAATACCGACAAGAGCGTTTCAAAAATTGAAACCATTATTCAAAAGTACTTACCTTTGCAGGTCTCTGAAAAACACAATCAATGACCATTGCCTTTACAATTTGTTCAATAAATTACCTTGCACAGGCCCGGACACTCGGGGATTCCCTTGCCAGCACGAATCCGGAAATACTTTTTGTGATCGGTCTGGTTGACAATCAGGAAGGCGTTGCTTTTGAAGAATCTTATCAGCCAAAATACCCGATGGTTGAGATTGATAAGATCGGTATTGAGGGATTTGATGAAATGGCTGCCCGCTACAATATTACAGAACTTAACACGGCTGTTAAACCTTTTTATTTCACCTATTTTTTCAAACAATACCCAAAGGCTCAAAATGTTATCTATTTTGATCCGGATATTATTGTTTATCAGCCGTTAACCGAATTACTAACTTCGTTAAAAAATCACGAAGCAGTTTTAACACCACATATCAATACGCCGATTGAAGACCAGCTGACGCCAAATGAATTGCATCATTTAAATACCGGAATTTATAATCTGGGTTTTGTGGCATTCAGACGGAGTGAAGTAAATACAGCATTTATCAAGTGGTGGGAAGAAAAACTTCGTTATGAGTGTCTGATCGATCTTTGTAATGGATTATTTGTAGATCAAAACTGGATGAATTTCCTCCCTGTTTTTGTTCCAGATACACATCTTGAAAGAAATCCTGGTTATAACGCAGCATACTGGAATCTGCATGAGCGCACATTTTCACAAAAGGAAAACGTGTTTTATGTCAATGATAATAATCCGTTGATCTTTTTTCATTACAGCGGCTATGATCCGGAAAAACCGGCTGTATTATCAAAATACCAGGATCGCTTTCAACTTTCGGAGCGGCCGGATGCGATTCCACTTTTTGATATTTACAGGGAAAGTCTGATAAGAAACGGAAATGCTTACTACCGAAAATTTCCTTGCGCCTATATTAAACCACCGAAGGTCTTCAGATATCAACGCGTCCGAAAACTTTTGAAAAGGCCATTTAATTATTTAAAAGATCAGCTTGATACCATGTAATGAAAGAGCTAGTATCAATACTGATCCCGATATTAAATCCTGAACTTACGGTTCTGGAAGAATTAATTTTAAGACATAGTCTCGAAGCACTGAAAAAATATCCGGTCATTTTGTTTTCTTATGAAGGAGCTGATTTGTCCAGAATAGAAAAAAATCATGATCGTCTGGAAATTCTGACTTTCAGACCAAAGTATTTCGAAAACAGACAAACGTTGGCTAATCTCTTCCTGATGGAGGATTTTTACAACCGATTCACATGGAGCGATTTTGTTCTGATTCATGAATTAAACAGCTGGATCGTTAAAGACGAAATTCATTACTGGTGCAAACAAGGTTATGATTATCTGCATGCAAATCCTGTTCTGGATAATTCTGTTTTTAAAAACGGACAGATCAATGACTTTTCAAAAGTTCTAGGTCTTAATGAAGAACAGAAAAAAGCACTTGGAAACGGTTTTAACAATGACGGATTGAAACTTTGTCATGTACAACGGATGATCAGCACCTTGTCGGCAAAGAAAAAAGAAGCGCATCGTTACCGTGAACAAAACGATTTTGAGAATAAGGATTCCTTATTCTGGGAACTGGAAGCCAATAGACTCTGGCCATATTTGAGAAAACCAACAGAGGTTGTTCAAACACGTTTTTCTCAAAATATTGAAAACAGACCTGCGTTATTTCCGGATAACCGCGATGCCTGGCCAACCGGAATAACTGGTGTCACTACCAAAAATATTGATCATCTTCCTTTTTATAAATAGAAGAAAGCACATTTAATGAATATAGTTTTTACCGTTTGCAATAGAACCCAATTACCCAACGCCCTGGCTTTGGGTGTTTCAGTGTTGCGCCATCATCCGGATCATTTATTTTATATTGGCTGGGCTGACACGATACCACTTTCAAATCTGCCTAAAAACATCAGAATGATTTCGGCAGAAAAGCTTGGAATCCAGGAATGGGGAGAAATGTGTGCGCGCTATTACGATTTTGAACTGGTAGCAGCTTCGCGTCCGTGGTTTGCAAAAGGCATTTTAAAAGCAAATCCGACATGCAGTTCACTGACTTTTTTATCTCCGACAACGATACTTTATAACTCGATGCAGGAAATTAGTGACCCTGCGGCTGATTTATTTTTAACACCAAATATTACAAAACCACTTGCTCCTTCGAAAGATCTTGACGATAAAAGAATTTTGAATATTGGTATGTTCCATGCCGGAAGCTGGAATCTAAAACCTAATCAGGTCACGATCAAAATGCTTGACTGGTGGGCGCAACGTACAATCGACAGAGCAAAATTTGATCTTTGCAATGGCATGTGTATGGATCAGCTATGGCTTAATTATGCGCCGGTTTGGGTAGAGAAAACGACAAAAATCAGTCATCCCGGATGGCATTACGGTTTACACAGTATTTTGAATAAAATTTTGACTGAGAAAAATGGAAATTATTCCGTTGAAAATGAAAAGCTTATTACGGTTGATTTCGCAGGAATGATGCATTTTGATCCGGTCTGGTCGGATCATGTCGGGCTTGTAGATCAAAATCCGGTATTCAAAAAGCTGTTCAAAGAATATTCAGAAACCGTTAAGACTTTTGACAAGGGATTACCGGATAAAGAGCCAGGTTACGGCAGAATTCCTGAAATAAGTGATCAACGATTACTTCGGAGAAATTTAACCGGCAAATTAAAAGCTATCACAAAATTCATTGATCAGTTTTAAGATCAATAAAAAGAAATAAAAAGCATGAAACCCCTTCAGGAAAGTACAACCGAACTCCGTGATTTCGTAGCTGCATTAAAAGTGAAAACTTTCAGTGCAGAAGAAACTGCTCGTTTTCCAAAACTTACCATCATTACGCCGTCTTATAATCAGGCAGATTTTCTGGAACGTACTATTTTGAGCGTTTTAAATCAAAATTATCCCAACCTGGAATATATTATTATCGACGGCGGCTCTACTGACAAAAGTGTTGAGGTTATAAAAAAATACGAATCTTACCTGACTTACTGGGTTTCGGAAAAAGACCGGGGACAGGTTCATGCGATTAACAAAGCGCTGGAAAGAGCTACCGGAGAATGGATAAGTTTTCAAAATTCGGACGATGTATATTTTGCAGGGACATTTGAGCGTTTTGGTAAAGCAGCATCAGAACAACCTGCCGACATCCTATACGGTGATTTATTCATGATCACCACGGATGACGAAGTGACGGAAATATTGAAAACAACGTCTTACAGTTTGACCTGCCAGATTCTGGAAGGCATGCAGATACATAACCAGTCATTATTTTTCAAAAGATCACTGGTTGAAAAATTCGGAAAGTTCGATGAATCTTATCGTTTTGCGTTTGATTATGAATTTATCACACGTTACACAATGCATGATTCAACCCGGATCCGGAAAGTTGAAGGATTAGGCGGAGCACTTCGTGTGCATGCAGATGCAAAGTCATCTACCATTGCGTCCGTTGGCTCGGAAGAACATTTGCGTATACAAAAATTGTACAATTCTGCGTTAACATTCCCGGCTCTGAACAAAATCAGGTATCTTTGGTGCAAGGTTAGGAAAATAGCCTATTTTACTTTTCGATTTGATTTCAAATACATACGTTTCAGACTATCAAGATGAATTTGAGTCTAAGCAATATATTAAAAAACTTTAATTATCTGAGGTATTCCGTTGGCATAGCAATGCTCTTCAACGGATTTCCTTTGATATTCTTTTTCCGTGATACATTAGGAATCGGACCGGCAAGCAGCACTTTTACAGCAATTTTCTTTGCGTTTGCGTTGCTTTTAATGACTCCAACAAATCTTTTCCTAAGATTTTACAGTCCTAATCCTGTTTTGTTCAATTTAGGAGTAGGTTTTCTATTTTTATCAGTCTACTACTTTATTTTCTTCAATAGTACCGGAATGGGTGTTACCGATATTGGTAACTACGCCTATATTTTTGCATTTCTGCTATTATTGTTAAGTATACCAAGTGATGTAAAAGATACGCTTGTCCCAGTTCTATTTATTTTTTCATTGTTCTCAAACCTGACTCTGGTTTATTCCTTAATTACGGATCCGAGTTGGACATTAGGTATGCGGGCAGCCGTAAGTTTCTCTAATGAAGGAGCTCAGGCTGGTGGAAATCCGCACATTACGGCCAGAAATGGAATTATTTGTTTGCTAACTGCCATGGTACTGATACCTCAGTATAAAAGTATTTTCGCCAAACTATTCCTCTATTTTTCAGTATTATTTAGCCTTGCCGTAATTGTACTTTCACTTGCAAAGTCCAGTTATCTGGGTGTAGGATTGATGTTGGGTTTGTATGTTTTTTATAACTTCAAAGTAACCAAAATCTTCTCAGCAGTTGGAAGCCTTTTTACTTTTAAAAACATAATGCTGTTTGGGCTTGTCATGGTTGGTATCAGTTATTTCCTAAGCCAATATGGCGGTGTGATGGATAACCTGCTTAACTATTGGGATATGTTTGAAGGGCGTATTATGGACGTAATTTTCACCTCTTTCGGTGTCAAATTATCGGATACTGCTGACATTGATGCATCAGCAATGGGGCGCGTGAGCGGTTTTGGAACATTTCTGGACACGATTTATTCATGGGACGTATTTTTAGGACGTGGATATAAAAGCGGTTTCCTTGACGTTCCTATACTTGAAGCCTGGGTAAACCATGGAATATTGGGATTTCTTTTTTTCAATGGGTTCAACTTTTGTCTTTTCATTTATTCCATTCAGGAGATCCGAAGAATGACTACCCCGCTTTCAACTTTTCTGGCATATTTCTTTATTTCACTGATTGTACTTTTAATTTCAGGTGGACGGCCTTACGACATTTCTTACTGGTTTCCTTATGTTGTAATGATCCGCTTTCTTGGCATTGATTATTTTTACAAATTATCACGACAACCAGCAACTGGCAGATTAGCTGCTGCCGGTTCCTAAATCATCCTATTATCAATTTTGACATTACCTTGATCTGATAAAATATTAGGGTTGATGACATTGCATTTATCAATGAGAAACAGAGTAGAACAGCTGGATGGACTTAGGGGTATTTTTTCCATTCTGGTGATTGCCCATCATCATAATGCATTCAGAGAGTCGATTTTTTACAATAATTTCTTCGTAATCAATTCCAGCCTTTTTGTTGATTTCTTCTTTGTATTGAGTGGATTTGTTATTGCGATGAATTACATCGAAAAAATTCAGACCGGCGAAGACTTCGCCACTTTCCTCAAAAAAAGATTTATCCGGCTTTATCCGCTTTTGTTTTATACAGAAGTAATATTTATCATCGCAAATCTTATTGGTGATCAGAGTGCTTTGAAAAATATGACGGACATGCGATTGTCATATTATTTAAAGTCAGGATTGGATACACTTACTTTTATGGGGTCTACTCCTATTCTGGGCGACTGGATGGGCATTAATTATCCCGCCTGGTCAATATCTTCTGAAATGATCTCTTATGTAGTTTTTGGTCTTGGTTTTACTGTTTATTCCATCAAAAAAATATCTTGTTTTCTTTCTTCTGAGTCTTGCTTGTGTTGGATTTATTGTTTCCAAAAACGATTATATGCTCGTTTATGATTACGGATTTGTCCGTGGTCTTTTATGCTTTTGCATGGGAATATTTACTTTCGCATTTTTAAAAAATAAAACTTTTGAACTGACTTTTCTGGAAATCCCATTTCTGCTTTTGCTTGTGTCTGCGATGTATGCAACTCATCATTATGAGTGGAATTTGATTCGACTTCTTTTTCCGGTTTTGTTCTCAATTGGGATTATCATTTTCGCCAGTTCAACTGGTATTGTTACCAAGCTGCTTTCAAGTGCGCCATTTCAATATCTTGGGAAAATTTCGTACTCGATTTATCTCAATCACGCAATCGTTCTGATCTTTGTTAACATATGTATTTTCCGGGTATTAAAGGCAAATCCGACGGAACCAATGATTGCATTTTCATTGATTACTTCGATCGCGCTTACGATCTTGTATTCACATTTTACATATGAAATAATTGAAAAGCGATTTGGGAAATTCCTTAAATCTAAACTTGATTTATAGATAAGTTATCCTGAATATTATTTTAAAATCGGTATAAGTTCAGGTTAAAATGTAAACCATTCGGCTCTCAGATTGGTTATGACTGTGTACTATCCAATGTAAATCATGTCAGCATTTTCGGATTTAATTAACAGCAACAAACCGGTTCTTGTCGACTTTTCAGCCGAATGGTGTGGACCTTGTAAAATGATGAAACCTATCCTGGAAGAATTAAAAGCAGATTTAGGTGATAAGGCAACGATCGTAAAAGTGGATGTGGACAAAAATCCATCCGCGGCAAAAGCATATAAAATTCAAGGCGTACCCACACTGATTGTTTTTAAACACGGCAAAGTAATGTGGCGTCAGTCTGGCGTTGTGCAGGCCAATCAGTTGCAAAGCGTTATCAAAAAATATTTATAGCAATCCTATTTTTCAGTTTAATGTTTAATAAAAGAAACGTCGAGTCAATCAGTAATATCGATTTCACTGTTCAAGATCTTCCGCTGCAAAGTTTCGAACAGTATGAATTTACAAACTGTATATTCTCCAATGTTGCGGGCACTGATTTCACCGACTGTTCTTTTATTAGCTGTAATATGAGTAATGCAGTCATTACAAACTGCAAAATGTTTGATGTAGAATTTGTTGACTGTAAACTTATTGGCGTTAACTTTTCTGATACGAAAGACTTTGGTTTTTCAGTCCGTTTTGAAAAATGTCTTTTAGATTACACCAATTTTGATAATAAAAAGCTAAACAAAAGCGCCTTCATAAATTGTAAAATTAATGGCGCTGACTTCACTCAGGCTGATCTTTCAAAATCCAGATTCTCGAATTGTGATCTGATGGGTGCCGTTTTTTCTTATACCAATCTTAGTGGTGTGGATTTCACTACCAGCCAGAATTTCACAATTGATCCCGCCATTAATAATGTCAAAAAAGCTAAATTTCTTTCTTCTGATTTAGCCGGTCTTTTGACTAAATTTGACATTATAATCAAATGACGAATATTTGATTTTCGTCATCATTCCTGAACCTCTTAAAAAAACCTTTACCTTATGTCTTCTTACCAGATATTTGCGGAGAAAGTTTATACCGGCAATTCCGTTCTTACCGACCAACTTATTTCTGTTGAAAATGGTGTCATATCTTCATGTAACATCTTCCGGTTTTGTTGAAGGTGCACTTAGGGTCCAGAATATTTGTGCAGGCCTTTTTGATGCACATATTAACGGCGGAGAACGTTTTCATTTCACTGAAAAAGCGGACGAAGAAACAATCGATGATATTTATCAGGCCAGTAAAGCGTTAGGAACGGCCTACGTTTTGCCAACACTTATTACTTCTTCTCTTGAAAATATCCTGAAAGGAATAGAAGCAACCAGAAATTATATCAGGAAAAATCCAAGATCAGGCGTTCTCGGAATGCATTTGGAAGGACCATTTTTAAATCCGATAAAACGCGGCGCACATCTTACCGAATATGTAAGAAAACCTTCTGATACTGAACTTGAAGCCATTATCAGTCATGGAAAAGATGTGATCAAATTGATTACTATTGCTCCGGAAATGTTTACACCAGAGCAAATTGATATGCTTTTGGCATCCGGAATTACGGTTTCTGCCGGCCATTCCAATGCAACTTATCAGGAAGCGAGCCAGGCATTTGATCAGGGAATTAAACTGGTAACGCATTTATACAATGCCATGTCGGCATTCGGTCACCGTCAACCCGGACTGGTCGGTGCTACTTTTGATAATAATTCCGTTTATGCGCCTATTATTATTGACGGTGTTCATTGCGATTATGCTGCTGCCAGAATTGCTTATAAAATCAAAAAAGATAAGTTATTTCTTGATTTCCGACGCACTTTTTGTTGGTGAAAAAGTGACGGAATTCAAGTGGGGTGAATTTGATGCTTATCTGCAAAATGGTCAATATAATAATTCAGAAGGAAATCTGGCCGGCGCAACGATTTCTTTGGCTGATGCCGTAAGAAATGCCGTTCGTGAAGTTGGGATTCCGTTGCAGGAAGCTATTGAAATGGCCACTATTCGTCCGGCAATTGCGGTGGGATTGGATGATAAAATTGGAAGTATAGCGGTTGGTTATCCTGCTGTCTTTACTTCTTTTGATGATTCGTTGGAGAAATTTGAGGTGTTAAGTTGATTATTTTTTAACCGCTCCGGCTGCCAGGCGCAATGGACGCTATGGCTTTCGCAATTGACGCAAAGCAATCGCACATTCATTGCGGTTAAATTATACAACCAACAATCCTCCGCTTTTCAGTTCTTCCCAGACTTTTGAGCGCATGAAAGTCTCGAATTCACCTAATCCCTGTGCTTCAAAATTGTTTTTCAATTTATCCAAAGGAAACGGCTCATGTTTTCCGATCAGTAATTCGGGCATCAATTCTGTCAAGCCATTCACCTACCTGGAACGCTGGTTTCCAAAGCCCATTCCTGCTTTTTGTTATAGAAAACCAACTCAGCGATTTCTACAATATTTTTACCTTTTTTCTCTTCAAAAACAGAAAGCGTCGGCAAACTTCCCATCCAGATTACCATCGCATTGGTACGCGGAATTGCGTCCGGAAACTGACTAATACTTTTTTCAATATATTTTGGTGAAATGGAAGGCGCAGGAATTTTAAAATCAAACCATTTTGACAATGGAAAATCAAAACAAACGCCATGCATATAATTGAATAACGATTTCCTCAAACCTTCCCCAAACAAATCATGATTTGCACCTGTCGGATCATTATGTTCCAGATCATTATTTGCAAATTCTCCAATTTCAGGACCAATCCGCATCACATCAAATTCTTCCGGATGAAGTCCAACCGGACTATGCGCCGTCATGGCAAAACGATGCCAAAAACCTGACTGAACGATTCCCGATCTGAAATAACTGACGGACCATTTCCAGCGAATCAATCGTTTCCTGAGCCGTTTGTGTAGGAAAACCGTACATTAAATAAGCATGCACCATAATGCCAGCCTGCGTAAAAGCATCCGCAACTCTGGCAACCTGCGCTACGGTAACACCCTTTTTCATCCGTTCCAAAAGCCGGTCTGATGCAACTTCCAGCCCGCCGGAAATGGCAATACAGCCGGAAGCTTTTAACAACAGACAAAGATCATGCGTAAAGTTTTTTTCAAAACGGATATTTGTCCACCAAACTACGGTCAACTTACGGCGAATAATTTCCAGAGCAAGATCCCTTAACAATGCCGGCGGTGCCGCTTCGTCAACAAAATGAAAACCGTTTTGCTGGGTTTGTTCTATGATTTCTTCGATCCGGTCACAAAGAATGCGAGCCGTCATCGGTTCATATCGTTTGATATAATCCAGAGAAATATCACAAAAAGAGCATTTTCCCCAATAACAGCCATGCGCCAAAGTCAGCTTGTTCCAGCGCCCGTCGCTCCACAACCGGTGCATCGGATTAACAATTTCAATTACCGACAAATAATCGTGTAATGGTAAATCGCTGTAATCCGGTGTTCCGGTATCACGCTGCGGCACATCACGTTCTTTGGCACCGTTGTAATAAATCACCTTGCCGTCAGTCCGTGCATAAACACGTTTTAATTTTTCTCTTTCACGATCACCATCCAGATATTCCAGTAAGGATAAAAGTGGCGCTTCGCCATCGTCCAGACAAACAAAATCGATATAATCAAAAACGCGCGGCTCTTTTAAGGAACGTAATTCTGTATTAGCAAAACCTCCGCCCATGACCACGGAAATCTGAGGATGATTTTTCTTAATATGTTGTCCGCATTTCATTCCACCATAAAGATTTCCCGGAAATGGAACCGTAATACAAACAATATCAGGCTGATAATTTTGAATTTTTTCTTCCAGTAAATTCACCAGTAAATTCGTCAGCAAAGTATTTGGCATTTCCAGTGCCTCACACATTTCATCAAAATGTGATGCTGAACGGCCAAGTCGCTCAGCATATCGACTAAAACCAAAGTGCGGATCAATGGCTTCCTGGATCAGATCGCCGAGATCTTCAAGATATAAAGTAGCCAAATGCCTTGCTTTATCATGAATCCCCATCGTCCCGAAAGCCCAGTCCATATCTTCCAGCTGCTGAAAACGATTCGCTTCAGGCAGATAACTCCGGTCACAAATGCTGTGGGCCAGCGTAGGATTTCTATTTTTCAGAAACCGGATGACCGGATCAATCGTACTGATATATTCATCCCGGAGCGAATAAATCCGGAAACTGTTATCAGTTAATTCCACGTCAGAATCTTCCAGCAAATCAAATAATTGTCGCAGCCCTTTCGATGAAAAAAGTGCCAAAATAACGTCAATTCCCAAATCTGCCTGATGTGATTCCCTTCCTAACGTATTCAAAAACCCTTTCAGGTAAGCCGTAGCCGGATACGGAGTATTCAGCTGGGTAAATGGCGGGGTTATAAATAATGTTTTCTTTTTCAAAGCACTTCGTATCTCAATTTTCACAATACAAAGGTACGGGAAGTTTTGGATGGATTTAAGTGAAAAAATCAGCGATGACATTTATAGAAATTGATTATTCACATTATCATAACATTGGTTTATAGCCTACTATTCAACTTAAAAAGTACTATTGCAGCTTGTACTATTTACTAAATACAAATTGGCAATGTTATCTTCTTCAAAAAATACCTTTCTTCTTCTCTTCATAACTTTAAGTCTGGCACTTTTGCCGGCTTTTGTTTTTGCCCAGGAAAATAAATCTTACCCCGCATCCAAATTCCCGGACCGTATTATTCTTGGGTGGAAAGGTGATGCCGCTCATTCCCAGGCAGTAAACTGGCGAACAGATTCTACAGTTACAAAGGCGAGTTGCGATGATTCACGAGGCCGATCCCTCGCCTGATTTTCAATCAAATGCAAAAAGTGTAGACGCAGAAACACAAGAAATTGTACTGGATGGAAAATCTGTAAAGTACCACGAAGTTGATTTTACCGAACTGAAACCGGCAACCCAATATATGTATCGCGTTGGTGATGGAAAATACTGGAGTGAATGGTTTCATTTTACCACGGCTTCGGATAAAAATGATCCGGTATCATTTCTCTATTTCGGAGACGCGCAAAATGATATAAGATCTTTATGGTCCAGAGCAATTCGCGGTGCCTATTCCACTTTGCCCAAAGCAAATTTCATGATTCATGCCGGTGACTTGATTAATAGTTCAAATGCTGATTATCAGTGGGGTGAATGGTTTGAGGCTGGTGGTTGGGTAAATGGAATGGTACCAAGTTTGTCGACACCCGGCAATCATGAATACTATATGGATAAGGCAAAAAAACCGCATGTTTCCATGCATTGGAGACCGCAGTTTGCATTACCGGAAAATGGTCCGGAAGGATTAACTGAAACGGCGTATTACTTTGATTATCAAGGAATAAGATTTATTTCCCTTAACTCTCAGGAAGCAATTCTGGATTCAACCGTTTTGGACAAACAAGCCGCATGGTTTGAAAAAGTTGCTACCGGGCATAATATGCGCTGGACAATTGTGATGCATCATCATCCAATTTATTCTACTAAAAACGGACGCGATAATGACGAATGGAGAGCAAAAATGGAACCTCTTTACAAAAAATATAAAGTTGACATGGTTTTACAAGGACATGATCATACCTACGGCCGTGGTATCAATATGCCTTTGGGACAAAGCAGAAAAAAACCGGATGGACCAATTTATGTGGTTTCTGTAAGTGGGCCAAAAATGTATGATATCGGACTTCAAAACTGGATGGATCGGGCTGCTTCGAATACACAATTGTATCAGGTCATTACGGTTAACAATGATTTGCTTTCTTTTAAAGCATTTACGGTTAGCGGTGATTTGTACGATTCTTTCAATCTTGAAAAAGATAAAAAAGGACAGAATACATTGGTGGAATTATCCAAAACGCTAAAAATGCAGGAAAGACTGGAATTACCCGAAAACCTGAAAAAGAGTTTCAAGGCTGAACAATTGGAAGAATATAATAAACGGTTTAAAGAATATAAAGCGAGAAAGAATTTGAAATAGATTACTTATTTCCAAACTCAAAAGAGACATTTCAAGAGTTTTCCGTCTTATTGATATTAGTCATTTAATATCAATAAGACATGGCAAACACTTATCATCAAGTTTACGTACACAGCGTCTTCGCGGTAAAATTTAGAAATGCAGTAATTAGCAATGCATGGAAAAAAGATTTCATGGCTGTAATTGGAAATCTGTTAAATGAAAGTGGTTGTAAAACCTATATCGTAAATGGTGTCGAAGATCATGTTCATTGCCTTTTCGGTCTGAATCCGGCCATTTCCATATCTGATGTGATGAGAAGTGTTAAAGCAAAATCCTCAAAATGGGCAAATGAAAGTGGGCATTTGCCAAATAGATTTGAATGGCAGAAGGGTTTTGGAGCATTTTCTTATAGCCATTCTCAGGTTGACACAATATTTAAATATATCGAGAACCAGGAGGAGCATCATAAAAAGAGAAGTTTCAGTGAAGAGTATCTGGAGTTATTAACCAAATTTGAGGTTGAACATAACAAGAAATATTTGTTTGAGGATTTGATGTAAATTCGCTAAACCAGGGAATAAATTCGCTGGCACCATATCGGTCATACCTGACGGCATTTTTGATCCGGCTAATCACTCGCACAAACCACGGAATGAATTCCGCGGCTACCATATCGATCATGCCTGACGGCATTTTTGATCTGGCTAATTAATCGCACAAACCACGGAATGAATTCCGCGGCTACCATATCGATCATGCCTGACGGCATTTTTGATCTGGCTAATTAATCGCACAAACCACGGAATGAATTCCGCGGCTACCATATCGATCATGCCTGACGGCATTTTTGATTCGGCTAATCAATCGCACAAACCACGGAATGAATTCCGCGGCTACCATATCGATCATGCCCGACGGCATTTTGATTCGACCAATCAATCGCACAAACCACGGAATGAATTCCGCGGCTACCATATCGATCATGCCTGACGGCATTTTTGATCTGGCTAATTAATCGCACAAACCACGGAATGAATTCCGCGGCTACCATATCGATCATGCCCGACGGCATTTTGATTCGACCAATCAATCGCACAAACCATGGAGTAAATTCCGTGGGAATGCAAAAGCAAATCAATCATCCAATGAAAACATACTATCCTAACAGTGCCAGAGGCACGAGCGATGTAGTAACCGCGGAATTTATTCCGTGGGAATGCAAAAGCAAATCAATAATCCAATAAAAAGTATTACTCAAACAGTGCCAGAGGCACGAGCGATGTAGTAACCGCGGAATTTATTCCGTGGGAATGCAAAAGCAAATCAATCATCCAATAAACATATTATCAAACAGTGCCAGAGGCACGAACGATGTAGTAACCGCGGAATTTATTCCGTGGGATGCAAAAGCAAATCAATCATCCAATAAAAAATATTATTCAAACAGTGCCAGAGGCACGAACGATGTAGTAACCGCGGAATTTATTTCGTGGGAATGCAAAAGCAAATCAATCATCCAATAAAACATATTATCCTAACAGTGCCAGAGGCACGAGCGATGTAGTAACCGCGGAATTTATTCCGTAGGAATGAAGAAGCAAATCAATCATCCAATAAAACATATTATCCAAACAGTGCCAGAGGCACGAACGATGTAGTAACCGCGGAATCTATTCCGTGGGGAATTAATCGACGAATCTGAATTATTAAAACAGATTAATTTATTCTATTGAAAACAAAATCCTCGGACTATCTTTAATTCATTTCAATAATTACAAAAAGTCAAAGCTCTAAACCCCAAATTGAGTCAAATGGTGATCCAGGTGTTTGTAAAACATATTATTCCATTCCTGGATCGTTAGCTTTCCAAATGCATGCGATTCTTTTCCTTCGAAAAAATCCATACCCATTTCTTGTGTTTTCCTGATGTAATCTTTTAATCTTGCCTTTTCCTTTACGAAATCCCTTTCTCCTTTTATAATAAAATCCGGCGCAGTGGCGCTATTTTTCTTGTAGGGAATTTCATTTACAATCTTATCCTTTATGAACATTTTCATAATAAACTTCATAAACTTTCCCGGAGGCTTGTGTTTATTATCATACACATATTCGTAGGAAACACAGCAATGAGCCAGCATCTGTGCACCAGACATTTTTCCCCATAATGGCTGACTTTCGCCAGTAAGCTTGTCAATACGCTCAATTATTTCTTCTGTTACCGGTTTTGTAAAAATGTTAGGAAGGGCCATGTTTACATTTGTTAGTGTTATGAATTGCTTTAAATTATCATAAGTTATATGAATAATTTAACGACTCCAAATTAACATAAATCTCTGATGTCTAATGCTTGGCCAATTGATACCGATGTAAATCTGGTACAGCATTAACCAGCAAATCACGGAATTCCTTTTCACTTTTAAATTCAAGCCGCGAAAGTGTCTTAGACTCATAATGTATCTCAAAATTTTCCATTTCGAAAGGCCACGGATCTACTGTCAGTATATTTTCTTTTAATGTATAAAGCATGTAACACGGCTTTTCCGGGCCAGCGCTTATTTCTATTTTCCGGTGTTCCGACTGAATTAATTGCTGGCAAATCAGTAAGGAGAGCGCATCACACCATTGAAGAATTGCATAAGCCTTGGTAACCTCATCCTTGGTGCAGGACGCAACGTGAATCCATTTCTTATCAAGTTTTTTTAAGTTCTGACAATATTTCCGGGCCTTTTGATCCTCAGAACCTTCATACAAAAACTGAATGTGGCGGGAAGTCAGCAATGCGATATAGCTGCTTTTTGAAAGCGCCATTTGAAGCAATTCCTCACACTTTTTTTCCTCAAATTTCCTCATCTTAAAATTCAGTGGTCCGCCGTTGGTATTCAGCAGACTTTCATCAGACGCAAATTCGTTAAATACATCATCGTGCTCAATTGTTGCTACAATTGTCTCCATCCATATTTCCGGACGAAGTCTTTCCCGCCAGTTAAAACAAATTTGACCCGCCAATAATCCGTGCGCTCGCTGAGAAATAATATTCCAGCCATTTTCATCATAATTAACGATCATAATTCCCACGATAAATTCGGGACTTTACTTCAAAAAGCGTACCTGGAATTTGTTCCTAATTTCCCGTTTAATCTCAATTTCAGTTCAAAATCAGGGAAAATCGCTGGAATATATATTGGCATAGTTTTTACTAATACTTGTCAAAATTACTCCAAACTTGTTATAATTTTTGCGAGCAGATATCTCTCAATTTAATTGTTTAACTAATTTATGGTACAAACTATTTCCGAGGAAACAGCAGAATATGAGCCAGTTATGGCTTCATCTTTATTTTATACCATACCCCCTTCTCAACATCTTAAATTATCGGTTATTTTGCCGGTAAGAAATGAGCAGGACAACTTGTTTAAGACGCTGGAAGCGCTTCGTAATCAAAAAGATAGCGTAGGACGCCGACTTCCATTTTCAATATATGAGGTACTGCTGTTAGCAAATAACTGTACTGATGAATCAGCAGAATTTGCAAGAAAATATCAGAAAAAATACCCCGAATTCAACCTTCACATCGAAGAAATTCAACTAGCTCCGGACGTTGCCCATATCGGTACCGTTCGCAGACTTTTGATGGATGCTGCTTATAATCGCTTCTCATTATTGAAAACCCCGCATGGAATAATTGCGAGCACGGACAGTGATAGCGAAGTTGACAAACACTGGGTTTTTAATACCATTGAAGAAATAAAAAAAGGGAATGACGTTGTAGGTGGAAGAATTCTTACCCGTCCGGAAAATAGCCTTTCCCGAATTTATTATCTTCGGGATGTTACATATAAACATCTGGTTTCCAAAGCCGAAACACTTCTGGATCCTGTTGCAAATGATCCGTGGCCAAGACATTATCAGTGTTTTGGTGCAAGTTTCGCCGTTACTTGCCGTATTTATGACTTATCAGGCAGATTACCCGTGGTTCCTTTTTTAGAGGATATGGCTTTTCACAGAGCACTTACCAGAATTGATGCTAAAATCAGATTAAGTCCGTTGGTTAAAGTTATCACTTCCACGAGAATTCAGGGCCGGGTGGATTTTGGTTTTTCAATTCAATTAAAACAATGGGGCGAAATGAATGAGGCAAGGGATCCTGTTTTAGTAGAACAGGCAGGTGCTTTGTTTAAAAAGTTGAAGGCAAAAAGACTTCTTCGTCAATATTGGAATTGTGATTGTAATCAAAAAACAGATCATTTACACTTGCTCAGATATTGCTGCTGAAATTCTTTATTTAGATATAACATGGCTGATTTCTCAGGTTTCAACAGAAACTTATTTTGGGGTATTATGGGAAAAAATTGAGAATGTACTCGAAAATGGGGAGTGGGCGGAAAACTGGCCTAAAATGGATGTAGTTGACGTCATCATCGATTTGAAAACAAAAATCAAAAACTTACATGTGCAATAAAAGAAAACGGAACTTATGAAAGTTCCGTTTTCTTTTCAAACAAATCCAGACGATACTGATCCTCACGTCTTCCGTATAAATGTATCAAAGGATCCGATTTTTCATTTCCTGCTGATTTTATAAATAGCTCATGAACTTCATCACCCGTTAAAGGAAATTCTTCCACAACCGGTGTCCAGTGAACCATCAGCAAATGACCTTTCGGTGAAAGTGCATTAATCATTTTTTCTTTTGCGATTTCAAGATCATCTCTGCTCAAAAAATATCCAACCTCAGAAAACAAAATTAAATCAAAATTCTCATTTGGAAAATCGTTAGGTATAATCATTTCCCGAACTTCCACAGCAAGGATAATCTGCCAATCGCTTTCTGGCATTTCCGGTAGCAATTTCACTTGCATCAACCGCCAGTAAATTGGGAACATCTTTTGGCCAGTTTTTCACTTAATATACCGTTTGAGCATCCGATCTCAAATACATTTTCATAAACAGGATTAGGAATTGCACGAAGTGTAGCTTCATATTTTTCCCTCTCATAAGGACTGTTTTCGAAATCCCAGGGATCTTCATTCCTCTGATACATTTCATTAAAAAACTCGGCGTCAAGCGATTTAGTCGGTTTTTCCATAACATCATTATATAGTGGCTTCGAAGAATAATTCCCTCGGAATGTCAAAATGAGCAATAACTTCTGGTGTCAGCATAAAGCCCTCAGGATCATCATCAATCATATGCGTAACCTGCGATGTATGTGCTGCCAACGCTTTATTTTTCATATCCAAAGTATCCTCAATATTAACTGTGAATTTTTTCATTCGATCCAGCAATTCCATGTCTTCCGCACTTCCTAACTCCCAAAGCCAAATCGGATATTCAATAAATCTCGGTTTTACTTTTGCCCTGTTAACAGCCTCAGACATAATTTTCCAGGTAGCCTGATGATCAATATGCGGATCTTTTTGCCATGGAACGAATACTGTTTTCGGTTTCAAATCGTCAATAATTTTAACAATTTTCTCTACCGTTTCCTCAAATCTACTATCGTTTTCATGCGGAACTCTCGTATCTTTTAATCGTAAAAATTCCATATGATCCACTTCACCGCCTAATGATAAAACAGCTGCTTTCGCTTCCTTTTCCCGAAGTTGCGTAAGTTTTTTTGCAGGATATTTTTTAGAATTTGGATGCGACATACTTCCATCACTTACAAACAAAAAATGAACCGGAATTCCATTTTTTCTCATAAGTGCAACTGTGCCTCCACAGCCGAGCGTTTCGTCGTCGGGATGTGGTGCCACAATTAAACTGGATCCAAACTCTTCGACCTTCACACTTTTCATTTTGCCAATATGGCTATGTAATTCTGATATCTGATCCATATGGTGTGAATTTAAATAGGCTTATTAAGTTTAGATTCCAGCACTCTTATTTCAAACAATAGCTAATTCATTTTCCTGAATATTAAAACTCTGCCTATTAGCTGCCTCTTGTAATTTAACAGACAATAAATTTTGAGCCTCCAATAAAGCTTTTGCCGATGGCTGATGTAAAATGCGGCTTTTAAGACCAATCGCCGGATCCATATCCCATAATCCGGAATGATGCCAGTCGTGCAGATGATCCCAGTTCGGGCGGTCAATGATTGGATATATACAAACACCCCAAACAGGAATTTCCAGTTGGATTGTTTTTGAGATCTGAGTTGAAATATATTTAATCCAGAGGGGGCGATCGACTCCCGGATGGCTTGTCTCAGCTAAAACTATCGGACGATTATAACGCAAATATGCTTCATGCAGCAGATCAGAAAGTTCTCGCAAAAACGGATGCGGCACAGGATCATTCCATCCCAAAATCTGATGCGGGTTAAGAATCCATTGATTATTGTAATAATAATTGAACCCTAGTATATCGAGATACTCAGGTTTCCCGCCCAACTCCGGACACATTCTACCACTTAATATATCCAGTGACTGGTATTGCAATTCGTGGTGATTTTTAGCATCCTGAATTTCCCAAGGCGTTGCATCGGATTTTGGTACAACATTAACCAAAGGCTCTGTGGTCATGATTCTTATCCGGGGATCAACTTCTTTAAGCGCCTTTACACCAGCAATATAAGCCCGCATATAAGAATATTTCACCTCCCATCCGTTATTGTGACAATAAGGTGAAGTCCCGGCAACATCTCCGCCTAGCCACGACATAAAACTTACCTCATTGATCGGTGTTACTATAAGTGGCTCGCTATATCCCAGTGACTTATAAAATTGTGCGAAAGCAGTACAAAGCGCTGCAAATCTTCCTGTAAAATGTGGATGAACGGGACTCAAATCATCAGGAAATCCGAAATGACAAATGTCCCATATTTGCTGAATACCGTTTTCGCGGCCTACTTCCAGCATTCTTTGAAAAATACTAAAATCATACTTTTCAGGTGTTTTTTCAACCTGGCTCCATCTCAAACCTTCACGCACTGTTTTGATATTAAATGCTCCAAGATTTTGATAATCCTTTTCTATAAGTTCCAAATGTGAAGTTATATGAAGAAAATCAACACGGTTACCAAAAGCATTTAATTGATCCGTACATTCAAATCCCGCCATCCAGAACGACTTGAACAGGTTTTCGATTTTATTATTCGACATTAGTTACTGATTTTTTGTGGAACCTTTTTATTCACTCGCCAATGAAACCTGTGCTGTTTTGCTTTCCAAAGTACCAGCCATAATTTCCATCATCGAACGGAACGTATTATCCCAGCAATTATCTGCTAAAAACTCATCCACTTTGGCAAGCCAGGCGTCATTTTGGGGATTGGCCAGTAATGCTTCAATGGCCACTATAAAATCATCAGCATCCACGCCTATCGAAACAAGTTTATTTTTTGCATAAGGTGTTACCACATCACGTATCGCAGAAGAAACCACCGGTTTTCCACCCGCAAGATATTCCGGCGTTTTTGTTGGACTAATAAACCTTGTGGATTCATTCAGTAAAAACGGGACCAAAGCAACATCCCATCCCGACAAATAAAGAGGAAGTTCATCGTATTTTTTCGATCCCAAATAATGGATATTTTTATTTTTCGGCAATCCGGCAGGATCAATTTTCACTACTGGCCCAATAAGCATTATCTGCCAGTCAGGGCGTGCATCTGCAATATTTTTGATCAAATCTGTGTCAAATCGCTCATCGATTACACCATAAAAGCCCAGTTTCGGTCCTTTAACAGCCACTTGATCAGCCGGTTCTGAATCTTTCGATCTTGCTTTCGAAAAATGCTTTTTATCAATACTGCTCAGGAATGGGTGAATATTATAATGCTGATGTTTTTTAGCTTCATACAGTGATTGTCCACCCGTAAAAACCACATCTGCTTTATTGAAAAGCCTTCTTTCCAAATCTTTCAACTCATCAGGAGCAAATTTAAAAGCTGACAACTCATCCATGCAATCATACACAGTTAAGCCAGGTACAAACTTGTATGAAAATTCAAGTGCCATTGGGGTATAATACCAAAACATAAAATCTTTGGTATCCCGATTGACAAAAAATATATTTAAAAGTGATTTAAGCTCTCTATTAATTTCAGCTTTATCCAACCCGTGTTGTAAATGTGGCACGCACACCCAAAGATTTGGTTGTCTTTCGGAGAAGCTTATGAAAGAATGAGCATATGAACCGAATATCGGTTCTTCAAAATAATAAACAGCTGAAAATTCAGCAAAACGCGTCATTAAATGTTGTGGACGCTGATACACGAAATCCCAACGTAAGTGCGAAAAACACAATAGGTTTTTAGGTAGTTTAATCATAGTGTCAGGAAGTAAATTATCAGTTGTCAGTTGTTATGAATAATATCTGGAATTATGAATTTTGATAAAAAATAGCGTGCACTTTCTAATAGCTTAAAATATAATATTTCCCATTTTTGATCCTGACCAAAACGAAGATGTCTAAGCACCCTTAATTAAAATCTCAAATTCAGAAAATTAAAAAAAACGACTTATATCGCAATCTGACTTACATTATGACAATTTCAAGAATTTATTTTAACAGAATAATTTCCTGAATTCTCATCTTCCTGATCAGATTATGAATGGTTCAATTATAACAACTATGCCAGAACGAATGGTTGTAAACCCTCTAAAATCAAGCTCGGCAAAAATCATTTTGGGGAATTTTTGTGTATAGACTTACTCAGGATAAAGGAGTTATTAAGAGCATAACCCCGATGCAGAAAACCAGCAAAGAGCAATAATTATGCCATTCCGGATTTTGAATTCCAGGCCGGATTTACAACTAAATTTTCTCCAACTTTTTATTGTAAAATGGATCAAAAACCGGTTTTTAATTTTTTCAGATCAAATAATTCACCATTTTTATACACACCTTTTATCTTCAGCATATCCTGAATATTAGTCAAAGGATCACCGTCCACGACTACAATATCAGCCAGTTTTCCGGGCTCAATTGTTCCGAGATCCTGAGCCACACCTATCTCCTCCGCAGACCATAGCGTAGCAGCCCGCAAAGTTTCAAATGGCGATAGACCCGCTTTTACCCACGATTGCAATTCCGCATGAAAACTGAATCCTGCTGGTATTATAGGCGAATCCGTACCAAGAGTAACCTTTGCACCAGATTTAACAAGATTGTATAAAGTTTTTTCAACATTCGAATAAGTACTTTCACTCATTCTGGAAGCTGATCCTTGTAGATCCGTTTTTAACTTTTCAGTAAAAAAGTTGGCGTATTGCCAGTGACTAAAAAAACTGGTATCACTTTTAGCCAGAGCTGTAAATCCGCCATGAAGTGAAACCGTTGGCGTGATGTACATTCCCGACTTAATAAGAAGCTGCTGCACATCCTGATATGTATTATTCATCGCTGTCAGCTTTGGAGAATATCCTCTTCTGCTGGTAGCTCCCATATGTTCCACACCATCCACACCATTTCCCACTGCGGGATAAATCTCATGTGAGGTTACAGGCAAACCGTTGGCATGAGCAAATTCTGTTACCCTCTTTTGAAGATTGTCAGGTAAGCCCACGTAGGTTTTGATCATATCATAACCCAGTTTTACGGCACGATTTAATTCGAGATCCAGTTGTCCGCCACCAACATTACTTGTGCTTCTGTTATAATAAATCCGGCTTCCTTCCATATGTCCTCCTGTGAAAAACGTACGTGGCCCTAATCTTTTTCCGCTATTCCAGGACTCTTTTCGTTCCAGCGCGTCATATGGATCAGTACCTGGTTCGCGGATAGAAGTAATTCCGTAAGCAAGCCAAAGTCTACCTCCCTTTTCACCCATATACGCATTTTGATGGGTATGCATTTCAAACATGCCAGGGATCAATACTTGTTTTGAGGCATCAATTATCTTTGCATTCCCGTAAGCACCTGCACGGTGTGGGGTAACTTTTGTAATTCTGTTACCTTCAATCAGGACATCTACGTTTTCCAGATATTTTGCTGCTCGACCGTCAAAAACCTTTCCGGCGTGAATAACAAATCTTCCTTCCGGCTGCTTTTTTAGCCACGTAAAATTCATATTGATCGTTTTAACTTCACCATCCGTTACTGATACTTCTTTCAAAATATCCGTTGCCAGAAAAACGATTTTTTGAGAATCACCTGACCAGCTCGGTGCTTCGGCAAGTTCGTTAGTTAATCTTTTGGGCGGGCCGACAATATTTAATTGCAGATCAACGGGCACAATCCATAAAATATTATCAAGAATGTAAGCAATTTTGGAGCCATCGGGAGAAATTACCGGTCCGTTTTTTCCTCTTGTAGCCAGCGTACGTTCAGGTACCGGCGAAACAAAACGAGAGGGAGATTTGTCAAGCGGAATGATCAGAATTTTACTAAGCCCTTCCCTGAACCTGGTCGAATAAGCTTCCAGGGAAGAAATGATAACAGACTTTCCATCCGGCGCCCAGCTTGGCTGCGAAGCTTCGAAAAGAGCACCATAAACGGTTGTACTTTTGCCGGTTGCCAGTTCCATAATGTTAAGGACATTTTTGCCAAGAGATTTCGGATCAGCCTGATAAAATGCAATTTTCAGCCCATCCGGCGACCAGGAGGGAAATTTCAAATTATCCGGCGCATCAAGTATGCAAGTATCTTTTCCCGTTTCAAGATTTCTTACATACAAATCCATATTACCTTTTTTGTCGCTTGTATAAGCAATTTTCTTTCCATCAGGCGACCACACCGGATCGACGTCAATAAAGATATCGTTTGTAATCTGAACAGGTTTTTCGGTTCCCTTTTTGAAAATCCATAAATCTCCCAAGGCAGTAAAAACAATACTTTTTCCATCTGGCGAAACGATCGGGCTTCTGATTCCCTGGACAGTCTGCGGTTTTTTCGAATCAAAATCACGTACTTTTTTTACATAACTTTTACGGTTCAAAACCACTTCTGCCTGAAAAGGAATTCTGGTCGTTTTCTTTTCACCCAAACTCGCACGAAGGATCTGGCCATTAGCTGTATATAAATATTCAGTGTCCGAAATCCAGCTTACTTTGAAAGGAAATACGTCTTCTGACTTATCCGACAAAGTTTGCCAGTTGCCACCACCTACCGCAACATATTCCAGCTGACTTCCCTGTGGAGTAAGGCTATTAAATATCACATGCTTCCCGCCCGGATTCCAAACCGGAGAAAACAATTTTTCTTTACTATGCACAAGTAATGCAGGCTCTCCTGCTCCTTCAAGAATATATAAACCGGCAGCAGCATTACGCTCAGAAACATAAGCCAGTTTTGATCCGTCTGATGAAAAAGAGGGAAAATAATCATTTCCAGGCTCTTTGGTAAGCTGTGTAAGATTTCCCTTACCAAGATCAATTTTCCAGATATCGTAATTTCCGCTGCGATCAGAAGAAAATACAATTTCATTTTTTGTTGGAGACCAATGTGGCTCACGATCATGGTATACTCCAAAAGTCAGCTGGGTTAAGGAGCTGCCATCTTTGTTCACCTTCCAAATGTGGAAATTCCCATCGCGGTACGATTGAAAAGCAATTTGATTTCCATCCGCTGACCAGGTTGGCTGGCGGCAATCACCCAGTGCATCTGTTAACGCAGTTGCTTTCCCGCCACCAACAGGCATAAGCCAGATTGTGCCCTGAATATCCATGGCTATGCTTTTTTTATCAGGGGAAAGTGCAATGGCCATGTTAGTACCTTCCGTAAGGGTAACACGGATCGAATCAGGTACGAAGGCTTTTGATTCTGTATAAATCAGGAGAAAAATGAAAATTGTTAAAAGGTTTAGTTTAATGCTCATTATTAAAAATTATTGAGTTTGGGTTATTCTTATTTGTCAGATTTTGGTTTAAATATTTTCTCACTATTTAAAAATTCAGATTAAAGTCAACTGTTAAAATTTTCCCTTTAATCATCATTTTAACAAATTCTCCTACCTTAATATTCACATTTAAACATATTTTATTAATTTGGACATAATATAAAATATTAAAATAAATTACTTAATTCTGTTTTTAATATATAAATTAATTCTATTAAAATGAATTTTAACCAAATTAAATATCGAATTAATTATTTCCATCGGAGTGCCTTTAAAGATAGAAATGATCATTTCCTATCTAGGGCTTATGGATGTTTTCATTCCAGGACCAAAATATTTATCCAAAAATGTTAATGAAATTCTATAAGCAGAAGATTGTGTTTTTTGAGAGAAAAATAACTTACAGCTTCAAGAGAAAAGTGATGATATATCCATCCGGATTGTCACCAAGTGGACAACTCATGTAGATATATTTCGATATTATAACCCATATTTAATAATTAGATTTGTAGCTAAACAATAGCTTCCCTGTTTTATGAACATTTTAATTATTGAGGATCATCCATTAATCCGAATGGGTCTAGGACACCTGATTTCTGATACCGATCCCAAAGCAAATGTGACCCAGTCAGATAGTTTCCCCGCAGGATTGCTGTTATTGGAAAAAGAAAAATTTGATTTGTTGATCCTGGACATTGATATTCCGGGTGGCGAAAATATCAGGATGATGGAGCTGGTGCGTCAACGGCAACCAGAAATCATTATTCTGATTCATTCCGGATATGACGAACAAGTTTATGCTTTGCCGTATATGCAGGCAGGTGCAGATGGATTTCTGTCCAAACAGGCATCTCACGATGAGTTTCAGGCCGCTTACAAAGCACTGGTAAACAGAGGAAAATATGTTAGTTATCGTATTCAGCAAACCTTATTGAACAATCTGGGAGATAATAATTCCAAGAAGTTAAAAAATCCAATCATGACATTATCTCCCCGCGAAATGCTGGTCATGCAACTTTTAACAGAAGGTAAATGGACAAAGGAAATTGCCTCGATTTTGAAGGTTAAGGAGAACACGATCAGTACCTACAAACGCCGAATCTTTGATAAACTTGAAGTATCAGATGAAATAGAGCTATCCAAGAAAGTTTCTCTTTTGAAGAATTTCTGATTATCAGCGAAAATGAAATTATATACCCCATGTTTAGAAACATGGCTCTTCATTTATTTCCCCACCTGCCGCTATTTGTCCAACTGATTTTAGCCATGGACAGTTAAAACAAATCTCTATGTTTTAATATAAATTTTCTATTCCCATTTAGCAGATTCTGCGACAAAGACAATATAAATAACATAGAGATATTTCTACAAAATAGGAATTTTACCTCGACAAATACATTTAAAAATCTCCCTTAGCTTTGGTTTAAGAATAAGCACTATCACGTTTAATTTAAAAACACACATCTATGATTAAAAACAAATACGTATATCCGGCCGCGCTGCACACACACTAATGCCAGAAAACAAAAGCTATTTGAACCATAGCAATATTGGTTCAAATAGCGCCTGGCAATTGAAATTAACCTTACCCTCTTTAAGGAATTCCGTCATATGTTTAGGCTGACTATAAACAACATAGCCTATCCTATTCTAAATCATGGCTCCTGATCTTGAAATAAAAACGTAACGCTATGAAACGACTTCTCACTTATGACCTGCAAAGTAATACACACATTAAACTGGTTGATATGTTACAGGCGCATAAGGATGAGATTTATATAGAAGAGGCCGTTGGCATTAGCGATGTTTTCAGAAAACTGGCATTTGGAAAGAAAACACCTTTGACAGAAGATAGAAATAATTTGCTCGTTGTTCGCCTGAATGTTCCCGATATGGAGATCATTGATTTCCTGGGTTATCTCCAAAAAAGCAAACCGGCATTACGAATTATTTTATACATATCTGAAAGCGGCGAATGGTTGGAAAAACTTAATCTGATAACCGGAAGGCCAATAATTCCGGCAAGTATCATTGTTACAACCAAAATCAACGAAGTAGTCCACAACTTGCTGGAATCCAATAAAAAGTAATCAGGTAATGACACATTAATTTATTCCATACACTTGTAATCAAAATTAAAAATGACCAGAATATTAATTTTAATAAAAAACGACTTTTTCAGATTAGGTATTGCTGCTTCCATTAAAGAGTATGCAGGCAATGTATATATTGAAGAAGCAGACAGCTGGGAAAGTATCCCGGCGGTTTTGAGAAAATCCTATTTCGACGTACTAATTGTAGACATTCGTCTATCGAATTTGACCAACTTAAATAGTTTTGAAGGAATAAGACGCATCCAGCCCTCGGTTAAAATTCTTGTTCTTGGTGAAGAAAATGAAAAAGTTTGGGCACTTCCTTATCTTAAAAAAGGTGTTGACGGAATTTGTCTTAAAACCATGTCGAAACATGAATTCCAGTCTGCGTTCAATACCATTATCAAAGGCCGCAAATATATGGACGATGGACTTACCGATTTTTTGTTAAAAGGAATTGTTGAAAATGATCTTGTAAACTTGCTTTCAGCACGTGAATCTGAAATTATGCAATTGCTTTTGAAGGGATTCCGAACTGCTGAAATTGCAAGGGAATTAAATCTGGCACCTTCCACGATTAGTACTGTAAAATTTAAAATTTACCGTAAAATGCAGGTAACCAATGTAGTAGATCTTATGAACAAGGTTGAAACATTTCAGTCCATAGCATAAGAGAAATAAAAAAAAGCTGTGAAAATAAAATGAGCTAAGTCCCTTTGCACACATGCATCGGAACTTAGCTTTTTTATTTCAATGAAGGAAAAAAGTAATTATACCAACCAAAATCAGAATAACTCCAGTGATCCGCTTTTCATTGTGCTCAATAAAATTTGTGTCAACCAGGTGAATTCCCTTAAACGCCAGCATAACCAAACTGACAATGCCAGCAATACTGGTAATCGCATAAACAGCGGCAAGCAGAAAAACACTTTTAACACCAAAAGCACCTGCGGAAAGAAATAGACTTTCTACTTCAAGACAAGGTGATAAAAACATAATTCCAACTAAAATAAGAATCCACCGTCGTCCGTGGATTTTTCGTATTGTTTAACATCTTCCTGCGCGCCATGATGGTGGTGCGGAAGATTGACAGAAAAATAGATCAAACCGAAAATAATCAACAAAACCGGTGCAATGATATCTACAAATTCATTGTATTTCCCGGCTAGCCTTGTTCCGATAATTCCCAGAATAATCCCCAAAGCCACGGTACCGGCAACATGAGCCAACGCTATGATAAAAGCAACACTTAAGCAGTTCCGGCCGTTCCCATTTTTCAGCTTTTGCCACGGCTACCAACGGCAGCCAGTGATTGGGAATGAGCGCATGCACCAGACCTAATAATATTGTTGCTGTAATTATACTATACATAAATTTTATCCTTTATGTTTTATCAACATGTCAACAAAACTTAATGTTCATGTCCGCCACCTCCGTCACTTTTAAGCAGGTGACTTTGAATATAATAAGATCCTTTTAAAACAATTTTTGCATTTTTTTCCAAAACCTGCAAAGGCGTAACCTGAACATAACCCAGTTGTGTAGTTCCTGATTTCACTTCAATTCGCTGGAAATGATATGACTTTCTCATCTGCTTCCTTTTTCTCAGTCTTTGCCTCTTCATCTTCCAGAACAAAAATAAATTCTCTGCCATCTGCCTTGATTACGGCATCAACCGGTAAGGCATTTACTTTGTTTTTTCCAATATCAATAAGTGCATTGACATACATACCGGGAATCAGTATCTGCTTGTCATTCAGAATATCAGCATGAACGGCAACAGATTTGGTTTCATTTTCAAATGCTTTTCCCACACTAAAAATCTTACCGCGAATTTCTGCATTATCCTGATTGGTTAGGACAAATCGTACTGTTTGATTCGGTTTTACCTTTTGCAGATCCTTTTCATAAACCAGCAAATCCACGTGCATTTTGGTATTATCCACAATACTGAAAAGTGAATTTCCCGGCTGAACATTACTACCGATCTTGATATTAACTTCTGTGATATAACCAGAAATCGGTGCTGTAACAGAAACTGTGGAGACAATATTTCCGTGATCCGGAATTGTTAATATGCAAGCATGTTTAACTGTTTTTGAAGAGAATTATAACGTGCTTTTTCGGTTTCAAAATCCGCTTTTGTTTTTTGAAATGCTTTTTTAGCATTAACATTTTCATCCGACAACGTTTTTTGCCTTTCAAATTCAGCAGCCAAAAATTCCGTATTACTTTTTGAAATAAGAAAAGATTCCTGAAGCCTCGTAAATTCCGGACTTTCCAGTGTGGCAATGGTTTGTCCGGCTTTGACAAATTCACCTTCAATTACCTTGATCGACTTAACAATACCAGCCATAAAAACGGAAACATCGGCCTGATTTTGCGGAGGTAATTTGGTATAGCCATTGGCATTGATCACTTCACTCAGATTTTTACTTTCGAATGTTCCCAGAACAATATCAGAAGCATCATATTGCGCCTGTGTTAAGGCAACTTCTTTATTTTCTGACTCCTGTTTTTTTTCTTCCGTTTTTGGTTTCTCCGTTCCTCAGCCTTTTCATCAGAAGTATTTTTACAGGAAAACAGAATCTGTCCTACTAAAAATGCGAGCAAAATATTAATATATATATTGATTTTTCTGTTCATGATTTTCAATTATTGATTTAATAAATATTGCAGGCTCACAAAAGCCTGGTTAAAATCTGCAATCGCTTTCAGGTAATTCATATCAATATCCAGTGCAGTCTGAATGCCCTGAAGATATTCCACATACGATATTTCACCGCTCTGGTAACTTTTAGAGGCATTTGTAGAAATCGTTCGTGCGTTGGGAATTGCCGAAGTTTGATAATATTCAATCAGCGACTGATAGGTATAAAGCTGGGTGAGCTGCTGCTGATACTGGTTTTGAAGCTGCGATTGAAGATAGTCTGCATTCTTTTGCTGCAACTGAATATTGGTTTCCGCAGCCTGAACTTTTGAACGGTAACTTTTTGAAAAAACCGGAATTGCAATACCAGCTTTAAAACCCTGAAAACGGGGAACGCCGTTATAATTGATATTTTGTCCGCTGATATCCTGATTGCCCGTTAGCGACTGAATAAAATATCCGGCTGTAAAATCAGGCATCAGCAATGCCTTTTCCAGATTTTTATTCGCTCTTGCAATTTCTACCTGTTGCAAAGCGTGTAGAAAAACCGGATTTTGATTGATGGCTGTTGTATCAAATAAAGACGTTAATTGGCATGGCATGAAAAAGTGGTATCACTGACAATAAAATCATAATTGAGATTCAAAAGCAATCTGATCTTTGATTTCCCAACCGCTATCAAACTTTCATTTTGCTTGATTCGTTGCTGAATTTCCTGTTGTTTGGTGATCGCCGTTGTCTTTTCCAGCAGATTTGTTTCGCCGGTTTGAAATCTCAATGAAGCCGCTTTCACAAATTGAACCAAGAATACTATCCTGTTTTGAAAGCGAATTATTTAGTTTAGTCAGATACAAAAGAGTAGTCCAGTTTTGCCGGATTGCATAGGTAATTTCCTTTTTCGATTGTTCCAGTTTGATCTGACTTCCTTTGAGATTATTATTTAAAACTTCTTTTCTGGCACCATACTGAAACGGACTGAAAGTTTGGGAAACCTCATAATTCTGGTCAAAAGCTTTGGTATTATATTGTCCGAGCATTCCGCCAATATTCGTTTTTGGAATATCAAAAGCAGTTCCTGTTAGTTCCGACTGCATTTTTATTTCCAGTTCTGCCGCGGAAATCAATTGATTATTTTTTAATCCTAATTCGATCGCTTGTTGTAAATTCAATTTAGGAATTGATTGCGCTTTTGTATTCAACTCCAATCAATAAGCAAAATAATCACAGCGGCTATACCGGATTTCTTAATTTTTAAATTATTTTCCAGATACCAGTACAGAATCGGTAAAACAATCAGTGTCAGCAAAGTAGCGCTGATCAAACCGCCAATTACGACGGTGGCCAATGGTTTTTGAACTTCCGCTCCTGCACTTGTACTTAATGCCATTGGAAGAAAACCAAGCGAAGCAACGGCGGCAGTCATCAGAACAGGACGCAGACGAACGCTGGTTCCTTCCTTAATTCGCTGCATGATATCGGATAATCCTTCGGCTTTCAACTGATTGAAATAACCGATCAAAACAATCCCGTTTAAAACCGCGACACCAAACAAGGCAATAAAACCGACACCGGCCGAAATACTGAAAGGCATATTCCGAATCCAGAGCGCAAATATTCCACCAATGGCAGAAAAAGGAATGGCTGAAAAAATCAGCAACGACTGGCTGACAGAGCGAAAAGTAAAAAACAGCAAAACAAAAATCAGAAGCAAGGCCACCGGAACCGCGACAGCCAAACGTTCATTGGCCTGAATGAGATTTTGAAATTGTCCGCCATAAGTCACATAATAACCCGCCGGCAAACTTTAACTTCTGATCCAGTTTTTGCTGAATTTCTTCAATAACACTTTTCACATCCCGTTCTCGAACATTAAAGCCAACAACAATTCTTCGTTTTCCATCTTCCCGACTGATCTGCATCGGGCCGGGCTCATAAGCTATATCAGCAACCTGTTCCAAGGGAATCTGACTACCGGATGGCAGTGAAACAAATAGCGTTTTCAGATTTGAAATATCCTGTCGCTTTTCCTGAGCCAGCCGAACTACCATATCAAAACGTTTTTCACCTTCATAAACCACACCGGCCATTTCTCCGGCAAAACCGGTCCGGATTACTTTGTTAAGATCACCAACATTTAAACCATATAAAGCCAGTTTGTCTTTGTTATAGCGGACCGTAATTTGCGGCAATCCTGCAACTCTTTCTGTTTTGGCTTCGGTAACGCCTTTTATGTTTTGAATTAATTTTCAAAACTTCATCGCCTTTACTGACCAGCATTTCAAGATCTTCTCCAAAAATTTTGACCGCCACATCGCTTCTTACACCGGTCATCAGTTCATTAAAACGCATTTGGATCGGCTGGGAAAATTCTGTGGTAGCACCAGGAATTGCTTCCAGCGCTTCTGACATTTTCTCCATCAGTTCCTCCTTGGTTTTCGCCGAAGTCCAGTCTTTTTTATCTTTTAAAATGATAATCATATCACCCACTTCCATCGGCATCGGATCGGTTGGAATTTCGGAACTACCAATTTTTGTAACGATCATTTTCACTTCCGGAAATTTGGCTTTCAGTATTTGTTCCGCTTTTGTGGTCGCTTCGATTTCCTGAGAAAGTGAACTTCCAGAGGCGATAACCAGATTTGTGGCAATATCACCTTCGTCCAGCGTTGGAATAAATTCACCTCCCAACGAGTTAAAAATAAAAGCAGAAATAACCAAGAAGCACTGATTGCAACCGACAAAACCAATCCTTTCAACTTCAGTGATCCGGCTCAGACAGCGGCTGATAAATTTTTTGTAAAAAATGAATGATCTTGTCGCTGATATTGATCTTATGTCCCGTTTGTTTTTTCAAAACCAACGCCGTCATCATCGGAATATAGGTCAGTGATAAAATGAAAGCACCAAGAATTGCAAACGATACCGTTTGCGCCATCGGACCAAACATTTTGCCTTCAATACCAACCAGTGCCAGAATTGGCAGGTAAACGATCAGGATAATAATTTCTCCAAAAGCAGCACTGCTACGAATTTTCGCAGAAGCTTCATACACTTCCGCATCCATTTCCTGAGACGTTAATTTTCCTTTGACACTAGTTTGCAACCTGTGAATAATCGATTCAACAATAATTACGGCACCATCCACAATCAATCCAAAATCAATAGCACCAAGTGACATCAGGTTTCCGGAAACACCAAATAAATGCATCATACTGACTGCAAACAGTAGCGAAAGTGGAATAACAGAAGCTACAATCAATCCTGCACGCAGATTTCCGATCAGCAAAATCAGAACAAAAACTACGATTAAAGCCCCTTCAAGAAGATTTCTTTCAACTGTTCCAATAGCGCGGTTGACCAGTTTTGTCCTGTCAACAAATGCTTCAATAGAGACTCCTTTTGGTAAGGATTTCTTGATCTGTTCCATTTTTTCTTTGACGCGGGATACTACCTCGGCACTATTTTCACCTTTGAGCATCATCACCATTCCGCTTACTTCTTCTCCTTTTCCATCTTTGGTAACAGCTCCATATCGAATACTGCTGCCGATCTGAACGGTAGCGACATCACGAATCAAAATCGGGATTTCGTTTTTTGTCTTGATTACGATTTTATTGATCGCATCAATTCCGTTAACCATACCGATTCCCCGGATAAAATAAGCGTATGGCTTTTTGTCAATATAAGCACCGCCGGTATTTTCATTATTCAGTTCCAGTGCATCCAGAATTTCAGCGATAGTGGTATTCATCGCTTTCAATTTATCGGGCTCAATCGCGATTTCGTATTGTTTCAGACTTCCACCCAGCGTATTTACTTCCGCCACACCAGGCGTTCCAATCAATTGCGGACGAATAATCCAGTCCTGAATTGTTCGTAATTCTGTCGCTGAATATTGTTTTTCAAAACCTTTTTGCGGGAAAACTACATATTGATAAATTTCACCAAGTCCGGTACTGATCGGTGCCAGTTCAGGATTTCCCAGGCCTTTGGGAATTTTGCTTTCTGCCTCTTTCAATCGTTCTGAAATTTGCGCCCGTGCCCAGTATATATCTGCATTTTCCTCAAAAACGATGGTAACAACGCTCAGTCCAAACCGGCTGACTGATCTTAATTCCACAATTTTCGGAATGGATTTCACGGCCAATTCAATCGGATAGGTAATAAATTGTTCAACCTCCTGCGTTGCCAGCGTTGGGGAAGTGGTAATAATCTGCACCTGATTATTGGTGATATCGGGCAGTGCATCAATGGGCAAATTGCTAAGCGAATAACCGCCAACGGCGATTAATGCCAGCATAAACAGACCTATAATGAACTTATTATAGATACTGAAATGAATGATTTTATCTAACATGAAAATTTAAATTGCCAAATAACAAACAGGCAGAATTTTGACACGGAACCTCAACGGCTCAATACCTCAAAATTTCACCAAAAAAGTAAGTCGTTATCAGGCAATCTTTGGCGGCTGCCAAATGGAGTAAGAAAGTTCCGAGCGGAAACGGTCTTTGTAAACCGGAAATTTTACGTTTGCAAAAACAGCTTTTGGAATTTTAACCGCTGCTACTGAAAATTGGAAAAAAGTAGATGCTGCGCAACAGCTGCACGTACAAAATGGTGTACAGGATTCACTTTCATGTGCGTGATCCTTATGTGTCCGAGATTCGGAAATGTTAGCTCATCTGTTCCATTACATTCCACCTTATCGCCGCACGGAAAGCACGATAATAGTAATATGTATAGACTTAATATGAGCTTGAATATTTTCATTGGGGGCAAAGATAGGGAATGGGGATTGAAAATGGAGTAAATTTTTTCACTCAACAACCATTGTCACAACCGACCTTGCCGGCAAAACCACTTCATCTTTTAACTTCTGAACAGGATATGGTTTAAGATTATCACCTTCCAAAGCACTGGTAATATATTTTTTCAGATTTAAGGATTTAGTATTATTGACAAGGTCAAGTTTGATACGCTTTTCTGTTGCTGTATAATTAATTGCAACGACCACAACTTTACCCTTTTCACCGGTGTAAGCCGATAACATCACATTTTGTGCAGATTGCAAATCCGTCATTTTATCACTTCGGTCAACAAGTAATCGCTGCATACCCGGACGAATGAAACGGCTAAAATTTCCAAATGCCCACAAACCTTTGGTTTGAAAATACTCACCGTCTGTATGTTTTTCATTTGGTTTTAAAGCAATCAGGAAATAACGTGTATCAAAATCTGGACGACCTGGTTCATAGGAATTCCATAATTGCCAGGCGGATGCATTTCCCACAACCAGATCATTATGAATAACTTTGGCAAGAAAAAGAGCGCAATCAATGGCTGAACGTTTTTCTTTTGTGCCTTCGCGATAGCCATCAGCTAACATGGAATATTCAGTTTGCCAAAATTTCACATCGTATTTCCTGGCCGTATCTGACACATTTTTTCTGATCTGCACCAGACTGCTATCTCCATTTTCCGTGAAATAGCTATGACCGCCAATGAAGTCAGACATATGTTTCAAATTCCTAACCTCCAATTTGCTGTTTTTCCCAAAGAAATTTTGAATCTGCCGGTTCGTATTCCCAGAACCTCCGTATAAATAATTCAACATTCCAGCTTCAACTAACATGATTTTGGAAGAAAGTTTTTGCGCCGTCAATGCACTGTCCAGCGCTGTGGTAACTTTATAAATTTCCTCATTACGCCACGGGGTTCCTTCCTGACTTGCTTGTCCGGGTTTGTTCGACCAATCCCATTGCGGCTCATTAACCGGACTTATGTAATTAAAATGTAAATTTTCAGCATCGAAATGTTTTAAAACATCCGCCAGAAAACCGGCATAAGCACCATATTTATCAGGTTTCAGATTGGATTTATAATCTTTTTCCGTTTTGAAGCCACGTCCATTTTGAGTGAATTGTACCGGCGGCGTGTTTGAAAACGCGATCAGATTTTCGACACCATACTGTTTTGCCTTTTTGACAAACCAGACATAACCAGCCTGTTTGTTCCAGTCATAACTTCCATCAGGATTTTGAAAAGATTCAACCCGTTTTCTGAAATCCTTAATACCGCTACTATCGCCCTGTTCGGCTGTTCCACCGCCTATATTAAATCGCCAGGCCGAAAGTCCAATGCCTTTTGGATTTCCTTTGTTATCAAAAGATTTACTAAAAAGCCATTCCGCAATTTGTTCCTTTTTCTGCTCTGGCCAGTATTTCCCGATTCCTTCTGAAAACCAGCAACCTGCTGCACCAAAATTTTCAATAGTCTGTGCCTTATTCCTGGTATCAATTTTGAATATAATCGGTTGATCTTTTTCCTGTGCGAAGGATTTAAAATCTAAAACAAAAACCAATAAAAACCCGAACAGCAATTTGAAAGAAACCTTCATACTAAAAATCAGAATCGATTATTCAACGATGTGACCGACAAATTGAGCAGTATTATCAAGAATTTTTCCTCCACGACGAAAACCTAATGCGCAAGGCTCACCAGCGTAAAAAACACCAGCCTGGTAAGAAAATCCTTCCTCATCTTTTGGAAACTCTACATATTCCTGATAAATCCTTTTTTGTCCTTCATAATCCCCGTCCACTTTTTCAATTACTTCCCCTCCCCTTTCTATGATCGAAACATTAGCACCTTCTCTTCCAAACAGAACTTTACTAACCGATTTTTTATGCGGAATCACGTAACGTTCCGTTTGCAGCAAAAGCGGATGATAAGGAAACAGATCCCACAAAATTTTAAGAATATATTTGGATTGAAACAGTAAGGTATAAGCCGGATTCAGAATAATAGCCAGACGATTTTTAGCGATTTCCGTCAATATAGTTGTCAGTTCAGGTTCGTCCCCACCAATATATTCCCAGGGAACAAGTTTGAACCAGAAATCAAAACGCGATGAAATTTCCCGAGCCTGAATTATCCTGTTTAAAAATCCCTTCTTTTGAAAATTCAACTTCTTCTATATAAGCGAAATCAACATCAAAACCGGCTTCCTTGGCTGCTTCGGACAAAATATTCACATTCGTATCATCTTCTGGAAAACCACGCATGGTGGAGAAAAGTATGGAAGCAGTGAGATCGTTATTGACAAGTTTGATATACTGAAACTGTTTTACCAGTGTTTCGTACAAGGTGTTGAACTGCTTGGAATCATCCTCATTATTTGTCCGCAAATGCGCCCATTGCACCACAGCACTTTCCGGCAAACAAGTTGCAGTATCAGCATTAAATTCTATCAGTTTCACCGGCTGTCCGTCAAAACCACCTGCAAGATCGAAACGACCATAAAGATGTACATTCCGGTCTTCTTCCCATGAAAGTTTTACCAATTCAATAAGATTGGGAGAAATCCCCATTTCATCAAACAATTGATTATCAATAACATATTGCCCCGCTTCAATAAACATGTCGTAAAGCGTTGCAGCAGCTTCGTAGTATTGAGTTGCAGTATCTTCATTGACCACAACAACATCTTTTACCAGATATGGTATCGTATCTGTTCCTAACATCCAATTCCAACCTAATTTTTGGAGTGCGTTTTCAGGAGTATTGGGGAGCGATTTTAATTTGATCATATTATTTTCAAGATTTAGATTTCAGAATTCTTTCGAAAAACTGAAATCAACCTCCGCTTCTGCCTGATGAACGGCCGAAAAATCCGCTTCTTCCACCTGATGGGCGCGTATTTACAATTCTTGTTGAACGGGAAGCACTTACGTCATTAACTGCACTTTGAGATTTAGTAAAAACGCCAGGACTGCTATAAACACTACCTCTTGAATTGTTCTGATCACGGTACGTATTCATGTAACTATTGCTATTATTTCTCCCCAACATATAACCCATTCCACCATATAATAACATACTGGAAAGTCCGCTGTGATGGCCGACATAAGACTGATTGTTATGTATATCTTTATCAATCAATGCCTTGGCGGCAGTTGTACTTAGAGAATCGGTATGTCCGTCGAGATAGGTAACGATAGCAAGAGACTTGTCCGCAGCTACACTTTCCTCATCCGTAATTTTAAATTCTCCCGGTTTTACTTCTTTAATATGTGAGCGAATTCCTTTTGAATAAGTTGTTTCTTCATAACTGTAATCCGATTCATCATCATTAGACGAACAACTGCTCATCATAGACGTTCCTGACAAAATTGCCAGCGTTAATGCGCTGCTCAGTGTTATATCTTTGGCTCTTTTGATGAAAGAACCTTTACGTAGTTTGGTCATGGTCAATTCGGTTTATAAACTAAGGCTTATTCCCAAATGTAGCCCTTTATCAAATCGAAGTAAAGAAGTATTAGTTTAATGGTTAAATGATCGTATCAGAAATATGAAAATGAGATGAATGGTTTATTGTTTGGACTGGATTCGCTTGAATATGAAAAATTTGAATATCAATCTTTCATCTAAACCGATTATTTGAAAGTAATATTTTCCAGTACGAGTCTTTTGTCAGCAACAAATTTCATGAACAAGAAACTTGAAAAATCAGTATTTAAGAGAAGCTGAAAATCCTATATTACATAAGTAATTGGGATGATTATTTACAACAATCTAAATATTTACAACAATGGCAAAACAAATTTTTATCAATCTGGCAGTAACTGATGTTAACCGCTCCATGGAATTTTACACAAAAATGGGATTTAGCAATAATCCACAATTTTCAGACGATAGCGGAAAATGTATGGTATGGAGCGAAGAGATTTTTTTGATGATATTGTCACACGAAAAATTCGCATCTTTTGCGACTAAACCAATCGCCGATACAAAAACTGCTGTTGCGGGACTGTATTCTCTATCACTGGAAAGTCTGGATGAAGTAAACAAAGTCACGGAAGCTGCACTATCCGCTGGTGGAATAGAACCGGTTGAAATCAGAGACTATGGTTTTATGCAACAACGAACAATAGAGGATTTTGACGGCCATACCTGGGAGTTGTTTTATATGGACATGTCAAAATTCCCAACGGAACAAACAGCTGATTAAGGACTTTCAGCTGGTAAGAAAAAATGTATTAAATCTTGATTATCAATAAAATATACAATCAAAAATGCCGGTAATTTGAAATCAACCGGCATTTTTGATTTTTATTTTTGAAATAATTTACGCCTTCTTCGAAATCTTCTCCAAAGCCCCAACCAACCTGTCCAAATCGCTTATTTTAGTATAAACATGTGGCGTTACGCGTACACAATTCACATATTCATAACTAATTGGCGTTGTGTGAATTTTGAAATCTGTGAATAATTTACTTTCCAATTCTCCTGGTTTGATTCCATCAACACTCACACCGGCAATGGCGCAGGAATATTCCGGTTTTAATGAAGTATGGATTTTCACACCAGGAATTTGCTGTGCTTTTTCTGCCCAGTATTTTTTGAGATAATGAATCCGGTCCTGCTTCCGTTTTGGTACCAATGGCTTCCTGGAAATTAATTGCTTCACCGATTGCCTGTTCGATACAAAAACTTCTTGTTCCCAAGGTTTCAAATTTACGGATATCTGCACTGGTTGGTTCATGATTACAAACCAACGGCCATATTTTGGCGATTTTATCTTTTTTCACCCACATCATCCCACTTCCCACCGGCGCACTTAAAAACTTGTGCAGACTGGTTCCGAAGTAATCACATTCGAGATCAGCAATTTTAAAATCAAGTAACCCAAAAGAATGTGCACCATCCACAATCACTTCAACGCCTTTTTTATGCGCCATCTGACAGATTTTTTTAACCGGCATAATCTGCCCGACCCAGTTAACAACATGCGTAAGATGGATTATTTTTGTGTTAGGTGTGATTGCATCTTCGTATGCCTTCACAATCATCGCGTCATTTTCAATCGGAAATTCGAATGACAATTGTTTGTAAACAATTCCATCCCGAAGCTGACGCTGACGCCATGCGTTCATCATGTTGGGATAATCAAATTTCATACCGATCACCTCGTCACCTTTTTGTAAAGGCAAACCAAAAATCACGGTATTCAAAGCTTCTGTGGCATTTCTGTTGATCGCAACTTCTTCCGGATCACAACCGCCCAATGCGGCCAGACGCTGACGTAAAGGCTCGCGTCCTTTATCCATAATCCGCCACATATAGTAAGAAGGACCTTGTGCAGCTTGTCTGTTGTATTTTTCCAGCGCTTCCTGAACAACCAACGGAGAAGGAGAAACGCCGCCATTGTTCAGAATAATGATATCACTTTTACTGGCGGAATAAGCGTCCTGAATCACCGCCCAGTAATCTTCATTATTTCCAATATCATCATTCCAGAATCTTTCAGCAGACTGAAAATCAGCGGCATGCAATTCGTTAAAAAGACTATTGACACCAAAAGCACCCAGGCCTAGGGCAGCACTTTTTTTGATAAAAGACCGGCGGTTGTTCATGATTACGAGAAATTAGGAATAGTTAAGGGAGTGAATTATAAAATATTACAAATATTTTCAGTCAATTTCAATCAAGCCCTCTTCCCAACTCGCTTATTCACAAGGCTATTGTTTCACTATGGAATTCATTAACCAGTCGTAAGTATCACCGGGATATGGTAATGCATCGCTGTTTAGTTTCAAAAACATTAAATGTAAATGTGTGGGTGAGCGTTTTTTGAATGCATTAAAACCGCTTCTTCCCATTTCAGAAATTTTGTCTCCGGCATTTACCCATTGTCCTGGTTCTACAAATAAAACATTATTATGAGCATAATAAAATAATCCGTCAAGACATGGATCATAGATCCATATCCAGTTTCCACCACGTAAATCGCTGTCGTACTTCCAGTTATTTTCCACGGCCACTACCACGCCGGAAGTAAAAGCCAAAACCTCAACCGGTTTCCAGGTTCTGTCGTCCAGATTGTCCTGATTTCTGATCATAAACAAAAAGATCATGAGCCGGATGACTTCCTTTTACATCCATATCAAAAAGATCAAAACCATCAGCCCGGTACCCCATTCCCTTTCCTCCAATCGATTTTTCAGGCGTGTAACCTTTGATTGGAAAAACAAAATAAGTCGAATCACCCATCCGGCAGGAATCTCCATTATGAAAAGTGGCCCTGATATTTCTGCATATTTTCCTGCCATGCCCGCGCCGCCGAATCCGGAGTTATCGCGCAGTCTCTGATATCCTCCTGAATCTGACGAAAAGTACTGCAATAGGTTAGCATATTCTCTTTGGGCATCGTTTGCGTATTCCACCCTGCCATCCCCACAATCAACAATAAGCCAACCAACTCGTTTCATGGTACCCTCCAACAATTCTTTCCAGCTAAATGACATTTTCTTTAATAACAAACGCAGTATCTTCTAAATGTAATAAATTAAAACAAATGTATTTCAATAGCATTAAAATTGTACTATAAATTCCTTTAAAGAAAAAACAACTAAACTTTAACAAAAATGCAATACCGCCGTTTTGGACGTAGTGACTGGAAGATCAGCGAGATAGGTTATGGAATGTGGGGACTTGCCGGCTGGACAGGATCAGATATCAAGGAAATTGAAGATTCTCTGAACCTGGCCGTAGCATCAGGATGTAACTTTTTTGATACAGCCTGGGGTTATGCCGAAGGGAAAAGTGAGATGATTCTGGGAGAACTTATCCGTCGGAATCCTGATAAAAAATTATATGCTGCAACAAAAATTCCGCCTAAAAATCGTCAATGGCCTTCGAAACCATCTTTCCTGTTAAAGGATGTTTTTCCTGCGGACTACATTGTTGAGTACACTGAAAAAAGTCTGAAAAATCTGGGTCTGGAAACCATTGATCTTTTGCAATTTCACGTTTGGGAAGATGCCTGGGCGCATGAGGATGAGTGGAAAGAAGCGATTCAGAAGCTGACAAAAGAAGGAAAAGTGGAGCGTTGGGGAATCAGTATCAATCGCTGGGAACCGGACAATGCATTGAAAACTCTGGAAACAGGTTTGATCGATGCGGTTCAGGTTATCTACAATATTTTCGATCAGGCTCCGGAAGACAATCTTTTCCCACTTTGCAAAAAACTGGATATCGGAGTCATTTCACGTGTTCCATTGGATGAAGGTACCTTGTCAGGACATCTTACAAAAGAAACGACCTTCCCGGCTGACGACTGGCGCTCTACTTATTTCGTTCCGGAAAACCTGAATTCAAGCGTTGATCATGCCGAAGCACTTCGCCCGGATTTACCTGAAAATATGTCGATGCCGGAAGCTGCTTTAAGATTTATTCTTGAAAATGAGGATGTTCACACCACCATTCCGGGCATGAGAAAACTAACTCATGTCAAATCAAATGTTGCTACGAGCGACGGAAAAAGATTGACTGCACAAGAGCTTGAAAAGATAAAGAAACATCGCTGGGACCGCGAACCTACCGAGTGGTCGCAATAACATACAGGAATTGATTTCTTTACTTAAATGCTGCATAACGATAAATCGTTTTGCAGCATTTTTTTATTGATTGCGTTATGCTATCTGAGAATAATCCTACGCTTTTAGGCCTTTTCTTTTGCTGAGTATGACTTTAATATAATATTGTGTTTTTGAATAAAAAGCCGCGAAAAATTGCACTGAGAGCGCTTTTTCAAATGAAATCATATAACTATTCAAAGAAAGAAAAAATTTATTATGCTGATAGTCATTTATTTGTATAATTTTTGATTGTATATTTGTCTCATCAACTAAAAAAACACTACCGATTATGGCATTAACGAAACAGTATTTGAAAAGCAAGCCCGTTGTAAAAGTAACGTTCACCTTGCCTGCTGAAGCCGTTGAAAAATCTGAAAAAGTTACGCTTGTGGGCGAGTTTAATGGATGGAATCCGGAAGAAGCAGTAGCATTGAAAAAACAAAAAGACGGTTCATTCAAGGCTAGCCTTGACTTGGTTCCTGGTAAAGAATACCAATTCCGTTACCTTTTAGATAACGAAATCTGGGCAAATGACTGGGAAGCTGATAAATATGTTCCTGCAGGAGTAAATGCAGAAGAAAATTCAGTTGTAGTTCTTTAATAGCTGTTAGCTGTTAGCTGTTAGCTGTTAGCTGTTAGCTGTTAGCAAGCGAAAAATGCCGGATAAGTTTCCTTGTCCGGCATTTTAATTTATATAATAGTAAAAATAAATTCAAATATTCATAAGGCATCTACTTGCAACTCTAACCGCTAAAAGCTACTAGCCAACCGCTACTCTCAGATTGCAAAGTTATCGCTGTCTACATAAGCTTTAATCAGCGCAGCTTCTCCTTCTTTTCCTTTTTGGGAATTTCCGTGTTCCATACCCAGGATGAAGTTTCTTCCTTCCTTTTTGCTGCGGTTATAGATGTATTTAAAAATATTTTTGTAGTTGATTTCTCCGGTAGTTGGCTCATTTCTTCCCGGTTCGTCTCCAATCTGGAAATAATCAATTTCACTCCACGTCGCTTCAATATTGTGAATAACGCGACCTTCGTTTTTCTGCATGTGGTAAATGTCATACAGGATTTTACACGACTTGCTGTTTACACCGCGGCAGATTTCGTAAGTCTGATCTGAAGTACGTAAAAACAAATTTGGCGTATCACTTAATGGTTCCAAAACCATTACCAAACCATGTGGTTCCAGAATTTCAGCACCTCTGCGCAAGTGCATCAATAACATTTCCGGTTTGTACACCAATTGGTAAACTACGTTCAAAATCTCCCGGCACAACAGTCATCCATTTTGCATTGACACGCTTGGCCGTTTCGACTGCTTTTTTACAACCATGCAAGAAAAATATCGATATGCTCTTTTTTGTTGGCTGCTAGTGTATTTGCTCCGTTTCCACCTTTATCCACAACAAAAACGCCCATTTCCATTCCCAAACGAGTCATTTCCTTGGCAATTTTTTCCTGTTCTTCAACCGGACGGCCCATCATTCCATTATCTTCCAAAGCCATAAATCCCTGATCGGCCATGAATTTCAGCTGATCAATTACATCTTTTCCGGCACTGTTCTGAAACATACCGAAGTGGGAAGCGTATTTAAGTTTGAAAGTATTTTTTGCCATGTTAGAAGTTGGAGCTGCAAAAGCTTCATTCGCTGCAATCGCAGCACCGGCTATTCCAAGAGATGATTTAACAAAATTTCTGCGGAGCATGATTTAATAATATTGTTATGGTTTTAGGGGATAAAGAAAAGTTTTCGTGATTTATACCGATTTTTTAAATATTTCACCAAAAGAAGGTAAGAAAAAAAGGCAAAGAACGCTAAGATTAAACTTTGCGAGCTTTGCCCTTGTCTTTTTTGCTTTGCATGAAACCTTGAAACTCTTAATCTCCTTTTCTCTTTCTTCGTCTTTCTTTTTTACTTTTCGGCTGCTCCACTTCTTCTGCCACAACAACCGGTTCAACAGGTTTTGGGAAATAAGGAGCCAGTTGTTTTTTCACATCCTCCCGGAAAGCATTTTTAACACCTTCCAAAGCAGCTTCCTTGATATCTCCGTCAATCTGATTCTGATTTAATAACTTAACAACCGCATCTTCTCCCGGCCAGCTTCCTCCAAGATAACGCGCCGCATCGCAGCCCGTACCGATTCTTTTTGACTAACATCCAAAACCGTTGAACGTAAAATAAATACAGATTCCGCACTTCCCGCCGTTTGCAGAGAAGCCAGCAAAGCCGATTTTTTCGAATCGTTTAAGGTTGATAATTTGTCCGTAATAAAAGAAACGCCTGCAATTTCCAAAAGCAAAGCACCGGCATCACGGCCGATTACACTGCCGGATTTTTCAACAGCCATTTGGAATAATCTTGAATTTTCGGATTCAGGAGCATAGCGGGTTACCAGTTCAATATAATCCTCGGTACCATAGGTTTCGTCAAGCAATTTGTTAAGTGCGGTTAATCCTTGCTGAGAATTTGTGACAAAAGATTTGTCCAAATGCAGCAATGCCAGTTTGCTGACTTCGATCCGGTCAGAAGATTTTACGTCCATCACATGCATCAGTGCTTGCGATTTTTCGTAGCCTGCATGGAAAAAGTCAAATGCACGGAAATAACGTAGTCTGCTTTTAAAAGTTACCGACGTATCCGATGCCAGATCAGTTAAGTACGGAATGGCCTGTCTGGTTCTCGCCAGCCAGATCAGATCTTTTCCTGAATCCGTAGCACCAGGATTTCTCCCGGCCTTGCGCAAGCCAGGCAGGAAAAATTCGTTCCCACTGACCAATTGCACCAATGCTCAATGCTTCGACCGACCAGCGGTCATTTCCTTTATATTGTTGAGCCAATTGCAGCCAAACGTCCAGTGCTTCGTATGTATGGTTATGATTAATCGCCAAAGCACATTCACGGCGCACCTGCGGATTTGGGTCTGACGTTAATCTTTTGATATATTCTGTCGGATCACTGTTTCGCTGACGAACAGCTCTTAACGTTGTAATCCGCAAATTCGGATTTAATTCCCTGAAACCAATATCCAGGTTTCTATAATTAAAACCTTCAATTTTGTTCAAAACCCAAAGTGCGCGAGCCCGTAATTTTGGATTTCCATTGTATAATCTGAATAGATTTTCAAGCTCAGGTTCTACTGCCATACCCAGTTTAACACAGGCATTCCAGGCCAGATAACGCTGCGACAAATTAGGACTTTGTAATGCTTTTACCGCTTCAACCGGATTGTTAAGATCATAAACCGGAATTTTGTAAGGTATGCCCGGAGGTGCAATCCTGAAAATCCGGCCTCTGCTTTTGTCCTTCATTTTATGAGAACCAGCCACCGGATCATACCAATCTGAAACAATCAGCGAGCCGTCGGGTGCTACGCAAACATCCGTTGGCCGAAACCATTTATCTCTTTTTCCTTCCAAAAGCGGAAGAATTCCAGTTGATTTAAAACCGGCTCCATCTGGTTGCATCGGGAAATGCACTGACTGTATTTTGTCCTGCATCAGCCAAAATAATCTGGTCCCAGTAACGTCTTGGCAGTAAATCTCCTTCATAAACCACCATACCCATGGGAAAACCTGAACCAGTTTCTAGCAAATTTGGTACAACGCCCGGATCATTCTGATGCCAGTGACGACGCGGAATTTCGTCTTCAAGATTGGTATGGTTGATACGCCAGCTGGCTCCGTTCATTTCGTCGATATAACCGAAATTTCCATTTTCCATAACATAACTAACCCTGTCGGCACCATTTCCTGGCTCTTCCTGATCCGACTGCCACATGGTACCATAACTATCGACGGCAATTTCAAAACCATTATGAAAATTTTCAGCCAGTATTTCTACATTTCTGAATTCCTGATCAACCCTGAAAACGACTCCCTGGCGGTATTGGCGGAAATCGATTGGTCTTTCATATTTATCCAATAGCGGCCGGTCCTGTCCGTCAACCAAGTTGTCTTCCTGCATTTCCGTAATTGAAATAAAATTTCCCATCCGGACCAAATACAAAAGCATGAACACCGGCATCTTGCTGTGTCCCTCCAATTCCTTTGAAAAGAATTTCCTTTTTATCCGCTTTATCATCACCATCCGTATCGGTGAAAAGCCAGACATATGGACTTTGGGAAACGATGGCTTTGTTGCCCATCACCCAGATTCCCAAGCGGCGAATTCAGTTCGGCACCCTGGTAAAAAACCTTGGTAACATCTGCTTTTCCATCACCGGTTGTATCTTCCAGAATCACGATGCGGTCGCCAACACTCAGTTCAGATTTTCCATTAACCGCAGGACGATAATTATATGATTCGCAAACCCAGACTCGTCCGCGGTGATCGACGTCAATGTTAATCGGATTGGTAATTAATGGCTCAGAAGCAAAAAGCGTTGTTTCAAGTCCGTCAGCGGTTAAAAGACCGGCGACGGCATTTCTTGAAAATCGTTTTTCAGGTTCGGAAAACGTTGCGTACAAACTATCCGGATGAATTTTCGCCAGTGTATCAACCACTTGGCATATACCACTCAGACTAAAAAAACAAAGATTTGCGGCAACCAGAAAGGCAGACTTAAAGTAATTAATTCGTTTCAAAACTTAATTCTATGGAGCAGAAGACTATTGGACAACTTCAAAATTACCAGTTCTTTTTCAGATTAACGAAACAAAGTTTTACTTAAATTGAAAAATAATCGGCAAAAAAACAGCCCGTCAAAACAAAAGTGTTTTAACGGGCTGCAATTAAATGATTTGAAAGAAAAATGATAAATTATTTTTTCTTCAGACTACTTAAATATTCCACAAGGTTAACAAGTTCATCCGTTGTCATCGCATCCTGAAGACCAGCCGGCATCATGGAATCTTTCATCTGTTTCATTGATTTCACCTGCGACATTTTATATTCCTGAGTCGTGCCGCCCGGAAGTTTCATGATCAGATCTGTTTCCGTTTTGCTTGAAACAATTCCGGTAACAGACGATCCGTCTTTAAATTGTACTTCAAAACCTTCATAACCAAATCCAATTCCTGCACTTGGTTCGAAGATGGCAGCGTATTCTGCTTCTTTTGGAAGTTTACTACCAATTTCGGAAAGTTTCGGACCGAAATCCATTCCTTGTCCATTTACCTGATGGCAAACTGAGCAATACATTGAAAATATTTCCTTGCCCTTTCCGGCATTTCCCTGTCATACCAACAAGGTTTTGATATCCGGATGTTTTTTGGCAGCAACACTATTTCCGTCCAGATATTTTGCGGCTTCCATCTGGATTGATTTCCTCCACGCACCACTCAAGTCCCTGAACCGCCGGTGTTTTTAAATCACCAGCAATTTTTCCTTCTTTCAACAAAACCAAAACAAGATCTTCTCCATTCATCGTACCGCCTAAGCGAACGGGCAGCTTCCGAACGAACGTCGATTGGCATTTTACTATCCAGTGCTACCGTTTTAAGAATATCCAGAGATTGTTTGCTCCCAACACCTTTAATAGAAGCCAGAGCGGCCGATGCTTTTTCAGCGTCTTTTCCTTTAATGACATTCCAAAGCAAAGGCGCGCCTCCTTGTTTCAAAAGCTGTTGCCCGGCAGAGCGACCAATGTTAGTTTTTGATTCAGAAACTGCCAATTTCAATAAACGATTATTTTCGGACGGTAAGCTCATAACGTGAAACCAGTTCCATATAAGTGGCAGTACCATAAGTTGCATCCAGCAATTTTTTCAATGCAGCCAATGCTTCCGGTGATTGTTTTACAAAAACCGGATCCAGATGACGAAGTGCCAGTTCATTGATTTCATTCTGGTTTTCGGCTTTTCCTTTCATGATTTTCAATAGAGCCGTCGATTTTTCTTTTGCTCCCGGATTAAAATCAAAAGCACGGAAATATTTCAAACGACTTTTCAGATCAACGCCCGGATCACTCGCCAGCGAAGCAAGCAAATTAACCGATTCTTTACTTCTTGAACGCCAGACAATATTTTTTCCTGCATCCGTTGCAATCGGATTTGCTCCTGCTTTGGAAAGCCAGGCTTTGAAAAATGAATCCCATTGTCCTTCGGCACCAATTCCCAATGCTTCCAGATACCAGCGATCTTTTCCGTCGTATTGCTGTGCAAGTTCTGCCCAAAGATTTGCAGCATCCGGAGAAACCGTTCCATGAAGCGCCAAAGCACATTCACGACGAACCTGAACGTCAGAATCATTTGCCAGCAATTTGATATATTTGATCAGATCTGCATTTCTTTTTTCACGCACCACACGAATTGCCATAATGCGCATATCCGGATTTGCATCACGTAAAGCAGATTCCAGATTTTCAGTACTTACCCTGTCAATTGTTGCAATAGCCCACAATGCACGGGCACGCATACGCGGATTTTCTTTTGTATTTTCAAATAGCTTTTTGAGCTCAGGAAGTGATTTATCACCCATTTTCATTAACGCATTCCAGGCAAGATAACGAACCGAAAGGTTAGGACTTTGCAAAGCCTGCACCGCTCCTGCAGCTGTTGAGAAATCTGTTGAAGGAATTTTGTATGGCGTATTTTCAGGAGCAATTCTGTACAAACGTCCTTTGTTCTGATCACCAGCCTGATGACCGCCAACACCCGGATCATACCAGTCGGAAACGATAAGTGAACCATCCGGAGCCACACAAACATCCGAAGGACGGAACCATTGATCACGTTTTCCTTCCAGAAGATTTACAATTTTGGCAGAATAACCTGCTCCGGATTTTGCAACCGGATAAGAACGAACCACATTTGGCCCGGCTCACAATGGATCATCTGATCCCAGAATATTTTTGGCAATAAGCGTCCTTCATACACGATCATACCCGTTGGCGAACCTGCTCCGGTTTGCAAAAGATTCGGGACAACACCCGGATCATTCAAATGCCAGTGACGAAAAGGAATGGAATCTTCAATATTGGTACGGTTTGCACGCCAGCCTGCACCGGTCATTTCATCCGTATAGCCATAATTTCCATATTGCATCACATAATTGATCCGGACACCTTTGTTTCCGTCATCATCATTATCCGACTGCCACATGGTTCCGTAACTATCCACGGCCACTTCATAATTGTTCCGGAAATTATTTCCCAAGCACTTCAATATTTTTGAAATCAGGATCACAGCGGAAAACCATTCCCTGTTTGTTTTTCTTGAAATCAATCGGTTTGCCATCCTGACCTACAACCGGATTTCCTTTTCCGTCCAGCAGATGTCCGCCTTCATTTCCAAAATTGAAATATAATTTTCCATCCGGACCAAAGACAAAAGCATGCATACCATGATCGTGCTGCTCGCCGCCAACGCCTTCAAAAATGACTTCTTTTTTATCTGCTTTTCCATCATTATCTTCATCTGTAAAAAGCCAGACATACGGACTTTGGGAAACAATTACCTTATTTCCCATCACCCAAATTCCCAGAGGAGAATTGATTTCTTTTCCCTGATAAAAAACGGTTGTTTTATCCGATTTTCCATCACCATTGGTATCTTCCAGAATCAGAATCCGGTCGCCTTCGGCATGTGTTGGATTTCCATTAATCGCCGGACGATAGTTATACGCTTCACAAACCCAAACCCGACCCAGATGATCCACATCAATATTGGTAGGATTTGTCAATGTCGGCTCAGAGGCAAAAAGTGTTGCTTCCAGTCCATTTGCAACAGTTAATCCTGCGGTGGCATATTTCGGAGAATGTTTTTGCTCGGTCGTCAGGTTTTCGTACAAACTATCCAGACCTGATCCTTTTACAGTGCTCGGATTGGTCCGCATATAGGACGCGGCCAGTATTCCCAGGGCAAGCATACCAGAAATTGATAATGTTACCGGATTCTTAAAGTTCATCGGTGATGGTTTAATCAGTTGTTTTTTGGGCAGAATAAAGCTTTACAAAGTCATCCTTTATAGGTTTCTATTCATAAAGATTACTAAATTTAGACTATAAGAAAACAGCCACCTATCATTTACTATCATGAACAGGATTTTTTTTAGTCTTGCGATTAGCTGCTTTGCATTTCAGGTCGAAGCACAAACCGTAATTCCTTCCGAAGACATACAAATCAAGACGGCTGTACTGGCCGCACCAAGCGACAAACAGGCCGGAGCAAAAGTGTACGGTTACGCTGCGGATGGCATCTTTTAAAGTTTTAAGAAACGGGACGAACGATTTTGTCTGTATTGCCGACGACCCAACCAAAAAAGATATTAACGTATCTTGTTACCACGCAGACCTTGAACCATTTATGGAACGCGGACGGGTTTTGACCAAAGAAGGTAAAAACCAGAAAGATATATTTGATATCCGGGAAACAGAGGCAAAAAGCAAAAAACTTCTCATGCCGAAACAGCCTTCAACACTTTTTTCATTCTCGGGATCCTCAGAAAATTATGATCCGAAAACCGGCGAATTGAAGGACGGATATATGCGTTATGTGGTTTATATTCCTTATGCAACGTCGGAAAGTACCGGACTTCCGCTAAAACCGGATATGCCGGGGATGCCATGGATTATGGATCCGGGAACACATCGTGCACATATTATGATCAATCCTGGCAAAGAAATAACTGACAAGAAGCTAACTAACCTCAGGATACTTTTTCAACAGAAAATGCGATAGGTGTATCAGCAAAAAGCGCCTTTGTTTTTTTCCAGACCAAACCGAAAAATTCAGTCCTTCTGTAATCATCAAGGGTTTCTACGGATTCCCAGTGGCTGTGTGTTACAAAAATATTAGGATTATCAACATCCCGCCAAAGTTCAAGATGCAAACATCCCGGCATGCTCCTGATATCGTTTTTACACTGTTCGAAAATACGTTGAAATTCACTCGTTTTTTCGGGAAGGAAAGTCATTCTAACAATTCGTATGATGATCATAAACTTACTAATGATTGATGGATTGGACAATACCAAAAAAATCAAAATTTATGTTCTTAATCGGTCGGCACAAATATTAAACTGGCAGCTGTACATTAAAGTATATTAAATCTCTGTTTTTAGGCCTGAAAATATTGATGATCATGAACGCGATTAGCATAAAATTAGATATCCAAATACAACATGTTAAGATCTAATGACAGAATTGGGGTAGAGATCTAAAAATGCTCGTCTTTTGTCCGAAAGATCCTTAATCGATGAAAAAAACAAAATCTATACTCATGGCCATTGGCCTGACTGCCTTATCATTACAATCAATGGCTCAAAATGAAGTAATATCCTTATGGCCGGAAGGAAAAGTACCCAATTCCATAGCCAATAAAGTTGAGGAAAAATCGGTAACGGACGCAACTGGAATTTTAAGAATCAGCGGAGTAACGGTTCCAACAATCACCGCCTTTATTGTTCCAAAAGAAAAAGCAACCGGTGCTGCTGTAATGATTTGTCCGGGTGGTGGATATGGAATTCTGGCCGCTTCTCATGAAGGAAGTGATCTTGCCAAATGGTTTAACGAAAGAGGAATTTCTGCTTTTGTTTTGAAATATCGTTTGCCGGATGCAAAAGCGATGACGCATCAGCATGAAGTTCCACTGATGGATGCGATGCAGGGAATTAAAATTATCCGCCAGTCAGCAAAGAAATGGAATATTGATACTGATAAAATCGGTGTGATGGGTTTTTCAGCAGGAGGACATTTGGCTGCTACACTTATCGACGCATTATAATTTGGGAGCACAGGCATCAGAAGAAGCGAAACCTAATTTTTCAATCTTGTTGTATCCTGTAATTTGGTTGAC
>CAVRMW010000005.1:0-954758 GCA_963722505.1 uncultured Cytophagales bacterium
CTAAATGAAGTGCCTTTTCGGTTCCTACAATTGTGAAAAGTGCGATTCCAAAAGTATCGAACAGGAATAAAGTGTTCTTAAACCAATCAGATATTTGTAGAAAATAAAGGTTGTAATAATTCCGGCAATGATCGCGTAGAGAATTGTAATATCACTTATCCAGACCAACGGATAACTGTCCAGCAGAACATCACGCATCGTTCCTCCGCCGATCGAACAAAGAAAAGCAGTAAAACTTGCCCCAAACCAATCCTGATGTTTTTGGTCTTTAACGGAAAGAGCGCCGGAAATTGCAAAAGCAAAAGTCCCGATGATCTCTAAAATATATTGGATACTCATTTCTAATTTCATTTCGGAATGTTAGACTCCGACAGCAGATTTTATAGCAAAAAAATTGGATAAAAGACTAATTGTTAATCTCTTAACAACATTAGTCTTTTATCCGTTCTATATTATTAATACGAAAAATTAAACCGCTACCGGCGCTTTAATTCCAGGCCATGGATTGTAATTTTCCAACGAGAAATCTTCAAATTCAAAGTCAAAAACACTTTTAACTTCCGGATTTAATATCATTTGTGGCAAAGGACGAAATTCCCGGCTCAACTGCAATTCAACCTGATCCAGATGGTTGCTGTAAATATGTGTATCACCGCCAGTCCAGACAAAATCGCCCAGATCAAGATCACATTCCTGCGCGATCATCATCGTCAACAAAGCATAACTGGCGATATTAAACGGAACGCCTAAAAATACATCTGCACTTCTTTGATAAAGCTGACAAGACAAGTTTCCCTTTTGTTTCACCTTCATCTGTATCAGGAGGCGCAACATAAAATTGAAATAAAGCATGACAAGGTTGCAGCTTCATTTGTGAAAGTTCTGATGGATTCCAGGCAGAAACCATGATCCGTCTTGAATCCGGACTGTTTTTCAACAAATTCAGGATTTCCTGCAACTGATCAAACGATTTTCCATTTGCACCTTCCCAGCTTCTCCATTGTTTACCATAAACCGGACCAAGATCTCCATGTTCATCCGCCCATTCATCCCAGATTGAAACACCATTATCTTTCAGATATTTGATATTGGTATCACCTTTCAAAAACCAGAGCAGCTCATAAATGATGGATTTGGTATGCACCTTTTTGGTTGTCACAAGTGGAAAACCTTCTTTCAAATTAAAACGCATCTGGTAACCAAAAACACTGATTGTTCCCGTTCCGGTGCGATCTGTTTTACGAACTCCGTTGTCTAAGTATATGGCGAAGTAAATCGTGGTATTGCTGCATTCTGAATATATTTTACCGGAAATAGAATTTCCTTATTATTAGCTTTTTAATACTGCCGCTTCAATTTCTACACTGTGCGTAATGGTTGCAAGTGCTTCCAAGCTGAGCAGTAGCAGAGCAATATTTTTCCATCGAAAGCGCAATGGCGCGGTCAATTTTTTTCTCATCCAGATCATTTCCGGCAAATTTATAAGTCAGATGGATTTTACGGAAAGGACTGCGTTTTGTTCCTTCTTCCTCCTCCCGGTCGCCATCGGCGGTCACACGAAAATCAGTGATATCCTGTTTTTGTTTTTTCAAAATCAAGTACAACGTCGATAGCACTGCAACTTGCCAGTCCCATCAATAATAACTCCATTGGTCTTACACCAGCACCAACGCCACCGATTTCAGGAGATCCGTCGGTATGTACTTTTACTTCTGATGATCCTGTTCCTTCAAAATGAAATGCGTCATTTACACGCACTAGTTCTACTTTCATAATATTTCCTGATTTTTCCGGCTTGCCGGAATTTGACAATCTGACGGATACTGGCTCTTTAAAATGCAAATATACTTCATCCATGTGGAATCGGCTATTTGCTCTTAAAATTTAAAATGAGCTTTTATCCTAGTATATTCGGTCAAATAATGTTTTTTATAAGACCTGACAATAGAACATAATTCAATATACTTTTCGTTTAATAATAATTGATTAAAATGAGAAGTTGTGAGTCAGGGCCTTGCATTAAAATATACAAATCACTGATTAACAATATAGTTACATACAATTTCAACAACAAATTTTCATCAGTATAATTAAAATACTCCGGCGATGTGGAAAGAAGAAGATAACAAACTAAAACGTACTTTCATTTTTAAAGATTTCAAAAGTGCTTTTGCGTTTATGACAAAAGTCGCCGAAGTTGCTGATGAAATGGATCATCATCCATGGTGGTCAAACACATACAACAAAGTTAACATTGAATTAAATACCCACGACGCCGGTGATAAGGTAACCGAAAAAGACAAAATCCTGGCGGACAGAATTGATATGATTTTTGGATCGTAGGGGCAATCCCTTGTGGTTGCCCGGAAATCACGTACCAAAACCTAAACCGAATTAAATTTACCAAATGAAACTTTACATAGTACCAACGCCAATCGGCAACCTTGAAGATATTACGCTTACGTGCCATCAATGTATTAAAAAGTGTGGACGTAGTTTTAGCAGAAGACACCAGAACTTCCGGTCAGTTGTTGAAACATCTGGGCATCAGCAAACCCATGCACAGCTACCATATTCACAATGAACACCAAAGTGTTACCCGGGTCATAGAGCGCATTCTAAAAGGCGAAACGATGGCACTGGTTTCCGATGCAGGCACACCTGCCGTTTCAGATCCGGGATTTCTTTTGGTAAGAGAATGCATAAAATATGGTATAACAATCGAATGTCTTCCCGGCCCGACAGCCTTTGTTCCAGCCCTGGTAAATTCCGGATTACCAAGCGACAGATTCACATTCGAAGGTTTTTTGCCTCATAAAAAAGGCAGACAAACCCGAATGCAAAATCTGGTAAATGAAGACAGAACGATGATTTTTTACGAATCACCTCACCGATTGATAAAAGCATTACAGCAATTTGCCGAATATTTCGGAGCAGACAGACAAGCCTGTGTTTCCCGGGAACTGACTAAAATTTACGAAGAAAATGTTAGAGGTACGATTCAGGAAATCATTACTTATTTTTCAGAAAAAACGATCAAAGGCGAAATCGTAATTATTGTTGCGGGTAAAGCTGATGAAAAGAAAAAATCCTCCGATTACAGCGACGACCAGAATTAACATGACAAAATATTTGAAACTCAACAGAAAACTCGATCCAAAAAATTTTAACCAGGTTCTTTTTTCACATTATTATTTCTGACTCACTATTTTCAGTCAAACAGCCAATGCACAATTTGGCACGCTAAGTCCGGAGGCAAAAGTCAGTTTGGTAACCGTCGGACCGGGACAGGAATTATATTCCGGTTTTGGCCATAGCGTTTTATGGATTTACGATCCGATTACCGGAATGGACAATGCTTATAGTTATGGTTCATTCAGCTTTCAAACAGGAAATTTTTATGTCAAATTTCTGCGAGGAACATTACCTTACACAATTTCAGTAGCGCCATTAAGACTGGAAGCACCTTACTGGCAGGCAGAAAATCGTTCCATTAAAGAACAGGTTTTAAATCTTTCCCCAACTCAAAAACAGAAACTTTACAATTATCTCGAAACAAATTATTTGCCGCAAAACCGGGAATATCAATACAAATTTTTCTATGACAATTGTTCAACCCGTCTTTCAGATGCATTAAAAGCGGCAGCTGGCGACAGTTTAACATTTCCTGGTTATACAAAGGAAACACTAAGTTTCCGGCAGTGGATTGACAGATATGCATACAAGCAAAAACCATGGTCAGATTTCGGGATGGATCTGGCTATTGGCGCGCCTTCTGATGAAATTGCAACGCCGGCTCAGGCAACATTTTTGCCAGATAATCTGAGCAGCGCTTTTGCGGATTCGAAAATCAAACTCAACGGTCAAACTATGCCATTGGTAGCAGTAACAAGAGATCTGTTTGTAGCTGCTCCGATTGAAAAAGGATTTGAAATTACACCAATGATATTTTCTGGGCACTTGGCTGCGCTTGTATTGGCATACACTTTTTAGCAATCCAAAAAAGAGACTGTCAATTTTACATTCGATAAAATTCTTTTTACTATTGTTGGGTTAGTTGGCTGGTTAATTCTGCTTTTATGGTTTGGAACCAATCATGGCGTAACGACCTGGAATTATGATATTCTTTGGGCATTTCCGCTTTGGCTGCCTTTAATTTGGTATATTTCAAAAGATAAAAAACCGTCCTGGTTTCAGTTTTTGCTGATTTTTTATGCAATTCTTTTACTTTGCTCGACTGCAAATCTGGTTAAACATAATTTTGTAGTAATCCCGATTCTGGTTAACTTTGATCACCAGGGTTTACTACATTAATAATTCACTTTCTAAAATCCCGCAAAAAGGATAGTAACGCATGGATCTGGAATTGCTGACACAAACAAACCATAGAAATTGTAAGACAGGCTTCTGCATTTATTCAGCAGGAAGCGCAAATCTTTTTCAAGAGATAAAATCGAATACAAAGACCTGAACAATCTTGTTTCTTATGTAGATAAGGAAGCGGAAAAACTGTTGGTTGCAGGACTTGAGTAAAATTCTTCCGGAAGCAAGTTACATCACCGAAGAAGGTACAACCGGCCAGGAACCGGATCCGGAAGCATTGAACTGGATTATCGATCCGCTGGACGGAACGACAAATTTTATTCACGGAATTCCTGTTTATTGCGTCAGTGTAGGTCTGGCAAGAGGAAAAGAATTGCTTGTCGGTGTCATACATGAACCTAGCCTGGATGAAGTTTTCTTTGGCTGGAAAGGTGGCGGAGCCTGGTGTAACGGAAAGAAAATGTCAGGTTTCCAATGTTAAAACTTTGCAGGAAAGTCTGATCGCAACCGGATTTCCGTATTATAAATTTGAAAAACAAAAACGCTACATGTACATTCTGGAACTGCTGATGCAAAAAACGCATGGAATCCGAAGAATGGGCGCAGCAGCGGTTGATCTTGCTTATGTGGCAGCCGGCCGTTTTGACGGATTTTACGAGTACAATCTGAATTCCTGGGATATGGCGGCCGGTGTACTTTTGATCAAAGAAGCAGGCGGAACAGTAACTGATTTTAACGGCGGTGACAATTATCTTTTTGGCGGCGATATCATTGCAGGTTCAGGCGGACATGCAGGAACTGGTAGCAGTAATCAGGGAGAATTTCAATTAAAATCATACTAGACAAACAAACCGATAATTATTAAATTGGATTTCACCATGGAACTGGAACAGCTTCGTTATCCTATTGGAAAATTTGTTCCGCAGGATAGTTACACGCCTGCTGAAATAAAAACAAATATTCAGATTATCAGCGCTTTACCTTCTAAATTTATCAATTTATTGGGTAGCTGGGATAATGAAAAATTGAATACACCATATCGCCCGGATGGCTGGACAGTCAGACAGTTGGTACATCACGTGGCGGATAGCCATATGAATGCCTATATTCGTTTTCGGCTTGCACTGACGGAAGATAATCCAATGATAAAACCGTACGAAGAACAGCTTTGGGCGGAATTGCCGGATGCAAAAGAAGCACAGGTGGAATTGTCGCTACAGCTGATCCGCTACATTCATTTGCGCTGGGTTTTACTTTTGAATTCAATGGACGAAAAGGAATTGGCCAGAACTTATGTGCATCCTGCCAATAACAGTACAAACCGTCTGGATAGGTTATAGCAAATTATGCCTGGCATAGCGAGCATCATTATCAGCATGCATTTCAGTTGGCTGCGCGGAACAATTGGTCGTAAAAATCTGTTTTTGAAACATGATACAGCAAATAATAATATTCGCTCTTTTTCTAGGCGCCGCAGGTTATATTGGTTGGAAGATCTGGAAATCATTTGACAGCGTAGCGGCGGATGTGGAAAAGGCTGCGGCTGCGCAGTCTGACAAAAAATTAGCTTAAAATAGAATGGCAGATTGAAATATTTCAATCAGCCATCTGTCCATTTATACTTTTAAGTATTACAATGCTCCTGCCTTAATATCTTCTACAACGGCCGGATCAAGCAAAGTTGAAGTATCACCCAGATTATCCATTTCTCCTTCGGCTATTTTACGCAAAATCCGTCGCATAATTTTTCCCGAACGGGTTTTTGGCAAACCTGAAACAAACTGAATTTTATCCGGTTTTGCAATCGGACCAATTATTCTGGAAACCGTTGCAGCAATATCTTTGCTGCATCATTTCAGGATCATCCGGTTTGCTTTCCGTAATGACATAGGCATAAATTCCTTGTCCCTTTGATCTCATGCGGATAACCTACAACGGCAGATTCTACAACGCCAAGGTGCATATTAATTGCATTTTCAACTTCCGCCGTACCAATTCTGTGTCCGGAAACATTCATTACATCATCTACACGACCTGTAATTCTGTAATTTCCATCTTCATCACGAAGACAGCCATCACCGGTAAAATACATGCCCGGATAGGTTGAGAAATAGGTTTGCTTGCAGCGCTCATGATCGCCATAAGTCGTGCGGATAATTCCAGGCCATGGGAATTTGATACAAAGATTTCCACTTACACCATTTCCTTCAATGATTTCACCATTTTCATCAACCAGAACCGGCTGAATTCCAGGCAAAGGCAATGTTGCATAAGTTGGCTTTTCTGGTGTAACACCGGCAAGTGGGGAAATCATAATTCCACCGGTTTCCGTCTGCCACCAGGTATCTACAAGCGGACAATTGTCCTTTACCAATATTTTGTTTAAACCAATGCCATGCTTCTTCATTGATCGGCTCTCCTACCGAACCCAGTTTTCTCAACGACGACAAGATCATTATCTTTTACAAAAGACAAACCAAAACTCATCAGCGAACGAATTGCTGTTGGCGCAGTGTAAAGAATATTTACTTTATGTTTTGCCACGATCTGCCAGAAACGGCCGGCATCAGGATAAGTTGGAACTCCTTCAAAAATCAGCGAAGTTGCTCCGTAACAAAGTGGCCCGTAAACAATGTAACTGTGACCGGTGATCCAGCCAATATCCGCTGTACAGAAATGAATTTCGCCCGGTTCGTATTGAAAAACATTGGCAAAAGTATAGGTTGCATAAACCATATAACCGCCACAGGTATGCACAACGCCTTTTGGTTTTCCGGTTGAACCTGATGTATATAAAATAAAAAGCGTGTCTTCTGCGTCCATTGGCTCGGCCGGACAAACAGAATCCACTGTTTTACTTCTTCTTCCCACCACAGATCTCTTCCTTTCAACATAGAAACCGGCGTGCGGGTACGTGTCATTACGATTACGTTTTTTACCGTTTTACACAGATCCAGCGCATTATCCACCGTTTCTTTCATCGGAATTACTTTTTGTCCGCGGAAAGCACCGTCGGAAGTAATTACCATGGTACATTCCGCATCATTGATTCTGTCGGCAATTGATTTGGCAGAAAAACCACCAAAAACAACTGAATGAACTGCACCTATTCTGGCACATGCTAGTACTGCAATCGTAAGTTCAGGAACCATAGGCAGATAGATGCAAATTCTATCACCTTTTTTAACGCCATGTTTTTTCAAAACATTGGCAAAACGACAGACGCGGTCGTATAAAACGTGATAGGTAATCGTTACCGCCTGGTCATCCGGATCATTTGGTTCCCAGATAATTGCAGGCTGATCACCTTTGTCGGCAAGATGCCTGTCAAGTGCATTTTCGGTGATATTTAAAACACCGCCTTCGTACCATTTTATGGTTGCTTCGGCGAAATCCCAGCTTAGAACTTTTTTCCATGGTTTGCGCCATTGAAATTGTTGGGCAACTTCGGCCCAAAAACCTTCGGGATCGTCCACACTTTGCTTGTAGGCAACCTGATACTCTTCAAAGGTCTTAATTCTCATGATTAAATAAAGGTTAACTTAGGAAATTAGTATAATAACCGACAATTTATAATTTTCATTTGGTTCGTCCAACTTAAACTAAAACAGATTAACGAAGCTTAATGAAAGGAATTTGACTCCGTATCAAGGTATATCACTCTGATTCAAAGGAATCTAGCTTCGTATGGCGTTAACAGGAATTTTTATAAATAAAAAAACTGTAATTTCGGACTTAAAAACAGGAAGAAAAACCTGTTAAAACAGAAAAAAATGAGCGAAGTTTTGACAAATAAAAATGCATCGGAAACTGGTTTTACAGAAGCTGAACTTGCTTTTATACAAAAACATAAAGACGATGATGTAACCAAACTGATCTTAAAAGCCACTCAGTTTAAAGATATTGATGTCAAAAAACTTGCAGCCCAAATACTTTCCAGACAAAAAGCTTCAAAAAAATTACCCGAATGGTCAGCGATTGAAAAACTGATTTTTCCTCCGTCACTTTCCGTAGAACAAAGCTCGTCCGAAGCAACTGCGAAATATAAATCTTCATTAATTAACGGAAAAACACTGATTGACATAACCGGCGGAATGGGTGTAGACTCATATTATCTCAGCCAAAATTTTGAAAAAACCCATTATTTCGAACAACAGGAAGAAGTTGCGAAAACGGCTGAATATAATTTTGGGTTGCTTTCTGCAAATAATATAGAAGTTCACAACGCAGATTCTATTGAAGGCATACAGAAAAACAACATATACGCCGACTGGATTTATGCCGATCCGGCACGAAGAGATGCCAATAAACAAAAAGTTGTGCTGCTTTCGGATTGTGCACCTGATGTAAAATTTCACCTTCCTGAGCTTTTCAAACACGCTCCGAATGTACTTTTGAAAACTTCTCCGTTGCTGGATATTGACCTGGCAGCGCAGGAATTAAAATCAGTCAGGGAAGTTCATGTCGTTGGGTATGAACAGGAATGTAAGGAATTGCTTTTTAATATTAGCGATGCATACAAAGATGAATTTTTGATTAAAGCACGCGTCATTAATGCAGCTGGTGAAGTAATTCACACACTGGATTTTACCAGAAATCAGGAACGTGAAGCCGTAATCGAATTCAGCGAGCCGCTTTCTTATTTGTATGAACCACATCCGGCAGTACTAAAAGCGGGGGCTTTTAAATATTTATGTGTTGCGTTTGATGTAAAAAAACTGGCTGCACACAGTCATTTGTATACTTCCGAAAAACTTGGTTTCAAATTTCCCTGGACGTACATTTGAAGTTACCGCAGTTTGCAAACCGGATGCAAAAGAAATAGGACAATTTGTGCCAGACAATAAGGCAAATCTGACGATCAGAAATTTTCCTGCAAAAATTGATGACCTGAGAAAAAAATGGCGTCTTAAAGAAGGTGGAGATATCTACCTTTTTGCTACGACACTTTTTAACCAGAAAAAGACAGTGGTTGTAACAAAAAAATTATAACTGTCTAATCAATTTTTGACCAATTAAAAAATGAAAGTTCAGATTCGCTCAATCCTTCTGGCGGCGGCCTTATTCGCTACCGTTAATTTACATGCACAAACAATTTCTCCGGGAAAAGCTACTATCGATAAACAGGAATACTTAGGCTTAAACCTGAACCAGAATATTTCCGATAAATACCTGAGCAAATACTGGGAAACATATCTGGAAAAATTTGGGAAAGTTAAAAGCAAACGCAGTGTTTATACGATCGATAAAGCTGCCATAACTTCCATTTCGACCAGCCCTGTTTTAGTTACCAGCCAGATCACGTCAGGAAAAGATCTTTCTCAGGTTTTCCTTGCACTGAATGTTAACGGCCAATATATCACAGCATCAACAGATGAAGGTTATAAAAATGCAGAAACACTTTTGAAAGATTTTGCCGACTATGCCGCAGTTCGTGAAGATGCACGTGTAGCTGACGAAGTTTTTACTACATCGACAAAAAATTACCAGAAGTTGCAGAAGGATAATGATAATACTGCCAAAGACATTGAAAAAACAGAAAAGAAACTGACAGAATTGAAAGCCGAACTGGACAAGAAAAAGCTGGAAGCTGATAATTCGCTTGTCGATTTGCAGAATAAACAAAAGTCGCTTGAAGCGGCAAAAAGCAAGGTTAAATAAATAATAACAACAAAAAATGAGTCCGGACCGACCGGACTCATTTTTGTTTATATAAGATCAAAAGCCCTGGCATATTGGGCAAAATCGTAATAGGAACTTATCGACAATTTCTTTTTGATATTTTTACGATGCGCGTCCACAGTGGCGGATGCAATTCCTAACTTCTCTCCGATATTTCGGGTGAGCTTTTACCATAGGATACCAATTTCAAAATTTCCTTTTCCCGTTTTCCAAGCGTAGAAAATTTCTTGATAATTCTCCCGTAAAAATGTATTTTCTTCCAGCAGACCGTTCAGCCTTTGCAGGCATATGTTTCATTTCGTCAAGTGCAGTAGCTGTTGTAATACACAGAAAAGCATTCCCTTCCTCATCTCTGCATAAAAAGTTTGGTGGCACTGATATACCAGGCCCAATTTTCACTGCCTGCCAGTTTTACTTGCTGAAAATATGAAATACTGCTATCCATATCATTATTTGACAGCATTATTTTGAATTTCGGCCAATAGTCATCCGAATCTTCAATATTAAAAAAACGATGCTGATATTCGGCCTCTCATCTGTTTTAATTCTTCAAGACTGACTCCCAATAAGAGATAGTCCTTTTGGCGACATATAGACAACGGAAAAATCTTCAATTCTATGTATGATAACAATTGCAGGAAGTTGATCGGCAATTGTTTCAATTGCCTTAACTCTTTTCAGAAATAAGACTTTCAGTGTGTTCGTTGATTAACATTTCTGTTAGGATGAGTAGATTGCGCTGTTTATTATTTCAAAATCAGTGCCAAAGTAAAGAAATGGTAAATTAAAGTGTAACGATAAAAAGAGAGAGCAGTAATTTATTGCTCTCTCACATAATATTTGTATCAAAAAATTTCTTACAAAAATACTTTTTCATATTCCGATTCAGAAAAACCAATGGCAATTGCTTTTCCTGATGCATCTTCTATTAGATGGTCTTTTTATAACTGAATTTTTCGAGATCATCAATGCAATCGCCGATTTTTCATCCGTCAACAGCTGCTTTTTCTTCATCAGATAACTGTTTCCAGGTTGTTCCGGCTTTATTAACCAGTTTTTCCCATGGAAAATATTGAAACCAGCCTGTTATTTTTTCCGCGGTTATACCCTTTTTTCTTGTAATCGTGAAAAGTATATTCAATACCTTTTTCATCAAGCCAGGTTCTGGCCTTTTTTACTGTGTTGCAATTAGGAATTCCGTATACTGTAAACATAATTTTGGCTATCTGGCCGTCGGCATTCAGCTTTTGGCAGTTAAAAATAATTTTATGCTGAAACAACTTCTTGTTCCAGAACCTGATCGGATAAACGCATTTTTTCATCATCCAGTTCTCCTTCCCAACGTGCAATGACTGCGGTAGCAAGGCAATTTCCTGTCACATTGACAGAAGTCCGCGCCATGTCCATAAGCTCATCAATTCCCATCAATAAGAAGTACCGGCCATTCAGGCATATTGAAATTGGCGATAGCACCCAATAAAATAACCAACGTCGCTCTTGGAATTCCGGCAACACCTTTACTGGTCAACATCAATAAAAATACCATGGAAAGCTGCTGTCCGATGCGACATTTCTGTTCCGGTTGCCTGCGCCACAAAAACGGTGGCAAGTGCCAGATAAAGTGTTGAACCATCCAGATTGAAACTATAACCGGTTGGCATAACAAAGGAAACAATCTGACGCGGAACACCAAATTTTTCCATTTTCTCCATCGCTTTTGGCAAGGCTGATTCTGAACTGGTAGTAGCAAAAGCGATCGAAACCGGTTCGAAAATATTCTTTCACAAATTTGATAATCGGAATTCGTGCAATCAGCATAATTGGTACAAAAACCAGTAAAATGAACGCAGCAAGCGCACAATATAATGTAGCAAGCATCAACGCAAGGTTTTTCAGAACGTCAATACCCATATGTCCAACCGTTTCAGCAATAGCAGCACCTACACCAATCGGCGCAAAAAGCATGATGATCTTCGTGAATTTGAACATTACCTCAGCCAATGTTTCGATTCCCGCAACAAACTTTTGCCTTTTTAGCAGCTGGAATCAAAGCAAGACTGATACCAAAAAGAACGCTGAAAACTACAATCTGAAGAACTTCTCCATGATAAATTGATTTGGCAATATTTTCAGGGAAAGAGTGAAGTGATAATTTCCTGCCAGGTTTGCTCAACAACTTTTGGCAAAGTTGCATTGAAATTTGCAGGAATAGCAATACCATCGCCCGGACGAATCCAGTTAGCGAAAAACAAACCGATGACCAGAGCAAAAGTGGTTACCACTTCAAAATAAAGCAGTGATTTCCAGCCCATACGTCCAACTTGTTTCAAATCAGAATGCCCGGCAATACCTGTAACCAATGTAGCAAAAAGCAACGGTGCAATTACCGTTTTGATCATTTGCAGGAAAATCTGCCTTAAAAAGTGAAGTCCTGTTCCAATTTCCGGAAAATCATATCCTATTTCTGTACCGACCAGCATCGAAATCAAAATAGATGTTGTAAGGTTCTTCTTTACTATCGCAAAAATAATCAGTCCGGTCAACGCAGTCCAGCGCAAACCGACCAAAACATCTGTCGAAATCGTAATGATATTGTATGCGTTGAGTACTGTGGCAAGCGCAGCGATTGTAATAAGAGCCAGATTAACAATAGTAATTTTCTTCTTCATAAAAGAATTTTGGAGATGAGGTACCAGTTTGGATTGGTAAACTTAGCTAAAATCGGGTAAAGCCGTGCATTATTATGCTGACCTTATTTATCAAACAGCAAAATAAATACTATACATTGGACGATTTTATTGAATATTAGTACTATTTTTCCTAGCTTTCTAAAAATAATCAATTGTTTCTCAACTTTTCCCAACTTCTTCTCTGAATGAAACCCGGACTTATCCTTGAAAACGAATTGGAACCAATCTTTTTGGGCAAATTTCCTCCCTTCCCTGAAAACGTAAAAGAATTTCTAGTAAAATATGGGCCTTATGTTATGCTTGTAGGAGCCATTTTTACGCTCTTTGGACTACTCGCTGCATTCGGTATCGGAACTGCTGCACTTGGTGTTGGCATGCTGGCTTACGGAAGTGGTTTCAATATGTATGTTGGCCTACTTATCGCAACGGTGATTATGATTATGTATTTGATGGCATTTTCACCACTTCGCGCACGGAAAAGAGCCGGATGGAATCTATTGTATTATGCTTTAATATTAAGTCTTATCAGTAACCTTCTTCAACTGGCTATATTCGCCTTTATTGTAGGTGGCGTAATCGGCTTTTGGGTTCTGTTCCAGATACGTGAAAAATATATTTTTTAACTGACAAATTAAATCCCAGATATTGAAAGAGCCGACAGAATGCTGTCGGCTCTTTCGTTTTTTACCACTAATCCGACTATTTGAGCATTTATCAGTTTTCGTCTTTGTAAAGCATCTTATACTTTGCATCTTTGGAATACGGATTTTATAATTCATATTTTTTCTTCATCAACTAGTCACAAAAGGCATACGGACAATTACCTAACACAAGATGAATATTATAGAAGTTCAAAATATTACGAAAGATTATTCCAATCACCGTGCGCTGGATGATGTAAGCCTTAACATTCCGAAAGGCTGTATTTTTGGGCTTTTAGGTCCAAATGGCGCAGGAAAAACTTCACTTATCCGCATCATCAACCAGATTACAGGTCCTGATTCCGGGCATGTTTTATTCGACGGACAGCCACTTGGTCAGCAACATATTTCAAAAATTGGCTATTTGCCGGAAGAACGTGGGCTTTACAAAAAAATGAAAGTGGGCGAACAGCTGCTTTATCTTGCCCAACTGAAAGGACTATCTCAAAAGGAAGCCATGGAAAAGTTAAAAACCTGGTTTGTCAAATTTGATATCAAAACCTGGTGGGATAAAAGCGTGTCGGATCTTTCCAAAGGAATGCAGCAAAAAGTACAGTTTGTTTCCACCGTTTTGCATGAACCTGCATCTGATTATTCTCGACGAACCGTTTTCCGGTTTTGATCCGATCAATGCAAATCTGATCCGCGATGAAATTCTGGAATTGAAACAAAAAGGCAGTACGATCATTTTTTCAACCCACAGAATGGAAACCGTTGAAGAACTTTGTGATAACATCGCTTTGATTCATCGTGCAAAAAAAGTACTGGACGGCCCGAAATCTGTGATTAAAGAACAGTTCAAAACGAATACTTTTTTGTTGAATACGTGGAAATCTGAACGGGTTGGAACGATAAATATCAGTTGGAAAATAGACGCATAGCGAAAACGATTCTCTGCGTACCAATATCCATCTGCCAGCAAACATGTCAGTCCAAATGAACTTTTGAGCGATCTGCTTCCACAAGTTGAAATTCGTGCTTTTGGAGAAAATATTCCTACCATGAGCGATATTTTCATGCGTGCGGTCAATGAGGTTCCGGAAGCCTGACACAATCTTCATCGATATTAAAACTACTCTCTAACTAATTTAAGATAATGCGAAATATATTTCTGGTTATAAAAAGGGAATACATGGTCAGGGTTAAGAAAAAGTCATTTTTGATAATGACAATTCTTGCACCGCTACTTTTTGTAGGCGGTTATGCCCTGGTAATCTGGATGGCGATCAGTTCGGTGGATAGCAAAACGGTTCAGGTTGTGGATGAAAGCGGACTTGTTTACTAATGAATTTAAAGATTCAGAATCGATGAAATTTTCTTATCTCGAAATCTTCTATTGATTCTGCAAAAGTCATTTTACAGGACAGTGAGGCCAATGCACTGGTTTATATTCCAAAAAATGTAATCACATCACCTAAAAGTGTCCGGATTTATGCTGCCAAAAATGTGAGCATGGAGCTGAAATCTGAAATTGAAAATGTAATTGAAAAACAGATTGAAAATATCAAACTTTCAGAAGCCGGCATTACACACAAAATTCTGGAAGATTCACGTGTCAATGTTCATTCCGAAACCATAAGTTTAAGTGAAGAAGGTGAAAAAACGAGCAGTTCCGGCGCGGCAACGATCATCGGTGGAATTTGTGCATTTCTGATTTACATGTCCGTTTTTATTTACGGAACACAGGTCATGCGTGGCGTTACGGAAGAAAAAACCAGCCGGATTGTAGAAGTTATTATTTCTTCTGTCAAACCTTATCAATTGATGATGGGTAAAATTATCGGTGTGGCATTGGTTGGGCTTACGCAGTTTGTACTCTGGATTTTCTTAACTATTTCGCTCACCAGCGTTGCTTCAGCGGTTTTGAGCGCCAAAATGCCAAAAGATTCCAAGCAAATCCAGCAGGAAATGCAAAAGATGCAGAAAGGGAATGCCCGCATCACAAATGGCGGACTTCAGGTGTTGACAATCCGGTTGCAGAGGTTTTAGGCGCTGTTAACAGTTTGAATATTCCGTTAATTGTTTCCTGCTTTTTGTTCTATTATCTGGGTGGCTATTTGTTTTACAGCGCACTTTTCGGAGCAGTCGGCGCGGCGGTGGACAATGATGCTGACACGCAGCAATTTATGCTTCCCATTACGTTGCCCATCATTTTCTCCTTTGTTTTTGCCCAGTTTGTACTTCGCGATCCGGATGGAACTCTGGCTTTCTGGACTTCCATGATTCCGTTTACCTCGCCTATTATTATGATGGTCCGGATTCCTTTTGGAGTTCCAGCGTGGCAAATTGCGCTTTCGATGATTTTTCTGGTTCTGGGTTTTATCGGTACCATCTGGATTGCATCACGGATTTACCGTGTCGGGATACTGATGTATGGCAAAAAAGTAACCTACAAAGAACTGGCCAAATGGATTTTTTATAAAGTTTAATAAAAATCTAATGCGTGATTCTGCGCTCTTACGGTACATTCAGGATAAGATTTTATTCTTAAAAATTGGCATAAACAAATGCTTTAACACTTTTTAAGATATCTTAACCCTTGCCGTTGAGGTTATTTTGCTAATTTTGAGGCACCGATTAAATATGCAGTTATTTTTTGGAGAAATGCGGCTGGATAAAACCGTCTCAAAAATTCCTTAATTACCTGTAAACTCATAACCATAAACTATTATAATGACCCGTTTCAACCGTTCCAACAACCTTACGGGTTGGATTGTTTTCGCCATTGCATTTCTCACATACGCACTTACCGTTGAACGAACGGCCAGTTTTTGGGATTGCGGCGAATTTATTGCCTGTGCATTCAAATTGCAGGTACCTCACCCTCCGGGAGCTCCTTTTTTCCTGTTGATCGGAAGAATTTTCTCCATGTTTGCTTTCGGTGATCTTACCAATGTTGCGTACTGGGTCAATATGGTTTCTGTACTGAGCAGTGCTTTTACGATTCTTTTCCTTTTCTGGACTATTACACTTGCTTGCCCGAAAACTCATTGGAAAAACCGATGAAGAACTTAACTCAGGGCGATATTATGCTTCTGATGGGTTCAGGAATTGTCGGTGCACTGGCTTATACCTGGTCTGATTCATTCTGGTTTTCAGCCGTTGAAGCGGAGGTTTATGGGATGTCATCTTTCTTTACAGCGATCGTAATCTGGGCTGTTTTCAAATGGGAACGAATCGAAGATCCTGCTGCTGAAAATCGCTGGCTGATCTTCATTGCCTATCTGGTTGGACTTTCAATCGGTGTCCATTTGCTGAACCTTGTTACAATTCCGGCACTTGCACTGGTTTATTATTTCAAAAAATATCCAAAGCCAAGTGTTTTTGGAGGAATTATAGCTTTTGTTGGCGGTCTTGTTATCCTGGCGATTATCAATTCCGGAATCATCCCGGGACTTCCAAGCATTGCTGGAAAATTTGAGATATTTTTTGTCAATTCACTTGGGTCTTCCTTATAAATCCGGTGTAATTTTCTTTATCATTATTTTCATTGGGCTCACTGGTTTGGGGAATTCGTTATTCTCACAAAAAAGCAAAAGTTTTACTGAATACCGGTCTTGCTTTCACTTGCATTTGTTTTGATTGGTTACGCGTGTTACCTGATGGTTCTGGTGCGTGCCGAATACAATCCGCCAATCAATGAAAATAATCCTAATGATGTTCTAAGTTTTGTTTCTTATTTGAAAAGAGAGCAATACGGCAGCCGTCCGCTTATTGTATGGACCGTCGTTTGTATCCCGTCCAATAAGCCAGAAACGTGGTGCACCGATGTACCGCAAACAAGATGGAAAATATGCAATTTACGATTACCGTCCTGAATACGAATATGAACCAGGCAGCAGCATGCTTTTGCCTCGTATGTACAGCACGCAGCCCGGCCATCCGCAGCTTTATCAGCAGATGACCGGATTGGCAGAAGGACAAAAACCTACCATGGCGCAATAACCTTTCATTCATGTTTTCTTATCAGATCGGGCATATGTACTGGCGTTATTTCCTCTGGAATTTCGTTGGCCGTGAAAGTGATGAAGAAGGTGCTGGAAATCTGCTTCCGTGGGATGCTGTCAAAAAATATCCCGTCCATTATTGCAAAACAACAAGGCGCATGACAACTTCTTCATGCTGCCGTTTATCCTGGGATTTGTTTGGAGTTGTGATCATTTATTTCCGACGAAAGCGTGATTTGCTTGTTCTTGGATCTATTGTTTTTACTGACTGGTGTTGCGCTTGTTGTTTATCTGAATTCACCTCCAACTGAGCCTCGTGAACGGGATTATATTTACGTCGGTTCATTCTATATTTTCTGTATCTGGATTGGTTTTGGTGTGATTGCGGTTGCAGATGGATTGAATAAATTTGTAAAAAATTCGACAACACGTGCCGGTGTTGCAACCGGTATTTAGTTTGATCGTTCCTGTCATTATGGGAGCAAAAGGCTGGGATAATCACAACCGTGACCATCGTTACCATTCGGTTGATTTTGCCAAAAATCTGCTGAATTCCTGTGCGCCAAATGCGATTTTGTTCACAGGTGGTGATAACGATACTTTCCCTCTTTGGTATGTTCAGGAAGTGGAAGGTTTCAGAACGGATGTTCGGGTTTGTAACCTGAGTTTGCTGGGTACCGACTGGTATATCGACCAGATGAAACGTAAAACGTATTTGTCAGAAGCACTTCCGATTTCTCTGGATAAAAATAATTATGCTTTTGGTAAAAATGACATTGTTCCTTTTTATGAAATACCAAGTGTTAAAAATGGTATCAATCTGAAAGAATATCTGGGATTGGTAAAACAGGAAAACAAAGCGATTCAGGTTCCGCTTACCAGTGGGGATATGACTTCTATTTTGCCTTCTTCAATCCTTTTCCTTCCGGTAGATGCGGAAGCAGTTAAGAAAATGAATATTATCAAAAGTGATCTTTTACCATTCTGAGCGATTCTATCAGCTGGACTATTGGAAAAGGTGATTTGTACAAATCGGACCTGATGATGCTGGATATCATTGCAACCAATGACTGGAAACGTCCGATTTATTTCTCTTCAACAATGGGCGGATCAAGCTATCTGAATCTGAAAGAATACATGCAGCTGGAAGGTTATGCTTACCGTTTGCTGCCTGTAAAAGTACCGGGTGCATCTGACGGTTATGTGAATTCAGATGTGATGTACAACAACCTGATGAACAAAATGTTCTGGCGAGAACTGGATAATCCGAAAACGTATTATGACAATACATATCTGGGTTCGCCGGTTGCTACTGCTCGTATCGCATTCCTTCGTCTGGCCGGTCAGCTTATTGCAGATGGTCAAAAGGAGAAGCGAAAAAAGCGATTGATAAAGTCACTGGCAACGATGCCAGACAAGAGTATTCCTTACGATCAGATTCTCAGCAAATTTCATCGGAACACTTTTTGATCTTGGAGAAACCAAAAAAGCACTTGAAATTGCCGAAACGATGGCTACTCGTTCGGATGAATACTTGACCTGGTCAAAAGAAAACCGCAACAACCAAACGTCGTGACAGTCAAGGTGGATCTGTACATTATGCAAACCATTGTTCAGGAATGCCGGGAAGCCAAACAGGAAGCGGCTGCTAAAAAATATGAAGCAATTTTCCAGAAACATCTGGCGGCTTTTAACATGTACGGAAGTCCGGCTCAGTAAGATAATCTGATTAGAAAAACGGGAGCTATCCAGGTAGCTCCCGTTTTTTTTAAAGCCTGTGAAAGAAATGCTATTTCTTTTCTGTAAAAATGAGTAATTTTAAAATCAACGGTATGAAAATCAGCAACGGGTATTTCTTGAAAAGTATTATTTTTCATGCCAACGTATGCACAAAATTTTCGCGTTACTCTGTAACTACAACATTATTAGTGAGAGAACTTACAATGCAGTTCTTCAAAAACTTATTATAGCTGAATTCAAACAGGGCACTATTTTAATTTCTCCTGATCGCCCGCAGGAAATGGTTTACTTCATCGCAGAAGGTATTACCCGGAATTTTTACAGTCATCATGACCAGGAATGGACGCATGGTTTTGACATTGCAGGTGACTGCATCATGACTTCGGCGAATTTCATTGATGATGAATTGTCAATGGATTACGTTGAAACCTGCACGGATGTTAAGCTTTATGGTATCAGCAAAAAGGATTTCCAGGGACTAATTCTTATTAAATCCGGATCTTGAAAAAGTATCCGGTAAGATTCTGGAAAGACGGTTAACCCGTTTTGAGAAAAGAATGCAGGATCTGTATACCCTGTCAGAAGAAGATCTGTTTTTGAAATTCAGCAAGAGATTTCCCAACCATATTTTCCTCAGGTTGAAGACAGACATGTAGCAAGTTATCTGCGTATGAGCACAAGCATGTTTTCCAGAGTTGAAGAAGAAAACAGCAAGCTGAAAAAAAGATCAGGAATTGCAATCTGAAATATTATTCGAATAGCGCTTAAATGTTAAGCGTTATTCGAATAAAAATTCGATATTGTAGCGTACAATTGAATGCCTCCTCTTTTTAGATTTATTAACTGTAAATAATTCCGGACGCATTGTTAAATGTTTCCGGAGCATCTGAGAATTATTTAAAAACGGAGTATGCGTACCTTATTGATTTCTGCTTTTAGTATTCTTTCTGTGTGTACGGTCTATCAGCATGCAGCGATTCAGCGCCGGCAACGGTCCATGGTCCAGTTTCTGGTGACCAACAAATCCACTACAAAAATCAAATACGGTTACCGGTATTTCTCGAGGAAAAGTGACTCTACGAAAAGCACGGGTTATAGACTCCGTTTTTATAAGCAACATTCCGGATAATCTTCCGATCAGGCTTACTTACGACATTAATAAAAATTCCTTCAAACGGAAATTACAGGATTGTTGCCTTAGGGAGCTGACAAGAATTGGAGTATCCGATTTTGGTAAATTTTCAGGCAAAACAGATTCTGATAGCGATCATCTCTACAATCTAGAATATCCTTGAAGATTCGGTTAGCGGTTATCCAAAATAAAAAGGAGCCGAAGCTCCTTTTACTAATCCAGTTTCACTTTTACCCAAACCAGCCGGTGATCTGAGCTGGATTCTCTTTTTTCCACCAGATCAAACATGGGCTCTCCTTTTGCAGGCCAGAAAACACCGCTGTCTATATATTTTAAATCCTGTTTTGGATGGCAAAACATAATCAGCACGCATGCGCCAGAATGCTGTATGATTTTTGGCAAACGGATTATTTGCTGAATGTTCTGCACCACCTTTGCTGGCAGGAGCATTTTCACTGATTAATTTTGGATGGCCAAGCAAGGATTTTATACCTTCTGCCAATCGCATTTCCTTCATCCGGCGAAGCATTCTGATCGCCTAAAATAACAAAAGAGGAATTTGCGGTTAAAGCCACCTTTTACGCCTTTATCATCATAAATATATTGATTGCTGGAATCGCTGATATAATCTTTCCAGAATCGGATTTCATCATGATTTCTCTTGCCGTTTCGGTCTTCTGCACCATCAAAAGAGGGCGGGGTAGGATGGCTGGCAAGAATATGAATGGTTTTATTTCCAACTTTAACCGGAACATCCCAATGCGATTTTGAAGATAAACGGAAATCTCGCCCAGGCTTCGGGCGCATACCAATCGCTGCCATCAGCTTTTACCGTTTTCAATGCTCCCGGCATATCTTTCCATTTGAAATTCTGGAAAGTTCGCACATTCGCAAGATCAATCGGATATCTCGAAAACAACACCATCCATATTGACCAGGATATAAACCAAAACCCCATGCATCAGCACCAAATTTTCCGGCAATACCGTTATTATCCAGATCATACGGACTTGGCTGGCCAGTATTTACTGTTCCATAATAGTAATATGGATAATCAATCGCTTTCGAACCGTCCTGATCCTTTGCCAGATATCCTTTGATAAATTGTAAAACTCCCTGATTCGGATCTTTTATATAATCAAATTCATTCAGCAGAATCACATCCGGACGCACCGTCTGGATTATTCTGGCAATGTTTTTGATCTGTTGATTGTTTCCGGAAGCAAGTTCATTGATCAGAATTTTCTCGAAATATCCGGCGTACCTCTTTTAACATAATTTTCTGACTTCCATACTTACATTGTAGGTCGCAAAAGTTAATTCTTTTGGAGTTGTTTGTGCTTCAAGCTGCATTCCTGAACAAAACATAGTGAGGCCAAGCACGGATGCTTTTAAGATATTATAATTCATAAATTTTCTGTTATTACTACCAGCAAAGTTACTTGTCCTTTTTGACTATAAATATTATATTGCGATTACATTTATATTAAACAATCAGAAAAACAAAACGAGCCAATTCATTGCTGAATCGGCTCGTTTATTATATTTTCATCAAAATTGATCAATGAAAGAAATCTTTCATTTTATCAAAAAATCCTTTTTCGTTTTTACCTGGTTTCGGCTGGAAGTTTGGAGAATGTCTCAACGATTCCAAAGTTTCACGCTCGTCAGAAGATAAGTTGCTGCGGCGTCCATACATTGATATGAACCAGCTGATCTCCTTTTCCGTAACCGTTCAGATCCTTAATTCCTTTTCCTTTCAGACGAAGTATTTTACCGGCCTGCGTTCCCGGTTCGATAGTGATTCTTGCTTTTCCGTCAATGGTAGGAATTTCAGTTGAAGTTCCCAAGTGCTGCATCAACAAAGCTCATGTGCATATCAAAAACGATATTATTTCCGTCACGTTTCAGATTTGCATCTTCTTCCTCTTCAATAACGATGAGCAAATCACCGGCTACACCGCCTCTTGATGGAACATTTCCTTTTCCTGACATAGAAAGCTGCATACCTTCTGCAACACCACCAGGAATATTCAAAGTGATCAGATCGTCCTGCAACAATCTTCCTTCGCCTGCACAAGTATCGCAACGTTCGCTGATGATTTTTCCATCACCGTTACATGTTGGACAAGTACTGGTCGAAACCATTTGTCCCAGCATTGTACTCACCACTTTACGAACCTGACCTGTACCGTTACAGCCTGTACAAGTTGGTCAGCGAAGTACCGTTTTTCGCACCGTTTCCGCCGCAGGTATTACAGCTAACGTGACGTTTTACTTTAATTTTTTTCTCAACACCGTTGGCAACTTCTTCAAGATTAAGTTTCAGCTTAATTCTCAGATCCGAACCACGACGAACTCTGCGTCCGCCACCTCCGCCGCCACGACCGAAAATATCTCCGAAAGGACTTTCGCCACCACCGAAAATATCACCAAACTGAGAGAATATATCGTCCATGGAAAATCCACCGCCACCAAATCCGCCTGCACCAGCTCCTGCACCGCCATCCTACACCTGCATGTCCGAACTGATCATAACGCTGCACGTTTGTTATCATCGCTCAGGATACTGTAAGCTTCTGCAGCTTCTTTAAATTTATCTTCCGCAGTAGGATCTTCCGGGTTTTTGTCCGGGTGAAACTTAATTGCCAGCTTGCGGTAAGCCTTCTTGATCTCATCCGCAGCAGCGCCACGATCCACTCCAAGAACTTCGTAATAATCTCTTTTCTTTGCCATTTTAAGTTTTCAATGAGTAATGTATGGAGTCTTTCACCATCGCAAAAAATTCAATAATGGATGCGTTAAATCATACATTACCATTATTTATTTATCATTATTTCACGCACCAACGATAACCTTGGCGTAGCGAATTACTTTTTCATTCAGAAAATATCCCTTTTCAATTTCGTCAATCACTTTACCTTTCAAGATCTTCCGAAGGAGCCGGGAACTGCGCAATTGATTCGTGAAGTTCTGCATCAAAAACTTCACCTTTTGATTGCATTGGTTTCAGACCTTTTGATTCAAGGGTTTTATAAAGTTTGGTGTAAATCAAGATCAACGCCTTCTTTCAACGCTTCAATTTCGGTGGAAGAATCGAAGGAAACTTTCGCACGTTCAAAATCATCTACAATTGGCAGGATCAGCTTTAATCACATCTGCACTTGCACCAGAAATCATTTCAAGTTTTTCCTTTGCCGTACGTCTGCGGAAGTTTTCAAAATCAGCATAAAGACGCAGATATTTATCTTTCAATTCTGCAACTTCTGTTTTATGCGCTTCTAGCCGGATCTGTTACTTCAAGCGCCTCACCGATTACTTCTGACCAGCATTGTCCATTGGCAAGCCATTTTCAGCGACATTTTCTCATTATTTACCACATTGTCAGTATTCAACTGGATCTGGCTTCCTCGTTTATTTCGTAATTTTTGTCTTGATCTATGTTGTATTCTGTATTTTTCGGCATAGTTTTCCCATGCATTTCCTGATAAAATCATTACCGGTAGTTTACTAAATTACTTTGCCAGTCCTAAAATACTGACAAGATGACATTCTTACAAGCAATTCGTAACTTTGCAGTATGACCACAGAAGATCTCGTACGGCAGGAAAGAAGTCAGTTTATTAAATCGAAAGCAGCCGAAATTGGTTTCGATTTTTGTGGTATTTCCAAAGCCGAGTTTCTGGAAGCAGAAGCACCGCAGACTGGAAAACTGGCTAAACCGTCAGCAACACGGCGCGATGGGATATATGGCCAATCATTTTGACAAACGGCTTGATCCCACGAAAACTGGTCGACGGAGCTAGAATGTGTGATTTCTGTTCTACTAAATTATTATCCCGCAGAAAGACTTCCCGAAGGTCGCGGAAGATCTCAAAATTTCCAAATATGCTTACGGAGACAGATTATCATTTTGTTTTAAAAGAAAAGCTAGCAACTTTTGCTCGAAGCAATTCAGGAAGAGATCGGTGAAGTGAGCGGCCGGATTTTTGTTGATTCTGCTCCGGTAATGGATAAAGTCTGGGCTGCAAAAAGTGGTTTGGGCTGGGTAGGCAAGTCATTCCAATCTGCTTAACCGTGATATGGGAAGTTTCTTTTTTATCGGAGAAATCATCTGTGATCTGGAACTTGCCTACGACGGCGCCGTAAAGGATTATTGCGGAACCTGCACCCGATGTGTCGATGCTTGTCCGACCGATGCCATCACGGAACCTTATGTTGTGGATGGCAGCAAATGCATCAGTTATTATACCATTGAATTAAAAGATGCCATTCCGGAGGATGTTCAGGGAAAATTTAATAACTGGATTTTCGGCTGCGATATTTGTCAGGATGTATGTCCCTGGAACCGTTTTTCACAGACCACATAAAACACCGGAATTCTCTCTTGCTCAGGAGTTAGGCAGGCTTTACAAACAACGACTGGGAGGAAATTACGGAAGAAGTTTTTCGTGAACTTTTCAGACGCTCGCCCATAAAACGGACCAAAGTATGATGGTTTAAAACGAAATATTGACTTTGTTAAACCGTTAACATAAAAAGACCATTAATTCTCAAACCTCTTATATTTGGAATAGGGATTTCCTTTTGATGACTGAATAAAATACTCTAATTATGAGAAAACAATCTGTCAATCTTTGGGCCGTGCTTGTATGTGTGGTGATCGGACAAATTATTCCTGCTTTATGGTATTACCTTTTTGCAGAACAATGGATAGCGCTGAACGGTTTTGAGAAACCAGCCATGGACTCGGCCAACAGTTCTGTTCCTTATCTGGCCAGCATTGTTTCCTCTTCCTTTATGGCTTATACCCTTGGCTGGGTTTTTACCAAAATTCCTGTCAAATCCGGCTATATCGGTTTTTTAATCGGGCTGCTTTTTGGAATTGTTTTTGTGCTTTTTGAAATAATTGTGAAAGATATGTTTTCAAAAAGAGCACTGGAACTTTCATTGATCGATGGCGGCGTGAGTGTGATTGTTTATTGCATTACTGGCTTTATTCTTGGAATTTGGCGTAAATACGAATAATTATGAGCAAAGTCATAGTCGTTTGGCACCATTCTTTACACTTAGTTCATACGTTATAAGAACTATTAAGTTAACTTGAAGTCCAACTAAAAAGCCTGTAAACCGCGACGATTATGAACAAGATTTTGATTCCCATCGATTTTTCTGAAAATGCTGACCGTGCGTTGAGCGCAGCAAAACTCATGGCAGATAAAGAAAGTACGGAGCTGATTATTTTGCATGCTTACCAACCTTATATTCCGGATGTAAGTGTAATGCCTGGAAGTGTTTTACCAGGAATCGGCTCGCCTGATTATTCCTATGTCGGCGTAGATCTTGAAAATAATTTCCGTCATCAGCTTGACGAATATGTTGCCAAAATTTCGGCAGAAGGATATAAAACAAAATCCATCTGGGCAGTCAGTGGAATTCAGTCTGCTGTGGAAGATGCCGTTGCTGAAAATAAACCTGATCTGATCGTTACCGGAAGAACCGGAACCGGCGGTTTTCTGGATAAATTAATTGGAAGTTCTGCCACGCATATTGCACTTCATTCTCCTTGTCCGGTATTAATTATTCCACCACAGGCTGAGCCAAAAAAATTTTCAAAAGTTGTTTATGCTACACAACTGGAATATTCAGAAAATGATGTTCTGAAGGAAGTTTATGTTTTGATGAATCATCTGGGCAGTAATCTTACTTTGCTTAAAGTAAATGCTGATCACCAGCCGGATATCCAGCCAGACAATCAATATCTGGATGAAATCAAGGCCGAATTCCCTGCAAGCGCAAATACAATCGTTTATCGTGATGATAAAAGTGTTTTAGATGGAATTGAGGCATATTGTGATGAAGTGAGCGCTGATTTATTAATTATGTCAACGCGTGAACGTTCATTTATTGAAGAGTTTCTGATCAATCCAAGTGTGACAAGAAAACTGGTGGTAGACACACATGTTCCTCTGCTGATTTATCACCTTGCAGAATAAAAACAGAATACTTTATATTTACTATCCACTCAGGTAATATCGTCAGTTCAAATTCGAATGTCTAAAAGAAAGCATCGGCAGAAGCGGGAAAATTTGTTAACATCTCCTGGTACGCTTACGTACATCGGTCCTGAAATTGAGTTAAAAACCAAGGTCAGAAAACTTCAGTATAACGCCAATTTCTATAAAGACGACGCCGTCACAAGCCTTGCGGAATGTGCGGTCAGTCAGAATCTTGAACCTCATATTACCTGGCTGGATGTAGATGGAATTCATGAAACTTCGCTGGTTGGAAAAATTGGAAATTTATACCATCTGCATCCACTGATTCTGGAAGACATTGTCAATACCGAACATAAGCCCAAACTGGAAGTTTATGATACCGGTTATATATTCCTGACTTTGAAAATGCTTCATGTTGAGTCAGAAGAGCCACTTGAAATTTCGTCAGAACATGTCAGTTTTGTTGCAGGAACGGATTATCTGATTTCTTTTCAGGAGGAACGAAAGGAAGATATTTTCACACCGGTCATTGATCGTCTAAAAGCCTCCGTTGGAAAAACCCGAAGAAATGGTACCGATTATCTCGTTTTTGCTTTGATGGATGTGATCGTCGATAATTACTTTTTTGTTCTGGAAAAGTTTGGTGAAAAACTGGATTCAGTAGAAGAAAGTGTTATCAGCGGATCAAAAAAACAATCTCTGAATGATCTGTATTCACTAAAACGGGAATTGACATTTGTACGACGAGCAATTTGGCCCTTGCGGGATATGATCAATCAGCTGATCCGTGAAGATAATCCATTGATCAGTAAAGATGTCGTTCCGTATTACCGAGATCTTTACGACCATGTGATGCAAGCCGTTGATACCATCGATTCCTATCGCGAATTACTCGCCAGTTTGGCAGATGTTCATCTTTCCACGATCAGCAACCGGATGAACGCGGTGATGAAAACGCTGACAATTTTCTCGGCCATTTTCATGCCGCTGACATTTATTGTTGGTGTTTACGGGATGAATTTTGAAAATATGCCTGAGTTAAAAACGCCGTAATGGCTATTATTATACCTGGGGTGTGATGGTTGTGGTGACAATCGGAATGCTGATTTATTTCAGGATCAGAAAATGGATGTAGCCTGGTTTGATACATATTCAACCCATACTTTATAAATTACCATACAAAAACATCATTCTTTAATACCTTTGCACTTTGCAAATACGATTGGAATGATTCTGACTGAAAATACAACTGCATCCATACAATACTCAGGCGAGTTACCTGCTTACCGATAGCCGCCAGATTATCTTTTCCCGGAAAAAGCATTTTTTTTGCGATTAAAGGCGAACGTCACGATGGCCATCAATTCATTTCTGAACTTATACGCAAAAAGGTGTCCGGGAATTTGTCGTAGAAGAAGCTTCTCTTACGGATGCACTCAAAGCGGAAATTGATTTCCTGGAAGGATGCGAAAGTCTGGACGGTATTTTCCAGCATTCGTGCTTTACAAAAAATGGTTACTGAACATCGCAACCAATTTAATATTCCGGTTTTGGGCATTGCCGGAAGTAATGGAAAAACGATTGTCAAAGAATGGCTTTTACAACTTACAGCGCCGGGACAACGCGTTATTGCCAGTCCAAAAAGTTATAATTCTCAAATCGGTGTTCCGCTTTCTGTCTGGAATTTGAAAAAAGAACATACGCTTGGCCATTTTTGAAGCCGGCATTTCCCGTGCCCATGAAATGGAATATCTTCAACCGGTTATCAGACCAACCATTGGGATTTTCACCAATATCGGTTCAGCGCATGATGACGGTTTTCGGAGCAGAAAACAAAAAATCACGGAAAAACTTCGTCTTTTTACAAAAGTCAGAAAACTGATTTATTGTAAGGATTATACCGAAGTTGATGAAGAAATCAAGCTGATACTGAGACCTGTTAATCCATTTTTGAAAACCATCAGCTGGGGAATTCGGCCTGGTGCAGACGTATCGGTTTCTTATGATCTGCAAAAAGATAAAACAGTTATCACGTTAAGTGGACAATTTGGAAACATACCGTTTCGAAACCGGTTTTCGCGATGATGCTTCTCTTGAAAACCTGACGCATTGCATTCTGTTTCTGCTTGATTTCGGACTTATCAGCTACCGTTATTCAGGAAAGAATTTTGATGCTTCGTCCGGTTTCCATGCGGCTGGAATTAAAGGAAGGAATCAATAATTGTTATATGATTGACGATACTTATAACAATGATATTCAAGGCCTTACGATGGCGCTGAATTTCCTGTCACAGCAGGAACAGCGCAGTCACAGAACGGTAATTCTTTCTGATGTTTTACAATCCGGACAAACGCCGGCTGAACTTTACGGGATCATCGCACAATTGTTGAGAGAAAAAAAGATTGATAAACTTGTCGGGATCGGACCGGAAATGAGTCGGCAGAATGATTCAGTTTGATACCGCAGAAAAATATTTCTATCCGGATACGGATACCTTTCTTCACATCATTTCCTTTCAACTCGCTAAATGACAGTCTGGTATTGGTGAAAGGTGCGCAGAACATTTTCATTTGAAAAAATTGTTCACCGCCTTCAGCAAAAAGTCCATGGAACTGTCCTGGAAATAAATCTGGATGCGCTTACCCACAATCTTAATTTTTACAGGACAAAAGCTGGTTCAGAAACCAAAATCATGGTGATGGTGAAAGCTTTTGCTTATGGAAGCGGAAGTTCGGAAGTAGCCAGTTTGTTGCAATATCACCGGGTCGACTATCTGGGTGTTGCTTATGCAGATGAAGGCGTTTCCTTACGTCAAAGTGGAATTACTCTGCCGATTATGGTCATGAATCCAACTGTACCTACTTTTGACACGCTTTGGCAATATCATCTGGAACCGGAAATTTACAGCCGCAGAATTCTGAGTGACTGGATTTCTTATGTTAAAAATAAAAATACGCCATCTGAAATGCCTCCGTTCACTTAAAACTGGATACAGGTATGCACCGATTGGGTTTTGTAGAAGATGATTATGAATGGCTTTCGCAGCAGTTGACAGAAAATCCGGATATTCATGTTTCAACAATTTTCAGTCATCTGGTCGGCGCTGATGAAGGCGTACATAATAATTTCTCTCATCAACAATATGAGCGTTTTATCAAAGGCGCGTCGCTGATTGAAGAATACTTGGGTTATAAAGTAACCAAACACATTTTAAATTCTGCCGGAATTGTCCGTTTTCCGGAGTTTAAACTGGATATGGTTCGTCTGGGAATTGGACTTTATGGCGTGGAAGCGACAGGTCAGCAGCAGCATTTTCTGCAATCGGTCGGAACTTTGAAAACGGTTATTTCTCAGATCAAATATTTATCCGCCGGAGAAACGGTTGGATACAGCCGACGCGGACTGATCGATCATGATTCTGCCATTGCAACGCTGGCCATTGGTTATGCAGATGGCTATGATCGCGGATTAGGAAATGGTATCGGAGAAGTTTGGGTGAACGGAACGCTTTGTCCGACCATCGGAAATGTTTGCATGGATATGACAATGATTGATGTGACGAATGCCCAGGCAGAAGAAGGAGATGAAGTAATTGTTTTTGGAAAAGAAATTCCGATTACGGATCTGGCAAAAAGCATCAATACAATTCCCTATGAATTACTAACCGGAATTGGAGAAAGGGTAAAACGAGTATTTTTCAAAGAATAAAACAAAAAAGCCGATTGGAATCTCCAATCGGCTTTTTGTTGTTTATAACTTTTGATTCAGCAGCTTTTTCCTCTGCTCAGGTTCTGCTAACTGTTGCTGTTTTGCCGGATCTTCTTCAATAGTATCTGCCGGTTTCTGATCAGGTACAAAAAGCTTCACTTTTAAAACATCTTCCAAAGTAACATCGAAAAATGCTTTGTGAATATTTAATGGCTCTTCATTCGGTTCCATACATTTGATGTAGGTCCCATCTTCCTGCATTTCGTACGCATTGACATTATCCAGCAAGCTGAAATACAGAATATGAATCGCTTCCTGTTTTACACGATTATCAACCAGCTTAAACAATGATTCGATACGACGGTCAAAACTGCGAACCATCGCATCGGCACTACCGCCATAAACCAACGGATCTCCGTTTTGATGGAAATAAAATATTCTTGAATGTTCAAGAAAATCACCGACAAGCGAGCGCACCGAAATATTTTCGCTCAATCCTACTCTTCTCGGACGTAAACAGCACATACCACGAACGATCAGACGAATCGGCACGCCGGCTTGTGAAGCAGCGTACAATTCCTGAATTGTCTCTTTGTCTTCCAGTGAATTTATTTTGATACAAATTCCGCAAGGCAAACCAGCTTTTGCATTTTCTGCTTCATTCTGGATCAGCTCGATCAGTTTATTACGCATATAACGCGGCGCGGTGATCAGATTCTGATATTCCGTCGGACTTGAATGGCCGGTGATTACATTGAAGAATTCAGAAATATCCTGCGTATATTCTTCATTTGTAGTCAGCAAACCTGTATCGGTATATAATCTGGACGTATCTTCGTTATAATTTCCACTCGACAAATGCGCATAACGCAGCACTCGGTTTCCTTCATTACGAACGATCAACAAAAGTTTGGTATGTGTTTTCAACTGACCAATTCCATAAATCACAAAACAACCCGCTTTTTGCAGACGCTGTGCTTCCTTGATATTATTTTCCTCATCAAATCGTGCTTTTACTTCAAACAAAACAGCAACGTGTTTTCCATTTTCTGCTGCATGAAGTAAGGCCTCGGTAACCCTTGAATTTTTGGCCAGACGATAAATCGTCAGTTTTATGGAAAGTACCTTCGGATCTTCCGCAGCCTGTTCAAGCAATTGAAGAACCGGTTCAAAGTTATTGTAGGGATGATGCAAGAAGAATATCCCTTTCCCTCATCGCTTCAAAAATGTCAGCAATTCTTTCTCTTTCCAGTCCCAAGCGGTGGCACCGGCGGATGCGTTGGCGGAATCTGATCTTTAAATTCCGGATGTTTGATAATGCTCCAAAGAGAAGTATAATCAATAATCCCTTCAACTTTGAAAACATTATAATCATCAATTTCCCAACGTTTTTTGATCAGATTTAACAAATCAGGATTGGCATCCGGTTCAATCGCAACACTAACAACGCGTCCCAGACGACGGTTTTTTATTTTTTGTTTGATCTCATCAATAAAATCCGATTCCATATCATCACTTTCTTCCAGAGAAAAATCACCGTTACGGATTAATCCTGAAAAGATTTGTGGATACAATATCGACATTACGATACAATTTGTAAATATGCGCTCTTACGATTTTTTCAATCGGCAAAAACAAAATTTCTTCTTCACGTTCAATCACATAAAATCGCGGCAGATTAAGCGGAAGCTGAACAAAAGACAGCTTTCGGTCTTCCTCCGAAGTTGTACCTTTCACCTGTGTAATCACACCCAGAATCAAAACTTTTGCCAGCAAAACCGGAAAAGCATGGGTATAATCGAACAAGCATGGGCGTAAGCATCGGATAAACCGTACGCTCAAAATATTCTTCAATATCGGCCGTTTCCTCTTCTGCCAGATCTTCCATACCAACAATCCGGAAACCATGCTTTGCAAAAAGCGGCAGCAACTGATTTTTATAACATTCATTTTGCCGGCGTACAAATTCCTGCAATTCTTTCATCAGCATTTTCCGGAACGGAATTTCACGCAAACCGGAATAATCCACGCCGTTCTTTTCCAAAATCAAGATAATTATATAAACTTCCAACACGGATCGTAAAAAATTCGTCCAGATTGGAAGAGGTAATCGCCAGAAATTTCAGTCGGTCGAAAAGATTTCTTTCTTCATTTTTCGCCTGATCCAGTACCCGGTCGTTGAATTTCAGCCAGCTCAGATCTCGGCTGATGAAATCACTTTGCTGAACCAAAGTATTCACCTTTTCTGCAGGACTTACCAGTTTTGTGTCGTCCATGGCTGTTTCTTTTGGATTTTTGAAGAAGGAAAATAAATTTGAAAGTCTCCCCTTTCTTTCCTGGTTGGTATATGGAATCGGTATGGTCAGGCATAATGTTTAAAAATTAAAAACGATTCGTGTAAATCGTGAACCACAAAATGCAACGAATCTGATTATGTATTGTTTTTAGCTTGATGAAGTTTTTGTTAATTCTTTAACCAAAAAAAACGGATGACTGAACATAGTCAGCCATCCGTTTTCAATAATTTGCGACGAGTGCTAACCGTTACACGTCTACACGGGCATATTTTGCATTTTTTTCAATGAAATCACGGCGCGGACCAACTTCATCTCCCATCAGCATGGAAAACAAATGATCTGCTTCTGCTGCTGATTCAATAGAAACCTGTTTAAGACTTCTGCCATCAGGATTCATGGTTGTTTCCCATAATTGTTCGGCATTCATTTCACCCAAACCTTTATAACGCTGAATATTTACCAGATCTTCACGGCCGTTGCCAATCGCTTTTACCGCTTCTTCACGTTGCTGCTTCTGTCCAGCAATATCTTTCTTCTTTTCCTTTTTTAACAAGGTACAAAGGCGGCTGTGCAATGTAGATATATCCGTTGTCGATCAAAATCTTCATATAACGGAAGAAGAAAGTAAGGATCAGCGTACGAATGTGACTACCGTCAATATCCGCATCCGTCATGATTACGATCTTGTGGTAACGCAGTTTGTCAATATTCAACGCTCTTTCGTCACCGTCTTTTCCGATCTGCACACCCATAGCGGTGAACATATTCTTGATCTCTTCATTTTCGTAAATCCGGTATTCCTGTGCTTTTTCAACATTAAGAATCTTACCTCTCAATGGCAAAATCGCCTGAAATGCACGGTTACGGCCTTGTTTCGCAGTTCCACCCGCCGAATCCCCTTCGACAAGATACAATTCGCATACCGCAGGATCTGTTTCTGAACAGTCAGACAGTTTACCCGGCAAACCTGTACCTGTCAGGATATTCTTACGCTGCACCATTTCACGCGCCTTTTTGGCAGCGATACGTGCTTTGGCAGCAAGGATTACTTTGTCAATGATCGTTCTGGCTTCCTTTGGATGTTCTGCAAGATAGGTATCAAGCATTTCAGCTACCACCTGACTTACCACACTCACAACTTCGGAGTTACCAAGTTTTGTTTTTGTCTGACCTTCAAACTGAGGTTCTGCAACTTTCACAGAAATTACAGCCGTCAAACCTTCACGGAAATCATCTCCGCTGATTTCAATTTTTTCTTTCGCAAGCACACCTGACTTGTCCGCATAGTTTTTCAGCGTTCTTGTCAAAGCAGCTCTGAAACCCTGAACGTGCGTACCACCTTCAACGGTGTTGATGTTGTTCACATAAGAGAAAACATTTTCTCCGTATGAAGTATTGTACATCATTGCAATTTCAACCGGCACAGATACCTTTTGTATTCTCCATGTAGATCGGCTCAGGAATTAATGCCTGACGCGTACCTTCAAGGTAAAGTACAAATTCATTCAGACCAATTTCCGAGTGAAATTCTTCTCCGCGGATTTACACCATTTTCATCCTGCTCACGCTTATCTTCCAGCGTGATACGGATTCCTTTATTCAAAAACGAAAGCTCGCGAAGACTTGTTGCAACAGTTTCGTATTTGTATTCGGTAACAGTAAAAATTGTAGCATCCGGTTTGAAATGGATGAACGTTCCTGTTTTTTCTGAATCACCGATAACGCGTACCGGATACAAAGGTTTTCCTTCGCTGTATTCCTGCTCAAATATTTTTCCTTCACGGTGGATTTCCACACGCAAATGAATTGAAAGTGCATTTACGCAGGATACCCCCACACCATGCAAACCTCCGGAAACTTTATAAGTATCTTTATCAAATTTACCACCGGCGTGAAGTACCGTCAAAACTACTTCCAAGTGCTGATTTCTTTTCCTTGGCCATAAGCCCGGTTGGAATACCGCGGCCATTATCCTGAACGGTAATGGAATTATCTTCTTCAATCGTAACGTTGATGGTGTCACAGTAGCCGGCCATTGCCTCATCAATGGAGTTGTCAACTACTTCCCAAATCAAATGGTGAACTCCTTTAAAACCAGTATCACCAATGTACATGGCCGGACGTTTACGTACGGCCTCTAAACCTTCAAGAACCTGGATATTATCGGCTGAATAATTATTTACTTCACTCACTATTTCGTTTGCCATATAGTTTGTTTTACTCTACGAAAAAAAGAGCCTTGTCAGGGGCTTTTTAAACATACAAAGATACGAAATTTTTGCGCCTTTACCTAACCGATTTAAGATATAGATTAGACAACTTTTTATATTTTAAATAAATTGAAAAATACTCTTTTATATGGTGTAAATAGCTTGAAACGATGAATGATCAACAGAAAGTTATAATCGTAATTTATACAGCATTCCGAAAAATCCTGATTTATAGCACCGTTTTATTCATAGAATAGAAAACTTTTAATCAATACAAAAAAAGATAAAAAATATGATCAAAAAATTACATTTCCGAGTGGCTCTGCTTTTTCGTCAAAACCAGGTCCGTTTTCTATCGTGAAATTTTACGGTTCTATCCTTAACTTTTCGTTTTGAACTGTGAGAGATTCAGTAAAGAGAGTAAATTTCTTTTCACCTTTTGAATTGATATCCAGCAGTCCGATTTCATACTGACCATTTGGGAAATTCTTGTTTTGAACAAAACACAGGAAGCCGTCTTTGTGATATTCTGCTTGTGTAAACCATGCCTTTCTTCCTTCTTTTTCAGGATTGGCACATAGGAGATAATTAAGATGGGTTGTTCGTGACCTTAACACCACAAATCTGTCATTGAAGAATGACGTAGGTTTTGGCATTTTTTCATTGACCAGAAAATACGTTGTATCTGCAATCAGATCATTTTTATCAGGACGTAAAACAGGTTGCTTTCTTAATTCAACAGACGCATTTATTCTGGAATTTTTATTGGAAGAAATCATCGAATCCAGCTCATTTTTACTGATTACTGATTCCGGCAATCTGAATATTCCTTTTTTGTAAGCCGGAAAAACATAAAATGCCGCATTGTCCAGCAAACTTTTTTCTACTGTCAAAAAGATCTTGATCATAGCGCCAGTTATAGATATCAGCCATGTATTTGGTTCGTTTGTCGGCGACAATATCAGTATACTTGTAATACGAATGCGCCCAGTATCCGATGCTTAAAAATGTGATGACAAGGAAAACATTTTTACTCCTGAAAATCCGGGAATAGTTCAAAAGCAAAAGATAGAAAATACAGGAACTTAGTGCAGCATAAAGCTGAAACCTACTGGTTAGTGTAACACCCTGCCATGACCGGAACACGGCAATAACAGTACTTGTAATGAAAATAAAACCAAGCAATGTCAACAATTCCACGTTAACCTGTGGTTTGTAATTTTCCTTTTTTTCAAAACCCAGACGGATCATTTTGAAAACCAGAAAAGCTGCAAAGAAAACGATTAATCCACCCCAAAGTACGGTATATAACAGATAATTATCCCACTCCGCCATACTCGCTCCAATAAATCCAAGGAGAGAGAAAACGAAAACACTGATACTTGGCGGTAAACCGGCAGCCTGCCCGGTTTCATAACCGGCCAGGTAAATACCAAGCGCCAGAAACATAAAGCCGGCAAAACCAGCTGCTTTTTTAAATTCTTTATAACAAAGCAGATAAAATATAATTGCAGGAAATGAAAGTATTCCGTTGCCATGTGTGAAGGTTGCCAGAAAACAAAAAACGACGGCTCCATAAAACCCTTGTTTTGTATTTTTTGAAATCAAATAAATAGCTGAGACCAGGAATGCTGTCAAAAAAGAATGCTGCATTCCGTTGATCGCCCATAAGCGAAACTTCGTGGTACTGCGGATGCAAAAATAAAAATGGGACCGGCAAAAAATAGAAAAGCGGAAGCTTGATTTTTTTGAACTGATTGTAAAGAAAATAAAGAATGTACATCAGATTAATTGATATCAATCCAATGTAAATTTTAAAATTAAGATAGCCGTTAATCTTGAAATCAACAGACTGATCAGGCGTGGAATTACAACTTTATGATCGTTATATGTTTTGAATAATTCCTTAAAAAAAGTGATAAAACCCAGGTTTCCGGAATCTACTTTTTCTACAAAATCAATAAGCAGAAGGTCGTCCTGAAATGGAAAATCAACGGAAAAATAATATATGTAGCTTAGGAAAATAAGGACAATAAGAAAAATCAAAAATGCGGAAAATTGTTTCACCATGATGTAGAAATGTATAGTAATTCAGCAACAGGATAACTACCCCGAATTGTCGCGATTTATAGATCACGCTGATTTTAAGAGTGCTGAATGTTTTAAGTCTGTGTTTAAAACGTATAGTATGTTATTTGATTAAAACTATGCCACAAAATTGAGTAAGACTTCAAAATAGTCACAAACTTATGTCGTAATTTCAATTTTGGCTACAAGGTATAAAAAAGCGGGACACCTAAAAAAATTCAGGTGCCCCGCTTTATAAAAATTCTACTGCTATTTATCCATCGGATACTCTTTTAACAATTGATCAGGAGCGTAAAAATCAATTTTCTTTTCAGAAGCTGCTCTTACTTTCTTTACCTTTTCAGGAAGAATGGCAGGTCCTTTATTTCCAAATGAATTTCTAACATAAGTAAGAACGGCTGCTACCTCATCATCTTTTAACAAACCTCCAAAAGGTGTCATTGGAACCTGTCCAGGATATTTTTTTCCGTTTACATCAATCGGTCCGAGTAAGTCCTTTCAATACAATTTTGATCAGACGGTCATCATTTCCCATCACCCATTGATTACCGGTTAAAGGAGGAAAACCGGATGCTTCCAGTCCCTTTCCGTCAGGCTGGTGGCAGGTAGTACAATAGCCATCCTTGGCATAAATTATTTTTCCCTGATTGAAACAGAGCAAGTTCATTTCCCTTCAAACCGGAATTTGTTATTTCTTCTTTTTCCTTTTTGACATTTTCACCTTTTAAATGTGCAACAGCAGCGTCGTAAGCATGAATTGATCCATTCGTCCAGAGGTTTTTTCTTGGCTTCTGCCAAAATCGGTAAACCTTTTTCCTTACCAATCCAGGAAGCTGCAACAATTGCTGCCAGGCGAACACGGCTATTTTCATCCTGCGCAGCCTGCATCAACAGATTTGCCTGATCCGCAACCTGATGCCCTGTATAACGAACCACCATAACGGCGGCGGCTCTGGCATGATAATCTTTGGCTTTCAGAACCTGTTTCAAAAGTTTCTGATCAACCTTATCCAGCCCCCAGCTTACCCAAAGTCCTTCCAAAAGATGGTGTTCATATTTCGGATCGTTTTTATCCAATCCATTTACCCAAACAGTAAGTTTTGACAAAACCTGTGTTACATCTCTTCCTCTCAATTCACGTCGTGTTCTGTACCGGGTGCGGTATTCAGGAAGTTTCAGGTTTTCAAAAAGCTCCTCAATACTTGCTCCATCAATTTTTGCAGGTTTTACCAATGGTCGTGATGGATAAGTAATTCGATAAACTCGTCCGTGTGAATGATCACGCAATGGATCACGCGCATTATGCTGCATATGACCGATCAGGATATTGTGCCAGTCGATCACATAAAGCGAACCATCCGGAGCAAATTCCATATCAACCGGACGGAAATTTTTATCTTCACTAACAAGCAGATCGGCTCTGTGATGACTTGCATATCCTGTTCCGTCATCTGTCAAAGTATGTTCTTTCGTCCCTAAAAATCCGATTGTATTGTTGATCAGAAAATCTCCCTGAATATTGTCAGGAAAATGACGGCTTGAAACAAATTCCAGACCTGACGTAGGACGTACTTTATGCGCTTCTTCAATCAGTGTAGGGCCTTTATGCGTGAATTCGCCATATCTTGGCAAAACTGATCCCGGCATCATCCAGCGCACATCCGGACCGGAAGTTTCTGCAAAAAATGGCTGTCCCCAATCATCAAAAGCAATTCCCCACGGATTAGGAATAGAAAGCTGAGCGGTCCGTTCCAGTTTATGAAGTTGTGGCGCATAACGGTAAAAACCACCATTTGTAGCACGAACCGGTCCGTAAGAAGTTTCAACATTGGTATGCAAAAACACACCTTCACCAGAATAAATCGCACCCGAAGGATCAACTGTAAATGCATGGCTGTTATGGTGCGTATCATGATCATCAAAACCACTTAAAAGAATTTCGCTTTTATCCGCTTTTCCATCACCATCCGTATCCATCAGGATTTTCAGATTGGTTCCCTGCGAAACATAAACACCTTCTTTGGCAATTTCAAAACCTAGCGGAAGATGCAGTCCGTCTGCAAAAACGGTTTGTTTATCTGCTTTACCATCATTATTGGTATCTTCCAGAATGATGATTTTATCATTTGGTTTTGAATCTCCCGGTTTATAATGCGGGTAACTTGGCATGGTTGCAATCCAAAGCCTGCCTTTATTGTCAAAAGACATTTGCATAGGTTTTGCCAGATCCGGAAATTCTTCTTCCGAAGCAAAAAGCTCAATTTTATATCCTTCCGGCACTTTCAGTTTTGCAAGTGCATCGTCTCCGTACAAATAGGTCAAACTTCCGTTTTTCTCAGGATTAAAATTGGTTTTAACCGGAGGCAACGGAGAAGTATTTTTATCTGCAACCGCCAGATCCAGTTTTTCACCTTTTGATGCAGCCAGCCATACTGCCTGGTCACGGATATCGGTCAATTCACGGATTTTCTGAATTTCAGCAGGATAATTGTCCTGACCAAAAGGATTGTAGCGACGACCATAAACGTGCACGCCATTCGGAATTTTATAATCATTATGCCACATCCAGTTTTTTTCCAAAACGGCATGCGTCCACCAGTTTCCGGTTTGCTTCCGCTTTTGGTTTTGCTTTTCCAAAAAGCTGATCGGATAAGCAACAATCCCAATTTTTCATAACCTGCGGCATGTAAGTTGAGAACCGTCAATGGTCAATGGTTCCGCTGTTGTGTCATACCATTTTTGAGAAGGCGTAAAAGCATCAACATACAGCACTTTATTTTGATCCGCCACTTCCTTCATTGCTTTTGCATACAAAGCGCAATGTTGATATTTTCCTTTTTTCCATTTGGCAGATCCATTTTGGCAGAAAGATCTTCAAACGCAATCGGTGAAACCAGTGCCAGCTGCGGAGCGGTAACGCCATTGTATTTTTGGCTTAAAGTATATTTTACAAAAGCATCCAGTTCAGCTTTGTAATTTGCCAAACCCGCTGGTCCGTTGAAAGATTCATTGTAACCAAAAAAAGCAATAATAATATCCGTTTTCAGGCGGGTAAGCCATTGATCCGGTGTTTCAAAATGACCTTCACTTTGTGAATTATTGGCAAGTTCTGTCTGGAATTTTTCTGCTCCCGGAAAGGCCCAGGGCAAGTTACGACTTGCATGCGGACGAAATCCCGGGGTATCGCCACCATCGCACATATTGCGGATGTAAAGCGTACTATCAGGATATCTCACCTGCATTTCGGTTTCAAAATGAACCGTAGTTCATCATCCGCGATCCCAGATTGTTGCCTATCAGCATAATGTGAGATCCTTTTTTAATTTTCAGTGTATTCGACTCACTGAATTGAAAAGCACTGAAAGCAATGATAGCCAATGAAAAAAGGATGACTAATACATTGAAGCTTATTTTTCCGGGTTTAGACATTTTGATTTTTGATAATGATTCAAAAATTTGGGAAAGGTTTTGCTTAGCCAATGAGTACTCGGCTATGTAGCAGATTGTACTATTTCGCTTCTCTGTAAGGCACATTGATATCAATTTTACCTTTCCAGGTTTTCGGCACTTTCTGTCCTAGTTCCCAGTGAATTGCATTGATTACCAAATGTTGGAACGGTTCAAGCTTGAAGTCGTCGGGATGCCCCAGGGTGGTCATGAAAACTTTTCCACCAAAAGAATTGGTACCTGTCCAGGCAACCGGATTTTCGATCGCTTCCTTGTCCGGATTAACTGATTTTCCCATTAAAAGCCAGGTTGAACCTTTGGTTGGATAATCCGGCAAAACGCGGTATAACCATGAACGAGCGTGGAAAGTTGGGGAAACTCCGGTAAGGATCGGGTTATTCGCCTGCGCAGGAATCACCGAAACATCCGTGCTGCTATTATGTCCGTAATGCGTATGGGCAGCTTTTCCACCCCAGCCCGGAGGTGCATTCAGCGCAAATTCTCCAAAAGCATTCCATTTTTCATTTTCATCCCCTTTTGGATAATTAAAGGCATGCGTTGTGGTTCGAAAACCCATTACCGGTTTTCCGGTTTTCAGATATGCTTCAATATGTGCAAGCTGCTCTTTCGGCAATTGTCGCCAGCGAAGATAAAAAACGACCAGATCCGCATCTTTCAACGCTTCCAGACCGGGAATATCTTTTTCAGCATTATGATCAGGATAAGCCTTTAAAACGATCGTGCGCATACCGTAATTTTTTTCCAGTTCGGCAGCGATTAAAGGCAAAGTTGCTTCGCCGCTATACTCATGATCGCCTGTTACAAACACTACAAGCGGCTTTTTGTCTTTTTTACCGGGCTTCGGCGGAGAAGCGTATGCAGTTAATGGAAATGCAGCAAATTACTGCGCAAAGGATTAGGAATAAACGCGGTTTTAACATCATACTTCGATTTGTATCCAGTGGTTTAGAGCACTGGAAATCTTATGAAAGAAAAGAATGAAAATGCTTAACTGGTTAAGTCTAAAAACAGGATAATCTACCGATTGAAAATAGTATTTTAAGCCACCCGGCAAAGGATTCAGATGTAAGACTTTTTTGTCCAACTTTTCCCTTACTTAATCATAAAACAAAACGAAGGTATTAACGTGAAGAAATTTCAGGCCCAAGTGTGATTTCAATACGGGACAAGATCTTCAAAATTTTCTCTTGATAGTTTAATTGTCTCCGTTTGTCCGGCCATTTTTTTTCTGAATTTGTAGGACGTTCCAAGATAACATGCACCGGAAAGATTCAAGGCCAGATGTTCACTTAGTTTTTGTTCCAGCCCAAGACTGACAGCCCAACCGGTGGCAGTTGCCTTTTAGATTAAAATCCTTACCGTATGCTCTTGCATTATTTTTGTAAGACTGATATCCCATCGCAAATCCTGCTAGAATCGATGTTTTACCATTTTCAAAAGGTGATTGATACACGACGGATGGACCAATAAACTGAATGGAAACGTCATCTTTGAAATCGGCGTTATATTCGCCTTTGCTTTTGTAGAAATTATATTTTAAACCTAATCCAATATGTGGCCAAAGGAATTTGTGAGCGTCTGCGCCTATTGAAAAACCGGTTTTTAATTCTCTCAAATACTTTGGAATAAGGTGTATCCGAACGGGTTCCGGCATTAGGCAATCGATAACTATAACCGCCATTCAGTCCAAAACTCCAGTCAGATTGCTTTTGGTTTTCCAAGTCTTGGAAAAGAATCTGTCTGAATCGGCAGACATGTTTAATGAAAGTCTGACATACTCTTCAAAGAATCACTTTCTGCAATCAACTCCTGCGCATTTACACCGGCAGTTATCAGGCAAAACAAAAAGAAGAAAGCAGCTAAATATTTATTCATCTATATTTCAGGACAATTGTTTTTGAATTCACCTGCCATGCCAAAAGCTCAGGATTTGACGGGGAAGTGAATTCAAAGATACAATTAATACTTTATGGCAGTAAATTCACAGCGGCCAAAACGCTTTTACAAATATAACTACGGTTTAATTTTCGGGTTTAATCCGTTTAATTTATAGGTTAGCACAGCGGAATTATTTACTGTTGCTATTAAAACATTTTCTTTTCCAACCGGTAATGTCAGCAAATCACGAACTTCACCTTTGACAAATAATCCGGAAACTTTCTGAGGAATATATTCAAATTTCATGTTTCCTTTATTGACAAAAAGCTGGACATAATTCGCATCATTTCTGCCCATTCTTACGCGCGTATGATTCAAATTCCCACCTAATAAAATATCAGCGCGCCCGTCTTTATTTATATCCGAAAGCGAAATTGCATAAATCGGAGCAAATTGTGCTTCCAACGGCAACGGGTGAAAAACCATGGTACCATTTTCATTTTCAATGATTCCGCTTCTCCATTCATTGGCAAATAATTTCTGTGCTGCATCCAGCTTTTCCTGCGGTAAAATTTCTGATAAACTGGCTTTGGAATAACTTACATAGTTTGGAAATTTCTTTTTTAGCGAAGGAATCTGATCCAGTAATTCGTCACGGCTGGCGTAAGGATATTGCTTTTCTCCTTCTGTAACACTTATTACAGGAACAATCCGTCCCAGTTTATCAAAGTCGTTAGCATACATCGTAAGGCCTTTTGGCGACGTAACATTCCACTGCCAGTTGCTACCCATATTTCCGACAACAAAATCCATATCGCCATCTCCATCCAGATCTGCTGGCTGAATTGTATTCCAACAACCGCTCAGTTTGGCAGTTCCCCAGGCATCACTTCCGTCCGTAAGTTTGCCTTTTTGGTTTGAAAAAATCCTGATCGGCATCCAGTCTGAAACGATTACCAGTTCCGGGAAATCCGTCTTTGTTCAAATCCTGCCACGAAGCGTCAGTAACCATTCCAGCTTTTGAAAGTTGCGGTGCAAGTGTAGTCGTGTTATCTGTGAATTTCCCTTTTCCATCATTAATCAACAACGAACCGCCGGCACTTTCAGGAAATCTTCCCGGCGTAACTCTCACACCCAGAAAAATATCCAGGTCGCCGTCTTTATCCACATCCGAAATCGCTACTGTTGACGCGTTCAAAGCTATTGCCGGAAACTCCCCGCGCGACCATTTTCCTTTGTCATTGATATACAATCTGGCTTGTAAAAGTTTGTCTCCTGCGTTCAGTTCATAACCTGCACTCGTTACCAGTAAATCCGCATCACCGTCATTATCGGCATCAAAAAATTCCATATCTGCATCTTCATAACCAGCATCCTGCGTGAAAACTTCCTGAGGGGAAAGTATCCACTGACCGGATTTTGTGCTCATAAAAATCCCTTTGGATTGTCCGCGTGCGCCGCCAATATACAGATCTTCAATTCCATCGCCGTTCAAATCTTTATGTGCGATATGCGGGCCCTGATACGATAACATAGCCGGAAGCAAAGTTTGAACGCGGAAATCATTTCTCGGATCTTCAATATGTTTAAAATCAAGCATTGCAACTTTTTCAAAAATTCCTGTTTTGACCGGAATATTGGTAGTAACTGGCAGTGTAGATTTACTGTAATTTAAGGTTAATGCATTACCGGAAACATTTTTCAAAGTCTGCGTTTTTCCATCCGCCCAAATGATTAGAAGTGAATCGATTTTTGCATCATTTCCCAATCCAAAATGTATCCCGTCCCATTGCGCCGACTGAAATCCGCGGACAGGCATAAAATTCTGCGTCTGGGTTAGTGAATCGCTGTAAACTGTCACACTGTGCACCGGCCATCACCGCATATTTAGGCGCTTCCAGTTTTACTTTCAGGAATTTATTTTTGAGCTTTTGTTCTGCATTATTTTTGTAAACAAAAGCTTTCTGGTTTACATTATTGGTAATCAGATCAAGATCTCCATCATTGTCAAGATCTGCATAAATGGCTCCGTTTGACTGATTTTTTTCATCAAAACCCCATTCCGTTGTTTTCTTGGCAAAAGTCAGGTTTTTCTGATTTTGGAAAATATAACTCGGTCCGTTAATCGGCGGCATTTTGGCGATAATATCCATTTGGTTTGGCACTTTTCCACTTTGGACCGGCTTCTGTCTGCATATCAGTTGAGTATTTCAAAAACTCCATATTGGTATAATCCCGGGCATAACCGTTGGAAATAAAAATGTCTTTCCAGCCGTCGTTATCAAAATCCGCCATCAACGCCGACCAGCTCCAATCTGTATTTGAAACACCCGCCAGCTGCCCGATTTCACTGAAAACCGGAATACCATTTTCATTTACACCATTATTAATCTGCAACATATTGCGCATGGTCTGATCATGAAAACCGGCGCGTAATAATTGCTGGTATTTGTCATAATTGTCATCGCCCGCTGTCAGCTTGATACGCTCATTCGACTCTGGCAGCATATCCAGTGTCAGAATATCCATCCAGCCGTCGTTGTTCAAATCGGCGGCATCGGTCCCCATTGAATAAAGCGAAACGTGGCCTGTTGCATCCCGGATTACTTCCTTGAATTTTCCGTTTTTCTGATTGAGATAGAGATAATCATTTTCATTATAATCATTCGAAATGTAAATATCCGGCCAGCCGTCATTGTTGAAATCATTGACATTTATTCCCAATCCAAAACTTAGAACATTGGAAACAATACCGGAAGAATCAGTAACGTTGACAAATTTATTGTTATCATTTCTTAACAATTTGTTACCATAAGCATCATTTTTCTGCTGCCGGTAATCTGCAATAAGATTTGCTAAAACCTGCATATTTCTGAATCGAATGATTTAATAAAAAACAATCCGTATCGCCATCTCTGTCATAATCAAAAAATACGGCCTGTGTTGTGTAGGAATCATCGTCCAATCCGTATTCTGCGACTTTTTCAGTAAAAGTCGGAATCCCGTCCGCGGTTTTTCCATTATTGACATACAACTTATTCCTTCGCAAATTCGGATCCTGCGCACCAGCGCGGCACACGTAAATATCAATCCAGCCGTCGTCATTGATATCCACCAACGAAACGCCGGTTTTCCAGCCAACGTTTAACGCTGTCCCGGATTTTTCGGAAACATCTTCAAATTTAAAATCGCCTTTGTTCAGGTACAGTTTATTGGCGACCATGTTGCCGGTGAAATAAAGATCAACCAGCCCGTCATTGTTAAAATCTGCCGCTGCCACGCCTCCACCGTTGTAAAAATATCCGTATTCCAGGACATTGTTTTCGGCATCTTCGTCAATGAAATTATTAAATTCAATTCCGGTTTCACCGGAATTGAGTAGTGTGAATAATGTGTCTTTTTTTTGACAGGAAGAAAAAAGGATGATCAATAAAAGAATTGGAATGCGGCTATTTTTCATAATAAGGGAATATACTTAATCTCGCTGAAGAATAATCCCGGTTCATAAATTTGCGGCTTATGATCCGGAATTCAACAAAAATTATATTTACAAATAATAACAAAAAGGCAGGCATAACGCCTGCCTTCTGCTAACTGGTACAATACCCGCCAGGTATTAATTTTTATCCCACCACAGCGGCGTGCTTGCTTTATCGGGACCACCCAATAATTTAACAGCTGCATCAACAGCTGCTTTATTCGTTTCTTTTTCAGACGTCAGGAATGGAATCCGTCTAAGAACAGTACCTTTTGGCACATCTTCATTTTCTGAGTTAACAACTGTATACAGTTTCGGATAACGCGTTCTGCGATATTCTGCCCAGGCTTCCAATACCGTCAGGATATAGGCCCAGCCATTTTTGCGTACCAATTTTTTCACGTTTCACAGCATCCGTAGCAGCCTCATCCCATTTAATTGAAATGTCAGACAATGCAGGAGAATTCTGCTGATCACCAGGAGCAACCGGTTTTGCTGAACTATTAATGTAGGCAGTAACCGCTGCCCCAGTCACACCCCATTGAGCCATTGATGCGGTGATACCTTTTTCATACAAATCCTTGGCAGTACCTCCCATGGCCCAGCCATTCAAAGCACCTTCTGCACGCAGGAAGTATGCTTCTGCTGTATGCATGATATCCTGAGGTGTTTCGATAGTTCGTATTCCAGGCAGCTCCTGATCCGGTTACCCAGCGCGTTCCCACGTTCGAGTTATCGTCATTTAAATTTTTAGGAAGCGCCAGCTGTGCAGGAGTAAGTCCATTGCGCAAGCCGTCATAATCTTTGGTGCTCGTTGCTGGCTGAAAGTAAATTCCAATCCGTGGATCACCGTAACCTTTCAATACCGATTCCATGGAAGCACTCATCCGGAATTCATTCCATACTGCAATACGGCTTAGTCCGTTTGCATCATCTCCAACCAGTTTTTTCACCATATAAGCATCGTCAGCCACTTCGGTCATCACGCCGCCCGCAATCGCTGCCTCAGCTTGTTTCTTAGCTTCTGCCGGATCCACTTTGGAAATCCGAAGCGCCAGACGCAGACGAAGTGTATTTGCAAATTTGATCCATTTGGCTGACATCTCCTGCATAAATCAGGTCAAAAGTACCGTAAGGCTTTTCGGTTGATTTCGCTTTCAGTGCTGTTGTAGCCGCATCCAGTCTTACAAAGAAATCTTTGTAAATATCTGCCTGGGCATCGTATTTTACACTAATGGCCGGAATACCTGCATCAAAATAAGGAACCGGACCGTAATAATCCGTCAGACGGTGAAATGCAAACACCCACATCACATTTGCCAGCGCGTATTCAGCCGAAGCCGGATCAGTTTGTTCAAAAAGCGTTTTCAGCTGTGGCACTACCTGCGTATAGATCGGGTTCCAGTGACCTGTAAGCCAGTCAAAACGCATTACATAGCGGTCCGAAGGAAAATATGTTGCCGATGTAGCAAAGTATTGAGCGTACAAGATCAGCAAACAGGTTTTGTGCGATCTGGTACGTTCCGCTTTGATACGATGCCTGCTGCTGCGCACGTGAGAAAAGGAACGGTAGTTCATCATCGGAAAGCGTGGTAAGCTTCGTCTTGCTCGTATTCATTTCTTCAAAATCACCGGTACAAGCCTGCATAAGACCCGCCGAGCCGAGTACCATACCGGCTAATGCAAGTTTTTTATATTTATTTAAAATGCTCATTGTTATTATCAAAAGAAGTGGTTTTTACTAGAATCCGAGTTTCAGATTCAATCCGATTGTCCTTGTTGAAGGAAGGTTTCCATATTCAATACCCTGGAAGTTACCAGCACCCAGGTTCACATCCGGATCAAAAGGCAGCTTGCGTTTTGCTCATTCCAGGAATATCCAGCGTCGACGAACCTCTGTAAATAAAGAACAGGTTACGTGCTACGAATGAAAGTCTTGCTGATTTGATGAAAAAGTTCTTGTCCGGTAGGAATGTCGTAACCCAACCGAAAGTTCTCTCAAACGAACATTGGTAGCAGAGTAAGTAAAGAACTCACCCCACGAATAACGTCCACCTGATACAGTTGTCCAGAACGTCTCCGCATTAATTGGCGTCTGTGTTGGCTTCTCCGGTAGAAGTTACACCTGGTAGTACCCAGCCTCCGTCACGGTGATCTGTTGTGAAATCGCCTGTTCCGTCGAATGCAAGGTTCGCTGCTGTTCCTGATGTCATTACGCCACCAAAACGACCATCAATCAGGAAGCTCGCTACAAACCGCTTGTATCTGAACGAGTTGTTCAAACCTGCTGTCAACTTCGGATTAAAGTTTCCGATGTATTCATTTTCATCAGCTAACTACTGGTTTTCCACCATTGTTTCCTGAGGAATCCGGTGCAGTAACAACAAATCTTCCCTGAGCATCTCTCTTCCAGCGTTGTGCTATCATGTCACCATAAGATCCGCCTTCTTCTACAACCGGTGTTGCAGTACGGCCAAATCCACCACCCAGGAATGCTCGTTTTAACGTTAGGATCAAGTCTGACAATCTTGTTTTTGTTTCGTGCAAGGTTCAAGGTTACGTCCCAGTTGAAGTTATCTGTTTTAACTGCTTTAGCAGTCAGGGAAATCTCAAATCCTTTGTTATTGATTTTTCCTGCATTGATAAACTGCTGCGAGAAACCGCTGGCCGGTGCCAATGAAAGTGATAGTAACTGATTCACTGTGTTCGAGTTGTACAATGTTACATCAAGTCCAAGTCTTCCATCAAACATACGCAAATCAAGTCCAAATTCTGTGGAAGAGGAAATTTCCGGTTTCAGATTCGTAGCAGGCTGAGTTGGGTCACGATAAATATAACCACCTGTACCTCCTTGTGTAAACGTATATGTTTGAGACAAAAGGTATGGATCAGTATCATTACCTACTTGTGCCCACGATCCGCGGATTTTTGCAAAACTGATCACTTTTGGAAGTTGTAATGCTTCTGTAAGGATCAGGTTAGCACCAAATGAAGGATAGAAAAACGAATAAGGTTTTGGCAATGTAGAAGACCAGTCGTTACGCGCAGCTGCATCTACTGTGAAGAAATCTTTGTAAGAAAACGATGCAGTTCCAAAAACATAATGTAGTTCTTTCTCACTGAAATTAGCAATCTGTGAAAGTGATGACGCAAATGAAAGGTCAAACTTGTTAGGAACCAGCAAACCATTTGCATTACCACCAACCTGCGAGTAACGCTTGTAAGTTTGTCCAGCACCGAAGTTGTAAGTCACTGCGATATCTTTGCCGATTTTATTATTACCTGAAACGATTACGTCAAGGTTTTTTTCAAGAATAGCAACGGAATAATCCTGGTAAGAACCACCCGGACCTGCGAAAAGCAATGTACGGTTTGCCCAGCTTCTGTTGACGCGGTCATCGTACCGGTCATAGCTTATACGACCCTGTACGTTAAGCCAGTCAGTCAGATTATATTTAGCAGAACCAAGAGCTGTCGTACGGTTACGTTTTTCGTCATCCGACGTCTTGTTCATTGTCCAGTAAGGATTCATGTAAATAGAAGAAGACGTCCAGTAAGTTGGCTCACCAGCTTGCATCTTCATACTTTTTGTAAGTGTTCAAATCAACACTTCTTGGCACTTTGTAAACGTTCATAACAAGACCACTTTCCTCACCTGACTTAGGTTTGTTCTTGATATCCTGGTTTACATAAGTGATTTTTGCATCCGTTGAAAAACGTTTTGTCAACTGAGTACTAATTCGCATATTAAATGTATGACGCGCCAGGCTGTTGTTAGGAATAATTCCCTGAACGTCATTGTATGCGTAAGAGGTGTACGTCTGAACCTTTTCTGAACCTGCAGAAACACCAAATGAATTATTGGTAGAAACGCCTGTACGGAAGAAATCTTTTACATTGTCCGGAAAAGTGGTTGCAGCAGGACCCCAGCTACCATAAGAGGTAGATGTAGCTCCACCAGCTCCCTGTCCATACGTATTCTGGAATTTTGGAAGAAGAAAGGGATTTTCAATAACAACGCCTGAGTTGATATTTGCAGTTACTGCACCTGCTTTTCCTTTTTTAGTCGTGATCATGATTACCCCGTTGGCAGCACGGCTACCATAAAGTGCCGATGCAGCTGCACCTTTCAATACGTTCATCGATTCGATATCATCCGGGTTGATGTTGGATGCACCGTCACTTCCGTTTGTTCCACCGAAATCATTTCCAACCTGCCCCTGCACAGTGTTGTCAACCGGAACCCCGTCAACTACAAACAATGCATTGTTATTTCCACTGATAGAACGGTTACCGCGTAGAACTACACGCGTTGCAGATCCAGGTCCGCTGGCTCCCTGCGTCACCACAATACCCGCTACTTTACCAGAAAGTGTGTTTACAAAGTTCGCATCACGAACGTCTGTAAGTTGTTTTCCGTCAATTTTTTGAGTAGCATAGGTAAGAGATTTTGCACTTCTCTCAATACCAAGTGCTGTAACGACAACTTCACCCAGACTTTTAACATCCGGTTCCATTGATATTGTAACATTTGAAGTGGAAGCTGAAACGGCTACTTCTTTGTTGATAAAACCGACAGAAGAAAAAACCAAAGTTCCTGTTGCTGGCATCGATATTGTAAAATCTCCCTCAGCACCTGTATTGGTACCCTTTGTCGTACCTTTTAATAAAACATTCACGCCGGGCAGACCGGCTCCATTTTCATCGCTTACTTTACCAGAGACCTGTCTGTCCTGGGCGTAAGTCTGAGTTGATAAAATGGCGACTCCAGCAAGTGTGAGCAACCAAATAAGTAAATTTTTCCGCATAGGTTAAAAGGGTTGTTTTTAAATGAAGCTTAAATCTAAAAACTTTTAATAACACTATTATCTTCTGCGGTCATTTTTAATTTTATTTTCAAAATATTTCTTACTAATTGTAAACTACATCATAATAAATTCACAATTCAGCAGTTTGCAGAATATTATTTGTCAAACGTACACTATTAATTAGATGCTGGTTTTATTCCATTTTCCTTGATTTTTCCTATTATGAAGGCCCCCACTCTTTTCCCCTGATCCTGTCCATTTTCTATGGCATCCCGAAAGTGAATTCCTCCGTAAAGTCTGGATATAGATGCTTCTTCTGCTGCTTGGCGGAAGGAGGTAAAATCTCGTGTTGGCAATTCAAAAATCACCTCAGTATTATCAGTAAATGAGAAATTATCACCTAAAAAATAAGTAAGTATTTCGGCTACGGCGGAGGAAATCACGCTATGTCCGCTGGTGTATTCCGGAAATGGCGGCGTTTGCAAAAGTGGCTGCCAGCGGGGATCAATATACCGGTTGATAACGGTTTCTGGCCGTACGCGGCTTCCTTTATATTTTTCGTCCCAACAACTGATAAATGCATCCATCAAAGTTCCGGCAACAATGGCGTGGATCATAATTCCATGATCAAGATCCACTTTTGCCTTTGTTGTCACGATACTGGTAATATTCATCCAGTGACCTCCCGGACTAATTTTTTTAAACCCGATCATCATGTGTCCTGATGTATTGATCGCAAATGGATTACAATCCCAATACGAAGCGATCGCACGGCTTTTTTCATTCAGGTTTTTTCCCGGCAGAATACACTTCATAAGCCAGTTTGTAAAAAGCACTGGAACTGTCCTTACTAAAAGGTATTTCCGGTTTTGGTTTAAACTGACCACTCGAATCAATCATAACCGGACGAATTGTTCGCCAATGCGGTTCAACACCTTCAATATAACCGGGCGGTGTCGGATACCAATAGCCTTCCCCTTTTATCGGACGGTACCTTAATCTTGTACTAAGTTTTGAATAATTATCCTGCGTAGAAAAAACGATTATTTTTTTGGCAACCTCCTGAGCCACCAATATGGATTGTTGAATTAGTCCGTCCGAATAACCTTGCTTTTTCAAAGCATCTACAAGTTTTGTCTCATCCTCTTCCAGCATATAACCGGAAGGCAGAATGATTTTCCCGGTTTCAAGAATACAGTATAAAGCAGCAATTTTGTAATCGTAGGTACCCTTAGTCTCTATTTCAATTTTATTTAAATCTTTAATATAAGCCGTTGGCGAAACAATTGATTTATTGTTTTGTGCAACAATCTCCTGTGCTCCCAAAAGACAATAAGTGTAAAACCGGCTGGCGGCTGGCGGATTCGCAACATCATGGATCATTACCATCGTAATGGCAAAAATCGCGGGCTGCAAATGTGAATCAAGATTTTTTCCGGGATTTTGGGCTTGGGCAAATTGGCAAAAAAACAAAAATACTAACAAGAACTTCTTCATTACTTTTTCTCAGATTGATAAAATTGCAAGGGTTTATTAAAAGCTCCAATTACCAGATATGGATGTTTTTTGACTGTAATTTCAAAAGCCGTTTTGACATCACCAGCTACGGAAAGTCCGGAATTTGACTGACTTACATATGCGAACTTTCCCTTTCCGTCGCCTTTCAGGTAACATCCGTAATTGGCATCCATACTTCCCAGTTTCAAGCGATTGTCAGATTTATTTCCCAATAACAGCAAATCCTTATTTCCATCACGGTCAAAATCCTGGTACAAAATGGAAGTTACTGGTGCAAACTGAGCCTGAACTGGCAAAATCTGTTTTTCAAAACGCCCGTTTTTGTTCATAAAACAAACGGAACGCGCTTCGTTAAAATCCAGTTTTCCTGCTTTTGCTAAAACTTCCGGCGCAAAGATATCTGTGATGCCGGCATTTGCATAATCTTTATAAAAGGCAAATTTCTTGCGCATCGGATAAATCTGGTCGTTCAAGCTCATCGCGACTTACAAATGGATATGATTTCCCCTGAACATAAAAACTGAAAAAGGGATCAATGGAACCGTTTTTGTCAAAATCTGCAAAATACAATTCACCTGGTTCCTTGTGAGAAACTTTGATCTGAGAATTAATACCAAAATTTCCGGCAACGATATCCTTTTTGCCATCGCCATCCAGATCTTCAATAATCATTGACGACCATGAACCGGACTTCTTCCTCCGCAAAATATTGAAGTGTTTTATCTACAAAACCTTCTTTCGTATTGGCATAAACCTTAATCGGCATAAACTCACCGCAGATAATGAGATCCTTTCTTCCGTCGTCATCAAGATCTGCCCATTGCGCATCGGTAACCATTCCAATTTTTGAAAAAGGAACCGTTGCAACCGTAAATTCTCCTTTTCCGTTATTGGTCAAAAGAAATGAAGTCGGTGCTTCCGGATAACGCCCCGGAATTATCCTGCCGCCAACAAATAGATCCAGATCACCATCTCCATCATAATCACAGGCTCTGACGCAGGATTTGCTGCTTGCCTTCATATTTGGCATCGACAATACGGCCAGGTTGAGTTTCCCTTTTCCGTCATTCAGGTATATTTCGTCTTGAAGCGAAAATGTATTTGGTTCAAAAAGTGAATATCCACCTTTGGCAATGTACAGATCATCAAAACCATCCCCATTGGCATCGAAGAAAAGCGCAGCCGAATTTCCGGATAAGTTTTCGTCTCCAATTGCAAAACCAGGCATTTCTTTAAATTCACCTTTTGAATCCTGCAAATATATTTTTGCCTGTTTATTTTGATCTCCACTAATATAAATGTCTTCCAAACCATCCTTGTTCACATCGCCTTTTGCAATAATCGGACCGGTTTGGGAATACATAGACAACATTAATGGCTGTCTTTTGAAATCATTTTCATTGAAACCCTCATGCTGATACGTTATCAGATTATCTGCTTTTGTAAAAACCGTTTTTTCCTTTTTCTGATCTGTTTTTACTTTTTTCAATTTGCCCGATTGTTTTTCAACTAACCAGTAATTGATTGGCTTCAACGTTGGTCAAATATTGTTCCTTCTGATCCGGCCATATTATTTTCACAGAATCAACCTGGGTATCATTTCCTAATCCAAAATGAAGTTTCACCGGCAGACAAGACAAATATCCACGGTTCGGATTCACTTCCTGATATTGCTGTTTTCCTTTTGAAAACAAATAAACTTTCGCCCCAACTGCATTGATATTTCCCTCCGGCTGTTTTAGTTTTATTTGCAAGTAAGAAGATTTCAATTGTTCGCGACCCATGTTCTGATATACAAAAGCAGGTTCGTTAATATTATTCACCACCAGATCCAGATCGCCGTCATTATCCAGATCCGCATAAACAGCGCCACTGGAAATAGAAGGATTATTTAATCCCCAGGTATCCTGCATTTTACGTAAAAGTCAGGTCTTTATTATTTTTAAAAATGTAGTTTGCAAGTTTGGTTGACGGCATTGCTTTTATCAGATCCATCAGTAAAAATGGTTCTTTACTTACCGCTCTTTCTAATCTTATAATCTCCCCAGTATTTTAGAAAATCTTTGTTGGTATAATCTCTTAAATAACCGTTGCTGACAAATAAATCCTTATATCCATCATTATCAAAATCAGCTAAAAGCGGGCACCAGCTCCAATCCGTATTGGAAACACCAGAAATCTGTGCGATTTCACTAAAAGTCCCGTCGCCATTATTCAATTGAAGCATATTCCGCATGTACTGTTTGTACAGATTTTGCTTCATCATCAATTCAAAAGATTCGTAATTTTCCTGAAGCTGCAAAAGTTTCTGGCGCTGATTATCTTCCGGAAGCATATCCAGCGACATGATATCAGGCAAACCATCATTATTAAAATCAGCAATATCAATACCCATAGAAAACTGGGCAAGATGCCGGAAACAATTTTGAGAATCTTCACGAAAAGTGCCGTCTCCATTGTTGATATATAGATAATCCGGCTCGTTATAATCATTCGTTACGTAGATATCCTGCCAGCCATCCTGGTTGATATCGGCAATGGCAACACCCAAACCAAAGGTTAACGGATATTGATAAATTCCTGCTTTTTTAGTTACTTCTATGAATTTGTTATTCTTATTTTCAAATAATTTATTTCCCGCCAGTTCATCCGTTTCCTTACGAAAATTGGCTAATTCCATGTTATCAATTTTTTTGACACTGTGGTTCAAAAGGAACATATCCAGATCGCCATCGTTATCAAAATCAAAAAAATTGGCTTGTGTGCTGTAACTGATATTATCCAGTCCGTATTCTTTTGCCTGTTCTAAAAAACTAACCGAGCCATTTTTGACTCCCTGATTTATAAAAAGCTGATTTTTTCTGGTTTCATCATCCACTTTTCCAGAGTAACAAATGTGAATATCCAGCAATCCGTCGCCGTTTACATCGGCCATCGTAACGCCCGTTTTCCAGCCACCTTTTCTGCCTTCCAGACCTTTTCCCGCTGAACTTGTTATGTCTTTAAACTTTAATACCTCGCGCCGTTTGACGCCCCAAGATTTAGATACAGCTTGTTGGATTTCATGTTTGATGTAAAAAACAGGTCATCAAACCCATCATTATTCACATCACCAACGGCAACACCGCCGCCATTATAAAAATATTCATAAGCCATTACATTCAGACTTTCGTCTTCATTAATGTCGTTACGAAATTCAATATTGGTCTGTTTTGGTGTCAGTAATTGAAAAAGCGGTTGTTGGGCTTTCACATCAGAAATGAGAAAGCTGAGTAAAAATATCGGTAAGTATGAAACGCGGCAACTTCTTATTCGTCAACATGAAAATATTATGAAAAATGTAACGAAAGATATTATATAAAAACTAAAAAAACTTCAACAATGCGTTGAAGTTTTTTTAGTCAAATTATTTAAGCGAAATATTATTTATCCCACCAAACTCTTCCTGTCAATTTATCTCCACCTGAAAGACGGCTAACCGCTTCCGTGTAGCTTGTACCATTAGTAATAATCTCAGTTGACAAATAAATCATTCGTCTCGGGATTGTTGCATTGGTTACATTACTTGGATAATTCACCGGTGTCAAAACAGGATAACCTGATCTTCTCCAGTTACTCCAGTTCTCCATGAAGTCAAACACAGTTCCTGTTACAATCCAGTATTGCGTATTGATCATATTAAGAGAAGCATCAAGTGAAGATGCATCCAGAGGATGTGCAGCAGCAAATGCTTCGGCAGTTGCAGTAGTAATCGCAGCAGATGCATCAAGCTGAGCAAGTGTGGTCATACCGCCAACTACACCATTTTTATAGTGATCAGCAGCAGTTCCCGGAACATTCCATCCTCTTGCTTTTGCTTCCGCCAGAAGAAGTTCAGTTGCAGGGTATGTCAACACTTCAAGTGTACCGTTTCTTTTCAAGATAAACAGAAATGCGTGGTCTTGAATATTTTCCAAGAGGCGCGATGTCATTTCCTGTTCCTGTTGCACCAGGATATCCTGCACTTTTTGTAATATCCGTAGCACCACCGATTAGGTCAAAACCGTTTGGCAAACCCATTTGTACAGCAGCAGAATTGTCTCCAACCAGTGTCTGATTTGCGTTCGCCGCAGCACCGGCTGCCGGAACTTCCGCAATTGCACTTAAACGTGGATCACCGGCAGATTTCAGGTTATCAATAAGCGTTTTAGAAAAACGCAGTTCACGAAAATCATCAGTTACCTGATATACACCGTAGATTGCCGAGTTTGCATTAGCAGCATCAGCAACGATTCTTGCGTTGTCATCAATTGAAGTAAATGTTCCGCCGGCAGCAGCTTTTTCAGCCCATGTTTTTGCTGTTGCAGGATCTACTTTCGTCAAACGCATAGCAACACGAAGCATCAATGAATAACCGAATTTTTTCCATTTAGCAATATCGCCGGCATAGAATAAATCCCCAGTTGGTTTCAGTTTTGTAGCATCCAAACCATTGATAGCAGATTCAAGCTCAGGAAGCATAGCTGCATAAATTGCCTGCTGCGTATCATACTTTGGCGTAGAAACTCCGTCTTTTACTTTAAAAGCCTCTGAATAAGGAATATCACCGTAAGTATCAGTTCCCTGCTGGAAATTCATTACCTGAAGGATTCTACCAACATTATACAAGTTGGTATACTGATCTTTTCCTTCACTTAAACGTTCCATTTCAGCAAGAAGTCTTCCTACGTTGTAGGTAGTTCCAAAAATGCTTCCCTGGTAACTGGTCGAATTCTGTGTATTTACATATTTATCTCCATTTCCATAATAAGAAAACGTAGAAGCAAGGATCTGCATGAACAAACTTTGGTAGATGATATTGCCATAACCAAGGTTGATATAACTGATCTGCGCATTTGGAAGAAAGAAATTGGGATCCCAGGTCGACTCACTTGACTGGGTTGGATCCGTATTTATTTCATCAAATTTATCTGTACATCCCGCCATTACAAACAGGACCAGAAAAACACTATATATTGAAAATCTTTTCATAGTCATTATTTTTTGAATCTCGCGTTCACTGTAAAACCATAAGACCTTGTTGCCGGATACTGCGATCCTTCCACACCTGCATAACCTACATTTGAAGAAAAACCAGCTTCAGGATCGAAGTTTTTGGTATGTTTCAATAAGGTGGCAAGGTTTCTTCCCACAGCAGATACCGAAATTCCTTCGAATGGCAACTTGTTGTTAAACCATTTAGAAGGCAGATTGTAGCTAAACACAACTTGTCTAAGTTTGATAAAATCCGAACTGAAAACGTTTATTTTGGAAACATTCGTTACCAATTTCGAATAATACGTCTGAGCAGGTACATTTAGTGTATTGGTCGCACCATCTGCTGTAACTCCCTCTGCTACAACACCTGTTTCTCTTCCTACAAGTGTCATTTTGTTAAGTCCATCTACAATAGAATAGTGATTTGTTGCAGACAACACTTTTCCGCCAAACTTGTAATCAAACAAGAAAGTAAGTGAGAAAGCTTTGTAATTAAATGAGTTGTTGATACCACCGTATATTTTTGGTAAAGTAGAACCCATTGGTTTCAACTCACCACGAACCGGTATACCATCCGATCCGATGATCATTTGTCCCGATGCGTTATAGCTGTAATCATAAGCCATTACCTGAGCAGCCGCCATTCCTCTTACGTGAGCAATATTTGCATTCAGCGGGCGGTAAGTTCCCAAACCAAAGATTTTCGTTTTAGGCGTTCCGTCAGCATTCAAACCATCAATATCAACAATTGTGTTCTTCACCTTTGTTGCATTGAAGGAAATATCCCACTTGAAAGTAGATGTCTGAACCGGAGTAATCGTTAACAACAACTCAACACCTTCATTTTTTGTTGAACCAAGGTTCAATACCTGCGATGTATAACCTGTTGTTGTAGACAAAGGTCCGTTCACAATTTCGTCTTTCGTTTTGCGGTTGAAATAGGCAACATCAAGTCCGATACGGTTTTGAAGGAATTTAGTTTCAAATCCAATTTCAAGCTCTTTCAAACGATAAGGCTTCAAATTAATGTTAGGAAGCTGAGAACTGAAACCTCCTTGTGGCAAACCATTGATAGTATTACCCAAAGAATAATACTGGCTCGTCAAGTAAGCATTAAATGCTTCACCACTTGTTTGCGCGTAAGAAGCTCTGATTTTACCAAAATCCATAGATGGAACTTTGAAAAGCTCAGAGAAAATAAAGCTACCTGAAACCGAAGGTGCAAAAATCCCTCTGTTTTTAGATGGTAGTGTTGAGTAGATGTCATATCTACCAGTTGTAGATAATGTCAGATAGCTTTTGAAATCGAAGTCAGCTGTGTAATAACCCGACTGAACTTGTCTTTCATTGTATCCATATCCCTGGCTTTTTGTCAATGTATTTGACAATGTGTACAAATATGGAATGCTTAAAGTACCACCACCAACAGATACACTTTCTGCTTTATTTTTTCTTAGGTTAGCTCCCAAAGCAAGGTTTACACCAAAATCATCCCCGATCTTTTTGTTAATTCCAAGAAGTCCGTCAACGTTCATTTCAGTAGTTTGTGATTTGCCGTTGCCAACAGATCCCTTACTTGAAAAAGCCGTTCCCCATGGTGTGATACCAAAGTTTGCATCATTGATTAAGTCATAACCGATACGTCCTTGGAGATAAATCCAGTCAGCAAACTGATATTTTGAAGTAATAGCAGTAATAAGACGTTTTCTGTCCTGCGTATTTTTGTATTGATTTACAACAAACCATGGATTCGTTTTGTAAGTATCATCACTGAATGTCAACTCAGCGCCTGTTACAGGATCATAACCTGGTTTCAAAGCTTCCTGGTTAAAGCTGCTCGCAAGGAATGTTATACCGTAATTAGCGTTCATCGGCGCATCACTTAACTGAGCTCTGTTTTTATCCTGCTGATCAATGTAGTTGGCCATTACGCTAACATCCAATTTGTCTGTTACTTTTTGAGTAAGGTTCAAATTAATTGTTTTTCTGTTAACACCGCTGTTTCTCAAAACTGCATCAGCACTCATGTTTGAAAGAGACAAACGGAAACTGTTTCTTTCACCACCACCTGAAACTGAAACAGTATTGGTATAAGTAGCACCAGTTCTGTAAAACTTATTGATGTTATCTTTTACAGGAGAATAAGCATATTGCTTGCCGTCAAACTGCGTGTATGGCGCTCCGTCCATTTTCTCACCCCAGCTATAGATACCGGAGTTTCTTGCGCTGTTAACGTCTGTTGGTCTCTGTCCTTGCTGACCCTGACCATATTCGTACTGAAAATCAGTGTAGTTAATTACTTTATCAAATTGCAGTATTGCTATTGAACTCAACTGAAAGAGAAGAATTTTTACTACCGGATTTCGTAGTGATCAAAATAACACCATTTGCAGCTCGTGTACCATATAAAGCCGCAGCACTTGCACCTTTAAGAACGGTCATAGTTTCGATATCATCCGGGTTGATGTTACCAATACCATCACCGTTATCAGCACCACCCCATTCTCCTAGCTAGTTCCTTTTGGAGTGTTATCCATTGGAACACCGTTAATTACAAAAAGAGGGCTACCTCCTTGAAAGTTACTAACACCTCTAAGGTTAATACGGGAAGAAGATGCAGGACCACCGCTTGCAGGACTGATATTCAAACCTGCCACACGACCCTGAAGTGAATTCACAACGTTTGTTTCACGTGCCTGATTGAATGCATGTACCCTCAACTGACGTTACAGAATAACCAAGTTTCCTTGTATCTTTTTTGATACCCAAGGCGGTTACAACAACTTCTTGAAGGTTGGCAACATCGGGTTCAAGTTTGATATCAATAGCCATGCGGTTACCGATCGTAATTTCTTGTCTTAACATAACCAATTGTACTAGATTACCAAAACATCCGTTGATTTGGCTCCGGCAATAGAATATTTTCCATTCGCATCTGCATTAGATCCTTTGGAAGTTCCTTTAATAGTTACAGTGGCACCAGGAAGTCCCTGGTCTTTTTCGTCTGTTACTTTACCTGAAACAGTCCGTTCCTGAGCAGACACGGTTAAGGCAAAATAACAAAAATACCCCAAATGGCACAAAACCTTTCAGGAAAATTTTTAGTAGTTTTTCTTTCATAAACAATTTACTTTTTTAAAATAAAACATAGGTTGCATGACAAAATCACCAAATATTGGTTTGATGTTCTGGCTGTTAAGCAAATATGCTAATATATATTCGTAATTAAATAATTTTAATTAGTCTCTTAATGACATTCTTATTAATATTTAATAATTGTATAAAATACATTTTTAATTGTCTTTTAATCACTAAATCCTTTTAGTTAGGCATTTTTCAAATAAAATGTGGCAAATAAAAAAGCTGCTACCCAAAAGTTTGAGCAGCAGCTTGATTGAAAAATATATCTTAAATAGAATTATTTTAATTATCCTCCGGATAAGGGACAAAAATAAAACCGGAAAAATCTCCGATTAATGCAAAAAGACAGCAATATTCATCCGGATTTTTGTAATTCTCTTTAAACAGGTCAACTGACTCCTCTCCTATTAATTTCCGGTCTAAAAACTCCTGCATATAAGACGCTCTGTAATTATAACGGTTCGTCATTTCGGTGGATCCGATCAGTAAAACACCCAGATCTACTTCTTCATTTGTAATAACAAAAATCGGGTTTTCAGAAAATCCTCTTTTACGTATCTGATAAGAAGCATCTTTTAACTGATCCGAAACCCGGACAAAATCCTGTGACACATATCCCATCAATTTCCGGTTCAACTCAGGTGAGTTGGCATCGTCCATCATGGCATTTTCATTGCTGTTGTTAATCATAATTTTTTAGCTGTTGGCTATTAGCTTTTGGCCGTTAGCTTTTCGCTTGTTAGCCGTTTTTGATTTATTAGTTAATTATTTGATGTCAAGTTTCTTCACGACTAGCTTAGGCTAAAAGCTAACCGCTAATAGCTAAAACCTACCTACATTCTCGCTGCGAGCAACAGCGTCAGATCTTTGTAACGCATGTTGAAACTCCGTGCGATGTGCGAATTGGTTAATGTTCCTTTATGACAATACACTCCTTTCATAAACCAACGATTTGCATAAATCATTTCTTCTATGCCGCCAATTGTTCCGGTTTGTAGTAAAAAAGGTAAAAAAACATTGCTCAATGCCGTACTTGCCGTGTTGGCTACGCGCGAAGGAATGTTTGGAACACAATAATGAATGACATCCTTATATTTAAATGTCGGATGTTTGTGTGTTGTCATTTTGGAAGTTTCAAAAGATCCCCCCTGATCGATGCTCACATCAATAATCACAGAACCCTGTTTCATTCCTGCAACCATTTCTTTTGTCACCACCATCGGACTCATCCCATTTTCTGCACGCATGGTACCTATCACAACATCAGCACGGCTGATTGCCTCTGCCAAAGTATCCGAATCTATAATTGAAGTGTAAAGATTTTGTCCGATAGAATATTTCAGTCTTTGTAAACGATAAATATGTTTGTCAAAAATTTTGATGTCTGCACCAAAACCCAGCGCCGCGCGTGTAGCGTATTCGGCTACGGTACCTGCACCCAAGAATTACGATTTTTGTTGGAGGAACGCCAGTAATTCCACCCAGAATAATACCACGGCCGCCGTTCGGATTAGATAAATATTCTGCTGCAATAAGCAAAACTGTACTTCCTGCAATTTCACCCATTGCCCGGATTATGGGTTTACCTCCTACCTGATCCTCTATTAATTCATAACCAATGCCGGTAATTTTGGCTTCATTTAAGTCTGTTCAAAATATTTCTTTTCCAGTGTTGGCAAATTCAGTGCGGAAATAAGCGTAGTACCGGCTTTGATAAAAGCGAATTCTTCTTCAACCAATGGCTCCACTTTCAAAATCAGATTGGCCTGATAAACTTCCTTAGGTCCGGCAACAATGCTTGCACCAGCTTCACTGTAATCATGATCTGAAAAATTGGCGCTTTTGCCTGCATTTTTTTCTACCCAAACCTCGTGTCCGTTTCTCACCAGAATACTGACTGCATCCGGTGTTAAAGCGATGCGGTTTTCCTGTAATGAAACTTCCCTTGGCAAACCAATAAGTAAGGAATTCTGATTTTTCCGGGTTGCCAGTAATGACTCCTGCGGATAAAGTGCCGACTGTTTTGCCAATTCTTCAAAACCCTTTATTTGCGGTTGTGCCATGGAATAGGTAAAAAAATAAATTTATACTTGGTGAGTTATTTGAGGATATTTAATTGATCAGCTTTTCACTTCATTAATTTCCAACACACGTTCGCCGGTTTCGTCGGAACTTAGTTTTATTAATAAATGCGGATACGGCCAAAGTGATTCTATTTTTTCCGGCCACTCTACAAAACAAAATCCGCCGGAATCAAAATATTCTTCAATACCAATATCCAAGGCTTCTACTTCACTTCTGATCCTGTAAAAATCAAAATGATAAATTACGTTTCCTGTCCTTTGTAATATATTCATTGACAATGGAAAAGGTAGGACTTTGCACGATGGATTGAACGCCTAGAAGCTCGCAAAGCTTTTTAATCAATGTGGTTTTACCAACGCCCATAGGCCCATCAAACAGCCAAACCGGAACATTTTCTCCCAACTGTAGCAAAGAAGCCGCAACAGTATCCAACTCGGATAATTCTTGAAAACGGATTGTAACAGGCAATGTATTCATGATACAAAAATACCACAATTTAAATACAGTAATCACATTTTGTGGGCGACAAATCATTTAAAACCTATGAACCTTTTGAACAAACCGCTACAACAATATTTTGTACTACTGTGAAGATCGGCATTTCTGAGCTACTTTACTATCAGATCCGTTCGAATAATTCACTTAAATATGGCATTTGCTACGGGTAGTAAGTTTCATTGTTCGTCTCCTTTATACTATCAGTGATTCCGCATTTTCATTCATTAACGCAGTCAATCCAAATACCGAATTATGCCTAGATCCATTGTCCCGTAGAAACTTTCTTATCAATACCGCACTTGCCGGCAGGCATGATTCCATTGCTCACTGCGGAAGTATTTTCCAAAAATTCTACGCCTGCAGCTAACATTCCAAAAATCAATATTTTCTCAAAACATTTGCAGTTTTTGAATTATAAAGACATGGCAGAAGCAGCAAAAGAAATTGGTTTTGATGGCATAGATCTGACAGTTCGCCCAAAAGGACATGTACTGCCCGAACGTGTCGAAAATGATTTGCCGCTTGCTGTTGAAGCGATGAAAAAAGTAGGTTTTTCACCGTTACTAATGGCAACTGCTATTGAAGATGCAAATAATCCTCTGGATAAAAAGGTACTTGGAAGTTGCCGCGGCGCAGGGAATAAAATATTACCGGATGAACTGGTATAAATACAATGACCAGAAAACAATTCCACAGTCGCTGGATGAATATCAGAAATAAAGTGGCGGCTTTGAGTCAGCTTAATACGAAACTTGGCATTACCGGTTGTTATCAAAATCATGCAGGAAGAATGGTTGGTGCATCACTGTTTGAAATCTGGGAATTACTGCAAAAAGCAGATTTGAACCACATGGGTGCACAATATGATATCAGGCACGCAACACTGGAAGGTGGACTTTCCTGGCAGACAGGTTATGAATTAATAAAACCAAGCATCAAAACCATTGTTTTAAAAGATTTCATGTGGGAAAAAACTAATGGAAAATGGGGACCGAAAAACGTACCGCTTGGAGAAGGTATGGTTGATTTTAAAACATATTTCAAATTATTGAAAGACAACAATATCCAGGCACCGGTTTGTCTGCACCTGGAATATCCGCTTGGTGGAGCAGATCAGGGAGCCGATAAAATTACGGTTGCACCAAAAGTTGTTTTTGATGCAATGAAAAGAGATTTGTTGAAGGTAAAAGAATTATGGGAGCAGGCATGACGTCAGCAACAACATTCCGAAATTCCTATATTATTTTGCCCTCAGCCTCTAAAAGTTAACTTTGCAACAAGAATTATTCAATAGGAATTTGCCCGGCGAATTCCTTTATTTATCATTCATCTATTCCATTTATTATGTCTTCAAAAATTCTTAATGTTGGCCTTATCGGTTTCGGACTTTCCGGCCGGTATTTCCATGCGCCTTTTCTTTCAGTTAATCCTCGTTTTAAATTAAAAACAGCTGTTGAAAGAAGTAAAAATGAAGCACAGGAATTTGACGCTTCCATAGAAAATGCCCGTTCAATCGACGAGCTTTTGAGCGACCCGGAAATTGATCTTGTTTTTATCTGTACGCCCAACGATACCCATTTTCAGTACGCAATGGACGCGCTGGAAAATGGCAAACATGTGGTGATTGAAAAACCATTTTCGGCAACTGAGGAAGAAGCAAAACAGCTGGTAGCGCTTGCAAAAGAAAAAGGATTAATACTGACAGCCTATCAGAACCGTCGCTGGGATTCTGATTTTCTGACGATCAAAAAATTACTGGCCGAAGGAAAACTTGGTGATATTATTGAATATGAATGCCGCTATGATCGTTTCCGTCCGGTTGTTCCGACGGAATCATGGAAAGAGAAAAAAGTTGATGTTGGCGGAAATTTATATAATCTTGGACCACACTTGCTTGATCAGGCACTTACCTTGTTTGGAACGCCGGAAACGGTTACAGCAGAAGTTCGAAGTGTTCGTCCGAATAGTGAAATCGATGATTATTTTGATGTCAGATTAGGATATGCTGATAAACTGGTGGTTTTGAAATCAAGTCTGATGGTTTATGAAAACTTCCTTCGTTATACAATTCATGGCACCAAAGGCTCTTTCATTAAAGGCGGCTTGGATCCTCAGGAAGAAACTTTACGCAAAAATATTTTACCTGACCAAAAACCCTGGGGTGTTGAACCGGAAAATCGTTGGGGAAAATTATCTTCAGTCCGGAATTTACCGGTATTGTAGAAAGTGAAGCCGGGAGATTATATGCCGTTTTACGACAATGTATATGAAGCCATTGTTGAAGGTGCGGAACTTGCAGTTAAACCGGAAGAAATTTTAAGAACCTGCCGGGTAATTGATCTTGCATTTCAAAAGCAGTAAAGATAAACAGGTAATGAAGTATTAGAAAAAGGTAAGCATTCTAACTAAAAACCGCCGCAGAATTCACTTTCTGCGGCGGTTTTGTTTTTATATTGAATCTTAAAATATGAGATTAAAAATCCAATTCTAATATGCATTAGAAAAAAATTAAAAATGTTAATATTTCCGGTTTTTCGCTCACGAAGCTAGCCTCCGATTACTAATTAAATAAATACAATCTTTCTAAATTTGCTCGTACGGTTCATTTCATTGGTTTAAGCATGAACTTTAATTTTATAAAAATCAATTAAACCACTAGTTTAAAATACAGATACATAGAAATAAGTCGGTGTATTTGTTTAATTATATCTCTTCTATCAATAATTTATGAAAAGAATTATTCCTCGTCAGCATACTTGTTATGCAGGCTTTTTTCGCGTATTCACAAACTTACGATTTCGCACAAGCTCATAATCAAAAAGGTAAAATATTTGTTTCCTGGGGCTGGAACCAAAGTGCTTATACCAAATCAGACATTCATTTTAAAGGAAACGATTATAATTTTACATTGAAAGATGTGGTGGCAAAAGATCGTCAGACCGGTTTCTCTCTACGTTATTTCAATCCTTCAAAAATTACAATTCCTCAGTATAATTTCAGAATTGGATATTATTTCAATTCGAAGTATAGTATTTCCTTCGGCTTCGATCACATGAAATATGTGATGAAGCAGGATCAGACTGTCAAAATAAATGGTGATATTGCCGGAACCGGAACTGAATATGATAAGACTTATAACAATGACCCGATAAAACTTACTCCAGATTTTCTGAGATTTGAACATACCAACGGTTTGAATTATCTGAATCTGGAAGTAAGAAGAATGGATAATCTTTTTGATCAGAGAGCATTGAAGATTAAAAACATTGACATTAATTTCATTGAAGGTGTTGGTGCCGGCGTTCTTTATCCAAAGTCGGATGTTACTTTGCTTAAATTATGCAGAAAATGACCAATGGCATGTGGCAGGTTATGGAATGGATCTGGTAACGGGACTTAACGTTACTTTCTTCAAACACTTTTTCATTCAGGGAGAAGCAAAAGGCGGATTTATTAACATGCCGAATATCCTGACGACCAATTTTACCGACAGACAGAGCCGCGCAGCATTTCTTCTTTGTACAGGGAAATGTCAATTTTGGTGTGATTTTTAAATTATAACGCACCTTGTTTTTAGCAAATCTAAAAGCCGAAATCATGACCAAATGGCATTCATGATTTCGGCTTTTATTATATGTATCCAGGGTTAAAACCCAGCGCTACAATGTCGGTCATGCCTACGGCATTAGGTTGTTCAGATTTAAATTATCGAAAGATGGCGAAAATGTATCAATCAATATTCTTCCGAAACTACAAAAAAATGCCGTAGGCATGACCGATATGGTAGCCGCGGAATTTATTCCGTGGAATTTACACTAAATTCACGTAATCGGTGAAACAACAAATTTCGACAGCCATCAACAAAATATCTCCCGAAACTAAATGCCGTAGGCATGACCGATATGGTAGCCGCGGAATTCATTCCGTGGGAAAACAATCGAATTGCGGAACAACAAATTTCCAACCATCAACAAAATATCTCCCGAAACTAAATGCCGTAGGCATGACCGATATGGTAGCCGCGGAATTTATTCCGTCACATGAAATACTCCAAAACAAATGCTAGGCATAACGAATGCAGGCATAATCCTGGGATACGACATTGTGGATTCTGCACGGAAAATTAATCATCCAAGGAAACCAAACCAACAAAAACAGAAAAGGAGAACACGCTATGCTGTTCTCCTTTTCTGTTATTTCAAAAAACCTTGAATTCCTTATTTAACCGCAGTTACCAAACGTTTTGTTTCAGTAGCAATAACGAAAGGTTTTTCAGTGATTTCTGAACCGTTGTTCACGATGAAAGTATAGTTACCATCCAACAAATTAGAAAGGTCAAATACTTTCGAGTAGTTTTCAGACTTAGGAATAGCAGAGCTATAAAGCACAGTTCCGAAATCGTCTTTAATAATTACAGAAGATTTTTCTTTTACGCTTTCAAGTTTCAAACGGAAAGTAACGTTGTCACCAGAAACCAATTCAATTGCAGCTGCTGAACTGTTGTTGTTTTTTTCGTTTGCGTAAGAAAAACTTGCAGTTGATACTCCCACCAAAACTGCGATTGCTAAGATTGTTTTTTTCATGATGTCTTTAATGTTTTATGTTGTTTAATCTTTCTGTTAAGAATTGTACTTTACAGATATAGTTAAATTAATATTCAATTTCTACTCCAATAATCTAAAAGCGCTTTTTCGTTTGCTTTTGATATGTCAAAGGTAGGTAACAATCTTAATATAAGTCAATAGCAATGTTTTCATATTAGAAAATTCCAATTTTGGTTATATCTTAATATTTGAATAATCCTATGTTTATACAAAAAGTGCAACAAGTAGTTTAAAATTTGACAATAGTATTTTTACTTAGAAAAAGCACAACTGTTGTACTATTCCAATAAATAGTACTCTTATAGACTTTAACAGAAAATTTGGCAAAATTGGCACTTCACAACCTAATTTTGATTAGTGCAAGTATATCTGGAGAATGGCCTATTTTTAGGAAAAACTTAACAAGCGTATCTTTACATCTTATGTACCGAATAAAAAAAAAGAGCAATCGCCTGGAGGCGATTGCTCTTTTGCGTTCAAATCCTTTAATGTTATTTCACTTTTCTTTTTATTCCTTTTGAATCAATAACTTCTGCGCTTAATACATATTCCGGCAAAAGAAGTTTATGTGTTGATTGGGATAAAAAGGATGAGCCATAATTCAACTCTTCCCGTCTGGTTTTACCGTTTTTAAGTTTTAAAAGGGCTGTATTTTCCAATGGTAGAAACAGGATACGATTTAGTCACAAGCTGCATTTCATGAAACCTGAGAGAATCTTTGTTCTGCGAAGTGATCGAGAGAACCTTATCGTTTGGTACCTGACAACTTGACCATTGCTTTTGCATTTCCTGTAACCGCATAACCGCCCTTTTCAAAGTTCAGCGATTTAAATCCGCCTTCTTCCATTTCCCTTCAATATCAATCCATTAAGCGCATCATATCTTCCAATCGAAACATCTGACCCAAAATCGTTTCCGCATAAAATCACATCCAGATTTCCATCCCGATCAACATCTTCTGACACCATACCAAAAATGGGTGCAAACTGCGCCTCAACAGGTAATTCATGCATTTTGAACTTACCATTTCCCAGATTTTCAATATAACTGCTTTTCAGCCAGTTTGCTTTTAATACAAGCGCATCTTTTAATTCTTCCGGTTTAAAAATATCTGTAATCCCGACATCGGAAAATTTCCCATATTCCTGAAAACGCTGCCGGACCTGAATAATCTGCTTGCCCATTTCATCACGTGTATTGTATGGAAATTCTTTATAAGTATTATCCTTGCCTCTGTAAAAAACTGTTGGGATTGCATCAAAATATCCATCTTTGTTAAAATCCTTCGCATACATACCGATTGGCTGCTTATCGTTTGCTCTGTTCAAGGAGTTCAATCCCAGATTTCCTGCCAGATAATCCATATCGCCGTCATTATCAAAATCACCAGTGGTCAAAGTACTCCATAACCCTTTTTGATTTTCCAGTCCGGAAGCATGTTTTTTAAATTTACCCTTTTCATTTTTGAAAAAAGTCAACTGGCATCCATTCACCGGCTGCCATCAAATCTACCCAGCCGTCATTGTCAAAATCCGTCCAGAGCACATCACAGACAAGACCGATATTTACAAGTTCCGGTGCAATTTCTGAGGTAACATCTTTAAATTTGACCTGTCCATTGGATGAGTCATTTCGCAATATATAACTGGAAACCGATTTCGGATAAGCACCAGGCTCAACCCTTCCACCTATAAAAAGGTCCAGATCGCCATCCCGATCATAATCAGCTGCTTTCACACAAGAGCCACTTTTCAGGAACTTTGGCAAGTGCAGTTATATTCTGCGAGAATTTTCCTTTTCCGTCATTGATATACAATCGGTCTTGCAATGCCTCCGAATTTGCCTGCATTTCATAACTTCCACTTACAATATACAGATCCAGATCTCCATCCATGATCTGCATCAAATAACAATACGCCCATATCTTCGGAATTTTTAGATGGACCATCAGTGCCGGGCAAGCAAATCGGCAGTTTTAAATTGTCCATTTGCCTGCTGAATCAGAAATCTTCCTTTATGAAACATGGCACCGCCAATAAAAACATCGTCCAGTTTATCGCCATTGACATCTCCCACTGCCAAGTGCCGGTCCGTATTGCGACAGTTTATGCGGAAATAATTTCTGAACATTGAAATCAATGTTATCCTGTTCTTCATGTTTGTAATTCAACATGAAGTGACGAGGTAATATCTTTCAGATATCCGCTTTCCACAGGTTTCAAATCACTTGGCTATACACTTTCCTTCGGCATCTTTTTCAAAAACCGTCATTACCTGATTGGCTTTAACATTTTTAAAAATCTGAGTTTTCCCACCCGGCCAGGTAACTATCAGTTTTTCAACCGTTTTAATTTTTCCCAATCCAAAATGTGTAACAGGTTCTATCGTTGACAAATAACCGCGATATGGTGAATTTTCGGAATATTGTTTTTGATTTTGTCCGTATGATAATTTCAGCAATTGCACCTATTCCATTTCCGTTATATCTTTCTCCTTTAAACTGGATCCGCAGATAATTGCTTTCTTCCGGTTTTAATTGAATGGAGTTATTGCGATATACAAAAGCAGAATCATTAATATTATTGACCACATAATCCAGATCGCCGTCATTGTCCAGATCAGCATATGCTGCTCCATTTGAAAAACTTGGAAGCTCAATTCCCCAGGCGTCCGTTACATCTTCAAAATGAAGATTTCCTTTATTTTTATAAGCAAAATTTTTGATTTTCACCGACGGAATATAATCGAGCATCATCATTTTGCTCATCACGTTTCCAACTTCATTGCGATATGCGATAAAATCCATATCTGTAATGTCTCTTGGAAAACCATTGGTAATGATCATATCCCGCAAACCGTCATTATCAAAATCGGTAACCATCGGCGTCCAGCTCCAATCCGTTTCTGCAACACCGCTCAGCAAACCAATTTCACTAAAAACCGAATACTTGTCTGTTTTCTTTGTCTTACCCAAGATTCAGCTGCAAAGTATTGCGGGCAACCTGATATTGATAATTGTATAATTCGTAATTCTGATAAGTGATATAACTGCTGGATGGCGTCATCATTTTCTTTCTGAAATTGGTCGCCGGCATCATATCCAGCGCAACTATATCCGGAAGACCGTCATTATTAATATCCGCAATGTCATTTCCCATCGCAGAATGGGAAGTGTGTTTGAAAGAAACATCCGCCATATCCGTAAATCCAAGATGTTTTCCGTTGGCATCTTTTCCATTATTGATATACAAAAGATCGTTTGTCAGATAATCATTGGTGACGTAAATATCTTTCCAGCCGTCCTGATTAACATCCGTCACATTTACACCCAGACCATAACCTTCTATCAGAATTCCAGCTTCTTTTGAAACATTGGTAAAAACCGGATGACCTTTTGTTGCGTCCCAGTCATTACGGTAAAGTCGGTCTGTTCTTTTGGAAGATCCGTCTCTTATTTTTTCATGAAATTTATTCGGAAAATTATTGTCGTCCATTTCATTTACAACGAGAAAAAGATCGAGATCTCCGTCGTTATCGTAATCCAGAAAAGCTGCATTAGTTGTATGCGTCGTATCAGCAACTCCATATTCTTTTCCCATTTCTTTAAAAACGGGAATTTTATCTTTTCCAAAACCCTGATTTACATAAAGCAGATTTTCCCGTTCCTTCGCCACTTTTCGAACCGTCGAGCAAACATAAATGTCCAGCAATCCATCGTTATTAATATCAATCAAAGCAACGCCCGATGACCATTTATTTTCAGCAGCAACACCGGCTTTTTTCGTAACATCTTCAAAATGCAGCTTGCCATCTTCTGAACCTTTATTCAGATAAAGTTTATTATCAACCGAGTTGCCAGTAAAATAAATATCCGGCAGACTATCATTATTAAAATCACCCAGTGCCACGCCTCCACCATTGTAGACGTACTCAAAGGACAGAATATTCATCGTATCATTTTCAGCGATCCGATTGGAAAAAGTAATACCTGTGTCTTCACTATTTAAAAGCGTAAATGTTTTAAGCTCTTTTTTGCAGGAAGTTAACAGCAGAACTGTAAAAGTAAAGAGGAGTAAATATCTTACAGACATCATTATTTGATAATAAAAACGACAGATTAGCATTAGCTGAAATTAACAAAAGGAGACGGTATATAAATACCATCTCCTTTGTTTTATTTAAATAAATCCTCTTTAATTAATAACCTGGATTCTGGATCAGGATATCTTTACCTACAAGGTCAATCTGATCTTGTGGCAGAGGTAAATATTCATTTTTGTTAGGGGTAAATTTCGATCCTCCCAAGAGCTCCGCTCAGCTTGGTGCTTTCATAAGTAAGGTAAGCATTAAGCTCTGTCGCTGCTGTTCCCCATCTTACCAGGTCAAAGAAACGGTGACCTTCTCCGGACAAGTTCCAGTTTTCTTTCAAAACGAACGGCAGTACGCGCAGCATCTTTACTGGCAAAAGCTGTTTTGTAAATATCAATTACATAATTAGCAGCATTTTCGCCCGTAGAACGTTTTACGAAACTTGCAGGATTAGCGGCTCTTGCACGAACAAGATTCACATACTCACGCGCTTTTTCAAGGGATCCTACTTCTACCTCAGCTTCTGCAGCCATCAAAAGTACATCAGCAAAACGGATGATGTTTACGTTGATCGCAGTGTAACCTGGCGTCCATGAACTGTTATCCTGCAAAGAACCGATATCCGTTCTGTAATAAGCATATTTCTTAGTCGTATAAGGACCAGCATTAGACTGATTACGAATCCAGTCATTTCCTGGATGATCGATCCAGTCAAGATAAGGAATTCCTCTGCGGCCGATTGAGTGATCAAGACGTGGATCCACAGGACCTGCATCAGGAGTGAAAGGATCAGATGATTTTAATCCCATATCCGTTTTCAATTCTTTTCCGGATGTGTTGTAAGAACCGTCCAAAAGAGGAAGACCCGTTGCATCCGTACGGAAAGAGTTACCTAATTCAAAACTTGGAGCAAAGAAGCTACAACAGTTACCAGGACCGTTCGGACCTGTATTATAAGGCCAGTTAAGGTCAAATTCCGGGTTTGCGTTGTTTACACTTCCTGTATTTGCAGCAGCCTGGATAGCGAAAACAGATTCTGAGTTATTATCATTACTTGCTTTAAAAGCATCCTGGAAACGTGGAATCAATGCATATTTCTTGCCATTGGTAGTTTGTCCACCGGCAATGATCAGGTCATAAAGTGCTTTTGCCTCAGTAAATTTTTTCTGATACATATACACTTTTGCAAGATATGCACCAGCTGCCCATTTGTTCACACGACCAGCAGCATCCTGTGTAGCAGGAAGATTATCGTAGGCATATTTCAAATCTGCTTCGATCAGCGGCCAAAGATCTTTTGTGTTTGAAACTTTTTCAATACCAGTACCATAATCAACTGTTTCGTCAACGTATGGCGTGTTATTGAAACCTCTTTTCAACTCAAAATAATAATGACCTCTCAAAAATCTGGCTTCGCCGCCGATTCTCTTTTTGTCAGCATCCGTTACATCCGCTTTGGCAACTCCGATCAATTTCATTACCAGGTTGGCCCGTGCAACTCCTTCGTACAAACCAGTCCATTTATCAGAAATCACACCTTGGTTGGTAATGTAAGCATAACGTTGGATCGGGTTGATATCACTAAAATCTCCCGGATCCGTTCCTTTGTTTGCGTCACCACCGCGGATACTTCCCCATACCCAGTTACTGGCACTGGCCATACGGTTTGCGCGTCCGTTAAGCTGTCCGTAAACAGATACCAACACGCCTTCCAGACCTTTTTTATTGGAAAGCTGTTCTTCATCCAGCTGACCTGTTGCAGGTATTTCTAAAAAGCTTTCTTTACAGGAATAACCAATCAGCATAAGTGCAAAAACAAATGCCAGGATCTCCTTTTGATCTAATTTTTTTCATTTTATAAATATTTTTTAGTCCAATCTTTTATACCGGTTCTTTGCAGAAATTTCAAGGATTAATTATTCTTAAAACCCAAGATTTATCCCGAATGTCCAGCTTCTTGTAATTGGGTAGTTTCCTACATCTATACCGAAGTTTGTATCTGCATTTCCACCCACACCTGGATCAAGCCCTTTGTATTTGGTTGCAGTGAACAAGTTGTTTGTAGAAGCATAAACTCTTAGTTTCGACATTTTCAGTTTACCCAGAATGTGGCTTGGAAGCGTATATCCCAATGTGATATTCTGCATGCGGAAGAAAGAACCGTTTTCTACGTAAAAGCTAGTTGGATTGTGTATTTGTACTAAAATTAGAAGTCGATTCAAAAATCGGAGTTTGTGTATTGGTATGGTTTGGCAACCATGAATCTTTAACTCTTGAACTAACTGCCGCTCCTGTGAACGAAGGATAGAAATCGGTAAACCATTTGGACACGTTGAAAATCTTGTTTCCAATTGAAGTATACATGTAAGTTGCAATATCAAAGCCTTTGTATGTAAGTTTAATGTTGATACCACCTGTAAATTTAGGAACCGGGCTACCAAGATATGTTCTGTCATCTGCGTCGATCTTGCCATCTTTGTTAATATCAACATAGCGGAAACGGCCGGGAGCAGCTCCATCCTGCGTAGGTGCAGCATCAACTTCCGCTTTGTCCTTGAACAGACCTTCTACTTTATATCCGAAGAAAGAAGAAATTGACTGTCCAACCTGGTTTCTGATCGGGTTGATACCACGGAAACCAGGATTAACCGATGTAAGATAAGTTAATACCAGGAGCAAGAGATTCAATTTTATTTTTAAGAACACCAGCGGTAAAATTCACTTCATAACCAAGATCATTTGTCACTTTTCCACGGTTAATGATTTGCAGGTCAATACCTTTATTAGACATTTTACCAACGTTAACCGAAGGAGCAGAAGCTTTATAACCAGCTGTTGCTGTAACCGGAACCTGGAATAAAAGATCTTTTGTATCTTTTTGCCAGAAGTCAAGGATCACGTCAAGTTTACCTTTGAAGAATGTTCCGTCAATACCGATGTTTTTCGTGATACTGGTTTCCCATTTCGCATTTTTGTTACCAATACGTGTCCGGTAATACCCTTCCATTGCACTGGAATTGGTTCCGTTAAGGTCATAAGCAGATTCCGCAATATTTGCTCCATACAAGCTGTACTGGTTATTTGGATCCACGTTGTTCGAGTTACCCATCAGACCGTAACCTCCACGGATTTTCAAATCTGTTATGAACGGAATACTTTTCATGAAATTGTTCAGATGAAAGACGCCATGCAGCCGAGAATGCAGGGAACACACCATAACGATTGTTTGAACCAAATCGTGAAGATCCATCTCTTCGAACAACTCCTGTTAGGATATACTTATCGTTGAAAGTATAATTGGCACGAGCAAACAGTGAATAGAAGTTAACTCCTTTGTAATAATCACTATTTGTGATTTTAGAGCCAACATTTGTCATGTTAATATAATTGATGTCGGTCGAGAACGGATTCAAGCCTGATGAAGATCTGATTTTTACCAAATCCTGTATTCAATGCTTCCTGTCCTAAAAGTACATCAAGTGTATGACGTCCAAATTGTCTTTTGAAATTCACTGTGTTGGTTAATGTCCAGCTCAAACGATGACCTGAGCCTTCATTATAACCATACGCCGAATTGTTTTCAGAGTTTTCATACTGCAACCGGCTGAAACCTCTGTTGCTGTAACTCGAATACTGCGCTCCAATGCTTGAACGTAAAGTCAAACCATGGAATGATATCCAGTTCGGCATAGAAGTTACCAAAACCCTGACCGTTAAATCCGCTGTTATTTTTTTGCCCATCACGGTTTGCAACCGGGTTTGCAGGGTTGTTAAAACCTTTTGCAGCAGTACCGGCATAACCTCCAAATTCATCATAAATTGGAATAATTGAAGGCATACGGAAAGCAGAAAGAATTACGTTTTCATCAGCCGAAACACCTTGTCCACCGCTGCCACCACTCTGGCCTAAAACCTGTAAATAAGTAAACTGTGCATTTTGACCAATTCTAAGGTTTTTCAACACGTCAAATTCTGTGTTAACACGGAAAGCATAACGTTTGAAACCGTTGTTTAAAAGAATACCCTGCTGATCCTGAACGCTGAATCCAGTATAAAACCGGCTGGTTTCCGAACCTCCTGAAAATCCAAGTGAATGTCTTTGAATTGGTGCAACACGCGTGATGGCATCATACCAGTCAGTACCTTGTTTGTTGGCTTTTACAACCTGATAAATGGAACCACGTGTTGGATCAACATTGTATTTCAATTTTTCAGCCGCCAGATCAACAGTACCTATAACACCTGTTTTTCCACCAACGTTGATATAATCCGGCAAAACCGGCGTATTTCCAGTTCCGTACTGACCGCTGGCAATGTTAGAAAAATTCGGAGCTTGTTAGCCTGGAAACCATTATTGCGTTCTGCCTGCCAGGTCCAGTCAGCCTGTTCCTGCGGATTCAACATGCTCTGGCCTTTTCCAGGTGTTGTAAACCCCGCCATAGCCGTCATAGGTAACACTAAGTTTTTTCGCTTTTTTAGTTCCTTTTTTAGTAGTGTAAACAATTACACCATTCGCAGCACGAGCTCCATATATAGAAGCTGCTGCTGCATCTTTAAGAACTGTTGTAGATTCAATGTCGTCAGGATTCAGGAAATCAGTAGAACCTGTTGGCACACCATCCACAATATACAAAGGCTCATTACCACCAAATGCACCAAAACCACGTACACGGATCTGGCTGGTAGTACCCGGCTGACCATTTGTGATTACCGTTACCCCGGCAACTCGACCCTGAAGCTGCTGTTCAACGTTTCCTGAAGGTGCAGCCGTTAAATCTTTGGATTTCACTGTGGAAACAGCACCCGTTGTTTCCCTGCGGCTATCAACGGTGTAACCCGTTACGATAACTTCTTCCAGAGCGGAAACGTCATCTTCCATTTTGATGTTGATAATACTTTGGTTTCCCAACGTTGACTTCCTGGGTTTTGTAACCAACGAAGCTAACCACCAGAACATCAGTGTTTGATCTTACATTGATAGTAAAGTCCCCTTCACCATTTGTGTTGGTTCCATGTTGTGTACCTTTTAATACCACCGTGGCGCCCAGGAATTCCTCCTCCGGCCATATCGATGATTTTACCGCTTACCTTGCGTTCCTGGGCCATTGCAAGAATGGTGGAAAAGCTCAGAAATAAACAGCATACTAAGCTCCGGACGGAGCTCGCGTAGATTTTTTTCATAAGGTCTTGTTAGGTTAATTAATATTGGACTTCCAAATTTATAATTATTAAACTATCTTTTTTACTTATTTCAATTATTATTTTTATTTATTGAAAAAATATAAATATATCTATCGAAAAAAATTTGATTTCAGTAATTTGTTAAAATATTATTTACTTAAAGTTACATTTAATATAGAAATAATTATAGTGTTAATTATACCCCATCTTTGATTACGTTTATTAAGATATAATTTCTGACATAATAACAATGATAATTACCAATTTTTATAAAAATAATTACATAATACTCTTTATTATATCAATCGCATTAGTTGGCTGTGAGCGCAACGTTGGAGATAATACGTTGGCGCAAAGTAAAGCACTTGCAAAACTCCGCTGCGGAAGCTGTCATATGTTCCCTGATCCTTCGTTACTTGATAAAAAGACCTGGCGGGAAGGAATTATGCCGGCGATGGCTGAACATTTTGGTATTGAGGTATTGCAGGGCAATGTTTATCTGCCTCATAAGAATTCGACGTTGTCAATCAAGTGACTGGCAGTCAATAATCGAAGTATTATGAAACGCTGGCACCGGATTCACTGAAATCTCGCCAAATCTTCGGAGAGAATTAATGACTGGGCGGTTTTTAAATTAATAATGCCTGATCCTGACTCAACTCAGGTCGCTGCTACAATTATGACGGGCATAAATCCTGAAAACAAAAAAATCTTTACCAGCAGTCTGAATTATTCCGCTTTGTACGAGTGGAATAATATACTAAAACCATCATTCGTGACTGAATTATCAACATCTGCGGTTGATATTACTTTTCCTAAACGAGGGTCCTTTCGAAAGTATTATTACCTGTATGGGTGGTATGCGTGCACTGGATAATACGAAGGGAGATGTTATTGGAATAAGAAACACGGGAAAGGCCCAATAAAACAAATACCAATATCGGAAAAGATTTGATACGACCCATACAAACCCAAGTGCTGGATTTCAACAAAGATGGCTTGACGGATTATCTGGTTTGCAGTTTCGGACACAATTTGGGAGGATTGTATATTTTACAACAGCTTTCGGATAAATCATTCAAAAAAGTATCAGTCAGGGAAGTTCCTGGTTCAACACAATCCATCATTGCAGATTTTAATCAGGATGGCTGGCCGGATATTATGACATTATTTGCCCATGCGAATGAAGGTATCTGGTTATTTATTAATGATAAAAAAGGAGGATTTATTGAAAAAAATGTTCTTCGTTTTCCGCCGGTTTTTGGGTCCAGCAGTTTTCAATTGGTTGATATGAATAAGGACGGGCAACTGGATATCGTTTATACCGCTGGCGATAACAGCGATTATTCAAGAATTTTAAAACCATATCACGGACTTTATATTTTTCTGAATACAAAAGGATGGAAAAGATGGAAAGTTTCACATTATGAGCAATCTTACTTTTACGCCATTAAACGGTGCTACCAAAGCAATGGCAGCAGATTTTGATAAAGACGGCGACATTGATATTGCCACGATAGCTTTTTTCGCCGATTTCAAAACCAAACCGTATGATACTTTCACATACTTTGAAAACGAAACACAAACCGGTTTAAATTTTAAAGCCCACAACATTCCGATAAATGAAAAAGGAAGATGGATTTGTATGGATGTGAATGATTATGACGGTGACGGGGACGTAGATATTGTATTAGGAAATTATTCCAAAGGATTCATGAACCAGGAAAATTTTAAACCGGACTGGGACGTGCATCTTCCCTTTGTAGTCCTGCAAAACACTGTTATAATGGTTAAGGATTAATAAATTGAAATTTGAAAGATGAGCCGTGTAGAAATTTATTTGTAGCCAAAAATTAAAAACAACCTCACCGAGCCTTCATTAACAATTAACCATTAACAATTAATTTAGTCTGTCTCTTTTCCAATCCGCCGGCAGCAAAGTTGAATATCGGTCATTTCCGAGAAAACCTGCAATTTCAAATCCCATTGGCATTACAACCCAGCCTTCTGGCGTGATCACGGCATATCCTTGCGGAAATTTGATTTGAGTGTAGGCATAGGGCATATCTGAATAAGGAGAACTTCCATGTTTTTTGGTATAAAAAACTTCCAGCATCGTTCTTGAAACAACTAATCTTTCTGTTTTAAGCTCACCCGGCCTGATAAGCCTGTCTCCCCTGACCTGCTCAATCCGGTTATGAATATTATTGCTAATGGAATTATATCCGTTCATGCTTCTTACAGATCGGAACATTCTCAAAGAATCCGGAATTTCCTGATAAACTTTAAAACCATTTTCATGCAAACTATCTGAAACCATGCTTGCAAGAAGATGCTTCAATGAACCTTGATAGGCTGTCTTTTGATTGCTTCGCCAAAGGTTTTTTTGAACTTCATCTTTTGGAGTCAACAACTGGAAACGCGTACTTCCACCATAATATACCTTTCCTTCATAATAATCAAAATCGTCCAGATCCTGAAAAATTTTATAACCGAGCGCATTATTTTCAATAATCAGCGCCGAAGTTGTTTGAGCACTTAAATGACCATTATCGTCGAGAGAAATTCGCAGTACTTCGGGATTTAAAATTTTACAAAGTTTGGCAAAAGGTGATTTTCCCAATAATTCTCTGGTAATAATGGCCAGATGTTTTTCACGCTTTTTGTTTTTCCTGGCATAAACGGTTACCCCGCTAAGCTGCATTCCTTCGATCAGCTTAAACTGAACGGTTTTAAGACCAGGCTGTTCAAATCTTAACGTTTGTTTGACCGTTTCATAACCCAAAAACGAAACAGCCATTTCAATACTACCAATCGTCAGACCCGTCAATCTGTAATTTCCGTTTTCATCTGCATTTGTTCCAATGGTAGAATTATTGACAAAAACATTCGCAAAAGGCAGCGGTTTGCCCGTTTTCCCATCCGTAACTTTTCCGGTCAAGTACAACCGCATTATTCTGTTGAGCAAAAGAGATTGAAATGATAAAGCTAAAAATGACGCTCAATAAAAAAAATCTCTGCAAAAAAGATGGATAACGAAACATTATATGACGGATAACTAACGGGTTAAGTGCTTTTCAACTCAAAGATAAATCAGGAGTTTGGAATCTTCATCCTGATACTAATAATGTTGGCGGTCTGTTGCAAAAGAAAATTCCAACCGGAAATATTTTCCGGTTGGAATTTCTGTATATCGGCAATAAATTTTATTTCAATCCTAACTCCTCACCTATCGCTTTCACTTTTTCTTTCAATCCGGCATAAACGCTATCAAATTCGTCTTTGCCTTCAAGTTCAGCGCGAACGCCAACGTAGAATTTAATTTTCGGCTCGGTTCCTGATGGACGACAAGTAAATTTAGTACCGTCAACTGTAAAGAATTGAAGCACGTTTGATGATTCAATTCCCATTTCTCCTGATGGAATTTCAGTAGTTGTTCCTGCTGTGAAATCGGTTGTTGTCAACGCTTTGTAATCATCCATACGGATCACGTCAGAACCAGCCAATGTTTTAGGAGGATTAGCACGGAAGTCAGCCATCATTTGCTGGATTTCTTCTGCACCGGTTTTTCCTTTTTTGGTCAACGAAATCAATCCTTCATAATAGAATCCGAATTTCTTATAGATTTCTATCAACATATCAAAAAGACTCAATCCTTTGTCTTTTGCATAAGCCGTCAACTCAGCGATCATTGCGCAGGAAGCAATTGCATCTTTATCACGAACAGCATCACCGATCAGATATCCATAACTTTCTTCACCACCACCGATAAATTGTTCAATACCTTCTTTCTCACGAATTACCTGAGCGATGTATTTAAAACCGGTTAGCGTATTGTAGCATTTCACGTCATAAGACGCAGCCATTTTATCGATCAGATCCGTTGTTACAATTGTTTTACAAACAAACTGAGTTCCGGTCAATTTCCCTGCATCTTTCCATGCATTCAAAAGATAATAGATCAGAACGCTGGCAGTCTGGTTACCATTCAAAAGCTGAATTTCACCGTGATGATTTTTTGCAGCGATACCAACTCTGTCCGCGTCAGGATCTGTTCCCAAAACAAGATCAGCATCAATTTCCTTTGCTTTTTCAACAGCTTTGGACATCGCTTCGCTTTCTTCCGGATTTGGATAAACAACCGTTGGGAACTGGCCGTTACCATTTGGTTCTGCCTGTTCTTCAATAACCGTTACAGATTCAAAACCCATTTTTTTCAACAATGGCGGCACAAGCGTAACGCCCGTTCCGTGCAAAGGTGTGTAAACGATTTTCAAATCTTTCTGACGTGCAATCGCATCTTTTGAGATTGAAAGAGAAAGAATGTGATCAAGATATTTTTCGTCAATATCTGCACCGATTTTAATAATTTTTGAAGGATCACCCTCAAATTTTATATCGTCGATTGATTTGATGGCATTTACTTCGTCGATAATGTTGGAATCATGCGGAGCCACAACCTGTGAACCGTCATTCCAGTACGCTTTGTATCCGTTATATTCTTTTGGATTGTGAGAAGCAGTAACCACAACGCCACTCTGACAACCCAGTTGACGAATTGCAAAAGAAAGTTCAGGCGTTGGACGAAGTGCTTCAAAAAGATAAACCGTAATTCCGCTTGCAGAAAAAATATCCGCAATGATCTGGGAAAATTCATCCGATTTTATGCGACTGTCATAAGCAATAGCCACTTTTATTTCCTGATTTGGGAACGCTTTGTTCAGATAGTTCGCCAAACCTTGCGTTGCAGTACCCACAGTGTAACGGTTCATGCGGTTTGAACCTACACCGATTAATCCACGTAAACCACCCGTTCCAAATTCAAGATCCTTGTAAAATGCGTCAGTAAGTTCAGTATCATTTCCCTCATCAATCAATTGTTGAATTGATTGTTTGGTATCGATATCGTAATCGCCTTCAAGCCAGGTATTTACTTTGGCCAAAACAGTCAGGATCTAATTGTGCGGTCATAATTAAATTGAAAGATGGTTTTCAGAAACAGTTAGTTTTAAAATGAGTCAATATTACAACAAAACTGTATTACGATTTTGCGGTAAATAAAGACTAAAAATATCGTTCTCGGTTGAGTAATTAATTTTATAAAAGTAATAATAATCAGGAATTACTTACTAAGCGGCAATTCCAGCTTGACAGGTTCTTTCATTTTTTCCTGTGAAGTTTTTAGAATCAGCTCCGCAACCAAACCTGTCCAGCCTGTCTGGTGGTTTGCACCGCAACCTCTTCCGTTATCCCCGTGGAAATATTCATAGAATAAAATGTGATCGCTAAAATTCGGATCGGTCTGCATTTTTTCGTCGTCGCCGTTAAATGCCCTTCTTCCTTCCGCATCCTTTTTAAAGATATCGATCAAACGGTTGGCAATTGCCATCGCTGCATCTTTAATCGTTACCAGGTTGCCCGAATTTGTCGGATATTCTATCTGGAAATCCTCACCATAATAAGCGTGGAATTTCATTAACGAGTCAAAAATCAGATAATTTAACGGGAACCAGATCGGTCCGCGCCAGTTGGAATTACCGCCCATAATATCCGTCAAAGCTTCACCCGGTGTATAATCTACCTGCAAAACTTCTCCGTTGATATAGAATTTATACGGATTATCCTTATGATATTTTGACAAAGCACGAACGCCGTAATCAGACAAAAATTCATTTTCATCCAGCATCCGTTTCATGATCATTTTCATCCGGTGACCGCGAAGAATAGATAATAATCTGTTTTCACCTTTTCCGGATTCAAACCAACGTGATATTAAACGTGCAAGATCAGGCCTGTTTGCCAAAACCCATTCCACGCGTCGTTTGAAGATCGGCATTTTATCCAGATTCTGCGGATCAAGAATTTCAACCGCAAAAAGTGGAATCAAACCAACGATCGAACGTACTTTCAGAAGAATACTTTGTCCGTTTGGAATATGGATTACATCATAGTAAAACTGGTCTTCTTCATCCCAAAGACTGATTGAAGAATTCTTACCCCCAATCGATTCCATTGCACCCGCAATGTGCAGGAAGTGCTCGAAAAATTTCGAAGCCATATCCTGATATACCGGATGCACCAACGCAATTTCCACAGAAATTCGAAGCATGTTCAGGGTATACATCGCCATCCAGCCCGTCGCATCTGCTTGTTGCAATTTCCCCCCAAAAGGCATCGGCGTTGAACGGTCAAATACACCGATATTATCCAGCCCAAGGAAACCTCCGCTGAAAATATTATTTCCGGTATCATCTTTCTGGTTAACCCACCAGGTAAAATTCAACAGAAGTTTATGGAATATTTTTTCCAGGAATTCAATATCACCTACGCCATTATTCTGCTCACGGTCAATTTCATAAACCTTCCATGTCGCCCAGCCATGAACCGGCGGATTAACATCAGAGAAATTCCATTCATACGCAGGAATCTGTCCGTTAGGGTGCATGTAATATTCCCGTAGTAAAATTTCTAGCTGTCGTTTGGCAAAATCAGCATCAACCCTCGCTAGCGGTACACAATGGAAAGCTAAATCCCAGGCAGCAAACCAAGGATATTCCCATTTATCCGGCATCGAGATAATGTTGGCAGAATACAAATGTTTCCAACCCGAATTCCTGCCCCACTTTCGTCCCTGATTAGGTTCGGGTTGGGCGGGATCACCTTTCAGCCATTCATATACATTATAATAGTAGAATTGCTTACTCCACAACATCCCCGCATAGGCCTGACGCTGAATCGAACGAAGATCCGCATCTGCTACGTCCTTCTGGATATCGTCATAAAATTCATCTGCCTCCCGGATTCTTTTGTTGAAAAGATCTTCAAACCCACCGAAAGGCTCTGAAATAGAATGATTTACATAACGCATCCGAAAAACAACACTTTCACCGGCCTTGATCGTTTTTGTAAAACGTCCCGAAGCTTTTGTTCCAATATTATTCGGATTAACCGTTGTGGTTTTTCTGCCGCTGACGATATAATCGTTTATACCATCTTTTGGATAAGCCGTATTATTTGCTGTTCCGTATAACTTTTTAAGATTGGATTCATTTTCACAAAACAAAAGCTCATCTGCATTATCCAGATACAGGTTATACTTTCCATGTTTCCGGTGCGTCACCTCGATCAAACGGTTTGAAATCCCGTTCATCATCGGTTTATAGTTGAACGCTTCATATCCCCAAGACCAGGTATTTCTGAACATGATCGTTGGCAAAACGGTAATCGGAGCATCTTTTGGACCACGGTTATGCACCGTCACTTTCATCATGATATCCTCTTCATCCGCTTTGGCATGTTCTATGAATATGTCGAAATATTCATTGTTATCGAACACACCCGTATCCATGATTTCATACTCAGGATCCGCTTTACCGCGCTTGCCATTTTCCTGACGAAGTTTGTCATATGGAAATTGCTGCTGAGGATATTTGTAGAGCATTTTCGTATAAGAATGCGTAGGCGTACTATCCAGATAATAATACATTTCCTTTACATCCTCACCGTGATTTGATTCACGATTTGTCAATCCAAAAATCCGTTCTTTTAAAAATTTATCACGATGGTTCCAAAAAGCGAAGGAGAGACAGATGTGTTGTTTATTATCAGAAAAACCTCCGATACCATCTTCCCCCCAGCGATATGTTTTGGATAAAGCCATTTCGTGGGTTATATAATTCCAGGCATCACCATTTCCGCTGTAATCTTCACGTACAGTTCCCCACTGACGCTCAGACAGATATGGCCCCCATTTTTTCCAACCTTTGTTTTCTTTTTGTAGGCTTAACCGTACTTTTTCTGCGCCGTGTGCCATTGGTTCGTCAAATTATCGGGGTCAAAAAACTCAATTAAAAATCTTCACAGTGTCAAATTCAGCCTTTTTAAAACCTGAAAAACTGCGTAGAAAATGAAATTTACTAAAAAAGAGCTTTAAACAAGCTCTTTTTCGTCCTTAAAAATGGGAAATAAATTATTAGTCAATTTTGATGACAACCCAATCTTTAATTAATTCTATTGATTCGGTATTGTCAAAAACATGAATCTGATCATCAATTTCACCAGCAAAAAAATCCGTAATCGACTTCGCTTTTTGAGCAGTTTCGATCAAAAGCGGATGTCTTCCCTGATTTATCAATCCTTCCACATCCACAATATATTCTTTGAACATAAACGGATTTGGAAGCTGATAATATTTACCGTCCGTTCCGTGGAAAACAGGAATTGGCTTGTAAACGCCTTCCGCATTCAATTTTCCGTAAGCTTGTCTGGCTAATGCATAATGCTCATCCGAAGCATCAAAAAGAATTCCTTTAATCGGTTTGATAATGTTTTTCGCAGCAGTAATTTTTCCATCCAATCCTTCAAGCAAATGTCTCAGATTCCAGGTATCTTTTCCCAGACGAATTCTTTCTCTAATCGATTGACGAATAAAATAAGTTAATGCCTGTGTTACCGTCAATCCGATTTCTGCCATTTGTTTGAAAATGAAAGAAGTCGGCGACATGCCTGGAATTGTGTTAGGATCATGAAGTAAAATAGTACCGTCCGGTGTCAGAAATCCATCAATCCGCACACAAACTGTTATGCCCAGTTGCTGAAAAACTTCGGCAATAACTTTCTGGATTTCCTGGTTTTTTTCAAGCGTAGTATCAACCGGAATTCTCTTACGACTTGCTCCTGGTTTGTATTTGGCGTTAAAATCGAAAACGTCCACCATCTTGATTACTTCACTAGGAGGCAATGCAAGCGGCTTTCCATTGTCGAATTGAATACAACCGCAGGAAAATTCCTGACCGTCGATAAATTCTTCAAGCAAAACCTGATCTTCCGCATTGGAACTACTCAAAACAATAATATCATCCTGAACAACAAACATATTGGTAAGTTGTTCCAGCAAATCTGCCGGATGGTAAATGATTTTATCACCATTCACAACAACCGGAAATCCAATTCCTTCATCCAGATTAGCAATCCGCTGCACATAAGCACGTTTACCAGCAGCATCCAGCGCTTTCCATGTTTTACTTTCCAGTTCAACCTGAAAAAAACATTGGTTAATTGCAGCAACAAAAGCTTCCAGAGAATCTTCCTTCACAATGGCAACACCAATAGAAGAACCCTGATGCGGTGCTTTTATTACCAACGGTAACCCAAGATGTTTTTTGAGAACGGTAAAAAGAATAGAATACTCACGCGGAATCCACTGATCGTAACGCAGCGTCCAGCTTTTCTTTTGCTGATTATTCACCAGCGCAATCATTTCATTTTGAAGGATTTTATCAATCCCAACCGCAGAACCCATTAATCCTGGTCCGCTGTATGGAATTTTAAACCATTCCAGTAATCCCTGAATGGCTCCATCCTCACAATCCGGGCCGTGCATGGCCAGAAATGCAAAATCAAAATGATCTTTAAATTGGTCAGGAGATAGAAGAATACCGATTTCAGGTGAAACCGGTTGTTTTGCCATTTCCGGAAATGACTCTATATAAGTTTTGAAATCGTCCGTCTGATTACTTTTTGCCGGGTAAAAATCTCTGATTTCCTTTGAGTACATCAAAGAATGTTCCAGTTTTATAAAGCGACCGAAGCTGTCGACGAAAACGGGAACCGGCTCAAAAAGTGATTTATCTAAGTACTCGAAAGCGGTTTTCCCACCCGCAAATGAAATTTCCCTTTCGCGGGAGGGACCTCCAAAAAAAACTCCTATGCGCATATTATTGCTGATTAATCCATTTTAAAACGTACCTGCAATATAAGCAGTATTTAAAATGAATCAATTGCAACCTATGGTGCATAGGAAAGATTTATTTCAATTTGGCTGCTTCACAGTCAAATCGAATCAGGTTCGTTTACGATTAACGAACGGTTATGCTAACGAAGGCACGTTTGATGCCACCACACGGTTGATATGCGGAACCGCCTTACGAATCGATTCTTCAAGACCGGCACGGAAAGTCATTGCGCTCATTGGACAGCTCTGGCAAGAACCTTGTAATTCAAGTCTTACTGTAAGATCATCCGTTAATTCTACCAACTTCACGTCACCGCCATCTGCATGTAAATACGGACGTACAGTTTCCAACGCCTGCTCAATTAATTCTAATGTTTTTTCTCTTGAATCCATTATTAAAAAAGTCTATTCGGTAATATGCAAGATTTTATTGATAAAGTCAAACAAGGCTTCTGTTTCAAGCCTGAATTTCAACCATCTGCGTTTTCTCCTTTGTCGCATTTCTGATGGCAACTTGTTGCGCCAAACCTTCTGCTGCGATGCGGAAAGCGTCATTTACAATCGGGTTAACATCCATCACAGCCGGGCGACCTTCATCTCCCGCTTCACGAATGCCTTGTACCAATGGTATTTGACCTAACAAAGGTACATCAAATTTATCAGCCAGCGACTGTCCGCCACCTTTTCCGAAAATATGATATTTACTATCCGGAAGTTCTTCTGGCGTAAACCATGCCATATTTTCAATCACACCTAAAATCGGAACATTGATTTGCGGCTGACGGAACATTGACATTCCTTTAACTGCATCAGCTAACGCCACTTTTTGAGGTGTTGTAACGATAAGTGCACCGGTAACGGGTACTGTTTGCACCAAAGTAAGGTGAATATCACTTGTTCCCGGAGGAAGGTCGATCAACAAATAATCCAGATCGCCCCAATCCGTATCTCCAAAAAATTGTTTCAAAGCCTGACTGGCCATCGGACCACGCCAAACTACCGCACTATCCGGAGGTGTCAGGAATCCAATAGAAATCATTTTGATACCATACTGACGAATCGGATTGATATAATTTTTTCCATTTCTCGGTGTGATCGTCGGCTGCATATTTTCAGCACCAAACATCAAAGGAATGGAAGGTCCCGAAATATCTGCATCAATAATACCAACAGATGCACCGGAACGGTGCAAAGCCATGGCCAGATTGGCAGTAACAGTTGATTTTCCAACTCCACCTTTTCCCGAAGAAATAGCAATTACATTTTTAACACCCGGAATAAGTGCCGCGCCTAATGGCCTGATACTGGTTACATTAGAAGTTAAATTAACAATAACCTCAACGTCCGGATTCAAATGTGTATGAATTGCTTCAACGCACAATCTCTTTATTAATTCCTTTAAAGGGCAAGCCGGTGTAGTTAAAATAACCGTAAATTTCACCTGGTTTACACCGATCTCAATATCCTGAATCATGTTCAAGGTTACCAGATCCTGTTTAAGATCCGGCTCCTCAACAGTGCCCAAAGCCTGTAATACTTTTTCCTTATTGATTGTAAATTCGCCCATTGTAATGATTTCGCCCGGAAAACCGGAGCGGTACTTGATATGGATTTGAGATTTCTCCCAAACCACTAAATTTTATATATTTCGCCTGATACAACTCAACACGAAATACCTCGAATGAGTTTATAAATTGGCAGGAAATTCGCGAATTCTTCGATTTATTTCTATTAATTCATAAGATAAATCTACCTGACCTGCTAAATCGCTTAATCTTCCCTGAAGTGTGTGTAATAATGCCAGGTGGCTTGGTGTAAATCCATGTTGTGCATGATGATTCAGCATTTTCTGAATTCCCTCCCAGTTTTTCATAAAATCCAATGCAGACTTATCAACGAAAGCTTCCGCAAAAGTACGAAAGATATGTTCCTCTGCCACACTGTTTGGATGAATAAGATCGGGTTTGTAAAAACGATAATCCCGCAGTTCATCGACCATAATCTCGTAGGCAGGAAAATAATTAACCTGCTTGAATTTCTCAGACAAACGGTGACAAACCAGACGCAAAGTTGACTTACTAACCTGATTTAGTTGAAGCGTATCTTTTGTATGACGAACCGGACTGACCGTCAGAATAATTTTCAGGTCTCTTTTTATTGATTGTAATTTAAAAAGAAGATGTTCCAGTCCGATGATTACCTGATCAAGATGCAGTAATTCCTTAACAAATTTATCAGAGGGCACTTTGTGACAATTACCAACCAAAACATTGGTTGCACGATGACGATAAGCGAAAGCAGTTCCCAAGGTAATAACAAGCACATCAGCATTTCTTAAAAACTGATTTACCTGCTTTTGTTTATCAATCAGTTTTTCTTCCAGATCAACACGATTTGCTGACCAAAGCGAGGAATGAAAATCATGATGCAACCAGATTCCGTCAGCATTTTGATGATAAAGCGCTGCATGCGGAGGTTTTCCGTCTAGCGACAAATCAAGAAGTTTGACAATAGCCAGCGGATTAAAAACGGTTCCAAAAGGATTATTTAAAACAGGAAATTTATTATCTGATAGCTGATTTCCTAACACATCAGCAAAACAGGAGCCAACGGTTAATATATTGGATTGATGATTTATTTTCCATTCTGACGGTGTAACGTTGAGTTCTGTGGTAAGTTTTAATTGCTTCATTCGGTTAATATTATGGGGCGAGCAAAATTAATAATATTTGATCAGTCCGGCACAAACAACCTGAGGAAGAGGATTTCAATAATTAACATATAAACGTTAAATTTGGAAAATATACACGCACAGATATAAATAATGAATGAGAAGCCTTACCCATTTACGCTTTCGCGTACAGAATACCGTTATGAATTTGTTAGTGTTAGTTCAAGGAAAGAAGTTCGAAAGATTGTTCTTTTGAGTCAAACAGAATGGAATGATATCTTTAATCTAGCCTTACTTGATATATTGGATAATGGAGAAATCAGCGATATTTCTGAAACAAAGAATAACGATTTAAGAACGGTTTTAGCTACCGTTATTCAAATAATTAACGATTTCTTAATTAAAAACCCCAATAAATTCGTTCTTTTTAGAGGTAGTGATTCACGAAGACATAGATTATACAGAATTATTATTGGACGAGAATTGAAAGCCATTTCCGACAAGTTCATAATTTTGGGAGTTAACGAAAACACTCCAAATTTCTTCGAAATAAATACACCATATGAGTTTTATCTTATTGGTGTTAAAGAAGGGAAAGGTCAAATTAACGATTGATAGAAATAATGAAACCTTAATTCAAAAAATAATGAAAACTAAGAAAAATATTCCTGAGCAAAAACTTACAGGGGAACAGATTGTTCAAAAAAAGTTAGATGAAGCCAATGCCATGTTAAGAAAAATGGACTTCTCTAAATTACCACAACGAATTGCTAAAAATCAAGGTTAGTTTGGCTAATAATATGCAAAAATCCGTTTTCCTAAAACTTAGCTTTCTCTCAATTTGCCTAATTGGTTTTGCTAATTGTTCACAATCCCAAACTCCGCCCTCGCAACCTTCGCAGGTGAAATATGACTTTGGAACAACACCAATCTGGCAGGATGAATTTAATGATTCAGGGAAACCAGATGTTAAAAAGTGGAGTTATGATTTGGGTGGCGATGGCTGGGGAAATCATGAACTGGAAAACTATACGGACAAATCTGAGAATGCACGCGTTGAAAATGGTAATCTGATTATTGAAGCCAGAAAAGAAACATCAGGCAAACAGAATTACAGCTCAGCCAGATTGGTAACAAAGGGAAAAGGCGATTTTCTCTATGGGAAATTTGAGATCCGTGCCAAACTTCCGCAAGGTCGCGGAACCTGGCCTGCCATCTGGATGCTTTTCTCAAAGGAAAACTATGGCAACAAAGGCTGGCCGGACAATGGCGAAATTGATATTATGGAACACGTCGGGTTTGACCAGAATCATATCCATGGAAACATACACACCAAAGCATTTAACCACGTTTTGAAAACAAATAAGGGCGGTGATACATTATTGACAGACGCTTCAACAGCATTTCACATCTATATCTGCGAATGGACGCCTGACCTATGTTTCAATCGGCGTTGACGGAAAAGAATATTTCAGGTTTAATAAAGAATCAGGCTATTCACTGGGAACAATGGCCTTTTGATAAACCTTTTCATTTAATTTTAAATATGGCTGTCGGTGGAGATTGGGGCGGACAGAAAGGCGTGGATGACAGCATTTTCCCTCAAAAAATGGAAGTTGATTACGTCCGTGTTTATCCGTTGACCGAGAAAAAGTAATTTGAAATTCCGTCGCACGGAGCTAACTTGCACGCATGGATCATTTCGTTGTTTCGGCCAGAAAGTATCGCCCGGTCACTTTCGACTCGGTGGTTGGCCAATCACATATTACGACTACGCTTAAAAATGCAATTCGTACCAATCACCTCGCGCAGGCTTTCCTGTTTTGCGGTCCGCGTGGTGTTGGTAAGACAACTTGTGCCCGTATTCTTGCAAAAACAATTAACTGTCAGAATCTTGGAGACGATGTAGAAGCTTGCGGCGAGTGTGAATCCTGTATCAGTTTTCAAAATAATGCATCTTTCAACATCCACGAACTGGATGCTGCTTCCAATAACTCTGTTGAAGATATCCGTAATCTGATCGATCAGGTTCGCTATCCGCCTCAGACCGGAAAATATAAAATCTACATTATTGATGAGGTTCATATGCTTTCTCAGGCTGCTTTTAATGCCTTTTTGAAAACATTGGAAGAACCGCCTGGATATGCGATTTTCATTCTGGCAACAACTGAAAAACATAAAATCCTGCCAACGATCTTATCCCGTTGCCAGATTTTTGATTTCAACCGCATCCAGCCAAAAGACATTGCTTATCACCTAGCAGATATTGCAAAAAAAGAAGGTATTGAAACAGAAAAAGAAGCACTAGAACTGATCGGCCAGAAAGCCGACGGAGGTTTGCGTGATGCGCTTTCTATGTTTGATTTGAATGTTACCTTTTCAACCGACAATCATCTGACTTATGCAGCGGTTTTAGAAAACCTGCATATTCTGGATTATGATTATTATTTCAAAATTACGGATGCCTTGACAGCTGGCAAGTGTGGCGCGTTCATTGGTTTTGTTTGATGAAATATTAAGAAAAGGATTTGACGGACATTTGTTTATCGTCGGTTTGCTTGAACATTTCAGGAATCTTCTGGTTTGTAAAGATCCCGCGACTGTTTCACTTTTGCAGGTTTCAGAATCGGCCGAACGGAAATATCTGGATCAGTCCAGAGATGCGGATATGAGCTTTTTGCTTTCTGCATTAAGCGTCGCCAGTCAATGTGATATCAATTATAAAGCTGCAAAAAACCAGCGATTGCATGTGGAGCTCTGCCTGATGAAACTGGCAAATCTCCCCAATATTCTTCAACTTCATTCTCTTGCTGCCGTTGATGAGACGGCAAAAAAAAAAGTTGAGCCTCAACAATCCGTAAGTACCAACGAAGCAAAAGAGCCGACTCCGGTTTATGAAAACAGGCCTCAGGAAGTTTCTCATTCCAATGGAAATTCTACGCCCAGTGTTCAACAACCAATAATTCAGGCAACGGCCAGACCGTCAAAACTTAGAAGTACAACACAACTTACCCCGCAAGAGCCCGGATCTCAAAACGGATCGGCGAAAGATGTTGCAGCTCCTGCCAATGAAGTTTTAACTGCACCACAACCTCCGAAAGTGCTCCTTGAACTAACACTGGAAAATTTACAGCAGGTTTGGCATGAATTCGCTGAAATCAGAAGGCGAACAAAAGATTCTACGACGGAAGGAATTGCATTGAACAGAGCTGTTGAACTGGTAGATTTCACTATTCAGGTTGCGCTTGATAATGACCCGCAAATGGATGCTTTGCAGGGAATGCGGTATGATTTGCTTGGCTATTTGAAGAGCAGATTTAATGCACCAAGACTGGAAATAAATGCCCGCGTGGCACCGCATGAAGTAAATCGTTTGCCTTATACGCCGGCAGAAAAATTCAATTATATGGCGGAGAAAAATCCTTATTTGTTGCAGTTAAAACAAGCATTGGGATTGGACGTAGATTTTTAAATTTGCTTCCCGCTTTTTTCCAAGAAATAATTTATGAAGTTTTAAAACCTGTGGAATCAACGCAGCATTTTCGCCATTATCGACTTTAAAATCTGCAATTGCTTCACGCTCTTCGTCTGAAATCTGCCTTTCAATAATCGATCTTATTTCTGCTTCTGAACGGTTTTTATCACGATTTCGAATTCTTGATAAACGTAATTCAACCGGCGCGGTTACCACAATCACAAAGTCCAGATTGTTATTTTCCCCGGCTTTATTCATAATAGCAGCTTCCTTAATCACATAAGGAGAATTATTATGATTTTCCAGCCACGTATCGGTATCTTTTCCAACGGCCGGATGAATAATCCCGTTAAGTTTTTTTAAAAGATCAGGATTGTTAAAAACCTGCGAAGAAACATAAGGACGATTGTATTCGCCATTCAAAGTGTAAGACTCCTCGCCAAGCAATTGAATTACGGCTTTACGAATTTCAGGATCGTTATTGGTAAGCCATTTAGCGCGGGTATCGGCATCATATACAGGAATATCCAGGCAGGCAAATAATTTGCAGACAATACTTTTGCCAGAACCAATACCTCCTGTTACGCCAATATTCACGATTTTAATGTTAAGAATTAATTGTTAAACTAATCTTTATTTAGGCTTCCCAGGACTTGCGCTACTTCGAAACTCACGTAAACATCCCGATGGCTGACTTCTACCAAAGGAGAAACTGCTATTGGGATTGGGAGACTTTCGTCGTAGTTATTTTGAATTTTCTTTGTTGGGATTCCTATGCGAATAGTGTCGGGATAATTACGGATTAATGAAATTGGTCCGTCTACTGAAATTAATGATGGAGATACGTTGATTATACTTGAAATCACGTAACCTTCACGCATGTTTATTCCTGCGCTGTCGATCCGGATCGGGATGATTTTCCTTATTTTTCTTTCAAAACTAAGTTCAAAAGTATCGGAAACTACGTAATTAACTTTCACATCCGGAAACAGTTCTGTGATCTGATCTGTCAGAGATGTGGAATTGATAAAGCTTGCTTTGGTAGGATTTAGAACCTTATAAACAACCGGTGCAGCATTGAAATTCAGCCATGATTTTCTTAGTAAATTCCAGCCATCACCTGTCACGTTTACTGAAATTCTTTTTGGTAAAGGTTGCAGCGGGACAAATGAAGCGGCATCGTACTCAACGGTTAACGGATAGCTGAGCCTGATGGAATAATCGTCTTTGTTCAGCACATTCATCAACCAGAAAAATGTAGCCGCCAAAAGACAACCTAAAAAAGTATTAATCTTATTCCGACCTGATGGAATGTTACTCACAGCTGCTAATTAAATAATTGTATATTTTTTTCAATATACAGTTAATATGTATTATACAAAAAAGCGGTGTCAGGATTTGATGTAATCACCTAAATATCAACTATTAAGGCCACCCCTGACACCACTCAAAATAATTATATCAAATAAACAACGTTCTTCTGCCAGATATTATTCTGCAATAGTACGCGCAATTGCCGATTTGTCAACAGTCAGTTTTACACCTTTGTCCAGTTCAAGCGTTACCAAAGTTTCCTCAACATTGTAAACTCTTGCATGAATTCCACCAATTGTTACAACCTGATCGCCTTTTTTAATAGCACTCAAAAGTGTTTTCAGCTCTTTTTGTTTCTTTTGCTGCGGACGGATCATGAAGAAATAAAATACCCCGATAATCCCAACCCACATTACCACCTGATAAATCATGGCTTGTGAACCGCCTGCTGCTTGTAATAAAATTGAAAGTGTCATTATTGTATTAGGGTTATTGAGATAGTTAAAAACAAGATTTTTGTACTACTAACTTAATTCCGGAAAATTCCCGACTTATTTCGCGGCTTCCGGCTTGGGCGCTGCATTGACAATTCCTCTCAAACGCAATTCGGAATAGGCCGGATCTGTGTTGGCATAAACCGTAATCGTTTTTACCTGCGGACCAGATTTTCCTTTGCTGTTGAAACGAACTTTGATACTGGAAGCAGCATTCGGAGCAATCGGATCACGCGGCCATTCCGGTGTTGTACATCCGCATGATGAAGTAATATTATTCAGGATCAGCGGATAATGACCATCATTTTTGAAATGAAAAGTATGTTCCACCACTTCTCCTTCCTGAATCGTACCAAAATCAAAAGATGAACTGTCTGTCAAAGTAAAAACGGGAAGCTTGATGTCTCCCGTTTTTGAATCTTTTTTACTTTTCAGAACCTGAACAATTTACAAGCATTAAAGCAATTCCCGAAAGAATCACGAATGCAGCAAGTTTTTTCATACGTTAAGTTTAAATCAGTTAGTCTGACTTTTTATTTGTGCCATCAAACGGTCTACGTCTTCAAGCAATTTCTCAGCTTTTTCACGTGCATCATTTACAACACGCTCTCCTTCGGCTCTTGCGTAGCTGTCAGGCTGATTTTTTTTATCAATTAAATCCTCGATAACCTCTTGTAACTTTTCACGGTATTTTGACAACCGGTAAGTCAACTGAGTACGAAGAACATTCCCTTTATCAGGAGCATAGAGAATTCCCAAAGCTGCTCCTGTTGCACATCCTGTCAAAAATGCAATTAAACTACGGCTCGATTTACTCATGGCTTTATAATTTTAGCGGTTAGCCGCAACTGTTGATGATTAACTTTAAAACTAATTAACCTAAAACTTCTATGCCTATTTATTATCTATCAATCCACGGCCACTTTTTCTGATGATACCTTGCGCTGCTAATTTAACAGAAAGTACATCAAGTACACCATTCACAAACTTACCACTTTTGGGAGTACTATACCTTTTTGCGATCTCAATAAATTCATTGATCGTCACTTTTACAGGAATTCCGGGAAAATGGATCAACTCAGCCAAAGCTGTTTTCAGGATAATCAAATCGACCAAAGCGATACGATCAAGTTCCCAGTTTTTCAGTTGTTCGTCAAGATAAAGATCATACTGATCATTTTCTTCAATCACATACCTGTAAAGTTCCTCAACAAAGAAACGATCTTCTTCCCAATCTTTTGTCAACGGAGCCAAAGTGAAAGTTTCGGCAGTATCAGCAGATTTCAAAGTTTTGATCGCTAATCCGCGGATCAGTTCACTATGATCAACCCAGTATAAATCACGCTGTTCAAGAAATTCCAGCGGAACTTCATGTTTCAGAATTACCTGGCGCAATATATATTGAACAAGCAGCTGGTCTTCTTCCGGCGTATGTTCAACTTTATTACAATATTCTTCATAAGTCGCATCCTTCCGTAATGCCTCACGATACGTTTTGCGTATCATGTTCATATCATTACTCCAATTGATACCGTTTCTGATTATTTCTTCTTCAAGCGTTTTATCTTCCTGCAAAACCATAATGACACGGTTGGTATTCAACCCGCCATTTTTTGAAAAAGGAGCTTCCGGATCATCATATTTCCGTTCACGATCCAGTTTTGCCTGATACGAAAGTTCAAGTAACATGGAAATAACACGGATAAAATCAACGTAAATAGATTCCGTTTCATTTAATACGCGGCGAACCATTTTCTCTCCGTCCGTTCCGGTTTGTCTTTTGTAAGCCTGGTATGCACTGCCAGCAACTTTTGCTACGTCAGCTGAAACTTCATCAGTCGGTTTTAATTCACCGGTTTTGATAAGTTCATCCAACGCCGCTCCTGCCAAATGTTTGTTGTTCGTAAGTTTTTGCTTGTCCTGGAATTCCATGGAATTCAAATCAGGCGCAAACGCTTCTTCAATCTGATCCAAAGCAAGTAAACGATTGGCATCAGCAGTTAATTTGCGTGCGTAAAGAGCTTGAACAGCTTTTGTTCGTAATAATCTTCTATTCAGCATAAGCCGGAATACTAATTGGGTAAAAGGTACAGTAAACCAAAGAACGGGTCTGCGTTTTCAGCAAGGTTTTAATTTTACAATCCCCCGCGATAATATTTAAAATTGACCGCAAAATTAGACTATTTTGTTTAGAAATGGAAAAATCGAAGCGATGGCTTTTACATTTGCAACGATTTAAAACGTTTGAATGTTGGTATGGAAACGCCTGTAAATCGGTTCAAAAATCTTCTGGTTTAAAAAAACCGGGATTTATCAATTTAAGTATTTACCTCAATGCGGATAATCGATTAAGTGTGAAATGGATAACTGCCAAATAAATCACTGAAAATTAACGCAAATACAAAATCAACTCTGTTAACACGTGAAAGCACTTAAGTACCTCAATAAGTACTTCTTGAAATATAAATGGTATCTTATTTTAGGAACAATTTTTACCATTATTTCTAACCTTTTCGGAATTATTCCCGCACAATTGGTTCGCTATGCCCTGGATTTGGTAAGCGAAACGCTTGATGTCTACTATTTATTTGCCGGTTCGAAGCTGCAAAGTGAAATGTACGACATCTTCGCTTTCACGATTTTGCTATACGGTTTGCTGATTCTGGCGATGGCACTTTTGAAAGGGATTTTTCTTTTTCTGGTTCGGCAAACAATTATCGTCATGTCGCGTCATATTGAATATGAATTGAAAAATGATGTTTACAATCATTACCAGACTTTACCGACCAGCTTTTTCAGAAGCCATAATACGGGCGATTTGATGGCGCGGATTTCCGAAGATGTCAGTAATGTCAGAATGTACGTCGGGCCTTCTTTAATGTATGGTATCAACCTGATCGTGCTTTTTGTTCTGGTTATTTCTTACATGCTGACTGTTAGTACCAAACTGACCGTTTATGTTTTGATACCGCTGCCGCTGCTTTCCATCAGTATTTATGTGGTGAACAATATCATGATGAAACGTTCACAGGAAATTCAGAAACAGCTTTCTGCACTTTCAACGTACGTGCAGGAAGCATTTTCAGGAATCCGGGTGATTAAATCTTTTGTCCAGGAAGATCATTCCTTGACCAATTTCAAAACGGAGGCAGAGGATTTTAAGAATAAATCACTGGGTTTGGCCAAAGTGGACGCGATCTTCTACCCTATTATTGTGCTGTTGATCGGTATCAGTAATATCCTGATTATTTACGTTGGCGGAAAAGAAATCATGAACGGCAATCTTACGCCGGGAAACATTACTGAATTTATTCTTTACGTGAATATATTGACCTGGCCGGTTATGGCGCTTGGCTGGACCACAAGCCAGATTCAGCGCGCTGCTTCTTCGCAAACACGTATCAATGAGTTTTTGAATGAAAAAAATACGCTTGTTTCTGACAAGAATATTGAAAAAGAACTGGACGGAATTATCACTTTCAAAAACGTTGGATTTATCTATCCTGATTCAGGAATTCAGGCGATTGAGAATTTTAATCTCGAAGTAAAACATGGCGAAAGCGTAGCTATTCTTGGAACAACCGGTTCAGGAAAAAGTACGTTGGCACATTTGTTATGCCGGCTTTATGATCCGACAGAAGGCGAAATTCTGATCGATAATATTCCGATGAAAGAATATAATGTTCATGCATTCCGTCGCCAGCTTGGTTATGTTCCGCAGGATGTTTTCCTTTTTTCAGATTCTATCGAAAATAATGTGCGTTTCGGTACAAAAGATATGCCGCAGGAGCGCATTGAACAAGCTGTAAAAGATGCCGATTTGTATCAGAATATTCTGAATTTCCCGCAAGGATTTGATACCCGTTTGGGAGAAAGAGGAATCACATTATCCGGCGGACAAAAACAACGTCTTTCCATAGCCCGCGCCATTGCCCGTGATCCTAAAATATTGATCCTTGACGATTGTCTTTCTGCGGTTGATACCAATACTGAAAATATCATTTTGAACAACCTGAAACGTATCATGGATCAGCGCACTTCCGTGATTATTTCCCACCGGGTTTCTTCTGCAAAACTTGCTGATAAAATTGTAGTACTGCATGAAGGCCGGATTGTTGAACAGGGAACACATACTAACCTTATGGCTAAAAATGGCGCTTACAAGGAATTGTACGAAAAACAGTTGCTTGCCGAAGAAGTGTAATCTAAATTTTATTAGTTATACCAAAAGTCACCAAATGGTGACTTTTTTTGTTGATTTCCGGTTAATAAAATCCACTTTTCTTCTCCACTTGTCTCTTATTTGTATTATTAAAACAATAAATAGAATCATTTTATACTTTGAGAACATTTGCACTTTTTGAAAGATTCTAAATTCAATATCCAAATGTGCATTTAATGCAAACCATGATGTATTAATATGGTTTTTTGAAAATATTAGGTAATTTTATTTTGTATTTTACAAATACAGCAATACATTTACAGTGTCAATATCCAAAAGACAAAACCCAACCTGACTTCATATATCTTCCAGCCGCACCAGAGGAATATGAATTTTAAAAGTTTGGAGAATTAACCGACAGCCCAGTTAGCGGGTAGCTTGTGATAGTTCTTTAACAAACACACAAAACAATATCCTGTAAAATTAGAATCACGAAAAACGTCTGGCTTGCTATCAGACTCACTTTATGATTTGACAAAACTTTATTGATTCTTTTTCGAATCCTAAACCAATTTTGAAAGAATAAGTTGTGCTATGAATGGTCTTACACCTATGCGTGCGGGCATTATTTGTATTGCTTCATAGTCAGATTTTAAGCAGGATTACAAAACAGATTTTACTAGTAAGTTCTCGATTTATTTGAGAAAAAACGGTCGTTACTGTATTTACGACTACTGGAATTACTATGTAATTACATTTCTGTCCAGGAATCTTCCGGCCGTTTTAAGGCCAAATGTGTCGTTGTTATCGAAACTTACCATTCACTAATTCATTAAAACATCATGGCAAAATCATTACCATTTAGTGTCAGGTTTGTAATTCTTGTAGTCATTTGCTGTTTGCTGACGAACATTTTATTCGCCCAGCAAAAAACTGTTTCGGGGCGTGTTATCGCAACCGAAGACGGAGCAGGACTTCCCGGCGTTAGTATTGTTGTAAAAGGCACTAATGTTGGAGCCATAACAGGAGCCGATGGTACTTACAAATTGGCTGTACCGGGAGAAAAATCAGTACTGTCCTTTTCTTTTGTCGGTTTCGCAACACAGGAAAAAACAGTAGGAACTTCGGGTACAATCGATGTATCGCTTGAAAGTGATACCAAACAATTTTCTGAACTTGTCGTAATCGGTTCCCGGAATTCATCCCGTACCAAACTGGACACACCAGCGCCGGTGGATGTAATTTCTGTTGCAAAAATATCTCAAAACATGCCTCAGACGGAATTAGGCCAGCTCTTAAAACAAGTTGCTCCGTCGTTTAACTCACTTAAAATACCAGGAGGCGACCTTGCCTCACACGTTGATGCTGTGCAGCTGCGTAACCAACCCCCTAACCAGACATTAGTTTTATTAAACGGAAAACGCCGTCATTCGTCTTCACTGCTTTTAGTAGCAAACAATTCCGGTCCGTCTACAACCGTAGATATGCGGACAATTCCTTTGGCAGCTGTTGAAAAAGTTGAAATTCTTCGTGATGGTGCAGCGGCTCAGTATGGTTCTGACGCTATTGCTGGTGTTGTTAACATGGAATTGAAGAAAAGTGTTGGCGTTTTTACAGGTATGTATAACACCGGTTTTTACGCAAACGCAGGTTTGGCAAAAAATAAGGATATTGACAAATTCGGTACCGATGGAAAGTTACAGCAATTCATGGGTAACTATGGTTTTGCCTTGGGCGATAAAGGTGGTTTTATCAACCTTACTTTTGAATTAAGTCAGCAGGGAAAATCGAGCCGCGTTCCGAAAGGCGGATACAGCGGAGCCGTTTTTGACGACAGTTATCTGAACAATACGAGAAAAGATGAATACGGCCAGACGATCATTACAAACCCGGAATTAATCGCAAGTCCGGATAATGCATTGCTTAAAACCGATCAGGGTTTACAGGATGCGCGCGGATTGAAAAAGAAGGATTTCGAGATGATTACTGGTTTAAGTAAAGTTGAAAACGGAACCATTTTCATGAACATGGCCATTCCATTAGGGCCAATGAAAGGAAATGAATTTTACGCTTTCGGTGGACTTAATTACCGTAATACGTTGAGTGGCTGTTACTATCGTTTCCCTCGTCAGCAGGATCGTTTCCTGAATGACCTTTATCCAAACGGATTTCTACCTCAGTTGACTTCCAACATTTCTGACAGATCTTTAACGATGGGTGTGAAAGGAAAAGCGGGAATTTTTGATGTAGATTTCAGCAATTCATTCGGAAACAGCAAGTTTGGTTTTGGTATGGTGAATACAATGAACGCGTCTTACGGACCTTCAACGCCTACCACGATGCGCCTTGGAGATAATAATTTCATTCAGAACACAACCAATCTTGGCTTAACAAAATTATTTGAAAATCCAGGAAACGGAGCGCTTAAAAGTATCAACGTAGCGTTCGGTGCTGAAATGCGTATTGAAAATTATCAGATCAAAGCAGGACAAAAAGAATCGTATACCAAAGGTGATTACGGTACTTTCACAGCGCCTTCTGACAATTACAACTACACAAAAAATGTTAACAAGGATGTAAAATCGGAACAAACGATCAAAACCGTGACCGGTGCAGATTCTACGGTTTATGTTGATTTGATCCTTCCTTACAAAGGCGACAAAGTGGATATCAAAGGATATTCGCCAAACTGTCAGTGTTTCCGCGGATTTGCTCCTGAGCAGGAAACAAACGCTTTCCGTTCAGTAATGGCTGGTTATGTGGATGTTGAGGTAGACGTTACAAAACGTTTCATGATTGAAGGTGCTGCACGTTACGAACATTACAGCGATTTCGGTGGTGTATTGACTGGTAAATTTGCTACCCGTTATTCCATCATTCCGGATATGTTTGCGGTTCGTGGTTCTATCAGTACAGGTTTCCGTGCGCCAAGTCTTCAGGAATTGTATTATGCACAAACTTCTACTGGTTTTACTCCGGGTGGTGTTCCTTTTGACCAGGGATATTTCACAAACAACAGTACAGCTGCAAAAGCATTGGGTATTCCAAAATTGAAACAGGAACGCTCGACAAACATCAGTTTCGGTCTTACTTCTCAATTAATTACAGGACTTGAAGTAACTGCGGATGCATATTACATCCATATCAAAGACAAGATCATTCAAACAGGTGGTTTCGGCGGAAGCGTAATTGGCGGTAATTTCAGCAACATTATTACTGCGGATGGTATCGCTCAGTTCTTTACAAATGCAGCTGATGTTGAAACAAAAGGGATTGATCTTGTAGCGAATTATCGTACGGTTGTAGGAAGAGGCGGACAAATGACTTTCTCTCTTGCAGCAAACTGGAATACGGTGGCATTCAAAAAAGTTTACCCGGCTAATCTTAATATTGGTGCAAACAATACTTTGCCAACAGATCCAACTTTACGCGCTCAATATCTTTCTGATATTTACCTGAACCGTAGTTCCCGCGGAAGTTTCGAAAGAGGTAATCCACGTCAGAAATACATCGCTTCAATTGTTTACACAAAAGGACCTTTGTCTGCGATGATCCGCGGAGTTTATTATGGCGGTGTAAATTATTACAGCAATTACCACGAAACTTCGGACATCACTTCTCCTTATGCAGATTACACATTGGGAGCGCGTGCAACAATGGATTTAAGTGTTAGTTACCAAATCATCAAAGCACTTCGTGTTTCAATTGGCGGAGATAATGTTACAAACACATATCCAACAAAAACACGTGCTGACTTGACAGATTCTGGTCGTTTTGCTTATGACAACTATCAAATGGGATATCAGGGTGCATATTATTACGCACGTTTGAGCTTCCAGTTCTAAGAGATTAAATAAAAGAAAATGGCCTGATTAGTAGACATTTTGTCACTGATCAGGCCAATCTTTTTACAAAAATATCAAGCTTTTAATATCCAGCAATTAATAGCAAAACGCCAGTCTTTAAAATCAATGCCTGGCGCTATTACTGGCCGCACTTCATGCGGGGCAAAAGAAGGAAATGCCAGTAACGAATTATTGTCGGGAGAAATATCCATTGAATTTTCCTTTTCTTCACCGATCGAAATCGTATGAATTCGCAGATTTCCTCCTTCAAATTTTTTGGGAAGACTGTGCAAATAATAAATGGCGCTGATCACCCTCGGCTTTTCAGTTTTCTTATGAACAGCGGTATCAATATGCGTCTTAAAAAGCGACCCGTCTCCGTAACAAACAAACTCCGTTTCAATTTCTCCCGCATTAAATTTTGATATTTTCAATCCATCTATCAACGCCGGAATTCGTTTTCTGACACTTTCCTGGATGATTGTTTTATAAGGTTCGAAATTTTTTAAAGTCAATGAAATGCGTGATTCTGATATCTTTTTAATGCCTCTGCTATAAATTACAGACTGCTTGAAATCCAGTTGCCTCTTTACAGCATAAGCCAATATTTCAGCATTTAATTCATTACTAAAAAAGTCATGAATATGCATGTAAGGAAACAATCTGGCCATCAATAATCTTGTATTTTAATAATAACGTTGAGCTAGCAAAGGTTTTATATTGATCTTCGATCAGACGAATTTCACCTGGCAAGCTTCCTCACCTCCTCTTTCAATTCCTTCATTTCCTGATGAATATTCTGCAAACTGATGTTCGCAGCATTGGTTTCCATATCAAACGTGAGCTTGCTGTTTACCTGCCAAAGTTCCCTTACTTCACTTCTGTCAACAGAAATCGGAGCATATTCCGGATTTAATGAAATCAGGTTGACAAAAGTATTTTTTTCGTTCTTCTGAATCTTTTTTACCAAAATACTATCAGCAGTCACAATCACATACATCCGGTTATTTTTCACATCATCCCAGCCTTCCACGGCTTTTCCTACTATCCATTCATCCGATTGCAAAACCGGCATCATACTATCTCCATCCACCTGAAATCCACGGAAAGTTGCATTGCGATATTCGGGAAGCGGAATACTGAATGCCGGCAGACTTTCAAACCAGCGCGTATCGCCAAGATTCAGCGGATATCCCGCAGCGGCCTTGGCATTTACCATTACAATATTTTCTTCCCCCGTATTATCCACAGTCACCACTTTCGGATTCATGGCAGCATCTCCTATCCGCAAATATTTCTGTCCGCTTTCTCCAAATAGCCAGAGCGGATTAATATTATGCTGCTTCAAAAGCTCTTTCACAACCTGTCCGGGAATGCGCGTCCTGCCTCTTTCGATGTCGGCCGTCGTCATACTTATACCCAATTGCTCAGCAAATGCAGCCTGCGTCAGGTTCAGTTCTTCCCTTAGTTGTTTGAAACGTTTACTTTCTTCTTCGATGGGCATATGTCTGATAAACTTGTACTTAAATGAGTAATCATATCAAAGATACAATTTTTTGGAATAAATCCATTGTTATATCAGGAAATATTCCATAAATTTGGAAATATTCCATTGACAAGTAAAAATTCCAAGCCACCATGGAGCGAACCATACTACATATGGACCTTGATACATTTTTTGTATCTGTCGAACGAAAAATTGATAGCCGTTTAGAGAAAAAACCAATTCTTGTCGGCGGCATTGGCGACCGCGGCGTTGTGGCTGCGTGCAGTTATGAAACGCGTCCGTTTGGGGTTCATTCAGGTATGCCGATGAAAATGGCGAGAAATCTTTGTCCGGAAGCTATTGTGATTCGTGGTGAAGGTGGTGTTTATTCCAAACATTCAAAAGAGGTTACCGAGATCATTCGTGAAGCAGTTCCGGTTTTTGAAAAAGCCAGTATTGATGAGTTTTATGCTGATTTATCAGGCATGGATAAATTCCAGGGATCATCTTATAAAATGGCGCAGGAATTGAGAATGCGCATTAAAAAAGAAGCAGGATTGCCAATTTCTTTTGGACTTTCCTCCAACAAACTGGTTTCAAAAGTAGCCACAGGTACGGCAAAACCCGATAATGAAAGAAAGATTGAATTTGGAACTGAAAAATCATTTTTAGCACCGATGCTGGTTAAAAAGATTCCGATGGTTGGCGATAAAACAAATCAGATCCTTTATAACCTTGGTATAAAACATGTAAGAACGATACAGGAAATGCCCGTTGAAATGATGAGTAAAGTATTGGGCAAAAATGGCGTTGTGCTTTGGAACCGTGCCAATGGAAGAGACGATACACCGATTATTCCCTTTCATGAACGGAAGTCAATTTCTAACGAACGGACTTTTGGAAAAGATACCGGAGATACAACAAGAATGCGGGAAATGATCAGGGCAATGGCTGAAAATCTGGCTTATCAGCTTAGAAATGGAGAAAAATTGACGTCTTGTATTTCAGTTAAAATCCGGTACGCCGATTTCAATACTTTTTCCAAACAGCTAAAAATCCCCTATACATCAGCCGATCATTTATTGATCCCACAAGTTGAAAAACTGTTTGATCAGTTATATAACAGAAGAATGCTGGTGCGGCTTGTAGGTGTGACATTTAGCGATTTGGCCGGCGGGAATTATCAAATTAATTTGTTTGACGATTCGGAAGAAAAACTAAATCTGTATCAGGCCATGGATCTTTTACGAAATAGATACGGGACAGACAAACGGGGAAATGCGATTGTGAGCTGGGGTACAACAATAGGTATCGCCAATATATCAAGTATGGGAAATCCGTTTAATGGCGAGCCGCCGATTATTCCGGCGCATAGGAATGCGTGAATAAATCATTTAGTAAACAAGCCAACTACACTTCATCAACTTCTAATGTCTTTATATTATTTAATTCATGAAAAATCGACTGCTGTTCTTCTTCGAGATCAAAATCGTCCTGCAAGCCGAGCCAAAACTTAGGCGTGGTGCCGAAATATTTGCTGAATCGCAATGCCGTATCTGCTGTAACTCTCCTTCTGCCTTTGATGATTTCACTTACACGCGTCTGAGGAATGAAAGTATCTTTTGCTAATCTGTAAGCAGAAATACCAAGAGGATTCAAAAACTCCTCCAACAAAATTTCTCCCGGGTGAATGTTATTTAACTTTTCCATAACCGTTTTTATTCAAGTGCGTTAGTAGCGCCAAAGTAAGTATAAAGTTTAATTTCCCAAAACCCATGTTACTCAACTGCCACTCCTATTTCAGCCTGCGTTATGGAATGATTCCTGAAAAGGAATTATTGGAACTTTGTGTACAAAACGATTACAATGCAATGGCACTGACGGATATCAACAATACATCCGGCTGCCTGAATTTTATACGTTTGGCAGAAAAATATGATATCAAACCTATTGTTGGTATTGATTTCAGAAATGGTATTCAGCAGCAGTTTATAGGTTTGGCAAAAAACAATACAGGTTTTCAGGAATTGAATGAATATTTGTCAGGACATTCCCATCAAAAAATCGAATTTCCCGATCAGGCACCTACTCTGGAAAACGTCTTTTTTATTTATCCTTTTGAACAGTTATTAAAAACAAAAAAAGAAGTATTTCTTCCAAACGAATACATCGGAATTTCTATCAAGGATTTAAATCGTGTTCAGTTTTCTCCCTATCGGGATCGTCTGGACAAATTTGTCATTTTGCATCCTGTCAGTTTCCGGCATAAAAAGGATTTCAGCGCACATCGTCTTTTACGTTCAATCGATGAAAATACTTTGCTAAGCAAAATTTCTGCCTTCGGTACAGCAGAAGAAACGGAACAAATGCTGCCTTCAAATATCCTGAAATATCATTTTAAAAATTTCGATTCTATTGTTTACAATACCGAAAAACTGATGGATGAATGCAACATCCGTTTCACTTTCGGAGAAAACAGGGAACATCAGAATTTAAGAATTTATACCGAAAGCGAAGCCGACGATTATCAGCGTATCCGGCAGAAAAGTTATGATGCACTTGGCTATCGTTACGGAGATAATATCACGGATACGATTTTTGACAGAATATCGATGGAACTTGAAATGATCCAGAAACAGAATTTCATTCCATTTTTTCTGGTGAATCATGACATTGTAAGTTATGCAAGACAGAAAGGTTATTTCTATGTCGGTCGCGGTAGCGGAGCTAATAGTATTGTGGCTTATTTGCTTGGAATAACCAATGTTGACCCGATTGAACTGGATTTATATTTCGAACGCTTCATCAACATGCACCGAAAAAATCCTCCCGATTTTGACATCGATTTTTCATGGAAAGACCGGGAGGATATTACCGATTACATCTTTAAAAAATTCGGCAGCAAAGGGTCAGGCAGCACTTTTGGCAACTTACAGTACTTTTCAGCATAGTGCAGCCGTGAGGGAATTGGGCAAAGTTTTTGGTTTGCCAACTTATGAAATTGATGCGCTCAGCGATGGAAAATATGATCCAAAAAAACTGGATCAGCTTTCCGCGCTGGTGATTAAGTATGCTCAATATTTTCAGGAAAATAACCAGCCGAATCATCTGAGTATTCATGCGGGCGGGATACTGATTTCCGAGCGACCGATCAATTATTTTTCAGCAACCGATCTGCCGCCAAAAGGTTTCCCTACCACGCAATTTGACATGGTGATTGCAGAAGATGTTGGCCTGAATAAATATGATATTCTTAGTCAGCGCGGATTGGCGAAGATCAAGGAAACGCTGGAAATTATCAAATACAACCGTCCGGAAGCTCCGGAAATCGACATTGATGATGTAAAAAAATTCAAACTTGATCCGAAAATAAATAACCTGATCAAGCAGGCGCAATGTATTGGCTGTTTTTATGTCGAATCGCCTGCCATGCGTATGCTTTTGAAAAAACTTGCAGTTGATAATTATCTGGGACTTGTAGCAGCGAGTTCGATTATCCGTCCCGGCGTTGCCAAAAGCGGGATGATGCGGGAATATATTTTACGGCACCAGGATAATTCCAGAATCAAAGATGCACATCCAATTTTACTAGATCTGATGCCGGAAACCTATGGCATCATGGTTTATCAGGAAGATGTGATCAAAGTTGCCCATTATTTTGCCGGTTTATCATTGGGAGAGGCCGATGTAATTCGTCGCGGTATGAGTGGGAAATTCCGTGGACGTGATGAGTTTGAATATGTAAAAGCCAAGTTTTTCAAAAACTGTAAGGATAAAAAATATGATCCGATAGTTACCGAACAAATCTGGGCGCAGATCGCAAGTTTTGCCGGTTATGCTTTTGCAAAAGGTCATTCTGCGTCTTATGCAGTGGAAAGTTACCAGACACTTTTCCTGAAAGCATATTATCCTCTGGAATATATGGTGGCGGTTTTGAATAATGGCGGCGGTTTTTACGCACCGGAATTGTATGTCCATGAAGCCAGAATGATGGGTGCAAATGTGATGGCACCGTGTGTAAATCATAGCAATGCGCAGGCTGTAATTCAGGGAACTGACATTTATCTGGGCATGTCAGCTTTAAATGAAATTGAAGAAAAAACCATTATCAAAATTATAGAAGCAAGGGAAGCAGAAGGCGAATTTACGTCCTTAAATAATTTCCTGGATCGCGTATCCATTTCCATTGAACAGATCACAATCCTGATTCGTATCAATGCTTTTCGTTTTACCAAAATTGACAAAAAAACGTTACTCTGGAAAGCACATTTCCGGTTAAATAAAGCCCCACAGAAAGTCCCGCAAAAACAATTGTTTCAGGTGGAAGTCAAAGAATTTGATCTTCCAACATTTGAAACTTCTTCTACCGACGAAGCTTATGACCAGATCGAATTGTTGGGATTTCCACTTTGCAGTCCTTTTGAACTTGTCAAAAATCCGATGTCAAAAAGCGTGATGTCAAAAGATCTGCATCAATATATCAATCAGGATATTATTCAATATGGATATTTGGTAGCTGTCAAAAATACGAGAACATCAAAAGGAGAACGGATGCAATTTGGCACATTTCTTGATCAGGAAGGGCAGTTTATTGATACCGTACATTTCCCACAGGTAGCAGCAAAATACAATTTCTCAAACAAAGGAGTTTATAAGATCTATGGAAAAGTGATTGATGAATTTGGGTTTTTGAGTATTGAGGTGACGGAGATTGTACGAATGGATCTGGCTTTGAGGTGATGGGAATTACGATTCTGCTGACTGAAATTCACTTTCTCCCCCAGACCAGAAATGTTGAATTTCGTAATCTTTTTCTTTGATTCCTTCCTGATACAAATCAAAATTCTGCTGCAAATTTAACCATAGCTGTGGCGTAGTATTAAATGCTTCGGATAGTCGTACTGCCATATCAGGAGTTATACTTAAATCACCATGTATTATTTGAGCTAGGGTTTCCTGTGTTATATTCAACCCAATAGCTGCCTCTGAAACTGATAACGTCAACGGATCAAGATATAAGCTTTGTAAAACTTCACCTGGATGTAATGGCTTTTTCATTAATTTTTGTTTTTGCAGGTTCCCATTATTTCATTTGTTTAATGATAATCAAGATAATCTACATCGTATACATTGTCATTTTCAAATTTAAATATAATACGATAATTACCAGAAACTTTTACCGACCAGAAATTATTCAGATTTCCAGAGAGTTTATGCAAACCCGATCCAGGAAAATTCATATCATTAGGTTCACTCGCCGAGTTTAACAAAGTAATAATCAGTTTTATTCTATTAACACTTAATGCGGGTAATTTCGAGCCATCATCTTTTTCGAACAGTAATCTTAGAGGCTTGCTTTTTATGCTCTTAATCATCATCAAACATAGACCTTCGCACAAACACACGCAAGCTTTATTCAAACATCGATTAAGAAACTACTTTTCGCGTAATTCGTATAATGGTAGAGTTGAATAAACAAAACTTATAAAACACTCAAATTCGCCAAATTAACAAAAAACGCAACTTTGCAGTTCAGAATTTGACTTAGCAAAACATGCTTTCCTAACACACTCCTTATCCTTAGACTAATTCTTTACTCTCTCATAATTTTCCTTAATAGAATCATATTTCATACCTTGGTACGTTAAAGCAGAAATATGCTACATTTCCTGCTTTCAATCGTTTATCAAAGGTTTTAATGAAAAATTTACTCGTTTTTACAATTATTACAAGTTGCTTTTTTACTTCATGCAGTAAAGAATCCGGATCTATTTCCGGAAGCTGGGTAACAGCTATGGAAGGGCAACCACAACATCAGCAAGGTTTTACTTTAAAAGATGAAGGAAATGTTACCTCAATTAATTTGAGTGACAAGCATTATGAAAGATGGGAAAAATTTGGTGATCTTCTAATTCTACGCGGTACCAAAAATAAAGAAGCAACAGACAAATTTGCAGATACATTAAAAATCATCTCTGTCAGTGACAGTACCCTTGTCCTGAAAAAGACGGACGGGGAAGAAATAACTTATTCAAAAACTCTCGTTCCCGGCAAACTGATCAGGGCTTTTGAAGCTTTTGACTGCTACACATTTGCTACCAAAAAAGATACCGCATTTCTGCATATAAACGTCACTGATGATATTGTGTCAGGAGATCTGGAATATCATCTTTTTGAAAAAGACAGTAATAAAGGAACAATTAAAGGCAAGATAATTGGCGACACGCTGATTGCTGAATACACATTTTTGTCAGAAGGCACAACCTCGGTAAGGGAAGTTGTAATGATCAAAAAAGACAACAGCTTCATCGAAGGTTTCGGTGATGTTAAAGAACTTGACAACAAAATAAGTTTCGTAAACAGAACAAAACTGAGCTTTAAAAATGGCCTGACTTTCAAAAAAACCAATTGCCCCTGACAAAAAATTTAAATTTCATCCTTTCTCTCCCCTAACCTTAAATGATTGAATCCACCGATTATCCGGTTACATTAAAAAAATCATCTCTTCAAAAATCTTATTTTCATTCCTTTGTATTAGCCGCTTTATTGACCACCATTCTTGTCGTTTTATCTACGCTCACAAGGATCGCTTTACTTTTCAAATCCGCTTCTGCGGTTGATTTTACATTTTTAAATCTGCTCGGTATTTTCGGTATCGGCCTGTTTTATGATCTTGTCAATGCCGCTTATTTCATTTTGCCACTTATGATTTATATCTGGCTGATGTCGGCAAGGCGTTATGAAGAAAACACTGGCAGCGAATTTTTCTTTACGGAATTTTCTCATTTTTCATTTTTGGACTGCTTTTCAATATCGTATCTGAATGGTTTTTCTGGGATGAATTCAGTTCACGATTTAATTTTATTGCCGTTGATTATCTGGTATATACCAATGAAGTAATCGGAAATATCCGACAATCATATCCGGTAGAATTGATCATTATTTTGTCTCGTTTTAGCAACCGCGGCCCTTGTTTTTCTTTTAAAACCAGCGATCAAAAAAGCGGCAGATAATGCAATTTCTTTCAAACAAAGATCCATTTGGATGTTGTATTATCTGATTATTTTAGCCGCTTCATTTTTTCTGGTCGATAATAAAATCAGACAATTTTCTGACAATACCTATGTAAATGAACTGGCAGGAAACGGACTTTATGAGCTTTTTGCTGCTTACCGGAATAACGAGCTTGACTATGCACAGTTTTATCAAAAAATCCCGGATCATCAGGCTTTTAAAATGATCCGTGAAAAGATTAAAACGCCGGAAAGTCATTTTGTTAGATAACGATCCGTTTCAGTATTGAGAGAAAAATAGTAAATCCCGGCGTTGAGAAAAAAGAATGAATGTGGTGCTGATCAGTGTTGAAAGTTTAAGCGCTGATTTTCTGGGAACTTTTGGAAATACACAAAATATTACCCCGAATCTGGATTCTCTTGCCAGACATAGTCTTCTTTTTACAAAATTATATGCAACCGGAACCCGAACGGTCCGTGGCTTGGAAGCGCTGTCTGTCGGAACACCGCCGACACCCGGACAATCTATTGTCAGGCGACCAAAAAATGAAGGGCTTTTTTCAATGGGGCGTGTTTTTAAAGAAAAAGGTTACCAAAGTAAATTTATTTACGGTGGTTATGGCTATTTTGATAATATGGGTTATTTCTTTGAAAACAATGATTATCGAAGTAGTTGACCGGAAACAAAATTGCAAAAAAAGATATCGACTACGAAAATATCTGGGGTGTGGCGGATGAAAATCTTTTCACGCTGGCAACCAAAGAAATTGAAAAAACCATTAAAGTCGGGAAAGCCTGTTTTTGCCCATATCATGACCACTTCCAATCACCGGCCGTTTACTTATCCAAATGGACGGATTGATATTCCTTCACATACAAACCGGGAAGGAGCGGTAAAATACACGGATTATGCGATTGGGAAATTTATCAAAGAAGCGAAAACCAAACCCTGGTTTAAAAATACACTTTTTGTCATTGTCGCCGATCATTGTGCTTCAAGTGCCGGAAAGGCGGATCTGCCTGTTAACAAATATCTGATTCCCGCTTTTGATTTATTCGCCGGGAAACATCAAACCAGCCAAAATGGAACAGGCTTATGAGCCAGATTGATCTGGGGCCGACTATTCTTGGATTGCTAAATTTTTCTTACACCAGTAAATTCTTTGGGTACGATATTTTCAAACTGGAAGAAGGTCGCGAAAGAGCATTTATCAGTACTTATCAAAGTCTGGGTTATATCCGGCAGGATAGTCTGGTAATTCTGAAACCGCAGCGAATTGTCAGAATCTTTTGTACCAGATTTTAAAGACGGAACAGCAAAAGAACCAGCGTAAATCAAGTCTTTGACAAAAGAAGCCATTTCCTGGTATCAGACTGCGAGTTATCAGTTTAAAAATAAGCTGATGAAGTAAAAAATTAATTAATAAAAATATGTTTAATCCAAAATTCGGCGCCTCAATTCTCTCATGGATTCCTCCCGTATGGACTCCGGAAGCAGGACTTTACGCCATACAAAAAACAGCAGAAACAGGATTTGATCTTTTAGAAATATTACTTCCCGTTTCCATGGACTTCGATGCTGAGACTGTTAAGAAGCAATTAAAAGAACATAACATTGAAGCAATTTGCAGTCTGAATTTGCCAAAAAATTGCCACATTCCTTTTCACCCGCTGGAAGCAACAACACTGATTAAGGCGGCGTTAGACAAAACAGCGATTTTGGAAGTTGACACGCTTGTTGGCGTTTTGCATTCCGGGATCGGGGTTTTCACAGGACTTCCCCGTACAAAAGAAGAAGAAGTTATCCTTTGTCAGGTTTGGAGTGAAGTTGCGGCTTATGCTCAAAATCTGGGAATTAAAATTGGAATTGAGCCTATTAACAGGTACGAAAGTTATATCTGCACGGCGGCAAACGAAACTATGACGCTGATTAATAAGGCTAATGCATCTAATCTGGGTTTGCATCTGGATACTTTCCACATGAATATTGAAGAAAGTAATTTCCGGGATCCGGTTCTTGCCGGAGGTTCGAAATTATATCATGTGCATATGACGGATAGCGACCGCGGAATGCTTGGTGAAGGCAATGTACATTGGGACGAATTGTTCAAAGCGTTGTCAGAAATCGATTATAACGGAGCGCTAGTCTTGGAGAATTTTTCATCTGAAATTAAAGAATTAGTAGGCCCCACATCTTTATGGCGCCCTTCAAAATACAGTGCTGAAGATCTGGCAAAAGGTAGCCTTGCCTTTATGAAAAAAATGGTTGAAAAGTATCAATAAATTTTATTTGCCACAGCTAACTTTAATACAAGACCTGTGGCAGATATTTTATTTTTAAGTCAAAATAACTTTCACCAGCTTCAAGTCTTACCACTTATCTGACTAAAATATTTTAGTTTACTCCCTTTGCAATCGTACTGATTAACGATATCTTTCGTTTTCATACATTTTATCATCTTAATAGCAGTAAAATGAAAAAATCCCTCTTGGTATTATGCGTTTGGGGCATATCTACGGCATTAATACCAACTTTTGCACAAGATTTACACACACAGAAAATTCCTCTGGACCCAACCGTAAAAACCGGTAAACTTAAAAATGGTATTACCTATTATATAAAAAAGAACGCTGAGCCGAAAAACCGTGCGGAACTGCGATTGATTGTCAAGGCAGGATCTGTATTGGAAACTGATGCACAGCAAGGTCTCGCCCACTTCATGGAACACATGAACTTTAACGGCACGACCAATTTCCCTAAAAATGAACTTGTCAATTTCCTGCAAAAAACCGGTGTACGTTTCGGTGCCGATTTGAATGCATATACAGGTTTTGATGAAACCGTTTACATGCTTCCAATCCCGACGGATTCCGCAGGTTTGCTGGATAAAGGTTTACAAGTTTTGGATGACTGGGCACATGGTGCGTTGCTTAGACCCTGCTGAAATTGAAAAAGAAAGGGGCGTTGTTTTGGAAGAATCACGCATGGGACGTGGCGCGCAACAACGGATGCGGGATAAATATCTGAAAATGATCCTGAACAATTCGCGTTATGCTGAACGTTTGCCAATAGGGAAAGATAGTATTCTTAAAACCTTTAAACCAGAAAGTATAAAAGCTTTTTACAAGGATTGGTACCGTCCGGATCTGATGGCTGTTGTGGCCGTTGGAGATTTTGACGTTGCGAAAGTTGAAGCAATTATTGCTCAAAAATTTGGTAAAATCCCGTCTGTTGTAAAACCAAAAACCAGAACTGAGTATACAATTCCTTTGAATGGTGGCACCGATGTTGCGATCGTAACCGATTCGGAATATCCCCAAAACGTAATACAGCTGATTTATAAGCAACCAAGCTCGAAAGAAAAATCGATGTTTGATATTCGGAATAATATTGCGCAAGGACTTTACAATGCAATGATGGGGCAGCGGATGCAGGAACTTACACAGAAAGCGAATCCACCTTTTCTGTATGGTGCCAGCAGTTACAGTGATTTCCTCGGCAACCTTGATTCGTATACTTCGATAGCACTTGCAAAAGATCCGTCTTCTGTTGAAACTGCGCTGACTGCTTTGCTTGAAGAAAATGCACGTGTCCAAAAATTTGGTTTTACTGCGCCTGAGCTTGAAAGAGCCAAGAAAGATTTGATGAACCAGATGGAACAGTCTTTGAAAGAAAAAGACAAAACTAAATCGGCGAATTATGTTCAGGAATATCTGGACAATTTCTTGCACCAAAAGCCCTATATGGGCATTGAGGCTTATTACGCTTTCCTTCAAAAAAATATCGGCGGCATAAAACTTGAAGAAGTTAATGCGCTGGCCAAGAAATATATTACGGATAAAAACCGCGCTGTGGTTATTATGGGCCCGGAAAAAGGAAAGGATGCATTACCGACCGAAGCAAAGATCCGGACAATGTTAGCTCAGACGAATAGTGATCTGAAAGCATATGTTGATGATGTCCTGGATTCTCCTCTACTTAAAACCGAACCAAAACCAGGCAAAGTCGTAAGCGAAAAGGCAGATGAAAAACTTGGAATAACGGAGCTGGTTTTATCAAACGGCGTGAAAGTTCTTTTAAAACCTACTGATTTTAAAAATGACGAAATCCTGATCCAGGCTACCGGAAAAGGTGGTTATTCTTTGTTTCCAGGTGAAAGAGAAACCGGAATTATGACGAGCTACATGCTTCAATCTGGTGGTGTTGGGCCTTATAATCAAACGCAATTGCAGAAATTTCTGGCAGGAAAAACCGTTGGTGTCGGAGCCTTATCTGAATGAATTGAAAGAAGGCGTGGAAGGAAGTACAAATCCAAAAGATCTGGAAACAACATTGCAATTGATCTATGCTTACTTCACGGAACCACGTAAAGATGCGGAAGTTGTAGGCGGAATGCTCGCCAATCAGAAATCGTATCTGGAAAACATGCGCAAGACTTTGACGCCGGATAAAGTTTATTCAGATACGCTGAATGCTGTTCTAACAAGCAATAATCCGGACCGCCGTCCGCTGACACCGGAAAGTATTGATAAAGTAAGTCTGGATCGTGGTATTGAAATTTACAAAAACCGCTTTGCCGATGCGTCTGATTTTGTTTTCACTTTTGTGGGTGCGTTTAAGGTCGATGCAATTAAGCCATTGCTTGAAAAATATATTGGTGGATTGCCTTCGACAGATCGTGATGATACTTACAAACATCCGAATATTTTCCCTCCAAAAGGACGGATTGAAAAGACGATCTACAAAGGTCTGGAACCTAAAAGTCGTGTTACAATCGTAACCAGCGGAGAATATGACTATAAACCTGAAAATAATATTCAGATTGAAGCATTGCAGGAAGTCTTGCAAATTAAACTAATCGAAGCACTGCGTGAGGAAGAAAGTGGTGTATATGGTGTGCGTGTTTCGGATGATGTTGATAAACTTCCTACGGGACATTACCGTTTCAATATCGGTTTTGGCTGTGCTCCTGAAAATGTTGATAAACTGGTAGCACGTACTTTAACTGAGATGAAAAAGATCAAGGAGAATGGTGCAGATCCAAAGGATATTGAAAAGTTTGTGGCAGAAACTAAACGCAAAACAGAAGTAGCGCTGAAAACAAATGGCTTCTGGATAAACTATATTGATGAAAATACTTTCCTGGGTGATGATTTGAATGAGGTTCTTGAAGAAGATAAATTGTTGAAATCAATTACTGTCGCCAGTACTAAGGCTGCTGCTAATCAGTATTTCTCGGATGAGAATTTCATCAAAGTGGTATTGATGCCTGAGAAAAAATAGAAAAATGCTGCGGGCTAAAGCCCGGAAATCCTAACTCTATCCCGACCCAAGGCTAAAGCCTTGGGTTAATTTTTGTCTTTTAAATAAACACCTCCGGGCTAAAGCCCGGCAACTAGTGAGGTTATTCCGAGACCCAAGGTTAAAACCTTGGGTTAATTTTTATCTTTTGAATCAACACCTCCGGGCTAAAGCCCGGCAACTGGTGAGGTTATTCCAAGACCCAAGGCTAAAGCCTTGGGTTAATTTTTGCCTTCGCGGGTATAAAGATCTGGGCTAACTTCTAGATGGTGGCTTTTTCTCAACAAAAACTAACCCAGGGTTTCAACCCTGGGTGACTGATACCCCCTAGATTTCCAAGGCTTTAGCCATTGTTTTTATTGTAAAGGATTTAGTCAAAGTCCTCATCCGAATACCCTACACTATTCAGAAATATCTTGTATTCTTCACCAAAAGTTTGCTTACGATGATGTTCTTGCTGATTGTCAATATACTTCCTGACAAAATCAATTTTATTATTACTCACGGAGGAGGCGAAGTATTTATCTGCCCAGTAAAGCCGGTCTTTTGTCAATTGTACTTTATTAGCCCAGTTAGAGCTTTCACCTTTTAGCAGCTGAATTTGTTTTGTTATTCCGAGATCCGGTTTCAGAATCATCAGTACATGAATATGGTCATCGTGACCATTAATTCGATCAATGTAAATCCCATGTTCCTTCGCATTTCCAAAGATGTGATTACACATTTTCTTTAAAATATCAGATTTTAGAACAGGTTCACGATTCTTTGTGGCCCATACGGCATGAACCCAGATTTTGACATAAGACATAGCAGTGTGTTTTGATAAAACCTTCAATATCAATTAGACTTAATATGTCAATCGAAGTTTCCATTTTTACCAAAACATTAGCCAAAAATTATCTTTTGTAAATTTTCTTCAATCCATCAATCAAAAACATCAGGTCATTCAGCCGGATTTCGTACATCGTGCTCAGCATCATACCCAAGTTTTCCGGCAGGAAATCCTTCCCGTTCAAACCATTCCAGATACGAAACTGGCAAATCTGTAATCAACCAGTCTTTATATTTCCCGAACGGCATTCTGTACAGAATAAGCTCTTTCAGGATTTCGGTATTGGGTTTCGGGATCTCATCGCTCATTTCTTACTCTATTTAAATTATTTCGCCGCTCTTAGTTTTACAATCAGATCCGTTTTCATATCAAACAATTGTTTTTCAAGACCAACCGGATAAGTATGCGGATTTACAAAACGTTTGATCCCTTTATGGAAATGTGCTAATTGCTGTTCCACGCGCTCACGGGTTTCATGAATTGACGGGAGGCTATAAACCAATATTCCATCTGCAAAAATAGGCACCAGCAAATCTTCATAAGAAACTGTATCCGAAAACGATCTGGTTTTGGTAAAATCATAGGGATCAATCATCGTCGGTTTTCCTGAAAGTGGTGTTTCAATATTAAAAATCATATCAGAAATAAAGCCCTTCGCATCTTTAAAGCGACGAACCTGTTGAATTCCCGGTGTGGAAACTTTAATTGCCTGTTCAGATAATTTCAGTTTATAATCCCACTCACCAGATTCATTTCTTATGGCAGCCAATTTAAAAACGCCGCCTAATGCTGGTTGATCAAAAGCGGTAACAAGTTTGGTACCAATTCCCCAGACGTTAATTTTTGCACCCTGGATTTTCAAACTATCCATAATATATTCATCCAGATCATTACTGGCAACGATATTGGTTTTCTCAAATCCCGCATCATCCAATAATTTCCTTGCTTCAATACTCAGATAAGCCAAATCACCAGAATCCAGACGAATTCCGCCCAAGTTCATAACCTCTTTCACGAAGCTGATTTCCAACGATAATTGCATTTTTGACACCTTCAATCGAATCATAAGTATCAACCAACAGCGTCACATTATTCGGCATATACTTCGCATAGGTTTCAAAAGATTCCAGCTCGCTGTCAAAAGACATAACCCAGCTATGCGCATGTGTTCCCTTAACCGGAATGCCATAAAGTTTTCCTGCCAGAACATTCGAAGTCGCATCAAAACCACCAATGTATGCAGCACGACTGGCAGTCATACCACCATCTGGCCCTTGTGCTCTTCTCAATCCAAATTCCAAAAGCGCATCATGATTAGCAATCAGACGCATTCTGGCAGCTTTTGTCGCGATTAGTGATTGAAAATTTAATAGATTTAGAAGTGGGGTTTCCAGTAACTGACATTGTAAAACGGGTCCCTGAATGCGAAGCAATGGCTCATTTGGAAAAACAACTGTACCTTCAGGAATCGCGTCGACACTGCACTTAAATTCCATGGTGCGCAGATAATCAAGAAATTCAAGCTCAAAAAGTACTTTCCCATCACTTCCGGTCAACGAACCGATGTATTCAAGATCTTCTTCGTCAATACGATATTCGTTCAGATAATCGATCACACTACTCAAACCGCAGGCGATTGTAAAACCTCCCTGAAACGGATGTTTACGAAAATATAGATTAAAAACTGCTTCCTGTTCTGCTTTGCCTGATTTCCAATAGCCATAAGCCATAGTTAATTGATACAAATCCGTAAGCAGGCTTAATGACGTGTCATATAACCGGTTAATCATTCTAATTTTTATTTATTGAAACGGAACGACTAATTACTAAAATTTACCGGGTTTGTATTAATAGAGCAATTGTTTTTATAAAAGTAAGGTCAATAAAAAAGCATGTTCGATAAATAAATAATCGAACATGCTAAAAATATTTTGTGTTTATTTAACTTAATTCACACTTTCAAGTGAAGGAAACTGCTGTTTCCACATATCGTAATATTTGCCTTTTTTGGTAATTAGTTTTTTGTGACTTCCCTCTTCAATCAGTTTTCCCTGCTCCAAAACTACGATTTTATCCGCATTCATGACCGTACTTAATCTATGCGCGATGATAATAATGGTTTTACTTTTTTTGCGTAAAGATTGAACTGCGAGTTGAATATGTTGTTCTGATTTTGAATCAAGTGAAGAAGTTGCCTCATCCAGAATCAGAATTTCCGGATCACGGTAAAGCGCTCTGGCAATGGCTAATCTTTGTCTTTGTCCACCCGATAAACTTGTCCCATTTTCTCCGATATAAGTATTAAATCCGTTGGGCAGATTTTCAATAAATTTAATAATATCAAGTTCTTCACAGATTGAAACGATCTTTTTCATATCCGGTTCAAACTCTCCAACTGCAATATTATTGATCACATTTCCTGCAAAAAGATGAACGTCCTGCGGGACAGCACTTACCAGTTTTCGTAAACTATCATTCGTCAAATATTTTAAATCAAAACCGCCAAGCTGAATATTGCCGGATTCAATCGGATAAATATTTTGTAATAATGATAATAGCGTCGTTTTCCCGGAGCCGCTTTCGCCGACAACTGCTGTAATTTTCCCTTTTGGAATCATCAAATCCAATCCTTCAAAAACAGTGACACGCGAACCATAACGGAAATGGACATTTTTAAAATAAATATCTCCGATCATATCCGGAGTCAATTCTGCTTTATTTTCCAGAGATTCCCGTTCAATATCCATAATTTCAAAAAGCCGGTCGGCCGCGATGGAAGCATCCTGAATGGTTTTGTTCATACCAATTAGACTGGAAACCGGTCCGGTGAAATATCCTATAATCGCGTAAAACGAAAGTAATTCACCTGGTGTAATGATATTTTCCAATACAAAAAGAGAACCGGCCCAAAGCAAAATGATCGTGAAAGCACTCGAAACAAAACCGCTAAAATCTCCAATCCACAAGGCATTTGTATTGGATTGATAAATGGAACGGAGCATACCGACAAATCTGGTTTCAGTTTTTAAATTCGTAAAATCTTCCAGCCCAAAACGTTTGATCGTACTTACAGAATTGATTGATTCTACCAATTGCGCTTCAAGTTCTGCTGAACTTTCCATCAATTGCCGCTGCGTTGTTTTGTTGACTTTATTGGAAAAATAATAAATCACCGCATACAAAGGAACTACACCGAGCATGATTAGCGCCAGTTTCCAGTAATAGGTAAACATCAAAACAAAGGAGAATATCAGGATGAAAAAATTCATGGAGAATCCGATGAGCACGTCGTTGATGAAAACCCGGATTTTCACGGCGTCATTAATTCTCGAAATAATTTCCCCTACCCGCATATTATCAAAAAACTGCTGCGGCAGGCGCATCAGGTGTTTGTAATAACCCAAAATAAGCCGGGCATCGATTTGCTGTCCGGTTTTTATCGTTAGAAGTGATTTGGCATGATTGATAATAACCCGGAAAACCAGAAGGAAAATCATGATAATTCCCATCAGATTTAACAGATTTCTGTTGCCTTCGGGAAGTACATTATCAACGATTTTTTGAAGAAATATGGAAGTGGATAGTCCCAGCAAAGTATAAACAATTGCTCCGATCAGCACTTGCAACAATACCGATTTGTGCGGTTTTAAAAGAAACCAGAATCTTTTGGACACAGAAACTTTCTCATTTCCTTCCATAAATGAATCTCCCGGCTGAACAAGTACTAAAACACCTGTCCAGATTTCCTTGAATTCATCATAGTTCATGACGATAATTTCGCCTCGTGCCGGATCCATCACCTCCACTTTTGTATCGGTAACATTGTAAACGACAACATAATGATGCAAAATACCTTTGACGATCACGTGCGCAATAATAGGAACAGGCACATGTGGTAACTGATCAAAAGTTGCTTTTACACCTTTGGAATTAAAGCCCAATTTGTTGGCCGCCTCAATTAAACCCAGGACATTTGTTCCTTTTTTATCCGTTGAAGCATATTGGCGAATCCTGGCAACGGGTACGGTGAGATTGTAAAAAGCAGCTATGGAAGCAAGACAAGTTGCGCCGCAATCCGTCAAATCATGCTGCTTGATAGCTACATGACGGAGTTTATTTTTGGTAGAAAAAACGGGGATTTTTTGAATCAGATTATTACCCTTATTTATTATAGCGGACCATTTAGAAGAAATTCCGGATGGATTCATAGCGATTTAGTTTTGAGGTGTGTCTTCTGTTGCTATAAGATTGGGGTTCAGCCAGTCGTCTGCTTTGTCATACAGCAATTGGAAAAGTGTACGTTCTGTCACCAAAAACCGGGCTTGCAGGGTCATTCCTTTTTTTAGTTTTCCTTCATACCCGTTCCGTAATTTAAGGGCATCCTGATCAAGCCGGCATCGCACTTTGAAAAAAGGCTGCTGATTTCCATTGGTATAAACGTCGTTTGAAATGGACAAAACTTTGCCAGTTACCAATCCCCATTGATTATAATTGTAAGCATCAACCTGAAGACGAGTCACAGTTCCGGCGTGTAATAAACCAATATCTTTTGGCAGCACATACATTTCTGCAACCATGGAGGCATCCGGGGAAATTTCCGCTAAAAACTCATTGGAAGTAATTGAACTACCTGCCTGTAAACCTTTTAGCTGTTGAATAGTACCGCTGATCGGTGCCTTGATTGTGTAAAAATCTTTCTCTCTTAAATATTGTTCGTTTTTCGAATTGAGCTCTCTCACTTTCATTTCCAGCTGCGTCAGTTCCGATTCCCAACGAGCTTCCTCCTCTTCCATGATCGTTTTTATATTGTTGTTTGCATTACTGTGTAACAAAACTGCGCGGTCAAATTCCATTTCCGAAATGGCCTTGACGTCATGCAGTTTTACACTTCTTGCATAATCTTTTTCAACCGTGTATAATGTCGTTTTTGCCTCAGTAATTTTTTGCCAGAAAAGAGCAAAATCCTGCTTGTACAAACCACTTTGCAAACCAGGTTTTTTACTCCAATTGTTTGTACGACTTAAATGTAGAAGCGTTTTTAAATCTTTAACCTGATTTACATAATCACCTTGCTGGGCTTTGACAAGCTGATTTTGTTCCGTCAGGATATCCGTTTGAATGGTTAGTAAAGTTTGTCCTTTTTTAACGCGTTGGTTTTCTGTTACAAAAATGGAATCCAGTCTTCCTCCTACCAATGCTTTGATTTCGTTTTTGTCATTTACAGAACGAATGATTCCAGTGCTGCGGACGCTGACATCAACCGTGATGATGAAAAGAGAAATGAAAGCAATAATGATAATTAAAAGCAGCAATTGATAAACCAGTTGAGAACGGGTATTATGCTGATGAAAATGATAATCAGCAGTATATTCCAGAATTTCGGGTGGGAAAATTTTATTGTCATCCATGATAGAGATTATTTCAATACAATGTCGATGTTAAAATCACTTGTAACAAAGAGAGGGTGGACTAAGCCACCCCTCTTATTTGTTTTGCTAAAAGCATCTTTTTAGTTGGTAATAGAATTAAAAATTCCACCCAGATCCAAACCTAAACCAAAATTGGTTTTGTCTGACGAACCATCGTCATCTACGGATTCATTACTGAAATTTAGTCCCAAAGCTCCAAACAGCCCGCTTGACGATGCTGAATCACTGCTTCCAAGTCCTAAAAGGCCACCATTTATTTCATTCATTTCCTCGAAATTCAATTCTTGAAGTTTCATAATTTCTAGTTATTTGATGAAAAATTTGCTTACTCGATTTCAGGTTTTCAGCTATCCCTGTATTTATTACGTTGAGAAAATCTTATACTAACACCAACTGTGCCTAATTAGTGATCGAATTAAAAATTCCGCCCAGATCTAAGCCTAAGCCAAAATTTGTTTTGTCTGAAGATCCATCTTCATCTACTGATTCGTTGCTAAAATTTATTCCCAAAGCTCCGAAAAGTCCGCTTGAAGATGCTGAATCACTATTTCCCAGTCCCAAAAGACCACCATTGATTTCATTCATTTCCGAAAAATTCAATTCTTGAAGTTTCATGATTTCTAGTTGTTTATTGAAAATTTGCTTACTCGATTTCAGGTTTTCAGCCATCCCTGTATTAATTCGTTGAGAAAATCTTATATTAAAACCAACTATGCTTAGTTAGTAATTGAGTTAAAGATTCCGCCCAGATCCAACCCTAAACCAAAACTTGTTTTTTCTGATGATCCGTCTTCGTCTACTGATTCATGGCTAAAATTAATTCCCAGTCCTCCGAACAGTCCACCGGACGATGCCGAGTCACTGCTTCCAAGTCCTAAAAGACCACCATTGATTTCTTTCATTTCTGCGACATTTAATTCCTGAAATTTCATAATGTTACATATCTAGTTAAAAAATCGCTTACTCGTTTTCAGGTTTTCAGCTCCCCCTGTTTTACTGCGTATTTGTAGAATTAATTAAAATAGCTATGCCACAAATCTTATAACTACTTGATTAACAAACAACTATAAAGAATAAATTACAACTTAAAGGGGTAAATTAATCGATCTAAAAGGTAAATTATGTCGTAAACGCGCACGTTCCTTACTGTATAAATTGAAACCAGGCAGTTTTAAAAAGGAATGTTTTACAACTGCCTGGTGTAGAATAAATTTGAAACTTAGTAATGATATGTAACTTCTGGTTTTTAGTCACTATTGACCATTAAAGTATCTGTCGAATTTCTCCACAATTGGAGAAATCACTTCAACAAAACGAGGGGAATTTGAATTTTTAGTGGTTTAACTAGAATTTAAGCAATAATAAACCGGCAGAGTTTTAACTTTCTATAATACCTGCAAACTTTATAGACAAGTTAAAATTTTTTACTCCTATTTGATCTAACAGGATTTCCTTGTCGTATATAAATCAAAACTTCATCTATAAAACATTCTAAATCAACCTAACTTTTAATGTGTTATGAAAGTAGTTGTGGAAACAAAATTAAAAGCGGTAGCCACGAATATTAGAAAAGTCAGAGAATACAGAGGTTACCCGCAGGAGTATTTGGCAATGAAATTGGGAATCAGCCAGAATGCTTACAGTAAGATCGAATTAGCTTATACAAGACTGACAGTTGAGCGATTACTTGAAATTACATCAATTCTTGAAATTGATATTGTAACACTTCTAAACAATACAAATGGAGACATGGTGCAGCTAAAAGCAGCAGCCGTTCAAGATAATTAGTTGATGAATATTGGTTATAATTAGATAGGTGGTAAGTATTGAACAAAAGGCAGAAAACTTTTCCAGAACGGATGTTTTCTGCCTTTTTTGATTGGACTAAAAGATGAGATTATTTTTTATCCCACCATACTTTTGACACATAAGAATCGCCTTTGGATAATCTGCTTACGGCATCCTTGTAGTTAGTTTCATTTAATAGTGCCTCTCGTGATGAGTAAATGGTACGGCGGGGAATTGTGCCACCGGTTGAACCCTGATTCGGACCTGGTGTGAGCAATGGATAACCCATTCTGCGCCATTCAGTAAATGCTTCATAAGAACGCCCGAAAAGTTGAATCCACTTTTGTGTCCCAATTTTTTGCAGTTTTTGCTCTTTTGTCAAATCCGTGAAAGAAAGCTCTTTTGAAAATGTTGCAGGAACAGTCGCGATGTTAAATGGTGCCTGAGCCAAAGCAGCTTTGACGCCCGCCTGGTAAAAACCCTCAGCCTGATCCGTGGTTGCTCCCCAACCTTCCAGCGCCGCTTCTGCTTTGTAAAAACTTACATCCGAAAATGACATAACGATACACGGAATAGCAGGGCTGTAATCTTTATTGAAAAAGGTTGACTGCGAAGCTGTTGAATAATCGTCTTTTACCAGCGTTTGTAACAGCGCATCCGTCAAAGCCACACCCATTCCTTTGTAAGCCGGCGCGCCTGCTTTTATAGAATTAACACTTGGCTGTGCGATTAAAGGAAGACGCGGATCGCTGGTAGTTGCCAACTGCGAAACAAAAGTATTTGCCAGATATCTCAAATCTGAACTTCCCGCAAGCCATTGATTTAATAACGGATGCACATTGGCATTAGTGGCATTATTATAAGTCGGGATGGTTGCATTATCCGTGTTGCTTTCCATTAACGGTTGACCCATCGCTTCCGTGATGGTTTTTTGGGCCAAAGCTGCATCAGCATAACGGATGCGCATGCCCAATCTTAATTTCAAAGAATTACCATACTTTTTCCATTTTGTCACATCACCTTTGAAATAAAAATCTGCTGTTCCGTAGCTTGCATCAGAAGCATTCAATTGGCTAATTGCTGCATCCAGATCAGTAATTAATGATTTGTAAACAGATTCCTGCGTATCAAATTTTGGTTTATTATTCACATCCGCAGAACCCAGCGCAGTTTCTGAATACGGAATATCACCAAAAAGATCCGTCAGTCTTTGCCAAACGGAAATTTCCACAATTTTTGCAATCGCTAGTTTTGTTCTTCCGCTTGGATCATTTTCCTGACCTTTTAAAATATCTGTCCTGATCTGCGCCAGATTCCGGATCAGCGTGTAATGCGCATCCCAGACATTGTTATCACTTTGCTCCACATAACGTGAGCTGGAAACTACCGCTCCACCAGCCCATTGCTGAATCCAGGAACCATATTGACTATTAGGAATTTCCAGTCCTTCGGCAAAAGCAGCATCTTTTTGCGCTTTCGATAAAATTAGTCCTGCGTCAATCGTAGTCACCGAAGTTGGTGGTGTATTTATTTTTTCAAAATCATCAGTACAAGACTGCATCAGGCAAACGAAACCTGCTAATATGAATGGTTTTAAAATATTTTTCATCGTATAAGAAGTTGTACGGATCGTTTCAGTTTTCGGAAATCTGTTGAAATTCATCCTGTTATAAAATTATAATTCTACATTAAGGCTGAATCCAAAATAGCGTAACAAAGGCAGCGCAGTAGATTCCAGACCCAGGGAAGAATTGTTCACGTTAAACGATGATGCTTCCGGTGCAAATCCTTCGGTATGGCGTTGCAGATAGAATAAATTCCGTCCGTAAATCCCAGCGCGAATACCTTTGAATGGCGTTTTTCTCACAATGCTTGATGGAAGCTGATAGTTGAAAGTCATCTCTCGGAACATTACGTAACTCGCATCATTTAGCATTTCTTCCGAAACCACATTGTCTTTGTCGGGTGCAACTACGTTCCAATAATCCTGCGCACGTATTTGTTTTGCATTTTGCTGTCCGCTGCTGGTATATGTTCCATCCGCAGATTTGGTAGCAACCACACCTTTGGCAACATAAGTACCATCACGACCTTCCAACGTCATTTTGTTGGTTCCGTAAATCAACTCTTCTCTTAAACTCTGAGAATATATTTTTCCACCCTGGCTGATATCAACCAAAGCTGACAAAGCAAATCCTTTGTAACGGAAACTGTTGTTAAATCCGCCAATCCATTTTGGCAGCGCATTGCCCATTTCGTATAAAAGTTTGGCATTTGATTTCAGAGGCAAACCCGTCACCGGATCAATCAAACGATTTCCCTGATCATCTCTCAGCCATTGAAAACCATTTCCAATCATTGTTCCAAACGCTTTTCCGGGCTCGGCAACAACATTTACACCGCGGTCACTTCCCAACAAATAAGTATCAACACCTTCTGCTAGTGCAATTACTTTATTGCGGTTTCTTGAAAAGTTGAAAGTCGCATCCCAGCTGAAGCCATTGTCTGTTTTGATCGGCGTTCCGTTTAAGGTCAATTCCACACCACGGTTACGGATTTGTCCCGCATTGATACGGCGGGAAGCAAATGTGCTTGACGGAGGCAACGGTACATCAAGAATCTGGTTTTTAGTACTTGCGTTGTAATAAGCAGCTGCCAGTCCCATTCTGTTTTTGAAAAAACGCGCTTCAACACCAAATTCTGTCGAAGTCGTTAATTCATTTTTCAAATTTGGATCAGGAATAATCGATGCAAAAGATGCCAAAGGAACACCTCCATGCGCATTTTGTTCCAAAGAATACGTTCCCGTCAACTGGTATGGCGAACCTGAACTACCGGCCTGTGCCCACGAAGCTCTCACTTTCAAAAAGCTCAAAACATCACTTTGGAGATTAAGCGCATCCGTTAAAACCAAACTTCCGCTCACAGCCGGATAAAAGAAGGAATTATTGGCGGGTGATAAAGTCGACGACCAGTCATTTCTGGCTGAGAAATCAAGAAAAGCAAATTCCTTATAACCCAACTGACCAGAACCATAAACGGAATTAATGGATGATTCCGTCAGTCCGAAAATATAAGAATTTGTAAGCGTATTATTGATCACATAAAGATTCGGCGCAACAAATTCAGTTCCGGTATTACCAGTTGTTCTCGATGAAAATTTCTGATGATTGGCACCAAGATTCAGAGAAAACGAAAGATCTTTTGAAAGCTGCGGATTTAATGAAAGCAAAACATCGCTGTTGTTTTCGCGTACGCGGGAAACTTCTTCTCTGATATCCCCATTTTTATTTAAGGATTGATACGTTCCTTTTTCACGGTAACGAAGTCTCTCATCCGTATAGAAATCCGTACCGGTTTTTGCAGTTAATCTGATCCAGTTATTGAACTGGTAACTCAAACGGATCAAACCCAGAATACGCTGACGATCATCTGAATTTCTTGTATGCGCAACGGTCCAGTAAGGATTTGCCGTGGACGAATTTGTTGCATAAGTTTTTTCCATACCCACAACCGCGGTACTACCATAACCCAGCTGACGGCTCACATCCTGCGCCGTCCATGAAGAATTGGCAAGAATATCCATTGGCATACTACGCGGCTGACTGATAAAAAGATAAGCCGGATTGTCACTCGCGTCCGAAACGGTCGGACGGTTGACACCTTTCTGATCAATGTAATTTACCTTAACATCCATTTCCAGTTTCGACGTCAGTTTGGCCGTTGTACGAAGGTTGAAATTGTTACGTTTTAAAGTATTTCCTGGTGTGTAACCATCGATATTTGTATTTCCGTATGACAAACGGTAACTAACATTGTCATTTCCACCTTCCAGACTCAGGTTATTCACCACTTGTCTTTCCTGCTTAAAAAACTTCTGGAAAGTATTTGGCTGAGGCGTGAAATTCAAAACATTTCCCCACTGATCCTCATACTGCTGGCCTTCCATTTTCGCTCCCCAGCTTGATCTTGTAAAACGGTCACGGCCACCACTCATTTTTGGCATACCTGAAATTCCAGCCGCTTGTGCTGCTGCCCAGGTATATATTTTATCGTCGGTGCCACGGAAATTTGTAAAGTTTCCGTCATAACCTTGTCCGTAAACATTTTGCAGATCCGGCAAAACCAGCGCATCACCCAATGAATAATCGATACCATATTTGATACCAATCCCTTTACGCGATTTTCCAGATTTCGTGGTGATTAAAACAACCCCATTACTACCGCGCTGCCCATAAAGTGCAGCCGCATTTGGTCCTTTCAGCACCGACATACTTTCTACATCTTCCGGATTTATATTTGAAATACCATCACCATAATCAATTCCACCGGCGCTTCCAGGCGAACTTGGATTGCTGTTATCCATCGGAATTCCATCAATTACATACAACGGCTGACTATTTCCAACCAAAGAATTGGAACCACGAATCACAACACGGGATGAACCGCCGGCTCCATTTGCAGAACGAGTAACCTGCACGCCCGCCATTTTTCCTGCCAGTGAATTAGCCAAGTTTGCTTCTTTGGCTGTTGACAACATCTCGCCACCAATTTCCTGAACAGAATATCCCAGCGCTCTTTTATCTCTCTTTATACCAAGCGCGGTAACAACAACCTCCGAAAGATTTTGGGTATCTTCCAATAAAGTCACATTAATTTCAGACTGTGCGCCGGCAACGATTTCTTTTCTCACATATCCTACAAATGAAAAAACAAGTGTCGAATTTGCATCGTCAACGGCAATTTCATATTTCCCGTTAACATCTGTTGCCGTTCCGCGGGTTGTTCCTTTCACCAAAACGCTCACACCAATCAGCGCCTCACCTTTTGCATCGATCACACTTCCTTTGATCACGCTTTCAGCAATCGAAGTTTTGGTATTGATTTTCGGCTCGTCCATCACAACGTGATTGGTTGATCCTTCTTTTGCATACAATTCACTGGTTTTCAAGTCAGAAATGATGCCGGAAGTTTCCTTCGCTTTTTTATTTTTAGACGCCAGCAAAACATAGGTACCGGCCTTCACTTTTTTGTATTTCAAACCAGTTGTCTGTAACAATACATCCAGATTTTGTTCCAGACTTACACCCGGTTTTATGACATTAGCAGGCACACTAACCTCCGTCAATAATTTTTCTTCAAACAAAATATCAACTGCATAAACATCTTTCAGTTTCAGCAAAGCATCCCGCAGTTTCATCGACTGCACAGGTTTTGTTTCCTGCTGTTTTTGATTTTGAGGAGAATAGGCAAATAACTGGGCGAACGCAAACGTGGGAGAAATACTCACCATAACATAAAGGAACAACGTTTTTGCTGACGGTAATTTTAGATTCATCGTACAGAAATTGGGTTATTACAGTTAAAAAAGATCAACTGGTTTAGGGTTAAAATAAACTTTGTTTTCGCGGTGGGATATATCAAGATCAAGCATTTCGGAAAGCACTTCCAAAATTTCGTCAACATTTTCAGCTTTAAATGAACCCGTTAGCTCTCTTTCTGCTGTTTGTTTATCTCTTATTTCTACGTCAACGCCGTAGATTTCATTCAGTTTCGTAGCAACGTCACCAAGTTTTGTATGGTCAAAAACCATCCGGTGCTCCTTCCATACCGATTGAAGTTCAACTTCGGATTTTGTAAGTTTTTCAAGCTCCATTTTACCATTTTGATAAATCGTAACCTGATCTCCCGGCTTCATTGTCAGCGGTTTACTTTCCTGTGCAGACGAAAGCTGTACCTTCCCTTTATTTAACACAACCCGCGTTCCTTTTTTCCTGGTATAGACAACAAATTCAGTTCCCAAAACCAGAATTTCGCTATTGTCCGTTGCATGTACTATAAACTGTTTGTTATCAGCCGTATGCGTTACATTAAATTCTGCCTCACCTTCCAGAAAAACTTCCCGGCTTTTATTGAAAAAATCAAATCGTGGTACTTTCAAAGAGGAATTTGCATTCAGGGTTACCCGGCTGCTATCATTTAAAATAATTGTTTTTAATTCTCCATTTGCCGTTTGATGGTTTTCGAAGAGAATAAAATCCTTCGAGAATATCCCTGTCCCAACCACAATTATAGCCGCCGCAGTCCATTTCCAAACATTCAGACTCAGGATTGTCTTCTTTGTTTTTATATCAAAAAGAAAAGTTTCGTTTTCGGATTCCTGATTATCCGTACCTGCTATACGTTGTGAAAATTTCTCAAAAGCAATTTCATTGTCCGGTAAAAACTGCGGACGATTTATTTCCCATTCTTCAAGATATTCAAAATACAATTCAAGATTTTCAGGATTGCCTAACCATTCTTCAATAAGTTTTTTCTGCAAAGCCGTAGCGTTTCCAGCGAAATAAGTAAAAAGTATATCTTTTGGTAATCCGGATTTCATGTTGATGTTAAACGCTGTTAGTATAATGATGACCAGTTTTCTTAATCTCTCCCTAACTCAATATTTTTATTATTTTAATAGTGCGGAAGCATCTTTTACCAATTCGGCAAAAAAGCGGATAATATAAACAGCCAGTAATGTTGTAAGGCTTTTCTTAAAGTCACCAGCGCTTTGCTGATATGCGCCTCCACTGCCTTTCCCGAAACATTCAGTTTTTCAGCAATTTCCTTATAACTTTTTCCTTCAAACCGGCTCATCAAAAAAACTTTCTGGCATTGGGGCGGAAGCTGATTTATTATTTTTTCGATGTGTAAATAGAGCTCATCAAATTCCATAACCTCATCCGGTTCCAAGGTGGAAGACGCTTTATCATTTTCTTCAAGTTCCTCTGATTTTTCTTTATCAAATTCCCACTTTATATAAGTAAGACTTTTGTTTCGGACAGAGGTAAAAAGGTAAGCGCGAAAGGAAGTCGTGATTTGTTCGTGTAATTTCTTTTTCCAAAAAGTATAAAAAACTTCCGCAACCAGATCTTCCGCCACTTCCCGATTGTACACAAATCGCACTGCGTGACTGCAAAGCGAACCATAATATTGACGGAAAAGCAATTCATATCCTTTTACAGAATCCTGCTCGAAGGCTTTACGAATAAAAAATTCTTTATCCGCCTGTGCAGTATTTAGTGAGTCAGAATTGATTTCATCGGATACAAGTCTTACTTCCCGACCAATTATTTCATCAGAATTCAAAGAATTATTTTGTAACAATTTCCTCACATCGCAAAACTTTTAGTACGCCATATATTACTACGACAAAATATTAAGAAGCAACCCTACCTCATATCAAAATAATTTATCATTTTATTTTCAACACAAATACCACTGATATTATTCCATTCCCTAAAATATCATGAAACCATTTCATGACGCTGCTAACCGATTTCAACGTCGAATTTTTACCATTCAAACTTTTTTTCTTTCATCATGCAACATTCCTGCTTCAATTTGTATCTATCAAGAGAAAGCCGGATACTTGGTTTCCGTTCATCCAACAAAAAAACCTTTCGTGTAATCTAAGGTTCTATGTTATACCAAGTACTTATCTTTGCAATGTACCCGATATTCAAGAATGATCGAATCATCAGATTTCTGAATATTTGAAAATACCGGGTTCATAATATAACTATCTATTAGCCATGAAATTCTTTATTAATCTAACAGTAGCGATGCTACTTAGCGGTAGCTTTGTGCTTGCTCAAACCACAACGACAAAAGGAAAAGTGTCCGGGACAATTCTGGATGAGAAATCCACAGCCTTTTCCTTTTGTCAATGTTTTGCTTCTAAAAGCAAAAGATTCTACACTTATCAAAAGGACTTGCTGCTGACGAAAACGGAAAATTCCTTTTCGATCAGGTTGATGCCGGCGAATACATGGCGATGGTGTCCATGGTTGGTTATCAAAAAGCTTACAGCAAAAATTTTTCAGTAAAAGAAAATACTGTAAACCTTCCCTCTTTCACCTTACAACCGGAATCACAGGCACTGAATGAAGTGACCGTTGTGGCCAAAAAACCTTTCATAGAACAGCAAATCGACAGAACTGTGATCAATGTGGAGAACAGTATCGTATCTGCCGGAGCTACTGCACTGGAAGTTTTGGAACGTTCGCCGGGCATTACGGTCGATCAGCAAAACGATAAGCTGCAACTTCGCGGAAAAGATGGTGTCATTGTGCAAATCGATGGCAAACAGACTTATCTGAGTCAGGCTGAGCTTGTTAATCTTTTAAGAAATACACCGAGCGATAATATTGAAAAGATCGAGCTGATTACCAATCCATCAGCAAAATACGATGCAGCCGGAAATTCGGGAATTATCAATATCAAGTTTAAGAAAAATAAAAATTTCGGAACGAATGGTAACTTTTCTGTTGGCGGAGGTATTGCTACACCGGATTACGGACGTGGAAACGGATCGCTGGCATTAAATAACAGAAAAGGAAAAGTTAGTCTTTTTGGAACAGCAAGTGCTTTTAAAGGTGAAGGTTTTAACAACCAGACCATATATCGTGCCATTCCTTATGAAGGCAAAACGACGACTTTCAACATGATTTCAAAAAGTGAATGGCGGTCGCAAAATTATAATTACCGTGTTGGAATGGATTACTTCGCTACGGACAAAACGACGATTGGTGTTCTTTTCTCAGGTTTTTACAATGAATGGAAAAATCCTATCCGGGCGACAAATGCAGAAATATTAAATGATGATCTGAGCCTTCAGCAAACCTATCACACGGATATGAAAGCGAACAATCATATGAATAATATCAGTGCGAATGTTAACCTGAAACATCAATTTAACGACAAAGGCAAAGAATTGACATTCGATGCAGATTATGTTCAATATGATAGCAAAGGATATAACTTTCTGGACACCAGATATTTTAAACCGGACGGAACTCCAAATGGAAATCCTGACATCGTAAGAAATAATATGCCGGCATTGATCAATATAGGTGTAGCGAAAATGGATTATACGCAACCGCTTGGAAAAGGAAAATTCGAAGCCGGCTTGAAAGTCGAGTTATGTTCGGTCTAACAACAATATGATTTTTGAAACAAAAACAGATGACTGGGCGCTTGATCCAACGCGTACAAATCAATTCAAGTACACCGAAAATATTAATGCTGGTTATGCCAATTACAACGGACAGATTAATGCAAAAACAAAATACCAGCTTGGTTTACGTGCTGAATACACACACGCAATCGGGAATTCGGTAACACTTAACAGCATCAGAAACCGTAAATATCTGAATGTGTTCCCAAGTGTTTTCTTGTCGAGAAATCTTGATAGCAGCAACGTTCTGAATTTGTCATACAGTTACCGGATCGATCGTCCTAATTACCAGTCACTGAATCCATTTGAATATTATCTGGATCCGTATACTTTCCAAAAAGGTAATCCAAACCTTCGCCCACAGTACACGCATTCGTTTCAGTTGGTACACGTTTATAAAAATTTCCTGAACACAACACTGGCTTACAGTCGTGTGAAAGATATGATTGCAGATGAAGTACCTATGCTGGTTCCTGAGAAAAATCAGACTTATGTAACATCAGAAAACCTTGATAATCAGAATTATATAAGCTTAACAATTTCAGCACCGATTCCGATTACAAAATGGTGGAATGCGCAAACCAACTTATCAGGTGCTTATAATCACTATAAGACCTTTTACCGGAACGCGCCGTTTGACATGAAGATTTTTACTTACAACGCTTTTGTCAACAATACTTTTACGCTTTCCAAAACGCTGGACAGCAGAGCTTTCAGGATGGTTTAATAGTCCGCAGATTTATGGATTGTTATCAGCGAAATCACAAGGTGCTATCAATCTTGGTTTGCAGAAATCATTGATGGACAAAAAAGCAACGATTCGTTTTAGCGTTCAGGATCCATTCTGGACAAATAAATTCAGAGGAACAACGAAGTTTGAAGATATTGATTTGAGAGTAAAAAGCACATGGCCAAGCCGTCAGTTCAGACTTGTTTTCACTTACCGCTTTGGTAACCAAAACGTAAAAACAAGACAACGCAACACAGGTTCTGACGATATCCAGTCACGTGTGAAAAGTTAATCAAAAGAGATAATGACGGTCATGGTTGTGACTTATTTATAAATTAGTTAGGTTAATAATACGGACAATCCATTCTTCATTTGAGGAATGGATTTCTTTTATTACGGCTTTCGGCAGTCGGCGATCGGCTGTCAGATCTGCCAAATAAAGATCTGATAAAATTTAGGATTATTTTTTGCACAAAAAAAATTGAGAACCAAACGACAAGCGTCCAATTCTCAATTTTCGATCATTAACAAATTCAGCTTTCGGCAATCGACAAGTCAGTTTAATATACTAATAAGTCTTGCCAAACATGTTAATCCTGAAATGTCTGATAGCTGACATGCCGACAGCCAATACTAATTTTCCAAAGCAGCAACGCCAGGAAGCACTTTACCTTCCATATATTCAAGCAATGCACCACCACCTGTTGAAACGTAACTTACGCGATCTCCGTAACCTGCGTTGTTCACAGCAGAAGCCGAATCTCCACCACCGATCAGTGAGAAAGCATCGTTTTCTTCCGTAGCAGCAACCACCGCTTCGGCGATTGCGTTTGTTCCGATTGCGAAATTTGGGAATTCAAAAACACCCATCGGACCGTTCCAAAGAACTGTTTTCGATGAAGCAATGATTCCTTTAAATAATTCTAACCGATTCAGGTCCAATATCCAAACCTTCCCATTCATCAGGAATTTCAGCAGCAGGAACAGTCTGGCGACTCTGCATCATTACTGAATTTATCAGCAATAACAGTATCAATCGGCAAAACGAGATTCACACCTTTTTGTTTTGCTTTTTCAAGCAATTCAAGTGTCAAATCCATTTTATCTGCTTCAAGTAAAGATTTTCCGATATTTCCGCCCAGTGCTTTTGTAAAAGTATATGACATTCCGCCTCCGATGATCAGGTTATCAACCTTATCAAGCAAGCGTTCGATGATCAAAATCTTGTCAGAAATTTTAGCTCCACCCATAATCGCAGTGAAAGGACGTTCTGAATGTTCAAGAAGTCTTTCTGCATTGTCAAGCTCAGCCTGCATTACATATCCGCAAACTTTGTCTTTAAAAAACTTACCGATTACGGCAGTGGAAGCATGTGCACGGTGAGCCGTTCCGAATGCATCCATAACCCAGACATCGCCAAGTTTTGACAATTTTTCAGCAAAAGCTTCATCACCTTTTTCTTCTTCTTTATAAAAACGAAGATTTTCCAGCAACAACACTTCACCAGGTTGTAAAGCCGCAGCCATTTCCGTTGCACTTTCTCCGATACAATCGTCAGCAAATTTTACTGTTTTACCTAAAATTAAAGATAGAGGGTTAACCAGGTGTTTCAAAGAATATTTTTCAGTGGGTCCATCTTTCGGACGTCCTAGATGGGACATCAAAATCACAGATCCTCCTTCGCTAAGAATCTTGCTGATGGTTGGTATAGTGGCACGGATCCGGGTATCATCCGTAATCTCAAACTTGTCATTAAGCGGTACGTTAAAATCAACGCGCACCAGGGCCTTTTTGCCGGAAAAATTGTAAGAATCTAATGTTGTCATGGGCTCTAAAAGTTGTTTTCCATAGGAAACAAATGTAAGTCAATTCTTTATAAAATACTACGTTATTGAAAAATGGGAATAATTTGAATAGGTAAATACAATTTTTACTAATTATATTTTTAATTAATTTAGTTTTAATGCACAATTATACGGTTTTTTATAAAAGGGACTATAATCACAGTTCTTACTATAATACCTGCCGGATAAATATGGACTTTGTTGAATAATTCTTCTTTTGTCTCGTTATATTTGAATAAAGTTTAGTGGCAAACTGACTGCAAATTCTACAATACTTACTGTGCAAATTAACGAGTTTCCAAAGGATCTTCCCCCAAAATATTACCACGATTACTTTGGTTATGTGCTGGATTTTGTACGAAAAATGTACGAAGCCCTATTAAATGAGAACGAGCTTGAATTTCTGAATTCTTACAATGCTCTTTCTGAAGAAGCCCAATGTCTTTTTATTCGTTTCAGTAACCGGAGCAAATCTTTTTTTCGTGTTAATTCGCTTTCCTATTCTGAGATCACGGATATTCCGGCGGCTTTGAATGAGCTTCATGATGCACAATTTATTCAGCAGCTTTGTGAATTGCATGAAGAACGGTTTGAAGAAGTGATGCATTTGTTTACAAAACCGGAACATCTGGAATTCACCAAAATCCTGCAACCGGAAATAATGCCCTCCAAAATCGATCAAAAAACAGGATCTGATTCGCTGGCTTTTATATGAATATGATTTTAAAATAATTTGTGAAATCATTCAGGAAACAGAACCCGTCGTCAAAGTTGCTTATGAAGCAGAAGTGATGATGATGAAGTTTCTGTTTTTTGGAAACCGTTATGCGGATATGACTGAATTTGTGGTCCGGGATCTGGGCCATGTCCGTTTTCAGTCGTTTGATCAGGAACATTTATCAGTTCAGTTTGAAACCCGAAAGGATGTGGATGATACGCTGATGATTTCGCTGATGAAGGAAACTTTTGATATCCTGAAAAATGACTTGCCGCCAGAAGAAATTTTCGACTGGTTTATGAACTGGCAGGTCGGCGTTTCAGGAAATCTTAGTCCCAAATCACTTCCCTCCTATCATCTTTTTGTGCTTACGGGTTGGTGCCTGGCTGGAACGAAAAAAAATGCTTTCTCAGGCATTGACGTATTTATCAGCTTACCAACGACGCGCCTTCACGTGAAAGACGTGTCCGGCTTTTGTATAATCTGGGTGAAATTGAAGAAGCACTAGCGCTTTGTGAAGAAATTGCCGAAAATCCTCAAAATGCGGACGAACGTTATTTTTCACATGATTTTCATGACCGCATTGTCAACAAAAAGAAACGTGCTGTAAAACGAACGACACAGGCTTTGAAAGACGCGAGCAGCATTGAAATCCCGCTTTCGAATCGTTTTCGTGTTGAAAGAGGTGCGATAGAATATTATAAGGATTTAGGTGCCGAAGCGGTTTTTAGTGAAAATGAACCGTGGCGGGCTTTGTTTGGACTTTTATTCTGGGATATTATTTATGATACCAATGTAAAAGCGATTCATAATCCATTGCAGCGCGTTCCGTCTGATTTCTTTTTGCCTGATTTTTATTTCAAAAGATCGGAACAACTTTTGGCACGAATGAAAGAGGCGGATACATTAGGAGATTATCTCAGAAATTGTTGAGAAAACTTTTCATGAAAAATTCGGAACAACCAATGTGCTCGTAAGCTGGTATCCGGGAATGCTGGAAATTGTTTTGAAACTGATTTCGCTTATTAACACCAGAGCAGATCCATGCGGTACTTTTGGAAATATCTCAAAACCTGAGGGAAAATACCCGTGGATTTCCGGATTTGCTGGTTTGGGATGAAACTGAATATTCCTTTATTGAAATAAAATCACCAACCGATCATTTGTCATCCCGACAGCTTGCACTGGCTGCATTTTTTTGCCAACATTGATATTAAAAGCAGAATTGTGAGAGTGAAATGGATTAAGGAAGAAATATAAAATACAAAAAAAGAACCTCTCAAAATTGAAAGGTTCTTTTTCACTTTACGTCCAAACAGATTTACTTTTTCTGATAAGCCTTATTGAAAGACACCGGCTTTTCCTTTTTTGACAGGAGCTGAATAATTAACCTTATTCCTACCTTGTGGAATTCCGGCGCAGTCACCCGCAACAATTGTTTCAACAGAAGTGTAAACTGTTGTCGCCCATTTCGGAATTATGATACCAGAAGTTTCAGCATTCAGATCAAGTTTTGATGCATCGCAATTATCTCTTTTAACAGTTCCTAAAAGGTGATATTGGGAAATTGTTTTTGAAACGGTATCAATCGGACAAATACAGCCTACACAAGATGTTGGTGATTTGCCATATTTAACTCTTTTAACTTTAACCTTTTTGTAGGCATAAACTTCAAGGAAGCATTGTTTGAAACAACGGTCAACAGAATCGATAATTCTTTCAGGTTTTTGAACAGAAAAACCTGTCGTGCTGGCTTCACTTGTACATGACGCGCAGGAAGAAATCTGCTGACTTTGCACGGTCACATAATATTGTCCTTCGACCGGACGACCCGTTGCAGGATTCAAATATCCTGCTGGCCAGGCCATTTTTGTTTCTTTCTGACAAACAACCTGAGCGATCACATTATCCATTCCCCCATTCAGTTGATGCAGACGGGCTGTAAAAGTTTCGCTTTTTGTACTATCCAAAATACTGCGACTTTTCCAGCTAATCTGAATACTATCGGCTTTTGTAGAATCAAGCGTACTGAAGACAAGTCCTTTAATTGATTTCCCGCCCATCATTAATTCCAGATCAGGTGCTTCGCATAATAAAGGTGGCGTCGGATCTTTTCTGAAAGGAATGTCTCGAACAAAATTGCGGCGAAAAGCCAAGTCCGGCCGAAAATCCACCATGTTTTCTTTCGTAACTATAAACGGTAGCACCCGGAAAAATATAATCCACTTTTGTTCTAAATCCTGTTGCTTCCACACCCCAGGACCAAAGTCCTTTTTTGCTTGGAAAAAATATTCCTAGTGTAGTTAATAAACCCGCATGATATCGCTTGTTGGTTGCAGTAACTGAATAAATATTGTTGGAAGTAGCCTGATCATAAACAAAAATAGCAGCGGGGGTTGTCTGGAAAATACCACCCCGTACAGAAGCTTCAATAAAAGGTGATCTTGGCTTTTTTCCAAAAGCATAACTAAGAACAGGACCTGCTACAAGATAATGATCAGAGGAAGCACCTTTTTTAATTACCGCGTTACTGGAACCGGATTCTGCAATCATCTTATCCAGGAAATCGTCAAGATCATTTCTTAAAAAGAAAGTCTGTAAACCGGCAATCGCACCTACACCGAATTTCAATTGTTTATTTTTCTTTGTGTTGAAAAAATAATCCGCGTTAAGATTTGCGTGGTAACCAATACCATTGAAAAGCGATTTGTCGTGATACTTATTTGAATTAAAGGTACCAGCCCAACTTCCACAAAACGCAACAGTTGGCCCGATGAAACCACCCACACGCCATGGACTTACCCGATGCTCAATCCCAACGGTATCACACCCTCCGGCCGGGTTTGGACAATTTGAGTTTTTTGCTTCCTGCGCATAAGAAATCGAAAACAGAAAACAGAGTAAAATCAGAGGAAAGATTTTAAGTAAAAAATGTTTTTTCATAAACAAATGAATAAAAGTGAGTGATAGTTGTAGAGGTAAAATCTGTTGTGGGCCGGATTTGCAGACGGCACATTAACATTACAGACGCACAAAAACCACTTTGGTAACAAGCACTTTTATCATTATTTTAATTAATCAAAATCAGCATATAAAAGAAAAAATCCCGTTGATCAAAATAATTTGATCAACGGGATTTCTCTTTATAAAATATCTGACTATCAATCAATAGAATAAATTCTATTTCAAATTAAAGCCAAAATTCACTTTAAACTATTTACTTAATATCAATTCCGCCAGGACCGGCAAATGATCAGAAGCATATCTTTCATCTATCACTTTATGGCTGAGCACTTTGAAGGTACCTGATGGTTTTGACATAATATAATCAATCGTCTTTTCCGGGTTTACGACCGGGATTGTATGCTGACAGCGTTCTGTACACGTCCGACTAAAATACTTATCGAAATAATTTACAACCTTACTTGCCGGCTCTGCATTAAAATCCCCCGCTAAAATCATAGGTAATTTTTCATTACCAAAATGTTCTATAATTGTTTCGGCCTGCAAAAGTCTGTTAGGCTCATTCAAACCTAAATGTGTACTGGCAAAAATAATTTTCTGTTTTGATGGAAGCAATACCGTGATAGCAGCAATTGTTCTCATTTCTTCAACCAGATCTTTTTTAATTGGAAGTGCGAACCGGGCAGAATCTACGATTGGATATTTAGATAAAACAGCAACGCCATAATCGCCGCCCTGATGATCAATCGCTTTCGAAAAATAGAATTTCATACCAGTTAAATCAGCAATTTGTTTGGCTTGGTTTAGCCCTTTTCCAGATCGCTCCGTATTGACATCAACTTCCTGTAAAGCTACAAGATCGGGTTTTGCATTATTGATAACCTTCGCAATCGCCTCCACATCAATTCTTCCGCCGGCAGATTCCGGTGGATTGCAATGATGAATGTTATATGACATCACTCTCAAAGTTTTTTTAGGATCTTCATTTTTTGGCTGAATAAATGAAGAAAAGGCAATTAAAATACAACAAAGAGATAGGATCGTTTTCATGATTTGTCAGGATTAGTATTGTGGTGAATTACACCTTAATGATGCAAAAATATACATTGATATAAATATTCCGGTGCGCTCAATCTTACTATTGTATTAAAATATGCCTTGCTATTAATAATTCAACGCCTCTGCCCCTAAACATCTTCCGCCATTCATCAAAATGCTGATTTCCGTCCCGGTTTTTTGTTTATTATTACAAAACAAAAAACTGAATCGTAACTATGAAGCTACGCAAACTATTGCTGGGAGCGGCAATAATGGCTGGAATTGGCTTTGCCAATGGCCAAAGTAAACCCGAAGATGTCAAAACTTTTACGCTGGCAAACGGCATGAAATTCCTGGTACTCGAAGATCATTCCATTCCGAATGCCAATATGTATTTGTTCTGGAAAGTAGGTTCCAGAAACGAGGTTCATGGCATTACCGGTTTGTCGCACTTTTTTGAACATATGATGTTCAACGGTTCTAAAAATTATGGACCAAAACAATTTGACCGTACTATGGAGGCCAACGGCGGTTCTAATAATGCTTACACTTCTGAAAACGTTACCGTATACACCGACTGGTTCCAAAAAGATGCCCTGGAAACTATTTTCAAACTGGAATCCGACCGTATCGCAGATCTGACTATTGACCCAAAAATGGTTGAAAGCGAGCGTGGTGTTGTTTTGTCTGAAAGAAGTACAGGATTGGAAAACAGCAATTACCGTTTACTAAGCGAGCTAGTACAATCCGTTGCTTTTCAGGAACATCCTTATATGTTTCCGGTTATTGGATTTGAATCTGACATTAAGGCCTGGACGCAAAGTGATCTTGAAAATTATTTCAAAACCTATTATTCTCCAAATAATGCAACGGTGGTTGTGGTTGGTGATATTACGGTAGATCAGGTCAAAAAACTGGCTGACCAATATATGGCGCCAATTCCTGCACGAGGACTTGCCTCCAAAGATCCGTACGGTTGAGCCTGAACAAAACGGCGAGCGCCGGGTTACAACTTATAAGGATATTACGACACCAAATGTTTTGCTTTCCTACCATACGCCGCAAACCGGACATGAGGATTATTATGCCCTTGATTTGCTGAGCAGTTTATTGACATCCGGAAATTCATCCAGACTGGTAAAATCACTGGTAATGGATACTACAATTGCTTCCCAGGTTTTCACTTTTATGGGTGAAGGTTTTGATCCAAATCTGTTTAATATTTATGCGGTTGCGGGAGACAGCGTTTCTGCGCCAACACTTGAAAAATCAATTTTGGCACAAATTGATATGATTGTAAAAAGCGGGGTTACGGATAGCGAATTGCAAAAAGTGAAAAACCAGAAACTGATGGAATTTTACAGAAGCATGGAAACTATCAATGGCAAAGCAAACAGTATGGGCACTTATGACGTATTTTTTGGAGATTACCGAAAAATGTTTGACGCACCAAAACTATATGAAAAAGTGACTGTGGATGATATTAAACGCGTTGCTGCCAAATATTTTACTGAAAGAAACAGAACCGTTGGCTATTTGTTGCCAGAAAAGAAAGTCTGATAACCGGCTTCGCATTTGTTTCAAATCTTTTGTAATGATCTAAAAAATTTCAAGATGAAAAATATATTCCTTGTGCTGCTTACCCTGACGACATTGTCGGTAGCAGCGCAAAACAATTTCAAAGTCCCGAAATATGAAAAATTCAAATTAAAGAACGGACTTACGGTTTATTTGATGGAGCAGCATGAAGTTCCGCTGATCAATGTTTCTGCCGTTTTTGACGCCGGTTCCATTAACGATGGCGAACAATATGGTCTCGCGACTTTGACAGCGGATGCTCTGGTTTTTGGTACTCAGAAATACACAAAAGCGCAGATTGAAGAAATAACGGATTATGTAGGTGCAAATTTATCAACAACGGCCGGAAAAGAAGGCGCAAGTATCCGCTCTTCATTTGCAGTAAAGGATCAGGAAAAACTTATTTGATGTTTTGCAGCAGATCATCATTCATCCGGTTTTTGATGCAGTTGAATTTGATAAGCATAAACAAAGAACGCTACTGGAATTAACTCAGATAAAAGAACGTCCACGCAACGTGATCGGCAATTATTTCAATGCTTTCATGTTTGACAAACATCCTTACGCAACACCAACCGGCGGTTCCAAATCGACTGTTGAAAAGATCACCAATGATGAGGTAAAGAAATTTTACCAAAGCAATTATACAACCGGAAAAGGTGCTATTGCGGTTGTAGGGGATTTCAAAACGGTTGATATGAAGAAAAAAATCACTGCACTTTTTGGTGACTGGAAAACAGCAGAAGCCAGAATGGTTAAACGTGTGGTACCTGAACTTGCTTTTACAAAGAGTCGTGTCTTATTGGTCAACAAAGATGACGCCAGAGAAACTACATTTTTTATTGGTGGAAAAGGAATTCCATACAGTTCACCGGATTACATTCCGGTTCTGGTTGTGAATACGATTTTGGGCGGACGTTTTACTTCATGGTTAAATGACGCTTTGCGTGTTAATTCAGGACTTGACTTATGGAGCCAACAGCCGTTTTAGCCGATATAAAATGGCTGGTACTTTTTATATCAGCACTTTCACCAAAAATTCTACAACTGTTCCTGCGGTTGATATGGCTTTAAGTGTGCTTGATAGTTTGCATAAAACCGGTATCAGCGAAACGGTTCTAGCATCTGCAAAATCGTATGTAAAAGGAGATTTCCCACCGGATTACGAATCTGCCGGAGCATTGGCGAATTTACTTACGGATATGTTTTTGTACAATTTTGACGAAAACTTTATCAATACTTTCCAGGCAAAAGTGGATGGCTTAACAACTGCTCAGGCCAAAACAATAATTGAACAATATTTCCCAAAAGACAACCTGCAATTTATTATGATTGGAAAATCAGCGGATATTAAGGAGCAGATTAAGAAATATGGAGAGGTAACGGAAAAGCAGATTAAGACGGACGGATATTGAGGGGGACTTCGGCTTTCGGCAATCGGCTATCAGTCGATTGCCGAAAATGAGTTTTATATGAATAAATAAAAATCGGCTTTCGGTTGTCAGTTTATGCTAAAATGTATCACTATCATTTTTGCCGAAAGCTGACTGCCGAAAGCCGATGTTTTAATTTAATTTCTATAATCCAGTGCAGGTTTACGATTTCCTACCATGGCGTCGTATTTAAAGTTTGGCACCTTTTGCTTTTTCCCAATCTGCATGTGCTTTTTGGATTAAAGCCGGGTCTTTAAATAAATCGATAGCCGTTAAGGCAAGTGTTTTTGAGGCAACCATCATTCCTTTTTTCCCAATCTCAGTTCCGCCTGCCGCAACTGCCTGCCAGCTGTGCGCCGGTGTTCCCGGCACCCATGTTGCTGTTGAAAGACCAACTGTTGGCACAGCCCAGCTTACATCACCAACATCAGTTGAACCGCCCATTCCTTCAACTTTTGTTGAAAAAGCAGGTACCGTTTCAGCTTCTGTATATTTTGGTTTTGTCTCTGTCGATGCAGGTAATGTGGCAATGATCTTTTCAGAAAATGCAATTTCCTCCGGTGTATATTTAACACCGCCAACAGTTTCCAGATTTTTAAACATCACTCGGGAAAGTGATTCTATTGGCAGCAAATCATAAGCACCGCCGGTAATTTCCATTTCTACTTTTGTTCCGGTTCCCATTGCGGCACCTTTTGAGGCTTCCACAATTCTCGCCCAAACATCCTTTACCACTTCACGGTTATTGTGACGGGCATAGTAATAAACCTCAGCAAAAGCCGGAACCACGTTCGGTGCTTCACCTCCGCGTGTAATTACATAGTGAATACGGGTTTCCTGAGGAATGTGCTCACGCATCATGTTCACCATATAATCCATTGCTTCCACCCCATCCAGCGCAGAACGTCCTCGTTCAGGTGCGCCTGCTGCATGAGCAGCAACGCCGTAAAAACGGAATTTTGCTGAAATATTTGCCAGAGACGATGCTGGATTCGCAGAGTTTCTGTCTCCCGGATGCCAGTGTAAAACAACATCTGAATCCTTAAAAACACCTTCTCTTACCATATAAACCTTACCCGAACCACCTTCTTCAGCCGGGCAACCCATCAATTTGATCGTACCTGTTTTTCCATTTTGTTTCAACCAGTCTTTTACTGCAATGGCTGCTGCGGTTGAAGCAGTTCCGAAAAGATGATGTCCGCAGGCATGACCTGCTTTTTGTCCTTCTATTATTTTTCGTTCCGGAACTGCTTCCTGTGCCATACCCGGCAAGCGCATCATATTCTGCTAAAATACTGATGACCGGTTTTCCTTTTCCATAGGTTGCCACAAAAGCAGTGGGAATACCGGCTACTCCTTTTTCCAAGAGTAAAACCTTCTTTTTCTAGTTCCTCTTCCAGAATTGCAGAGCTTTTGACTTCTTTATATCCAACTTCTGCCAAATCCCAGATCTTTTTTGACACATCGCCGTAATGATCTTTTTTCTTGTCCAGATTTGCAATTACTTCTTTCTGCTCTTTGGTAAGCGGTCGATTGGCCATAAGAACAAACAGCGCTCAGACTTAGTAAAGCCAGAAAACCAAGGTTGATTTTTTTCATAAGTATGGATTTTAAATCAAAATAAATATTCCTGCATTTCGGGCAGAGATGAAAAGATAAGCCTTTTAAAATAAGACAGGAAGGCAGCGCGCTGCCTTCCTGTTAACTTATTGATCCTTTCAGATCAAACATTTTTTCAATTTCAATTAAAAATTAGGATTCACTGTCGCAACTCCAGTTGAAGGATTCAACACAGATTCATCTGCCGGAACATCCCAGTAATCAAGGAAGTTATAGTTGATAGTTGCTTTTGTATTAACAACACCAGCCGTGGTTACGATTGTATTTCCGTAACTGCCACCACCGTTTGCGATGTCATAAGTCCATCCCCATCTTCTGTTATCGTAGAATGATAATCCTTTGTAAATCAAGAGAAACTCTTCTTTCTTTAACAAGTTGCGTAAGCGCACCTGCCAGTGACAAACCTGTTCCTGCAACAGGAGCAACACCTGCACCGAAATAAGTTCTCACTGCATCAATATAACCCAAGACCAGTTTCGATATTACCCAAACGAATATTAGCTTCAGCAAGCATCAGTGCATTTTCTTCGTAGCTTCCTGCAATGATAACTTCGTATGCACCCACTGTTTTACTTCCATAAACATAAACGCCCGCCTGTCCTGCACCACCGTCGATCTGGTTGTAACGGGTTGTGTATGAGAAGTTGTTTTTGTAAGTAGTTGCAGTACTGAAATTGTTTGTAAATCTTTTGTCGCCAGGTGTAAAGTTCTGGATAAAACGTTCCTGAACTTTGAAAGTCGAGCTTGTATTAACACCCGTTGCCAATGCAGCAGCTGTACCACCTGTTGCAGTAAACATATGGGTTACTTGCAGTACTTCTTCCGGTAAATACGATATCACCTTTTTTGATACCCGCAGTTGCCAGTGTCAAAACATTTGTCCAGTCCGCAGCAGTCATTGTTGTTGTAGATGATTTCGCGATTTTTGCATCAGGATTTCCGTTAACAAAAGGAGCAAGCTTGTTTACCAGGATGTTACGCGCCAACATGGTGTTAATGTTTCTTTTCCAGACATCTTTGCTAGGAACACCACCGTTTCCAACCTGCGTAAATTCAGGAATCAATTGTCCCAGAATGGCTGTATAATCAGCTTCGCTCGATATACCATCCAGTGTAGATGCAGTCAGCTTGAAATACTCATCCGATTTTGCAAGAATGGCATCATGTAACACATAATTACTATTTGTTGTACCAGCTTCGTCAATGATCAAACCGGAATAATACTGTGAGCCGATGGAAGCATATGCATATCCTTTCCACCAATAACACCATGCTTTTACCGTAGCAATTTTTGAAGCTGCATCACCTGAAAAAGGAATTTTATCAACCAGACTTAATACGGTGTTACATGCATTATTAAGTGCATACATATTCAGCCATTGGTAATAAATCGCATTGTTACCAGCTCCGGTTGCAGCACGGGTGTTGTAGGTTCTGATAAGACTGATGTTTGGTGAACCATTGGTTACTTTCGTTCCGTCATCCAGAATGTAATAGTTCGCCACACCAATGGTTGCAACCTGATTATTGGATGCATCCGCTGAAACGTTATCAGCCAAAAGCTCACTGTATCCCCACGGTAAAGAAAAATAGCTGTTTCCAAGCCAGTCATCTCCGTTGCAGAAACCGTTGATATAAACACCTCCCTGGGCAAGAGAGACTAAACCGGTTTCGGTATTTACGTTGGCATCAATGGTTGGCGCGTTAGGGTTTCCAACGTCCAGTTTGTCTTTGCAGCTAAAACTTCCCAGAATTAGCGTTGCTGCAAAAATCGTTTGAACAAATCTATTTTTATTCCTGATTTTCATTTTTTTAAATTTTAAAGTTTACAAATAGCAGTGAGCAATACATCGGCCACTACTGAATCCTGTGTTTTAAATTTTAGTAATGTTTCAGCGATTCTGCTGACATCATCTTCTTTCGCCACGAGCGGTATTCCGCTACTTCTTAAAACCCAATATTCAAACCAACCTGATACGATTTTGTATTAGGCAAAGTACTGTGATCTACACCTCTGTCGAAAGATGAGTTAACAGATCCTGAACTTACCTCAGGATCATATCCTGTGTATTTTGTAAACGTTAGAAGGTTTCTTCCTGTAAATACAAGCTGGCATCTGTTCAACTTAGGAATGTTGAAAAGTTTGGCAAGGTCAAGACCCAAGTGAAACGTTTCTCAATCTCATGAAAGATGCATCTTCAAGGAAGTAGTCTTTTGTTGCATTGTTACCTGCTCCACTTGCGCTACCCCAAAGTGCGTAGTATGCACTACCGTAGTAAGATGAGAACGCACCTGTTTTTCCGTTGATTGTAACCGGTTTTTCAAAATCACCGCTGATACCGTCACGATACATCCATTCTTTTGTCTGGTTGTAAAGATGGCTTTTGTAAACCCAGTCAAACTGGAAACCAAGTGTCAGGAAGTTTTTGAAAGTAAAGGAGTTGATAAACGAAGCATTGAACTTTGGATTTGGATTCGCCAAAGCATATGTTTCATTTGTAAACTGGATCTGGTAATTGCTTTTCTTACTACACGTCCGTCGAATACTTCGTACGATTCCTTCGTTAGCTGCCTCGATGTATCTTGTTCCGTCTTTTCTTTTGAAATCAAGACTTGTCAAAGCTTTGTAACCATAAAGCTGTCCAATTTGCTGACCACCTGTCAACACAAGAGAAGTACTTCCTGCACCTGATGTAAGAATAATATCTGCACCACCCGAAACTGCATCAATTTGTGATATCTGATGTCCGAAGTTGGTTGTGAAATCCCATTTGAAAGTTTTAGAGCTATAAACCGGTAAGTTTAAAGAGAACTGAACACCGTTGGACGACATGTCGATCGCGTTAGTCAACTGACCTGTTGAACCGTTTGATGGCGCTACACTCACTGTATAAATTACGTTAGCACTTTTACGTTTCCAGTAAGTAAACGAACCATTGATGTTGTTCAACCAAGGACTGCCTTCAATTGCGTTGATCGTAAAATCTGTACCAAATTCAGTTTCTTTTGAAACCTCAACCTGCAAGTTTGAATTGTTAGTCGTTGTTGGAATGGTGTAAATCAACTGGCTTCCAAGGTTACGTTGGCTCAAAACAGGATATCTGTCAAAAGCACCTGGCTGAATACCCGCTTCACCATACGCTGCTCTCAATTTGAAGTAAGGAAGAATGTCAGTTAATCTGGTATTCTTAATAAATGAAAGAGGCAAAATGTGACCGTCAAAGTGAGGGAATGTAAATGGTTTTGAACCACCACCGAAAGCAGATGACCAGTCACTTCTGAAACCTGCTGTAATTCCACCATAATCACCGAAATCAACTTTTTGATTGATCAAATAACCATAAGTAACAAATGGCTCTTTGTAATCTCTGTCAACAGCCTGTGAAGATGTTGCAGACAAGTTAGTCGGAGGAGCAAGTGAAAGACCCAATCCGTAAGTATCGTACTCTTTGTACATTTTGTTACGATAATCGAACGAAACCTGAGTACTTGTCTGAATTGGCAACTTTGATATGGAAATCTTTTTCGAAATCTGTTCTGATGTAAGCCGTAGCCAAAAAGTTCTGGAACGTTGATGCTGTACTGCCACTCATCAATTTCACCCAACATATCAGGAGCAAACGTTCCTACGTAGTTATCGTAATACTGAGAGTTAGAATTTTCAGACTGGTTTTTGTAAGTCCATCTTGAATTTTCAGTACGATAGTTGATACCATATTTAGCATCAAGTTCCAGAAATTTGTTGACGTTATAATTGGCATCAAAGTTCTGGATAATGTCGATTTTGTTATCAATGCTGCTTGCATAAGCCTGACGGTAGTAAGGATTACCGGCGTTGATACTCAAAAAGTCAGCAGTCTGGTAACCCGGATATGTTCCATCAGCATTTTTTCTTGTCAAATCAAAGAAAGGAGATGTGTTCAGGAAAGAGTAAACACCACCGTTGCTACCCAAAGAATTTCCTTTACCGTAATCTTCTCCACCAGCTCCACCAAGACCTGGTACCAGGTCATTTTTGGTATATACCAACTGTGTGGTAGATCTGATTTTAAATCCTTTGAATAATTCAGTACCTACGTTCACAGTAAGGTTACTTCTGTCAACCGAACCATTTTTCATAACCGGGCTCACCGTGTGGTTATTGGCAGCGGAGATAGAGAAATCGCTTTTATCCGATCCACCTGAAAGACTTAAACTGTTGTTGAAAGTAGTCCCTGTTTTGAATACTTGTTTGAAATGATCATAATATTTCAAATTTGCATTGTAAGGTTTGTCAGCAATGTTCAATGGATTAAGAAGTGCCAAACGTGCAGCACCACCATATGTATAAGAGATACCAGTAATAGAACCAATATCCATGTAATCAAGGATATTTCCTTTTGCATCAACAATGTTATTGTTGGCATCAGTCAAATAAGGATGCAATTTTGCTTTGTGAACATCACCTGTGTTCAAAAACGTATTAGCCGAATAGCTGGTTGAGAAGTTTACAGAAAGAGCACCTTTTTTACCTTTTTTGGTGAAGATCTGAATTACCCCGTTTGCACCCTGTGCTCCATATATAGAAGCAGAAGCCGCACCCTGGACTACTTCAATTCTTTCAACATTACTTAAATCAAGTGAGTTGATATCCGTAGAAGCAATCTGAACCCCATCCACCATGATCAAAGGTTTTGTACCACCTTGTACCGTATTGATACCACGAAGTACAATGTTAACAGGGTCACCAGGGTTACCTGATACAGATGATATCTGAGCACCAGGAATTTTACCGATCAACGCCTGGTCAATGGAAGCGGTTGGTGTTTGAGGCAGATTTTTAGCCGAAATACTTTCAACCGCAATACCAAGTTTCGCCTTTGTTGTAGCCACCCCACTACCTGTTACAACAACCTCACTAAGCATACGCGCATCCGAAACAAGTTTCACATCCACAATGGCCGAATTGCTAAGTGCAATTTCCTGAGGAAGCATACCAACGAAACTAAAAACAAGCTTTCCTTTTGAAGGAGCAGAAATTTTGTAGTTCCCATCGGTGTCCGTTGTGGTTCCGACATTTGAACCACCTACCAAAATGTTAACACCAGGAAGTGGTGATCCGTCATCAGCAGATGTTACTGTACCCGTAACTTGCCTTTCTTGAGCCCATAGAAGAGATGAGCATGAGCATACCCATAGGATGCTCAGTAGTAAAAATTTCTTCATTCAAATTAGTTAGTTAGGTAGAAATAATACTGCACTGAAAACCAAATTTAATTAAAGAAATAACTAATACAAGCTTCTTTGAAAAGGTTTTTTTGAAGAATATAATTTGCCCTAAGTATTAAATCGGCAATATTTTATTTGCCAAATACCATAATATACATTATTTAATAATTAATATGGCTTAAATGCAATAAACAGTCACATGACCACTCTGATAAAACATATTTATTATTAGTTTTTGACAATTAAAACCAAATTAAAAAAATCGTAATTTTTTATTAATTCTTGTAAAAAATAAAATATCCGCAGAGAATCTGTCGATTACATCAAACCTTTTGCGAAATTTTGAATAAACCCGCTAATACCACTTATTCTTCATTATGTAGCAATTATTAGATTAATGACATAAAACATATTTTGACACCATATAGAAAATTAACATGGCTAACGTAGAAATTCTATTCACATTCCGACATAGCCTATACGTTTGATAGGTTGAGAGATATTATGTAATCATCGGACACATGTTTATGTTAAGGTTATTCAACAGTATTTTTTATTCTACCTGATCTTTTCATTTAACCTCTCAAAATATACTTCCTTTGAGTAATCAACATGATCACTAAAACTTTTTCTTTGGCATCTATGAATAAAACAGCAATTTATGCAGGCTTGATTTTCGTCACTTCCTTTATTCAGATTAACGCAGAGGCGCAATCAGGGAAATCATTGTACACAAAACCCGTTGCCGCCCAGGCTTACACTTTCAGGTCAAGTTTTCCAAAAGGAATTGAAGCTACGCTTGATACCATCCAGTCTCTGGGAATTGTGGAACTGGAAGGTGGTCCCCAAAAAGGAATGACTACTGAGGAATTAAGAAAACAGCTGGACAAACGAAACATAAAAATGCCGTCCATCGGTGCCGGATATGAATCGCTTGTGAGCAATCCTCAGGAGACGATTAAAGACGCCAAAATCCTTGGCGCAAACTTTGTAATGGTCGCATGGATACCTCATGAAAAAAATAATTTTAATATTGAAACTGCAAAAAAAGCCGTGGCAGACTTTAACAAAGCAGGAAAAATATTAAAAGAAAGTGGCATTACACTTTGTTATCACAACCACGGTTACGAATTCCTTCCTTATGAAAACGGTACACTTTTTGATTATATCGTGAAAAATACAAATCCGGAATATGTTTCATTTGAAATGGATCTTATGTGGACTGCTTTTCCGGGTCAGGATCCTGTCGCATTACTTAATAAATATGGAAACCGCTGGAAACTGATGCATCTTAAAGATTTGAAAAAAGGTGTAAAAGGAGACAACACGGGAGGAACTCCGGTTGAAAATGATGTGGCACTGGGAACGGGCCAATTAAATATCCCTGCCGTTTTGAAAGCCGCTAAAAAAGCAGGGATAAAACATTATTTTATTGAAGATGAAAGTCCGTCCTTTATGAAACAGGTTCCTGAGACTATTGCTTATATTAAAGGACTGAAAGAGTAGTAGTTTTTCAATTTGAAAACAAAAAACAAAATGCCGTATCAAGGTGAGACTTTGATACGGCATTTGCTTTTAATATTATTAATCGGTTTTTCTAATTGACCTTTACGAAGCGCAGTGGTTCAGTTTGATCACCATGTAAAACCTTCACGAAATAATAACCCTGACCAAGCTTACCCACATTGATCCGGTAAGAATTCTGGCCCGGTGTCACATTGACTGTTGAGGTCGACAATTTAATTCCCGCCATATTATACAATTCAATTCCGCTATTCCCCGAAGTTTTTGAAGTGAATTGAACGTTCACGAAATCAACAGCTGGGTTTGGAGAAATAAATGCCTCGGATAATAAATCGAAGTTGGCAGAAATTATTCTGCTTTTCTGGAATGTACCATCGTAATCAATTTGCTTTAACTGGTAATAATTAATTCCAGGTTCAGGATTTTCATCAAGAAAATGATAATCACCAATTTTCTGCTCGGTTAGCGCTAATTTCCCAATTGTTTGTGAGGCGTTTAATTTACTGTCATTGAAACGAATGATCTCAAACCCTTCACCGTTTTTCTCACTCAACACTTTCCATGAAAGATCTATTCCTTTTGCTACCGGAGTGGCTTCAAAATTTGAGACCTCAATAGGAAGTGGGACACCCAAAGCAAAAGCCTTGGAACTTACAGTTGAATTACATGACCCGCCCTGGATTTGAAGCTGATAATTTCCATTTTGCAGATTTGTATAATTTATTGTTGGAGTTGCACTTTGGGGACTTACACTGCTTTGAGTAATTAGTGTGTTTCCCTGCATAATTTTCCAGTTAATGACATATACACCGTCTCCGTCAAATTTAAAGGTCAGGCTAGTGTTAGACACAGAGGGAACCTCAGTAACTACGGGTCCGCGGTTGCAATTTATATTTATCGGGAAACTTTGAGAACTCACCGTAGAAGTACAATTACCACCTTGTATTTCAAGTGTATAAGTACCATTTACAATGTTGCTGTAAGTTAATGCAGCAGTATTGGAAGTCAATGTTCCTGTTTTTCCGCTGGCCAACGGGGCTCCAACACTATTTTTAATCGCCCAGTTAAGGGAAGTTACACCCGTACCTGCGAAATTCACATTCAGGCCCGTAGAATTAATATTTGTAACAGAAGAAATTGTCGGGCCACTCGCGCATACTGGTGTAGACACATTGAAAGACTGGCTGGTAAAAGTTGATGAACAATCCCCTCCTTCGATTTCCAAAGTGTAACTTCCCATATCAAGAGTAGCAAAGCTCAGATCAACGGTAGTAGCATTGGATAACGCGCCCGTTGTTCCGGATCTTGCCAAAGTACTGCCTGACTTAATTCGCCAGGTCACATTTGGAATATTGGTTCCTGCAAAAGTGAAACGCAGAGAGGTTGGGGTAACATTTGAAACTGTTTGCAATGTAGGGCCGGATGCACATGTCGGTTTATCTATAACAGGAGTTGCCAATAAGGGTTCGTTAGGCCAAAAACAACTTTTTACTTCATCGGCATTCAAATCAAAATTCATGAAACTCTTATTTTCCTTAGCAATAGTCTGATAGATCAAATTCATGCTTAATGACTCATAATTACCAATATTAAATCCGTCACGTTGAAGATTTACCTTCAAACGGCCGTTAATTATTCTTGCATACTGATAAGATCTGACGCCATCCCCACCTATGTAAGTTCCTAATAAAAGCTTATCTGAAATGTTTTTGTTATTGCAGGGGATTACATTTCCAACCTGAGGCTTAAGATAACCATTGGTATACGTACTTGGATCCGCACTATTGACACAATGATCAACCACAGCCTTTCCAGTATCATTATTAGGGAACAAACCAGTATCCAGAAAGAACAAGACTGCCGTGTTGTCGTGTGCATAATTCCCCGAATTTTCTTTTCGTATATAAATCCGGTTCTCAATAATTAAAGTCCATACTCTGTTGGGTCCATCCTTTCCCAATAATTCACCATCCGTCCATCTGCGTCCACCGCAATCTACCTGCACGGCAGCTACGCGATTGGACTGCAAGCTGTCATATGGCGTTGCCGCCACCAGCGCAAAAAACGCACACACATAAAATAATTTTTGTAAAAGTTTCATAATCAAATTAATGGGAGTTGAGAAGTTAAAAAAAATATAAAACAACAAGGTTTAATCAGCATTCGCCGACATGTATAACTGAGAAATTGAAAATTCAGGAAATACAGAATTGGATAACATTTATTAAAATGTCAGTATCAATTCAATGCATGGAGACAGTCAAGCTGTCTTGTGGAGGGATTTGTAAGAGCAAATATAAAACTATATGTCAAAAAACAATAGAATGTATTCTACATTAAGTTAGTATATTTTCTACTACACTTGCATTTAGAATGCAAACTAAGTTGATAAGAATAAGGAAAATATGGCCTGGTTGGCTGTATACGAAGATTTTAGATCCTGCCCGGTAGAAAAGACTATGGGAAAGGCGATAGAAATAAATTGAAAAAATTATTTTTTATATTATTTTAATGCAATTCACTTTTTAATACTCCATTCTCTAACCAAATCATTAGTTTTTTGCAACCAGTAACGTTTTCCAGCGACGTTCCAATGCCCATCACTTTTGTGAAACCATTCAGGATGTTTCCTGATCGTTGCCTGTACTGAAATTATCGGAGTTTCCAGCAGAGGATTATTTTCAATGAGGGAGATCTGGTGGTTATATTCAAATCGGTCATTTTCACAAACTGTTACTTTATTGGGTATAAGGCAAAAATAAACTTCGGCAAAGCCACGGTTTTTATAATAGTTCCGGATTGTATTAATATGCGTTACAACGGTATCTACCGAAGCCGGTGTAATTTCGTGGAAGGGTGACAGAACGCTTTTTTTATCTGCTTCAACACTATAAAAAAGATATTTGTGATTTCTTGAAATGTCGCCCCGGTATGCGTCCGGTCAAACCAGGTGAGCATAATATTTGATTTCAATTCTTTTAATTTCAAAAATGGATTAAAATTGAATAGACAGAAATTCTATCCGCTGATTGATCTGATCACCAAACTTGTCCCACCAGAACGAACTACCGCCATCAGTATTAATTGCTGCTTTCGGGTATTTATCCCCTTTGATCTGAAATCCTCTTTTGATATACAGTGCTTCGTAGTCATTTAACAAACGCTCCTGAATTGTTCTTTCAATGATTTCAACGACAAGAATAGATTTTTTTGTAGTATCCAGTTTTACAGTATCCACGTTCATTCCCATCCATATATGGAAATTTTTATCGCCTGCATAATAACTGGTATCCATCGGCGTAAAACTGTCACCAATCGTATACAAATCTACATCACTATACCTGATCTTCGGTTTATCCGTCTCTGTTAAAGAAGTATTTTTAGCGAAATCAACTTCTTTAAATTTCAACAGATTTGAAGTATTGTAAAGATCTCCAAACCTGTACTGGTCGGGGATCAGACCTTTTGCAGCAATTTTTCGTTGCAAAACCGGTGACAGACTTATAACGAATATTATTCCTGAGACGAATAATAATGAATATCGGATCAACTTACTGATATATCCCATGGCTTAAAATTGGAAATAGATAAATTGATTGCTGGTGAAAACACCAAACAAATAACAGCAAAAACAGATCAATGGAAACAAAACCCAGAAGAGCTGGGTGCCGGGGATATATCTGGCGAAATATTTATCTTTAACAACTAAAAGGAGAAGCAAGCCGAGTGAAAAAATAAATTCACCAGAATTCATAGCGATATCCGGAACGCCGTAATCAGAAAAATCAAATATCTTTTTAATGATTACAAAAGCTTCGGAAACGCTATTTGCCCTGAAAAATATCCATGCAAAAGCAACCAGCAAAAAGGTCCATAAAATATGGAAAATCCTGACAGGCAACGGGCCGCCTTTGCCAACATGTTCGCGTCTGAAAATCGTGTGGGTATTGAAAATCTGGGCAAGGATCAGATAAATACCATGGATACACCCCCAGATAATAAACTTCCAGTCGGCCCCATGCCACAAACCGCTTAGTAAAAATACCAGCAGGGTGTTAAAGTAAACTCTGCTTTTTGCGCGTCTGTTTCCACCCAAAGGAATGTAAACGTAATCACGAAACCAGGTGGAAAGAGAGATATGCCAGCGTTTCCAGAATTCGGAAATAGATTCGGCAAAATAGGGTGCATTAAAGTTTGTCATCAGCTTAAAACCCATGACCCTTGCCGTACCGATGGCAATATCCGAATAACCGGAAAAGTCGCAGTATATCTGAAAACAGTAGAAAAAAGTTGCAATTAAAAGTGCAGAACGCACTTTGGTTGGGAACATCCGAGTAAGCAGCATCGGTTACCAAAGCCAGTCTGTCGGCGATTACTACTTTTTTGAACATTCCCCAGGCAATGAGCGTCAGTCCGGTTCTTATATTTTCCCAGTCATAATCGAATTTCTCCCGAAACTGCCAAAGTACATTTTGTGGTCTTTCAATCGGGCCCAGCTACTAACTGTGGGTAGAATAGAACGTACAAAGAATAAATTCCAAAGTTGTATTCCGCTTTTTGATTCCCCCGATATACCTCAATCGTATAACTCATGGATTGAAAAGTATGGAATGATAATCCGATCGGAAGAATCAAAGCCGGAAACATTTCCCTCAACGGAGGCATTTCATTTTTCTGACCAATCAGTTGAAGCAGCCTGCGTTATGTTATTATTCAGGAAATCGAAATATTTGAAAAATGCCAGAAAACCGACATTGGCGACGAGGCTGAGAATTAAGAAGCAGTAACCTTTTACGACCTGTCGAGTTTTCAATCCAGATCCCGGCAAAGTAATCAATGACGATAACGACACCGAGAATTATTAAATAGACGGGAATAAATGACGCATAAAAGTAAGCACTCGCAGCAAGCAAAAGCACCCATCGAAGTTTCCAGGGGATGGTATAATATAATGTGGTAACAAAAATGAAGAATAGTAAAAAGTGTAAAGAATTAAAGAGCATTTGCTTTGTTGTAAGTGTTAATATCCAATCCAGATCAAGACAAAACTGCACCAAATTCGGGTTTTACGCGGGGGCAAATATAGAGTGTATCTCTTTAAAAATCGTATTTCTTTAAATTATGCACGTATTTTTTCTACTAAAAGGTTGCCAAAATAATTACAGTATTAGAGGCGGACAGCCAAGCAGTTTTTTTAATCTTTAAACTCCGAAACCGGGATAAATTCGGAAATAACAAATTACCGGTTGTTTGCGTATGATCAGATTGAATGTTCGCGTAAATTAGTTGCACGAACAACAGATTGTTTTATACTTTGCATAAAAAAAGCATTATGGAACCTGCATTATTAAATGAAGTACCGTCGCTTGACCTGGCAGATTACACCTCAGGAGATGCGTCAGAAAAAAGCAAAATTTGTAGCAGACCTTGGCTCTGCTTTTACCAATATAGGATTTGTTGCCATCAAAAATCATGGACTTAGTGATGATTTAAGAATAAAGCTCTATGACGCCGTTCAGCGTTTTTTCTTTCTGCCGGAAGATGAAAAGAAGAAATACGAACATCCGGAATTGTTCGGACAACGCGGATATATCGGCAAAGGAAAAGAAACCGCAAAAGGTTTTAAGGTGGCCGACCTGAAAGAATTTTATCACGTCGGACAGCCAGAACCAGTTGGTGACATGGCACATAATGTTTTCCCGGACGAATTTCCGGAATTTGAAGAATATACCACCGAGGTATACAAAACTTTTGAAAACGCCGGTAAAACTTTGCTCAAAGCCATCGCCATTTACCTGGATCTGGCAGAAGATTTCTTTGAAGATAAGGTTAAGAACGGCGATAGTATGCTGCGTGCACTTCACTATTTCCCGATTGAAAATCCCGATCTGGTACCTGATGGAGCCGTTCGGGCTGCGGCTCATGGCGATATCAACCTGATCACATTATTGATGGGAGCAAGCGCAGAAGGACTTGAAGTTTTACGCCGTGACGGAAAATGGATTGCTATCACTGCACTGCCCGATCAGATTGTGGTTAATGTGGGTGATATGCTGGACCGCCTTACCAACCACAAATTGAAATCAACCATACACCGCGTTGTCAATCCGCCGCGCGAGAAAATGGGCACTTCACGTTTTTCGATACCGTTCTTTATGCACCCGAGGGCGGATATGGATCTGAGCTTGCCTGGAAAGTTGTGTGAGTGTCGAATTCCCTAAACTATATGTGAATATGACCGCCGGCGAATTTCTGGATGAGCGTTTGCGTGAATTGGGTTTAAAAAAATAAATCCGGTTCGCCGGAGCATCATTCTGAATATAGGATAATGGTAAATCAACAAACTTGCATGTCCAGAACCCTTTACCAGCAATACTTTTGAGTAACCCGATCCGCAGGTTTCGTTATATCATTTATCTTTTGGACATCCTTTTGCTGTCATTCACAGCATTTGGAGGTCCACAGGTACATCTTATGATGATGATCGAAAGACTGGTCAAGAAAAGAAGATACATTACCGAGGAAGAATTACTTGAATTACAGGCACTTTGCCAGATTCTTCCCGGCCCGAGTTCCACACAAACAGTTACGGCCATTGGTTTGAAAATTGGCGGACAGCCTCTGGCCTATCTTAAGTCTGCTCGTTTGGTCGCTGCCAGCGATGTTGCTGATGACGCTCGCAGCAATCGGTGTTCATCTCTTTGGAACAAAAGAAAATCTCACTTTCATTCACCCGTTTTGTCGGCCCGATGGCCGTTGCATTTTTGATGCACGGCGCTTATGCCATTGCCCGAAAAGTGATTCATAGTTTGCAGGGTTGGAGCTTTTCTTATCATTTCTACGATCCTGGCCTATTTATTTCCATCACCTTATATGACGCCGCTTCTTGATCGTTTCCGGCGGGGTCGCAGCTTCTTTGAATTTTCAGGCAGCATGAAAAAATGGAACGCGGGCCAATCAAAATTACCTGGCGGCCACTCATTTTCTGGATATCTGTTTTGCTTGTTGCAGCCGGAATTGGTACGGTTACCAAATCTTTACCGGTTCGTCTTTTCGAGAATTTCTACCGTAACGGAAGTATGGTTTTTGGCGGCGGACAAGTTTTGATTCCTATTCTTTATAACGAGTTTGTAGAATTTAAGCATTACCTGACAGATCAGGAATTTCTTTCCGGAATGGCGCTTACACAGGTTGTTCCTGGACCTGTGTTTTCGGTGGCTACTTATGTCGGAAGTTTGTCCATGCAATCGTACGGAATAACCGGACAAATAATTGGTGGTTTTGTTTCAACGGCCGGTATTTTTTTACCTGGGACATTTTTCATCTTTTTCGCTTACCCTATCTGGGGACAATTAAAAAAATACCGCGGAATCCGCGCTTCTCTTGACGGCCTTCACGCCACAAGTTGCGGACTTACGATTGCCGCGGCAATTTCACTTTTTGAACCCATGGCCGTTGACTGGCAGTCTGTACTTACCGTTGCAATAACTTTATTGATTCTCTTTTTTACCAAAATCCCCTCCTATTTTCTCATCATTCTGGGACTTCTTCTGGGATTATTTATTTCCTGATTACCATACAAAATCAGATCTTTCGGCAATCGATCTAATAATTTATAAGCTTTGCTTTAATCCATTAGTTTTCCAAACTTTGGACACTTGATCCTATTCTTTTCCATTTCATGAAAAAAGCTATAATTTTCTTCGTTTTTCACCTTTCGTTATTTGCTTTCAGCAATTCAAAAGCTCAGACTACGACACCACCTCAATTTTTAAATAAAAACCGTCAATGGGTTGATTCTGTTTTTGCCACCTTGACGCCGGATGAACGGATTTCTCAGCTGATCATGGTTGCCGCTGTTTCGGATGTTAAACGGGCTGTGATCGATCCAAAAACAAGTAATCCAGCTTTTATTGAAAAACTGATCCGGGAAAATAAAATCGGAGGAATTGTATTTTTTCAGGGTGGACCGGTTCCACAGGCAAAACTGACAAATTATTACCAATCCATTTCAAAAGTTCCTCTTTTAGTGGCCATGGATGCAGAATTTGGACTCGCCATGCGGATTGACAGTACAGTTCGTTATCCATATCAAATGACGCTGGGAGCGATTCAGGGAAATGATGATCTGATTTATTTAATGGGCAAACAGGTTGCGCAACAGGCCAAACGTCTGGGAATGCATATCAATTTTGCACCCGTTGCAGATATCAATAACAATCCGAATAATCCGGTTATCAGTTTCCGTTCTTTTGGAGAAAACAAATATAAAGTGGCCGAAAAAGCGCTTGCTTATATGAAAGGAATGCAGGATAATGGATTGCTTAACCAGCGCCAAACATTTTCCCGGCCATGGTGATACCGGTACTGATTCTCATTTTGACCTTCCGGTAATTTCTCATAATCTGACCAGACTTGATACCCTCGAACTTTATCCGTTCAAGGTTTTGATGAACAATGGTTTGAGTGGTATGATGATCGCGCATTTGAGCATTCCTGCGCTGGACAATACGCCAAATTTACCTTCAACATTATCCAAACCTATTGTAACGGATTTACTTCGCACCAAACTGGGATTTCAGGGTTTGATCTTTTCAGACGCTATGAATATGAAAGGCGTTACGAAATATTTTGCGGATGGAAAAGCGGATGCGATGGGCATGGAAGCCGGAATGGACGTTCTGGAATTTACAGAAGATGTTTCCAAAGCTGTTGCAGAGATCAAAAAAAGTATTGCAGAAGGAAAAATATCACAGGCTGAAATTGATTTTCGTTGTAAAAAAGTATTGGAAGCAAAAGCATGGGTTGGTTTAAATCATTACAAACCGGTTGATCTTACAAATTTATATGAAGACCTAAATCCGAAATCTGCGGAACTTACCAATCGTTTGCTGACTGAAAAAGCGTTGACGATTTTAAAAAATGATGCAAACGTACTTCCTCTGCGAGAAATTGATACGATGAAAATTGCATCGATTTCACTTGGGTGCCGATACGATCACAACTTTCCAGAAAACACTTGATCTTTACACAAAAGTCGATCATTATTTTATTCCGGCAAAAGCCACGCCGGCGCAAATGGAAATGGTTAAGATCAAAGTTGAAAGATTATAATTTGCTTTTGGTTGGCGTGCATTTGGGCAGTATTTCTCCAAAAGTGAATTACGGACTTACCGAGCAAATGAGCTCGATGTTGCAGGAATTGATGGCTACAAAAAAAGCAGTCGTTTCGTTTTTGGAAATCCTTATGTTTTAAACAAAATTCCCAAATGCGGAAAATGCCAAAGCAATTGTAATGGCATACCAGCTTACGCCTTACACGCAGGATTTATCAGCTCAGCTTATTTTTGGCGCAATTCCGGCAAAAGGGAAATTACCTGTGACGGTCAATGCACAATTTCCCATATCTGGCAGGAATCGAAACCCAGGCTTTGGGACGATTAAAATATACAATTCCGGAAGAACTTGGACTGGATTCAAAACTGATCACTTTCAAAATTGACTCCATTGCAAACCTGGCTATAAATGAAAAAGCAACGCCTGGATGCGTCGTGCAACTTGCGAAAGACGGAAAAGTATTTTTCAGAAAAGCATATGGAAAACATACTTATGAAGGAACTGCAAATGTAAAACTGACGGATTTGTACGATCTGGCTTCGGTAACGAAAATCACGGCATCTACACTTGCCTTGATGAGCTTGTACGATCAGAAAAAATTTGATCTGGATGCGACGATGAAAGATTATCTTCCTGAATTTAAAAAATCAAACAAGGCGGATCTGACGTGGCGCAGAGTTCTGACGCATAGTGCACGTTTGAAATCCTATATCATGTTCTGGAAAGAATCGAAAAATCCGGATGGGACTTTGAAAAAGGAAGTTTTCAGTACCAAACAGTCAAAAAAATATCCGACTTCTGTTGTTGGCGACAGTCTTTTTATTCGTAAAAATTACGTTAAAACATTTTACAAAGGCATAAAGGATTCTCCGCTTAACAAGGACGAAGGATATGTGTACAGCGATTTGTCTTTCATTCTTTATCCACAAATCGTAAAAAGCTTGACCGGAGTTGATTTTGAAGATTATCTTAAAAATAATTTTTACAGCAAACTGGGTGCAACTACGTTGACTTTCAACCCAAAACGTTTTTACAAACTGGAAGACATTGTTCCATCAGAAAGAGATACGTTTTTCCGTCAGACTTTAATTCACGGCCAGGTTCATGACGAAGCAGCTGCTATGCTGGGCGGACTGAGCGGACATGCAGGACTTTTCGGTGATGCAAATGATGTGATGAAAGTTTGGCAGATGTATCTGCAAAATGGATATTACGGCGGTCAGCAGCTTATTAAGCAAAGATGCTCTGTTTGAATTTACACGTTATCAATATCCTGAAATGGGCAGTCGCCGGGGACTCGGATTTGACAAACCAACTTTCAAATATTCCGGAAATGCGCCAAAATATGCACATCCAATGAGTTTTGGACATACAGGTTTTACAGGAATTATGGTTTGGGCCGATCCGTCCAACAACCTGAATTATGTATTTCTTTCAAACCGGGTTTATCCAACAAGAGAAAATCCGAAAATTTCACAGCTGAATATCAGAACGGCGATTATGGACGTTGTTTATGAGGCTTTAAGAAATAAATAAGAAGAGTTTTTGCAATATTTTAGAGGAGGTCTTATGACCTCCTCTTCTGTTTTAATTTTTTAAGAATTATTAATTTACCCAATGAAATATTTCCTTTCACTCCTTCTTACCACATTTTTATTTAATTCATTTGCCCAAACCCTCACACCTTCTCCCGAAAACATTTCAAAACATATCTATACACTGGCTTCCGACAAAATGAAAGGTCGTGGAACAGGAAGCAAGGAAAATTTCAAGGCGGCGGAATATGTAATCAAACAATTTAAAAAATACGATCTGAAACCGCTGGGAACGGATGGATTTAAACAAGCCTTTATTGCCAAAGTAAGACGCGTTGTCGTTCCCGACAGTTTAAGAAAAACAGAAAACATTATTGGATTTCTTGATAATGGAGCTGAATATACCATCGTGATCGGTGCACATTTTGATCATCTCGGAATGGGAAAACAGGGAAGTTCAAAAGATGAACATCCGGAAGGAAAAATTCACAATGGCGCGGATGACAATGCTTCCGGCGTTGCGGGACTTATTGAACTGGCACGTTATTTTTCTGAAAATAATGTTAAAGAACCCTATAACTTTCTCTTCATCGCGTTTGGTGCTGAGGAACTGGGACTTTTAGGATCAAAACATTTTGTAAACAATCCGACATTGCCATTAAACAAGATCAATTTCATGTGTAATATGGACATGATCGGGCGTTATAACCCGGATCGGGGTGTAGGAATTGGCGGTGTTGGTACCAGTCCGCAGTGGTCGGGAATTTTTGAAAATGTGAAAGGTGATGTAAAGTTTTTCACGGATGCAGCCGGAAGCGGAGGATCGGATCACGGTTCGTTTTATTCGAAACAAATTCCGGTTCTGTTTTTTCATACCGGCGGCCATGACGACTACCATAAACCTTCCGATGATCCGGAAAAAGTGGATTTAAAATCGGAAGCAGGCATTCTTAACATTGAAATAAAACTTATTGAGAAATGCCATGAAATTGCCGAAACTGGACTTTACCGAAGTAAAATGATTCGTTTTGATCAATTGACATTAACACATAAATAAACTGTGAACCTTTAATTATTTAGGATTTGTTCGGATTTATTGCACCCTCAGTTACATTTGGTCAATCACTGACATCTCCGGAAGAGTTGTTTGGCCGCTTATTTAACGATGTACAAAACAGTCATATTTTTAATGACTCAAAACTTTTGCCGACTGTATACCCACGGAAGATCCGGTATTGATTATTGAAAGATATTATCAGTCAAAAAAATAATCCGGATTTTGATCTGAATGAATTTGTATCTTACATTTCCGGATTCCAGCAGAAATCAAAGTTGATTTCATACCGGATCCTGACCTCACGACCGAGGAACATATCCGGAAATTATGGCCATATCTCACACGCCAGCCGGAAGATCAGGAACGCGGCGGTTCGTTGATTCCTTTACCACTTCCTTACGTGGTGCCGGGCGGCAGGTTCCGTGAGATTTATTATTGGGATAGTTATTTCACGATGCTTGGGTTGAAAGAATGCGGAAGAGTTGATCTGATTGAAAATATGATCAATAATTTCACTTATCTTATCAATACTTTCGGCCATGTTCCAACCGGAAACCGGACTTATTATTTGAGCCGGTCGCAGCCTCCGTTTTTTTCTTTAATGGTGCGGTTATTACAGTGAAATGGAAGGTAAAAAAATACTTAAAAAGTATTTGCCCCAAATGAAAAAGGAGTATGATTACTGGATGGATGAGGGAAATTGCGAAAGTGGCGATTTTAATTGTAACCGACGGGTCGTGCGCTTTGCCGGATGGCGTTTTATTAAACAGATATTGGGATGATAAAGCCACACCGAGGCCGGAAGCTTACCGGGAAGATGTGGAACTGGCAGAAGAAGCTTTTGAAAAACATAATGTATCAAGAGAATCAATTTACCGTCATATACGTGCGGCGGCAGAATCAGGCTGGGATTTCAGTACGCGATGGTTTGATGATGAAAATGATTTTTCAACCATTCAAACAACCGATATTATTCCGGTTGACCTGAACTGTCTGATGTATCATTTGGAAAAAACAATGGCAGAAGCTTATTTGCTGAACGAAGAATTTGAATTGTACCAGGATTTTGAACTAAGAGCAAAAAAACGCTGTGAGGCAATTGATACTTACTTCTGGGATGGTACACCGGAACTATTATATGGATTACAATTTTGCCAAAAAAGAGCAGTCCAAAGCAGTAACACTGGCGGGGGCATTTCCTTTGTTTTTCAAACTGGCAGGAAAACAGCAATCACATTATGTGAGGGCTTATATTCGTCTTAATTTTATGCGTTCAGGAGGTTTGCTTACAACGAAGTTAAAAAGTGGACAGCAATGGGACGCACCAAATGGCTGGGCACCTTTGCAATGGATTACCTACAAAGGGTTGCGGAATTATAATTTCCACAAAACAGCCAATGAATTGAGTGATCGAATGGCTTTCTTTGAATGAAAAGGAATTTAAGCGTACCGGAAAAATGATGGAAAAGTATAATGTTTCTGATACTAATCTGGAAGCTGGCGGTGGTGAATATGATGTACAGGAAGGTTTCGGCTGGACAAACGGTGTTTACTTGCGTATGAAAAACAGAAAAAAATAGCATATGCCGGTCATTTTTGAATCAAAAATTCATCATTTGGAACATTTGGCCGGAACAAGATATTTGCTCGTTCCAAACGAAATTGTCGAAAAACTTGGCGGCTCTTTTTCTATTCGCCTTTGGTGTATGGTGAATGAAAAAGTAAAATGGCAATGCGGATTGGTTGCTTTGGGTACGGGTGATGCATACATCAGTATCAATGCACAGCGTATCAAGCAATTGAAAGCAAAAGAGGGAGAATCCCTTACCGTGGCATTGGAAATCGATGACAGTGAATATGGACTGGAGGTACCGGAAGAGCTGAAAGAATTACTTGACCAGGATGATGAAGGAAACAGACGTTTCAATTTGCTGGTTGCCGGAAAAAGACGATTTATAATCCGTCATGTTACCGCTGTAAAAAGTAGTCAGCTGCGAATTGAGCGCGCTGTGACACTAATTAAAAATCTTAAAAGACTACCGGAAGGAAAAGAAGGTTTTAAAGAAATTCTGGGCAAGTAAGCATAAGACGGAATCAGGGCAAAAATTATCTGATTTTAATATTAATCTTGAAAAATTCCACACCCGACTACGTTTAATCGAAAAAAAAATTAATACCTTGGAATAAATTAACACCTCGATCCTTATTACATGAAACTTAATATATATCAAATAGACGCATTTACGGATCAGCTTTTCTCTGGAAATCCAGCTGCGGTGGTACCGCTGGAAAACTGGCTTCCGGATGAAACACTTCAAAGTATTGCAGCCGAAAATAATCTGGCTGAAACTGCCTTTTACGTTCCTAATGAAAATGGATTTCACATTCGCTGGTTTACGCCAATGGTTGAAGTTGATCTTTGCGGACATGCTACTTTGGCGGCAGGTTATGTAATTTTTAACATTCAGGGTCATGAAGGCGATCTCATTAAATTTGATTCGCTTAGCGGTGAATTAACTGTTCATTGTAAAGACAACTGGCTGACGCTGAATTTCCCGGTTGATCCTTATCATATAGCCGTACCACCTCCGGCATTAATGGAAGGCTTGAAAGATGCTTCTATTTTGGAAGTTTATAAAGGAAAAACGGATTATATGGTTGTGCTTGATACTGAGGCAGAAGTGCGTGATCTGGAATTTGATATTATCGTACTTTCCACTATTCCTGCACGTGGTATTATTGTGACGGCTCCTGGTGATGATGTTGATTTTGTCTCACGGTTTTTCGCTCCGCAGTCCGGTGTTGATGAAGATCCGGTAACAGGTTCAGCTCACACAACACTGATTCCTTATTGGGCTGAAAAACTTTCAAAAACAGATCTTACAGCAAAACAGCTTTCAAAACGTGGCGGATATCTGAAATGTGATCTGGATGGCGAGCGCGTCAATATCGGCGGACAGGCTCGTCTTTATCTGAAAGGTGAAATTGAAACTGAATAAATTTCATTTTATAAAATATCTGAAATAGTCATTTGTGGTTTGAAATATCCATAAATGACTATTTTGTTATGCCCTGCAATTTGGATTTTTGTCCGGCATATAATCCTGCAATGACGAATACTGTGCCGATAATGGTATAGATAGTAACCGGCTCATCCATTAACCACCAGGCAAAGAAAAACCCGAAAAGCGGACATAAGAAAAGCCATAAAGACGCCCGTACGGTATCAAGTCGAAGCAGATAAAACCAGCAAATTAAGCCAACCACAGATACTGCCAGGCTAAGCCACAAAACAGAACCCCAAAATGTCAGATCCCAGTGTGTAGCATGGAAATCACTAAAAGAAACAGTGAATGGCAATAAAAATATCCCTCCGAGCATTACCTGCCAGCCATTGATCAATAGATTTGGCAATTCCCATTTCACACTTGCATAATATACACTGGCAGCGGAAACAGCGACCATACTGATCAACAATAAAGAAATTCCTGTAAAAGTAGTGAAGCTGTTTTGCAACAACGGATAAGTTGCAACTGCGACACCAGCCATCCCCAATACGATGCCCAGCCATTCTGCTCTCGCTGGTTTTCTTCCAAGCCACCATGCCGATAATAATACGATAATTAAAGGATTTGTTGAAACGGCCAGACTTCCAATTCCGGCAGCTGTATATTTCATCGCACACACGTATAAGCCGAGATACATCGTTGTATTCATAAATCCGAACAATGCAAGCTGCTTAAATTCATTACGATTCGGAAGGCGATAGGTTGAATCTCTTTTAAATCCGTAAGAAAAACCGAGCAATAATATACCTGCAATAAAAAAACGAACGTTTGCTAATATCAAAGGAGAAGCAGACTGAACACCAAACTTGGTTGCGACCGAAGCAGAGGCCCACAGAATGGAAAAGACAAGACCGATTAGAATATTTTTCACTTTAAACCATAATTATGTTTCAAAAATACAAGAAGCATTTCGGCTTCGATCTCTCTTTTTTATATTTTTGAAGATGATTAGTAAAAAAAATACGAAATGGCTCTTTGTAATTCTTCTTCTTAGCCATTATTACGTTCCCGCTTTTTCGCAGACCCAGTGGACTTATGATTTCAATAATGGTCTTTCTCCAATGGAAAAAGGCGGTCCGGTTTTGCATAAACTTGGTCAGTCAGGTCAATTGATAAAAGAGAAAGTTCCTGGAAGCGGAGAAAAAGGTGTTCCGGAAATTATTAGAACGGTTTATCAATTTGAAAAAAACAGCGGTTTACAATTTGACAATAAAGAAGCAAACGGATTTCTGAACAAATCTTTTACTATTGAAATCTATTTCAAACTGAATGAACTTGATAGCTGGAAACGTGTTCTCGATTTTAAAAACCGTAAAAGTGATTACGGAAGCTACATTTACGACGGCAAATTAAATTTCTACGATTTTGCTATTGGCGAAAAAGCGCCTGTAAAAGCCAATCAATATATCCATTATGTTTATTCCCGCGACTTTGACACCAAAGCCATAAAAATGTATGTAAATGGTATTTCAAAAGTTGAATTTAAAGATCCGGGTACTGAAGGCGTTTTAGATAATGAACAGGTTCTGAATTTCTTTCAGGATGACCTGGTAGCAAATCATGAAGCGAGTGCCGGTTCGGTGGCTCTCATCCGGGTTTATGACCGTGTGATGACGCCGGTTTTCATCAGGAGAAGTTACCAGACAATTAGTCGTGCACCAAAAGAAGTGACCGCAGAAATTGAAACTGTAAAAGAAGAAGCCAAGCCCGTTGAAAAAGAATCAGCCATTATTAATACAAGTCTCGTACAGGTTACAGGAAAAGTCTTTGAAGGAAAAAATCTTGGTGCCGTTGAAAATGCAGATGTATCGGTTCGAAAAACAAATAATGATTCTTTGGTTGCACAAAGCAAAGTTCATAATGGCGCTTATGCATTTCAGTTGAAACCCCACGAATCATATAAGATTTCTGTTCAGGCACAGGGCTATCAAACAAAGAGTATTCCGGTTAGAACTGCAAACCGGGCAACCGAGGTTAAATCACTGATCAGCCTGAGTCCGGAAACTTTTGACACGCCACTTGCGACATTATTATTTACCCAAAGTACCGAAACCCTGGAAAATCCGGCAAAAACACAGCTTGATTCTCTGGTTTCTTATTTCCAGAAAAGGAATGATCTTAAAATCATGTTGAAAGGGCATACAGATAATATCGGCGATTTTGATAAAAATCTTATGCTTTCCAATCAGAGGGTGCAGGTAGTGAAAAATTATTTACTGGAAAGAGGAATTCCTGGTGACAGAATTCAGGGTGTGGGATATGGCTCAACAAGACCTAATCAAAAAAATCAAACAGAAGAATTAAGAAAACTAAACCGGCGGGTGGAAGTTTGGGCAGAGCCTATAAAAAGATAAAGCCATCTCATAAAGACGGCTTTATACTGACTATTCCTAAACCCTTAACCTTTTCTTATCTTTATATTTACCTGAATCAGAATGTATTAATCAATACTATTATTCAGGTTAAATCATTTTTTCAATTTCAAATAACCAAGCTGATTTTTCAATTTCCACATTCACTTCTCAATCCGCTTTGCCAATTTCTTTAAACTGATTTGTAAAAATTCTATGCCTCAGTTTAAAAATTCTTTTCTTTGACGTTCCTTTATTACACAAAGTCACATCTCTCTCAATAATACTCCAATTTTTTTTCTAAACAAAATCTGATATTACTGATTCAATATACGAAGCAAATCGAATTTCAGTTCCAAGTTAAATAATTATGCCCCAATTTATTATCAAGAGGCAGCAAAATATTAAAATCTTGAATCTAAATTCCCAAATAAAGTCGAAATACTGAATTAATTATCTTCAACTTCATGGATTTATTCAATTCCGACCGCTGTAAATCGATATACAAATATCACAATAAATTTTGATATTACAAATTCTATTAAAACAACAAAACGAAATATTGTTTGGAATAAAGTATTAAAAATATTTTTACTTCAATCATTTTTAGCACTTTATGAAACAATAAATAGAATATTATTTTATCCGAAACCAAAAAGCCAAATATATTAGATTCTTAAAATATTTATATATCTTTAAAAAGTACAATCATTGATTATAATTATTCATCGCATATTGTATTCCCAAAGTACAAAACGAAATAACCATCTCTCCTGCCGTATCCAGAAAAATAGGTAATTCATCCATTTCTTCCTTGGAAAATGCTTTTAATACATAATCTACTTGCCTTCCGCGAGGAAAATTATTTCCGATACCAAATCTAAGTCTTGGATATTCAGAAGTGCCCAGTAATTCCTCAATATTCCGCAGACCGTTGTGTCCGCCGTGGCTTCCTTTTGGTTTTATACGTAGAGTTCCAAAAGGCAATTGCAGCTCATCAACAATAACCAACACATTTTCTTTCGGAATTTTGAACTGATCCATATAATAGCGGATCGCTTTACCACTCAGATTCATAAAGGTGGTAGGCTTAATAAAATAAAATTGCCTTCCCTTATGTTTCCACTCCGCTATAAAAGCCAGTTTTTCAAAAGAAAACTTGAAATCATTTTGTGCGGCAAGTCTGTCCAGCACCATAAAACCAATGTTGTGCCGCGTAAATGCATATTCAGGACCAATATTCCCAAGTCCTGCGATCAGGTATTTCATTATTGTTTTATTAAATTATTATGATCTGTGGAAAAATAAATAAGTACAATACAGATCGTTAATTTTATAAGATATTCCTGATTACTCAGAAATAACAATTCGAAGAATCAATATCCAAAATTAAATGAATAAGCGATAAGAAAGAAAATAACTTATTCATTGTCGGTTTATTAGTGTTTGCCGTAAGATAATATTAAAAGATTCTTTCCCGGCATATTACACATATTGACCCGAAAAGTTTTACATTTCACAATTGTGAGCTTAATTTAGGCTTTAATTCAGTAAAATTACAAGATGTCCATTAAACGACTTATTTTAAGCAGCCCTCTGTTAGAGATCATGACCAGCCGGTTGTGTCAGGAACTTATTGAGAATCATCAGGATTTTGATAATTCCGTCATCATGGGCCTTCAGCCGAGAGGAATTTTCTTTGCAGAACGCGTTGTTGCTGAATTACGGGAAAGGACTGGAAAAAATATTCCGTTGGGTCATCTTGACGCAACTTTTTACAGGGATGATTTTCGCCGCCGCGATTCCCCTCTACTTCCCAATAAAACAAATGTCCCTTTTCTTATCGAAGGCAAACGTGTTATTCTTATCGATGATGTATTAGCAAGTGGAAGAATGGTACGTGCAGCACTGGATGCTATGACTGCCTTCGGCCGCCCAAAAATGGTAGAGCTAATGGTATTAATCGATCGCCGCTACAACCGTGAATTACCAATTGAACCTGATTATGTGGGCATGAAAGTGAGCACTCTGGAAAGCCAACGCGTGCAGGTTGAATGGAAAGAACAAGGTTTCGAAGCGGATCACATCTGGATGGTAGATTGATAATGGTTAATTGTTAACGGTTACCTGGGTACATCGTTGCTTTCGCGGTTTTCAGCTTTTTCAATTCCTTCTGTTTTGTATGTTAATTTGTTGATATAGAAAACTTCACGACCCAATCCTACTGTTGAAGGACCAACTCGTTGCATTCCGTAGGCTAGAAAATATTGTCCATACCATGGCGCCAGATATGCGTTTTCACTTGTCAATACTTTTTCCGACTGAGATTTCGCCGTTATTTCAAATTTTTCATTTTCCACAACAACCTTACTTCTGTTAATAACTTCTGTATGAATGGTTCCCTCCTGAGGATAAGCCAGAATAAAATAATCATTTACCGGCGTCAGCTGCACCATTTCCTGTAACTCAAAACTGTTTAGATCTTTAATCGGGATACAATTATCCCATTTAAATTTTCCATTACGGTCAAACCCGCAAACGATGGCATGTGTATAGCGATAGCCTTCTATACTACGTCCTGAATAGGGCCTGTTTATTCCATTCGTAACAATCGGCGATCCTGCGCGCTGATTGGGATAATAAACTTCGGCGACGAGCACAATTTCATCTTCTGTCTGGATCAATTCATGAACAAGCAAACGGTAGCGAAACCGGTTTTCTTTCCCCAGACTTTTACGTTTTCCAATACGCTCCATCACACGTTGGCGGCGTTTTGGTTTCATAAAATTGAAAAAGTTCTGAAGTTCCGAAAACTCGATAAATTCCGGCGCATCAGGCTCGTTATCTTTAACATGCGTGATGTATAAACCTTGTGAATAAGGCGTACAACCCACAGAATAATTTCCGATCAGATAGGAATCATCCTGATTCAGAGGAACAATCTGTCCGGAAATAAAGCTGTTTTTCGGATCGCTCAGGGAAGTTTTTTTCAAAAGTCTTCCTTCATATGAATAGGTTTTTATTTCAAAAACGCAGTTTTTTTTACGGTAAGCATACGTAATCACATTGATAATTCCATCCTGTTGATTGATATCAACATTATTCAGTTCAGTATTTTTTTCATACAATCCCGGTAAAACCTTGGATGTATGATCAAAAAAAGAATGAACCACAACCACCGGGCGGGAACGGTGATATCCGGCTATAATGGCCTTACTGCCAATCACTTTAAACTGATGCACATCAATTCCCGAAAGAAGATCACCCTTGAAGGTTTCAATGGCGCCATCAAGAAAATTCATTTGAATGAAAAGGAAATGATCGGTATCGGGTTGTGCAAAAAGCCAATAACCATGATCTTGCCCCTGATGCGCCATGACCGGGGTATAGCGGTTATCAAGTTTATAATTGACTCTCCAAATGGGATTTAACGAAATATCATATTTGGTAAATTCCCAGGTTTCGTTACGGTTTCCGATAAAATCATCCCCGCGAACAAGGGAAATTAATCCCCCGTTTCCCAAAGTAAAAACTTCAAAAACCTCAGACCGGGAGGAGCTCGTAGGAATTTCAAGACGATCAGATTGTTCTAATTGTGCCCATACCCGGGAAGGTCCAGCCAGCCAAAATTGTATGATCAGACAACTTTGAATCACAAATAGTAAACGGTTCTTCATAAGTTCTTGCTCAGGGGTGTAAGTCTGTTCAATATTTACCCTAATTTTGCATCAAAAAGAATAACATACATTAATATATAAATATTTTTATTCAAATAAAAACTTAGATGATTGTTATGTCAATTTCGATTAACAATCTGAAATACTATAAAAACAATATTCATGACGATTGAAGCCATACTTAAAGCAGACATTCAAAAAGCGATCCAGAAAAATTTTGATATCCAGGTTGAGGATATTCTTTTACAGCCTACAAAAAAGGAATTTGACGGATTTTACACCTTCGTAACATTTTCATTAACAAAGGCAACACGCCGTGCTCCAGCCGAAATCGGACAAATTATTGCTGCTGATCTTGAAGCAAATTCCTCGATTGTGGATAGCTGTAATGTCGTTCAGGGATTTTTGAATATCAGCTTAAACGATGAAACCTGGCTGAAATTATTCGGTGAGATTTTATCCGATCCCAATTATGGAGATTCGCCGGCGAATGGTAAATCTGTGATGATCGAATTTTCATCTCCGAATACAAATAAGCCGCTACATTTGGGTCATTTGCGTAATGATTTCCTGGGTGATTCACTTTCAAGAATTTTGAAAGCCTGTGGATATGATGTTGTAAAAACCTGTCTGGTCAATGACCGCGGAATTCATATCTGCAAATCCATGCTCGCTTACCGTGAACTGGCAAATGGAGAAACGCCGGAATCATCAGGTTTGAAAGGCGATCATTTGGCTGGAAAATATTACGTTCTTTTTGACAAAGAATATAAAAAACAAATTGGTGAGCTGGTTGAAAACGGCATGACCGCGGAAGAAGCTGCGAAAAAAGCGCCGTGGATTCTGGAAGCTCAAAAACTACTTTTGCTTTGGGAACAAGGTGATGAAGAAACTGTTGCACTTTGGAAGAAAATGAACAATTGGGTTTATGATGGTTTCAACCAGACATATGATCAGATTGGTGTAAGTTTTGACAAAACCTATTATGAGTCAAATACCTATGTTTTAGGAAAGGATATTATTGAAGAAGGATTACAAAAAGGCGTTTTCTTCAAAAAGCCAGATAATTCTGTCTGGATTGATCTTACAGCAGAAGGACTGGATGAAAAACTGGTTCTTCGTGGTGATGGAACTTCTGTTTATATCACGCAGGATATAGGAACTACCGAATTGAAATTCGCTGATTTTCATAATGACCGTTATTTGTGGGTTGTTGGAAACGAGCAGGATTATCATTTCAATGTTTTGTTTGCCATTTTGAAAAGATTGGGACGCCCGTATGCAGATGGTTGCTACCATATCAGTTACGGTATGGTGGATTTGCCATCAGGTAAAATGAAATCCCGTGAAGGAACGGTTGTGGATGCTGATGATCTTGTAAATCAGATGATCGAAACGGCAGCAAAACGTACGCAGGAATTAGGAAAAATTGATGATTTTGAAAGCGAAGAAGCTACTGCCTTGTATCATACATTAGCGCTCGGTGCATTGAAATATTATCTTTTGAAAGTTGATCCTAAGAAAAGAATGCTTTTCAATCCGGAAGAATCTATTGATTTCCAGGGACATACAGGGCCTTTCATTCAATATACCTACACACGGATGCGCTCTATTATGAGAAAAGCGGAACAATCCGGTATTGAAATTCAAACTCCACCGGCAAACTATGAATTGCATCAGGTTGAACGTGAATTGATTTATACTTTATCACAATTTCCTTTGCGCGTTCAGGCTGCGGGTAATGAATTTGCGCCCTCGGTTGTATCCTTTTATATGTATGAACTGGCCAAAGTTTACAACCAGTTTTATGCAGAGGTTTCGATTTTTGCTGACAGTGATCCGGTAGCCGTGAAATTCCGCATCGCATTGTCCAAGGTGGTTTCAGAAACAATTCATAAAGGTTTGGGGTTGTTAGGAATAAATGTACCGGAAAGAATGTAATCGCATTTTTTTACGTTAATTTTATAGTGAAAATCACCACTGACAAAACAGCATTTTTTCTAAACATTTTTCATTCCAACTTAACCAAATTGAATTGTTATGGCCTTATTAAAATCAGTACTTATCATGATTACAACATTGTTTACCGGCATCTTCGCTGATAAAAGTGAAACAGCGGTTAAACCAGCGGAAACTATGGTTGCAAAACAAACTTTGTATGACTTTAAAGTGAAATCTCTTGTTGGAGAAAAAACGGTTGATTTGAGCAAATACAAGGGTAAAAAAGTAGTTATCCTGAATGTTGCGTCGAAATGCGGATACACAAAACAGTATGCTGACTGGGAAAAATTCAACAAAGAACATGGAGACAAAGTGGTTGTATTAGGTTTTCCTGCTAACAATTTTGGAGGACAGGAACCTGGCACAAGTGAAGAAATCGCTACATTTTGCTCAAAAACATACGGCGTTTCATTTCCTATGTTTGAAAAAGTTTCAGTTCTAGGCCCAGACCAGGCTCCGATTTACAAATGGTTGAGCACAAAAGAATTGAACGGCTGGAATGACAAAGTTCCTACCTGGAATTTCTGTAAATATGTAATCAACGAAAAAGGAGAATTGACAAACTTCTTCGCTTCGAAAATATTGCCAACTGACGCTGAGTTTTTGACTGCTGTTGGTATTTAATTCCAGATTTTAACACACACACTACATGAAAGAAATTCTTGAAGCCAAAAGGCACATCGAAAACGCAAAAGATATCCTGAGTGAAAAAGCCCGAAAAGAAAATGGCTATTATCAGGATCGCAAATATGTAAAAATGGCTGGTCACACAGCTTATTCGGGTGTTCTTGTAGCATTAGATTCTATTTTTGGTGATAAGAAAAAAGGCCGAAAAAGTGTAGAGTGGTATAAAGAAGAGCTGGCTAGACTGGATAAGAAGATACTTTCTTCATTTCTTGCGGCTTATGACACTTTACATTTGGCGATGAGTTATGACGGAAATCTTAAGTTCCAGAAGTATCTAGTGCCGGTCTTGAAGACGCAGAAAAAATAATTGCCTGGGCTGAACAAAAGGCCCAGGCCTGATTTTAAGATTATAGTAAAATGAAATTTTGGATAGAAGCAGCCCGGCCCCGTACATTGCCTTTGGCGCTATCATGTATATTAATGGGCTGTTTTTTAGCAGCATCAACGGGTCAGTTTAGCTGGCCCGTTGCTTTGTTAAGTGTACTTACAACCACACTTTTACAAATTCTTTCAAACTTTGCCAATGATTATGGCGATGCCGTCAACGGAAAAGACACTGAACTTCGCGAAGGACCGATAAGAGCGGTACATTCCGGCAGCATTCCGGCTTCAACAATGCTAAGAGCAATTATTCTTTTTTCAGCACTGTCATTGATTTCCGGTATTTCTCTGTTATTTATTGCACTAAGAGATGCACCTGCCAATACTTTCTGGGTATTTCTGGGAATTGGAATTGCATGTATCATTGCTGCTATTACCTATACCGCAGGAAAACGTCCTTATGGATATGTTGGACTTGGCGATTTATCTGTCCTGATTTTTTTCGGTTGGGTTGGCGTTTTAGGAAGCAGTTATCTGCATACACATGTATGGAACTGGGATTTACTTTTACCTGCAACAAGCTGTGGACTTTTTGCCGTCGGGGTTTTAAATATAAACAACATCAGGGATATTGAATCTGACAGAGCTACCGGTAAAAATTCGATTCCGGTTCGCTTGGGCAGAGAAAAAGCAATTCTTTATCATTGGGCGATTTTAAGTATCGGGATGCTGTGCGTGACGATTTACACCGTTCAGCATTTTTCAAGTTACACCAGCCTTATTTTCCTTCTTAGCTTCCCTCTTTTTATCAAAAACGGATTGGCTATTTCCAGATTAAAAAAGGCCAGTGAACTGGATCCATATCTTAAACAAATGGCGCTTTCAACCTTGCTATTTGTTATTCTTTTTGGAATAGGCGTTATTATTTAGAGCCGTTTATGAATCATTTTGTAATAAATGGTTCATAAGCTTTTCCCAAAATTGAATATCCTTTTGCATTAGGATGAAGTCCGTCCGAGAAAAGTGATTCATCAATTTTTCCATCTTTACCTGCCAATACCAAACCCGGATCAACATAATTCACATGTGTTGATTTTGCCAGATCCTTTCAATTTCGCATTCAGCCGGGCAACGCGCTCTTCCTGTTGTCTTCTGGGATAAATTCCTGCCATGGATATGTTTGCCTTAGGCTGATGGTATTTCATGGCCTCAATCAACATTTGCCAGCCAGCAAGTATTTCTTCATCCGAATTCATTTGAAGATTATTGGTACCAATATTGACAATGATTTGTTTGGCTGTAAATCCATCCAGCTCGCCATGGTAAACACGCCATAGCACATTTTCTATCCTGTCCCAGCCGTATCCCATATTTCTGGAATTTACACCAAAAGTTTTATCCCAGGAATCTGCGCCCGTAGCACGCGGACCTTTTGGAAGTCCGCCCCAAAAATGAGTGATAGAATTCCCAATAACCACAATTTTGGGCTGATCTGATTTATTGGTATTTAGTATTTCAAAATGTCTTTTTTCCCAATCGTAATTCGCAAGCTCACGCATTTGTGTACAAGGGATCGTTGTTGAAACAATTCCTTTTGGCTCGTGTAAAATTTCCCTAATTTGCTTTTCGTAAGCCTCAGCATAACGCATCATACCTAAATCCGTGGGATGCGTACCGTCCACCATTGTTTCAATATCCTGATGAAAATCTTCTTTTGGAATAAGGTGAATACCAGTAACTCCTTCCGATTTTAATTGTGCAAATGCTTCTTTTAAAATCAAATTAACATCCTGATAACTTTTTCGGTTTACCGGATTTATTGCTTCATCTGTATATCCATCGTGTTCTGCCAATACAATTGGCGTTTCTGGCTGCTTAGTTCTCAATGTATGAACACCATCAATAAGTCTTTTCTTGATCTCATCGGCAGGAATATTAACGCTTGCAACCAGATTTGGAAGACAATCAAGGATATAAATTTTAGCGTCGATTTCAGAGACTAAATCAATTAATTCTTTTTCCATCCGTCCGTTTCCCGAAAAACCAAGATTGATAAGCGGATCATCGAGTTTCCTCCCAAGAATTGCCGTCCATGCCATTCCGGGGCGCGAGGCACAAGCGCCTTGTGCAATGGATGTTCCATAAACCACAATCGGTTTATCCGGCCTGACTGGCAAAGGCTCAAAACGAGTTCCCTCCGGAACTCCGATTTCAAGCCATTTGACATTATTATAAAGTGGTAAAAAAAGGCGGTATTCTCTTCCAAGTTTATGGGTAGCGTCGACTGGTTCTATATTTTTGAAATTGTAGGTAATTGTATCCCCGAAAGCATATTTTGCGGAACACCAACGCCAGTCACCATCGTTTGAAATAGCGTATAAATCTACTCCGCTTACACCTGTTGCCGGCATATGTGGCAGTGCCTGTTTTCCTCCAACAGCATATCTAATTCTAATTTCACTTGAATTTGCCCGGAAACGGATCATCAAACCGGCAGTCTGTGTTGACAAATTCCAAACCTGATCCCGAACAATTTTCTCCACACGGGCAGGCAAACGGTCGTACCTATTTTTAACTTCATTAGACCAGGCCTGACCTTCCAAAACAGGAAAGGAATTATTGGCAGGATTCCACCAGGTAAAAGTGGTGTTTTGAGCCGAAGCAAAATGACTAACAAAAACGAGGAGAAGGAAATAGAAAAATCTTGATTTCATAGAAATGAATGGACGCTGTTTGGATGATTACCAAAGTGTTCATTCGCTCGTTTCTTACTATAACTGATGTAAAATTTATTTTCTCTGGCGCAAGAAAGCAATGGCTAAAGCCCTGAAAGTTCTAAGTTGTTCGAGCACCCAAGGTTAAAACCTTGGGTTAAGGTACGTATAGCTAAAGCCAGGGACATTTAAATATTTTCAGTCCCAAGGTTAAAACATTGGGTTAATTTAGGAGGACCGAACGCCTATGCATAGACAAAGTGAATGGGATTCCGCTAATATCAAAAAAGTCAGAGGTCGGAAAAAAAAATAACCCAAGGCTTCAGCCTTGGGCAAGTTTCCACAAAATATCCGACTTTAGTCATAGCTACTATTCCCAATTGAAAAAATTCAAATCAGTAAACCAACTACTTCACCAAAACTCCATCCGCAATAAACGTCAATTCCTTTTTCGGCTCCGTTATTTTTGCAATTTCTTCGTTACTTTTTCCTGCGTCTTTGGCATAATGTTGCAAGTGCTCAACCGGAACCGTTTTCATTTGCGCTTCGCCTTCAAAAACTACCGTTTTTCCGGCAATATCTTTCGGCACAAAAAATGCATAATCCTTAAACATAACCCGCATAGTTTCACCATTATCCATTTTCACTTTCATCCAGCATCCTTTTACCTGACAAACAGATTCTACCGTTCCAGTTACTTTGGTTGCCATTTCTTCCTGGTCCCCCATTTTTGCAGGCAAAGCACTGGCTTGGATTGCTTTTTTGTCATTAATTTCTTTACCGAAGTGAGCAGCTGTTTGTGCATTGGCAGCAGAAAAACCGGTTAACAACAATAAAAATATAAATAGCTTTTTCATCTTTACCTATTGATTTTGAATTCTTTAATTAAGCATTAAAACTAACATTTTTTGTTCAAACCTGTACATTTTAAAACCTTATTCTAAAACTTCCAGCCAGCCTTTACAGTGATTTCCTCCCGGCGTATCGACAACATAAAAATACGTCCCGTTTGCGATTCCCTTTCCCCAGTCGTTTTTATAAACGCCCGATTTATAAATACTTTTCCCCCATCGATTATAAATTTCCAGTGAGGAACCCGTTACCGGCACATAAAAAATGTCATTCTTTCCATCATTATTTGGTGTTATCACATTGGACAAAATAAGTGGTTCTTCCGCGCTAATTTCTTTGGAAGAAGAAAGCGAGCAACCGGAAGCATTGTAGGAAGTAAGCGTTACAGTGTATTTTCCAGGTGTTTCATAACTGTAATCCTCAACATTTGCCGTGCTGAAATTATTCGCAGTGCCCAGATTCCATTCAAAACGCTGCGCATTCGGCGTTTTATTTATCATCGAATATTTTACTGGTTTATTACACTCTCCTCCCGATCTGACAATTTCAAAAGCAGGGACATAAGAACGGTCTACATTAACTGTAATTTGACGTTTGGGCCGACATCCGTTTGTGTAAATTCCCTGAACGGTATAAGTTGTTGTTTGAACCGGACTTACTGAAACTGACTTCCCTGTTGTTTCACTCAAAGTCGAATCACCCGACCATATATATTGCGTGGCATCACCAGATGCGGTTACGGAAACAGACGTTCCCGCGCAGACTGTCACATCCGAAGTCACAGTAAAATCCTTATTTTCGTCTACAACTACCGTCACTTTTTTGGTAACACTACATCCGCTTTCTGAACTTATTTTGACAGAATATTGCGTTGTTTTATCAATCGTCACCTTAGGAGTTGCGCTCAAAGGATTATCAAGACCTGTTGCCGGCGACCATTCATATTTTGTACCTCCACTGGCGATCAATGTAGTTGTTTTATTTTCACAGGTAATTGTATCTCCGATTATTTTTGCGTTTACACTTTCCACAGTAATAATCTTCTGAGCCACATCCATTCGTTTACAGCTCAGTTTGTTGTATACTGTCAGCGTAACTTTATATTGACCTGCCTCGGTAAAAGTATAGGAACCTCCATCTTCTTCTCTCGAAATTCCATTTCCATTCACATCCCAAAAATATTCAACGCCTCCTTCACTGGTATTTACAAGATCCAGTTTCAGCGGCGCGCATCCTTTTATTACATTTTTTGTCTCTCCCTGATAAACATCAAAATCTGCTTTCAATAAGTCGATGTCAATTTTAAATGCCGCATTATTACAGTTAGGACTTTTATTAGTTTTTGACCATGCTTGCGGAGTTGTAGGGAAAAAGCTGCCTCCACAAGCACAGGTTGCATGATAAATCATTCCATTTTTATCAAACCGGCTTGTACCGCCATCAACGTGATCACCGTGTGCTACTCCTGTCCTATCCTGACTTCCAAAGAATGTTCCATACAATAGTGATTTGGCATTTTCTTCCAGAATTGCGATATAAAAATTACTTCCGTTGGTTGTTGTCTGAATTGCATTTGGCGTGACTGGCAAACCCAATGTGCTACTTGCCGCGTTATATCTTGTGGCGCGGTTAACATCTCCACCCCATCCGGCCAGATAAATATTCCCGCACTCACTGACCAAAAAAGCCGTTGGAGAAATATCTGGTAAGCCGCGACCAGAACCGATAACAGTAGAAAAAATCGTTTTAGATAAGGAATAATCTAAGGCATGAATAAACTGTCCACTGCCGGCATTGCTATATATTCCGGCACTTACAGGATACTTCCCAAATGTCAATCCATAAATGTAAACATTTTCATTTGGGGCAAAATCCAGAAGATATCCTCCATCCTCTGCCTCAGTACCCATATATGTCATTCCTTTTAAACGGCCATCACTATAACTTGCAATAAACGCATCCTCAGTTCCGCTTAATTTTGGTTGATAAGAAGTTGACTGTGTTTTTAAATCTGCACTTTGCGTTGTACCTGTTACAAAAACATCACCATTTTTTGCAGGTTTGGCAGAAAATGCAGCATCAAAACCGCTTCCACCAACATAAGTGCTCCACATCAAACTTGTCAAAGTTGAAGACAGTTTAAATAAAACACCGTCCTGGCTACCGGAAAGTTTAGTTTGATCAGCATTGACAACCGGAAAATTATCCGAGTTTGTGGAAGAAACCACAATCACATTATCATCCGCATCCAGTTCAATTTCTCCGCGAAAACTGTCTCCATAATTTTTTACTTTGACAATATCCGTCGCGCTGATTCCATCATTATTTTTCCCTCCAACGAAAGTCGAGGCGGCAAGCTGCGTTCCATCTGCTGTGAGAGCAGAAATAAAAATATCACTGCCATTCATAAATGCAAGGCCACCAACGGGTTCAACAAATTGGCCGCCACCAAATGTTTTTTGATAAGCAGTGGGACTGACCGGAAAATTGGTAGAACTGGTTGTTCCAAAAATCAATAATTGATTTTTACTATTAACAATCAAGCTGTTAGGAACTTCGGTATCATTACCACCCAGATAGGTGGCATAAACCAACTGACTCCCATCAGGTGTATATTTCAAAATTCCAACATCAACTATTGCAGCAAATTTGACCTGAAAGGCACCAACCGTAGCGGGAAAAGACACACCGAAAACTGTTCCGCCCGAATACAAATTACCCTGCGCATCATACGTCGCGGTATGGCCCCAGTTATCTGCGATCGATCCTGAAAATGTTGAAAAGATCAGTTCCGGATCAATGGTTAAAGTCGCCGAATGATTATAATCTTTGGGAAGAGAAAACTGAACATGATTCCCTTCTGATAAAATAACTTTGGAAGCTACGTCCTGCGTTTTGTTATTGATTGTTTGAAAAGAATAAGGCTGCGCTTCTTTAAATTCTCCAACAGAAGTTTTTACAAGCGTTTGCCCGGATTGATTTACGGAAATATCCGTTGCGCCTTCATATTTTAATTTGATCTGGGAAGCGTCGGCCTGCGGATGAACGATGAATTCATATTTCAGTTTGGAGTCGTAAATGTAAATTCGCAGGTCAATTCCTATGTAAACATTTTCATAAATCACTTCTTCAAATGCTCCGGCATTACCAGCCCATTTCGATTTATCATTTCCCAGAAAATAGTTAAAAGTGGTTTTGACAGAATTTTTCGTATTGAATTTAATATCAGAAGCGGCATTTTCAAACTTTACTTCAACACCATGTGCATTAATAACTGAGGCTGATGGCGGTAAAAATTTCGCATTAGGTGAAGATGGCTGTGAAGTTGCTTTCCCATGCATATCTGATACCTTGGAAGCATCATAAAGTACATACACAATTGATTTATTTTTCAAAAAAAGAAACCCACCGGGAATCTCGGTTCGAAACAAAATATCGGAATCCCATTGTCCTTTATTTTGAACAAAATACATACCGCCACCGAACGATGAAGCCATCGTTCTTATGAAAACCAGAACCAAAATCAGAAGAAATTGTATAGTTTTCGTCATAGCCGGTACCTTTGTTTTATTTTATTTGAACGCTGAAACGTTGATGATATTTTCGCAAAACTCATATTCCTGTTTGACATTAGAGCCTAACAGAACGAGTTGTTTATCAGTCGATTTTCTGACGTTATCAAGATACCAATTTATTCCATTCACATCGAGGTTTGTCGTAGGTTCGTCCAAAAAGATTATGGGCACATCCGACATAAAGGCCAAACCCAATTTTACTCTTTGTTTCATCCCAGAAGAAAAATGGCGGATTACTTTTCCACTTGCATGTGACAACTGGATAAAATCTTCAAAGTCAGGGGAGGAAATATTGTTTTTTAAAGGCTTAAATTTCTTATGAAAATCTATGACCTCACGTAATGTAAATTCTTCAATTAATTCAAGATAAGGCGCTGCGATTACCAGGTGTTTATACCATTGCTCAACCTCAATTTCTTTTCCATCATGGTTGTACGCAATCGTTCCCTCGGTGGCTGGAGTCATGCCTGTAATTAATTGTAATAATGTAGATTTTCCACTTCCGTTTGGTCCTACAAAAGTGTACATCTGCCCTTGCTTCCAACACAAAACTCGCCCGGCGAATGATCCATTCCCGCACGAATTTCTTTCCTATATTTTCAACTTTAATCTGCACAATTTAATGATAGAATGATGGAATAAGTGAATGATAGAATGGTCAGACACTACTACTTTTTAGCCAGAAAATAATCGTAAGCTTCTTTTGAAATTTTAGCTATTACCGCATCGCGGCTTTTTTCATCCAGTGTTGTATGCGCTAAAAAAATGACGACTGCAATATGTTCTCCATTGGGTAAAGTAATGATACCTACGTCATTCGATAGCAGCCATAATTCCCTGCTCGTTGGTTCCGGATAAACCGGTTTTATGCGCAACTTTTGTATTTTTTGGTAACAAACCTTTAATTTTGTTTGGCCCCGTAGTAGTTTCCGTCATCGCTTTCATAAGGAAATTAGTGCTGGTTTTTGACAAATTTTTGCCTTTGTAAAAAAGATCCAGCAACCGAAGCATTGCCCGTGGTTTACACCAGTTTGTAAACTGTACATTCCAGGCTTTTGACATTTCTTCTTCCGTTGCAGCAATAGAAATACTTTTTATTCCCAAACTGTGAATGTAGTGATCCACTTTTTTGGGCCCGCCAACCAGACGGAAAAGAATGTCACAGGCATTATTATCACTGTTTGAAACAGCCAAACCAATTAGCTCAGAAACTTTCACATCAACTTCTCCATTCGGATATTTCTCTCTCAGCGGACTCCATGTGTTTGGAAGTAAATCCTTTTTGGTAACATGAATTTTCTGATTTAGCGACAATTTCCCCTTATCAACCTGATCCAGAACAGCCATCGCAAGCGGAAATTTGTACACACTCTGCATTGGATATTTATGACCTTCATTGAATAAAAAAGTTTCCTGATCCTCCAAACCCATAATCGCAACGCCAACATCACTTTTTGAAGCAGAAATGATTTTATCAATCTTCCTGACGAAATATTTCATGCTTTTTTTGCGCAAAAACATTCAGGTTAGAAACCAGAAAAAGCGCAATCAGAAAAAACGTTGAAGGATTTGAAGTTTTTGTTGATGGTCATTGGAATAAAGTTGATCAGTTGTTAAGGTTTAATTTCGTTGATTTCTGTATCTTTTTGATTATTTCCTGTTCTTTGTCTGGTCAATTTCACCAGTTCAATCCGGGTATCCTGCATGGATATAATCTGGAAAGAATATGGCGGCATACTAATTTCGTCATTCACTTCAGGCAAATCGCCGTGTACCTGAATCAACATCCCTGCCAAGGTATCATAATCCCCTTCAGGTAAATCCCAGCCGTATTTTTCATTCAGATAATCTACTTCATGGCGCGCACTTAATATGTAGGTATGGTCATCAACCTTCCGCTCCGTCCAGTCTTCTGTGGAATCATATTCATCCTGAATTTCTCCAAAAATCTGCTCCACAACATCTTCCACACTGACCAAACCTGAGGTTCCGCCAAATTCATCCACAACCAAAGCCAGACTTCTTCTTTCTTCCAAAAAACGTAACATCAGATCACTCGCGGGCATCGCTTCCGGAACAATTAAAATCGGCGTAACGATACTGCTGATTTCTTTTGGTTTTCTGAAAAGAGACAACGCGTGACAGTATCCCAAAACATCATCAACAGATTCCCGGTAAACGATTATTTTCGAATGTCCACTTGCCAGAAACGTCCTTTTCAGATCTTCAATAGTGTCATTTACATTAACTGCCGAAATCTCCGTACGAGGAATCATACAATCCCGAATTCGCAAATCCTTAAAATCCAGCGCATTGATAAACATTCTTTCATCAATACTATGATCTTCAAAATCCGGGTCATCGGCAGACGCCGCTTCGTCACGCAAATGATGTGTCAGTGCGTTTTCATTAACGAACGGTTCAACCAGCCAATATAATGGCGTGATAATCCATTCAGCAAAACGAACAGGAAATGCTTTTAAATCTAATATTTTCGGAAAAATATATCCAATCCTGACCCAAACCGTATAACATAAAACCCATAAAATGGCGAGTGCCATAAAAAGGATAAGAATCGTAAGTTCTTCCGCAATACCAAAAGAATCTTTAAGGATAGGAAATACAAAAGCTACTGCATAAAAACATCCCAGAGCAACCACGGCAAGCCGGATCATTCTTAATAGCCGGCGCCAGTAAAGTGTTTGAAATATTACATTGGCATTTTCATGTCTGAGCGTATACCGGTCGATCGAAATATCCAGCAGCACAGCACGGACTGCGCCATAATAACCTGCCAAAACGAAAAATAAAACGGCCAGGCCGACCAGAAGAATATTCATTTTTTTCTATTTTTAGTAGCGATCGCTTTTTTCAAACTCTCTTCTTCAAGTCTTTTCTTTTCTGTTAAAGAAGATTTCAACCTGTTGAATTGAAAGAAAAGCAAAAATGTAATACTAAGCAGTAAAAGCCAATAACTTTCAAATAAGGTAGTGCGGCGAAATTCAAGCACCCACAAAATTAAAAAACCGATACAGCCGGCAATTAAAATGGTTCGGGTTAATTTTGGAGACATGGAAAAAAATTTTAATCTATTCTTTTTCAAATATACACAGAATGGATTAAAATGGGTAAATCATCTTTGCCCGTCATAATATCACTTACTTATTTCTCCCGTTTTCTTTAAAATAGTTAACTTGCGGCAATTCCTGTACAATTAGGCCGCAATCCCCTAATTGTAAAATTTTTTCTTGATAAAATATCTTATTTTACTATGAGCGAAACAACACAACGCTTTCCTGCCGGTGTTATCACTGGTGACGGAGTTAGCGAAATCTTCCGTCATGCCAACGAAAATAACTACGCCCTTCCAGCTGTTAACGTGGTTGGTACTAACTCAGTAAACGCGGTTATCGAAACTGCGAAGGCCGTAAACAGTCCTGTTATCGTTCAGTTTTCGAATGGTGGCGGTATCTTTTTTGCAGGAAAATCTCTTTCAAATACTGATCAGAAAGCTGCTATTGCAGGAAGTATCTCAGGCGCTCAGCACGTTCATTTGATGGCTGAGGCTTATGGAGTTCCTGTAATTTTACATACAGACCATTGCGCTAAAAAACTTCTTCCATGGATCGACGGTCTTTTGGAAGCTGGCGAACGTCACTTTGACAAATTCGGCAAACCATTGTACAGCTCTCACATGCTGGATTTGTCGGAAGAGCCTTTGGAAGAAAACATCGAAATTTGCAGCAAATATTTCGAACGTATGGCTAAAATCGGCATGACGATTGAAATCGAACTTGGTGTAACGGGTGGTGAAGAAGATGGTGTTGACAACAGTGATGTTGACAGCTCCAAACTTTACACGCAGCCGGAAGAAGTTGCTTATGCTTATGAACATCTTCTCAAAATCTCTCCAAACTTCACAATTGCAGCTGCTTTTGGAAATGTTCACGGTGTATACAAACCAGGTAACGTGAAATTGGAGCCGAAAATCCTTAACAATTCTCAGAAATACATTCAGGAGAAATTTGGAACAGGTGAACTTCCTGTAAACTTCGTATTCCACGGTGGATCAGGTTCTTCTCGTGAAGAAATCCGTGAAGCAATTGAATATGGTGCGATCAAAATGAACATCGATACTGACGTTCAGTGGTCAACCTGGGAAGGAATTCTTAAATATTACAAAGAAAAAGAAGGATATCTTCAGACGCAGTTGGGTAACCCTGACGGAGCTGATTCTCCAAACAAAAAATATTACGATCCACGTGTTTGGTTGCGTAAAGGTGAAGAAACAATGATCGCTCGTTTGAAAGTTGCTTTCGAAGACTTGAACTGCATCAACCGTTTGGCTTAAATCTTAGTTGAAAATTGAGAGTTGAAAGTTGAAAGTGAGGTCGCTCGCTTTTAATTTTCAACTCTTTTTTATTTCACAGAATCAAAATCTTTACCTTGCTAAGTTATATTTTTCAACTTTCAACCGCGCGGCCGCTTTCAATTTTCAATTTTCAACTTTCAACTAAAACATCAGCTTTCCCCATTACCTGATTTCTGTGCTTGATTCCCCAAACTCTCAGCACATCGATTAACTCTCTTAAAGATCTCCCATGTTCAGTTAAGGTGTATTCCACAACAACCGGAATTGAATCGTAAACAGTACGTTTTACAAGTTCGTGGGCTTCGAGATCTCTTAATTCCTTTGACAGCATTTTATCTGTAATATTCGGAATTTCCTTTGCGATTTGTGTAAAACGCTTGTTTCCAAACATCAGTGAAATAACAATTTGAAGTTTCCACTTTCCATTCAATGCATCCAGCGCATCACGAACGGGCAGTAAACTTTTTGAACAATCACTGTGTGATAATCTCTCCTGAAATAATTCCTCTTTTGCTTCCATATCTTTTAAAGAATTGCACTATCCTATTGTATAGTACTTACAAATGTATAGCATATTTATTTAAGTTTGCATATCTGAATTTAAAAATTGAAATCGAAATGAGTAACCTTATAGAAACGCTGAACTGGCGGTACGCTACTAAAAGAATGAATGGCGAGAAAGTTCCGGCTGAAAAACTGGATGTGATTTTGGAAGCGATCCAGCTTTCTCCATCATCAGCAGGGATGCAGCCATATACTGTTTTTGTTATTGAGGATCAGGAGATCAAGGAAAAAATACAGAAAGTTGCCTTCATGCAGCCGCAAATTGCAGAAGCCTCTCACCTGATCGTTTTTGCTTCATGGACAAAAATTACAGCGGAACATGTTGAAGAATTATATGAACCTGATCGCTGATACGCGTGGAATCCCTGCCGAATCGCTGGATGGTTTTAAAACTTCTATTTCAAATGGAATTTTGAGTCGTACCGAAGAAATTAATGCACAATGGGCTGCGCGTCAGGCATATATTGCTTTGGGACATGCGCTTGTTGCCGCAGCTTCTGAACAGGTTGATGCAACGCCAATGGAAGGTTTTGATGCGAATGGTCTGGATGAAATTTTGGGATTAAACGAAAAAGGTTTGCATAGTGTTGTGATTATGACGCTGGGTTACCGCGACGCAGAAAAAGATGTTTTAGCCAGCGCAAAAAAGGTAAGAAGATCACATGAAGAGCTTTTCGTGACAATCTAACAGATTGTAAACATTGCTCAAAATTAAACAGAAGCAATTATGAAAGTTGAAATATGGAGTGACGTCATGTGCCCATGGTGTTATATCGGAAAACGCAAGTTTGAAAAAGCATTAGAGCAATTTCCACAAAAAGACAGAATTGAGGTTGAATGGAAAAGTTTTCAGTTGAATCCTGACATGAAAACAGATCCGAGCCGAAGCATTGTCGAATACCTTGCCGATGTAAAAGGTTTTACGGTTGACCACGCTACACAAATGCTGGATAACGTGACAAATGTAGCAGCAGAAGTCGGTTTGGAATATAATATGGAGAAAACGGTTCTGGCCAATTCTTTTGACAGTCACCGTTTTATTCAGTTTGCCAAGAAAAATAAACTGGGAGATGCAGCCGAAGAACAATTGTTTCACGCTTATTTTACCGAAGGAAAAAATACAGCTGATCATGATACGCTAATTGATCTTGGGACAAAAATCGGACTGGATGCGAATGAATTGAAAGACGTTCTTGAAAGTAATCAGTTTGCTCAGGAAGTTCGTAAAGATATTTATGAAGCACAGCAAGTTGGCGTTCGTGGTGTTCCGTTTTTTGTTTTGGACAGAAAATATGCTGTTTCAGGCGCACAGCAACCAGAAACTTTTTTAGGAGCACTTCAACAATCTTTCCAGGAATGGGAAAAAGAAAATCCTGCGCCACTTGTAAGTCTTGCAGATGGAGACAGCTGCGATATTGACGGAAACTGCTAGGTAACTCTTTCTGAATAAAAATTAATAAGCCCGGTCATTGCGTTTTGCGCAATAACCGGGCTTTTCTTACATTGCCTGCCAACATTACCAAAGTCGGCCATGGCAATAGATCGTAATTCTTTACGGGGAAAACTTTTCATTATCATTTTTGGAGCAAATACAAAAAGAGGACGTCTGTTCGATGTCTTTCTTTTATGGTTTATCCTGATCAGCATTCTCGTCGTTTGCCTGGAAAGCGTTCCTAAAATTCGTGATCAATATGAATCTGTATTTTTTTATCTTGAAACATTTTTTACGATCATTTTTACGATAGAATATTTTCTAAGAATTTATAGTCATCCCAAACCACTCAAATATTTACTCAGTTTCTACGGAATTATCGATCTGTTATCCATCATCCCCTATTATCTCACCTACTTTTCGCCAGCCAGTCATTACCTGATCACAATCAGAATTTTACGACTTCTACGCGTTTTCAGAATTCTGAAATTAAGCAGTTTTGTCCATCACGCTCAGGTACTTAAATCAGCACTTGCTTCAAGTTTACAAAAAATAACGGTCTTTATGCTGTTCATCGTTGCCCTGGTTTTGATCATAGGCACGATTATGTATGTAGTTGAAGGAGAGGAAAACGGTTTTACCAGTATTCCTCAAAGTATATATTGGGCCATTGTTACCATAACAACGGTCGGATATGGAGATCTTACCCCACAAACCTCATTAGGACAAGTAATTTCATCGGTTGTGATGATCATGGGTTATGCCATCATCGCAGTCCCGACGGGAATTGTTACGGTTGAAATGTCAAGATCTCAGCCGGTTGCGAAAAAAGTCGATCAGGCTGAATGTTTGTCCTGCGGAAAATCAATGCCGGTAAATGCCAATTTTTGCAGTAATTGCGGACATCCGCTTAAAGAATAGATAAATACAACACTTATAAATTATAGTCGAGCCTCAACTTTATGCGTATTATCCTTTATTCACTTCTCTTATGCTTCACAATTTCCATTTCCCAAGCCGGAGGAATAAAAGGACGTATATCAAATAAAAACGGGGACGCACTTCCTTATGCAGGAATTGTGATACACGGAACCAGCGATGGAACCATTGCCAATGATGAAGGTTTGTATGAATTCAGCCTGACACCCGGAACATATCAACTTGTTTTTCAATATCTGGGTTTCAAAACATTGACCCAAACGGTTGTTGTCGGAAATGATTTTAAGGAATTAAATATTACGCTCGAAGAACAAGCGCTAAGTCTGGGTGAATTTACGGTTGGAAATAAAAGAGAAGATCCAGCTTACACGATCATGCGGAAAGCGATTTCCAAAGCTCGTTTTCATCAACTACAAATCCGCTCCTATCAGGCAAAAGTTTATTCACGAAGCACGGCTCTGCCTACAAAAATTCCTTATCTGATTGAAAAAAGATTTAAAAAAGAAGGTATTCAGGAAGGGCAAAGCAATCATCAATGAAAGTGTTGCCGAAATTCAATATCGTCGTCCAAACAGTTTCAAACAGCATATTATTTCAACCAGAAATAGTTTGGACAACAGTATTCCTTCACCAAACGAATATATTCTGGCGAGTTTGTATAGTCCTGAAATTGCCGGAACTATTTCTCCGCTTTCGCCCAAAGCATTTGCTTATTACAAGTTTGAATACGAAGGTTATTTTGAAGACCGCGGACAGATTATCAATAAAATAAAAGTAATTCCGAAAGCATACGGCGAAGGTGTTTTCCGTGGAAGTTTATACATCATCGATGACCGCTGGGCAATCCACAGTTACGATCTGGAAACGACAACAAGCGGACTGGATATTTTTGCCAAACAGATTTTCAATCCAGTCCAAAATATTTGGTTACCTGTTAATCAACAATTCAGGATTAAAGGAAGTTATCTTGGTTTTGCAGGAGAGTTTAAATATCTGGTTTCTTTAACTTATCAAAAACTGGATATTGATCCGGGTTTGAAGGAAGAAATTGTTGTTAATGATCCAAAAGCTGATCCGGAAACGGCTGAAAAAGTTAAAAAGAAAAACCTGGAAAAAATGATTCAGGAACAGAAAGCTTTTTCAACCAAAAATCTGAGAAAATATACCAAAGAATATGATAAAGAATTAAAGAAAGAGCGAAAAAAGAATGGTGAAGATCAACGGATTGTACGTGAGGATTCCATCATTGTGGATTCTTCTGCAAATAAACGTGATTCAACTTATTGGGATAATCTGCGTCCCGTTCCGTTGACTAATACCGAAGTCCAGAGTTATGCCTTGCAGGATAGTATCAAAATTGCGAAAGATGAAAGAAAAGCGAATGATCATCCGGATTCTACAAATTTCAAACCGCATCATATTCTGCTTGGTAATACCTACACATTAAGCAACAAAAATTCGGTTCATATTGAAAGTCCTTTTTTAGGATTTTATTACAATACCGTTGAAGGTTATGCACTGAATCTGGCGGCGGAATATCAGAAGAAATGGGGAAAATCAAGTTATTTTTCTGTTCGTCCTTATGCCCGATATACTTTTGGACGTGACAGGTTTAACGGAAATCTTCAAATGAATGTCGGTAATGCCAATTCAAATCTGATGGTGACTGCGGGTGAAATGGTGAATCAGATTAATCGTGATAATCCGATCACACCTTTTGGAAATACGGTCTCAACTTTGATTTTTGAGCGAAATCGTGCAAAATTATATCAATCCAAATTCGCAAAAGCACAGTATGATATCCGCAATATTTTTGACATCGTAAATATCAGTACCAGTCTGGAATATGAGCAACGAAAGGAGTTGTTCAATATGGAAAATATCAAATCCTACATTGACTGGCCTAAAAGAGCTTTTACTCCAAACCGTCCGTTAAATGACGAAGAAAGCAATACCGGATTCCCGGATCATGATGCGATGATTTTCCAGATCAGCGCAGATATTCGTCCCTGGCGGAGATATGTTGTAAGAAATGGCGAAAAACGATATTTACGAACCAGAAAACCTGCTTTCAGTATTTTGTACAAAAGTGGATTACCCTTTGCCGGAGATGTGGATTATAAATTTTTGCAAGGTGGAATTCGTCAGGCCATTGAACTTGGACCACGTAATTCAGTAAGTTATTCCGTAAAAGGAGGAGGATTTTTGAGCAAGAAGGAAATGTATTTTCCGGATTTCCGGCATTTCCTTGGTAACGAATCGTTTTTCAGAATGGGCGATCCGCTAACACAATTCAGAAGTTTGCCTTACTATGAACATAGTACAAAACAATGGTTTATTGAAGGTCATGCACTTTGGTCGATGCAGCGGTTTTTAGTAACCCAGATACCAGCGTTAAGATTAACAGGAATTAAAGAAACCGTTCAGGTCCACTACCTTTTCTCCCCTACTTCACGACATTATTCTGAACTGGTTTACGGACTGGACCACATTTTCAAATTCTTCCGGATCGAAACAGTTGCCCAGTTTGACGAAGCAAAACTCCAAAAAATTGAATTCCGGGTCGGGACGATTTTCAGGATTTCAGATTTAAGATAAAAAAACTTCGGCTGTCAGCAGTCGGCTATCAGATTTTCGCCAAAACTAAATTTAGAGCGATAGTATGAAAGCCGACTGCCGATAGCTGATAGCCTTTATCTTACTTCATTCACCTTTTCTCCCTTAAATCTTGGAGCAACTTTTGGCAAAGATGGATAAGTATTATTTTCAGGATTAACATCAGCCATGCGACTGCTTGGATCTATTACTATTCTGTCTACGTCCGTCATCGCGCGATCGATTGAAAAAGTATATTCCGGATACGTCCAGCCCCAGTCTGACAATAATGTTGTTTTTGAATACAGTTTCTCAGCTTTTTCACCACGCATCATTTCCAAAGGAATATAAAAATTCTCCTGTGAACCGTCTTTATAACTTACCACAATATCAAGCGGCATTGGCATTTGTCCGATTCTTTCAATCACAACATCCGTTTTTCCAGCATTGGAAACCACTTCTTTAATACCATAATCAATTGTTTTCGTCGTTCCAACAAAATCTTCCCAATACCAATCCAGTTCCAAGACCGGATTCTTTTTCCATAATTCTTTTCAGATCTGTCGGGTTTGGATGTTTGTATTTCCATTCGTTGAAATAACGTTTCATTCCATTTTCAAGCTTATCTTTTCCGATAATATAACCAAGCTGATTCAGGAAAACCGCTCCTTTGGAATAACTCGCAATGCTGTAAGCTCTGTTTGTGTTGTAATGATCCGCGTGTGTCGTCATGGGTTCTTCCAGACCTGATTTCACAAGATTTCTGTAACTGGCCGTCGTTCCTCGCATCGGATCGGATTTTGACTGGAATAATTCTGCCAGCACTAGATTCTGTGCATAAGTTGTAAAACCTTCATCCATCCAGGAATATTTCGATTCATTTGTTCCTAATAATCCCTGGAACCAGCTGTGAATGGATTCATGAACAGCCACACTAACCAAACCTGACAAATTGGAATGCCCGGTAATTAATGTCGCCATTGGATATTCCATTCCACCATCACCACCCTGAATAATTGAATATTGTTTATACGGATAACGGCCAAATTTCTGGTTCATGATCTTGAAAGACTGGATTGCAAGCGGCTCCATTTCCTTCCACACATTCGCCAAAGTATCTGTTTGATAAAAAAAGTGCAGATCCAGATTATCGTCCACTTTTACAACATCATGTTTATAATCACGATCCGCAGCCCACATAAAATCGTGGACTTCGGGTGCGATAAAGTGCCAGGTAAGTTTGTCACCCGCTTTATGAGGAACGTCATTTTTGCTATAACCGTAACCGATTTTTTCAGGATTTTGAAGATATCCTGTTGCCGCTACCATGTAGGAAGCATCCAAAGTAATTTTCACGTCAAAATCTCCCCAAACACCATAAAATTCACGGGCGATATAAGGATTGGAATGCCAGCCTTCATAATCGTATTCACAAAGTTTTGGATACCATTGCGCAACTGAGTAATCGATGCCTTCACTATTATCTCTTCCATTACGACGAATTTGTATCGGAACCTGCGCTTCAAATTCCAGATCAAAAGTATGTTGGGTTTTCGGAAGGATTTTTTCGTTTAGAGTAACTTCCAGAATTGTCCCAACTACCTGATATTTCAAAGGCTTGCCGTTTTGCTTCAAGGATAGAATTTTTTCGTATCCAATTTCACTTGGAGAAAGTTTTGAAATCCTGTCCTTTACACGCGGATCAGGATCACTGATCATTCTTGAACGAACATCCATCTGACTTCCCGGCTGAAAAGCGTTCATATAAAGATGGTAAAAAACCTTGGTTAAGTGTATCAGGAGAATTATTAGTGTAAACCAAGTTTCTGAACTCCTTTGTACTGATGTTTTGTCACATCAAAATCAACATTCATCTGGTATTTAACACGCTGCTGCCAGCGATCCGACTGGGCAAAAGTGGCTGTGCAGGTTAACCCAGCCAGAAAAGCAAAAAGCAATCTATTCATTCGTACTACTACTATTTTTCAAAATTGAAACATCGCGCAAATTACGGCTAATGACGCAGTTGACAATGTCAGCGGTGTAATTCAATATAATATTGCTAAGACAACTATGAATAAGTCAATATTATTTCATTACTATGTTCAATTTGTAACTTTATATACCAGTTTTGGGTGAAATCTGGGAAGCAATCTCTACACAAAAGGCCACTTTTCGGCGCGTAATTTCCAGCAAAGCGTTAATAATCAAGTTATTTCACAAAATCATTTCTTGGCACATATTTAGTATTAATTGATTCATACACTTTATCAACGAAACTAATTTTAATTAACTAAATCATTTGTCAATTATGCTTAGATGGACAGTAATATTTCTGATCGTAGCCATTATTGCCGGAGTACTTGGGATTTGGTGGAATTGCAGCAGGAGCTGCCGGAATTGCTAAAATACTTTTCTTTGTGTTTCTTAGTTTTATTTGTATTGAGCTTGATCAGCCGCGGAGTCGGACGATCCTGATGCAATTTAAACAATGACTGGTATATAAAAGGAAAAAGCGAGCTGAAACAGCCCGCTTTTCTTTTTTATAGTCAATATCAAAACCTTATTCCCACTCGATTGTTGCAGGTGGTTTTGAAGAAATATCGTAAACAACGCGGTTAACACCTTTTACTTTATTGATAATATCATTGGAAACTTCCGCAAGGAAATCGTAAGGCAAATGAGCCCAGTCGGCCGTCATACCGTCAACTGAGGTAACAGCTCTCAGAGCAACTACACTTTCGTATGTACGCTCATCACCCATTACACCTACACTTTTAACAGGAAGCAGCATTACGCCAGCCTGCCAAACTTCATTATATAAATTCCATTTTCTTAGTCCGCCGATGAAAATCGCATCAACTTCCTGTAAGATGGCTACTTTTTCAGGCGTAATTTCTCCCAAAATACGAATCGCCAAGACCTGGTCCCGGGAATGGATGACGCCCTAAAATGGTCGGATCAATTTCCAATGTTTTACCAACTAGTACTTACTTCGTCTTTAAACAAAGTATTCAACGGCTCAACAACTTTCAGCTTCATAAAATCAGGCAAACCACCCACATTGTGGTGCGATTTGATGGTTGCTGACGGACCTTTTACAGAAACGGATTCAATCACATCAGGATAAATTGTTCCCTGTCCCAGCCATTTCACATCTTCAATTAAATGTGATTCCTGATCAAAAACATCAATAAATGCTTTTCCGATTGCTTTTCTTTTTGCTTCCGGATCAGACAAACCGTCCAGCGCACTATAAAACAAATCTTTTGCATCAACACCTTTGATGTTCAAGACCCATATGGCGATATGATTCAAGCACCTGCTCGAATTCTCTTTTCTTAATAATCCGTTATCAACGAAAATACAAAACAGATTTTTGCCAATAGCCTGATGTACAAGCGTCGCAGCAACGGTAGAATCAACACCACCTGAAAGTGCCATAACAACACGGTCATCTCCAAGTTTTGCTCTTAAGGCTGCTAATGGTTTGTTCAACAAAAGCATCCGCTGTCCAGTCTTGTTTGCATCCGCAGATCTCGACGACGAAATTGTGCATCAACTGCTTTCCTTCCGTCGAATGTGTTACTTCCGGGTGAAACTGAATTCCGTAAGTAAGTTCATTTTCAATTTTGAAAGCAGCTACTTTTACAGATTCCGTAGAGGCAATAATATGGAAATCATCAGGAATACTAACAATCGTATCGCCATGTGACATCCAAACCTGTGAAGTCTGAGAAATTCCTGTTAGCAAGTGAAGAATCTTCATCATCAATTTCGAGACGAGCACGACCATATTCTCGGTGCTGTGAAGGTTTTACGTCTCCACCAAACGAATGAGCCATTAACTGAGCGCCATAACAAACACCCAGAATCGGTACTATTTTCCTGAATTTATTGAAATCAAGATAAGGTGCATCTTCGTCCCTGACCGAGCAGGGGCTGCCTGAAAGAATAACACCTTTGATATTGGGAGTTAGCTCCGGGAAATTGTTGTATGGATGGATTTCACAATAAACATTGAGTTCCCGAACCCGACGCGCAATTAATTGCGTGTATTGTGAGCCAAAATCTAGAATAAGAATCTGTTCAGTCATAGAAAATGCGATATAAACCGCAAAGGTACAGTTTAACTATGACAGAAAGAAAAATATCAAAAAAACATATGAAATAACTTTTAACACTATGGCTTAGCAAAGAAAATACTATATTATTTTACTATTAAGACTTGTAAATAAGTTTCTGTTTTTATTATATTTGTTCAACAATTCAATAATAAAATTTTTATGAATCAAGGAACAATTAAATTCTTTAACGACGAAAAAGGATACGGTTTCGTTAAAGACGCAGAAACAGGACAAGATTATTTCGTACATATCTCCGGTCTTGTTGACGAAGTTCGCGAAAACGACGAAGTTACTTATGATCTTCAGGAAGGTCGCAAAGGACTGAACGCCGTGAATGTTAAGCTTGCATAATCAGGACTTAATAGAAAACAAAAAAGGGTTTCCGATATCGGAAACCCTTTTTTGTTACATGTATTTATTATTTATCAGATCAATTCAAGGATTCTTTCAATTGAAACCTGATAGCCGATTTTCTCTTTCAATTCACTGATTGCAACGCGCTCCTGCTCCATGGTATCGCGGTGGCGGATCGTAACGGTATCGTCTTCCATCGTCTGATAATCAACAACAACACAGAATGGCGTTCCGATCAAATCCTGGCGGGTATAACGTTTTCCAATCGCCGCTCCATCATCATAAGTTGTACGGAAAGCTGATTTCAGAGAATTGGCAATCGCCTGCGCTTTTTCAGCCAAACCGTCTTTTTTAACCAAAGGCAAAACCGCAACTTTAAAAGGAGCCAGTGCCGGATGTAATTTCAGATACGTACGTTCTTTTTCAGCATCGCCCTCTCCTACTGTTTCTTTGGTATATGCATTGCAGAAAGTAGCAAGAAAAAGACGGTCAGCACCAACCGAAGTTTCTACAACATAAGGAATATAGTTACCATAAGGCTTACCGTTTTCATCCAGATCCGCATCAAAATACTGAAGTTTTTTCTTGGACAATTCCTGATGGTTACGAAGGTCAAAATCGGTACGTGAGTGAATTCCTTCCATTTCACGGAAACCAAACGGAAATTTATATTCAATATCCACGGCTGCATTGGCATAATGCGCCAGCTTTTCGTGATCGTGGAATTTCAAACTTTCTGCCGGCAAACCAATTGCAATATGGAATTTCATACGCGCTTCTTTCCAGTTGTTATACCAATCCATTTCAGTGCCAGGGCGAATGAAAAACTGCATTTCCATTTGTTCAAATTCACGCATACGGAAAGTGAACTGACGCGCAACGATCTCATTACGGAAAGCTTTACCGATTTGAGCAATACCAAAAGGCACTTTCATACGACCGCTTTTCTGCACATTCAGGAAGTTAACAAAAATCCCCTGAGCCGTTTCCGGACGCAGATAGATCAAACTTGAATCTTCTGCAACCGAACCAACCTGCGTACTGAACATCAGGTTAAACTGACGCACTTCTGTCCAGTTGGCCGTATCTGGAAACTGCACATTTTATATTTTCAGAAATAATCAATTCACGAACACCTTCAAGATCTTCAGCACTTAGCAAACGTCCCATTTCAGCAAGCAAAGCCTGCGCTTTTTCCGGCTGGCCATCTGCTTCATATTGTTCTGCTTTTCCTTCCAGAAGCTGATCAGCACGATAGCGTTTTTTGGAATCTTTGTTATCAATCATCGGATCGTTGAAACCGTCCACGTGGCCGGAAGCTTTCCAGGTAAGCGGATGCATGAAAATGGAAGCATCGATACCAACGATATTATCATTCAGCTGCGTCATGGCTTTCCACCACACGGCTTTCAGGTTATTTTTCAATTCCACACCATTCTGACCGTAGTCATAAACGGCTTGCAATCCATCATATATTTCCGAAGAAGGGAACACAAATCCGTATTCTTTGGCATGCCCTACAATATCTTGTAAAGAGGTAGCAGGTGATTCGCTCATTATTGATTCAGACAATTGATTAATAAACAAAGGTTTTGAGATCGCAAATTTCAGGTTTTTACAATCAGTTGGCAAAATTAGGGAATTTGATGGCAAAGCATATTCATGTTTGGAAAATTTGTATATTTGATAGACTTAAAAACAGACATTATGAGAACTGACATTGAAATTGATGAGGCTAAAATCAGAAAAATTCGTTCTTTCGGGAAAAAACTTGGCTCGGAAGAAAACATCATCGATCTTGCTTTAACCGAATATCTTAAATCTCTGCATCGTGATGGTTTACTTAAATTCAGAGGGAAAGTTGAATGGGAAGGAAATCTTGACAATATGAGAAGTCAGGATATTACTGAAATCTAACAATTATCTCAATAGCTAATTCAAAAAGCAAAGAAACCATTTGAATATTCCCTCGTCAAAAGCCGGACAAAACTTTTTGTCCTAAACTTTTGGCTTATGCTCCGACGAATACTTGATCAGCTTGAAGATTTTTTTGGTATTTCCAGAAAGCAGGCACGCGCTGCTTTTGTTTTAATGTTCCTTTCTTTTATCCTAATCTGGACTCCATTTATTCTCAGACGCTGGATATTACCTCTCTTTCCAACTTCGTCAGAACCGATCAATACACAAAAACTTGACAGCATAGCCGCTCAATTGGAACAAGATGCTGCTTCGCAGGAAGAGGAAAGAGAAACCAGCTATTCAAAAAAAGAATATACAAAGTCGCCTGTTAAACCTGTACGTTTATTTTCCTTTGATCCTAATACCGCTTCTATTGATCAGCTAGAGGAACTTGGTATTCCCGCCTTCATTGCAAAACGCATTGATAAATACAGATCAAAAGGTGGGAAATTTCGAAAGAAAGAGGATTTGCTGAATATTTATGATTTCCCTTCTGATGTTTTTCAAAAACTGGAATCTTACATTAAACTTCCGGAATCGAGTTCAGTTTATCCCAAAACAAAATATCCGGAGAAAACATATTCAAACAATTCCTACCCGAAAGAAGTTAAAGCATATAATAAACCAGTTATTGTTCCTTTTGATATAAACACAACCGATACGACTCAACTTATTAAACTGAAAGGAATCGGCAGTAAATTATCACTTCGCATTTTGAAATTCAGAGATGCCTTAGGCGGTTTTCACTCAACCAGCCAGTTTTCCGAAATTTTCGGATTGGATTCTCTTGCTTTGACAGAGCTGAATAAATATGCGAAGATCCAGAGTCCGGTTAAAAAGATCAATATAAATACAGCCTCAGCGGAAGAACTTGGCCAGCATTCTTATTTGCGGAATAAAAAAATCAATACTATAATTGTTAATTATCGGACGCAGCATGGCGCTTTTAAATCGGTTGATGATTTGAAAAAGGTTAGGGTTTTGGATGAGAAAATGATTGAGAAAATTGGGCCTTATCTTATTTTCTAATATCGTTTTTTTTGTTTAAAATTTCACTTTATTAATCAATATTTCTCAGCCAACACGAATTAATCTATCGACTGTAAACACTATAAAAAAGAATAGTTGAAGTCCCATAACACATGAAAACATAATGCGAACGATACTTCTGAAATTCATAGTCGCACCCCAGATCATCCGGATCATAGCAAATTAGAAAAAAGATAAAGTAAATCAGCATCCAGAATATTTCAATTAATGAAACGCCAACTGGCGGAAATATATAATGGTTGATAAGGATTGTCAGGTAACAGGCAACACAAGTACTAATAAGTAAAAATCCGGCATGTCGAAAACCATACTGTATCGGTTCGGTTTTCTCTTTGTTATCTCTGGATCGGAAAAATGACATGATTACCCAGATCACAAAATCGTATACTGAATAGGTAGTAAGTAAATCATACCCAAGATCATACCAACCTCGAAAAGATGCTCTTAAATTACTGAAAGGCAGTGCCGGAATAATTTCAAAACCAACGTAAATAAAAAGTAAAAATGTCGCAAAGAATCCGGCATAGCGAAAAATCAGCCTTTTAGTTTCAAGTAGTATTTTCCAGGAATCGATTAAATCGTATGTAACAAAAATTGTATAAGCGCAAATGAGTGAAATTTCCATGGCAATTTATACGGAGTTTTTTTGATCCCAAATCTCAGCCAATCAGAAATCCTTTCCTTTGATAATTATCAAAATCGTAACCTGTAAAAAATAATGATTGATTTTAGATTGATCAAAAGAAAGAAAACTCACTACCGCAGGGCCAATCTACGCTAATCGCCAAAAGCCTACCAGCTATTTTCTCCCACGAATCCGACTCAAATGCTCCTGAGAAATTCCCAGATAAGAAGCGATTTGCCCTAGTTTAACCTTTTGAAGAATATCAGGAATTTGAAGTAATAAACGCTCGTATCTTTCCTCAGCTGTACAAAAAGCGAATAGTTTCATGCGTTCGTCAAGCAGAAGATAATTATTCGTAATCAGTAAACGTCCCAGTCTTTCAACGCCAGGATATTTCTCAAAAACAGGTTCTATTTTGTGATATTGAAGACTCCAAACGACTGAATCTTCCAGAATTTCAATATTGTATTCAGAAGGATTTCCTGTAAATAAACTGTCAATAGCGCTTACAATCTGATTAGCAGAAGCAAACCAGGCTGTTACTTCTTTTCCATCTTTGTAATAAAAAACGCGGGCAAGTCCACTTTCCAGAAAATGAAATTCCCTACATACATTGCCGTTTTGAAGCAGCAATGTATGTTTAGGAATTCTTTTGTGAATCGTGATTTGATTTATAGCCTCCGCAGATTCGGATGGCAAAGGAGTTAGCTGATTCAAATAATTGATGAAATAATTCATCAGAAATTCGGTTTCAGCAGATATTTGGAATAAAATTCATCGATCACATGTACAACCTCATCGGGTGTATCGACAATGCTGATTAATTTCAAATCAGCTTCATTAATATTGCCTGCCGTTAACATCGTATTTTTAATCCAGTCAATAAGACCTGACCAGTAGCTACTTCCTACCAATACAATCGGAAAGCGGGCGATTTTCTTGGTTTGGATTAAGGTCATCGCCTCAAACAATTCATCCAGCGTTCCAAAACCACCGGGCATTACAATAAATCCCTGTGAATATTTGACAAACATTACCTTACGCACAAAAAAGAAATCGAAATTGATATTTTTATCGTGGTCGATATAAGGGTTACTATGCTGCTCAAAAGGTAATTTAATATTCAAACCCACGGATTTTCCACCTTGCTCAAATGCACCTTTATTCCCCGCTTCCATGATACCAGGGCCTCCGCCTGTGATTACACCATAACCATGACGAACCAGTTTGGCTGCGATATCTTCTGTGATTTTGTAATAAGGATTATCTGGCAGTGTACGTGCGGACCCGAAAATTGTAACACAAGGACCGATTTTAGCCATTTTGTCAAAGCCTTCAACAAACTCGGCCATTACTTTGAAAATAACCCAGGAATCTGCACTTTTTATTTCACTCCAGTTTCGATCTTCAAATGCTTCTTTGATTCGTTTTTCATCTTCCGGAACGGCAGGATTAAGAAGGGATACGTCAATTAATTTTGAATTTCCATCTTTTAATTCTTCACTCATATTTCAAAAATAATTTTAGTTCATTGATTTGCTGTTACCTTTGTTTTCCTTTTTAAAGAGAGGTGAGAAAATTTAACAATTTCCTATACAGAATTGTTATAAACCTAGACACAATTAACAAAAAAGTAATGAAAAAAATTGCTATCGGTTCCGACCATGCTGGTTTTCCCTACAAAGAACCTATTACCACCTGGCTTACCAATAACGGTTATGAAGTAAAGGATTTTGGCACATACAGCTCCGAGTCGGCAGATTATGCAGATTTCGCACATCCGGTTGCCAGCGGTGTTGAAAACAATGAATTTGAAAAAGGAATTCTGCTTATGCGGAAGCGGCCAGGGCGTATGCATCACGGCCAACAAACATCAGGGAATCCGTGCCGCCTTGGTTTGGGATCTTGAACTTGCAGCTTTGGCACGTCAACATAACGACGCCAATGTAATTTGCATTCCGGTACGTTTTATAACTTGGAAAGCGCCATTGCGAGTATCGAAGCATTTTTAAATACAGAATTTGAAGGAGGAAGACATCAGACTGCGGGTCGATAAAATCGCCTGCTAAGTTTTAGTTGAAAACGGCCGCCGCGCGGTTGAGAATTGAAAGTAAACTTCAAGCCATTTGAAATCGGTTAGTTATAATTTTCAACTTTCAATTCTCAATTTTCAACATCTAAATTTTCTGGTAAATCCCTTTCCACGGACTTAGCTTATACTGACTTTGCAGTGCCGGAACCCGTGCCAGAAGTTTCGGCATTAGATTTACTTTGTCAATCACATAGTCCGGCGGATCCTTTCTGAAATTGTCGTAAACGTGGATAACACTGTCGAAATGATCCAGATTTCTTAAATCGTAGCTCGACAGATCCCAGTTCAGATACGGCGTCGCGGTGAAATTATCAGTATACTCACCCGCATGTTGACCTAATACCAGTATCCTTTTATTCCTGATATCAGGCAGGAAGCGATGCCGTTTTTGACCGTAGATTTTCCAGTTTCCCCATGGAAATTCCTGGTAAAATTCCTCGTGATCCCTGATATTGTATGAAAACGATAATCGCGCGTCATCAATACAAATTGAAATTCATCCCCAATACTTTTTCTTTTGAAACTCTGAAAATAATGTGTGGCGAAAAAAGCAGCCGGCGGGATAAAAATCACAAACTGCATCGGTGCCAGATACTGCATCAGCGGAATTGTAAAAACTGCGACGATAAACCACAGCGCCATTACCTGCTGGATTCTGGTTTGATAATTGACAAATCGTAGCGTCGTAAAAATCCGCATAAAACCCATAATCCCGAATCCGAGCGGCAAAATCAGCGAAGCAAGCAAGTGACGAAAAATCGTTGAGATTATATTGTTTTACCTGAAAAACAGAGGTCAGCAAATTGCGGTTAAGACTTTCAATACCATCATTCATATAGAAAAATAACAGTACCATAAGCAGCGGAAAAATAGATCCGAAAAGTCCTAACAAATGGTGACGGATTGTTGCACCGGTATAAAAAAGCAAAGCCAGAAATGCCCAAATCATAAATAAAGAGGCAGGCAAATAAAACAGGGTTGCGATACCAATGTAAAGTCCCATTTCAAAAACCTGGTTGGTCGCTTCTCTTTTTACCAATATTTTTACAATCAAACCAAAAGCAAAAAGTAAAAATGTATTGGCCATCAGCATAGGCGAAAGCGTGCCGAGGTCAAAGGATATATTCAGGAAAATCGCATACAAAGCGCCGGGAATGTAGGTACGCTCCGGAAAAACTTCGCGGGAATAAATTACATAATTAAAATAAAGTATCTGGATAATTCCCAGTCCGGCAGCAGCCAGCTGATACGCCCACTGCGCTCTGCCAAATAGTGAATCGATGAGCCAGTACGTTAATCCTGAAAACGGGCTTACGTTATCCCAGACATCGCGGTAAAGCATAAAACCGTGGTTCATTTGCTCTCCAACGAGCATCCAGCTCAGTTCAGGTATCAGCAAAGGTATTCCCCCAAAAAAGAACGGCAGCCTTAGCAGTAGAAAAAATACCACTAAACTAATCATCTGATAAGCCGCATTAACCCGAAAAAAACTAAGCAAGAAACTGGATGGTTAGATAGGACGACATGAATACTTTCACGAAATTACAACGTAGGGGTCTACAAAAACAAAATAAGTATGGATATTTGTATTAAATATAGAAGGTAAGAGAAGTTAAGGGTGATAGCGGAATGGTAATTAAGATGATTAATCCATAATTCCAAAGTTGCCAATCAGAAAAAAGATGGAATCGAAGAGACAACAAAAAGTAGGAAGACAAATCCAGAAGGATTTAGGTGAAATTTTCCAGCAGGATGCAAAACATTTAGTAAACGGCACTTTCGTGACGATTACGGCAGTACGCGTTTCCCCTGATCTGGGAATTGCACGTGCATATCTAAGTTTTTTACCAGAAAAGAACAAGTTATTTTTACTTGAAACGATAAAGGAAAATACAAAATTCATTAGACAAAAACTGGCTGAACGTGTCCGTCACCAGTTAAGAATTGTGCCACATTTGCAATTTTATATTGATGATACTGCTGAATACGCAGCCAAAATGGACCTTTTGTTTGCAGATATTGTAATTCCTCCTGCTCAACCAGACGAAGAAGAAGAAACGAATTGATCTTTCGCGTTACTGACAATGAATCTTTCGTACCGGATTGCTATTCGCTATTTTTTTTCCCGTAATAAACGCAGCTTCATCAGTGTGATTGCTCGCATCGCTATGGCCGGCGTTGCAGTAGGAACTATGGCAATGGTTGTGGTGCTTTCTGTTTTTAATGGAATGGAAGATCTGAACCGGAAAATGTTCAAAACTTTTGATGCAGATGTGACTATTACACCTGCCGAAGGAAAACGTTTTATGGTTTCCGATACGCTTCTAAAATCCATAAAATCGGTTGAGGGTGTCAGTATTATCACGCAGGTTATTGAAGATAATGCTTTGGCCCGTTACGGCAATCAGCAAACAATTGTTAGACTGAAAGGTGTTGACAGTACTTTTTCGAAGGCGTGGACAACTGGATACTGCTTTGATCGAAGGTTCATTAAAACTTTACGGGCCTGGTGGAACGCCTTATGCTGTCATATCGGAAGGTGTCAGGAATGCATTGTCCATTTCACTGGAAGATATTATAACGCCTCTGGAATTATGGTATCCCAGAACTGGAACAAAAACGCTGAATGTTACTTCAACAGAAGCATTTCAACCAGACAGTGATTCGTCCGGGTGGTGTATTTTTTATTGAAAACAGGTACGACGATTATGTCATTGCGCCAATTGCCATTGTGGAATCTTTGCTGCAATATCAGGGGCAGCGCTCTTCACTTGGAAATAAAAATTGCATCACACGGATATCTTGAAAAAGATGTTGCACAGGATATTGCAGCAAAAATGGGCAAAAAATTTATAGTCCGCGACCGGGATGCTATGAATGCCGATTTGCTTCGTGCCATTCGTGTGGAAAAATTGTTTGTTGCCGTTACCTTATCCTTTATTATTTTAGTAGCCGCAATCAATATTTTCTTCTCTCTCAGCATGTTAGCTATTGAAAAGAAAAAAGATGTTTCCATGTTATATGCACTGGGTGCCACGCCTTCGTTGATCAGAAACATATTTCTGGCCGAAGGAGCGATTGTTGCATTGTCAGGAGCGATTGTTGGGATATTGTGTGGCATACTTATTTGCTGGTTGCAAATGAGTTACGGATTTGTTTCTATGGGCATGTCCACATCGCTTGTTGATGCTTATCCTGTTAAATTAATCTGGCAGGATATACTTTTAACCGGCAGGTATTATCGTTATCATAACCTTGGCCGTTTCATACATTCCGGCGCGACGTGCTGCTTATCCGGCCAGACTCTGATTGTTTAAATGCTCAGACTGATTTCGAAAGTAATCCGATTTAACACTTCAACACTTTGACCAAATTTAAAAATATGTCCAAACCAAAAGCAGATATGACCGATAATAGAAATAACGTTTCAGTACGTAACGGCCTCTGCAACTTTTTTGGAATAGCTTTATTATTTATTGCTTTTGGCGCAAATGCCGGAAATCATGTTGCTGAAAGAGATACGTTTTAAGAAGAAATCCGGCGTCATTACCCGCCAAGGACCTTACCGTCCTTCCCGAACACTAAAACATGATCTTATTCACACACGTCTGGATGTTGAATTTGACTGGCTTCGTCAGCATGTGCACGGCACGGCGGTCATTTCAATGCAAGCCGCATTTTTATCCTCAGAATACGATTGAACTGGATGCAAAAGGATTTGATATTAAAGGCATTACGCAGCTTTCGGATACGGGCAGATTTTGGCTCTGCTTCATTGAAAGAACTATCCGGAAAAGTCTGCAAAAAAGCTGGATTTCACTTACGACAAGCGTAAACTGATTATCAAACTGCCGAAGGAATATACTGCAAAAGATACCGTTGTTGTCAAAATCGATTACGTTGCCAAACCCAATGAACTTCCGCGCGAAAGTCAGAATGAAAATCCAAATGACAAAGGTTTGTATTTTATCAATCCGGATGGAATGGATGAAGGCAAACCAAAACAGATCTGGACGCAGGGAGAAACGGAAGGAAGTTCCTGCTGGTTTCCAACGGTTGATGCCCGAATCGTGAAGTTCACACAGGATATTTATGTTACGGTTGACAGTACATATAAAACACTTTCAAACGGACTTGTTGATTTCGCAGGAGCCGGATAACAGCGGCCTGCGTACAGATCACTGGAAACAAACGCTTCCCGCACGCTCCTTACCTGACGATGATTGCCGTTGGCGATTTTGCGGTTGCAAAGGATATGATGCCAAACGGCCTGGAACTTAGCTATTATGTTGAGCCAAAATATGGCGGAGATGCACATGCGATTTTTGGCCGAACGCCTGAAATGATGGCTTTCTTTTCCAATATTTTCGGAATTGAATATCCCTGGGAAAAATATGCTCAGATCGCGGTGCGGGATTTTGTAGCCGGTGCAATGGAAAATACGACGGCAACGGTGCATGAAGAAGGTGTACAAACAGATGCCCGTTCTATTTTGGATGGAAATTCGGATGCTGTTATTGCCCATGAACTGGCACATCACTGGTTTGGCGATTATGTTACTGCCGAAGAATGGGGCCAATTACCGTTAAATGAATCTTTTGCTAATTACTCCGAATATTTGTGGAGTGAATATTATATCGGTAAAAATGAAGCAGACTGGCAGAATTTGCAGGAATTGAAAACATATCTGGCCGAAGCGGAAACGAAGCAGGTTCCGATGATCCGGTATTTTTATAAGGATCGGGAAAATATGTTTGACAGCCATTCCTATGCAAAAGGAGGACGAATTTTGCATATGCTGAGAAAATATGTTGGTGATGATGCTTTTTTCAAATCATTGCAAACATTATCTGAAAACACATGCTTTGGGAACGGCAGAAATCTCTGATCTCCGCGAAGCTTTTGAAAAAGTTACAGGTGAAGATTTAAACTGGTTTTTTGATCAATGGTTTCTTCGTCCGGGACATCCTTTGCTAAAAATCAAGCAGGAATATTCGACTGCTACAAATAAGGTTTTGTTGAAAATTACACAAACGCAGGATACGCTGGCTTCAACTGTTTACAGATTACCTTTAAAAGTTGATGTCTGGGTGGGCGGGAAGAAAAATCGTTACAATGTGCTGGTTGACAAAGCAAATCAGACACTCGAATTTCCATCCGCTAAAAAACCTGATCTGGTAATTTTTGATGCGGAATCTCAATTACTGGGTAGTGTTGAACATGAAAAAGACCGCGCGGAACTGGTTTATCAATACAATCATTCCGATCAGTTTTTACAAAAATATGAAGCACTGGCGCAATTGGAAGGAAAATTAAAGGATTCGACTGCAAGAAATGTCTTGATCAAAGCGATGACAGATCCATTCTGGAAACTGCGTCAAATGGCAATTTCCAACTTTGCTGAATATGATGGAGATGGTTTTGCAGATATTGAAAAGATAATTCAAAGTCGCGCTCGTACGGATAGGCATCCGCAGGTACGTGCAGAGGCGATTATTACGCTTGCTTCTTTTGGTGATAATAACAATGATCCGGTTTTCCGGGAAGCGCTGAGTGACAGCTCTTATCAGGTTGTTTCTGTGGCACTGGATAAATATCTGGTGAATCAGCCGGCTGATGCAAAAGACGTTGCAGCACAATTTGAAGATTCCCCGAATGATGCCATTGTGACTTCGGTAGGAAATTATTACGCCGGTCTGGCAGAACCCGATCGATACGAATGGTTTCTTGAAAAAATGAAGCGCATGAAACCTACGGAAAAATATAATTTCCTTCAGGTTTTTGGAAAATATCTGATCAAATCAAAACAGGATGTGCAGCGCAAAAGTATTCCTGTACTTGAAGGAATGGCCCGCAATAATCCATCCTATTTTGTTCGTTTCGGTGCTTATCAGGCTTTGGGATTGCTAACAGATATTCAGGGCGTTCCAGCGATCCGGAAAGATATCCGCGCAAAAGAAACAGAGCCTAAGCTGAAAGAAATGTATACCCAGTTTGGTGAATTATAAGAAATATATTTTAACAAAAAAGAGGATTTCGGCTTGGCCGAAATCCTCTTTTTAGTTAATACCTATTGCCCTATTGTTCCGGATCCAGGTAATATTCCAGATTTTCCAGTGTAATAATATCCAGCGGAAGAAATTTAATTGGAGCAATATCTTTCTTAAAAACCAGGTGATTGGCAAGTTGAAAAATCCCCCAGTAACCCTGTCCCAAGTGGATTTTGATTGATCACAAAATCAATATATCCTTTCATTAATATAATGAATATTCTGAGGTACAAGATCGTATCCAATCAGTTTGATATTTTTGATTTGATTTCTTTCCAGATAATCGGCAATTTCAAAAGCTTTCGAATTGGTTACATAAATTGCCTTCAAATCGCTTGTAATTTTTCGAATCTGATCTAATTTTTCATCAAATGATTCGCCTTCTGGCAAAATTGATTTCCGTCTCAATAACCTTGTATTTGTCAGTCAGATTATTCTTCACAAAATAATCCTTAAATCCTTTTTCCTTGGTAATTAAATGAGCTGAGTTTGGTAAATCTTCATTGATGTGCAGAACCATCATGGTACATGCTGACGGAAGCCCAAAAGTCAGAATTTTGGCAGCCAAAAATCCACTTTGGTACGAATCCTGACCAATGTAACAAAGCGGGTTTACATCAGCGATCTGGGTATTAAACAGCACGTAAGGAATATTGGAATTTTCCCATTCTTTAAAAAATGGAAGCACTTCTTTGTAAAATAACAGGCGCAACCAACAAACCGTCAGGATTCTCTTAGTAGCTTCTCTCGCTCTTGAAATAAAAGAATTTACATCATGCGGATCAAAAATAAACCGGCTTATTGAAATCCCGTATTGTCTCAATTCCTTTTCAGCTTTGGCAACTCCTGATTTCAGGAGCTTCCCAATAAGGATCCGTTTTAGGATCCGGCACCAGGGCTATGAATTGATATGTTCGTCTGTGTTTTTAATGATTGAGCCAAAAAATTAGGCTCATAATTCATTTCTTCAATAATTTTCAAAACTCTTTCACGCACCTCTTCCGATACTCTCCCACGGTTATGCAACACCCGGTCCACCGTTCCTTTCGATGTTTCGGCTCTTTCTGCTATATCTTTTATTCTTACAATTCTTCTTTTTCACTGTTCTACTAAAATAACGAACGGGAATTTACTCATTAGAATGTATATAAAAATAGTACAATTAGGTACTTGACTATTCAAAAACTTAGTCAACGGAAATGAAAGTTGCAAAAACAATAAAATTTCAATAAATTATTTAAAATTTCCTTTACTTATCAAGTTTGTGTACTAGATTTACAAATCTAACTGCAATTGTATTAAAGCAATGTGTGTTCGTACACATATATTAAAAATTATTGTGTGCTCGTGCACTTTTATGCAAAAATGCTTGCATCATAACGGATTACAATTAATTTTGCATTACAATAAAATGTCAATAAGAAAATTTGTTCATTTAAAGCATAACCATTGTTTTGTTTAAGTATATTTTCAATCGCATCAGTATTATTCCTAAACCCTTATAAAATTACCCACTAGTTCTAAACTCTTCAACCGGCGTGCAGAATTTCATTCTGCACGCTTTTTTGTATGCCTCATAATTATTTTATTTCAATAATAACATCATTGCTCTGCGGATATCCCGTACACGTCAGGATCCAGCCCTGTTTCAGATCATTATCTGTCAAAACATCGTTAATGGTCATATGCACTAACGCCGCTTTTACAAACTCCGGCACAACTCGCACATACTCCGCCCTTGCAGCTATAAGGCAAATGGATCCCAGAATCTAACGCCGCCTGAAGAATTGTTTTATCTGCCGGAACAAGTAATCTATATTTCTGCTTTTTAAAATTTAAATTGATTTCAGTACGCCTTGCTTTCTTTTGGCGCCGCAGGCGGATTTCCTACAACAAAATTTTCTTTCCGGATCTGATCTTTTCCAAAACCAAGATAATGTAATGTAATTTCAACAGAACGCATTAATTCAAAAGGGCCACAGATAAAGAACCGCGCTTTTCCCGGTTCATAAACCATTGCAGCCTGGATCATTTGTTCGAGCCGGGTATTATTAATCCGTCCTCTGATACCATTCCAGTGATCCGATGGATTGCTATGAATATGAATTACATGCAGCCGTTCCGGATAACGTATTTTCCAGGCTTCAATTTTTTCGAGAAACAAAGTACTTTTTTCATTTCTGTTGGCATAAAAAGTGTAACCTGGCTTGCTGTATCGGTTATAAGCGTTTGTTTTAAAATGGAAAATAACGGCGTGATTCCACTTCCTGCACCTATCAGAATAATATCCCTTGGAGAGCCATCCGATTTTTCCAGAGTGTAAAACGGCCCGAAGGCGGCAAAACTGTGAAAATATCACCTTCATGTACAAAATCAATCCAAAACCGGGAAATTTCCCCGTTTGATATTCTTTTCACCGTAATGGCTGGAAATTCATCCGTTTCAGGTGCGGAACTCATGGAATACGACCGCCTGATTTCATGTCCGTGCATATTGATCAGAAAAGTAAGAAACTGTCCTGCTTCGTACTCCAACTTCCCGCCATCAGGTTTTTCAAAAACAAAGGTTTTGATATCATCAACTTTCAACAATAATCTGCCTGACACGCAGAAGAATTGTTGAGTCAATTATTTGTTCCATAAGGTTTCGTATTCAGCCAGCAATGTCCAGTTATGTGCTTCGCAAAGCCAATGCATATGGAAGATTTTATTACTGGAAATCCTGTAAAGTATTTTGTTTTCGTAGGCCGTCATCAGTCCGGCAATGAAGAAATAGAAATTTTTAAAATCTTTTGTTGTAAAATTTTCAACCGCGATCCGTTCTGTTTTTATGCCAAAGCCGTAATAAAGAAGTTGAAAGAATAACCCTGGTCCATCGGATTTTTAGTTTCTTTCAAAAGCTGAATTGTATCTTCAATCAGTTTTTCTCTGATCGGTTTTAAATGATCAGGATCAAAGGCAGCAATAAGCCGGCTCACATGATAGATGATCAAAGGCGTTCGCGGATATTGATGCGCGCATCGAAAAGGAACATCCAGGTAACGATCCGTTGCAATAACAGACCGGATATATTCCAGACTCGCCTCGTCATGCTCATTAAGCGGCAAATCATTCTTAAAAATAAAATAAAGAAGATTACTCAAAACACAGACATCAAATTCAATATACATATTTTTCCCAAACCAGGTCGAATATGCTTTCAGTTTCTGGTATTCCGGATATGTATTTCGTATCCATTGTTTCGATCCGTTTGCATGTAGTTTCAACTTTTCCTTTAACCACAAAATTTCTTCCTTTTCAGGATTTGAAGTCAGATAAACAAAAGCCGTATCATCAACGTCATCCGGAATCCGGAAATGCTCAAAATGACGAAAAAGATATCCGTTGGGAAAATGTTTGGAAGGTTTTGTTTTCCAGAAATTATAGGTTTTCAAACCATCCTTATTCTCAAAATCAGGATAATTCTGAACCACTTTTGAAATAATAAAATCAATTTTTTCCTGCGTTTCCAAATCACAATTTCCGCGAATTGACTGCAAAGTGAAAGCAATTATGGCGGAAAAAAATATGGTAGTATCCGGACGGTTATATCCAATCATGCGAATTATCCCGATAAGCAGGAAATATTCCTTCCGGAAAATATTTATCACCATCCGATTGAAGCTCCCCTATTTTATCAATAAAAATCTTTAAACTATTTCCCATTGACCGGAAAGCTAGCAAATTGTCGTTAAAAAAAGAAAACCCCGCCATGAGGCAAGGTTTTCATATATCTAATAAGAAATCGGCAGAGGCCATAAATATTCATTTGGCCAAAGCCAATCGCTAATAAGCTAACAGCCAAAAGCTAAGAATTATACTCCTTCTGCAACTACTTCTTTTACGTCAGGAACCATGCGTGTAAGCAAATTCTCAATTCCGGCTTTCAAGGTCAGAGTTGATGACGGGCATCCGCTGCATGAACCTTGCAATAATACTTTTACAGTTCCGGTATCTTCATTGAACGAATGGAAATTAATCGCTCCACCATCCGATTCTACGGCCGGTCTTACATATTGATCCAGTGCTGCTTTGATTTTCTGAACTGTGTCAGAATCTCTTGCATCAACGATCAGTGTATTTTTTTCAATCGTTTCCTGAAAGAAAACAGGATGATTTTCTTCAAAATATATTTTGATAAACTGTTTTGTATCACGTAAAACTTCTTCCCAGGCGATATCATCACCTTTGGAAATTGTTATAAAATTACTTGCAATAAAAACCCTTTGCACATGAGGAAACTGAAAAAGATCAGCTGCCAGAGGCGAAGCTTTACCTTCTTCCATTGCCGCTTCCAGTGAAGGGTAATCAAATGAAAGTCCTTCCGGTACCAATTCGAAATTCAGTACAAATTTCATTGAATTCGGGTTCGGACTTAATTCAGTATATACAAAAACGGGACGTGATAACATGATAATTAATAATATTCAGTGATACAGGATGATTTGACTCTGTCAATCCTTGCTTAGAACACCGGAAATTATATTTTTGGTTTAAATCAATCCAATTAAAAACAAAAACCCGGCGGAAAGATCCGTCGGGCTTTTAAAATATTTTACGGCTTTAACCGAAAATCTTTTGACTATGCTTCTGCAACAACTTCAACAGGAGCAGCTGCAACTGCGATAGGTTCGATGTGAACAAAAGATTTGTTCAAACGAGTTTTACGGAAAACAACATGTCCTTCAACCAAAGCAAACAAAGTATGGTCACGACCGATACCTACGTTATTACCTGGATTGTGTTTTGTTCCACGCTGACGAACAAGAATATTACCTGCTTTCGCGTGCTGTCCGCCAAATAATTTTACACCAAGACGCTTGCTTTCTGATTCACGTCCGTTTCTAGAGCTACCTACACCTTTCTTATGTGCCATGATATCTTAACTTTTAATTTTTTCGATGATTGTGAATAAGCCTGATTAAATACCAGACCGCAGCGGAATACCGCTTTAATTAAGCTACGATTTCGTCAATGCTGATCTTAGTCAAATACTGACGGTGACCATTCTTAACTTTGTAACCTTTACGTCTCTTCTTTTTGAAGACGATCACTTTTTCACCTTTCAGGTGTTCAAGTACCGTAACTTTTACAGAAGCACCTGCTACTGTAGGAACACCTACTTGTACTGTGCCTTCGTTATCAACGAGTAGGACTTTGTCAAACACAAGAGCAGCGTTCACGTCACCTTCAAGCCTATGCGTGAAGATTTCGCGACCCTTTTCAACTTTAAATTGCTGACCTGCGATTTCTACGATTGCGTACATGATAATAATTTATAGTAAACTGATATTCAAAAACGAGGTGCAAAGATAGGCAGATATCCACAGAATCACAATGCTTTATCTGAATTATCCTCCGAAATATTTGAAAATCCTCTCAACATGTCACCATTTTCCGGCGTATTGCATTTGAAACGTGAATTAATAAGTATATTTCGTATGTTTAGCGGTGAACTAACCACCAAAGAATTTTACATGCACAGCAGACAGTCTCGAAAGAGACACACGCACTTATATTAACATTAACAAAACTTAACATTTGTTTCGGTTACTTTTATGTTATCTAACGTCATGAGCATTGAATGATTACTAAAATTAGAAAGATGAAACGCTTTTTGTTGATTTCACTTATCGCACTGATTAGCTTAACTTCCACATTCGCACAAACTGGTGGATATCAGGTTGGTGATGCTGTGGCTAGTTTTAAATTGAAAAATATCGACGGAAGAATGGTTTCCCTCGCCGATTATAATAACTGCAAAAGGAGTTATTGTAATATTTACGAGCAATCATTGTCCATTTGCAAAGGCTTATGAGGACAGAATTATCGCTTTAAACAATAAATATTGCGTCCCAGGAGTTTTCCGGTAATTGCCATAAATCCAAGTGATCCCGGCACACATCATGGACGATTCTTTTGAAAAAATGAAAGAACGTGCTTCTACAAAAGGTTATACTTATCCTTATCTGGTCGACGACACCCAGACAACTGCTCGTGCTTTTGGTGTGGCCCGGACACCCCAGGCTTTTGTACTGACAAGAACAAACGGCAAATTTACAGTCGCTTACATTGGTATGATTGACGATAATCCGCAGGATCCGGCAGGAGCAACCAAATTTTATGTTGATGAAGCCGTAACCAATCTTCTGGAAGGAAAACCGGTCGTGACTATGTCTACAAAACCGATCGGATGTGCCATTAAGTGGAAAAACTGATCTTTAAACTCACCAATTTAATTCCCTCAATTACAAAGCGTACTCAGCCATGAAAACTTTTATCTATCTTTTGTGCACATTTTGTTTACTTGGAAGCCTGTCTTTTGCCCAGACTTCAAGCAAGAAATTTTCAGCCGAAGGTGAATTTACAGCCAATTGTGAAGGTCCGGCAGTGGATTCGGAAGGTAATGTTTACGCGGTCAATTTTGCCCGGGACGGTACTATTGCGCATGATGAATAAAAGAGGGAAATCAGGATTTTTCGTCACGCTGCCCAAAGGAAGTACCGGAAATGGAATTCGTTTTGGTGATAAAAATACTTTTTACGTAGCCGATTTTACAGGACACAATGTTTTGAAAGTTGATATGATTACAAAAACGTTACCGTTTTTGCCAATGAGCCAAAAATGAATCAGCCAAATGATCTGGCTATTACAAAAGCCGGTCATATATTTTGTTCCGATCCAAACTGGAAAGATGGTACCGGGCAGATCTGGCATGTTTCTCCGGATGGAAAAACACGGTTGGTGGCCGAAAAAATGGGTACAACCAATGGAATCGATGTAAGTCCGGACGAAAAAACGCTTTATGTCAATGAAAGTGTGCAGCGAAATGTCTGGGCTTTTGATCTTGCTCCTGATGGAACATTATCAAACAAACGTCTGATCCATACTTTTGAAGATGGTGGAATGGATGGAATGCGCTGCGATATTGAGGGAAATTTATACATCGCCCGTCACGGAAAAGGTGAAGTTGCGGTGCTTTCACCGGAAGGAAAAGTATTGCAGACCATTACCACGATCGGCAAAAAAGTATCCAATATTTGTTTTGGAGGCAGCAATGGCAAAACCTGCTACATCACTTTACAGGATCGTGGCTGCCTTGAAACTTTTAAAGCAAAAACTGCCGGAAGAGAATGGCAGATGATGAAAGCTTTTTCAGCTAAAAAGTAATATCTCCAAAAATTAATGCTTTCTTGAAAAAACTATCTGAAAAGTTAGAAAATTAAGTTTTGATATATTTACTTTGTAATTCAAAGTACTTTTAAATCAATCTTATGACATTGGATAAAATTCTCCGCTACTTACAAAGCAACTCGAAAATTGCGCTGCTGGCTTTGGTATCAATTGTCTCAGTCGCCCTTCTGTTTTTCAGGATTGTCGTGACACGTAATTTAGGATTCAGTTTTATGGTCTGGAATTTATTTCTGGCCTGGGTTCCGTTGTTTTATATCAAATGGGTTTGGGAAAGAGAAGCGTATTCGCCGCACACCAACTTTGCTACTTTGGGTTCATCTTATAATCTGGCTTTTATTTTTTCCAAACGCGCCTTACATCATCACCGACCTTTTGCATTTACGCGTGACACCAGAAAACATGATCTGGTATGATGCCGTTATGATTTTCACATTTCGCAGTATCCGGATTTTTAACAGGACTTTATTCCATAAGAATTGTTCACCGCTTATTAACCCATCGCTGGAACCAGTATGCGGCGTGGCTTATCATTGCTGATATCAATGTTTCTGAGCGGATTTGGTGTATTTCTGGGCCGCTATGGCCGCTGGAACAGCTGGGATATTATATCACAATCCGATCGCACTTTCCCGTGGTATTTTGAAAAGCATGATCGATCCGTTTGCCATAAAACATACCTTCACGTTTTCGTTCGTGCTGATGTTGTTGTACTTTGCGTTCCATATTTTCGCAGAACTCAAGAGAAATGAATCAACCCATAAATATTCGTAAAGCAATTAAAAGTTTTCGGCTACGCAGGTGTTGGTATTTACAGTTTGTTCCGTTATGAAAACAACGCAAAAATTCATTTACTGGCCGCTGTGGTGGTTTTCATTGCCGGAATTTTCTTTAAAATTTCAAACATAGAATGGTGTATCATTATTATTCAGATTGCGCTGGTCTGGGCAGCGGAGGCATTTAATACAGCCATTGAAAAAATTGCTGATATGATTTCTTCAGACTATCATCCCACAATTAAAATTATAAAAGATGTGGCCGCTGCTGGTGTTTTAATCCTGGCCATTTCTGCCATTTTCGTAGCCGGTTTCATTTTTTTGCCCAAAGTTTGGGATGTATTTCAAACAATAAACTAAACCTTCATTTCAGAATCTGACTTCGATCTATATGTCCTCAAATCAAGACTCGTTACACACACTGAACGAAATCCGAAGCCTGATGGAACGGTCTTCAAAGTTCCTGTCGCTAAGCGGACTAAGTGGGGTTTTTGCAGGTTTATTTGCTTTAATCGGCGCGGCAGTTGCCTATGTGCGTTTAAAAACTGACTGGTTTTCAGAAAGTTTCTCCTACACGCCGGCCGCCGCAACAACTCAAAACGAAGCAATTCGCTTTTTACTTCTTGACGGATTTCTGGTTTTGTTCTTTTCTCTGGCAGTCGGAATTATTTTCACAGTCAGAAAAGGCAGAAAACGAGGATTTCATCTGTGGAACAGTAGTTCAAGACGACTTTTGTTAAGTATGATGATACCGCTGGCAACCGGTGGGATTTTTTGCCTGGCCATGCTATCTTATGGATATATCTGGCTCGTTTTGCCTGCTACCCTGATTTTTTACGGACTGGCACTCGTCAACGCAAGTCGCTATACCTGGCCGGAAGTTTCCTATATGGGTATTTTTGAAATTGCGATTGGTTGCGCGGCGTTGTTTTTCACAGGTTTTTCTTTACTGTTTTGGGCAATCGGTTTTGGTGTATTACACATTGTATATGGTTTGGCCATGTATAAGAAATACGATCTGGATGAGAACAAATCAACAAATACAACAAAAAACGGAGGATTGACCGCTCTGCTTTTTGTAATACTTGCAACAGGTTATTGCAACGCACAAGTAGCAATACCGATAGCAGTAGACAGCACAGCCAGAAAATGGTATGATAAAGAAACGATTTATCTTCAGGGAAATAATAGTTATATCAAGAACAACATGGTGTACACTGGACAAAAAGCAATCCGCAGTGAATTTTCCATTTCACCGGGCGGTATGCAGCTTTATGTTCAATCAAGACGCAGAAAAAATATTGCTTTGGTAATTTCTCTTGTAGGATCGGCTGGTTCTATTACTTCACTGATCACAGGAAACCGTGATGCATTGAAAAAATTCTTTTGGGTATCATTGGGAACGGGTCTTGCCTCAACATTAATCACGGCTCAGGCAAACAATTTGCGCGATCAGGCTGTATGGCTTAGAAATCGCGATGCACTACTTTTTATGGAAGTCAACAAGTAGTTCGGGAATGACTTCATAACTTGCGGGCAGAATGGAATGGTTAGAAAAATTTAATAAAGTTTTTGAAAGTAAAGTCCGACTGGGAATAATGTCGGTACTGGTGGTGAATGATGCAGTAAGTTTTAATGAGCTGAAAGAGCTGTTACAACTCACGGACGGGAATCTTGCGTCACATCTGAAAGCGTTGGAAGAAACGGAATATATACAGGTTCAGAAAGCAATTCAATGGAAGAAAACCGCTTACTACCTATAAGGCAACAGAAGCGGGGCAAAAAGCTTTTACAGACCATCTTCAGGTTTTGGAAAATATGATCCGGCAAAATATGTAAAACAATTTGTTGTCAAAGCATAAAAAAATCGCCGGTCCTGATTTCTCAGAACCGGCGATTTTTTTATAAATAATGAAAACTTAGAATTTCAAAGGAACAGAAAAACCTGCTTTATCCCACTGGAAATGCAATTCTGTATCTTTCACAGTGAAAGTCAGTTTTTCCATTGAAGTCGAGTACGTTTTCGCAGGAACAGTTACTTTCAATACGTCTTTGTCTTTAATTTCTTCATATTTGTAAGCGCCCCATTGTTTCAGCGTGCTGTTCAGAATCAAAGTCCACTCTTTTTCATTTGGAATTGCAAACAAAGTGTAAGTACCGGCTTTAACTGCTTTGCCACCAAACATTCCGTCTTTTTTGAATGTAATTTCAGTAGCGTTATTAGCTCCGATTCTCCAAACTTTTCCGAAAGGTTCAAGGCTTCCGCTTCCTTCTTTTCCAAAAATAACACGACCGCGTTTTGATGGCTGTCCGTATGCTACTGAAACATTTTTGCCTTCGGCAGTAATTCTTGGGCTTTCAGGAGCAGTTTGTGCTGATGCGAATGTAAGACCGACTAATGTTAGGAATAAACTGAAAAATAGTGATTTCATAAACTTGGTTAAGTGATGGTTGTTGTTTCGAGAACGAAATACGCAATTCAAAAGTTGTTAACCAAGCCATTTAGTTCAAATTTCGTACTTTTGAAAAATGACTTCCCAAGAGCAAATATCCGTCCGAACAAACTTTTTCGATACTAAAATCGAATTTCTGAAAGGCATGGGGCCACAAAGGGCGGCTTTGCTTAATCAGGAATTAGGGATTTTCACTTACGGTGATCTTGTTCCAGCATTATCCCTTTCCGCCATGAAGACCGAACTATTTTTCACAAGATCAGTCAGTTAACCGAGCTAATGCCAGCCGCACAAATAAAGGGCAGGCTACGGGAATGGACAATTGTTGGAGAAGGAAATAAGAAAAGGCTTGTTGCCCAATTTACTGACGGAACCGGCATTATGGAACTGGTCTGGTTTCAGGGCATAACTTATTTCGAAAAAAGTCTTCGACCTAATACAGAATATATTGTTTATGGAAAACCGGTTGCTTTTGGTTCAAAATGGAGTATTACGCATCCGGAAATTGAATTACTGACGCCTGAAAATGAAAAAGGCGGTTATTGGCAGCCTGTTTATCCTCTGACTGAAAAACTTCGCAGGAGGTTTATTGACAGCAAGGTAATCGGCAAAACTGATTCGCAACATTACTTGAAATTTCCAGACCACATATTCACGAAACTTTACCGGAAAATCTGGTTCAGAAATACCGGATGGTTACCAAGGCGGATGCACTTTGGAATTTACATAATCCGCAAAGTCAGCCATGGCTTCATCAATCAGAACGAAGATTAAAATTTGAAGAGCTTTTTTACAATCAGTTCAGGCTGATCAAAAACAAGCTTTTACATAAAACTGAATATCCCGGACAGGTTTTTACCAAAACTGCTTTGCTACGGGAATTTTACGAAAATCATTTGCCTTTTGAACTAACCGGCGCACAGGTTCGTGTACTGCACGAGATTCGGGAAGATCTGAAAACGGGCAAACAAATGAACCGTTTGCTGCAAGGTGATGTGGGTTCGGGAAAAACCATTGTCGCATTTATTACCATGCTTTTGGCATTGGATAATGATGCACAGGCCTGCTTGATGGCACCAACGGAAATCCTGACTGATCAGCATTATCAGGGATTGAAAAAATTTGCAGATTTGCTGGGTATCAATATTGGAAAACTGACCGGTTCAACAAAGAAAAAGGACCGTGAAATTATTCATGAGCAGCTTCTGGATGGTTCCATGCAGATCATTGTAGGCACGCATGCGCTGATTGAAGATATTGTTCAATTTAAAAACCTGGGACTTTGCGTGATTGATGAGCAGCACCGTTTTGGCGTGGCGCAGCGTAGTAAACTTTGGGCAAAAAATAAACATACCAGTCCGCATATGCTGGTGATGACGGCCACGCCTATTCCCAGAACGCTGGCGATGACACTTTATGGTGATCTTGATATTTCTGCGATTGATGAATTACCGGCCGGAAGAAAACCGATTAAAACCGTACATCGATATGATGCGCACCGGCTTTCCGTTTTCGGTTTTTTCAGAGATGAAATCGCAAAAGGACGGCAGATTTATATGGTTTATCCATTGATTGAAGAATCCGAAAAACTGGATTTGAAGGATTTGATGGATGGTTATGAAAGTGTGTCCAGGGCATTTCCTGATGTTCCGCTGAGTATTCTTCATGGCAAAATGAAACCGAAGGATAAAGATTTTGAAATGGCCCGTTTTGTAAAAGCGGAAACAAAAATCATGGTCGCTACGACGGTTATTGAAGTAGGTGTAAATGTGCCGAATGCTTCTGTAATGATTGTTGAAAATGCTGAAAGATTTGGTTTATCTCAATTACACCAGCTTCGCGGACGCGTTGGGCGGGGAGCGGAACAATCGTATTGTATTCTGATCACCGATTATAAAATCAGTAAGGAAACAAAACTGCGGCTTGAAACCATGTGCCGTACAAATGACGGTTTTGAAATTGCAGAAGTGGATTTACAGCTTCGCGGGCCGGGAGATATTTCCGGAACCCAGCAAAGCGGATTGATGGATTTACTGATTGCAAATCTTGCGCAGGATGGAGAAATATTGAAAGCGGCCAGAATTTCTGCTGAAGCAATTTTGAATACGGATCCGGATTTGGACTTACCTGAAAACGCGCCAATTAAAAAGCATTTAAGTAATATGCGGAAGGAAGAAACGAATTGGAGCAGGATTAGCTGATTCAGATATTAAAAATCAATTTGACGAAACTCAAAGACGTCAACGCTACAGATTATGAAATATTTGAATAAAAAAGCTCCACTTACCTAAGTAAATGGAGCTCCTCTAAATATTAAATCTTAAAAACCGTCACTTCCTTAATCTCTCCTAAAAACTCAAAAGATTGCGGACGTGTTACGTGCAACGCTGCACCAAGCGAAGTCGCGTAAGGTAAATCTGTTGCGTAAACTTTATGTTGCGGGAAATTATGCGCTACAAGTTTTGTAAAAATCTCGTTTTTCGAAAATCCTCCGTCGATGTAAATTGCCTGAACTTCATTGATACCAATCAGATTCAATGAAACGGTCAGCATATCCGTAAGTCCTTTCAACAAATGATGATAAGCGGCTTCTGCCGATGCAAAAGCACTCACCTGCCATTCCTGCGTATTAGCTTCCGGAAACGGTCCGTTGCCAGTCATACACGCCGAATAAAATGGCGGCGTATCTGCTTTTAATATTTCTTCATTAAAGACTACTTTTTTGTAAAAATCAGCCTCCTACTCTGAAATATTCCGCAATACGGGCAACCTGGATAATCATGTTCCTTACCCATAAACAGACGGGAAGTAGTAACACCGCTTCCCTCAGGTGTAAGGTAATTCATACAATCCTGATCCAGCTGATTTCCTGTTAACGGTTTGGAATAAAAAGGATTAAAATTGATACACCAGGTACCGGTCGACAGCAAAACAAAAGGTGTTTTTACTGCCATACGGTAAGGTACCAAAGCTGCCGAACTGTCGTGCAAGCCAAAACCTGACTGCATACTTTTTTCTCCGTCTCGGTAAATGAAGGACGATGACGCAAGTACAGGAGGTAACTTTTTCTGAATCGCTTCTGCTTTAACCCATTCGTGATAATCCCACATTTCAAAACTCCATAAGGCCGTATGACAACCAAGTGATGTATAATCACTTGCTTTTCTGCCTGTTAGCAGATACAAAATATACTGTGGCAAATGCAGGGAAGAAACTATTTTCTTGTAAACATCCGGTTTGGTATATTTCAGCCAATACAGTTGCATACCCGAATTCAGCATACCCATTGCAGGAGAACCGGTTTGAAGTGCAATCCTTGTAGGATCACCATGCGTACTGTAAAATTGACTTAATAAAGCATCCGGAAGTGGTTTCAGATAAGAATACAAAGGTGTAACCGGCTTATTACTTGCATCCAGATGCACAAGACTTGCACCATAAGCCGCCGCATTCACAGCCTGAATCTGATATTTCGGATTATTTTTCAGATCCGTCCAACGCTCCTGAACCCATTCAGTAAGGAGTTCAATATCTTCAGTCGGAAATCCATCCTCATCAGTCGTCTCCGGAAGTGATTCGGTTACTTCCTCTACAATCTGATACTTTTCGTCAAAAAGTACATACTTTTTATTGGTCCTGCCAATATCAAAAACCGCCGTTACTTTCATTATTTTGAATGCGCTATCACTTTTAATCTCCGGAAATCTATTTTTTCGGTTAATATAGTGACTTTACTTTAAAACCTATACCCTTAATAGTACTTTTAAATCTTAAAAATCAACAATACATCTAAGTCAGATGTCAAATATCTTCTACTCGTCTTTTCGCAAAATTGGTTTCAAAACAGAGGTCCACCGTTTGTAACCTTCTTCGTTCATATGCAAGACTGTCGCTCAGGAAAATACTTCCGTCCGGACGTCCATCTTTCATCATAACCGGCCATATATCGATATACTCATGATTCCGGTCACTTTTTATAAAATCCTGAATCAGCTTGTTTGCCTTTTCAACGTCTTCTCTTTTTTCCCAGCGGGATGGGGAAGGTTTTAAGGAAACGCCGTATATCTTTACCTTCGGCTCATGATCATGGATCATTTTGGTCAAGCTTCACATATGCATCCCGAACCTGTTCCGGCGTTTTTGTTTTCTTACCAAACATGTCATTTTCACAATAAATCACAACTGTTTTCGGATGGTATTTAAAAATTGTCCGGTCCGCATAATGGATCACTTCCGGAAAAGTGGAACCTCCAAAACCGCGGTTAATAATCGGCAAGTGGAGCAAGATCCTCGGCTGCATTCTGCCATTTGGTAAATGTTGAGCTTCCCGTAAAAACGATCCCGCCCGGTGCAGGCATTTTTTCAGTATCCTTTTTTTCAAAAGCCTGAATCGAACTTTCAGATCTGTCCACCGCATAATCCGGCTCCCAGGACTTGATCAATGCGCAGTATAATTCGGCTTGTGACATGAGGCAATAAAGATAACGACCGAGAATAATAAAATACTTTTTCATTTGAATATAAAAAACGGTGGATACTACTTCAAGAAGGCATATCCACCGGTTTTCTAATAGTGTTTGGTTAATTATTTATTATACGAATTATTCGCATAATCATTTTAAAAAATAACGAAGACCAAAGCCTACACTTGGAAAACTGAAATGAAGGAGTAAAATTCATAGTTAAATGTTTTTTGACTTATATCATAATCGCGATTATCCGGATCTGATTGTCAGATTGAATAATTGATATTTACAGGATTGGAAAAAGCTATACTTACCAGTAATCCACCATTTCTCCGACAATTTGTAATACAATCCGGCACTCAAACCAGCAGAAAGCGTAACTGACATTTGTCTTGGTTTTCACCAAAGAAACCCCATCATCTGAATTTGAATATTGCCTGGAATTATTGATAGTCGAACATTAATATTAGGTCCTGCAAAATCCCAATTTTATCATTGAAAGTGTTTGTAAAACTGCCAAAAATTTCCAACCCCAACTCCAAAACCATTAATTCCATTTATCGTCATTTTCGTAGGTACCATTATCGTAAGTAGTAAGATTTTGTTTGCTACCGGCAAGGGATGTGTAAAGATTCCATCCGGAAGCCCTTGTGTTGGTTTTAAATTTCCCCAACCCAAGATAAAATCGTAGCCATAATCATTTGAAGATTTTTGTAATTAGGATTAGTATTGTTAAACATTAATAGATGCAGATCCGGAAATAAATTTTTGCCCTTCCCATTGCGCCATCTGCCATTTGCAGAAACTCCCAAAATGAGCATAACTATAAAGTAAAATATATTTTTCATGATCGTGATTTTAGTTTTTTTGAAGATACCAGGACGCTCTTACCGAAAAATAACTGGTTAAATTAGTTGTAACCGCAGAGTTGAAGTAGAAATTCTTAGTCGTCGGCAAATGCCTGATACCCTGCTGACAGCGATAAAAAATTCAGATCTGTTTCCAACGCAAATCTTGGTGTAATCCAGTAGGAAATACCCGGAGCTAATATAATGCCAGCAGAATAACCATCATTTTTTTTCGCCTCACCGTCATTCGTATTTTTGAAATGCAGGTAAGACAAGATTTACCGAAGAATTCAAAAAGATAGCCCACTTGGAATTAAGTGATTTATAATGTCTAATATAGGGCGATAGAGAATAGGCAATATTGTCATTCTTGATAATCATCCTGTCCAGAATATGCTACTTTTGCCTTTTAAAAAAGCCACATTAGTACCAACACCAATTCCAATCATCCTATTTTCCTTTACAAATTTCCCAAACTGAAATGAAGGGTTTAATTGAATGTACTAGAGTTACTACCATTGCCGGAGTTATTTGACATAATCATCGAATGCTGATTGTTACCATTTAAACTAATGGTTGCCGCCTACATACTTTGTGCCTTTTTGGAGTTGTGCCTTTACAGGCAAGACATAACCAATAAAGGCCGTCAAACCAATAAGAAGAGTTTTTTTCATGACTATGAGTAGTTGATTTCGAAGCCAATATAATGAAGAATATGTAACCAATATAACTATTTACAATAATTTAAATTATTTTAACAAAAAATATAAAAAAAGAGGCCTGCACTGGATGCGGCCTCTAAGTATTACCAACCTAACTAACTAAGAAACTCTCCGCTTTCAGCATTCGCTTCATAACTGTTTGCTCTACGTCAATATCTTAATCAATATATCCCCGTCCAGTTTCCCTGGCGGTAAAATTGAAGTAATCTTTGTTTCATCATATATTCATATTTTGCCTGAATTGCATTGGCCTGTGATTTTCCAAGATTTGCTTTTGCCAATGCATATTCAAAAATGTTGGCTGTTCCTGCGTTCAGTTTACTTTCTACTACTGTGAAACTTGCAGTCAATGATTCTACCTGTCCTTGTGCTGCACCAAAACGATCAGCGGTGCTATTCACATCTAAAACAGCCAGTTCAACCGATTGACGCAATAATTGCTTGGCAATATCAGACTGGTTTTGCGCCTGACGCTCCTGCACTTTTGCCAGTTCAACACGTGGACGTGTTACCCAGCGGCCCATGATCGGAATGTTAAGTCCCAGACTTAAAGAACCGTTTCGGGTTGCATTCAGCTGTTTGAAATAATCCAGATTTGTGTTTGTCGAAGCATAAAACGCACCAATATTAGCACCCAAAACAAGTGAAGGATAATTATTTGCCTTGATCGATTTCACCAAATAGTAATAACTTTTACGACTCAGTTCAGCACTTTTGATTTCAGGAAACTGTTTCAGCGCATCTTCATAAACGGCTTGAATATCTTTCGAATCTGCCGGCCATTCAATCGGACTAAGTGGCTCGAAAATTACTGAATCGTCTGGTTCAAGATTCATTCTTTGAAACAAAGCCAATCTGGCTGTTTTATAATTATTCAAAGCTGTTACCATATCAAACTTGTCATTGGCCAGCGTGGCTTTGATTTCGTAAAGTGTACTTTGCGCAGCAACTCCGGCATTCAATTGTTTTTCAACCCGGTCAACCTGCTGTTTGGAAGACTCAACCTGCTGAACATAAGATTCATACAAAGATTTTGTTGCCAGCACATTTACATATCCCTGCAAAAGTAAAATCGTTTGTGCGTTTAAAACTGCCTTTCTGTTTTCATCAGCCGATTCTTTCAAAACCTGACTTTGACGGATCTGATTCTGGATTTTGAAACCCTGAAATATATTCATCTGAAAATTGGCACCAATAGAATTGTAGTTGTAAAGCTCATCAATATACGCATTGGTATACTGGTCAATACTACGTCCGAGGTTCAAGCTATGATTGGCACCGATATAGATCTGAGGAAAAATCAGCGATTTTGTCTGTCGCAAATTTGCCTGTGCGGCTTCTGCCTGAAGATTGCCTGCACGATAAGTCAGGTTATTTCTGGACAAAAGTTCAACACAATCCGCAAGGCTAAGCGTTTTTTGTGCCTGTACAAAACAGGGAAACAGACAAAAAAGTAGTAATAAACGTTTCATGGCTAATAGATAGGTTATTGAGGATAAGTAGGAATCAGGCCAGCCAGCCATCTTTCAGCCTGATTACACGGTTTCCATACGTAGCATTAGCTTCCGAGTGCGTTACCTGTACAATCGTTACTTTATCTTCCTGATTAAGTTTTTGAAATAATTCCATGATTTCCACCGCCTGTTCAGAATGCAGATTTCCGGTTGGTTCGTCTGCGAAAATCACTTTTGGATTATGCACAATAGCACGGGCCACACCTACTAATTGCTGCTGTCCACCTGAAAGCTGGTGCGGAAAAAGATCTTTTTTGGCAACCATATTGAATCGGTCAAGCAATTCAGCTACACGACTTTTTCTTTCAGATCCGGAAACACCTTTGTAAAGCAATGGCGTTTCGATGTTTTCATAAACGGTCAGTTCATCAATCAAATGATAGGCCTGAAATACAAAACCAATATGGTGACGGTGTAATTCTGTACGTTTTTTTTCAGTTAGTTTTTGAACCGGCTCATCCAGGAAAAGATATTCACCTTCCGACGGCTCTTCAAGCAATCCTAAAATATGCAGCAAAGTTGATTTTCCGGAACCGGACGGGCCCATGATCGATACAAACTCGCCTTCTTTAATATTCAAATCAATATGGCGCAACACATATGTTTTGCCAAAACCTGCCGGATAGTGCTTGGAAATTTTTTCTAATTTGATCATTATAAATTATGATTTGAGATTTTGATTCACAAGAATAAAGACATTTACCGGTGATTCTAATTCTCTTTTGTTTATTTCGTTTTCAAAAAGCCTTGCCACAGTTTTTTATCTCTGTATATCAAATAGTTATAATTTTCAATACAAAATAAAACCGTCCGAAATCGTACACTTTTGTACGGTTTCGGACGGTCAAAATTCTTTGAATATTATGATCAGCTTTGCTTTCTTACATCGGTGGCATCAAGCATGAAATTGTGCAGATCTGTGTTTTTCACAAATGGTTTTAACATTTCACTTCCCGGTCCAAACATCGCCAGTTCGACGTAATCCGCAGAATGATCCATACCAGCCCAACCGATTGAAGTGTAGGCCGACTGAATTTGACCAAGCTCTTTGAAACGGCAGTTTTTTAGGATTGTACAATCCCTCTTCATTCAAAGTGGTGTAATGTGCCAGCAAACTTTCAGCTTCTGCTTTTTTGATGGCATATCCCTGCGCTTCTTCCAGTCGTTCAATGATTTGTGATGAGGTCGAATTCTTATTGATGCCGTTTAAAACCCAGTCGTTGCTATGTTTGAAATGATGCATATAATCGAAATTTTTCTCGGTCATTGAGCCCGAAAATAAACCCGGGTTTGCATTTCCGTGATCTGTTGTGATGATGACAAGCGTCTCCTTATCCTGTTCTGCAAAATCGATTGCTACTTTTATAGCATCATCAAAGGCAATCTGATCATAAAGTAAACCGGCCGAATCGTTGGAATGAGCCGCCCAATCCACTTTTCCTCCTTCAACCTGCATGACAAAACCTTTTTTGTTTTTTTTTAATTTGTCAATGGCCACTTTTGTCATTTCAGCCAAAGTCGGAACTTGCTCTATTAATGTTGAATCATGTTGATGGTCAACGGAAAATGGTAAAGCATTATCAGCGAAAACGCCGAGCAAAGGTTTGATTTCCGACGACTGAAAGATTCAATAATTCCTTTTTAGTTTTAACCGTAACATAACCGGCCTCATCGAATTTTTTGTATACGTTATCTTTGTCTTTTCTTTTGGCAGGATCGAAATAATCCTGACCACCACCCATCATGACATCAAATTTCAAAGGCAGATATTGTAAGCGCGATGTCATTCTGATCTCCTCTTGATTTGTTGTTGATACAAAAACCTGCCGGCGTTGCATGTGTTATCGGTACCGAAGTAACACAGCCGACGGATTTTCCTGCTTCTTTGAATTTCTGCAGGATCGGTTTGTTATAACTTCCATCCGGATTTGCGTTCAAAGAGCCATTATTAACCCGAACTCCCCCACCCCACGCAGAACTTGCCGCAGCAGAATCTGTAACAAATGAGTTCGCAGAAGCAGTGTCCATAAAAGCACGTTTAGCTTTATTATCCAGATATAATTGCATCCAGTGACTTTGTCTTCCTTCTTTTCGCTGCAACAAAAGGCTTGCCATATTAAGTGTACCGGTACTCATACCGTCACTGACCATAAAAATTATATTTTTAGCGATCGTGCCACTTCGTTTTATAATTCCATTATCATTTCCCAATAAATCCAAAGGAGAAAACAAAGAACCAGCTGCTACGGTAAGGGAGGAATTTCTAAAAAAATCTCTTCTTTTCATTTCAATATTTTGATCAGTTACAACCGGATTGACGGTTTTCAATAACTGACAAAGTACTAATTTGAATGTTATCAGAGGATGTAGTAATTGTTGTATTTGAGTTAAATTAGATAGATTTTAAGAGTCTGTTTAAGTTGAAAATATACTTATTACCTATTCCATGATCACGCCAAAATCCACACAGCCCAATAATTTATTTGAATTTCAACATTATTCAATCAAATCAATTAACTTCACTTTTTACTGAAAACGATATCGAATAAATTAATATTTCGCATATTACCTGAACCCATTAATGAAAAAAATATTCTTACCTGCCATTGTTATAATGGCCGTTTTACTTCTGTCGGCGCGACTAACAATTAATGACAAAAAGAAATCCTCCGACGTTGATTGGCCCGAATATTTGGGCGGCTCCGACCGAAACCATTACTCGACTTTAACACAAATAAACACCTCAAACGTTGGCCAGATAACCAAAGCCTGGGAATATCATTCGCTGGATTCCGGTCAGGTTCAATGCAATCCCATTATTGTAAACGGAACCTTATATGGTGTAACTGCAACAAATCAGGTTTTCGCACTTGATGCAGCAACGGGAAAAGAAAAATGGAAATTTGCAGCCGGAAAAGGCGGCGGACTCAATACCAATCGAGGAGTCACATACTGGACAAGCGGAAGTGAATCCAGAATTTTGTATGCTTATGATTCCTGGCTTTACGCGCTAGATGCGAATTCAGGAAAACCAATTAAATCTTTTGGAGAAGATGGTAGGGTAAGTTTGAAGAAGGGATTGGGTGAAACTGCGAAAAGACAAATTTGTGATTTCAAATACACCCGGAACACTTTTCGAAGATCTGATCATGATGCCGCTAAGACTTTCGGAAGGGCCCCGATGCAGCTCCCGGAAATATCCAGGCATTTAATGTACGCACAGGAGAATTGGCCTGGGTTTTCCATACGATTCCGCATCCTGGCGAATTTGGCTATAATACCTGGCCGAAAGATGTTTATAAAAACACGGAAGTTGGTGCTGCCAACAACTGGGCTGGTATGGCAGTTGATAAAAAAAGAGGCATTTTGTTTGTTCCGACAGGCTCGGCCGGTTTTGACTTTTATGGAGGAAACCGTGCAGGACAAAATCTTTTTGCCAACAGTTTATTGGCGTTAAATGCAAGAACCGGCAAAAGAATGTGGCATTTCCAGCTTGTCCATCATGATATCTGGGACCGTGATATTCCCGCACCGCCAAATCTAGTTACCATTAAAAAAGATGGAAAAATAATTGACGCCGTTGCTCAGGTTACAAAGGCAGGATTTGTTTACGTTTTTGACCGGGTTACCGGAAAACCAGTTTATCCGATTAATGAGGTTGCTGTACCAAAAAGTGATATTCCGGAGGAAAAATCATGGCCTACACAACCGGTTCCAACTTTGCCAAAACCTTATGCGCGGACAATTTTTGCAGAATCCGACATTAATCCGCATTCAGCTGACCGTGATTCTTTGCTAGCCGTTTATCGCAAAGCCAATAAAGGCATGTTTCATCCTTTTGGAAAAACACCAACAATCATTTTACCTGGCTTCGACGGTGGTGCAGAATGGGGCGGTGCTGCCGTGGATCCCGACGGAATTATGTATGTCAACGCTAATGAAATGCCTTGGATCGCTAGCTTAGCCCCTACGCCAAAAGATGATGAATTGTCAAATTTAAGTCCCGGACAACGGGTTTATACTTTGAATTGTGTGGTCTGCCACGGTCCGGAACGCAAAGGAAATCCAAGAAGCGGATATCCATCTCTGGTTGATATCGGCCAAAGACGTGAGCGCGATTATGTATCCAAACTTATCACAAGCGGAAAAGGAATGATGCCTGGTTTTACAAGTATTACCGGCACAGAAAAACAAGCACTGATTGCATTTTTATTTGGGGATGAAAAAGTGGAAGTTGCTTCGGAATCCAAAGATAAAAAAGGACCTTTTGTTCCGTATAAATTTAACGGTTACAACAAATTCCTGGATAGCAAAGGATATCCTGCCATCAGTCCGCCCTGGGGTACTTTGACAGCCATTGATTTAAATACCGGAAAACATGTCTGGCAAAAAACACTGGGAGAATTTAAGGAATTGACAGCAAAAGGTATCGCTCCAACCGGAACAGAAAATTATGGAGGACCAGTGATAACGGCTGGTGGATTGTTGTTTATCGCGGCTACAAAAGATGGAATGTTCCGTGCATTTGATAAAAAAACAGGAAAATTATTATGGCAAACAGAATTGCCGGCGGCAGGTTTTGCAACGCCTAGCACGTATGAGGTGAATGGAAAACAGTACATTGTTGTAGCCTGCGGCGGAACTAAATTAGGGACGAAAAAAGGAGATAGTTATGTGGCTTTTGCTTTGCCCTAATTTATTTCTCCACGAAAAATGGTTTGTGCAGGATATGTCACCCTTTCAGGGTTTAGATCTTGCACAAACCATTTTTTCTATAATAATATCATCCCTTCGGGATTGTGGAAACGGAATATTACAGACAGGATTTAATTAATTAGTTTGGGATAAATGGAACAGATAAAATGTTTTATCTTTTTAAAATTAAAAATCTTACACCTCCCATTGCCCTACAATTTCAACCACTAATATTTACGGATTAAAACTTTGAAAATACCCTTTTCCGAAAAATCCCGAAGGGATGACATTATTATAGAAAAGCTCGCAATGTTCGACGAAACCAAAACCCTGAAAGGGTGACATATGAATTTCAATAATTCCTCTTTTGTCAATCAAAAACTACAATTAAATATCTTTATTAAAATCAATTACAAAATCACCAAATTTTCTCTCCGATACGCTTTAAGATCCGCACTTCCCGCTTCCAATTCCGTAACCAGATAATTCACTTCTTCCAGATCACAAACCCTCAAACGCTGCACAGTATCCAGTTTTTCCGAAATCGTAAGAATGGCTGTTTGCTTTGATGCCTTCATCATGGCACGTTTAACCTGCACGGTTTCCATGTCCGTTTCCGTAATTCCTTCATTAAAACTGATTCCGTTTGCTCCTAAAATGCACAAATCCGCATGAATATCCGCAAGACGACTGATCACTTCGCCACCAGAACTAATCTGGGAGGTTTTTGCAATTGTTCCTCCAACAAAAATAACGGTCGCATTTGCGTGGTCACAAAGCTGTAAAGCGGTTAACAAACTGACTGTAAAAAAAGTAGCTGAAATATCCATCGGAATCTGGTGGATCAGTTCACTAACAGTCGTTCCACCACCAATCACCACAAACATGTCGTTTTTTATTAATGAGACTGCTTTTTGCGCAATCGCTTGTTTTGCAGAAGCAGCGTAAGCTTGCGTAGTGGAATAACTAAACTGATAAGATTTTGATAAAGCTCCGCCATGCACTTTCACCAGCTTGCCAGCTTCTGACAATTCATTTAAATCCCGACGAATGGTGTCTTCCGAAACATTTAGCAAAACACTTAAATCCGAAGACAATGCACGATTATGCAGATTTATCTGCTTCATAATGAGCATTTGTCTTTCTTTCTTCATCATTGAGGTGGCAGACTGAATCATATGTATAGTTAGGTAATTCTACAAATATCCTTAATGGCAATGTAATATTTTTGATAAAAGTATTTATAAAAAATAATCTACGGCATTTTTAATATATTTTATTTATAAAAACTTTTAAAGCTCTATTGATAATTGAAATCCATATGCGGATATTTGTCGATATCAATGCGTTTTTCTGAGCTTTTACAACATCTCCTTAAAAAATCATTTATGAGAAAAAAGGTTTATTTATCTATACACTACCTGCGGTCGGTGACTGTGTTAGCGGTGGTGATGCTTGTGTCGATACAAGCCATGGCGCAGTCCTATGCTATCAAAGGCAAAGTAAAGGACGACAACGGACAAGGCGTTCCGGGCGTTTCTGTACTTATCAAAGGAAGTAATGTCGGCAGTGTCACGGATGCGGAAGGTACGTATTCGCTTAATGCGGATTTGAAACCCGGAAATTATTCACTGGATTTTTCCTCAATCGGATATGCATCGCTTAGCCAAAATCTGACATTGGGCTCACAAACGTCACTGGTGGTTGATGTTACGATCAAAGAAACGGTAGCTGTTCTGGACGAAGTGGTTGTGACAGGTTCCACAATTAAATCAACGCGCAGACAGTTAGGAAACTCAATTAATTCCATCAGTTCAAAGGAATTGGTTAATTCCGGTTCTGCGAATTTATTTTCTGCATTACAGGGTAAAGTTCCGGGTGCGCAGATCACACAAAACTCCGGAGATCCTTCCGGCGGTATGACAATCCGTCTTCGTGGTATAAAATCTTTGCAGGGAAATTCGGATCCTTTGTATGTCATCGACGGTGTTATTTTGAGCAATACTTCTGTCAACGTTTCTCAGTATGCTTTGTCTGACCAGGTTGGTTCAGCTATTGTTGGAACAAACCGTATGGCAGATATAAATCCGGCCGATATTGAATCGATGAACATAATTAATGGTGCAGCGGCAGCGGCTCAATATGGTTCGCGTGCTTCAAACGGTGTTGTTTTGATTACTACCAAACGTGGAAAAAACGGAGCTCCGCAGATTAATTTTTCTACAAGCGTGAGTGTAAATGAACTTCGTAAGAAATTAAAGATCAGCACTTATGGAAAACAATTTGGTTATTCAAGCTTACGTCTTGGAACAATTACAGGACTAACGGCAGCACAAATCGCCGCGAATCCGGGAACGACTACAACGCCAATTACGCGTGATGGTGTGACGGCAAATCTTGCAACAAATGAAGTAGATGTACAGCGTTACGATTATCAGGATGAGATTTTCAGAACAGGCGTTGGTACTGATAACGCGCTTTCAATCAGTGGTGGAAATGAGAAAACGCAATATTATGCTTCTCTTTCTTATATGAAAAATCAGGGAATTGTGCAGGGAACTGATTTTCAGCGTTACGGACTTCGTGTTCGTCTGGAACAAAGACTGGCGAGCTGGGCAAAACTTTCTACCGGGATTACTTACAACAATAGTTTTTCCAACGAAAAGCCAAACGGAAACGTTTTTTATAGCCCGATTAACTCAATCAATATTACCAACAACATTTACGACATCACAAAACGTGATGCGAATGGTAATTTGCAGGCTGTGGAACCAACGCGTGTGAATCCGCTGACTGTTGTGGAAGATATGAAATTTACACAGGCTGTTAACCGGACTGTAAATGATGTTCAGCTTGAATTTGACTCCGTTAAAAGGATTAAATATTGACTGGGTTTTTGGTATTGATGCATTTTCGCAATTGGGAAAAAACCTGATCCCGCCATATCCTTATGCTACGATTTCAGGTCTTCCAGCCGAACGTTATCCAAAAGGTTTTGCTGCCAATGTGAATAGCACAACTTTCCAGTATAACAACGATATCAACATTTCTTACGAAAAGGATCTGACACCGGATTTTAAACTGAATGTGGTTGCCGGAACAAGTTATCAGAATAGCAAAACAGATATTTCTGCTGCCAGCGGACAAAATCTTGCTCCATTTATTCAAACTGTGAGTGGTGCGGCAAGCACGACCGTAAAAGCCAATTATACTTTGGACCAGTTTGATCTTATTCGGGGTTTTCGGACAGGCTACTTTTGGTTATAAAAACCTGGCGTTTATCACCGGAGCCGTTCGCAGTGACCGTTCTTCGAAATTTTCTTCGTCACAATCACACCAGACTTATCCTAAATTCAGTGCAAGTTTTATCCCTTCTGATCTTGATTTCTGGTCAAAAGGAAGTCTTGCGCAAAGTTGTTAATACTGCCAAACTTCGTTACTCATGGGGTAAATCAGGTAACATGACCGGTATTGGAAGTTATGATCGTTTCTGGCAATTCAATTCTGCTCCTTTCCTGGGTCAAAACACGATTTTACCAAGCGGAACTTTGGCAAACCAAAACGTGAGACCTGAGTTTATGACTGAAAATGAAGGCGGTATTGACCTTACTTTCCTGAACAACAAACTGACTTTGGGATGTAACAGCTTACAAACAAAAAATCACTGATCTGGTGGTAAACCGTGTTTTAGCTGCCACAAGCGGCGGTACCAGTGCTATTGACAATGTGGGTGAAATGCAGAATAAAGGTTACGAAGTAAGTTTGAGTTATACACCCATCCAGACAAAGGATTTTACCTGGGATGTAAGTGTGATTTACAGCCAGAACCGTAATAAAATTATCAAACTTGGAAGTCCTTTGATTCTTCAAAACACGGTTTCCGGTGCTCCTTCTTATCTGATTGAAGGACAAGCAGCCAGTGTATTTTACGGAACATTTTTTGCCCGTAATGCGAATGGAGAGTGAAAGTTAACAGGCCCAGGGTTTACCACAATCTCAAAAAGGTGTTCAATCGGAACGGATCCTTTGGCTTACACAGCTTCACCGGAAGATGCTGCCGGACAACCTACTACCAATACTACTGTTAGAAAAATCATTGGAAATCCTAATCCGAAATGGACTGGATCTTTCGTAAGTAATTTCACTTACAAACGCATCGGTTTCCGTTTCCTTCTGGATGCTGTACAGGGTATGCAGGTATTTAACGCGGACCGTCGTACACGTCAGGGTGTTGGAATTGGTGATTATTCTGAAAAAGAATTGAAAGGCGAACTTGCCACGTGGTTATGTTTATTCTATTTACAACACAGAAGAATGGCGGGTTGATAATGCTTCTTTCGTGAAACTTCGTGAGATCAGCCTTTCATACTCTTTGCCAAACGTTATGAAAAATGTTAAAAATATAAACATCGCACTTTCTGGTCGTAATCTTATTTCATGGGATAAATACGATGGTTATGATCCTGAAACAAATGCTGGTGGTAACAGTGATTTATTGCGCGGTGTGGATTTTGGAAACGTGCCGATTCCTCGTACTTATCAGGTAAAAATTTCTGCCAGTTTTTAATTTGCTCATTAACACAATCTTATTGACATGAAAAAAACACTTATATATACAATTCTGGCATCAGGAATTCTGACTTTCAGTTCCTGCGAGCAAAAAGAATTTCTCAACCCGAGTGCCGCCAGCGAAACGCAGGTTGTAAACGATGTATACGGACTTGTAGCCCTTTCCAACGGGCTTGCAATACCGATACAGTGTCGGCGGCGGCGGGGTGGTTTACTCCATGATTTCTGCCAACGGACTTACTACAAAAGAATTGCTTGTATTAAATGCCGGTAATACAGATCTTGATTTGCTCAGCAAAGGCTCTGGAAACGTGCAGGGCAGCAATGCTGTACTGACATCACTTTGGGCACAGAGTCATTTGACAAAATCCAATGCTGATATTATTCTGAAAAATATTGACAAAGCGGGTGATCCTGCATTAAAAAGCGGAATTCTGGCTTATGCTTCCATTTTCAGGGCTTTGGCTTTGGGTGATCTGGCCGAATTCTGGCAGCAGGCACCTATCGGAACCGGAACAAATATCGCTTTCAATACACGTGAAGAAGTTTTAAAAGAAGCAGTAAGCACATTGGAAACGGCAGCGGCTTCTCTTACCGCAACACCACCTTCTGCTGACTTTACAACACGTGTCGTGAACAGCATCGATATGCCAAATACAATCCAGGCCTTAATCGCACGTTACAGCTTGATGTTGGGCGATTATGACAAGGCGTTGACAGCAGCAAACAAAGTTGATCTGACAAAAAAATCAGCTTTCAATTATGATGATGTGAGTCAGAATCCCATTTTCTTCAGCTCATTTGGAAACAGAAACGTAACAGAACCGATCAGCACAGCACTAGGTTTGCCGGATGAACTGAAACCGCATGCTGCCGACAAACGTGTAAGCTTTTATACGCAAACTGCTGCACCGACAAAAAATCTAGGAACCGGCTTTTTCACAGCAAATACTGCACAGATTCCGGTTTATTTACCAGGAGAAATTACCTTGATTAAAGCAGAAGCATTGGCCAGAAAAGGTACAGTAGATACTGCCATTACTGAACTGAATAAAGTACGTACCAAAACAACAGACGTCTGGGGAATTGGTGCTGCGTTTGCCGGCTTATTCAGGTGGTACAGATGCAGCTTCGGTTCTGACTGAGATTTACAGAAACCGTTGTATTGAATTGTTTATGTCGGGATTGAAACTGGAAGACAGCCGTCGTTTTGCACGTCCTGCTACGGAACGCAATCGTACTGGTATCCTTACCCAACCAACGAACGCCAGAATAATTCAAGCACACCAGCGGATCCGGCAAACTAATTTTTGCAGGATAAAAAGTAAATGCCAGAATCAGGAATTTCTCCCGGTTCTGGCATTTTTCTTTTCCCGTATACAGGGAAAATCTAACGTTATTTTATTTTCATGGCTCTTTGATAAAAGGTTACTGTTTGAGAATAGTGGTCCCGACAATTGTCAGAACCACTATTGAATTACCAGCAACCTATCCAGTATGATTCTGAATAAAAATCTAATGGACTTCAAACACTAAAAAAGAAGTGCCAGAAATTAAATTGCTAATAATCAATTATTTAAAATATTTTATTATAAATAATATGTTCGATTGCGAACAGCTTTGTTCGGTTTTATCAAAAAATTAATACTAGGGACGGTACATTACAAAAGAATCGTTAACTAAATTTCCAGGGAATAAATTCCCTGACTACAATGTCGGTCATGCCGATGGCATTTTACCTTACAGTTTAACTTCTCCTTCGTCTTCTTTTTGCCAGTATTTGATACGGTCTGCTTTCACCTTTATCATCACAACACCGGGTGTATCCAGTCCTTTTTCAAACCATTGATCCAGTTCGGGCAGCCAGTGATCTTCCATTTCTTTACGTTCTGTACTGAGTTCGGCCCTTCCGGAAACCGAAATATAAATATCGTTTTTACCCTGAAAACCAAGATTTACATGATCATCTTTCTCAATATCCTTACTCGCACGTGAACCTTTCCAGGTAAAGAAATAGGAATTTCCGTCATATTCCACTTCTCCGTTATTGCTCATTGGTCGTGATGCCAATGCTCCGTGAGCAGTTGTGGTACTTAACATGCAAATATCAATATCCTTCATGATTTTGCTTACGTCTTTCAATGTTTTATCGGCCATGGTTTTCTAGTTTGTTTGCATTGACAGATATTATAATAGTGCCAAGAAAACAAGACAGACAAACAGAAGTCATATTTACTCTGAACGAAGCGATTTTACCGGATTCATCAAAGCCGCTTTTATCGCCTGAAAACTTACCGTGGCGATCGCTATGATCAGTGCTATCAAAACCGGCCAAAACAAAAATCCAGGGCGAAATTTCAATTCTGTATGCAAATTCCAGCAGCCAGCGGTTCATACCATACCAGGCAATTGGTGAAGCAATAAAAATGGCGATTAGTACCAGTTTTATAAAATCAACTGAAAGCAGACCAACAATTCCCGAAACAGAAGCGCCCATCACTTTTCTGACACCAACTTCACGGGTTCGGCGGGTGATGCTGAACGCCGATAATCCAAATAATCCCAGACAGGAAATCAGAATGGCAAAGGCTGCAAATCCGATAAACAATTTACCAAATCGCTGCTCATCCCGGTACTGCTTGTTATAAGCTTCGTCGGCAAAAAATAAATTAATGGTAAATCCGGAACAAGCTCTTTCCATTTCTTTTCCAGCTGTTGAATACGTTGCGGCATGTTTTCGTTTGAAACATTTAAAGTCAGAAAGGTAAAAAATCCAGGAGATATACGAAGCATTAACGGCTGAACCTGTTCCTGAAATGATCGAAAATGGAAATCCTTAACAACACCAATTACTAATCCGTTAACATTCAATTGTGAAAAACGTTTTGCCTATTACTTCTTGCGGATTGGCATAACCAAGACTTTTTACTGCAGCTTCATTAATCAATATGGTTTCCTTCAAATCCGATCCAAATTGTTTTGAAAAAGCCCTTCCGGCAATCACAGAAATCTGATATTGTTTCAAAAAATCATAATCAACAAAATAGGTATCCAGCTGAAAATCCTGCATGTCATTGCTTTTATTTTCCAGTTTTGCAGGATAAATATGATTGGATTTGCCCGGAATACTTGAAGAAATTGTCGCCGCGGTAACGCCCGGAATTTTAGTCAGTTGATCCTTAATTGTCTCTTCATGACTGGTAATTTTATCGTCATACTGAAAATCTATAACCAGCATATGATCCTTGCGAAAACCTAGTGCCTGATTTTGCATAAAGTGGAGCTGACTATATACCACAATCGTTGCAACAATCAGGATGATAGAAATCGAAAACTGGGTTATAACCAAAGCTTTTCTAAATGCAATTCCCTTAGAAACTGAAATAAAACCACCTTTCAAAATACTGACAGGTTGAAAACGGGAAAGAAAAAACGCTGGATAAATGCCCGAAAGTAAACCAATCGTTACAGCAATCAAGAATAGTATTCCGAGACTTACAGGACTTTGGAATATACTGATACTAATTGTTTTCCCTGCCAGATCATTAAAATATGGCAAAAAGAGGCTGCAAGTAATGATTGAAAATACAAACGAAGACATCGCTAAAACCAGAGCTTCAATTAAAAACTGAAAAACCAGGAGTCTTTTTGTTGTGCCCAATACTTTTCTTACACCAATCTCTTTTGCTCGTTGAATAGATAATGCAGTTGTAAGATTAATAAAATTAAAACAGGCAATAAAAAGGACAAAAGCTGCAACAAATGAAAAAATATAAACATGATTACGATTACCGGATACAGAACTACCAGTTTTGGAACCCCGCGGCTTTGCATCCAGATAAACACTTTTTAAAGGCTCCAACGCCAGGGAATATTGACCTTTACTTTGATCGATATGTTCCTTTACAAAACCTGGAAACTTTGCTTCCAATGCAGCGGGATTCTGATTTTCAGGAAGCAAGAAATAAGTATAAAAGAAAAACCGTTTCGAATTCTGCATCCATTCCTCACCTAATGTTGACATTGAAAAAAGCATATCAACTTTAAAATGTGAGTTATCGGGAATATCTTTCATGACCCCTGTGACAGTCGCCTGGTCCTTCCCGTTGACTTTTAAAATTTTTCCAACTGGATTTTCATTTCCAAAATATTTCTGTGCGGATGTTTCCGACAAGATCACCGAATAAGGTACAGTCAGACTTTGCTTTGGATTACCGCTTACCAAAGGGAAAGTAAAAACTGAAAAAATAGATGAATCTGCATAGGCTATGTTTTCTTCACCATACTGATCTTCTCCTTTCTGAATGATCAGGTAGTCAAGAAAAATTCTTGTCGTCGCCTGAATTTCCGGAAATGCAGCCTGAATCGACGGTGCCATCGTTGCTGTGGTACTTAACTGATCGACACCGTGATCGGTTTTGATATCCGTAACGAGACGATAAATCCTGTCTGATTTTTCATGATAAGTATCATAACTCAGCTCAAAACGAACAAACAACAAAGCAAAATAACAGACGCTCATACCAATGGTAAGGCCAATCAAATTAATGACTGAAAAGCCTTTTTGCTTCAATAAATAGCGTATGGCCGTAAGAATATAGTTTTTGAGCATAGTTGAACAAATCCTGGTTAAGATATATTTATTTTCACTTTTCTTAGACCGCTAACAAACCGAAGCGGTTTTACCAAATTTTTCAATCTGGCAAAACCGCATGACTAACAGATCAGGTTTAAATTTATTCCGATTTCAGTGATTTGACAGGATCCATTAATGCAGCACTGATGGACCGGTATCCAACGGTCAGGGCAGCAATTAATAAAGTGGCCCCGATGGCCAGCAGAGAAAATCCCCGCTCCTATTTCTTCCCTGTATTTAAAATCTTGTAACCAGCCATTCATTACCCACCAGGCCAATGGTGCGGCAATGGCAAATGCGATGAATAACAAACGAACAAATTCCTTTCCAAACATCCAGACAATATTTCCAATGCTTGCTCCCAAAACTTTCCGGACTCCGATTTCCTTGGTTTTTTGAGCAGCCATAAATGATACCAAACCGTATAATCCAAGGCAGCCAATAAAAATGGCAACACCGGCAAAAAACTGGATCAATTTCAGCATAATGTCATCCAGCGCATAGAATTCCGCAATTTTATCATCCAGAAAAGTTGATTTGAAATACGTATTCAGGATACGTATCACGTCCATATTTTCTCAATGGCAGACAACGTCGGTTTCATGTTTGCCATGTTCATATTAACCGCAAAATTGCCGGTAGCCTTGTGATATTCGGCCATAATGCAAATTGGATCAATATTTGCCCTGAATGAATAATTGTAAAAATCTTTTACAACACCGACAACCCAGCTTTTTGAGATTTCCGTTGATGGATATCTTCTTGCCAATGATTTCATCAGCCGATTTCAGCTTTAAGCTTTTTAACCAGCGTTTCGTTTACAACAAACTCACGTAAAGTATCAGATTGCATAATATTTCTTCCGGCGACAAGTTTCAAACCAAATGTCTTGATATACTGATCGTCGGCATTTTTAATATTAATGCATGAAAAGTTCGTCCTCTGCACGTGCGTCATAGCGAATACTGGATTTTATTGTTGGAAGACGGCAGGCGCCGCAAGACAAAAAGTACCGTTTTTTACAGCAGGGAGTTGAGCAATTCTGGGAACGCAACGTGCTCATTTTCGCAAGATCTTTTACCGGAAGCAGGCATCATGACAATCGCTTCTTTATCAAAACCAAGGTCAGATTGTTTCGAAAAACGCATCTGATTTGCAATCACAATGGTACCGATGATCAGGAGTTGGGAAATTGCAAATTGTGTTACGACAAGACCTCTTCTTAACGTAAAACCTCCTGCGCTTTTTTGTGATATTTTTCCTTTCAGTGCCAAAATCGGCTGAAAACCTGCAAGGATTAATCCGGGATAAGAACCTGAAAAGAAGGTAACCGTTACGACTAATCCAAGTAAGAAAAGAACCAATGTGACATCAGAAATCAATGAAAGAGACAGATGCGCTTTGAACAATTCATTCACGTAAGGCAAAGCGATGTAAGACAAAATCAGCCCGATCAATAACGCGAAAAATGTTATTAATGCCGTTTCAGAAATAAATTGCCAGAAAAGCTGAGATTTCAAACTACCCAAAACTTTCCGCACACCAATTTCTTTCGAGCGACTTAAGTGCCTGTGCGGTAGCGAGATTGACAAAATTAACACACGCTGTTACGATCAGAAAAATGCCAATGAAGGACAAAGCCCAAAGGTTTTTCTTTTCCATATAGCCGCCCAGTTCTGCATTGAAATGGATATCCGAAAGTGGTTGAAGTTTGAATTGCCAACCCTTATAATCTTTCGGAGAATAATATTTTTTTGAAATGGCCGGCAGCGCTTTCTCAACAGTAGCCTGGGTTACTCCTTTTTTCAGTAAAACAAAACAATTGGAAGAAGAATAAACGCCCATCCAGCTATCATCTTTTGCCAGCCAGGCATTCTCGTCTTTCAGGTTTTCCCAGGGAAGATAAATTTCCTGATTCCGGTCTGTATTGACAGGAAGGTCTTTTAAAATACCGGTGATTTTATAATTTGTTTCATTATTGATACGGATCACCTGACCAATAGCATTTGTTTTACCAAAATACTTTTCTGCAATTTTTTGTGTGACAATGGCAGAATTCGGTTCAGCCAAAACCGTTTTTTTATCTCCTTCCAACAAAGGAAAATTTAGTATATCAAAAAAATCAGGCTCTACATAAGCAACACCTTTTTCTTCTTCAAATTTCTTATTATCACTTGGAACCCGGGAGAGAAATCAGCTGATCCTCATAGGTTATGACCCGTGGCGGTTTTTTCAGCAAAAGCGAAATCATTCCGAAATGCTTTTCCCAAAGGTGTTGGAACACCCTGATCCAGACTGACGGTTTCATTATGAAACTCGGTCACCATCCGGTAAATCCGGTCAGAATTTGCGTGGAAATTATCAAAACTTAAATGATACCTGACCAGCATAAAAATCAAAACAGCACAGGTTATGCCAAGAGCCAAACCCAGTACATTGATAAAAGCATAAGCTTTGCTTCGCTGTAAATTCCGAAGCGCGATCTTAAAATAGTTTTTCAGCATAACTTTGAAGTGATTATGAAGTCATTAATCAAAAAACTATTCCAATTTAATTATCAGCTGATTATCAGATATTTAAGATAATTGCAAGTGTTCAATATCGAACGATATGTACAAGGATGAACGATTGAGAATTATTATTTTTGTGTTATTTTCAAACCGGAAAAATCTCCATCTGATTCATTGCCAACCCAAAATCCAAGTTTCCCTTTTGTATTATTACCAAGCTTTTTGACGATCAAGACTTGGCTGAGTATTGTTATTTACAAAAACCTTAACATCCGCGCCATCAATAGCGATTTTTACATGCAACCATTCTTCCGGCTCAGGCGAAGGATCGATTGGTTTCTCATATTGATTCTGATGTTCTTTTCTCAAAACCGGCCAGTCAAATTTAGGTAGTGAAATGTATTGAACCGAATGATTTCGCCTCTCAGTTTCCGTTGGATTTAAAATTGAACGGACGGAAATAAACGGCGTCATATGTACTGTCGTTAGAACCATGAAAAGCAAACCCGACAAAACTTTGCTGCAAAACATTTTTTCCTTTTACGTCAAATTCTATAATTCCGTCAGAAAAACGGATATCATTTATCCAGGCAATTCCAGCGTCTGGGTTTTGCATCTAAATGAAGCACATTTTTCTTTTCGGACCTATTGAAATTTGAGTAACTGAACGATTCACGGCACTGATTTTATGGCTTTAATCAAGGCGGATATATCGGGCTCAATTACTTTTTGTGCTTTACAAACTATACCTGAAAAAGCGAAAATTATGACAAAAATTGATCTTGAACATAGTTGGGATTTTTATTCTGATTTAAGGATTTTACAAGCATTTCTCTTTTTCACGAAAAGTAAAAAAGTAAGGAGCAAAGTACGCAAAGATTTAAAATCTTAGCGAGCTTTGCTCCTTTTTCTTACCTTTGCTTTGCGTGAAACCTAAAAACCCTTTTTATTCCGATTTAAGCGATTTAACAGGATTAATAAGCGCCGCCTTAATTCCCTGGAACATAATCGTAAGCACGGCAATCAAGAGTGACAAGCCAGCCGCAACCGCAAAAATCCACCAGGAAATATCGATCCGGTATGCAAAATCACTAAGCCATTTTTGCATGAAATAATAAGTCAGCGGACTGGCAATCATTATTGCAATGACAATTAAAAGTAGAAAATCCTTTGACAAAAGCCCCACAATACTAACCACCGAAGCACCAAGAACTTTCCGGATACCGATTTCTTTATTCCTGTTTTCAACTGTAAAAGTAGCCAAGTCCGAAAAGTCCGAGACAGGCGATAAATATGGCCCAGACGGATGCCGTTGTAAAGATCTGGCTATACTGTTTTTCAGAAACATATTGTTTGTTGAAGTTTTCATCAACAAAGAAATATTCGAACGGATTACTTGTAAAGTAACTTTTATAGATTTTTTCCAGTCTTCCGATTTTTTCCTGCATATCATCCGCAGTCAGGCTGATGGTGATGTATTGGCTGCTATTTTGTGGATAAAAAATAATCGGGTCAATCGCTTTTTGCAAACCTGTGTGATGATAATCTTTTACAACACCGATGATTTCCAGATAACGTTCATCCCATTTTATTTTTGTTTTCAAAGCATCTTCCGCTGATTCAAATCCCAGCTGCCGGATGGCTGTTTCATTCATGATCACTTTCGAATTCTGATTCCATTCTACTTTGGTTTCTTCTGGCGTAAAATTCCTTCCGGCTTTCAGTTTTATATCGTAAACATTCAAATACCGGTCGCCGATAATTGTGAAGGCATATAAAGCCAGCTCATCACCGGCTTTCGAGCCAGGCTGGGTAAATCCGGATGTATTAAAATTATAAAAGTTGCCTGGAACACTTCCCGACAAGCTATAATCTTTTACAAAACTTTGCTCGCTATTTCGTTCCAAAAAGCCGCTTTTCTGATCTTTGTACGTACTGTCTTTGCCGACTTCCGGTCCACGGATCACAAGCAGCTGACTGGTTTTCACACCCAGATTTTCATTTTGCATAAATTTCAGCTGACTGTAAATCACGATCGTAACCAGCATTAAAGCAATTGAAATACTAAATTGCGAAACGACCAGTGATTTTCTTAAAAATGCACCTTGTGAAGTTTTCGTCAGTTTGCCTTTCAGGATTTTTACCGGATTGAAATTGGATAAAGCGTAAGCTGTGTAAATTCCTGAACGCTAGCATTCCAACAAGAAAAACGCTCAATCCAATGATCCAGAACGGATGAATTGCCAAGAATTCCAAGTGAAAGATTCTTGCCAATCAACTGATTAAAAAACGGTTGAAGCATATAGACAAGTAAAATCGCGACAGTGAAACTTAACAAATTCACCAAAGCAGATTCACCCAAAAACTGCCCAATCAGATTACCAGGAGTGGCGCCAATGACCTTTCTTACACCGACTTCACTGGCACGTTTCAGGGCATTTGCAGTTGACAGGTTAATATAATTAAACCAGGCAATCAGCAGGATCAAAAACGCAATGGCACCGAGCGTATAAACATATTTTACATTTCCCGAAGTCTGGTAAGTATCACTGAATTTTGCGGCAAGATGAATATTGGCAGCAGGTTGCAAACGAAACTGAACACCATCTTTGTCAGTCTTCTGCGCATTTCTGTATGTAGAAAGTTTGCTTTCCAGCGACTTGTAATTTGTTCCTTTATCAAGTAATAAGAATGTATTAATGTATTGGTCATCGATATTATTTACAGCCGCCCAGTCATTTCCATTCAGGTTCGCCGGATTTTCCAGTGTCTTCAACGAAAACACCATATCAAGATTGATATCGGAATTTTCAGGAGCATTATAAACACCTTCAACGGAATAAGATAAGGTACCAAACTGATTGGAAAGCGTCAGAATCTTTACCGATCGGATCTGTTTTGCCAAAATATTTATCAGCGATTTTATCAGTAATAAATACAGTTTTTGGTTGATTTCAGCGATGATTTATTTCCTTTTATAACCGGAAAACTGAAAAAATCGAAGAAATTCCCGTCGGCATAACCAATGTTATTTTCTCTGAAAGATTCGGCGTTATTTCCTTCTCTTTTTACAATACCTTTTGCAATATCGTCTGAAAAACGGCAATAATCCTTAATCTCACTAAAATTCTGTTTCGCCCTTGGCGCCCAGCCCGGTTCCACGTCTGCCCAGGTATTTCCCTTTGCATCCAGATTAATAAGACGATACATTTCAGGCAGATTCGCATGAAACTGATTTACACTTTTTTCAAAACTTACATATTCAAGAATCAAAAGAAAGGCAGCGATACCCATGGCCAGCCCTGCGATATTGATTGTGCTGTAAACCTTGTTCCGGATCAGATTCCGGAAAGCAATTTTTAAATAATTCCTGATCATGATTAGTATAGGTTAGAAAAAAGTGAAATACCGAGAGATATTTTTTACAGAAATACAATTATTCCGATTTGAGCGATTTTACCGGATCACTCATCGCAGCTTTAATTGCTTGTGAACTAACGGTAATTAAAGCAATGACAATCGCCAAAATACCTGCAATGGTAAACATCCACCACTCCATTTTGATACTGTAAGCAAAATCCTGAAGCCATTTTCCCATCACATACCAGGTAAGCGGCGTGGCGATCAGAATGGAAACGAGAACCAGCTTTGATAAAATCACCGGAGAGCAAGTGCAACAATGCTAGGAATTGATGCGCCCAAGACTTTTCTGACACCGATTTCCTTGGTTCTTTGCTGCGCTGCAAAAGCTGCCAGTCCAAATAATCCCAGACAGGAAATCAAAATGGAAATAACTGTGAATGTGTTGATGATACGTGAAGTACGGGCATCCGCGGAATAATTGCTCTGAAAATCTTCATTCAAGAAAGTATAAGAAAACGGCTCATCAGGAACCAGCGATTTCCATTTTGTTTCCAGAAAAGGAAGTACCGTGCTCACATCTTTTGTGTTGACATGCGCTATCATGTAATTGAAATCGGTATCCGTTATTCAGGAAAAACGCATACGGTTCAATGACCTTATGTAAATCTTCAAAATGAAAATCTTTCACTACACCGACAATTTCAAGTGATCCGATTTCCTTTTCACCCATGTTAAAATTGAGTTTTTGACCAATCGCTTTGTCCAGCGGAATACCGAATTTCCGCAATGTCGCCTCGTTAACCACAATTTTATTATTGGTATCAGCCGGATATTCCGCCGAAAACATTCTGCCAGCGGCCATTTTGAAAATCCATTGTTTTCATAAAATCGGCGGCAACTCCGTTGGTTTTTACCAAGCCATCTTCATTGACACTTTGTCCGGGAAGGAAAACGGACATATCACTCGGATTGATGATACCCGGGATAATAGGAAGTCCCGGAAGCAGCTGAAATCTGGTTGTTTTGAAGAATTTCATTTCTCAGAGCGTTATACGCTTTCCTCGCTTCCTTGCTTCGCAAAGGAATTACGATCTGTTGATCCTTGGTAAAACCAAGCGGCTGTTCCGCATGAATTTAATTTGTCCCTGAATTACCATCGTTGCAACAACCAGTCCGATTGAAATTACAAACTGGAATACGACCAGTCCTCTTCTCAAAGCGGTTGCAGAAACCGAATTGACAAACTTTCCTTTGATCACATCCAAAGGATTGAAAACCGATAAATAAAATGCCGGATAACTTCCTGCCAATAAACCCGTTACAATGCCAGTACTAATAAAGGCAAGCGCAATTTCGGGTTTAAATAATTCGGAAATATTCAGATTTTTATCCGCAAGCTGATTGAAAACCGGTAGAAAAACGATGACAGAAACAATTGCAAGAATCAGTGCCAGGAAAGTCAGCACCATGGATTCGCCCAGAAACTGACCGATCAAACCGCCTTTTCCGGCACCCATTACTTTCCTGATTCCAACTTCGGCCGCACGTCTGGCAGAACGCGCGGTTGCCAGATTCATGAAATTGATACAGGCGATCAGCAAGGTAAAAAGTGCGATGGAAGCCAGTACGTACAGATAAGTTGTGCTGGTAGTGGCCGTTACAATTCTGTCAATTTTGCTGAAAAGGTGAATATCTTTTACAGGCAAAAGGAATAGTTTTTTATCAAAACCGGCTAGTCTTAAATCTTTACGAGCATATTTTTCGATAAACGAAGGTAGTTTTTTACTGAATTTTTCAGCGCTTGTTCCGGGTTTTAATCTCAGATATGTGTAAAACATATTGTTATTCGTAAAATCCAGATTCGGTTGTCTCAGATAATCTCCTACCCAACCTGAATGAATTGAAACAAAATAACGCGCATCAATATGTGATCTGGCACTTTCATCACGAAATACGCCGGTAACTTTGAAATCTTCATTATTACCTGATTTTCCACCAATTCTTATGGTTTTATTTAAAGCTGATTCATTCGCCAAAGAATTTATGCGCAACATCTTCCGACAATACCACCGAATGCGGATCATTCATTGAAGTTTTTGCATCTCCTTCAATAAACTTGATATGTAAAAACATCGAAAAAAGTAGAATCAACGCTGAATTCCTTTTGTTTCATAAAATGATTTTTCAGGTTTTCCGGGCTGGGTTACTTTCAGTAATGTTTTTGCTTCCAAGAAAATTCCCCCAAAGTCTTGTAACCTGTTCCACTTCCGGAAATTCTGCTTTTACAGCCTGTGCATAAGGCGCCGGAGCTCTTGGATTATCCATTTTATCACCGTTGGACTGAACGTTTTCACTTCTTAGCAAGTACAGATCATTCACATGTTCCTGATGTTTGTCGAATGACATTTCGCTCAGAATGTATAGCAAAAGCAGCATGCAGCAGGTCATCCCGACGGACAAACCAAACACATTAATGGAAGAGAACAGCTTACTTGAAAGCACGTTCCGCCAGGCGATTTTGAGATAATTTTTGTACATGTCTTTGAGGTTTTTCTGGCTAAATATTTTGAAAAAAGTGTTTTCTCGTTTTTGGATATTATTACCCGTCCTTTTGAGAAAATTGTTCTATTAGTCTCAGGTTTTATTACCCGTCCGACGGCGGAAAAAGCCGTTGCACGGGTGGCTCCATCTTTACGGCGGTTTCTGCCGAACTATGGGAAAAATTGTTACTGACTTTTTAGTGTTTTCGCAGGATCAATCAAAGCTGCTTTTATGGCTTGATAACTTACTGTCAACACCGCTATGGCTGCTGCCAGAATTCCGGCGAAAGCATAAATATCCCAGGTAATATCAATTCTGTATTTATAATCCTGCAACCATTTCTGCATAATATACCAGGCAATTGGTGACGCGATGACTGCGGAAATCAGTACCAGAATCAGGAAATTGCGCGTTAGTAATCCAAGAATACTTTGAACCGATGCACCCAAGACTTTCCGGATTCCAATTTCTTTTCTGCGTTGTTCTACCATAAAAGCAGACAGTGCAAACAAACCCAGTGAAGCGACAATGATCGCTAAAATCGCAAAGCTGCTGAAAATCTGTCCCAACCGGTTTACGTCATCATACATTCTGGAAAAATTCTGGTCCATAAATGTGTAGCGGATTGGCTGATTTGGAGCCAACGAATTCCAAACCTTTGATACCGATTCAATCGCTCCTTTCGTATCCGAAGTACCTATCTTAATGGAAACAATAGAAGGACTTGAACCCAAACTCATACAGAGCGGTTCGATATCATCTTTCATAGATTCGAAATGAAAATCTTCGACAACGCCGATCACTTCGAGTCTATTTTCATTGTTCGTTCCATTGGTAATGTATTGCCAACAGGATTTTTCAAGCCAAGTTCTTTTGCAAGTTTTTGATTGATGATCACGGCTTTTTCATCCGTTTTCCGATCCTTTGAAAAATTTCTCCCCTGAACAATTTTCATACCCAGAGTTTCAATATAATCATAATCCGTTACCCAGAACTGTCCGCTTACCGAAGCCATTTCTTTGGTTTTTCCATCCTGCCAAAATGGATTTCCATTACGTTTTGTTTCCTTTATCGGCAGGTAATCACTTACCGTAGCATTTTTTACCTGCGGCAGTTTTTTTATTTCTTCTTTAAAAACAGCGACCTTATCTCCCAACGTGTTTGTGCCATGCACGAGTAAAACCTGGTTTCTGTTATAACCAACTTTTGCATTCAGTATGAAATTAACCTGGCGGTAAATCACAAACGTACTGATGATCAAAATGATAGAAGTTGTAAACTGAAAAACGACAAGCGTGCTTCTTAAATCCGCTCCTTTTTTACCTTTTACCAATTGTCCTTTTAAAACATTGATCGGCTTGAAACCGGACAAATAAAATGCAGGATACAAACCAGCCAAAACCCCGATAGCGACCGAACTCAGAATTAAAACCGGCAGCGGCCACCATTCGGTGAAAGGAAAAACCAATGATTTGGAAGAAAGCGTATTGAAAAAAGGAAGGAGAATATAAGCGAGTACAAAACCAATTGAAATCGACACAAAACTGATCACCAGCGATTCTGTCAAAAACTGGTTGATCAAACCATTTCGATCAGATCCCACCGTTTTTCTCAAACCAACTTCTATCGCCCGGTTGGCAGATTTTGCAGTTGATAAGATTGACAAAATTGATACAGGCCAGTAAAAGAATAAATCCGGCAATGGCGCCAAAAAGCCAGATAAACCGCATATCACCATGGTTCAAACCATCCAGAATCTCTCCATTTCTTAAATATATTTGAGAAACAGGCTGCAACTGATATTTCTTATCTGCCTCAATTGCTCCCGCATCGATCTTTTGTCCGCTTGCAATTAGCTGGGGCATGTAATATTTTTTGGTAATCGCAGAAAGTTTCGATTCAAACTTATGCTGATCCGTTCCTTCTTTTAACCTTAAATAAGTCTGATAATTAGTTGCCAACCAATTGGTTTGTTCACCGTCGTAGAATACAACGCCGGCCATCGTCATCAGAAAATCAAAACCTACATGAAAATTCTTTGGAAAATCTTCAATTACGCCGGTAACTTTTCTTGGCTTTTTGACATCATCATTAATGAACATAATCTTGCCGATCGCACTTTCGCCCGGGAAGAATTTATCTGCTTTTGATTTTGCAATAACCAGACTATTTGGCTCATCCAAAGCATGTTCCTGATCACCTTCCAGCATTTTCAAGCCCCATATATCGATCAGATCCTGATCCATATATACAAAACGTTCTTCATAAACATTTTGCAGTTTATCCGACCTTCTTATCTGGTTTGGCCCTGCCCCAAACAATTCACTACTTAAAAATCTGCCCGCTTTTTCGACTTCCGGATAATCTTCCTTTATGACTTTGGCAACCGCTGCCTGTTGATATGTATAAGGAATTTTTTCTCCCTGATATGTTTCAACCGTAACAAGTCTGTACGTCCGGTTTTGAAATGGAATATCTTCATCGTACCGAAGCTCATCCTTAATAAACAAAGCGATAAGAAGGCAGGCTGCAATACCAATGGCAAAACCACCGATTTTGACGAAAGAGTACATCTTTTGATTGACAAGATGACGCCAGGCGAGTTTTAAATAGTTTTGAAACATGGCTTATTTATTTTCAGGCTGATAAATTTTGAATCTTTTCCTTCTTTTTATTACCCGTCGGACGGCAGAAAAAGCCGTCCGACGGGTTGCGCTATTCAGACTTCAGTGATTTTACAGGATTTACAAGTGCAGCTTTTATCGATTCATATCCTGCCGTGACGCCTGCTACCACAAATGTGATTGTAATGGCAAGAATCATAATTTCGGCTCCGATTGGAATCCGGTATTCATAATCCTGCAACCAGCCATGCATCACATACCAGCCCAGTGGTGCGGCTATGACAAAAGCGACACCGATGAGCAGTGAAATTTCCTTACCAAACAGACCAATAATATTGATAATACTGGCACCTAAAACTTTCCGGACACCAATTTCCTTTGTTTTCTGCGAAGCCATAAATTTGACCAAACCGTACAAACCAAGGCAGCCGATGAAAATCGCAATGAAAGAAAATACACGGATCAGTTTCAGCATCATGTTTTCAAGCGCATAACTTTTTGCGATATTATCGTCCATGAATGATTGTTCGTACAGATATTCCGGGAAATACTCATTCCATAATTTCTCCACACTTTTCATTGTCTGGTGAAGATTGGCAGTATTCAGTTTTATGCCGCACCGATAGTTGTAATCATTATAAGTAAAAACCGCGATTGGATTGATTCCGCTTTTGAATGATGTGTTATTCCAGTTTTTGAGCACACCATAAATTGGCGCGGTAACGCCCCAGATTTTCAGGTTTTTACCGATCGCATCCGCAGGATTTTTTAGTCCCAAACGCTCCACGGCTTTTTCATTGATTAAAAATCCACGGATGGTATCACTTTTAGGAATATTTTCTCCGGCAACAAATTGAAGACCGAAAGTTTTAACATAATTATTGTCTGCGTTTTTGGTATTCATGCTCCACAATTCCTCCTTTTGGCGGGTATCAAATTGTACGTTACTGTTGTTATTTGAATTAGTTGTAGGAAGAAAAAGGCAAAAAGAAGCGTCCGAGACTCCCGGGATTTCTAATAATCTCTGTCTGAAAGTGCTTTGATTTACTTTATCAGGTGTGGGAATCTGGATTTCTGCAATTCCTTTTGTTTCATAACCAACCGATTGGGATAACATAAAATCAACCTGGTTATTGACAACCAAAGTGCAGATAACCAGCAACTGAATCAGCACAAACTGGAACACGATAAGTCCGCGGCGGAGGGAAATTCCTCCGATCTGACGGGTTGAAATATTTCCTTTCAAAGCCAAAACTGGTCTGAATCCAGCCAGAATTCCACCAGGATAAGAACCTGCCAAAAGTACAACGCCTATAAAAAGAGACCCCATGAAAATCCATAACAGGCCATCGGCAAAATTGATATTTACCGGCCAGGTTCCCGGCTGATCCAGCCAGCTGTTAATATGCGGAACGACTAAAATAGCAAGACCAAAACCAATAACCAGCGCAGCCAAAGTAATCAGAGCAGTTTCCGTCATAAACTGAATAAAAACCTGACTTCTTGTTCCACCAACTGCTTTCCGAACGCCCACTTCTTTGGAGCGTCTTAAAGCTTGTGCAGTTGCCATATTAATAAAATTAAAACAGGCGGTAACGATCAAAAATATTCCGATGACGCTCATAATCCAGACCCATTTCATAGGCATAGCTCCGTAGTAATTTTCGGAGTGGTGCATTGTTGCGTAAGGGATCAGCGGATGTTTGTAAAAGGCAAAATCCTTGCTGTGATATTTTTTATTCAGTGCTGCCATTTGTTTTTCAACACCTTTCACGTTTACATTTTCAGGGATCAGAAGAAAACAATAGGTACTGGAATTGACACCACTCCAATTGTCCAGTCCGCTTCCGCCGTAATTAAATTTAGGATTGGCAACCAACGTTTGAAATGAGACAAAAAACTCATAAGGTAAATCCGTATTTTCCGAAACGTTATCGATTATCCCGGTTACTTCCAGATTCAGTTGGTTTTCAAGTTTGATACTTTTTCCAATTGCATTTTCACTACCAAAATATTTTTTAGCCATTTTCTCACTGATCACAATGGTATTGGGCTTGCTCAATGATCCTTTTGGCGTACCAATTTGCCAGTGTGAATCAAAAATGGAAAAGTATTCAGGCTGGACAAATGCTAAATTCGGGCCTTCTTCCTTGAATTTTTTAACCGCCTTGCCACTGTTATCCAGAGCGGCCATGAAGGCATTATATTTTTCAAAACACATGCTGGATTTATACTGCGGAAATTCCGCTTCCATGGCTTTCCACATCGGAGCTGGGACGCCGCGGGAATAACCTATTCCATCTGAATGAAACTCTGTTGTGATCTGATAAATGTGATCAATATTTTTGTGCGAATGGTCAAATGAAGTCTGGAAACGAATAAACCAGAATACAATCAGCGCACAGGCCAAACCGATCGAAAGACCCGCTACATTCAGCAAGGCATACAAACTATTGCGGGTAAGGTTTCGCCAGGCGATTGTGATGTAATTTTTTAGCATGACCGACAGGATTTAGGGAAAGGAAATCCGGCAAAGCAGAATTTCATAGGTTGCGTTATACAACAGGTAAAGTAAATGTTATGCCAAAAGAATATAAACCTGATAATCAATATTTTAGATTGACATAAAACAACAAAAGTGTCCGATAACGGACACTTTTGTTCAGGGGCGAACGCCTGTAAAAGACAGAGATTTACGGGTAATATTTTTTACTGGTTGATCGAAACAGATCCACCGTTTGCAGACAAATTAACAGGAATTCCACCGCCGTTCATTTTACCAAGAACACGGTCTTTTTCAACCTGGCCGTCAAAATTTTTCAAACTTACAGTTACTTTATTTCCTCTCAGGTTCAGGTCCATTCCTTTATCCATAGGCATATTTACACGCAGGCTTCCGGCAGATGTCGACAAATCTACAAACTTGCCAACCTGAGTAATTTCCACTTCCATACTTCCGCCGCTGGTATGTGCTTTCACGCTTCCTGAAAGACCTGCAAGACGCACTGATCCACCAGAAGTTCCTGCATCAAGATCGCCTTTGATACCGTCGCCTTTGATACTTCCACCGCTGGTTTGCGCTACAATAGAACCATCAAGACCGTTTAGCGTAATACTTCCACCAGAAGTGTGAAGATTAATTTTTCCACTCAATTCACTGGCTTTGATGCTTCCGCCACTTGTGCTCAGTGTGATTTCTTTTTTACAGTTTTCAACTTCAATACTACCGCCAGACGTTTGTCCGTCGATAAGTCCATCAAGATCGGAGACTCTCAAACTTCCTCCGCTTGTTCTGAAATTTTGTTCACCTGTAAGGGAAGAAATACGAATACTTCCACCGCTCGTACGCAGGTTGGTTGCCATATTTCTCGGCGTAGAGATTTTGAAAGAGATTGAAACGCTGTTTTTATCCCAGCCATTTCTGTTTTTGCGAACAGCAGTTGCTTTTAAAACACTGCCTTCGGTACCGATAAAAATATCGAAATCTTCCAGTTTGTCTTCAATTTCTTCTTTGCTCAGATTGACTTTCCCGTTCCAGTTATTCGGGCGAACATACATTTCAACCTTAACACCATTTGGCTGATCGCCGGCAACGGTGATTGAACCGCCCGAAGTTTCCACTTTAAGATTTGTCAGCGAAGCGCTTGTGAAGTTTTTTGAGATGTAAGGCTTTTCGTCTGAATTCTGCGCTTTGGCAGAAATTGTGATAAATAGAACGAAGGCGGCTAAAAGTAAATTAATTTTTTTCATGATCTAATAAGTTTTCTTGTCGTTTGGAGGGAAGATGTATATTCTTAAATAGAGGTTGCATGAAGGTTTAAGTTTTTTTAAAATTTCACGCAAAGCAAAAAGAAAAACGCAAAGTACGCTAAGATTAAACTTTGCGTCCTTTGCGTTTTTACTTACCTGTTTTGCGTGAACTCTTCCTTTATTCCTTCAAAAACCTCGCAAACCATTTTCCCGAATCTTTAATGATCCGTTCCTGATTTTCATAATTGACATATACCAACCCGAAACGCGGTCCATAACCTTCTGCCCATTCGAAATTATCCAGAAGCGACCAGGCAAGGTAACCTCCTATTTTCACACCTTCATTTTTAGCCTTCAATATATTGGCAAGATATTCTTCAAAAAACCGGGTCCGCTTATGATCCTTAACTTCTCCATTTTCCAAAACATCATCAAAAGCTGCGCCGTTTTCAGAAACGATGATTTCCGTAATATTCGGATACTGGCTAAACTGTTTCAAAATTTCATACATTCCATCCGGCGCAACTTCCCAGCCCATTGCTGTTAACGGAACATTTCGTTTCCTGGCCGAAACTTCTTCAAGCCACAGAACCGGAGCAAAATAGGAATGTCTGACAATTACCCGGAAGTAATTTTGAAGTCCGATAAAATCAAAATCAAAGGCCAGTTTTTCAGCATCTCCTTCCAGCATGAATTTTGAAATTCCTTTCAGAAACGGAAAGGAATCAACCGGATATCCCAGACCTAAACAAGGTTCCAGAAAAAGACGGTTCATGATCGCATCTGCTCTTTTTGCTGCACGGATATCTCTTGCACTTTGCGTAAAAGGCTGCACATGTGAACAGGAAAGTGCGGTACCAATGTAAGCTCCCGGAACCATATCACGGACAATTCGGCCACCTTCTGCCTGGCACATGGCCAAATGATGGACAACCGGAAGGAAATTAAATAAGCCCTTTTTGCCTGGCGCATGCATACCGGTGGTATAACCCAGACCAGCAACAGCCATCGGCTCATTAAGGATAATCCAGTTCCTGACTTTTCCGCCAAAAGCGTCTGCACAAATTGAAACGTATTCAGAAAACCATTTTATGATTTCCCTGTTTTTCCAACCTCCACGATCTTCCAGTGCTTGCGGCAGATCCCAGTGATATAAGGTAATCCAGGGTTCAACACCAAGTGAAATACATTTATCAATGATCCGGTTGTAAAAATCGATTCCCATTTCATTAACCTTACCAACTCCATCCGGCAAAATCCTGGACCAGGAAATTGAGAATCTGAATTCTTTAAAACCAAGCTCTTTAACTAATTCAAGATCTGATTCGTAACTATTGTAAAAGTCACAAGCGATTTCCGCGTGGTGGCCATTTTTTATTTTACCTTTTTGACGAGTAAAAGTATCCCAGATCGACGCTCCCCGGCCATGTTCCGCAACGGCGCCTTCAACCTGAAATGCTGCCGTAGCTGTTCCCCATTTGAAATCAACACCGAAATCTTTCTTTGAAAGAATACCGGTTTCCGGAATTTCCAGATTAGCGGCTTGTTCTGACAGTGTGTTAATATGATTAAAATCCTTCAATGCTTCTGCTGATTATATCCTGAACGTGAAGTCAGTAACACAAAATTAAATGGAATAATTGCCAAAAAGGTAACAATATCGTAATGATATGAAAAACTTAATATTGGAAATATAAATGCTGATACTCTGATTAATCTTTTACCCGGAATAATGAACTTGCCTTAAATAAAAAATTCCTTCACCCGAACAAACAGGTGAAGGAATTTGAAACTAATAACGCTTCTTACTATCTGATTACCGAGATTTTTTGTTTGGTTACCAGACCATTGCTTTGTTTAAAGGTCACGATGTAACTTCCTGCTGAAAGATTGCTGATGTCAACATCAACACCTTCTTTCGGAACGAAATCTCTAACCTTTACACCTCTGATGTCATAAATCTGGATGCTGGCAATTTTTTCTTTGCCATCTCTCAGCTTCATGAAATTCGAACTTGGGTTGGGGTAAAGTAATGCGGACTCATCTGTAACAAAATTTTCACTGACAATTCTGCTGTAAGCAAACGTTTCATCGTTATCGATCATTCTCAAACGATACAAGTTGTTGCCGTTAGCAGGGGTAGCATGTGTATAGTTGTAAGATTTTGTAACTGAACTTTCACCCTGAGCATCAACTGAACCTAAAACTGCCCACTCTTTACCGTTTAGGCTGTGTTGTACTTCAAAAGATTTCGAATTGGTTTCAGCTGTTGTTTTCCATGCAAGAGAAGCACTTGTACCTTCTTTTTTCACGCTGAAATCTGTAAGTGTTACAGGAAGCGGCGTATCTGTTTTGATAGTAAAGCAACCAAGATCAGTGTAGACAGTACCTGCACTCGATGAAATTTCAAGAACAACAGACGTTGTGGTAGCCGGAGCCTGTTTTGTTAATGTATATTTTTTCAAACCAACTGTTGTAGCTGTTACAGATTTGTCAATCACCACAGTCACAGTAGAAGATGTTAATTCAGTTGTTCCGTTAAAGAATTTAACTTTCAAAGTTTGTGTGAAGCCAGCGTTCGAACCGTCATAGCCAGCATACATAGACCAGGTGATTGTATTTCCAGGAGCAATTGTTTTTTGCTGTAGAGATCGCAACCTTGTCAGTCAATTTAGCCGATTTAACGCCACATACTACATAGTCTGTTGAAGTAGCAAATGTACCTGCTCCTGTTTTTGTCCAGCTATTTGTGCCATCTTCAAAACTTGGATTCAGCATGGCGTTTCCTGTACAAGTTTCACAAACCGGTGCAGTAATTTTAAGACAAGCGTTGTCAACTTTTAAATAGTTACCTGTTGCAGTACCCAACACACGTATGTATGACGTTCCTGCCGGTGCAGCACCCGCTGTCAAAGTATATTTTGTCATGCCGTTTGGCCCAGTTGCCGGAAGATCCTCAACCGCTTTGTTAAGCGCTACTTCTGCCGCAACCGCTCCGATTTGAGCTTTCGCAGCATTCAGGTAGATAAGCTGGAATTTTTGACCTGCTTTTACATGGTATCCACCCCAGATGTTCAATACTGCTGTGCTTCCTGGAATTGTATTTACATCCTGCCAGAAACTACCGCCAGAAGTACCTAATAAACCATTCTTGGTTCCACAAACAGCATATGCATCGTCATCAGTGAAAATCTTGCCTGCATCATTTGAAGAGCTCCATCCTGTTGGAATTTGCGTTCCGCCTACTGTTGTAAAGGTTTCGAAACTTGGGTTAACCAAAGTATTACCGTCACAGTTACAATCAGCCGGAGGTGGTGTTACCTGCATACATGCACCGTCCATTTTGAAATAATCACCTGATCCATATGCCTCAGCACGAGCAAATGCAGCTCCTGCCGGCGCTGTTGCGTTCAAAACATATTGTTTTAATATCGGCGCATTTGAAGGTGCAGTATCAACATCCCAGTCAACAGCTACTGAAACTGCATTTGCTGCAATTAAAGTACCGCCCGCATTATAAAAGGAAAGTTTAAATGTCTGGCCTTTTTGAACATGGTATCCGCCATATGCCGAGAAGCGCACAACAGAACCAGGAGCAACAGCATATTGCTGATAAATACTACCAGTACCATTTAGAACAGTTGCATAAGTTCCGCAAACGTCATATGTTGTATTTTTCGTTTCAAAACTTCCACTAGTTGTCCAACCTGTGTTGCCGTCTTCAAAACTTCCATTCGTAAGAACGTTATCTGTACATCCGCAGTCAGCCGGAGGACGTGTAACCTGCATACAAGCACCATCGATCTTAAAGTAATCTCCTGATCCATAAGCCTCAGCACGAGCAAATGCAGCTCCTGCCGGTGCCGTTGCATTCAAAACATATTGTTTTAATATAGGACCACTACTAGGAGCTTTATCAACATCCCAGTCAACGGCAACTGAAACGGCGTTCGCTGCAATTAATGCACCACCTGAAGTATAAAAAGAAAGTTTAAATGTCTGGCCGTTTTTTACATGGTAACCACCATATGCTGAGAAGCGAACAACAGAACCAGGAGCAACAGCAACCTGCTGGTAAATATTACCAGCGCCGTTTAGAACGGTTGCATAACTTCCACAGACATTGTAATCCGTATTTTTCGTTGAAAAACTTCCAGATGTTGTCCAGCCTGTATTACCGTTTTCAAAACTTCCATTTGTTAAGACATTGTTGTCACATCCACAATCAGCAGTAGTAGTTCCGGTGGAGAAGCTTCTGAAAGATTCGGGGTAGCTTTTGCGTGTGATTGGTTTAATGATAAGCATAAGACCATTATGCACATCACCATAAAGGAGTAAATTTTTTTCATGAGGTTGTATAGTTATTAACGATAATGATGAGAAATTTACGGGTTAAATAAAGTTGTGAATGAAATATTTACAATGTAAAGGCTCTGATTAATCAGACAACTTCTGATTAACTGAATTAAAACCCAGACAATATTAACTTCTTAACGGATTAGCGGATGGCTTAACTAATAGTCATTTTTTATAATGAATGATTATCTAGTTAAACTTCTATGGTTACTTATGGAGGTGTCGACAGTGCAAATGTAAAAAAAATTCTATTTAAAAATCAAATCATTTTTATGATTAATTTTATATTATATTCATTTGTTAACTATATCTACGATTCAAATTAAACTAATTCTACACGTAAAAAACAACTAAATCTACTATATAAAAACGCTAAATATGGTTAATATCAGCACATTATATAATTATCTAAAACTATTTCTTAGCTAATACAGCAGATTTGCAAGATTAATTTTAAATATAACTTTTCCAAGTTATCAACAATAATCGAATTGAGTAGTTAGCCAATATTTTCTATCGGCCAGTTGAAAATTACTATGTTCCGATTCGGGATTTCAATGAAATTTATGATCGTTTTTCTTAATACTTAAAGAGTTAACAGTTGAGACAGCCGGTAGCTACTTTGAATCACGATTTGCGTCTGACTTTTAAAATCAGGTTACAAATCGAATCATGCTCAGAGAGTTAGGTATTCTGTAAAAACAAATATTGAACGCTATTTATTATACGTTATCAAACTTACTCTACAATTTGCTACAATTTTGTTCTAAATGTTATTTCAAAAGAAAAATATGAAAAATAAAGCATGTATATTAGTTAAACTTCAAGCGTCAAATTAAGCATTGCGCTAACTCCACAAATTTCATTCATTCAAGAAAACTATTATTTTAAGGTGAATTGTCTCCAAGGAATTAGGGGAACAAAACACTTCTAAGCTATTGTAGAACACTTTGGATATTCCCTCCTGGAAAATTCGTGATATGTAGTATTAGTTATTTTACTGAAAAATAGTATGTTAAGAAAATTTAATATTGACTTCTCAAATTATTTTTCCGGTTTATACTGAACTACATCAAAAAGCCAGTCCCCCGATACGAGGAACTGGCTTAATAATTCATTTTTTATATTTTAGGCCACGCGTAAAGCGAAATTATTTACATCAAAAATTTCTCTTAACTCATTTAGCGCCTTACGAATTCTCGATTTTACTGTTCCAAGCGGCAAGCTTAATTTCTCAGATACTTCTTCATGCGTATATCCCTGAAAGTAAACAAGATCAATTAAAACACTTTTTTCAGGTAGTAATCGGGAAACAATTGCACGAATGTCAATTGTAGCTGGGATCGGGTTAAAAATAACATTATTGCCCATTTCAGATTCCGGGACCATATCCCAACTAACTGAATTCTCCTTTTTTACATCCAGTCTCAAACGATCTATGGCAGTATTTCGGGCGACATTAAGTATCCATGTGAAAAGAGTGCCTTTCTCCGTATTATAACTGTCAATATTCTTCCAGATTTTCAAAAATGAATCCTGCATTACATCCGCTGCTTTCTCTTCATCTTTCACAATTTTCATGATGATACCATACAGCGCCGAAGCATAATGGTCGTAGAGATATTCGAAAGCTTCCTTACTATTACACTTTAAAGAAGATATCAATTCGTGTTCGGTGTATGCAGATTTACTTATCATCTTTCCTATATGTTATGGAGTTATTACGGGTAAGTCGGATAGCTTGTTCGCCCTTCACCACCACTTCGTACAAAATATGTTCCATACACAAAGATTCTAAAAGTGTGTACCCTTCCACTCTATATTGTGGATTTTATATTTGAAGTGATTGAATTTTTATTTAAAATTTCCACAGATTAAACAAAAACTGAGGAAATTTTAAAATGTGGTAATGGAAACCATTCCACACTTTTATTCTAAATATTTATGTTATCATTTTAAAAACAAATTTAAATAACCTTTCAAATGATTCATTTTAAGACAATTAGTAACTGGTATTATATTTAAATTAACTTTTAATTTTTGACGCATTTTTCTACACTCTCTTTTTACTATATGAAACGTATTTGTTTTTTTATAATCTTATTGCTGCTACATTTTACCGTCACCGCACAAATTCTCAATTCTGTTCATTCTGAATTTGATAAAAAACTCACTCAGAAACTTGAAAAAGCAATGACAGGTTTTAAAGGAAATGCAGGAATTTATGTGCGAAATCTGAAAACAGATCAGGTTGCTTCCATCAATTCGGATACAATTTTCCCAACCGCAAGCATGGTCAAAATACCAATTTTGATCGGGGTTTTTGATAAAATAAATAAAGGTGAGCTTCAATTTGATCAACTTCTCACCTATCGCGATTCCCTTAAATATGATGACGGCATAACCGGCTCATTTCGCGACAGTACCAAAATCCCTTTGCCAAAAGTGATTCATTTAATGATTTCATTAAGTGATAATACCGGAAGTTTATGGTTACAGGCACTGGCTGGCGGCGGAGCAACTATAAATCAATGGCTTGAAACCAATGGTTTTGTTTATACCCGCGTCAATTCCAGAACACCCGGACGAAAACAAAATCAGGCGACTTATGGCTGGGGACAAACATCACCACGGGAAATGGCTGAGTTGATGGTAATGATACGACAAGGAAAAGTGATCAGTCCGGCTGCCAGTGAAAGAATGTATCGCTATCTGGGAATGCAATTCTGGGACGGAGAAGCATTATCCCAAATTCCACCATTTATTAAAACCGGAGCAAAAAGCGGGGCAGTAAATCAGGCAAAATCAGAAGTGGTGATGGTGCACGCTCCCCATGGCGATTATGTTTTTTGTATTACAACCAAAAATCAGCAGGACGAGCGTTGGCAAAGAGATAATGAAGGCTACGATCTGATACGCAGGGTTTCGGAAATAATCTGGAATCATTTTGAACCAAAAAGTAAATGGAAAGCTGTTTCCGGATATGAAAAGTGGTGGTTTTAAATGAAAATAATATCCTGATAACAAATTATCAGGATATTATTTTGATAATTAGTGGCTTTCGCTGGACTCGATTCCGAGAATACTCAGTTGATAAGGTGTCGCAGAAACCTTGATTCTTTTCACTTTGGTAAAGTCCGCAATATTAATTTGTAATAACTCACCACTTTTTGGCTGCGTCAAGTACAAATATTTTGAAGTTGCTTCAATTTGCGGTTTCTGTGTTTCATCTTTCGCTATTGCAGATAATACAGAACCGCTCTTTAACATTGTATTCGTTTTCAGGTCATAAATTCTAACCTCGCCGCTATATAGAAAAGCGATCAATTTATTTCCTGCATAATCAAGCTTAACCTGAATTAAATCAGCACTTTCAATAACCGATGTTACTTTATCCAAAACCGGATCAATCAAATAAGCTCCGACAGCAGCCGAATAACCGATAAATTTCTCCGCCCCTTTTGCCTCCAATATTGAGCTGAACCATGCTGTTCCAAAATTTGCAGGATGAGCAATTAAGTGCTGCTTGCCTGTCGGCTCAACAACCAGTATACCGCTCATTGAACCATAAAGTGAAGTAACACCATCACTTGCATTTCCATGGATTCCCTTGGTCTGGATTGTCGAAGCAAAAAGTGTTTTACCACTGGCATCAATAATTTTTACTCTTTCCGGTAAAGATCCTGAAACAGATCCATCTTTCTCAGTAATTGAATAACTGCCATTGTCAAACTTGGTCATAGCTCCGTGATGTGCAACATTGCCGGCATTGATGGTTTTCATCGTCGCGCCGCTTACATGAAAATCGGCTTCGTTTGCAATACTTAACGTCCCGTCGCCATCATTGAAGGTTATGATTTCATTACCCTTACTCTTGAAATGTGTCGGTTTATTACTATTTCCGGTTAACGCACCCAGCTTTGGTGTACCCTTAATATCAACATGATCTCCATGTCCTTCAAAACCGGTATCAAAAATTTGCAAAGTATTGTTTGCAGTACTTATAATCGCCCCAAATCTTCCAGCTTTCGTTGGATACAAAGCCGTTTTAGGAAATTGAGCCAGGAAAGATTCAACTGAAAATTTCACAGGATCTACCAGTGATAACTCCTTTGTAAGTTCATCATTAACCAAAATACGAATGTACTTATACTCTGTTTCTTCTACTGGGGTCACTGTTTCTTTATCATCTTTATCACAAGAAAACAGGCCTGATACAATGCTTAAAGCGATTAATGTTTTTAATAAATTCTTTTTCATTTTTCAATATTTAAATGCAACAATGATGCAAATATATAAATTAATAATTAAACGCAACGTTGTTGCAAATAAAGAAAATTGCAAAAAAAAGGTCTCTTCTATTCCAATAAGGAATAAAAGAGACCTTTGTCTGGTGGTAAAAGTTTATGCGGTAGCGCGGCTTTTCTGCAACAGCCACCTGCTTTCTTTTTTGACAAAAGTAATCGGCACATATTCATCATTTGGCGCTCCGATATAGTAAACCGCCCATTCCGGATCCTGATGCGAAAGCATTTCACTGATACAATCTGCCCGGTGCCCGTTAGGGTTTGAGCAATTGTCCCAATAAAAAAGTTCGACGCGGTAATGAAGCTGTTCTTTCAGCCCATTCACAGTTACTTCAATTTCGATTTCATGCCTTCCTGGAATGTTTGGAATCGGGATAGCTATATGGCTCATATGATTGATGTTTAGATGTGTCTTTTTAGTCTGTTTTAAGGGATTTTACAGGGTTCATCAATGCTGCTTTAATGCTTTGGAAACTTACGGTGAATAATGTGATGACCATCGCTATTAAACCCGCTATTGCAAAAACCCACCATGAGATTCCGATTTTATATGTAAAATCCTGTAACCATTTATCCATAAAATACCAGGCAACCGGCGAAGCAAGGATCACAGAAATAAAAACAAGTTTGAAAAAATCTTTTGAAAGAAGCGCTACAACACTGGTAACGCTAGCACCTAAAACCTTCCTGATTCCGATTTCTTTTGTCCTTGTTTCTGCTGTAAATGTTACAAGGCCAAATAATCCCATGCATGCTATAAAAATGGCAAAAGCTGTGAAAACAGTAAACATTTTTGACATGCGGATTTCTGTTTTGAAAGTCTCATTAAAGGCATCATCCAGAAAATAATAGTCAAATGGTTTGTCAGCAGAATATTTTTTATAAATTTTTTCTATTGATTTTATCTTTTCAACAATGTTGGATTTCGGATCCATTTTGGCATACAAAATGCCAGACTTTTCCCCATCGGCTAATAAATTTGTAGTATCACTTAAAATAAATAAACTCATAGCCATCATTTTTCCCTGTGTCGGGGTAAAATGAAAATTTTTCAACACGCCGGCTATCGTTTTATTAAAAACTTTTTGTCCGATCGGGTCACCTTTTAATCCCAGTTCTTTAACAGCAACTTCATTGATTAACATGCTTTTTCCATTTGTCCAGGAAGTGCCTTGCGGTTTTATTTTCCAGGCCAGTTGTAAAGTATTCATATAATTAGCGTCAACTTCTGCAAAAGCGACACTAACATCCTTTTTAGTTGTTTTATTTTTTTCAAAAAACATATCATATCCTTTGTACAACCCCGTACTCGAATAAGAAACTTCCTCAACACCAGTAAGTGCCGCTATTTCATTTTTTAAAGCGAAATAATTTTTGCCAATTGAGCCACTTAAAGGAATATTGAGCATCTGATCTTTATTGAATCCCAGTTTCATATTCTGCATAAAACTCAATTGCTCCTGCACAATAAAGCTACAAACAATGAGCGCAATGGAAACAGTAAACTGGAAGATCATAAACATTTTCCGTAACGATGCGCCTTTTTGCTGACTTCCAAACCTGCCTTTTAATACTTCTATTGGAGAGAAACCGGATAAGATCAAGGCGGGATAACTACCAGCTATAAATGCGCTCAGTAAGAGAATGGTAATTAACAGACCAATAAAAGTCGGTGAAAAAAGAAAAGTAGAATCAATGGTCAAATTCAATAAATTGTAAAAAGGCTGACGCATAATCTCAACCAGAATAAAGGACAGACCAAAAGCAATACAACAAACCAGTACCGATTCGGTATAAAATTGTTTGATCAATCCGCTTCTTCCCGCCCCTGCGACTTTCCGGACGCCGACTTCTTTCGCGCGCAATGTGGACCGCGCCGTTGTCAAGTTCATATAATTGAAAAGTGCCAGAAATAAGATCAGGGAAGCAACTCCGGCAAATATTTTAATCAATTTGGTATTACCGGAATCTTTAAAATTATTACCTAAATGAATGGTAGAAAATCCTTCAAGCGAATAGCTTGCTTCCTTATCAAAATTGCCAATGATATTTCCTCCCCTGGCGATATTTTTTTCTACTTTGGAAACCGATTTTTCTGAATTCAGCAAAAAATATGTTTTAAAAGCACCAGCCGTTTCCCACATATTTTTATCATTTTCGCTTAATTGAGGGATTGTAATAATGGACGCGACGAAATCATAATTAATAGAGGAATTGGATGGCGGATTCTGTGCAACACCCGTTATTTCAAACAAATGTTTTCCCTCGTACAAAAGTGTTTTTCCAACCGGATCTTTCTCTCCGAAATATTTCTTTGCAATCCGATCCGAAATAACCATCGTGTAAGGTTTTTTCAGAATTCCGTCTACATTTCCCTCCTTTAAATTGAAAGAAAACACTTTGAAAAAAGACGGATCAGCAAACATAAAATTGGGTTCATTAAACAAGCCCTCCGAGTTTTCAGGATTCTTGATTGTTACGCCACGAAAAGACTGCCGTAAACGGACAAAATCCAGAATTTCAGGGCTTAATTCTTTCACCTGCGGCGCAAGTTTCGCATTGAAAAAATTAAACTGCATATCATTCTCACCCATCTTGACTTTACCAAGAACTGCGAAAATCCTCTCCCCGTTTTTATGAAATTTATCATAGCTATACTCATGCATCACAAACATGAGTATCAGCATGGAAACGGCCATTCCCATCGCCAGTCCGACAATGTTGATGAAGGAATAATCCTTGTGCTTCCAAATATTCCTGGCGGCGATTTTGAGGTAATTTCTGAACATAGGAAGTTAGGTTTATTATTCTGAACGGAGTGATTTAACAGGATTGGAGAGGGCCGCTTTGACACTTTGAAAACTGATCGTTACCAAAGAAATAACAATAGCTGCAACGGCTGCAATAGCGAAAATTTGCCAGGAAACATTGACGCGATAAGCATAATTTTCCAGCCATTTATCCACCGCATACCACGCCAAAGGCGTTGATACAATAATGGACATAAATACAAGTTTGAGAAAGTCTCTGGACAATAAACTCACCAGCCCGAAAACGGAAGCGCCCAGCACTTTCCTGATTCCTATTTCCTTCGTACGCTGTTCGGCCGTAAATGCAGCCAGCGCAAATAACCCTAAACAACCAATAAACAAGGCTAAGCCGGTAAAAATGCCTAAAACGGTACTTGTTTTTGCTTCGGAAACATAAAGTCTCGCGAAAGATGAATCAAGAAAATCGTGTTCAAAGGGTGCCTCTTTAACGGATGTTTTCCAAAGTGCTTCCACTTTCTGAATAACTGATTTTTCAGTGCCTGGTAATAACCTTACAGCTACATTTGAATCCCAGGTTTGATAACTTTTGGATGATTCGTTAAAGATTGCTATGGGTTCAATGGCTAATTTTACAGAACCGTTATAGAAATTTTTCATCACGCCAACAACCTGAAAACGCTGATTTCTACCGCCTGGATAACGCATCCATTTGCCAACACCACTTTCCCAGCCCATGGCTTTTACCGCCGCTTCATTTAAAATCACACTGGCCGAATCACTTCCTGTATCCGAGAGAAAATTTCGTCCGGCAATAATTTCAATCCCTAATGTTGGAACAAAATTAACGTCGGTCATAAAGGAACTGAGCAGCAGATTTTTGACGACCGCATGTTTTTGATCGCCTTGTTCCGGCTCATAATAATCTCCAAAACTTCCCTGAGAAGGCAGATAGGTTGAATATGTTGTATTGACTACGCCAGGAATTTGCGCCAATTGCTGGCGAAAAGTTTCTTTTGCGGAAGCATTTCCCAAATGGCGTCCATTTTCAATAATCAGGACATTTTCACGATTTAAGCCGGGAGATATTTTTGTGGCAAAGTGTAATTGTTCATAAACCACAAAAGCGCCTAACATCAATACGATAGATACCGAAAATTGAAATACAACCAAACCATTTCGCAAAAGGACATGTCCACCAGAGGCTGCCGTGCCTGACATTTTGGAAATATCTACTGTTTTGGATTTTGAAAAATAGAAGGCGGGATATAACCCGCAGACCAAACCGGTTAAAAGTGGCAGGAGCAATACAAATGGCAATATTTTAAATGAATAAAGATCTGCCACTTCCAGTCTTAATCCTGTAAGTTTATTAAAAAAAGGTAATGTTATCGAAGTTAAAACGGCAGCCAGAAGCATCGCAATCAAACTGAATAATAAAGACTCAGTCAGAAATTGTCCTACCAAAACATTTTTATTTGATCCTAATGCACGACGAATCCCTACTTCTCTGGTCCGTTTGATCGACCTTGCTGTGGACAAATTCATAAAATTTACACAGGCAAGCAAGAGGATTAAACCGCCGACAATCGAGAAAATATTAACCTGCTGTTTGTCTCCAAGTGTTGTCAACCGGGAATAAAAACCTGCGGCATTGAGGTGTAATGATTTTAGAGGAATTAATTTGACATCCAGTTTATCGCCATTTTGAAGTTGTTTCAAAAAATCCTGCCCAACCCGTTCATATGCGGCTGGCGCATATCTTTTTACCATATCAGGAAATTTCGATTCCAGACTTGCTATTGTTTCTGACGTTGGTTTTTCCTGAAATTTTGCCCAGGTATCCACTTGCAGCCAAATCCAGCTCCATGCAAAATTTTCGACAACGCGAAAATCAGCCATGGGCAACAAAAAATCAAACTGCACGGAGGAAGTCGCAGGAAGATCTTTTACAATTCCGGAAACCGTATAAACGTTTCCATTTATTTCCAGAGCCTGACCTACCGGCGATTGTCCACCAAAATATTTTTCCGCAGTTTTTTCCGTTAACACCAAACTACCAGACTTGTCAAGCGCCGAAAAATTACCTTCCTTCATCGGAAAAGCAAATAATTTCAAAAAGGAAGTATCCACAGCCATCGCTGTGGTTTCGTTGTATTGCAGCGGTTCGTCTCCGGAAACACTGCGACGCACAATCGCACTTCCCAGATTGAATGTCCGCGCTGTCATTTCAATTTCCGGATAATCTGCTGATAATCTTGGTCCAAGCGGTGGAGGCGTATTGGTAGTTTTACCTTCTTCACCACCCATTTTAAAATCAATTGTTACCGAAAAGATACGATCAGCATCTGGCAAAAATTCATCAAAACTTCTTTCGTAATAAACATAAATTCCGATAAGCCAGCACGCCGCAAGTCCGACGCCAAGGCCGGCAACATTCACAAGCGAAAAAAAAGTCTGCCGGCGAAAACTCCGGAATGCCACTTTAATGTGATTGCTTATCATCGTTTTATCTTTAAGAAGTTAGGCAAGAAATATTATTTCACCACATTGATTTATTCCGATTTTAAAGACTTCACCGGATTCATCAGCGCTGCTTTTATCGATTGAAAACTAACTGTTGCCAACGCAATGATAATCGCAGAAATACCTACGGCAACAAAGATCCAGGCACTGATTTCAATCCGGTAGGAATAGTTGTCCAACCATTTCTGCATGAAAAACCAGGCAAGCGGAGTAGCGATAATAATGGATAAAACAACCATTTTGACAAAATCCTCAGAGAGCGTGTAAACGATACTGGAAATGCTGGCACCCAATACTTTACGAACGCCAATTTCTTTTGTCCGCTGCTCGATTACCATAAGCGCAACCGCAAACAAACCAAGACATGAAAGCAAAATGGCAACACCTGACGCCAGACTAAAAATCTGTGAAAGACGCTCCTCTTCTTTATACCATGAATCCGTATTTTCATCCATATAGGAACCTATGAATTCAGCTTGCGGAGCGACTTCTTTCCAAACTAATTTCAGTTTGTCCATGGCTCCTGCCAAACTTTGCGGAGTCACACGGACAAAAATATAATTTATTGCCTCAGAATGAGAAAGATGTAAAGTAATCGGTTTTTGATCTGCTTTTAATGAATACAAATGAAAATCGGGAACAAGACCGATAATTTGATATTTGATACCTGCTGTATCAGTTTGGAAATATTTCCCAACCGGATCCTTCTCTCCAATCATTTTGGCCATTTGCTCGGTTATAATCACGCGATCCAGAGAATCTGTCGGATAAGCAGGATCAAACTCGCGGCCATCCAGCAACTTGATTCCCAGCGTTTTTGCATATTCGTAATCAATAGAAACCCAGTCAGAAGAAATTTCTTTTTCCTTGTAAGTAAAACCGATCACGCTTCTGGAAGTACTATGATCTTTCCCAACACCAAGATTTACAGCGCTTCCTGAAATACCAAGAATAGTCGGATCATTGTCCAGCGCGTTATGCATTCTGCGTAAAACCTGCTGGCCGTTCGCCTTGTTTCCAACCGGAATACTGATTACCTGATCTTTGTTGAAACCAAGTGGCTGTGTGCGAAGAAAACTGACTTGCTGGATAGCAATAATTGTACAGCAAATCAACAAACTTGATAAAGTAAACTGTGTTACTATAAGAGAGTTACGTAAAATCCCCGGACGCTTCAAAGTGATTTTTCCTTTTAAAACTTCAACCGCATTAAACTTGGACATTTGCCACGCCGGATACCCGCCTGCAACCAATGTGACAAGTACAAAAAGTCCGAAAATAATAGTCAAAGTCTCCGGCTGAAAAACATATCCCAGCGTTAATTTCCCTTTAAACGTAGCATTAAATTGTGGTAAAAATGCATAAGCTAACAGAAGTCCGGCAAGAAAACCAACAAAACAGATCATAGACGTTTCACCCCAAATCTGAACAAAAAGCTGATTTTTAAGGGCACCAAGTGATTTGCGAACACCTACTTCCCGGGCCCGTGTGAAGGAACGGGCAACACTTAGATTAATAAAATTGATACAGGCGATAAGCAGAATAAAACTTGCTATACCCATCAACGCATAAATTAACGTTGAAGAAGATGAACCACCGGAAATGTCTTTGGCAAAATGTACATTAGCCAGTTTCTGTAATCTTATCGCAAAAATATCACCACGTTCATCAGGTTTTGCTCCACGTTTTTTCAAACTCGTAATGTTATCAGCAAAATATTTTTTTGAAAAAGATTTCAATCGTTTTTCAAAAGAAGCCTGATCGGCATTTGGAGTCAGTTTCACATATACATTATGAGACATAGCGCCCCAATGATCCTTCTGCTGCTGATAGTCTTCGTGATTTTCAATACGTATAAATGCATCATATTGAATGGTTGAGTTTTCAGGAAAATCGGCTAACACACCTGTTACGATATATTGCTTTTGATTTCCACCCTCCGATCCCAGTTGTATTTGTTTTCCAACCGGATCTTCTGTTCCAAACACGGCTTTGGCCATATTCTCACTGATCACAATGTCACTAAGGCCATTTAGCGCTGTTTGTGAATTTCCTTTTAACATCGGAAAAGAAAATATTTTCAGGAAATCAGGATCGGTTAGCATCACCTGTTTATCAAAATATTTTCCTTTATATTCAACCAAGCTACCGCCATTCATTAATCTGGCTGCTGCTTCAACTTCCGGATATTCTGCTTTTAACGCTGGTGTCAGCGGCATCGGGAGTGTACCACTTTTTTCTTCTTTTTCAGGATTGTTAGAAAACAAATAAGCCTGAAAGATACGGTCGCCATCTTTGTGAAAACTGTCAAAAGACAATTGAAAATACGCTGTCAGAAAAAGGAAAATACTGATGCAAAAAGCGACCGAAAGCCCGACAATGTTAATCGAAGCATAACCCTTACTTTTCCAGAGATTTCTGAAAGCAATTTTGAAGTAATTACGTATCATCTAATGGTTATTTATCGGTTGAAAACCCTATTTCCTGTTCTGTTTCTGCTATAATCTGCTGACGCTCTTTTTCTGATTTTCCGTTTGCGTTCAACGTTCTTTCATATTCAAAATCTTCTCCGTTTTTGACAAACTGATAGTGCATATACATTTGCCCTTCCGAGTTATATTTTATCTGTTTTGAAAAAGGCTGTTTCTTATCACAGACTGTTTCTGTATGTTCAGTTTTTTCAATCACTCTGCTTTTACTCTTCGAAATTACCGGCTCAGACCCTTCCTCAAATAAAGGTGCTATCGGAGATTTTGGAGCAGGAGGAAAAGAAAGATCCAACGAATCTAGAACCTTCTCCTTCAACGCCATACGCTCAGATTTATCCAGAAAAGACAGATCAAAAGTATGATCATATGTTATTGTTTGTCCATCAATTGTTCCGCTAATATGAATCGACATGGACTTTCCATCATCTTCAATATTTTTATTGACAGATCGCGATTGTCCGAAGGCAATTGAATTAACAGTGGTTAGTACAATGATAAAATACTTTTTCATAGCTAAATGGGTTGCTTTTTTTGATTTTCCGGGTTAAATAATCCGCTCAAAACAAAGTTTCAGGACTATCTGTTATGGGGAAGTGAAATTATTATACCAAGCAAAAAGAAACCTATTCAACTAATTCATTATAAGCATTTTATATTAAAAATTGAATAAAAAAAGTGTCCGATTATGGACACTTTCGTTCGGTATTGGACTGTAAAAAAACCTTGGCTGGGTTCCCCAAAAGGAGTATTGTAATTTCACTATTGTCTACTAAATTTTCTGAGTGCTCTATCAAATATGCATTCAATATTATTAACTTTAAACAGGCAGTTATTTTTATATTTGTATAACAGACAAAAAAGTAAAAATGAGCACTTTATCAATTCATACGAAACTAGAAACTTTAACCCCTGACTTGAAAGAAGAGGTTAATGATTTCATTGATTTTCTAATTGAGAAATCGAGTAAAGAGAAAAAAAAGAAAATTATTCCTCAGTTTGGAAGTGCCAAAGGCAAAATTAAAATGTCTCCGGATTTCGACGAACCTCTTGATGACTTTAAGGATTATATGTAATGAATTATTTATTGGATACACACACATTTCTTTGGTTTATTAATGGCGACAGTGAACTTTCGCAGAGTTCAAAAGTGATCATTGAAGATCCTGATAACCTTAAATACATAAGTATAGCAACCTTCTGGGAGATTGCCATTAAGATAAATATCAACAAATTGAAAATAGAAATGCCATTTCAGGAATTGGAATGGCACGTTAGTAAAAATGACTTCCATTTATTACCTATTACCTTTCTGCACACAAATCAATTAATAACCTTACCTATTTTTCATAGAGATCCGTTTGACAGAATCATTATTGCTCAGGCTATTTGTGATAGCCTAATTGTACTTACCAGGGATAACAATTTTAAACATTATAAATTACCAATAATCTGGTAAACATTATTCCGATTTCAACGTTTTCACCGGATTCATCATCGCTGCTTTGATACTTTGAAAGCTGATGGTAAACACAGCAATCAACACAGTCAATAATCCAGTCATAGGGAAAATCCACCAGTGAATTTCTATCCGGTAAGCGAAACCTTCCAGCCAATTATTCATTGCATAATATGCTATCGGTGATGCGATGATAACCGATATTAATACCAAAATCACGAAATCCGTCGAGAGCAGTTTTACGATACCGGAAATAGAGGCGCCAAGTACTTTTCTTATACCGATTTCCTTGATCCGTCGTTCAGCAGTAAATGTTGCAAGTCCGAATAAACCCAGACAGGAAATTAAAACGGCGACGATCGTAAATGTATTGAAAAGTGTTGCACTGCGTTGTTCATTTTTATATAGACTGTCAAACGTGTCATCAAGGAATTTATAATCCAGCGGATAATTTGGTATCATTTCCGACCAGACTTTCTCCACAGACTTAATTGCCTGGGCTTCATTTCCTTTTGTATATTTCACATAAATCCCATTACTCCAATCTGCATTCGCAAATAAAACGAGCGGATCAATTTTCTGCCGCAAACTTTTATAATGAAAATCCCTTACCACACCTATTATCTTTCCCTTTTTGCCCTGAAAATGAAAACGTTGCCCGATTACAGGTTTTGGTATATTCAGTTTTTTGACTGCCGCTTCATTCAAAACCACGTTATCATTGTCAACTGCGCTATTTTCAGTAAACCACCGGCCATCGGACATTTTCAGATTAAACAGGGATTGAAAATTTGGCTCAACACTGATTTGCCCGACAGTTGGCTGAAAATCAGCAGGACGACCATCCCAATCCAGACTGCCGCTATGGCTGCTGCTGATATCGACAATATTTGAGCTAGAAATAGTTACATCCTCAATTCCAGGCTGATTTAAAAGCCGTGCTTTAACCATTTTCGCTTCAACTTTGGGCACTAAATTCCATGGAAGCATGAAAGTAAATGTCCGGCCACGGTCATAACCCATTTTTTTGTCCTGTATGAATTTCATTTGCTGAAAAACGATCAGCGTGGAAATCAAAAAGACAACCGAAACTGTGAATTGCACAATCACCAAGCCTTTTCTAAAATTGCCATTGTTCGATCCAAAAACATTGTTTCCTCTCAATGTTTCAAAGGGTTTGAAGGACGATAAAAGCAGGGATGGATAAATACCGGTCAGTAAAACTGCAAAAAATGTTGTTCCAAATAATACATACCATAATGATGAATTCGTCATTGACAGTACGAATAACTTTCCTGTCAAATCATTAAACGCAGGCATCAAAGCATAGATCCATAGCAAAGCAAAACCTAAACTCAAAAGGCAGGTCAATACAGATTCAGTCATAAACTGGCCGAATAAATGGGAATGTGTGGCGCCTAAAAGTTTTTTCATGCCTACTTCCTTCGCTCGTATACTGGCTCTGGCTGTCGTCAGATTTACATAATTGATACAGGCAACAAACAAAATCAATAAGGCTAATCCGAAGAAAATGTAAACCGTTTTGTGATCACCAGTGTCTTGTTTGGCTCCCTGAACTGTATTATTGAAATGGAGATCTGCCAGCGATTCCGATTCCAGCGTAATGTCTTTTGAAGGATTTCCTTTATCGTCTTTTTTTGCATTCGAAATAATGGTAGTCAGCTTTTTATCCAGTTTTTTCAAATCGGCATCTGGCCTTACCAAAATGAAAGTTTCATAATTGAAATTTCCCCAGTTATTATCGTTTTTAAAAGTAGCCGGATTGGACAGATAGGCATTTAACGGTAAAATATAATCATATTGAAAACTTGAATTAGCGGGATTATTTGCCAAAACGGCAGAGACTATGTAATCCAGAGAGTCAATACGAACCGTTTTTCCTGCCGCGTCAGCTTTCCCAAACAATTGCTCCGCTTTGGATTCCGTCATGGCAATATTTCGGATTCCAGATTTAAAATCAGAAAGCGATCCGTTCAATATTTTATAATCAAAAACCTCAAACCAGTTCGAATCCACATAAGCCACACGATCAGCTAAAATCATTTTTTCACCAACCCTTATCGGCAAGCTTGAAAAAGACATCTTCCGTGTTGCTTTTGTAATTTCCGGCAGCAGTTTTATTTCATTAGCAAGTAAAAGCGGAGTACTCGACCAATGCCAGGTTTCCTGTTTGCTGACCTGATAATGCGTAAGAATTCTTTTGATCTGCTTTGATTTTTTATGATAAGTATCAAAACTTGACTCATTTTGCACCCATAATAAAATAAAAACCGCAGCCACCATCCCGCCCGACAGCCCGATGATATTTAGTGAAGTAAAAAGTCTGGAACCAAACAGATTCCTGAGTGCAATTTTGATGTAATTTCTTAACATAACATTAGTCAGGTTTCATTTAAAAAACAGATCACTTTTCACTCACTTTTTAAACTTTTAACGGGATCCGTCATTGCAGTTTTCAAACTTTGAATTCCAACAGTTAACACAGCTACTGAAATTGCTAAAAGTGCGGAAAGCGCAAAATACCAGCCTGAGATCTCAATCCGATATGGAAAATCTTCTAACCAGATGTTGGCAGCGTAATAAGAAATTGGCAGCGCAGCAACGATGGCAATTAAAACCAGTTTGACAAAATCGGTTGATAATAAAGTGGCAATACTGGCAACGGAAGCACCCAAAACTTTTCTGATCCCGATTTCTTTCACTCTCGTTTCAGCATTAAAAGTGGCTAAACCAAACAAACCAATACATGAAACGAAGATTGATAAAATAGCGGCTAATGTTATCATTTGCTTCCATTTCGCTTCGGTTTCATATCTTTTCAAATTACTGACATCTTCAAATTTGTATTCAAAAGGCATGAAAGGCACATGTGCGTGAAAAATCTTCTCAACCGTCTTAATCGTTTCTGGAATATTAGCAGCATTAAGTTTTAAGTAAATTGTCCCTAATCCGTAATTCGGATCCTGTGTCAATAAAAGTGGTTTGATCTTTTCTTTCAAAGAAGCAAAATGGTAATCTTTAATAACACCGATTACTTTATATTTCTGATTTTTCCATTCAAAATTGATTTCTTTCCCAACCGGATCCTGCCAGCCCGCTTCTTTCACAAATGCTTCATTTACTACAACTGATTCCATAGGATCGGATGTAAAACTTTGAGAGAAATTCCGGCCTTTTATCACGGGAATTTGCAGTGCACTAAGGAAATTATCATCCACGCCAATGTAGCCAAAATCAATACTTCCTTTTTCAATTTTTGCGCCGGTTCCGTTATAATTTCCGTTAAAAGCAGCCACAGTTTTAATACCAGCTGTATTTTCCAATTCCTGTTTTATGGCCGCGAGCGATTCCTTTTTGCCACCGCCACGTCCAATACTGAAACTCATCAGATTGTTATCATTGTAACCTAAATCCTTATTAGTCAAATATTTAAATTGAGAATAAATGATAATGGTACCAATGACAAGACAAACCGACAAAGCAAACTGAAACACGACCAGACCTTTGGTGAGATAATTTCGCTGTGTCAGTTTGGTACGGTTATACAAGCGTTTGCGCCGGACTGAATCCTGACAAAACCATCGCAGGATAAAAGCCTGCAACCAAACCAGTGATCAGAAAAAGCCCAAAATAACCGCTGACAAGTTTGAAATCCAGCAGATAGGAAAGTGACAATTGTTTGTTTGCCAGATCGTTAAAAACCGGTAGAACCAGCTGTGTCAAAATAATAGCAAAACTGAATGCGATGAAAGATAAAAGAAACGATTCTCCCAAAAACTGATACATCAGCTGTTTCCGCTGACTTCCGACCACTTTCCGAATACCAATTTCTTTGGCCCGTTTGAGTGATCGTGCAACGGTGAGATTTATAAAATTTATGCAGGCAATCAGCAATATAAAAATTGCAATTCCGGAAAGAATGTAGGTATAAATCGGGCTGCTGCCTTTTCCCAAACCATTTCTGATATCTGCGGATTCGCCGTCGAGATGAATTTTAAGAAACGGTTGAAGATCGAAGTGAATTTTCTGTTTAAAATCCTTGATCTTACTGATTTCAATAGCGGATTTTGTTTTAAAAACCTGATCAAGTTTTGGTACTACCGTCAGGTAATTTGCCTTTTCATGTAACAAAACGAAGGTGTTCATATAAAATCCTAACCATTCCTGATCCGTCCAACCTTTCGCCTCCTGAAACTTAAAAGGAATTACAGATTCAAACTGGATTGAAGAATTCTGAGGACAATTTTTAGCTATACCTGTGACATTAAACGTTTCAAACTTATCGTCAATTTTAAGAGCCATTGTTTTACCAACAGCATCTTTTGTATTGAAATATTTCTCGGCCACATCCTCAGAAATCACAATGGAATTGATATCAGACAAAACCGTTTTTGGATCGCCATATAACAATGGCATTGAAAAAACGGTGAAGAAATTATCGTCGGCAAAAAGGATATCTTCATTAAGCAGTTCTGCACCTTTTTTTACAACAAACGAATTTGTCTGCGCTCTTACGATTTCCTTTGATTTCAGGAATTTCCTGTTTAAAAGATGGCCCGTGAATGGCGTTTGTACTGCCAATTAAGTGCGTATCTTTTTCATCCGTCATCGCTACCTGAATCCGGTAAAGCTGATCCTTATTTTCTTCAAAACGATCAAAACTTATCTCGTCTTTGGTGTAAAGCACGATCAACATGCAGCAGGTCAGCCCCAAAGACAATCCGGCAATATTGATTACCGAAAAAACCTTATTTCTGGTAAGATTGCGGAAAGCGATTTTGAAATAATTCGTTATCATGGCTGTTGGCTTTTAGCGGTTAGGAATTAGCTTTTAGCCGTGGCTTCGAGCTATTTTTGAGTTTTAGTATTACTTGTAAGTGTCAATTAATCAAGCATAAAATATCTACAAAACCTTTTTCTGATTTTGGAAAAAAACTTTCAAAATCCCGGATCCGAAGCTAAAAGCCAACAGCTAAACGCTATTCGCTCCTAAGCGATTTAACTGGATTTTTCAAAGCTGCTTTTATCGATTGAAAACTCACCGTCAACAACGCAATTCCAACGGCCAGAATTCCGGCTAACCCGAAAACCCAAACGGGGATATCGATACGATATGCATAATCTTCCAGCCATTTATTCATCGCAAACCAGGCAAGCGGCGCAGCAATTCCAAATGCCACAAGTACAAGTTTTACAAAATCTTTGGATAGTAAATTGACAATCTCGCCAACGCTGGCTCCCAATACTTTTCGCACCCCAATTTCCTTAACACGTTGTTCAACCGAAAAAGAGGCCAGACCGAATAATCCCAGACAGGAAATAAAAATGGCTAATCCGGCCAGAATTCCTACAATTTCACTCACCGTATTATCGGCCCGATACAATTCAGCAAAATGATCATCCAGAAATTCATATTCAAACTCTTCATCCGGCGCAACATTTTTAAAAGTTGACTGGATTTCTGCAATCACTTCTTTCGCTTTATCGCTGCTTATCCGAACAGACATTTCGCCATAACCCCAATCCGATTTATCAAGAATACAAAGCGTTTCAATTTTATGGTGAAGCGAATTGAAGTTAAAATCTTTACAAACTCCGACGATCACACCGGCAGAATCCATTCCTCCGAATCCGAAATTCTTACCTACCAGATAATCCAGCGGTTTTCCAGGTGTATCTTTTAACAATTCTTTTGCCAGCGTTTCATTGATAATGTAAGCGTTTCCATTGTCTGCCGCGTTTTCCTTGGAAAAATTTCGGCCTGCCACAAGTTTTATTTTGTATAAAGTCAGATAATCCGGATCCACCACAACCTGTGAGCTGGCCATTTCTCTAACCGGTCCGTCACCATGAAATGCGACACCAGTTTGATGTAAATTATTTCCAAGTTTTTGTCTGGAACCGGTTACGGCTGTGATATGCGATTTGCTTAATAATTCATCTTTTATAGCCTGGTAATTTTTGCCCGATTGAACACCCAAAGGAATTGTTACAACCTGTTCACGATCAAAACCAATATTCGCTTTTTGCATATAATTCAACTGTCGTACCGTCAAAACTGTTGCGATCATCAGAAATATTGCTCCTGCAAACTGACCCACAACCAGCACATTTCGGAATGATAACTTCTTCCGCCCGTTTTGCATGGTACCTTTTAAAACCGTGGATGCATTAAAAGAAGAAAGGTAGGCAGCCGGATAAAGTCCGGAAATAATACCAACGAGAATTGTACCCAAAACAAGAGAAACGAGCAAAAGCGGATTGGTGAAAAACGAAAATTTCAGTTCCCGCTGACTTAATTCATTAACATAAGGAAGCAACAATTCCACAAAAAGAATAGCCAGAATCAGCGAGAAAAAACATAACATCACCGATTCTCCCAGAAACTGCATTCCCAACTGAAAACGACCTGAACCACTGGCTTTTCTGATACCAATTTCCTTGGCCCTGCCCGGCAGAGCGCGCCGTTGAAAGATTCATAAAATTGATACAGGCGATAAGTAGAACGATAATCGCGACAAATGAGAAAACATACGTGTAAGTTTTATCGAATTTTTGATAATTCAGATAATCGTGTGTGATGTTCATCGAATTGGCATGGACATCTTTTAAAGATTGAAGAAAAAACTGGTAATATTTCCAGCCGCCTTCTTTCATATGCCGTTTCAAATAATCCGGAAAACGTTTTTCCATAGACGCGACATTGGCATTTTTGGAAAGTTCAAGATAGGTCACCAGCCAGTTCCCGCCCCAGTTTTCCATATTTTCCGGCTTGATGATCGTATTGAAAGAAAACAATCCGTCGAATTGCAAATGTGATGTTTTCGGAATATTTTCAAGAATTCCCGTTACCGTAAAACGTGTAGTATCACCTCCATAAACCGTAATTATTTTTCCAATTGCATCTTCATTACCAAATATTTTAGCCGCACTTTCTTCCGAAAGAACCACGCTGTTTGGCTTTTGTAAAACCTGGTTTTTATCTCCTTTGACTAATTTATAATCAAAAATTTGAAGAAAAGTAGAATCAACAAAGTAACCTGACGCTAAGCTGAATTTTTTATCATCAACGCGCAGTTTGACTTTGTCCATATTCCTTATCCTGGTAAAGTTTAGAACCTCCGGGAATTCATTTTTTAATGTCGGCCCCATCGGAAACATGGACAAAGCCACATTCTGCGGCGCGACCATACCTTCAAATTTCTGGACTTCATCCAGTCGGTAAACATTTTTTGTATGAACATTATCAAAGCTTTTTTCATAAAAAACAAAAAGCATGATCACAATACAAGCCGTCATCCCGGTAGCCAGACCGAGAATATTAAGCAGAGAATATCCCTTATGCTTCCAAAGGTTTCTCCATGCGATTTTGAGATAGTTTTTTATCACGTTCCTAAGTTGAAAGTTGAGAATTGAAAATGAAGCGCTGCACGGTTAAAAATGGGCCTTCTTGAAAATTAACAATTGATCTATTTGAAGATTACGGTTATAACTTATTAAGAAATTAAGTTTTAGTGAAACTAAAAATTTCAAATATCCAAAGTGCTTCGTCGCTCCGTCATTTTCAATTTTCAATTTTCAACTTTCAACTTTCAACTATCCTTCAAACATTCCAGCGGATTCACATTCGCAGCTTTTACTGCCTGCATTCCAACTGTTAGCCAGGCAATTACTAACGCAGCAACACCTGCGCCGAGGAAATACCAGATTTCCAGGTCAATATGTAAAGCAAAACTTTTCAGCCAGTAGCCGGTGATTAAATAACTCACAGGCAATGCGATTACAATTGCTGCAATGACCAGTTTTGTAAAATCACTTGAAAGCAAATAAACGATACTGAAAACACTGGATCCAAGTACTTTACGAATACCAATTTCTTTTAATCTTCTTTCTGCGGTAAAGGCGGCCAGACCAAATAATCCCAGACAGGAAATGAGAATTGCCAAACCTGCAAAATATTTTGAAAGTGCTGCTACGCGTTGTTCTGCTGCATATTGCGCCTGATATTCCTGATCCAGGAATTTGTAATCAAGGGAAAATCCGGGGTTGTATTTTTTGTAAAGTTCTCCCATTGACGCTAAAACAGGTTTTTCCTTTCCGGCTGCAATTTTAGCCATAATAATATAAGTGCTGCCCTGAGACAAACGGAAAAATAAAGGTTTTACATTTTCATGAAGAGATTCAAAATGGAAGTCTTTGGCAACACCTACAATCTGCATATCTTCTCCCCAAAGTTTGACCATTTTTCCAACCGGATCTTTCAATCCCATGAATTTGATTGCCGCTTCGTTGAAGATTATTTTAGAACTATCTGCGCTAAAATCTTTTGAAAACAAACGTCCTTCTTTCAATTGAATTCCAAGCGTTTGCATCATTTCATAATTGACACCGACATTTTCAAATTCCGTTTTATTATCTTCCGCTTTGCCTTCCCACCATACTCCGAAAGTGCCGGAATTATGGCCTGTCATATCATGCCCGATGCTGGATGCATTTACAATTCCTGGCGTATTTTTCAATTCAGAAAGGAAAGTTTCCATTTTCGCATCATCCCCCATTTTCCCTTCTCTGGTAAAATAGACAATGTTGTCTTTATCATATCCAAGGTTTTCAGACTGGACAAATTCAACCTGTTTGTAAACGACAATCACCGAAACGATCAGGATAACAGAAATCGTAAACTGGAAAACGACCAAACCTTTTCTGGCCCAGACTTCACCAACAGAAACGTTTAATTTTCCTTTCAAAACGGAGATTGGATTAAAACCGGAAAGATACAGAGCAGGATAACTACCTGAAATTAAACCCGTAACGACAACAACACCAAGAAGTGTGAAAACCATTTTAGGATCATAATAAAGTGTCAGATCCTTGCCGGTTATTTCATTAAATTGAGGTAAAACCAATAAAACGATTAACACAGATAGAAAAAGTGACAGGAAAGTCATCAACATGGATTCACCCAGATATTGATAAATCAGCGTTTCTCTGTATGCACCAATGGCTTTTTTAATACCAACTTCCTTAATCCGTCCCGAAGCTTTGGCTGTGGACAGATTCATAAAGTTGATACAAGCGATCATCAATATAAAAATTGCAATGATTGAAAATAACCTGACATATTCAATTCTGCCACCAGCCGTTAAGCCGTTTTCATATTTTCCATGTAAATATCCGCTAGAAAATGGACGAACAAATAGCGTTCGGTGTGTTACTTCACCATTAGTTTTTGTCTTAACCAGATTGGCAATTTTCTTATTAAACTGATTAACATCAGTTCCGCTTTTCAGCAATACAAATGTATCAGGACCCGAATTCCCCCAATGAACGCTGTTGGGATACAGCTCTTTATACAGTTCATAAGAAACTACAAAATCAAACTGTTCAGAAGAGTTTGGTGGCGTTCCTTTAAAAACCCCGGAAACTGTAAATTGTTTTTCATGCTGAAATTCAACCGATTTTCCGATGACGTTTTCGGTAGTATGAAAGAGATTTTGAGCCAGTTTTTCTGAAATAACAATGGAGTTTTTATCGCTCAAAACCTGATTTGCATCGCCCTGTTCCAGTCCATAGGAATACATATTAAAAATATCCTTGCCCGCATAACGTCCCTTACTTCTGAAATCATTATTTCCTTCCGATAAAGTCGCCACAAACTGCTTTGATGAAATGGCATACTCAACTTCCGGCATATCACTTTTCAGCGTTTCAGCCAAAGATCCGGATGTCGACTGAGCTGTCAGAATTCCCTGAGCCTGCACCCGGTTTTCCATTACCTGAAAAAGCTGGGCGTCTTTCTCATGAAATTTATCAATGCTTAATTCGTCATTAACCCAGAGGTATATCAACAGCGAACAGGCCAATCCAGCGGAAAGTCCTGTTAAATTGATAAAAAAAGTACTTTTAAACCGCTTGAAATTACGGTAAATGACAAGAAGATTGTGTCTGAACATGGTTCAAGATTTGTAAGAAGTGACTTTGACTAATGCCTGAAATTTATAGATCATGGCAAAATCATGTCCGGCTAATAGATTTAATATGGTTTAGTATTCCAAAATTCGTTTTGAAATACTAAACCATCATCGGAAGAAAACCTTTTGTTCGAAACCGATTCGAACTCTTGTTAATATATGTTTCTCTAAACGTGAATCTTTTCAGTCACGATCTTACCATCAAACAAATTGACAATTCGGTGAGCAAAACCTGCATCATACGGTGAGTGAGTTACCATGATGATCGTGGTTCCGGCACCATTCAGCTGGCTTAACAGAGCCATTACTTCTTCCCCGTTTTTGGAGTCAAGGTTACCCGTCGGCTCATCCGCAAGTATTGTTTTTGGTGTGGCAACTACCGCACGTGCAATCGCAGTACGCTGCTGCTGTCCCCCGGAAAGCTGCTGTGGAAAGTGATTGCGGCGGTGCATCATATTCATGCGGGTAAGTGCTGCTTCTACTTTTTCCTTGCGCTCGGCAGGAGGTGTTTTCAGATACAACAATGGAAGCTCCACGTTTTCATAAACTGTAAGTTCGTCGATCAGGTTAAAGCTCTGGAAAACGAAACCGATGTTTCCTTTACGGATCTGAGCACGCTGGCGTTCAGACATTTTGCCAACTTCTGTACCGTAAAATTCGTAAGAGCCATCGCTTGGATTATCCAGCAAGCCAAGGATGTTCAAAAGTGTAGATTTACCGCAACCGGATGGTCCCATGATAGCGACAAATTCTCCGTCTTTGATCTCCAGATCAATCCCGTTCAGGGCGGTGGTTTCTACTTCCTCAGTAGAAAAGATTTTCTGTAGGTTGTCAATTTTGATCATATTTCTCTTAGCTGTTGGCTGTTAGCGTTTGGCTGTTAGCTTGGTTATGGGTATTTCTTACGTGTTGGCTTGTTGAAATTATTTCTTTTTGATATTTCTTATTATGGTCACTTTTAGGCAATTAAAATGCTGACTGGTAAAATTTTAACTTTAATCCTACCAGCCAACTATTTGGCAGCAACCTAGAATTCTAAGACCTCATTGTCTCCAAAGTTCTCATACGAACTTGTGATTACTTTTTCACCTGGCTGCAATCCTTCAAGTACTTCGAAATATTCAGGATTTTTGCGTCCCAGTGTAATTTTACGTTTTGCTGCACGTTTGCCGTCGTTCGCCCAAAACATACACCCAGTTTCCGCCAGTTTCAGAGAAGAATCCGCCCACAGGTAACAATGTTGCTTTTGATGGCTGACCAAGTTGCAAACGGATCGGTGCAGATTGTCCTCGTTTGATAAGTTCAGGAGCGCCGCCTTTGTCGAATTCCATATCCACTTCAAAACGCCCGCTTAAAACCTCAGGATAAATTTTGATGATCTTCAAACGTATATGCTTTGCCGTTGAAATCCATGAACTCCTGCAAGTCCGGCAAAAATTCTTGAAATATAGTGTTCATCCACACTTACACGCATTTTGAAACCGTTCAAATCATCAATTTGTCCGATGTTCTGGCCTTGGTTAATATTCGATCCTACTTCCACATTCATCGAAGAAAGCATACCGGAAACCGGCGCTTTCACAACCAGGTTATCAAGTGTTTGTCTCCACAGATTCACGTTTTTCTTGCGTACTGGCCAGCGTTCCTTCCAACTGAGTGATCTGCATTTTGGCAGTTTTCTTCCTGGTATTTCTGCGATTCAATTTCAATCTCACGTTGCTTTGTCAGACGATCAAATTCTCTTTTGTTTTCAGATAATCTGCATCAGGAATCACTTTATCCTTATATAATTTGGTATTCCGGTCATGCGCATCTTTTGCCTGATCAATCTGAAAATCCAGTTCACTCAATGTTTTTTGCAGCGTAAAACGTGCCATACGCAAACTCTGACGTGTATTTTGAAGATCATTTACCAATCGGCTGGCTTCTGTTTCAGATTGCAGGAAGCTTAGTTTCAGATTCTGGTTTTCAAGTCTTAAAAGTACATCACCTTGTTTCACCATGTTACCGCCTTCGATCAGTTTCTCGTGTTACATAACCACCTACGATCGCATCAAGCTGAATGGTTTTCAATGGCTGCACAACACCGGTCACCACAATGAACTCATCAAATTCACCGTTGTTTACGGTTGAAATAGTAAGTTTATCCTGCTCAACATTCAGCTTGCTTCTCTTGTCTGCGAAGAAAAACTGATAAACCAGAAAAGCTAACCAAAAGGATACTTCCGGCAATAATCCCGATCCTCCGGCTATTCCAGAATTTCTTTGGTTTGCTTTATCCATTGTTGATCCTCCGGTGAAATTGGATCCGTTACTCTCGGATAACTTGGTGTTTTAACTTCCATTATATAGTCAGGCTTATTAAATATCGTTTTAAAATCTTCTTTCTTCTTATATCCAATCCTTATGCCAGGAAAATCATCTACAATTAACTAATTGAAAATCAATACAATTAAACATTTTACTCCAATCAAACATGTTCAATATCGGACACTTTTGTTCGCCTGCGGACAAGCTAAAATGGCCTTATAGTTACAGTTATCACATACTTAACCACTTGTGAAAACACATTCGCGCAGGAATACTTTTTACAAATCCGCATAGAAGATTGCGCTAAGTATCTTATTAGGTTAAAAATTACATAAAAATTAACCAATATTGCTTAAAGATTTGCGATCAACATATTATTTGACTGCAAAGCGAAAATTTCAATATTAGCCAAAGCCAAAAAACATGCTACTTTCCGAAGCCAAAATTCTTATTATTGATGATGATGTTGATGTTTTAAGTGCAGCAAAATTGCTGTTAAAACGCCATGCGAAACTTGTCGATATTGAAAAAAATCCTCAAAAACTACCTTTTCTTGTAACAAATAGCAGCTACGATCTGATCCTGCTCGACATGAATTTCACACGTGATGTGAACAGCGGCAGAGAAGGATTTCATTGGCTCGACCGGATTCTTGATATTAATCCGAATATAAAAGTGATCATGATCACCGCTTACGGAGATATTGAAATGGCGATTCGCGCCATTAAATCCGGAGCTACTGATTTTGTTTTGAAACCCTGGGAAAATGATAAACTCATTGCTACCATTGCGGACGCACTAAATGAAACAAAAGGCGATAAACTAGCCGCAGGTACCGAAGAAAAAGGTGACAGCAAAAAAGAAAAATCATCGTCAGATGCGATTATTGGGCAAAGTGACTGGTATGCAGCACGTTTTGAAAACATCCGAAAGAGTGGCAGCTACGGATGCCAATGTTTTGATTTTGGGAGAAAACGGTACCGGAAAAACACAATTAGCCAAACATTTACACCAGCATTCGCAGCGTGCTGATAAGCCATTTGTGGTGGTGGATTTAGGTGCATTAAGTGATTCACTTTTTGAAAGCGAACTTTTCGGTCATGTAAAAGGCGCCTTTACAGATGCAAAAGATGACCGCGCCGGAAGATTTGAAGAAGCAAAAGGCGGAACTATTTTCCTGGATGAAATCGGGAATCTTACACTTTCCCTGCAAGCGAAATTACTGACCGTTTTACAGGAACGCAAGGTTACCAGAGTTGGCTCAAATAAATCAATTCCACTGGATGTTCGGTTGATTTGCGCGACGAATATGAATATCGAAAATATGGTCGCTGACAAAACTTTCCGTCAGGATCTGTTCTATCGTATCAATACCATTGAACTGGATCTTCCGCCGCTTCGTGAGCGTCCGGAAGATATTGCGCCGCTTGCAGAATTTTACCTGAAACAATTCCGTAAGAAATACAATCGTCCGGTTAACTGATATCAGCAGTGCATTGATCAAAAAAATGCAGCAATATAACTGGCCGGGAAATATCCGGGAATTACAGCACGCAATCGAACGAGCCGTTATTTTGTCGCAGGAAAAAACATTGCAACCAGACGATCTTTTCCTGAAAACATCTGGCGAGCAACCTACAACTGCTACCGGTTTTGATCTGGAAGATATGGAGAAAAATATGATCGTGCAGGCGATGAAACGTTTCAACGGAAACATTACGGATGCTGCCCGGGAACTGGGATTAAGCCGGGCGGCTTTGTATCGGAGAATGGAAAAGTATGGTCTTTAATTTTAGTTGAAAGTTGAAAGTGGGCGTCATGCGATAAAAGGTGTAGCTATTAGAGAAGTCAGCGTTGTCTAAAAATCTTTAATTCTAACCAACTGAAAGCCGACCGCCGATTGCCGGCAGCCCCCTTGGCATATTTTTTACGCCTTTTATCGTTATGTTAAACAACTTCTCATTTCAATTTTTAACTGATGATAAAGTATTGCCAACTGGTTTTTCTTCTTTTTCTTACCCAAATAAGTATTGCCCAAAATAATTCGATCACTTCTGTTCCGCTTAAAGATGTAAAACTGCATCAGGGATTTTGGCATGAAAGACTGGAAACTGCGCAGAACTGTAACGATTCCTCATGTTTTTCAGGAATGCGAAGAAACGGGACGAATTGACAATTTTGCTGTCGCCGGAGGACTAAAAAAGGGTGTTTTTCAAGGAACACGATTTGATGATTCGGATGTTTTCAAAGTTGTTGAAGGCGCTGCTTATTCGCTTCAAAATCATTATGACGCCAAACTGGATCATTATCTGGATAGTCTGATCGTGCTTTTTGCCGCGGCTCAGGAACCTGACGGATATCTTTACACGATTCGTACTATTAATAAAGATACAACCGGATCTTACGACTGGATCGCAGGCCCGTCCCGATATTCTTTTGAAAATGGCAGCCATGAACTCTACATTGTGGGGCATCTTTATGAAGCCGCCGTTGCCCATTACAACGCCACCGGAAAGAAGACTCTGCTGGACATTGCAACCAAGAACGCAGATCATCTTGTAAAAACAATTGGTCCAAAACCGGGACAAATGATTGTGGTTCCAGGCCATGAAGAAATTGAAATTGCTCTGGTAAGACTATACCGGACGACCAATAAAAAAGAATATCTGGATCTTGCCCATTTCTTTGTCGATATGCGTGGACGATCAGATAAACGCACGCTTTTTCTTGACGAACACAAACTTGGTCCATCCTATTTTCAGGATCAAAAACCAGTTGTAAAACAAACTGAGGCAGTTGGACATGCGGTGAGAGCGCAATATCTCTATGCGGGAATTGCTGATATGCTTACGATTGATGATGATCCTCAATATAGCAAAGCTATTCACACACTTTGGGATGATGCGACCACAAAAAAACAATATATCACAGGCGGAGTTGGTGCACGTGCGGACGGCGAGGCATTTGATGCAGCTTATGTTTTACCAAACGACAATGCTTATGCTGAAACCTGTTCGGCCGTGGCAAATCTGATCTGGAACCATAAAATGTATTTGTATACAGGTGAATCCAAATATATGGATGTATTTGAAAGAACCTTGTACAATGGATTTTTAGGAGGAATGTCTGTTTCGGGCAATGAATTTTTCTATGTCAATCCGATGGCTTCCAATGGTATAAATGATTTCGGACACGGCTCTGGCGCTACCCGTCATGAATGGTTTGCGTGCGCTTGCTGCCCTACAAATGTTACTCGCTTTTTGCCGTCTCTTCCGGCATATGTTTATGCGACAAAAGCTAATGAATTGTTTGTTAATCTTTTTATGGATAGTGAATCCGAATTAAAATTGAATAACAATGCAGTAAAAATTAATCAGAAAACGAATTATCCATGGGATGGAAATATTAAAATCACCGTTTCTCCAACAAAATCTGCCACTTTTCCCGTTTCAATAAGAATTCCGGGATGGGCCAGCGGACAAGCAATTCCGGGCGATCTGTATACCTATCAGGATAAAACAGTGAAACCGGTTGTGTTGACAATTAATGGTAAAAACATGCCTGCGACGATTGAAAATGGTTATATTAAATTAACCCGACAATGGAAAGCTGGTGATGTAATAACCGTTGCGCTTGATATGCCAATCAGAAAAGTAATTGCGAATGAAAATATCAAAACTGATAAAGGAAAAGTTGCTATTGAACGCGGTCCGGTTTTGTATTGCGCCGAAGGAAAAGATAATAACGGAAAAGCACTTTCTATGACAATCGCACAAAATCAGGCATTTACGTCTGAATATCAAAAAGATTTCCTGGGCGGGCTTACTGTTTTAAAATCAAATGATGCCAAATCTGCAATATTGATTCCTTATTACGCTTGGGCAAATCGGGGCGCTAATGAGATGACGATCTGGTTTGACGAGAAGTAATGATAGAATTTTGAATGAGTGAATGATGGAATGGGTTGCTCATTGGGACGCCACGGCTTTTTATTTAGTCGTGGCATTTTTGTTTCTGTTTTGTAATTCATTTCTCACTTGACATTCTTTTTTAGCTTTTCAAGGTCTTTCAATTCGCCTTCCATGATCATACTCATTTCGCTGTTTTTCATTATATCATTATCCGATACGACCTTGCATTTAAAATACATTTTGAATGGAATGCTTTTGCCTTTGAAAATCATAGCGCCTGCCGTTTTTAAAGCTTTCCCCATACTTACTTCCACGGGAATTTCAAATATCTGACTGCTTTTTGCTTTTACTTTTGTAACTCCTTTTACCGAGCCTTTGGCCAATCCTTTCTGTTTTCCCAAATCAAAAACATAAGAAGGATTTCGGAATTCAACTTCGAACGCATTCGGATTAACAAGTTTCAATTTTATGGAAATTTCAGAATTGCTTAACCTGAATTTTTCAATATCAAAATCCTGCATTTCCACTTTTGGCAAACGAATTAGCGGAAGTCTTTTATCCTGATCAATATGTAAAGTATCTTTTCCAAGAAATGGTTTTTTAAGATGTAAATCTGCCTCAAAATGATAATCCGCGCTGTCTTCCCCGGCAGCTGCACCTTTTTTACTTACCGATGCCAGTTTCTTCACATTGATTTTGGTAGGCAACGTTACCATTGTCGTGTCCCTGGACTTTAACTTTAACGAATCTGCGTACTCACTTTCGATTATTTTTACATCATTTATTTTTACAAGATATTTGAAATTTTCTATATCCATTCCTACCGGTAAAGGATTGTCAACCAGTAGCTTCAATGACATTTCCATCGTACTGTCGGTAATGTGCGTTATTTTACTAATGCTCATTTCAACTTTCGGTTTGAGCCCAGAGACCGGATTAGCATTTTTTGATTTATAAAAATAAAACGCAATGCCAACAGCGACTAACAAAAACAGGATTACAATGACAAGAGTTGATATTTTTGAGCGATGGGTCATAAGTGCAGTAAAAGATATTATTCAAAAAACTGCAAGTATTCAAAAATCATTCTTTTGTTTTTCCTGTACTATTTCCAGTTTTGATGTAATGCTTTGAGGATTTTTTACGCCTATAAAAAGTCACGTAAAAAGAGTTGTGGATATATGTCTTCATTACGCTATTCAAATTTAACCAAAAGGATAATGTCTGGTCTGGTATGAATATTTAATAATTTAGGAAGAATTGGAAATAGCCAATTACCATCAACCACTTAAAAATTAAACCATTACAATTATGAAAGCTGCAAAAAGTAAAGTAACAAACGCAATCAGTGAAAAGGATCACGAAAAGTTGACTGAACTTTTTATCGATGGTTTGAAAGATATTTATTGGGCTGAAAAACATTTAGCCAAAGCACTTGTAAAAATGGAAAAAGCGGCAACCTCCGACGAGTTAAAAGCTGCTTTTGAAAAACATACCACTGAAACAGAAGAACATGCCAGTCGCCTGGAAGAGATTTTCGGACTTGTTGGAGAAAAAGCGGTAGCGAAAAAATGTGAAGCCATGAACGGCTTACTAAAAGAATCTGACGAAATCATAGAAAGTACAGATAAAGGTACCATGGTTCGTGATTGTGGATTGATTATGGCTGCACAGAAAGTAGAACATTATGAAATCGCGTCTTACGGAACGTTAAGAAACATTGCAAGAACTTTGGGTCATGAAGACGTAGCGAATATTCTTCAGACCACATTGGATGAGGAGGGAACGACAGATCACAAGTTAACGGAATTGGCTGAAACGTATGTAAACGAGGAAGCCAACCAGGAGTAGTATTTCCTTTCCTTCATAATATACGCTGGAATAAGATTTAATTATCTTACTTCCAGCGTTTTTTTGTGTTTAACAGCAAATTTCTATATGGTGGTAAGTACTGAATTATGAGAAATCGCCCGTAAAAAGTTTGTTACTATTGACAAACTTTTTACGGGCGATTTAATCTTTAACCTAATATTAATTCTCTGATTAAGCCAGATTTAATTTTCCATGCTCTCCCGGATCACCTTGATTTCCAGTAACTGCTGCTTTCACTAACGAAAAGAAAACAACCATTTTAGAAGAAGGACTATCCCAATAAGCTGCCTCGTCAGTAGTAACTTTTAGCACAACAAGATTTGGATCCTCTTTTCCTTCGGGAAACCATGCTTTGGATAACGGGCTCCACAATTCCTCTTTTTTCTGTTCGTCCTCAACAATTGTTGCGTAACCCGTTACACTTAAATATGTATTGTCTCCCGGATGAGAATAAATTAAAGTCACCTCTTCCCCACTTCCTGTTTCCTTGCCGATTTCGGTTTGTTTGCTGGTAAAAAACCATGCGTTTCCTTCTTCGTCAACTTCCAGTGTTGTCATTGGACGAGATTCAATTTTGCCGTTTTCATAAGTTGTGTACATACAAAAACGAATATCTTCAACCAGTGATTTTAGTTTTTTTATTGCTTCCGAACTTTGAAGGTTCTTTTCCATAACTATTTAATTTTAAGTCTGTGATGAATATTAATTACAGACCCAATTAAAATAACCGTTCCAAAGACAGCTTCAAATTGGAAGTGAAATCATTTGCCGGAAACCAGCAAATTGAATAGTTAATTAAACCTTCCAGTTTTCAAGCTGATATGCACTATCCCAAAACACATATTCCAATTTGGAAGCCGTAAGATAAGCCTCAGTCATTTTCTTTCTCGTTGTTTCCGAAGCCTGATCAGCCAGTTTGTTACAAATAGACAACGCTTTTTCAACGGAAACGGCAAAATCTTCCCCTGCATAGGCATCTATCCAGTTTTGATAAGGATTGGGAGAAGCCTGATTTGCGTAAATATAATCACCGATTTTCTTATAAATCCAGAAACACGGAAGCAATGCAGCTACCGAAACTTCATAGGATTCATAAGCGGCAGTCGACAATAGATAGTTGGTATAAGCAAAACATCCGGGCGCTTTTCCACCGTCAAAATCAATGACGTATTCTTTGAAATAACTTTCATGCAGAATACGCTCAACGATAATCGCGTTTTGGGCAAATTGGAGGAAATCGAGTAATTCCTGACTTGTTCCGGCCTTTGTTCCCGCAGTAGCAAGTGCCTTTGCGAATTCGGCCAGATATAAGGAATCCTGATAAATATAGAATTTGAATTTTTCAACCGGCAAAGTGCCGGCCATCATTTCCTGATTGAATGGGTGATCCTGAATTTTATTATAAATTGGTAATGCTTCATTCCAGAGATGATCTGTAAATTTCATAAGATGTTAATTATTGTAATTTCTGATTTGCATTACTTGTGGAGAAAATGAATGATTTAATGGTCCAGAACCATTTCCAGTTCTGATATCTCTCCCGGCTTCAATGGCTCCGGCCACGTAAATTTTTGCCAGTCTGATGGATTCCGGCAGCGAATTTCCAAGCGCAACATAGGTTGCGATGGCAGAAGAAAGTGTACAGCCGGTTCCGTGGACATTTTTACTTTCAATGTAATCGCTTTCAAAAATCTGTAGGTTTTTCACCTTTTTGGACAAAAACATCAAATAATTTTGGAGCAATTAAATGTCCGCCTTTGAGCAAAACTGCCTGACAACCTTTATCAATCATTTCCTCTGCGGCAATAATCATTTCATCCGTGTTTGTTATATCTCTTCCAACCAGAATTTTGGCTTCATCCAGATTTGGTGTGATCAAAGCAACGCGTGGAAATAGTTCCTTCCACAAAACGTCAATCGTTTCATCCTGAATAAGTTTCGCTCCGCTTGTAGAAACCATAACCGGATCAAAAATCACAAATCCAGGCTGAAAACGATCCAGAATTTCTGCAATGATTTCAGCTGTTTCGACGGTATTGATCATGCCAATTTTGACAGCATCGATGATTATATCTTCAAAAACGGCTTCCAGCTGAGATTTTAAAAACGCACCCGGCACCGGATGAATAGCACGAACGCCTGTTGTATTTTGTGCAGTTAGCGCAGTAATCGCAGAGGCACCATAAGCACCCAGTGCAGCAATTGTTTTAAGATCGGCCTGAATTCCGGCTCCGCCCCCGCTATCTGACCCGGCGATGGTGAGTACTGTGGGATAGCGTTTCATATTTTTTCAGTTTTATTGATCAGGATTTTTAAATAACGTGCAGCCTCAAAAGGAGAAATTGCACTGCAAATGGCTGAAATGACTGCAATTCCCTCCGCTCCGTTGGAAATTGCTGTTGTGGCATTTGTATCATTTAATCCACCAATGACTACAAGCGGATGTTTTGACTGTTGGCTTTTACCCATTTCAAACCATCCATGCCCCAAGGCGTTAAAGTATCTGTTTTTGAAAGGGTTGAAAATAAGGGACTAACGGCCAGATAAGTCAAATCACAGTTTTCTGCTTCAATAACATCTTCTTTTGTTTCGGCGGAAAGACCGATTAATTTTTCAGGTGGCAGTAAGTCTTTTAATATTGGATAAGGCATATCACTTTGTCCAACGTGAACACCATCAGCATCACTGGCGAGTGCAACATCTACGCGATCATTGATAATAAGCGGAACATTGTAAGGAAGAAGCATATCTTTCATCTTTTTCGCACGATCAATAAAAGCCCGGGTTCCCAAAGATTTTTCACGAAGCTGAACCATGGTGACACCACCTTTTACAGCTTCTTCCACAACCCAGAAAATATCTCTGCCGAGACAGGCATTTTCATCGGTTACGAGGTATAATTGCATTTTATTTTTTACAGTTAAGAGTTTAGGAAGTTAATAGGTTTAATTATGTCACCCCTTCGGGGTTTTGGCTCAGAAATAATGATGTCTTGCTATAATAATATCATCCCTTCGGGATTGTGGCTTATTGGAAATCTAAATCAAGAAATGAATTGACATTTTATTAAATCTGAAAGATGATCTTCTTATTTTGGAAAGTATACATCAACAAGTATCAAATCCCTAACCGTCAACCAATTCAAATCCCGAAGGGATGACATTATTATAGAAAAATATTTCAACACTTTACCCAATTCAATATTCAATCAATAATCCCGAAGGGATGACATTATTGTAGAAAAGATATTATGATCTGTTTTTTACAACCCCGACGGGGTGACATAATTTATTAAACCAATTTCTAATATTATTTACTGGCCAAATTCCAATGCTAATCAAAAGCTATAACAACCTTACAACCGCCAATTCTGCCAACTTTTCCGGCGACAATTCCGATAACTGAATCTAAAAACGAAATCTGAAATGACCCCGGCGATTTTGCTATTTTCAAATGCTTTTTCACCACAAACACCCATCATGGCGGCCGCTGAAACTGGCTGCTTCAAAACCATCCGCCTGAATGGCAAAAAATGCACCGGCAATAGCTGATGCCGAACAACCCATACCCGTTATTTTCGTCATGAGCGAAACTCCATTATCAACAAAAGCTACTTTTTCACCACTGACAATCACATCCGTTGCACCGCTTACGCTGACAACGCAGTTATATTTTTCACTTAATAATTTCGCAGCCTGCAAACTGTCCGTTGAATTTGCAGTACTGTCAACTCCTTTTGTCTGAATATTACTTCCGGCCAAAGCAAGGATTTCAGAAGCATTTCCACGAATTAAAGTTGGTGAGGCAGTATTCAACAATTCAGTAAGTGTGACATTCCGGTAAGCAGTTGCTCCGGCACCAACAGGATCCAGAATAATCGGTTTCCCAAATTTCACTGCCGCTAGCATCGCTCTTTTCATACCTTCCACCCAAACCGGCGAAAGTGTTCCGATGTTGATTACCAAAGCGCCGGCAATGGCAACCATATCTTCAACCTCTTCAACAGCATGCGCCATAACCGGTGAAGCACCAATCGCCAGACAGTGCGTTGGCGGTATAATTCATTACAACAAAATTGGTAATATTATGAACAAGAGGCGATTTTGCTCTTAAGTTCAGTCAAGATTTTCAGCAAGATTAAATTTCATTTTTACCGGGTTTTGAAAGAAAACAAAACGAATTGGCGCCTGAAAAGCAGTACCCGGAATTGGATAACAAAAGTGAAAACTCCTGTTTAAACGCTTTTTCCTACGACAGTACAAACTGTTTCAGGTTCAAAGGGTATTTCTCAGTCCAATTTCGGACACCCCTAAAGCCATTCTTATCTGCGAATGTAGTAGTTTTGGTCATTATTAAAAACAGAAAGTATTTTTAACACCGGTTTTTCTTAACCTTGCTATCTCACATCTAAAATTCTATTTTTTTACAAATGATTAAAGCGGCAATATTTGACATGGACGGATTGCTTATCGATTCAGAACCGATCTGGACGGAAGCAGCAACCGAAGTGATGCAAAAAGTGAACTTCAAACTTACACACGACCTGAAACTTCAGACAACCGGCTTGTCGATAAAATTATTTCTGGAATTTTGCTACCGCATACAGCCCTGGAACACACCTGACCGTGCCGAACTTGAACATGATATCCTAACGATTGCAAGCAGAAATATTATTGCAAACGCCAAGGCGATGCCAGGTGCTATTGAACTTATCAAAAATCTTTATGCAGAAAATATAAAGCTGGCCGTTGCTTCTGCTTCACATATGGAGCTTATAGAAGCTGTTTTGCGCAGATTGGAAATCATTGATTATTTTGATACCTGGCATTCAGGCGAACTGGAAGAACATACCAAACCACATCCGGCTGTTTATATTTCGACAGCTGCGAAACTTGGAATTCCTGTTCATGAATGTATTGCTTTTGAAGATTCTTTCACCGGTCTTCGTTCTGCTCATGCTGCCAAAATGATTACGATTTGTGTGCCAAATCCGGAAGTTTACGACGATCCGAAATTTGATCTTGCCCATTACAAATTGCGCTCACTGGAAGAATTTGATATTCTGGCGGTTGGCGTTTAAGAATAAATGCGATATTAGTCCGGAAGAAAATTTTTCTTCTCAGAGAGTTCCTTAGCCATAGAAAAATCAGATTAGCATGACCGGTCTTCGCCATTTCAGTATTATGATTGCCGTCCGGATTACGGTCATCATTCTTACAGTGATCCTTTTATTCCGGCTGGTTGAATTTCATACCAATGAAGGTCTGATCTATATTCTGGGCTCGATCGTCGTTTTTGTCCAGGCTTCTTTGCTGTATAATTATGTGACGAAGGTGAACAGAAAGCTGATCTACTTTCTGGAATCGGTGCGCTATTCTGACTTTACGATCAATTTCCGGGCGGATAATACCATGGGTACGACGTTCCGGGAACTTAATCAGCAATTCAATGAAGTTTTGCAGGCATTTCGTCAGGCACAGAGCGGAAAAAGAGGCCAGTTTGCAATATCTGAACACAATTGTTCAGCATATCGGAACAGGACTGATCACTTTTGACGGTACCGGACAGGTTAATATTATCAACAGTGCAGCTTTGCGGATGCTGGGTATTTACCGGCTTCATCAACTTAGCGAACTGGAAGACAAACATCCAAGATTATATGAATTGCTGGCCAATCTGAATTCCGGTGTACGGGAATTGTACCGAACTCCTTCGGATCAGCCGCTTGCCTTGCAGGGAGCTGCTATTCAGATGCACGGAAAATGGGTGCGGATTGTGGTTTTACAAAATATCCAGACAGAACTTCAACAGCAGGAAGTGGAATCCTGGCAAAATCTTACCCGGGTTTTACGTCACGAAATCATGAATTCCATGACGCCAATTGTCTCACTTGTAGGAACGATGCGACTGATTGTCAATGAAGATATTGAACCAAGTACTATCCAATCAGGAAGCCGTGAGTGATTTGAAAGAAGCACTTGCAAACTTTGGAAAAACGGAGTAAGGGCATGATGCAGTTTGTAAATGCTTACCGTGATTTCACCACTTTGCCCAAACCAAATTTTGCCACATTGGCGGTTAAGGAATTGCTGCATGATGTTATGCAATTACTTGCAAACTGATCTGACAGCCGCAGGTGTTTTATGGCAAATTAATATCAAACCGGAAACACTGTCGCTCAAAGCCGACAGCGCACAAATTCAGCAGGTTCTGATCAATCTGATCAAAAATGCTTCAGAATCTTTTACATCACAGACCAGCCGAATGATTTCAATCAATGCATTAAATTACGGATGGCGTTACGATCATCGAAGTAGAAGACAACGGAGATGGCATTGAACCTGAGGCACTTGATAATATTTTTATTCCTTTTTATACAACGAAAAAAACAGGGTTCTGGTATTGGGTTAAGTCTTTCGCGGCAGATTTTGCAGCAGCATGGCGGACAGTTAAATGTGAGGTCTGAGGTTGGAAAAGGAACTGTGTTTTCTTCTGGTAATTTAGTTGTTGTAGGTTACACGAACTCGAAGGTTACACAGAGAGCGCAGAGCGGACGCCGACGGGTAAAAGGAGATACACAGAGGTTTTTTCTTTGAGCCACCCGTCCGACGGTTTTTTTTACCGTCGGACGGGTAATAAAAAGTTGTCAATGGAAAAAATACTATCTCAAAAAAAAACCTCTGTGTCCCTCTTTTTACCTCCGTGGCCCTCTGCGTAACCTTCACTACCTAAACCAACCCCCGCAAGCCAGAAAAGCCATTTCCCAAAACCGCCACATCATCCGCATTCAGCCAATCCTTCAATAAAGAGGAATACAAATCTCTGAAATCAAGCGTATAACGCAAATCACCTCCATCCAGATCAACCAGGTTTGGAGCTTCATTATAAACTATTGAACCACGAGGCGGACCGCCGATCAGAAATACATTATTGGCCGTTCCATGATCCGTTCCGTTGCTTCCATTTTGTTTTACTCTTCTGCCAAATTCACTGAAAGTCATAATCATTGTCCGATCCAGTTGACCTTGTTTTTTCAGATCGTCAACAAAAACACTTACTGCATCGGCGTATTGTTTCAATAATTTATCCTGCTGATTTCTTTGTCCCACATGTGTATCAAAACCGGAAAGCGAAACATAATAAACCTGAGTGTCCACACCGGAAACAATGAGTTCAGTTATCGTTTTTAAACTTTTACCCAGTTGCTGTATCGGGATAATCGCTGTAAACTTGCTTTGACCTGACCCTTTTGATATAAATAGTCTGCACTCGATTCCGTATCAGCCAGCGTTTTGTACAAATAACTTACCTGATCATGATCTCTTCGGAATGATGAATTGTTTTGGCAAGATTTCCGGCCATTCCAGTTTTTCGTCTGACGATATAATTTTTGCGGATCCAGCATCGCCAATCCGTTTGCTCTATCTCCCTTTCATGGCCAGACTAAGCGTGTCATCAATTTCCAGCATATGATGCGGTTTTATTTCACAGCCTGCACACGTAGAATCCAGATAACGACCAAGCCAGCCGGTATTCAGATATTGATCGGTTTTACTCGCAGTTTGCCAGATATCCATCGACCGGAAATGTGATCGATCCGGATTCGGGTAACCAACATTATTTAAAATCCTGACACGTCCGTCGTCATAAAGTCGACGCAGAGATTCCAATGCCGGATTTAGACCAATTTCATCATTCAACGTCAATACTCTTTTCTTTCTCAATAGCCAGAGCCGGACGTTCACGGTAATAGATATCGTTGCGATAGGGAATTACTGTATTCAATCCATCATTACCACCTGACAACTGGATCACAACCAAAATTTTTCCATTCGGATCGGTTGAAATTCCGGTTCGATGTGCTTTCAAAAAATGAGGGATCATCATCGTTCCGGCCGTAGCAAAAACTGATGTTCTTATAAAATCACGTCTTTTCATTTTGAAATTTTATTTAATGAAAACTAACTGATTTGATATTCTGGCAAGCCCATAATGGCCAATGTCAGTTTTCTGATGTATAGCGTACGATCCGGAATCAAAGTTTCTTTTCCAGCGATTAAGGCCATAACCGTCGCATCAGGTTTTACAGCCAACAATTCTTCACACAAAAAATCAGGTAATTTTTGATTATCAATTTTTTCAAAACGTTTTGCCCATTGCTGCCCAATTCACATTGATTTTTGAATTTTCACCTTTCTTTTTCACGGTCTGATCATTGACATCGCCACTTTCTTTGGCTTGTATTTTTGGCGTTGAAACACCGGCCATCATATTTGGAAGCTGCATACGGAAAAGTAAACTCGAACTATCAATCCAGTTTCTGCCCCCCGGCCAGCCTGCCACATTGGGAGGATAAAAGAGAATCTGACCTAAAACCTTTTGTATGTACAAGACGGTTCCTTATTGACAAAATCTGCATTTAAGGTACGCTGAATACCAATAACCAATTCAACCGGAGATTTTATCAAGCCCTTTTTCGGAGTTTCTTCGTAAAACCATTTGGCGGTAAAAATAGTTATGCATTAGCTGGCTGATATCATAATTGGATTTGTAAAAATCATCGGCGAGTTCGAAATTCGTTTTTCGTCATGGATTTCACTCACAAAATTCCTGTAAATTTTAGCGGTTATAAATCTGGCTGTTTGTTTTTGTTCCAACAGGATTTTGATAATATCCTCACCCTGAAAATTTCCGCTTTTGCCAAGAAAGTTCTTTGGTAGCATGAATCATGTGCTTTTTCCCTGAATTCAAATTCTCCTTTGGCATTGAATCCCCAGCCAGTAAATGCCCTCGCTCCTTCCTTTACATCTTTTTCAGTATAATTTCCACGTCCAAGCGTAAACAATTCCATGACTTCCCGGGCGAAATTTTCATTTGGTTTATTTTTTCTGTTTTGTTGATTGTTAAGAAATTGAAGCATAGCAGGTTCTTTTGAAACCGCCATTAACATTTCACCAAAATTGCCGAGCGCATTTTTTCTTATCGTATTAAGATAACTTTGAACAAAAGCAGAATCCTGTACCCGACAGGCGAAATGTCCGTGCCAGAATAGCGACATTCGTTCACGAAGTATTGTTTCACCTTTTGCCATTTTTGACATCCATGCCAGATTCAGTTCCCGGATATCTTCACGGTTTTTCTTCATCTTTTCTTTTTTCATGGCATCCGCATCCGGCATCATTGCACCTTCGCTCATGAGTGGCGGCTCAGATTCTTTCTTTATCGTTTCAATCGGTGTAAAATTTTCGCTCTCATGAAAAAGTTGGTTCAGCGCTTTTTTGATAGAAATACCTCTATCCGGCAAACCACCAAAACCTGCTCTCCGATATAAATGCAGTACGTCATTATCTATATGCAAATCTTTCATAAGAACGTTTTTTATGGTTGGACTAGCCAAAAAGACAAAGGTTTAACCTTATTAACTTTTCAACTTTAAATAATTAGCAATCAAATCAATAAGGAATATAAGTTCTTCGTTCAGAAAATATTATTTATATTTTATCCGTATATATTTCTAAATAAAATACGATATACTTACAACTATTTTTGGTGTTTATTAGTCCTGTTAGAAACGAAGAGAGATGAAAAGAATATACTATGTTTTGTTAACATCGATGCTGCTTGGAGCCTGTCAGAAATCGTCAGTTGACAAAAAAGAAGAAGGTGTAATTCATTATAAGGAAACCGTTTCAATAAATGGAGTACCACCTGCAACACTGACATTTTTTGATGTAACAGATAGTCGCTGCCCCGAGGGCGGACAATGTATCTGGGCCGGGAATGCCGAAGTGGATCTAGTACTGGATGGCGTAACTACGGAGGGGAAAATATTGAAACACGTTAAAATGTGTTTGGGCGAATGCAGCAATTTCAAGCAGGATACGCTGGATCAGGTTTTTGCGGGCGAGCAGTATCAGTTTATTCTAAAATCAGTCACTCCCTATCCCAAAGTTGATATTCAGAATAAAAAAACGGAGTATGCAATTTCTCTGGATATTATAAAGAAATAGCTTATTATCAACGATTAAACATGATTCAAAATTCAATTTATTTCCTGGCTTTGCTCATCGGATTTTCATCCTGCAAAACCGAAAAAGTCGCTTTGCAGGATGGCACGGTGCTTTTAAATTATCAGCAACCTTTAACAATCGATCAATCAACAAAAACAGTTGCCACTTTTAAAGAAGTTGCCGATTCACGTTGTCCCGAAAATGTCAATTGCATTTGGAGCGGTTCTGTAACGGTTGATCTTCTACTGGATATACAAAATCAGAAAACGCAAAAAGCATTGCAGCTTTGTTTGTATTGCATGGCAGAAAAGGATGGTACCAAAATTCCGCCAAGTTCAGATGTAGATTTAGGTGGTGAAAAATACAAAATAGAACTACAATCCGTAACGCCATCCCCAAACACAGAAATCCAGAAGGAAAAAGGAAGACTACGTCATTTCAATAAAAATCAATAAAATTTAAAACAAAGAATGGGATACCGGATTGAGTAACCAACTCCGATATCCCATTCTATCATTCACTCATTCTATCATTCACTAATTCTATCATTCAACATTCTACACATTCCCCGCCAGCTTGCTCTTTTTATACCCATAACTGAAATAAATCACCAAACCGATCGCCAGCCAGATCACAAAAATCAGCCAGTTGGAAGCTCCAAGTTCAGTCATCAGATAAAGATTGGTTAGAATTCCCGCCACCGGAAGTACTGAGAAATTAAACTTGAAGCTCAGTATTGAAAGTATAATCCAGGTAATCCAGAATACCACCGTCAGGAATTTATGTTCGAAGATTTCTGCTACCGTTAATCCTTTCCATTCTGCAATGATTTCCTGTCCGTAAAATGCCAGTCCAACAATCGCTGCAAGCAATCCAAATCCGACCAGAAACTTCCCATTTAAATACGGAACTCTAAATTTCGACTGTTTTGAAATCCCGGAATGATCCAGATAAAGTACGCCGCTGCAAACCAGAATAAAAGCGAAAAAAGTACCAACGCTGGTTAGATCCACAAAGAAATCCATTTTAAAGAATAAAGCAGGAATACCAACGACCAGCCCAGTCACGATGGTTGCAAAAGATGGCGTATGGAATTTCGGGTGAATTTTTGAGAACTTTTTCCATAACAAACCATCGCGGCTCATCGTCATCCAGATTCTCGGTTGTCCAAGCTGATATACTAAAAGTGCACTCGTGATGGCGATTACAGAACTGACAGAAATCAGTCCCGCCATAAAATCCAGACCAATTCTTTGGAAAACAAAAGCCAATGGATCACTAACATTTAGCTCCTTATAATTAACCATTCCTGTCAAAACCAATGTGATTAAAACGTACAAAACTGTACAGATCATCAAACAATAAATCATTGCTTTGGGCATATCCCGCTGCGGATCCCGACATTCTTCTGCGGTAGTAGAAATGGAATCGAATCCAATAAATGCAAAAAACACGGCAGCGACGCCGCTCAAAACACCTTTAACTCCATTAGGTGCAAATGGTGTCCAGTTTTCAGGTTTTACATAAAATGCACCTGCAAAAATTACAAGTAATACCACACCGATTTTCAGAACCACCATAATATTACTTGCCGTCCGTGATTCTTTTATTCCAATATATACCAGACTGGTAACCAAAGCCGTGATAAGTCCGGCTGGCAGATCGAGAATTAGATGAAAACCTCCGATTGTGGGTGCCGTTTGGTAAGCAATGGCGCCGAGTTTTTCAGCAGCTGATAATGATGCAATTCCGGTACTTTGCAATTTATGAAAAGCATCAGCGGCCGAACCTGGATCTATTGTAAGGTAACCGGGAATTACAATCCCGAAACCTTCGAGCATACTCACAAAATATTTTGACCACGAAATAGCCACTACCATGTTGGAAACGGCATATTCCAAAATTAATGCCCAGCCGATAATCCAGGCAAAAAGTTCACCAAAAGCGACATAGGCATAGGTATAAGCGCTACCGGAAACGGGAACGGTACTGGCAAATTGGGCATAGGACAACGCCGTAAAAACACAGGCTATGGCTGTAAAAACAAACAAAAGCGAAACAGCCGGTCCGCCGTTGAAACTAGCCAGACCAATGGTACTGAAAATCCCGGCACCTACGATAGCGGCAATACCCAATGACACTAAATCCCTGACGCCGAGTATTTTGGTTAACCCACCATTTTCATTCGCATGAGCATCTTTTAAAATCTGTTCAACTGTTTTTTTACGAAATAGTGAAGTATTTTTTTCCATCCGGGTTTGTGAGATTAACCATTTATTTGATACACAAAAGCGAAAATAAGGATATTCCTATATCATCATGTTATAAGGTCAAAATTTGTTGAATTAATCATCCTTATTCCACGGATAATTCTTTGTTTTCAAATTACTGACAAATTCAATTTCATACAATGCGATAAAACCTTCTGACTATTCGGTAAATGATAATTTAACTTTATATTTACGATTACGTCTTCCTATGCCCTGTTTAAGTATTAGCTATGAAATGTGCGCTGAGTTCAACACTAATTTTTTCTATTTTTTTACAAAGTGCGTGGGCACAAAACCTGTTGTCATACACGACGGCGCAGGCACACTCGCACAATGATAACCGCCAGCTCAAACCCTTTAATGAAGCCAGCGACCAGCAATTTGGCTCTGTTGAAACGGATATAATGCTGAAAAACGGAGTTCTTTATTCAGTTAATAATGTTGAAGATACTACACCGGAAAGAACGTTTGAAAAGCTTTATCTCCAACCAATAGCAGCGCAGCTGGAAAAAAACAACGGACAGATATATTCTCAAAAAGATGATTCATTTCAATTTCTGATTGACATAAAAACCAAGGCTGTCGAAACGCTGGATATTCTTGTAAAAGAGTTGGAAAAACATCCGGAAATCATTTCTCCCGGCAGCAATATTAAAATCGTAGTGAGCGGAAATATTCCGGTACCCGAATTATTTTTTCAATATCCTGCTTACATTTCTTTTGACGGCAATCCTGATATAACCTATTCACCGCAGCAACTGGAACGGATTGCGTTAATCAGCCAGCAGTTTTCCAAATATACAAGCTGGAACGGCGAAGGGCCTTTGCCAAAAAATGACAAAAAACTGATCTCGAAAGTTGTTCAGAAAACCCATGGGATGAATAAAAAAATCCGTTTCTGGGATACGCCTGATAATATCAACACCTGGAAAATTATGATGAGCCTTCAGGTGGATTTTCTTGATACCGGAAAAGTGATACAAATGGGTGATTATTTGCGAACTGCACCACGTAGATAAAAATAAAATCCTAAAAAGTAGACCGATTGAAGAATCAATCAGTAATAACAATTGCTAAAACTTAACTCACTCCTTGCATGTCCACCGATCAGACTGTTGCGCTTAAAAAAGTATTAAAACCTATCCATCTTTGGGCCATTGCAGTTGGACTTGTTATTTCCGGGGAATATTTTGGGTGGAATTATGGTTGGGGAGTTTCAGGAACAATCGGCTTTTTAATAGCAACCCTGCTGGTTACGATCATGTATGTAACCTTCATTTTCAGCTTTACAGAACTTACCACATCAATCCCGCAAGCAGGCGGACCTTTTTCCTATGCCCATCGCGCCTTTGGCTGGTGGGGCGGATTGATTGCCGGTTACGCTACTTTAATTGAATTTTTAATAACACCGCCTGCCATCGCATTTGCACTCGGCAGTTACGCGCATTTTCTTTATCCAAATCATTACAGTTCTGGAAACTGCTTTTGCCTGTTATGTTATATTTATAGCTATCAACATGTTCGGGATAAAGGAATCGGCTCTTTTTTCGCTCGTTGTTACCTTACTGGCTGTTGGAGAATTGCTCTTGTACGTGGGCATTGTCGCTCCACATTTTTCTTACGAAACATTCGTTACCGATCCGATGCCATTTGGCTGGCAAGGCGTATTTGCCGCACTTCCTTTTGCAATCTGGTTTTATCTGGCGATTGAAGGTGTGGCTATGGTGGCCGAAGAAGTTGAAGATCCAAAAAGAACTATTTCACTAGGTTATATTTATGGCATACTCACACTGGTAATTCTGGCACTGGCGGTTATGATTTTTACCGGTGGTGTAGCAAACTGGAAATTGTTAAGTACGATCGATTATCCGCTTCCTGCTGCATTGGGAATTGTTTTGGGAAGAGACAGCAGCTGGACGCAGCTATTTGCCAGTTTAGGTTTATTTGGATTGATCGCATCCTTTCACGGAACAATTATCGGTTATTCAAGACAGATTTTTGCGCTGGCGAGAAGTGGTTATCTGCCATCTTTTTTAGGTCAGGTTAATTCCAGATTCCAAACACCGCATTGGGCATTGCTTACCGGTGGAATTATCGGATGTGTCGCTTTGAGTCTAGGCACAACGGATCAGGTTATTATCATTGCAGCGCTTGGAGCTGTTGTTATGTACATTATCAGTATGGCTGCATTGTTTGCCTTGCGCAAAAAAGAGCCAAATCTGGAACGTCCGTTTGTAGTTCCGGCTTATCCCTATTTTCCTGCCATAGCGTTAATTCTATCCGTAATCTGCCTGATTGCGATCGTTTATTACAATCTGGTTTTAAGTCTGTGGTTTTTCGGTGGATTGATTATTGTTTCAGTAATTTTTATTGCTTCGGGAAAACATAAAACTTTGAATTGATTTATATGTACCTTGAACAAAATAACCAGATTCGTACATAACTTATTTCCAACAGTCGATTAGTAAAGGCATAGCATATATCCATCCGACTCCGTAGCTCAGCTGGTAGAGCAACAGACTCTTAATCTGTGGGTCCTGAGTTCGAACCTCAGCGGGGTCACATAACGGGTTAAATTGGCAAACCGCTGATTTAACCCGTTTTTTGGTTCATCAATTCATTGCTAATAATTGCCTGTTTTCTGTCGCAATTCAATTTTAGACTTTTGAATGACAATTTTGCAAGTTCATATTCAATGTCAAAGCCTAAAAAACTTCAACATTCCTTCGTAACACGCCGCCTTAAAGTATTTACTACAATACAGTTATACTTCAAAACCCATAGAAATTATTTTACCTATCCATTCCTACATTACATTACATTACATTTGTTCTAAACCTGCTCTTTATTTGTTCTATGGATAAGAAATATGTAATTCAAGCCTTTGACTTAAATCTGAAAGGACGATTTGATGTGCTGACCAAGTATTATGGAAATTATTTGTTTGAAGTTCCTGCCCTGATCATGGTCCAGCAGATCAAGGATGAGCTTGGCATAACTATTCAGGAACATGCGATTTATAATCTTAAAAGAAGAGCTAAAAATAAAAATCAACTTCCTGTTACCATCAGTCCGGTAACAGTTCTTTTGGTGAATGATCCAACCCACTTAGGTGAAAACGGGTGAAGATGCCTTTCTAACAATGCTGTATAACGGCTCTAAAACGTAAAAATGAAGAATAAGGCAATTATTTACCTCGTTGATGACGATGATGACGACCGGATGTTTACCACAGAGGCATTCGAAAATGTCTTGCAGGGTGTCAGGCTAATTGAGTTTTCAGATGGACGGCAACTGCTGCAATCACTGGAATCGAATGAGGACGTTCAGTCACCTTCTTTTATTTTGATGGATATTAATATGCCCTTTTTGAGTGGGCTTGAAGTGCTTTCTATCATTAGATCTAACCCGGATATTTGTCATATTCCGGTTATTTTATTTTCAACCAGCTCCAACCAGGATATCATTAAGAAAGCTTATCAGATGGGCGTTAATGCCTATATAGTAAAACCTACAACGTTAGAAGGATACATTCAGATGGTTCATGCTGTTTCTTTGTGCTTTTTGCAAAAGGGCAGTTTGTCTTTGAAGCCAGATCTTAGTGTTATACACTCCAGACTTAAAAGAATCCTGGTTATTGAAGATAATTTTGACCATTGGGATCTTATGCAGGTTGCACTGCGCACCCAGGAAAAAACTGAGCTTATCCATGCTGACAGTGCAGAAAAAGCTATGGATTTTCTGGTTTCTGAACATAGTGCCACACACCTGCCGGTTGAACTTATCATACTGGATTTATACCTTCCTGACCGCCAGCAAGGTCTTGATCTCATTGAAGATATCCGAAGTTTCTTTATAGACCGTGGCTTGGCTCCTGTTCCTATTATTATTTTTAGCGGTTCTGATCACAAGGACGACATTACCGCCAGTTACCAGCGTCAGGCTAATGCCTATCTGGTTAAATCGTTGGATTTTGTAGGTTCAGCATTTTATTTAAACGATGTGTGCAGCCTGTGGAATACAACCATTGCAACACCTTGAATGAATCAACGGACGTTGAATCTTCTTTTTGAAAAAAATAACCCAGACACTTCATACTTTATTCATGATTTATGTCAGACGATAGCAATACTCATTATACCAATTTGCAGCCGGATAAACCGCCTGTTCCTATTGTAGCAGTCGGCGGCTCGGCAGGTGGGCAGGTGGCTATGAGCGAACTATTGAAAAACCTTTCACCTGATACAGGCCTTGCCTATGTATATATCCAGCATCTTTCACCGGATTATGACAGCAAGCTTGACGATATTTTATCCGCCGACACAACCATGCCGGTTCTGGAGGCTGTACATTTAATGCATGTACTCGCGGACCATGTATATGTCATCCCTCCCAACAAGGATATGGAAGTTGTGGACGGAGTGCTGGTTCTTATGCCCAGAAAACCGAGGCCAAAACTTCATCACCCGATCGATCAGTTTTTCACTTCGCTTGCAGAAAGACAAAAAGACGGCGCCATTGGTATTGTACTTTCGGGAATGGCCAGCGACGGCACACTGGGTTTAAAAGCCATTAAGGTGGCCGGTGGAGTAACTTTTGCACAGGACGAAACCGCCACCTATCAGAGCATGCCGCAATCCGCAGTGGCAGAAGGCGTAGTAGACATGGTACTTTCCCCAAAAGAAATTGCGGTGGAACTGCTTCGGTTAAGCAAACATGCTGATGTTTTCCGGCTGACGAGTGAAACGGCTGAGGCGGGTCAGGATGATTCAGAAAAAGAAGATTTTAAAAAGATACTGCTTTTTGTAAAATCTGCGGTAGGAGTCGATTTTACGCAATACAAAAAGACTACTATTAAAAGAAGGATTGTCAGAAGGATGCTGCTTTACAAGCTGGAAGCACTTAAAGATTATCTAAAATACTTGAAGCAGCACCCCTCGGAAGCGGCCACATTATATGCGGATCTTTTGATCAATGTGACCAATTTTTTCAGAGACCACCTGGCCATGGAGTATTTGAAAAACAATGTCCTTCCCGGTATTATCAAATCAAAGACATCCTCAGAACCAGTCAGAATCTGGGTAGCAGGCTGCTCGACAGGGCAGGAAGCTTATTCTATGGCAATCATGGTTATGGAAATCCTCGGTGAAAAAGCCGCCAGTATTCCAATCCAGATTTTCGCTACGGATCTGAGCGAAACAGCCATTGCCAAAGCAAGGGCAGGATTGTATACCAAAAGTGAGATCACCGACATTGATCCCCGGCGTCTGGGACGTTTTTTCACTAAAACCGATGACCATTACAGAGTCAACAAGCTGATTAGAGATCTTTGCGTTTTTGCACCGCATAATCTTTTAAGTGACCCACCCTTTTCAAGGATGGACCTGATTAGCTGTCGCAATTTGCTGATCTATCTGGATGATGAGCTCCAAAAGAAAGTTTTTTCAACCTTTCACTATGCTTTGCGGCATGATGGATATCTGTTCCTTGGTAAATCCGAATCGGTAGGAAGTTCTCCAATGCACTTTACACAGATCGAAAAAACGCAAAAAGTTTTTGCACGCAAAAATAATACGCAGGTCAGAATCTCTATTGATATGACACTTAAATCCTCCCCTATGCCACAGGAACATAATATTACAACAGTAAAAAGCACAGATGTAGTCTCAACAGGAGATCTGGACAAACTCGTTGACAATCTTTTGCTTTCCACTTATGTGCCCGCGAGTGTGGTAGTGGATCAGGATTTAGAAATCATACAATTCCGCGGTTCAACAGCCTTGTTTTTACAGCACGCCACGGGAAAAGCCAGTCTCAACCTGACCAAGATGGCGCATCCTTCTCTGGTTTTTGAGCTTCGCAATATTGTTCACAAGGCTCGCAAGTCTGCACAGCCAGCCAGGAAAACCGGGTTGGAAATTACTGTCAACAAAGCTCAGATTTACATTAATATTGAAGCTGTCCCCATCACCAACCCGGCTAATCAACAGCTTTTTCTTGTACTATTCGAACAGGTAGACAGTGAAATGTTTGCTACCAGCAAAGGGTCTGGTGAAACCGGAAAACGGAATGAACTTCTGGAAGCAGAACTTGCCGCCATGCGTCAGGATATGCATTCGATCATTGAGGAGCAGGAAGCAAGCAATGAAGAGCTCCAATCGGCCAATGAGGAGATTGTCAGCAGCAATGAAGAGCTGCAAAGTATTAATGAGGAGCTTGAAACAAGCAAGGAAGAGATTGAATCGGCAAACGAGGAACTTCAAACGATAAATCAGGAATTGCAGGTAAGAAACGACCAGCTTACAGAATCCTATGAATATTCGGAGGCCATTCTTTCTACGATTAACGAAGCTACACTTGTTCTGGACGAGCAGCTCCGTGTCAAAAGCGCCAACAATGCATTTTATAAAACATTTGCGACTACGACCGGAACAAACCGAAGAACGTACCTTATACGAAATAGGAAGCCGTCAACTCGATTTCACAGCGTTGCGTGAAGTACTTCATAAAGTTATAGCCCTCAATGTGACGGTACAGGGACTTGAAGCTGACATCAAAATTTCGCCGTTGCAGCAGTGACAATGGTGATCCATGCCAGAAAAGTTGTACAGCACAAAAGACAGACCATCCTGCTTGTTTTTGAAGATATTACCGCCCATCGCCGTGAGCAGGCACTTTTACAGCAGCGGCAGCAGTGGTTTGAAGAGCTGGTAGATAGTGCGCCTGCTATGATTTGGGTTTGTCAGACCAATGGCAAAATTAATTATTTAAACAAAGCATGGATAGAATATACAGGACAATCAGCTGAGGACAGTGAAACTACATTTTACGACGCAATTCACCCCGCTGACCTCGAATCATACAAACAGGAATTTTTAAAGAATACTAAACATCAGAAAGCATTCAGTTTTGAATACAGACTCAAAAGAGAAGACGGAGAATACCGCTGGGTTCTTGAAAATACCAAACCCCGGTTTTCCCCGGAAGGGAATTTCACGGGCTACACAGGCAGCAGTATGGACATTCACCTGCAAAAAACGCTTACTCAGCAACTGAATCAGCACGTGGACGAAAGGACTGCTCAGCTTAAACAGGCAAACGCGGAACTCACCCAGACAGCAGACCGGCTACAAAGTGTATTAAACGGGGTTCCGGCTTCTGTAACATTAATGCAGCCGATAACGAGCAGAAAATGGGACCGTTACCGATTTCAGCACTTCGGTTTACAATCAAAAAGCACTTGAATTGAACCGGCAAAATGAAGAGCAAATTCTTTCTGTCAATTTACTTGAAGGCTAACCGTACACTTAAAGATGCCGGGTTGTTTGACTTGTATGTTCAGGTTTTAAAAAGCGCAGAACCGGCATATCAGGAATTTACCGGTTTGGGAGAAAAAGACCAAACGCTTGCCTTTTTGATTACACCCCAGGTTGATAAAAGCGGTATTGTTGTCACCGCACTTGATATCAGTACACGTAAACAGGCAGAAATAAGACTGGTAGAAACTGCCGAAAACTTACAGGCAGTACTTGATAGTTCTCCTGCCGCCATTGCCTTTTTTAAAGCCAACGCTCAGAAAGACGAAAATCCGGATTTCAAATTGGCAGTTTGTAATCAGAAATTTAGTAATGCCTATCAACAAACACCTGCGGCATTATTTGGAAAGACTGCATCCGAATTGTTTTCAGAACAGCGCATGTCCGAAATCAGGAGTGTTTATCAGCTAAGGAAGCCGTTTTATCAGGAATATTATCATGAAGAACAGCAGAAATGGACAGGAATTTCTTTGAGCCGTCATGATCATGGTATGGCCCTTACGGAAATGGATATTTCGCTTTTGAAAACGGCTCAGGCTCAGCAAGATGAAATGATAGGACAACTCAGCAATTCCTATGAAATGATCGAGTCGCTTTCGGTGATGAAAGAATATGTACAGCACCGCGGGTCATTTTTACGAACAACCTTTCATGATTTGCGCGGCAGTTTTGGCATCGTTGTGGGAGCAGCAGCTATGCTGGATATGATGCAGACCGACGAAGACCGAAACAAGATCCTGGACATGATCCAGCGAAACCTGAGCCAGGTATCACGGATGATGAACCAGCTGCTGGACTATTCAAGACTTGAATCCGGAGAAGAAACACTACTGACCGAAAGCTTTGATGCAGCATTCCTTCTGAAAGAACTATGTGAAGGAGCTACCCGGATCGCAAAGGAAAAGGCAATACATTTCAGTTTTGAAGGAACTTATACAATTCCCGTTGAAGGCGATCATGTCAAAACAAGGCGAATTGCTCAGAATTTGATTTTAAATGCAATTAAATATACAAATCAGGGAAGCGTTACTGTTAACTGGAAGGTTTTAGACCAGGATCAGAACGAATCATTACTTTGGGAATTTTCTGTTGCTGATACCGGTCCGGGTATACCGGCTCATATTCTTTCCAAATTATCAGGAACTGAGCAGAATCAGATTCGGAAAAACTCTGACGGCATATCACAACCTCAACCAGCCAATATTGATGGCCACGGCGAAGGCATCGGTTTATTTATTGTCAAAAGGCTGTGCGAATTATTAAATGCCACCATGTATGTGAGTAGCAACGTAGACTCAGGTACACAGTTCAGGATCATATTTCCAATGCTGCCTGGCCGCAATGTAGCCATAGATAATGACGAAGTCGCTAAGGCATGATCTTTGATAAGAGCGTCCTGAAATATTGGTATTATGATTCAATATGACGTATGGACAAACGAGATATTATTGTAATTGGCTCATCAGCCGGAGGTGTAAGGGTTTTGAAGCAGTTGGCAGCCTGCTTACCAAAGGGCTTGCCAGCTGCGGTTTTTATTGCCCAGCATTTATCGGCGGATCTGCCGAGTCTATTGCCGCGGATATTATCTGATGCCGGCCCGTTGCAGGCTATACATCCCGAAGACGGGCAGGAAATTAAGGACGGTATGATTTATGTGGCTCCGCCTGATCATCATCTCATCATTGAGGACGGGCATGTGCTGGTGAAAAGAGGACCTAAGGAAAATAGCTTCAGACCATCCATTGACGCTTTAATGCGCTCAGCTGCTTACTGGTACGGTAGCAGGGTAATAGGAATTGTTTTAACTGGCTATCGTAATGACGGAACTTCCGGGCTTTGGTCCATCAAACAATTTGGCGGAACAACAATCATTCAAAATCCGGAAGACGCGGAATATCCGGACATGCCTAAAAGTGTACTGGAATATGTTGAGGTTGATTACAATCTTCCGCTGGCAGAAATTGCAGCATTGATCACCAAACTTGTTGGAACATTGCCAGATATGAGTCGACAAATCCCTGACCCGACACAGCGAAGGATTAAAGCAGAGCTTGAAATTGCCGCACAACAAAACGCCTTTGAAAAAGGTATTATGAAAATGGGAAAACCATCAAGTCTTACCTGTCCTGAATGCGGTGGTGCATTAACTGAAATTCAGGAAGGTGCCAATACCCGCTACCGGTGCCACACCGGACATGGATATTCTTCCCCTTCACTATTATCAGAAATCTCGGAATCAGTTGAGATCCGTTTATGGCAATCGCTCCGGAGTATGGAGGAAGGTGTTATCCTTTTGGAACAAATGGCCTCTCAACATGAACAAAATGGGGCCGTTTCAGAGGCTGAGGATTTATTTTCCAGAGCATCCGCACTAAGGGAAAATGCCAAAGCTCTTCTTGATTTTATTTATAAAAAAGGCCAGATCAGCCAGCCTGGTAGTTAAAATGGTTTATTCAGCTTTTCGTTATTTATTGTTAAATAAATTGTTAATACAACTAGATCGGGAAATAAACTCTGAATATAGCACCTTCTCCAATTTTGCCGGATGCGGTAATTGCACCTCCATGGTTGGAAGCCACCTTTGCGCAGATAGCAAGTCCGATACCAGTCCCGGAAAATTCGCTTTTACCATGCAGTCTTTGAAATACTTCAAAAATCCGGTCTGCATATTGCTGATCAAAACCAATACCATAATCTTTGACCTCAATGCAGTGATAGATTTTGGCATCACTTGACGGTTTCACATGTAATGGTAATTGTACATAAGGCACATAATTATGGCTGATCTCAATTACCGGACTTTGATTACTTTTCGAAAATTTAATGGCGTTACTTATTAAGTTCTGGAAAAGCTGTTCTAGCTGGGATGCAATTCCATTGATTTGAGGTAAGGGTTTGTGGATGGTTATTTCAGCGCCTGTCTTGTCAATGATAAAATCAAGATCCGATTTGACAGTATCGATTACTTCTTTTAAATATACGCTTACCGTTGTTTCTTTTTTTGATGAAATACCAGAATAGGTCAGCAAATCCTGAATAAGCGTAGACATGCGGCCTGAGGCGTTTTGCATTCTTTCCAGATAGTCGATTCCTTCCCCGAGCTGCTCACCATAACGGGCTATGAGCAAATCTCCAAACTGCTGCACTTTTCTGAGCGGTTCCTGCAAATCATGACTCGCTACATAGGCAAACTTTGCCAGGCTCTCGTTCGAGACAGCAAGCATGTGATTGGATTCAGCCAGTTTTTCATTTGCTGATATGGTCTCTTCGTTGCTCGCCGTCAATTCCTCATTGGTTACAGAAAGTTCTTCATTCAGAATCACAAGTTCCTGGTTGGCGTCCGCAAGTTCTCCGGTGCGCTCACTAACAAGTTCTTCCAAATCCAGAGTCAATAATTTATAACGTGCTTCACTTTCCTGCAATTGCTGTCTTGAAATGACAGCACTGGTCACATCAACCGCCATTTCTAAAACGGCAAATATTTTGCCATCAATATCGGATATCGGAATATGTGAAAAGTCATAATAAGCCGTCTCTACACCTTCTGGATTCTTTCTTTGAACGGCACAAGCATAATTATTCACAGCTTTTCCCGAAAGCATTACCTGCTTTATAATTTCCGAAAAAAGCACGTCATTTAATTTTATTTGATCCGTAACATCCCAGGCAGTTAAACCTGCCACATCGGGGCCTTTGCCTGTGAGCTCAATAAATACTTTATTAGGCATTTCAATCACCTGATTTTCGCCAACAAAAAGAGCAATTCCAACCGGTGCCGAAGATATTATGGATTGTAATTTAAGCTGGTTTTCATCAAGCTGTTGCCGGATTTGTTTCCTTCCGGTAATGTCCCTGGCAACTGCAAGCATATAGGGTTCGGATCCAATCTGAAACCCGCCCATATTGACCTCTACATCAAAAACACTTCCATCTTTTCTTTTGTGTATCGTTTCAAATGGCGGAATCATTTCTTTCTGAGCCCTGATAAAGACCGAAGAAAATAACTCGGCGTTATATATGGGATCAACATCCGGAACCCGTAAGTTTTCAACCTGTTCAGAAGTGTAACCCCAACGATCAAGTGCTACCTGATTCAGATAAGCAAAAGTACCATCCTGCTTCATCAGTATGAAAGCATCCATGGCATGGTCGGCCATATATCGAAAGCCGCTTGCATCATCCTCAGCCTGCTTTTGTTTGGCAATATTTTGAGCAGTTCCTGAAAAACGGTATGGTTTATTATCGTTGTTAACGTAGATAGTGCCCTTGCAGCTAAACCATTCGGGAGTAATCCGGCTTGCTCCTATGGCTCGGAATTCAAAGTCCAGATCCTGTTGTTTTGTTGAATGTAAGGCAGCAGTGATTTTTTGTTGCAGCTGTGTAAAATCCGGGGGAAATATTTTTTCCCGGAGCTGTTCGTAAGAAATTTCCTGTTGGTCTGTAATATTAAAAACTGTTCGAAAATTCTGATCAAGCCAGACATTCCCGTCAATTAAATTAACATCCCAAATGCAAATACCGGAAGCTTTCAAGGCATAAGCCAGGCGCTCATTATCTTCCGTTTTTTGGGGATCATTAACCATCTGAAATGTATGCATGACATTGAAATCCCAATTATTTATGCCAGTATCGCCGGGCATTTAGGGCTATCAGAATTTATATTAAAAATATGCCAGTGTTTCCTGTGTCAACCTTTTTGCTGCATTTTGTACTAAAATTCCATATTTAGAATAAAATATAAATTTCGGGTCGCGGGTATACTTTTATTAAATATGTACTTTTTAAAGAATTATTATCAGTACCATTATGCTTAAGGACTTATATATTGTAGATGACAATGCAGATCATCAATTTCTTATGTTTAAAATCTTTAAACAGTTTGATAAGCCTTATGTTTTAAAATTTTTTGAAGACGGCAACGTGCTTTACCGGCATCTTGATTTTCTTGCTCAACAGCAGGATTTTGATCGTCTTCCCGGTCTGATCATTCTTGATCTGAACATGCCTCGCATGAATGGTATGCAGCTTTTGAAGCTGATCAAACAGCCCTCAGTCAATGCCAATGAACATTTCATGCAAATTCCGGTTGTAGTCATGAGCAGTGATATCCGGGAAGAAAAAATTCGTCAGTGTTATCAGGCTGGCGCAGATGCCTATATAGTTAAACCCATAGGTCTTGAAGAAATAAAAGCTACGCTGCAAGGAATTTGCAATTTCTGGCTTGATCTTAATGCCAACTTTAACATGCATAATCAGCCATAACTAATTGATTTAATTTTTGAGATCAACCATTCAAAATCCGGAAATTCTCTCATTGTGTTCATCCTATGAGTTGAAACGTCCCTATTTCACAAAAAACCATTTTATCCTTTCTTAGAAATTCCGCGAATCGTCCATCAAAATCCGTGACCCGTCAAAAAATCACGTTTTCAATTCAGCGAACTTTGTATTGCGCTAAAAAAGCGGCGCACTATTGAAGTAAAAATAAATGACATGAAAACAGATCAGGGAAACATAATTGAGGAAACCACAGTGGCCATAATTGGAGCGGGGGTGTCAGGTTTGACATTAGCAACATTCTTAAAAAAATCCGGTATATCCTGCGTTGTGCTGGAACGCCGTGATCGTGCATACATCGAAATGAGGCAGCGCGCCGGCGTCGTTGATGCACGGGCCGTAGGTATGTTTGAGCGATGGGATTTGGCGGATAAACTTCTTAGCGGCCCTGTTGCCCAAACTATCGATTATCGGGTAAACGGCTCAGGACGTATTTTCGAAGTCGTTGGCGAAGACGGAAGTCCCGGACGGTTTTGTACGCAACAAATGCTTGTAGGTAATCTTTTACGGGAATTTATTGATGTAATGGCTGGCGATATTCGTTTCAATTCCCGCGATTTAAATATCCAAAACGAAGAGAATCATCGCCCGGTAATTCGCTTTTCCAATCAAGGTGAAACAAATGAGTTAACTTGTAACTATATTGTCGGATGCGATGGTGACCGCGGTATCAGCCGTTCGTCGATCCCGGATGGCGTTCTAACCACCTATACACATGAGTACGAATATGCCTGGCTGGCTGCACTTGTCGAAACGCCTCTCACCGGACATGCGATTATGGCGGTCAGTGATCATGGTTTTGTTGCACAGCTTCCCCGTGGTCCTCACAGGAGCAGATATTATTTGCAATGTGCCCTAAGTGATAGTCAGGCAGATTGGTCGGATGAGCGACTCTGGAATGAGATCCGGCTACGACTTTGCGATGAGACGATTGAAAATGCGATGGTGCATGACAAACTATTTGTCCCATTGCGTTCCGTTGTTCACGCACCCATGCAATTCCGAAATCTTTTTCTCGCCGGTGACGCCGCACATTTGGTCCCTCCTGCAAGTGCAAAAGGAATGAATCTGGCACTTTTCGACATAGATATACTGGCTCAGTCCATACTCAGCGCTGTGCACGACAACGATAGTACCGCTCTGGAAAACTATTCAAATATGGTATTGCCTCATATCTGGAACTACCAGGATTTCAGTGTCTGGATGACTGATACTATGCATGATGCCGGTGATCCTGCGCAGCATGGCACATTTCGTCAGATGACTGCGCGCGCCCGTCTCGATAATTTGTTCAATTCACCAACAGCAGCACGCATCCATAGTGAATATCAGCGTGGAATGAACTGAAATTTGATCAGTCATTGATTTTATATAAATTTAAAACAAGTTAAAGTGGACAAAAGTGTTTTGTCCACTTTAACTTGTTTTAAAAATAAGGGATTTTATTCCTTAAATCTTATTAAAGCCTGATGAATTAAAAAGTCATGAGTAAAAATAAAAACATACCTGTACACCGGATGGATGACTGGTTTTCCGGCGTCTACATAAAGCCATTTGGTGTCGTGAAGCCAGCCGGGAAACCTTACGAAATTTCCAGGCCCCATCGGCATGATTTCTATTATTGCTTGTTACTAGACAAAGGTGAAATGGAACTTGAAGTTGACTTTGAAAAAATCAAGTTAACGGATCAATGTCTTTTTCTCTCTTATCCAGGACAGATCCACAGCATCATTTCTGCCAAAATGGAGCGTGGATGGTTTTTGGCTTTTGATCCTTCCATCCTGGATGAACCGCTAAAAAACGTCCTGGACCAGTGTTTGTCGGAAGTCATCCTGCTACGCTTACCTTCTGAAAAATCCACGAATTTTTACTCTTTCGTAACTAATTTATATGCAGTTTATGAGGATCGGACACAGTTGTTTCGCCAGCATGTCATACAGTCCATGGTAACCGCATTTGTTTATCAATTGGTGGCAGCTTATCTGTCGATAGAGAAAATTAATCTTTTCCAACATTCCGTTCGCAGTGTTGAGATCACAAAAACTTTCAAACAAATCCTCAGGCGTAATTTCAAATCCATGAAAAAACCATCTGAATTTGCAGCTAAAATGAATATTACCGTAAGCCACCTGAACGATACTGTGAGATCCGTTACAGGATTTTCGGTCACTTATTATATTCAACAGGAATTGATGCGGGAAGCGCAAAGATTACTATATCATTCCGATCTTTCAGTAAAAGAAATTGCCGATTCTTTGGGTTTTGAAGATGCTCAATACTTCAACCGGTTGTTCAGTAAAATTATGGGAATATCTCCGGGGGCATTCCGAAAAAAAGATGAGGCAGTCGTTCGATTATGAATTTGGTTAGACACTACCTTTCAGCAAGTATGATTGAAGAAGACATTTCTCCCTCGGAAGTACAATGTTTAAAATACTTAAAATAAACAAAATCGAAATTGTACGTTTCCACAACTTCTCAATGAGAAAGTAATTATCATCAACTGAACAACACAGATCATGATTAATTGTATCTTATCCCAGGTCGTGTTTTCCATAAAAGTTTTCACTTCAATATATGCCTTTCTCAGATTTTTTGAAATCGCTATAAATCTACTTTTCATAACTGTTTTCCAAAAAGGTTAAATAGTTATGTGAATATTATCTAATTCAATAACTTCACATACAGCAACGTCCTGATTCCCTCTTGTTAAATAAGCGATCATACCTGGTTTTAGGTGTTTCCGATGATACTCGATCAAATTTTCATTACTAATCCAAATACGAGCCGTTCCGGAAGATTCAATCCGCAACCATTTATCAAATATTATAAAACCGCCCTCATCTTCAAATTCCAACCAAATGATATAATGTGAATTTTTCATTTTACCATCATTTGGATAGTGAAAATGAAACTGAAAACCCTGAAAGAGAACAGGATATAAACTATTATCCAGTGGAATTAAATCATACTTAACCCGAAAATCAGGTTTTCTTTTTAGAGTTTCATGACGAGGTTGGTAGTTATCCATACTCTGATTTCACAAGTGAACTCATTATTTGCCGGCATTAATTAAATTTAAATAAAATTGAATTTATATGATAAGCAAAATGCATATTCATTTACCTGTTATTACAGTTTGATCTACACCTCAGGGAATCATTTTTTTTATACTTGTCGGATAAAAATCTATTTGTCTGGTTATTAAAGTAAAATGCTGCAATTCAGTTTTTGGAGTTTCCTTTTTCGAAAGATCCACTGAATTACCAAAATTCTTGCTCAATTTTTCCAACGCAGGAAAAAATGGTTTTATTCTTTTAATCTTTGCTCTGTTGTAATAATTAATCTGTCCCGGGTTGGGATCGTAAGCTTCCCAAAGTGTATCCTGAAATTTAGAAACCCTGTAAATTTCGCGGAATTCATTATTTTCCGCTTCCTTAGATTGAAAACCATTTTTCCTGATTTTTTTGATCGAACTATTACTCTTATACGTTACCAGTTTTTTCTTTTTGTTTTTTAATAGAGAATCAGGAGCCTGATCATTTTGTGGATTTTCAATCCGTGTTGAGTCACTAAGGTCAACCGTCGGTATAGCCTTAATGTATATCTGATTATGTGCTGCTGTCTTCAAAACTGTGAAACCGATGATCGGAACAATGACTAAATATTTGGATATTGACCAATAAGAGCTCGATTTGCAATAAATCATCCTGATCCGGTTTTTCAAAAGAAAGGAATTAAAAAAATTGTTGGAAAGGGATTCAAAAGCCGCATTCTGGGCATAAGAAACAAGAAAGCTGGCATATGAATCTTTACTTTCCGCCTGATGATCAGCCAGAAATTCGTGAACTTCCTGTAATGAATATTTATAAAACCAAATGACAGGATTAAACCAGAAAGCTGCTTTGAGTATTTCTGCAATCAATATATCAAAACTATGGCCCTGTTTTATGTGAACAGTTTCATGTTGAAGAATGGTGTCAAAATAATTTTCGTAGTCATAATTCGAAACAACCAGAAAATTAAAAAATGAAAATGAGCCCAGTTTTGATGGCTGCTGTCCGGTTTCCGGCAACAAAATCAAAATATAACCTTCAAGATTAATCCTCTCACCTTGTTTCAACAATAAATGAAGCCGGTAAAATCCGGTTAACAGTTTAGAAATCATATAGCAGAAACCAATTCCATACACAATCATTAAAATCTGCACCCAATCAATTTTCTCCCGGACCGGCGTCATTAAGACGGACGGTTCAGACAATTCTTCGGTAAGAGATGGCATCAACACCACGGTTTCGGTGAATTGAATGAAGGGAAGAGTCATGGACAATAGCAAAGTCCCGATCAAATAAAACCGGTTCAATTTGAAAAATGTATGTCTTCGCAAAAGCAGCCAGTAACACAGGTAAAACAATGTGCAATACAAGTTTACCTTTAAAATGTAGATGAGTGTTTCCATATTGACCGAGCTTTATTAGTTGCTTTCGTTCTTTTTGATAAAATCCCTAAGTTCTTCAAAATCCTTACTTTTCAAATTGTTTTCATTCACAAAAAAAGAAACCAGATTGGTCACAGAATTATCGAAATAATTAGCCATCAATTGCTGAATTTCGTGGCGCTTAAACTCTTCTTCGGTGATTAAAGGAAAGTATTGATGCGTGTTACCGTACGTAATGTGATCAATAACTTTTTTCTTTTCCAATATCCGGATGAACGTAGAAACTGTATTATAAGCAGGTTTCGGATCGGGCATTAGGGCAAGAATATCCTTGATAAAGGCCTTTTTCAGCTTCCACAAAATTTTCATAATTTCCGTTTCAGCACGGGTTAATGAGCGTATTTCCATAAGTATAATCCCGGTTAAATAACTCCGATTCAAAGTTACTCCTAATTAATTAGTTTGCAAACTAATTAATTAGGAGTAACTATTTTTCTTTGACTTGGTATTCTATCCTGATTTTACTATTTTTATATAATTCCTGTTAATATTTCAAAATCTTAGCCATGTCAAAACTTCCCTGGGCGAAATATTTATTCAGCATTTGGATCGTAGCCATACTTTCTTGTCTGGCAGCAAAATTCATCACAACAAGTCTGGTTTTATTAGTACCACTTTCTCTTGTTTTGTACTGGATATCGGTTCGAAGTTTGGCAAAAATAAAAGGATATGAATAAACCAAAACTTATTAACAGATCAGTTATACCCTGCACTGTCTTCACACCGAAAGCACACAAATTATTTAAATGTTCAGTTCAAAAAAGAAACTGCTTGCTCAGCTAAAAGCCAATTCCGGGAAGATAAAACAGGACACTTTTGACTTTAATAAAATTGAGCGCTTTTTTCTTTTAAGTGATAAAAAAGAATTTTACCAGGTTATTTCAGACCGGACTTTCAGTGATCTGGATATGAATGAGATATTCATGTTTATAGACCGGACGGTTTCAAAAGTTGGTCAGCAATTTCTTTATCAGACTTTAAGAACGATCCCGGGCAATAAAAACAGAATCGGCAGATTTGAAAAGATTATTGAAATTCTGAAAGAAAATCCGGAGATTCATGATCAGATTTTGTTTGAATTATCTTCTTTGAACAAAAAAGACGCTTACTATATTTCGTCACTTTTTCTGGAAAATCACATTCAAAAACCGAAGTGGTTTTGGATTATTCCAGTCCTTTCAATGCTGAGTGTGTGTTCGGTTTTAGTATCGATTATTTTTCCAAAGTTTCTTATTTTTCTGGTTCTTTTGCTGGCCGTTAATTTTGGATTTCATTATTGGAATAAGATAAATTTGTACCAGTACAGCAGCTCGATTCCTCAATTGTTAAAACTAATTCAAGCAGCAAAAACGATTGTGACGTTTAAAGGTATGGTAGACGAACATCCCGATATCGGCCAATCGATCCAGGCAATTGATAGTCTCGGTATCCAAATGTCACTTTTCAAACTTGAAGTAAAACTTCAAAGCGAGATAGGCCAGGCGGTGGAATATCTGGTAGAAGTAGTAAAAGCATTGTTCTTGATTGAACCTCTGGTACTTTACAATGTCTTAAAAGAACTTGATTCAAAAAGGATACAAATTCAACAGGTTTTCGAATATATCGGGGAAATTGATACAGCTATGTCTATCCATTTTCTACGTCAGGATTTACCACATTTCTGCCTTCCAACGATTAGAACGGATAAAAAGCAAATAACAGCAGAAGAAATATATCATCCGCTTATTTACGAATTAGTATCGAATTCGATAGATTTAAATGAAAAATCCGCTTTGTTGACAGGATCCAATATGTCCGGAAAAACGACATTTATTCGCACCATTGGCATAAATGCGATTGACCGCACAAACTATAAATACCTGTTTTGCAAAGAGATTCACAATCCCGATACTTAAAATACATTCAGCGATCCGGATTTCTGATGATCTTTTAAATGACAAGAGTTACTATTTTGAGGAAGTGCTCACGATGAAATCCTTGTTGGAAGAAAGTAACTCTGGTTTTGTAATTTATTCCTGCTCGATGAGATGTTTAAAGGAACTAATACCGTTGAACGAATTGCCTCAGGTAAAGCAGTGTTGACTTATTTGAACAAAGAAAACAACATCGTTTTTGTAGCCACGCACGACCTGGAATTGGCCGAGTTATTAACGAGATTCCTTTGCAATGTTTCATTTTACGGAGGTGGTTCAGGACGATAAAATCGTATTTGATTACAAAATAAAGCCAGGAAATTTAACTGAATACGAATGCAATAAGGATTCTTGAATTAAATAATTATCCAAAAGAGGTCACAGACGAAGCAACAGATAAGCCTGGCTTGAGACCATTTACAAATATAACAATTGATCGCGAAAGCGATTGAACAATGCTTTAAGGTTGCAAAATCTTGCAAAAAGTTAAGATAACACCAAATGTTACATTGTTATTTTATTATTTTACTTAACAAGTGACTATAAGTCACTTAATCATTCGTAAATTAAGGTTTCTAACTTCAAACTCCCTCTAAAATCTTAATTGATTAGTCATGGCAAGTCTTCAAAAACTATGTAAGCTGAGTGAAATTCCGGCTATAAGGCTTCACCCATTATTTACTGTCATAAACCTGATACCGCTGTTATTTTTGCTGACAAGCTGCCGGGAAAATATGGACTGTACCTCGCCTCCGCCATCTTTTTATTTTCAGATCCAAAAAGACGGTATCACCTATCCTTCTCAAAAAGACACATTAAAAGGACTTGGTATATATTATGTAACTGCCCAGCAAACCAAATCGTATGTCGGTGGAATTAACCTGTGCGGATAATTTATATGATCCAGGAATGCTGATTTCCATGTCGAAGGAACTGAATGATCCTGAATTTATCATTGAAATTGAAGGAAAAGCTTTTACAAGATTGAAACTGGAAACATATTTAAAAATAGCCGTTGTAACAGCTGGCCGAAACTTTCCAAAGTATATGCTGATGGGATTTTAGTTGATAAAAATTCGGCTGGCGTATATGTTGTTACGTCAAAGTAAATTCCAGAATTCGCTTATCTCTCTTTTTTTTTAAAAAATCCATTTTGGAATGAAGCAGGAATTGGTTTTTACTGAAATAAAAATTTGGGCTCCTCTTAATTAAGTTGTTTTAAAAATTATTGTTGTGCTAATTAATTTTTATTACATTGCTAAACGAATTCGAGACCGAACTTTTACATATTTTTCAGCTTAGATTTTAAAAGCTTATGACTTCAGGCACGTTGCAAATAGAAGTAAAGCAAACGGACAAATCACGTTTGCAAGAGGTTGATTTCAACAATCTTGTTTTTGGCCGGACCATGTCCGACCATATGTTTATTACCGATTATCGTGATGGCCAATGGCAAAATTCGCGTATCGTCCCTTATGGAGATCTTTCACTAAGTCCTGCAACGGCCGCTTTGCATTATGGTCAGGCGATTTTTGAAGGAATGAAAGCTTATAAAAATGATGATGGTGATATTCTTCTTTTCCGCGCAATCGATAACTGGAAACGGCTCAATAAATCAGCGGAACGTATGTGTATGCCAACGATTCCGGAAGAAATTTTCATGGAGGGGTTGACCGAATTAGTTCGTCTGGATTCCGCTTGGGTACCTGCTCAGGACGGATGTGCACTTTATGTTCGCCCTTACATGTTTGCTACGGACGCATACGTCGGTGTAAAACCGTCTGATACTTATACATTTATAATTTTTACCGGACCAGTGGGCGCATATTTTGCAAAACCTCCGCGTGTGAAAATTGAAACACACTTTATCCGAGCCGCAGAAGGCGGTGTTGGCGGAGCAAAATGCGCAGGCAACTATGCCGGCTCACTTTATCCTGCAAAACTTGCCCAGGAAGAAGGTTATGACCAACTAATCTGGACAGATGCACGTGAACACGCTTACATAGAGGAATCCGGTGCGATGAATGTTATGTTTGTTATGGATGGAAAACTGGTAACACCTTATGTATCGGATACTACACTGGATGGAATTACGCGTAAAACGATTGTTGCGATTGCACATCACTGGGGAATTCCGGTTGAAGAACGCAAAATTTCGGTGAAAGAAATCATTGAAGCGCTGAAAGAGAATCGTTTGGAATCTGCCTTTGGAGCAGGAACAGCGGCCGTTGTCTCTCACATTGCAACAATTGGTTATGAAGGTGTCGATTATGAACTACCCGAAGTTAAAGAGAACTCTTTTGCAAAAAAGGTAAAAGATTATCTTACCGAAATTCAGACAGGAAAAACCGAAGATCTTTTCGGCTGGACTTTAAAAGTATAGTCTTCCGGATTAATAAGGTAAATACGAAAGTGGATGACAGCAATGTTGTCCACTTTTTCTTTTGGCAAGAAATAAAATAAGCATATCACAAGCTATCTTTATTGTTTGAATTGATAACCTTCTTTCTGATAACCTGAAAAATAGCGTTTAATATGACAGCCTTAATGAATGCAATCAATAAAAATAATATTTCACTGGTTGGACAACTCATTCAGAATGGGGCGGATGTTGACGAGCTGGATCAAAATCAGGATTCTCCATTGGTCATAGCAGCCTACAAAGGATATGATCAGATCGTAAAATTACTATTGGAAGCCGGCGCTGATGTAAGAGCCGTTGATCCGGGGATGAAGGCAACTGCGCTACACGCCGCAGCCTATGCCGGACGAACGGAAGCTGCCAAATTGTTGATAAAATACCATATCGATATCAACAAACAAGGTCCGTACAATGGTTACACCGCTTTGCACGACGCTATTTGGCAGAATAATATTGAAATTGTTAAATTGCTGTTAAATGCCAATGCAGATTTGAATCTGCTCTCAAACAACGGAAAGTCTGCACTGGATTTTGCAAAATCAAAAAACAGAAAAGAGACGATAACATTAATTGAGAACAAACTGGGCTGATAGCCTCTATTCCCACTGATTAATATTTAAGTTCCTTTAACTTTTGAATCACCCGGTTAGCTATAATTTGATATCCTTTATCATTCAGGTGGATATCATCATTGGCAATATCCATTCTCATTCCTCTTGGAAAGTTCAAATTTTCAAGATCTTTCGTATCGTCAGTCGTCGGAGTATAACTTATTGCAGCCATTTCAGCATCTGTTGGTGGTGTCATCTCTACAAATGATTCGCCATATTTCGCGGCCAGGGCAGCATTAATTGTAGCAGCCTGATTAAAATTCACAGTGCCTTTAATTTCACTCGCAGCTATCAGAACACCCAAAATGACATACCTTGCCGGTGCAGTAATATAAGCAATTGAGCTGTCGAGAGAAGAAATAATTTCTGCCTCTGCACCAGTAGTTCCGATGTTATTCCGACCATACCACAAAATCTGTGTGGCGGTTTTTAGCCTTGCCGCATCTTCCAATATAAATTCTGAATCCGCAGGAACATCAATCACACTAACAGCCGTGGGTGTGATCGTATACATATCGTCCTGACCGGTAACCGCTTTTCTTCTTATCGTACAACGTACTCCATTAACAGACCCTGTTCTCCCGTATTCGTTTCCATTTGTGGGAGTTGACAAGAACAAATTACTAAGTTTAGTAATATTGACAGGTTGTATACTGTTCAACTTATTCCCTTCCACCGATATTTTCAAAGGTACCCCTCCTTGTCTGACCGCAATGCGGGAAGCAATCTGCCCGACTATTCCGTCACTAAAAACAGATCTTCCATCCAATGCTGCTCCTACGATATTTCCGTAGGGTGCGGTGCCACCTGCACCAATGGTCAGGCTATCTCCAAAAAATGCCAGCGTTTTATCGCGGTCTTCTGACTTATCACTTTTAGGGAAAATATCGTCAATTACATTACATGAAGATAAAAACGTTGTTGCCAAAAAGGCCGCTCCGGAATTGCGAAAAAACCGTCTGCGAGATAATAGATTTTCTTTACTAATAAGTTCGGATTCAGTCGACTTGTTTTCGATCATTTTAAAAGAGATATTGGATTATGCTGATAATGATCTTTTATAATAATCGTTCCAAGTGTTGATTAAGTTTATTTTTAACTTGAAAAAAAGTGAAGTTGTTGTATTTTTCTACGATTGAATTTCTATTTAAAATCTTGTTTCTGATTGTTTGAAACATAAATTTGATAGTTCATTGTTTGAGAAGCTTTATATTTTACCTTGTGTAAATTAAAAACTCTGGTAACGAAATTATTTTTGTATTATTAGATACCTACTGGCCTTCCAAAAAAAATGAAAACTAAATCATCCATAAAACTTCCTCTTACTGATTTTGAAAAGCAAAATTTGAAGAAAAGCAAAGTGAAAATTCATCAAATTCTCAGCTATTCCGTTGATGAACTGGAAGTTTTATTAAACGCATCTTCTGATCGTGCAAGAGAAATATTTGCCTTGGCGGAATTCCAAACTGTACCATCCATCGGAATAAAATTTGCAGAAGATATTATTTTTATGGGTTACTATTCATTAGACGAGCTGAAAGATAAAGATGGCGCTACACTAACAGATGAGTATGAGCAAAAGAAAGGATTCCGGACAGATCCCTGCGTGGAGGACCAATTTCGATTGGCTGTAAATTATGCCAATACAAAGGATCTATCAAAAACATGGTGGAATTTTACTGAGGAAAGAAAAAAGTACCGGCTTGAAAATGGATATCCAAAAAACAGACCGACAAAAGCATGGCACGAAATATTGATAAAAGAACCATTATTATAAATGCTGATAATTTCTCAGACCTGGCCGGCTTTTATGAAGAAATGAATAAGCTTTTCATGAAAGATATTGACTGGAAATTGGGACAAAGTCTTGATGCACTCAATGATATTCTTTATGGTGGGTTTGGAGTATATGATCCAGGAGAACAGGTAGTTGTATTATGGAGTAATTTCTCTAAAAGCAAAGTTGACCTGGGACCCGAAGAAACAATAATGAATTATCAAATGAAAATAAACAAAGGTTATCCCTACAATGTAAACCTCTTTCAGGAAAAACTGGCGGAAGTTAAAAATGGCTCCGGACAAACGCTTTGTGATATTATCGTTGAGATTTTCCGAGATCATAAAAACATTGAGCTCAGATTAAATGATTAGGTGTTCTTCCTATTCCGCAGTTAGCATTTTAAAGCAAAAAGGCAAGCGGCATAACGCCACATACCTTTTCAATCTTTAAAACCCTTCGATCAATCAGGCTAAATTTGTCTGACTTTTTACTCTTGTTTATTAATCAATCTTTTGATATTCTTCATCTGTGACTGCCTGTAACCATTCAACAGCGCCACCTTTGCTAACGTTTGGATTAATAGCAATATGTGTGAACGAGCTATCCGCGCTGGCTCCATGCCAATGCACGACGTCAGGTGCAATATTTACGGCATCACCCAAACGAAGAATCTGAATAGATTTGCCTTTTTCCTGATAATAACCGACTCCGGCAGTAGCTACAAGAATCTGTCCATTCGGATGCGTATGCCAGTTATTTCTTGCGCCTGGCTGGAAGGTCACATCACTTACTACACAATCCGTCAAATCGTTAGGCGCTACCAATGTTTTTATCCAGGCCAATCCTGTAAAATAATCAGCAGGTGCCTGCGTAGCTCCTGCTGGTATATCATTTTGTTTTTGATTCGTATTCATGATGTTACGTATTAAAATAGTTTTAAGCGAAAATTCCGGATTCACAAATGTTAAAATCTACACAAAGGTAACCTGTCGGAAATACGGTCTGTTAATAAATAACAAACAAAAAAGTAATGAATATCAAACAATTCAGGCTCTGATCGATTTCGGAACCGTGCCAGTCACTTTTTTAAAGTAGTTGTTAAAATGCGTCGGATATTCAAACCCCAGTCCGTACGCAATATCTCCGATACTCCAGTCCGTATGCTGCAAAAGAGCTTTGGCTTCAATAATGATTCGTTCCGTAATCAGCGTCGTTGTGGATTTGCCGGTAACCTCACGAACCGAACGGTTCAGGTGATTGACATGTACTGAAAGTCTGGCCGCATAATCCTGTGCAGTTTTCAAGCCAAGAGGTCTTTCGTGATTTTCAATAGGAAACTGTCTTTCCAGCAATTCCAGAAAAAGTGATGTGATACGGGAAGATGCGTTTTTATGTTTGAAAAAATTCGCCGAAGGTTCTAATTTTAATGCTTCGTGAGTAATAAGGTTGATATAGTTACGAATCAACTCATCCTTATACACATAGTCAGCATCCTGCTCGGTGAGCATTTTCTTGAAGATTGTAGTCACGAACTCCTTTTGGTCATTTCCCAGCGTAAATAAGGGGGTTCCTCCAAGTTTGAACAAAGGAGATTGCTGTAAACTTTCCGAGCGATCGTGGGTTTTAAGAAATTCCTCTGTAAACAAACAAGCAAAACCGGTCTGCGCTTCGCAGAGTACTTCTGAGGAATACGGGATATGCGGGTTGGCAAAAAACAGGAATGTATCATCCAGTTCAATTCCCTTATCTGCATAGTGAATCAGAGTTTTGCCCGAAATCATGCAGATCTTGTAAAAATCCCTGCGACTGTATTTCGGAACAGGACTAATGGCTGTTTCTATCTCATAAACCTTAAACCCTTTCAGTTTGAGATCAACCGTACTAAAATTGAAATCGGATGAAACGAGCTGATTATCCATGTCTTAAAATTAAATAAATCAAATAACGCAAACATAACACTAGGTTCAAAATAAAGTATCGGAACGATTAATTATTGCGCATGATTTTTAACAAAAAAGTAATCATCCAAGTCTGTTAAACTTCTGATGATTACTTTCTTTAAAACTAAGTTTATTTTTAACTTTTAAACTCCAACGGACTGCATTCCCTGTGCATCATAACGTGTACCTGCGGTAATGCCAACCGGAATAATAGATTCCAATTGTGTTTTTTCCTCTTCCGTCAAGATTACATTGGCTGCTGCTGCATTTTCTTCAATGTATTTGATACGTTTTGTTCCAGGAATCGCAACAATACCATTTGAAATAACCCATGCCAGCGCCAGTTGCGAAGGCGTGATCCCTTTCCTTTCTGCTATTACCTGTATCTGTTTTAAAAGATCAAGATTTTTGTAGAAATTCTCGCCCTGATATCTTGGGATACCTTTACGGAAATCATTGTCGGCAAAATCATCGGGACTTTTTATTTCACCTGTAATAAAACCTCTTCCAAGCGGTGAATAGGCAACAAATCCAATTCCAAGTTCTTTCAAGATTTCCAAAACACCATTAGCCTCAGGTTCCCTTTCAAATAAAGAATATTCAGTTTGTACTGCCGTTATTGGATGAATCTGATGTGCTTTTTTTATTGTTTCGGCAGAAACCTCGGATAGACCGATGTATTTTACTTTTCCTGATTTCACCAATTCAGCCATCGCCCCTACTGTTTCTTCAATCGGCGTGTTGGGATCCAGGCGGTGCAGATAATACAGATCAATATAATCGGTCCCCAGATTTTTCAACGAACGGTCAACTGCTTTTCGGACATAATCAGGAGAACCGTTAAATCTCCAGGTTAGCTGCTCGTTATCATCTATTTCAAAACCGAATTTTGTAGCAATCGTATATTTTTCACGATTACCTGAAATCGCTTTCGCGACCAGACGTTCATTTAATAACGGGCCATATAAATCCGCAGTATCAAGAAAATTAATACCAAGTTCCAGTGCACGGTGTATGGTGGCAATGGATTCCTTTTCATCCGCTTTACCATAAATATCCCCGCCCGGCAATGGTTGTCATTCCCATACATCCCAAACCTTCTGTGTGATACTTCCAGACCCTGACTACCAAGTTTTACTTTTTTGGTCGTGATTTCATTTGTTAATTTTTTATCTTTCGTAATGTAATGAAGTGATTGATTAAAATTGGCAACAAAGGTAGAATTGCTAATTTCAACCTGATTAAAGAAATCAAAGTGTTTATTATAAAAATCAACGGATCGAAGTTTTGACCAAAACTAATGTGAGAGGAAAGGCTTAATTAAGTGAGCAAATTAATTATTTCGAATTCCAGAAGGCGTGACTCCAACATGTTTTTTGAAGAAATTATTAAAGTAGGAAGCATATTCAAAACCAAGACTGAAAGCAATCTCGGCGACACTCCAATCTGTATGTTTTAATAAAGATTTCGCTTCTGAAATGATCCTTTCGTTGATTTGCGTTGTCGTTGACTTTCCTGTTATTTCCTGTACCGCAGCATTTAAGTGATTGACGTGCACGGTCAATTTCTCCGCATAATCACTTGCTTTTTTTAACTGTAAAGGATGTTGTGGAGAATCGACAGGAAATTGTTTTTCAAGCAAACCAAGGAATAATTTTGCAATACGAGAAGCTGCATTCTGAGGCGCAGGATAAGCAACGGCTGGCTGCATTTTAATTGCTTCATGGATGAGCAAATTCAGCTGACTGCGAATCAATTCATATTTGAACATGATATTCACTATCAATTTCTGAGCGCATCCGAATAAATAAACTGCTGATATATTTCACCTGTTCGTCATCCAGTAAATACACCGGATTTCCACCAGCTTTAAATAAGGAAGATTCCTGAAGACTTTCCATTCGTCCGCCCGCATGAAGAAAATCATTTGTAAACACACAAAAATAACCTACTTCATCATATTCCTCTTCATCAGTACTCTCCCATGAATAAGGTACCAATGGATTTGTAAAAACAAGCGCAGGTTTATTAATTTCTATACCACGATCAGCGTACAGAAGCTGACTATTTCCCTTTAAGACAAGGATATTTTATAAAAATCACGTCGGTTGTAAGAAGTAAGTTTACATTTATTTTCTCCGATAGCAGCTACACGAAATTGCGCATGACTCCGCTTGAATATTCTGCAAACCGCTCGTCGATTTTACAATTAAATCCAGATTTCCCATAAACGAAGTTAAACATTTCAAAGGAAAATCAAAGTCATTCAAAAATTTAAAAGTACTGCTTCTTTATAGTCCGGCAGGAAAATTCAATACCAGAAAATTAACTTGAAGTGACCAAAAATCTGAAATTCGTACTAGTATCAGGGGCTTTAAACAGATATACACACTATGAGAAGAAAAAACGATATTCTTTTAAAAAGTGCTTTTGAAGAAGCCTTCCCGGATTTACTCCGTTTTTTCTTTCCGGATACTGATTCTCTTTTCGATCTGGGTCGAGGTTTTGAATTTATGGATAAGGAATTAAACGAACTCTTCCCGGAACTGGAACGAAAAGGCGGCAGCCGTTTTGTTGATATGCTGGTGAAAACATATCTCAAAAACGGGACATGAAGAGTGGATTCTAATTCATCTTGAAATTCAGGGAGAAAGAACTGATAATTTTGCCTTTCGTATGTTTCAATACTGGTATCGGATTTATGATCGTTTTGAGACGGACATCATTGCTCTTGCTGTGTTTACCGGTGGAAAAAATCAAAAGCGGCCTAATCATTTTCACAAAAGTTTTTTAGGAACGGAAATTCAGTATAAATACAATGCGTATCATATTCTTGATCATACAGAGCAGCAGTTGTTAAGTATGGAAAATCCCTTTGCGCTGATTATTCTGGCAGCACAAAAGGCGTTGCTGGCAGACAAAATTCCCGAACAAGAACTTGGTGAGCAAAGACTTACGATTGCCAGGGCATTAATAGAAAGTAAAAAATATGACAACGAACAGATCAGACGTTTTCTATACTTTCTCAAAACTTTTCTCCACATTGACAATCAGGAAATAAATATTAAATTTGATAAGGAAATCGATATCCTGACAAAAAACAAACATGCTATGGGAATTATTGAGACTATTAAAATGATCACCAGGGAGGAAGGGAAAGCCGAAGGAAGAGAAGAAATAAAAACAGAAATGATTAAGTCTCTTTTATTGGATACAGCCTTTGACAATGAGAAAATTGCTACTCTTTGCAAAGTAGATGTATCGCTGGTAAAACAAATAAGACAAGATCTTAGCATCCTATAACTTTAAATATCTAAAAACGAAAAGCGGTCACACAAAATGTACGACCGCTTTTTCTTTAATTAGATTATACGAAAATCGAAAATACGATTTATCAATACCCTGTATTATTCGGTAACAGGTTAGGATTCACATCCGATTCCTGTTTTGGAATTGGGAATAGTAAATTCTTTTCCTGGAAGGTAGCATTGAATACTGTTTTATGACCAATAAAATCGTCCCAGTTGCCTGTTACATCATTATGGACTTTACGGGTACGGATCATGTCAAACCACATTTTGTTTTCAAAACACAGTTCATAATAACGTTGCAGCCCATACTTCGTGCTCAAAATCTGTCTGGCTCAAAGCACCGATACTGGCAAGATTTGCACGTTTCCGTGATTGCATTTACCAGATCGATCGCTTTGCTGTTTGGCTTTCCTTCTGCACGGTTTGAGGCTTCGGCATACATTAGATAAACATCCGCCAAACGGTACAAGGTATAGTTCAGATCGGATTTTATTGTACTTGTAGCAGCAGTAGCATCAAACCATTTGTAAATGTACGTGTTTCTGAAAACCACCGGCTGTCCTGTTTTAGCACTTGGATACGTAGTAAAGAAAAATTGTTTTTCCTCTACACGTTTATCACCAGCCGGGAATGATTTGATAAATTGAGGCGTAGGATAAACCGATCCATACTCATCCGCATATAACGAAATACCAGAATAATTCGGAATCGTAAGCGGTGTCAGAGGATTTGTCGACGGCACACTGGCAGCATACTGAACCTGGAAAATAAATTCGCCCATATTTTTATTAGCAGGCAAAATCATATCCGTGTAATTCGGAAACAAAGTATAGCCGCCATTGGTGATAACGGCCAATGAACGTTTCGCTGATTCTGCATAATACTGCGCTCCACCATTAATCGCCGCTCCTGCATAAGTCAGATAAACATCTGCCAAAATTGATTCCACAGCACCCATCGAAACTTTTCCTGTATTATCAGACCATGGCAAAGTCGATTTTTCTGCCAAAAGAAGATCAGGAATGAATAATCTTGTCATAAATATCCTTTGCTGCCGTACGAGGCAAATTCAGATCAAGATTCTTCGGTACTTCTGTTACACTTGGAACCGCACCATACATTCTTACCAGATAGAAATAATACAAGGCACGCAAGTGTATGCGCTTCTGCCAGCATGTTTGTTTTTTGCGCATCGGTTAGTCCGGCAGCATTAATCGTCGGAATACTTTGTATTGCAAGATTACATGCACCGATTCCCTGATACATTTGCTGCCACCAGGTATCAATATAAAACGCAGTATTGTTGTAACTCAGATTTTGGAAATTGACAAAACCGGTTTGGCCCAAATCACTGTTGGCTTTTCCGGTTACAAATTCCATTAAATTCCAGGTATTTCCACCATAGGAAGATGGCTGACCTGCCAGAAATCCCTGTAAATTGGCATAACCTGCATTGGCATAAGCCCGGGCCACTTTCACACTGGACACATCAGAATCAGGCGTTAAAAATCCTGTTGGCTTTTCTTCTAAAAAATCTTTACACGAGCCCAATGATAACATTGAGGCTGCTAATATTATATGTTTGAGCACTTTCATGTCTATTTATTTTCAGGTTAAAAAGTAAGTGTTGCACCTAGGTTCCAGACACGCGGACGTGGATTTGCAAAAAAGTCCAGGTTTTGAGAAAACGAACTATTTGCTCCGTAACCAGAGTTAAACGTATCTACCTCAGGATCATAACCTGTATATTTTGTAATTACGAAAAGGTTTTGCACACTGGCATAAACTCGCAAACGGCTCAGTTTCAACTTTTGCAAGCATAGGATCCTGCAATGAGTAACCCAGCATAAAATTTTGTCCGCGGATAAAAGATCCGTTTTCAACCCACCAGGTATCAAAGTGTGAATCCTGTGCAAATTTGTAGTTACGAACCTGCGATACCATTGTGTTCTGATGCGTTGGAGTCCAGGCATCCAAAACCGTTGCAAGACTGTTTGAAAGCGTTTGTCTGTCTTCCGTCGAATGTTTGAAAGTTGCAGCCGTGTTCAGCCCTTCAACAAAACGGATATCAAATGTGAAATCCCATGCTTTGTATTTCACTGTACTGCTGAAAGTACCAGTCCATTTTGGTGTTGTACGACCAATAATGCTATAATAATTACTTCCATCAGCATTGTAAATGTACTTTCTGTCACCAGGTTTCAGATTGTGAGCAGCTGCAAGATCAGCTTCATCTGTGCCGTAAGTTCCCAGACGTGTCATACCATATAAAGAACCGATTGACTCACCTACACGCAAAATATTGGTTTGTCCCAAAAAGTTTGGACCAGGGAAAATGTCTGCGTTACCATGGTTCAGCTGTAAAATTTTATTTTTATTTGCCGCAAAAATGAAATTGGTTGTCCAGGTAAAATTGTCAGTCTGAATGTTCGTCGTATTCAAAGCAACTTCAAAACCGGAGTTTCTTACCGATCCTACATTTTGATAAACGTTCGCATTGGTTTCACCAGCCGACCATGGAATTGGCGCCTGAAGTAAAAGATCTTTTGTTGTACGGTTGTAATAATCTACAACAAGATTGATATTTTCACGAATTCCCAATTCAACACCCGCGTCAAACTGCAATGATCTTTCCCATTTCAAATTAGGATTTCCAAGATAACTTGGCAATAAAGTAGATTGCTGAGCGCCTCCCAAAACCGTAGTTCCTGGCTGGATTTGAGCAATCGACTGATACTGCCCAATTTCCTGATTACCGGACATACCGTAACTTGCACGCACTTTCAAATTGGTAATGTTCTTGTTTCCTTTAAGAAAACCTTCTTCGGAAACACGCCATGCTCCACCCACAGATGGGAAAAACGCGAATTTATTATTCGCTCCAAATTTGGAAGAACCATCATAACGACCTGTCGCTGTGAACAAATACTTTTCGTCAAGATTATAAGTCACACGGGCAAAATATGAATTCATCGCCCATTTGTAATCACCAGAAGTTGAAGAAGCTTTTACAGAGCCGGAGCCTAAGTGTATGCCATGAGAAAACGTCATCGATGAAATTCTGAGTTTCTACATAGTTTGTTTCCTGATTATATTGCTGCCACGACGCTCCTAATAAAGCCGTAAATCTCTGACGGGCATTTATCGTTTTATTATAAGTAAGGTAGTTTTCCGACTGCCAGTACGTATTTTGATAATTTCTGATACTTGCTACACCACCCTGATCCGCTGATAAGTGAGCCAGGTTTTGAGAAGAGAAGAAATTATTTTTCTGAGAACTGATGTTGTAACCAAAATCAGTTTTGAAATCCAGATCCTTGGTAATGTGAAATAGCAGATAATTGTTTCCCAGAAGCTGGAACGTATTATTGATCGTGTAACGGTTGTTCGCAATATTTACAGGATTTGGTCCTCCTTCCAGTCCGGCAATATCGTTATTGCCACCCCAGGTTCCGTCCGGATATTTAACCGGAACAATAGGAACTTCTTCCGAAACCATCCGTGGAACGTTCAAACCACCATTTCCATCAGAAACCAGGCGTTGTTTGCTCTTGATACCAGAAAGACTACCACCTACTTTCAGCCATTTGTTAATATCGCTGTCCATCGTAATTCTAGCAGAATAACGATCAAATCCGGACGTTGCCATCAAACCTTTCTGGTTAAGATAACCCAAGTGATACACTGAATAATGTCTTATCACTTCCTCCTTGAAAATTCAATTGATGATTATGTGAAGTAGCAGGTTTATACGTTTCCTTTTCCCAATTAGTATCGTATAAAGGTTTATCGTTTGCATCAAACAATTTTGGATAATTTGTATGATTCAAAGCCGCAGCTGGTGCCCAGGTACCGCCCGCAGGATCAAATTTTTGTCCGTTTGCAAAAGCTGTGTTATATGTTTGAACAAATTGTTCCGAGTTCAAAGTTTTAACGTGACGATATAGATCACTTACGTTCACGTTTCCGTCGTATGAAACTTTTGTTCCTCCTGCTCTACCGCGTTTTGTTGTGATCATGATTACACCATTGGCACCTCTCGCTCCATAAATCGCTGTGGATGAGGCATCTTTTAAAACTTCAAGCGACGCAATGTCATTCGGGTTAATCGAGTTTCCGTCAACACCAATCACACCATCCACAACATAAAGCGGATCAATATTAGAATTGATTGACCCCAAACCACGCACACGAACTTTCGCAGCAGCACCCGGTGCATTACTGTTTACGCTTACTTCAACCCCCGCAATTTTTCCCTGCAAAGCCTGTGAAACGTTGGGAACTGGTTTGTCCATCAGCTGCTCACCTTTAATCGTCGCAACCGATCCGGTCAAATCTGATTTTCGCACCGTTCCGTAACCAATAACGACTACTTCACTAAGTGCTTTGGAATCAGAAGTTAGCGAAACAGACAAAGTTGTCTTATTTCCAACAGGAACTTCCTGACTTACAAAACCTACAAAACTGAAAACCAACACAGAGGTTTCATTTGGAACTGAAATTGTGAAGTTCCCATCCGCATCTGTCGATGTTCCGGTGCTTGTCCCTTTTACAACAACATTCACACCCGGAAGTGTCGAATTATTCGCAGCGTCTATTACTTTTCCTTTGACTATTTTTTCTGCCAGATGCAGACCAGTGTTATTTGCAAAAGATGCAAAACTGCTTGCTAACAATAAGTTCAGTAAGATTATTTTGATAATCTTACCCGACTGAACAACGGGTCTCGGTACACAACTTTTCATACTAGTTAGATAGGTTGACGGTTGAATTTATTTCAAAAATTTATTTAGAGAAGATGCCGAAATTCGGCTGGGGAGCGGATATGTGTTTTCATGCGGCTTTGTAATTAAAATAAAAGAAAAAATTCCTTACATATGTATAAATGTTTATACATATGAAAAACAAATAGTCACACTAGGAATGTAACATGTTAAAACGTTTTAGCAGTGTAAATTTTGTATCAAATGTAGGTTTATAATGTTTTTTAAACGATGTCTATTGCATAATTAAACCGATCCCCCATGGCATAAGTCCAGCCAATTATCAATGTGATAATACGTGCAATATCGATGGCGTAAGTAAACCTGTCTGCCCGGTAATAGCCCAGGTTATATTCAATAAGTCTGTCGCCGGGATCACAAACAACTCTTTTGCGTAACAAAACCGGATCTCCCGTTTTCATGTGCAAAATATCGGCCAGATTTTCATCGGCCAGCGTAGCGCTAATCTCCTCTTTTGAAACGGCCACCACCGTGTGATGATCCTTTTCCAGCATTTCATAAAGAGGTTTGGAAAAATCTTCATCCCCGGTAAGACCAACTCTTGGATGGAAATAGGAAATAAAATTTACAATCGGCCCTATATCCAGCCCTCTCAATCTTTCAAGTTTCAAAACTTTGGTATCCATACTGATCCCGAATAATTCTGAAACCGACTGATCCGCATTAACCCAATCCACTTTCAGGTCATACGTTTTAAAGGCTACTCCTTTTTCATGCATTTCAAGTGTAAAACTCGACCATTTGTTTAATTTAGTTGTGATGTTGTTTTTAGAAACCTTTGTACCAACTCCCTTTTTTCTTGTTAAAAGCTGCTCGTGAACAAGTTTATTGAGTGCCTGCCTGACCGTATTTCTGGATATTCCCAATCGCTTGGCAATATCTACTTCGTTTGGGAAAAGTTTTCCATTTTGATATTCAGGATCACCAATAAGCCCTCTTAAAATTTCCTCTACCTGTACATGTAAGGGAAGAGCGCTGTCATGGTCTATACTGAATATTTCCATTTCCCTCTTGCTATGTTTATACATATGAACATTCAAATTTGAAACTTATTATTTTAACAGAAAAATATTATTACTACTATTTTGAGATTTTTTGTAAAATTTAATCTACATCTATCGGGAACTTTTTTACCTAAAACTTGTAAACCAGTGTTAACTTAATTGAGATTCACTATAAATTATACCAGAAAAAACATGCTTAAATGAGCCTCAGCAAATCGTAATTCGACAGTTTTTTTAAAATAATTGACAACGAGCATATCTAAAATTGGCAAATGCTCAAATGAAAGATTTCACCTCAAAGTTAGATAGAAATTCAAAATAAGGATTAAAACAAGATTAAAAAAGTTCGTTAAATTTTAATATAATTAAAAATGAAAATTATTACATTTGTATTCATATATGTCCATACATACCAACATACTGATTTAATATGTTCCTATCAAGGGAGAAATCAGTATCTAAAAATCAGTGGAAAAACATCAACCAAGTTCATCTCTGTTTAAGATTTCTTTCTAATGAAAATATTCAATTACCTCTTTTTTCTTTTCTGTTTAAGCTGGCTTCCAGTTTTAGCCCAACAAAAAACAATCTGGAAAATAGGAGAAAATGACAATGCTGCCAGCGGCATGGCACTTGCTCCGGATCAAGTTCAAACGTTTCGTGGAAAATGATTTTGGTTACGAAGACCGTTTCTTTCTGATCGGACATTCTGATGTCAAAAAAGATTGGCCTTACATACTTGCCGGGACCGGTTAATGGCTGGGGCGGAACTGGAAATACCGCAGGAATTCGCTCCCATTTTTTGACTATTTTCTTTGAAATAAAAGAGAAACCCGCTGCCGGAAAATGGCAGCTTTTGATCGATATACTGGATACTGATTCTCTTAACGCACCTTTTTTCAAAGTATTGGTAAACGGAAAATCCTGGGAATTTCAGTTGAATAAAGGATCAAGTTTCAAAGATCCTGATCATTTCGTGGCAAAGCCGAAAGAACAGTTAATCAAAATAGATATTCCATCGGATTTGATCAAAACCGGAGCCAATGAAATTGTCATGACGTCACTTGAAGGTGGCTGGCTGGCTTTTGACCAGATAAAACTGGATGGACCGGAGAAAACGAAACTGGCAGTTCCCGGAGATATTCTCATCAGGAATATAAAAACCGCTGATTATGAAATAAGTCAAAATGGAAAACTGTTTCAACCACTTCTGGTTGACTTATCACATATTAAAGGAAATCCAACAATTCAGGTAAAACTGGATGGAGAAGTAATACTGAATCAGGTTATTGAACAGGATCGGTATATTTTGGAAGCACCGATGCCTGCGGTTAATGACAAAAAAACAAGTCAATACCAGATTTTGGTAAACAACATTTTGGTGAAGAAAAGGTATTGTTGAACGAGCAAAAATGAAATTGAAAACGCCGGCAGGTTATGTCAACACCATGATGGGTGCTGGACATTCACGCTGGATGATTGCGCCCGGACCGTGGATGCCTTTTGGAATGGTAAAGCTGAGTCCGGACAATCAGAATAGTGGCTGGCAGGCGGGTTACGATCCTACTTTTGAATCCATCGGAACATTCAGTCATATTCACGAATGGACTATGACAGGCCTGGGAACCTTTCCGACGAGCGGACCTTTGCAAATAAAAATGGGTGATCAAAGTCATCCGGACGACGGCTATCGTTCAAGAATTGACAAAAGTTCGGAGGAAGCGCCGCTTGGTTATTATAAAGTAAATCTGACGGATAATGATATCACTGCGGAATTAACTTCTACTACCCGTGCTTCTTTTCAGCGTTATACTTATCACAAAAGCGATATTGGCCGTGTCATGGTGGATTTTCAGATTCCTACTGAGTACGGATATAAAATAAAAAATATCAAAATTGATAAAATAAATGACAACCGAATTGAAGGTTACAGCGACCAGCTTTCCCGCAATGTGTGGTCGGGCGGTATTGATCAGCAATACAAAGTTCATTTCGTCATCGAGTTTGATCAGCCTATAAAAAACTACGGAGTCTGGTTGAATGACGAGGTTAAGAAAACAATACAAATCTGCTGGCCGACAGTGCGAAAAATGCCGGAATTTATCTTGAATTTGATACTAAAAACAACAAAGTTGTTCAGCTGCGATCCGGAATTTCTTATGTGAGTATTGAAAATGCTGCACTCAATTTAAAAACTGAAATCTCAGATCCCTTCAACTGGAATTTTGATCTGGTCAGAAATAATCAGGAAAAAGTATGGAATGATTTACTGGGACGCGTCGCCATTACCAGCAATGATCAGCGTGAAAAAGAAAGATTTTATACCAACATGTACCGCTCTCTGGCAAGCAGAAATACATTCAGCGATGTGGACGGAAGCTGGCGTGATGCGGATGAAAAGGTCAATAAATTCCAGAATAAAGATGATATCGCTTTGGGTTGTGACGCTTTCTGGAACACATTCTGGAATCTGAACCAGTTCTGGAATCTGGTAACGCCGGAATGGTCGAACCGCTGGGTGAAATCTCAACTGGCTATGTACGACAGCGGCGGATGGCTGGCAAAAGGTCCGGCCGGAATGGAGTATATTCCGGTGATGGTGGCTGAACATGAAATTCCACTGATTGTTGGTGCTTACCAAATGGGAATTCGGGGATATGATGTGAACAAAGCGTACGAAGCAGTACACAAAATGCAGACAACACCGGCAGCAAACGTTGGTGGCGGACGCGCTGGAAATGAAGATCTGGTTACTTATCTTGAAACATAAATATGTACCATACGACGAAGGCCGTTTTTCAAATTCACTGGAATATAGTTTCGACGACTATACCGTTTCCCAATTCGCAAAAGCATTAGGCAAAAAAGAAGATTACCAGATTTTCAAAGACAGAGGAAACTGGTGGAAAAACGTGATTGATCCCAAAACCGGTTTTGCCAGGATGAAAGATGCCAAAGGAAACTGGCTGGCTGATTTTGATCCTTTCAAATCCGGAGCAAATCATCATTATGTTGAAGGAAATGCCTGGCAGTTAACCTTTTTTGTACCGCAGGATGTAACAGGTTTGGCAAAAACAATCGGAGAAGCTGAATTTGTAAAACGCCTCGACTGGGGTTTCAACGAGAGTGTAAAATGGAGATACAACGGCCCGAATGACCAATATTGGGATTATCCGGTGGTGCAGGGAAACCAGCAATCCATGCATTTTGCTTTTCTTTTCAACTGGGTAAAAAAACCATGGCTAACACAAAAATGGAGCCGTTCCATCGTTGACAGATATTACGGCCACGAAGTTTCAAATGCCTATCTGGGTGATGAAGATCAGGGACAAATGAGTGCATGGTTTGTCATGAACGCACTCGGACTTTTCCAGACCGACGGCGGTACAAGAGTAAATCCTATCTACGAAATCGGAAGCCCGTTATTTGAAAAAGCGGTAATTGACTTAGGGGAAAAATTCGGCAGAGGAAAAACGTTTACCATCGAAGCCAAAAACACTTCCAGAAAAAACATTTACGTACAAAAAGCCATCACTAAACGGAAAACCATTAACCAATTTCTGGTTCAACGCCTCCGATCTTATTAAAAGGCGGATCACTAATTCTGGAAATGGGTCCAAAACCAAACACAATCTGGGGAACAACAACCCTCCCACCAACCGAATAACTAAAATCAAAAATCTTAGCGCCCTTTGCGCCTAACCTTTTTTGCTTTGCGTGAAATCTTATGAAAAACACCATCCTAACCCTTACCTTTTCTTCCTTACTTTTCAGCTGTGCAACAAAAGAAAAAACAGAGACAACAAAAAGTATTTATCAAACACGATAGCACACTATCCATTGTCAAAGCGAAAGCATTGGAAATTGTAAAAACCGGATTTAACGCCGGAGACGGCTATGGCGAAGTCTGGATCAGAGATTACAACACCTTCATAACCCTTTCCGCAGAAGTTCATAAACCGGAAATTCTAAAAGAAAACCTGAGCGTATTTTTCAAATTACAAGGTGAAGACGGAAATATCGTTGACGGCTTTATCCCCATTCAAAAAGCAAAAGAATCGAAAGTTGGCTACGAATACATTTACAACGACCTCGAACCAAAATATGCCGGACATAAAAATACCGTAGAAACCGATCAGGAATCTTCCCTGGTTCAGGCTGTTTCCAAATATGTAAAAGTAAGTGGCGACACCGCTTTTCTAAATGAAAAAATCGGAACAAAAACGGTAGCACAAAGACTCGAATGGATCGATGGAATTTCTGATGAATCATCGATACGACAAAAAACACGGTCTGATCTGGGGTGCACTACGGCCGACTGGGGAGATGTACAACCAGAACATGACTGGGGCGTTTACCTGACAAAAGACACACATTTGGCGATTGACATTTACGACAACGCCATGTTCCTGATCGCGCTGGATAAACTTGATGGAACTGATTCCAGCGAAAAAAGCCAAATGGCAGCCAATTCGTGATGCGATTGCTAAAAATACCATGACGCATCTTTGGGATGAAAAAAACCAGAAATTCATCCCGCATGTATATCTGAACGGCTCGCCGTTTCCTGATAGTCTGAATGAAAATGAAATTTATTATCACGGCGGAACTGCCGTTGCGATTGAGGCAAATCTTTTATCAAAAGAGCAAATCAAGGTTTCGCTGGATAAAATGATCGACAACGTAAAAAAATCCGGCGCCGGTTCTATCGGACTTACCTTATACCCTACTTACCCCGCAGGCAGTTTCAAAAACAAAGGAATGTATCCTTATGGCTATCAAAACGGCGGCGACTGGACTTGGTTTGGTGCCCGGATGGTAAGTGCATTATACCGAAACGGATTCAAAAAAGAAGCCTACGAACAATTGAAACCGATGCTTAAAAGAGTCATTGACAACAAAGGTTTTTACGAATGGTACACGGTCGACAATAAACCAAAAGGATCCGGAACCTTCCGTGGAGAAGCCGGCGTGTTATATGACGCGATCATTTTATTTGAAAAGGACGATTTGAAAGAGAAGTAAAATGGAAGAAAAAACAGTAATGGCCATCGACCTCGGCGGTACGCAGATAAAAATGGGATTGGTCCGAGGTGCTGAAATACTTTCTTCAACCCAGATTGATTCACAAGCCGGAAATGGTTTAAAAGAACGCTTACCGGAAATTGAAAAATGTTTAAATCAACTTTTGCAAAACGCTTCACTTTCTGCAAGCGATATCGCCGGACTTGGTATGGCTATACCCGGCATTATTGATTCGGTTGATAAGAAAATTTTAACCATCAATGATAAATACAACGATGCGCCAACGATTGATTTGATCGAATGGGCAAAGCAAACCTGGAACATTCCGCTTTTTCTGGAAAATGATACGAGAGCTGCATTGCTGGGAGAATGGAAATTTGGTAAAGGAAAAGGCTATGACAATGTCGTGCTGATGAATCTTGGAACCGGCATTGGAACTTCCGCTGTGATCGAAGGAAAAATCCTGAGAGGAAAACATTTTCAGGCCGGAATTCTGGGCGGTCATTTTATGGTCAATATTAAAGGCGATCAATGCAATTGCGGAAATTATGGCTGTGCCGAAGCAGAAGCTTCTACCTGGAATCTCACAAAAAATTGTGAATAGTCATCCTGAATTTTCAGACAGTTTGCTTTTCCAGCAACCTCAACTGGATTTCAAAACCATTTTCCAGTTTGCCGCAGCCGAAGATCCGCTCGCTATGCTGGTTTGTAATGAATGTCTGGAAATTTGGAGCGCCTGTGCGCTAGAACCTTATCCATGCTTATGATCCCGAAATACTGATTCTGGGTGGCGGAATTATGGGAAGTAAAGAAGTTATTTTGCCATATATCCAGGAAAAAGTAAATCAGAATGCCTGGGCTGTTTGGGGAAAAGTAAAGGTTACCGAAGCATCATCTAATCAATACTGCCGCACTTTTAGGAGTTGGCAGTTTAGTTATTTAACCCCTAAAATCATCATTTTGAAAAAGTCAAATTTTAACAAATTCCCTCAGGTAAAAATTGCCGGACATACAAGCCATTACGGGCTGGGAAGATATATCGAAAACGATTCAGGAAAAAATAAAATCCATTTGCTCAACAAAAACAGTTGTCGCTACTGGACACTTATCATGGCGTTTATATTGACGAAATATTATCCGGACTTGACAATCGGACAAACGGAAACTACTAGTATTTGACGTTTCAAAAGCATATCTCGATTCTGAAAAACTGGAAACATTGGTTTATCCGTTTGTTACTGATGATCCTGTTTTTGGTTTTGTGACAACTCTTGATCTGTCTGCTTTTTTTGATCCGGAAAAAGTGGCTGTGATGCAAAAAAACATTCAGGATATTACAGGAAGGAATTATCCTGGTGGCCGGAATTGGTGCTGCGCTCATCGCTCCTGATGCGGATATTCTGATTTATGCGGATATGCCAAGATGGGAAATTCAGCTTCGTTTCAGAAAAAATAAAATCAGTAATCTGGGTGCGGATAATGCCGGTGATGCATTTTCGTATCAATATAAAAGAAGCTTTTTCGTTGACTGGAAAGTTTGTGATAATCACAAAAAAACGTTGATGGACCAGTTGGGATTTTGTATCTGGATACGACCATTGAAAATCATCCAAAAATGGTAACCGGCACGGCTATAACAGATGCGTTGGCAAAAACCGTTCAACAACCATTCCGCGTTGTTCCGTTTTTTGATCCGGGCCCGTGGGGAGGACAGTGGTTGAAAGAAGTTGTAGATCTGGATCGCTCAGCTCAAAATTATGCCTGGGGATTTGATTGCGTTCCGGAAGAAAATAGTCTTGTTTTTGATTTTGATGGTGTGGCTTTTGAAATTCCCTCAATCAATCTTGTTTTTACACATCCAGCCAGTTTGCTTGGCGATGAAGTTTACGATGCTTTTGGCGCAGAATTTCCGATCCGTTTTGACTTTCTGGATACGATGGAAGGAGGCAATCTGAGTTTGCAGGTTCATCCGATGCACCAGTATATCAAAGATAAGTTCGGTATGGGATATACGCAGAACGAAAGTTACTATTTTCTTGATACCAAGGATGATGGTTTTGTATATCTCGGATTAAAAGAAAATATCGATCCGGCATTAATGCTGAAAGAACTTGAAACTGCTCAGGAAGGTGAGGCAGATTTTGATGCTGATAAATTTGTCCAGAAATGGCCTGTAAAAAAACATGACCATATCCTGATTCCAGCCGGAACGGTTCATTGTTCAGGCGCAGATACGGTTGTGCTTGAAATCAGTGCTACGCCTTTTATTTTCACCTTCAAATTGTGGGATTGGGGGCGAATGGGACTGGATGGAAAACCACGTCCGATTTCTCTGGAACATGGAAAAAATAATATTCAGTGGGAACAGAACAACAGAATGGGCCGGAAAAAATCTTGTCAACCAGATTGAAAATATAGCTTCCGGAGATGGCTGGCGTGAAGAAAGAACAGGACTTGATACCGAATCTTTTATTGAAACCAGAAGGCATTGGTTTACGAAAAAAGTGGAGCATAATACCGAAGGAATTGTAAATGTGCTCAACCTGATTTCCGGCCGGGAGGCAATTGTGGAAAGTCCGACTGGTGCATTTGAGCCATTTATTATTCATTATGCTGAAACATTTATCGTCCCTGCGAGCGTAGGAGCATATACACATTACGCCACTATGGCGAAAGTACCGGACAGGAATGTGCGACGATCAAGGCGAGTATCCGGACCTACTAATCTCAAAGAAGATTACAAAATCAACTAATCATGGAAAATCAGGGAAGCGTATTTTTTCTTTATAAAATTACCCTGGTAGCAGCAGTGGGTGGTTTATTGTTTGGATACGACACAGCGGTTATTGCCGGCGCAATCGGATTTTTACAGATCAAATTTGACTTGTCTCCTTCCATGGTTGGCTGGGTTGCATCCTGTGCGCTGATCGGTTGTGTATTTGGTGCACTGTTTGCAGGCGCGCTGAGCGACTGGCTGGGAAGAAAAAAAATCCTGATTCTTTCGGCTATTTTATTTGGCATATCATCCCTCGGAATTGCTGTTCCTTCCGATTTAAACTGGTTTGTTATTTTTCCGGATTATCGGTGGATTAGGTATCGGAATCGCTTCCATGCTTGGCCCAATGTACATCACTGAAATTGCACCGGCGGAAAAACGCGGACAGACTTGTATCCATCAACCAGCTCGGAATCGTGACCGGAATTTTGCTGATCTATTTTGTCAACGCAGAAATCGCCGGTATGTATGATCGAAAGCTGGAATGTGGAAACCGGCTGGCGGTGGATGTTTGGTTCTGGTATTTTCCCTTCCGTGATTATTTTTGATCTTGCTATTTTTTGTACCCGAAAGTCCGCGCTGGCTTGCCAAACAAGGCAGAAATGAGGAAGCACTTATCATCCTGACTAAAATAAACGGACCAGAAAAAGCTGGAATTGAACTCGTCGAAATCAATCAGAATTTGAATACCGAATCCGTTTCCTTCTCCGAAATATTTCAAACCCGGAATTAGAAAAGCATTGGTTGCCGGGATTATTCTGGCTATGTTTTCTCAGATCACGGGTATCAATGCCATCATGTATTATGCGCCGGAAATTTTCAAATCCACCGGTGACGGATCAGATTCTGCTTTGCTGCAAACGATTTTGGTTGGTGTGGTGAATTTCCTTTTCACCATTGTTGCCATTAAATATGTGGATAAAGTGGGTAGAAAAAGTTTATTACTGGTCGGTTCCGCTGGAATGACGATTTGCCTTGCTTTGATTGGCGGTGCTTTTTATCTTGATCTGGCCAAAGGATATCTGGTTCTTGATTTCAATTTTGGCATACATCGCCTTTTTCGCACTTTCACTCGGACCATTTGACTTTTGTAGTTATAGCAGAAATATTCCCAAACCGAACACGTGGACGCGCTATGTCCATCTGCGTTTTTGCTTTATGGATTTTCGTGTTTATTGTTTCCCAATGTTTTCCAATATTGCTTCAATCAATCGGAAACGCATATACGTTCTGGATTTTTATGCTGATGTCGGTTGGTGCGTTTCTTTTTGTCTGGAAATTTATTCCTGAAACAAAGGAAAAAACGCTGGAAGAAATGGAAAAACTCTGGCTTTGAAAATAATATCCGGTGTGTTTAATAATCGCACCGGATATTACTAATACGTTAATTGTTCAGCTAATTCTTTAACCTTCTCCAAAGCCTTCTCCCAGGCAGAAGACATCATTTCGAAATATTCCGGAGCTATATCAAGTTCAATTTCAAGATACGTTCCCCCATCGGTTTCGGATATTTTATAAGTTTCGCGGCCACCTTTCATCTGGTTTGCCATCTCACTTTCATAATCCTCTGCACCGCGATCCAGCACTCCCGTATATTCAATCGTAAGTAATTGATTGGGCTGATTTGCAACAATTTCTCCAATCAACCCACTTTCACTATCATCTTTAAAAACCGCTTTACTACCTAATTTCCAATCGGTTACTGCATAGCAACCAACAGCGAATTCGTTATACCAAATCCTGATATACGGATCGGTAAACAATACGTCCCATACTTTTTCCTTGGGCGCGTTAATTACTATTGATTTCTGGATTAATGATTTTGTGGTTTCCATACGTTTTGAATTTAATCAGTGAATTGATTTGTTAAATTCATTGGCTTTCCGAACTTCCGATAATCATTTTATAATAGAGAAAGCCAAAGTTTAATCGTTTGTCAACTATTTATATTGCAAATTTAGCACCACATTTACAAAATCAGGTGGTGTAATCAAGACGACATTAGGGGTTGATTGCGACAGATTTTCATTCTATTTTTGAAATATGAAACACATAGCTATTCTCGTTCCCAAGGGTGCTGCGGCGTTGAGCTGTATTGAAGGCCCGTTCAATATGTTTACTAAAATCAATGAGTTTCTGGAAATCAAAGGAAAACCTGCTTTGTTTGACGTTAAACTTGTCGGACTTTCCAAAGAGCCGGAAATTTATGATAAATTATTTCGCGTTTATCCCGATGCAACAATTGGTGAAATTCAAAAAACGGATCTGATCATTATTCCGGCTGTGAATGGCGATACAGAGAAACGGTTATTGAAACGAATAAAGATTTCTTCACCCTGGATTGTGCAGAAATATGAAGAAGGTTCGGAAGTGGCAAGTCTTTGTGTTGGTGCGTTTTTGCTGGCTTCGACTGGTTTGTTGAAAGGAAAAAAATGTGCAACACATTGGGTAGCGGAAAATGATTTTCAGAAGAATGTTTCCCGACGTTGATCTTGTCGCGGATAAAATCATCACAGACGAAAACGGAATTTATTCCAGCGGCGGCGCCAATTCTTACTGGAACCTGCTTTTGTATTTACTGGAAAAATATACAGATAGAAATATGGCTATCCTGGCTTCGAAATATTTTGAGATAGAAATGGACCGAAAAAGCCAGTCGCCATTTATTATGTTCAACGGACAAAGTGAACATCAGGACGAACCCATCAAAAAAGCGCAGGAATTTATCGAGACGAATTTTCAGGATAAAATCACAGTCGATCAGCTATCTTCAATGTTTGCGATCGGGCGGAGAAGTCTGGAACGACGGTTTAAAAAAGCCACCTGCAATACCGTTTCGGAATATATTCAGCGTGTAAAAATTGAAGCAGCCAAAAAGAGTTTTGAAGGAAGCCGGAAAAATATCAATGAAGTTATGAATGATGTTGGTTACTCGGATACCAAAGCATTCCGGACAACTTTCAAAAAAATTACAGGACTTTCGCCGGTTGGCTATAAAAACAGATATAATAAAGATATGGTCAGAATTTAGCCTGGGGCTATTTGGCAAATAGAATTTGTTCTGCTGGTGAAACGATTATTTTCCAGCAGAACTTCCGCGTCATATTTAAAATATTTCAGCAAACTGATGATCAATGAAGGTTGTACAGTGCCAGAATCAAAACATACACGCAGAATTTTGTCACAATCTTCCAGATCAAAATTTGCCTGATAACCAATAAAAGTCAGATGAATCTGATCCAGCAACATATTGGCAACTTCTCTGATCGGTAACGTTGGTTTTGAAAACTTCTATCATACAGGTGAGTTTTAGTCTTAACTTTTAATCAGCCTTACTTCCCAAATTTAGTACCCCAACCTCCTCATATTTTTCCTTACTGTCCTTTGGTCTTCTAAGTAATGTTAGTTGGGTGCACTGGAAAGTCCCGTAATAATTCAATGCATCTAATTGAGCCCGAATGGCTTCCTGGTCGTACAAATAAATCGTCCTCACAATTGTAAGATGCAAACCTTTCATTTTCCCGCAACGAAATGTGGATTGAATTAAAGCATACAAATTCTTTAAAGCATCTGATTCCACAACTTTTAATATAATTGCCTGACCTCTTGGCCCTTTATCAAAAATATCAAATCCGTTTATTTCAACATCTATGGGACCAAAATTTAGCAAAGCATTTTGCAAAGCGCTCATCACCAAATCTTTCCCAGCCTTTTGTTTAAAAGAAAGAAAAGAAATATGCGGCCGGAAATACTTCTGCTTATCTGGCCCGACGATGGCTTCCGTTTTACCCTTTAACATAACCGCATCTTCCTCAATATTTTTCAAAATAGAAAGAAAAACTTCATATTCATAAGTAACCGGTTTTTCAAGAACTGGCTTTTCAAATAATCCAATTTGTGCGTTGTCTTCTGCCATTTTTTTGTCAATATAAAATCTTAATATAAGAATAGTTTAGCATCTTTTATGAACATTTGGCAAGGTACCAATTTTATAAAAACACTAAACTATCCTCTTTATACGAAGGTTATCAAATTACTTCATGATAAACAATGGTGCGTAACTTTTGCGGTAATACCAGGCAATAAACAAATTTCCAGCCAACATGAAAATCGCAATTGGTATACCTTCCGGTGCCAGAAATGTATGCACCAGAAATATATTGATCGTAATTGGAAAAATTACAATGGCAGTAAGCGGGACAAATAATCCTGCTACCAGAAGCACTCCGGCGATCAGTTCAACGGTTTTTAAAAACGGCATAAAATAACCTGACGCCGCTAGACCTTCATTAAAAAGTTTCATTGGACCGGCCAATTCCGGTTGTGGCATCAGCTTAAAAAAGAATGCTATTGATGCAAATAGAAACATCAAGCCCATTAGTACACGTACAATAATGACCGCAATTTTCATGTTTTTCGTTGGAAAGTTTAGAAAGTAGTTTATTTGGTAAGCGTAATCAGCAAGTATTTTGAGACTCTAATATAAATAATTTTCTGTCTTAACCCTGAACCATAGCAGGATCCATCCAGCATTACTTCCCACAAATGCCCATCCAGATCCTGAAAACCGTGGCCATACATAAAACCCTGGTCCTGAACCTCATTCGGTGCTGTTCCACCAGCTTCCAAAGCAAGACGAACCAGCTTATCCACTGCTTCCCGGCTTTCTGCGGACAAACAGACTATTGCCTGAGCATACTTTTCTGTATCAGGAATTTCCTTTTTAGTAAATCCCTTGAAAAAAGGTTCTACCAGCAACATCACGAAGATATCCTCGCGATGATCATCAGGTTGCAGTTTTCATTGGAGAACTGCGCGTTGAAAGTATATCCCAGATTTTGTAAAAAACGCCTCGATTTATTCAGGTCTTTTACAGGTAAGTTGACAAAAATTTTGGTTGCCATTGTTGCTTAGTGAGTTAAATTTGGATGAGAAATATTTGTAACGACTTGTTAAGTTATTGTTTTTCAACTAATTCCTTTCAGGGTTATAAGACTTTTTTCCATATCACCGCCTAAAAGTTTTCTGTAAATAAATTTGTAATATTCATCGGATACTTACTGGCACCAACCATATTCCAGCTCAGTTTTGTCTGGTTTGCGGACAATCGGATCAGCCTGTCATTTGCGTTTGCGCTATACCTTCAAATGGTTTTTCAAAACGAATTTCAAGATCCACTTCCTTTCCCTCCTGCAGTGCTTTTATTTCCTGTTCACCCTTTCCGGCTTTCTCTTTTCCCTCCCAGGCATATACAAAACCAACAGTACCGTCGGTGCCTCTGTATTGCTTCGTGATGGTTTTGTCCATCATCACCCACACATTAAAATTATCCTGATTTTTTAAAAATTTAATGTAATCGTAAACTTCCTGGTTCGGTTTGTTGATGGTGATTTCCCTTTCAATCGTGTATTCCTTTTTTACAAACAAAGCGACAACAAGTACGAGTGCAATAATCAGTGCAATACCAATCAGGATAATTTTGATAACGTTCATTTTCTTTATGTTTAGGTACTTAATATTTTACACTACAAATGTAATGTCACCGTTTTGATTGAAAAGGGGGCAAACACGGCAATCTTGCGGGTGGATTCCGCCAAAGATTATTGTCCGCTTTTTTTGTCATAATAAACCGACCAGAACATACCAAATTTGTCGATCAGTGACCCCATCCGGCCCGCGAAAAAATCTTCAAGCGGATACGTTACATTTCCTCCGGCCGACAATGCCGAAAAACATTCATTCATTTCCGCCTCACTCTCAACCGTCAGAGACAGCGCCACATTATTTCCTTTTACCATGCCATCCGGCCCCGTCATGTCTGTTGCCAGAAGCATCAGATTTCCCTTTGTCAGACTCGAATGTAAAATACTTTTTTGCAATTCCTCCGGAAATTGCCCTGCCATGGGAGAATCTTCGATCACGATAAAGTCAAGTTCACCACCCAGACATTCCTTATAAAATGTCATTGCTTCGCGGCATTTGCCAGCGAAAGTCAAGATACGCATTAATTTGTGACATAATGATCTATATTTTCTGGTTTTACTACAACAAATTTATCAGCACTAATCCAGAATAAAGGGGTGTATAAACGACGAACTGCGTGGCAGAATACGACAAAATTGTAGGAATAATCAAAATTTGATTACCACCTTGTCGAAGTTCCACTTACAACTTACGAGATTGATCCTACGACACCTTCAAATAGAAACGTATAGTAGTTATAGTTAAAACCTTTTCTTGCTAACTTTGACAACCGGATTTCACCGGTACTCCGTATTAATTCTGGTTTAAAATCTCATGATCGATTGTTATGACAGACCGCAAATTTCCCATTGGCCCATTTTATAAAACAGGAAGATTACTCAAAGAACGAACTTGAAATTTTCATTCAAAATATAGAACAAGCACCGGCCGCTATATCGTCAGCTGATAGAAAATCTTTCAGAAGAAGAACTTGCGAAAACCTATCGTGACGACAGCTGGAATGTGCGCCAGATTGTACACCATGTGAGCGACATACAATACTCCATTACCTGCGCCTCAAAAAAGCACTGACCGAACCGGAAAATAAGGAAATGGTCCTGATTGATATGAACGCCTGGGCAGCCACACCGGATTCTCTTTCGGCGCCCGTTGCAGATTCTTTATTGTCTTTTGAAGGAACCGATAAAACGCTATGTTTTCCTGGCCAGAACATTAACCGATGAGCAGCTGTCGATCAGTTATTATCATTCAGCCCGACAAGTCTGGTTTACCCAAAAAGATGCACTTGCCATTACCAACTGGCATATTCACCACCATTTGGGGCATTTAAAATGGGCTTTGGGCAAAGTCTGATTATTAATATTCACTTGAGTTTCAGATGATAGTTCAGACAACTTTGCGATACGGTACTTTCATCTGACACCACTATTCCAAACACGTCACTGCCTTATTTCCCTTCCAGCAAATCTTTCAGATCCGGGTGGAATTGCGATGTTAAAAAGTGTGTAATATCAAACTCGGCCAGTTCCAGTTTATAAAACGGATCTTCACTGATAATTTCCCGAACCTGTTCCTCCGAATCCGCCAAAGCCAAAATAATCCCTCCCGACCGCGGCACTTTCCTGCCGGACGCCACGAATATATTTTTCTTATAATACTTTTTGAGGTATTTGACGTGGGCAGCCATGTGCTGGTCGAGCTCTTCGAGTGGGACGATGTAGGTTAGGGAGATGATGAACATTTTTGTGGGGTGGGGATTTATGTGTTAGTGATTTTACATTTGGTTGGGTAAAATTTGTGCCAGAAGAACTTAGTTGTTTTAATTCTGCTATTTTAGGCAAATAATATAATCCTCATCTTATGCAAGAAGGTCTTTACGAACAACTCATAACTAAACTGATTTCTTCCAAACTGGAAAGCATAGACCAGAAAGAGTTTTTTGTTCGAGAAACGATTGTTGAAAAAAGTGAAGCTGCAAAAGTTTTAAGTCATTATTTGAATGAAGTGATTAATCGTGGTTTGAGGTCAATAACGAGCGATAACAGTATTGAAAGACAAATTGAAATCTCAAACAAAATCATTCGACTGTTACGTGACGAATTGGAGGAAGAAGATTTTCAAGATGATTTGATTACCATAAATGGAAGAATATTGAATGCAGTATTCTCAAAAATTGATGCACCATTTTCTGATTTTGACAAACGCTTAAAAGAGATTACACCTTACACCCGACTTAGTCAAAGCGAATTATTTACTGGTTCAAATGTTGGAATTTCTTTGGAAAGTGAATTAAGAAAAGAAATTCTTTCGTCAGACAAGATTTATTTTCTGGTTTCTTTTATCAAATGGTCGGGCATTCGGATTTTCAAAAAAGAGTTGGAAGAATATACCAGTAAGGGAAATTCTCTAAAAGTAATTACAACTTCCTACATGGGAGCAACTGACTTAAATGCAGTTGAATTTTTGGCAGGGTTACCCAATACAGAAGTTAAGATTTCATACAATACCGAAAACGAGCGCCTTCATGCAAAATCCTATTTATTTTTCAGAAATACAGGTTTTCATACAGGTTATATCGGCTCTTCCAATTTATCACGAAGTGCTTTAACAAGTGGTTTGGAATGGAATCTGAAAGTAACAACGCAGGAAGTCGGACATATTATTGATAAGTTTTCTAAAACTTTTGACACTTATTGGGAGGATAATGAATTTGAATTATTCCGTCTTGGCGAACATACTGAAAAACTAAAAGTTGCGCTTAAAAGAGAAAAAAATAGAGACAAAAATGAATCTGCATCCTATTTTGAAATAAATCCATTTCCATTTCAAGCAGAAATTCTGGAAAAACTAGCTGCTGAAAGAATAATTCATAATCGATATAGAAATCTTTTGGTTGCGGCAACCGGAACTGGTAAAACGGTTATCTCAGCATTTGATTTTAAACGATATTATACTAAAAATCCCAACGCCCGACTACTTTTCATTGCACACAGGAAGGAAATTTTAATTCAGGCAAGAGCAACATTTGCAGGGATTTTAAGGGATAATAATTTTGGTGAACTTTGGGTAGACGGATTGGAACCGGATCGCTATGAATTTGTATTTGCTTCCGTTGCGACTTTAAAAAACAGAATTGAAACAACAACACTTTCAGAAAACTACTACGATTTTATCGTTGTCGATGAAGTGCACCACATTACCGCAGATAGTTATCGGCCAATTCTTGAAAAGTTTAAACCAAAGATTTTACTTGGATTAACAGCCACGCCGGAAAGGATGGATAATGCAGATATTCTGGCTGATTTTGATAATACCATCGCGGCAGAAATCCGATTACCAGAAGCATTAAATCGGAAATTACTTTGCCCTTTTCAATACTTTCGGCATTACTGATAGCATAGACTTATCAAACGCAACGTGGCAAAATGGACGATATCTGCCCAGTGAATTAACCAGGATTTATACTCAAAATGATATCCGCGTTGGGGAAATAATAAATAACTGTACAAAATATCTGCGTGACTATGAGGATGTACGTGCCTTAGGTTTTTGCATTACCAGAGAACATGCGTCTTACATGGCGGAAAAGTTTACACTTGCCGGTTTGAAAGCAGATTATCTTGTAAGTGGCAATGATCGGGAAGAATTAAGATCAACGATTAAATCCAGATTCAGAAAGAAGGAAATCAACTATTTATTTGTTGTCGATATCTTCAATGAGGGAGTAGATATTCCAGAACTTGATACCGTTTTGTTCCTAAGACCGACGGAAAGTTTGACCGTATTTTTGCAACAATTAGGAAGAGGATTACGCTTATCCGAAGGAAAAGAATGCCTGACCGTTCTGGATTTTGTAGGAAATGCCAGATCGGAATATGATTTTGAAGGAAAATTCAGAGCATTGATTGGCAAAACTAATTCATCTACAAAAGAAGAACTGGAACATGATTTTCCACATTTGCCGTTAGGTTGTTCTATTGTTTTAGAAAAAAAAGCCAAGGATTTTATTTTACAAAATATCAAGGCTGCCACGCAATTGAACAGCAAACAATTGATTAATAAAATTGCCAATTTCAAACATCAAACGACCTTACCGCTAACACTTAAAAACTTCACAGAATTTTATCATATTCCTCTTGCAAACCATTTACAAGAAAGGGACTTGGAGTCGATTATGTTTTCTTGCTAATCAAATCGAATGATTTTTCAACAGTCAATGAAAATGAAGTAAAAAGAGCGATTGCCAAGAAATGGCTTTGTTGTAATTCGTACAGCTATTTATCATTTGTTTTGAAACTTGCCAAACAAGATTTCCAAATCAATATTAACGACGTTTAATGAATCAGAAAAAATAATGCTGGCGATGTTGCATTATGACTTTTGGCAGACCAATGGTGGTTCTGAAAATCTTCAAACAAGTATTCAAAAAATAGGTGACAATCCAGTTCTTGGTAAAAGAGATTGTGGAAGTTCTGCGAATTTATAATTGACCGAATTTCTCATATTGAATTGGATATTGATCTTCCGTATGCGCAACCACTCAAAGTCCATAGTCGTTATACTCGGGAGCAAATTCTTGCAGCTTTGGCGACAGCACGTTTGAAAAAAAATCCAGTAATCGTGAAGGTGTAGCCAATTTCCCGAAACAAGAAACACGGAACTGCTATTCGTGACTCTAGAAAAAACAGAAGAAAATTATTCTCCCACCACTTTATATGATGATTACGCGGTGAGTGAAACCTATTCCATTGGCAGTCTCAAAATGCGGCAAGACCGGAAACGGGAAACGGACTTTCTTATGTCAGGCAACATGAGACAGGAAAAACCATTTTACTTTTTGTAAGGGAAAGAAACGACGACGAATTTGGAAACACTTTCGCCTACGTATTTCTTGGAGCCGCAAATTATCTGGATCATTATGGCTCAAAACCGATGAATATTCACTGGAAATTGGAAGAACCGATTCCGCATTATATGTGGAAGGAAACTGCTAAGATGGCGGTTGGGTGAAGGAATTAATTATATATTTATTGGCCCCTGATAATTTTAAAAATGAAAACGCTAACTCAGACAAAATTTGATTTAATAATAAAGGACGGTTTCCATCAGATTCTCAAACCACTTGGATTTATAAAAAAAGGGAATAATTTTTATTTACAAAAGCCTAATTTAGGACATATAATAAATGTACAGAAGAGTTCATTTGGCTCGAAAGACAGTATAAGTTTTACAATAAATACGGGAATATTTATTCCGGAATATTGGAATGTTTTCTATAATTACAACGATGAGGAAGTTCCAAAATTTCCAATAGAACCTGTATGCATACTTCGAAGAAGAATTGGAAATTTAAATAGACAAGGTGATACTTGGTATGAGATAGATGAGAAAACAGATAGTCAAATAATTATTGAAGAAATGAGGCAAAATTTAAGAAAGTTTATTTTGCCTCATTTCGATAAAATCCTCGACAAAAAAATGTTAATCGAATTTCTTGATGAACAAGAATCTATTTCGGCTGAGAAACTTATTATATATGGAGAATATAATCTGATAGAAAAAGCGAGGAAGGAATATCAAAGATTATTGAATTCTAGAATAAATAGTTCTTTTCGTTGTACGATTAAAGAATATGGATTAAAATATGGATTAGTTTCAAATGAAGAAGTCCACCTAAAAATATCAAAGAAGACAAAAAGACCAGAGCCCACATTGATAAATATGGATTGAGTGTCATTATGATCGAGGCGACAGATTATTTGCCTTCATTTGCTTACAGTATTGGACTTTGGGAAAAATTTAATCATCCGGAGATTATAAGTTTTGGATTATCTATAAAAACATTACATGCTATTGTCAATGATGCTGCAAGTTTAGTTAAGTCTGGCTTGTGTATTGAAATAGGAAAGAATTATGACGAATTTTTCGAGAATAGCAATACTCAGTTTATATCGGTTGCGCCAACTTACATTGACAATTATTTTGGATATGCATGTGAGTTCTATAATACTTTTGATTTTCCTGCTTTGCAACTTGTTTGGACCGATAGAAATGACAAATTTCCCTGGGACACAGAATACCAGGAAGAATTTAAATATCGACAACCGCTTCTAGATAGAAATATTGATTTTAAATTTAGAGAAGAAAGAAACCTTGGTGTCTTTACAACAAGACAATGGCTTGAACAGAATGATCCAGTTTTGAGGGTTGTGCATGATGAGGACGGAGACTGGCAATTTCTAACAGGTAACCAAATCATAGACGACGCAAAACTAGTTTCCTTAGAAGAAATGACATATCGTGATACGACACTGAATGAAATATTTAACCTTGATTATGGCCAAAGTGCTGAGCGCAGTTTTATTGGTGATATTTGGATAAGAACAACTATTAGTAATAATGATTAAATAGTAAAAGCTCAACAAAACCTAATAACCTAAACTTATACCAAACCATGAACCTAACCCCAACCCTACTCCTCCTCCTAATCACCCTCACCACCCAAGCCCAAAAAGCCCAAAACCTCGCCATCGTCTTCATCGGCAACAGCATCACCCAGGGCAAAGGTGGCCCGGATGGTTTTCCACCTCCAACGCATGCGGTTAACTATTTGAAGGAACAAAAAGGAGTTCAGGATGTGGTTTTTGCTAATTTGGGAAGGAGCGGATCTACGACTTTGGATTGGTTGCCTGGGAGCGGGAAATATTTTGTGAAAGGTAATTGAGGCGGCTGATAGTCTGTTTCTTAAAAAAGATCACCAACTGATTTTTTCCATGAAACTGGGGACGAATGACAGTGCTATACAGGGGCCGAATGGTTCGCCGGTTTCGAAGGAAGATTATAGGAAAAATATGCAGACAATCATTTCTACAGCTGCTGAAAAAATATCCCGGCAGCAAGGTGATTGTGCATCATCCGATCTGGTATAGTACCAATACCTACAACGGATCCAAATATCTGAAAGAAGGCCTTGACAGGCTGGAAACTTATATTCCGGAGATTGACGGTATGATATCCGGACTATAAATCTTCTGATCCGGGACGGGTTTTCAAGGGTGATACCAAAGCTTTTAAATATTTCAAAAAACATCATCTCAAATTACTGAAACCCGAAAAAGGCCAGCAAGGAACATTTTATCTGCACCCGAATGAAGAAGGGTAAGGTTATTTTGGGTAAGTTTTGGGGTAAGGCTATTGAAAAAAGAATGCTTTGATTTACACATATTTTCTTTTTCCAATCTGCCTTTTCGCATTCAGGTATCAAGTGATTTTTGAGGTGACTTTCAGTTTATCACCTTAAAAATCTCCTTCCTTAACAAAAAATTTCACACCATTACTTTCAATTTCTTCCCAATCGTCGCCACTGAATTCTGCTTCACAATATTCGTCATAACAAACTTCTGCATCGAAAATTCTCAGCATAACGGTCACGATCATTGGATATAATTCCATGTCATCGATTTCAAATGCCAACTGGATAATATCGACAGAATCGCTGTAACAAGCCATGAAAACCTGGAATTGCCGCCATGATTTTTCTTTTGTTTTGTCGAGATTTACCGTTTCTCCACCGGCATTTTTGATTTCTTCATATTCACTATCCCAGAATATTTCCCATTCCAGAAGCATTTCGGGAAGAAAAATGTGCTTTTCAATTCCGCCGGCATCGCTGTAAATTTTACTCCATATAAACTTGCTGGTCATCGTCCCCATCTCGGCATAGGATTTCTTTTCGATGAAACCTCGCAACCGGGATTTGAGCCCTGCTACGGTATCCATCTGAAAATCGTCACCATCTTCCGTGCCAAATTCCAGCGTATTGTCAATCACAAGCGCTTCATATGCATCATTTTCAAGTCCCGAAAATTTCTCAAATGCCTCAATAAATTCATCATAAGCCGGTATTCCTTCCGGAGTATTTTCGTTGTCAAACATGTTTCGCGCAATTCCCTGAATTCCGGCTTCGGCCGTAATCGCTTCCACTTCACTTTTTAACACATTCAAAACATCGCTTTCGCCACCGAATGTCAATGTTTCATACCTTTCTTCAAGGTAGTTTTTGAAACTCATGAGCGAATAAAAATAAGGATCGTCCGGTGAGACTTCCGCATTTTCTTCGTCCCATTCATCAACCTCCACAGTGTAACCCAATGGAAAAGAAATCGTTTTTCCATCCTCGCTGATACTGCAAAACAAATTTTCTTCTTCTGTTTCGTTTAAATAATAAGTGATTTCCATATCGTTCTATATCAATATCTTAGTGAGTAAATCCTGATCTGTTTTCACGCTTTTTTTATTCAATAATTTACCAAACCAGCAAGTATCCGCTGCTTCTGCCACCGGCTCCATCTTTTACTAATAATCCTTTTGCTATTAAATCTGAAATATCACGCCCGGCCGTATCCTGTGAACATTTTGTTATTTTTGCCCATTTGGATGAAGTCAACTTTCCGAAAAAATCTTCCTGCATCTTTTTTATCATGAGTCTTTGACGCTCATTAAGTGGGGTTTCGTGCGTATTTATCCCAGAATGCTACTCTTTGCAAAACCACATTCAGCGTTTCCTCAGTCACCTGCAAAGCATCACGCATGCAGGACAAAAACCATTGAAGCCACGACGTTATATCCAGATTGCCCTTTTGTGTTTTTTCCAGTATCGCATAATACTCATTTCTGCGTTTTCTGATCTGCGCCGACATGCTGTAATACCGCTCTCCGCTGCCTTCCGTCCGGGCAAGCTGCATATCTGCTATTACCCTCGCGATCCGGCCATTTCCATCATCAAAAGGATGGATTGTCACAAACCATAAATGGGCTATTCCGGATTTTACAACCGGATCTATATTAACAGCGCTGTTGAACCATGTCAAAAACTGCTCCATTTCATTTTCTATACGCGTGGCATCCGGTGCTTCAAAATGTACCGTTTCTCTTCCCAGCGGACCGGAAACTACCTGCATTGGCCCTTTCTCATTATCGCGCCATTGGCCGGTTAGTATCTTGTACATGCCACTTCGTCCGGATGGAAATAAGGAAGATTGCCAGCCCAGTAACCGGTCTTTTGTCAGTTCATTTTTATAATTTTGAGTAGCATCCAGCGTCATTTCCACGACGCCATCCACATTCCGGTCAGAAGGAACGAGCCCGGCGATTTCTATACCCAAACGTCTTGCGATTGAGGAACGCACTTCTTCCCGACCTAGAACTTCGCCTTCGATTTCGGAGGATTTTAACACATCTTCCGTTAGCGTTTTGAGTATCGTTTCAGATTTTGATGAAAAGCCAAAAGCTTCCATTCGCCCGGCGATTTTTCCCTGGATATAACGCACCTCTCCCAAAACTGTCGAAAGCTCAGCTTCGTCCCAACTAAATTGAGGCCAGTTTTTTCTTTGGTGGATATATAAGCTCATGCGTTGTATGCGGTGATTACGAAAACAATCTCCGCAAATTTGCGGAGATTAGCAAGTTTATTCTCCGCATTATAATTTTTTACAATTTCACCATTTCAGTTATAGCACATCTATCTAGTCAGTAAAATACTTATAAACAATAAGTTATGATATAAATATTTATTTAAGCTATAATTCTCAAAATAAATAAAACTCTAATCTCCGCATTTTTGCGGAGATTAGATCTACTTATTCTCCGCATGTTCTTCATAATCAACAAAAATATTAATCCAGATCGCTCTTCCCAAACGAATGATTATAGGTTGTAAGGAAAATAAGAATAATGGTAATCGCGACAAAAAACCATTCGAGCTGCATTTTTACAAAAACAAGTAAAATAACGGACAAGAGTGTCATCAGGAAAATAACGATTGGAAAGCTTGTCCACAAGGCGCCGATGTAAAAACCGGGTTCAATTTTGAAATCCTGTCCGCAAACAGGACAGTTATCCGGCATTTTTAATCCGTCTTTCAGGCTATATGGATTCCGTTTTGTAAACAGGTTTCCCTGATGACAACGCGGACATTTCATCCTGACGACGTTTACTATTTTTGACATTTTACTGTTTTGTGCTGAGCTGTGGAGGGATTATAATCTTTTGGTCTGGTGCTGGGTTTGTTTACCCGTCCGACGGCGGAAAAAGCCGTCGGACGGGTGGCTCGTTGCGAATGTCTTTGCTTTTATATGAATATATATGACCCTATTTTCCGGCCATTTGAGCGCGGATTCTGCTTAATGATGGTCCTTTTATTCCAAGATAAGAAGCTACATGTCCCAGGGAAACACGGTTGGCTACTTCCGGGAATTCGGTTAATAAGGAAACGTATCGATCTTCGGCTGACTGGCTTAATAATCCTTCTGCTTTTGTCTGACTGTAAACATAATATTGTTCGGCCAAAAGTCTTCCGAATCGCTCCCAGGCGTGAGATTGTGGATAGAGCGACAATAAATTTTCATGACTGATGACAATCAATTCAGAATCTTCAAGTGCTTCGATACTATATGGACAAGCCGTTTGGGTAAGAAAACTTTTCAGGGAAACCAGAAATGTGTTTTCAGGGACGAAATAAATATTATGCTCCGTTTCTGTTTTTAAATCGGTATAGTAAACCCGAAACAATCCCTTTACGATAAATCCGATTTGCCGGCAAACAGAATTACGAAAATTAAAAAATTCGTTTTTGGCAATTGTGCGGTGCGTCCACATATTTTCCGCAAGCCGGATATCTTCTTCTCCAAGCTGCGCAAAGTGACTGAGGCTATTGTGCAGAATTTCCTTATGATTTAAAAGCATTGTGAAATTTCGATTTTATCAAATAAAACTGTGGATTCTCAAATTAAAAACGCCCGGCTTTCCTTCGTGTTTCATAGAACTAAGGTACCATTAATTCCCGCACTCTTTTCCTCAAAAACTATATTTCATACCGTTTCGTCGCTTTTTAACATAGGTGAAAATTATTGCCATGAGCCAATTCTACCTTTGACCTATCAAAAAACAAACAAATAATTTTTCAAAAACATAATCCTTACATTGAATTACCGGCTCACGGAGATGACACAACGCCGGTTGCAGGCTTAACACTCGACAGTTACAGCGCAAAAGTAATTTCGGTTATCGAAGCGCAGTCTTCAAAGGTAATTCTGGTCGGTCACAGTTTGGGTGGTATGGTGATTTCTGCGGTTGCTGAAAAGATTCCAACTAAAATAGCCAAACTTGTCTATTTGGCCGCTTTTCTCCCTCAAAACCAACAGTCATTATTTGAGATTTCAGGTGCTGACAAACAATCGCTTTTAGGTCCTGCTTTGGAAGTGAGTACCGATCAGTCGACAATTGCTGTAAAATCAGATAGCCTGATCAACATTTTCTGTCAGGATGGAAGTGCTGAAATTAAAAAACTTTTATTGTCAAAAAACAGAACTGAACCACTTTTGCCCTTGACAAATAAAGTGACTTTGACAGATGCAAATTTTGGAAGCGTTACTAAATTTTACATCCGTACCATTAATGACCATGCGATTGGTATCAATTTGCAGGATCAGATGATTAAAACGACAGCTGTTAAAAAAGTTTACAGCTTGACTGCCGGACATACGGCGCATCTTTCTCAACCTAATGAAGTTTCAGCGATTATTGAAGAGGTTGCTGCGATTAAATAATCTTCATTCTTTTAAAGTATTGGTCCTCTCAGAAGCTTTGGTTTTGGGAGGATTTTTTATGTCTGATGTTTTGATTTTTTGGCTCTGATAAATTGGGGATTATTCGTTGTTTTGTTTACCCGTCGGACGGTAGAAAAAACCGTCCGACGGGTGGCCCGAACTGATTTTTCGTCAGGAAATTTATTTCGTGGCTTCCCGTCCGACGGCTTTTTCGCCGTCGGACGGGTAAACAAAACCAGTTAATATCCACCAACACTATCTTCCAAAGAAATCAAACCAGCTATTTCCGAACAACCGGCTTTAATCCCCGCATTGCCTTAGTACCGATTGCAGGCATTTTTGCAGGTAGTTTCAAAAGCGTAGCTTCCGGTTTTGGATATTCCACATATCCTGACAAATATCTTTCAATAATAAAATCCTCTTCACGTTCAAAACCGACTGACGGCTCGTTGATGTAGGCTGTCATATCATATAATTTCCTGTGCCAGATTGCAGAATCCAGGTTTCCATCCAATACATAGACATTTTCAAATCCTTTGTCAAATTTGAAATGAATCCCTTTTTCGGCATTAATAATCAGATTTTCCGGATTTCCGGTCAGGGTAATCGGCATGTACGTTTTCTTTTCATAAACAAATCCACCGTGACTTGTTTTGATATATTCCCGCATCGTTCTTGGCGCATCACCAACAAAGAGCACATCCACAAGCAGAATTTGTTTTGCTGCATGAAACTGATCAGCGGTAGTAATTAAAGGAAGCTGCGAAATTCTAATCATTTTAAAATTGTAAAAATGGATACTGTTTTTGAAAACAGCCCAGGGATTAATAACATTCAAAAGTAAACAATCCGAAATACAGATTTTGATTTAAACACCTTTCTTTTCATTAAAAAAAAGGAATCAATTTAAACCTTTCAATCAAAAATACAATTTTCATCTTACTGAAATACAAAGACTTATACCGGAAAATAAATAAAATTAAACTGAATAGAATTTTTATAAAAAAAGTAGTTCTGTTGATTTGTAAGCTATTTTTTCTTTGTATTTTTATTTAGTTGCCAGTAAAGAATGTGTTTTATCATCCAATCTTACCCCTCCTGCCCTCCAAGTTAGCTATTGACAAAAAAATCACTTTTTCCCAAGTTGCCGTCATATAACTAATGCCGATTCTCGTTTCGTTTCTCAGTTTTATCCAATAGAGTATCATTTCATCATCATAAATCGAACTTAACATGAAAGAAGAAATCAACGCAACAGAATTGGCGGAGAAAATTATGGCAGAAGTTTCCCAATATTCGCTCGAACAACAAAATGAATTACTGGAAACGGTCGTCCGCAAAATGTCTTCCGGCCGCGACCGGGAAGCGCTGGAACTGGAACATAAGGCGATGCTGATCAGGAATGCATCTCATGATTTAAAAAACCGCCTCTCCATTCTTAATCATAATAAAAACCAGCCTTCATGAAAAAAATTTCCTGTTTGAAATAACCGTTTACGATGGTATCTTTGCAGCACAAAAAATTCGCATAAATACTGACAAAACACAAATTTTGTTATCAAAGATATTAACGGCTGGCATATTTTTTTAGTCCTATTCTTTAAAGGTTTTATGTAAAACCTCGCTCTATTAACACCAAAAAGGGAATCCGGAATAAAATCCTGGTTCCCTTAATTTTTCAGCAAATTGATAGCCAGGCCGTTAGATAATTTATTCAAAAAAACATCATCTGACTTTGCCGGCATGATAATTATGTCTGGTAACTTAACGATCCAAAACAAATAATCACCTCTCAACAGATCCTGAATCATGATCAAGGTACTAAGAAACATTGCAATTCTGGGCGAAGGCATTACCAATTTCAATCAAAAATATGCCGAACTTGAAAAAGAAAGTCCTACCGAAGCGGTCATCATTGATCCTGACGGAATTGTCAATGCGTACAGTTATGAGGGTTTTGCATTTTTGAACGAAAATTGGTACAAAAAATATAGTTCAAACTGGCAAACGGATTCTTCTGCCGTTGATAAATTGTTGACAAGTTTGGTTAGGTCTTCTTCCAGTCACTCCACTTCTGTTAATCTGACAAAAATTAAGGATTATTTATCCAGTCCTCCTGAATCCATGGAGGATACTATCAAAGTCTGGAAAACCTTCTACGATCCTCATTTCAAAGATATTTGAAATGTTTATGGAATTAACATATAAGTTTTAGTAAGTAAAAATGCTTAATGATCCGATAAAATAACTTGCGGCTTGCTTCCCTTTTTCTTTGTAACTAAAAATAAAAGCGGCAAAGCGCAAAGGAAAACGGCTCCAACCAACAAGTAAGCATCATTAAAGCTGAGCAAATTACTTTGTCGCCCAATTCCTGCATCAATTAAGCCCATTGCTTTTTTATTTGCATCAAAGGCGGTGAAACCTTTGCTCATAAAGAAATTGGTATATCCCGTAAGACGCTGCATCGCGAGCGGATTATATTCTGTGATATTGGAGACAAGATCCGAACGGTGAAGCGCGTTACGGTTATGCAAATACGTATTTACCATAGCCAACCCAACAGATCCTCCAAGCTGACGCATCATGTTATTAAGCGCCGCGCCTTGTGGAATATCCTTGGGTTCGAGTGCTGAAACTGCCAGAGCAGTAAGCGGCACAGTTACGATCGCAAGTCCGACGCCACGAAAAATCAGGGAACATGGTAATATCGTGTGCACTTGCATTCAGATTTAACCTTGACATTTCCCAGCTGAATAAGACAAAAAGCATCATTCCTGTTGTGATCATGAAAAGGGGTGAAACGCCTTTTTGTAATAATTTAGCTGAAATAATTAATCCACCGATAGCCAGAAAAGCTCCTGGTAATAATAGCAATCCGGTTTGTGACGGTGTAAAATTCAGTAACCGTTGTGCAAAAACCGGAGTTAAAAAGACAGAGCTAAAAAGTCCGATTCCGGATATAAATGTAACGACTGCCGCGATGCTCAGGTTTTTACTTTTCAAAACCCGAAGATTAACCACCGGACTTTTAATTTTTAATTCCCACCAGATAAATAATGATAATCCAAGCGACGCCGCAACGCTTAGCCAGATGATATAATTCGCATCAAACCAATCATCAATTTCGCCTCTTTCCAAAACGGTTTGTAAAGAACCGATACCAACGGCTAATAACAAAATGCCTGTCCAGTCGATATTTCCAGCTTCCTGTTTGAACTTAGGCTCGCCAAGTAATACATAACAAAGTGAAGCTACGGTAACTCCAATGGGTATATTGATATAAAAAATCCATGGCCAGGAATAATATTCTGTAATGAAACCGCCCAATGTTGGGCCAATCGTGGGACCAAGAAAAACGCCTACACCAAATATCGCGCTTGCCACATTTTGTTTTTCTTTTGGAAATAATTCAAAAACGATGGCCTGGGAAACAGAAAGTAAAGCACCACCGCCAAGTCCTTGTAAAAACCGAAAGAAAACCAGCATCCAGATTCCGGAAGCTTGCCCACACATGAAAGAGAAAAATGTGAAAGCGATGACAGATCCGATGTAATAATTTCTTCGACCTAGTTTTAAGGCCAGAAAGCTGGTCATCGGAATGATGATAACATTGGCGATAGCGTATGAAGTGATCACCCAGGATGTATCTTCAAGCGTCGAACCCAGATTTCCACTCATATGGGAAAGTGCAACATTGACAATTGATGTATCGATTAATTCCATGACGGCGGCAGCAATCACGGTAATCAGAAGAATAGTTCGCTTCATAATAATAACGATCGGTATATTTTATTTAATAAGTTTTTCATAGTCGATAGGTTAAATATGAGTTTTTTATGATTTATTATTTTTGATAAATGAATAATCCTGTATTTGTTATTGAACTTTCATCTTGAATACAAAAATATACCATTCGGTATTATTTAACAAATATTTTTAATAATATGTTTAAATGGAAGGTGGTTAAATCATTTGCCATTTATATCGGCCATGCCTATGGCATTTATGGATAGGATAAATTCTCGTATTCCGTGGGTTAAAACCCACGGTTACCATATCGTTCATGCCGATGGCATTTTTAATATAGAAAAGTGGAAGAGGCTTAAACGATATGATTGCCCTGGAAATTTATTCCGGGGAGATTATGACAGCTGCGAAATTATACTGAACATAAAATAACAAAGCTGGCCAGACAAGTATAGAAACCTGCCTGGCCAGCTTAATAAAAATATCTAAAAATCTATTCTTTTACAATCACATCATGTGCTCCACCTTCAACTATACTTACAGAAGATACTAATGTAATTTTTGCTTTTTCTTTCAGTAATGGAATCGAAATGTGTTCCGCAACTGCACATTGTTGATTTAATTTTACCAACCGTAACAGCCAGGTTATCTTTCAAAGTACCAGCGTAAGGAACGTAACTATCAACACCTTCTTCAAATTTAAGTCCGTCAGCAGTATCACCCATATCGTAACGTTGCCAGTTACGTGCGCGGTTCGAACCTTCTCCCCAATATTCTTTAACGTAATTTCCGCCAACCATTAATTTACGTGTCGGGCTTTCGTCAAAACGGGCAAAATATCTTCCCATCATCAGAAAATCAGCACCCATGGCAAGTGCAAGTACCATATGATAATCCTGCGCAATTCCACCATCAGAACAAAGCGGAATATAAATTCCGGTCTGCTTTAAAATATTCATCCCGGGCGTCTGCCACTTCAATAAGTGCAGTTGCCTGACCGCGGCCGATACCTTTTGTTTCTCTTGTGATACAAATTGAGCCACCGCCAACACCTACTTTAATAAAGTCCGCACCAGCTTCAACCAGATATAAAAATCCTTCTTTGTCAACTACATTACCAGCACCAACTTTTACTTTTCCACCAAATTCATTTTTGATGTATTCAAGCGTTTCTTTTTGCCATTCAGAAAATCCGTCTGACGAATCGATACATAACACATCAGCACCAGCCTCAACCAATGCAGGGACTCTTTCCTTATAATCTCTTGTGTTGATACCTGCTCCAACGATCAATTTCTTTTGAGAATCAGACAATTCCAAAGGATTATCCTTATGGTTGTCATAATCTTTTCTGAAAACGAAGAATTTGAAATTGTTATTTTCATCAATTACCGGAAGGCTGTTAAGCTTGTGTTCCCAGATAATATCATTCGCCTCTTTCAGGGAAATCCCAAGTTCCGCCGTTACCAGGTTAGAAAAAGGTGTCATGAAATCTTTCACCTTTTTATCCAGACTATCGTTCGTAACACGGTAATCTCTGCTTGTTACGATACCAAGCAATTTGCCTTCCGCTTTCCCATTATCAGTAATCGCGATAGTTGAATGTCCTGTTTTTCCTTTTAAGAGAATGACATCTTTCAAAGTATGTTCTTCTGTAAGATTAGCAGTGCTGATCACAAAACCTGATTTGTGATTTTTCACCTTTCTAATCATTTCAGACTGTTCTTCAATCGATTGAGAACCAAAAATGAAAGAAAGCCCTCCATTTTTTGCCAATGCAATAGCCATATTGTCGTCGGAAACCGACTGCATAATAGCGGATACAAAAGGAACATTTAGTTCAATATCGGATACTTCTCCCTTATTAAATTTTGTTAAAGGAGTTTTCAATGATACCTTATTAGGAACACATTCCTTGGTTGTTAAACCCGGAATCAAAAGGTATTCGCTAAAAGTTCTTGATGTTTCGTTTAAATACTGAGCCATTTTATCTGTTTTTTAAATTTATCGCTTCTCCGTCCGAGCAATACCAAATTTGCAAAATCCGCTTTCGTCATATGATAATGAAGAAAAATAAGATTTAACTAATAAAAGGGTATTGCCGAGAAGAAAGAAACGAACTGTTTTTTGAAGTTTAAAACTGAACACAGATCCCATTTTTGAATCTGTCGGGAAAATTAAAATATTTCCTAAGCCGGATGGAATAAATAGGTTTGGAAACAATTTTGAATCCAAAGTATTACTGTTTACCGTTATTTTTTTTAGGAAAGCACTGAATTGAAGGATATTATAATACTGCAAAAACATTTTCAAAATTGCCGTTCTGTACCATTGTTGCTTTTTTCCTGCAACTTTCCGGCTTTTTGAACCGGGTACTTCAACAATATTGAACCCTGTTTCCATAAATATATTTATAGAGAACATCTTTTCCGGAAAATAATTCACTAACGTCAATTATGACTTTTCCACGGAAGCTTTCACATTGCATGAATCGGATAACATTAGGTGTTATTGTGACTCATTGTTAAGCGTTCTTCATATAATGGATGCAAAAGTAGTTATTTTAAAAACAATTTCCTCGACACAAAGCAATAGAAAATGTTAAAACTCTTTTTATCACAATATAAAAGTGGCCTGCCAGAGCAAAATGAAATAAAACCTGATGCAGATATAAGGCTGGTAAAATTCATTTAAACAGTTTCCGGACAATAAATAATTTTGTCAGGGTCTGTTTGAACAAATAATTATTACAATAAAAAATTAACCTGCCGCCTTATACGTAAAAAAGCTGCTACATATCAGATAACAGCTCTTGCTTATTTTTTGCAGGTCAAAACTAGTCATCCGATCTATTCATATCCATAAGCAACCACAACCTGGTCATTTGTTTTTAACGTTTCAAGGCGGGCATCATACCCGTTCAATACAATTACATGAGCTCCCATTTCAGCAGCTTGCTTTTTCATCTTTTCAACATCCCGCGACTCAATATTTGAAATACCGTGAATTTGATGGGTTGATTTTATGTGTATCTCTCCTTTTTTGATTAAACCAACAACAGATAAAGGATTAGTGGTTACTACAATTTTTTCCCAGTCCTTCTTGCCATGAACTACTATTTTATTTGAAATAGGTTCTATCCGTCCGGATTGATAAACGATTTTTTCAACTTCTGCTTTTCCCAATTTATCTGAACGGGAATCTGCCGGGTTGGTAAAGACAATAATACTTTCTGTTACATAATTAACCTTAACATTTAACTTCTCACCATCATGTTTGACTATAATATCCTGGGCAGAGACATAGGTTGTTGTGATACAACTTATGACAAAAATTAATACATAATTTTTCACTTTTATTATTGATAGAGGTTCTACATGATGCAATATATCAATAGAATTTTTTCTACGAAAAAATTTAAGATTACGAAGATACTACAAACAAGCAGCAAACTATTATAATTTTTGGTATTTTAAATAAAACTATTCAAATATAAAATTTTTTGTAGCTAACAGGTGTTTCTATGCTGTCTACAATGATTGTAGACAAAAAACCAACCTAAGACTCATCAATTAACCGATTACTCAAAATATGTTACTTATAATCAAATAGTTATTACATTTACTCTACGCTTATTGTTAAGCTTCACTCAGCGAATCAAAATCCTTTTTCAATCCGTAGGAAGTACTATAAAAACAGACTCCGACAGAATAACCCATAATTATTTAATAGAAAAAGACTATTCCCTCACCCATTTTGATGAGCAAATTTTTTATTATTTTCTTAAAAGGTCTTGTTGGTTTGATATGGCTTGTAGCCACAGTAGTCACTACAATACTTCTTTCACCATTTATTCTTGCTTCCTGGATTTCGCGTATACTTGATGATAAGCAAAAGGATAAGAATGATAAATCATCATCAGAGGATAGTGACAATTAACTATTACTAAGCAAATATTTATTGATTATCCTTTTTTGACTGCATTTTTCAAAATACTAACGGCTTCTTGCATTTCTTCAACAGACATATTTCCGAAGCCCAATCTCATGGCTGTTACGCTTTCAGTTTGGTACAAAAGTTTTTGCGGTAAATGAAGATTTTGCGCCAGACAATTTTTGCTGATTCGCATTAGATTTAAATCAGGATTCCATTTTGTCCAGATAGATAAACCGCCTGGCGGAGCGGAAAAAGACACATAATCACCCAATTCTGAAGTCAACAAATCACATAAAGAATCTCTGCGCTCCTGATAAATTTTCAAAGCCTTTTTAAGATGCCGCTGAATTTCCCTTTCTTCCAGCAGTTCACCTAATGCCTGCTCCATCAGCATATCTCCCTGCCTGTCAACGATACGACGAAATTTCCCTAGTTCCTGAATAAGATTTTCCGGGGCCACCAGATATCCGGAGCGAAAACCCGGGTGCCAGAGAATTACAAAAAGAGCCGATATAAACTACCATTCCATGCCTGTCGGCACTGGTTAGCGGCAATACAGGACTACTGTTATAGTGAAAATCATAGTCATAATCATCTTCAAGAATAATGAAACCATGTTGAACAGATAGATTTATCAATTCCAGCCGTCGTTCTGCACTCAGCGTCACCGTTGTAGGATAATGATGATGCGGTGTCAGATACAACATTCTAATTTTACGGGTTTCACAAAGTTTTTTTATCGCTTCCACCGATATTCCGTCCTCATCAACCGCAACTGGGATAATACTTGCACCGGCTTCCTGAAATATCATATTGGCAACATAATAACTAAGATCACCTACGATCACCAGATCACCTTTTTCAATTAACATATTGGACGCCAGATAAATACTCATATGTATACCTCTGGTAGTCAGTATATTATTTTTTGTAATATGTAATCCGCGCGTATTATTCAGATAATTCGCCAGGGTTTCCCGGTAAAATTCATTTCCCTCAACATGAGAATAACCGAAATGTTTATGACTACTTTTTCTTTTTAGAATTCCCCCATAAACTTTTGACAAACGGTCCAACGGAGCCAGGCGTATGTCCGGGAGACCATCTGTGAATTCAAGCGTAGCATTTGAGCTTACCGACGGTTTATCAAGTAATATATTTTGTTTGAAACCAAAACCGGTTTTTTCCGGATAACTGGTAAGGAATTCAGTATTGTATGTTAAGGAATCTGACCTTCTGACCGGTGATTTACTGCTTACAAAGGTTCCTTTATTAGGCTTAATTTCTGTCCAGCCCTGCGCATTCAATTCATCATAGACGGCAATGATCGTTTTTCGGTGAACATCTAGTTCCTCTGATAATGTACGGGATCCCGGCAGTTGAATACCTGGCGTTAATACACCGCGCTGAATTGCATTGATCATTTGATGTACAATCTGCAAATATACTGGCGTGTCTAAAATGCGGTCGATTACGACCATGCTTTTGAAAGGAATTTGAACCGGACTACTCATTTAGCAAAATTAGGAAACATTACGAGTCCGGTGTGTTATTATCTTAAAAAGTATTTCTGCAAAAAAGTATCAGATTTTAAGTCGCAATCCATCCAAATGAAACATCAGACCGTATATTCCGAAAAACGCACTTCATTATGAAACTATTCACATCGATCATTTTTGTGGGCATTTTATGTGCTTTCAAACTTCCAAACGCTACTGTTGAAAAAGTTGACATCAACAATTATGCAGGAACATGGTACTCACTTTACTCAATTCCGTCAACATACGACAAAGGAAGCAGGGAAACGACGGGAAAATATACCTGGAATAAAAAAGGAGAGTACTACGACGTAATTACGTCCTATAAAAAAGAAGGAAGCGAGGAAGTTCATGCTGTGAACTCCAAAGTTTATCAGGTACCGGGCACCAATAATGCGCAGATGAAGGCGCAGTTTCTTTGGCCTTTTAAAATCGATTATTGGGTTATTGAACTTGCCGCGGACTATTCATACGTTGTAGTTGGTCATCCTGAACATAAATTTTTGTTTATCATGAGTCGAAAAAAATCGATGGATAAAAAACTTTATTCAGACATTGTAGCCCGCTGCGAGGCGAGAGGTTATGATGTAGCAAAACTTACCTGCCAAAATCATAAAGAATAATATATTGACCTGAATTACAGCTGGATAAATCAGTTTTTATTCGCTAAATTTGATAGTGTTCAGCATCAAATTTAGCAATTCTAACGGTTTTCGCTATGATCAGAAAATTTCTCCCAATGTTGCTGGTTCTTCTTTCGCCTGTTTGTCTGGCGAATTTTCTGTTGATACCAATGGACAAAACGCAGACGAATCATCTCAAAGCGTATGGTCTGGCATATGCAATTCTAAAAGATGATGTTGAACTTGGACTGGCTTTTGAATTATCGGGGAGGCAGTTTTATGGTGCAGTATACCAAAGCTATTGAAAGAGAATGCAAACTTCGGGCAATCTCTTTTGACATTTTATCTGATGCCTCCCAGGCACAGATTGTTAGTCAGATCAGCAATCCGAATGTTAATATGGAAGTTATAAAGCTGCACACCGCCGCAAAAATTGCCGTTTATTCTCCAATAAAAATTAGTCCTTCTGAATTTGAAAATACTGATGCGGTTTTATTGGTTTTGAAATATGCAGAGATACCGTTTGAAGTTATTTATGACGAAGAAATATTAAAAGGTGATCTTCCAAAATACGACTGGATTCACCTGCATCATGAAGATTTCACCGGCCAGTTTGGACGAAATTTACGACGTTTATCTCCAAATGATATTAAGGCACAGGAGGCAATTGCAAACCGGTATGGTTATGCAAAAGTGTCGCAAATGAAATTGGCTGTTGCAAAATCAATCAAGGAATTCTGCGCAGGAGGCGGATTTTTATTTGCAATGTGTTCAGGCGCTGAAACTTTTGATATTGCCCTGGCCGCAGAAGGAATTGATATAGTGGATGGCATTGATGGGGACGGTGTGGATCCTAATGCACAATCAAAGCTGGACTATTCCAAAACTTTCGCTTTCCAGAATTTCAAACTTCATCTGGATGATGATGACGGAAGTGCATTTTCAGACATCAATGCAACCGGTGGCAGGTCCTGGTACAGTGAAAATGAAGATTATTTTTCTTTATTTGATTTCTCTGCCAAATGGGACGTAATTCCGGCGATGCTTGTTCAAAATCACGAAAATCTGATACGCGAATTCTTTGGACAAACGAATGCATTTGCAAAAAATACTGTCAAACCAAACGTACTGGTGATGGGAACGAGCAGTCAGTCAGACAGATACATTTATGGAGAACTGGGTCGCGGGCAATGGACATTTTATGGTGGACACGATCCGGAAGGACGTCGTGGCGGCAACCGCAGAATGGCAACGGACCTTAATCTTTATCCCAATTCTCCGGGTTATCGCCTTATTCTTAACAACGTCCTGTTTCCATCAGCCCGAAAGAAAAAGAGAAAAACCTGAAAATTGGTTACAGCCACTTTAAATTGATATATTTCTGCATAAAAAATGCCTCGGCCCATTATAAGAGAAGTCCGAAACATTGATTTTAGCAATCGGAAATAGCATTACAGGTGGGAAGAAAATTTGTAGAATTTATCTTTTTCGGAAATTACTTTGTCGGCACACTTGCTGTTGCTCTTTCTTTGGAAACTGCATTTCAACTTCAGATTCATTTTAATTCTTTAACATATTATTTGCTGTTGTTTTTCGGAACTGTGATGTACTATACCTACGCCTATTCAGGTATTACAAGCGCTAACAACTCCATAAATCCAAGAACAATCTGGTATGCCGAACATCATGATTTTATCAAATGGAGTCAGCCTTTATTACTTAGCTATTTGCGTCATTTTATCATCTTTTTTGCTAATTCAATACTATGAAAATATACTCCGGCTGCCAATTGCATACTGGATTGTCGTGGGAGCAATCTGCCTTGCTGCGATTTTGTATTATGGTTTGATCCCAAAATCTTTTATAAAATTAAATCTGCGAAATACTGGTTGGCTCAAAGCTTTCATAATCGGATTCGTCTGGGCCTGTTCTGTAAATCTATTACCATTGGTAGTTTTGCAAATTGAACGTGGCAATTACTACGTCGACCCGGGTTTTGAACTTTGGCTTTTTATAAAAAACTGGATGTTTTGCACAGTAAATGCCATCATGTTTGATTTAAAAGATTATGAAGACGACTCAAACCAACAGCTGAAAACATTTGTGGTCCGTTACGGATTAGAAAAAACTATCTTTTTCGTATTAATACCTTTGTTAACAATCGGTGTAATTTCTCTGTCTCTTTTTGCACATTTCCGACATTTCAAAACCATTATTTTCCTGTTTAATTTAACTCCCTTTATTCTGATGCTGGTGGTAGCATGGTCCATGCTCAGACATAAAAATATTCTATACTATCTCATCGTCATTGACGGACTTTTGCTTGTGAAAGCAATTTGTGGCATTGCAGGATCACAATTTCTCGACTAAAACTAACGATGGATACTAATTTTGATACAGTTGCTCGTCCATACGATTTCATTAGCCGATTGGTTTTTGGAGATGCTTTGGTAAGAGCGCAAGTAAGTTTACTAACGCAAATTCCGTCTGCCAGCAGAATTTTAATTGTAGGCGGAGGAACAGGCTGGATACTGGAAGAAATTGCGAAAATCCATGATTCCGGATTAGAAATTATTTACGTGGAATCATCTTCTAAAATGATTGAACTATCAAAAAAAAGAAGCTGTAAAAACAATATCATTACTTTTATTACTGCCCCGGTTGAAGATTATCAAACCGAAAAACCCTTTGACATTATCATTACACCCTTCTTTTTTGACCTTTTCAAAAAAGAAAAAATTGAGTTTCTGTTTTCCGGCTTAAATGAAAAATTAAGGAAGGATGGATTATGGTTTTATACTGATTTCATTCCCACTAAATATCAAACAAAAATCTGGCAAAAACTGCTGTTGAAATCAATGTATTTGTTTTTTGGAATATTAAGTAAAGTTGAAGCTTCCGAACTTGTGGATATGGATTTTTATTTTGCTGAAAAATATAAGAAAATTTCAGAGGGGTGGTTTTATGGCAAGTTTGTGAGGTCGATTAGTTACAGGAAAATACTGTGAACTTTTGTATGTCTTTAACTTAATCCAGTCTTCACCTGCCAGCACTTTATCGTTTCAATAACTCCAATGGAAGCTTCTTTACTGGTTATTATTTAATTCACTCTTCACCTTTTGAACAAAATCCACTGAAACACCAGTAAGATTGGATATTTTACTCACACCAAAATCAGAATTCATTAGAAGATTCCTGATTATTACCTTCTCTTTTTCCAATCCCTCTTCACGACCTTTTTCATACCCTTCCTCTTTAGCAAGCATTTTTATCGTTTCAATAATTCCCATGGCAGTTTCTTTACCGGTTAACAAATTGATTTCCCTATCAAATTTACTATTTATTTCAGAATTTTCTATGTGAACAAAGGTCTTCAAAAAATATAGAAAACGCCTTATCTGCTCATTGTCATATTGTTTAGTTTGAATAAGCGCCCTTGCGATGGTCAATCGTTGCTCACCCAACTCTTCCTCAGGAATTTTTCCCATCAGCAATGCTTTCTGTGCCGCTAAAACAATAAATGCGAATGGATTATTCATAGCCAAGCAACTCTTTTTCGCTATGCTGCTGAATACTGTATGCATTGTATTCGTATGTAATCTTTGTCCCTAGAAAATTCTTCTGATAAAAAGCAGCCTGGTTTTGATTTTTTAAGCCTGTAAAAACTGCCAGCGCAACTATTTCAACCTCAAAACGATCCAGAATTCTGTAATAATATTGAAACATTCTTTTCGCAAAATTCTTTCCGGCTACCGCTTCAATCTCAATATGAATTAATATCCACTCCTCATCTCCACTACCCAGAAAAGTTTTAACAAGCATATCAACAAACCTGCTGCCGCCTTGTTTTTCCAATTCAGGAAACAATTCGCTTAACTCTTTATCCATAAATTCAAAACCACGACTCATATTGAAAATGTTATCTGCATCATCAAAAAAGAATCGGAGCAAGTCCGGGAATGCCTCTTCAAAAGCGCTTTTTAGTAAAATATCATTCTTTTTACGCATGTATCAACCCGTTATTTAAGTTACTCATTTTGCGAAAAGAATTGCTAATACTGACGAAAGTCACCCGGCTTGAAGATGCTGGTCATCTTCTACCACATTCAAATCCGCCAATTTTGACTAACATTTTAGACAAGTGTCACTTTACACTTCATAATATTTTAAAAGCTGGTTTTTAACGCACCTTCTCAACTATGAAATCTGCCGAATTGATTATTGAAAAACAGATATCTGACAAGAACTCCTGTTATCACTGCGGAGAAGAATGCAGAAATGAAATCATTCATTCAGATGACCATGAATTTTGTTGTGAAGGCTGCTCCACGGTCTATGATATTTTAAAAGAAAATGATCTTTGCAGTTATTACTCCGTTGACGGAGCCCAGGGAATTTCGCCTGATTCGACTTATTTTCAGGGGAAATTTGATTATCTGGATCTGCCTGAAGTTGCCGGGAAATTATTGGAATTTACAGACGGAAAACTTTCCAGCATCAATTGGCTTATACCAAAAATACATTGCAGCTCCTGTATTTGGCTACTGGAACAATTAAACAGATTAAATCCTGCCATTCGTAGTTCAATAGTCAATTTCCCTGAAAAGAAAGTAAGAATAACCTTTGACGCTCAACAAATTAAACTGAGTGAACTGGCAACTCTAATTACAAAAATTGGATACGAACCTTACATTAGCTTAAATGACGTTGAAGGAATTCAAAGCCAAAAATGGAACAGAACCAGGTTATATAAAATCGGGATTGCCGGTTTTGCATTTGGCAATATTATGTTGCTGAGTTTCCCTGAATATTTTCATCTGGGAGATAATTCATCCGATCAAAATCTCGGAACACTTTTTAGTGTTATCAATCTTGTATTAAGTCTGCCGGTATTTTTCTATTGTGCTGCCGATTTTTTCAAATCTGCCTGGTCGGCTTTGAAAGGAAAATATCTGAATATTGACGCTCCTATCGCGTTAGCTCTGCTTTCTGTTTTTCTGACCAGTATATATCAAATTGTATCCAAAACTGGTCCCGGATATTTCGATTCCCTGACTGGTGCTGTATTTTTTATGTTGATTGGGAGATATTTTCAGGATAAAACCTATGCTGGTATTTCATTTGACAGGGATTACAAATCTTATTTCCCGGTAGCCGTTACTGTTTTAAAAGATGGTAAAGAAAACCGCGTTCCGATTACTGAACTTTCTCCGGGCGATAAAATGCTTGTCAGAAATCAGGAATTAATTCCGGCAGATGCTATCCTTCTTAGTAGTAGAGCATTAATCGATTACAGTTTTGTATCCGGAGAAGCCGAACCAATTGAACGCTACAAAGGTGATACTATTTATGCTGGCGGAAAACAGACAGGATTGTCTGTTGAGTTGGAAGTATTAAGAAAAGTATCACAAAGTTACCTTACCCAACTTTGGAATAATGACACTTTTACCAAAGAAAAAGAAAACCAAAACCAGACACTTGCGGCTCGAATTAATCGGTATTTTTCCTCAGTTGTACTTGTTATCGCCGGTCTCACATTTCTGTTTTGGTTTTTTATATTTGACCAACATGAAACTGCTTTCAGAGCCTTTACTACTTCTTTGCTCGTGGCTTGTCCATGTGCGTTGCTACTATCTTCAACTTTTACAAACGGAAATTTGTTAAGTCTTTTTGGCAAATACCGATTTTATCCAAAAAACGCAGATGCGATTGAACGGCTTTCACATATTGATACTATTGTTTTTGATAAAACCGGAACCATGACACAAACTAATGAAGCTGAAATCGAATTTGTTGGAAATAAACTTACTGATGATGAACTGGTTATTGTTAAAACATTAGCCATGCAATCCTCTCATCCGTTAAGCGAATGTTGGTTAAAAAACTCGAAAATGTTACTGCAAGCAGACGAGTGCTGATGCATTTTGAAGAAACCGGAGGTGCAGGAATTAAAGCGTTGCTGGGGAAAAACAGAAGTAAAGCTGGGATCTTCCAAATGGGTTGAAAATACAGATCCAACAGAGAAAACTGATAACTCTTCTCACGTTTATGTTTCTATTGATCAACAAATCAAAGGTTATTTTACACTGAAAAGCAAATATCGTCCTGAGCTCGCCAAAACGGTAAACATACTTCAAAAAGAAGGATTTGAAACTTATCTTTTATCAGGCGACAAACAGACGGATCGAGCTATTTTATCACCAATTTTCGGGAAAGATTCAAATTTATTATTTGAACAAAAACCGGAAGAAAAGCTTCGTTTTATTGAAAATCTACAAAAGAATGAAGGACGAAATGTTTTGATGATCGGTGATGGACTGAACGACGCCGGCGCTCTTCGTCAAAGTAATGTTGGACTGGCAGTTTCGGATGATATCAACAATTTTTCTCCCGCCTGCGATGCTATTGTGGAAGGAAATCAACTGGAAAAACTTCCTTCTTTTATCAATCTTGCAAAATCCGGACAACGCATCATCAAGATCAGTTTTGCAATCTCACTTTTATATAATGTGTTCGGATTATCATTTGCAATTGCGGGAAAGTTATCACCAGTAATAGCGGCCATTCTTATGCCGGTCAGTTCAATAACCATAGTACTTTTTACCACTATCGCGACTAATATCTCCGCCAGAAAATGGATGAAAAGCTGACAAACATCAGTTAAAATACCATTCAAAGATCATCGTTTGCCGCCATCAACTCAGGTAGTTTTGGTCCAGGAAAATCAGCAGATAATCCCTGACACAAAATGCTGATTATCAATAAAAATTAACAAAAAATAAATTCCCATGAGCGCCCTTTATGTCTTGATTCTCGTCAGCCTGTTTGTAGCATTAGGCTTTCTCAGCACATTTATCTGGTCGGTTCGAAAAGGTCATTTTGATGACGATTGCACGCCGGCCATGCGCATACTTCTGGATGATGGAATTACGAATCATAAACCGGCAAAAAAATCTTCCTGAATCATTCCAGATTTATCTTACTCTACCAAATAATTACCAATATCTATTCACCATTCTGCTCTCAAAATTATGTCAAACCTTCCCAATCCAGGTATCGCATCCATTGAGCTGGACGAGTTTCAGTATGATAATAAAATCGTACGAAACTTTGCTATCGCGACGATCCTGTTCGGACTTATCGGTATGCTTGTCGGTCTGCTGGCCGCCTTTCAGCTTGTATTTCCAAATCTGAATATGGATTTACCTTATACCACTTTTAGCCGTATCCGGCCGCTTCATACCAATGCCGTTATTTTTGCTTTTGTAGGAAATGGATTTTTTACTGGTCTTATATTACTCGGCACCAAGGGTTTTGCGAACACCTATGTGGAGCCCTGTTTTAAGTCGATTTCACTTTTGGGCCTGGCAGTTTATTATTATTGGCGCAGCTATTACGTTGCCGATGGGATTATCCAGCGCCAAGGAATATGCAGAATTGGAATGGCCGCTTGATATTGCGATTGCAATCGTCTGGCTTTCAGGCCTTAACCAATTTGGTCATGACAACTATTCACCGTCGTGTTGAACATATTTATGCGGCCATCTGGTTTTACATTGCTTCATTTGTTACCGTTGCCATGCTCCATGTGGTTAACAATCTGGAACTTCCGGTTTCACTTTTCAAAAGTTATTCTCTTTATGCAGGTGTGCAGGATGCTTTGGTGCAATGGTGGTATGGACACAATGCGGTAGCATTTTTCCTGACCACACCTTATTTGGGATTGATGTATTACTTTTTGCCAAAAGCAGCCAACCGTCCGATTTATTCTTACCGACTTTCTATTGTCCATTTCTGGTCTTTGATTTTCCTTTATATCTGGGCAGGTCCTCACCATTTGCTTTATACCGCATTGCCTGATTGGGCACAAACATTGGGAACTGTCTTTTCCGTGATGCTGATTGCTCCGTCATGGGGTGGAATGATGAATGGACTTTTGACTTTGCGCGGTGCCTGGGACAAAGTTCGTGAGGATGTAGTTTTGAAATTCTTCGTTGTTGCGATCACCGCTTATGGTATGGCAACATTCGAAGGACCAATGCTTGCTTTCAAAAATGTTAACGCCATCGCCCATTACACCGACTGGATCGTGGCGCACGTACACGTAGGAGCGTTAGGCTGGAATGGCTTCCTGACATTTGGTATGCTTTACTGGCTTTTCCCTCGTTTATACAACCGACCGCTGTTTTCTACCAAACTGGCAAGTTTCCATTTCTGGATCGGGACATTGGGAATTTTGTTTTATACCATTCCGATGTATTGGGCTGGCTGGGTACAAAGCTCGATGTGGAAAGAATTTACGCCGGAAGGATTGTTGAAATACCCGAATTTCCTGGAAACCGTAACGCAGCTTGCACCACTTTATTTCCTGACGAAGCATCGGCGGTACTTTATACATTATTGGTTTTGTTGTGATGATTTACAATTTGTGGATGACTGCTTTAAAAGGAAATCTGGTTCCATACGAAAACGCAAAAGCAATGCCGCTGGCTGCTGTTTGGCATGCTGAGAAAAAGGAATTCTGGCATCAGAGATTGTTGGAACGCAAACCGTTAACGATCACCATTGTTGCCTTGCTTGTCGTTTCTATTGGTGGTATGATCGAAATGATTCCAACTTTCATGATCGAATCCAATGTTCCGACCATTGCCAGTGTGAAACCTTATACCCCACTGGAACTTCAGGGCCGCGATATTTATGTTCGTGAAGGTTGTTATGTTTGTCATACACAGATGATCCGTCCTTTCCGTTCCGAAATTGAGCGTTATGGTGAATATTCCAAATCGGGCGAATTTGTTTATGATCACCCGCACCAATGGGGTTCAAAACGTACCGGTCCGGATTTGCACAGAATTGGTGGAAAATATCCTGATTCATGGCATTACAACCACATGGAAGATCCGACTTCTATGTCACCTGGATCTATTATGCCTCGCTATGGCTGGTTGCTGGAAGATGATCTGGATACGGCTTCAACACCCGGAAAAATCCGTGCAATGCAAACACTTGGTGTGCCTTACGAAAAAGGTTATGACAAAATTGCAAATGCTGAATTGCATAAACAAGCGATGGGAATTCAGTCAAGATTGAAACAAAGCGGGATTAAGGCAAATGAAAATAAGGAAATTATTGCGTTGATCGCATATCTGCAACGACTTGGGAACTGATATAAAAACGGGTAGGGAACCCTAGTGGTTGCCAGGGGATGCGAATAAGGGCGACCACGAGGGTCGCCCCAACGGTCGCCCAACGATTTCCCCGAAATAATATTTATAATTCAATATATAATCATGAAATTCCGAAACTATCTCGAAACCATTGCGGGTGTGGGAATTTTCCCGCTCATTTCCCTCATCATATTTTTTGTCTTTTTTGTTGCACTTCTTTTTTACGTTTTCAAACTGGATAATAAATCAATTAACAAAATGAAAAATATTCCTTTAAATGATGGAAGTATAAAAAAAGGAATTTTATCTATAATACTTTTCTTTACATGCTCATTATCGGCTTTTGCTCAGGAACCGAAAGAAGAACTTCGCGTACTTTCCGGTACCGACATCTTACTGATAATGCTCTTGGATTATTATTTTTCATAACGGTTCTAATTGTTATCCTGTTGGTAAACGCGCTTTCTGTTTTAAAACAGGTTACTAGACAAAAATCCTGAAACTGACCCCAAAAACAAGCTGGTTTAAAAAATTCGCTGGTCTTGGTGTCGCATTAAGTGATGAAAAAACGATCCTGATTGAAGGCCATGATTATGACGGAATTCAGGAACTGGATAATCGTATGCCTCCTTGGTTGCAATCTTTATTTCTGGCCACTGTCTTAATTGCTATCGTTTATTCAGCCTATTATTTCAGCGGCATGGGTGATTTGCAAATTGCTGAACTGGATAAGGAAATCGCTATGGCCGATATTGAGAAAAAAGCATATCTGGAAAAAGTTGGTTCCAGTATGGATGAAAATACAGTTACACTGCTTACCGAAACGGCCGGGATCGATGGTGGAAAAGCTATTTTTCAGGAAAAATGTACTGCTTGTCATGGAGCCGAAGGCGGTGGTGGTGTAGGGCCAAATCTTACCGACAATTATTGGCTTCATGGTGGAAATATCAAAAATCTTATTCAAAGTAATTAAATACGGTGTTCCTGAAAAAGGTATGATTTCCTGGGAAAAACAGCTTTCTCCGACTGATATTCAAAAAGTGGCAAGCTTCGTATTATCATTAAAAGGAAGTAAACCGGCAAATCCAAAAGAACCGCAGGGGAATTGTTTGAAGAAGGCAAAGTTTCGGGGATAGTACTGTTGCGCTTAAATAGTATGAAAGTTAAAAGCGACCACCGCGCGGTTGAGCGTTAAGAAATGCAATTCCGGTTTTTCTGATCTGTTTTATACTACTTTTTATAATAAAATTAACGTCCTTTCGGACTATTAAAATGATCACACCAAATTCAATTCCAGTTTCCACGCCTCCTGTCGACGATTCCTTCCGGGATCATTTTAATGGTGTCAATGAAGATGGAAAGCGGAATTGGTTTTATCCGCAAAAACCAAAAGGAGTCTGGCATAACCGGCGTATATGGTTTACGGTGGTTATTCTTACTTTGTTATTTGTAACACCGTTTTTAAAATACAACAACCAGCCACTTTTACTTTTCAATGTCCTTGAAAGAAAATTTATCATTTTCGGATTGTTCATCGGACCGCAGGATTACTGGCTTTTCGGACTTACGATGTTATCATTTATGGTTTTTATTGTTTTGTTCACAACCATATTCGGACGATTATGGTGTGGATGGGCTTGCCCGCAAACTGTTTTCATGGAAATGGTTTTTCGAAAAATAGAATACTTTATTGAAGGTGATAGCAGCAAACAAAAATTATTAAACAAAGCTCCCTGGACCTGGCGATAAGGTTCTAAAAAAAGGGTACTAAATATTTCTCATTTTTACTGGTTTCATTTCTGATTGCCAATCTTACTTTTATCCTATGTAATCGGTGTTGACGAATTTCCAAAATTATCAGTGAACCGATAAGTGAGCATGTTCCGCTCTTTCTCCGGAATTATCATTTTTACACTGCGGTTTTCTATTTCAATTTCGCATGGCTCCGCGATCAGGCCTGTACAGTCGTTTGTCCGTACGGACGGTTGCAAGGGTGTGCTTAATGGATAGAAACTCCATTGTTGTGGCCTATGATTACAAACGTGGAGAACCTCGTGAGAAAGTTACATAAAGGGCCATGACCGTACCGCCGGAGATTGTGTAAGCTGTTTTCAATGTGTAGCGGTGTGCCCGACCGGAATTGATATCCGGAATGGTACGCAAATGGAATGTGTAAACTGCACAGCCTGTATCGATGCCTGCGATTCTATCATGGATAAAGTAGGTTTTGATAAAGGTTTGATAAAATATACTTCCGAAAATGCAATTGTCAGCGGCGTTAACAAACTGATAACAAACCGTACCCGCGGTTATATTGTTGTACTTGTTTTACTTATGGTCGGCACTTGGATATCTTGTCATTTCAAGAAGTGATACGCAAACCACATTATTCCGCGCACCGGGCAGTCAGTATATTGAAAATAAGGATGGTACGATCAGCAATTTGTATACTTTCAAAATTTTCAATAAGACAAATCAGATTATTAAACCCGTCATTCATCTTGAATCTCCACAAGGCACTTTACTTTTTGCAGGTAAGCCTGACCTGACACTGGACTGGAGCTGGCATGTCGGAGGGGACACTTTTTATTATCATACCAAAAACAGAATTAAAAAGCCGGAAGACAAAACTATTACTTTCTGTTTTCCAGGGGAAAGACAAACTGGAAATTTTTGAAACCACATTCATAGCACCAGAAGAGTGATTGAAATGTTGTGCTATGATATCCTATTTGAAATATTTAAACAACAAACATCATGAAATTAAACTGGGGCGCTGGCATTGCAATACTCTATGCAGGATTTGTGGTCATGATACTTTTGCTGGTGGGTATGAGCGCCAGCCAGAAAATAGATCTCGTAACAGATCAGTATTATGCGGAGGAACTTCAATTTCAGGATAAAATAAATAAAATAAAACTCGCGAAAGGACTAAGTGATCCGCTAACGTGGCAAGTTGAAGAACAAGGGATAACCATTTATTTTCCAAAAGAATTTACGGCAGATACGCTTTCGGGAAGTGTGAAATTATACTGTCCTTCTGATAATACGAAGGATCGCACTTTTCCAATAACAGTAAAGAACAGCGAACAACGCATAGCCGCATCTGACATCAAATCCGGTCGCTATTATTTACAGATCGACTGGAAAAACGGGAAGAAATCTTATTGGAATGAAGGCGTTGTCGTGTTTTCAAAAAAGGAAAGGTGATGATCAATGCACTGCCATACCTCGCATTATCGATGGGACTGTTGAGCAGTTTCCATTGCATTGCCATGTGCGGTCCGATTGCTCTGGCATTACCTGTACAAAAAGGAAATCGATTGCAGCAATTTGCCGGTTTAGCTTTTTATAATATTGGCCGCACTTTTACCTATGCGGCACTCGGCATTGCTTTGGGTTCTCTCGGTTACTCTTTTGCGTGGATCGGCTATCTTACGATATCTTTCGATTTTTTCAGGCATACTGATGTTGCTTTACGTACTGTGGCCCTCACGTCTTGACTTTTATTTCCATCCACCAAAATTCTGGCAGAAATTTATTCAGCATATAAAAAAACAAATGGGAGAAATGCTGCGAAGCCGGAAAATGCAAGCTGGTTTTTGCTCGGAATTTTAAACGGATTACTTCCATGCGGACTGGTTTATCTGGCACTGATCAGCTCAATTGCTACCGGAAATGCTTTCAGTGGAGGTTTTTATATGATGATGTTTGGAATTGGCACTTTACCTGCGATGATGGCTGTTGGTTTTTTCAAACAATGGTTTTCTGTTTCACTTCGTACGCGTTCGAAAACTCACTCCTTTATGTTGACAATCGCCGGTATGTTTTGATTATGAGAGGTATATTGATCCAGTATCCGATTAATAATGCTACCACTCCAATTCGATTACGATTTGTCATGGCAAGTAGAAATTTCAGAACTTCCATTCCAAAAAGTGAAAATCCTTGCAAAAGTAAGTTTTCAAGCTGATTTCTGTCATGTTTTTAGCCGCATGCACCTGACTAGTTTTGATGTATAGAAATTAATTCAAAACACGACTCCCATGGATAAGGATTTGCTTTTTAAATACAATACTCCCGGGCCAAGATATACAAGTTATCCAACCGTTCCATACTGGCAAAAAACACCACCAACAGAACAAAACTGGAAAAAACTTGCCAAAGAAGCTTTCACAATTTCCAACGAAAAAGAAGGAATCAGCCTTTATGTACACCTGCCATTTTGCGAAAGTCTGTGTACTTATTGCGGCTGCAATACCCGAATTACGATTAACCATAAAGTAGAAGAAACTTATATCAATGCAGTTTTGAAAGAATGGGAATTGTATTTTTCCATTTTTGGTGAAACAAAACCAATTATCAGAGAAATCCATTTAGGTGGCGGAACACCCACTTTTTTCAGTCCCGAAAATCTGACAAAACTGATATGAAGGTTTGCTAAAAAATGCTGACGTTCACCCGAAAGCACAGTTCAGTTTTGAAGCACATCCGGGAAATACAACCGATGAACATTTGCAGGCACTTTTCAATGTTGGATTCCGAAGAATAAGTATTGGTGTACAGGATTTTAATCCTTTGGTTTTGGCTGTAATTAACCGTCAGCAAACTTATGAGCAGGTTAGCCATTTGACAAAAAAGGCAAGAGAAATCGGTTACACTTCTGTAAACTATGATATTGTTTACGGTTTGCCGATGCAGAAAGTTTGTACGATGATGGAGACAATTATGCGTGTCGTTCAACTTCGTCCGGACCGAATTGCTTTTTACAGTTATGCTCACATTCCATGGATTAAACCGGGACAGAGAAAATATACGGAAAGTGATTTGCCTGATCCTGATAAAAAAATGGCGATTTATGAAACCGGCAGAAATGCACTGGAACTTTCAGGATATCATGATATTGGTATGGATCATTTTTCACTGGAAACGGATGAACTTTATAAAGCGCAGCAGGATGGTCATTTGCATAGAAATTTCATGGGATATACCGACACGCATACGCAGCTTCTGATTGGTTTGGGTGCTTCTTCGATCAGTGATAGCTGGACGGGTTATGTTCAGAATGAGAAAAATGTGGAGGCATATTATGAAAAAATCAATGCCGGACATTTACCCATTATCAAAGGTCATGAACTGACAAAAGAAGATCTGATTTTGCGAAAACATATTCTCCGGATCATGACGCAGTTTGAAACGTCATGGAAAAATGAGGATGAAGTTTGTGACGATTTGTACAAAGCACTGGAACGGTTATCCGAATTACAATTTGATGAACTAGTTGAAATTGAGCCTTATCGGTTACGTGTGACCTCAACCGGAAAAGCTTTTGTAAGAAATGTTTGTATGGCTTTTGACGCAAAATTGTGGGCAGAATTACCGGAAACCACCCAATTTAGTCAAACTGTTTAAGTTGATATTTTGAGCCATCATTCTATCATTCACTCATTCAACAATTCAATCATTCTTTAGTGTTCGTTTGTTCCCTTCACATATGTCCTGTAACTTGGTATGTTTAGTACAACCTATTTAGAAAAACATACCAAAGCCATGACACGGCACATTGAAATGCTCGACGCACTTTTTAAACATGCCACCGAAGGAATTGTTGTAGTCAATAAAGAAGGAGTTATTGTGATGTTAAATCCCAAGGCACTTGAACTTTTTGGCTATGATGACAAAGAACTTGTTGATCAGAAAATTGAAAGTCTGATTCCGAGAAGGCTGATGAAAGCCCACGTTCATCACCGTGATCATTACCTGGAATCGCCGCATGCACGCGGAATGGGAAGCTCTCTTGAACTTTTTGCAAGGAGAAAAGACGGAAGCGAATTTCCGGTAGAAGTAAGTTTAAGTCCTTTCAAAACCAGTGAAGGACAGTTTGTTGTAAGTTTTGTGATTGATATTACGGAGAGAAAAAAGCAGGAAAATATTATCCAGGAAGCAAATCAGGAAATTCAGAAACTGAATGCGGAACTGGAAGAACGAGTAACTCAGCGTACCGAAGAATTGGCAAAGGCTATCCATAAAATTGAACAATCACAGGAAGAAGTCATGCGTGCTTTGAAAAAAGAACGTGAGCTGAATAATATGAAAAGTCAGTTTGTGACCATTGCTTCGCATGAATTCCGTACTCCGTTGGCGACAATTCTTTCCTCAGCATCACTTATTGGCCGATATCCAAAAAGTGAAGAAGAGGATAAAAGACAGAAACACGTGCAGCGGATAAAATCTGCTGTTACCAATCTGACCGAAATTTTAAATGATTTCATGTCTATTGGAAAGCTTGAAGAAGGAAGAATTCACAGCGTTCCGGTTTACACGGAATTACCCGCTTTTTGTGAGGGATTGATTGAAGAAATCAAAGGTTTGTGCAAGGAAGGACAGACGATTTCATTTTCTTATTCCGGAAATAACGGCGTTTGGATTGACAAGCAATTGCTTCGTAACGTAATCTTTAACCTGCTTTCTAATGCTATTAAATATTCGGAGGCTGGGAAAATGATACGGTTTGATATAAAAGCGGATGGAAAAACGATTTTCATTGAAATCACTGATCAGGGAATTGGCATACCTGAAAGCTGACCAAATGCATATTTTCGACCGTTTTTTCCGAGCAAATAATGCAGGAAATGCTCAGGGAACTGGTTTGGGATTAAACATTGTACAAAATTACGTCAGCCTGATGGGAGGTGAAGTTTCTTTTACCAGCGAGGTTAACAAAGGAACCACTTTCAAAATCAAACTGCCGGATCATTTACCCGCTAATTAATACGTCAACGCTTATAATGGAAAATAAAAGAATATTACTGATTGAGGATAATCCTGAAATGCGTGAAAATACGGCCGAAATTCTGGAGTTGGCAAATTATCACGTACTAACTGCACACAATGGCAAAGAAGGCGTTCAGCTTGCGCATCACGAAAGACCGGATTTGATTATTTGCGACATTATGATGCCTGAACTGGATGGTTACGGAGTGCTGCATTTGCTGAGCAAGGACGATCATACAGCCAATATTCCTTTCGTTTTTTTAACGGCAAAAGCTGAGAAAAATGATTATCGCAAAGGAATGACCATGGGTGCAGATGATTATCTGACAAAACCTTATGACGATGTGGAATTGTTAAATGCCGTTGAAATGCGACTTAAAAAGAGTGAGCGGTTAAAAGGCCAATTCACACGCACGGCGGAAGGTTTGGACGAATTTATTCATGAAGCAAAATCTTTCGATCTGATCACAAAACTGGCAGATGATAAAAAGACAAAAATGCTCAGAAAAAAGGAAACGATTTATACGGAAGGCAGCTTTCCTTCCAACGTTTTTTTTCTTCAAAAAGGCAAAGTAAAGGCCTATAAATCAAACGATAACGGAAAAGAATACATTACTGAATTATATAAAGAAGGCGACTTTTTCGGTTATCTGGATTTGCTTCAAGGCGAACCTTATCAGGAAACAACCATTTCCCTTGAAAAATCAGAAGTGGCGATGATACCTAAGGATGATTTTTTTAATCTTTTGCAGGGAAACCGGGAAGTGGCCACAAAGTTTATCAAAATGCTTTCCAATGAAATTAAGGATCGTGAAGAGCGACTTTTACAATTGGCGTATAACTCTGTGAGAAAGACGAGTTGCACAAGCTTTGGTTATGCTCGTACAGCGTTATCAGGAAGATCGTTCCAAACCGTTTTCGATGGCTATTACGCGTGAAGATATTGCTTCTATGGTCGGTACGGCGACAGAAACGGTAATCCGGACTTTGTCAGATTTTAAAGAAGAAAAACTGGTTGATATGAAAGGAAGTCTGATAACGGTACTGGACTACGAAAAACTGGCCCGGATGCGAAACTAGCTTTCCGATAGCATTGGCATTTTGATTACATTTTTCAATTCAAGCAGATTCGTAATTCTAAGCTTATCAAGAATTCTTGTTTTATAAACAGAAACGGTTGGTAAATGAACGCCCATGATTTTTGCAATATTTGCAACAGATATCCCCTTTATCAGGTGCGTAAATATTTCGAATTCCTGTTCATCCAGATTATCAAAACGATCAGTTTTGTACTATACAATGCCTTTTCAACAATGAGTTCGATCATTTCCTGACTGATATACCATTTGCCCTTGCTAATGCGGACAATAGCATTTAGAATCTCGGTCACGTCACCATTTTTAAAAAAACAATATCCATTGACGCCGCTGGTAAGATATCGTTTGATAAAAATATATTCAAGTTCCAAAGAATAAATCAGTATAGGTAAGTCCGGATTTAGAAGTCTTAACTTATTAATAAGACCAAGCATATTGGTGTTTGGCAGATCAAGATTCAGAATCAGCATGTCGTAAGAATCATTCACCACCTTTCTTAACGCCTCATTTCCTGTTTCAACTTCATCCAATACTACACTTTCATAATCATTTTCCTGAAAAACAGAATTTAGATCCGAATGCATACCCGGATCCTGATTAACTAAAAGTACCTGATGCATAATCAATTAGGTAAAGGAGGTATGGTGATACAATTACATGCTTTTTAAGGCCATATTCCTTGCACGATGGGCAAAGGTAATTTACTTTTACCAAGAAGTAAGTAGCAGAATTTCTTAAATTGTGTACAGCATATCTACAAATTTATTTTATGATTTTTGTAGATATTTTACTATCAACATTCCAGTTTTTTGTGAAGCTCCGGATCCGCCTACCAACTGTGCAGCTTTTTATAATTGTCTAGCTGAACATTTCTCTTTTCTCCATTTTTCAGAATTGATTTCAATTCTTCTACCAATTGTTTTTCATTCAGATCATCCTGAATTAGCTCACGGACAACTTCCTTTTCCATGATCAGGTTTACCAGAGAAATGAAGGGAACACGGATTAATCTTTTGGCAACGGCGTAAGAAAAGCCGCTTGTTTTATAACAAACTACTTCAGGAATATTTAACAATGCGGTTTCCAATGTAGCAGTACCGGATGTCACAAGTGCAGCTTCCGATATGGTCAATAAATCGTAAGTTGATTCGTACACAACAGAAACATTTGCCAGCGCCTCGTATTTTTCATACAAAGATGAAGGAAGATTTTTTACACCTGCTATAACAAACTGATAATCGGGAAAATGCGGCTGAACGGTTAACATCAGATCCAGCATATTGATAATTTCCTGTCGCCGGCTGCCGGGAAGCAGAGCGATAACCGGCTGATTGTTATCCAGTTTATTCTTTTTTAGAAAATCAGGATCAGGCTTAAAAGCTTCAATAGCATCCATTAAAGGATTGCCGACATAATCCACTTTGAAATCAAACTTTTTGTAAAAATCAATTTCAAATGGAAAAATCACAAACATGTGATCAACATTTGCTTTGATTTTCCAGGCACGTTTCTGATTCCACGCCCAGACTTTTGGAGAAATATAGTAGAAGATCTTAAATCCGTTTTTTTTGCCAAATGCAGCCATCCGTAGATTAAATCCGGGATAGTCGATCAGTACAATTACATCCGGCTGGTATGCCAGAATATCCTTTTTACATTTTTTCAGGAAGCCGGTAATTTTAAGAATATTTTTTGCCACTTCCAGAAAACCCATGAAAGCCGTATCCTTATAATGTGTTACCAGATCCATTCCCTCCGCCTCCATCATATCACCGCCCCAGCCACGAAACTGCGCATCGGGATCATTGGACTTTATACCTTTCATCAGATTGGCACCATGTAAATCACCCGAACGTTCGCCGGCAATGAGGTAGTATTTCATTGCTGTATTTGGCGGTTATTCCCGTAGTATTCTACAAAATTTTTCGGTGTTTCAACCAGTTTGATATAATGCAATTGTGACGTTGGTGCGAGCTCCTGAATTGCAGGAGCCAGTATATTCCAGATTTCTGTCACAAAAATTTCACAGGAAGCCATTTTGTCTTTCATGAAATCCACATCAAGATTCAGATTTTTATGATCGACTTTGTCAACGATCTTATCTTTAATCAAATCACCCAAAACTTTCAAATCAATCACAAATCCTGTATCCGGATCCGGTTTGCCTTTTACCGTTACTATTAGTTCAAAATTATGTCCATGCCAGTTATTATTGGCGCAGGGCCCAAATACCTCCTGATTTTTCTCTTCTGACCACGCCGGGTTAAAAAGCCGGTGAGCTGCGTTGAAATGCTCTTTTCTCGTTACGTAAATCATAAATTTTCTCTTCCCTTTCTAATAATGTTACAAAATTACATCTTGTATCGGTAGTTTTGTAAAAATATTAGCGGTTAACTAAAAAAAATACAATTTAAAAAGAAAATTTCATGAGTAGATTGAACAAAAGATTTCCTCTTATCTGGCATTCTTTTTACAGTTTAACCTCATTAAACAAATAATCTATTATGATTATAGTAACAGGTGCAGCCGGATTTATCGGGAGCGGTCTGATCAGCAGACTCAACCAGGAAGGCTTTAATAACATTATTGCCGTTGACGATTTTTCAAAAATTGAAAAGGCAGAAAATCTGGAAGGAAAGACCATTAAGGAACGCGTTGAACGTAGCTTCTTTTTTGAATGGCTTGATGAAAACAACAAGGATGTTGAATTCATTTTTCACATCGGTGCCAGAACCGATACTACCGAGTTTGATGTAAATATCTTTAATGAACTCAATCTTAATTATTCCAAACAAATCTGGGAAAAATGTGTAGCCTATCAAATTCCATTGGTTTATGCCTCATCAGCAGCAACTTACGGATTAGGAGAACTTGGCTACGACGATAACGAATCTCTGATTCCGCAACTGAAACCGTTGAATCCTTATGGTGATTCTAAAAACGATTTCGATATCTGGGCTTTGAAGCAGGAGAAAAAACCATTCTTTTGGGTTGGATTGAAATTTTTCAACGTATACGGACCAAACGAATATCATAAAGGACGTATGGCTTCGGTTATTTTCCATGCCTTCAACCAGATCAAGGCTACGGATAAAATGAAACTTTTCCGTTCGCACAATCCTGATTTTAAGGACGGCGAGCAAATGCGCGACTTTATATATGTAAAGGATCTGATCGATGTTTGTCTGTTTTTTATGCACCACCGCAAAGATTCAGGCATTTATAACCTGGGAAGCGGAAAGGCAAGAACTTTCAAAGATCTGGTAACAAATACTTTTCTTGCCATGGATAAAACACCGGACATTTCTTTCATTGATACGCCGGCCGATATTCGTGATAAATATCAGTATTTCACGCAGGCAAATATGAGTAAATTGCATGCAATTGGTTACACAAAGCCGTTTCATACATTGGAAGAAGGAGTTGGAGAATATGTGAAAAATTATCTTTCGTCAGGAAGTTATCTCTAATATTTCATCCGTCTAGAATAACCTAATTCTGGATACAAGTTATGATCCCGGTCATAACTTTGTCCAGAATTTTACGTATTTTTGAGTCTCTCTATAAACTCAATCCCATTTCTCTGTGTTACATGTATAACGAACCATAGAGTGATATAAATAAGACTATGAGCAAAGAAGAAGAATTGTTGGAGGAAATCACCAGTTCGGAATACAAATACGGATTTGTAACTGATATTGAAGCAGATGAAGCTCCTATGGGCTTGGATGAGAGCACTATACGGTTTATTTCCGCCAAAAAGAATGAACCTGAATGGATGCTGGAGTGGCGTTTGAAGGCTTTTACGATGTGGCTGAAAATGCCTGAGCCAAAATGGCCAAATGTGCATTATCCCAAAATTGATTTTCAGGCAATCAAATATTATTCTGCACCAAAGAAGAAGAAAGCTGTTGAAAGTCTGGATGACATAGATCCTGAATTGCGTGATACTTTCGAGCGTCTAGGAATTTCACTTAATGAGCAAAAAAGACTTTCAGGTGTTTCTATTGCGGTTGATGCTGTAATGGACTCAGAATCTGTTTTTACTACTTTTAAAGAATCACTTAGAGAAAAAGGAATTATTTTCTGCTCGATCAGTGAGGCTATTCGTGAACATCCGGATCTGGTTAAAAAATATCTTGGCTCGGTTGTTCCGCCAAAAGATAATTTTTATGCAGCCCTGAATTCGGCTGTATTCTCTGATGGATCATTCGTATACATTCCAAAAGGTGTTCGTTGCCCGATGGAGCTTTCTACTTATTTCCGTATCAATGCGGCAGGAACAGGTCAGTTTGAACGTACATTGATCGTTGCGGATGCTGACAGTCATGTGAGTTATCTGGAAGGTTGTACAGCGCCGATGCGTGATGAAAATCAGTTGCATGCTGCGGTGGTTGAAATTTTCGCGCATGAAAATGCAAATGTGAAATATTCAACTGTTCAAAACTGGTATCCTGGTGATAAAGATGGAAAAGGCGGTATTTACAATTTCGTTACCAAACGTGGTCTTTGTGATGGTGCAGGTTCTAAAATTTCCTGGACTCAGGTTGAAACCGGTTCAGCAATTACCTGGAAATATCCTTCTGTAATCCTGAAAGGAGATAATTCGATCGGTGAATTTTATTCTGTTGCTGTTACCAATAACATGCAGCAGGCTGATACCGGAACAAAAATGATCCATATTGGTAAAAATACCAAAAGCCGTATTGTTTCAAAAGGTATCTCGGCAGGAAAAAGCCAGAATTCATACCGCGGATTGGTTCAGGTATTCAAAAAAGCAGAAAAAGCCCGTAACTTCTCTCAATGCGATTCATTGCTTTTGGGTGATAAATGCGGTGCGCATACTTTCCCTTACATTGAAGTAAGCAATCCATCGGCAACGGTGGAGCATGAAGCGACTACTTCGAAAATTGGAGAAGATATACTTATTTTATTGCAACCAACGCGGAATTCCTACGGAACAGGCAGTTGCTCTAATCGTAAATGGATACGCAAAAGAAGTTTTAAACCAACTTCCAATGGAATTTGCTGTTGAAGCGCAAAAGCTTCTGGAAATCAGTTTGGAAGGTAGTGTAGGATAAGCTGATTGCATTTCATTTTTTCAAGTATTGCCAAAAAGCCTTTGATTCATCAAAGGCTTTTTGTATTTTATTGGTATTATTATATTTTCCGCGAAATACCAGTACCCAATGACCCACGTTCCACAGCTAATTGTAGACCTCTCATTAATCCTGACAATGGCTGGTATCATTACCATCATTTTCAAAAAATTAAAGCAGCCCATTGTTTTAGGATACATTCTTGCCGGCCTTATTGGTAGGTCCAAATTTTAGTATTTTCCCAACCATTACCGATATCAAAACCATTGAGATCTGGGCAGAGATTGGAGTTATTTTTCTTCTTTTCAATCTTGGATCTAGAATTTAGTTTTAAAAAGCTGGTCAAGGTTGGAAGTACCGCAGCCATCACCGGTCTTTTTGAAGTTTCATTGATGCTGGTTACCGGATTTGTAACCGGACAACTGTTAGGATGGAGCAAAATTGACAGTTTATTTCTTGGAGGAATTATCGCCATATCTTCAACAACCATCATTTTCCGTGCTTTTGAAGAACTTGGTTTAAAAACGCAGCAATTTACGAGTGTCGTTTTTGGTATACTCGTAATTGAAGATTTGACGGCCGTTTTGTTAATGGTTTTACTTTCTACGCTTTCTATCAGTCAGCAATTTGCAGGAATGGAAATGCTGCAATCCATCGCCAAACTTTTCTTCTTTCTAATCTTATGGTTTCTGGGCGGAATTTTTATCTTCCCTACTCTGCTACGGCGTTTTCGCAATCTGATGAATGACGAAAGTGTTTTGATCACTTCCATTGCACTTTGTTTTGGAATGGTTTTTCTCGTGACCAGAGCCGGATTTTCAGCGGCATTAGGTGCTTTTATCATGGGTTCAATATTAGCAGAAACAACACATGCCGAGAAAATTGAACATCTTCTAAAACCCGTTAAGGATCTTTTCGGGGCGATTTTCTTTATATCTGTTGGAATGCTGATCAATCCAAAACTTTTGGTTGAGTATGCAGTTCCAACTGCTATTCTGGTTTTCGTGGTGATTTTAGGAAAAACAACCTATGTTACGATGGGCGCAGTTATTTCCGGACAACCTTTAAAAAAATCGATTCAGGCCGGAATGAGTTTATCTCAAATCGGGGAATTTTCCTTCATTATTGCAAACCTGGGATTATCATTAAAAGTAACCAGTGAATTTCTATATCCTATCGCGGTCGGAGTTTCGGTTATTACCACATTTACAACGCCGTACATGATGAAGGCCTCAGAGCCTTTTTATGAATGGTTTGACAAACATTTGCCCGAATCATGGAGAAGCAGGTTGAATCGTTATAGCAGCAGTACCGCAACAATTGCCAAAACGACGCACTGGAATTTAATTCTTCAATCTTATGCGCAAACGGTTGTTCTAAATTCAGTTGTTATTATTGGCATCGTGTCAATTATGTCACGGCAGATTGCCCCGCAGATTTTTCAACGGGTTCCAAAAACCTATGTAACGTTATCCGCATTTTTTGCACTAACCTTTTTATTTATTTCTCCCTTTATCTGGGCATTAATTTTCAAACGTTCCAATCGAAAAGCTTATTCAGCACTTTGGTTAAGTAGAAAATATAGTCGCGGTCCGTTGTTGCTGCTTGAATTATCAAGAGTTTTAATCGGAATTATTCTGATGGGATTTCTTCTTGATTCCTTTTTTGAAACGCCAACGGCGCTTATGATTGCGGGTGGAATTATGGTATTGGCGGTAGGAATATTTTACCAACGACTACAATTATTTTATAGCAAAATTGAAGACAGATTTCTCCAAAACCTTAATGCCCGGCAACTGGAAGGAAGCGGAAAATCAAAGAAAATACTTTTACCCTGGGATGCTCATTTTGCATTTTTGGAAGTAAGTCCGGATTCCTCGTTGATTGGAAAAAGTTTGCAGCAACTTGGAATCCGGGAAAGTTTTGGAATTAATGTTGTACTGATCGAACGCGGCACTAAAACAATCCAGCTCCCCCGCCCAACCGAAGTTTTATATCCATATGACCGCATTGAAGTAATTGGAACAGATGATCAGCTGGATAGTTTCCGTGGACATGTAGAAATCAGCAGAAATGGAGAGGCTTATCTCGCCCAGGAAGATAAAATAACGCTTCAAAGAATTGAGGTAAAAAGTGAATTTAATATCATCGGAAAATCAATCAGAAACAGTCAGATACGTGAATCAACGCACGGAATGGTGGTTGGACTGGAAAGAAATGGTGAACGGATTCTTAACCCGGATTCTTCCATGATCATTGAAAAGGAAGATGTTTTGTGGGTTGCCGGGGAAAGGGATTTGATTAAGGAATATATTCAGCGGAAGGATAGTATTTGGTAGGAATATTGAAGCATTGGTTACTGTAATCATAATTCAAATAAATTTGGCCAAGCTCCAAAATAGTAGTACCTTGAAATAATCTGTTCAAATTCAATTTATTAAAATGGAAACAGTACTTATTCAAATAACAAATAGCAAAGCTTACAAACTTCTTGAAGATCTTGAAGATTTGCATATTATTAAACTTTTGAAAACAAACAGTCAGCCAAAACAGAAACTTTCGGAAAAATATGCCGGTAAGTTACCATCTGATGTTGCTAATGAATTTCAAAAATATGTTACTCAAAGTAGAGAGGAATGTGAAAACCGCAATACCTGATCGATACAAATGCAGTTATAGATTTTTTGAATAATAAGCTTCCGATTTCTGGCCTTAACTTCCTTGGAGATGTGATTGATGATATTCCGAATTTATCAGTTATAAGCAAAATTGAGATCTTAGGTTTTAACACAACAGATGAGCATTACAGCTTGCTTACTAATTTTATAAATGATTCCAACGTTTATGATTTGAGTGATGAAATCGTGGTTCACACCATTGAGTTAAGAAAAAAAGCAAAATAAAACTTCCTGATGCAATTGTTGCAGCAACGGCTTTAATTTATAACTACGCTCTTATAACCAGAAATATTTCAGATTTTAAGAACATAGAAGGTTTGAATGTTATTAATCTTTACGATTTGTAACAACAAAATTAAATTTCTTTCAACTCCGCCAAAATCCCCTGCAAACCACCGGTGTGAACCGCCACAATACAATCCCCGGTTTTAAAATATCCATTTCCAATCAAATCATATAATCCAAAAAGCATTTTCCCGGTATAAACCTGCTCCAACAGGATTCCATGTTTCCTTTTGAATATTAAAATAAAATCAAGTAGTTCTTGTGTGTATTTTGCGTAGCCTTTGAAATGATAATCTGTAAATAATTTTAACTGTCCTCGAAGGTCATTTTCGCCAACCAGATTTAAAATATCAGTTTCCAAAAAATCTCCACCTTTTAAAGCGGAAAAAGCCAGTACGTTAGCACCCGAAGAAAGAATTCCGGCAGCAGTCCCGCCAGTTCCGGCAGCGACTGTATAATAATCAGGAGTAAAACCCAATTGCTGATTCACCTCATCCGCCATTTCCTCCACGCCTTTCAAAGCAAATTCTGAGGTACCGCCTTCCGGAATTATAAAAGTATCTGCAAATTTCTGTTTAAGCTGGTCAATATAATCCTTCGAGTTTCTTAGCTTATATTCCTCTCTTGAAACATAATGTAAAATCATCCCCTGCTCTTCACAAAATTTCAAAGTTGATGATTTTTTCTCGCCGGGATCTTCACCTCTTACTATACCAATTGTTTGAAAACCCGAATACTTTCCAGCTGCCGCAGTGGCATATAAATGATTGGAAAAAGCTCCTCCAAAAGTTAATAACGTCGTTGCTTTTTCCGATTTAGCCTTTTGAAGATTATATTTTAATTTTCTCCACTTATTTCCTGAAACGGTTGGATGAATTAAATCATCACGTTTTATAAATAGCCTGACACCAGCCTTTAAAATGACCTCATCAGATATTTCAAGAAGCGGTGTCGGTAATGAAGGAACCAGTAAGTCCACGAATTTTGGTAATTTTGTTTTTTAGATTGAGACTCTGATGTAAACTTTGGGAAAACAGATTTTAAACCATCTAACCCTTCGATTTACATTTTCATATTACACCAGAACAAATGCTCGTAGACGAAATAGATAACGGTGCCGACGAAGACGATTTATTTGAACATTACCGTATCGTGGCCGATAAGGGCCAGACAGCAATGCGGCTTGACAAGTTTTTAAATGTTCATGTGGCTAATGCTTCACGTACAAAAATACAAAATGGGATTGAAGCCGAAGCGGTAAAAGTAAATGGTTTGCCGGCTAAATCAAGTTATAAGGTAAAGCCAATCGATGTCATCACGTTATTACTTCCCAACGCTCCGCGTGATACTGAAATTATTCCCGAAAATATTCCGCTCGATATTATTTATGAAGATGATGTTTTGCTTCTGGTTAATAAACCGACAGGCATGGTGGTACATCCCGCTTTCGGAAACTGGACGGGAACTCTGATCAATGCTTTGGTTTATCATTTTCAAAATCTGCCTACGGGAAGAAATGGTGAAGGAAGGCCGGGGTTAGTGCATAGAATTGACAAGGATACTTCCGGATTATTGGTGATTGCAAAAACAGAATTTGCTATGACTTTTCTGGCCAAACAATTTTCAGATCATACCATTGAAAGAACATACAACGCATTAATCTGGGGAGAACCAAAGGAAAATAAAGGAACGATAACCGGCCATATCGGACGTAGTGCGAAGGACAGGCGTGTGATGGATATTTTCGAAGACGGCTCCCAGGGAAAACATGCGGTAACACATTATGAAGTTTTAAAATCCATGCGTTATGTTTCTCTCGATTAAATGTAATCTTGAAACCGGCAGAACGCATCAGATCAGGGCGCACATGAAGCACATTGGTCATCCGATTTTTAATGATACGGTTTATGGTGGTGATAAAATTTTACGAGGAGGAACAACGGGCAGTTTTAAGGTTTTTGTTGAAAATAATTTTAAATTACTGCCAGGACAGGCCCTTCATGCAAAATCTCTTGGTTTCATACATCCTACAACAAAAGAATGGATGCAATTTGACACGGATCTTCCTGAAAATTTCCAGGCCATTGTTGATAAATGGGAGAATTTTGTCAAGTATCAATAGTATAATTTAACCAATAAGCACTTATTCAATCGTTCAAATAATAACCTGACTCATGAATATTTCAACCCGCCAAGGTACTCTGGAAGATATACCCGCCATTTTCGAACTCGTAAAAGAGCTTGCCATTTTTGAAAGAGCACTTGATCAGGTTAGTAATAATGTAGATAAAATGTCACGTGACTATAAAGAAAAACTTTTCGACTTTTTTGTTGCTGAGGATGATTCCAAAATCATCGGACTATTGTCTATATTACTACCGTTACTCTACCTGGAAAGGGAAAAGATTGTATATGGAGGATATTATCGTGACGGAAGATATGCGTGGAAATGGGATTGGAAAAATTCTTTTTGACGCGACCGTTGTTGCTGCAAAACAAACAGGATGTACCGGAATGATGTGGCAGGTGCTGGACTGGAATACGTCCGCTGTTGGCTTCTACCGGAAATATGGTACCAACTTTGATGATGAATGGATCAATTGCAATCTGGATTTTTAACCAGATTTATTCAATAAAAAACCGAAGACCGGATCTACTATTTAAGTAAATCCGGTCTTCTTTCTTTTGTACGTTTTAGTGATTGCTCATATCGCCATTCTTCAATTTTCGCTTCATGACCCGACACTAATATTTCCGGAATTCCATGTCCTTCAAAATCAGATGGACGGGAATAAACTGGTGGTGCCAGTAAATTATCCTGAAAAGAATCTGTCAGAGCAGAAGTTTCATCATTTAAAACACCTGGTAATAAACGAATAATTGAATCTGCAAGAACCGCTGCGGCCAGTTCTCCACCTGACAATACATAATCTCCAATGCTGATTTCCTTTGTAATAAAAATATCACGAACACGCTGATCAACACCTTTGTAATGGCCGCATAACATGATCAGATTTCCTTTCAAAGAAAGCTGGTTGACCATTTTCTGCTCCATCAGTTCACCGTCCGGAGTCAGATAAATTATTTCGTCATATTCTCTTTCCGCCTGCAAAGCACGGATACAACGTGCAATAGGTTCGATTTGTAAAACCATACCAGCACCTCCACCGAAAGCATAATCATCAATAGAGCGGTGTTTGTTGCCAGAATAATCCCGTATATCGTGCACAACTACTTCAACAAACTTTCCTTCCTGCGCACGTTTCAGTATTGAATGTGCAAAAAAGCTATCCAGAAGATTTGGAACACATGAAATAATATCAATCCGCATCGTCAGGAGTATTATCGCTGTCAGAAGCGTTTTCCAGATAAATTTCCAGTAAACCCTCCGGCAAATTTACCAGTCAGCTTCTTATTTTCTTTGTCGGCTTTTAAAACAATATCTTCGGCTGTCGGAATCAAGCACTTCCACACCCTGATAATCCATCGCAATCAGATCCTGACCATTCAAGGAATAAACTTCACGAACAATTCCCAAGTTCACCTTTTACTTCATCAACCACGGTATAACCCTTGATCTCATGATAGTAAAATTCTTCCTCTTCCAGTTCAGCAAGAGAATCCAGTGGCAGATAAATGACGTACCAACCAAAGCCTGCGCTTTTTCAATTGTATTAACGTCTTCAAACGTTACAATGGCCTTGGCTCTGTTTCTGCAAATTAAAACGCTCGATAAAATAAGGAACCAAATCTCCTCTTATATCGAAATAAACAGAATCAAGATCTTCATATTCTTCCGGATAATCTACATCCAGAAAAATAACGACATCGCCGGACGTACCGTGGGTACGAACGATATAACCCAGCAAAAAACAGCTATCGTGTGTCAAAGTAGTATTGATTTATTATGATAGTCCTTAAAACAAATATGAGTCTGTACGGTAAACCGACAGACCCATAAAGAAAGTATGTTCTACTAAATTATTCAGCAGCTGGTGCTTCATTAGTATCTTCTGCCACAGGAGCGTCTGCTGCAGCTTCGTCAGTAGCAACTTCGTCAGAAACTTCTTCCGCAGCAACTTCTTCTTCAACTACCACAGGAGCGTTCTTTTTAGCGATTGCTTCTGCACGTGACTCATTTACTTTACGTTCTGCATCCAATTTAGCTTGTTTTGCAGTATCTAATTTTCTGAGATAATGTATCTGCAGCAGAAACATTACGATCAGTTTTAGACGCTTTCCATTCTTCAAAACGTGCATCAGCAACTTCCTGACCAATTGCTCCTTTGATAACACCAACTTGTAAGTGCTTGCGAAGCATAACACCTTCGTGTTGCAGGATTGAACGAGCTGTATCCGTTGGCTGAGCACCTTTAAGCAACCAGTCAACAGCCTTAGCTGTTCCAAAACAACTGGAAGCAGGATTAGTACCTGGGTTGTAGCTACCAATCTTTTCGATGAAGCGACCATCACGTGGTGCTCTGGCATCTGCGATTACGATATCATAAATCGCTTTCTTGTTTGCGTCCACGACGCGCTAATCTAATTTTAACTGCCATTATTGAATTTGTTATGAGAGGGAACTCGTCCCTGAATTAAACAGGGTGCAAATTTACAGTAAAATTATTGGTTCAATAATCATGATATGCATAAAAAAAGGGAAGTGAATAATCACTTCCCTTTTTTCTTATATCGAACAACCTGTTATTTCTGGAAACCAGCAGGATATGTTGAACGCAATGTATTGTTTGGCAAGATCTTGATTTCAACACGACGGTTAGACTGAAGTCCTTCAACTGTTGTGTTTTCAGCAATCGGGCGATACTCACCGAAGTACTCGATCAATAATTCTGCTTGTGTCTTTAAGACCCTGACGAACCAGGAATCGTTTCGCAGCATCCACACGACGACGAGCAAGAGCCATGTTATAGGTGTCAGAAGCACGAGCATCAGTATGTCCTACAAGAACGATACGGCAGTTTGTGCGAAGGTTCAACAAGCTCAATTACTTTGCTCAAAGTTTCTTTCGAAGCATCACGGATGATTGCTTTGTCAGTATCAAATTCGATGTTGCTGAACAATGCTTCGCATTCGTCTTTTGGCAAGTTGTTTTTGATAGCATCTCTGATAATTTTATCAAGATCCATTGCAACACCACCACCTGAAACTACACTTCCCGCAGGAGTATTTGGTTCTTTGTCGAACAAGATCAGCAACACCGTCACCATCAGTATCAGTATAAAGACGTGGATCAACTGGTTTTGGCATGTTAGCTTTTGCAATTGAATCTGCATCGTTCATTGTCGGGTTGTAAGGAACAGGAATCAGATGCTTGTGGATTAGCCCAACGCAAATGGTAACGTCCGCTACCTGCATCGTATTTACCTTTTTTAGCCATTACTGCATTTTTACCCAATTTGTAAGTCAATGCAATTTGCAGAACATCCCCATCTGTCATTTTTTGAATCACCTTTTGGAATGTCCACAAACCAGTTTGTGTTTCATAATCCGTTCTGTCTACCAACAGTTAAATCCAGTTTTTCTGTGTTAACATATGTGTAAGTATAATCAAGACCTAAATCAAAACGTGGAGACAGTTCGTAATGAACAGCCAAACCAGCTGGCATAACCCATTCACGTGTATAAGTAGAACCATTACGTTCCCATGTTCCGGCAGTTTTAGAACTTCCGTCTGTGTTAGAAGAAAGCTGTATTGTACCAAATTAGACTGCCTGTTGTTACATTTGTAGCAGTCAACATCCGTGTGATAATACATGATACCAGCTCCCAAATGAGCATCAACTTTCCATCTGCGTAATTTTTTGTATCCAAAAAGCAAACGGTTAAGATTAACTGTTCCGTCTAAAGATAACCTGAACAAATGATGGGCTGTTAAAATAAGCATCATAAGTATTTGTAAGTCAGGATTTGTAGGATTAGGAACCGTTACACTCGTTTTCGAACCTTGCAGCCAACCGTTGTAACCAGTAAGCTGAACACCGAAAATCGGAGATAATTGTTTGTTAATGGAGAGTCCCCATCCACCGGTCAAATTTTCATGATCGCCTCTTTTGAAATCGTATTCTTTCAAATCACCAAAGAATTTTGTGATGCCACCATATCCTGTGATAGACCATGTATTCATTTTATTTGGTCCATCATACGTTCGGTTTTTTTGAGCCAACGTATCCAGGCTCATTAGTGACAAACAAACTAAAGCAATGTAAAGATTCTTTTTCTTCATGGGAAACACTAGTTATGTGATTCAATTATTCATTAATTATTTACTTAAAAACAGAAAAAGGAAAAAGCCTGTAAGCCGGATTCTGTATTCCGATTTGCACCACGAAATTCCTACCATTTATCCAGGATTCTGGTCACTCAAAACCTCTAACGATCTACCCGTGCTAATGTTCCGAAAAACGGAGACGAGTAGCCCCACAAATTAACACCTATTTGATCTTTCAGCCCGTAAGGTTTACCGTGCCTTCAAAGTCACCTTTGAAGCGGTGGTCTCTTACTCCACCTTTTCACCCTTACCTGACATAAAAAAATGTGCCAGGCGGTATATTCTCTGTGGCACTTGCTGTCAGCTGATCGTCACCAATCGACTGCCTTCCCGTTAGGAAGTACGGCACTCTGTGCTGTCCGGACTTTCCTCTCCGGCATTCACCGCAGCGGTAGGACGGCTTATTCCTTTCACTTGACCACAAAGCTAAGAAATACTTTCCTTTGATCAGCAGTCAATATACCATAAAAAGTAAAAAATATGGCATTTGTTTACTTGACAAGTGAATTTATTACTCAAAACTTCTCAATCCTTCTACACGCAAATTGACATTTCCCTGAGCAAAAACAACGGAATAAATGTGTTTTGGGGTTAAATAAACCTTATCCGGAGTAATTTCCGTAAGTGTTCCTTTTAACTGAACACCATCAGTAACTTTATAATTTGAAAGTGTCTGTTGGATACTTTTTTTAGCCTCAGCTCATCTGGCTACCTATCCGGAAAAACCATTTCTTTCTCCATCATTTTGCTAAATTTCCCTTGCAAGAGCCAATTTGCCGTTTTAATAATCGTATTTTTTGTATCCAGATCATAATCCAGATTTTTCAAAGATAATTTCTGCGTAACCGGATCATAATACGGAACACCCTTTAAGATATATACTTCCATTCATACTGCCCTTCAGTCCGGCTTTAATGATAAGCCGCTCATTTTGACCATACATTTCAATGGAAGTAACTTCAACATTATATTTCCCTCCTAAAAATGAAAATTTTTGTCCTGCAAATTGGGCGGTTGCAAGCCGTGCTGCATCTTCATAAGAAACCAGGCTGATCAATCCAACCCTGAAAATCAGAAGCAACTTTATCTGCGATCTGCAAGTCAGGGAGTTTTGGCGGCAGGTTTTACAGCCGGTTTTATTGCAGAGGTTATCGTTTGAGTGTAACCTTTGATTCCAATTGAAGCACGTAAAATATTATTTTTGGCCATTAAAGGGGTCATGACAATAGCAGTTGGTGTCACCACAAGCCAGGTATCAAATTCTTTTGATAAGCAAAACAGGCTGACGTGCAAGCAGCCAGGCTGCTTCAACATATTTTTTTATTTCAATACTACCCGTAACCTGCTGATCAATAGCATCTGTTATCTTTTCAAAATTTTTGTTCAGCATCCGGCTGACCATACTTTTGATCGGAATACTGATCCCGGCAACTTTCACGTTTGGTTCGGTGATCCAGTCGTAGCTGTCAACATAGGTTTCCGATTTCAGCTTCCAGTTTGGCGAAATACCGATTTTTGAGATCAGACGGATGTTTATTGAAAACTCTGTGTCCTTATAACCTGACAGCGTTAATCCCAAGCGGACTGACTTTATAACCGGCACTAACCCAGATTTTAAGTGGCACTTCAAACAAAAAAGAAGAATCATTAGCCACAACACGAATCGGACTTATTTTCCAGACTTTTGCTTTCAGGTTATCATCCCCATTATCTTCATAGCTGTTGTCTTCGTAAATCAAACCCTTTAATCTGCGTATTAATCTGAGTTTCCAGCTCAGAAATAGGCATTTCTATCGGTAAATTTATTACCGACAAATGTTTTTCATTCTGAATTTCTGTGTCTGAATACAAATATTCTTCCATAGGTTTTTTAGGCGTAGTGGTTTTTAGGACGACATTGCCATTGACTCAGCCCGATCCCTGCCAATAACAACGAACCAGATTACACGCTTAAAGCGATTATTTAATTTTAACGAGCGTTGCACCGTATCCGAATTTTTCTTTTTGAGCATCTTTAAAATACTGAACATGCTGATTTTTGCTCAGCCTGCGGTGCAATTCGTCACGTAACACGCCACTTCCCGCACCATGAATAAATGTAATTTCATCCATTCCATTTCCAATTGCCTGTTCCAGACTCGTTTCAAAAGTAGCCAGCTGTTTTTTCAATATTTCATCTTTGATAATCTTGAAAAATCTTCCACTAATTTCTCAACATGCAGATCAACAACACCTTCCGGTTTTTCCAGATGCAATTTTCGGCGTTGCCGCGCCACCCATCAAACTCGTTCGAAGTTGCTCCTGAATATCTGATTTTACTACAACTTCTTCTTTTTTAACATTTTCTTCATCCAGTTGAAAAACAAAAGCATCTTTTCCAATCACCGGTGCAGGTACCTTTACTTTTGTAAAAAGACTGTGCGCGGCATTTTATTTTCTTCTGAAAAGGCAGCAATGCATCGAAAGCTCCTTCCCTGAAATACAACAAATTAAAAGCAGAAAACCGGCCAGTTTTCAAAATCTTTCATCTGCAATTCGTAAGTTTTTGCGATGTCCTTGGCTGCAATACCCCGCCAGACAAGCCCATGTGCGCACTTTTCAGACTGCGTCGTTGCGCTGAAAGGCAAAGTCCAGTCCGAATTATTGATAATATGCAACGTTACGGCCTTATCATTTATGGAAACAAAAGCGATATAAATTCCTTTTTCGGAAAACGCAGCCTGACGCGGAGCAATTCTTTCGCGTTGCGGTGCAATGGTTTGTCCGGCCGGAGTTCTGTTCAAGACGCTGTGATTCAACAGGTGAAATGGTTACAATCTCATTACGCAACACCGGAATACGAAAACCATCCTCAATTTCTACTTCAACAACATTTCCTGGCAAAAAAGCATAAACAATTCCTTCTTCACGGCCATGTACCAGTCTTACTTTATCTCCAATATTCATAATTATTCAATTTAATTCGACGACGATATGTTTACAAAACTTCTGTCATCACAAAGTTACTTCTTTCTTTGCATCATGCTTCTGCATTGCTCTTATCAAAAATATAATGGTTTAAAATCCACTCCTTTTTTACTGATTTGAAGCGCAGGTGCAGGAATTTTTAATGAGTTAGCCAGAAAACCAATCGTTCTGACAAATTTACTTCCGGCTTTTAATTTTTGTCAGATCAATATCCAAGTGACAAATAATACTGCCGGTAAGGTCGATATCCCAATTCGGTACTTTGTTTCGGATCTGCCGAAACCATATTCTGAATACCATAACCAACCGAAAAACATAGCCACGCCGGCCAGTTGCTATTTTTAAAAAATGAGCGTGGACTTCCTGAAAACCAATAGGTTTGTCCGTTATAATCTTTCAGCCAGCGTTCGGTACGGCTTGCTTCCCAGAAGATTCGGACGCTGTGCTGCGAGCGAGGTAAAATGAAATGAAAATTTGGGCTGAATCCTGATTTCATCCCAAAGTGCAATTTGACCTAAGATAAATTGCTGAACCGGTAAGATTCGCAACCATATCGCCTGGCGAAAAACCATAGTCCGGCGAAAAGCCATCCAGAATTTCAATAGGTGTTTGAAAAATGATACCGGAAATGGCACCATAAATCATCATCTGTTTTTTTGAAATACCTGTTTTTTTATAAATTTCAGCAGTGTGGCGGGCAATTTGATAGGATGTGTAAACGTGCCCCATTTTGTCCATTTGAAGCCACTCATAAGTGTCATCCTGTACCCGGAAGTTGGTCAGCGGGTTTTTATACCATGATTTGCTCAGTCCGTAAATGGTACCAAGATACAGCACCGACTGCGCTGCAAAAATGCCATGAAGCAGCTTGTAATTTGGGACAATTTTTGTTGTAGAATCTGGAATAACTTCTCCTCCCTGAGCCATTAAAAAATGTTGCCCGGACAGCAGAATTTGAATCAAAAAAAGAACGCGTATCTGTTTAAAATATTTCATTCAAAAATACCGAAAGGAACGCTAAGATTTCAGCTTGTGCCCGATCAGAAGGTTGTTGATTTATGACTTTATTAATTTCAAGGTTTAGAAAATTCACCTCAGCTTAATAACCGCCATGATATTTTCTCAGTCCCCACTCGATTCCCAAAAGTACAAGAATCAGGAAAAATAACCATTTTAAATGAATCAGCTCAACCATATCTTCGCTGCTTTCGAGACGGTCCGGAGCGCGGTTTGTTTTTAATTTTTGAATAAACTGATTTAAAGAAGCAGGTTGAACAAATTCTCCACCTGTTTTTGCAGCCAGTTCACGAAGCATCCCAAAATCGGCCGTCGTATTGTGCCATTTCAAGATCTACATTTCTGATCAACAAATTGTCCGTTAATTTTTTCCTGAATACCTCGAACCGCAGTAGTGGCCTGAAAACGATAAACGCCTTCTGTTAAACCACTGATATTGAAACGCGGATTTTCAGCAGAATGCGTGTAGGTATATTGCCTGGTTTTTCCTTTTTCATCCGTAATATCCAGTTTTACTTCCTGACCATAAATCGGTTCGTAAATATCATTGTAAATTTCAGTTTGAAAAACAACTTCTTCACCCGCGTCAAATTCGGACTTAACGGGATAAATCCTGAATTTTCGTTTATCATCCCGAACCGAAAGTATCTGAATTACTTTTTGAAACAGATTATCAACCAGTTCATGTTTTCCTGTCAAAGCAAATTCTTCCTGCCGCCATTGCCAGATTCCTTCACCCGCCAGAACTGCCGTTTTTTGTTCCGTTGCTGTGTTTAAAACCAAAAGAGGTTTTGTCGTATTCAGTGATCCGACTTTTTGAAATAAAATCGTTTCAGTTCCCGGAGAAACATTGTATTCACCAAAAGGAACAGAAAGTGGCGGCAGCCTTTCAAGCAATTTCATACTTTCGTCATTGAAATTGATTTGCTGAAAAGACGGATTATAACGTGCCGTAACTTTATCAAACTGTCCCTGATTTACATTAACTGTTAAGGAACGATTCAAGGTATTTAATAATGGAACTGCGGATTGATTGCCCAGAATATAGAAAACCGGTCTTTTTGAATCCAGAATTTTACGTACCAGCGGATTTCCTAATCCCAGCACATTGGGAATCTGATGCAGAATGACCAGATCATAAGGTTTGTTTCCGATCGCATCTGTCGCTCCTTGTGAAGCGGTCAGAATATTGACATCCAGCTCATAATTGTCATTACTTTCGATCAGACTTCTCAATGCTTTTACATCCGGATGCGGTGTTAAAGCCAGTAAAAGTATTTTCTGTCGACCGTCGATAATATCAATATAAACATCTCTTTTATTATTCCGGGCCGAAGATTCTCCCTGAATATTCCCAAGTTCTATGGTATAATGCTGAACACCTTTTTGTTTGGAAGAAGTTGTAAAATCAAAAGATTTGAAATAAGTTCGGACGATCAATATTTACTGTTTGCGTTGAAATAACACGTCCATTTTGTTTCAAAGAAACCGTCGTAGATTTTCCGGCCAATCCATTCGCAGCAATATCAACCCGGATCGGAAAATCATTTCCCAGGTAAGCAACGCGGTTATTGACCACATCTTTGATACGGATATCAAGATCCGGAACTGTATCACCAACGGCAATTGTATTGACTTTGAAAGGAAACTGATTGAAAGTAGGTGAAACACCCTGATTCGAAATTCCGTCAGAAAGTAAAATTACATCCGTCAGATTTCTTCCTTCAAAATTACTTTTGACCGTTTGAAGCAATCCGGAAAGATCCGTTTTATTTTTATTGAACTGAATAGAATCTGCTGTTAATCCGGTGCCAGCTTTGTCAAAAGTCTGAACACTTACTTCATAACCAGCTGCATTTAGCTCCTTCTCTGCTTCTGTAATTTGCTTTAAAACGGGCTGTCCCACACCATTTACCGATTCTGAATTATCAATAGCAAAAACAATTTTGGCCTTATCAACTGTACTTTCTGTTCTTCGAACCAGAGGGCTTAGTAACAAAAAACAGATCATAGCTACGACAATTCCACGTAAAGCAGCCAGAGCATAATTTAATTTCTTACTCCATGAAGCTTCCGGCTGATACAAAAGAAATGCATAAGCGCCACCCGCGAGAAGACAAAAAATGATGAACCAGTATGGAGTTTGAAATATAAGCTCTGAACGCATAATTGTGAGTAAGCAGTTTCGCAGTAAGCAGTATTACAGAAATATAGTAAACAGTTTTCCGGAAAGCATTATTGTAGTAAATAATATTACAATAAAATATAAGATTTAAAAAATGGAATGAATGCCAAATCAGATAAAAATACGATTCAAAGCCGAACAAAATGCACAATTTTCATCCTTAAAAAACAATTGAAAAAGCAAATCGCAAAGCATTTTTACCCAAAACCAAAAAAAGAGCCGAAGCTCTTTTCATGACTGATATTGCTTTCAGTTATTCAATATCAAATTGATTTGACAAAACTTCTTTCGCCAAACTTTCAATTCTCAATTTTCCATTTTCAATTCAAAACTAAGTAAGCATCCCTCCATCAACCTGCAAAACCTGCCCGGTAATATATCGCGACATATCAGAAGCTAAAAATACACAGGCGTCCGCAACTTCTTCCGGCTGTCCTCCACGTTTCATCGGAATGGACTGTTTCCATTCTTCCACTGCTTTTGAATCTACTGCATCCGTCATTTCAGTTTCAATAAAACCTGGTGCAACTGCATTTGAACGAATATTTCTTGATCCAAGCTCCAAGGCAATCGATTTTGTAAAACCGATGATACCAGCTTTTGAAGCTGCATAATTGGACTGTCCCGCGTTTCCACTGATACCGACAACCGAGGTAATATTGATAATGGATCCGCTTTTTGCACGAATCATACTTTTTGTAGCTGCTTTGGTAAGGTTAAATACCGATTTCAAATTGATATTGATAACGGTATCCCAATTCTCTTCACTCATACGCATCAGCAAACCATCGCGGGTTACGCCTGCATTATTGATCAAAATATCAAGTTTTCCAAAATCTGCAACAACATCAGTAACCAGTTGATCTGCCTGCTGAAAATCTGCGGCATCAGAACGATATCCTTTTGCTTTGATACCGAATGCTTCAAGTTCTTTCACCAATGCCTCACCTTTTTCCACGCTGGAAAGATAAGTGAATGCCACGTTTGCTCCTTCCTGAGCCAAACGCAAAGCAATTGAACGTCCAATACCACGGGAAGCTCCGGTTACCAAAGCCACTTTATTTTCTACTAATCTCATAAACAGGATAAAAATCGGATAGAATTGTTTCGAATCGCAAAAATAGGGTATTGTCTTGCATGAACAAAAATTGGGAGGGTGAAAGTTTTTGAATCAACACGAGTACATAAATTATTATTTATACATTTTGTTCAATAAGCAAATATCCATAACTTGATAAAAAGTAATTACATGGAAACATTAATCATTGAAATTCAAAATCCAAAGGCAAGGCGCTTAATAGATGATTTGGTTGATTTAGGATTAATATCCGTTAAACCAAGCAAGCCTTAGGGTGAGCGCTGAAAGATTTATCAAATTCACTTCCAACATCAACTGATATTTCAGAACAGGACATACTGGATGAAATAGCAAAAGTGCGCGAGAAACGCCAAGCTTCTTGAAAAAATTGTAATTGATACAAATCTTTATGTGAGTGCTTTGATAAATTCAAACTCACGTAAAAGACTGATCTAGTTTTAGAAAATCCTTCCTTCGAAATTCTTTCGACATTCTCATTAAAAGAGCTTTTGAAGTTTGCTTTGTCCAAAATTTAGTCGATGGGTAAATGTGCAACAAACTCAATCATTTTTGGAAATAATAACGGAACGGAGCACAATAATTGAAACGACTTCCGAGTTAATTTAGTCCGGATCCTAAAGACGACTTTTTTTAGCTTTATGTCAGGATGGTGAGCCGATTATCTATTGACAGGTAATAAAATTGATTTGCTTGATTTAAAACAATTTGGCAAAACTTCAATTTTAAGTTTATCAGATTTTTTGAATCTAAACTTATAAATCTTCTTCCACCCAAACCTTCCTGGCACTGTCTTTGTTGCCCTATTTATAAATCTCAATAATTAATTGGCCTTTTCGGTCAGAAAAATATTTCCAACAAAAATGGCAGAATCAACAAAAACAGCCCTGATCACCGGAGGCTCAAAAGGTATTGGATATGGCGTAGCCGAAGTACTAATCAAAGAAGGAATTCAGGTAGCAATTACCAGTCGCTCGCAAAAAAGCGCGGATGAGGCAGCTGCTAAACTTAACAAGATCCGTGAAGGTTTTGCAATTGGTATTGAATCTGATGTGCGCAGTCTGGAATCGCAGCAAAATGCTGTAAAAGTAATTCTTGAAAAATGGGGACAATTGGATTATGTTATAGCCAATGCAGGCGTTGGCCACTTTGCTCCTATTTACGACCTGACTGTTGAACAATGGCAGGAAACAATTGATATCAATCTTACCGGTGTATTTTTCAGCGCAAAAGCTTCACTTGCGGCTTTGAAAGAAACGAAAGGATATTTTATCAATATTTCAAGCCTTGCCGGAACCAACTTCTTCCCGGATGGAACTGCTTACAATGCCAGTAAATTTGGTTTGGTAGGTTTTTCGCAAGCGATGATGATGGATGTGAGAAAAGACGGAATCAAAGTTTCAACGATCATGCCAGGTTCTGTTGCAACTGAATTTGCAGATCATACGCCATCAGAAAAAGATGCATGGAAAATCCAGCCGGAAGATATCGGCCAGATTGTTTCGGATCTTATCAAGATGCCAGCCAGAACTTTACCAAGTAAAATCGAAGTAAGACCTTCTGTTCCAGGTAAATAATATAGTAGCTTGTAGCAAGCGGTTTTATTTCACAAAAACTGTTTGCTACAAACTGATTTCATTGTTTCCATACCATTTGGAATACAAATAGTAAGAAGAAAGTAATCCTGCACCGGCGAGTCCCCAGACCGGAATTTTGTATAAAATCAATAAAGTCAGAATCACGAAACCTGATTAAAACCGGTTTCATCATATCTTCCAATATCCCGCCATGTTTGTATAAATAAGCTTGAAATAACATCAGAACTGCGAGGCCTAATCCATATAATTGTATCATTTCAAATATAGAAAGTATCTGATATTTGGCAGCAATTAGTGTTTCGGGAAGTAATAACAAGCGCATGTGTAAAAAAAATTCTTATAAAACGGGTTATTATTGAAATAGGTAAAGACCGGTTCCAAAGCCACACTTCATTTTCCCAATAAAAGAGTTCAAAAGAAATTCCGACATTCAAAAGATAACCCAGCGAAAGTCCGACCGCTGGTAATCTGAGATCATAATTATCGGTATTGTAATAAATCAGCGTACACATTGTAACGCCAATCGCTCCGGTTTTGCACGCCAGCAAAGTAATTCCTCTCTCCCGGAAAAGCCATTCGACCGACCAGTATATCCACGAAACGGGTCTTGGAAAAGGCCAGTTAAAAATTGATTTTATTTTTGGATTGATATAAAACCGGATTACGGATTCGCCATTCTGATACATATACAAGCAATAAACTAAGTAAGATATACCAAACAAAAATCGGCCAGATATGGTCTAAAAGTCTATCCTGTTTGGCGATGGAAATCATGTAAATGCCATAGTACAAAATCGGTTGTAAAAAACCCAGCGCCATAAAACCAAACCGCAAGAATCGTTTTGATGCTGGCCAAAGTCTGGTATTATAGATAAAATTATATTCGGGTTGGATCCATAATGTTTTGACAAAATGCAGGCATAACAAAGTATACAAAAGCCAGATTCCACCCAAATACAACATCCCAAACCGATCTGTAAGAAAAAAAACGGCAAAAGCATAATGCTCTCTCCCACTCAGAAATCCAAAAAGCAAACCCATCAAAACGAAAAACATTCCTGAACGCTGTCTGAAAAAATGCCTGAACCGTAGAAATCATTAACACTTTCATACAGTTTCAAGCTTGATCAAATTCTTATTTTTCAAAGCAAAACTGTCTGTAACATGCCAACCCTTCCTGCTGAAAAAGCTGATGTGAAGAAATCAAAAAAGTAACTCCTTTTGCATGATAATTTTCGATCAGGTTGAAAAGTGCCATTCTGGCTTCTTTATCAATGGTAATAAGCGGCTCATCCAAAATAATCACGGATGGATTTCCAAGAAACGCCACGGCCAGTGATACTTTTTTGACCATTCCACTGGAACAGCTTCCGAAAGAATTTTTCAAATAGTTAATTCCCAAAGCGTCAATCAGCATTTCGGATTGTCCGGCCGGACTTTTCTTTGCCTCTGCAACAAAAGATATTAAATCGCCCGGCGTTAAAAAAGAAGGATATAATGGCTCGGCTTCTCCCAGATTTAATCTTAAACGATAGTCAACCGGATTGATTTTTAAGATCATATTTTTCGATCTAAAACGATATCACCCGAACTTGGTAACATACCCGCCAAAGTTCTGAACAAAGTAGATTTTCCTGCACCGTTTTCTCCCTGAATCCAGTAAATTCCATAATCTACTGTCCATGAAGGAATTGACAGCACTTCAAATGATCCATATCGCTGTGTTAAATTTTGAATTTCAAGAACCATTTAACTATATATAATTTTATTTTATATCAAAGGTAGTGAAATCATTGATATACAATCAAATATTCTGTGTTTTGAAATAAAGAGTAATGGATAACAAGATCAATATCAAACAAGACAAAATAAATTAACTTTCTGACTTTTTAAAAATTTTTAATAAATTGCATCACCTTTATCATTTTCTTGTTTGTAATTGTTTTCATGAAAAAAAATCTGTTGCTTTTTATATTTCTTTTAATGTTTGGCCTTAAAGTTCAGGCTCAATATGAGGCTGACTGGAAATCACTCGACAAGCGTGAAACGCCAACCTGGTTTAAAGATGCAAAATTTGGTATTTTTATTCACTGGGGATTATATTCTGTTCCATCCTGGGCAACAAAATCCGGCGCAGATGGTTTTGGAAGCGGATATTCGGAATGGTACTGGCAGAGGTTAATGGATCCAAAATTGAAAATTCACAAGGAATTTGTAGCTTTTCAGGAAAAAAATTACGGGCCAAATTCTAAATACCAGGATTTCGCTGGTCAGTTTAAAGCAGAACTTTTCAATCCCGACGACTGGGCAGATTTATTTAAAGATGCAGGTGCAAAATATGTTGTTTTGACTTCCAAACATCACGAAGGTTATGCTTTATGGCCAAGTGCAGAGTCATGGAACTGGAACTCTATGGACGTTGGTCCGCACCGTGATCTTGCGGGTGATCTGACAAAATCGGTGAAGGATAAAGGCTTGCATATGGGCTTTTATTATTCATTATACGAATGGTATAATCCAACTTACAAATCGGACGTAAACCGATATGTGAATGATCATATGATACCACAAATGAAAGATCTCGTGACGCGTTATCAGCCGGATATTCTCTGGACCGACGGAGAATGGGACCAAACTTCGGAAACATGGAAAAGCAAGGAATTTTTGACATGGCTTTTTAACAATAAATCTGTTAATAAAAATATTGTAGTAAACGACCGTTGGGGAAACGATACCAAAGGAAAACATGGCAGCTTTTTCACGACAGAATATGGTCAGGGAACCTCGTCGGATACACATCCATGGGAAGAATGCCGCGGAATTGGTGAATCTTTCGGATACAATCGGAATGAAAATCTGGAAGATTATATGAGCAGCGATAAGCTGATTCATTCACTAATCCAAATCGTTTCAAAAGGTGGTAACTTCCTATTAAATATCGGTCCAACCGCTGACGGGAGAATTCCTGTGATCATGCAGCAAAGATTGAAAGATCTTGGAAAATGGCTGAAAGTAAATGGCGACGCGATCTATGGTTCCGAACGCTGGAATAACGCGACCACAGCGTCAAAAGACAGTACCGTTTTCTTTACAAAAAAGGGAAAGGATTTATATGTAATTTGCTCGGAATGGCCTGGTCAACTGGCTATCAGCGGCATTTCAAAACCGAAGCGTATAACGATGCTGGGTTATAATGGAAATATAAATTCCAGTCAGTCAAAAGGGAAATTGATTATTTCCGCTCCGACTGTTACACCAAAACTTTACCATGTAATTCTGCCTGGGTTTTCAAACTTGAAGGCATTTTATAATCATTTTCAAAACGTCATTCCTTACTGAACCTGTATAACCGAAAAAATTTTAACCATGAAACCAACCCGCCGTTCCTTTTTACGATTGTCAGCACTGGCAATCCCGTTTACACAAGTCAACAAACTTTTTGCCTCAACCGCAGTTAATAAACCTATTGTGGTTTCGACCTGGGACAGCGGTCAAATTGCCAATGCTGCCGCCTGGCCGGTTTTGGAAAAAGGCGGAAAAGCTTTGGACGCTGTGGAACAAGCTGCGATTGCTATCGAAAATGATATCAATTGCTGTGTTGGTCTGGGCGGAAATCCTGATCGTGACGGATATGTGACTCTGGATGCAAGTATCATGGATGAAAAAGCAAATTGCGGTTCGGTAGCGTTTATGGAAAGAATTAAACATCCGATTTCTGTTGCCAGAAAATTGATGGAAACTACACCACACGTATTTTCTGGCCGGAGTTGGTGCACAACAATTTGCATTGGCAAACGGATTTCCTCTTGAATCCGGCGAACTTTCTCCTGATGCGGCAAAAGCCTACAAACAATGGCTGGTAAAAGCTGAATATAAACCTGTTATCAATATCGAACACCAGCAGGCGCATCCAAAAGGTGAACACGGACCATTTGCTCCAAACCGTTTTGACGATGGTTCTTTCAACCATGATACGATGGGAACAATCGCTTTGGATGCTAATGGCGATGTTTCAGGTATGTGTACAACGAGCGGAATGGGTTTCAAAATGCGTGGTCGCGTTGGTGATACACCGATTATCGGAGCCGGTTTGTTTGTAGATAATGAAGTTGGCGCTGCAACGTCATCCGGACAAGGCGAAGAAGTGATCCGGGTTTGCGGAACACACCTGGTTGTTGAATTTATGCGTAACGGACTTTCGCCTTATGAAGCTTGTAAAAAAGCAGTGGAAAGAATTGTAAAGCCAAATCCGGAACGTGCCAAAACTTTCCAGGTTGGATTTATTGCCATTAACAAACAAGGTGAAGTTGGTGCTTATTCAGTTCAGAAAGGATTTAATTATACCGTTACTGAAAAAGGCGGAAAAGGCAAAGTGATCAATGCAAAAAGTCATTTTGCCTGATTTTTAGCTGTTAGTGACTGGCTATTAGCCAGATTTATGCTAAAAAGCCGTGCACATCCACAAAGTATTTTATTAAAATTGAAACATAAGTAATACCAAAAATGAAATTAAACCGGATTATTCCTTCCCTACTCCTCTTACTGACGACGGCCAGTTTTGCGCAGCAGCATTCTGAGCAAAATCACTCCAACTATATTGCACCGACGGATCCGCTGGTACAGCAAAAACTAAGTAAATGGCAGGATGTCAAGTTCGGTTTGCTTATGCACTGGGGAACTTACAGCCAGTGGGGAATTGTGGAATCCTGGTCGCTTTGTCCGGAAGATGAAGGCTGGTGTGAACGCCGAGGCCCACATTCGCACGACTGGTTTGAATACAAAAAAGCGTATGAAGATATTGGAAAAACATTCAATCCGGTAAAATTCAATCCTGAAAGATGGGCTCTGGCCGCGAAAAATGCCGGGATGAAATATGTTGTTTTTACGACAAAACATCATGACGGTTTTGCGATGTTTGATTCGAAATACACGGATTATAAAATCACAAACACACCTTTCAAATCTAATCCGAAAGCCAACGTTACCAAAGAGGTTTTGTCTGCATTCCGTAATCAGGGATTTATGACAGGAACTTACTTCTCAAAACCTGACTGGAATACGCCATCTTACTGGTGGAAATATTTCCCGCCAAAAGATCGTAACGTTTCTTACGATCCTAAAAAATATCCGGACCAGTGGAATAAATTCAAGGATTTCACTTACAACCAGATCGAAGAATTGATGTCTGATTATGGTTCTGTTGATATTCTTTGGCTGGATGGCGGCTGGATTCGTCCGAAAAGTACGATCGATCCAAACATCAGCTGGCAGAAAAGTATTCCTTACGACCAGGATATTGATATGGCAAAAATTGCAAAAATGGCACGCTCTCATCAGCCCGGATTACTGGTTGTTGACCGTACCGTTACCGGTGAATTTGAAAATTACGTTACGCCGGAACAGTCAATTCCTGATCATTACATGTCTATTCCATGGGAATCATGTTTGACGATGGGTGATTCCTGGTCTTACATTCCAAAAGAAAATTTCAAATCGACAGAAAAACTGGTTCATACTTTGCTTGATATTGTTGCCAAAGGCGGAAATCTTATTGCTGAATATCGCTCCGGGACCAGATGGAGAATGGCATGAAGAGGCATACCAGCGTCTGGATGAAATCGGAAAATGGATGAATGTGAATGGCGTTGGAATTTATGAAACCAAACCTGCTGCGCCATATCGTCAGGGTAAATGGGCTTATACTAAAAAAGGAAATACGACCTACGCATTTTATCTTGCTGAAAAAGGAGAAACTGTTCCTGCAAGTTTGAAACCGGACGGACTTACAATTCCTGCCACAGCAAAAATTACGATTGCGGGTAATAAAAAAGCATTGCGTTTTAAAAATGGTATGATTGAAGTTCCTGCGAAAACGATTGCAGAAGTTGGGAAACAGCCGGCTTATTTGTTTGTGATTAATTAGTCTTTTCAACTGCAATAGGCGCAATAGATTTCGCAATGGACACAATAGTAAACGCTTTGCGTCTATTGCGAAAACCATTGCGTCTATTGCGGTTAAGTAAATGAGAATTCGTAAAGTTCTATTTTAAAGTAAATTACCGAGTATTGAGAAGTAATCTTATATTTGTTAGTATAAGATATACACATGCTAGAATTTGAAATAGACAAACTTACCAATTCAATTGAAAGCTCGATTTCAGGAGAAATATTTGAGACATTAGTACTTCCATTTGATGTATCAAAAAATAGATTCTTAAAAAAGAAAGACTGGATTTTCAATTGGAAAGAAGAAGCCGAAAATGAGTTAAGATCGGTTTACAAACTAGTGACTAATCAAAATCCAAAGATTATTCATGGTTTAGTGAGTATCAGTATTAATAAAGACCATGTATTCTTACATTTAATAGAAAGTGCAAAGTTTAATAAGGGATCAGAAAAACTATATTTAGGAGTTGCAGGAAACTTGATTGCATTTGCTTGTAAGACAGCTTTCGAAAATGGTTTTAATGGAACAGTCGTTTTTGATTCAAAAACTAAGTTAATTACATACTATCAAGTATCTATTGGAGCAAAAATTCTTGTAGGAAATAGAATGTTTATTGACTTTAAGGAAGCTAATTCATTAGTTAAACGATATTTCAAATGAAAACTAATATTAAAATACTAGATACAGCAGATCCGGAAGTTATCAATACCAAACTTGACAAATCAGATTTGGATGAAATAACGTTTTTGCTTCAAAAAAAACTCTCGAAAGGAAATACCAAAAAGGTTAGATACTTAAAGTCCTTACCACCTCAAAAAATTAAACATACTTAAAACAGGAAAACCTTTAATCCAAAATGATAAAATCAATAGCCGCGTTATTTTTATTAACGGCCATTAATACCTTCGCACAAACTCCTCCAAAACCCTACGGTGCCTTGCCTGCACCAAGACAAATTGCATGGCACGAAACAGAAGTTTATGGTATCATGCACTTCACTCCTACCACTTTTGAAAACAAAGAATGGGGTTTTGGTGATGCCGATCCGAAGTCATTCAATCCAAAAGATTTTAATGCTGAACAAATCGTACTGGCTGCAAAAGCGGGTGGATTGAGAGGAATTGTTTTTGTAGCAAAACATCATGACGGTTTCGCGCTTTGGCCTACTAAAACGACGGAATATAACATTTCAAAAAGTCCTTTCCGTGGTGGAAAAGGTGATATGGTTAAAGAAGTTGCAGATGCAGCGCGTAAACATGGTTTGAAATTTGGCGTTTATTGCTCTCCTTGGGACAGAAATAATGCCAAATATGGAACGGACGAATACCTGGCTATTTACCGCGAGCAGCTTAAAGAATTGTATACAAATTATGGTCCGTTATTTATGTCTTGGCATGATGGTGCCAATGGCGGTGACGGATATTATGGCGGAGCAAAGGAAAAACGCTCTATCGACAATACGACTTATTACCAGTGGGATTCTACCTGGACTAACCTGACACGTAAATTACAGCCGACAGCAAATATTTTCAGTGATGTTGGATGGGATGTTCGATGGGTTGGAAATGAAGATGGAGAAGCTGCGGAAACTTCATGGGCAACGTTAACGCCGGTTCCTTCCAAAGGACAAAATGTCGCTGTTCCTGGTCAGGCCAATGCGGATGAAAATCCAGGAGGCACAAGAAATGGTAAATTCTGGATTCCTGCCGAATGTGATGTTCCGCTTCGTAAAGGCTGGTTTTACCATCCTGATCAAAAACCGAAAACCCCTGAAAAACTTTTTGAGCTATATTTAAAAAGCGTAGGGCGCGGAGCTGGACTTGATCTTGGACTTGCTCCTGATACCAGAGGACAGCTTCATGAAGATGACGTAGCCGCTTTGAAAACCTTTGGAGACCGAGTGAAAAACACTTTTACTACAAATCTTATCGCACGGGGAAGTTCGAAAGCTGTTAATGTACGAGGATACAATTCCATTTACAGTGCCAAAAATATCCTTGATGGAAAACCGGAATCTTACTGGGCGACAGATGAAGATTTTAAAACACCGGAAGTAACAATTGATCTTAGCGCTCCTGTAACTTTTGATATTATCTGTTTACAGGAATATATCAAACTGGGACAAAGAATCGAAGGTTTTGCCGTAGACGTTTGGGAAGGAAGTGACTGGAAAGAAGTAGCAACCGGAACAAGTGTTGGAGCAAAACGTTTAATCAAATTATCCGCACCTGTAACAGGTCAAAAATTCAGATTAAGAATCACAAAATCACCAGTTAGTGTGGCAATCAGTGAATTTGGATTGTATAAGGATTCGATGTAATTGACTGTTGACTTATAATAAAACCCCTTTGACGGATTCAACGTCAAAGGGGTTTTTGTTTCATATTGATCTGAAATACCTCACTTTCAAACCTATTTTTTTACAAATAAATAAAATGTATAATATAAAATAAGCAATCCGCTGCTAGTGACAATACTGCCGGGAAGTGGAGAATCCAGCTTTACAAAAAGTACAAGACCAATTAAAGAAATACCCAAACCAACCATAGAAATTAATTTCTTCCGGCCAAGCGTTATTGTATTTGCCTTAACCTGATTTTCAAAATCCACCTCCGGTTTATTCCAGTTTCTAATTTCATTGACAACCATTAGAATAGCTACAACGGCCAAAGCCCATTTTAGATAAAGATGTAATGTCTTATAAAGTTCTTCATTAACAGCATAAATTACATTGATTATAGCGCCAAATGTCATAATCGTCAGAAACAGATAAATCAAAGTTCTCTTAGATGATTTCATGATCTGCACCGAATTGAGATGACTAAATACTTTGGTTTCCCTTTTTCAAAAAATATCTAATCAAAAGAAAAAGAGCAACAAATTCCGTAAGACAACCGAGAAACAAAGCCATTCTTCCGGTCATTTTTATATTAGAATTTATAAAAAGAAAACAACCAATCAATACAATCAGCATCCCAATTATAAAAGTTGATATTATACTTTTCATAACCAGCTGATTTTAAAAATCCAGAAATAAAGTCTTGAAATGTATAGTATCCCAAAATGGAATGAACATCCGCCAGAAATCTTTCTTTTCAATTTTGTTTAAGGCTAAAAGTCGAAGACCACTAACATAGGGATGGTATAAAAACACATAAACCTGTAAGCCTATGAAGAACAATGTTGAATTGATAAAACCGTTTTGTGCGGTTAAAATCAATAAACCAAGTGGAAGCAAAATCAATAAATAGTAGATCAGAATATTCTTTGTTTTCATAATGAAGAGCTTAGATGACTTTTGTACTCTGGTTATACGATAAAACCCTGATTTGGTCACATAGTTTTCGAAAAAACATGACCAAATCAGGGTTTCTGAGACACTAAACTTTTTTAATTTCTTATCCAGTTAATCCACCCTTTTCCATCCTTCGCGCTCACCATATCGTAAGCGTTGTCGGAAAGCTGTATGATATAAAAACCGCTGGTGTCATATAAGTATGTTTTTGAACTTATAACGGGACCATCCGTAGGATATCCAGTACCTAATGTGCCACTCGCCACAAATACAATTCGTCCGTCAGTGGCAAAAGTCGGAGTTCTCGGAGCATCTGCATAATATAAGGCGAGAGAATTGTCTGTTACAAAAGCAGGGCCAAAAGCATCATAATTTGAACCGAAAGCCGGCCAGTAAAAGTAATAATAGTAAGGCGATCCCTGATATGTAAGTGTGTTTACTTTAAATGCATCATCCACACCGTTCACGTGAAATCCATCATAAGAAAACCAGTAACTGTCCGCAGCAACTGCTGATTGATACCATCTCCTTGCAGCTGTCAAATCCACTCTCAAAGGTTTAGGATTGTCAACAATGGTTGTTTTGGTTCCGGCAACAGTCAGGCCGATAATCGTATTTGAAGCATCCCAGGTAATATCATTTAATCCATTAATTGTTGTTGAACCGTTTACAAAGGGCGTTAAAAATGATATTCCCGTAGATCCGTAATAATAATCCGTTGTAAATGTATTTGCCGTTGTGCCCGTAAGCCAGTTTAAAGTAATTTTCCTGTCGTTCTGATTTACCAAAATTTCATAGGTAACACCACCGGCCGTAAAGCGCTTGAAATAATACAGATACTTTGATATGTTGTTAAAAAGCAAGCTTTTGGCCATTCCGCCATTTCCGTACGCCGTAGCTTCTTCCTGTGTTGCTTTGATCAAAATAAGCTTGCTCTGATTTTTGGTACCCGTTAAAATAATATTTCCGGTATTCAGAGAATCACCATTAAAAGAAAATTCGTAATCCGATTTCAAACCATCACCGTAATTTCCGCCATTTACCGCCCCATCCGGATCTGCCAATACATGCAGGTAGGAATAGGTATCAAAAATCAGCGACGGCGTTTGCATTGCTTTCACCCGATAACTGCTTTCCTTCGGTGTAGCAGCCGATTCAGCAGCAAAATCAGAATACATCACAACACGATTCTGATCGTTGAATTTGAAATAAAAGCTATAAACACCGCCGCCGCCCGGATAAATAATTCCCTTCCAGCCATATTGTGCTTCGGATAATTGCTTTCTGGTAATCCGCCAGAGCTGCATTGACACGTTCATCTGCTGTTTGTTCAAAAACGTCATTGTCGTCACTGCAAGACCAAAGTCCGGCAAGAAGAAATAATAACAGATAGGACAGATATTTATTTTTCATTGGAAATCTTTTTGAACGAACAGTTTCTTATAATAACGGAACCAGCGCAGCGCGGGTTTTCTTCTGTAACTCATAAAAATCAATTCCCCAGGCGGTTTTGTAATAACTAACCACGAGTGCTTCTTTTCTTCTCAGCTTCGCCTGCGCATCAGCCTGGCTTGTACCATTCACACTGAAACCTGCCGGAATCGAATTAATAATTTTTCCCAGCCCCCTTTTCCTTCAATCAGCAGCATCGCAATGGTTTCAACAAAATCATCATCAAAACCTGAACTTGAATAAGCGGTAACAAATCCATCCTGGCGTGCTTCTGCATCCGTTATGTTGATCCAGTTTTCTCCCTGAAACAAGCCCTTGCATACGGTTTTAAATTCAACCGGATAAAGAATATTCTGATGCAGAATATGTCCAAATTCGTGCTGTAACGTATGAACAAATTCTTTTACTTTGACTAGAATCCGTGGCTGCTACGTAACCGGCTGTACCTCTTGTTTTAAAGTTATTAACATCAAACAAAACAATTTTCCTACCACCTTCGGCCTGTCCTAATACAACACCACCGTTTGACAAATACTGCACACTTCCGGACAGAATAAAAGTTTTAGGAGAATACATATTGAAAAAAGTCAGACCTTTCTGCTGAACATAAGGCATAATCCAGGCACTTTTGACAACCCGTGATAAAGGAATAATTTTCTCTTCTTTTGGCGGAACCAGTGTTTTTGTAACATCCCCAAATTCAAACTGATCCCAACGATATTTCATTTGAATGTTGTATGGCGTTGTAAGACTGTCTTTAGGTATTTATCAATCGCAGTTGGTGGTACTCCGTCACCACCTAAGCCTGAAATTGCTTCGACATCTCCAATTGAATCTTCCTTACATGAGCTCATCAAAAAGCCACATAAGCAAGAGAAGAAAAAGTAGTTATATGTAATTTTAAATGTTCATCTTCTAGAGATCATTTTAATGTATAATTTTCAATAACTAATTAAATAAACACTTATCTCGGATTTAACTGAATACCCGACTGAACGACAGACTGTGGCAATTGCAGTACTCTTTTCGGATCGTCACTGTTAACCGTAATTGTTGCTCCTTCTCTGGTTGTATGCACAACATCAATTCCATAACGAAGCATATCAAACCAACGCATACCTTCCTGTGTAAATTCAATTCGTCCGCAGATCGGCAATCGATATATAAGCAGTCCAAGTGATTATTGTGAGTGGTGATTACTTAGTCCGTAATATGTCCGGATTTTTGGCAAAGTTACAGTCTGGGTTGTCAGCAACGTAATTTCTTATCCGTTTGCTCATAAACAGATTGATATCAGAAAGCGTAGCAGTTGTATTCCCGAGATAAAGATTTGCTTCCGCACGGTTGAAAAGAACTTCTTCGGCAGTAAACAATGGAACCATCACATAGGGATCACCAATTTCTGCATTTACAGATTGTTTGACAAAATATTCAGTCAGTTTTGGAATAAGCAAATTACCATCACCCTGTGTATAAACCGGGAAAGCCCAGCTGGCAGAAGCACCTGTCAAACCGCTTACCTGGTTTATTTCATCCCATTTTGCATTGGTAAGGCCATATCGATATTGAGCGACATAACGACCATAAACGGAACTGGTTTCGACCAGCAACAAGTTGGCAGGTTCGCTTGCCCTTGTATATCTTTTAAATAAGGCGTCATAAGTCAAAGGTAAATATTCTGTATTCCACGGACGTAAATTACCAGCAATATCACCCGACTGGAAAAACGGCATTAGCATAAGAAAGTGTTTTGGCATAATCTCTTTTTACCAGATAAAAACGGCTTGCAAATGCATTGGCAGCAGCTATATTGAAATGATATTTAGGAACAGTGTAAGACACATCCTTAATCAAAGGAAGTCCTTCCAGCAAATCTTTTTCAATCATTTCATAAACATAAGCTACCGTTTTTCTGCTCATATTGCTTGATCACAACATCTTCCGGCTCAGTAACATAAGGTATTCCCGGATCTGTTGCAGCGGTGGTTGGATTATAAAATTTGGAGAAAAAACTTACCAGCATAAAATGTGCATAAGCTCTTGCAACCAAAGCCTCTCCTTTCTGCGCAGAAAAAATTGACGGATCTTTCGCCTGATCAATCACCTGAAGAGCCAGATTTGTAGCAGCAATGGCATTATATGCTTTGGCCCAGTACATATCCGGCGAATCTTCGATATTAACAGGCGCATCCACCACTTCAAAAAGATACGAACCACGGTTGACACGGTCGTCTTGTCCAACACCTTTATCTGCCGGCATTATCACTCATGGCCTCACTGAAAGCTACATAACCTCCTTGTGGATATGCAGTGGTTAGCAATTGTGAAACCTGTTCCGGTGTTTTCAAGTGTCGCTCTGGTACTATCTGGTTCTTTCGACAAAAAATCGTCGCAGCCCATCAGCAACAAGTAACGGCAGTAAAACAAAAATTCTGGTTATATATCTGTTTTCCATTTTCAATTTCATCCATTATAAAGTAAACTTGATGGCTACCGTAAACTGCTTTTGAATCGGCTGAGCCACACCACCGGTATTAAAGAATTCCGGATCCTGTCCTTTCAGTTTTTTGTCAGAATAAATCAAGCCATGGATTTATGGCTGAAACCTGAATGGAAGCAGCCGTCATACCCAAGTCTTTTGATCGTAGTCAAAGGAAAACGATAAGCAAGCGATACAGATTTCAAACGAACAAAATCTCCGCTAGCCACACGCTGACTGGAATAATTGTAAGTCGTGTATAGGATAAATCCCGGCCAGATACTGATTTTCCAAAATATCCGGAATCGCACGGAATGTTGGTAATTTTTTCATCCCCCGGCATTTCCCAGCGATCATTAAATTCCCTTGGTATTGCATCAAGATCACTGAAAGCAGGTCTTGAATCGGCCGTTCCTTTATAAAGCGGATTCAAGACGGATTTTATTTCCTGCCTGTCCGGTCAAGAAAACATTCAGCAGTAAGATTTTTGTAAATAAATGTATTGTTCAAACCACCTGTCAGTGGCGGATCAACCGGACCTTCATATTTCAGATAGGATGTATTTAAGATCCTGAAGATAAACATCTTAACTTACTTCTCCTTTTTCATTCAGGAAAGTCGGTACGCCGGTTTTTGGATCCAATCCTCGGTAATCAACAGAAAATAAACTTCTCACCGGATGTCCCTGAATATTGGCTCCTTCCGCTTTTACCATATCAAAAATGGTTGGCAGATTATCAACACTTGTGATCTGGGTATGCGCATAACCGGCAGTAAACCGTGAACGCCATGAAAAATCTTTGGTTTTGAGAATCACGGCTTCCAAAGAAAGGTCAATTCCCTTTGACTGCATATCCGCGTAGTTGGCAATTTTATAGGTTTGTCCGCCAATACCGGAAGTTTTAATTCTATCAATCAGATCAAAACTGTTTCTCAAGATAAACATCTGCCGTGATATTGAAACGGTTTCCCAAAAGTCCCAGATCCAGACCAACATTACCGCTGTAAAGTTTTTCCCAGGTAAGTTCAAGATTGGCAAGAGAAGCAAGATCTATCGCCGATTCTTTTTCATCCGTATAAGGACGGTTTGTAATAATACTTTTCAATAAAACCGCCGAGTTTGTTGCCGGTCCGGTACTGGCTGTCAAACCATAACTTCCTCGCAATTTGGCATAACTGATCCAGGAAAGGTTTTTGATAAACTCTTCATGATCCAGATTCCAGGATCCAGCAACTGTCCAGGTAGGCAGCCAGCGACCGATTGCAGATTTCCCAAAACGGTTGGAACCATCGTAACGGGCATAAGCGGTAAAGTTATATTTATCGTCCAGTGTATAACCCAAACTTGCATAAAATGCAGCAAAACGGTCAAAACTTTTGGTCATTCCAAAATACTGGAAATTGCTTTCAATCGTCTGTTTCAAGATCCGGTAATCTACAAAAGGAACTCCTCCCTGATCGTATTGATAACCGTAACCGGTATTATTGGAATTTTGTCTGTTGGTAAATTTAATTTCCTGACCTACCAAGGCATTTACCGCATGTCTTTCACCAAAAACTTTGTTGTAACGAAGGTTATTCCGAACATTATAAAAAGTCATTTCATCTTCGTTACGGTTATAAAAACCACCACGTGGCAAAACCACAACCGGATATGCATCAGGATCATCCGGATCTTTGTACAAAAATTTATTTTTCAAAGCGATCGTAGAATTTCCGGCGGCACGATACGCATTGGCCATGTTGGAATTTTCGGTGATCTGATGTTCCTGGCCCGTTTGGATATAGCGAAGCGCACCCACAAAATCGTACTGAATATGCGGCGTGATTTTATAAGCCAAATCTCCCTGTAACCTGATATCGATCAGATTCAGATCGATCTAGTTATTTTCAAGTTCTGTCAGAATATTAAACGGTGCAAAATTTCTTCTGAAAAATTCACGGTTGCCGTTTTCATCAAAAGCAGTAAGCGTACGGCTTGTGTTCAAGTGCATAACTGAACGGATTGATATCAAAATCACGTCCATAAGTTCCATCCACCGGATTGCTCTGACGGGTCAAAGAACCGGGAGCTCTTTGCTGCCGAACCGAAGAAAGTGTTGAAAATCCAAGTGTAAGTTTGTCGGAAAATTTGTAAGTATTCCTGAAATTCAGTGTATAACGTTTCACTTTATCTACAACCGTCCAGCCATTATCACTCAGAAAACTGGTGGAAAAGTAGGATTGGGATTTATCAGTACCAAAGGAAACGCTTAAAGAATGTTCCTGTAAAAAATTATTTTTGAACAAAACATCAAACCAGTCCGTATTGGCTCCTGCATATCTTAGCAAGAAATGCTTTTTTGCTTCAGGCGGTATTGGCTATACCAAAATTACCATCTGGCATCCGCATTTAGCAAACTGTAATATTTTCCATAAACACCATAATCCGGATTATCCAAGAACATTTGGTATTCAGATATCCTTTTCTTTCCAATTCTCCCAGAACAGACATTTGTTCGGCAGAATTCATGATGTTGAAATTCTTGTAAGAAGGTTTTAGCTGGGTACTGAAATTACCTGAATAACTGATGACAGGTTTCCCGGCTTTCCCTTTTTTAGTTGTGATAACAATCACCCCGTTCATCGCACGTGCACCGTACAAAGCCGCCGCTGCCGCATCTTTCAGGATATCAAAAGTTTCAATATCATTTGGGTTAAGTCCGGCAACAGCCGAACCAAGCAAAGTAGTAGGATCACCGCTGGAAAGCTGATCATTGGAAATATTTACAATATCTTCCAAAACAACACCATCCACTACCCAAAGTGGTTTATTATCTCCATTTAAAGAAGTTGCTCCACGAATACGGATTTTCGGTGCAGCACCAAAAGTACCGGAAACATTCTGAATAGAAACCCCGGCAGCACGTCCTTCCAGCATACGGCTTACATCGGGAAGACCGTCAATACGGACATCGTCTGTTTTTAAAGTTACCGCAGAGCCTGTAAATTTACTTTTATCAATTTGCTGAAAACCAGTAACAACCACATCCTGAAGACCGACTGCATCTTCATTCAGTTCTATGGTAACAAATTTGGCGGCAGGAACTTCGTAGGTAAAAAGCCGATCATGGTTACAACCAATGTGGCTCCTTCATTGACATCCGGCAATACAAATTCTCCTTTTTCATTGGAGACTGTTCCTTTTTGAACACCTTTGACCCGTACCGTGGCTCCGATCAACAATTCACCGGCTTTACTTTTTACCACGCCACGGACTTCAATATTTGCAGCTGCTACCTGCTTTGGGGTTATTGTAAAAACGGTACAGATAAAAAGTACCTAACAAGAACACAAAGAATGGTCGAAAACCACTGGTCCGATAAAAAATCTTCATACTTGAATGGTAGTAAAGTTCTATATTAAATAGGTCTCAAATTTTAATGAACTCAATTATACGGATAATCAATCTAATAAACGATTATTTTCCGGGTTAGATATATTCTAACCAAAATACTTTTTTTGAACAATAATATTTTCAGGATAAGCCAAAATGCCAAATTTGTGACAGCAAGTGACTTTAATTAAGTACAAGATATGTATGGGGAGGGGCGATATGGTAATAAATGTAAGAAAAAAAATATCTTTTACCATATATCGGTTACATTTCTTCGTGTGACATTTACACTTTTTCGCGGTCCCGTAGCGCCAATCCGATTAGTTCAGCGGTATTTTTAACATTTGCTTTTCGCATGATACTGGCGCGCTGGTTAGCAACTGTATTGGAGCTTATTGTAAAATGTTCAGCAATATCTTTGCTGCTCATTCCTTCGGTGAGACATTGTAAGAATCTGCTGTTCACGGGGTGTCATTTTGTTCCAGACGGAACTGGGTTCCCGGACTTCTTAGCTTCAGAACTTCAACTTCTTTCTTTGGAAGAATAAGATTTCGTATGATAATTGAAGATGCATTGGGCGGATAATATAATTCACCGGCTGCAACACTGCGCACTGCTTTCAGTATCTCGTCCCGGCTGGTATCTTTCTGAAGATAACCGGCTGCTCCGCTTGTTACAGCAGAAAGAATATAATCCGGATTATTATGCATACTGAAAACCAGAACTTTGACATCAGGAAAAACCGGCACCAACTAATTTGATAGCTTCCAGTCCCGACATGCGAGGCATTGTCAGATCCAGCAGAACCACATCCGGGTTGTAAGTTTTGCAATCACTATCCAACACCTCATCGCCATCCGACGCCTCTCCTACGATCAGAATATCTTCCTCATCTTCAAGCAAGGTTATAATACCTTGCCTCACCACCGAATGATCATCAACAACTAGTATACGTATTGGCATCTCGTTCAGATTTATGATTACACAGGGATATTAATGACCAGCCTCGTACCGGTATCCACTTTCGATATAATTTTCATTTCACCGTTGAGCAATTGCGTACGCGTCCGGATGTTTTCAATTCCGTTCTGTGTCAAAAAGATCCGCTTTTGTTTTTCAAATTACTAATTAAAAATCCTTTCCCATCATCTTCAATCTCCAAAAAAATCCGATTCGTGTTTTGTTCTAATTTTATCTTTATATTATCCGATTCTGAATGTTTTACGGCATTATTTAATGCTTCCTGAGCAATTCTGTATAAGCCAATTTCCATGGGTTTGCTAAGTTCCAGGCGATCGAGAAATACCTTCATATGCTTATCTTGATACCCGATGTTTCCTGCGTTTGTTCACATAGCAAATTCAAAGCAGCACTTAATCCAAAATCACTTAAAACAGACGGCATCAGATTGAAGGAAACCTGCCTTGTGGTCTGAATTGTATCCTGAATGAGTGCAACAAGTTTATCAAAACGTAACCGCTGTTTTTCATCATCAAACTGCATTTGTTTAAGTTTTTCTGCGTGCAGTTTCAGTCCGGTCAACATTTGCCCGATTCCGTCGTGCAACTCCAGGGCAAAACGTTTTCTTTCCTCTTCCTGCCCTTCGATTAATGCCGCTGTCCTGAATCCGGTCTTCGGCTAGTTGCAGCTGATATTTTTCTTCTTCACTTCTGATCAGATCGTCCTGTGCACGAATAAGCTGGATATTGGCAATTTTTAATTTTTTATTCGCCTCTCGTACCGCATCCTCGGATGCCGCCAGCAAACGAACGACCCGTCGTGTGGTGTTCACAACAGGTCGGAAAATTAAAATGCCTTCTGCCAGGAGAACCAGCAGGGTTATGAATGTCAAGGATCCATTCAATTTGTTCCAAAATTCTTATTCTTCCATAACTTTCTTTGTCAAACTGAAAAACGATTTCCTCCATTCTGACTAAGAAATATGGGCTCAGTTGCTAGAATGATTTGTAGCGCCTTTTTCTTTTCTTCTTCCGAAACTGCGGCATCATCAACGATCAATAAATTTTTGTAGATCGTCTGAAAAACAGGTTCCAGATTTTTATACATATTTTTTGATCGAATCACTTTTCAAAACCACAAATTCACTTTCCATCCTGATTCTTCCCCGAAGCAATTGTTCGTGACTTACTTTCCAGATATTAAGCAAGGAATCGATTTTAACAGAATCATCTGTAGGAATTCTTTCTGTTTGTAAAATCGCAAGTTTTGTCAAGTCGCTGGCTTAGCATACGCTGGCGCCCGGCAACATTCACAACACGGCTGTCGTGGTTGAGATTATTAATCGTTCTTCGGATTAAAAAAAGTCCGCTGACTGTGAGCACGGCTACCAAAGTCAGCGCGACAATATAATAACGGGTCAGACGATCTGCAACCTGACTTTCGAGTTTTTCCATACTATTTTACAAACCGATATAAACCTGATTTTCTTTCACGATGACGGGAAAGGTATTGATTTTATAATCATCGTCATTCAGACAGTGTCCGGTTTTTAACGAAAATGTTTTTTTGTGAAAAGGACAAGCCACTTTGGGTTCTTCTCCCTGGCTGCCGATCATCCCACGCCCAATTGCCATTTGCTGGCGGTGCGGACATTCGTTGTCTGTTGCATACCATTCGCCTCTTCGGGCAAAGTTAAAGATAGCAATTTGTTTGCCTTCTATTAATGCGCAGCCTCCGCCGTCTTCGGGAATGTCGTTTACGTTGCAGGCTAGGTGCCAGGTTATTCTGTCTTTTGTATTTTGTGTTGGTTCCATGGTGGATTTTTTATAGGAATGATTTATTGATAGCATACACATCCCGGTGCCATCGGGTGATATATCGGGCCGTCCGGCGCCATCGGGCGGTGCCCGATGCTAAGATATGTCGGCCTTTCAGGCCTTTTTTGCTAAACCCACTCTTTGGCTCGTTTTTGGGCTACGCATATCTTCGAATGCTACGGTAGGATCTTTGTCCGGCGACGTTTACGAAGTGAGAGTAACGTTGTCTCAGTTCAGGATTATCAACAACTTCTTTCCATTCACATTTGTAGTTATTGATCAGGGTTTGCATTTCTTTTTCCAATGCAGTCGCTAATCCCTAGAAGATCATCAACAACTACGGCTTTCAGGTAAGACATATCCACCTTCCATTTTATTCAGCCAGGTCGCCGTTCTTGTTAACGGATCGGCTGTTTTGATATAAAACATCAGGAATCTGTCGATCAGTTTTATGCAGGTTTCTTTGTCAACATCCGAAGCGAGCAACTGCGCGTGCTGAGGTTTTGAACCACCATTTCCGCAGACGTATAAATTCCAGCCTTTTTCAGTAGCAATGATGCCAAAATCCTTGCTCTGCGCTTCCGCACATTCTCGTACACATCCCGAAACCGCCGATTTAAATTTATGCGGAGCACGAATTCCTTTATAACGGTCTTCAATTTCAATCGCAAAAGACACCGAATCCTGAACACCAAAACGGCACCAGGTTGACCCTACACAGCTTTTCACGGTTCTTAACGCTTTTCCATAGGCATGTCCGCTTTCAAAACCGGCATCAATCAATTCTTCCCAGATATCAGGCAAATCATTTACATGCGCACCGAATAAATCAATCCGTTGTCCACCGGTAATTTTGGTATAAAGACCATATTTTTTCGCAACCTGACCGATAACAATCAATTTATCAGGCGTAATTTCTCCACCCGGAATTCGCGGAACAACCGAATAAGTACCTCCTTTTTGAATGTTTGCCAAATAGCGGTCGTTGGAATCCTGAATCGGCGCACGGTCTTTTGTCAAAACATTTTCATTCCAAAGACTGGCAAGCACCGATGCCACAACCGGTTTGCAAACTTCACAGCCATCTCCATTTCCAAACTCATTCAACACTTCACCGTAGGTTTTCAACCCATTCATTTTTACCAGATCCAGCAATTCCTGGCGTGAATGATCAAAATGTTCGCAGACAACCGTTTTTATATATTGCCATTTTGCTTCATCACACCCTGAATGATATCCTTTACCATCGGCACACAACCACCACATCCGGTTCCGGCTTTACAGGATTTTTTCAATAGCATCAATCGTCATATTGCCCTTTTCACCAACTTCGTGACAAAGCATTCCTTTGGTAATCGCTTCGCAAGAACAGATCAGCGCATCATCCGGAAAACTCATCACGCCGGCACCTGCTTCTTCTCCACCTCTTGAACCCAAAATCAGATCCTCGGAATCAGGTGGCAGAATTGTTTTATTCTTACAGGTTTGCAAAAGCATATTATATTGCTCCGCATCGCCTACCAAAATTCCGCCCAGCAAGTTCTTTACCATCCGGCGACACATTAATTCTTTTATAAATTCCTTTTGCTTTATTCTCGTATCGAATCGTTTTGCAGGCTGGCTCTTCGATAAACGGATCACCAAAACTCGCAACATCTGTTCCGATCAGTTTCAGTTTCGTCGACATATCATAAGGCAAAAACTCCTTATCAACGCCGGTCAAAGCATTGGCAACCACTTCGGCCATTTCATAACCCGGAGCAATTAATCCGTAAATCATGTGATGCGCCAGAGCACATTCGCCAATTGCAAAAATATATGGATCGGAAGTTTTCAATCCGATTATCTACAACAATTCCTCCGCGCGGATGCGTTTCCAGTCCTGCAATTTTTGCCAGTTCATCCCGCGGACGGATACCTGCAGAAATCACCAGCATATCCACATCCAGCAAAGTATTGTCATTAAACTGCATCCCTTTGATACAATCATCACCAACAATTTCCTGCGTACTTTTGGCAAGATGAATATTGCAAACCCAGAGATTCCAGCTGACTTTGCAGAATTTTCGAACCGGCATCATCAATTTGTCTTGGCATTAACCGCGAGGCAAATTCTACCACATGCGCTTCTTCCAAACCAAGATCCAGCAACGCTTTTGCCGCTTCAAGTCCAAGCAAACCGCCGCCCAAAACAGCACCTCTTTTTGCTTTACGGGCATAAGACTGGATCAGCTCCAAATCTTCAATTGTTCTGTAAACAAAAACACCATCTTTTTCCACACCGGGAATTGACGGAACAAACGCACCGGAGCCTGTCGCCATCACCAGATAGTCGTAATGTACTACGTGACCATGATGAGATCTCACCAGTTTTTCTTCTCTGTCAATATCGACAACAGGATCCGAAAGGAATAGCCTGATACCATTTTCAGCATACCATTCTTTGCTTGCCATTGTCAGATCATCTGCGGTTTTACCAGCAAAATATTCACTTAAATGAACGCGATCATAAGCTACACGTGGTTCTTCCCCAAAAACCGTAAGTGTAAATTCCTGATCATTTTTTTTCCTGGCCAGCAATTTCTCGCAGAATTTGTAGCCTACCATACCATTGCCGATGACAACGATATGTGTGTTTGTGTTTGCTTTCATAGTTACTAATAACTATTAAATTTGAATAACCCTGTTGTTTTGTTGTATTATTTTAATAATTAACCCTTTTAACTATCTAATAGCACAAGTCAAAATTAAACTGTGTTTTTCAATATTCCTAACTTTATATTCTAATATATGTTCATTTTAATACTTATTTTTTGGCAAAAGTGTTGTTTTGTAAAATATTGATGCTAATTTTGAACCAACAAATAGAAATAGTTACTATTTACTATATATAGTACATTTCTAATATTCACCAGAACACATATATAAGAGATGGAGCCGAAACTTACACTTGTTGGAGCAGGTCCGGGAAACGGAGAACTGATTACTTTAAAAGGAATCAAATCGCTAAAAACGGCAGATGTTGTTTTATACGATGAACTTGTCAGTACCGAAATCCTTGATTTTGCGCCGGAAGCTGCATTGAAAATATATGTAGGAAAAAAAGTCGGCGAAGCTTCCTTTTCTCAGGATGAAATCAACGGACTGATTGTAAGACTTGCCAGAAAACGCGGACATGTTGTTCGTTTGAAAGGCGGCGATTCTTTTGTATTCGGACGAGGTCATGAAGAAATGGAATATGCCCGCGACCATGATATAACCTGCGAAGTTGTGCCTGGCGTTTCAAGCTGTATTGCAGTTCCGGCTTCTTTGGAAATTCCGGTTACGCGACGCGGTGTAAGTGAAAGTTTCTGGGTAATCACCGGAACTACACAGAAATGGAGAATTGTCTGACGATATGCGATTAGCAGCCCAATCCAAAGCGACGGTCGTGGTTTTGATGGGAATGAATAAACTGAACGAAATCTGTGACTTATACAAATATTTTGGCCGCGGACATTTACCTATGGCAGTAATCCAGAACGGCACGCGCCCGGATGAAAAAAGTGTCATGGGACAAGTTTGGGAAATGCCACAATTAGTAAAAGAAAATAAGCTTGGCACACCCGCAATCATTGTGCTCGGAGAGGTTGTAGGATTGCATCCATCCTATGCGATGGAATATTTGCAAAGTGCGAATCTCGCACTTTAACAAAAAAGCCGATCCGGTGTGGGGACACCAAAATCGGCTCAGGTATTAATCCCAACAGGGCTATTCAAACCTAGGGATGTTGTTTATGTTTCACACAAACAGATCAAATAAAATGGAAAAAAGAACGTAAAGCAAATTCTGAAATTACCTGACCGCACGGAGTTGCCGCCAGGTATGAATTCTGCCATCTCAAAATGGCACTGTCATCTTTTTCATTTTATCCAATGATCCAAATGAAAACAATTCGCTACCTCTACATCGCGGCAGCACTGGGAGTTTCTATACTTTTGCCATCTGAATCTTCGGCTCAGTTAAGTATTTCCGGTCAGCTTCGCACACGTTCCGAGCTTTTGGACGGACAAGGTTCTCCCCTTTCCAAGGGAAGCAAACCGGCATTTTTTACTTCACAACGCACACGATTGAATGTGGGATACAAAGGCTATCGCACAAATTTTTACATTTCTGCACAGGACGTACGCGTCTGGGGACAGGATGCCTCAACGAATAACCGGGTAACAAATGCCAGTTTAAACGGTTTTATGTTACATGAAGCCTGGGGAGAAATCAGTTTGCTGGACACAAATTACACCAAACAGGGAAAAGAATTTTCGATCAAGATCGGCCGTCAGGAATTGCTTTATGACGATAGCCGTCTGCTCGGAAACCTGGATTGGCTGCAACAGGCACGACGCCACGACGCAGCTTTAATTAAGTATAGCGACAAAGGTTTTACCGCACATTTGGGCTTTGCGTATAACCAGAACAGTGAGGCAAAAACAGGTACTTTATACAACGGAGTTCCCAACGGATATGCCGCCGGAACGAACGGAATTGGTACCATGTACAAGTCCATGCAATTTGGTTATGTCAGTAAAAAACTGAACCAGGGAATTGCTTCATTTTTGATTTTAAAAGACGATTTTCAAAAATATAGCCTGACAGCAACGGGCACAAAAACACTTGAAAAAGGTGTAAATAGCCGGGTAACATTAGGGCCTTATATTCAGACAAAACTTGGCAAAAGTATGGAATCTGACAGCCAGCGCGTATCTGCAAAAAGGAAAAGATAAAGATGGTACCGATTTGTCTGCTTACATGTATTCGGTAAGAGGAATTTATGAAGTGAACAGATTTATTTCGATCGGGCCAGGTTTTGATTATACGTCCGGAAGCGGTTCAGGAAGTACAAAAAACAGAAGTTTCGATCCGTTATATGGTACTCCGCACAAGTTTTGGGGACAAATGGATTATTTCTATGCTGCCAACGGTTTTGGAAAAGGCGGATTGTCTGATTTGTTTTTGACCAGTACAATCAAAGCATCTTCAAAACTTTCAATCCAGACAGATCTACATCAATTTTCAAGTGCGGCGCAAATAATCAATACAAAAGATGAAAAGCTAAGCAGCAATTTTGGCGAGGAACTTGATATCATTGCTACCTACAATTTGACAAAAACAATAAGTTTCCAGGGCGGGTACTGCACCTTCTTGCCAACCAGTTCTCTGGCTCAGGCCAAGGCCGTAACAGATCCCCAAAAAATGGCGAACTGGGCTTATCTGATGATTAGTATCAAACCGGATTTCCTGAAATAACGATCAATATTGACATTGAATTCTACATCACTCTTATTATCAAAAGTTTAAATATTCTCAATTATGGAAACGACTAATAAGCCTTTACAAAAATTAAATATTTTCAGTCTGAAAGGCATTCAAATGAGAACTTTCCACTTGACCTGGATGGCATTTTTTCTCTGCTTTTTCGGCTGGTTCGGATTGGCGCCATTGATGACTGTGATTAAAACAGATCTTGGTCTAACAAAGGGACAGATCGGAAATATTATTATTGCATCTGTTGCCGCAACTGTGATTGCCAGAATCGCTATCGGGAAACTTTGCGATACCTGGGGACCGAGAAAAACATATACTGCACTTTTGGGAATTTGCTCTATACCGGTAATGACTGTTGGTCTGGTTCATTCCTATGAAGGTTTTTTACTTTTCAGATTGGCGATTGGCGTCATCGGCGCATCGTTTGTAGTTACGCAATATCACACGTCTGTCATGTTTGACAAAAAAATTGTAGGCACTGCCAATGCTGTGGCCGGTGGCTGGGGAAATCTGGGTGGCGGTGTTACTAATATGGTTATGCCTTTGATCTTTGCAGGTTTTATTGGAGCGGGTTATTTGCCAGAATCGGCATGGAGACTTGCTATGATCATTCCGGGTGTGCATCTGCTTATTTTCGCTTTTGTATATTATTTTTTCACAAAAGATACGCCTGCCGGAAATTTTGAAGAGCTACCGGACTTCAGCCAAAATTCTACCGTCAAAATCAAAAGGAACAATGGCGATGGCGATGAAAGATCCACGCACCTGGGCACTTTTTCTGGCTTACGGAGCTTGTTTCGGCATAGAAATCACATTTGACAATATTGCTGCTTTATACTTTTTCGAAAATTTCGACACGACACTGGCAGTAGCCGGAATTCTGGCCGGAACATTCGGTTTCATGAATTTATTCGCCCGAGCATTCGGCGGAATTGTGGCTGATAAAGTTGGTTTAAAATATGGCATGTTCGGCAAAGGACGCTTACTGGCTCTTTTGCTGGCAATGGAAGGAATTGGAATTGCATTATTTGCACAAAGTGCAACATTGACTATTGCTGTGATCAGCATGTTATGTTTTGCAATGTTTTTGAAAATGGCTAATGGCGTTACGTATGCGATTGTTCCTTTTGTTAATCAAAAAGCGATTGGTTCAGTAAGCGGAATTGTGGGAGCAGGCGGAAATGTGGGCGCTGTACTTGCAGGGTTTTTATTCAAATCCAGCTCAATTTCTTACTCACAGGCATTTGTTTATATCGGTGTCGCCATCGCCTGCATCGCTGCGATTGTAGCACTTGTCAATTTTGAAAAAATAAGAACAGCAGTACCAGAAGCAAACACTTTCGAAACTGCCAATTCTTAATCTTCAAATATAATTTAACCTAAAATGAAAACTTCCTCTGATACCTATAAATCTACCTGCTGCTATTGCGGCGTGGGGTGCGGCGTAGTTGTAACGAAGGAAGCGAACGGACGACTGAGTCTGGAGGGAGACAAGGAACATCCCTCCAGCAAAGGTATGCTTTGTTCAAAAGGGATGAATCTGCATTACACGGTGATGGACCAATCGGACAGGTTGTTATTTCCGCAAATGCGGATGAACAGGTCGATGCCTTTGCAGCGGGTAACCTGGGATGAAGCACTGGACAGAACGGCGGCGGTTTTTAAGACATTGATCAAAAAATTCGGTCCGGATTCGGTTGCTTTTTATGTTTCGGGACAATGTCTTGACGGAAGAATATTATCTGGTCAACAAGCTGATTAAAGGTTTTATTGGTTCAAATAATATTGATACCAATTCCCGGCTTTGCATGAGTTCTGCTGTGGTTGGTTACAAACTTTCACTGGGCGAAGACTGCGTTCCGGTTTGTTATGATGATATAGAAGAAGCGGATGTTTTTTATGTTACGGGAGCAAATCCGGCCTGGTGTCATCCGATTTTATGGCGACGAATTGAAGCTCATAAAGCAGCAAATCCGGATGTAAAAATTATTTGTGTAGATCCACGACGAACCGATACCGCCCGTTCATCGGATTTGCATTTAGGAATTGTTCCGGGAACTGATATTGTTTTGAACAATGCGATTGGACGGATACTGATTGAAAAAAATTACATCAATCAACGATTTTATAGAAAACCATACCGACGGATTTTCGCAGTTTCAGGAAAAAGTTTTTGAAAGAACGATTGACGAAGCTGCGGAAATTTGCGGGATTGATGCAAAGGATATTTATCAGGCTGCGGAATGGATTGGCAAGTCAAAAGGATTTCTTTCGTTATGGACGATGGGTTTAAACCAATCGGTAATTGGCGTAAATAAAAATCTTTCGCTGATTAATTTGCATTTAATTACAGGAAAAATTGGTTCTCCCGGTAATGGTCCGTTTTCCTTAACCGGACAACCAAATGCCATGGGTGGACGAGAAACGGGCGGACTTGCCAATATTCTCCCGGCACATCGTGATGTGACAAATGCTGCACACCGGGAAGAAATGGAATCGTTCTGGAATAGTCCCGTAAAAATTGCGCACAAACCTGGTTTTACAGCCACGGAAATGTTTGAGGCACTTGCCGACGAGCGTTTGAAAGCGATCTGGATTATCAATACCAATCCGCTGGTGAGTATGCCGGATATCAACATGGCAGAAAAAGCATTGAAAAATGCCCGGTTTGTCGTGGTTCAGGATGTTTCAAATCTGGCTGATACGGTCAATTTTGCCGATGTAGTTTTACCAGCCGCTGCCTGGCTGGAAAAAGAAGGTACGATGACGAATGCCGAAAGACGAATTACCTATCTTCCAAAAGCACTGGAAGCACCGGGCGAAGCTTTGCCGGATGCAGAAATAATCTGGAAATTTGCTCAAAAAATGGGTTTTGCAGAGGCATTTAATTATGAAAATACTTCCGAGGTTTATGACGAATATGTCAAAATCACTAGTCGATACAAATGTTGACGTCTCAGGTGTTAGTTATGATTTACTGAAAAATAAACGCAGTGTTCAGTGGCCTTTGGCAGCAAAAAAATTGACAAATAACAAGACCACACCAACAAGCGAAGATGAAGGTATGACGCTATCCTCAGCAGTTGGAACAAAAAGACTTTTCACAGATCACAACTTTTACACCCCTAACAAAAGAGCTCAAATTTTCGCAATCGCGGATGAAAATACTTCCGAACCGACGGATGAAGATTTCCCGTTAGTACTTACCACCGGCCGTATCCGCGACCAATGGCATACGATGACAAAAACCGGCCGGGTAACCAAACTTAAACAACATATCCCACAACCATTTTTACAAATTCATCCCAAAGATGCCGAGGCCAGAAATATTACTGAAGGAAAATTAGTAGTAATAAAAGGGCGTCGCGGTGAAGTTCGGGTTAAGGCGCAATTGACCGAAGACGTTCGACAGGGATTATGTTTTTTACCGATGCATTGGGGGAAAATCCTGGGTAGCAATTTGGGAAGAGCTAATAATCTTACCAATTCGCTTGTCGATCCACGCTCAAAAGAACCGGATTTTAAATTTTCCGCAGTGCAGGTTGAATTATACAAAAAACCTTTTGAAAAAATTATTGTAATCGGTGCAGGTTCCGCTGGACTGGGTTTTATAAATACCTATCGCGCCTTAAATCAGGAAGACGAAATTCATGTTTTTTCAAAAGAAATATATCCTTTTTATAACCGTGTTCTTTTGCCCGACTATATCAGTGGCGAGCAAACCTGGGAACAACTGGTAAAACTGCGCGAGGATCAGTTTGAAGATTCAAATATTATTGTGCACAAAGGAATTAGTGTTGTACATATTGACAGAAAAAATAAAATCATTACCGATAGTGAAGGAAATGAACATGGTTACGACAAGCTGATTCTAGGCATGGGAAGCAAGGCTTTTATGCCAAAAGGTGTACCCGAACTTCCCGGAATTTTCAATATGCGTTCGCGTTTGGATGCTGACCGGCTATTACCTTTTGTAAATAATCCTGAGTCTCATGCAGTCATTGTCGGTGGTGGAATTCTGGGACTGGAACTTGCCGCTTCTTTTCGAAAAATGAATGTAAAAGTTACCGTTATTCAGCGCAGCGGTACGGTTGATGGAAAGGCAACTTGATCCCTTAGCAAGTGAATTACTTTATCAGGATTTAGTTGACCGGGGAATTGAAATCTTTTTCAACGCTGAAGTTTCTACGTATTACGGAAATGACAAAGTAGAAGGAATTTTGCTTGAAATCCGGAAAGAAAATTGATTGCCAGGTTGTGGTTCTGACCATTGGTACGGTTCCGACAATTGACCTTGCACACAATGCCGGAATCGATTACAAGCGTGGAATTATTGTCAATGATTACATGCAGACTTCTGATGAATCCATTTTTACCGCAGGCGAAATTGCAGAATGGCGGGGGACAAATGTGGGGGATTACTTTGGCAGCCGAACAACAGGCCGAAGCAGCGGCACATTTTATCGCCGGCGATATTTCCCAGCCTTACCAAGGCAGCGTGTCCATGAATATCCTGAAAATGGAAGGCTTGCACATGAGCAGCATTGGCATGACAGAAACGCCTGCGAATGATCCCGCTTATGAAGAAATCGTTTTCATAGATAAATCAAAAAGATATTATAAAAAATGTATCGTCCATCAGGACAGGCTGGTCGGAGCGATTTTGATTGGTGATAAAAATGAATTTCTGGAATTCCGGGATTTGATCGCCAAAGGTACTGAACTTTCTGAAAAGCGGCTTCAATTATTAAGAGCAAGCCAAAAAGCGGATCCGATGGAGGGAAAACTGGTTTGTTCATGTAATAATGTAGGGCAGGGAAATCTGGAAAAAGCGATAAAAAGCGGATGTAATGATTTTCAAAAACTGTGTCAGCAAACAGGCGCCGGAACTGGATGTGGATCGTGCAGGCCGGAGGTTCGGGCGATTTTAGAGAGGATGGAATTGGCGATGGTTTGATGGATTGAATATAAATCCGGCACCGATGGACAAAAATCCGATGGGCGTTGCCCTAACTCAATCCCGGATCCGATGGGCGATGCCCAACGCTAAGATATAACGCCCTTTCAGGGCTATGCCGTCATTTTAGCCCTGAAAGGGCGTTATATCTTAGGATGGGGCATCGCCCTATCGCACCGGGATGCGGCACCCACCGCACGGGATGGCGCACCCACCGCACCGGGATGGGGCGCACCCATCGCACCGGGATGGGCAGCACCCACCGCACCGGGATGCCATATTGCCAAATATATCAATTGATATATTAATCCGAAACGACAAATTGATGCATAATTCTGAATCGAATAATAATTAAAAACTACCACCATGCGCGATTATTATACCATAAAAATCAATCTCCCCGGTGGAATCGTGTCACCCGGATATCTGAAAAATATCCTCAGTGCAGCATGGAAATCCGGTGTGAGAAAAGTGCGGTTTGGCGCCCGTCAGCAATTATTGATGACCGTTCATTACGAGGTAGTGCGTTTTTTGGAAAAGGATTTACAAAATCTGGATATCAATTATGAATTAAACTCAGAAAAATATCCAAATATCATCAGCTCCTATTGCGGCGAAGAGGTGTTTCGCACCGGACAATGGCTTGGATCAAATGAATACCATTCCGTTCTGGACAGTTTCGATTATTTACCAGAATTAAAAATCAATATATCTGATTCGAATCAAAGTTTTACACCCTTTTTTACAGGCAACCTTAACTTTGTTTCTTCACCAGAACCGCATTTCTGGTATCTATATATCAGGTTAAAACAAAGCAATCACCTTTTCCGCTGGCCGGAATTAATTTATACAAATGAAATAGGCAGATTGGCAAAAATCATTGAAAGTTGCATGCATGATAATGGGAATGTAACTTTTGAGACAATTTGTGAAGCAGTTAAAAATCAAACAAATTACATTTCAATACCTGCAAACCAGGAACTTGAATTACCCTCATTTTCACTTCCGTACTACGAAGGATTTAACCGATACGAATCCAGGACCTGGCTGGGACTTTACCGTCGTGACGAATTATTCCCGGTAGAATTCCTGATCGATTTATGTCTATTATGTTTAAAAACACGAGTTGGCGAAATATGCGTAACGCCATGGAGATCGTTGATTATCAAAGGGATTGAAGATGATCATCGCGGCGCATGGAGCAATATTTTGGGCAAACACAACATCAATGTACGCCACGCCGCTAACGAACTTGCCTGGCAAACAGAAGATCATACCGAAGATGGAACACTGTTGAAAGATTATCTTGTACGTTATGTAAGCAAAAGTGACACACGCACTTTCGGACTTTGTTTTGGAATTCAGACGCGTTCAAAATCAGAAGTTTTTGGTTCCATTTTGATAAGAAAGCGGCCATTGATCAGCATTGCACAACTTTCACTATTCAGCGTTTACGATCTTTATTACACTGAAAATTTCAATCCAAACAGTCGAAAACATATTCTTTTTGAAAAAGGATTATTCAAGATTCATTTGCCCTGGCAACTGGAAAGATTATGCATCAAATTTAATAATCGTCGCGCACTTGAAAATTCAGAAATTGTGCAGATTGAAGAAGAGATTAATGAAACATTATCTCATACAATATCAGCCTATCAATGCCCAAATTGTTTGACTATTTATCATCCGGCTTATGGTGATGAATTAAATAATATTGGACCCGGAACAAGCTTTGAATTATTACCAGAAGAATATGTTTGCCCAACTTGCGGCACTGAAAAAAATGAATTATCTGAAATTCAAATACCTGCTAATCTTTTGATTTGAAAAACAATGAAAACTGAAACAATCACTCCTTTTTTCTTTGCTTTTGAAAGTGATTTCGTAGAGTCACTTCGTTGTATTCCGATGATTGTCCGTTACAAACTTGATAGTTGCGGAATCAAATTAAAACTTCCGGAGTGGGTAAAAATTAGCGTTGAAGAAAAAACACAGCTCGCTTTTTTGCCTTGTTATCTCGATTCAGAAATTGATCAATATAGTGAATTTGTAAAAGAACTTGTTTGGAAATATGCTCAGCATGAAGCCAGTTTGCTAGCAAATGTTGACGACAGCTGGAATGAACTCAATGCAGTTCCGGAAGAAGTATTTCAAAAAGCGGTAGAATGGAATTGCCCGGTTTTGACATTGAAGAAATGGATAGAACTGGACACTTTGCAGCGCTTCGCATTGGTAAAATTAAGCAGGTCAGGACACGAAGGAAAAAATTTCCCGAGAGCAATGCGGGAATTCGGGATTTACTAATTTTTATTCCTTATCTGACTTTTCAACCAGCACGGAAGTAATCCGGTTCAATTCATCCACTTTATAGGCAAAATCTCCTTTCAACATATCTCGTACAGCTTTTAATTGTTCCATGGCTGTTTCCAGATTATCCGGAAGTGCTTCATTTAGAACTTCTTTCAATCTTTTAGCCATGGTTGGCGACATACCATTTGTAGAAATCGCAACTTTCAAATTACCTTTTCTAACAACAGAAGAAAGATAAAAATCACATAATGGCGGCGTATCGGCAACGTTGCAAAGTATATGTTTTGCCCGCGCAACTGATTTGATTCGCTTGTTTTCTTCTTTGTCGTTTGTGGCAACAATAACCAGGTCCTTTTCCGTTAAATCGTTATCTTCAAATTTCCTTTCGATTAAAGAAATCCTTGCATTAGCCGCAGCAATTTCACGAATTTCCTGTCTTAATTCAGGCGAAACCAAAGTCACGGTGGCCTCAGGTGAATTATCTAAAACAGCAGTTATTTTTTCCAAACCAACATATCCACCACCTACGATAAGTGTGTGAAGGTTTTCAAGTTTCAGAAATATGGGAAATAGGTTATTCAAAATTTGAATTTTTTAATTGTTTATCTCTATTCCTGCCTGTTTAAGTATTGCAAGAAATGTCCCTTTTTTCAGATCTTTCCCTCCATGAAAAGGTACGATTACGGTTTTATTAGAATCTGCATTATAAAAAATCTGATGAGATCCTTTCGCTCTTTAAAAAACAAAACCATTAGATTCTAAAAGTTTTATCAAATATTTTGGCGATAAGTTCACGCGACGAGACTTAGAGAATATTCCAACGTGTTACTATCGTCAGGAACAGGTTCTCCCCGATCTGTCAATTCTTCAACATATAGCGAGATAGCTTCCTTTGCCATTTCCAACGCTTCATCTATACTGTCACCATAAGTAATACATCCTGGCAGAGCCGGAACAAAAACTGTATATCCGCCATCAGCTTCTGGTACTAGTCTTAATTTATATGTATAGTTCATATTTATAAAATTACTATAACGATCTTTCTCATAGAAATTATCTCTGTGGTTCTCTTAAAACCTTTGAGAACCTCTGTGTAACTACCAACACAAATTTACAAGATTAATGTCATATTTCGGATTAACTATTTGATTTTATAACTATTCCAACAATTAGCATTTTTACAATCTCTATCTTATCCGTACCTTTGCGGCATGATCGCGATTACGAACCTCAGTTATTTTCTTGGCGACCGCGCACTTTACGATGGCGCGTCGCTTCATATTAAGCCAAAAATGAAAATTGGCCTTATCGGTTTAAACGGAACAGGGAAATCTACCCTGCTTCGGATGATCGATGGGGAATACCAGCCGGACGAAGGGCGCATCTCTAAATCAGGAGATTGCACGATTGGCTTCCTGAACCAGGATTTGCTTTCTTATCAAAGTGACGAATCTATTTTGGCTGTTGCGATGCAGGCTTTTGAACGCCAAAATCAGCTTCAGGTTCAGATTGATAAAATTCTGCACGAAATGGAGCATAACTACCGCGACGAACTCGTAGACAAACTTGCAAAAGTTCAGGATGAGTTTGATGCATTGGATGGTTATACAATTCAATCAAAAGCAGAAGCCATTCTTGAAGGTCTTGGTTTTGTTACAGACGATTTGCACAGACCATTGAGATTATTTTCAGGGGGATGGAGAATGCGGGTTATGCTTGCAAAATTGCTTTTGCAAAAACCGTCTCTTTTGATGCTCGATGAACCTACCAACCACTTGGACTTACCGTCTATTCAGTGGGTTGAAAAATACGTTCAGAGTTACGAAGGTGCGGTAATTGTGGTTTCTCACGATAGAGCCTTTCTTGATAATACCGTTGATACAATTGTTGAAGTTTCAGGAGGAAAATTGAATTTGTACTCTGGAAATTATTCTTACTATTTAGAAGAAAAAGCGCTTCGTAACGATATCCAACGCGGAGCTTTTGAAAACCAGCAAGCTAAAATTAAACAGACAGAACGTTTTATTGAACGTTTTAAAGCAAAAGCAACAAAGTCGAAGCAAGTACAAAGCCGGGTAAAGGCACTTGACAGAATGGATGTTGTGGATGCAGTTGTTGACGAAAATGCAAAAGTTCATTTCCGTTTCCAGTTTACTACCCAGCCTGGCCGTCACGTTTTCCAGTTAGAAGATGCTTCAAAAGCTTATGGCGATAAAGTAATTCTGGACCATACCAGTATTACCATGGAACGTGGTGATAAAATTGCACTAATTGGTGCAAACGGACGTGGTAAATCTACGGCGTTACGCGTTGTTGCCGGAACTGAGCCGATTGAAGGAAAAAGAAGATTAGGACATAATGTGATGTTTACGTTCTATGCACAGCATCAGCTGGAATCTCTGAACGTTAACCACAATCTTTTAGAAGAACTTAAATACGCGAATTCAACCAAAACAGAAACGGAATTACGTACGGTTTTGGGTTGTTTCCTTTTCTCGGGAGACGATGTATTTAAAAAGATCAAGGTTCTTTCCGGAGGTGAAAAATCCCGTGTAGCGTTAGCAAAAGTTTTGCTTTCGCAAGCAAATTTCCTGTTACTCGATGAGCCAACCAACCACTTGGACATGCAGTCGGTGAATATTTTGATCCAGGCTTTGCAGCAGTATGAAGGAAGTTACATCGTAGTTTCTCACGATAGGTATTTCGTTGAATCGATTGCAAATAAAATCTGGTATATTGAAGATCATCAGATCAAGGAATATCCTGGCACCTATGTAGAATATGAAAGGTGGATTGAAGAGCGCGGATTACAATCTGCTGTAAGTGAAAAAGCAACGGTTAGCAGTGCACCGCCGCAAGTTAAAAGCAATCAGGCTGCCAATAATAATGGAAACGCTCCAAAAAATACAAACAAAGGAACTTCTCCTGAGGATGCGCAGAAATTAAAAAAAGCGAAAAAACAAGTGGAGGAACTTGAAGCGACCATTAATAATCTGGAAGCAAAGAAATCTGAAACCGAAGAAAAACTGGCTCAACCTGCGGTATATAATGATTCTGCAAAACTTGCTGAATTAAATCGTTTTTATGCTGACGTGAAGAAAAAGCTTGACCAGGCAACCGAATCATGGGAAACTGCTATGATGGAAGTTGAAGAACTGGGTTGATATCTTTTTCAATATCAAATAAAAAATGGCCATTTTCAGCATAGGACTGGAAATGGCCATTTTTTATTATTTTATCAAACAATTAAATCAAATCTTCGGTCTGCGAGTAAATATCTGTCATAGAAAGTTTCAGTTCCACACTTGCAATTTCCAATGGATTATTCAGGCTATATGCCTCCGAAGCAAGCACCCAAAGTCCTTCTTCATTTTTCCGAAAAACTTCTGCTGCAAAAGAACGGGAATTGATTAAAACATATTCCTGAAAAGAAGTTATGCTCCGATAAAAATGAAACTTCTGTCCCCGGTCATAAGCTTCGGTACTTTCAGAAAGCACTTCAATAATTACAGTTGGATTAAGAATTGTATCCTTTTTATCATCCAGATATTGATTTTTATCACAAACAATAAGCAAATCCGGATAAGTGTAAAGACCTGTTTCAGGAATATGAATTCTCTGGTCGCTGGAATAAGTCCTGACATGACTTTTCCTTTAAAAAACCATCCAATTTCAATTGATAAGATTCTCTACAATCCGATTATGGTTATGACCAGCTCCGGCCATAGCAAAAATCTCCCCTTTATAATATTCGCTTTTATAACTTGCGTCACGTTCTATTTCCAGATACTCCTGTTCTGAATAATATTTTCCAGTTGAAGTTGACATAAAGTTTATGTTTTAAACTAAAATAGTTAATTATGTTAAAAAACATCGTCAAACTTCATACGTTGTCTTTGTTTAAAAGTTACATTTTTGTTTCAAACCGATTTATGCGATATATACTTTTTACACTTTTCAGTCTTGTTTTTCTTACTTCCTACGCGCAATTTCCTGATATGCGGCTGGAAGATTTCATTTATAATGATGATATCAAAACGGTTTTATTATATCCGGGCATTGCTGACAAAGAAAATCCAACCAGGCTGGTTGCACCGCCGATTATACCCATTCAAAGCACTTTTCCGCTTATGCTGGAATTTGATGATATGACGACCAATATGACAGGATTACGGGCGAAAATATTCTCCTGCAACGCAGACTGGACAAAATCGAACCTGAATGATATTGAATTTACTTACGAGTATAACGACTACCCGATCACAACTTATGAACAATCTTTCAGCACCAAAGTCCCGTATACACATTACAGATTTGAAGTACCGAAACTGAAACTATCAGGAAATTATGTTTTGATGGTTTATACCGACAGAGGAAAAAAAACGCTTCTGACGCGCAAGATTCATGATTTATGATACAAAGGTTGGTATCACCGCGCAAGCACGTTTTTCACAGGGCATTCAGCAGCAATTTACGGATCAGCAAATTGATTTCAGTATCAGTTACAAAGGATATAATCTGATTTCCCCACAACAGGATCTGAAAGTTTTTATTCGCAAAAATTTCCGTTGGGATCAGGCCAAAACCGGATTCAAACCGACAAATGTTCAGCCTTTTGATCAGCTTTTGGAATACACTTTTTTCAATCTTGAAAATACATTTCCGGGAGGTAATGAATTCAGATATTTCGACAGCCGAACTTTATCCGGACGTGGGTATGGAGTGTATGAAATTGAGCGTGCAGCGGATCAGACAAGTCTGGCGCTTACACCGGATAAATCCCGCTCTGACAATGGTTATTTACAGATTGAAGATCTGAACGGTCAGTATATTGTTGATCAAAAAGAATCCGGCCGTGGAAGTGTGGAAGCGGATTATACGCCGGTCCTTTTCACTTTAAAAGTTGCCGAAGATCCGGACGCAACCTTCTATGTTAATGGCGCGTATAATCTATGGCAGCTTAATGAACGCAATAAAATGGAATATAATGCTGATGCAAAAGCATATCAGTGTCAGATCGTAATTAAACAGGGTGTGATTAACTACGATTACACAACGGTAAAAGTTGGACAGAAACCGGACGAAGGAAATATTGAAGGAAATTATGCTGTAACAGAAAATGATTATGACATTCTTATTTACCACCGGCCGCCGGCGGGCCGTTCAGATCTGCTTGGTAGGGTACAAAACGATTGAATGGAACAGAAGAAGATAATATTTATTTTTCTCAAAATGATCTAATTTTTTAATAGATTAGTATATTATGATATAAAAGACACCTATACATAAATCACCTCTCATGAAAGCGAACTCACCGGCTTGGGATTTAACACCTAATTTGTACCTGACAAGTAACGAAACTGAAATTATTGATTGTTTGGTTGACCACCATGAAATGCCTTTAAAATTTGAAGAAGACCAGGTAATATCTTTTTTTAATACAACCGATTTGTTTCTTGTGCTCTATTTTTCAAAAAAAGAAGACCGGGGATTTCAAATGTATGTGGTCAGGGACTTTTCCGTAAATGTTAATGATCTGATTTTGCTCCACCAGCTTTTCGACAGATTAATTATTGACGGACTTAGTGTTGGTGTATTACAAAAAGCACAGTTCCAGATTGATAATATCATTTATATGGCTGATACTTTCCGGGCTATGATTCACAAAGATCTGGCAGATCAGGTTGAAGATTAAAAGAATTTCTTTTGTTAAGAAAGACAAAAAAAGAGCAGTCAACAATTGGAATGTTGACTGCTCTTACTATTAAAACCGGAATCGGTTTTAAATTATATATCAATTAAACGTTGAAACGGAAATGCATGATATCGCCATCCGCAACAACGTATTCTTTTCCTTCAACGGCCATTTTGCCAACTTCTTTTACACCCGCTTCTGATTTGTACATGTTCATAATCAGCCAGCTTAATAACCTCGGCACGGATAAAACCTTTTTCAAAATCACTGTGGATTACTCCGGCAGCTTGCGGTGCTTTCCAGCCTTTCACAATCGTCCAGGCACGCACTTCTTTCACACCTGCTGTAAAATAGGTGATCAGATTTAAAAGTGAGTAAGATGCTTTGATCAGTTTACTCAAGTCCTGATTCTTTCAAACCATATTCTCCCAAGGAACATTTCGTGTTCTTCTTCGTCTTCGATTTCTGAAATTTGAGATTCAATAGCAGCACAAAGAATGATCACATCAGCACCTTCATGCGCAACCGCTTCTCTCAATTTCTCAGAATATTCGTTACCTGAAAGCATCGAATCCTCATCCACGTTTGCTACGTAAAGAACAGGCTTATCTGTCAGCAACTTCAAATCACCAACAGCAGCTTCTTTCAAATCAGCATCAGAAACAACAAGACTGCGGGCGTTTTTACCAGCTTCCAGTGTTTCTTTATATTTTTTCAAAAGTTCAAGTTCAGCTTTTGCTTTTGCATCACCGGCTCTTGCACCTTTTTCTGTTTTCTGAATTTTTTTCTCAATTGATTCAAGATCTTTCAGCTGTAATTCGATATCAATAATTTCTTTATCAAAAACAGGATCAACCTTACCTTCTACGTGCACAACGTTTTCATCCTGAAAACAACGAACCACGTGAACGATCGCATCCACTTCACGAATATTGGCAAGGAATTTATTTCCCAAACCCGCACCCTGGCTAGCACCTTTTACCAATCCGGCAATATCCACGAATTCCATAATCGTTGGTATCACCTTTTGTGGTTTTACCAATCCGATCAATACGTCAATACGTTCATCAGGAACTGTTACAACCCCTACATTAGGCTCGATTGTACAAAAAGGATAATTGGCTGCTTCGGCTTTACCGGTAGAGATAGCATTAAATAAAGTGGATTTCCCAACGTTCGGCAATCCAACAATTCCACATTGAAGGCTCATAAAAACTAAGACAAATGAGATGAGAAGACCTTTAAAGCCAATAAACTCATCATATTAAAATGGTAAATGGCCATACCTGAATAGCAAGCCCTGATAATTTTATGCAAAATTACCAATTACCGGACAGAAAAACTAAAAGCCTTCGTCAATGATTTGCGAAGGCCTTCTTAAAAACATAAAGTTTTTTTACTCCCACTTCAAATCTGACTCACCAATGGCGTCTACTTCATCCGCTTTGGCTTCATACTGAGAAAAATCAACTTCTGGCATTAATTCCGTTTTCACGTGATCTACCGCATCTTTCAAAGCTTCTACAAACTTATCAAAGTCCTCTTTGTACAAAAACATTTTGTGTTTTTCATACGTAAAGCCTTCTCCTTGCGGATGACGGCGACTTTCGGTAATGGTTAGGTAATAGTCGTTGGATCGCGTTGAGCGAACATCGAAGAAGTAAGTCCGTTTTCCCGCCCTGACCCTTTTGGAGTAGATTTGCTCTCTGTCTTCCACTATGTTTAGTTTTTAATAGGTTTGCAAACGCTAAAATAGAAAGTTTATTGCTGCGAACAAAAAAACCGGCATATATTAGCAAATCCTTAACGCCCGAAAAATTAAATTTTCTACATTTCTCTTGCACTTTATGGGTACGATTCACAATTTTTCCGGTTTAATCCGTTACATTTGAAGAATCGTGGTTACTGTGGCCGTCACAAACCGCCGATTTTGGTAAAGAATTAAGGCTCTTCGGACCTTATTATGTTTCACCTAAACTCTCAGATATGACTTATCCTCGGATTCTGATTCTATTGTTTTTGGCCCTGGCGGGTTTTAATGCAGATGCACAAATTAGCCTGGGTAAAACAGAAGTTGGCAGCGCTTCTTTCTATTCTTCCCGCTTCGAAGGGCGGAAAACCTCTTTTGGAGAAACACATCAAAGTACCGAGCTCTCCGCAGCTCACCGTTCATTGCCTCTTAATACCATGTTGGAAATAACTAATCTGTCGAACAATCAGAAAGTTATAGTACGCGTTAATGACAGAGGACCTTTTTCCCACAACAGAATTGTAGATATTAGTAAAGAAGCAGCACGCCTGATCGGAATCGTTTCCAGTGGAGTCGCCAAAGTTTCCATGCGAATTGTAGGTATGGAAGGAATGATCATGCTGGATTCAAATGAAGATATTGATCATAAAGTCGGCAAAATTATTTCCATGCGGACCAAAGATTAACAACGTTTTCAGGTTTTATGAATATCAGGCAGCTGGATTTAGCAAAAGTAAGAGAATTTGGTAACCTGGAATTTCTGGCTAAACAGCTGGTTGAAGGTTTTATTACCGGCCTGCATAAATCTCCATTTCACGGATTTTCCGTTGAATTCGCGGAACATCAGTTATATAATACCGGAGAATCTACACGGAACATTGACTGGAAAGTTTTTGCAAAAACAGATCGTTTGTACGTAAAACGTTACGAAGAAGAAACCAATCTTCGCTGTCATATTTTGCTGGACACTTCTTCTTCCATGTATTATCCGGAAGAAAATTACGGCAAAATGACATTTAGCCTGATGGCTGCGGCCAGTCTTACCTATTTGCTTCAAAGACAAAAAGATGCGGTAAGTCTTTGTACATTTTCAGACGCCATTGAAATACAGACTGCTGTAAAATCCACACCGTCGCATGTGCATAAGATCATGCAGGAGCTTAACGGACTTTTACAAAAATCGCGTCCTTTACAAAAAACTTCTGTTGCCAGTATCATTCATCTTCTGGCAGAGAAAATTCACAAACGTTCTCTGGTGGTTATTTTCAGCGATATGTTTGAAAATCTTGAAGAGGCTGATCTGATATTTTCTGCTTTACAACATTTGCGGCACAATCTGCATGAAGTGCTTCTTTTTCATGTAACAGATAAAAAAACGGAAGAATCTTTCGCCTTTGAAAACCGTCCATACGAATTTATCGACCTCGAATCCGGCGAAAAAATAAAAGTGCAGCCTGATCAGGTTCGTGAATCTTATCAAAAGTTTGTCGGTGATTTTTATCAAAAACTAAAATTGAAATGCGGTCAATATAAAATTGATTTTATTGAAGCTGATATAGCCAAGGGTTTTGATCCCATCTTAATGGCCTATTTGGCAAAGCATTCGAAAATGAGATAATTTTTGTAGAAATTTGCTGAACCCCTATCAGTGAAACATTCTATGAAAAAAATATCTACAATCTTAATTCTCCTTGTTTTTTACATTGTCGCAGACGGTTGTCACTCAGCTAAAAAATCCCTGAAAAAAGGAGATTATGACGACTCCGTTTTTCGTGCTGCTGATAAATTAAAAAATAATCCTGCGCACAGTTCTTCTCTGGAAATTCTGAAACAAGCTTTTCCAAATGCCGTAAAACAACATCTTGAAGATATTAATGCAGCTGAAACCTTACCGGATATTCAGCGTTGGGAGGAATTACTGTCTACTTATCAAATTATGAACAAACTGTATGAAGCAGTAAAACCATGTCATGTGTGTATGCAAGCGGTTTCTGCCAAAAGTTATTATGAAGAAGAAAGGAATTCGAGACAAAAAGCAACAGAAACCCATTACTCGGAAGGTTTAAAATTCTTTTCATTGGGAAATCGAGAAAATGCTCGTCTGGCATATGAACAATTTGAACGCGCAAATGAGCTTTTGCCAAATTACAATAACGTTCAACAAAAACTGGATCAGGCGTACAACATTGCTTCTTTTAAAGTTGTGGTTGAACAGGTTCTGGTTACTTCAAAAGCATATCAATTAAGCAACGCATATTTTCAGGATCAGATTAATCAGTTTTTAAAAACCAACCGACGTCTGAATAAATATGTCCAGTTTTATACACCGGAAGAAGCGACCAATGGGAAATTAAAACCTGATCACGTGATAACACTTCAATTCGATGATTTCGTTGTCGGGCAAACGCTAATTGAAAAAAATACGGAAACTGTCATAAGTAAGGATAGCGTGAAAATCGGAGAGAAAACGGTGAACAGGAAAAAAATTGAATTTTATGATAAAGTAAAAGCAAGCCTTACAAAAAACCGCAAAACGGTTCATTCAAGCGGTATTTTAGATATGCGGATTATGGAATTTCAGTTCTAAAAAACTCGCTAATCAGGAAAAATTTGGCGGAGAATATAACTGGGTTTGCGAATGGGCACATTACAATGGCGACGAACGTGCATTAACCAACGCACAATTAAAAATGTGCAAAAGCCAGGAATTATTGCCACCAGATCCTCAGCAGCTTTTTGTAGAATTCAGCAAACCGATTTATGATCGATTGACAGATCGGTTGCGTAGTTATTATGCGAAATATTGAATATTAATAAGAAGCCAAATTAAGGAAATACATCTCCATAGGAAATTCTTGTTTATAAAAATGATATTGGATCACAAAGTTCCTGGCTCCATCGGAGCCTCCTGTTTATAGAAAAATATCCAATCCCCAAATAACCCGGCTCCATCGGAGCCTCCTGGAACTTCCAGGAAACTCCGATAGAGTTATGACCTGAAGGTCTCATCGGCATTTCTATAAACAGGACGCTCCGAAGGAGCGATTAATGTTGCAATTAAAAAATGCTGTAATTTAAATAAGCCGATTTTACTTATTCAAAAACAACTCCATAAAAAGCTGATCCAAATGCGCTACCGTCACAACTTCAATCTTCGCATCCTTAAAATCAAGACCTTTCCCGTTATATTTTGAAATATAAATTTTCTTGAAACCTAACTTTTCCGCTTCCGAAATTCTGCTTTCAATACGGTTTACGGCCCTCACTTCTCCTCCTAGCCCAACTTCTGCCGCGAAACAAACCGAAGGCGGGATAAATGCATCTTCGTAAGAAGAAACAATAGAAGCTACGACCGAAAGGTCGATCGCTGGATCTTCCACACGCAACCCGCCGGCAACATTCAAAAATACATCCTGAACACCAAGCCTGAATCCACCTCTTTTTTCCAGAACTGCCAAAAGCATTTGCAATCTCTTTCGCATCAAAACCGGTTCCGCTCCGCTGCGGCGTTCCATAGGTAGCAACGCTCACAAGCGACTGAATTTCAATCAGGAGAGGCCGATTTCCTTCCATCATTGACCCAATAGAAATTCCACTAATCGGTTCGTCTCTTTGTGAAATCAATATTTCAGATGGATTACTGACCTGCCTTAAACCGGCGCTATGCATTTCATAAATCCCAAGTTCCGATGTACTTCCAAATCGGTTTTTAATCGTTCTTAGAATTCTATACGTTGTGTGTCGATCGCCTTCAAACTGCAAAACCGTGTCCACCATATGCTCCAAAACTTTCGGACCGGCCAGTGATCCGTCTTTTGTAATATGTCCGATCAGAAACACGGGCACACCCGTTTCCTTGGCATATTTCATAAATTCAGCGGTACATTCCCGAACCTGCGAAACACTTCCTGCACCCGATTCAATATAAGCCGAATGCATGGTCTGGATGGAATCGATAATCAAAATCTGTGGTTGGAATTCTTCAATCTGCCGAAAAATATTGGCTGTCTGGGTTTCTGTCAGGATAAAACAATTATCGCTTTTGGAAGCCATTCTTTCCGCCCGCATTTTGATCTGCTGCTCAGATTCTTCTCCCGAAACATAAAGCACTTTTTTATTAGAAAGCGTCAGTGCAATTTGCAACATCAGTGTCGACTTACCAATTCCCGGCTCCCCTCCTATCAAAACCAGCGAGCCCTGCACAATTCCTCCACCCAAAACGCGGTTTAGTTCACCATCGCTCGTTACAATTCGCGGCTCATTTGCATATTCAATTTCAGCAATGGCTTTTGGTTTACTGGCCAGATTTACTGATTTCCAGGTAACTGCTGTCTTTTTATCTTCTTTTTCAATTACTTCCTGAACCATCGTATTCCACTCTCCGCACGAAGGACACCGACCGACCCATTTGGGTGAATTATACCCACATTCCTGACAAAAATATGCTGTTTTGGCTTTGGCCATAAGGTATTTTTCTTAATTTGTTGTTGTATAAAGTGTTAAAATACTGGCATGAAAATTTTACTCAAATATGCAAACCTTTTTTCCGTTAAATCAAAAAACAGCAAGTTCGCGTATCGTTTTTTATTTCCTGACGTTATCAATCGGTTTTAGTCATCAACAATTTTCGATATGAACATCACTTAAGACAACAATTTTTGTGACGCTTTTATTCCTGACAACAGTAATTTCTGCGCAGGCTCAGACAAAAGGTTTCGCATTTGGTATTAAAGGTGGTGTGAACTTGTCCAAATTAACGATGGGTAATGTTTTTACAACACGTTATGATGAAAATGGAAATGCATACAAAAAATTTGATGGATCAGATGTCCGGGATAATTTGAAACAAAGTCTGGATACCAAAACCGGTATGGTTGGCGGAGTTTGGATGCGGTTTGGAAAAACCATTTTTGTTCAACCAGAGGTCTTGGTTTCAACGAAAGGCGGATCTTTTCAAATTATTCCTGATGGCTCAACCAGTAGCACAAACCGTTAAAATAAAATACAGTAACATTGATGTCCCGATTCTTATTGGATTAAAAGGTGGCCCGATCCGCGTTTTGGCCGGCCCGTTGTTTTCTTTTCGTGTAGGTGATAATCAAAAACTGAGCGATGCTTTTAAAGAATATTCTTCCAACCGTGATGGTGCATTATCAAATGCAGTTGTTGGTTATCAATTTGGTGCAGGACTTGATTTGGGAAGTTTCAGTCTGGATGTTCGTAAGGAAGGCACTTTTACTGATCTGGCGACTTTCAAGTTAAATAATAAACCAATTGATGGAAACAGTGCTACTGTGCGTCAAAAAATCACTTCCTGGCAGGTTACTTTGGGAATTAAATTGTTCTAAGCTGTTAGCGATTGGCTATTAGCTTTAAATCTGCCAATAAGTTTATTTGTAACTTGTAACACATTCAATTTCCTAATGCCGAAAGCTGATTGCCGACGGCTTACAAAAAACATGCAGCCATCGATCTGGCGATGGCTGCTGTCTATATGAATAACCCACTAATTTTAAAAGTAAATATTTTTTATAGGCAAACAGGTTTAAGCGCTGATACGCATATTGTTATGATCCAGAATACTTGTAATTTCTTTAATTTTTCTGCGTGAAACAATCACTTCTTTGCCGCAAGACATACGAAGCATACGATCGTCTTCCATACGTTCCACAACGTAATTCGAATTAACCAGATACGATTTGTGAACCCGGATAAAATTGCTGTCCAGTAACTCCGCAAGCGATTTCAAAGTTTTTGAAACTAAATACCTTTTGCCTGCATTTGTATATATGAAAGTATAATTTCCTTCTCCTTCCAGAAAGGTAATAATGTCTGGAGTTAGAAATATAGTTCTGCCCATAGATTGAACAGAAATGTGAACGGCGCGGTCAGTAAAAGAATTATCTGACAGTGTTTGATGGGTAAAGTCTCCTAAATTTTTCATAGTGCTCGGGGTTGGCTGTAGTTACGTTGTTTGACGAATCAAATTTAGCTCTTCCTACGCTCTAAGAAAAGTACCCGGAAATAGGTATTTACGACTTAAATATTCTGTAAATACAGATTTTTAAAAAAATTATAAAAGTAAAATGACGTAACTGACCTTAGTAAAACACGTAATTTTACCTAGTGCCCAAATCATCAAAATCGGGCTCTTTTTTTGTAAAATGACTATGTAGTTAAAAATGTCATTTCTAAGGAGTCTAACTTTATCTATCTTTGCAATAGTTTTAAGCCTGACATTGAGACACAAATCACAGGCATAAATAAAAATATCAGGAATGCTGTGGTCGAGCCAGGAAGATTGTATCCGCTCAGCAATATTCCTTCCAACCAATAAAATTTATGATTACTGACCGCGTAAAAGAATTACTTCACGAAATAGAAGGCAGCCTGGTTGAAAACAAAGAACAACTGGAAGCATTTCGTTTAAAATACATAAGTAAAAAAGGTGTTGTTACAGAATTGTTTGACGGCCTTAAAAATATTCCTCAGGAAGATCGTCGTGCGGTTGGACAGGAACTGAATACCTTAAAAAATCTGGCTCAATCCCGTTTTCAGGAATTCAGTACAGCACTTGAAAATTCTGTTGATGTGAATGAAGGAAATCAGATTGATCTTACACTTGCCGGTTGCACCAAACCTGCAGGGCAGCATCCATCCGTTAACCATTGTTCGTCGCCGAATTATTGAAATTTTTGAACGTATGGGCTTCAATGTTTCTTACGGACCGGAAATTGAAACAGACTGGTATAACTTCGGCGCATTAAATTTTGCTGATAATCATCCGGCACGTGAAATGCAGGATACATTTTTTATTTCAAAAAGTGAAGAGGCTGTTAAGGATGATGTTCTGTTAAGAACGCATACATCCAATGTTCAGATTCGTTTGATGGAAAGACAAAAACCGCCGATCCGTTCTATTATGCCGGGACGTGTTTTTCGTAATGAAGCAATTTCTGCACGTGCACATTGTGTTTTTCACCAGGTTGAAGGTTTATATGTGGACAGGAATGTAAGTTTCCGGGATTTGAAGGATACATTATATCATTTCGCCAAAGAAATGTTTGATAAAGATTCCAGAATCCGTTTGCGTCCTTCCTACTTTCCTTTTACTGAACCAAGTGCGGAAATTGACGTTTCCTGTTTTATTTGTAAAGGAAAAGGCTGTAATATCTGCAAGCATACCGGTTGGGTAGAAATCGCAGGATCAGGAATGGTTGATCCTAATGTTTGGAAAATGCAGGAATTGACAGTGAAGAATTTACCGGTTTTGCATTTGGAATGGGTATTGAACGGATTACAATGCTGAGATACGGAATCAGTGATCTAAGACTTTTCACTGAAAATGATGTGCAGATTTTTAAGACAGTTTGAAGGAGCCTGATCAATATATTTTGATAAAGTAATTCAGATTCAATTATTCAAAAACTATGAAATTTTCGAGTGTGATCGCTATATAACGCTTCGCACTCGAAAATTTTAAAATCTTGTTTCCAGATAATAAGGAAGCATTCTTTTCCAGACCCACCATTCGTGCGGCATATCCTCTCCCCAGATATCAAGTTCGTGCGGAACATTCTTTGAGCTTAATATCGATGAAATCTGTCTGGAATATTCAGGAACCTCATAAGCACCCGAACCTGTAACAAAATGAATATGGCGGCTTTCACGATACAGCGACAATTGCCATTCCGCTTTTAATTGGGAAAGATATTGGATTGGTGAATTGAAGTATACGTTGTCATCATAATAACCATCCGTATAAACACTCAGATCATAACATCCGCTCATGCCGATAACACCGTTGATAAAATCAGGATATCTGAAAAACAGATTTGCCGCATGAAATGCACCAAGAGATGCTCCTGCTGTTATAATTTCATTTTTTGGACTTGAATTCTCTTTGATAAAAGGGATAACTTCCTTGATTACATAATCATTGAAATGTTGATGACGAACCGCCTTATCATATCCATGCATGTATGGATTAAGCCAGCTTTCACCATTGATGCTATTAATGCAGTAAACCTTTACTTTTCCTGAATTGATGTAAGGAGCAATACTTTCTATCAATCCATTTTGTTCATATTCAAGGTAATCAGACGCCGCCGTCGGGATTAATAACAATGCGATACCATAGTGACCGTAAACGGCTATATCCATTTGTTTATTCAGCGACGGACTGTACCAGCCGGTTACTTCACGTTGCATTTCGTTTTCAATTTAAGTGTAGTTGATAGTTTCTAGTAAACAGTTACACGTATGGGCTAACACTAAAAATTTAATGCCAGTGCCTGAAATCTGCACTTTGTACATGCTTTTTTGAAACTGTTTACTAAAAACCTGATCAATTACAACTTAATAAAGCACCCAGGTATCCTTTCCTCCACCTCCCTGAGATGAATTTACAACCAGAGAACCTTTTCTCAAGGCCACACGCGTAAGTCCGCCCGGAATTACACTAATTTCATCACCATATAAAATGTAAGGACGAAGATCAACGTGACGGCCTTCTGCATGGCCATCCACCATACACGGAACCCGCGAAAGGGAAATTGTTGGCTGGGCTACATAATTACGCGGATTATCACGGATTTTTTGTCTGAATATTTCGTGTTCCTCTTCCGTCGCTTTCGGCCCGATCATCATCCCGTAACCTCCCGCTTCGTTGGCTTCTTTTACAACCAGTTCATGAATATTTTCCAAGTACATATTCAAAATCTTCCGGCTCACGGCAGATGTATGTTTTTACGTTTGGAATAATTGCTTCTTCTTTTAAATAATATTCAATAATTCGTGGTACATAAGCATACACCACTTTATCATCCGCAACACCTGTTCCAGGCGCATTGGCCAAAGCAACACGACCTTTTTTATAAACTTCAAAAATACCTGGAATACCAATCAAAGAATCAAGATTGAATGCTTCCGGATCAAGGAATGTGTCATCGATACGACGATAAATTACGTCAACAATCTGAAGACCGCTGGTTGTCCGCATTTTAACATAACCATCAGAAACCACAAGATCACGCGCATCGACCAGTTCAACACCCATTTGCTGCGCAAGATAAGAATGCTCAAAATATGCCGAATTATAAATCCCCGGTGTCAGAACTGCAACCGTCGGATTAGGTCTGTCAGCAAGATGCTGAAGCATTTGCAATAATCTTGTAGGATAATCAGAAACCGGGCGAACACCGGTACGCGCCAGTACATCAGGAAAAATCTGTTTTGACAACTCCCTGTTTTCAATCATATAAGACACTCCGGAAGGACAACGCAAATTATCTTCCAAAACCATGAAAGTACCGTCGTCACCTTTAATTAAATCCGTACCAGTAATGTGGCACCAGATTCCTTTCGGAGGATTCAGACCGATACAAGGTTTTAAAAAACATTTACTGGATTCTATCAGATCACGCGGAACAACGCCGTCATTTAAAATATTCTGTTCATTATAAACATCATGTATGAACATATTTAATGCCTTGATGCGCTGTTTCAGACCTTTTTCAAGCCACTCCCATTCTGCATTTGGCAGTACTCTTGGAATGATATCAATCGGCATAATCCGTTCTGTACCTTCGCCTTCGGAATAAACATTGAAAGTTATACCCATGGAAAGCAACGCACGTTCGGTAGCTAACTGTCTGTTGGTAAGGTCTTCATGTGGTCAAATTTTCAAATTTATTTTTAAGATGTTCGTACCCCGGACGAATCTGGCCATCAGGCGTAAACATCTCGTCAAAGAACTCCTCGCTTTGATAATCAGAAAATGAAAAATTCATACAATACAAAATTTGAATAAGTATACTTCTATTATTTACAGAACAATATATGGCATATGTTTCAATTTGCAAAACATATAATCACTATCAAATTACCACTAAATATTATTTTACGGAGTATAATAATCCAGTTTTAAATCGAATCAAAAGTTTCGCTGTTAATGGCTTAACAAAAAATTGTCTGGATTTGGAATCGGTTTTAAAATGTCGCGTATATGCAATATATTCATAAAAATGATGTCAATTTCTTCCGTCTCTGATCAATTATTATTCCCTATAACTAAACAAACTTTGCATGTCAGTCAGGTTCCTGTTTTATTTGCACCGTGAATAATGAATCCGAAGGTTTACCGTTTTACACACATGTATAGAAAAAGTTTACTTGTTGCAGGAATTTTATTGGGATTATCAAATGTTGGCTGGTCACAGTTTATGCAGGGCATTGCTATGGGAAATTATTCCGGAACACAAGCCTTGTATCATAATCCAGCCTTTGTTGCCGACAGTCGTTACAGCGTTTATGTCAATTTTGTTGGTGCTGGTATTGTATACTGCCAACAGCGGTGTTCGTTACAATGCGCCATACTCATTTTTAAGTCTGATCACAAATAGTGTTGGCGATAAATACCGGAATGAAAAAGGCGCCGTTTTATTTCCCCGGGCGTATCTGAAAGAAAGATTAAACGGCCGTGATAAATGGCTGAATGCAGGTGTAGATATGCGTCTTGCCCTCAATTATGTTCGGTCTTTTTAAAAATAAAATTGGTGTGGGACTTGCTGCTCGTGTACGGGTTTATGCAAACGGCTCCAACATTACAGAACCACTGGCACGTTTACTTAGCAAAACTACGCGTGAAATTGATCTGCAAAATGAGCATTTTGAAAATCAGTCAGGCCGACTGAATGTTAATGGATTAGGCGAATTGGCAATGACAGTTGGCGGTACAGTAATTGACAATGAGACTGATTATCTAAAAGTTGGCGTTACCATAAAACGGATCATAGGCTTATACAATGCCAATGTAGAAATTAAAAATTCATCGTATTCAATTCAACCGGATCCGGCCTGGCAAAACAGAAGACAATTGATTGTTGCCGATCAGGTTAATGTAAAATATGGTATAACCCGTGACGAAGCTTTTCAGAATTTCAAACCAAGTGTTTCCTGGCTTCTTAGGAAATGCGCCGGCAGGAAGTGGCTGGGGTTTTGATCTGGGCGCGGTTTACGAATATCGGCCAGACATCAATAAATATTCATACACCGAACGAGGCGAACGAAAAAGAGATAATAGTAAAAATAAGTACCTGTATCGCATTTCTGCTTCCATAACCGACATCGGCAGAGTGCGCTGGCGAAATCCTACTTATTTATTGCAGCAGGAAGTTGTCTACTTCCAACAAAATTTTGCGCTATGATGATTTCCAAAAATTAAAAGGTTCAGAAGGTGCTTATGATGCAGTAAATACTGCTTTTGGCGTATCAGGGACGCAGGCTGCACACTTTTCAACGGTACTTCCAATGGCATTTCAGGTAAGTGGTGATTATAATGTTAAACCAAATGTTTACGTCAATGCGCTTTGGGTACAAAATTTGATACCACAAAGTGCATTTGGAATGAAAAGTGAATCCATGCTTTCAGTTACACCAAGATATGAACACAAGTGGTATGAAGTTTCGGTTCCGATATCCATCATGAACCGGTATAGCTCACCGACCATTGGATTGGCCGGGACGGGCAGGTCCTCTCTGGATTGGGACGGATCATTTACTTGGATTAGTTGAATATTGGAAATCCAAAAGCTTTTAATTTATATTTCGGAGTTTCCGCGGGATTATTCAGAAGACCGCCCGAATCAGCAAATAAATGCTGGCCAGCCGAAGATTCCTGGATAAGGCGAATTTTCCATAAGCGCTAGTTGTTCTTATATTGGTAATTGTTCATTGCAAATTCGTTTAGTTTGTCATGACAAATACTTAAAACTATAAACCGAAAAAATCGATGAGAGAGGTAATAAAATCAGAAGAGGAATGGTCAAAAGAGTTGACAGGACAGCAGTGTTTTGTCTTGCGTGAAAAAGGAACCGAAAGGCCTTTCACCAGTCCGCTGAATGACAATAAAGAAGAAGGAATTTATATTTGCGCCGCTTGTGATACGCCACTTGTTCAGTTCTGATACCAAATATGATTCCGGATCAGGCTGGCCAAGTTTCTTTACACCAATCGGCGAACAAAGTGTTGAAGAAATCGTTGACCGAAGTCACGGAATGACCCGCACCGAAGTTGTTTGCAGAACTTGCGGTGGTCATTTGGGACATGTTTTCAATGACGGACCAAAGCCAACAGGATTGCGATATTGCATGAATGGCGTGGCACTTAAATTTATAAAAAAATCTTAGTGCGAGCCACTCGTAAAGCCGGACATACAGAGATGTGTCCGGCTTTTGTTATCTTTGACACCTTTATGAAACTTAACGTTTGATGGAAGTTATCAAGACCTTCTACAAGAATCTGAAAGCAATGTTTCAATTCATTGGAACACAGCTTAGAACAATAATTAAAAGTATTGTTTTCCGTATTTCTGCATTCTTTGTTGGTAAAACAAAGACAGAAGCATTTTTCCTTTCCGTACATGAAAAACGGGAAGCGTATCATGCCTGGTGGGACAAAAATCTTGACAAAAATTCTGCTTTTTACCGGCCGGTCATATTTACCTGGAAATTATTTCTATACGGATTTATTGGATTTTTCTTTTACATTTTTTGTATTGAAACCAACTTCCTTTGGTTAATGGGAAGTATGCCAAGTGTAGAAGATCTTCAAAATCCGAAAGTTTCCCAATCTTCCGAAATCTATACTTCTGACGGCGTCATGATCGGAAAGTTTTATACTGAAAACAGAACGCCGGTCTACTTATGATCAAATTTCTCCAAATCTGGTAAAAGCATTGATCGCAACGGAGGATATTCGTTTTTACGAACATTCAGGAATTGATTACCGTGCTATGGCCGGTGTTGCTTTTGGTATAGCAAAAGGCGAAACGGATCGTGGTGGCGGAAGTACTGTTACGCAGCAGCTTGCGAAAAAACTTTTCAAAACCAGAAAAAGAGATGCACGCGGACTTCTGGGTTATGTTCCGGGAGTGAGTACATTGATTTATAAAACCAAAGAATGGATTACGGCGATTAAGCTGGAAAGAAATTTTACGAAGCAGGAAATCCTGACCATGTATTTCAATACGGTGGATTTTGGAAATAATGCTTACGGTATTAACACTGCTGCGAAATCTTATTTCAGCAAATCTCCTGACAGTCTGAATGTTCAGGAAGCAGCGGTTTTGGTTGGTTTGCAAAAAGCTACGACGACTTATAACCCGGTAAGGAATATTAAAAGATCGCTGGAACGTCGTAATGTCGTTATCGGCCAAATGCAGAAATATGGTTATTTAACTGCCAAAGCTGCGGATTCGATCAGTGCTTTGCCGATTGAATTGAAAACCAAATTTGAAACTCCTTACGACGGAAATGCTAATTATTTCAAAAATGCAGTTGTTGATTTTGTCAAAAAATGGGGTGACGAAAATGGCTATGATCTTTATACCGATGGACTAAAAATTTACACGACCATTGATTCCCGCATGCAGGAAAAAGCAGAGGAAGCGATGACGCAGAAAATGAAGCAATTGCAGCGCGTTTTTGAAGATCATTGGGGTAAACAAAATCCATGGATCGATGAAGACGGAAAAGAAATTCCTGATTTTCTTGAAATCGGTTGTAAAACGTACAAGCCGGTACAAATCACTGGCCGCAAAATTCCCGAATCAGCCAGACAGCGTTAAATGGTATCTGAATAAAAAAGATACCATGATGGTGTACGACTGGAAAACGAGCGGCGAAATAAAAAAATACTGGAGTTCGATGGATTCTCTGGATTATTACAAACATATTCTGCGTGCCGGTATGATGGCGATGGACCCGCATAACGGACAATATCAAGGCCTGGGTTGGTGGTCTGGATTACAATTATTTCAAATATGACCACGTAAAACAGGGAAGACGCCAGCCGGGATCAACTTTTAAGCCTTTTGTTTATACAACGGCTATCGACGATTCAACTTATAACATGTCGCCATGTGATGAGATTGAGGATAAGCCATTTGTAAAAACTTACATGGAAGATGGTGAGGAAAAAGAATGGAAGCCGAAAAATGCAAATGGCTATTTCACTTATTCCAATATGACGTTACGCCGTGCATTGGCACAGTCTATCAACTCGGTTACGGCTCAGTTAACGGATGATGTTGGAGCCAGCCAATGTGGTGCGTTATGCCAAAAAGATGGGAATTACAACGCCATTGAAAGCAGTACCTTCTATCGGACTTGGGCCTTTTGATGTTACGCTTATACGACATGGTTGCAGCTTACAGCGTTTTTGTGAACAACGGACAATATACCGAACCAATCCTGGTAACAAAAATTGAAGATCAAAACGGAAAGATTGTCCAGGAATTTGCACCGGAACCACGTCAGGCAATCAGTCCTGAATCTGCGTTTTTGATGGTACAATATGCTGCGTGGCGGTGTTGAAGAAGCAGGCGGAACATCAGGAAGTATTCGCTGGAAATTTGATGTGACAAAAAATAACAATGAAATTGGTGGAAAAACCGGTACTACTTCCAACAACTCGGATGGCTGGTTTATGTGTATCACACGTGATCTTGTGATCGGTGCATGGGTTGGAGGTGACGACCGCAGTATTCACTTCCGGACAACGAATCTCGGTGAAGGTGCAAAAACCGCTTTACCCATTGTCGGGAGTTTCCTTGAAAAAATATACAAAGACAAATCGATCGGCATAGAACCCGGACCATTCCCGAAACCAAGTTTCAAAATTGATAAGGAATATAATTGTCCAAATTATTTCCAATCCAGCCGGAGTGATACCCTGGACGTTGGCGGAGATAGTACCGGAACCGGGGGTGCGGATGACGACTTCTTAATTGGACCACCACCGATACCGAGTACGAGTGATACGGGGAGGAAAAATTAAATATTACTGGTAACAAAAACAAGGCGCAAAGTTTGAATTTTGCGCCTCCATTTTGTTTATCACTTATTCCAATCAACTTCTATCCATTTCTTCCTCTTTAATCTTTTTGGTTTCCTTGTAAGCTCTCCAAGCCTGAACCGACAAACTGATTGACATGCTACTGTTTAATAATAATTGACTATCAAGCCAATCGTCAAATGAGGAAAAATCGATGTTTTTTCTTAAAGAATTTATAGAAAGTGCGATAGCGACAATTGCTAAGATCGAGAAAAGGATTAAGCGAATGTGAGGGTATTTCAAGTCCATATGTCTATTTACTTCTATAATTCTTATAAGCTTTCAAGAATGCTATTCAAAAGCATAGTACCATGCACAGGTTAAAATTGAAGATTGATCTTCAATTTTAAATTATTTTTCCAGCCAATAATTTTTCAATGCATTTTTCAACAACCAATAAAAAAGAGTAAACGTGGTTATCACTCTGCAAACCAAGACTACTGCGTCATTTATCTTAAAAATATCAATAGCATAGATTATTAAAATAATGCTGGATAAAATAGCCGCAACTTTTAGAATAGTGTCGAAATGTGCCATCATTGATTTTTCCTTTTCCATAGCGATGTTAAAAAAAAGTATTGAGTTTAATCCGTTTTTCCTCTGATTTTTAACAGGCTTTGAACGTAAAATTATTCTATTCAAGAAGTAAAGCTTTACTATTAGTCACGAAGCATTGTAAAACAACATAACCGCGAAAATTTAGTTTTTAGTAATGCTGTTTTTATTGTTATCCATGCTTGGGAAGTGCTTTCAGCTTACCAAAATATTTTGAATTAAATAACTTATATAAAAGACTTTACAACGTTGATATGTAAAGCAATTTTAAGCAATAAAGACAGCGCAACAAAATTTATTCAAATTTTGATTAAATAACTTATGGAGAAGTCTGCTTAATCCACCAGAGGCACTTGCACCAGGTCCTTCCAAAACCGACTATATAAATTATCTGTTTCAAGTAATACGCCATGAGATCCAGAGTTAACCTGATTTCCTTCTTCCAAAATATAAATACGATCACAAAAATTAGCCAGTGTATGCAAGCGATGCGATACATAAAGAATTCCCATATCGGCTCTGAGCGAATTTAATATATTCAAAACCTTTTGTTCACTTTGTGAGTCCATTGCGGACGTAGCTTCATCCAGAAGAAGCAATTTTGGCTTTTGAAACAAGGCGCGCATAATGCCAATCCATTGCTTTTGCCCTCCAGATAAATTCAATCCTTCTTCGCCAACTAATGTCAATAATCCTTGGGGCAAAGTGTTAAGGAAAGTCAGATAAGGTTCCTGACTGAAAAACGATTCCGGGCTATTGAGATTCGGTTTCAATCCAAGAAGGACATTGTCTAACACCGTTCCATTGAAAATATGAACATCCTGTGGCACACACGCTACATTCTTTCTCCAGCCTTCCAAAGATATGGATTCTATATCAGTATCGTCATTGATTAGAATCTGGCCGGATTCCGGTTTATAAAATCGCTCAATCAGTTGTAAAAGCGTACTTTTCCCGCATCCGCTTTCACCAATAAGCCCCAGGATTTCCCCCCTTTTCAATTCCAGTGAAAATTCATTCAAAATTGCCCGTCTTCCTGGAAATCTGAAAGTGATATTTTTCACCTGTAAATTTTGAAAAGAAAAAGAATCCGTTTTTTCTCCATTTGATGAATTTTCAGATGGCAAACCTGCAAATTCATACATCCGCTCGAAAGCAATTTTGGCCTCATTCAACGGAATCGCAAGAAGCGCCAGTCCTGCTACCGAAGGCAAAAGGGAGGAGCTCATACCAATAATAGCCATCAATTCTCCCGTTTTAAGCTGACCATGCAAAACCATATAACACGACGCGGCAAGGATCCCGATAAGAATTATCACACCGGATATGGAAGCATAGAGATTTAAACGAAGCTGAATAATTCCCAATCCCCAGATCCCATCCTGATAAGTACCATAAACTGACCTGTTCAAATCTCCAAAAACAGTCTGGCGGTTGAACGCCTTGATTGGCCTAATTCCGGAAATACTGCTGATGAAATTACTTTCGCTCAATGCGTACCGCTGCATCACCTGCCTTTGATTGGCACTAATAGGCTTGTGAAATCTAAAAATCAAAAGGAAATAAGCAGGCAAACAAACAAGCAAAGCCAAACTTATCTGCCATGAATAAAAAAATAGAAAACCTATGGAAACCGTAACAACCAAAATATCGATCAATACCTGACCGGCCAGTTCACTAACCACACGCTGAATGCGGGAGGTGTCATTCATCCGTGCGACGATATCACCTGTTTTTCGTTTGTCAAAAAATGCTTTGGGCAAATTCAGCAGGTTATCGTAAAACGTAGAAATGATGCGATTACTAAAATCTTTTGACTGACGTAGTAGTATATAGGTGCGCAGCATTTCCAGTCCAATCCTGACAAAAAGCAAAAACGCAACCAGGGATATGCCGGTAATCAGTTTTGTCATATTTTTAGATGGCAGGATATCATCGATTAGTTTCTGAGAAAAAACTGCCATCACCATACCAAGAATTGCCATCAACAAACCCAGGCCGGAAGCCGTCATTAACAAACTGATATCTTCCCGGATAAGATTTATAAACCATGCCCGCTTTTTTCCGGACTGGTCATCTGATTTAATAAACTGGTTATTCGGTTTTAATGTTAGACATTTTCCCGATTGCCAGATTTCCAACAGTTCCTGATCCGTTAATTCTACTATTCCCTGGGCCGGATCTCCGATAATATGTTTTCGAAAACCATTCTGGTTCACTGAATACTCATTTGTCGAACCTCTATGCATCACACCATACCAAAGTACATAATGTTCCAGATCACCTTCCAGAATAACATGCAAGATGGTAGGTTCGCCATGTTCAACAAGTGCCGGGAGATCTGCTTCACAGCCTTCCGCATCAAAACCAATCTGACGGGCTGCTTCATAGAGTCCCAGTAACGTTGTGCCCTGAATACTCGTACCACTTAGCTCACGCAATCTTTCCAGCGAAATATCACCTCCGTAAAACCTTAAAACAGAGCGCAGACAAGCGACTCCACAATCGGAAGAATCCTGTTGGCGGACAAAAGTTTTCCTGACAGCTTGTTGATTAAGCATAGCAAAAAGTGATTAAATAAATTCAGAGAAATAAGTCGGAATAGTTAAAAGGAAGCTGTTTTAAGATCTTTTAAAACCGTTTCAGTTTTTACAACGCCTTTATAACTTTTAATTAAAGTCCCACCGGAACTATATAAAAAAGAAGACGGAGAAGAAGTAACACCAAAAGTGTGATAACCTGCATCATGTTTGTCGTTTAAAAGTTTGACATGTGATAAGCCATTCAACTTGAATTTTTTTGAAAAAGCAGATAAGGAATCGACAGGTTCGGGCGATACCATCCAGACCTGCAAGGCATTTGTATTTATGGTTTTACCAATATTTTCAGCTTGCATCTGGCAGTATTCACAATCGGAATGAAAGAAAATAAGCCAGAGCGGCGAACCCGTGATATCATTGCGGGTAACGTCTTCACCTTTCAATGAATTAAGTGAAAAAGCAGGTAAAGACTCGATCCATTTCTTTACATCCGCCTTCTCCTCTTTCTTTTTGTAAATTCCGTAACTCAGAAAACCTAAAAGGGAAATGATGACAACAATACCAAGTGTCCGTAGTAAAATTTTCATTTTGTTTGTCCTCAATAATTAAGTGTATGCCAATGTCAGGAACATTACAAAGGCGACCCAAATCACAAGGCCGGTTCCATAGCTGGCCATCACGACCGTCATAGAGCGGTTCATATCCAGTTCTGGTAATTCCTTGGCAAGTAAATAAGCCAGCACGATCCAGTAGATGATTTCAAAAATGTTGAGGACTTGTAGGGGGTATATTAGCCAGGGTTCTAATTTCGAAGGCTCAAAAATATTTAATACGGATAAAGGAGCAAAAGTATTGAAGATCTTTTAATGTGTAGGTGGTTTGTACGAATAAAAACCAAATTAGTTTAATTGCGACAGGTAGAAGAAAAAGGTATTCAGCACTTATTGTTATTTTCAGCATTTTTTTAAAATCAGAGCGACCAGTTAAAAGAAAGTTTCCCAACGTAAGACAAAGGGCCACAAGTGAGCATTTTAAAAGGCAAATCATTGGAATCATTAGATAACCCAGCCATTCCCATTGCTTTGTCGTATTAAGAACAGCCTCAATTTGTTCATAGCTCAGTTTCTCTGCCAAACTATTAAAATAAAGACTGTCAGTGACCAAAAGAATATTTAGCAAGCATGTTATGAATAGTGATATAGCGCATATTGCAGCTAAACGTGTAAAAAAAATCATATTGATTTCGATAATTTAAATTTTAAAACCAATCCAGAACTAATTTATTTTTTAGGAATGAAATAATTTTTAATTTCTTGTATATTCTCAGCACAAGCTGGCGTATCCTTAATTATTAAGCCATTTTCCATTAAAATCAGTCTATGAGCTATCTCTGTAATATCTGTAATATCATGACTTGAAATTAGACATGTAATTCCGTTTTTCTTACAAGAATCTGTAAGAATTTCTTTAAGAAAGGATCTTGAAATTGGGTCAAGATTTGCAAATGGCTCATCTAAAATAATAATCTTCGCTTCTTGAATAAGGCAAGATATAATGCCTATTTTCTGCCTGTTACCTGTTGAAAAGTCGCGAATATATTTTCTTTGTCCGAGAATTTCATGATTAAAGAACCCAGAATAAAAGTTTAATTTTTCATTAACATATGCTTTGGAAAACCCTCGTAACTTCCCGATAAAATAAAAATATTCTTCAGGCGTAAGATAATCGATTAAGTAATTCTCACCTAAATAAGATGCGATGTATTTTTTCCAATGATCATTTCCGGCAACTCGCAGACCTCTAATAAAAACAACACCGTTATCTTTACTAACTAAATCCAATATAAGGCGAAACAGGGTCGTTTTTCCCGCGCCATTATTACCCATAAGGGAGACAATCCTTCCCGAATCTATGGTGAGTTCAGGAATATTCACGACTTTTTTATCCGAATAAATCTTTACTATATCAAAAATCTGTAATGCTTCTTTAACTATCGAGTCCATTATTTCCTAAAACTATCTGCAATATTATATTTATATCTTTTGAAAACTTTTTCAAAGAAAATATCCCACTGTTTGCCCATAACGACACTTACTAATCCTATAAATCCCAAAACCAACAAACCAGTATCACTATGTCCAAGTATCGTAAATGGGACTAATATGACAGAAATAAATACTAGAATTACCGCCATTCCTAAAAACTGAGCGCCATTAATTCCTTCATAATTAAACAAAGTAGTTCTTTGTAAATGTATCACCCTCCTATTGTAATTTGCCCATAATATTAATAGAGGTAAAATAACTCCCGCATCGGTCAAGAAACCCAAAAACAAAAACTTGATAAATCCCGGAATAAAAAAGGTGATAGGTAGAAAAATAATTAGTCCTAAAAAGCAAAATAACAGCAACAACAAGCGCTTAGCCCTAAGATATTCTCTAAATGAAATAGGTCGGGTTAGAATTAAATCAAAATAACTACCTTCCCAACCATACATTAACTGACCATAATTCATCATACCGATTCCAATTCCTGTGCTAGTCATACCGTATACTAAAATTGGATTACTTTCTTTTTGCGCAGTTGCAACAATTGAGTAATAGATATAACATAACATTCCCAAACTTGCGACAAGGAATTGTCTAGGCCTTTTGTTTCTAATAATTAACTTCAATTCAAGCCTCAGAAATTCACCACTAATGCCCAGATAAGAAAATAAAGAATCAGCAAGCTTCAGCTGCAACATTTTCCTTTTACGATATTTAAATACCTTTTCATTATAAAATTTTGAATTACAATAAGAAACGTAACTAGTTCCAACTATTAGAACACTTGATGCAGGTAAAAGGCAGAAAATAGGATAGATTATAAAAATTTGCAAATAAGAATATTCGAAGGTAAAAGATCTATCGAAATATCTAAAAATTAACATTACCATAACTCCTGCAATCACCAATATTACTTTTAAAAGTAAATTTCTTTGAAGGTATCGAACTATGTAATCTACTAGGAATACAATACTCAATGCTGAAATCGTCCAGGAAATTCCGATTAATAGTCCATAAATCGGCACCACAAAGTGAAACGATGCAGCAGCAAAAAATACGATAGAATAAATATTGAATATTGATAACATTTCTTCAAAGCATAGAAATCTAATTAATTTCTTTTTCTTAATTGGTAAGGTAAGGTAAGGTGTTAAATTGAAGTTTGACCTTGTCTGAAATATCCACCTCACTATAAAATCAGTCAGAATATAAAAAAAGAAATACTTTTCAATAAGCCTGACTATATTTTGATCTGGAGCAATCCTTCCAACAACATAATCTAGGTTAAATGCCAGAATACCAATTGAAAAAAAAATATATATTTTCCCGAATACCTCTGCAATTGTAGAAACCTTACCATGCAAAGAATATTGAGATCTGATAAAAGCCAGAAATTTATGACGGAAAAATATAAAAAATAGATCCATTAAATTACATTTTATATTGGATGACAGACTAACGGCAGATTTCTTGCAGCTACTGTTAGTAAGCCATCCAAAAATTATAATAGATAATTGAAATTCTTGAAAGCAATCACACAACGCATCTATACAAACATTGTAATCATTGCCTCAGCTTAAAAAAATCTAGCGCATTAGCTGAAGTTGACCTTGAGGTGCAGGTACAGTATACCAAAAACCTAAAACTCTTCCGCAACTGGCCACAGCTAATGCAGCACCTATTCCAGTAGTTGCTGTTGCCAATCCAGCACCACATAAAAAACCGTCCAGAAAATCGCCGCCTGTAACAACTTCCATTTAAATAGCTTCTATTTTTTTCATTTTTATTTATGTTTTAGTTTAAACAATTTATTTTTTTCTGGTATCTCCAGATAGGCATACTATCATAGCCCCAGCTATACTAAATGGATTAGGCGCAAACATTGCAATTCCTACTGCAATTCCACAATAGGTATGTAAATCTCCTCCTTTTACCAACTCCATCTGGTGAACACTTATACTAGTCATACGAATTGCTTTTAATATGATTCTCCCCCAAATCACTTCCCACGCGGTTTGGGTTTCCGCCTGTGCTACGTAACATCTGTCATGACGAAACAAATATATTACAAATTTTTCTTGAAAAACAAAAGAAATTTCACCTCAATTTTAGAGGTGAAATTGGCTTATCAGACCTGAATTGGCAGAAATCAAAAGGCACAAAAAACACCTGAGCTACCCATCCGGAAAATATTCCGGTTAGCATAAATGCCTTTCCCAATTGCATGATTGCACCTTTACAAGCACCGCCCGTTATTTGATTCATTACGTCTTTTGGTAACTTTTTCATAGCTATTATAAAGAGATCGGAGATTTAATTGATTTGAAAAAATAGGATTGAAAATGTTCATATCCGTTATTGGAAATAGTATTTCACAGCCCGGCTACCACCTCCCGAAATGTTTTCCATTTCATTAAATGGCAAGTTCCTGATCTTTAAAATTTCAGTTGCTGGCTGCGGAAAGAGGAAAATGCCTAATTCAAGGAGTAATATCTTGTTCTCGGAAGCAAAATGGCCCAGTGCGCCATAACCGTTCACACCCAGTTTTTTAGTAATACGATTTTTGTAATTGTCAATACTTTTGGGAAGTACGTCAAGCTTGATAGAAATCTCTTTTGAAGTCATTCCCATGGCGACGAGCACCAGAACTTCTCGTTCTTTTCTCGAAAGAAAATGGACAGTCGGGTATACCGACAAGGATTGGGGTAATACTTTTTTCATTGTTGATGTAAAGTTTAGATAAATAAAATCATCCACAGCACTTCACAACGTTGATATGTAGCAGCAATTTTACATACAAAATTTAAACTCACAAACTTTATTCAAACTTCGATTAAAATACTTCGCAAACAAAAAACCAACTTATTCTACATTGAAAATAAGTTGGTCTGTTAACTATATTATTAAGAAATAATTTCTACCCAATCTTCAAAACTTCCTTATACTGCATCCGGTACAAATTCGCATAAAACGCCTCTTTTTCAAGCAATTGCTCATGCGTACCTTCTTCCATGATTTCACCTTTATCCACAACAATAATCTTGTTTGCTTCCTGAATCGTTGAAAGCCTGTGGGCAATGACAATAGCAGTCCGCCCTACCATTAATTTCTCAATTGCTTTCTGGATCAGTTCTTCCGTTTCACTATCTACCGAAGATGTAGCTTCATCCAAAACAATGATTTTAGGATCATGCACCATTGCTCGAACGAAGGAAATTAATTGACGCTGACCAACCGATAAAGTTGCGCCACGTTCCATGACGTTGTAGGTATATCCGCCCGGAAGTCTTTCAATAAAATCATGAACACCAACCAGTTTGGCGGCTTCTACGATTTTTTCATGCGTGATTGAAGCGTCACCTAAACGAATATTGTTTTCAATCGTATCGGAAAACAGAAAAACATCCTGCAAAACAACACCGATATTTCTTCGCAGCGCATTCAGTTCATAATCATGAACTTCAACACCATCGACAAAAATCTGACCCTTATTTATATCGTAAAAACGGCTTAACAGATTGATAATGGATGATTTTCCAGCACCGGTTGCTCCTACAAAAGCAATTGTTTCACCTTCGTTTACTTTGAAATTGATATTTTTCAAAACATAATCTTCATCATTATATGCAAACCAGACGTCCTTGAATTCCACTTCTCCCTTGATATGTTCAGGTACATAAGTACCTTCATTTGATGTATATTCATCACTATCAAGCAGTTTCAAAATCCTGTCCGTACTTACAATTCCCATTTGTAAGGTATTGAAACGATCGGCCAACTGACGGATCGGACGGAAAAACAGGTTGATAAACATTACAAATGCTGTAACGGTACCAAAAGTAACTTCTGCATTCAAAATCTGCTTGGAACCGTACCATACCACAAGTCCGGTACCGGCTGCAGAAATCACATCAGCAACGGGATAATAGATTGAATAATAGAGAATTGACCGAATGTTTGCGTCCCGGTGGATCTTGTTGATTTCCTGAAATTTCTCGTATTCAATATCTTCACTGCTGAAAATCTGAACGATACTCATGCCCGTAAGATGTTCCTGAACAAAAGAATTCAGATTGGAAACTGCCGCCCGCACTTCATTAAAAGCATCTTTTATCTTTTCCTTGAAAACATAAGTACAAAAAAGCATCAGCGGAATCATCGACAAGACTGATGATCGACAACTTCCAATCGGTATAAAACATCACAGCGATGATCAATGTCAGCTGCAAAATATCACCGGCAATGGCCGCCATACCATCACTGAATACATTAGAAAGCGTTTCTACATCAGAAATTGTACGCGTTACCAAACGACCAATCGGCGTATTGTCAAAAAATTTCAACCGCAAGTCCAATGATTTTTTCATAAAGCTGAACCCGGATATCACGGATAATATACTGTCCCAGCCAGCCCGACATATACGTATTCCAAAATTGAACAAATCCCTGCACGATCAAAACCAAAACCATTACTCCCAGCATAAGCGCCAGTTGATTATAATTTCCTTCTGCAATCGGTTTGTCAATCGTGTATTTTATCAAAAGCGGTGTCAACGGAGCTAACACCGCATTAACCATAATGATCGCGATCAGCAAATAAAACTGCTTTTGGTATGGCCGAACGAATGTGTATAAACGTTTAAGAGTTGGCAGATCAAATATCTGGCCGCTTTTGGTTTCCTGATTCACAGACTGGTGGTTGTTGGTTCTTATTTCTTGTTCACTATCACATATCTTATCATCAACAATGAAAAAGTAAAATTCGTCACCAAAGAAACGAAGAATTCATTTTTTTGTCTAACTTTCTTCACTCCCGTTTTCTTAATTCTTCATCCAAACGAACAGGTAATGGAAATTTTTCTAAGTATTTGTCTTGGACTTGGCCTGAGCGCCAGCAGCGGTTTTCGTGTATTTCTTCCCATGCTGGTTGCCAATATTGCAGCCATTGATGCGGATGGATCACACCCGGTGAAGGTTTTGCATGGATGGCAACATGGCCGGCATTTTTTGTTTTACTGACTGCAACAATTGCGGAAATTAGCGGCTATTATGTTCCTTTCATTGATAATTTACTGGATACCATCGCTACGCCTGCTGCCGTTATTGCCGGAATTTTGCTTTCCACTTCCTTTATTCAAATTGACAATCCGGTACTGCATTGGGGTTTAGGAATAATTCTGGGCGGCGGCACTGCCGGATTGGTACAGGCTGGTACGGGTCTGCTGCGTTTATTTTCGTCAAAAACAACAGCCGGCTTTGGCAACCCTGTCGTCTCCACGGCTGAAAATATTGCTTCGTTCAGTTTATCAGGTTTGGCTATTTTTCTGCCGATCATTGCGCTGGTACTGGTAGTTCTGCTGGTAATTTGGCTTTTCAGAAGAATAGGAAGTTTAAGAAAATCTAAATAGTGCCTTTCATGTTTGATGCCATCCCTGTTCATTCACTTCCAAAATCACTAAGTCCGGTTCCGGCACTGAAAATTTACCGGTTTAAAAATAGTAACGGAACTTCAACAGAAACACCTGAAACACTACCCATAACTCCGTTACCAACAGATACTCCGCATCGGCATACGTATTATGAAATTTTGTTTATCGAAGAAGGACAGGGATTTCATGAAATTGATTTTCATTCCTACACCATGCAGGGAACCGGAATGCATTTCTTAACACCCGGACAAGTCCATCTTTTGACATTTTCAGCTCCTTGTCAGGGTTTTATAGTCGCTTTTTCGGAAGATTTTTACACTTTTTACAATCCATCTGCCACTTCACTTTCCAAATTTCCCTTTTTTCAACCCGGCAAAAGACAGCCTATTTTAAGACTGACTGAAATGGAACGACATTATTTTCATAACATTCTGGAAAATATGGTGGAGGATCATTTAGGAAACGAGCCGGATCAGAACATGCTCGGACAATATCTCGGCTTGTTGCTTCAAAAATGTGCCATCATAAGTCAGAAAGGAATTAGATCTTATGAAACTTCTGCCGTCATCTGTTCCGGAAATCGTCGGTCGTTTTCAGGAATTGGTTGAAAAAAATTTCAGGGAAATGCATGAAGTGCAGCAGTATGCAAACATTCTGAAAGTTTCTCCGGATTATTTAAGCAAAACAGTAAAACGATTTCTGGGCATACAAACACAGGAATATATTCTGGATAAACTGCTTTTGGAAGCAAAACGGCTGCTGGTTTTTACCAATCTGAGCAGTAAAGAAATTGCCTATCACATTCATATTGAAGACCCCTCCTATTTTGGCCGGATTTTCAAAAGAAAATCCGGACTAACCCCAAACGAATACCGCGACCATGTTCGGAAAAGTACCATTTAATAACAAAAATGTACCTTGCTAAGCACTTCATTGAAAATATATCTTTGTATTATCCTAAAATAAAAAGGCTAAATAATACTATCTGATATAAACGTATGCAGATTCGTAACGACCTGTCCGCAGCTTCGCTTCAACCAAAAATTGATCGGTTGTGGCAACTTTCAGCAGAAAAAATTAATCTTATTTCAAAAGAATACGATAACTCCAAAGGCACGCCGGTTTTTACGGTAAACGGAAAATATACAACTCGCGGCTGGACAGAATGGACGCAGGGTTTTCAGTATGGCGCCGAAGTTTTACAATTTGATGCTACCGGTGACGAATCGTTTTTAGAAAGAGCCAGAAAAAATACGGTTGATCATATGGCATCTCATGTCGGCCATTTTGGTGTGCATGATCATGGGTTTAATAATGTAAGTACTTACGGCAATTTGCTTCGTTTAATGAACGAAGGCCGGATTGAAGAAAATAAATGGGAACGTGATTTCTATGAACTGGCTTTGAAAATTTCCGGTGCAGTTCAGGCAAAACGCTGGACTAATACCAAAGACGGCCAGGGATATATCCATTCTTTCAATGGTCCGCATTCTTTATTTGTTGATACCATCCGCTCTGTTCGCGCGTTGATGGTTTCTCATTTATTGGGACATAGTCTGATGGGTGAAAATGATGTAAAAACAAGTTTGCTTGAAAGCGGAACTTTTCATTCTCTGGCTACTGCAAAATATTCTGTTTATTATGGTGAAGGCCGTGACAGCTATGATCTTTGGGGAAGAACAGCGCATGAAAGCGTTTTTAATACCAATGACGGCAATTTCCGCTGCCCGAATTCTCAGCAAGGATTTTCCGGCTTTACAACCTGGACACGCGGATTGGCCTGGGCAATGACCGGTTTTGCCGAACAACTGGAATCGCTTTCTTATTTTTCAGATGAAGAACTTGGACAAATCGGAGGACGTGAAAATATTGAAAATATTTATCTAAAAGCCGCAAAAGCAACCTGTGATTTCTACATAAAACATACCGCATCGGATGGAATTCCCTATTGGGATACCGGAGCTCCGCAGCTTTACAAATTAGGAGATTATACCACCAGAAAATCCGATCCATACAATGATTTTGAACCAATTGACAGCTCAGCCGCTGCCATTGGAGCACAGGGATTATTGAGATTGGGAAAATATTTAAATGATAAGGGTCAGTCAGAAGAAGGAAATAAATACTGGCAAGCCGGTCTGACGACAGTAAATACACTTTTTGACGAACCTTATTTATCAACAGATCCAACGCATCAGGGACTGATTCTTCATTCTGTTTATCACCGTCCAAATGGCTGGGACAATATTCCGGATGGGCAAAAAATACCAAACGGAGAATCCAGCATGTGGGGTGATTACCATGCAAGAGAAGTGGCACTTTATCTGCATCGGATCAATAAGGGATTGCCATACTACAATTATCTCGGAGCGATTAGGTAATTGTTAATTGTTAGGCTGGTCGCAAGCGATTAATGGTTAATGATGGCGTTTGAAGAGTTTCGCTTAAAACTATTTCATTGAAATCATTCTACATAATAACCTATGAACGCATGTAATTTCAAAATTCAACCAAACCATACATTAACCCTTAACCATTAATAATTAACCATTATAAAAATGACACTCGATCGCTGCTGCATTCATACCATTACTACCAAACCCTGGGCACTTCCTGAGGCTGTTGAAAAATATGCGGCGGCGGGTGTTAAGGGAATTAGTGTCTGGCAGAATGCTACGGAAGGGATTGGTCCGAAGCAGGCGGGAGAGATAATTCGTGCAGCCGGACTTGAAATTGTTTCTTATGTACGCGGTGGATTTTTCCCTCATACAAGCAGCGCAGGAAGGGCGCAGGCGATTGACCATAACAAAAAATTACTTGAAGAAGCCGCCGCTTTGGGCGCTCCTATGATCGTTCTGGTTTGTGGAGCTTCACCAGATCAGTCGCTTGAAATTTCCAGAAACCAGATTCGGGAAGGTATTGAAGCGATTTTACCGTTGGCAGAAAAACTGAATGTAAAACTGGCCATTGAACCGCTACATCCGATGTATGCCGCTGACCGCTCTGCAATTAACACATTAGCCCAGGCCAATGATATGGCTGAGTATTTCAAATCACGATTATGTCGGCGTTGCGGTAGATGTTTATCATTTGTGGTGGGATCCTCAACTGGAAAAGGAAATCGCCCGATGCGGCGCGAATGGAAATCTTTTTGCTTACCACGTTTGCGACTGGAAAGTGAATACGATTGATCTTTTAAATGATCGCGGGTTAATGGGTGAAGGTTGTATTGACCTAAAAAAAATCAGGGCTGGGTGGAAGCAACTGGTTTCAATGGATTTTGTGAAGTAGAGATTTTTCAAATATCCACTGGGCAAAAGACCAGGATTTTTTTCTGAAAGAAGTTACAGAAGCTTTTATTGAACATGTATAAAAGTAGTAAACAACATCCATTGGAAAATCCAAAAAGCTAACAGCTAATAACTAAACGCTAAAACCTACAAAAATGACTACTCATACGATCGGCATTATCATGAACGGCGTAACGGGCCGCATGGGAACCAACCAGCATTTGCTTCGCTCCATTAGTAGCCATCATCGAACAAGGTGGTGTAAAAATTTCAGCAGACGAAATCATTATGCCGGATCCGATTCTGGTTGGACGAAATAAAGCTAAACTGGAAGCTCTGGGAAAACAATCCGGTATCACAAAATTCACGACGGATCTGGATTCTGTTCTGGCTGATCCGCATTTTCAGATTTATTTTGATGCACAGGTTACCGGTCGCAGAGCGCCGGCGGTGAAAAAAGCAATTTTGGCCGGGAAACATATTTATTGTGAAAAACCAACAGGAACGACAACCGAAGAAGCGCTTGAACTTTATGATCTGGCTACCGCGGCCGGACTTAAAAATGGTGTGGTTCAGGATAAACTCTGGCTTCCGGGCATGTTGAAATTGAAACGTTTGATGGAAAGTGGTTTCTTCGGAAAAATTCTTTCTGTTCGCGGGGAATTTGGTTACTGGGTTTTTGAAGGACATTCCATTCCTGCGCAACGTCCTTCCTGGAATTACCGAAAAGAAGATGATGGCGGGATTATCGTCGATATGCTTTGCCACTGGCGTTATGTGCTGGATAATCTTTTTGGAAAAGTAAAAGCAGTTTCCTGTCTGGGTGCAACACATATTCCGGAAAGAATTGATGAAAATGGCAAGCCTTATACATTGTACAGCCGACGATGCATGTTACGCGACATTTGAGTTGGAAGGTGATGTTATTGCTCAATTCAATTCTTCCTGGACAGTTCGTGTTCGCCGCGATGATTTGCTGACTTTGCAGGTTGACGGAACGAAAGGATCTGCCGTTGCTGGCTTGCGCGAATGTTATACCCAACATTATGGAAATACGCCAAAACCCGTCTGGAACCCGGATATCGCACAGCCGATTCCATTTTTTGATGGCTGGTCAAAAGTACCGGAGCAGGAAAATTTTGATAATGCTTTTAAAGCGCAATGGGAATTATTTCTAAAACATGTGGTAAAAGACACGCCTTTCCCTGGGATCTGAAAGCAGGCGCAAGTGGTGTTCAGCTGGCCGAAAAAGGAATTGAAAGCTGGGAAAAACGTCAGTGGGTTACGATTGATGAATTATAAAAGTCTTATCATAGATCAACATAATATTTTATGAAAAAGACCGCACTTATTACCGGAGGAAGTCGTGGAATCGGTTTTGGAATTGCCAAAGCATTGGCAAAAGAAGGATATAATCTTGCTATCAATGGCGTTCGTGATGAAGAAAATGCAGCAGAAGCATTGGACGAACTTCGCAAGCTTGGCGCGGATGTACTTTATTGTCAGGGAAGTATTGCCGTAGCCGAAGACCGGGAAAAGATCATTGCAAAAGCTTATGATTTTTTCGGACAAATAAATTTGCTGGTCAACAATGCAGGAATTGCTCCGCGTGTAAGAATGGATTTATTGGAAACCACACCTGAAAATTATCAGGAAGTGTTGACAACCAATCTGGAAGGACCGTTTTTTTTCACTCAGAGCGTTGCAAAAAGAATGGCTCATGCCAAAGCAAAATAATCACGCTTTTGAAGCAACGATCATATTTGTCACGTCCATTTCAGCGACGGTTGTTTCGACAAACCGTGGTGAATATTGTATTTCAAAAGCCGGGCTAGCTATGACCAGCGCACTTTTCGCTGTTCGAATGGCGGAATATAATATTCCGGTTTTTGAAATCCGCCCTGGTGTTATTGCCACAGATATGACTTCCAAAGTTCAGGAGAAATATAATAACCTGTTCGAAAATGGTATGGCATTGCAACCACGCTGGGGAACACCGGAAGATGTAGGAAAAGCAGTTGCATCACTTACAAGAGGGGATTTCCCCTATTCTACCGGCCAGGTGATCGGTGTGGATGGCGGAATGCTGATTGACAGACTTTGATTAGCTGTTGGCTTTTAGCTATTGGCTATTAGCTTTCGGCTCGTCGATAAATTATTTGCTCTTCAAAGTATTTTTCAGAACAAGATATTCTAATGATCTAAACTAACGCCTAACCGCTAAAAGCTAACGCCCAAAACCCATGTCAGCCATTCCACAATCCCGTCCGTCTTTGTTATCACAACTTATGCAAGTGCCGGTTATCGTTGCTGCACTTGGGTTATCTGGTTGATATGTACGATCTATTTTTGTTTAGTGTTGTACGAGTTCCCAGCCTGAAAGCATTGAATGTTGCGGACGACCAGTTGCTTACACAAGGAATTAGATTGCTTAATTACCAAATGGCCGGTATGCTGATCGGCGGCGTTTTATGGGGAATTCTTGCAGATAAAAAAGGTCGGCTTTCTGTTCTTTTTGGATCTATCATCATGTATTCGCTTGCGAATATTGGTAATGGATTTGTTACTTCTGTTGATCAATATGCGATTTTACGATTTGTTGCCGGTGTTGGTTTGGCGGGAGAACTTGGTGCAGGAATTACACTGGTGACGGAAGTTTTACCAAAAGAAGTTCGTGGATATGGAACAACGCTGGTTGCTACATTCGGTGTTATGGGTGCCATTCTTGCCTATTTTGTAGCTGATTTATTTGCATGGAGAGTTTCCTACTTTGTCGGTGGCGGAATGGGATTGATACTTTTGATACTAAGATTCAATGTTTTTGAATCAGGTATGTTCCAGAAAATAAAAGAGAAAAGTGTTGACCAGGGAAATATTCTGATGATCATCGGAAATGGGAAACGATTCAGTAAATATCTGATGGCTATTCTGGTTGGACTTCCTATCTGGTTTGTCGTTGGTATTCTCATCACTTTTTCACCGGAATTCGGTCATGCCAAAGGAATTACAGGCGTTAATGCAGGAAAAGCAGTTATGCTGGCTTTTTCCGGACAGGTTTTCGGAGATATTGCCAGCGGATTATTAAGTCAGTATTTACAAAGCCGCAAAAAAGTAATTGGACTTATTCATCACGCTTTCGCTTTGTATGATGATCACTTACCTGCTGATTCCTTTGCAGGATGCATTTTCCTTTTACATCGTTTGTGCATTTTTAGGATTTTGTAACGGCTACTGGACATTATTCATCACCATAGCAGCTGAACTTTTCGGTACAAATTTACGCGCAACCGTAGCGACGACAGTTCCCAATTTTGTTCGCGGAGCTACTATTCCGCTGGCTGCTTTGTTTGTTCAATTCAAACCGAATCTTGGCGTAATTAATAGTGGTCTTACTTTGGGGATTATTACAAGTATAATTGCTTTGATTGCGCTGTACTTTTTGGAAGAAACATTTACGAAGGATATGAATTTTGTGGAGAAGGATTAAATAAATTAATTTCCAGGCATTGATCCAATTCCATTTCCAGGTTTAGATCGTTTTCGGTTTCCCAGGGAATAAATTCCCTGGCTACAATGTCGGCCGTGCTTATAGCACTGGTTGTAATATAAAATGCCGTAGGCATGAACGAAATCATAATCAGGGATTTCATATCCGTGGATTAGTGATCAACCCGACATTAATAAAATGGGGTAGGCATGGCAGATTTTATCCACGCGAATTTCCCAGGGAGTAAATCCCCTGGCTACAATGTCGGCCGTGCTTACAGCACTGGTTACGATAAAATGCTATAGATATGAACGGACATCGTAGCCAGGGATTCATTCCATGGAATAGCGATCAACCCAGCGTTAAGAAAATGCCGTGGGCATGGCCGATCTTGTTAATGCGAATTTCCAGGGAATAAATTCCCTGGAAATTCCGGGGCTACAATGTCGGCCGTGCTTACAGCACTGGATAAAATGCCATAGGCATGAACGATATCGTAACCAGGGATTTCAATCCCTGGATTAGTGATCCACCTGGCGTTAATAAAATGTCGTAGACATAGCCGATTTAATACATTTGACATCTTCTATACGTTCCGGCTACTATCTTCACATCCCCGAAACATTTACTTTTCCACCGCTTAATTGCTCATTTATCCCCCATACCACTTATCACCGAAATCCATCCACTCGTGTACTTTGTTATACATAGTACCTGCCATCACCCTATCTTTGAGTCATCAATAAGGGAAACAATTACAACAAAACATTAAATATATATAGCCATGAATAATTCAATCAAAAATATCGCTGTTGCTTTCGCATTTGTTACTTCTTTCGCTTTCGCTGCTAACGCTGAAAATAAAGAAACTAAAAAAGCTTCCGCTTTCGGAACTGGTGTTTACATCAATAAAGGTGGAAAAATCAATGTGTTGGTCGACAAAGCTGATGACAACGCATCAACAACCATTCTTGTGAAAAATGAAAACGGAGACGTGGTTTACCGCGAAATAGTAGCAAAAGGAAATCAAAAATTCGGTCGCCAGTTGAACGTTACGGACCTTGAAGCCGGAAAATATGAAATCGATGTAACAAGCAAAAACGAAACACAAACCAAATCATTCCAATTATCAGATCAAAAAACAGAACGTGTTTTGACAATCAAATAAGCATTAGTTACTGAGTACTTTATTAGCCATTCATAAGAAAAAATTAGCCATACTTAAAAAATCAAAGCCATGAAAACTTACATCAAAAATATCGCTGTTGCCTTTGCATTTGTTGCTTCTTTCGCTTTCTCTGCCCACGCTGAAGATAAAGAAACTAAAAAAGCCGCTTCACTTAATACTGGTGTTTACATCAATAAAGAAGGTAAAATCAATGTTTTCGTTGATAAACCCAGCAGTGATTTCAATACGACTTTATTGATTAAAAATGCAGCAGGTGAAATCGTTTACAGTGAAGTGGTACAAAAAGATCTTCAAAAATTTGGCCGCGTTTTGAATGTGAATGAACTTCCAGCCGGTAAATATGAAATCAAAGTGAGCAGCAAAAATGATTCGCAAACCAAATCATTTCAATTGTCAGAACCGGTTGTGGAACGTGTTGTGTCCATTAAATAATAGCATTTTAATATTACTGTTTGAAATGGCTTTCGTGAAAACGGGAGCCATTTTTTTGTTTACACTAATGATAAAATAAATATAGCCCAATTCATTTCCAGGGGATAAATCCCCTGGCTACAATGTCGGCAGTGCCTACGGCACTAGAAAATTCCATAGGATTGAACAATTTGGTATATAAGATTCCCATTTGTTAAATCCAATTTGTGCGATTACAAAATGCCGTAGGCATGAACGACATGGTAGCCAGGGATTTCAATCCCTGGATTAGCGCAACAATTCCAGCATTCAAAAATGCCGTAGGCATGGCCGATTTAATTCACATAACGGTCCTTTCTCCAAAAAAATTTTGCGTATCTACACGGTTTACCATCATTTTACAAAAAACCATTGGCTACGTTTTCCACCGGTTAATTACTCATTTATCCCCCATACCACTTATCACCGAAAACCATCCACTCGTGTACTTTGTTATACATAGTACCTGCCATCACCCTATCTTTGATTCATCAATAAGGGAAACAAAACATAAACATTCAAAATATAAATAGCCATGAAAAATTCAATCAAAAATATCGCTCTTGCTTTCGCATTTGTTACTTCTTTCACTTTCGCTGCTAACGCCGAAAATAAAGAAACTAAAAAAGCTTCCAGTTTTGGAACTGGTGTTTACATCAACAAAGGCGGAAAAATCAATGTGTTGATCGACAAAGCTGATGACAATGCTTCAACAACCATTCTTGTGAAAAATGAAAACGGAGACGTGGTTTACCGCGAAATAGTAGCAAAAGGAAATCAGAAATTCGGTCGCCAGTTAAACGTTACGGACCTTGAAGCCGGTAAATATGAAATCGATGTGACTAGCAAAAACGAAACACAAACCAAAGCATTCCAACTATCTGATCAAAAAACAGAACGTGTTTTAACGATCAAATAAGCAGTCCATTTACAAAAGTTATTAGCCATTCATAAGAAAAATATTAGCCATAAATAATCAAATACAGCCATGAAAAATTCAATCAAAAATATCGCTATCGCTTTCGCATTTGTTGCTTCTTTCGCTTTCTCTGCCAATGCAGATGATAAAGCAACCAAAAAATCAACCGGTTTCGGTACTGGAATTTATACTACCAAAGGTGGAAAAATCAATGTCTTGGTTGACAAATTAAATCAGGATACACCAACTGTTTTGGTTTTGAAAAACAGTGCCGGAGATAGTTGTTTACCGCGAAGTGGTAAATAAAGGAAACCAAAAATTTGGACGCGCTCTGAATATAAATAATCTGGAAGAAGGCAAATACGAAATTCAGGTGACCAGCAATGGAGAAACACAAACTAAATCACTTCAATTGACAGAACAAAAAACAGAACGTGTACTGACAATTAATTAATCCAGGGTAGATTACCAATCTATTAGCCAACATTAACATAAAACGGTTTCCAACATATGGAAACCGTTTTTATTTTTTATCCTCCCTAAATATTACCGTTAAATCACTTCTTTCTTTAAGTCTGAATAATTTGTTGTCTGCTAGTGCAATTGCTGCGACTAACATGATGAAAATGTCTGATTGAGCCTGGGTAATTCAAGCACAAACATTAATCCATCATAATCACATTAGCCATGAAAAAGACCACCAAAACAATTATCGCTACAATTTTACTTGTTGCGGTTACCTGCATTTCTGCTTTTGCAGACGAAAAAGAAGCAAAAAAACCTACTGGTTTTCGAACCGGGATTTACCGCTCTATCGATGGAAAAATCAATGTTTATGTTGACCGCATTAATAAATCATCGCCGGCCATTATTTTATTGAGCGATGATAGCGGACAAATTTTCTATCGGGAAATTATCAGAAACAATTATGCAAAATTTGGCCGTGCATTAAATGTCGATCAGCTCGAAGACGGGCATTATACGCTTAAAATTATGATTGGGAACGAAATACTGTCTAAATCAGTCTTCTTGGCGGAACAAAAGGTACAGCGTTCTCTAAAAATTGAATAATATTTCTTCTATTACGCATTCACTTACCCAAGCTCTTTTATTAGCCATGTTCATGTAAAACGGCTTCCAGATTATCGGAAGCCGTTTTTGTATTTCAATTTTTCATTATTTACTTTCCGCTACAATGACCGGCAATTCAGCCTCGATTTTCTCTCTTCTTGGCTCATACCATTCCGGTAATTTCAAGGAAGTTCCTAGTTCAGAAACACTTTCATCCACCGAAAATCCCGGGAGGATTAGTTGCGATTTCAAATAAAATTCCACCCGGCTCACGGTAATAAATACTATGGAAATAATTACGGTCCAAAACTTCGGTTGGATTATAACTTCCCGACAACAATTTTTCACGAATTTCCAATTGTGTTTCATCACTATCCGTCGCAAACGCAACGTGGTGAACTGAACCCGCACCTTGTAATGCACGAATATCTTTTGGCGATTCCAGCACATCCACATAAGAACCCGGTCCGCCGGCACCTGCTTCAAATCGGTAAATTCCATTTTCTTCCGCAACGAGGCGATGCTGCATCACGTCGGTCAACAAAGAAACCGTTTTATCAATTTTATATTCATTTAATGAAACAGTATAGGCGCCACGGATTGAAAATTCGGTCGGGATTTTTCCGTTATCCCAGCCCGGACGTTTGTCAATATCATTCGCAACAAGCTCTACGCCCATTCCGTCGTAATCTTCAAAACGAAGATAAGTTTCATTGAATCGTCTGTACGGTCCGGCATAAGGAATACCAAAATGCACCAACCTGTCCATCCAGAAACTTAAAGAAGCCGTTGGAATTGAAAAAGCGGAATAAGTCAACTGCCCGCCACCTTTCCGGCCACTCACCAATCCGGCGTAAGGAAAAAATGTAACAATGGAACCTGGTGAACCTGTTTCGTCACCATAATATAAATGATATACATCCGGAGCATCGAAATTGACGGTTTTTTTAACCATTTTCAAACCCAGAATTCCTACATAAAAATCTACATTTCTTTGTGCGTCGCTTGCCAGAGCAGTGATATGATGCAAGCCATTGATTAGATTTTCCATGATTTTAAATTTATATGTTGTTACATTTAATGTATATACATGTATTTATTTGAATTAGTTCATTACTTGAAAAATAATGATCAAAAAATTTGTTGGCAATTGATTAAAACTGGAATCTCTTGTACATTTTATCGATCATGAGTTCTTATTAAAAAAGGAAAATGTTTAAAACAATTTATCAACCTCGATTGATAAGGAGATAGATTGAAAGTTCTTCTTTTAAATGTGTCGGTGACATTTGTTTCAAACAATCTTTCTAAAATCTGTTTCGTAATATGAATTCTCGTCGTGATTTCCTTCAAAAGGTTTCTCTTGGTATTGGCGTAACTGCACTGGCTGGTTTGCCGGCAACGGCGGCGGCACCATCTGTTCCCTGGTTCGTGCTGAAAAGCAGCTCCGTGTTGCCATTATGGGTCTGGGCGGTTACGCCAATATCGTAGCCGATGCCATGCAAAAGTGTACAATGGCGACACTGGTTGGTGTTGTTTCCGGTACTCCATCCAAAATTGACACCTGGAAAAAGAAATATAATATTCCTGACAAAAACACTTATAATTATGAGACTGTCAGCGAATTAAAGAATAATCCGGATATTGATATTGTATATGTAACAACACCAAATTCACTTCATCATAAACATGTACTGCAAATCGCGGCGACAGGAAAACATGTTATTGTGTGAAAAACCGGTAGCGGATAATGCAAAACAAACCCGTGAAATGATTGCGGCCTGTGAAAAAGCGGGCGTTAAATTTTACATCGGATACCGTCTGCATTTTGAGCCGCATACACGCGAACTTATCCGTATGCGCGAATCAGGGGAACTTGGGAAAATTATGCATGTCAATAATTATATGGGTTTCAAAAGCGGTGATCCTACGCAGTGGCGATTGAAAAAAGCACTGGCTGGCGGTGGTGCTATGATGGATGTCGGCGTTTATGCATTGAATGGAGCACGTTACTGTAACAGGTGAGGAACCGATCTGGGTAACGGCTCAGGAAACTAAAACCGATCCGGTAAAATTTAAGGAAGTTGATGAAACTATCACTTTTCAGCTAGGATTTCCAAGCGGTGTAATCGCCAATTGCGGGACAACTTATAACTTTAATAATTTCGAAAGACTTTATGTAATTGGTGAAAAAGGATTTGTTGAGCTTAGTCCGGCGTTTGGTTATGGACCGATAAAAGGAAGAACACATGCTGGTCCAATGAAGATGCCGGCGCACATTCCACATCAGACTTTACAAATGGACGGACTTGCCGATATCATTCTAAACAACAAACCTGATCCGCATGTAACCGGACAGGAAGGATTAAAAGATATGATTGTGGTAGACGCCGTTTACGAATCGATCAGAAAAGGAGGTCAGAAAATTTTTATTAATAAAGCATAATTGAAAATGCCCGTGACTGATTGCCGGGCATTTTGCTTTTACAGCACTTTAATTTAATTCTTTCTTAACCGGAAAAAGCCTGAAATGTAATGATCAGGAAACGAGATGCGTTACCTTTGCGGATTCATTCAGCATTCGAGTTCGTATTTCAATTCAATTGTTATGTCAGATCATATTCAAAAATTACAAATAGCTATTGAGCCGTTAAGGCAGCAAATTATTAATCATAAAGTTTATTCTGCAATCACCGAACTTGATGATTTAAGAGTATTCATGCAGTATCACGTTTTTGCAGTCTGGGATTTTATGTCGCTTTTGAAAGCCTTGCAAAATAATCTGACTTGCACTTCTGTCCCTTGGTTTCCGGTTGGTTCAGCGGTAACGAGACATTTGATCAATGAAATTGTAGCAGGAGAAGAATCAGATATTGATCAAAACGGAGATTTGAAAAGTCATTATGAATTGTATCTGGAAGCCATGCAGCAAAGCGGCGCTGATACTTCTCAAATTGAAAAATTCATTTCCGAATTAAAGATCAGTAATAATTTGAGCGCTTCTTTTGAAGTTTCAGACGCACCGCAAGCTGCCCAGGATTTTGTCAATTATACTTTCAAGATCATTAACAGCAAAAAGGATTATTTGCAGGCTGCAACTTTCACTTTTGGAAGAGAAGATCTGATTCCGAATATGTTTCATTCCATCGTGAGCGATATCAGCAAAACTTTCCCGGAAGAAGTTTCCATTTTTAAATATTATCTGGAAAGACATATTGAAGTGGACGGCGATCATCACAGCAATCTTGCATTGCAAATGACTTCCAATCTTTGCGGTGACAATGAAACATTTCTGGAAAGAAGCAGAACAGGCAACGATTCAGTCTCTCCAAAAAAGAATTGATCTTTGGGATGCTGTTTATGAGCAGATTGCAAGTAAAAAAGCTGTATTAAGTTAATCTGATCTATTCGTTTTCATTGGCTCAAAAATCAAAAAAAATACATACCGAAAAAACCAGTCTGCATGAGCGAAACCTGCATCGGGAGAGGTATGATTTTAAAGAGTTAATCAATAGTCATCGTGAATTATCAAAGTTTGTTTTTGTCAATCCATTTGGAGACGAATCGATTGACTTTGCAAATCCGGATGCTGTTAAAGCACTCAACAAAGCCTTATTAAAACATTTTTACGGAATATCTTATTGGGATATTCCTGATGGTTATCTCTGTCCGCCTATTCCCGGGCGGGCAGATTATATTCATTACATTGCCGACTTACTGGCTTCTGTAAATGATGGTAAATTTCCCGTGGGAAAAGATATTAAAGTCCTGGATATTGGTGTCGGCGCAAATTGTGTGTACCCGATTCTAGGACACCGAGAATATGGATGGAGCTTTGTCGGTTCAGATATTGATCCTGTTTCTATCGATTCAGCCAGACAAATTGTTAACAAAAATCCTTCTCTGGAAGGTGCGATTGATATTCGTTTGCAAACTTCCTCCGAAACATATTTTTCAAAGGAATTATTCAGCTCGGAGAAGTTTTCGATGTTACGATTTGTAATCCTCCGTTTCACGCATCTCTTGCAGAAGCGCAGGCCGGTACAAAACGAAAACTGACTAATCTTGGATTAAAAAGCGGAGAAAAACCAATTTTAAATTTCGGTGGTCAAAATGCAGAATTATGGGTTGAAGGCGGTGAAGAAGCTTTTGTCAGACAAATGATTCGGGAAAGCGCGGAAGTTCAAACTCAATGCTTGTGGTTTACATCCCTGATTTCAAAAAAAACGACTTTACCAGGTGTTTATGCTGAATTGAAAAAAGTTAATGCATTTGATGTAAAAACAGTGGAAATGGCGCAGGGACAAAAAGTGAGCCGGTTTGTGGCGTGGACGTTTTTGGATAAGGAAATGCAAAATAAATGGGCGAATGAGCGATTCAAGAAATGATTTCAAGAGTATTTCTGAAAAAAACGTAATCCTACAATTGGATATGCCACCCTTTCAGGGTTGAGCTTAGATGATGAGTTGTGCCAATTTCTATAATAATGTCATCCCTTCAGGATTGTGGAACATTAAAAAATTCAAGGTTAAAAATTACGTTTTGCAATTGGTCTTCTAAAATAAAATTGAATGTAATACGTCCAAACCAACACACTGCAAAAATCCTGATTCTTCCTAACACAAAATCCCGAAGGGATGACATTATTATAGAAACATAATTGACGATCAGCGAGTTTAACCCTGAAAGGGTGACATAAAAATCCCAAAGGGATGGCATTATTATAGAAACTCAATTAATGATCCAGGACTCAAACCCTGAAAGGGTGACATAAATATTTCCTTTCACTCGCCTTTATCAACATTAAATTTCCTGCTAAAATTCTCCTTATGTGTTTACTGCCAAGATTTTGGCGTTAAAATATCCATATAATTCGTCTCCATGAAAAAATTCACCATTTTCGCCTCAGCAATAACTTTGGCATTATCTTTTTTACACCGATTTCACTTTCTGCTCAAATCATGGATAAAAATTCAATAACCGCACCCGGAGCCCAGGTTGAAAAATTGGGTGATGGTTATAAATTCACCGAAGGCCCCGTTGCTGATGCTCAGGGAAATGTCTTTTTTACAGATCAGCCTAATAATAAAATAATTCGCTGGGATGCTGAAACTGGCGCATTCAGTACTTTTTCAGAAAATTCGGGTCGTGCAAATGGTATGTATTTTGACAAAAAAGGAAATCTGGTAGCCTGCTCTGATGAAGACAATCAGGTTTGGTCTTTTGATAAAAAAGGAAACGCATACTGTTCTGGTAAAAGATTATGACGGAAAACTTTTAAATGGCCCTAATGATCTTTGGATCGATCCCAAAGGCGGAATGTATTTAACGGATCCTCTTTATCCAAGAGATTACTGGAAACGTGATCCAAAAATGCAGCAGGATGGAGAACATGTTTATTACCTTAGTCCGGATGGCAAAAAACTGGTACGCGTGGATGATCAGCTAAAAAAACCAAACGGAATTATTGGTACCGCCGACGGCAAAAAGTTATATGTTGCCGACATTGGTGCCGGCAAAACCTATTTATATGACATTAATAAAGATGGATCGTTATCCAACAAAACCTTGTTTGTATCAAAAGGATCCGACGGGATGATTCTTGACAACGAAGGAAATTTATACATTACCGGAAATGGCGTAACGGTTTTCAATAATAAAGGAGAAGAAATCGCACATTTCCCGGTTCATAAAGGCTGGACGGCCAATTTATGTTTTGGTGGAAAAAACGTGATTTACTTTTTATTACTGCGGAAACGGCTGTTTATGGAATTAAAATGAGTGTAAAAGGAATAAAATAAAACATCTAAAAATCAGGAAGGACATAACCCACACAACCAACATGATTTCGGAAAATAATAACATTGATCATTTCAACTGAAACAAATCCACTATTAACCAGCATACAATACTCCTTTTGAAGTTCCGCCTTTTGACAAAGTAAAAGCTGAACATTTTATGCCTGCGTTTGAAGAAGGAATGAAACAGAATGAAAAGAATATTCTTGAAATAACAGCTCAGGAAAATATTCCAACTTTTGAAAATACGATTGAGAGACTGGAAACCAGCCGATGAACTTGTTAACGAAAATCAGCAGTGTATTTTTCAATCTGGCGTCGGCCAATACTTCGCCGGAGATTGAGCAAATATCTCAGGTTATTGCTCCTAGATTATCACAGCACAGTGATGACATTTTCCTGAATGCAGATTTATTTAAAAGAGTAAAAATCTTAAATGATCAGCAGGACAACTTGAATCTTGACTCAGGAGCAAAAGCGTTTATTGGAAAAAACATATAAAGCATTTGTTAGAAGTGGTGCAAATCTGGATGCGCAACAGCAGATCAGAATGCGGGAAATCAATAAACAGCTTTCGATTTCAACCGTTCAATTTGGACAAAATCTGTTGGCTGAAACCAACAAATTTGAACTTCTGGTGGACAACGAAGCTGATCTTGCAGGACTTACCTTCTTCACTTATTGCTTCTGCTGCACATTCGGCTATGGAATCAGGAAATGAAGGAAAATGGAAATTTACACTTCATAATCCGAGTGTGATGCCTTTTTTGCAATATGCAGAAAACCGTCAGCTGCGTGAAAAAATGTACAATGCGTACATCAATCGCTGTAATCATAATGACGAATTAGATAATAAGGAAATTGTTGCCAACATTTCAGCTTTACGCGCGGAGCGGGCACAGTTGCTTGGTTATAAAACACATGCTGATTTTGTATTGGAAGAAAGCATGGCGAAAACGCCGGATCAGGTTTATGAATTGCTGAACGGACTTTGGAAATCTGCTTTGCCTGTTGCCAAAAATGAGGCGTTGGAAATGCAGAATGTAATGAACAAAGAAGGAAATAGCGGAGAACTGGAAGCCTGGGACTGGGCTTATTATGCTGATAAGGTTCGCAAGGAAAAATACAATTACAACGCAGAAGAACTTCGTCCTTATTTTCAGCTGGAAAAGGTTCGCGACGGTATCTTTTTTGTCTGCCAAAAACTTTACGGATCTGACTTTCACTGAAATTCAGGACATTCCAAAATATCATCCCGATGTCATTGCTTACGAAGTAAAAGAAGCTGATGGAACACATGTTGGCATTTTTTATATGGATTTTTATTCGAGAAATTCAAAAAGAGGTGGTGCGTGGATGACTTCCTATCGTAAACAATCGGCTTTGACAATACCGGTTTCACCGATTGTTGCCAATGTTTGTAATTTTCCAAAACCAACAGGCAACGAACCTGTATTGCTCACGCCGGATGAAGTGGAAACATTTTTCCATGAGTTTGGTCATGCCTTGCACGGTTTATTATCTCATGTGAAATATGAAACGTTATCCGGTACATCCGTTCCGCGGGATTTTGTTGAACTTACCATCTCAGATTATGGAACATTGGGCTTTTGAGCCGGAAGTGCTGAATTTTTATGCAAAACATTATCAGACCGGAGAAGTGATTCCTGTTGAGCTGATTGAAAAAATGGAAAAAGCTTCGAAATTCAATCAGGGTTTTGGTACGGTTGAATATCTGGCAGCATCATTTCTGGACCTGAGTTATCATACACTTTCATCCGGAGAAAAAGATTGATACTACTTCTTTTGAAAAAGAAAAAATGGATGATCTGGGTTTGATAAAACAAATTGCTCCAAGGTATCGCAGCACTTATTTCCAGCATATTTTTTCAGGCGGATATTCGGCCGGTTATTACAGCTATATCTGGTCGGAAGTTTTGGATAGCGATGCTTTTGCAGCTTTCAAAGAAAAGGGAAACATATTTGATCAGGAAACGGCAACTTCATTCCGGAAAAATATTTTGGCAAAAGGAGGTACGGAAGAGCCTATGACTTTGTATAAAGCATTCCGCGGAAGAGAACCGGAAGTTAAATATTTACTTGAAAATCGTGGTCTGAATAAGGCTTCATAAGATTTTCATAAAAGTATAATCATCAAGGTGCAGATTTAAAATCTCTGCACCTTTTTTGTTGTGATTTTAAATATAACCAATGAAATAAATAGATGGTTTTATTTTAGGTTTCACTATTTTCAAATTTATACTATATTCATCAATAGGACGTTACAAAATGAACCACTACTCGACCTATGCGAATAACTTGTACTTTACTTTTTTTCTTGATTTCATTCATCGTTAACGCACAGGAACGTATAACTCGTCAGCGGCTTTGTGAAAGAAAAAGGAAGCCAGGAATCTCTGCCGGGCGTTAATGTTTATATTCCGGATACTCCTTTTGGTGCCGTCACTAATACCTATGGTTTTTATTCTCTTACCATCCCGTCGATGGATTCCGCACGGATTGTTTATTCATTTGTCGGTTATGAAAATATTGAGAAAAAAGTCCTTCTAAATAAAAATACAGAGATAAATATTTTGCTTGAAACCGTAAATCAACTTGAAGAAGTTGTCGTTTCAGCACGCCGGGAAGAAGATTATATCAGTCATTCTGCACAGATGAGCCAGATTGAAATACCCATTTCCCAAATAAAAAAAATTCCCGCTTTTTTTGGAGAAAAGGATGTTTTGAAAGTTTTACAACTTATGCCCGGCGTTCAAAAAGGGACAGAAGGACAAACTGGATTGTATGTTCGAGGCGGTGGCCCGGATCAAAATCTGATCATTCTTGATGATGCGGTTGTTTACAATGCCAATCACCTTTTCGGATTTTTCTCCATTTTCAATAGTGATGCGCTCAAAAGTGTAGAGCTTACCAAAGGCGGTTTTCCGGCACGTTATGGTGGGAGACTTTCTTCTGTTTTGGAAATGAATATGAAAGAAGGGAATAAAGAAGCTTTACACGGAGAAGGCGGAATCGGAATTATTTCCTCACGACTTACTTTGGAAGGTCCTATTTCCAAAGGAAAATCATCTTTTCTTATTTCCGGACGCAGGACTTACATTGATTTTCTGGCAAAACCGCTTATCGCCAGAAGTCAGCGTGGAGAGACGGAGCAGGTAAAACCGGGATATTATTTTTATGACCTCAATGCTAAAATTAATTATGATCTTGGGCCAAAGGATAAAGTTTATCTGAGCGGATATTTTGGTCGTGACAAGTTTTACGCCAACCAGACTGATCCAAATAATGAGTCCAGAGCCGGGCTGGACTGGGGAAACAGAACGGCAACTTTACGCTGGAATCATTTACTGAATCAAAAATTATTTGTTAATACTTCCTTCATTTACAGCAACTTTGAATTTGGTGTTACCAATTACGATAAAGATATCAACACCGATGGCAGTGTTCGTGATGAATATAGTTTGAAATATACTTCACAAATTCGTGATTGGGGTATAAAAACGGATCTTGACTTTTATCCTTCACCAAAACATGCGGTCAAATTTGGAGCACAGGCTACTTTTCATCGATTTGTTCCTTCCGCACTTGCCATTGCAGGTTCGTTGATTGACGCCTCTCTTGAACGTTCTGTTACGCCGGTCAATACGCTGGAAGCAGGAATTTATGTTGAAGATACCTGGCAGGCAACCGATGCTTTGAAAATGAATGCAGGTTTTCGCATGAGTTCATTTCAGACAGAATCTAAAACCTACATCAGACCGGAACCACGCTTTTCAGGTGCATTACGATTAGCGCAGGATTTTTCTTTGAAGGCATCTTATGCACAAATGAATCAGTATGTTCATTTACTTTCCAATACCGGTTTGGGTTTGCCAACCGATTTATGGGTACCAACAACGGATCGCGTGGCGCCGCAGCAATCCAAACAAGTTGCAATTGGTTTGGCAAAAGATCTTGAAAAACCGGCCTTAACTTTAACACTGGAAGGTTATTACAAAAAAATGAACCACATTCTTAACTACAAAGAAGGCGCTTCATTTTTGAGTGTTAGCGGTGAAAATGCGAATGAATTAAGCTGGGAAGATAATGTGACCGCCGGAAAAGGATGGTCTTATGGAGCTGAATTTCTGATTCATAAAAAAGCCGGAAGATTTTCAGGATGGGTTGGTTACACGCTTTCCTGGACCAAATGGCAATTTCCTGAACTGAATTTTGGAAAAACATTTTATCCGCGATACGATCGTCGCCATGACTTATCCGTTGTTGGAATTTATGAATTGAACAAACGCATTACCATGTCTGCCACCTGGGTTTATGGAACTGGAAATGCGCTGACTTTGCCGCTTGCCAGTTATACTGGTGTGACAGATAATATTTTTAGTCGCACAATAACGAGCACGGGCAAACCTGCTGTCACGTGGAGCGGTGATCAGGTAAATGAATACGGAGCTAAAAACGCTTTTCGTGCAGAGGCTTTTCACCGGCTGGATCTGGCGATTCAATTTCATAAGAAGAAGAAAACGCATGAGCGCACCTGGGAATTTGGATTATATAATGCTTACAACGGAGAAATCCTTTTTTCTATGATATTTCAGAAGAAACACTGGCAAATGGTAATAAAAAAACGTCATTAAAACGTTATTCGCTATTTCCGGTCCTGCCTTCGATCAGTTATAACTTTAAGTTTTAAGATATCATGAAAGTCAATATTTCTATATTTCTGATTGTCATCACAGCACTTTTTTCCTGTGACACACTTGTTACAGACGTTTCTCCGGACGATGTTCCCGGAATCGGTTCCAAGCTGGTCGTGCAATCTTTTATTTCTCCGCAGGCAGCCAGAATTTATGTTGTTGTAACAGAATCTATTCCGCTTTTTGGAGAATCTAATTCGGAAAATTCTGTGATCAAAAATGCAATTGTTAAACTTTCCGGCGGAGGACAGGAGGTTATTTTGCCTTATGACTCTACCAGTCAGCTATATAGTATTGAAAAGGCAAAATTCCCAATCGTTGCTTCCCAAACATACAAGCTGTCTGTTTCAGATCCTACGCGTTCTGTGGATGCAACCTGCACAGTTCCTGCGAATCAGGTTACTATAAAATCTTATGTTATTGATACTGCATACATTACCAGACGAAGCGGACGGGCGGATACCGCACTTACTGTAAATGCAGTTTGGCAGGATATTGCCGGAGAAGCCAATTTTTACAGGGTTCGGGCTAATATGGATGTTGAATATTCGATTCTTGAAGGAACAAGTCCGGAAAATTTCCAGGAAAAACGCGTCAGAAACCGGTTCAGTTTTAACTGGAACGATGACAGCGGGCGCAGCGAATTTCAAAGTGACGTAAATCTGGATGGCACTTCCTTTACTTCACCGTTGGGCAGAAGTTTTCTCCCCACTACCCTTTTATACACTTCGGCTGATGGTACCAAATATTATGCAAAGCAAAAACCCCGGTTAGTTGCGTTGGTGATAGAAGTTAACAATACTGAAAAGTCGTATTACGATTATCACAAGTCCTTGGATTTGGCCGATCAGTCAGATAATCCTTTTTCGGAACCTTCTCTGGTTTATAACAATATCAATGGCGGATTGGGCTGTTTTGCGGCTTATAATAACAAACAGATCATTTATCGTCCCAAATAAGTTACGGCAAGAGTCATATTGTTTTTTATATTGATTAGATTTAACGATCAAATAGACCAGTCTGTTTATTTAACCTAAAATCCCGATTATGAAACATCATCCGGTCTTACCAAAGGAACGTATTTTGGAAACAGCACTTAGGTTGTTTCATGAGCAGGGATATAATACTACTGGTATCAACCAGATTATTAGTGAGGCCGGCGTGGCAAAAGCCAGTTTGTATCTGCATTTCAAATCAAAGGAAGATTTGGGAGTAGAATATTTAAAAGCCCGTCAACAGATCTGGTTTGATCAGTTATTAGCATTTACGGACGAATCTAAAAAGGAAAAAAAGAAGATACTTGCCGCCTTTGATTTTCTGATTCATATCAATGAAAAAGAAAATTTCCGTGGATGCAGTTTCCTGAATATGTTATCAGAAATTCAGTCGGGCGAGTCAGTATTATTGACCGTTATCCAGGATTATAAACAGCAATTGAGGACATTTTTTGCGGATATTATGGAAAATCCAAAAGACGATTTAAGTGATACTATTTATCTTTTGTTTGAAGGGGCGATGCAGGAAAGTCAATTATTTAAAAGTCAATGGCCGGTTGAAAGAGCAAAGAAAATTGTTTCCGATTTGTATAAGCTCAAATATTTTAAGTGAAGTTTTTCTCCCCGATTTCGTTCCACAAATTCTTACGCTTTGAGGTCAAAGTGCCTCATTTTCTCTTTTTGGTCGACTCTGCATTTTACCTTTAATAGCTGAGTGATAAAAAATATTTTACTTTTAAAAAAATCTGAAAATCAACCCCTTGCTAAAATTGATGTGGCATTTGAATATGCTATACAACAGAAAACAGATGAGTTTTTAAAATTCTACGTAATTCTAAAATTATACGGCATAGTTTTTTAATAATTTTATATGAAAGCGAATATTGATTTTCTTTCCTAATCAATTGAAACGACGAAATAATTAAGTCAAGACTTAATTATTGAAAATATAAATCACTACAAGACTACACTTCTTCATCAAATAAAAAGGATGTTGTTATACCCGAAATGGTTAAGCAACATCCTTTTTTGCATTATTATTTAATCGTTACAACACGTTCAACAATCGGTTCAGACAATTGAAATGATTGTGTTTGAGAATCATTTTTGCTGCTTACTTTAATTTCATATTTCCCTGCGCCAAGCTCATCGACATTTAAAATACGTCCGAATTTTTGATGATCTTTTTCAACTACTTCACGGTAAACAATTTCTCCTGACGCATTTTTAACCAGTATCGTTGTGTTGGAATCGTTATTAAGCTTATCAACAAAAACATTAATTTTTCCATTTTTGTTAATGTAAACGCCGGTGTTAAGAGCAGAGGATTTTTTAGTTTCTTTTTCTTCTGCATGAGCAGTGAAAGCGAAAGAAGCAATTAATGCGAAAGCTATGGCGATATTTTTGAATGAATTTTTCATGGCTGTATTTGATTATTTATGGCTAATATTTTCTTTATGAATGGCTAATGATAACTCTGAAAACTTCTTTATTTGATTGTCAAAACACGTTCTGTTTTTTGATCTGACAATTGAAATGATTTGGTTTGGGTTTCGTTTTTGCTTGTTACATCAATTTGGTATTTACCAGCTTCAAGATCCGTAACGTTCAACTGGCGACCGAATTTCTGATTTCCTTTTGCTACTACTTCGCGGTAAACAATATCACCTTCTGCGTTTTTCACAAGAATAGTTGTGGTTGCATTGTCATCAGCTTTGTCAACCAACACATTGATTTTTCCACCTTTATTGATGTAAACCCCGGTTCCGAAAGCAGAAGCTTTTTTAGTTTCTTTATTTTCAGCGTTAGCAGCGAAAGCGAAAGAAGTAACAAATGCGAAAGCAAGAGCGATATTTTTGATTGAATTTTTCATGGCTATTTATATTTAATGTTTTGTTGTAATTGTTTCCCTTATTGATGAATCAAAGATAGGGTGATGGCAGGTACTATGTATAACAAAGTACACGAATGGATGCTTTTCAGTGATAAGTGGTACGGGGAATAAATGAGTAATTAAACGGTGGAAAAGTAAATGTTTCGGGCGTGTGAAAATAGTAGCCGGAACGTGTAGAAGATGTCAAATGTATTAAATCGGCCATGTCTACGACATTTTATTAACGCCAGGGGGATCACTAATCCAGGGATTGAAATCCCTGGTTACGATATCGTTCATGCCTACGGCATTTTATATTATAGCTAGTGCTGTAAGCACGGCGGATATTGTAGCCAAGGGATTTATTTCTTGGGGGCTTGAAACGAATTTATCTCCTAGAAATCGGATCAAAAACCATTTTTTAACTCCATATCTGTAAATACGGATAACGGTGTATATAAATTAGATAAATATGCATAGTTTTTAAACGCTCTATGCTTTAAGCTATCAACGAGTATTTGCAATGTTATGAAAAACGAAACAATTTAACCCCTCATGAAATCTCTACAATTTTCTATTCCAGGTATTCTGTTTTCTTTTGCGCTCTTAACCGGTTGTAATAAGGAAAATGAAAGTAATTACACCGGTTTAAGTGGGAAATTTGTTAACGAAACTTTTCTCAAACAAACCTCCGACTCCATCCCCGGCCTGATCCCGGTTTATTGCTACGAACTTAATTTTACCAGTAAAGACAGCGTTGAAATTCTGTATGGGTTTGAACAATCAAGACTTGCCTACAAAAAAGACGGCAAGAAATATTTACTCGTTCACGCACTTCAGGATAAGGATATGTCCTTTACTGTAAATGCTGATAAAACAATCACGCTTGTAGATAGTGCATGGAATGGTGTAACCCGCAACTCCGTTTTTGAGGAATCAACCCTGTCAAAGGAACAGAAATGGGATTTTGAAAATCATCTTAATCAACAGATGATTGCAGGGGAATATTCTCTTTTTAAAGGAAATAAAAAATCGGATCAAAAAGTGACTTTTAATGCGGACGGTTCTGTAACCGGACTGGAAAAATTCAAGCGTTATAATTTATGTTACAGCGGAGATTGCGTCGGTGAGATTTATCCGATTTCGAACAGTATCACTTTTAGTAATGAAAAAAAAGAAGTATTTACTTACGCTTTCAAAACTGATAAAAGTAAAAAGACACTTGGCATTTATCAGATCGAAGGTCCTGTAAAAGATATTAAGGGAGAAAGAGCAATCAAAGAACTTGCCTTTGATTTGAGACGATAAAATATCTTGAAATGAATTAAAAGGGAAAAGCCACCTCATTATGAAGTGGCTTTTCTTTTATTGAACCTTATAATTACAAAGAAGAGCCGACCAGCTTTACGATACTTCCAAGAGAACTACTTGAAGCTGTTGCTGCCAATTTTCCTGCTAATCCTTTTTTATCTAAACTCCCAGCCGCTTTTGTGGCTTCTCCCAATATACCGCTTAACTCACTTTGGGTTCCTGATCCTAATACTGAGGAGCCGGCTTTAATCAAACCAAGGCTGCTCGTCACGCTTGATGCGTTTCCTAACAAACCAGAATCACCCTTTCCTAACAAACTACTAATTCTGTTGGCGCCAATAAGCATTTTCACTGCACTTACAGCTTTACCTAACACGCCACTTTGTAATTTTCCACCAGAGGCCAAAGGAATCAACGATTTCAAATCTCCTACTTTGCTCAAAAGTTTGTCTTTTAAATCTCCGGTAGAGCTTTTCGCCTCTGTTTCCAAAGCTGTTGTTCCAGCCGTTAGAGCCTGCGCTGTGCCCGTTGTATCGCCTTTCGCAGAAAGAGCAACGGCTTTATCCAACTGTGCTTCGGCAGATAATGTTTGTGCAAATGATGCAGTAACCGTGAAGGCTACAAAAAATAATGTAACTAATGATAAAATGTAATTTTTCATAACTTGTGTTTATTTACGTGATAAACTTGTGACGGAATAATAGTGAAAAAGACACGCGTTACTGAAAATAAAATTGATTCAATTTTGAATGTCTGTCCAAGAAACCGGATCGCTTATTTTTTCCTGACAATGCTAGTCATTTCTTTTGGACTTTTTTCAAGAAAAATAGCATACCAGCTGCCTGAACAGGTAAATTTATATCTGGGTGACGCACTTTGGGCATTGATGATCTTTCTGATGACAGGTTTTATCTTCAGAAAAATCCCGACATTTCAAGCAGCTATTATTGCAATTTCTTTTTGTTATCTGATTGAGATAAGTCAGCTATACCACGCAGAGTGGATCGATACAATTAGACATACCACACTTGGCGGGCTTGTTCTGGGTTATGGCTTTTTATGGAGCGATATTTTGGCTTATTCTATTGGCGTAGGATTTGGGGTAATATTTGAAAAATTGTTTTTGAATCGTTAATCAATCACGGAATGAATTCATGGCCATTATAACAATTCCCACGGAATGAATTCCGCGGCTACCATATCGGTCGTGCCGATGGCACTAATTCAAAAACAGAAGATTGATCTACAATAACCGCTTTCTCATTTCTTCAAGATGAGCATCTGTAAAGTCCAGATGCGTTACAAAACGAACCAGATTTTTACCAAAGGTTACGGCCTGAATATCTGGATTTAGCAAGTTCCCGCACATAATCAGGGGCTGAAATATTTGCTGACAAGCGAATAATGACAATATTGGTATCAACCGGATAAATCTCTTCAACCTCGGATTTATGAACAAAAATATCCCGGATAGATCTCGCCCGGATATGATCTTCATTCAAACGGTCCACGTGATTATCCAGCGCATAAATTCCGGCAGCCGCCAAAAAACCAGCTTGCCGCCAGCCACCGCCCATTACTTTACGGAAACGCTTTGCTTTCGTAATCACTTCCTTAGTTCCTAATAAAAGTGAACCTACAGGGCAACCGAGGCCTTTGGAAAGACAAATACTGATACTGTCAAAAACCTGTCCGTATTGTTTCGGACTTTCACCGGTTTCTATTAAAGCATTAAAAAGTCTGGCACCATCCAGGTGAAAGGCAAGTCCATGTTTATCGCAAACTTTACGAATCTGCTGTAATTTCTTTAAAATCATAATAACTTCCTCCACCCTTATTCATCGTATTTTCCAAAGAAACCATCCGGCTCACAGTTGCATGAATATCTCCTTCGGGACTTATCGCATCGGCTACCTGCGCTGCATTTATTCTTCCTCTGTCGCCGTCAAGCAGCTTTACTGATGAAAAAGAATTCAGCATAATCCCTCCACCTTCGTACAGATAAATATGGGAATTCTTGTCGCAAATCACATCACTTCCCGGCTGGGTATGCACGCGAATTGCCAGCTGATTTGTCATCGTCCCTGATGCACAAAATAAGGCAGCTTCCATGCCAAAAAGATTCGCAGCTTTATCCTGTAATGCATTTACGGTCGGGTCGTCACCCATTACATCATCTCCCACCGGAGCTGACCACATGGCTTCCTGCATTTCTTTGGTTGGACGGGTAACGGTATCGCTGCGAAGATCTAGTAATCATTTTGGAAGTTGTAGGAAAACTAAAAAGTATTCAAATTATGACTCGGTAAACCTGAATCCGGTTTCAATCAATTTGCTGAATATAGGAAATCAATCGCACAAATGATTTCAGATTGGAAAGAGATCTTTCTCAAATTTGTTTCACCAAAAACTGAATCTTTCCAATTGAATATTAATTCTAAAATTCAGTCTATAAACAGCGTATATTAAATGGATTTGGTGACTTCATCAGCATTCTTTCCAAAGTTGCACAAAATTCCTGGCAAGTGACAAATTCTGCATTTTGTTTTTTCAGATTTTGAATCAGTTTGTCAAGTTTGTCAACCAGAACTTGCCCGTCAGGACTTTTCACGTAATTTGGCATTTTAAAATCTGCCAATTTCTGCAAATTCCCAGGGGTGGAAATATAGCATCAGATTTTTTCTCTTTCGCAAAGTTCTCCGGCATAAAGCTGAATATAAACCAGATGGGCAAATTTTTGAAAGCAAGCCAGAAAAGTGGAAAACGCAAGAGTAGGCGTTGTAGAACAGGGTAATTCCAGTAATCCGTTTTCAAGATAAGGAAGCGGACTTTTATGCAATAAATTATACCGGCCGGGAAGATAAGTCGGGTTGATAGAAGAATCGTAAACAAACCCCCAACCTGCCAGAACTTTGTGGTCAAAAGGTTTTAAACGTGGCATTCTGAATCCGGTGACTTTGGCAGCCCGTAATATTTTCAAGAATATTTTTCGATTCCAGAATATCCGTTTCTTTAAATTGATGGAAAGACGAATGATATAAAGCATGCGAGGCAATCTCGTGTTTTAAGGAAATCGCTTTAATTAATTCGGGATTTAGCCGGGCGTAATTTCCGGTTGTGAAAAAAGTAGCGCGGATATTATGTTTATCCAGAAGCAGCAATCAATCGTTCAGTACCGGTTTTTGTAACAGTCATCTGATCCGAATGCGATACTTTTTGACCATATTCCTCTGCAATATCAAACTCTTCCAGATCAAAAGTCAGCATAACATAATTCTTGCTCATGACTTTTCAATCATTAAAATACTGAACAAATCAAGAGCCTATTTCGAAACTATTCATACGGAATTTACTAAAAATAGATCTTTCTTAAAAGACAATAGTCGCACTTTTAACTATTATTTTTACCTCTGACAAAAGTATTTGTTTTTGTTTGTAAAACATCCGGCATACCAATTCTTATAAGTGTTTATTAACTACAATATTGATAAATAGTATTAGCTGGGTAGTAATCCATAAAATCAAACTTTTTGAATCAGACTTAAAAAGATAAATAAATAATTCTAAACTCTGATTTAATCATTTCCATGAAAAAACTACTTCCATTTCTTATTCTATTTGTATCATTTTCGGCCTTTGCGCAACAAGGGATGATTAAGGAAAGCCTGAAAGTAAAAAGTAAACTGATGGGCAAGGATATAAAATACAGCATTTATTTACCAGCGGATTATGACAAAACAAACCGGAGTTATCCAGTATTGTATCTTTTGCATGGTTATTCAGACGATGAAACAGGATGGACGCAATTTGGCATGGCGCAGGAAATTGCTGATAAAACAATCAATAACGGTGATGCTCCTTCCATGATCATCGTGATGCCCGACGCTGAGGTAACTTGGTATATGAACACTTTTGACGGAAAAGGCAGGTATGAAGATTTCTTCATACAAGAATTTATTCCCTACATCGATGCCAATTACCATACCCGGGCAAAAAAGGAATTCAGGGGAATTGCCGGACTTTCCATGGGTGGTTTCGGAACGCTGCTTTTGGCGACCAAACATCCTGAATTATTTACCGTAGCGTCCGCTTTGAGTGCTGCCGTGAGAACGGATGAAGATATGATGGCCATGCCGGATGAAAGATGGGAAAGTCGGTATGCTACTATTTATGGGCCAAATTTGAAAGGTAATGCCCGGTTGACTGATTTTTATTACAAAAATTCAATCCTGAAAATTATGGAAACGGCGAGTCCTGAGAAATTGAAAACAGTCCGCTACTACATTGATTGTGGAGATGATGACGCGTTAATAAAAGGTAATATGATTCTCCACGCCAGTATGATGGAAAAAGCAATTCCTCATGAATTTCGGGTACGCGATGGCGCACATACCTGGACCTATTGGCGTACTGCCTTACCGGAAGTTTTGAAATTTACGGGACAGAGTTTTCATCGTTAGCTTTAAGCCAAATGCATTAATAAATATTTAGTTTCTTAACGTTTCGCATTCCAGCCGCAAAGCGGCGTAATATTTGTAGAAAGGAAGAATACCTCATTCTGCATAGGTGCAGCGCACCGAAATAAAACTGATTTCACGATGAAAGACAATTTCTCAAACCATTCAAAACAATATTCCGTTTTCCGTCCTACTTACCCGGATGAAGCAATTTCTTTTATTTTAAATCTGGTGAAAAATAAAGAAAATGTCTGGGATTGCGGAACTGGAAACGGACAATTAGCCGCTAAGCTTTCTCCTTTTTTCGAACATGTTTATGCGACTGATATCAGCGAAAATCAGATTAATAATGCTGTTAAAAAAGAAAATATTACTTATGAAATTGTAAGTGCTGAAAATGTATCTTTTGCAGAAAACTTCTTCGATCTGATAACCGTAGCACAAGCAATTCACTGGTTTGATTTTGATAAATTTTATGAAAAAGTCCACCTATACTTTAAAGTCGAATGGAATTATTGCCGTCATAGGATATAATCTGATGACAATTGATGAAGATTCTGACAAGATTATTCGTCATTTCTATTCTGACATTTTAGGAGACAAGTATTGGGACAAAGAGCGGAAATATCTGGACGAGCAATATAAGACCATCCCATTTCCCGTTTCAGGAAATTCAGACTCCTTCTTTTTCTCAAAAAGTAAAATGGAATCTGGACGAGCTGATTGGTTATTTGAACACCTGGTCTGCCGTACAGCATTATATAAAGGCAAACGGAACAAATCCGGTAGACGATGTCAAAACAGAATTTGAAAAAATTTGGGGTAAAGAGAAACAAAAAGAGGTAACATTTCCAACACTTATTAGAATTGGAAAATTAAAATAGGAGAAAAACAACAACTATCTTCTCAGATTACAATTTTGAGACTATTTTTTATACTTTTCCTGGTTGGCATGATTTTAGATGTTGCTATACGTATCAACGATAAACCTAAAATCGAAGTTATGAAAACGATCCTATCAATAGTATTTTGCGCCGTTATTTTGTCATCTTGTAATAGCAACTCAAATAACGATTCCGCATTAAGCTAGTGAGAAAAACAAAGAACAGTTGATTCCATGCAGGCTGTAATAACTAAACAAGCTGTAATTGATTCTATGCGAAATGTAGCAGCTGAAAATGAAGAGAAAAATAGAATTGAGGAGGAAAATAATAAACAGGCCGTTGCAAGCAGCAATGTAGTTCAACGCAAGCTCCGCAGACAGCACCAGCAAAGAAAAAATGGAATAATGCTGCAAAAGGAGCCGCTATTGGAGCAGGAACAGGTGCCATTGCGGGTGCAATTATTGGTAAAGGACGACCGCGCAAAAGGTGCGTTGGTCGGAAGTTTAGTTGGTGGTGGAGTTGGCGTTGGTACGGGACTTGTCGCGGATGGTGTAAAAAAGAAGAAAAACAGAGGGAATTAATAGGAGATTGATCTGATGAATTAACCAACCAAGACTGGTTATAACAAAAGACCTCCTGGCTTTCAGTCATGAGGTCTTTTGTTATATAATTGATAATGTTTTAATTAAACTTTGTTTTATACAAATATAATTTTAATTTTAATTCTACTCAAACGGTTACATCCCTATGAAAAGACTACTACTCCCTCTATTTATTTTATGTTTTGGCTGTCACGAAAAGTTCTCCCCCGCCCCCGTTATCGGCCCGGCCGCATTTGTAATAAAAGAATTTGCTATTCAGGGCGTCAGCAATGATAATATCAAAATTTCAGATAGAAGTATTACTATTAAACTGCCTGCTAATTATCAGAATGCCAATTTAATAAAGCCAATTATCAAGTTAAACGATGGATTCCAGCTTCAAACAGGTTTAGATGGCGGGCTTGATTATGAAGGAAAAGATGTCAGTATAACTGTGGAAAGTAAAGTGTTCGGTACCTTCACTTATTCAATCTACGTCATCCCTTCGGAACCGCTTGTCATGAAACCAGAAGTTTCTTCTTATGAAATAGCTATTCAGGAAGGTGCTTCGATTTTAATTCCTGTTAGCAACTTAGGAACACGAACAACAATTAATGACAGCGGTGTTGTAGCGGAACGTCCTGTTATTACTTTAAAAGACAAATCTACCGGCAAAATTAATACTTCTTCAACCGGGAGTTTTTTTTCAGACTCACTTAATAAAACACGAGTTAGGATTGCTTTCCCGACTACGCTTAGTGCCGGAGACTATGAGGCATCAGTATCCTGGGGAAATCGGAAAAGTGTTAATAACGCTTCAATTAAGATAAAATACGGAAAGTTGGCACTTAATACATATGGCTGGTATGCTACCAAGGATGTTGCACGATTTACTGTGCAGGGTATAACATCAATCCGGAAAATTCCTATGAAATGCTTTAGAAAATGATTTCACTGAGCCGCGCAAAATAAAGCTTGTGAGAAAAACCTACAATGAGCTTCAGGCGGAAGTCCCTGCCGATCTTGATTTTGGAAATTATAAATCAACGATTTTGGTGAATGGGAAAACATATGAAAATGTGCAGCCAGTAGTTACGCCTCCGTATGCAAACTTTTTTTACAAACGTTCCATAGAACAACCGGTGATAAGTTTCACTTCTCAGCCATCCAGTTTTCATTCAGGTGTTTGCTCATTTTATTCTCCTTCTTTAAAAATTTCAAAAAGCGAGGAGTTGATTGTCAGTGTTGGCTACCCAAGAGAATGGGGAGATTCCAATATCACTTTAAAACTGACCAATACAAAAACGGGTACATCGTTTGAAATCAATAATTTGGGGCCGACAGCTACGGTTATGTGCAGTTATCAAACGGCTACGCGATTTAATATTCCGAACAATATGCCTAATGGACAATATTCGGTCATAGCGACGGTGGAACATTACATTGATGGAAACGCTACGGTTGCGTCTGAAAAATTTGGTCAGATTATTACGGTTGGTAATTGATGAAAAACCATTATCATGAAATTCCGGGGTGAAACCTCGGGATAAAATTACGGTTGACCCTTGGGCGAGATTCCCCAGGGCGATGCCCCGGGCTAAGATATGACGCCCTTTCAGGGCTAAATTTTGATTGATTAGCCGCGCATTTCTTCCATTAGTTTTTGGAGGATGCCTACGGTTTTTTCGGTTTGTTCCCGGCTTGGGGTTGTGTCCCAATTTCCTACAATTCCATTTCCACCGATGTAGATTCCGTCTTTTCTGGAAATAAAACTTGCGCCTTGTGTATATAATTTATAATTGGCTTCGCTTTGTGGAATAAGACAGGAAAGTTGTCCGGATATTGGTGTTAATTCCTGATCATTAAAAACAGGTTTTGCACCTAATCCCATGCAATTAACCACAACACGTTCTGGTAATGCATCAATATCTTCCAGTTTTTTTATTTCCTGAATTTTGACTTTTCCACCAAACATCAAAAAATCATTCAGATGATGTCTCAGATACGACGGAATATTGAACATCAAATTGGATCTTCTTGAAACAAAATCTGCTTTGAACGGATGTTCTTTGGAAGTTAATCTGACACGTTCCGGCAAGCAGACCGTGTATTTCAAATTCTTCTCCACCAGCACCCGGAGCATAAATCTGGTTCTTTGTCAAAAACACTATATTCTTCGGCCCAGCAAGCAATATCATCCATGCCTAAAAGAAATTGAAAACGGCGGAATGAAAAACGGGTTGCATCTTCCCAAATGGTTTTAAATTCCGGTTTCGCCACATTTACATCACAAACTCGTGAAGCAGGCGACCAGGTTCCGGTAGCCAGATTACTTGTAATATTTGGAGGAACATCTTTCGTATAAATCGTTACTTCACAACCACTTTCCTGCAACAAACGCGCCGTGGCGATTCCTACTGCACCACATCCCAATAAGGCAACTTTTTTCTCATTTGTTGCCAAAACCAGTTTTCGTGGCAATATTTCCGGTACCCCAGGAAAGCGACCAGCCACTTCCACCATGTCCGTAATTATGAACAATGGTTTTATTTCCCATTTGTTCAGTTTCAATCCGCGGACCAGATGCCCGAAAAGGTCGTAAACCAACGGTTTCCTTCACAATCCTGTCCATTGACAAACGCAGCTTTGGAATCTGGTGATAACCTTTGCTGATGTGATAATGTTTGTCAGGATATTGAATTTGTGTTTTCGGTGCGCAGGAAGCGGCAACAGCACCCAAAGCGAAACTTGCCGGAACTGCTTTTTGAAAAAAATTTCTACGATTCATTTGAAAGGGAGTAATGGACGTATTGAAACGAAAATTAGTCAACACATCACTCGATTACAAATTTAATATGGTATCAATTAATTTATTCAAAATTATCTTTTACAAATAACTCAATCGATACAATTTTAAATATACATAATACCAATTCTTCAACATCTTCCAATACCTAATTTTTCGATAAAGATGGTGGTGCATCCAAAGTGGCGAATTACCCCAGTTTTCATTCGGTTTAATACCCATTTCCAAAACCAGATCACCGCCTTTTGTTAAATCGTCATGTGACAAATAAGTTTTGGTATACGGTTTCCCGTTTAGTTTGGCCGACTGAATATAAATGGCTTCATCTGACACACCATTGGCTTTGATCTTAAATTTCTTACCATGAGAGAATTCCAGCGAAGTTTCTTCAAAAACGGGTGTACCCAAAACGTAAAAAGGTGTTCCGGGCGTCACAGGATACAATCCGGCCATACTGAACACTAACCACGCCGACATTTGTCCGCCATCTTCATTTCCGCTTAATCCGCCGGGCGTTATATCATATTCTTCTCTGATAATATTCCTTACACGTTTTTGCGTTTTCCACGGCTGTCCGGCATAAGCATACAAATAAGGAATCTGATGGTTCGGCTCGTTTCCGTGCCAGTAATATCCCTGATCAAATAATGTATCGAGTTTACTGATAAATGACTTTTCGCCACCAACTGCTTTTTTCAACCCCGCGATATCCTGCGGTGCAAACCAGGTATATTGAGCCGGCGAACCTTCGGTAATAAAAGCTGAACGTTTGGCAAATGGATCAAAATCCTTAATCCAGCTTCCATCCGCATACCTTCCCCGTGCATAACCTGTTATCGGATCGATCACATTTTGATAATTCATCGCTCGTTTTCTAAGCAACATTGCATCTTCCGTATGACCTAATTCTTCTGCCAGAACAAAAAGACAGAAATCGTCATAAGCATATTCCAGCGTTCTTGAAACCTGTTCGCGTTTGTGAAAAGCCTGCCAGACACTATCTTCCAACGGTACATAATCGTATTTTAGATAAGATGTTAAAGCTCTTCTCCCCTTTCCGGCTTCGTAACTTTTAGGATCAGCATTGGTATCAAACGCATTTTTTCTTAACAATTTATAGCCTGATTCAACATCGAAATTCCTTACATTTTTGACATAAGCATCCGCCATCACAGACATTACGTGATCACCGATCATCGCTGCGGTATAACTATTCCAGATGGGAAAAATTGGCATCCAGCCTCCCTGTTCACCTTTTTTCACCAAAGACTGCATCATGTCTCCCGATTTTTTTGGTTCCAAAAGTGCATGTCAAAGGCATAGCCGCCCGGAAAGTATCCCACATGCTATAATCACAATAATAATCGAAACCATCCGCTTTTTGAATAGGTGTTCCGCCTGCGAAAGAGGGATACTGACCATCAACATCAGAATATAATCTTGGCGAAAGTTTTGATCTGTAAAGTGCACTGTAAAAAAGTGTTTTGTCCTTTTCGCTTCCTTTAACTTTCATTTTGCCCAACGCATCATTCCATTCCTTTTCAGTGGATTTGCGAATGGCATCAAAACTTTTGTCTGATTGCTCCTTTTTCAGGTTATTCCGGGCGCCTTCCAAACTTGTAAAGGAAGTCCCGATTTGTACGATTACTGATTTTTGTTTTGTACCAAAACCGACATAAGCACCCAACTTTTCACGTTTCCCTTTTCCCATTTTTGTTCTTCCCATCGGAACAATCATATCGTCTTCCCAAACACCGTATTGTGTAAAAGGTGTATCAAATTTCAATATAAAATAACCGCTGAATCCGGCTGACTGGCCAGAGCCCTGATAAATTCTGTGAACGGGATTGTAGCCTACAACTTCTCCTCTTTCCGGAAAAATTTCAACAAAACCTTCTCCTTCGTCGCTGTTCGGCTCAATAACAATGAAGTTTTCCTTTCCTTCTGAATAAGAAAAACGAAGCATCGCTGTACGTGCCAGTGAAGTAACCTCAGCATTAATTTTATAATCATCAAGTTTTACACTGTAATAAGCAGGTGTTGCGATTTCAGTTTCATGGCGAAATCCGGAAGCACGTTTTTCCGGATTGACAACCAATTCACCAGAAATCGGCATAACCGTTAATGTCCCGTAATCCTGGACGCATGAACCATTCAGCCAGTGTGTTCCACGGAATCCCTGGAATTTTGTATCAGCATAATAATAAGGTGCAATACATTTTGTTTCGGTCGATTTTGTCTGTGGCGTCCACTGCGTCATGCCATATGGCGTACCCACGGCTGGCATTGTCTGGCCCTTTAATTCGCTACCGGCTTCACTGTGTTTTGCGGAACTTTGCGTAGCCGCCGGCGCTGTACCAATCCGTGTTTCAACATATTGGATTGGTGATTTTTGCGCAAAAGAAAATTGAAAGGTTAGTAATAACCCAAAACCGAGAAACCCCGAAAATTTGCGCAAATGAGAATTAAAAGACATATAAAAGGATAAATGTTGAAAATTGAATGACGGCTTTGAGCTATCAAGTCGAAAGTTAGCGTTTCCAACTTCTCTATTAATAACTAACTTTACCGCCAAAGCTACTGGTAAGACGATTAAATATATTTCTGCCCTTATGAATTTACATACGATTGACACAGGTTATTTCAAGCTTGATGGTGGTGCAATGTTTGGTGTAGTTCCAAAAACGTTATGGAACCGTCATAATCCGGCAGATGAAAAAAATCTTTGCAACTGGGCTATGCGTTGTTTGTTGATTGAAGATGGAGATAAATTAATCCTTATTGATACCGGACTTGGTGATAAACAGGATGAAAAATTCTTCGGATTTTATGATTTGAACGGAGACGCTACTTTACTGGATTCCATAAAAAAAGCAGGGTTTTCGGCAGAAGATGTTACTGATGTGGTGTTGACCCATTTGCATTTTGATCATGTCGGCGGGGCGGTAAAATACAATTCAAATAAATCGCTTTTACAACCAACTTTTCCAAAAGCAACGTACTGGTCAAACGAGGCCCACTGGCAATGGGCAACCAACCCAAATCCAAGAGAAAAAGCTTCTTTTTTGAAAGAAAATATTTTACCAATTAAAGAATCCGGACAACTTAAATTTATCGAAAAAGGCATTTCACCTTTCTCACAATATAGATTTCATCCATGTCGACGGACATACGGAACAAATGATGTTGCCCGTTATTTCTTACAAAAACCAGAAGATCATTTACGCGGCCGATTTAATTCCATCTTCCTATCATTTACCACTTCCCTGGGTAATGAGCTACGACGTCAGACCGTTAGTAACGATGGTTGAAAAGGAAGCTGTATTGAAAAAAGCAGCAGATGAAAAATGCATTATTCTATTCGAACACGATCCTATTTACGAAGCGGCGATAGTTGAGCAAACTGAAAAAGGAATCAAGATTCTGGAAAGAGGAGATTTGGGGAGTTTCATTTAATCGTTAGGCAAACATCAGTTTACCTTTCGCCTTTGGAATATCTCGCCCCAATTCCTTTGCTGTATCTATCCATTGATCTATAACAATTTGAATATTTTCCAGGGCTTCGCTTTGTGTTTGACCATCTGCCATACATCCAGCTAATTCAGGAACTTCCACTATGAAAGCACTATCTTCTTCACTCCAATACATAATCAATTCGTATTTGGTATTCATAGCTTTGCCAGTTTATATTTTAAAATTAGATTTCTTATCTGTTTAATTTGATAGGGCTTTGCTTTGTTACCAATAGGTTGAATATTTATAATCTCAAATATACCTTTTATGAAAAATCCGATGACTCCCGCCAGTCATTTTTTCAACAAAACCTAAACTTAATAAAAGCATTCTTAGCTCATCAAAACTGAAATTATTATCGGAATTACCTGCCAAGATTTTCAGCATCAATTTTTCATATTTACTCATTTTATTTCCTTAATAAATAGTGTGTAACTTTCTGCTATCAAAGTTATTTTTGTTGAAATAAATCAAAACATAATCACAAGATAATAATATTACAATTAAAAATATCTGACCGTTAAAACACAAAAAAACTCTCTAAACCCCGCGCAAAACTCCCAAACTCTGCGTTTAAACAAAAAATGAAAAAGATTGCATTCGTTTTATCAGGTGGCGGAGCCCGTGGAATTTCCCATATTGGTGCGATCAAAGCACTTGAAGAATATGGAATAAAACCGGATATCATCAGCGGAACCAGCGCAGGTTCTTTTGTAGGTGCACTGATCGCCTACGGATATACCGCCGATGAAATTTTTGAAATAATCCTCAAAACAAGATTCAGCTCCTATTTAAGATTCGGATTCAGTTTCGGAGGATTGTTAAAAATCGACAGAATTGAAGAAATCATCAAAAAATACATTCCGGAAAATACTTTTGAAGCGCTAAAAATCCCTTTGGTTGTGACCGCAACAGATCTTCACGCCGGACAGGAAGTTACATTTCGAAGTGGAAATCTGGGAAAAGTAATTCTGGCTTCCTGCTGTCTTCCGGGAGTTTTCAAACCGTTTAATCTGGAAGGTCGTGATTTGATTGATGGCGCTATTTTCAACAATTTACCAGTTGCGCCCATCGAAAAAGAAGCCGATTATATTATTGGAATTCACTGCAATCCACTTCTTTTTGATAAACCGTTTTCACACATGCACCAAATCACAGTGCGAAGTATCCGAATGGCGATGCGACATAAAGCCAAGGCAAGTCTGGATCGTTGTGATCTGCTTATTGAAGCACCTGAACTTAGCACTTTCAATACCTTCGATTTTACGAAAGCACAGAAATTGTTTGATATTGGGTATAAGTATACGAAAGAGTTGTTGGCTGAAAAAGCAATCGAATTTTAGCGATTAGCATTTAGGCATTAGCTCTTAGTTGACCAAAGTTCTTACCTGCTTGCTGTATGTTTGCCAGAAACTGATTGCCGACTGCTGACAGCCGAAAGCTTCCCTACTACCCAATTTCCAACTTTATCACCTTGTATCCAGCCATTTTCCACCGCATCCATAAAGTGAATTCCACCGTAAAATCTTGACATTCCCGATTCTTTCGCTGCATCATTGAAAGATTTGAATTTCCTTGCTTTCAATCCAAAACGCTCTTCAACCGTGTCGGTATAAGCAAAATTATCTCCAAAATAATGTGTCAAAATAACCGCAGCGGCCGATGAAATTACGGAGTGTCCGCTCAGATATTCAGGAAATGGAGGAGTTTGTAAAAATGGTTTCCAGTTTGGATCAATATACTTACGAATCACTGTTTCCGGCCGAATTCTATTGCTTCTGTATTTTTCGTCCCAGCATGCCATAAATCCATCCATTAAACCGATTGAAACAGCCGTAGTAACCAGTAGTGTTTTGGGAAAATCTGTTTTAGCTTGCTTGCAGGCAATATCTGTAATTCCAATCCAATGTGCGCCGGGAGAGATCTTTTTCATTCCGACCAACAAATGGCCTTTATTTTCCAAAGCGAAAGGATTACAATCCCAAAATGCCGCCGTAATTTTTGCATCACCTTCCTGCTTTACATTATAGTTTGCAAGCATCATTTTAAAGAATTCAGAATTTTTATCTTCTGAAAAAGGCAGCTGGCGGAGCAGGACGGAATTGTGAAGAAGTATCCAGCGTAAACGGATCGAACGGTTTTGAAATAGGGTTCAACCGGCGGAAAATATCCCGGAGGCGTTGGATACCAGTTCCCTTTTCCTTCCGTAGGTGCATAACGTGGAAAATTACTGATGCGGTTATAACGATCGGCTTTCGCATACTTCAAAATCTGCTTGCTGATGCCTAATCCATATTCTTTTGAACCTGCAATTACTTCATCACTAAAACCTATCGTTTTGCAGGAATCAATCAAATGGTCCTGATATTTTTGCAATATCAAACCGCCCGATGGCTGCATTTTTTTTGCTGTTTCCAACATTGCCATCACAGCACTAAGCTGGTAAGAATATTTCGTTACACCTTCCGGTTTTTTGATTTCAGGAAAATCATTCAACACGCCATGCATCGTTTTATAGGCAGAATCATTTTGCGCAACGACTTCATATCCCGCCAGACAGGCATAAGCATAAAAGCGCGCTCCCAGCGGCGGATTGGTAACGTCATGCACCATTACGTCCGTCATCTGACTCGTAACCTGACCAATAATCGAGGCATTAAGCTCTGGTAATTTTTCGTCTTTGCTATTACACCCAATCAAAAAAACAATGAACAAAAGTGGTAAGAGGAACTGAATTTTCATTTTTTAACAATTTTGTATGCTTTTATTTCCTGTTGATTGATTCCGAACAAAAGCGTATTTCCAAATGCAAGCACACTACGAACGTCACCTTTCAGCGCAAAACCCGATTTGTTCTGCGGTATGTATCTAAAATTCCCTTTACCGTCTCCTTTTACCAAAGTCCCATAATTGGCATCGTATTTTCCAAAACGCAAACGGGCTCTGCTGCTATTACCACAGAAAAGCAAATCCTTTTTGCCATCCTGATCAAAATCAACGGACGTAATGGTATAAACCGGTGAAGACTGAACTTCAAGCGGCAATGATTTTTCCTTTAATTTTCCAGAAGCATTACTTTCAAAATATGCCGTTTTCAAAAAATTGGAAGTCAAATGAGACGCATCTTTTAATTCTTCCGGCGTGAAAATATCGGTAACCGTTGCCTCTGCATAACTTTTATAATCCTGAAAACGTGTCCGCATGATACTCATCTGATCCAGCATTTCATCCCGCGTCACGTATGGATAACTTTTCCCCTGGATATAAAAAGACATGATCGGATCTATGGAACCGTTGTCATCAAAATCTTTGTAAACCATTTCCACAGGCTGCTGTATCACTGGCTTTACATTGTGTATTTAATCCAATATTACCAACTACAAAATCCGGCTTTCCCATCACCGTTTATATCGTCAACCAGGATTTTATTCCACCATCCGCTGTATGCTTTTTCAAAATAATCCAGCGTTTTATTGGACAGTTTTCCGCCATTATTAACAAATACGGTTATCGGCATCCACTCACCTACCAGAACCAGATCCGGCTTTTTATCACCGTTCATATCCGTCCAGGCAGCATCTGTCACCATACCAATTCTTTCCAGTTCCGGAGCGATTTTAGCCGTTTGATCTGTAAACTGACCTTGCCCATTATTGATCAGAATATAACTTCTCGGCGCTTCGGGATATCTGCCTGGAATTACTCTTCCACCCACAAACAAATCCTGTTTTCCATCACCGTTAAAATCGGCAACTCTTACACAACTTTTACTGAATAGCATTTGCGGTAAAGCATCTGTTTTCTTTGTAAAATTCCCTTTGCCATCATTGATATAAAGTCTGTCTTGCAGCAAAACATCTTCCGGCATGAAATTGGCATAACCACCACTGGTTACATACAAATCAATAAATCCATCACCATTTGCATCAAAAAATGCCGCATCTGTATCTTCGCTTTGTTTATCTGCCTCAAAAGCGGAACTGATTTTGGTACAAAACTTCCATTTTTTTGTTGAAGAAATAATTTCCCCGCTTCACCATATCCACCTCCTACATATACATCTTCCAGCTTATCGCCATTTACATCACCTTTTGTCAAATTTGGATTTGAAAAGGAAATCGCATTTACCATAAGCGGCTGGCGCTTGAAATCATTGATTTTATTTGCAGGATTTTTGTAAGCAATAGGTGAATGAAACAGCGTTAAAAATTGGAGTTTCAGGTAGTTAAAATTACTACTTTACCTTTCGCATTTTTTTCCGACAAAGTAAGTAACTGATCTGCTTTTGGGTTAATCAGTTTTTCCTGTTTTCCACTTAGCCAGGTAATTTTCAGAGAATCAATCGTTCCGGAATTTCCAAGACCAAAATGTAAAACCGGCGAAACGCTCGACTGATATCCCCGTGTCGGCATTTGTTCCAGATATTGCTGCTGGCCATTTTGATAAATTGAAACTTTTGCTCCTGTACCCAGCGTATTTTTTTCTTCACCAACCAGTTTCAGTTTCAGATAGTGATTTTTCAATTGTTTGCTTCCTTCATTCTGATAAATAAAAGCAGGAAGATTGATGTTATTCACTACCAGATCAAGATCTCCGTCATTGTCCAGATCCGCATAAGCTGCGCCTCCACTGTTTGAAACCTGACCTAACCCCCAGTTGGTCGCAACATTTTTGAAGGTTAAATCTTTATTATTTTGAAACAGATAATTTTTCATGTTGGACGACGGCATCTTGATATACCAGTTCCAGAATATCTTCCCGGCTCACCTGTCCTTCTTTTCTTTTTAAATGATCTCCCATGAATTTTACAAAATCCATGTTCGTAAAATCACGCAGATTTCCGTTGGTGATAAATAAATCTTTCCAGCCGTCATTATCATAATCAGCAAAAAGAGGTGCCCAGCTCCAATCCGTATTGGAAACGCCGGACAATTGTCCGATTTCCGAAAACATTGGTGTCACAGATTTCCCGGCAGATGGCCCGTAATTCCTTCATTCAATTGCAGCATATTCCGCATATACTGATGATGAAAACCCATTTTTACATTGAAATCAAACAACTCATAATTATCGAGACCAACCAGCAGTTTTTGTCTGCGGTTGTCTTCCGGCAACATATCCAGCGTGAAAATATCCGGAAAACCATCATTGTTAAAATCCGCAATTTCATTCCCCATCGAAGAATGAGAAGTATGCCCGATGCCCGAATCTATTACATCGGTAAAGGTTCCGTTTTTGTTGTTGATATATAAAAAATCAGGAACAGAATAATCATTGGAAATATACATATCCGGCCAGCCATCCATATTGACATCCGAAATGCCTATTCCCAAGCCATAACTTAAGTGCTGAACTCTGAATTCCTGCTTTCGTGGTAACATCTTCAAAAACAGGTTCCATGTCCGGCTTTCATATTATTTCGATATAATCTCGCACCGGCGGAAGGATCTTCTTTTTTAAGAATTTCGGCTGTTGAAGATTCATCCAAAATCGGTAATGCTTTGCGGATTGTGGTTCAACAAAAACATGTCGAGATCACCATCTCGGTCATAATCAAAAAATGCTGCTTGTGTGCTAGTGCTTGCGTTGGCCAATCCGTATTGTTCAGCTTTTTCTTCAAATTGCGGAATACCGGATGCATTTGGCCCTTTGTTAATAAATAACTGATTTTTTAATTTGTCAGGGGAAACTGTTCCTGAGTAACAAACATAAATATCAAGTAATCCGTCACCATTTACATCGGCCATGGTTACGCCGGTTTTCCATGGACTTTCGCGGCCAGCCACATTTGCCGCAGCCGTTATGTCTTCAAACTGCATGTTACCTTTATTGAGGTACAGTTTGTTTGAAACCATGTTTCCGGTAAAATAAATATCATCCAGCCCGTCACCATTCACATCGCCAACTGCTACGCCACCACCGTTATAAAAATATTCATACATCAGCACGTTGGTATTCAGGCCTTCTGTTAATGTATTTTGAAAATCAACTTTTGTTTTTTCAGCAGGCAGTAAAGTGAAAAGAGGAGTTCCGGGAATTTCGGATTTGTTTTCTTCCGATTTTTCTGATTTATTACAACCGGCAACGGCAATGAATAACGAGCAGGAAGGTGGCCTGTGAAAAGCCATTTTTTAGTTTCATGATTGAAACAGAAAATAGATGATGTTATAGAAAAAAGAAACTATGCCTGCACAAGGCAGACATAGTTTCCGGTAAAATTAAACAGTATGATAATCTAAATTATACTGATTCATTATTTAATATCAGAATCCTCGGATTATTTATCGTAACCAGGATTTTGAACTAACAACTTGTTACGGTTAATTTCATCACGACCAAACGGACGGAAGTACATTTTATCAACCCACTGACGGTTTTCATGTGCTTGTATCTTCAACCGGAGTATAAGTATAGTTATATACCGTATTCGTCATGTTTGTAAGGCTCTTTCATTGTTTTACCAGCTTTGAACTTACCCAATGCACGTTAATGTAATGTAAGCGTTCTACCCAAGGTAGCTGGCGCGATCATCCAGCGTCGTGCATCATAGTAACGTTGCTCTTCGTAAGCCATTTCAATTCTTTTTTCCTGACGATAAGCTGTCTGTAAGATGCAGCACCTGTTGCTTTCACTGCTGGCATACCTGCACGGAAACGGATTTTGTTCAACCATAATAAAGCGTCTGCTTCGTTACCAGTTTCAATTGCATGCTTCAATGTAGTTGAATACAGCTTCAGTATAACGGAAGAATGGCCATGGAATATTCTGACGATCTGTGTTGTCAACCAGATCAGGATTTGGATCGATAAATTTACGCATGTAATAACCTGTACGGCTACCATTCCAGTCTTCAATTGAGCTGCTGCGGGTATCCAATCCTTTTCTGTTGATCAAAGCACCTTTGTCGTCCAAAAGATCATAAGCACCGGTCTGGATCTGGTTTGCAGGATCTACATTTCCAGAAATTTTGTTACGTGGTTTCCAGTCTGCACCGTCATACATAACAGTTGCATAGAAACGAGGATCACGATTTTTGTAAGGAGCTGCCGCATGAACAGGATTAGTCCAGTGGAATGTAGTTCCGTCCATCATTTCATAATCATCAACCAACAAACCGATCGGTGTATTACCAGCCCAGTTGTGGTATCCGTTAGGACCGTTGTTCAAACCTGTCTGACGTGCACCTTCCTGATTTTCCAGGCGTAAACTAACGTGCCAAAGATCAATATCGATTGCTGCCGAAGCATCAAGCGTTTTGTCTGCACTTCCACCACCCATTGCCAATAGAAATGTAGTTCAATCTTCCTTGCTTCTGCCGATACAGGAGCAGTCAGATTTAATTTGTAACCACCATCCACCATCAACTACTGCTTTTGCAGCAGCCAGAGCAGCAGTCCAGCGCGCTTTGCGGTCACCGCTAACATAACCCAAAAATTCAGGATTTGCATAAGCAGAAATTACACTTGACTTTGCTTTTGCAGTTGGAATGTCATGCAAATCACTTGCTGCATAAAGAAGAACACGCGATTTCAAGGCCAAGTGCAGCCAGTTTGGTAGCACGTCCTGATTGCAATGTTTTTCCATCCAAATATACAGCAGCACTATCCAGCATCACTTAACAATGAATTTAACACATTCATCATATGTATTTCGAGCAACAGTGTAGTCTTCATTCAGACCATACACTTTCGTAATCAAGCGGAACAGCACCATAATAACGCACCAAGCTGTTGATAGTAATAAGCACGTAAAAAGTAAGCTTCACCTTTCAAACGATCTTTCAAAGTCTGATCCGTAAAGGAAGTAGTTGAATACAGATTTTGCAAGAGCAATGTTACAAGCACGAATACGTGTATACATCGGGCTCCATCCGTAAGTATCATCTACCCAGCCAAGGTTGGAAGGGCTCAAACTTCCTTCATTGACTGTGTTGATGTTTCGACCTGTATGGGTAAATACCGCTTCGTCCGTCAGAGAAGCAAGCATTTGCTCGCGAAACCACCTTGCTGAAGACCATTGTAAATTTCAGTAACAAAAGCTTCAGACAATGCACCATCTTTCCAGACAAGATCCGCACTGAATTTCAGTTGGCGGCGTTACGTCCAGGAAATCTGTGTCACAGGATACCAAACCCTCCGGTACCAAGCAATGCAAAAAGTAATATATTTTTATAATTGAATTTCATAATTTAATAATCTTAGAATGATACACGAACACCCATGTTAATAATTCTCGACTGAGGATAGTATTGTCCGCTTGTAGTTAGTGGACTCCGGATCCCAGATTTTGATTTTATCCCATGTAAACAGGTTCAATCCATTTACATAAACCCGGAAGCTTGCCCACACCAATTTTCTTACCAGATTTCAGAAGGCAGGTTATAACCAATTTCGATGTTTTTCAAACGCAGGTAATTGTTGCTTTTCAGAAAATAAGTATTGGCACCTGCGTTATCAAAGTTGGTATAATAACGTGTTGTTACGGTTAGCCAGACGAGGATCATCTTGTACTTGGATTATCAATTGTCCAGCGGTGATCGTAAGTCATATTTCAGATAGTTACCAATGTCACCTGATTCTGTTAGACCGATATACTGAAGACCACCTGTTGCTCCCTGGAACAAAATAGACAAGATCAAATGCTTTGTAACCCAGGTTGATCGTAGCACCACCTGTGAAAGTAGGACGGTGTCGTTTTATCCGAGCGAACTCTGTCATCAGCACTGATTTTACCATCACCATTTACATCTTTGAACTTCATATCACCAGGACGAAGTGTTCCTGTAATAGGGCTGTAATCAAGTTTATTTGCATCAATTTCAGCCTGATCTTTGAAAACACCGTCAAACTGATAAGCAAGGAATGACTGGTAAGGCATTCCGGTTGTTCGTCTGATAAGAAGGTGCACCCGGAGTTTCATCCCAGAATTTGATCTTGTTTTTGGCATAACCACCATTTACACTCACTGAGTAAGTAAAATCGTCTGACGTTTCCGTCGTAGCTAACTTTAAATTCACATCCTTTGTTTTGCAGTTTACCCAAGTTCTACAGGAGGAAGTTTTCCATCGATACCTGCAGATGAAGGCGTAGAACCTGTTTCTGGAATAAGGATTTTAGAACGATTGTTGTAGAAATAATCAAATTCAAAGCAATTTTGTCCTTTAAGCAACGTTCCTTCAATACCAAGTTTGAGTTGTTTGCAACTTCCCATGTAAAGTTCTTATTAGCAACACGTGCTTCATAAAGTGATTTAGCAACCTGATCGTTCAGAATGTAAGAGTTGAAAGACCATTGTTGACAAGATATTGGTATTCAGCCAATGTTTCTGTTCGAGCAAATAAGGCTCAGCACCCATTTGTCCCCATGAACCACGCAATTTTACATTGTTCAAGAAACTTGATATTGTTTTTCCAGAAATCTTCTTCCGACATTCTCCATCCCGCAGATACACCCGGGAAGAAACCGAAACGACCTTCTTTTGGGAATACGTAAGAACCATCCACACGCCACAGGAATTCAGCAAGATATTTTTCTTTGTAGTTGTAACCCGCACGTCCGAAATAACTCAAACGTGCACGTTGATAAATATCTGTGTTGTTGTAAGTAGTACCGTTAACGTAACAGATCCTGAGTTACCAATGTTCTGTTCAAGCGTTACCACCCGCAAAAAGCTGATCAACAACCGGAGAGATGAAATAACGACGGTAAGCAAAGAAACCATCTGCATCCACTTTTTCACGCTGAATACCAGCCATTACATTGAAATGTATGTGCTCCAAAAGTTTTTTCGTAAGAAACCTGACCTGTCAACTGAATACTGACAATTCCTGAGAAGAAGTTTCAGTCAAACGCGGATCATTAAATGTAGAACGAACAGATCCTGTCAACAAAGGAGATACTCCATCTGCTTCATAGGATTTTTTATCCCAGTAATACAACGTCCATGGTTTCTGGAAAGATTTCTGACGACGCAATCTTTTTATCAATTGCAGCCATACCCGTTACTTTCAAACCTGTAACACCCGGAATCAGAATTTCAACCGATCCGTTTGTTTGAATGTAATCTCTTTTGTCATTGTTATAACCTGTTGTGATTGGTTGTGATAACAGCCGGATTTTGTCCGTTTTCAATATCAGGACCTGGCAATCCGTTTGGCCAGATTGCAATTTCAGTTGGTTTTCCACGCATCAACATACGGAAAATATCACCTGCACCACCACCATTAGGGAAATGACGGAATTCTTCACGAAGCAGCAATACCCAATTTCGCAGTTACATACTTGTTGATTTTCGTATCCAGATTGATACGCATATCATACTGCTTGTAACCTGTTGCAGAATTTATATAGATACCATCCTGGTTTAATGTAACCAAGAGAAGCAAGATATTTAATGTTTTCACTACCACCCATCAACTGAACATTGTGACGTTGCTGTGGAGACCATGTTTCTGATAACCTCTCTATACCAGTCTGTATTTGGGTGAAGCAAAGGATCAGAACCATCGTTGAATTTCTGAATATCGTCTGGTGTGAAAACCGCAGTTAACGACATTTCCGTTATCTGTTCTTGTGTAAGTTCCCGTTTGTATTGAAACCCTGTAAATGCACCGTTCCACTCACCTGCCGGAAGGTTGTCATAAATCTGCAATTCGTTACGGATTGTAGCATATTCAGAAGCATTCGACATTTTTGGCGTACGCGTAGGCTGGCCAAACCGAAGTTATAATCATATGACAATTGAGGCTTACCGGATTTACCACGTTTCGTAGTAATCAGGATAACCCCGTTACCTGCACGTGATCCGTAAATCGCAGCAGCAGCATCTTTCAAAACGGAAATACTTTCAATATCAGCAGGATTGATACGATCCAAACCACCACTACGGTTAGGAACACCATCCACAACGATAAGCGCATTGCTGTTACCCAATGAGTTGGTACCACGGATACGGATTGCAGATCCGTCATAACCCGGCTCACCACTTGACTGAACCGCAGATACACCCGGAAGACGTCCGCCCAATGTATTGGAAAGGTTGGCAGCAGGTGCTTTTTCAAGTTCAGTATCCTTTAACAGCAATAACCGAACCGGTCAAAGTTGCTTTTTTAGCAGTACCATAACCAACAACTACTACTTCATTTAAAGATTTGATGTCCGTCGCAAGCGTAACATCTAAAACAGATTTGTTGTTAAGGGGAATTTCTTGAGTCAGGTAACCGATAAAAGAAAATACCAGCCTGCATTTCCACTGGTTGTACTAACGGTATAATTACCTTCAATATCCGAAACAGATCCTGCTGTGGTTCCTTTCACCACAACACTTACACCCGGCAGGCCCTGGCCCTGGTCATCTTTCACTTTCCCTTTTACTGTGGACTGAGCAAATGCTCCAAGTGCCACACCAAAGGCAAGAAAGAGAGAAAGAATATATCGTCCCTTGAAACGACATCTACTTTGAGTATTAATTCCCATAGATTAATTGATAAAATAATAAAATAGTTGGTAAAATTTTAGACTTATATCCTTAAACGGATGCGCCAAGGCGAAGAATCATCGCGAAAACCTAGTGTCGGAAACACACAATTAGTAGCAAAAAAAAATGTAAATTTTTAGCATTCAGTTGGGGTTAAATGTGACAAAAAAAATAATTTCATAACGTTCATAAAAGTAACTTCTAATGTCATTCTAATGTAAAATTCTTTATCTACATTAATATATCAAATAAGTCCATGAAACTTCATTTTACTCATTTGGATGTACAAAAAGATATTAAATTTATCACAAAAAAAAGCATTCTTTATTTATGAATATGTTTTATGAGAAAATAACAATAATAATTAACTAAACAGTTTAGCATCTGATCAAAATGTAAGAGATAAGTGCAAAAAAAATACCAATCCATTTCTTTCACCAAATTCCCGGCCGTAAAAATAATCCATGTCAAAAGCTATAAATCAACTAGATAATTTCATTTTTTTATATTGATTTTCTTATTAAAAATATTTGTCGGGCTATTAATTTTTCTTGATTATCTTCGTGAGTTACTCCGGTACATTTGTTACCCGACCATTCGTAATTTTTTAATTCTCCAATGAAATTTTCAAGCATCAGCATACTGGTTTTAGTTACCATTTTTACTTACTCATGCAAAAAATCTTCTACTCCTGAAGAATATAACGCAAAAGCATCTGACCCTAAACTTTTCCACGAAACTACCACCCAGCTTACGGATGTAATTATCCATGATATATTTAAACCACCGGTTGCAAGCCGGATTTACAGTTATTCATTTCTGGCTGCTTACGAAGCCCTGGTTCCCGGCTATTCTGATTATCAGTCACTGGCTGGACAAATCAACAAATTTACTGCTTCACCCAAACCTGAACCTGGCGCTGCCTACTGTTTTCCGCTGGCGAGTATCAAGGCATTTACCGTTGTAGGTCGAACACTGACTTTTTCGGGTAATCTGTGGGATGATTATGAAAAAGTCCTTTTTAAGAAATATCGAAGACATGGGCATTCCGGAAGATGTGTACAACCGATCTATTGCTTACGGCGATACGGTTGCAAAACACGTTTTGGCACATGCCTCAAAAGATCATTACAAAGAAATCCGTGGTTTCCGTTATACGGTAACCAATGAGCCCGGCACATGGGTACCAACGCCTCCCGCTTATGCCGATGCGTGCGAACCTATGTGGAATACCGTGAGGACTTTCGCGCTGGATTCCGTCACACAATTCCGTTGCCCGCCGCCAGCAAAATATGACCTGAATAAAAACAGTCCGTTTATGAAACTGGCTATGGAAGTTTATAACATGGGAAAAAATCTTACAGAAGAACAAAAAGCAACGGCATACTTTTGGGATGACAATGCGTTTGTAACCAATGTGGTGGGCCACGCTATGTTTGCCAATAAAAAAATGACTCCGGCCGGGCACTGGCTGGCTATTATCAAAAATGTAACAACTGAGAAAAAACTAAATCTGATGCAGGTTAACGAAGCATATACCTTAGGAGCACTTTCTCTTTTTGATGCTTTTGTTTCGTGCTGGGATGAGAAATACCGGAGTGTACGTATCCGTCCGGAAACCGTTATTAACAACAATTGGGATCCGAACTGGCGGCCATTTCTTGAAACCCCGGCTTTCCCTGAATACGTTAGCGGGCATAGTACAATTTCCGCCGCCTGCGGAACAGTAATGACCAAATTAATCGGAGAAAATGTTGCTTTTACCGATACGACTGAGAAAAAATACGGTCATGGTGTTAGATCATTCAAATCTTTTAAAGAAGCTTATTGGGATGCTTCCATCAGTCGGGTTTATGGCGGAATTCACTACCGTGATGGTGTAGAAGAAGGAACGCATTTGGGTGAGAAAATTGGAGCTAATGTGTTGAATCGGGTGATTACGAGGAAATCCGGAAAAGCTGTTGCGGCGGTAGAAAAATAACAAACACCAGTCGCTATGGCTAAGGCCGGAATATTTGGTATAGAAATCCAAGGCTAAAACCTTGGGTTATTTGTTTGCTACAAGAAAATATTAATCAAAGGTCAAACCTGGTTACTTTACTCGTAGAACCATCAGCCAATTAGCATAAATATTTGAGCTCACAGGAAATACTTATCCAAGGCTTAGCCTGGCATAATTACCCTCAGATAAGAATATGTTAAGACTAAATCCGTGACATTTCAGCACAAAAAACCCAAGGTGAAACCTTGGGTTGCACTTAGTCAAGAAAATCTTCGTTTTTTTCAGGAGAAATCTCCAAAAAATTAACTCTTCACATGATCCGCATTAAAATGCAAACCTATATTTTCACGTCTCGCCATCGCCATTTTAATGATCAGATACGAAACCGAAATCATATTTCTCAATTCACAAATCGCTACTGAAACTTTGGACTGACGGTACAATTCTTCATGCTCCTGATGCAGTAATTCCAGACGGTCATAAGCACGTTTCATACGACGGTCGGTACGGACAATACCTACGTAATTTGACATGATACTATTCAATTCTCTTGTCATTTCTGTTACCAAAACGTTTTCTTCCGGATGTGTTGTTCCGGAATCATCCCATTCAGGAATATTATCAGGAACAATGGCTTTATCAAAACTTTCCAGTGTACTTTCATAAGCCCGATGACCAAAAACTACTGCTTCCAGTAATGAATTTGAAGCCAGACGGTTTGCTCCGTGCAAACCTGTACAGGCACACTCTCCTACTGCATACAGAAAGTTAATATTGGTTTTCCCCCATTCATTCACCCTGATTCCTCCACACATATAATGCTGCGCTGGAACGACAGGAATCATTTCTCTTCTTACATCAATACCGGCGTCCAGACAGTACTGCGTAATGTTCGGAAAATGTTCAAGGAATTTTTCATAATCACAATGACGGACGTCCAGGTATACATGATCCACCCCATTTTTCTTCATTTCCGAGTCAATGGCGCGGGCAACGATATCTCGCGGCGCAAGTGAAAGCCGGTCGTCGTACAATTCCATGAAAGTACTTCCGTCAGCACGTTTCAGAATTCCGCCAAAACCACGAACGGCTTCCGAAATCAGGAATGAAGGTTTTTGTCCGGGATGATAAAAACTGGTCGGATGAAACTGGATAAATTCCATATTATCACAAATCCCTTTTGCACGATAAGCCATCGCAATACCGTCGCCGGTTGCAATCGTCGGATTGGTTGTACTTTGATAAATATTACCGATTCCGCCCGTAGCCAGCATCGTTGTTTTGGCCAAAAACTTTTCAACCTGACCTGAACGGCGGTTCAGAACATAAGCACCAAAACACTTGATATCTTCACGATAACGGTAAACGGTTTCTCCCAAATGATGCTGGGTGATTAATTCAACCGCATAATAATGGGTGAAAACTTCAATATTTTTATGACGTTTTACTTCTTCTAAAAGTGCACGTTCAATTTCTGCTCCGGTTATGTCCTTAAAATGCAAAATCCGGTGATCCGAATGTCCGCCTTCTTTGGCAAGATCATAATTCCCTTCCGGTTCTTTGTCAAAACGGGTACCATAATCAATCAATTCCTGAATCCGTTCGGGAGCCTCCTTAACAACGATTTCAACAATATTCGGTTTATTTATTCCATCGCCGGCATCCATCGTATCATGGATATGCTTTTCAAAAGAATCCGATTTATCCCAAACCACTGCTATGCCTCCCTGGGCATATTTTGTATTGGTTTCATCAGCTTGCACCTTGGTAATGACGGCAATGGAAACGTGCTCCTGCGTATTTTCAAAGTGTCGTGCCAGTTTTGCAGCATAACTAAGTCCGGCAATACCGGAACCGATGATCAGGAAATCGAACTGGGGCATAGGATAATGGTAAACGTGTTTCAATAATTTGAATGACAAGATATGAGATTTCCGATAAAGACTGTGCCAATCAGCGAAAATCCCATTACTGTCATCTATAAGTCCGGAATTAAATCCCTTTACTCAGTTCAAGCATTCGTGTTAACCGATTCAAACGCTTTCAGACGAATATCTTCCGGAACAAAAATCTCAGGCTGTTCGTAATAAAGTGCGTTGTACACTTTTTCCAGCGTATTCATTTTCATATACGGACATTCGGAACAAGCACAGGTATTGTTATCAGAACCTGGTGCCGGAATCAGCTTTTTATTCGGAACCGCCTGCTTCATTTTATGCAGAATCCCGGCTTCGGTTGCTACAATAAATTTGTCATGCTCTGATTCCTGAACAAATTTCAAAAGTCCGGTTGTTGAACTTACAAAATCAGCCTGCAACAAAATATCTTCCTTACATTCCGGATGTGCAATCAGCAATGCATCAGGATTTTCTTTACGAAGTTCTGCCAGTTTTTCACGGGAAATATCAATATGCACAATGCAGGCACCATCCCACAAAACCATTTCACGACCTGTTTTGTGCGCAACATATCTTCCCAGATTTGCATCTGGTGCGAATATGATTTTCTGATCTTTTGGTAAACTGTTTACGATTTGTAAAGCATTGGAAGACGTACAAACAATATCCGTCAATGCTTTAATTTCGGCAGAACAGTTGATATAACTGATCACGATATGATCCGGATATTTCGCTTTGAATTCAGCAAACTTATCCGCAGGAGCCGAATCTGCCAAGGGAACAACCTGCATTTAAATCAGGAATAACCACTTTTTTATTCGGACTTAAAACCTTTGCCGTTTCACCCATAAAATGAACGCCGCAGAAAATGATCATATCCGCTTCCGTAGCCGCAGCCTGTTGCGATAATCCCAAACTATCTCCGATATAATCTGCCAGATCCTGAATTTCTGCATCTACATAATAGTGTGCTAAAATGACTGCATTTTTTTCCTTTTTCAATCGGTTAATTTCGGCAATCAAATCAATATCTTCTGCAATCGTTTCGGTCACATAACCGTAACGCGCTACTTGTTCTTCAATGGTTGTCATTATGGTGAATAATTGGCTTTTTGTTGATTGTTAAAAATCCAGACCGAATTACGAGAATATACTTTTCAAAACCAAAGAAAGCAAGTGCTTGCACTATGCTGAAAAATATGTTCAAACGTCTTTTTCGTATCAAAATAGAAACACGTTTTTACATGTTCTGGTTTAATAGAAAACAAAAAACTTCTTCCCCGAGTCCAGGAAGAAGTTTTCATTTTATTAACGTCACAAATTATTTGCTAATCTTTTCAAGCAAAGCAGAAAGTTCATCAGGAACTGTTATCATCGCATCATGTCCGGTATTGAATGAGTAATGTTTCCAGTTTTTATCATTTTTAACGCGATCAGAAAAGGTTTTTAACACGGGCATCTGCGGATTTGTACAAGCGATATAAATCATCGGCAAATGATTTCCGTACGGATTTTTCAAAACCAGACGTTGTGTAAATGTTTTGTAAGGTTGAGGAGTTAACCGCTCTTTACCCATTTTATATCCGCCGGATTTGTAACACCAAAAGCTTCAACCGGAAAAGAAGGAACACTTAAACCATTTGTGCTTTTTAGAAGCATTTTCCGAAAATTCCTGCGCTTCTTTTGGGTGAACAGAAAGCGCACTTTCTCCATTTTCAACGATCATGGCATCCAGATAAATCAGTTTGTTAAGTCGCTGCGGGAATTCTGTCTGCTACGCCGGCAATGACCGTTCCAGCATAACTATGACCTACCAGAATCACATTATGCAGATCTTCCATGACAATTAAATTGACGACATCTTCAATATGCGTATCCAGATTGATATCCTTATTTATCGTATTTTGATGTTCACCAAGTCCGCTTAAAGTTGGTGTGTAAACTTCTGCTCCATGTCCACGAAGATTTTTACTTACTTTTTGCCAGCACCAGCCGCCATGCCAGGCGCCATGAACGAAAACATATACTGGATTTTTTTGAGTTGATTGCGCGTTACTGATAACAGAACTTAGAATCAATACTGACAGAAATAAATGAGCAATTACAGATCTAATTTTTATTGATTTCATATAAATTAATTTTTTCTGCAAAGTTCGCTCATCGGTATTCTCGTCGTCAATAACTCACCCGAAAGTGAGTTTAAAACAAACCATATTATGTCAAGTGAAATAAAAGAAACTTCAACCAACGCTCAAAACCTGAAAGTTCTGGCTAAATCCTGTGAGGTAAATGAAATTTTGACAAACATAAGTCCGCGATGGAAAATGCAGATTTTGTACAGCGTTTCAAAAGGAGTGCAACAATTCAGCAGATTAAAGGAAGCATTTCCTTCTTTATCGGATCAGGTTCTGGGAAAAAGACTGGGAGAATTGACGGAAGAAAATCTTGTCAGCAAAATGGTTTTAACTGATAAAACTCCAACACAGATTATTTATGAAGTGACTGAAAAAGGAACAGAGCTACTAGCCATAATTCTGGACTTGCATTTGTGGGGACAAAAATATCGGGAAATTGAAAACAGGAATGTTTGCTCATTAATTAATTCCGAATTACAATTAAACGAAGAAACCGTCTTATGAATAAACACAAGACGGTTTCAATATATTTTTTGATCTACTAATCTAACGGCTTACCAACCGGGCTAAAAGCTAATCGCTAACAGCCAAAAGCTATTAAAGTATCCAACGGAAGAAAGCATACAAACTTCCTGACAAAATCATCGTTACAGGCAAAGTCAAAACCCAGGCAATAACGATGTTCCGAATCGTACTGGCCTGCAAGTTTTTAACACCTTTACTCGCTACCATGGAACCTGCAATACCGGAAGAAAGCACGTGTGTGGTACTAACCGGAAGCCCTAGATAAGAAGAAACTCCAATGGTACTAGCTGCTACCAATTCCGCAGATGCACCTTGTGCGTAAGTCAAATGCTGCTTACCGATTTTCTCACCGATGGTTACTACAATTCTTTTCCAGCCTACCATCGTTCCCAAACCAAGAGAAAGAGAAATCATTAAAATAACCCAGTCAGGAGCATAATCAGTAAATCTTCTTATTCCTTTTTCACTGCTCGCTTGTCCTTTCAAAAATGCTGTATCAGCAGAATTAAGGTTAGCATCGCCGTTATCAAGAATTGTTTTTGTATTTCTGCTGATCAAAAGAAGTGATTTACGAGCATTCATACGAACTTCCTTTGGAAGTTTTCCATCAACCAAAGGTTTGTTGACCTGAATCGTTAGTGCGGAAATTTCGTTTTTGATTGTGTGCCAGCTTATAGCGATCCGAAGCAGACAATCCGAGTGTATCAATTCTGTTTACCGTCTGTTCAATTTTAGCCAGATCACGTTTTCATTTCAAGCGGATTGATGCTATTGTCCAACGCAAAATGTGCAGGAACAATTCCGATCAGAATCAGCATTACAAGGCCAACTCCTTTTTGCCCGTCATTGGATCCGTGGAAAAAACTAACCAAAGTACAGGTTGTAATCAATATAGCTCTGATCCAGAAAGGAGGCGCAGTATTTTTCTTTGGCTCGCTAAAAACGATATCACGAAACGGTTTTGATAAAGCACGGCGAATTACAAACATGATAATGATCGCCAGTGCAAAACCGAAAATCGGAGAAGTAAGCAAAGAGGTAAATAACTCCTCTGCTTTTGACCAGTTTACACCAGCACCATGCGTATTTTCAGGCATGAAAGTAAATGCCAGACCAACACCAAGAATGGAACCAATCAATGTATGTGAACTCGAACTTGGCAGACCAAACCACCAGGTTCCTAAATTCCAGATAATTGCGCTGAAAAGCAGCGAAAATACCATAGCAACACTGTGGTAAACATTCTGATCAATCAATAATTCGACGGGAAGAAGATTCACAATTCCCATCGCAACGGCGATTCCACCAAAAAATACACCTAAAAAGTTACAGAAACCAGACCACATTACAGCGATATTTGGTTTCAGAGAGTTGGTGTAAATTACGGTTGCTACGGCATTGGCCGTATCGTGGAAACCGTTTACAAATTCAAAGGCACATGCCGCTAAAAGACTGAAAGCGAGAAGGAGGAAAATGTCGGTTTCAAGACCAAACATAAGAAGTGTATAAGTTTACTTTTATAAAACTCACTTTAATGATAGTTGCAGAATAATAGTTCGGCAGGTCCACCAGTAGGTAAGAACATGATTTCGAGGCAAAACTACTGATTCTTTACAAGTGCAATGTTAAGAAATTGTTAAGTAAATTCATATAAACATTAACAAAGCACTTTTATTCAGAGAAATTATGCGGTGATTAGGCACAAGTATCCTGCTGACTATTAAATCAGTTGATTTATTAAAAATAATCTATTTTTCTTTATTGGCAAGTTGTCCGCAGGCTGCATCAATATCTTTTCCACGGCTGCGACGGACATGTACTGAAACACCTCTGTCTTCAAGAAAAGCGGCAAATTTATCCAGGCGATCAGCTTCGGTATTTTTGAAATCAGCTTCTGCAATCGGGTTGTATTCGATAATATTTACCCTTGCCGGAACGCGTTTGGTGAATTCCCAAAGCTCTCTTGCATCTTCTAATGTATCGTTGAAATTGTTGAAAACAATGTATTCAAATGTGATACGATTACCGGTTTTTTTGTAGAAATAATTTAAAGCCTCAGCAAGATTATCCAGAGAATTGGATTCATTGATCGGCATAATGCGGTTACGTTTTTCATCATTAGCCGCGTGTAAAGAAAGTGCTAACCGGAAACGAACTTCATCGTCACCCAATTTTTTTATCATTTTGGCAATACCTGCCGTAGAAACAGTGATACGCTTAGGTGACATATTTAATCCTTCCGGAGAAGTAATATGTTCGATGGATTTCAAAACCGCTGTATAATTAAGCAGAGGTTCACCCATTCCCATATAAACAATATTGGTAAGCGGGGCGCTAAAACTGGCTTCCGCCTGGCGCGCAATGGCTACAACCTGATCATAAATTTCAGCCGCATCCAGATTTCTTTTGCGCTCCATATAACCCGTTGCGCAGAATTTGCAGGTAAGCGAACAGCCAACCTGGCTGCTCACACAGGCAGTCATACGGTCCGCAGCTGGAATTAATACACCTTCCACCAAATGTCCGTCAAATAGTTTGAAAGCAGATTTAACAGTACCGTCATTGCTTTGCTGCTGTTTGGCAACAGTCATGGAATTGATCACGAAATGTTCATCAATCAATTGTCGGGTAGCTAATGAAAGGTTGGTCATTTCGGCAAAAGATGATGCCGATTTTTTCCATATCCATTCATAAATTTGTTTTGCACGGAAAGCTTTTTCTCCATGCTCAGCCATCCAGTTTTTCAACTGATCAACACTTAATTTCCTGATATCCTGCTTTTCTTGTACTTCAACCATTATTTCTATAACTATTTGTCACCGTTTTTGATGATGGCAACCTTAATTTTTGCAAAGGTACTGAATATCAATTACTAAAAGAATTTTAGGAAAATCGATTCCATATTATTGCATGAAAAAACTTAACAATGTTTCATAAAAATTCATTCATTTCCCTTATCCAATTTCTTTTTCCTGATTTCCGGTTCTTCCTCCGACTCGTCCTCATTTTTATCATCCTTTTTATCCTTATCCAGATATTCAGATTTCCAATCCTTGATCAGCTGACTTCCTTCCGGCATCAAGGTTAATGCTTTGGTAATGACATTTGGCGCAACAGGAATAATGAGCGGATAAATAAATGTGTCCGCCGTGCGATGTTCCGGTAATTTCACACCAATCATATTAACCAGCCAGAAAAACACACTGATCCCGAAAACCCAGGTAAAAATACCGACCATAGCGCCGGCAAAACTATCGAAAGTGCCTAAAATAGAATATCGCAACGAACGGCGGATCCGGTAGCCAAATTGATTTAATAAAAAAATTGTCGGGAAAAATACGGCAGAGAAACCTATATAAGGTAAAATCTTTTTGGCCGTGCCGTCACCAAAATAAGGAGTGAGAACTTCCATTCCCAGTCCCAGAAATTTAAATCCGAGGATCATGGCTACCACAAGTCCTGCAATCCCGATAATCTCGATCAGCAGTCCCTTCCGGTAACCATGTATTGCACCCCAAAGTAATGGAATCAGGATAAGAATATCCAATAACTTCATGCGAGCAAACTCTTTACTAATGTAGAAACAACACGGCCATCTGCTTGTCCGGCCAGTTCTTTCGTTGCAACGCCCATCACTTTGCCCATATCAGAAGGACCTGTTGCGCCAACTCGGGTGATGATTTCCTTTATTTTTTCAGTAACTTCTCCTTCTGATAATTGTTTTGGCAAAAACTGCTCAATAATCGCAAGTTCTGCTTCCTCTTTTTCCAAAAGATCAGGACGGTTTTGCGTTTTATAAATATCCGCGGATTCTCTTCGTTGTTTGGCTGCTTTTGTAAGCAATTTCAGTTCATCATCAGCAGTCAGTTCGCCGGTTCCGCCACCTTTGGTTTCTTCCAGCAAAATCATTGACTTGATCGCACGCAAAGCGCGTAATGAATCCTGATCTTTGGCTCTCATGGCATCTTTTATACCTGATTCAACCTGAGTTTTTAATGACATATGTTTAATTAATGAATTTTGAATGAGTGAATGTGAGAATATAATGAATGAATGAGTTAATTTAGAATGAGCAAATGCTAAATTTGTCATTGAAGGCACAAAGTTACAAGAATAATAGAATTTTGAATGAGTGACCGGGTCGCCGGTGCGATGATAGAATAAACAACAAACGGCATCACTTCACATTCTATCATTCAAAATTCTATCATTCTGTCATTTCATTATTCTATCATTAAAAATTTCACCATGACTCGTCTCAGCGTAAATATTAACAAAATAGCCACACTCCGGAATTCGCGCGGAGGCGATAATCCCAATGTTCTTAAAGTTGCGCTGGATTGCGAGCGGTTTGGTGCACAAGGAATTACGGTACACCCACGCCCGGATGAACGTCATATCCGCTATCAGGATGTTTATGATCTGAAAGAAGTTGTAACAACCGAATTTAACATCGAAGGCAATCCGTCGGAAAGAAAATTTATAGATCTCGTTTTAGCTACAAAACCTGATCAGGTCACGCTTGTTCCGGATGCATTGGGTGCGATTACATCAAATGCGGGCTGGGATACCATCGCCAACAGATATTTATTAACAGAATTAATCCAGGAATTTAAAGCGGCTAATATCCGAGTTTCAGTTTTTGTTGATCCGGATCCGATCATGGTTGAAGGCGCGCAAATCTGTGGAGCAGATCGTGTTGAATTATATACAGAACCTTACGCTGCTTATTATTTCGAAAACAGACAAAAAGCTGTTTTGCCTTTTATTAAAGCAGCAGAAAAAGCAAGGGAAGTTGGTTTAGGATTAAATGCAGGCCACGATCTCAGTCTCGACAATTTGAAATTTTTGAAACAATGTATTCCGTGGATGGACGAAGTTTCCATCGGTCATGCACTTATTTCTGATGCACTTTATCTTGGTCTGGAAAATACGATTCAAATGTATTTAAGAGAACTAGCATTATAACAAAAATGAGATCGCTGGATTCATTATGAATGTAGCGATCTCATTTTCCTTTTTAGTAAGCGTGGAACAGGTCAAATAAGTTACTTTCCGCCAAAAGTTTCAGCAATTTTCATTGCCACACCCATATCACCATCAATTTTCAGTTTTCCGGTCATAAGCGCCATCATGGCGTTCAAATCTCCGTCCATTAATTTCAATGCATTTTTTGCAGAAATTTCCAAAGTGCAATCCGCGTCCAGATCGTCATTGGTAACTGTATTTGGTACAGTCTTTGCGTTTATAAAAACACTTCCCTCGTCCGTTTTGAATTTAACCGTTGAATCCAGTCCACTATCTGTACCCAGCATGGTGGTAACGCGGTCAGTCAGAATTTGAAGACTCATATGATTAGGCTTTCTGTTTGGATGTAAAATTACTTTTATACTAATAAAATCGTAAAAGTATGTACCCTAAGAAGAATATTCAAATGCTTTTGGTGTTTTCATCTAAATAGGCAAATTTTACGCCCTGTTTTTGACAATCGTCATTACGAACTTTTTATCATTATCAATGAATCCAATCGTCCGCCCCACAGTGCTTACTGTGCTTTGCATATTTACTTTTCTCAATTCAATGTCAGGTTTATGGGTTCAGTCCGAACGGTTTATGGAATCCCGGAGTCGCTGCTTACCAGATGCATGAAATGCTGGAAGCCGCCCGCGACAAAATTGAAAAACAATCTTCCGAAGCGGATGCGAAAATTATGGATCCAATTATGCAGTCTGTAATTAATAATACCACAATCGAGGCAATGCAGAAAAGTGCTGTGGTCATGATTATTTTTGAATCTCTTTCTTTATATGCTGCCTATCTAATGTGGAATTTAAAAAGACGCGGATTTTATCCTTTATCTGGGTGGAATTGCTGTCGCTTTTTTCGGATCACTTTTGTTTGTAGGAGGCTGGCTGGGTATTTTCACAGCCATTGCCGGAGTACTTATTGAGTTCTGTGATGTGTATCGTTTACGCATTTAATCTGAAACACCTTCACTAAAAAAGTTCAGAAATCTCACGAATTTTAGTGTTATGTTTGTAATTATCAGTTATCAATTATAAATCCCCCTTGGATTCCACGCAGAAAAGATTTTATTTTGCGGGTCTAATTTGAAAATAGAAATGGCTTTAATTAACAAAATCAGAGAGAAATCCGGAATTGCTGTCACAGTAATTGCAATCAGTTTGATCTTATTTATGGTTGGCGGTGACCTTATGGGCCCCAATTCTATCTTAGGAGGAAACAACAACCAAACTGTCGGCGAAATCGCAGGTAAGGAAATCAATATCAAGGACTTTCAAAGTCGGGTAGATGGATTTCGTCAGAATTATGAGGCTCAGTCGGGCCGTGCTTTGAATGAAAATGAACTTGCTTCATTGCGTGATCAGGCATGGAATCAATTTGTGGTTGACATTGCCTACAAAAAACAATTTGACAAATTAGGATTGTCCGTTTCGGATGATGAATTGGTTGATATGGTTCAGGGAAATCACATCAGCCCATCTATTCTTCAGGCTTTTTCTGATCCTACATCAGGCCGTTTTGACAAAAATGCGGTTGTTAATTATCTGAAAAACTTAAAGACATTACCTGTTGAGCAACAAAAATCATGGACTAATTTCGAAACAAGTCTTCGTGAAGAACGCATTCGCAGCAAATACGAAAACCTTTTGAAATTATCTACTTACATTCCTAAGGCGCAGGCTGAGAAAGAATATGTAGCTCAAAATACAAAAGCAACAACACGTTATTTATATGTTCCTTACTTTTCTATTGTAGATACTACAATTAAAGTAACGGATTCTCAGCTTGAAAGCTTACCTGAGCGCACACCGTTCTGAATATAAAGGAACAGATACACGTTCAATTGAATATGTAAGTTTCCCGGTTCAGCCAGCGAAAGACGACAGTACTGCGCTTTACAACGAAATTAAAGAATTGGCTCGTGGTCTTGCTACTGCACCAAATGATTCGGCTTATGCAAAAATGAATTCTGATGTTGCTTTGCCAATGAATATGTCATTAGCAACCATGTCTGACCAGTTGAAAGAAGCTGCTAAATCTTTTGTTGTAGGTGGCGTTTACGGACCATACCGTGAAGGAAATACTTATTTCATTTACAAATATGACGGAACACGTACTGATACAGTTTCATCTGCAAAAGCAAGCCATATTTTGATCAGAGCAGAAAATCAGTCTGATTCAGCAAAAGCAGCAGCACGTGTTCGTGCGGAAGGCATTTTGGCTCAGATTCGTGCAGGTGCAAACTTTGAAGCTTTGGCTGCAACATCAAGTGCAGATCCGGGTTCAGCACAACGTGGTGGTGATCTTGGATATTTCCAGAACAATGGTGCGATGGTTAAGCCTTTCGAAGAAGCTGTTTTCTCTGCAAGCTCAACTGGTCTTGATCCCAAGATTGATCGAAAGCCAGTTTGGTTTCCACATCATTAAAGTAACTGCAACCAAAAACAATACACTTTACCGTATTGCAGCCATTGGAAAAAATATTGCTCCAAGCCAGGCAACACGTGATGAAGCTTACCGCAAAGCAGATGAATTTGCTAACTCGGTAAAAACAAAAGCACAATTTGACGAAGCAATTAAAAAGAATAAAGCGCTTGTAGTTGCTACTGCAAACCGTATTCCTGAAAGTGCTACAAACGTTAATGCAATTCAGAATGGCCGTGAAGTAGTTCGCTGGGCATTTAAGGATGATACCAAAATCGATGCTGTTTCACAGGTTTTTGAAACAGAAGAACAATATATCGTAGCTGTTTTGACAGGAAAATCTGATCAGGATAATGTTAAAGTTGACGATTTCCGTGATGAATTGACAACGAAAGTTCGTAACGGAATTAAAGCAGAACAAATCACAGCAAAACTTAAAGGTGCAACGGGTGATCTTGAAACAATTGCTAAAAAATATGGTGCAGGTGCACTTGATTGAAACAGCAAACGATATTTCACTTGCAACAGGTTTCCTAACCAGCGCAGGTTTTGATCCGATCGCACTGGGAAAAGTATTTGGTTTGAAACCAGGTCAGAAAACAGGTGTATTCACGGGTGAAAACGGTGTGTTCATTATGGATCTGATCAACAAAACAGAAGCTCCTAAAATTGCTGATTTCACACAAAACAAAACACAGCTTACTCAGTCTCTCGAAAGCCGCTCTTCATACCTGGTAAACGAAGCAATTCGTGAAAATGCCAAAATTGTTGACCGTCGCGCTAAATTCTTCTAAGAGAAAAAAGCAGTTTAAAATATGAAAAAAGGGCAGCGAAAATATTTCGCTGCCCTTTTTTCATATAAGATTCCATTTTTTCAAAAATAAGTGATAGTATTGCAGTAAAAATTGTCAATAGTACACTTAATAAAAAAACTGGCGGCGGATAGTATTAAACAGGTTGTGAAAGCTTTACTTTTTATCGTTTTTTACACCATTGCCTAAACCTTAGTATCTAAAAAACCATTAACAAAAACCACAATGAGCATATTACTCGGTGATCAGGAGTATTTTAAAGGAATTGGAAAAATTGCGTACGAAGGACCGGAATCGGATAATCCGTTAGCCTACCGCTGGTATGACGAAAATCGTATTATTGGTGGCAAAAGCATGAAGGAACATCTTCGTTTTGCTGTGGCTTACTGGCATACATTCTGCGGAAATGGTGGAGATCCTTTCGGTGGACAGACATTGTTTTACCCATGGGATACAAAAGCAGATGCTGTTGACCGTGCAAAAGACAAAGCAGATGCTGCATTTGAATTGATCACAAAACTTGGATTGCCGTACTATTGTTTTCATGATGTTGACGTTGTGGATTATACCAACGACGTTCGTGATAACGAAAAACGCCTTCAGACTTTGACACAATATCTTGCGCAAAAGCAAAAAGATTCAGGTGTCAAATTACTTTGGGGAACTGCCAATTTGTTCAGCCATCACCGTTACATGAATGGTGCTGCAACTAATCCTGACTTTGATGTAGTAGCTCATGCTGGTGCACAAATCAAAACTGCTTTGGATGCTACCATCGCATTAGGTGGAGAAAATTATGTATTCTGGGGAGGTCGTGAAGGTTACATGACACTTTTGAATACAGATATGAAACGTGAGCAGGAACATTTCGCTCAAATGTTGAAAATGTCTGTGGCCTATGCACGTGCACAAGGTTTTAAAGGTAAATTCTTCATCGAACCAAAACCTTGCGAGCCTACAAAACACCAGTATGATTATGATGCAGCAACGGTAATTGGATTCCTACGTCAGCATGATCTTTTGGGAGATTTTGCATTGAACCTGGAAGTTAACCACGCTACTTTGGCTGGACATACATTCGAACACGAATTGCAGGTTGCTGCTGATGCAGGAATCTTAGGTTCTATTGACGCAAACCGTGGCGATTACCAAAACGGATGGGATACCGATCAATTCCCTAACGACATTGCAGAGTGGACAAAAGCTTTGCTTGTGATTTTACAAGCTGGCGGTTTGAGCGGTGGTGGTATCAATTTTGATGCAAAACGCCGTCGTAACTCAACTGACGCTGCTGACGTTTTCCACGCACATATCGGTGGTATTGATGTTGTTGCCCGCGCTCTTGGTGATTGCTGATAAAATCAGACAAAACGGTGAATATGACAAAATCCGCACGGATCGTTACGCAAGTTTTGATTCAGGAAAAGGAGCCGAATTTGAAAGTGGCAAACTTGGACTGGCAGATCTTTTCGAACTGGCTGCTGGTAAAGGTGAACCAGCTACTTTATCAGGAAGACAAGAATATCTTGAAAATCTGATTAATCGTTTTATTTAGATTGTAAAGTAATAGTTACATAATAAAAGTCAAAAGCCATCGATACTAGTATCGATGGCTTTTGACTTTTATTATTTGTCTAAAAATTTAATATTTACTAACTAAGAGGAACTAGAAATTTCTCCATCTTACCGTTAAATAAGTTTATTTATTATTTATACTAAAACATTATAATTATTAAAAAGCTTATACTTAATTGCACTGTGACAAGTCACCAACTTTAAACCCAGACCTCATTTGTTCAACACATCCTATGTCTATGATATAAACTTTCCTTTACTTTCAAATACTTCACCAGTAAAATGCAGCAAAAGCTTTACATATTCTGAAGAAAATTCATAAGACTTGCGATTGATACTCAACAACTCTTCATTATTTTTTGCCTGCGTATCCTGACGGATATCTTTTAGGCTATATCTCAACGCTACGGGAATTTATAAGCTAATTCTCTAATTGGTAATTTCAATTCAACTACTCAACGGGTTAATTATTTTCTTGCTTTGATTAACGTTACGGCCATTTGCTGTCTTTACGTTTTTCAGATGACGAAATTATTAGATACTGCCGCAAGCAGTTTTATTGATTTTTTACAACCCAAATTTCCTCGTATGCTTATTTCTTTACTTAATTCCTCATTATCCGGTTATGCAGCGCGGCACACACACTATGTCCCTGCTTCACACAAATTGCTGAATTTCAAAAACCGGTCCTGTCAAAAATGCGCATCTAAGTATAACACCGCTCCAACCTAAGCAATAAAAAACAGCACTTAATTCTTGCGGATTAGCGGTTGCTATAAATTTTTCCTCAACAGTAATCAACCAGAAAAATAACATTTTTCCGGCGAAGGAATTCTTGTGCCCAAATTTCAAATAAATTTTTCTCTCATCTAATGATTTCCTAACCAATGAAAAGAATTCTTATGAAACAGTTTCGACCTCACCTCTTGATTTTGGCATTTTTGCTGCTTTGTGCGCAAACTACTATTGCCCAGAAAATTATTTATGTTAATGACAATTCAACAGCCAACGGAGTATTTACTTCTGCCGTAGGAAATGATGCTAATTCCGGATCAGATCCGTCAGCACCATTTGCCAGTTTAACAAAAGCAATGCAGGAAGCCGTTTCTGGTGACAGAATTTTACTGGATGCCGGTACTTATCTGGCAACTTCGATCACAGTTAAAAGTGGTGTGAAAATTATCGGAACTCCTTCCGATAATACAATAATTACTGCTCAGACATCTGCAATTTCACTTCAATCCAATACTGAACTCTGGAATTTAAAGATTCAGAGAGTCTTACCTTTGGGACCCGGGTACCCGAGTATTTCGGTAGCAACAGCACCTGGCGCTACCAATGTTCTAATTGAAAACTGTTTTTTCTTTAAAAACAGAACAGCGATTTATGTTGAGCCAGGATCTACCGATATCGTTATAAAACGAAACCGTTTTGAAGATAATCGCACCGGTGTCATTTTTCCCGATTCTCCTTCGGGAGTAACGCCATTATCAAAAGTTTACCTTGTAGATAATGATTTGTCAAATAACAGATCTTACGGATTTATTTTGGCAGCTAATGCTAATTCACCAATTGAGGCTTATTTATCCGGAAATAACATAACCGGGAATCTTGCAGGTGGACTGGAAAACGACAATACAAATTCAGGAACAAGAATAATTCTTAGAAATAACTGGTTTGGAAGCGCTTCCCCCACCATTTATGCAGGGAATACAAATGGAGGATTTAATGTTGATGACCACGATCAAAGTCCTGGAAGTGCCACATTAACTAATAACAACTCAATTCCTGGTGTTCACTATCCCAACCAAATTTCTGGTACAAATACAGCTGCAATACAATCAGGTTTTATATATGCTTCTGCGGTGAATACAAGACCTGGTACTGTTAACTATGTAACCTCAAACAATACCAACATTTCCGGTAATACATCTTTTGCTTTCTTCCCATCAATTAAAGATGCAATTTCTGCTTCAAATACCGATGCGTTAATTACACTTCCTGATGGTATTTACAGTGATAATATTATCATTAATAAAAAACTTACAGTTAAAGGAATTTCCAGAAATGCTATCATCCGCGGAACTTATGATTATGGAAATCAGGAAGCGGTGGTTGCTATGAATACGGCGGAATCAAAAATAGAAACGGTTACAATCCGAAGAGATTATGGTTCATCGGAAGCTGTCTGGAAATCTGACAAGCGGGATTTCGGGATTATTGTAAACGCCAGAAACGTAACTATCAACGACGTTACAATTCAGGATCAGCGCAATGGTATTTATGCTTATGGTCAACAGGGAATGACTGTTACAAATAGCTTAATCGAGAAAAACAGAACTGGATTTTTGCTTGGCGTTGATGTGAGCAATGGTGTGGTTACTAACAACATTATCCGTAATAATTTCACGCATGGATTTATGTTTAATTATGATTTTAGTAACGGTTTTACTGCTAACAATTTCAAATTAAAATCCAACAGTTTTAGTGGAAACTGGTACACAGACATTTATGCAAACGGAGCCGGATCTGCCGGAATCTTTAACAACTCCGATTTTACTTGTAACACATTTGGTACAAACGCTGCCCTGACAAATCCTGTAAGTGCAGCCGAAACCGGTTATGCAATTCAGTCACCAGCACAATTTGGCGGGACGCCCCCAGCGCCTTTCGTTGGCTCTTTTGCAGGATCCAGAATTGATGAGCTTACAACTGCACCATGGCTGGTAAACATTCCTGTACCAAACGTAACCGCTACAAGTTTTGTCTTGAATCCGGATCAGTTAAACGTTTCACCGGTAACACCTCCCCTTTCAGCGGCGAATAATGATTATCGTATTCTTGCGAATGCAATCGGTTGTGTTTTACCAAATCAAACAGTTAACCTGACTGGCAATTTCGACTGGACCAGCGCAGAAGCACTTGCTGATTGGGCAAAAGGTACCAATGCAAAATCCTCAGACGGGATTGGAACTATGACCGGTTCAGGTGATAATTATTCAATTACACCTCCAACCGCTGTCGATGGCGTAACACTTACATCTTCCGGATCTGCGACGATTCAGGGACCGGGTGATCTTGCTGTTACCTCATTAGAAACATTTTTGTTCCTGAACAATAAAGCCAATAGCAGCTACAAAAACTGGACGATCAGCAATCTGATTATAAAAGATTTTGACGTTTCGATCATTGCCGATCTTAATGGCGGATCTTCGGATGTGATCAATAATCTGAAAATTACCGGAAATCAGATTTACATTCCGGCTGACTTGAATGCTACGGCTGCTCCATCGGATAATTTACAGAACATTGGTATTCACTATACTTTTGGGAATAATATCGAAATTAGTGGAAATAAGTTCTTCATAGATGGAACAGGAACAAGTGACGATGCGGGCTCTAAATATTCTGCTACTTATGCAATTATGTCAAACACAAGTGGCGGCACTGTTTATGACGGATTGAAAATAAATAATAATGAATTTACTGTGACAGGAGTTCCCACAGCAACGCCTTCGGTGATTAAGGGAATTTGGGAAAATGGTCATAATGAAGATGCCGGTATTGTTATCAGTGGAAATAAATTCATAAATGATAATGTCGGAAATACTGCAAATTTGAACAGACAAACTGCTTTTTGGGTAACTTCAAAATCGGGTTCTACAAAAACAGTCGTTTATCAAAATAACGAAATAAGTAAATTCAGCGAAGGAATTGCGTGGCTTGGCGGGTTATACACTTCAAACACTGCACCGGATTTTAACATTGGAGCTGTATCAGTTCAAATCCTGAACAACAAGTTTGACGCCGTTAACAAAGGTGTTGTTATCCGCAAATCAGCAGGAAGTACAAATGAAAATTCTCCTGCACTTGTCAATAACAACAGTTTCACAGGATCTATTACCAACGACATTGCTAATGAAGCATCGGGAACTACGGACGCTTCCTGCAACTGGTTTGACGATGGAGCTTTGATCAGCGGTGCTGTTACAATCAGTCCAAAACTGGTTAACGGAACAGATGATCAACCAGCAACTGTCGGTTTTCAAACATCCGCAGCTTGTGAATATCCGGTTAAAAATCTTGTAACAAGCGAAACTTTTCCGACAATTCAGGCAGCAATCGATGATCCTGAAACAGTGGACGGGAACGCAATATTTATTTCAAATGGTACCTATAATGAACGCGTAACTGTTTCAAAACAACTAACACTTACGGGAGAATCAGAAGCCGGAGTTATTTTGGATGGAACAGGATTAGCCGGAACCGGTTCAGGAATTGTAATTAATTCTGGCAAAACAAACGTAATAATTCAAACCTTAACCATTCAAAACTTTACCGGAACCAGCGGAAATAACCACGCAGGGATTTATGCGATAGGTGGAAATAATGAATTGAATATCAATCATGTCAGCACTAAAAATAATATATCGGCTTCCGGTATTTACGCGAACGGCCCTGTTGAAAATGTTTCAATCACCTATGTTACGGCAGAAAACAATGGAGGCTCAGCACGCGGAATCGTGATCTGGAATGGTTTCAAGAAAAATATTACCATTACAAATTCTACTATAACTAATAATTCCTGCTGCGGAATTGAATTACAGGATGGCTCTGCTTCCGGCGTTTTGATAAAAGACAACGTTATTGTGGGTGTTGATAATGCTATTGGATTGGTGGGATTAACATCAGGCGCCGGTCCGAATATCATTGAAGGAAATACGATAACTGTTAATGGACGTTTTGGTATTGAAATCAAAAACCCAAATGGAACAGGAAGTACTGATCCTGCATTGGACGGTTCAATTATAGTTAGAGGAAATACTGTGACGCTTGGTGTTATAGGACCCGAAGTAAGAGATTTGGCAGGTATTTCAGTTTATCGCCGTGGTGTAATTACTTCAAATGGAAATGTGGATGTTCCGACTGGTGTTGTAATTACAGGAAATACGGTTTCCGGATTTGCGCAGCCATCTGCCAGCGAAGGTTTTGGAATTGTGGTGGAAGGTACCAATCATAAAATTACCGGCAATACACTTTCGGGAAATGATGTCGCCATACAACGCCAGGCGGGAAATTTGCCTTACACTGCTAATTCCACAACAGATGCTATCCAAGATAATTTGGCTGATCAATATTTTGGTCGTGGAAATGCTCCTTATTCTTGTGGTATTGAAGTGGCAGATAATGGCGGCGCAGTTGTCAGAGATGTCTCTTATTCTGATCTGGTTGGTGTCGTTGTTAATACCAATACAGGAGAAACTTTCTGCTCCATTCAGACTGCCGTAACTGATGCTGAAACCGTGAACGGAAATATTATTAAAGTGGGCGCTGGTACTTTTAATGAACAGGTGAAAATAAATAAATCACTTACTATAAAGAGCGCAACAGCTACCCAGCCTGTTGTTAATTTCTCAGGTACAGTATCCGGTCGTCCGGCATTATTTGATATAACAGCCGATCAAGTGACGATTGAGAATTTCAACTTTAAGGTTGATCTTTCAATTTTGAAAAGCGCGATTCTTGCAGCTGATCCATCTATCGATCAAATTACCATTAAGGATAATAAGATTGACGGTTATGGAACACCCGCAGGCACGTATGGAGATAGAAATGCAGTAAGTGTTAATTATGGTGGACCTACACCCTATCGTGTGGCAACCAATGGAGTAAACAATATTGTATTCACAGGAAACACTGTAACGAGCGCAGGTGCGAGTTCATTCCGCGCCGGAATTGCGACGGATGAATCGGCCGGGGATTTTACTGGAAATACATTAGCAACTATCAATCACGATATAATTGTTCGTTTTGGTAGTAATGGTGATATTAATATCAAGGATAATCACTTCAACGGAGGTGGTGTTGAATTGCCGGAAATGAATGGCTCTGCCGGAGTATTGACTGTAAGTGGAAATACATTTGACGGAACTGCTGCAAATCCTGTCGGTGCCGCGATGCTGCGTTTGAAAAATAATTTCAACAGCAAAACAGTTTCAGTAAAAGATAATATTTTCACAGGCCATCAGTGGGGTATAAGTCTGGAAAATTATCAAAATGTAACGCTTGAAAATAACCAGTTGACGCCATTATCAGGCTCAACCGTTTATCGCCATATCACCGTAAATACAAAAGAACTGAGCTCATCCAGTGGATTCTATGCTCCTGTTGTAGGAATGAATTTAATTAAAAATACATTCAACGGTTCAGGAATAAATGGAGGAACTGCTCTTTCATTTTACAACCAGGATAACGACAGTCCGGTATTTGGAACATTTACGATTGGCGGAGCTTCAAACGAAAATACCTTCGCGGCAGATATAGCAAAGTTTATTTACCTGGATGCTGAAACCGGCCCGACGGCTGCGCCTATTACTACAAAAGCGCCGTGGACTGCAAATCTGGATGCTTCCGGGAATAAATTTAATGTTGGCGCAGGTTTACAATTACCTGCTGAAATGACGCTTGCTTCACTTTTCGATCTGGAAGATAAAATCGTTCATAAAATTGACGATAGTGTTTTGGGTTTTGTAACAACAAAAACGAACCAGGCTTTTGTAACACCGCTAAGTTTTACAGCAGCCACAAGTACAGCGAAAATTCAACGCGGTATAGAGGCAGCATCAACTGGGTGGACGGAATTTGTAAAAGCAGGGACTTACACAGAAAATGTAATTGTTAATAAATCAATAAAAGTGTACGGAGCCAATTATGGAATCAATCCTAATTCAGGAAGCCGGGTTCTGGAAACGATTATCGTACCTGCAATTAACAACATGACAGATGGTTCTGTTTTCCAGTTGCAAGGCGCATTGGACGGAGTAGAAATCGATGGTTTTACGATTGACGGCGACAATTCTGCAATCTCCGGAGGTGTAGCGATGAACGCCGCGGATGTAAATTCATCAGAAGGTATTTCTGCTTATGACGGTGTAAAAAATACATTGGTGAAAAACAATATAATTCAAAACCTGAATTATGCCGGTGTGGATCTTTACAATGATACCAACGGAGGTGCAGCAACAAGTGGTAATCTGGTTAGTCAAAACAAATTTGACAATATCATTCCTGCTACTTTTGGAATCGGTGTTTTGATCTATAACAATGCTTACGCCAATATTTCCAACAATGTTATGACACGTGTTCGTCTTGGAATTCAAACAGGGAATTTTTCGCAGGCAGATCCGGGAGATTCCCACACGTTCGAATCCAACATAATTGAAGCTGGCAGAAAGGGAATTTTCCATAATCTGGCCTACCAGAATGCTGCTAACTTTAATATCAAAAACAACATAATCACTGCTCTTGCAGGAACAACACGTCATGATGGTATTATGATCAGTTCGATGGCAAACAATGTGACTGCGATAGTGGAAAATAATACAATTACCGGTATTGCCAATGTTTCAACCGGATATCAGTTATGGAATAATCCATCAAATCTGGTGACAATTAAAGGCGGAACGGTTAGTAATGTACAAAATGGTGTTTTTGCTAATAATTTTGATGGTTATCCTGATGCAGGTTCCAACGCCGAATCCAGTGCTTATACCATTGACGGAGTTACTATTAATAATGCAGCAACCGGTATTTTAGTAAAGGATAATCCTTCAAATACTAACGCGGCAACTGTGAAAGTGACACTGGCCGGAAATACGCTGATCGATCAACCGGGTAGCCAGGGAATTGTTATTTCAGGAAAAGATGCCCAGTTGATTACAGGACCTGCCCAAATAAAACTTGGTTCAACAACTATGGCAGCAGTCAGTATTTCGGGAACAACTTCCGCTACAAGTCAAACACTGATTTTAAAAACCGGATTTGCAGTAAACCGAAACGGAAATACATCAGCATCAGTCATCGAAACTGATCTTGATGCCATTGTTGAAGTGAATGGAGATTTTACAATTCCTTCCGGCGGACCAACATATCCATTTATTATTCAAGGAAAACTTTGGTTTGAGAATGGTGTTTTGAATGCAGAAAGCGCGCCGGTTTATTTTACCAGTACTGCAAGTGACATTGTTGTAAGCAGCAAACCTGAAACTACTACCAGCTATATTCTTGGCAGAGCAATTATGGCGGGAAGAGCTGTCAATGGGAACGCACTTAATTTCCTTGGGGTAAATCTTCCATCAGGTGCTGATCTTGGCATGTTAGGTATTGAAAGAATCACGTCAAATTCAACAATTTCGCCCGCATTATCAGCCGGTTCAATTAATGAAAGATGGATCATAACACCGGGTAATGGCAATGGTAGAACTGGCGTAAAATTCAGTTTCCTAAGCAATTTCCTAAACGGCCAGAATGCTTCTGCACTTTATGCTTACCGTTACAACGGAACGACATGGCAAAATAAAAGCAGTGTTTTAAACACTTCTGCTATCGCGGGACTTTATACAACGCCTGGATTTAATATATCAGAATTTTCACCATGGACATTCAGCAGCAGTTCGTCACCGCTACCAGTAAATCTTGTCGCTTTTAACGCAGTTAAAAATGAGCAGACAGCAGTACTAAACTGGTCAACTACTGCGGAAACCAATAGTGATCATTTTGATATTGAACACAGCCTGAATGGTAAAAATTGGGAATTGATTGGTACAGTGGCTGCCAGCGGAGAAAGTAGATCATTGGTTTCCTACACATTCGACCATACAAATCCAGCGGATGGAGAAAATCTTTATCGCTTAAAAATGATTGATAAAGATGAAACTTTTGCTTACAGTCGCATCGTTAGTCTGAACTTCGGTTTTGGTGAAACCATTTCAATTTTCCCAAATCCAGCAACAGATTTATTACAAATAAATATGAAAGATTGGAATAAAGTAAAAACTATAAAACTGGTTGATCTGAATGGCAATACGGTTTATTCTTCTACGAAAGCTGGTTTGTCTAAAACGATTGATGTAAAATCGCTTACGCAAGGCATGTATGTGATGGAAATATCAGGAGAAAACGGAAAAATCAGTGCAAGAAAAATTGTTATCAGTAAATAAAAATAATTGAATCAAACAAAAAATGGCTGCCGGGATTAATTTCCGGCAGTCATTTTTCGTTACATCGCTTTTCTTAATACCCCGTATTCTGTTTAAGATTTGTATTATTTCTGAATTTCAACCGTTGGAATCGGAAATAAAAGCTCTCTTGCGGTAACCACCGGTCCATAAGAAAACTTATAACCTACGTAATTATCAAATTGCTTGGTAGCCACGTTAAACCCTTTACGGAGACGGACCATATCAAACCAGGTGACATTTTCAAAACACAATTCATACCAGCGTTCCTTCAAAACTTCGGTTCTAAACTGATCCTTCGAAAGTCCGGAAAGTGCTGGTAATTGCGCCCTTAATCTTGTCGCATTAAGCGCATCGTAAGATTTGGTCGTTGGTGTTCCGGCTTCGTTTGATGCTTCTGCATACATCAACAAAACATCTGCGTAACGGATAACCGGCCAATTAAGATCACTGTTTGCTGTGGTGGTCTGTGCGGCTACGTCAAAATGTTTGTAAATAAAATATCCACCCAAATTCACTTCCAGACTTCTATCGGATTGATTGGTAAATTTTGTAAAAAAGAATTGTTTTTCTTTAATACGCAAATCAGCCGGATCATATGACTTTACGAAATCCACATTAGCATAAATCCCACCTGTTTCATCCGAATATGCTGAAATATTTTTGTTGTAAGGAATAATAAAGCCCTGCCATGTTCCCGGAAGAATTTGTGTTCTGAACTGGATCATGAAAATATTTTCCTCAATGTTTTTCTTCGTTGGATCATGAAGGGCATCGTATGAAGTAAATAATTTGAATTGTTTTGAATCAATTACTTCCTCAGCCTTTTTTGCTGCCATAGCATAATATGTGCTGCCTTTTTGCAAAGGATAACCAGCCATGGTTAGATAAACTTTTGCCATCAAAGATTTCACAGCTCCTAAACTTACCTTTCCTGACGGATCTGTCCATGACAAACCAGCTGCTTCCGCTGTTGTTAAATCATCTACAATCAATTTATAAACCTCTTCCGGATTCGCCTGTGTCGGTCTCAACTGGGTTGATTCAAGTGAAACAGGTTCTGTGATCAAAGGAATGTTACCAAATATTTGCACCAGATTGAAATAATACCACGCTCTTAGAAAATGCGCTTCACCCAGAAGTTTCTTAGACTCTGTGGCATCCATTGCAATAGTTGGAATTTTATTGATGGAGAGATTGGCGTTTGCAATTCCTTTATAATAAGCTGCCCAGTAATCTCTTCCATATCCATTGTCAGAAGTATTCCGCAGATCCTTTACAAAATAACTGTTCACAGCCTGACCTAAATCCGTTGATGCCAATCCAGTGGCAAATTCAGTCATCGTCCAATCTGCTCCACCAAAACCGCTATTCATAATTGGATCGCGCATGGGGAGATAAATGGCATTAACAGAACTTCTGGCATGTTCCGGTTTTGTAAAATAATTCTCTACTGTAAAATTACTGGGATCCGATTCATCCAGAAAATCCTGAGCAACCTGCCAGAGATAACGTGCCGGCCATCATAAGCCAGCAATTTATATTTTGATAATATTTTCATTATTTCTTCTTTAAAAGTCTATGTAAAATTATAATCCGATATTAAGACCAAGCATAAATACCCGTGGCTTTGGATAATCATAAAGGGTAAGTCCCTGATCGAAAGGCGCACTTGAATTGGAAACTTCCGGATCATAACCTTTGTATTTTGTGACCACGAAAAAGTTTTGAACAGACCCATAAATTCTCAGACGATCCAGTTTCAATTTGGAAGTAACGGCCGACGGAAATGTGTAAGCCAGCAATAAATTACGTCCGCGAATAAACGATCCGTCTGTTACTTTGTGGCTGTCATTATTGGTAGTATAATAAGCATTGATCGGACGAATTTGTGCTATCGGTGTATTCTGATTTGTTTCTGTCCAGGCGTTCAATACCGTTTTATAGCTATTGGCAATACCTTGTCTGTCTTCCGCCGAGTGAATACTTCTGTCCAAGTACATCATTTCCATACATGTATTGCAAATCAACAGTTAACGAAAATCCTTTGTACTGAAAAGTGTTCAGGAATGTTCCAAATCCGTCAGGAATACCTTTTCCGATTATCGTTCTGTCGTTGTCATTGATTGTGCCGTCATTATTAAGATCCTTGTATTTTATGTCACCTGGCAGCATGTTGTATTTTTTGGCTTCGATCAGCTTCGTTGCTTCCCCAGGTTCCCTCATTTACTCTTCCAAAGAAAGATCCAACCGGTTCACCTACCCGAATCACCCCGTTACCAGAATAAATATCGCTTCCACCAGACAGATGCTAAAACTTTGTTTTTATTTACCGATATATTAAAAGTTGTATTCCAGGAAAAATCGCCCATTTTTAGAATTGTAGAATTTACAGCAAATTCAATCCCCTTGTTTTCCATACTGCCTATGTTGGAAAAAATGCTGGCGTATCCGCTGCTCAATGGCAATGGAGCATCCAATAACATGTCATTTACTTTTCTGTGGTAAACATCCAGTTCGAAATTCAATCTGTTTGAGAATAATCCCAGTTCAAGTCCAAAATCAAACTGACGTGTTTTTTCCCATTGCAAATTCGCATTTGACATACGGTCAATACCAATACCGATATTACGTGTTCCGTCGAAAATCACATTGTAATTGGCCATTCCTGCAAGTGCACGGTACGCAGGAATTTCTGAATTACCTGTTGCCCCATAAGCTGCTACGAATTTTTAAATTAGAAATAGAAGGAATATTCTTCATGAAATTTTCTTCTGTCACACTCCAGGCAACGGCTGCCGATGGAAAAAATGCATATCTGGTTTTCCGTTCCAAATTTGGACGAGCCATCTATACGTCCGGTGAATGTTACCAGATATTTGTTCATCAGGCCATAATTTATCCGGGCAAAATAAGAATTCAAGCCATAAGCCTGTGCATTAGAAGAAGGTGCCTGAGGGCTCGATCCTCGCACCCAGGTTGTTGAATTGAAAATAAGTATCGCTAAATCCCTGCGTAATGGCGCGATTTTCAAAACGATCTACATGTTGCCACGACAAACCTGCCATAGCATTTAAGGAATGTATTTTGGCAAATTCTTTATTATAGGTCAGGTAATTTTCAAACTGCCAGGAATTATAACGGTTATTACGCACAGAAGCATCGCCATTATCGGAAATATACTGCATTCCTTTCGCAGCAAAATAATCGTTTCGCTGGTTGATCACATTAGTACCGACGGTAGATTTCAAATCCAGTCCGTCGTGCTAAATGAATTGTTGCATACATATTTGCAAGCATCGTTTGCGTTCGAAGATAGTACAAACGGTCAGCAGCTACACGTAACGGGTTGTCTCCACCTTCCATGCCCGGATAATCCCGGTTGCTTGCCCAGTTTCCGTCAGCATATTTAACCGGAATGATCGGCAATTCTTCCAAAACCTGACGCATCATAGTAATACCGCCCCCATCAAGCTGGTCAACCTGTTTTTCGTTCTGATCAGTGTAGCCAAGGGTACCTCCAACTTTCAGCCAGCTTTTTATTTGTGTATCAAATACAAAGCGGCCTGAAAATCTTTTCTGCCACGAACCACGCGCAATACCATCCTGATTGCGATAGTTCAGAAAGGCACCATAACTTCCTTTTTCATTCCCGTTGGTAATGCCCAGCTGATGGTTTTGGGCGAAGGCTTTTTGAAATGATTCTGCCTGCCAATCCGTATCATAAAGCGGATTTCCCTGACGAATCAAACAATTTCGGATTTGTTCTTTTTGTTTTTGGATCTGTATATTTTGTACCCGTTGCCCACCCTACCGGATCATATTTTGCAGCATTGGCATAAGCCAGATCTTCAACGGCCAGAAATTCTTTTGAATTAAGTACTTTAAGTTTTTTGGGTGCAACACCAATACTGAAATCAGTGTCATAAGTAATTTTTCCGCCACCTGCCGTTCCTCGTTTTGTAGTTACCAGATATAACTCCATTCGCACCACGCGCACCGTAAATAGCTGTGGAAGAGGCATCTTTCAAAACTTCAATGGATGCAATGTCATTAGGATTAATGTAATCAATCGGCGTACTTCCGTTTTGCAGATCCACTGCATTAAGTATCACACCGTCAATTACATACAATGGATTATTTGATACACTCAAAGAACTTGCACCACGAATACGAATATTTGCCCGACCACCCGGCCGTCCCGAATTTGAAGAAACATTCACACCAGTTACCCGGCCGGAAAGTCCCTGATTAAGCGAAGATGCGGGACGTTCCTGCAAAGCCTCTGCTTTTACGGTACCAACCGCACCGGTTAGATCAGATTTTTTCACAGCTCCGTATCCTACCACAACAACTTCATCCAGCGCATTTTCATCAGGAGCCAGTACTAAGGGAAATCTTGGATTGAGTTGCCAACGGTTATTTCCTGTGATTTATAACCTACAAAACTGAAAACCAGAACTGCATTATCATCCGGAACATCAAGTTGAAATTCTCCTTCGCCATTTGTTGAAGTACCGCGCTGCGTACCTTTTACAATAACACTTACACCAGGTAAACCTGCAGCCTTTTTCGTCACTAACTTTACCCGTAATGGCTTTTATCAACCGTTGCTGCTACCATCGGATGGCTGTTTAGCGCATTGATCAAACTGACAGTACTGCTTTCAAAAAGCATGGCCGATTCCTTTTTTTCGACAGGTGCCGATAAGCTTGTTTTTACAGGCTCTTTGCCTTCAACAATCACAAAAGTATTTTTGCGTGTCTTTTTGTATTTCAAACCGTTTTGCGAAAGGATCAGGTCAAGATTTTTTTCAACCGGTTTAGTCAGATCCAACAGAACCCGTGACAATATTGAGCTGTCCAACCAGACGATCTTCGAAAACAATTTCGACGCCGTAATGCCGCTGAAGATCCAGCAGTGCATTTTTCAATTTCATTTCCTGCCTGACAGTCGTCAGCTGACGTGCCGGCATAGAGGCAAATGCAATGGTCTGGCTTTGGGCTGTCTGCGAAAATTGTGTCGCAAGGGCAAGCCCAATTCCCACCCAGTGCTTACGTGATAGTGTTAATTGCATATTGAAAGGGAGTTAGAAATAGTTAGTTATCTGTAATTACAATGGCATTACCGGTCGTTTCAATTTTGAGGTCCAGCACTTCCGAGATTGTTTTCAGCAATTCATCGGCATCTTCGGTTTTAAAGTTGCCGGTAATTGTGCGCCGTGCTATTTTGTCGTTTGCTATGATAATTTTTTTACCAAAATTTTCCCGGATCATCGCACTGATTTCCATGACAGAAGTAGCGTTGAAATACAAATCGCTGTTCCTTCCAGGCACTGTAACTTTTGGTATCTGTATCATTCGTCAATTTGAGTTCACCCGTTTTTTCCAGCGTTACCAAATCTCCTGGTTTCATAAGCAGCTGCTCTTTTTCAGTTCCATGACGCATAATCAATCCTGATCTTTCCATGGCTCAGGGCCACTTTTGTACCGCGTGGACGAGCAAAAACCGAAAACTGGGTACCTAAAACTTCCACCTGGAAAGTATCCGAAGTTTTTACTACAAAACGCTTGTGATCAATGGTATGACTAACGGAAAACTCAGCCTCTCCGTCAAGAATAACATTTCGGACATCACCATAAAATCCAAACCGTGGAATTTTCAAACGTGAATTGGCATTAAGAGCCACGCTGCTTCCGTCTTCCAGATAGATCTGGGTTGTTTTGCCATAACCGGTTTCAAATGTTTTGTATAGAATCGAATCTCGTGAAAACCAACCCCAGCAAACGAGCATCAGAACCGAAGCTGCTATTAAGTCCGTACTTTTGGATTTTTATTGAATTTAAAGACTTGATAAACGAATTATCCCCTTCTGTTTCATTTCAAGCTGTTCTCCATCATTTTGATTTATTCTGTCAAAAAGCCGGCTCATCGCCTTTTCCTGATCTGGTAATAAATTGAGGTGAGCGAATTTCCCATTCCAAAAGCCATTGATGAAATGTTTCTGTATTTTCAGTATTTTTCAACCAGTCCTCAGCAAGTTGTCTTTCAAGCGGATTCGCCCGTCCGGACAAATATTCAAAAAGAATATATTTCAAAGATTCTTCCATGTTGTGTAATTTTCAATTTCAAGAGATGGGCCTACGTTCAGACAGGCTGAATACTAAAAGCGTCAACAAGTAAAAAAAGGCAGGGTAAATATCCATTCACCGTTCAATGCGACACGTAGATGTTTAAGCGCTTTTGAAATATGTACTTCAACCGTTTTGGGAGAAATATTCAATTCCTGAGCTATTTCGTGGTATTTCTTACTTTCAAAACGGCTCATCAGAAATACCCTTCGACATTGCATCGGAAGCTCTCCAATAACCTCGTTTACTTTCAGAAAAAGATGATTGTAATGGATTTCTGCATCCGGCTGCTGTTGCTAGCGATATTGTATTTTCGGTGTTTAACTCAATAATATCTGTTTTCCCAAATTCGCGCCGCAAGTGTGTAAAACATTCATTTCGGACAGCTCGGAACAGATAGCTTGTGTAGGAAGAGGTAATATTTTCGTATGATTTTGTGCGATAAAACTGAAAAAATACTTCACTTACCAAATCTTCTGCAATTTGTTTTGAATAAACAAAACGAACTGCATGACTGCACAACGGTTTATAAAATCTTCTGAAAAGAAGTTCCAGACCTTTCGAAGGATTTTCTTCAAAAGTGTTTTTCAAAAATAACGCAGAATCTATCTCCTGTGAACGAGGTTTGTCTTCCTGAGAAGGCGACAGAAATGGACTTTCTGTCTTAGGTTCTTCATGTAGCAAAGGATCGCGCATTGAGTCTTTTGTTTTGTAATAATTAGAAGACTTTTTTGCACTAAAATTCCCTTAGTTTGATAAGAAAATAATTGGAAAAATTTATATTAAATGGAGAAACAACAAACTCGGAGTCAGAAAATCCTGGATGAAACTGTGACTTTCTTATTCAAAAAAGTCTAATACCTGAACCCTCATCAAGATTTGCATATGAATTTAAAGAACAAAATCGCTTTGCTAATAACCGGAACGCTGCTGGCATTGGCAGGAATAAATCTTATTTCAGATTCGGAAACAACGAAGAATTTCGGAGTAATTCTTGCTTGGCTGGTATACTGACTGATATTATTGTCTTACTGATTTTGATAAAAAACGAAAAGGGGCTCAGTGAATATTAAAGGCTGGCAACAAAAAAGCTGAGTTTGAAGACTCAGCTTTTTCTTTATAAAACATAAAACACAAAGGGATTTCTATAATTTTTCAATCTCATTTTCCGACAAACCCGTTAACTCCTGTATAAGGGAAATTTCCATTCCTTTATTTTTCATAGCTAAAGCGATTTCTTTTTGGTTTTCTTTTTTACCTTCCTTGATGCCTTCTTTTTTACCTTCCCTTACACCCTCTTTGATTCCTTCCTTCATCCCTTTCATTCCTTCTTTTATTCCTTCTTTTATTCCTTGCGCTCTTCCCTCTTTAACAGCATAATCCATGCCGTTATAGTTATCCCATTTAATCTTTCAAACTTTCGTCGTAGGCCATTTTTTCTTTTCCCGTTAGATTGCTGACTTCTGCAATGTTAAACAATTTACTAAAAACTGGTTTACGTAAAAATACAGGAATTTTATCTAACCTGCTCATATTCTTCAACAAAAACAGCCAATTGTCCAGTTCAGATGTTAATTCATTTTCACTTTTTAAAAATTTAGGAATCTCTATAAAAACGAAACCCAGCTTATCATAAAAAACTTCAAAAGTCTCTGAATTCATTAACTGAACTCTGTGCAGGTATTGCTTATTGTGAGTTTCATCAAAACTGAAATCCATAAGGCCAATCAGATAGACCGGTTTAAGCTGATAATTCCACTTCGGTCCGCCTTTTGGTGCTTGTTGTGTTATCAAAGATGAAGTGTAATACAACGAACGATCTTTAAAATATTCCTGCCGAACACGCTGCATTTCAATAATAAATTGTTCGCCATTTGAACCTGTACAAAGCAAGATCAAAAATGACTTTTCGGTTTTCATCGGAATGACCAAAATGTTCCGTTTGATTATAAGTCAGATCTATAATTTGCTTTTCTTCTCCCATGATCTGGTTGAGAAAATCTATTAGTAGATCTTTATTAGGCTCAGAACCGAATAAGTCTCTTGAAACCAAAATCGGTGAAAGGGTCGATAAATCGCCCTATTGGTAGCATTTCCATATTTTCAGTGTGTGTAATTTTAACAAAAATACAAAAAAAGGGAGTCAAGTTTTGAAAACTTAACTCCCTTTGGAAATATTTAAAACTACTAAATCTTACAAATTCTTAGCTTTCATTTGCTTTACTGCATAATCAACAGAACGTGCTGAAAATGCCATGTAAGTCAGCGACGGGTTCTGTGTTGATGTTGAAGTCATAGATGCGCCGTCAGTTACGAAAACATTTTTCGCTGCATGCATCTGGTTCCATTTGTTAAGAATGGACGTTTTAGGATCTTTACCCATGCGCACGCCACCCATTTCATGAATATCATTACCTGGATTTCTATGTCCGTCATGTGAACGGATATTTTTGAAACCGGCATTGGTAAACATTTCAGTAACCTGCTCAACGTAATCCTTGATCATCTTTTCATCATTATCGTCATAACCGATATTGATTTTCAGCTGAGGTATTCCGCAAGCATCTTTCTGATCTTTATCCAGAGCAACATAACTGCTTTCTTTTGGAATCGTTTCACCCATCATGTGTGAACCAACACTCCAGTTGCCATATTTTTTATTCAGCAAACTTGTTTTCAAAGATTCGCCGATATCGCTGCTGATCCGAATACGTCATTCGGTCAGCACCGAAACCGGCTGCATAACCTCTTAAAAAGTCAGTTTCCTGTTTGTAAACATTTCTGAAACGTGGAATATAACCGCTGTTAGGACGACGTCCATCCGTGGTAGAATCCAGAAATCCTTCGTATTCACCTGAAATCGATGCACGGTAATTGTGGAAAGCAACATATTTCCCTAAAACGCCGCTGTCATTTCCTAGTCCATTCGGGAAACGTGATGAAATTGAATTCATCAAAATCAGATTGGTATTCAGAGCCGCGGCATTTACAAAAATAATATTGGCATAAAATTCCATCATTTCCTTTGTATTCGCATCAATCACACGAACTCCGGTTACTTTCTGTTTTTTTTCATCATATATAACAGAATGAACCACTGAATGCGGACGCAGTGTCATATTCCCGGTTTTCATTGCCCAGGGAATAGTAGACGCATTGCTGCTGAAATATCCTCCAAACGGACAACCTCTCTCACAAATCGTACGCGATCTGACATTGTGCACGTCCCTGATCCAGGTGAATTTGCTTCGGATCGGTAATATGCGCAGCGCGGCCGATGATGATGTGGCGGTCTTTATATTGTTTGGCAACTGATTCTTTGAAGTATTTTTCAACACAATTCAAATCATGCGGCCTCAAAAATTCTCCGTCAGGCAAAGTATCGATACCATCTTTGTTTCCGGTAATACCGGCAAATTTTTCGACGTGACTATACCACGGCGCAATGTCGTTGTAGCCGATCGGCCATTCTACTGCAAATTTATCTCGTGCCGGTCCTTCAAAATCAAATTGGCTCCAACGCTGGGTTTGTCTTGCCCAAAGCAATGATTTCCCTCCAACCTGATAGCCACGAATCCAGTCAAAAGGTTTTTCCTGAACATATGGATGTTCGTTATCCTTTAGCAAAAAAATGCTGCGACGATTCCTTGAAATTATAACATCTGCTCACGATCGGATTTGCATCTGTAACCTCTTTTGGCAAACGCTCTCTGTGGTCAAATTCCCACGGCTGCATGTTTGTGGTCGGGTAATCCATGATATGCTTCACATCACGCCCTCTTTCCAGCACCAGCGTTTTTAATCCTCTTTCAGTAAGCTCCTTTGCCGACCATCCTCCACTAATCCCTGAACCAATAACGATGGCGTCATAAGTACGGGCTTTTTCACTATCAATATTAAAATTCGCCATTTTGGTATTTTCTGATACTTTTTTCTAATCTCTGAGTCCTGTGTTATTCCTATTTCTCAGGATATTTCTAACCTTTCATAACAGGAACACAGCCATGATATCTTGCAGGAATAAATTCAAAATGCGTAAGATTTGTCATCACATATTCCGACGACATATATCCCTGAATTGTCAGGTTTTTTAATAACCCAAAAAAGCTTTTTGTTTCAGAATCACTGCTTTTTTCCAATTCCTGCAAAAGCTGTATTTGCTGAGTTTTGGAAGCTTCGGTAAAAGATTTCCCAAAACTTTTATTGCTTTGCGCATCCAGACCTGCAATTCCTTTAGCAAAGGCATCCTGCGTTTTTTTATCATAACAATCCGTCACCATACGCTGAACAAATATTGCCACACCCAATTCTCCTGCACCCGGCGTATCCGTTTTAGGAATAATTGCTTCCACGGCTCCTTTCAGAATTTCTGCCTGACCTACACCTGAAAACTTTACTTTTCCAAGCGATGCATCATTCCATCCCGAAGCCCATGCAGGCAAACTCACCATCGCTCCCATGGCTGCGGCCATACCTTTTAGCGCTACCCGTCTTTCCATTTTATTATTTTTCAATGATTAATAAACTCTAAGGATATCGTCTGTTCTATTCTTCCAAAAAATCCAGATCACGACCGTGTGTTTCGGGAATGGTAAGATATGGAATAAAAACCTAAGTACAAAACAAATTAATCCCACCAGTGCTCCTGAATCAATTACTGAAAAAGAGTCTTTAAAAGTTGCAAACAAAGTTGTCATTAATACCACCATACCACGTACCATATTTGGAACCGTAGTTGCGGCCGTTGCTCTCAAATTGGTACCAAACTGTTCTGCTCCAATGGTCACAAACATGGCCCAGTATCCAATTCCAAATCCAAGCAATGTTGCAACGGTATACAAACTCGAAGCAGATTTTGATTCCGGTATACAAATAAATTCCACTGCATATTAACGTAAAAGCCATCATAAAAAATACAGCCTTCTTCCGCGATTCCAGCCAGTGACTTAAAAAACCACTTAAAAAATCGCCGACCGAAAGTCCAACGTAACACCACATGATCGAAAGTCCGGGTTTTATTGGTTCCGTAATGCCCAGCGCTTTTCCGAATTCATTACTGAATGTGGCCAGGATTCCAATTACAAACCAGGTCGGAAGACCGATTCCGATACATTTCAGATATCTGAAAAATCTGTCTTTATTGGTAAACAGAGCAAAGAAGTTACCTTTTTCGATGTGTTTCTGACTTTTAACGCCTTCAAAAATTCCCGATTCAAAAACACCGATACGAAGTAATAAGCAACGAAATCCCCAAGTCCGCCACCGATGAAATAAGCATTACGCCAGGCGAAAAACTCAACCGTAAAATAGCCCACAATCGCCCCCAACAAGACCAATTCCGGCTACAAGTGAAGTACCAATGGCACGTAAATGTTTTGGCAAAATTTCCGAAACCAGCGTAATTCCTGCACCAAGTTCACCGGCCAGACCAATGCCTGCAACAAATCGAAGTAATTTTGTAAGTGGCAGGATCCTGAACAAATCCGCAGGCAATATTGGCCAGAGAATAGGTAATAATTGAGCCAAAAAGAACAGAAAGTCGCCCTTTTTTATCTCCCAAAATACCCCAAAGAATACCGCCGAGCAGCAAACCTGTCATTTGCCAGTTCAAAATACTGGCTCCTGTCAAAGAAATTTCTGCTTCTGAAAGCCCAGTGAAGCAAGACTTGGCAGGCGAACAATTCCAAAAAGCAGCAAATCGTATATATCAACAAAATAACCAAGGGCAGCAACAATGACGGGTGCACTGAAAAGATGTGAAAGGTTTGAACGTGGTGTTACCAGAGTATTCATTCTGTAATTAAAAATTTTTCAGGATTTTATGCAATATTATATAAAATAGCCGGACTATTATCCGGCTATATAGACTATAATTGATACATAAAGTTAACTTAGAATCAGATTCTGATAAATAAGCATTATATACTTACAATTCCAGACGCTGTTTGTCTTTCAAAAGCTGCTCTTTCAATTTGGCATAATCCACTTCCTGAACAGAAACATTTCTGTCGATCGCCTGAACTGCTGCGGACGCTGCAGCACTTTGCCCAAGGATCATAAAAACAGGTTCCATACGGATCGAACCATAGGCAATGTGCGAGCTCGACACACAAACCGGAACCAGCAAATTCTGACAATCTTCTTTTTTTGGAACAATGGAAGCATAGGAAATACTGTAAGGCGTTTTTGGATGAACACCAATATCACCTTCATTTTGAACAAAACCATCTGCTTTTACATAACGCTGTGCATTATGCGCATCCAGTGAATATGAGCCCATACCAACAGATTGCTGAAACTGGCTTTTTGCCCAATGTTTCATTTTCCGTCATCACTTCCTGGCCGATCATCCGGCGTGCTTCACGAACATAAATCTGATGTGGCCAGCCGCCGTTGTCTTTAAATTCATCTTTCGGCAAACCCCAGTTGCTCATTTCCTTACGCACATCTGCCGGAACTTTCGGATCATTTGACAGATAATACATTAATCCTTTTTGATACAAGTTCGTGCTCTTTGATGATCTCTTTTCTTCTTTCATAAGTCGCTTCCGGATAATCGTAATTCATTCCAATAAAATCAGTGCTGAATGGACCGTGATTGTTGGTATCCGTTTTTTTATTTGGAATCGGATCATATTTGTCAAAAGTTTCTGTCCAGCCAGCTTTGTAAACTCTTGCCAGCAATTCATATTTGGAAGGATCATAACCGGCCGGTTTTGCAAAAGGAATGCGGTTATCAGGATTTGCCGATAAACACATCCGGAAGCAATAAGCCTGGATTTTATTATCGCCTTCGCCCTTTTTACCAATTTTTTCAGCCGAAACATAAGGCAGCAATCCGCTTTTCGGGTCACCTTCAATTTTATACGGACTTATATTTTTTTGAAAATAATGACCGTGCTGAAAAACTTCCGGCTGGATTCCATTCCATTCTTCGTTATAAACACTGTTTGCTTCACGTCCAACATGATATTTTACACCGGCAGCAGCCATAAGATCACCTTCATAAGTGGCGTCAATGAACATTTTACCAGTAAAAGTTTTTCCCTGAAAGTGTTTTGATAGAAACAATTTTTCCATCTTTTTTGGTCAACACCTTTTGCCCTGTCCAGCCATTCGTCTCTGTAAATTTTGATATTATTTTCTTTTACAAAATCTTCAAAAACCTTTTCAGCAACATGCGGTTCAAAAATCCACATGGTTCTGTCAGCTCCATCCATGGCTGGCGTTCCCTGACCTTTGTTGCCATATTCTTCTTTTTTCTGCCATTTCCATCCTTCCGGTTTGTCATATTCCATATAAACGCGGTGATAAAATTCTCTTGACAAACCACCAATTACCGATTTATTTCCAGTATCTGTAAAACCCAGTCCGCCGGCAGAAAGTCCGCCCAAATGTTTGTCGGGAGAAACTACAATAACGGTTTTTCCTTGTTTTACAACCTGAACAGCGGCTGTTATTGCTCCGGAAGTTCCTCCGTAAACAATCACGTCTGCATTGTAAGAATCCTTTGCTTTCTCAGCTGAACAGGATGAAAAAGAAAATGTTAATATGGCTATTGTTAGTCAGCCTGAAAATTTGTCTCATTATTATAATCGGGTTAGGTTTTAGTTATTTAAAATCAGGAACAAATAAAACCGCATCAGCGACCAAAGTGCCTGATGCCGCTTTTGCAGCAATTTTTACATTTGTTGCATTTCCTTTTGGAAGATTGAATTTGCCAACATGAAACCACTCTCCGGAAGTCTGACCTTCTACAACGATATCAGATTCTTTGACGAGAATTTCTTTTTTCGTTTTACCGTCAGAAATCGTTAAATCCATTTCGGAGGCCATTTTCGGAATTTTAGGGAAATAGGCGTAGATATTATATTCTCCGTTTTTGGCAATTGTTGGCGTAAAAGTTACCGAACGCGAAGCTTTGCCATTCTCATTCGCTTTGATAAAGGATGGACCATAACCGCCTTTTTTCTCAACAGTCCAGTCTCCTTCTGTTTTGACATGACCTTGCATCTTCATTGTCCACTAAAATTTCGGGAGCTGAATTATTGGCCAGCGGATTTGTTTTCAAATGCTGCTGCAACTTCGTAATATCGATTTTCTGAACAGAAGTTTTTCCATCAATCGCCATCACGGCAGCTGCGGCGGAAGATTGCGCAAGTACCATAAAAACCGGCTCCATCCGGATAGATCCATAGGCGATATGCGTTGCGGAAAGACAAACCGGAACCAACAAATTGCTGCATTCGGATTCCTTTGGAACAAGACAATTGTACGAAATCGGATATGGACCAAAGCCGCCTTGCTCGACATTTCCTTCATTTTTGACCATTCCATTAACAACAATCCGCTGACAATTATGCGAATCCATCGTATAAGCTGCCATTCCAACGCCGTCTTTAACCACTTCTTTACCTTCACAGTTTGCCTGTGTCATCACATAATTTCCAATCATGCGACGTGCTTCACGAATATATAATTGCGGCGACCAATTTCCCGAATCTGTATATTCATCTTTTGGATATCCCCATTTCAGCATTTCCTCACGGATTGCCTGCGATACTCTTTCATCATGTCCGAAAAAGTAAAGCAGACTTTTCGTGTAGGATTCATGGCTATCAATTATTTTCTTCCTCGTTTTGTAATCTGCATCCGGATAATCATAATCCATACCAATCATGTCGGTAGAAAAACCGCCTCTGTTATTGATATCCGTTTTGTTATTTGGCATTTTACTCCAGATAAAATAATCTCCCAGTTTTGTCTTTGCCGGTTGTTTTTGCATCATTCTTACCAAAAGATCAAACTGTGAAGGATCGTAGTTTTCCGGTTTTGAGATTGGAATACTATTTTTTGGATCGGACGAAAGGCAAATTCGATAATTATATGCCTGGACTTTTTTATCTCCGCTGCCATTTGGTTCAAGATTTCCGGCCGCAATTCCCCAAAGCAAGCCACTTTCCGGTTTTCCGGCAATTTTATAAGGATCTACCCCATCCGGCAACTGATGCCCTTCCTGCAACTGAACACCATTGATGGTTTCCTTATAATCAGTATTTGCTTCTCTGCCAACTTTGTAGGAAACACCCGCTTTTGGCCATCAGATCGCCTTCATAAGTACAATCGATAAACATTTTGGCAGAAATAACCTGATTGGTTTTCGCTTCCGGATTATCACTTTTTTCCAAAACAATAGATTGAATCGCTTTTCCGGATTTGTTGACTTGGGTAATTCTGTGTTGATATACAACCTTAATTCCCGCTTCATCCAGATATTGCTGAAGATACTTTTTGGCAACGTGCGGTTCGAAAATCCATTGTTCAAATTTCCCGTAATGAGCGCCGATTTTACGATAGAAATCTCTGGATAAACCGGTAATCGCATATTTATTTCCAATATCTGTATAGCCAAGTCCGCCGGTAGTCATTCCGCCCAAATGATTTCCGGGCTCGATCAAAATGACCGATTTCCCCATTTTACTGGCCGTATAAGCTGCAATTACACCAGCCGAAGTAGCTCCGTAAATGCAAATATCTGCCTGTTTCGGAGTTTCAGTTTTAAACTGAAACCCCGATAAAACAAAAGCAACGATGCACGCGATATGTGCCAGTTTTATTTTCATTTTTATCAATATAAATTTAAAAAATTAGTGAGCCTAATAACCAGGATTCTGATCAGCAGCTGTAAGCGCTTTATTATACAAAAGTTCAGAATTCGGTATTGGCCATAACATGTGTTTTTCGGCCACAACGATCTTTTTCACTTCCAGAATTCTTTGTTTGGCGATACCAAGCCGTTTCAAATCCAACCAGCGTTTTCCTTCATACATTGTTTCATATCCACGCTCCTGAACGACTTTGTCGATAAAACTGGTAAGCGTGAAATCCGCCAGTTGAAAATCTACCGGAGAAACAGTTCCTGACGGATATCCATACGCTCTCCGGTGAACTTTGTTCAGACTTTCCAAAGCCGCAGTTGTCGGACCGGCATTGGCGCGGGCATCATTTTCAGCATGAAATAATAACAGATCCGCATAACGGTACCATGGATAATCATTTCCGCCACCACCGGTCGCACTTGGGTCACGGAATTTTCTATACAGACAAGAATTCGGTCCTAACCCAATATCCACATTGTAAAGAATATGTGTTTTTCTCAAATCCTTGATATCCCATTTTTTGATAACCGAATTTGAAACAGAATCCGTGTACTGAGCATACACACCACCCGGACCATAGTAATTGTACACACTCGTTTTTCTGTGTGCATAACTTACCAAACCAAATCCCTGCTGACGATTGTATTTAAAATAAAATATTTCTTCCGGCGTATTCACAACCTCAGGACCGTATATTTTCTGAAAATCTTCGGGCTGACTTACAGGAACCAATGAAAATTTACCCGAATCAATCACTTCCTTCGATTTGGCAGCCGACGATTTCCAATCCTCTTTGTACATATAAATTTCAGAAAGCAAAGTTTTAGCAGCCCATTTCGAAGGCCGTCCGATAGCGGCCGGAACATCAGGAAGTCCTTTTTCTGCTTCCAGTGCATCACTCAAAATCAAATCATAAACTTCGGATACACTTGATCTTTTCAAATCAGCGACGGTCATATTTGCCTCCGTTCTGATCGGCACACCAGACCAGTTACGTACAAGCGCGAAGTAAAGTCAGCGAACGCAAATATTTAGCTTCTGCGATATATTTGGTTTTATCTGCATCTGAAATGCTGGTACCGTTTGGCGTATTTGCGATTACCAGATTGGCATTACGGATCGATTGATAAAAGTTATCCCAGATTACGCCAACCCGGTTGATGTTGGTATTATCCAATCCCTGATATAAACTTACAGGAGTCTGACTTCCTCGTGAATTTCCATAGTCAGGCAAACCTTCCAACTGCGCAGGATAATTGATCGACAAACCGTTATCTGACCGCATCGGACCATAAATTGCGTTCACCGCAGCTTCCACTTCCGCAGCCGTATTGTAGAAATTCTCAGACGCCAGCGACTTCGGTTTTTCAATAAGCGAATCTGTGCAGGAGGACAGAAGAAAAATATGAAAATATATAAATCAATAGCTTATTCATATCAATATCTTTTGCTTGTAAAAATTAAAATCCAACTCTGATTCCCACGGTTGTTGTTTTCGCAACCGGATATACGTAATGATCAATTCCCTGCAAAATCGAGTTTGAACTACCATAAGAATTGATTTCAGGATCATACCAGGAATATTTGGTGATCGTGAAAAGATTCTGCGCACTTACATAAATCTGGGCGTGCGTCATCCATTTTATGTTCAGTTTGGACACAGGTACATTATAGCTCAACTGGATATTTTTGAATCTCAAAAACGATCCATCTTCAACAAAACGATCAGAAACCTGAGGCTGGGAAGAAGTTTTTATTACCGGATATTTTGCATTCGTATTGTGTCGGAGTCCAGTGGTCTTCAAAAACATCTTTTGGCATATTCAGAGCCTGTCCATAATCATTGGTCTGATTTACAGCACTCAGGTTGAAAATATCATTTCCCTGACTACCCTGAACAAAAATGGATAAGTCGAAATTCTTGTAGCTCATATTAGAACTCAAACCATAGGTAAATTTCGGATTTGGATTACCTATGATTTTTTTATCGCCGGCATCCCGGACGCCGTTATTGTTAAAATCTTCATAAACAACCATCCCTTTTTCATCATATCCTTTGGAAACATATCCGTAAAACGAGCCCAGCGACTCGCCTTCACGCAGGATGTTGATGTTGTCGTTCACCACTGAAATATTGATCGCATCACCAAGAATATCATTTCCACCATAAAGCTTGATAACCTTGTTTTTGTTGAAGGAAATATTCCCTGCCAGATCCCATTTAAAATCTCCCTGCAAAACTTTCGCATTGGCAGAAAATTCAAATCCTTTATTTTGAATTTTACCAATATTCTGAATGGTGAATCCGTAACCTAAGGACGAAGGAAGCTGCACGTTATTTAAAAGGTCACTGGTATTTTTTATATAATAATCAGCAGTAAAACTGAATCGGTTATTCAGAATACTAAAATCAATTCCCGCATCGGTTTGTGCCGTTGTTTCCCATTTCAAAGGAGCCTGCAAGTCTTGAAGACGGGCGAATAAGCAGTTGTTAAAGCATCACCAAAAACCACCTGGCTTGAATATAAGCTGATTCAACGTCTGATAAGGATTAATTGCCGTATTTCCTGTTTTACCATAACCAACCCGAATTTTCAGATCTGAAATAAAAGGTATTTTTTTAATAAAATCTTCTTCCGCAACTCGCCACGCAAGAGCCGCAGATGGGAAATATCCCCATTTCTGACCTTCGCTATAACGGGACGAACCATCAGCACGGAAACTGATCGTGGCCAGGATTTTATTATTAAAAGTATAATTAGCCCGTGCCGAGATATGACATTAAACTCCATTTTGCATAATTAGAAACCGGAATTCCCTGAGTAGCAGCTGCACCAATATCATAACTTTCCTGGGTGTTACTGATAAAACCGCTGCCGGAAGTATTTAACATGGTAGACGTATAATCCTGATACGTAAAACCTGCAACGGCAGAAATACTATGCTTGCCAAACTCCTTGCGATAACTTACCGTATTTTCACTTAAAAGACTGCTCACTCTGGTAGTACCAATATTTGCACTGCCTTTTGAATTGACAAATCGATTGGTCGTATAACCGTTCGTGCGATCATCGGTACTTTCAATCCCACCCAATGTTTTTAAAATTAATCCAGGAATTGGTTCAAATGTAAGTGCAGCATTGGCCAGAACTTTATTGGATTGAATATGATCCGTTTGCTCATTTATGAAATTCAGAGGATTGACAATCGCATTGGATCCCCACGAATAGGTCTCTCCGAGATTGACTTAACGTTCCATCTGTTTTAAGGGGAGCAACCGTTGGATAACCTGAAAGCATTGCCGAAATCAGTGAACTACCACGGTTTCCCTGACCAGAATTTTTTCTATCAGAATCAATGCGGCTTAATACCGAATTAACATCCAGTTTAAACTTTTTGCCAAGGTCTGAATTGATATTAAAGCGAAGCGAATTCCGTTTGTAGTTACTTCCTATAATAATTCCATCCTGATTAAAATTACTTCCGGAAACTGAAAATCTTGTTTTTTCACTTCCGCCGTTTACCGATATGGAATGATTCTGAATGGGTGCAGATTGCAAAACCTGATCCTGCCAGTCGGTACCTTTTCCAAAACCTGCGATCTGATCTTGCGTAAAATGCGGAGCCAGACCGTCGTTCGCAGCTTGTTCATTATAAAATTGGGCATATTGCGTAGCGTCCATCAGATCCAGTTTTTTTCTGATTTTCTGAACACCGTAATAGCCATCATATTCAACATTGATACGGCCGGTTTTACCTCTTTTTGTTGTGATTAAAACAACACCATTTGCACCTCTTGAACCGTAAATAGCAGTCGCCGAAGCATCTTTTAAAACTTCAATAGATTCAATATCAGCATTATTGAGCAATGTCGGGTTTCCGGAATATGGAAAGCCATCAACTACATAAAGCGGCTCGTTACTTCCCTGTATGGAGTTGGTACCACGCACACGAACGCTGATAGCACTTCCGGGAGCACCTGTATTTTGAGAAACATAAACGCCCGCTGCCCGACCTGCCAAAGACTGAACCATAGAAGTTGCAGGATATGCATTGATTTCTCCGGATTTGATTGAAGCAACCGAACCTGTCAGATCACTTTTCTTTACTTGTCCATATCCTATTACCACAATTTCCTGTAAAGACTTATCTTCCAGAACCATATTAACTGTCAAAGCCGATTGGCCGCCTAATACAATTTCCTGGGTTTTGAAGCCTACAAAACTAAAAACGAGAACCGCTTTTGCAGCGGCATCGTCGCCAACTTCCAGATTAAATGCTCCATCAATATCCGTTGTTGTTCCGGTTTGTGTTCCTTTCAAAACAACACTTACACCTGGTAAACCAGCACCGGTTTCGTCTAAAACTTTACCGGAGAGATTTTTTTTAGGATTGGCGTTTTTCCCGGATGGAATGACTTCCGGTAAATTATCCATCCTTTTCAGAATTATAATTTTTCCCGACAATTCATATTGCAGGCCAAGTGGTGTTAAAATATCGTCAAGTACTTCATACAAAGGTTTATTCTGCGCTGTGACAGTAATTTTCCTGCCCGATTGTATCAGCTTTGAGCTAAATACAAACCGGACGTCCACTTGCTTTTCAACCTGATTAAGTACTTTTTTTACTTCACTCCCACTCGCATGAATGGAAATTTTCTGACTTAGCAGCGTTTGTCCGTAGCTTTCATGCGCATAGCCCGAGCCGATAAAAAGAAACGCCAGAATAAATTGTGTAGCCGTTATTCGCATAGTCCAAAATAATACCTGATGGTATTGTACGGGTTTTTTCATAGATTTGATTGTTTTGTTAAGCTTGAAAATTTGGCAAAATGATCCCCGCCTCCTCTTTTGGAGGTAAACTGGTGCTAACCTTTGGGGATTGATCCGGAGTCGGTAATGCGGGAACATTACCGGCTCTTTTTGTTTTTAATCTGTTGTGTTATAATATCAAATAATTTATAGTTTAGTGTTAGTTAATTATTTCATTATCAATTCATTATTATCAATCTTAATTCTTGCATCCCCCGCCGTGAATCACAATCTGGCCATCCAGGATTTCATAGTTTGCTTCGATTGCTTTACAGATAATGGTTAATTTTTCGTGAAGAGTCTGGTTATCCAGAATAGCGGTTAATGGACATCCCTTCAATGTTTGCTCGTCATAAATAATATCAATTCCATACGTTTTGGCGATAGAATCAAAGACTTCGGTAACCGGAGCATCTTCAAAAATAAATTGCGGAATCTGTGCTTTGGGAATAATGATCTCAGGCTTTTCAACCAGTGTTTTTACCATTCGAATCTGGTCCCGGGCATAAATGATTTTTTGATTTGGAGATAAAACAATACCTTCCAGTTCATGATTGTTGGTTTTATTCTTAATATCCGGATCAGACTGGGCAAAAACGGAAACTCTTCCTGTTTTTACTTCAACCGTTACAACCTTTGAAGTTTTGTAAGCTTTAATTCTGAAACTTGTTCCTAAAACTTTTGTAACCAATTCATTGGCATAGACAAAAAATGGACGGTTGGAATCTTTTGAAATATCGAAAAAAGCTTCTCCGGTTAAATAGACTTCTCTTCTGTTATTTGTAAAATTTTCAGGATACCGGATCATGCCTGAGGGCGACAGGGTGATTTTACTTCCGTCATTCAGAGCAACCACTAATGGTGCATTAGTCGTATTTATTTTTTCGGTAAATCTTATTTTTTCTTCTGTTGTGATTTTCTTTTCAACCGAGCTTAGCTGGTTATTTACATTAATCCGTGATTTGGCCAGCCAGCCAAAAAGGATAATTAAAGTAAGTGAGGCAGCAATTTTAAACCAGATCTGTTGATAAAAAGGAATGGCTTTAAACTCAGTTGTACGATAATCATCAGTCATAACAGGTTTCGCTCTGGAAATCGTTTCCTTAACAATTTCAGCGATTTCCTGATTTGATATTTCCGGTTCTTTTACTTGCAGAGATAAAACGATCTGTCTTGCCTGATCGATTTTCTCAGACATTTCTGAATTTTCAGACAACCATTTTTTCCATATGTTATCCGTTTCGCGTGTAGGGGAAAGTACCCATTGGCGAAAGAATGTGTCCCAAACAAGATCTTCTGTTCCGTAATTTTTATAATGATTCATATCCTTCAATGTACATCTATCATACGATAGACAAAAACATATCAGGCATACCATTAATTTTTAAAGTATTTCTAAAAAAATTGATAAAACTATTTTTTCGAAGTCTTTATAATCTCAATTTATATTAGAAAATGAATGAAACCCAATATCAAAAGTCTCTGATTTCCAGTGCTTTTTTAATTGTTTAATGGCAATTTGAAGAAGATTGGATACTGTTTGCGGAGAAATATTCATCACCTCGGAAATCTGGCTGCGATCCATTTCCTGAAAATATTTAAGATAGACTACTTCCTTTTGTCGTAAAGGAAGTTCGTCGAGCAGTTTTTTTAATTTTTCTGTAACAACCAGGCTGGACTCATTTTCAATGTATTCTTCTTCTACTGAAAATTCAATCTCAAAATTACCATTAATCTCTTCAATGGAATTATCGGACAAAATAGGTTTTGCCATAGCACTTCTGTGCATAAGTCGACGTAAAGACGCCATCATGTAGGGCTTCACGGCAATATCACTGCTGAGATTTTGCCTGCGCTCCCACAGTATTAGAAAAAGATCCTGAATATTGTCTTTTACGAATTCCTTATCTCTTGAAAACTTACTTCCGTAATGAAATAAAGTTCGAAAATGAAACGTCATCAAATGATCAAATGCTTCTACTTCTCCGGCAAGAAATCGCTGCCAGATGACTTTATCATCCGGAACATCTTTCAAGTGGGTCGTAGAATGCATAGGTTTTTTTAGAATTATACTTCAAAATAACACAAGCAGACTACAAATCGCAATAGATTTTATATAATTATTTCTAAAATCAGTTATTATTCGGCAAAAGCAAAATATTTGTAATATCACGGATGCGTAAATTTGTAAAACGGACCCGACCAACACCAGTCCAGAAACGGATTTCAAAATTTGACAGTTTTGTCGTGGTATATGCTCCGGCACCAGGATAGGCACTGGCTTCATCTGCTACCAACTCATCATTTACCCACAGATCATATTTTCCAGGCATCACTTTGTAATTTGGATTGGGTGCTGTTTCAGGTTTCCTGTAAATCTGTCCGTCCGCCGAATTATTGAGCAGCCAGGTAACAGTTACCGGCGTATGAAGTGGTAACGGACCGCTCTTTTTATTCGTCTGAATATCATGTATCACAAATGAAGAAGATAAAAAATCAACCGAAAATCGGCTGAATAAAGTACTGTTGGCAGGAAATGTGCTGTTTGTTGGTGAAAAATTTTCTCCCGAATAAAAATAAAGCGCGTTCACATCGGCAACGCTGATTTCTTCTACACTAAAAGTGATCTGGATATATAAGGTTTGTGGATTTGGCGAAAACGGTGTAGCCCGGAGTGCTCTTAACAAACCACCATTTGTAGCCTGAGTCCTCACCATATCCATATAACCCGGACCAAATTCAAATTTTGAAAGTGCCGCGTTTGTTGTGATCAGGTGAGTAAACTGGCTTGCACCTGAAAAATTCTCCTCCATGTAATTTGTTTGAGCGAAAGAATAACTGGCGAAAAATGTAAGAAGCCCTATTTTCAGAGCTCTAAATTTCGTATGAAGCCTAATCATAATCAACAAGTTATAATAAAAGAAAATGTTGAAAGTTAGACGCCGGCGTAGATAATCGTCACGTGTATTTTTGGTAAAAAACAAAAACTCCTTTCCTGAGACGAGCTCAAAAAAGGAGTTCCAAACTATTCCTAACCTTTTTTAATTCAGATGTACAATTTTAAACACGCGCACCATGCCATCTTCCTGTTCCAGGTGAATAAAGTAAGTTCCGGGAACGTAAGATTTCATGTCTACTCTCATCGATGCGGAAGAAACCTGCCCGTCAAACATTACTCCTGCCATAGGAATCGATCAAACGAATTTTACGAACCCGTTTGTTACTGATTGACAATTTGCAGAACATCGTTTACAGGATTGGGATATAATTTAGCCCATGAAAACTCAGGAAAATTAACTGATTTGATACGACTGTAAGCAAACGTGCCATCCAGATCGACCATTTTTAACCGGTAATAATTCAATCCTGATTCAGGTATACTATCGACAAAGTTGTAATTGTTTTTTGCATTGCTATTACCCGCCGCCTGAACAATTCCCAAATTTATCCAGCTCTTTGCATCTGTACTTCGTTCAATTTCAAAATAGTCGCTGTTCAGTTCTGTTGAAGTAATCCATGTAAGCAATGAAGTTGAATCCTTCTTTAACTGCGTCAAATGCAATTAAGGTTACAGGTAAAGGAACCGAAGTGATATCCAGCGTTACCGTTGCAACATTTGCAGACTGACCGCTTTGATCTCTAACGGTATAAGTAAACGTATCTGTTCCTTCGTAGTCTTTGTTTGCCCGGTACAAAAATTTACCCTTGTTTTTATAAACCCGACCGTGCCCTGGCTGTGCATTTACTACCATGGTAGTTGTATCCAAAGCCGCGCAGAGTGACTGGTCATTTTGTAAAACATCAAGAACAATGATTTCAGTATTTTTTCCGGTCAGTTCTGTCGTCTACCGCAGATGGTACATTGTAACGAAAGTATGATCGCAATAGAAATACCAGAGCTGCAACCTTCCGCATTCAATGCAAAAACGGTATAACTTGCCTCATCCGAAACCACCAGCTCCTTGCCCGTTTGCCCGGATACAATTTCTCCATTTTTATGCCATTCATAAGTGCTGGCATTGGATGACTCTGCTTTTAACTTCAACGTTGTACCCTTACATATAGAAACCGGTTTTGCACCGCTCTGCGCAAAGGCAAGAGCGGGCAAAATCAGCAGAACCAGTATAATAAAGGTTACGATTCTCATGGATTGTTAAGGAATACCTCTTTTATCGAGATAGGATAAAATACCTGTAATTAGTTAAGATAATTGGTTGGAAGCACTGGCAAAGGCAGGTTGTTATTAATTGTTTTCGTTATTCCGTTAACCGCATTTGCTAGCTCGAAATCTGTTGGTGGAAAAGGAGTTCCAACAGGCTCCGGTTGGCAAAACAAATAATCAACCAATGCATTATAAGTTCCAGATGAGTAATTGCAATTGCATTTCCTGTTCTGCATCTGTTGAACCATTAACCCATTCACAGGAGAAAGAGTCACACCATAAGTAGACCAAGACCCGTTACAGCAGTAACCGTTGCTGTTAAGATTTGCATTAACCGGCGTACCAAGACAAAAGTTATCTTTGTCTGCCGTAATAGTTACAGTGAACTTTGGTAAAACTACAATTGTATGTTCAATTACATTCTGAGAAACAGCCACCAACTTCGACAAAACACCCAAGTGTCAATTTATGGATTTCGGGAGCCGTTGGGTACCATTCCAAATATTTTGTGAACACCCCACCAGATGCAGCATTTAACGTAGAAGCCACCTGATTTGACCCTGGATCTAAAAGCCATTGATATTCGAAAAGACTTGCTAAACTCGGTGTAAGAGAAAATGATTCCCCGCTCACCACATAGTAAGTACCTCCAATAAGTATTAGCGCTTTCGACTCCGAGAAAGCTGCAACAATGAACATAAAGCTCAGGCAAAGAGAAGTAATGATCTTTTTCATAACATTGAATAATTTAAGGAAGATTTACGTATTATTTTTTTGATTGATTTTGCGGGTGTTTATCATTTTGATTCCAGCCCTTTTTTACTTTTTTATTTTAATAGCATCCTTTTTTCTCGTTGAATAAAAGGGATTTGTCAAACACGATTTCTTAAAAGTTTTGACATAGAGGAGTCAGCATCTTTTCAATAAAGATTTCATTGTTGAGTGAGAAATATTACCTGGTTAGTACTTCAAATGGGATCGGTATAGTTATGTGTTGTAAGTCCTTTACAAAGATTTTGTAAATGTTGTGTCTGAATTAACGGATGGCTTAGTAAAGATTCTTGTCGGAAACACATAGTCCAAAATAGGCCAAAGAAGCGGCTCTGGCGGAGAAAGCGTCTTTTTCATAAAGTTTACTTTTAATTGATAGGGGAAGTTTACGTTTTTATAATTATTAATAAGTTGTGTAAAATCGATAATATTGTAATTGATATTCACATTAAGATTGCTACAAGTAATTACTTAAACGGTTACTGTTATACGTATTAAAATTCAGGCATAAAAGTCCATCTCACTTTTCGTTGTGTGAAAAATTTGCAAAATATTTTAATCAGTTACCGGATTGGATCAGACATAATTTGCCCGTAATTGATTTTTTTTAATTCAGCAACTATCTGGATTAATCAATAGAATTTTAGAGAATTATTTCCTGTCCCGACAAGAAACAAATCCTAGAGGTGGGAGCCTTAACGTGGAAGTGTAATTGTTTTTTCATAAGTATTAATAAAATTTAAGTGAGAAATATTTAGTTTGATATTTTATAAAGTATTCTTTTAATCAAGGTGTTAGAGCAACCGGAGGCAGAATCGGTGGTAATATTGTGTTTACAGTCACTTTGGTTCTTCCTGACGGAACTGTACAGCCGGCTTTTGTAATATCTACGTAGTATTCCTTTTGTACCAACCGTCGTCAACCCAGTAACCACATAGGCAACCTGGCCAACTAATGTACCTAAAAGAGTTCCCTGGCGAACTGCGTTGTACCATGTATATGTAAAGTTTCCTATACCATTTATTGCTGTCTGAGCTGGTTGTAGCAGCCAGATTAATTGTGCCAACATTCGTACAGGCCGTTACGTCCGTAGCAGTAGGAACATCAGGAACACGACGGACATCAAATACATTTAAACCATTGCCGTTCAGCGATACACCTAACAAGTCCAAGGTCAAAATCCAATGTGACGCGATCAAATATCACCGATGAATTATTATCATCCTTTGGTGCAAAATACGAGGTAACTACTGTATTCCCGGTAGTCAATAGCCCAGTAGATCAGCGTCCAGCAACGAACTCAAAAGGCTTGGACATACCCACGGAATTACTACCATTGTATGCCTGAATGGTTACTGCCTTGCCCACATCAACATTTACAAGTGCAGAGCCTTTTGAAAAAACCACTCTGACAGCGTCTCCTGAATTCGAATTTCCGTTAAAATGAAATGTCTGAATAATGTGCCCCGCAACATTTGCTCCGGCAGTAGTATAAGCAGATCCAGTGTTAACGTCTGTATCTATTGAATTTCCGGGATTAGCAATGGCAACGGAACCTAATCGAAATACCCGAAAAAGCGGTTGATGTCACATTAGGCAAGCCACAGTCTGCTACGCTGAATGGAAAAGGATTTGTATCATTTGTTTGATTGGGGCCATAAAAAGCGAAGAATATATCTATCCAAATTATTGGTTCCAAATGCAATCGGAGAGTAAGTAATATTCTAATGTACGTAAAGTATTTGTTGGCTTGATAGCCAAATATACATTTCCATCCCCGGTGTAATATGTATTGGCGTAGAACTTCCCAACTGCAACAGGACTTCCAGTTCCTGTCGCCGTAGAATATGCAGTAATTGTTATCTCCACCTCCCAGTCAGCGCTAATGCAGTGGTAGCAACTTTAGTATATACAGTTTTATTTGCTGCTACATCAGCCGGGAATGCCAGTTGTAACCATACCGATGCTACCCGGCAGTACTGTAAGCGGACATGTGAGTTCGTGCATTTTATTTGGCTTTAAAAGACCATTCACGCTATTAGATATTGCGTTAGTAGGAATAGGAATACTAATACTACCAGTTGCCACAGACTGACCTAACACAATTACTTCCGGAATAGTACCTCCGTTTGTCTGCGAATTTGCATACACAGCATCACTCGGCTGGCTATAACCAACCCCGTTCAACAAGCAAAGAAAAATTAAAATTAGTGGGTATAACAATCGGTTCATAGGCGTGTACAAAAGCTTCTATTTTGTAGAACTATTTCTAGCTCAATGCAATATTATAGAATCTTTACTACATTGCAAATTATTTTTCAAAAAAATAAAAAATAATTTTTTTAACGGTACGTTAGACTCCCTTTTGTAAAATTAAAAAAATAGTTGTTTAAACAATCAGAGCCTATCTTACTATCTATCAGGTGTTAAAATATTATCATAAATGATACAAAATATAATTACTGCATAAAAGATGACATTATCCCCAGCGCAATAATAATTCCTTAAATGCATCTTTGTACTGATCTCCTACCGAAATATTTGTAGTACCCAACTGGACGGTACTCTTAGTAATAGAGTCAACTTTGTCTATGGCTACTACAAATGATCTGTGAATTCGCATAAAACGCGAAGCCGGAAGTTTTTCTTCTATCGCTTTCAAACTGCTTAATGAAACAACCGGATGCGTAGAATTGACAAGATGTATCTTGATATAATCTTTAAGCGATTCAATATATAAAATATTATCGAAATCTATCCTTACCAATTTATAATCTGCCTTTACAAACAAATATTTTTCATCCTGGCTTTCCGGAATAAGCTGATTTTGCACCAGTCCTTCAAAATGATTTTTTGCTTTATTGGCGGCACGTAGAAATTCATCATAGCCAAAGGGTTTTAATAAATAATCAAGTGCATCTACCTTATATCCTTCAATGGCAAACTGATTATAAGCTGTTGTAAAAATGACTTTCGGAGCAGAAATCGTCTGGCTTAATACTCTGGCCAAGTTCCATTCCATTCAGTTCCGGCATTTGGATATCCAGAAATACAAGCTGGATATCGTCGGAATGAATGGCATTAAGTGCCTGAACGGCATTGGAATATTGCCCTTTTAAATCCAGAAATGCTGTTTGTTTGATAAATGCGCTGATCAGGCCTAACGCCAGCGGTTCGTCATCTACGGCTATACAATTTATTTTCATGACATATCAATTTGCAATTCAATATAGAAATTATTTTCGGCCTTGTTATCTTCAATCGTAAGCTTGTGCTTTCCTGAATATAATAAGTCCAGTCTTCTTTTTGTATTAGCCAGGCCAATTCCACCGCTATCCATCGCCAGTGCATTTTTTTCATGAAAAACATTATTTTGAACACGAAGTTGTAAAATGTCCTTTTCAACTTCAATTTCTATTAAAATTGAAGTCTGCTGAAAAGCACTGATTCCATGTTTGAATGCATTTTCAATAAAAGGAAGCAGCATCATCGGCGCAATCATATAATCTTTCAGCAGCTTAGGCTCATGAAAAATCACTTCTGTACTCCCATGCAGCCGCAGTTTCATCAGCTCGATATAATCTTTCAAAAACGAAATTTCATTGTTCAAAACAGCTTTATCACTCTGTGTCTCATATAACAAATAGCGCATCATCCTTGACAATTTCAGCAACGCATCCCGCGACAAAGTAACATCCGTGAAAGAAAGTGCATAAATATTATTGAGCGTATTGAAGAAAAAATGCGGATTTATCTGCGCTTTCAGAAAAGAAAGTTCAGAGCGGATCTGCTGCTTTTCAAGGTCTTCCCGCAGCAATGCATCACGCTGCCAGCGCTGGATCACGGCCAGACTGGTGCTGATACCCAATACTAAAAGTATGGTCATCAATGCAAAACCATCCAGAATTCCTCTCCTGCCCGGGGGGCCGGGTCGTTTCATGACATGGCTCATCGCCTCGGAAACATGGAGCCACGCTTCAATATTGTAGAGCAGGTAAAGTGCAAAAGGTGTGGCAATGACAATCCAGATAGTAAAAGGTGCCGGATTATTTTTAAGTAAATACTTCGGTACGAAATAGTAAGAATTGACATAAAAAAGAATCACCAGAATGCATACATGAGCCGTTTGTTTGGCCCAAAAAACATTTGGCAATTTTACATTCCAAGTCAACGGATGGTAAAATATCAAGGTAAAACCAAACAACGCCCAAGCCAGCACATGGACGAATATGGTTACTGCCTTTCTTGATTTTCCTGTAATCATTTTTCTCAGTTTAAATAACAAGATTAACAGGAAACAAAACAGTATCAAATTCTATTCGATACATGGATTATTTTTCATGACGGACAGCTCAATAAAATGGAAGAACCGGTTTTTCAAAAACAGGTTATCGACTACCTCCCGCATCTTTTATTTTAGTCAATTCCTCTGCCATTAATTTTACCTTATTAGGATATTGACCTGCCAGATTAAATTTCTCACCCATATCCTTGCTCAAATCATACAACTGAGGTTTTGGATCATTTCCGAGTTCCGTGCCGGTAAGTTTGTTAAAGGCTTCGCCGTTGTTTGGCTCAATATATTTCCAGTTTCCCTTCGTAAAAGAAAGTGCCCCACCCTGTTTAACAACACTTTCCCTTCCAATTTTGTCCTTTCCGATCAGCGCATCCATTATTTCAAAACTATCCGTAGCATCCGTGTCATCTATTTTTTGCTGGAAAAATTTTGCGAAAGAAGATAGAAGATCAATCTGGCAAATTAACGCGTTTGAAACCGTCCCCGGCTTTATAATTTCTGGCCAACGAGCAAGCCATGGAACGCGGGTTCCACCTTCAAAAGCACTGTATTTTCCTCCTCGTAAAACGCCGGCAGGTTTATGGCCCGCTGACAATTCAACCGCCTTGTCAGCATAACCATCGTCCAGAACCGGACCGTTATCACTTGAAAAAATTATAAGCGTATTTTCTTCCAGATTAAGTGCTTCCAGCTTTTTCAGTATTTCGCCGACTGTCCAGTCCATTTGTAAGATCACATCACCACGCAATCCCATTTTACTTTTTCCTTTAAATTCAGTACTAGGCATGCGCGGAACATGAATATCGTTCAATGAAAAATACAGGAAAAACGGATTTTTCTGGTTTTCTTCAATAAACTGTTCTGCTTTACTTAAAAATACGTGAGCGATTTCCTCATCTGCCCAACGCGCCTGTTTTCCGCCAGCTCATATAACCGATCCGGCCAATTCCATTCACAATCGTATTGTTATGCCCATGATCTGGCGGAAGATTGTAATTTTAATAATTCAGGATTTTCCTTTCCCGTAGGCTCTTTACCGACTTTTTCTATATAATTAACTTCAATCGGATCTTCTTTTTCATAACCTACAATGTTATGATTTTCAATAAAAATGGTTGGAACTCCGATCCGATGTTGCCGGAAAGAAATAAGCATAATCAAAGCCAACTTCATTCGGCCCAACTTGCAAGTGGTTTGTTCCAGTTAATATCTTTTCCGGGCGAACCTAATCCTAAATGCCATTTCCCAACGGCTCCGGTTTTATAACCTGCATTTTGAAAAACCTGCGGCAATGTAATTTTATCAACAGGAATAATCAGCGATGCATTTCCAGGCAAAACGCCTGTACCTTTTTTGCGCCACGGATAATTTCCAGTCATCAACGCATAACGTGAAGGCGTACAGGTTCCCTGAAGTTGCATGCGCATTTGTAAATTTCAAACCTTCTTTTGCAAGCCTGTCAATGTTGGGCGTACTGATTTTGGTAGCTCCATAAGCACTCAAATCGCCATAACCGAGGTCGTCGGCATATATAAAAATGACATTGGGTTTCTGTTTTTTTTGTGCAAAAACAAAAGTTGGGAAGAGCGTAATAATTACTAATGAAAAGGTAAAAACGGTTACCCGATTATTATTTAATTGAAGTGTTCTGATAACTTTTGGAGTACTAAAATTCATATAAAAGCGGTTAATCAAATTTTAAATGATCAGGTTCAGGTATTTTCAGACTGAAAACATTACTTCAAATATAAGTGTAAAAAATAAATCCCGTGACAGGTTTTAGCCATCACGGGATCTCAATATTTTACAAAAATTATTTACGTGCAGTTAGTTGTTTTATCAGGTCAACTTCTGCTTGTCTTGTATGGCGTTCCGTCTTTTCTGAAAATATCGTGAAACCAAAGTGGTGGCTCACTTGTATATGTTTTTTTCCAGCTATCCCAAGGATAAATCGTTTGTGATTTACCGTCAACCAATCCCCAGTTGATTGCACCAACGTTATATTTCTTTGCAATCGGTAAAGAACCTTCAAAGAAACTGCCATTTCCGCGTGACATATATTCGGTACAAATCATCGGACGATCGTATTGCTGCAATTGTTTGATACGTTTTTCAAAATCTGTTCGCATCCTCATAATTATGGAAAGTAATCACATCCGATTCGTCGATACTTGCTTTTTCAATTGGTTTCAAAGTTTCGTGTGAAGTCCAGTCGCCTGCCCAAATTCCAGCGGTTAGAGGCTGCTCAGGATTTACTGATCTTGCCCAGCCAAAAGCTTTTTTCATAAGCGGCAATACATAATCCACTTTGTTGGGAAGCTCAATTTTTCCGTAGGAACTGTTATTTGTATTATCCGGCTCATTCCAGATATCCCAGGCCAGAACGCGGTCGTCGTCTGCAAATTTTTTCACAACACCTTTTACATATTGTTCCAAACGCGGATATTGCGTACTGTCTTTCAAAGCATCATAACCTGGACTTTGTACCCAGCCCGAATTATGTACACCCGGTTTTGGCGCACGTTGTGTTCCTAATTTTGGAAAAGGATCCCAGCAGGAATCAAAAATTACAAAAACCGGTTTGATCTTATGTTTGTCGGCAATGGTCAGGAAAGTATCCAGTCTTTTCAAAAATCCGGTAGAATCCTGCTGCCATAATAGATCGTGAAGATAAACGCGCATGGTATTCATGCCGATTCCTTCTGCCCAGCCTAATTCTTTATTGATAGTGGCGGTATCAAAAGAAGCTTCCTGGAACATTTCCAGCTGATTGATGGCGGTACTTGGCAAAAAGTCGGCACCAACGATCCAGTCTTTTTTGCCATACCATTCCTTGGCCTGCTCTTTTGTCCAGATTTCCCTGGATGCTGATTTTTCTTCTGTTGTGGTTTCTTCCTTTTTCTCTTCCGCCTTTTTCGCGCAGTTTTGGAAGGAAAGGCCAATAAGTAGTGCCCAGACTGTCGTTTTTAAAAATTTCATTTATAAAGATTTAAGAGTTGAAATTTAAGTTTTTAAGGGGTTCACGCAAAGCAGGGAAGATAAAACGCTAAGATCGCAAAGCATATTCCTGGCGTACTTTGCGTTTAAACCGGCGTCCACTTTTTTGCTTTGCGTGAACCATCATTTAAAAAAAGGCCCGTCATGCTCTTCCATACTTGGTTCTGCGTTTAAAATTTCCGGCCAACCATCTTTCCAGATTATTTTATCCAGCATCAAAAACCGACGATTAGCTCCGGTTGAAACAGTCGGATTTTTCACATCTATGGCGTGATACAACATCCAGTCGATTCCATTTGAATCTGTTATCAATCGTGGAATTATGCCCGGGTCCTGCAATATTTTCTGTTCTGTGAACTAATACAGTCCCTGAACCTCGCTCGCGCAAATCTTTACCTTCTTTATCCAGATAAGGTCCAAAAAGATTTTTCGACTCTTCCAACACGAACATTGTATCTGCTTTTTGCACCGTCGCAGCAATTTTCCCTTGATCCGAAGAAAGTAGTAATAGTCATCTCTTTTATGGATCATAACCGCTTCAAAATCGCCGGCGGCTATTTTAATTTTCTTGGTAAGATCAGGAATAGATTTTCCGTCATCCGACATTTTTACACCATAAGTTCCCTGTGTAGGTGCGTCACTGTAACTTCCCCAAAACAAATATTTGCTGCCATTATCTTCAATAAAAAACGGATCGATTGAATTAGGGTACATTTACTTCTGAGCTTAAAAGTAATTTTCCGTGATCCTGAAAAGGTCCGGCAGGCGAATCCGCAATGGCAAGTCCGATTCCCGGATTTGGATCGCCCCAGGTAGAAAAGGCATAATACAAATGATACTTGCCATTCACTTTCACAACATCCGGAGCCCAGATTCCACCTTTTTCTTTCCATTCCGGTTTTGTCAAAAATGCATCTTTTACAAAAGTCCAGTTAGTCAGATTTTTAGAACGAACTATGGCAACCAGATGTCCTGGCTTTCCATCGCCCCAATTATCCTGCGTTCCGTATGCATAAAACCAGCCAGTCATCCGCCTAACTACAGACGGATCTGCCAGAATTGGTTCGAAAACGGGATTGTGATATCTGGTAGAACTTTCCTTTTTAACCTCAACCGTTTGACAGAAAACATTTCCTGATAAAATAGTTAAGAAAGTCAATAATGCTAATCGTAATTTCATCTTATCAATCTTTTTATTCCAGCCAGACAGTTTGTGTAAATGCTCCATTTGCCGCTACGTCCCAAACTTCCAGTCTCACCCATTTTCTATTTTTAAGATTTGGAGAAAAATGAAAAGTTTTTTGTCCGAATGCCTGTGTATCATTTAGGTTAATCACTTCACGAAAAACTTCTTTTCCATCCCCGAGATTATTTCAGCTTTATTTAGAGGAAATGTCCAGCTGGTTTCCAGAATAATATCCGCAGTTCCCTTTGCATCCAGCTTTACGGTTTCGCCGGATTTTTTATTATTGACTTTAAAAACAGGCAACAAAATTTCTCCTGTTGTTGAAAAGAATTTCCCGGTTTCCATAGCCGTTAAAACCGGCTGCCAGCCTTTTTTGAATTCCGGCATTTCGTCCAGTTGCAGATAATTGACATTCAGGTGACCGTAAAGTTCATATTCAGGTTCGATTCTGAACAAGATCTGCTTCTGCAATCACATATTTTTTCTGTCCCCAATTGGCCATATCGTCCATCAGATCAAAAGCGCGTTTGCCTAATTTATCCTGTGATAAATCCGCCGGTATCGCTTTCCAGGCTGCACCTAAAAACCGGTCTGATTTGAAAAATGCTTCATCTTTATATTTATCCGGAAAACCAGTTGAACCTTTTGTTCTTGCATGCGCCGTCCAGGCAAGGCCCTTTTCAATTTCCAGCAATTTCAGCATATCTTCCTTGCTACCTATCCTGTACAATCTGCCAAATTCGGGATGGTCTTCTACAAACGGTTCATCTTTTCCTCTCGCCATAACCCAGTAAACCGGTTTTGGAAAAATATTCATCCAATGTCCGCCGAAAAAATTATTTGGTTCTTCGCCTGGCAAGAGAAGAAAATTGCCGCCGGATAATCTGGCACATTCTTCAAAAAGTGTTTTTTGTTCAAGCCATCTTTTAACTTCCGGCCCTTTCGGACTTCCCGGTCCGTGAAATTCTCCGAGGTGCACAATATTGACTCCGGTATTTCTAAACGCCTTTACAAAACCGGGCATTTCCGGCATTGGCTTATGCGTCAAAACATCGTCCACATGTTCCTGATGAAAATGGCTCGCCATCGTGTAATAACCTTCCAACGGTTTGTAAGTATCCTGATGCGTAAATGCTTTCACTTTTTCCAATACTTTCCCATCTTTTTCTGCACTGATCAGACAGAAAAAATTTAAGTCGTTGCTCTGTTCCAGGAGGCGCGTTGAACCAGGGAACCCAGCGTCTGTCGCCAAGCATATCATTCCTGATCCCGATTCCATAACCCGGAATCAGCTTTCTGTAATTATTTCCAAACCAGGTAAATTTCAGATTATAGCAATTATCGAGCGGATAAAAATATTGATGCGGTGCGGGAAAAACAGCCATGCTTCCTTCTTTACTCTGACCAATAATTGTGCGGTATTTCACTTCCAGTTCCTGCCCTTCTTCTTTCCCATCCAGTTTTTTATCCTGAATATATTGCTGCGTATCCGACCAGAATATTTTCTCCCAGGGCGATTGTTTGCTTACCAATCCTGCATCATAAATGATCGCGACAGAATCCCGTTTTGTGGTTAAAGCGGCTGCGATATTCAGCAGCGGACTTCCATTATATAGCGTAATATCAACTGATCCGGAAAATGGGCCGGCCGTGGCACCATCGACTTTTATCTGCGTATGAGAACCGGATGAAATCACTTTTACGCCGGTTTTTACAAGTTTCACCGTGTAGGTTTCATAAGGCAAATAAGCAGTTTTATCAAAAAAGATATTCCAGCCATTTTGCGATATCAAATCTCTTTTTCCGACATTCACAATAAACGCCGGATCAAGATCTCCGGAAATGGTATGAGAAATATTGTTTTCAATAACCTGAATTGTACTTAAAAGCGGTTTTTCATTTCTTAGATCAAAAGAAATTTTACCATTTTCAGTCGTGCTGGTTGGCCAGCTTACATTCAGCATGTTGTCTTTTACTTCAACCTGAACATTACCTTTTTTATCGAAATTTTTTAAATCAACCGGCACTTGCGCAAATGCTGACGTACAAATTATTAGAATTAAGAACAAAAAAAGGTTTTTCATGAGGAAATGTTCTTGGTTGAGTTATATCAAATTTTACAAATTAGGAATATGCTATTGAAATACCCCCTATCCCATGGGCGATGCCCATGGCTAAAATATGGGAGTCCGTTGGACTCGTTGCCTGAACTAAAATCCCGGGAATTTTGGGGATTTAAAAATGATTTTACAGGTCGATGCATTTGGTTACAGATGCAATTTCAAGTTTTTCGTCCGTAGGATTGAAAATGAAAATTTTAGAAATATTCAATTTCCAATCATTTCTAAGAAAGCATAAAGCTAATTATATATTCCTAAAATGATATTTTTAAATATATTTAATTATATTATTAATTATGTATCATCAGTTTTTTGCAGCGTATTGACATAGGTTGTAAAACAAAAAAAGCGCAAAACCAATAATCGGTTTTGCGCTTTTTTTGTTTTAAAATATTTCGTTTACAATGCTTTCAACTCCTGGATTAGATGATTGGATTTGTTCCACAGAAGTAGCAGGAAAATTAGCAATTCGTAGCTGGGTCGATTTAAACTGACCATAACCGCTGCCGATCACCATTCCTTTTGCTTTAATTGCTTTAATAATATCCGCAGACGGCTGCTCCGTATTGGCAACAATAACGGTTTGAGATCGGTATTTTTTATCTTTTACAAACGAAGAAAAACCGTTCGTGCTTTCGATAAATTTATAAAGAAGATCTGCCTTTTGTTCTGTTTCCTTACGGATATTTTTTACACCGATTTTATTGAAATCCTCTGCGATTTTGCCCAGCAAATAAATCCCCATCACATTCGGCGTTGCCGGCGTTTCATTGTTTTGAGCATTTTTCCAAAGCGTTGGCAAATCATTATGCGCACCGATTGAATATTGCTTTTTGATTTCTTCCGATTTTTTCAAACATTTTTCATTCACAATCCAGACACCCAGTCCGGCCGGCAATCCAAATGCTTTTTGAACGGAGAAAAATGCTGTATCAATCAAACTAAAATCCAGTTCCGGATACGGTGCTGATGACACGATATCAACGGCGATCAGTTTATCCGGATATTTTTGTTTCAGTTTATGAATTTCTGAAACAGGCATTTGCACACCAGAACTTGTTTCGTTATGCGTTGTACAGATCAATTCTGCATATTCCGGAACTACGATTTCAGAAGCACTAAAACCCTCGCCCATCGGTTTTTCCTGCTGTGCGCATATTTGCACAAGCCCAGGGAATAATCATAGAATTTTTTCGAGAAAGATCCATTCACCAAATGAAAACTTTCAAGTTCCACACAGCTAAATAAAATACGCTCCCAGGCTTCCGAAGCCGACCCAAGAAACAATATAGCATGTGAATCAGGAACATTCAAAAGCGTGCGAAGCTGGTCTACCGTGAATTTATGCAAATCACGATATTGCTGGCTGCGATGCGAAATTGAACCCAACTGCTCACTTACAAAAGTCTGTAAATGTTTTTCAAATGTCGGATAAAGCTGCGCGGGACCTGGTGTGAAAAAAGTTAGTGACATTTTATTATGGCTGGAAAGTGGGGATCATTTTGATTGTCAGGAAATTTTGGTCAGGAGTGGTCAAGTACTGTCATTTATAGTCAAGGGTTGTCATGTGTCGTAAAACCTGACTATAAATGACCACCCCTGACAATACCTGATTACAAATGACTTACCCCTGACAACATCCTTACTATATAATATTAGTACAACATTCTAAAACGAATTGTACCTTCTACTTCTTTTACTTCCTGAATAAATTCTTCTGTATATCCTTTTGCAATATCAACGATTACGTAACCGATTTTCTCGTTCGTTTTCAGATACTGACCTGTGATGTTGATATTATTTTTCGCAAAAATATTGTTCAGTTTTGCTAAAACACCCGGCACATTGGCGTGAATGTGAAGCAAACGGTGAGAATCTTTCAGTTTTGGCAATTGTACTTCCGGGAAATTTACGCTTCCGTAAGAACTACCATTGTTCATGAATTCCAGCAATTTGGAAGGCACAAAATGACCGATATTTTCCTGTGCTTCTTCTGTGCTTCCGCCAATATGCGGTGTCAGAATTACATTCGGCAATCCTCGTAATGCACTTTCAAAAGATTCGTCATTGGTTTTCGGCTCTTTCGGGAAAACGTCAACACCTGCTCCGGCTACTTTTCCACTTTTTACAGCTTCAGCCAGAGCTTCAATATCGACCACATGTCCACGTGAAAGATTCATGAAAATCACGCCGTCTTTCATCAGACTGAATTCACGTTTGCCGATCAGGTTTGTATTTTCCTTACGACCATCCACGTGCATACTGATCACATCGGCAACGGAAAGCAATTCTTCCAGCGAATTCACTTTACGGGCATTTCCAAGAGAAAGTTTTTCAACTTCATCATAAAAATATACTTCCATACCCAACGCTTCGCAACAACAGAAAGCTGTGTTCCGATGCTTCCGTAACCTACCATTCCCAGTTTTTTTCCACGAACTTCAAAACTTCCGTTCGCAGATTTGTCCCAGATTCCCTGCGTGCATCTGATTGCTTTTTGTAACAATATTACGGATCAGCATAATCATTTCACCCACAGCAAGTTCTACAACAGAACGCGTGTTACTATATGGTGCATTGAAAACGGCAATACCTTTTTCTGCAGCTTCTTCCAGATCAATCTGATTGGTACCGATACAGAATGCACCGATCGCCATCAAACGGTTTGCATTTTCAAGAACACGTTTGGTAATATTGGTTTTGGAACGGATACCTATAATAGAAACATCCTTGATACGCTCGCAAAGTTCGTCTTCATCAAGCGCACCTTTTACAAATTCAACATTGAAACCCTGTTCTTCAAAAGCACGCAAGGCGACCGGGTGAACATTTTCCAGCAAAAGAACCTTGATCCGGCTTTTTGGATAAGACTGGCTTCTGCTTAATTTATTATCATATAAAAAATCGTCAAAAGAAGTGGCGATATGGTCTGCAACGGCAACAACTTTCGGACGTTCAACATTTTCTGTAAATGCATAAAAACGATTTGCAAAACCTGCTTCTTTAATTGGTAATCCGTATAACCATCACCAATGGCATAAACATCGCCTTCAAGTTTCAGAGAAGAAAGTAATTTGATCTTTCCTCCGTCCGTCGACAAAACATTTTCTTCATCAATACCAATGATATTTCCCTCTTCATCAAAACGGAATTCGTTGGCATATACATGATCCGCGCGAAGGCCAAGTTCTGTTACAACCGGAACAATAAATTCTTTAAATCCGCTTGAAACGATAAAAATATGATCTGCATTTTCAGTCAAAAACTGTTTGTTACGCTGAAAAGAATCCGAAACCTTGGTCTTCAAGAAAGAAACCAGTTCTTCAATATTGGCACGGTTAGCCTTCAAAAGATCAATTCGCTGGCGAAGTCCTTCCGAAAAAGACATTTCCCCGTTCATACCCTTATTCGTCAGGTCAGCAATTTCCTGAACAATCTTTTCACGTTGCGGATGCCCTGTCAATGCAATGGCAGCAAGTTCGTCCAGCCCTTCTACTTTCGTAAAAGTGCTGTCAAAATCAATAATGATGTGCGGGGGATTAAGTGTTAATGTCGGCATGAAGCGGGAGATAACTGAATAAGTATCGAATTAAAGTGTGAATGTTTCAAACGGTGAAATTTGGTTGAATTCCCAATTTTGTCACAAAATTACGAATCTGTTTTCTATGACCCTAAAAAAATGTTAATCTGACGCTTTTTATTATTGTTTTGAGAACTTAGCAATAGCTGTAGAAAACGAAAAATAACTCGAAAAATATCTGATAATCAGTTTGTTAGATGCATAATCAAGAAAATAAGCCTAAATTAAATAATTCGGTAGCGTACATATGCTTACAACAAAGATTTGCTTGCAAGAAATTCCAATGCACGCAATTCTGACCAATAATTGGTTTGGAAAAACCCGAAGGACGAAATCCGCAATGACCTCCGAAATCAGATATTTCCAATAAAACATTGGAAGTCCAGCGATCATGAGCTCATCGGAAGGCTGTTTTCAGGAACAATCGGATCATTGGCAGCATTTACGATTAAGGTCGGAATGGTTATATTTTTAACAAAAAACATTGCAGCTGCACATTTCATAATAATGATCAGCATTCTGAAATCCGTGAAGCGGCGCCGTGAAAATATCGATCGAAGTCGTAAAGTGTATTTACAAATTTGAAATCGGCTGGATTGATGTCATCCGGAAAATGAACTGCTTTTTGATCAACTTTTGGTTTTAGCGTTTTAAGAAATCTTGCATTGATATATTCTATTTTGTAGGTTTAACAATTTCCAGGCTGCATGCTTTCAAATCCATCGGAACACTGAAAACCACTGATTTTTTAATTCTCGGATCTAGTATTGCACGCTTGTTCTCCTAGATATTTAAGTGTCAGATTTCCTCCAAGGCTAAATCCCATCAAATGAATATGGCTATATCCTTTTTCAAAAGCATGTTGAATAACCAGATCCAGATCTTCGGTAGCACCGCTGTGATAAAATCGCGAGGTTTTATTCATTTCACCGCTGCAACTTCGAAAATTCCAGGCCAGACAATCGTAACCCTGCGCGTTCAGAAACCGCACCATTCCCAAAATATATTGGCGGGTGCTATTTCCTTCCAGTCCGTGCGAAAGAATTACCAAGTTTATTTTTACCATTAAAATCCGGTCTTTTCGCCGCCAGCGACCAATCCAGATCCAGAAAATCCTCATCGGGTGTAACAATTCTTTCCCGTTGATAATCAACACGATTTAATTGTTCTGAAAAGTGCCGGATAAATAGTTTGTAAATGTCCATTGGGAAGCCAGAAAGGAGGATTATGATGAGAACTTCTGATTACTGGCATGCTGACATTCGGATAACTTAATAAGGAAACAAAGAAACGGTTAAATGTTTCAGCAGTCAAAAATTTAAGAAATATTCAAAATCAGCATGGATTTTGAAGAATTTTCAACACTTGTCAATAATCTACTAATTCTATCGGGAATAATTAATTTTTACTTTTTCTAAATTAAAAATACTTTTTCTCTTGCATATCCAAAACACGTTCGTATATTTGGTCTTCAAAATATATAAGAACAATACTAATGGCAGAAGGTACAGTAAAATTTTTCAATGATTCCAAAGGATTTGGATTCATTCTCCATCAACTGGAGACCAAGGACATTTTCGTTCACGTTTCAGGTCTTCAAGACGATATCCGTGAAAATGACAAAGTGTCTTACGACGTAGAAAATGGCAAAAAAGGTCTAAACGCAGTTAACGTTAAAGTTATCTAAGTTTAATCATAATAGACATTTCGAAAGCCTGATATCGCGATATCAGGCTTTTTTTGTGCCTATTATTTTTTATTTCATTTCTTCAAAAGCTTTCTGGATTTTGTCATTTGTAGGTTCTTCTTTCATTAGCTTTTTTCGCATATCCGCATCAGGAATCCATCTATAAACCCAGGAAAAGCCGTTTTTCCCATAATAATGTAAAGGAGATTTGTAAACCGGATCTTTCATTGCTTCATCCAGACTTACAAATTTATATTTCCTGTTTTTCAACTGGTTAATAATTATAGGGAGATAATCTGCATTCAGTTTGTTATCATGACAAAGGTAAATTTGCATAATCGACCGATTGTACAATTTAGAGGAAAGGCTATCAAAGTAATGCAAAAAGTCTGCAAAGTAAATTCCACATACTGGCTTCCGATCCAGGCTGCTCTTTCCTGTATTACCTTCAGCCAGTGCTTTATCGTACAAGATAGCATGAAGCCAATCTTCACTTTCCACGGTATACGGCGTGGATATGTATTTCTTGTCTTTTAAAAATTGCAATGCTTTTATCTGTTCGAGACTGTCATTTCCTGCACCATTAAATGGAAATCGAAAATATTTTAACTCCTTATGCTGCTGTTTTAGTAATTCTTTTGTGACAATTTCACCTTTAAGTACATCCTCTTTAAAAGCTTCAAAGCCGACATCAACATAATTTTTATGCGCAAATCCATGATTTCCTGCTGTGATATAATCTTTTCCCAACCAGCTTTTCAACAGATTTTTATTTCTTTCCAGTACTTTCGGCTGTCCCAGATTCACTTCATTGATAAAAATTGCAACAGGAATATGTAATGAATCCAGCTTTTTTTGAAGCAGTGACGAAAAATTTGACGCTTCGAATAACCCCGTATTTGGTACATCATCAATGGTTATTGCAACAGACCGCTGCGCCAAAGATATTTTTACGGGGCATAAAAACAGAAAAAGGAAAACAATTTTCTTCATGAAATGGCTAATTTTAAATGAATTACGAACTTACGTAATTGACATGATTTAGAAGCGTTTTCTCAAAACATAAATACCAGGCGAATTAATTATCATGGCTAACAGATTAATCCACCCGGTACTTGTTTATCGTTTATATTTTATATTTCCGTAAAAGCCAAATCGTGTCGGCCGTTTCTGCCTGCCAGTTTGCCGGCATTTTCAAATTTTGCATTTTGGCATGAATCTCTGTTATATAAGGCACTACTCTGGGATCATTAGCATCCAGCAATTCGCTTAGATATGGAATCTGCGTATCGCCCAGATCCAAAATATATTTCATATCCAGGAATTGAGCATGATTTGGATTGTACCATGTAATCAGTCGATCCCAATCCACGAGACCGAAAGATGCCACGACAAAATAAATAACCCAGGCATTCTGGCGTAGCAGGTACCAGTTTGTTTTGACTTTATAGATTTTAATGATCGTCAGATATAAGCCGATGCCGCTTAAAAACATGCCAATAAATACAAAGATCCGTTTGTATGTGAGCCCGAAAGCATCAACGTAAAGGATATTTTTGTAGCAGGTAAAAAGGATGAGCAAACCATTCAGGATGATCCATACTGTGGCAAATTTGACAAGACTGATCCTTCTTTCCATAAAAATTCTGGTTCTCGCGGAAGTAATACATAATGAGCATAATAGCCGCAGCAAGGCTCAAAATAAGAACTTCAAATCCCTGATGAACCTGATCCGAATGTCCGATCGGATGATGATTCAGAGAAGGGAAAAATATTTGTAAAATATTAAAACCGAGAAAAACCGCTATCAAAGTATTGAGCATGATAAACATGATTACGCCTTGTTTGTTTTCATAGAACAAACTCATAACTGTAAACTTTTTACCTTTCACCTTGGTCTGATTTCTTTCCAGCAAATCAGGTTTTGACAAATCCCATTCTGTAAGGCGGCCGGGTTTTCCGGGAAAAAATAATGGACATATAATAATACTTCCAAATATCGTATAAGCTATCCAACCGCCGTCAAACTGCCAATCCGGAAAGTTTATCGATAGGAAAAAATCAGGATTTGCAGCCCCGTATAAAAGGTAAAAAATGGCTGTTACTGTGATCGGTGCAATGTAGAGCGCAGTTTTCCTGAAAGCCAAATACGATTTGTTTGATTTAAAAACTGTATCAATTAAATCTGCAAAACCTCCATAAACTGTGATAAAAAAACTGTAAAAAAAGCTCCGGTACAGGCTATTAATAAAGGCTACCGGCAGACTGCTTTTGGCTGATACAACATATCCGGCCAATGCATAAAATGATATATTATAAACAGCAGTACTGAATGGATAACTGTGCAAAGCGACAGCCAGAGCAGAAATAAGATGTCCGCCAGCTGCCATCCACCAGAACTTTTCACCTTGAAGGCCGTGATATACCGTAACTATCCCAACAGCAAGAGCTGAAAATAAAATTGCATTAACACCTGTACCAACTTCGTAGAACAGATATGTGTGAAGCGCTGCCAGCGCAATCCAAAGCAGATAAGTGCGAATTTTAGTCATATTTGTCTATATTTAAAAGTACTTTGAATTACAAAGTAAATGTATTTAAAGTTATAAATCCAACGTGAATTGAATATTTATTTACAAAAAAAAGAACGCGATCATAAAATGACCGCGTCCCTTAACTCATTTTGTAGTTAAAGCTTACCTGGCAACTTCAATTTTAAACTTTTTCCCCTTCATTTTTTCTTCTGAAATCAGGCTCAGCATGGATTTAACTTTGCTTTTTCTGACAGCCGCAAAAGAGATATTATCCTTTACTTCTATTAGTCCAAGATCTTGTTTTTCCAGCTTTCCTTTTTGGATTAAAAAGCCGACAATATCCATTTTATTAAGCTTGTTTTTCTTTCCTCCACTGATATAAATGGTTGTCCATTCTGATGGAGCTGGTAGTGTATACTTCGCCGGCAGATCCAGAACCTGAGGTTTTCTTACAATATATTCTGGTAAAGTTTCGTCAGAATTTAATAAAATATATGCCGTTCCCTCTGTCAGCATACGTGCGGTACGACCGTTACGATGACGGAATTCGTCTGCTTTTAATGGAAGTTCAAAATGTATGACGTGCTTCATATCAGGAATGTCCAGACCTCTTGCCGCAAGATCGGTAGCCGCAAGATATAGCGTGGATCCATTACGAAAACGGATCAAGGTACGCTCTCTTTCTTCCTGTTCAAGTTTGCCATGAAAATACGCACAATCGATTCCTTCTTCTTTCAAAATTGTACTTAGCCGTTCAACAGATTCCCGGAGATTGCAGAAAATCAGCGTTGATTCAGAACCCAGATAAGCTCAAAAGCTGAACCAGTTTTTCCGTTTTATCTTTTTTGTCAGACAAAACAAGTTTTACAGTCAGGCCACTTTCCTGATTTTTATTGGCAATAAAATCCAGCACAACAGGATTTTTCACTCCTGTAAATGAAGGCACTTTTGAACCTTCCGTAGCTGAAACCAGAATTCTCTTTTTCAGTCCGCGGAGATTCTGCATGATTTCAGACATTTCATCCTGAAAACCCATTTCAAGAGACTTATCGAATTCATCCAGAATAAGCGTAGTAATTTTTCTGGTTGTAAAAGTTTTTCTGAAAATATGATCCATTAACCTTCCCGGCGTTCCGATTAAAAGTGCCGGCGCTTCACTCAGACTTCTGATTTCAGTCTGCATATCGTGACCACCATAACAGCAGGTTACTTTAAAACCGGTTGACATTTTCCTCCAGACTGATTCAATTTGCAATGCTAGTTCCCTTGTTGGCACAATGATAATGACATTGAACGTCTGCTATATCTTTTTGCAAAACCGACATAATAGGAAGTAAAAACGCAAGTGTTTTACCTGAACCTGTCGGCGATAACAAAAGTATTTCTGAATTTTCCTGAATCGCAGTATTTGCCTCTTGCTGCATTTCATTTAACGCAGCGATTCCCAGCCCTGATAGCGTGGTTTCTAAATTTTCCTGATTTGACATGATACAAAGGTACTTTGTTCTGCCGCCAAATCCGTATAGTTATAATTATTTCAATTTTATGGTGCCTTTAAATTGCTGCTTCTGGTTGTATAATACAAGTCCAAGCAGCTTCCATTGATGCTCTCCCGTTACATTATAGTTGATCTTACCATTTTTCATTTCTGTATATGTCAATTCAGGATTCCATCCATGTCCTGATATCAGTCCCGTTACCAGGATCTTCGAGGACAATTGTCCGGTGTAGGTTGAGTCTTTTTTGTAAATGTAACTGAGATCCAAATGAAAGGAAATTGCATTTTCCAGATTATGCTTTCCAACGACTTCATTCTGTTTGCAACTGATATCCCTTTTCCTGATTACTCACCACCGATCCTTTGATAAAAGAAAAAACTCCGATTACAAAAATGATGGTAGAAACCATTCCCATTTCTTTCAGAAACAACTTTAAAGCACCGAATGCAATCAAAAGAAACCAGACAAGCATTCCGATATTAAACAAAGACCATAAAAGATAAATCATTAATAAACTGATTAGAGTGAGGTTAGAAAAAATAAAGCAGCCGGATTTCCGGCTGCTTTTACTTTTCAATATTGAAATAAATCTATTGCGGAAGTCTGTCTCTTCCCTGACGCTCAAACATCCATTGCGGATATTCTGTATTCAGCATACTGATATCATACAATTGCGCCAGATCAGACTGAGATAAAGAAACCGTTGTCGCAGCGATATTATCCTTCAATTGCTCCGGTTTTTTGGCACCAATAATGACACTTGTAACGCTTTTCTGATTCAACAACCAGGCCAAAGCAATTTGTGCAACGGATACGCCATGTGATTCTGCAATTGGCTGGATTACGTCAATAATATCGTATGCTTTTTCCTTATCGATCGGCGGAAAATCAAAATTGTCGCGGCGATTATCTCCCGAAGTTTCATTATTCCTTGTATATTTTCCGGAAAGAAAACCACCTGCCAGCGGGCTCCATGGCATTAATGCCAGGTTTTGATCTTCCATCATCGGAATTAATTCACGTTCCAGATCCCGGCCTGCAATGGTATAATAATGCTGACAGGCAACAAATTTTGTCCAGCCATTTTTCTCTGCAATTCCATTTGCCTTCATAATTTGCCAGGCTGCATGATTACTCACGCCGAGATAACGCACTTTTCCGGAACGAACAATATCTTCCAATCCACGCATGGTTTCTTCCAGCGAAGTATGGGCATCCACACCGTGAATATAAAAAAGATCGATATGATCCATTTCCAGACGGCGCAAACTGTCATTTACAGAATCCATGATATGCAATCTTGACAAGCCGATCTGGTTAGCGCCCGGCGCCATTCTGCCTCTGGCTTTTGTAGCTACTACCACTTCACTCCTGCTGATTCCCAGATCCTTAAAAGATTTTCCAAGTATTTCCTCCGACTTACCATAGGAATAAACGTTGGCGGTATCAAAGAAATTAATTCCGCTGTCGAAAGCTGTTTTGACTAATGCATTTCCTTCTTCCTGTTGAAGCTTGCCAATGGCTTCCCAATATCCATCACCACCGAAAGTCATTGTCCCGAAACATAATTCCGAAACCAGGACACCGGTATTTCCTAAAAACTTATATTTCATGATAGTTTGTTTTTGAATGAATACGATTACTGCCCTTAAAATTAAGGTTTATTTCAGGAGGGCAATATTATTGTTTAAACAAATGTTTTGGAGCGGTTCAGCTAATCAATTCGTAAAACATTCTTTTAATCAAAGTTTGATTAAAAGATCTCAAAGTGTGGGTTTTTGACTCTCCTTGAAATAAAGTCTTAATTTCAAACCAGATACATGCCTTTAAACAACTCATTATCATGTTCCACTCTCCTTTGACATCCAGCTTAAACAAGTTAAACAAATGCAGATTTTTCTGCATTTATTTTTATTTTAAGTGCAACCAATGTTAATGCTCAGGTTAAATTTACAGAAGGGGTAATAGTGTATAAAGTTGATTCAATTATATCAGACAAACCGAAAGATTCTTCAAGTATTTCTGTCAGCGAAATAAGGATGTATAAAAAAAATAATCTTCGAAGAATGGATTTAATTAGTCCACCATCCACAGAATCATCACCGTCTTACATTTACATTACACAAATCTTAAACGAGAAAGGATTGTACTTTACAATTGAGTCACAGTTATTTGATAATACAAAAAAATCGGCACTTTTTCAGACTATCGAAGAAATTGAAACAAAGTAAAGCCGAACACAAAATAACCGAATAAAATTACCCGAATTTAGGTTTAAAGAAAGCGCTAAAAAAGCGAATGGTTTTGGGAGCTCAGGCTAGAAACAGTTTATCGTGTAGAAAAAGATCCAAACCGAACCTGGCAATTATTAGTAGCCAAAAATATTGATACTTCGTTTGGCTTCTTCTTTACTGAATATCTATAATCTAACAGGAACACCACTCCAATTTTACTTTGATGATAATACCACCGAGTATATCATCTGACGGCCCAAAGTTTGACTGAAAAAGTTATTGATGATGATCTCTTTGTCATTGGTAAGGAATATGATATCACGCCTTACAATACTGAAAAGTCTCCCTTTAAAAAAAATTAAAAAGAGACTTTCAATATCAATCATTCAAACAAATCCTCAGACCGATCCAGCATCAAAATAGACCCTTGCGGAACAATGACATATTTCTCACCATCATATTCCAGATCAATTGCATTTCTTTGCAGATAAATGGCAATATCACCTTCCTTGGCCTGTAAAGGCATATATTTCAGTTTTTCTTCTGATTCTTTCCACGGCTCATCTTCGGAAGCCGTAGGAATTGGATATCCCGGGACCTACTTTGATTACATAACCACTTTGAACCTGTTCTCTTTCAGTAACCGTTGGCGGCAAATATAAACCGCTATTGGTGCGGTCGGTAGGACTTTTTGGTTTTATCAAAACGCGATCTCCTACGATGATCAATCTTCTTAACCGGTTGTCTGCTGTAACTTCGTACATATCTATAAATCTGTCGCGTGCGACGTTAATGTTTAATCAGTAAAATGCATTGTAAAAAATAGTACTAGATAGTTTCTCTGTCAGCTTGGCAGAAAATCAATACTTGCTTAGTCAAACTTTTCAAAATTTACTTTGAAAGTCTGTCACTGAACTTAGCAGTAAATCAAAACTGGAAGTAAATAAACTGATTTGTCGTAACGACACCCAGGAAGTAGGTCAGGAATGAAAGCGTGATAAAAAGTATGAAAAATCCAGTTGTATTTTTCGTTGGGATGTTTTGATAGTAATGCTCTTTAACCAAAAGAAATAACATCAAAAACACACAAAACCACATTTCAACCTGATTGAAGGGCGTTTGTATTTTATCGGCAAAAGATAATGTTGGAATTTTTTTCAGAATTATAATTGAATTTCGGAGAGTATTTCTGAAAAATATCCAGGCAATTGTTACAAGACCAAAAGTTGTTAGAATACCCAACAATCTTGAAACTGCATTATCAGGAAATGAAATCCCGGCCTTTTTCATCCATTTGTCACGTAAAGCTGCCGTAACCTGATAAGTACCGTGAAGTCCGCCCCAAATTACAAATTGCCAGCTTGCGCCATGCCACAATCCGCTGACCAGAAATACGATAAACTGGTTTCTATATTTGTTAAATTCTCCTTTTCTGTTGCCACCCAAAGGAATATATAAATAATCCCGAAACCAGGTTGATAAGGAAATATGCCATCTTCCCCAGAATTCTGCTACGGATCTGGCTTCATAAGGAGAACGGAAATTGTCCATTAAAGTAAAACCCATCACACGCGCGGCGCCGATGGCAATATCTGAATATCCTGAAAAATCGCAATAAATCTGGAAGGAATAAAAGACCATGGCAGTAACAATTGTTAATCCGTTTTGCTCTGACGGATTAACGTATGCAAAATCTACAACCTGCGAAAGCCTGTCGGCGATTACGATTTTTTTAAAAAAACCGAAAGCCATTTGTACCAAACCCGACTTTACCTGTTCAAAATCATACTTGAAATAAGAATGAAACTGATACAGCATATTCTGTGGACGCTCGATCGGGCCGGCAACAAGCTGCGGATAAAACATTACGTACAAGGCATAAATACCAAAATGTTTTTCAGGTTCCTGATTTCCACGGTATACTTCAATGGTATAACTCATGGCCTGGAATGTATGAAATGACAATCCGATCGGTAATAAAACATGACCGGCATTATTGACCATCCACGTCAGAATAACTTGCTGCGGAATAACTCTTTCCAGATGCGGAATTATTGGCCTGAAACCAATTACTTGCAGCGCATGGTTTACAGAATTTTCAAGAAAATCGTAATATTTGAAAAAACAGAGAATTCCAATATTGGATATCAGACTGATAATCAGCAATAGTTTTTTCTGTTTCTGATCCTTTGTTTTTGCAATCCAGATCCCGGCGTAATAGTCAATGACAATGGTACCAAACAGGATCAGAATAAAAACCGGCTTGAAAACCATGTAAAAATAACAACTCGCCGCCAGCAGAAGAATCCATCGTCCGCGCCACGACAGGCTGAAATAAGCCAGCGTAACGACAATGAAAAAAATCAGAAACTGTATGGAATTGAAAAGCATCGGTAAATAACGCGGATTAGTGTTATTGAATAATTACTTTTTGGTTGGCTGACAAAATTCTGGTCCCATTTTTTTGACACAACTCCAAACCCCTATTGCATATTCGCCGGCCCGGATCGTACCTTTCGGGAAATTGCACCGGAATTATTTAATGGGAAAAGAAAACAGGTAAAGGTTGTCTGTCGGATTCAAGAATCGCATAATCGTTGGTCTCGCCCGAAACCGCTATTGGATTCCTGATCTATACTTAAAACATCCGGTGATAATTCATTGACTTTACCTTTCGCAAGTGCCCAGCATCGGATTTTGTCAGACTTATGAAATCTTCATCCTTGATGAATCAGCGGTTCGGCAAAGTATATATGCCCATTTTATCAACTTTCAGTAAAGTTGTCGCAAGCATGTTTCAAAAGCGCTGTTTTTGGTTGCTCCCAATCCTACTCCATTCCTTTTTTGGTTGAAAGCAAAAGCAGTTCTTGTTTCGCTTGTTTCCTCCATAATTGGCAAATAATTTACCAGTGTAGAAGCCCAGGCTCTGCCATCGAAATTATCAGTGTTATTCCAAAAACTTGAAATCTGATTTTTGATATTAAAAGACTGTACAACAATAATATAAATCACGGAGGTCATCACAGCCGGATACATTTTATAGGTACTCCACAAGATAATATTCGGACCAAATCTTGTCCTGAAAACAACCACCAGATATCATACTGATCAGCACAAAGACCAGAGTACCCAGCCAGAAAGCATTCCAGCGATTGATTTTCATCCTGTACATTTGGGAACATCTTTAAACCATTTGCCCAATTTATCAGGAATGTATTGTCCCCATAACGGAGAAGTAGATAAAATCGCGATAAGCCAGACAACGAAAATCCCGAACATAACCAAACCTGCCAACGTAGGAATGACCATTCTTCTGGAAAAAGTTGCATTTTCAGGAAAAAAGTCAAAATCAAGCCACCCAGAAAAGCAAAAAAGCCAAGAAAAGAAAGATGTGGATATTGTTTGAAATAGGCGATACTGGCTTCATCGTTCCCTGCGTTGTTAAACCGAAAAAATAAAATCCAATGGCAGCAGCACCAGTTATACACCAAATTCCGAGCAGTCTTATAATTGCGATCTTAATATTAAAATAACAGCTCCGGAAACCCAGACAAAAATACCGTTGCTCATGGAATAGGTCGCACAAACCGCAGCCAAAAGTGCCCAGCCAAAACGATTTCTTGCCAGCAATAACATGGAAAGACTTACAAAAAAGATAACCGGCTGATGCTGAAGACTACAAATCGCCCAAAGAAAAACCAGATGATATTGAAGTTGAAATAATAAAAACGGAACCGGCAGAAAATACCACCACTTTAATTTGCTGTCCTTAAAATGAAGTCCAGAAAAGCCACAAAGTACCGAGTGTAAAACAAGCTCCTGCAATGTGAAGGAAGGTAAAATTCAGATGTCCGGTAATACCATAATAAAACAAAGTAACCAGCTTCCCGATCACCATCCGGTGTTCGTTGTTTGGCTGAAAAAGTAGTCTGCCAATTATCAGACAATGATGCGCTGTTGATCCATTGACGAAGAAAATCCGGGAATGGATCAAAATCGTCGTACCAGGGCACATTTACGGAATTATTCAGAATGACAAATACCCAGAAAACAATCGGTATACGCCACTAAACCACCAAGTATCAGTTTATTTTTATTCACTTTGATTCTTTCATATATAATAGCCTCTTTCCCAAAATAACCTGCCATGCATTTATTCCACCAATGATCTCGGTTGACTGTAGATATCGTCAAAATAAAGTGACATTGGTCTGGTTTTGATTGGAGGTAAATAGACGATCCGCGTTTTTGAATTCTGGATCAAGGCATATCGTTCGTTCTGTTTCTCTGCTAAATGCAGCCGCTTTTCCTCTTAATAAATCAGAATAAATCATTTTCACATTGCTACTGCGGTAGAAAGAAAATGCAATGGAAATGACCAATAGCGAATAAAGCACACCATAACGCAAAAAAGATAACGGGAAACTGGCGGCGTATATCGTTTATGGAAATAATGAAAAATCACGCCGATCACATAAAACCATCCGATCAGGAAAAACAGATAGACGCAGTTGACAGCGCGCAATGAAGGCTCAATTCCAATACCATAATAGGAAGGAAATATCTGGCCGGCCAATACACCAATAAAAAGCAAAACAGCAAACCAGACCGGCATCGAAAAGTAATTGCGGGCGCCAACAGATATCTTTGAAAGTACAATCACCCAGGCCAGAGAAAAGATCAATAATGGTGTTTTGAATATCCAGTGGAAAGCTTAGAATTGCCAGTTGTTTAAAGGAAGAAATGACCGAAAATCCAATATTTCTGCTCATCGGATTTCCATCCAGACGGGCTGCATTTCCCGGTGCTGCAAGAAAAATATAAATTGACAAAGCACCAACGATCAACATGCTGATCATTAAGCCGTCCACTTTTCTGTGAAAAACAAGACGATAAAACCACAAAGCGCCCAATAACATGACAAGAATAACAAGGTTGGTTTCGCTGCATCCAATAATTGCAAAAATCAGAAGATTGGCTAATATTGCGAGTAATACTTTTCTTGGTATCCTGACGATACCAGTCCAGCACTACGCCAACCCATAGTAATGTAAGAATATTTGGAACTGTGTAGGTAACAAAAGCAGCCATCCAGTAAAATCCTTCTACAATACTGGCCATTTTGAGAATATACAGGAAGAAGACAACGCCTGCAAAACCAAGATGTGCCAGCCCGGGATAAAGTGGGTGTAAGATGCCGGAATAAATTGTATAAAGCGAACAACATGGCCATAAAGCAAAATCACCGGAATCACTTTAAATCCTGTTATGGAATGAAATAAAAGCGGATTGGAATGATTCAGAAAAATACCGAAATAACGGCCCGTCCAGCCGGAATAATAAAAATTCATTGCTTCCAACCAGCTGTATTTGAAAACCGTATCGATATAGCAGTAATCGTCGGCAGGAGAAGGATGATTGAAATAGGATAACGCCAGCAACGGCAAAAGCACGCTTAACACCAAACAGCATGTTGATCAAATTGCCAACAGTGCGGTATTTTTTATAAAATCTATTCATTAACTGTTTTTTCAATAATGTAGCGTGGACGACCTTTTACCTCTTCATATATTTTGCCGATATATTCGCCGATCAGTCCCAGCGCCATCATGTTGGAACCGCTGAAAAAAGTAAGCGGCAGCATGGTTGAAGTCCAGCCCGGAACGGTATGACCGATGATATAGGAAAAGAAAATATAAGCCACGATGACCATGGCAACCATAAAATTAAAAACGCCGAAATAAAGCACCAGCCGCATCGGAAAGGTAGAAAAGGAAGTGATTCCGTTCCAGGCAAAAAGCAGCATTTTACTTAACGGATATTTCGTTTCCCCGGCTGCGCGTTCCAGACGATTGTAAATTACCTTATCATTTCTGAAACCGACCAGCGGAACAATGCCGCGAAGGAACATATTAATTTCCTTAAAATTGCCCAAGTTCCTGAAGAACCCGGCGGTCCATCAACCGGAAATCAGCATGGTTGAATACAACCGGAACACCCATTTTCTGCATAATGACATAAAAACTTTCTGCTGAAAAACGTTTGAACCAGCTATCCGAACTTCTGTCGCCACGCACACCATACACTACCATGGCGCCTTCGCGGTGTTTTTCGATCATGCCTGTAATGGCATTGATATCGTCCTGCAAATCAGCATCGATGGTTATAAAGCAATCGAAATCGTCGATATATTTTTCCAGACCGGCCATAATCGCACTCTGATGTCCGAAATTTCTGGAAAGTTTGACACCGATAATAGTTATCATCCTGATGGCACAAATCTTCGATAATATCCCAGGTTTTATCCCGGCTGCCGTCATTTACAAAACAGATTTTACTGTCCGCTGCAATCAGTCCCCGTTCTTTAATACCAGCATAATAAGCTTTAAGCGTTGAATAGGTAAGATTCAAAATCGCTTCCTCATTGTAACACGGTACTACTAAAAGTAAACGGGATAAATTCATGTGTTCAGATTTGTTGATGCGACAAAAATAGTAGTAATATGTTAATTAAGTAGTTTTTGTACTCTTTTTTGAAAAGTTCTTCCGTTCAATATGCGGGTACAAAAGTACTGCAAGCAGGATTAAAATTGTACCCATATAAAAACCTTGTGTCATTCTTTCTTTTTCTCCGAAATAGAAAAAAGCCAGCGCAATTCCATAAACCGGTTCAAGATTGATGGTCAGGTTGATAAGGTAAGCCGAAAACTGTTTCATGAGCTGCGTAGCCATTGTACTTGCATAAACAGTACATATCCAGGCAAGAAACAAAATCCAGATCCAATCCTGTCCTTTTGGCCAAATCGGCATATTATTGGTCCAGCCCTGCGATTCTGCAACAATTAGAAATAATAATGAAAATATACTTGCTCCGACCATTTCGTAAAATGTGATCGTAAAAGCATCAATCCGTTGCACCAATCTGCTGTTTGCTACTGTAAACATGGCGGCCAGCAATGCCGATGCCAGCGCAAGTCCCAACCCTAAGCGCATGATCAAATTCAAATCTGAAAACGACATATAACCCTGCAAAAGCCAGTATTCCCAATCCAACTTCCAGTGGTTTTACGGTCGACGTTTGTTTACCAAAGGTTCAATCAAACTGGTCCAAAGTGAAGTTGTAGCCATTCCTGCCAGACAAACCGATGCAGTTGAAACGCGGGCAGCTGCGAAAAAAAGTATCCAGTGTGACGATAAAATACATCCTACAAAAAACATTCTGCGAAGATCAGCACCTGTAACGTCAAATTTCTTTTTCTTGATCAAGCATAACAACCGCCAAACCCAGAGCCAGCCAAAAATGTTCTGTAAAAAACCAGCGCTATCGGTGAAACCGAAACCATCAGACCAACTATGGCCGTAAAGCCCCAGATCAGCACCAGAAAATGCAGGTGCAGATAGGATCTGAAAGTGGTTGATGTGAACATAAAGTTATCTTGGTAATGTTTTATACAACAACAATCCGATAAACGAAAATACGATATTGGGCAGCCAAACCGCAAACAATGTACTTACCGTCCCTGCCTCGGCAACGCCTTTTGACAAAAGGAAAAAGAGGATATAAATAAAGGCCAGCATAAACCCGAGCGCAATTTGCCAGCCTACTCCGCGCCTGCTTTTACGCGCAGAAACAATTACACCGATGGAAGTCAGGATTAAAATAGCAAAAGGCTGGGTAAAACGAACATATTTTTCAATCAGATAAACTTCAAGCCCATCGGCTCCCCGGCTTCGTAAAAGTTCAATGTAAGTGTTCAGCTCCGGAAGCGTGAAAGTTTCATAGAGGTTATAATTACTTTCAAAATCTTTTGGAAAAAGATTGATCGTCGTATCAATATCCTTTGGATAACTAAGCGTTTCTTTCAGACTGTCAATCGTCCTGACCTGGATAATTCTGAAGTGTCCATTTTTTCTTTTTATCCTGCCAGACAATTTTATCCGCTGACAATTTTTGAAGAAGTTTATTCCCTTTGATCGTTTCCATTGTGAATTTATTCCCGGTTTTGGTAGCCGTATTATAGCTTTCCAGATAGGCGTACACATCAGGGGCAATGGTAATATGCACATTACGCCCGCTGAAAGTAGTATTCACTTTTCACATAGGTCTTTTCAAAAGTATTTCTGATTTTATTTGCTTTTGGCAATATCCAGCCGACCTGAACAAATGTTACGCGCGCCAAGTACCATCGCACCGATCAGATAAGGAAATAAAATTCTGCCAAAACTGATCCCGCTGCTGAGCATGGCAACAATTTCTGTCCGGGCAGCAATCCTTGATGTAAAGAAAACCGTGGCAATAAAAACCATCAGCGGACTGATGTAATTGATCCAGTAGGGAATCAGATTGAGGTAATAATCAACCAGGATTTCATTGATCGGCGCTTTCTTTTCAAGAAAATCGTCCACCTTTTCTGTATAATCGATCATACAAATGATCAGTACGATCACAAAGGCTACGAAAAAATAGGTAATCAGGAAATTCTTGATCAGATAACGATCTAATATTTTCAATCTCATGGCTGGGAAAGTCTCATCGGCGTTGTACCAGTAAATTTTTAGAAACCTCAAGACTTATAAACAACGTTTGTTTGTCATCAATCTGTACAGAGGCAGATTTATCATATTCATTAATTTCTTTTATTTCCAAAATACAGCCAAGCGTAATGCCCGGCTCTGTCCAGATGCTGCAAAAACGACGGCGCATGATCCAGAACGCCCATCATTCTTACTTTTTCACCGATTTGCAACATCGGTCAAAATCAGATAATCCGGTTCTGTAAGATTTCCTTTTGCATCCGGAATCGGGTCACCGTGCGGATCAAAACGCGGGATGTCCAAGGAACGAATCCAGACGTTCTACCAGATGATCGGATGGTATATGTTCAAGTTCTTCGGCAATATCATGCACCTCATCCCAGCCAAAACCCAGTTTTTCAACCAAAAACACTTCCCAAAGGCGATGTTTGCGGATTACATTGATCGCAACCTTTTCGCCGGATTCCGTCAACCTCACGCCCTGATACTTTTTATAATGTATCAATCCTTTTTCCGCCAGCTTGCGCAACATATCCGTAACGGATGCGGCACGTGTGGAAGTACTTTCTGCCAAAGCATTGGTACTTACTTCCAGCCCGTCACGCCCGGAAAGCGCATGAATAATTTTTAAATAATTTTCTTCTGTGAACGAGTTCTGCATCGTATGTTTATCCCAAAACCTCAATATGTCAGCAAAAGTACAATTTACTAATCGGATTTAAAAAAATTTAGATTAACCTAAAAATTGATTTAAAGATTTACCTATCTTTGTTTTCAATAAACCAAATTGTTTATTTTAGACATTCGAAAAATGTTTGACAATTTAACTACCAAGGATTCATTGCTTAAAAACATAACAGACGATACCAATAAACTTGCTTCGTTGTCGGAAGTTCATTCTTCAATAAATATTCCGGAAGGTGCCGGCTTCTGGAAAAAACTAATGGCTTTTACGGGTCCTGGGTTAATGGTCGCAGTCGGATATATCGATCCGGGCAACTGGGCAACGGATATTGAAGGCGGTTCCCGTTTTGGATATACCTTGCTTACGGTCATTTTGGTTTCCAATTTATTTGCCATGCTTTTACAGCATCTGGCGTTAAAACTGGGCATTGCATCAGGCCGCGACCTGGCTCAGGCTTGCCGGGATTATTATTCCAAACCGGTTTCTTTTGTACTATGGGTATTGTCGGAAATAGCGATTGCCGCAACCGATCTGGCCGAAGTTATCGGATCTGCTATCGCATTAAATTTATTATTCGATCTGCCTTTAACGGTCGGGATTATTTTCACTTCGCTTGATGTATTGCTTGTTCTTTATTTTCAACAAAAAGGATTTCGGATTATTGAAAGTATTGTCGGCTGCTTTAATGGGAATCATTTTGCTGAGTTTCATGTATGAAATGATCGTTTCACAGCCTTCGCTTTCCGGTATGCTGGGTGGACTTCTTCCAAAAACTGAGATCGTTACCAATCCGGGAATGCTTTACATCGCAATCGGGATTTTGGGAGCGACGGTAATGCCGCATAATTTATACCTGCATTCCAGTATCGTCCAAACACAGGAATTTCAAACGGGACGAAGAAGGAAAAAAGACGGCAATTAAATTTGCCACCATTGATTCTACGGTTTCGCTGGGACTTGCTTTTTTCATCAATGCTTCCATTTTAATTCTTGCCGCAGCAGCTTTTCACACGAATGGTCATCGCGAAGTTGCTGATATTACCGATGCTTACCATTTGCTGGATCCTGTGCTGGGCGTAAGTCTGGCGGGTATTTTCTTTGCTCTGGCATTACTTGCATCCGGACAAAGTTCAACACTTGACCGGCACATTGGCCGGACAGATTGTGATGGAAGGATTTCTGAATATCCGCCTGAAACCATGGGTGCGCCGATTGATTACCAGAGCAATTGCAATCATTCCTGCACTGATCGTCACTTCACTTTATGGAGAAAAAGGAATGGCGGAATTACTGGTTTTCAGCCAGGTTATTCTTTCTCTTGCAATTAGTTTTGCAGTGGTACCCTGGTACTTTTTACTGCAAATCAGAAGATTATGGGAAATTTTGCCAATTCCAAAGGTATGACAATTCTAAGTTGGGTTATTACCTTAATCATCATTGTTTTAAATGGTTACCTGCTATTTCAGTACACTTTTCTAAATATACGTAACTGCCGGTAAAATTAAATTTCGCCTTACAAGTACCTTCTTTGCCTGCGGTTTCCTAACTTTCGCTGTTTTTAGAACAAAAATGAATGGAATCCAAACACAATTTTGATAAAATTTCTGCTGCCGGTATTCTTATTGCATTCGGAATTATTTATGGAGACATAGGTACATCGCCGCTTTACGTAATGCAGGCCATTATTGGCAAAGAAGTTATCACAGACGAAATTATTTACGGTGCCCTCTCCTGCATCGTCTGGACACTTGACTTTACAAACGACCGTAAAATACGTAATCCTGATCCTTCGCGCAGATAACCGTGGTGAAGGCGGGATTTTTGCTTTGTATGCACTCGTCCGGAAACATGCCCACTGGCTGACAGTTCCGGCTGTTATCGGTGGAAGTACGCTGCTGGCCGATGGGATTATTACACCGCCAATTTCGGTTTCCTCTGCTGTTGAAGGACTTACGGATTCTTTATCCCAATATTCAGACCATCCCGATTGTAATTGCCATTCTTACAGGCATTTTCCTGATCCAGGCTTTTGGAACAAAAATTGTCGGACGTGCATTCGGACCGATCATGATTACCTGGTTTTCAATGCTTGGCGTTTTGGGATTATTTCAGGTGATGGAGCATCCGGAAATATTCAAGGCTTTAAATCCAATGTATGGATATGAATTGCTTACCAAACATCCGGGCGGTTTCTGGATGCTGGGAGCTGTTTTTCTTTGTACAACGGGAGCAGAAGCATTATATACCGATCTTGGACATTGCGGCCGTGCGAACATTCGTGTCAGCTGGATTTTTGTAAAAATCTGTCTTGTGCTGAATTATTTCGGACAAGGTGCCTGGTTGCTTTCCGAAGTTGGAAATCTGCTTGGAGAACGTAAACCATTTTACGAAGTGATGCCCGATTGGTGGTTGCTACCCGGAATTGTCATCGCTACTTCGGCTGCAATTATTGCCAGTCAGGCTTTAATTTCCGGTTCTTTTACCTTGATTTCAGAAGCAATCCGTCTGAATTTCTGGCCAAAAGTTCGTCTGGTATATCCAAGTGATCAGAAAGGACAATTATATGTTCCAAGCGTAAACTGGCTATTATGGCTGGGATGTATGGTGGTTGTCTTTTATTTCAAAGAATCTTCCAATATGGAAGCCGCTTATGGACTGGCGATCACGCGACGATGATCATGACCACAATTCTTTTCTCTTATTATCTTGTATTTGAAACGGGTGAATTTGTGGATTGTAATCGTTTTTATGTTGCTTTATCTATTCATTGAAGGTCTTTTCCTGGGCGCCAATTTATTGAAATTCACGCACGGAGGCTGGTTTACAATTATGGTTGGAGTTATGGTAGCAGGTTTGATGTCGGTTTGGCTTCGTGCTTTTTATATCAAATTGCGTTTGACAGAATATACCAAACTGGAATCCTATTTGCCGGCATTGAAGGAACTGAGCCGTGATATCAGTATTCCAAAATATACAACGCATTTGGTATTCATGACCAATGCTTCACGCGTTTCTGAAATTGAAACAAAGGTGATTTATTCTATTTTCCAAAAACGGCCAAAACGTGCTGATATTTACTGGTTTATCCACGTAGATACCACCGACGATCCGTATACAATGGAGTATAAGGTAAATACAATTGATGATGACGAAACAGTGATTAAGGTAAATTTCAAACTTGGATTTCGTGTCGATCAGCGTATTAACCTGTTTTTCCGTAAAGTTGTGGAAGATATGGTGATGAATAAAGAGGTGGATATTACCAGCCGGTACGAATCACTAAGCCGCCAGAATGTTACCGGAGATTTCCGTTTCGTAGTTTTGGAACGTTTCCTTTCTTTTGAAAACGACCTTCCATTTTTCGAACAAATGGTAATGAAAACTTATTTCTTCGTAAAAGATTTTACAACTCCGGAAGACAAATGGTTTGGTCTGGACAGCAGTTCTGTAAAAATTGAAAAGGTACCGCTGATCATCCGTCCGGTAGAAAATGTAAAACTGAGAAGGGTTTACATTTAAAATTAAACTCATCAAAATTATTTTAAAGGATCAATATTACTCAGTATGATTGAGCGGTATTGATCCTTTTGCTATCTCGTCAATCAATTTTTAATTTTAGCAGTTGTGTATAAAAAAATTATCCACTCCCTATTTCTGATCGTTATGGGAACCGGTTCCTTTGCCCAGACTCAACCAACCATCATCCCGATAGAAACCAGACAAAATGCGCTGGTACTTCAAACTGATAAGGAAAACCATCTTGACATTATTTATTTTGGAAAGAAATTAAGTCAACCAGCTGAATATAAATCTCATCCCTTCACAAAGCCGGCAACATGATGGAAATGCAGGTATTTACAATTCTGCCTACACTCCTTCCGGCACATGGAGTATCTCCGAACCTGCGCTTCAACTTACGCATGGTGATGGAAATAAATCACTGGATCTTGTTTATGTAAGTCACAAAACAACAAAGGAAAATGATAATGTAAGTCTTATCAGCATTGTTTTGAAAGACCCGGTTTATGCTGTTGAAGTAACACTTTTTTACAAAACCTATTTCCAGGAAAATGTCGTTGAGCAGTGGAGTGTGATTAAAAGTGAAGAGAAAAATCCTGTTACGCTTCAAAAATATGCTTCCGCAAATCTTTATTTTATCGCAAAAGATTATTATCTGACACATTACAACGGAACCTGGGCCAAGGAAATGAATCCGGAAGAAGAATTGCTGACAGCCGGAATTCGTGTACTGGATTCAAAACTGGGAACACGTGCCAATCTTTTCCAGCCACCAAGTTTTTCCTCTGTCTTTTGACAAACCGGCAACCGAAACGGAAGGAAAAGTTTTACTGGGAACATTGGCCTGGTCAGGCAATTTCAAAATGGATTTTGAAGTTGATTCTTATCATAATCTGCGATTAATCGCCGGAATAAATCCTTATGCTTCGGAATATCCGCTCGCTTCAAAACAGGAATTTAAAACACCTTCTTTTATCTACACTTTCTCTGAAAACGGAAAAGGAGAAGCGAGCCGCAACTTGCATAACTGGGCAAGAAAATATAGAATTCTGGATGGTGAAGGCACCAGAATGACACTTTTGAACAACTGGGAAGCGACTTATTTTGATTTTAATGAAGACAAACTTTCTGAGCTTTTTAAAGATGGCAAAAAATTAGGCGTTGATTTGTTTTTGCTGGACGACGGCTGGTTTGCCAATAAATATCCAAGAAATAGCGATCAGGCTGGCTTGGGAGATTGGCAGGAAAATGTCAAGAAACTGCCGCACGGAATTGGTTACTTGGTCAAAGAAGCACAAAAAACAGGAATCAAATTCGGGATTTGGGTAGAACCGGAAATGGTGAATCCGAAAAGTGAATTGTATGAAAAACATCCGGATTGGGTGATCAAACAACCGCAGCGCCCGGAACATTACATGCGAAACCAGCTTCCGCTGGATTTGTCAAATCCGGAAGTTCAGAATTTTGTTTATGGAATTCTGGATAAACTGTTCACAGAAAATCCGGATATCGCTTATATCAAATGGGATTGTAACGCGATCACTTTTAATGCTTACTCTGCATATCTTGAAAAAACCAAACAAAAACAATCTCAGCTTTATGTTGATTATGTAAAAGGATTGTACAAAGTTTTGGAAAAATTGCGTGCAAAATATCCAAAAGTGCCGATGATGCTTTGCTCCGGTGGCGGCGGTCGTGTGGATTATGAAGCGCTGAAATATTTTACAGAATTCTGGCCAAGTGATAATACTGATCCGTTGGAAAGGATTTTTATGCAATGGGAATATTCATACTTTTTCCCTGCGATCGCACAAAGCGCACACGTTACGGATTGGGGAAAACAGCCTTTGAAATTCCGTACGGATGTGGCCATGATGGGCCGATTAGGTTATGATATTGTGGTAAGTCATTTGAATGAAAAAGATCTGAAATTCAGTCAGCAGGCAGTTGCAAATTATAATGCAGTGAAAGATGTGATTTTCCAGGGTGATCTTTTCCGGTTGGTTGATCCTAAGAAAAATGATTATGCTGCACTGATGTTTGCTTCAAAAAACAAATCCAAAGCGGTTTTGTTTTCTTATTTGGTCGGTAACAGAAATGGTGACGGCTCGGATACCCCTTTCCGTCTGGAAGGGTTGGACGCGTCTAAAAATTATAAAGTGAAGGAATTGAATTTATATCCTGAGACAAAATCTGCATTAAAGGAAGATCAGGTTTATTCAGGAGAATATTTGATGACGGTTGGATTTAATCCGGTTGTGAATGCGAGGAGAACGAGTGTGGTGGTGGAGATTGAGGTGGTGCCGTAGGGGCGACCCTTGTGGTCGCCCGGAATAAACGACCCTGGTTATTTATTCCAATAAAAATCAAAAAAAATATTTTCAGATACGATTGTATATGGATTTATGTTTGACCCCAAAATTATAAATAATTTGGGGGTCAAACGGGCGACCACAAGGGTCGCCCCTACCTGAGATAAACCCCTTCTTCCGATGGTCGGCTCAGGATTACTTCTACTCTTTCGCTTATCGTAGTGCTTAATGAATAACCTACATAATTTGCTGAGACAGGAAATAAATGATGTTCACGATCAACAATAACTGCAACCTGCAATTTTTTCATTTGCACTTTCAAAAACGGTTCGAGTGCGAAGGCCAGTGTTCGGCCGGTATTTAATACATCATCCACAACCACGGCAACCTGATTTTCCAATTGTACAGATTCATCATCAAAATGAATTTCACTTTGCCAGTGAATTGTTTTGTCAAAACGAAGTTCGATCAATTTTACATCTAATGGTGAAATTGATCTTAATTCTTCTGTAAGGATTTTTGCAAACTGATATCCTTCTCCTGCTATACCTGCAAGGATAATACTGCTTTCCTCAAAATTCTGCTCATATATTTCAAATGCAATCCGGCGGATTTTCTGACGAGTTTGCAATGAAGTCAATATTTGCCGGTGTGTATCTATATTCGTAATTTCCATGAGAATGTCGTTCAAAAATATTCGGGGGTTCCCGTCACTTATACTTCTTGTCTATTTTGTTGTAAAAATCTTATAATCTTCTGACAAGAAAAAATTATAATAAATAATAGCTATTTCTTAACCTTACCAGCCTCCGTAAAATTGACAATCCATTGCGCAAACAGTTTTTCCGAAGTTGGTAATTCCAGACTCATGATGCCCATTTCCACTTTTCGCTCACCGATTCTTATAACTCTCAATTCCATCAATGCCTGATCATATGCCTTCGGAAATTCCGGATGTGCCTGTATGCCGAGCATATTATCTCCAACCTGAAACATGGCATTTGGACAATCAGGAGTTTGCGCTAATAAAACAGCCTTCGAAGGTAATTTCAAAACCTGATCCTGGCACATCATCAATAGATTGAAAGATGATACCAAAGGTTTCATCCAATTCTGAAACGCCAATATTTCAAAACTATGCACTCCAACACACCAGCCAATATCCGATTTTCTTACTTCACCTCCCAATGCCTCACCAAGAATCTGATGCCCAAAACAAACACCAATATATGTTTTTCCTGCGTGGTATATTTCTCTGACAAACGTTTTCAAATTCTCAATCCATTCATCCTCGTCATAAACAGAAGATTTTGATCCGGTACAAATGTACACATCACAATCATCAACAGAAGACGGAAAATGGCCATTACAAACATCAAAAAAATCAAACTGCCATTCAGGCGCAATCGATGCGAACAGCGTGGGAAACATTTGTCGATAATCTCCGGCTATGTTTAAAAGCTCTTCCCGGACATGATCGCATTCTAAAAGACCAACTTTCATTGAAATAATGGATTAATTATAGCCACATTTTTCGGCCTAAACATTCTCGTTAAAATTAAGCATATAATAAAAGATTTGAAATGAAATCTCAACAATTGGGTCAACGAACAACAAAATTATGTAATATGACTTTTTGACGTATATTCTCAATAAAAATTAAAAAATGCGACATTATTTCCGATTTCTATTTCCGGCACATTGTTTGAGATAACTATATTGTTATCAATTTATCAACTAAATACCGCCATGAACTTTAACCAATATACCATCAAGGCGCAGGAAATTATACAGCACGCCGCACAAATGGCTCAGGGCAATCAGCAGCAAGCCATAGAAACCGGACATGTTGTTAAATCCATTTTGGAAGAAGATCCAAATACGTCTCAGTTTATCCTTAATCAATTAAATATAAGTGCAGATGTTTTAATAACCGTCTGCAAAAAATACTTGACAGTTATCCACGAGTAAGTGGCGGCCAGCCAGGCTTTCTTAGGAAATGATCTGGCCGCTGCTACCGCGAAAGCACAAAATTATCTGAAAGAATTCGGTGACGAATTTATCAGCATCGAACTTCTTCTACTGGGAATTCTTAGTGGAAAAGATTCCACAGCCACCATGATGAAGGAAGTTGGTTTTAAGGAGAAAGAACTAATTAATGCCATTAAAGAACTTAGAGGAAAAAATAATCCCGTGAAAGATCAAAACGCAGAAGCTAAATACCGTTCACTGGAACGTTACAGCAAAAATCTGAATGAACTGGCCAAAGCCGGCAAAATTGATCCGGTAATTGGCCGGGATGAAGAAATCAGGCGGGTTTTGCAAATATTAAGTCGCCGTACAAAAAACAATCCGATTCTGCTTGGGAGAACCAGGTGTTGGTAAAACTGCGATTGTGGAAGGACTTGCCCAACGGATTGTTCAGGGTGATGTTCCGGAAAATCTGAAATCGAAAATCATTGTTTCTCTGGATATGGGCTTGCTGATTGCAGGTGCAAAATATAAAGGTGAATTTGAAGAACGTCTGAAAGCAGTTATTAAAGAAGTTACCGATTCAGAAGGTGAAATTGTACTTGTTCATTGACGAGATTCATACATTGATCGGTGCAGGTGGTGGCGGAGAAGGTGCCATGGATGCTGCCAATTTGCTGAAACCAGCACTGGCCCGTGGTGAATTGCATGCAATCGGTGCAACTACCTTGAAAGAATATCAGAAATACATGGAGAAGGATAAGGCTTTGGAACGTCGTTTCCAGGCTGTGATGGTGGATGAGCCAAATATTCCGGATGCCATCAGTATTCTTCGTGGTATTAAAGAAAAATATGAATTGCACCACGGTGTGCGAATTCAGGATGATGCGGTTATTGCTGCAGTTGAACTTTCAAACCGTTACATCAGCGACCGTTTCTTACCTGATAAAGCGATTGACTTAATGGATGAAGCCGCTTCCAAATTACGTCTGGAAATGGATAGCGTTCCGGAAGAACTGGATGAACTGAACCGTAAGATCATGCAGCTTGAAATTGAACGTGAAGCAATTCGTCGTGAAAATAATAAGGAAAAAGAAACGATTTTAAACAAAGAAATTGCCGACCTGAGCGAAAGACGGAATAGCTCTGAAAGCACAATGGGAAAATGAAAAAGGCAAGGTCAATGAAGTCCGTACGCTAAAAGAACAAATTGAACAATTGCGTCTGGAAGCTGAACAGGCTGAACGAAGCGGTGATTTTGGAAAAGTTGCAGAGATCCGGTACGGCCGAATTCCGGAAGCAAACAAACGTCTTGAAGAATTGCAGAAGCCTCAGAAAACGCTGAAAGCCTGATGCAGGAAGAAGTTACACCGGAAGAAATTGCGGAAGTTGTTGCCAAATGGACTGGAATTCCAGTTAGTGAAAATGCTGCAAAGTGATAAGGAAAAATTGCTGCATCTGGAAGATCATTTGCATCAACGTGTTGCAGGACAGGAAGAAGCGATCGACTTTGGTATCTGATGCCGTTCGCCGTAGCCGTGCTGGTTTGCAGGATTCAAAACGTCCATTGGGAAGTTTCCTTTTCCTTGGACCGACCGGTGTGGGTAAAACTGAATTGGCAAAAACGTTGGCTGAATATCTGTTCAATGACGAAAATGCGATGGTCCGGATTGATATGAGTGAGTATCAGGAACGTCATGCAGTAAGTCGTTTGGTTGGAGCGCCTCCGGGATATGTAGGTTATGATGAAGGCGGACAATTAACCGAAGCCGTTCGTCGGAAACCTTACAGCGTGATTCTGTTGGATGAGATTGAAAAAGCGCATCCGGATGTCTGGAATATTCTTTTGCAGGTTTTGGATGAAGGTCGTTTGACTGATAATAAAGGCCGTGTTGCCAATTTTAAAAACACGATCATTATTATGACTTCAAATATCGGAAGCCATATTATTCAGGAGAAATTTGCAGAAGACGAAGGCTGGAACCATACGTTGATCGTTGAAGAAGCCAAACAAGGCGTTCTTGATTTGTTGAAAGCTTCGGTTCGACCTGAGTTTTTAAACCGGATCGATGAGATCGTTTTGTTTGAACCATTATCAATGAAAAATATCCGGAAAATTGTTGATATCCAATTCAAAGGAATTCAGAAAATGTTACTTGAACAAGGAGTGACGTTGGATTCAACCGAAGAAGCACTTACCAAACTTAGGAGAAGAAGGTTTTGATCCTGCTTTTGGTGCACGTCCTTTGAAAAGAGTATTGCAACGTAAGATTCTGAATGAACTTTCAAAAGGAATTTTGAGCGGACAGGTTGCCAGAGATTCTGTGATCATGATGGAGCTTAACTCCAACGGCGATCTGATTTTTGAAAATGTTGGTAGTGTAGAAATATAATTTTAGTCAAATTCAGATTATTTAAGAGCGCAGCAAATTTTGTTGCGCTCTTTCTTTTACTTATCTGTGATTTTTTGTAACTTAACAATCAATCAGTTAGTCTCCTACGTGAAAGATCTTTTAGGTCTTGAAGTAAAAAATCCCCAATTATTTCAGTTTTGTCTTGGCATATTATTTGTGATCATTATTTTATCAAAAATTTTCATGCAATAATTCAAATTAATATAATCATGGACTCGACATCAAATGTAATCAAGGTTGCCATTTTGGTTGCTGACGGATTTGAACAGGTGGAAATGACTTGTCCGAGGGAAGCTCTGGACAAAAATGGTGCGACAACCCATATTATATCACCTAATAAGGATTCTGTAAAAGGCTGGAACCATGTAGATTGGGGCGCAACACACAAAGTGGATGTGCCTTTGGACAATGCAAGAGCAGATTATTATGACGCTTTGGTGATACCAGGTGGCGTAATGGGTGTCGATGCGTTGAGAACGAATGCCAAAGCAGTTGAATTTGTACGGTCATTTTTCATGAATCACAAGCCAGTGGCAGCAATATGCCATGGACCGCAGATTTTGATTGATGCAGATGTAGTTTTAGGCAGAACTTTAACTTCAAATGCTGCAATTAAAAATGATCTGGAAAATGCCGGGGCAATCTGGACTGACAATAACGTAACAACCGACAACAGTTTGGTAACAAGCAGAAAAACGGATGACTTACCTGCTTTTATCAGTCAAATGATGAAAGAATTTAATATGGAACTGCATCAGTAATGTCGTAATTTTAAAATAAATTAATTGGTCAAACACCTGATTCCACGAAAAGTTGAGTCGGGTGTTCTTTTTTATAGGCCACTTCTCCTTTTGATTCTTATCAAACTTCACAATCTTTGTTCAGAAAATGTAACCGGCCGAATATAGCCGTCGCAGAAGATTAATTTTGATTTGAATATTCCTTATGAGCCAGCTGTCACTAGAAAATATTTTTGTAAAAAAGTACGATACCACCGTATTAACCGATCTTACCTGGAAAATAGAATCCGGACAACACTGGGCGATTATTGGGGCAAATGGATCAGGAAAAACTACATTGCTAGATATTATCGCCGGAAAATGGCCGGTGGCAAAAGGGAAATTAACCTATGGGTTTGATCAGCCGGTTCGTGAGATTATTGAATTTGTACCCAATGATTATTCTTTCAACCGCATCGTAAGTGCCGGAGCAGAATATTATCAGCAGCGTTTTCATGCTTACGAGGCCGAAAGAGCACCTTCGGTTCGGGCAATTTTAACGGATCAATTAAAACCAGTTGGAACGGTAAATGAAAATTCTGTTCAGCTTACGCCTTCAAAAGTGAATGAAGAACAGTTGAAAAAAGTAAGCGAGCTATTATCCATTTCTCATTTGCTGGATCATCCCTTTGTGACTTTATCTAATGGCGAGACGCGACGAATGTTATTGGCAAAATCGCTTTTGAAACATCCCAAAATATTACTTCTGGATCATCCGTTCAGCGGATTGGATGTTCATTCGCGTGAAGTTCTGAGAAATGCTTTAAGCGAATTAGCTCAGTTAGGCGTCACTATTATTATTGCAACCACAGCCACAGAAATTCCACCTTGTGTTACCGATATTCTTGAATTGAATCATGGACATATTGAAAAACTAATTTCTGTTGATGATTATCAGATAACAAGCCATAAGGTTGAAGCTTTTCCAAAACCGGATCCGCAGAAACTGGCAAACTTTGGAGAGCCTAATTTTAAGGATTTTGAAGTAGCTATTGATCTGAGAAATATCCGGGTTAAATATGGGGAAGACCAGATTTTGAAAGGCATAAACTGGAAAATCAACAAAGGCGAAAAATGGGCACTTTCCGGTGCAAATGGTTCAGGAAAATCAACTTTGCTAAGTATTATCACCGCAGATAATCCGCAACGTTTTGCAAATGATTTTGATTTGTTTGATAAAAAACGAGGTGGAATAGGTGCTTCGATTTGGGATATCAAACAGAAAATCGGTCACGTTTCGCCTGAGCTTCATCTTTATTTTCCAAAAAATACGACTGTTTTTAAAACCATAGCATCCGGGTTTTTCGATGCAACCGGTATATTCTTCAAAAAACTTACAGAAATTCAGATTGAACGTGTGCACGAAGTTGCCGAACTTCTTCATGTGCATTCTTTAATTGAAAAAGATTTTTCTCAGCTTTCAAAAGGAGAGCAACGCCTGGTTTTATTGGCAAGAGCGTTGGTAAAAAATCCACCTTTATTAATTCTCGACGAACCTTGTCAAGGATTGGATACGGTTTCGATTGAATATTTTAAATCAGTTGTTGATGCGATTTGCGATACACAAGAAAGAACCTTGATCTATGTTTCGCATTATCCGAATGAAATTCCTTCCTGCGTTACCAAATTTTTGAAATTGGAAAAGGGTGAGGTTGTTGCAGGATAGATAAAGAAGTGATTTCCAATTCATAACAGAGTTACCATGACTTCAATATCGTTATGGTAACTCTTATTTACGCCACTCCTGCCCTAACGCGTTATAAATTACGTTCTTACTTCCATTTTCAATCGCCACACTGAACTCGTACATAACTGACAAGCTGTTATTAGGCTCTAATCTGGCTGTACTGTAATCACTTACCACAATATCTGAGCTTCCCCAGGTTCGTAATGTTACCTGATTTCCCCCTGTCATTGGAATTTCCCGCAGGACTAATTTGTCGATACTGATTTTGTTACTGTTACCAATAAAAATTGCACACTCATTTTCGCCATATCCCGCATTTCCCTGCTGATTTGTTAATGGGCTGTTTCTATTTGATCCCTGAAGATTCCCTCCTGAAAAATTCAGATTATTACAGTAACGCAATTGCAAACAAGGCCCGTCGCTGTAATCATACCAATTTCCATTAAACTGTGATGTATGACTATTTTCAATGTATAATGGTATCGGTGAAGGCGTTGCAAAATCTCCTGAAATATAATTATTGTCAAAACGGCTGTTTCCAAAGGATTGAAGTTCAATAACACGGACAAATTTATTTTCTGCACCGTAATGTTTCCCTTCAAAATCATATCCGCCACCGCCGATAACATTATTATTTATATTGCAGTCCGCAGCGCCTATCATGACAACTCCGTGCGGCATAAAGTTTAAATAATTGTACTGAAAATGAAGGGAAATTCCGAAAATATCAATTTTTTGAAAGTAACGAAACCCGTTATACTGAATTACACTATTTCGGATTTGTGATTGGCCTCCACGACTAAAAGGCGGTATGAAACCAACTGTTAAATCCTGCTTTCCGCAAAATCCAATCCCCTGAATTGTTATATCATCAAGATCTGGCCCGTTGTGTGTATTTTCAACTTCCTTGTAAATAAATAATGTTGTTCCAGGGCTGCCTGCGTATGTCCATTTACACAAATTTGCATTCTCATTCGCTACTCCGTTTCCTCCAAAAATTTTTACTCCTGAAAATAAAGGCATGGGTGTAGTGGTAATGTAACTTCCATGACCCAGATTAATACTCACGCCATTCGGATATCGGGAGTCCGGTTTTCCGTTAATATTCATTTGCATGATCTTTCTCGCGTAATCAAACATGTTTACAAATGCCGGATTGTCGAAATCAGGAGATTTAGCATCGCCTTTCGCACCCCATTGTCGTGGATTTAAGCCTGAATTATTTTCCTGAATCAGGAGCCACCGTCCTTTTCCGTTTGACGAAGTCTGGACAGTTCCATTGTTATCCGTCTCTGAGGACGAACTGTTAAAAATATATTTCCCACCTCCTCCATCGCCGGCTGTCCAGTATCCCGCTGTACTCGCAATCATTCCATCGGTTGGTATAGCTGCTTCCAATGCAGCTATGTTTGCAAAATCTATGGAAGTTCCAAAGCCTTGAAATGTGAAAACGTTACTCAGGCAAAACAGGAAGATGAGTAGATATATTTTTTTCATTTTGGTATAAAAGAAGCTGTATGAGTGTGTAAATGCACAACATGTATATCAGGTAAAAAGCCTGTTTGAATCGTAAGAATTATCCATAAATATTAAGGTTAATATAACCGGAAAAATATATATAAAATACTCATTTATAAATCTTTATTCAAATATTTCATAAATGAAGCGTCAGTCTTAAAAATGTCATTTTAGCTGTATATTTTTGATCAATTATTTAAAACAAACACATTATCATACATATTTCATCATGGCTAATTATAAAACAATCGAAAGTTTAAAAATAAACGCAGGTAAACGGACTTATTTTTTTGATACCAGGGAAACACAAGAAGGCGGAAAGTTTTTAAAGATCACGGAAAGTAAGCGATTGGAAAACGATGAATTTGAAAGACATCATATTCTTATTTTTGAAGAAGACATTTATAAAATATTATATGCTCTTCAAAATGCTGCTCAACACTTTCCAGCTGTACAGAAAATGGAAAAGATTAATCCTTTTGATGAAACGAAGGAAAAGAATTCCAATGCGTATATGCCTTGGACTCGTGAAGACGATATTTCATTAATCAAACTTTATCTTGAAGGGGTTGACAGAAAAAAATTAATGGAAATATTTGGGAGGAATTCCGGTGCTATAAATTCCAGAATTTCCAAACTGGGTCTTAAATAGGAAATTGACTTTAAAAGAAAGACTACTCCCCTTTTTTCAAATTCATCACAATCGACAAAGAACTACTTCCAAAACCCGGCGTGTACTGCGCCCGTCCATAACTGATTTCAAACCTTTTTACACGAAGCCAGGCGCCAAATGAAAATCCGGCCAAACCACCTGCGTTGTATAATTTTCAATTCCTGTCTTTTTAAATGATCGTAACCAAGCAGGATTTTGAAATTTTTGTCCAGCAATAATTCTGCTCCGATGGATAAATGGCGTGCCAGTTTTTCTACTACTCCCACTTTTCTTGGAATTCTGGTTCCGTTGATATCATAAGTAAAAAACAGATTCGGATCATTATAAACCATGTCGAAACTGTTCAGATGGTGAATAGTAGCCGAAAACCTGACGGGCATATATTTTGGTTTGAACGTTATTCCGGTCCTCAGATCCAAGGGCAAAATCGGAGTATTTGCTCCGGTGAAATTCTGCTTTAAAAACCCCAGGTTTTTTACTACAAAACCAATTGTCAGATCCTGATCAGGATGCCTGAAAACACCTCCCCAATCAAACGCCAGTCCATATACATGATAAGATTCTATTGAAGAACCTACAAATTTTACAGACCCGCCAATTGTAAATGCACCAACGGTTTGTCCATAACCGGCAGATAATCCAAAATCCGCCGCCCTAAATTCTCCTACAACATTACCTGATGCGTCAGTTTCTGTAATAGTACCATAATTCAGATATTGCAAACCAACCGCCCAGGTCCCCGCCGTACGCTTTATTTTATTACCATAAGCCAGATTCAGAAATTTAGTATCTGCCAGATACGGCATGATATTCACCGAAACATGATCTTCTTTCGTCGAGTCAAGCAATGCAGGATTTTGTAAAAATAACGCAGGATCATTTCCTGAAATGGTCATATGATTTGATCCCAGTGCCGTACTTTTTGCCTGCGAAGGAAGCTGCAAGAAATTAAGTCCGCTTTTCCCACCGGTCGTTTGAGCGAAGTTTTCTCCCAAAATCAGGAGAAGAAAAACCGATAAAAAAAACAAGCGCCTACCAATCTGCCTCATAGAAATGCAAAAATTTCTCGAATCCGTTAAAATGACATTATATTTATGAATCTGTTCAAAAACAAATGTAACCATATCGTCTGTATTACATGGAATCAACGTCTGCCGCAGCTTCGAAAAAGGATCAGTTAGATAAAAAAAACGCAGAAGCTGACCTTGGTGGCGGCGAACACCGGATTAAAACCCAACATGCAAAAGGAAAATTGACAGCTCGCGAACGAGTTTCTATTCTGCTCGACGAAGGTTCTTTTGAAGAAATTGGCAAATTTGTAATGCATCGAAGCCGGGATTTCGGTCTGGACAAAGAGCATTATCTCGGTGACGGCGTTGTCACAGGTTATGGTAAAATTAATGGAAGACTGGTCTATGTTTTTGCACAGGATTTTACCGTTTTCGGAGGTTCGTTGTCGGAAACACATGCTGAGAAAATCTGTAAGATCATGGATCTTGCCATGAAAAACGGTGCTCCCATTATTGGTTTGAATGATTCTGGTGGTGCACGTATTCAGGAAGGCGTACTTTCCCTGGCCGGTTATGCGGATATCTTTTATAAAAACACATTAGCATCCGGCGTTATTCCACAAATTTCGGCCATTATGGGGCCATGTGCTGGCGGAGCTGTTTATTCTCCTGCCATTACGGATTTTATCATGATGGTAGAAAACAGCAGTTATATGTTTGTGACCGGACCAAATGTTGTTAAAACCGTTACGCATGAAGATGTTACTTCGGAGGAATTGGGTGGTGCTATGACACATGCTACCAAATCTGGTGTTACCCATTTTGTTGCGCCCAATGAAGTTGAATGTCTTCTGAATATTAAAAAATTGCTTAGTTATCTTCCCCAAAATTGTGAAGACGACGCCCCAGCATTACCATACGAACCAGCAAGTGAGTCCCGACCTGGTTTAAACAATATTATTCCTGAAAATCCAAATCAGCCTTACGATATCCGCGAAGTCATTGAGGAATTAACGGACACTGAAACATTTTTTGAAGTGCATAAAAATTTTGCTGAAAATATTGTTGTAGGTTTTGCGCGAATTGCAGGAAGAAGTATTGGAATTGTAGCAAATCAACCAGCTGTTTTGGCCGGTGTTCTGGATATTAATGCAAGTCAGAAAGCGGCACGATTTGTTCGTTTTTGCGATTGTTTCAATATTCCATTGTTAGTTCTGGAAGATGTTCCCGGATTTTTGCCAGGTACTGATCAGGAATGGAACGGTATTATTACCAATGGCGCGAAATTACTTTATGCATTTTGCGAAGCCACGGTTCCGCGTATTACCGTTATTACACGAAAGGCATACGGTGGTGCGTACGACGTAATGAATTCAAAACATATTGGTGCCGATATGAATTTCGCCTGGCCAACTGCCGAAATTGCCGTGATGGGTGCAAGTGGTGCTGCTGAAATTATTTTCAAAAGAGAAATTGCAGAAGCAGAAAATCCCGCTGAAAAGTTGCAGGAAAAGATTGACGCCTATACCAAAAAGTTTGCAAATCCATATCGTGCAGCTCACCGCGGTTATATAGACGAAGTAATTTATCCTGAACAAACCAGAGAAAAACTGATCCGGGCATTTAGTATGCTGGAAAATAAAGTTGCCACGCTGCCAAGAAAAAAACACGGTAATATCCCGCTGTAATATCTTTTTAAAACAAAAATGCTTTAAAATATTCCTTGTAATAAAGCCCGGTTGTTTCCCGAAATGGAGAAAACAACCGGGCTTTCCATTTTCTCTTCTTCAATTCCTCAATATCATTTCTCAATAAAAATCAGTTCAGATCCAACCGTTAAATCAAAAGGCCAACCGATTAATCAAATTTACTTGTCTGATAATCAATTGACTTATATATTTTCAGGAAAGTATTTATAATACCACGTTATACAATACAAGACTCAATCAGATATGGTCCTGCTAGTCAATGATATCAAAACAAGACTACCTGTTACTAAAAGCATCCAACTTCCGTAAAGACTTGGAAAAATGCAATTTATACCTACCTGCACGGTTTGCCGTGAACAAATTTCCTTAAACCCTCTTATTGATTATAAACGCAAATAATTGTTTATCAACCAAATAAGTCAAATCTATGAAAACCTTACCATTCCTACGTAATGTATTTTTTCTTGCTTTTTTAGTCGCCAGTTGTACAGATCACGACATTTTTCAGGAACCCACACAATTTAAATCCGATGAAGTCGCAAGTGGATTTGCTGCACCACTTGGAATAACGCATGATGCAAGTAATAATTTGTGGATAACGGAGCAGGGAGACGGTTCAGGAAAAACCGGCAAGATTTCTGTGATTACTCCCGATGGAAAAGTTTACCCCGGCATTACCGGTTTTAATTCCGTTATAAGCCCTGAACAAGCACCCAGCGGCCTGACTCATTTGACTTATAAAGACGGAAAACTTTATATTTTACATGGCCCGGATGGAATGTTATATATTGCTGATGTTTCCAAATTCAAACCCGGAACAGATCCTGCTATTGATGCCTCAACACTAACATCTGAACCCATAGGCGCATTTGTTTTGGGCTCCAGCTTTAAAATCCCTAAACACGAATCCAATTTATTCAACATGACCTGGGGGCCGGAAGGCGATCTTTATATTACAGATGCGGCTGCTAATGCCATAGTTCATCGTGCTGCTGATAAGTCACTTAGCATTTTTGCTGAATTTGATCCTTATTACACACCAACCGATACCATTGATTTTGTACCTACCGGCATTGTTTATGACGGATCAAAATTCCTGGTTACTTCACTTAGTGGCGGGCCTTTTATTAAGGGATTGGCTACAATTAAAGAGGTTAGTACAGGTGGAGTTATAAAACCTTACGGAGAAAAATTTACGACTCTGGTCGACATTGTTCTTACACCCGGCAATAAGCCACTTGTTGTTTCTTTTGCCGAATTTTCTTTGGCAACAATGCCACCGAATTTTGTTCCTTTTACAGGACAAATTCAAAGTGGTGACGGAACTACGATCGCAGGTGGATTGATGATGCCAACAGATTTGGAAAGAACCGGTGATAAAACCTACTATTACGTTTCACTAGCTTTGGCAAAAGTTTTCAAACTTACTTATTGATAAAAATTAGATTAACCATAAATTACAAAACCCGCAGGAGGAATGGTAAGGCGAACAGCCTTGCCATTTCTTGTTTCAACATTAACCTGAACAGGACTTGGACCAGAGGCGTACAAACATTTCAGGCTGGAATCTATTTCATGCAAACTTTCATCAATTGTGACATAAGCGATAGTTTCATTTTGCTGATCAGTATTAAATGCACACAAAATTTCCTGATCGTCACAGATCCTCGACCACGCAACAATGGAATTCATCCGGTCGCCCATTAAAACCGGATAACCGAATTCTGTTCCGTTACCAGAAATCTGTCTTAAATATTGCCGGCCTCTTCTTAATGCAAAATACTTGTTTCTTACTGTTACAATCTTTGCAATTTCCGGAAACCAGGCATTTTCTTCGCTAAAAAAATGAACATTTTTACTTCGAAAAGCCCCAAAACCTCTCCCAAACATAGATTCCCGGATGTAACGGTCATTCCCGCCTTTTCCGTCAAAAGCTTGCTCTGTTCCATAATACAAACATGGAATACCAAGTGAAGTAAGGTTTAGCCCAACAACCGCAATGAGCGATAAAGCGCCAGAATCATTGGCACAAAAACGAGCCTTATTCTGACCTTTTCTTACCTGATCATGGTCATCAAAAAGCGTCACTACCTTATTTCTGAACCAGCTGTGTGATTCCTTATGAACCAGTTCCGAGTTTCGGAAAAGGTTGAAATAATCAGCCGGATTCCGGTAGCCTTTTACCAGATATTCCATTTTATCAGGAATGTCATCGATGCCAAGCGCCGCATTTAGCCCCGTTATTTCAAGCGTATCAAAAGCCCGCTGACGGCCACCCGTTATTTCTCCGATCAGATAAAAATTTTCTTTTCCGATCGACATGGTAAATTCTTTGATGACCGAAGCAAAATATCTGGTCGCTCCCGGATCCATATGTTTCACGGTATCAATCCGGAAACCGTCAATATCGGTGACCGCAATCCAGTATTTATAGGCTTTGGTTAATGCTTTTAATGTTTCGGAAGGATTATAATTATCAACCGGACCTGAACCGTGATGCAAATCTTTCAGCACTTCAAAATCACCTTCCAGGAATTCCGGACTATCATCCCAGTGAATTATTTTTCCTTTTTGAGTAAAAGTTTCGGCCGTTTGCAATTCTTTCGGCCAGATTGCAGCATCAGGATATTTATCGTCTCCCACAAAATCAAGTGGCAAATCCGGAGTTCCGGCGGCATTTCTAAATCCTTCAACCGGAAAGGTTTTTCCATTTTGATAATCCGGCTGGCCATTTATATAACCAAAAACATCACCGCTATGATTTAAAATAATATCGAGAATTACATAAATTCCATGTTTATGCGCTGTTTTCACCACATCAACCAGATCCTGCGTCGAGCCAAAACGTGGCTCAATATCCAGAAAATCCTGAATACCATAACCATGATAAGTTTCCTGAGATGCGACTTGTTTAAATACCGGACTGATCCAGATTGCCGAAATCCCCAGTCGTTTCAGATAACCGATTTTACTTTTTAAACCTGCCAGATTTCCTCCGACAAATTTCTGTCCGGCTTCACTCCAAATCTCGGCATCCTGAGTTGTCTGAATAGCATTTTCAAAGTCTGTTGGTAAATATTTTACAGTATTTCCAGTTGTTATTACATTGCCATCATTATCAAGAAAACCCTTTTCTTGTCCATCCGAAAATCGGTCAAGCAGCAAAAAATACAAAACCTGATCTTCCCAGGCATCCGGCGATGGGTAATATTCAGGTTTGATCAAATTTTTAAAATCCAGTTCTTCTATTGATTTGAAATTTCCCATGATAGATAAAGTCGCTGATGATCACCCGGATAGTCGAAAAAAAAGAAAAAAAGGAAACAATTTGGTACTTTCGAACTTGCCAAAATTAAAACAATAACGGGCAGACAAACCCTATCCATCACAACCATTTGTCAATCAATATCTTAAATATAAATATACCAGAAAAATTGAAAAAACTACTCCTCCAAAATACTTTGGCAAAAGCGAAAATAACTTTATTGTTTTTATCAATTTGTGCCACAATAAGCTTCGCACAACTTCCGGTTCCTTCGGATTATCTGAGTAAGGATTTTCATAAAGGAAGAAGAGAAGCGCTCAGGAAATTACTTCCTGCAAATTCTGTTATGGCGATTTTCGCTTATCCGGTAAGAAATTTTTCCAATGATGTTGATTACAAATATCACCCGAATCCTGATCTGTATTATTTCAGCGGGTATAATGAGCCAAATGCCGTTTTGTTGATTTTTAAAGATAACCAGAAAGATTCTGCCAGTCAGTCGTATAACGAGCTGTTTTTTGTCCAGAAAAAAGATGCAAGAAGAGAGCAATGGACAGGAAAACGGCTTGGCATTGAAGGAATAAAAGCAGCTGGTTTTTCTCACGCTTATAATGCAGAAGATTTTGATCGTTACGCACCTGATCTTTCAAAATTTGACAAAATCATTTTTGAATTCCCGCAGGATATTGCTGACAAAATCAACCAGTCGGATGACATTTACGATCTGGTAAAAACTTTCAAAAAGAAATCGGCGATGCCGGAAGATTTTGATGATGAAGTACTTGGTGATTTGATGTCGCTTCGTCAGTTTCCGAAGCTGCTTGCCTCTGTGCCAAGGCTGACTTCCTATTATCAAGCCATGGCTGACAAAAGCGAACGGTATAAAAAAAGTACGCTTGTTACCAAAATCATTCAGGTAAAAGATTCGACAGAAGTGACAAAGCTGCTGGCTGAAATGGATGCAATGAAATACAATCCTGCGCTTTACAGTCTTTACACCAAACAATTAAGACAAATCAAAACTGCGGAAGAGCTGGTTTTGATGCGAAAAACGGTTGAAATTTCAGCCCTGGCTCATCGTGAGGCTATGAAAGCAATTAAGCCCGATATGTCGGAACTTGAATTGCAGGGCGTTCAGGAATTTATCCATAAAAAATTGGGTGCTGAGTATGTTGGCTATCCGTCTATCGCCGGAGCCGGAGCAAATGGCTGCGTATTACACTATATTGAAAATAACGCAACCGGGATTGGAAATAATAAAATGATACTGATGGATATCGGCGCGGAATACCACGGCTATTCGGCAGATATTACCAGGACTTTTCCCTCAAACGGTAAATTCACTCCTGAACAAAAGCAGATATATGATATTGTAATTGACGCACAGGAAGCCGTTTTCAAGATTTGTAAAGAAGGAACATCCTTTCAGGATATAGAAAAAGCAGCCCGTGATGTGGTTGCGAAAGGTTTGGTAAAACTTGGGATTTTAAAAGACGAATCAGAAAGCCGGACATACTTCCCGCACGGCTGTTCACATTTCCTGGGACTTGATGTGCACGACAAAGGCATTTACGACAAGCTGCTTGAAAATATGATCATCACCGTGGAGCCTGGAATTTATATTCCGGAAGGCAGCAACTGCGATAAAAAATGGTGGGGAATTGCGGTAAGAATTGAGGACGATGTTTTAATCAAAAAAGATAAGTTTGAAATGTTGTCAATTGCCGCGCCAAGAAAAACGGAAGATGTAGAAAAAGTAGCAGCGCAAAAAAGTTTTGTGGATAATCTGTCGGCCGATTTGAAAAAATAAAAAAACGAAAATATTCTTTACAAAAGCTGAGATCTTTATTAGGGTCTCAGCTTTTATTTTTAAGATTCGTTTACATAATTCCAACCTTCAATTGATAGTTAAATAACCCATTATATATCAATAGGTTACATTTAAAAACCTTGTCCAAAATGTAACTTTAAGAGACTTCTATATATATTTTCAGTGCCATTAAGATGAGTAATTTCCTCCAATCATCTATCCCACTGACTGTTGCATCATTTTGGATAGTATTTTTTTTATTTAATATTACCAAAAACCTGATTCATCCTCTTTTATCACTCAATCACCTCTTATGAAAAAGCTTTGCTTATTCTTAATCTTTCTGCTATGTACCCAACTCTCATTTTCCCAAACTACTGACAGCAGTTCTCTCGCCGAGGAGGAAGCTTTTCAGAAGATTCTGGATCGGGACAAGGCAATTAAATACCAGACCGGAAATGTTGAAATCAACTCCGACGTAAAACTTTCCATACCCGCCGGTTATAAATTTATGCCGCAAAAAGATGCAGAATTTGTCGTTTATGATTTTTGGGGTAATCCAAAACAAGACGGACTTCTTGGAATGATCGTCAAGGAAAACTATTCTATTGCGCAGCCTAGCGACTGGGCTTTTATCGTAACTTATGAAAATTCAGGTTTTGTGAAGGATGAAGACGCAGCGGATATTGATTATGATGAAATGATGGAAAACCTTCAAAGTGAAGAAGAAGAAGGTAATGAAGAAAGAGCGAAAGAAGGTTACCCACCAATTCATATGATAGGTTGGGCGTCCAAGCCTTTTTACGACAAAAGCAACAACATTCTTCATTGGGCGAAATCAATAAAATTTGGTGACGACGCAGATACAACACTGAATTATGATGTGAGGATTTTGGGCAGAAAAGGTGTTTTGAGCCTGAATGCTGTGGGAACAATTGATCAGATTGCTGAAATCAAGTCTCATATTCCTGATATCGTTCATATTGCAAAATTCAAAGATGGCAGTAAATACACCGATTTTGATCCAAAAATTGACAAAATTGCTGCCTACACAATCGGAGGATTAGTTGCCGGGAAATTATTGGCAAAAGTAGGTTTACTAGCTCTTTTGCTGAAAAATATCAAACTGGTGCTGCTTGCCGCAGGCGTTATGTTCGGCGGACTTAGAAATAAGATTGTCGGTTTCTTTTCCAAGAAGAAAAAACCGGCTGAAACACCGGAACCAACGGATAATAATATTGAACCTGAAATTTCCGGCAATTGATAACATTTGGAATAATCGGCCTGAGTGTCATTCTTTCATTGTTTTGCTTTTCAAACAAGGAAGGTTTTAACAAATTATCCTTTGTACCGGAAAAAATGTCGAAGGATAATTCCCAAATGTACCGGTTTGTAAGTCACGCTTTCATTCATGCTGACGCCGGCCATCTGTTGTTTAATATGTTAACACTTTATTTTTTTGGCAGAGAATTAGAAAACGGAATTTTGTCTCCGATGGAATATATTATTTTCTATCTGCTGGCTATTGTATTTTCAAGTCTGCCATCTTATCAGGAAAATAAAAATAATTCTGGATATTCAGCGGTCGGGGCAAGCGGTGCTGTTTCGGCAGTTATGTTTGCGCTTGTGTTATTTTCCCCCTGGTCAGTGATTTATATAAAATTTATTATTCCAGTTTATTTCATACTATTTGCCTGTGGTTATCTGGCTTATTCCTATTATCAAAGTAAGCAAAAAAATGACCGTGTAGCGCATGACGTACATTTTTGGGGCGCTCTGTTCGGGATTTCCTATATCCTGATTTCCCATCCGTCCAGTCTGAGAATATTTTTAAATCAGATTACCAATGCACCCTTTTTGTAATTATTGAAGTACTACATACATAAGTTATAAAAGCTGCAATCCGCAAACCGGTTGCAGCTTTTATATTATTTCGTACAATCGACCTTCAACAATTCCAGAAATTACTATTATCTCATTACGCCAAATTATTGTCGCATAAGAAGTTAAAGTGAAATAAAATCCGGAATCGTATCACAGCTTTTGTTCCATTATAAATAATGTCATAATTTCACGCGTATTTAATAATATTATTTACGATCCCAAACTTTTCAAATTCCTAAATCATTCCCTTAACTAAATGAAAGAAAAGAAAGGCACTTCTTCGTCCAGGCGTAACTTTATCAAAGGTTCGCTGGCGACGCTCGCCACATTTTCCATTGTGCCCCGTCACGTGCTTGGGTAAAGGTTTTATTGCACCAAGCGACCAGCTGACAAAAGCGATTGTTGGTGTAGGTTCCATGGGCCGCGGCCACATTCCTTATGCCGGAACCAAGGTTGTTGCCCTTTGTGATGTGGACAAAACGCATCTTCAAAAAGCGGTAGAGCTTGTGGATAAAGGTGTAAAAACCTTTTCTGATTATCGTGAATTAATTCAGTTACCGGAAGTTGATATCGTGCACGTGGCAACACCACCGCATTGGCATGGAATCATTGCGGCTGATGCTGCACGCGCCGGAAAAGATGTTTGGTGTGAAAAACCGATGACACGTACAATTGGTGAAGGAAAACGTTTGGTGGAAGCAGTTCAGCAGCACGGAAGAATTTTCCGTCTGAATACCTGGTTCCGTTTTGAGGATAATTTTTATGGCATGAAAACAACCGTAAAACCAATCAAGAAATTGGTTCAGAGCGGATTGCTTGGATGGCCTTTGAAAGTTACCGTAAGCAAACATACCGGTTTTGACTGGAAATTTTACTGGGTAGGAAAAACAGATAATCAGCCGATGCCCGTTCCGGCCGAACTGGATTATGACATGTGGCTCGGACCAGCTCCTTACAAACCATATAGCGCACACCGTGTGCACCAGACTTTCCGTGGATACTGGGATTATGATGGCGGCGGATTGGGTGATATGGGCCAGCATTATATTGACCCGATCCAATATTTCCTTGGAAAAGATGATACAAGTCCGGTGAGCGTGGAAATTGATGCTCCGCAGCAGCATACCGAAGCCGTTGGCACGTGGAGACGCATTACATATACCTATGCAGATGGCTGCCAGATTGTTCTGGATGGTGAAGGCAAGGATGAAAATGTGGCTTACATTGAAGGACCAAAAGGAAAACTTTATCCGAATTTCAAATCCGATATCCAGGATCTTGAAAAGAAACTGGCTGCTTTTCCTGATCCGGAACCACAGGTTACGAATTTCGTTGATGCAGTGAAAAGTCGTCAGAAATTTGCTTTGAATGAAGAAAACGGACACCGTTCCTGTACAATCGTTAACATGGGACTGATCGCGTTGCGTTTGGGTCGCTCACTTAAATTTGATCCTGTAAAACAGGAATTTATTGACGACGAAGGTGCAAACCGACTAATCGACCAGCCTATGCGTGGCCCGTGGACTATGTAAACTTTTAGCTGCGGCATTGGAAGAATCCAAAGGCTTACTAACACAGTAATTTCTGTATTAATCTTTTATTCAAATTATAAAAAGAGCAATACAAAAACCGTTTCATTCATTTAAAACAAGATCATGAAAAAAATTATATATGCGCTGCTTGCCTGCTGTATGCTCAATACAGGTGCAATGGCTCAATTGGATAAAAACAGAACATTATCAACCCGGATTGCCGATTTACTTGCGCAGCTTCCGGCAGATAATGCTGCTCAGTTAAAGAAAAGCATGGACGAACTGGCCGATCTTGGAAAACCAGGATTGGTACAGATCGCATCGATGCTGGTTGCTCCGGGCAAAGGAAATGATGCCAAAGCGCAGTATGCGCTTGGGTGGTTTTACTTATTACTCATCTCAGGCAGGAAAAGAAGCATGGCGCAAAAATGCTGCCGAAGCATATGTTGAAGCTTTATCAAAAGCTCAGTCGCCGGAAAGCAAGCAATTTTTGATTTATCAATTACAAACGATTGGTAAAGATGAAGCAGTTTCGACTGTGGCAACTTATCTTTCTGATGAATATTTGTCAGGACCTGCTGCAAGAACTTTGGCAAGAATTGGTACTGAAAGTGCAGGAAAAGCACTTTTGCAGGCTTTGGCTTCTGCAAAAGGCAAACCTCAGATTTCTATTACAGAAGCATTGGGTATGAGCCGCGTAAAAGAAGCAGCTGGTGCAATCGAAAAAACTGCAACAAGTGAGGATCTGAATTTACGTAAAGTGAGTCTTGTTCGCTCTTTCTGAAATCGGTTCTCCGTCATCGGAATCCATTCTGGCTGCGGCTGCTACCAAAGCAAATTATCTTTACGATGAAGCAAATTCGACTGCTGCTTATCTGAATTATTTGTCGCGTTTGTCACTAACCGGAAATGCTCCTATTGCAGAAAAAGCTGCTTTGGCGCTTACTTCAACTTTGGTTGATGCCAAACAAACAGACACCCGTTCTTCTGCTTTGAAAATATATGCAGACAGCAAAAAACGTGAAAGTGTTCCTGTTTTGGTAAAAGCATTGGATAGCACAGATCCTGAATACCGCGCGGCAGCATTGAAACTGGGACAAAAATATACAATGGCTGACGGAACTACGCCGTGGTTAAATGCTTTGAAAAAGGCAAAACCGGAAGTTCAGGCTGAAATCATTTATATGCTAGGCCGTGCTGAATCAAAAGATGCATTGCCAACGATTACCAAATCTCTTGCTTCAAAAGATGCCAAAGTTAAAACGGCGGCTATCTGGGCAGCCGGTAAAATCGGTGGAGAAAGCAGTCTTCCTGCTTTACTAACAATTTTGAAAAAAGGTAATGCAGATGAAATCAAAGCGGTTAAAAATACGCTTTTGACTTTGAAAGGAAATACAGTTGTGGATCAGCTTGCAGCTGCTTTGCCAACTTTACCTGCAACGGCACAGCCAGCGGTTATTGACGTATTGGCTGCAAGAGCTGCCAGTTCTAAAATGAGCGTAGTTTCTGCTCAACTTACCAGTACTAATCCGGAAGTTAAAACGGCTGCTTTTAACGCGTTGAAATCACTGGCGACTTCAAATGATCTGCCTCAATTATTTACGCTTTTAAATTCTGTAAGTAATGCTGACGAAATCATTGCTGTTCAAAATGCGATTATTACCGGTGTGAAAGGTTCAGGAAATGCTTCGGCGCAAAGTGATCTTATTTTGAAACAAATCACTGCTTCTCCTGCTGACAAACAATCTCGTTATTTAGCGGTTCTGGCTAGTATTGGTGGAAATAAAGCTTTGACTTCGGTTGTTTCATCTTATAATACGGGTGATGCGGTTTCTAAAAAAGCGGCTATTTCCGCACTTTCCAACTGGTCAGATGCAAGTGCTGCCAACGAACTTTTGGCTATTGCAAAAAAATCAACGGATGCCGAAGATTTCAATCTTGCACTGACAGGTTATGTTTCAGGAATTACAAAATCTCCAAAAACTCCGGTCAACAAAGTTTTGATGCTTCACAACGCGCTTGACATTGCAAAAACGGATGCACAAAAAGAATTGATACTAAAAGAATTACCAAGATACAAAACATTCAACGCGTTGCTTTTGGCAGGAAAATATCTTGACAATTCTGGTGCTGTTCAGCAGGCAGCGGCTCAGGCTGTGATGAATATCGGATTGGCTAACAAAAATTTCAGCGGTGCAGAAGTTCGTGAACTGATGACAAAAACATCTTCGGTTTTGAAAGGCCAGGATAGCGAATATCAGAAAGAATCAATCCGTAAATATCTGGCTGAAATGCCGGCAGGCGAAGGTTTTGTTTCTTTGTTCAATGGAAAAGATCTTACAGGCTGGAAAGGTCTGGTAGAAAATCCGATAGCACGTGGCAAAATGAGTGCTGATACTTTGGCTTTGAAACAGAAAAAAGCTGATGAGATCATGAAATCAGGCTGGTCTGCGAAAGATGGTGATTTGGTTTTCTCAGGTCACGGTGATAACCTTTGTACCGTTAAACAATACGGAGATTTTGAAATGTATGTTGACTGGAAAATTGAATCAAAAGGTGATGCAGGAATTTATCTTCGCGGTACGCCTCAGGTTCAGATCTGGGATACTTCGCGTGTGGATGTTGGCGCTCAGGTTGGTTCTGGTGGATTGTATAACAATGCAAAAAATCCTAAAAACCCGACCAAACTTGCTGATAATGCAATCGGCGACTGGAACAATTTCCATATTACGATGATCGGCGACCGTGTAACCGTTGAATTGAATGGCGAAAAAGTGGTTGACAATGTAATTCTTGAAAACTACTGGGATCGTAAATTGCCGATTTTCGTAAAAGAACAACTGGAATTGCAGGCGCACGGAAACATCGTTTACTATCGTGATATTTATGTTCGTGAAATCCCTCGTCCGGAGCCTTTCATGCTTTCTGACGAAGAGAAAAAAGAAGGTTATAAAGTTCTTTTCGACGGAACAAACATGCACGAATGGGTTGGAAATACAATTGACTATACCAGCGAAAACGGTGAAATGGTTTGTAATCCAAACGGTGGCGGAAAAGGAAATCTTTATTCAAAAGACGAATACAGCGACTTTGTTTTCCGTTTTGAATTCCAACTAACACCAGGCGCAAATAACGGTCTTGGCATTCGTACGCCAATGGAAGGCGACGCTGCTTATGTTGGAACTGAAATCCAGATCCTTGATAACGATGCAGACATTTATAAAGATTTGAAAGAATATCAGTATCATGGTTCTGCTTACGGAATTATTCCTGCAAAACGCGGATATCTGAAACCGCTTGGCGAATGGAACTATGAAGAAGTTTATCTTAAAGGTTCAAAAATCAAGGTTACGTTGAACGGAACTGTGATCACAGAAGGCGATCTTGCAGAAGCTAGTAAAAATGGAACTGCCGATCATAGAGATCATCCGGGATTGAAAAATACAACCGGTCATCTTGGATTTCTTGGACACGGAGCTCCGCTTAAATTCAGAAATATCCGTATCAAGGATTTATCGAAGGTAACGGAAGAGCCTGTTGCTACCGGAAAGAAAAAAGTTAAGAAAGAAGAAGTAACCATATTCTGCAAAAAATTTAAAAAGTCTGGCCGCTTGCGACCAGACTTTTTTTGTAGTTTTTTTATTTAGCTTTGGTATAATAATGCTTGTAAAATAAATATTCTAAACACTTCAACCTAAAATTTTCAACAAACCTCAACCAGATGAAAATCAAAAATCTACTTTTTACAGCCTTTTTAATAACCTCTGTTTTTATCAGTTCAGGCACAAAATACCTTAACTGAAATCTGGGCAACGGAAGGGACAATTCCTGTTCCGGAATCTGTATTTTACAGTGCAAGGAGATAAAATTTTATATGTAGCGCAAATTGATGGAAAGTCGGGCGAAAAAGATGGAAAAGGTGCGATTGGAAAAGTAGGACTTGATGGCAAAGTGATTGATCTGAACTGGGTATCAGGTTTGAATGCACCAAAAGGAATGGGTAAACTTGGTTCCAAATTCTATGTCGCAGATGTTACCGATATTGTTGAAATTGATTTTAAATCAGGAAAAATCTTTAAAAAATATCCTGTTGAAGATTCGAAATTTCTGAATGACCTGACAATCGATTCAAAAGGAAATATTTACGTTTCAGACTCAGATACGCATAAAGTACATCTTACTTAAAGATGGGAAAAGTTTCGACCTATTATGAAACCTTGACACGTCCAAACGGATTATTGGCAGTAGGTATCTGATTTGCTTATTCTTGACAGCGGTTCACTTATAAAACTGGACGCAAACAAGAAACCAACTACTATTGCAGAAGGCCTGGATAAAAGTACGGATGGTATTGAGCAAGTGAAACCGGGCGAGTATATTGTCTCTTGCTGGGCTGGAGTTATCTATTACGTAAAGTCGGACGGATCTAAGGAATTGATGCTGGATACCAAGGCTGCAGGGAGCAATACTGCCGATATTGGGTATGATGCCAGGAAAAAGATTGTATATGTACCAACATTTTTGAAAAATAGTGTAGTAGCTTATCAGTTAAAATAAATATATTTATCATAACAAAACAGAATTTTAAAAAACAGGCATTTCTATGGACATTTTTGTTGGGAGTCTTTCTTTTAAGTTAAAGGAAAGCGAGTTGCGTGAAGCTTTTGAAAAATTTGGTGAAGTAAGCTCCGCAAAAATTATTATTGACAAAATTACACGTCAAAGCAAGGGGTTTGGGTTTGTAGAAATGCCTGATGAAGAGCAGGCTAAACTAGCCATAAGTGAGTTGAACGGAGTCGAAATGTACGGCAGACCGTTGGTAGTGAACGAATCGCAGAAAAAAGAGAGAACACCGGGAGACCAGCCAAGATCGAGTGGAAGCAGCAGCGAAAGTCGCAGCAGCAGCACAGGCGGAAGTGACAGAAGTTCTAATTTCGGAAGAAACAAACCAGCCGGCGGCGGTGGAGGTTATAGCGGAGGCGGAAACAGTGGCGGAGGTTATGGTGGAGGAAGCGGCGGCTACGGCGGCGGAAGCGGATATGGTGGAAAACCCAAATCTGATTACGGTCGCGGCGGAAGAGACGGAGACTACAAAAAAGGTGGTGGATCTAAAAGAGGTGATTCAAGAGACAGAGATGATTGGTAAGAAATTATTAAGCCATCAGCTTAATAATTGAATATAAATAAAATAGAAAAGGTCATTGAGCTTAAAACTTAATGACCTTTTCTATTTTATTTAACACTAATCCACATAAAAAAGGCCGCAAAAAAACGCTGCGACCTTCCTTTTTAAACTTTTTTACTTTGCGTGAAAACCTGAAATTTTAACTCTCAGCCTTCACCTTATTATCCTTAAAGAACAAAACAAACAAAACAAGTACCAAAGCAGCAATTCCAGCCGGAACCATCCAGATACTCGTCCAGTCCTTGATACCATTCACAGTATATTGATCAGCAACAATACCGGCAATCCAGGAACCAATTCCCATACCGATACCATAAGTAGCGATTGTAATCAATCCCTGCGCAGAAGATCTGTATTTTTCTCCTGCTTTGCTATCCGTATAAATTTGCCCGGTAACGAAGAAGAAATCGTAACAAACACCATGAAGAACGATTGCCATATAAAGTAACCATTCACTGCTCGCATCGCCATAACCAAAGCCAATAAAACGAACAATCCAGGCGATCAGACCTACGATCAAAATCCATTTTACACCGAATTTGCGGAAAGCAAAAGGAATCAAAAGCATGAAAATAACTTCCGAGGCTTGTCCCAATGACATTTTGTTTTCAACATTTGTCATACCCGAATCCGTAAGAGACGGGTTCGCCATGGCATAATAAAATGACAAAGGAATACAGATCAGCAAAGACGAAATAAAGAAAATAGCGAAAGAGCGGTCTTTGAAAAGTTTGAACGCATCCAAACCTAAAATGTCAGAAAAAGTTGTGCTGGTATTTGGTTTCGGAGGTGTATTTGGAAGAAAAAAAGAATACACGCCCAAAATAGCCGCAGCGACCATAGATAATTTGAAAATCATCACACTATCACCAAAACCGTAATAACCGATAATATTTGAAACGACAATCCAGGCCACAGTTCCCATTACGCGGATCGTTGGAAAATCCTTTTCAGTATCCTTCACATGCTGCATGGCAATGGAAGTTGTTAAAGCCATAGTTGGAGCAAACGTGATACAGTAAGCCAAAATCACCCAGAAAAATGTGTCAGCATCTGTAATTCCTGTGATTAAATACAACAAAGCTGCGCCCGCCAAACTTAGCACGCCCAATACTTTCTGAGCTGCAAAATACCTGTCGGCGATCATCCCCACAAAAAACGGGGCAATAATCATTGCAATAGAAAAAGCCGCATAGGCACCACCCACCTGAACTCCGGTAGCATGCAAGGAATTAAACATGTATTTACTCATCTGGCCGTACCAAGATCCCCAAATAAAATAGAGGAGAAACATCATGGCCATTAACTGATAACGAGTCAAATTTTTCATAAAAAAGATTAGGAGTTATTAAATTATAATGCGGCTTTCGCCATACTTAGATTATTTTTTCTGTAACATTTTCTGAAATTCATTCAGTTTTAAAAGTGCCTCAATTGGCGATAAAGTGTTCACATCAATCAAAGCAAGGTCTTCTTTCAGCTTTTCAAGTCTTGGATCAGTAGGTTCAAAAATGCTTAGCTGAAAATTATTTTTCGGCATTTCCTTGATCTTTTTCTGATGTTTGTCCGCAACATGATCTTTTTCCAGATGGTGCATAATTTCACTGGCTCGTAACACAATCGGCTGCGGCATACCTGCAATTTGCGCCACGTGAATACCGAAACTATGCGCACTTCCACCTGGTTTCAGCTTTCTTAAAAATATTACTTTGTTGTCAACTTCCTTTACCGCAACATTGAAGTTTTTGATGCGTGGAAAATCGTCAGAAAGCTGATTTAATTCATGATAATGCGTTGCAAACAATGTTTTTGGTTTTACCAATGGTTGATTATGCAAATATTCCGCAATGGCCCAGGCAATGGAAACGCCATCATAAGTACTGGTTCCACGACCAATTTCATCCATCAAAACCAGACTTCGGTCACTAAGATTGTTCAGGATACTGGCCGTTTCCGTCATCTCGACCATAAACGTACTTTCTCCTCTACTCAAATTGTCGCTGGCTCCTACCCTGGTAAATATCTTGTCAACAATACCAATCGTAGCCGCTTTTGCAGGCACATAACTTCCCATCTGCGCCATCAAAACAATAAGCGCGGTTTGTCTCAACAAAGCAGATTTACCCGCCATGTTGGGACCAGTGATGATAATGATCTGCTGCGTATCATTATCCAGATAAAGATCATTCGGAACATAACTTTCGCCCAAAGGCAATTGCTGCTCAATCACCGCATGGCGACCATCCTTTATATCCAGAATCCTGTCTTCATTAATAACAGGCTTGACATAATTATTTTTTCTGGCCGTTGTTGCAAAAGAACCCAATGCATCCAGTGTTGAAATAATGATTGCATTTTGTTGAATGGTACCGACATATTCAGCAGCGGTCAATATCAAAGCAGAAAAAATACGGAATTCAATAGCCGAAATCTTGTCCTCGGCATTCAGTATTTTCTCTTCATATTCTTTAAGTTCCGGCGTAATGTAACGTTCGCAATTCACAAGCGTTTGTTTACGAATCCATTCTTCCGGGACTTTATTTTTATGGGAATTGGTAACTTCAAGATAATATCCGAAAACCCGGTTGTAGGCAATTTTCAATGACGGAATTCCGGTCCGCTCCATTTCTTCATTTTGAAGTTTCAGGAGAAATCCTTTTCCTTCACGTGAAATCGCATGCAATTCATCCAGTTCTGCATCAATTCCGCTTTTGATCATTCCGCCCTGATTAATCAGCAGCGGCGCATCTTCTCTTAGTTCCGTTTCAATTTTATCAATTAAAAAAGTACAAAGATTAAGCTGATCAGCATATTTATTCAAAACCGCATAACTGGTATGTGTCGAAGCTATTTTGCCTAAAATTTCTTTGATCGGGCCGATTTGTTTCAATGATTTTTTCAGCTGAACCATTTCCCTCGGACTAATCCGGCGAACGGCTACTTTCGAAATCAATCGTTCAAGATCCCCGATCTGTTTTAGATATTGGGTAATGGATTCATGCAATTCATCATTGGCAAGAAAAAACTCAACAGTATTCAGACGCTCTTCAATCGGCGATTTTTCTTTTAAAGGCAAAACGACCCATCTTCTTAACAACCGCGCACCCATAGGCGTTACCGTCTGATCCAGAATCTGAATTAATGGCACACCGCCTTCCTGCTGAGGAAAAACCAGTTCAAGATTTCTTACCGTAAACCGGTCAAGCCATACATATTTTTCCTCTTCCAGCCTTGTTACCCGACTGATATGGCTTACTTCCCGATGTTCAGTTTCACGCAGATAATGCAGAATTACGCCGGCGGCAATAATTCCCATCGGCAGACTTTCAATACCAAAACCTTTCAGCGTTGTGGTGCTAAAATGCGTGGTAAGCTGCTCATAACCATAATCATATCCGAAACACCAGTCTTCCAGTTGGAAAGTATGAAACTTACCTCCGAAAAGCTGGTTAAATTCCTGTTTGTGTTTTTTGCAAAAAAGTACTTCGGAAGGCGTAAAACCCTGAAGCATTTTATCAACATAGGCAGCGTTGCCCTGCGACGTCATAAACTCCCCGGTAGAAATATCCAGAAAGGAAATTCCATACAGATCTTCACCACCAACATGCACCGCAGCCAGATAATTATTTCTGCGTGTGTCCAGCACATTATCGTTCATGGAAACGCCAGGCGTAACCAATTCAGTAACGCCGCGTTTTACAATTCCTTTGGCTGTTGAAGGATCTTCAAGCTGGTCACAAATGGCAACACGCTCACCGGCACGAACCAGTTTTGGAAGGTAATTATCCAGGGAATGATGAGGAAATCCTGCAAGTTCTTCATGCGCACCACCGTTGTTACGACGTGTAAGTACGATCCCAAGTATCTTGGAAGCACGTATCGCATCTTCTCCGAAAGTTTCGTAAAAATCGCCAACCCGGAAAAGAAGCAATGCACCGGGGTACTTGGCCTTAATCTGATTATACTGTTTATTAAGCGGAGTTTCTTTTTGTTCCTTTGCCAACTAATATCAATTTTGAAAACAGGATAACTACAAAATTAACCCTTCTATCCGGTTTGGCAAGTCTGAATAGTTGTTTTATCAAGTAAGTTAAAGGCTTAAAGTAATAGCTTCCGAACTTCCTCTCCTGTAACTTCCCATACGTCCCCCGGTTTAGCTCCCTCAGTACCGAAATCGGCAAGATTAATTTTTCCAATCGCCCAGCGCACCAGACGCAAAGTTGGAAATCCAACAGCGGCCGTCATACGACGTACCTGACGATTTTTCCCTTCATGCAGTGTAATGGAAACCCAGGAAGTAGGAATATTTTTCCGGAAACGGATTGGCGGATTTCTTTCGGGAAGCAAAGGTTCTTCCAATGGAGAAGCTAATGCGGGCAAAGTCCGATATGATTTCCCATTGATCGAAATCGTCACGCCATCCGCCATTTGTTGGCAAGCTTCGCTGGTTATTTCGCCATCAACCTGAACATAATAAGTTCTGTTATGCCGGTTTCTCGGTTCAAGTAGTTTTGTTTTGAGATAATTGTCGTTGGTAAGTAAAAGCAATCCTTCGCTATCCGCATCCAGCCTTCCAACCGGATAGATATCTTTGGCAAAATTAAAATCAAGATCAGCCAACGTAGCATGGTCGCCCTCGCGGGTAAATTGCGAAAGCATTCCGAATGGTTTGTAAATGAGGAAGTAGCTGAACAAGGTTTTATTGATTTTTATATTTCTAAACTCTGATTTTATTAATGATTGTTCCAAGATCAAGCAAAAATCCTGGCAGTATTGATTCTCCTGAAAGAATTTACGTTCAAAGAATTTTTGATCGTTATTTCATTTGCTGCATTGAAAATATATACCTTATCATCCAGATAATCAATTAACCAGGCCAACTGCGTTCCGTTGCCAATGTATTCCTTCATTTTGTCATGAAGGTATTGCTTTTCTTCCGCAACAGAACGAATTTCAATTATAAAATCAGGACAAATTGGAGCAAAAACTTTCTGCTGCTCTTCGGAAAGTACATCCCATTTTTCGTTCCTAATCCATGAAACATCAGGCGAACGAACAGCTCCATTGGGTAACGTAAAACCGGTTGAAGAACTAAAAATCAAACCTGATTGGTTTTCCTTATTCCAGCTCCAAAGCTGACCGGCAAGATTGACATTTAACAAACTAAACAAAGAACCCCGTAGTGGCAATACGATAATATTTCCTGACGAATCCCTTTCAAATTCTACACTTTCATTAAGTTGACAAAACTGAAAAAACTGACTTTCGTTCATCAGATTTCCCATTTTCAAAATTAAAGGTGTCGAAATTTCCATAAGCTAAACTATTCAATTTCCAGCCAAACCGGACAATGATCCGAATGCACAGCATCATTATATTGCCTGCTTCCTACAATTCTGTCTTTAATCGTATCCGCTACGGAAATATAATCGATGCGCCAGCCTTTGTTATTTGCTCTTGCACCCGAACGGTAAGTCCACCAGGAATATTCCTGTAAATCGGGATTCATATGTCTGAAAGCATCAGTATATCCGCTTCCAAACCATTTTGTCATCCACTCTCTTTCTTCCGGCAAAAAACCGGATGATTTTTTATTTCCTTTCGGATTATGGATATCCATTTCTGTATGAGCAATATTGTAATCTCCGCAGATAATCAAATTAGGTCGTGCAATGCGCAGCATATCCACCCAATTATTAAAATCTTCAAGGAAATTCATTTTGACACTTTGGCGGATTTCACCGCTCGTACCCGATGGAAAATAGCAATTTAATAAAGTGATGTCACCAAAATCAGCACGTAAAAGTCTTCCTTCACTATCGTAAACCGGTAAATTAAATCCCAGAGAAACGAAGTCAGGTTTTATTTTGGAAAATATCGCTACACCGCTATATCCTTTTTTCTCAGCTGCATGCCAGCCGATCAGTTCATATCCCAATGCTGCAAATCCTGACAAATCAACCACATCAGGCGTAGCTTTCACTTCCTGAAAACAAAGTATATCAAAAGGTTTATCCTTTAACCATTCCAGCAAGCCATTCTTCAAAGCTGCACGGATTCCGTTGAGATTATAAGTAAGGATTTGCATAAAGGTAAATGTTGGAATGTGTAAAACTTTGGTAACTACCTGTGATTTACTAAAATATAAATATTTTCTCTCTTGTGTAGCGCGATTCCCACTTACCGAATCATTTCCACCTGATAATAACCAGATATCAAATTTACCCTTTGGTACTTTTCTCTTGTAAAACGAATAAGAATACTTATCGTCATAATAAGTTCTTTTGCTCAAAAAGTCGGACAGAGAATTTGGAACTGGAATAGCCGGAAGCAAATTGACATGTTGATCAGAAACTAAAACGAAATAGTCAGGTTTTGGATATACACCTCTTTTTGTTTCAAATGTGATATACCTGATCGGAACGTTATCGTCATTATTTTTTAAACCAAGTTGAATTTTCAGTTTAGAGGCATATTCACCTGCTTTTTCAGTTTCCCGAATAAGACGGTTTGCCGGAGGCAATTTGTCACTTTCATATAAGATGAAGCAACCCGTCTTTTTCAAGATTTTTAACCAGATTATTCATTTTGGTCGGATGATTCCAGAAAGGTTTATCTCCATAATTGAACCCGACCGACAAAAGTGTATTGTAATTTTTCCAGTAATATCCGTCGAGAGATAATTTTTCGTGCTGTTCTCTTATGCTTCTTATCGAGTAAAAATAACTCACAAAATTCAGTGCCAGACATCCAATTAAACTTAAACCGAATATCGACAAACTTATATTTTTATAATTTTTGACAAGAAATATCAAACCAACATAAGCAATGGCCAAAAGCACAACGCCGAAAATCATGTAACGTCTGGAAAAAATATTACCGCCATACATCAAAAAGTTAGTTGCCGGTCTACTCACGATAAACATCGCTCCGGTCCCCATCAGGAACATAAAAGCACCCAGCAAGAACCAGTTTGTCCACGGTATATCTTTACTCACGAAAATCCGGACAAGCCAGGCCAGAAAAACCGTTAAAATCCCCATCCCTAGGATTACACAAAACACCATATCCTTGTAGAAAACAGGCGTAAGCGGATGCGGAATGTCCAGATATAATGCATTTCCCCAGAATCCGAATATGAAGATCAGATTAAAAACCGGATGTTCCCATACCTTTCCGTGTCCGGTAGATATAAATTGATAGTCGAAAAGGAAGTAGAATAAAATTAAACACAACGGCAATTCCTATCCATTGAGCCAGCAACTTGTATCGCTTTTGGAAAAGAAGAATGACACCGCCAATAATCCAGGTAAGCATGCCGCTTCCGCTAATAAACATGGTGACAATTGCAGCTAATACGGCAAAAATCCAGCTCCTTTTATCCGGTTTTCCAATGAAATAAGCAGTCAGCATCGCAAAAAACAGCAAAGGCGTATTCTGGATGGCCGCAATTCCCCAAATCGCATTTTCAAAATATACCAGATTGAAAAGAATATAAGGAACCGGGATAAAATAATGCCAGGAAACCTTTTCTTTTTTAAATGCCAGAAAGAAAAGATAAAGAATACCGAGCATGAAATAAATTGCCCAGCATGATCTGCAATTTTATATTGACAGTTCCTGTAAAAAGCACCATGATGAGCATTACAATACGCTCAAAAGCAAACCTGTGCTGGTTTACCTGTTCAAAAAGTACTTTTGCAGTGTTAATAAAACCTGATCCGTGTTTTCAGATTATAAATCGTTTCCAGAAGATTGTAGTCGTCTTCATAAGGAATGTTCAGGACGTGTGCGTTTAGTATCAAATAGAAATAACCGACCGGGACAATTATCAAACCTAATCCCAGAAAATTTCTAAATTTTTGAAGGTTTTTAGAAAGAAATGTAAGCCCGAAAAGTAAGGCTAATACCAGTACAAGTACAAAATATTCAAATAACCGGGGGTTTTGTAGTAAAGAATTATCCAATTTTAATTTGTGTTAAAATTATGTTTCAATGACTTGTGAAATGACAAGAATCATTCCACAAGTCATTGTTTGTGTGTTGCCAAATATCTAGTTAGTGATCCGATTAATTCATTTTCAGGATCATATCACTTGTAATTTCCTGTTCAAAAGTAAGATAACCAGGATAATTGATCGATTTCCCTCCCAAGTCGAGTGTAGGTTTTACTTTCACCGTAAATTTTGCAGGTTTCGAATCAGATTTCCCTGTTAACGTCATAACCATATTAATAAAATCGTCTCTTGTCTGATTATTCATTAACAAACTATAAACATTTGCACTTAGCTTAATTGGAACCCGTGTACTACCACTTCCCGGATAAACTTCAATTTTCTGATTGAGAAATCCGTTAAAAATCTCTGTATTGGTCAGCAAAACTTTATACTCCAACTGATTGACCGCAGCTTTTTTTCGTGTAGGATTTTTGATATCAAGATTAACCCGCAAATCCAAAGGAATGTCTTTACGCAAAAATGCCAACCCCAGCTTTGGAAATCTGGCAATGTTAAAATCACTCATACTTTTGATATTTCTGAATTCATTGATATCAATTCCTGCCAGATAAATACTGTCCGCAGAAGCAATTTTGTATTTACAATCTCCAAAAGCCTTTGCTTCTGAAACCTGACGGCTCACGCCACAGCCCGTAATATATAACCCAACAGCCGCCAAAACCGCGACAAACCAAATTCGTTTTTTCATTGTGTGTTTTAATAATTTTTCCGCAAGATAAACAGTAGCTACTACAACGCGCATACTTGAAAAGGATTATTCTTTTGTTATCACTTTTTTGGCTTAAAAACTTATTCAACGATTTTACACGGAAAAATCATGTTGCAAGCCTTATTCGCAAACCATACCTTTGCAAACTTTTGTATCCACTTTAATCAAAAACAGACTACAATGGCAAGCTGGTATTTAGGAAAAATACGTTACCAAAAAGAAGATGAGGCGGGAAGTCTTAAGACAATTAATGAAGTTTATCTTGTAGATGCGGTTTCTTATACAGAATCAGAAGCCAGACTTTATCAGCAAATCGTTACGGGTGCGAGTGATTTCAGTGTTACCAGCATTACACGCATGCGCCTGGCTGATTTATTTTCTTACGAAGACGGAGAGAAATGGTTTAAGGCAAAAGTTATCTACTTTTCTGTGGATGAAAAAAGTGGAAAAGAGAAAAAAGTGGTGAATTATATGCTTGTAAATGCTGACGGGATTGACCAGGCTTTGCAGCGGATTACGGAAAGTCTGCGCACGATGTTGATTCCTTACGAAACAACAGACATGAATTTGACGCCAATTCTGGATGTTTTCCCTTACACCGCGGAAGAAGAAGTCGAAGAAATTCCGGCAAATATGCGCCCCCTTTCCGAAGTTATGGCGGAAAGAGAAGCAGCACAATAAATAAAAGTGAGCCTAATTCTCAGCTTTTACTTCCGCATAACCACGGGTAATCGCCAAAAAAGGATTAGGCTCATAACTTTTCAATTTCAGGATCAAACCCTTGGAATTCAATTCCGTCAGGAGCTGTTTGTTGTTGAAAATATAAGTATAATCAAACGATACCGGCAAACTTGCAACGCCGTCGATCAAATCAAATCCGTATAAAGGATTGATGCCAAAAGGTGTTTTGGTCAGCCACAATTTATCTTTTGCATCGGAAGTCGGATACGACAATTCGTATTCAGCACTTTCCATCCCAAAATCTTTACGGACATTTCCCGTTGGTATGCAATATGTACTGAAATCTTCTTTTTGCTGTGCAATCGTTTCGGCATCCGGTTTTAATTCTTCAACTTTTTCCGTCATTCTGAATTTCTTCCCGGATTCATCAGCTCCATAATAAACGTACTTCCCATCCTGAAAAGCGAGAATAAAATCGAAGGCTTTGCCTGTATCTCCAAAACTGTTTTCGCGTTTAAAACACATCGTTCCGGTTACCGGATCTACATAAATCACAATTTCACCTTTCGTTTTCTTTTCTTTATTTTCAAAGGAATACGTCAATGCGTGACTGAAATAATATTGCCCTTTTTCAGGTTTCCATTGTGTTGCTCTTTGTGCAGCGACATTCGTTTTTGGCGCTTGTGCCATTACAAAACCTCCCGAAAACAGAAAGACAAAAGCTAAATAAATCGATATTTTTCTAAGCATAACATAAAATTATTAATGCATGCAAGCTAAAAAGAGGCCATCAAAAAACCATGGTTCTTTTTATAATTTAATAAATTCTACCCGGCGGTTATTTGCTTTTCCTTCGTTGGAAGTATTTGGAGAAACGGGTACACTTTCACCTTTCCCATCTGTTTCCAGCCGGGATTTATCGATTCCAAAATCTTTTGCAAGTGCTTCTTTTACCGATTCTGACCGTTTTTTTGATAATATCATATTTCCAGCATCATCGCCATCAGAATCCGTATGTCCGATTACTTTGACTTTTACGGTTGCATTTTCTGTTAAAACGTTGGCAATATCTTTCAGTACACCATAAGATTCCGGTTTGATCGTCGCAGAATTTACATCAAAAAGAATCCCGGTTGTTGAAAATTTTCCTTCGGTAATCAGTTTGCTCCGCGTATCCGGTGCACCGACGGCAAGTCTGATATTTGAAATAAAATACCGGTCAGTGTCCACGTGGTAGCCTTGATTACTGAAAGCGATAAAATTGTAATTTGTAGCCGGATTAAATGCTTTTGGTAAATCCCAAACCTTAAAATCATCCACATACAACCGAAGCCGCGACTTTTGCCGCCAGATCGAAACTTTTACAACATTATGTTCCGGAACATGAAATGCAGGAAAACTTTTCTCATTTTTCATGATCGATTCCGCCGTGCCTTCGAACACGTTAAAATTAGCGATTCCCTGTTTGCCGCCTGCGTCTTTTGGATGCAAACCCAGTTCCAGTCCTTTTTGTTTGTCACCGTCAAATCCCTTCCAGACTGAAAAATTCTTGGCCGGATTTGTAACCTCTGCGAAAACGGTGCGCATGACTCCGGAATAATAACTAAAATCAGAAGTTGTAGCCAGATTGAATTCCAATGTAAAATTTTCTGGCAGCTTGGTTACAAATTCCGGGTAAAAAACGCCCTCAGGGCCAAGCATAAGCCATTTCCCTTCTGTTCCTGAAATTGTGACAATCTCTCCTGCTGAGTTTGTATTCCATTTGGCAGGAAAATCACCCACAGCATCTTGTGAGAAATCTTCAACAGCAACTACTTTTTCACCAGGAATGAAATCAAATTTACTGTAAGATTTCAGTGTAGGTTTTTCGGTGCTGACAACAGCAACCGTTTCAGGTTCAGTTGCATTATTACTATTGTCATTTGATTCTTTTTTGTTTGAAGTATTATCCGCTTTTTCATTTTTCCCGGCTGACGGCTCTTCTTTTGGCTTTTTATCCTTCTTTTTGAAAAGATTACCAATACCTTCTTCAACTTTATCAAAACCCTTGTCAACGGTCTGGTTGACCTTTTGATTTGCGCGGTTTTCAGCCTGTCTTTCTGCAACTTTACCCGGATCCGTGATACGAATCTGAGCCTTTGCGCTTAATGTAAAACAAGTTAATATTGTTAGAAAGATGAGTTTTATATACATGACTGTCAACAATTTAAATACTTAAAATAAATCTTACCCATATAAATTTACGAATTGTAACATTTTATTTCAGACATATTGAGTGACCGGTAATAACACATTCCTGAATATTCTGTCGTGCCGGTTTCACAGAAGATCGTAAATTGCAGCGCATTAGTTTATATCGCATGATTTTCAATTTCGAAACCAGATCGGTTGCATTACAGGAAGGCCGCAAAATTTATTTTTCCTCCGATTTCCACCTTGGCGTTCCCACTGCCGAAAAAAGCAGAGACCGTGAAAGAGTACTTATAAAGTGGCTGGAATCTATTGAGTCTGATGCACAGGCAATTTTTTTGGTAGGAGATATTTTCGACTTCTGGTTTGAATATGGCCATGTTGTCCCGAAAGGATTTGTTCGTTTGTTAGGCAAACTAGCTGAACTTTCAGACCGCGGTATCGAGCTGATTCTTTTTACAGGAAATCATGATATGTGGATGTTCGGTTACCTGAAAGAAGAAATCGGAGCGACGATTTTCCGTAATCCGGTAAATTTTGAGATTACAAATTCAGCTGGTTTAAAAAAGTCGATTTTAGTTGGACATGGTGACGGACTTGGGCCGGGCGATAAAGTCTATAAAATCCTGAAACGGATTTTTGAAAATTCATTTTTCCAATGGATTTTCCGGATCGTTCATCCGGATATTGGTATGTGGATCGCATCGCAATGGTCAAAACGAAGCCGGATAGCCAATATTAAAAAAGGGGAAGAATTTTTTGCAGGTGAAGATTATGAGTGGCTGCTTCAATTTTGTAAAGAAGTTGAAAAAGAACAGCATCACGACTATTATATTTTCGGACACCGGCATCTCGTTCTTGATTTGGCCGTAAATAATAATAGCCGCTATATAAATCTGGGAGAATGGGTTACAAAACAGACGAAGCAGGCTTATGCAACGTTTGATGGCGAAACGGTATTTTTGAGAGAATTTATCTAAACGCCAAATCTTACTTTTTTACTTCTTTTTTAAGTGCATCAAATTGACCTTTGTCATTCAGCACATCATATTTGTTGATACTTTCCGGCGGTGTATCATTTAATACTTTTCGCCATTCCTGCTGTTTCAAATCTCCGTTTTTCACTGATTTGATAAATTTCGCAATACGAAACGGATCAAGAAATGGGAAAGTTGTCGCGAAACCTTTTCCGGCTGCCGATTCCCTGCCAAACATTAATTGATCCATACTATACCGATAGTTCGTTTGCGCATTATTGGCAACCTGCTCTGATAATCTTCGGATATATTGTGGATCAGCACTTTTGGCCAAAGCATCACGATCCGACTGATCTGGCAACTTCAAAGCCAAAAATGCCTTTTTGAATTCCTCCTCGCTACTATATGGATAAATCTTAACCTCCGACAACATCATCACATCTTCCTGCAAGGAAACAATGGCCGAGTAGGCGTCAGCATTGTAGTTTTTGGGAATGATATGATATTGCTTTTTATAACCCACGTAACTGTAAACAATACTATCACCCGGAAAAACAGGGATTGAGAAAGAACCGTCACGATGTGCCAAAGTACCGGTTCCTGCTTTTGGAATGTAAATATAGGCTCCAGGTAGAAGATCCGTTTTTTTGCCGCCCACGACAACACCCGAAAAAATAATTGCCTTTTGTTCGCCCTGGGCAAAAAGATTTTGCGTATAAAACAGCCCCGCAAAGCTCACACAAAATAGCAAAACCTTATTTTTCATCTGTTATCCGTATTTATTTCAGTGCTGGAATAAATAACCAGACAAGACTGACAAACTTACAAATTCTACTAAAAAGTAACGACAGGGCACAAAAAAAATTCAGCCTTTTGAGCTGAATTTTAAGATATTTTAACATTTGGAATTACTTGTTATTATCATCCTTTTTAGGATTCTCAAATTCCTCATTCTTTTTGATCACATCTTGTCTCGTAATACTTTCACGAGGTGCATTATTAAGATCTTTTCTCCATTCCTTCTGTTTCAAATCACCTCTTTTAACCGATTTGATAAAGTTTGCCCAGGCAAATGGATTCAGGAAAGGAAACGTTGTTGCAAAACCTTTACCAGCTGCCGATTCACGACCGAACAATTGCTGATCCATCGTATAGCGATAATTGGTCTGTGCGTTATTCGGAACTTGCGCAGCCATCCGGTTGATATAATCCGGATCTGTACTACGTGCCAAAGCATCACGATCTGCCTGATCTGGCAATTTCAAAGCCAGAAATGCTTTTTTGAAATCTTCTTCCGTAGCATAAGGATAAATCTTAACCTCGGAAAGCATTGTCACATCTTCCTGCATCGCTACAATCGCCGAATAAGTATCAGCATTGTAATTTCTTGGAATAACGTGGTATTGCTTTTTGTAACCTACGTAGCTGTAAATAATACTATCACCAGGAAAAACGGGAATTGTAAAATTACCTCGGTTATCCGCAAGTGTTCCTTTACCAGCTTTTGGAATAAAAATATAGGCTCCCGGTAAACGATCTGTACTTTTTCCTCCAACCACTACCCCGGTAAAAATAATCGCCTTTTGCTCACCCTGTGCAAAAATCTCCTGCCCACACAACACGCTCGCAAGTATCGCAAAATATATTAAAAATCGTTTTTTCATTCTTAAAATTCGTTTTCCGGTGCCGGAATATTTTCCTCCTGCGCCTTTAAGGGTTATAGGTTGATTAAATGACCTTAATATATTATAAAATTATTTCAATATAATCTTTCTGTATTTCTAAAAGAATTGTTCCTCTATTGGAAAACGCCTGATATTTCAATGCATTGCCTATGCAAGACATTTATTCGATTATCAGGAAAACAATTTAAGAAATGTCACGATAAAAGGTGCTGAAAGCAACAATCCGTCAAAACGATCCAAAAATCCGCCATGTCCCGGAATACTGTTTCCCGAATCCTTAATTGCTATACTACGCTTAAATAATGACTCGACCAAATCTCCATAGGTACCAACGACTACAATAATCCCGCCGATACAATACCATTTCCAAGGTTCGAAGGTACGGAAATAATGTCCGAGCACAAAGGCAATTAACGCAGCAAAAGCAGCACTTCCCATGGCGCCTTCCCAGGATTTCTTTGGAGAAATACGTTCAAAAAGTTTACGCTTCCCAAAGTTTGTTCCCGCAAAATATCCACCAATATCGGATGCCCAAAGTAAAAGAAGACTTCCTAAAACGATTTCGTAGTTGTAAGTCCCGCCACGCATTGCCATCACGATGATCAATGAAAAAGGCAGAGCCACGTAAATTATCCCCAAAAAAGTAAAGCCAATATTTGTAAATGGTTTTAAATCATTCTTTTTGTAAAGTTTGATAAAAAAGATCATCGACAACAAGAGGACTTATCAGGAAGTAATTTTCGAAAGAAACCAGGTCCTGCTCTATAAGGTACGCCAATAACATCATAACTGTGCCACAAAAGGTACCATAATATGTTAAAGGCTGATTTCCGTCGAGGCCCAGCAGCTTGTAAAATTCAAGCTGTGTCAGCGAACTGATCGTACAAAAAAGTAATAGAAAACTCCATTCACTGTAAAGGATACAGCCAAGAATGATTACAAATCCTATTAATCCGGTGATGGTCCGCTGCTGTAAATTACTCAGATTCTGTAAGGGAGTCTTCATTAGATAGAATGGTTTGCGCCCGAACAAATTCAGCCATAGGAACATGTACTTCAAACTGCCCTAAAATAGGATAAACACTATCTTGTTTGTTGACAATCACAGCTGCTATTTCATTTTGTTCCAATATTTCTCTGGCAATTTCCGCCCGTATCATTTGTTTGGTATCGTATACCTTACCCCAATTATCATCCATAAAAATCTTCCTGCAAGTACTGTTTTAACTATATAAATTCTTGATCATTCGTTTTCAAAAACCGGCTTTTATTGCTGGTTTTCCTTATTTCATATAAAATGCCAACTGTAAGTACACTGCGAAGCCAGGATCGCTGTGACTGGCATAACTTCATTTTCTTCAATATTAATATCCAGCATTTTGATGTTGCGAAAGTACATCATGACCAGGATAAATCCATTGTTAATAAAATGTGCCAAAATTGCCACAGAAATCCTCCCTGACCAGAAATAAAGATATCCAAACAATGCCCCGAGAATCATTCGTGGCAAAAATCCAAAAAACTGAAAATGTATCGCACTGAAAATGGCAGCTGAAATCCAGATTGCAACATGCGGATTTGCCCAATGTTGTGCAAGTTTACGTTGTATAATCCCACGAAACAAAACTTCTTCACCAACTGCCGGAAGAAGTACCACCACAATAAGTGCAATAATGAGCTGACCTAACGTGCGTGTAGCTCGTCATAAATTTTGTCAGCATCGCCATTCTGATCTTCCTTATCACGCATCCAGTTTTCTATTCCCGATAAGGAATCAGGAAATGTCATTTTGGAATTCAATTCAATAAAAAGACTATTGACCGGAATAAAAACCAGTACGACAATACAGACAAGAAACCAGATTGAAGCGGCAGGTTTTCCTTTAAAATTAAAATCCTGAAAACCTTTCTTCTCCATGTAAAACCAGTACAAAAGCGAAGGAAGAAGATAGGAGAAAAAATGTACTGTTCCCTGCAAAATCATCATCAGGAGCCATCCATTCGGTACTTTTTCTGGTTCAGCAAAAAGTGTGGTTAACAAACCGGTAATACTATTCGCATCCGAAGATGTAAGCAAAGCAAGGATTATAATTGCCAGAATATTACCAACAGCCATTCCAATAAGCACGAAACCAACCAAGACCAACAAACCTCCCAACGTACCGGGCACTCGTGTATGTACCAAATTTGAATAACTTTTTTGCATAATTGGTGTAAATTTACAGCTAATTATGAATTTAAAAATATTGAGTGATTGTTGAGCTGTAAGATTAAGTGAATAAAAGACTTATAAAATCTGTTCCCACAAGAATCTCAAATCTGTATAAATGATAAAAATCGGTAAAATAGAACTGGGAGATTTCCCGTTGCTGCTTGCTCCCATGGAAGATGTGAGCGACCCGCCTTTTCGTGCGGTGTGCAAGGAAAATGGTGCGGATTTGATGTATACCGAATTTGTTTCCTCCGAAGGTTTAATCCGTGATGCGGCGAAAAGTGTGCAGAAGCTGGATATTTTTGAATATGAAAGACCGGTTGGCATTCAGCTTTTTGGAAGCGATGTGGAAACGATGGGTGCCTGTTCAGAAATCGCCTCCCGTGTTAATCCCGATCTGATCGATATTAATTATGGCTGTCCGGTAAAACAGGTTGCCTGCCGTGGTGCAGGTGCTGCATTGTTGCAGGATATTCCCAAAATGGTACGCATGACGGAAGCCGTTGTGAAATCTACACATTTGCCTGTGACTGTAAAAACCCGTCTGGGCTGGGATGAAAGCACAAAAAATGTTCAGGAAGTAGCAGAAAGATTACAGGATATTGGTATTCAGGCACTTTCTGTTCATGGCAGAACCCGCGTGCAAATGTATAAAGGCGAAGCCGACTGGACTTTAATTGCAAAAATAAAAGACAATCCGCGCATTACGATTCCAATTTTCGGAAACGGCGATGTGGATACGTCCGGAAAAAGCACTGGAATATAAAAACCGTTTTGGTGTTGATGGCATTATGATCGGACGTGCAACGATCGGAAATCCGTGGATTTTTAATGAAATAAAACATTTTGTCAAAACCGGCGAAAGACTGGCACCTCCTACCCTTGCAGAACGTGTGGCCGTTTGCCGCCGCCATCTTGAATTCTCGATTCGCTGGAAAGGCCCGATAGCCGGTGTTTTTGAAATGCGCCGTCATTATACCAATTATTTCAAAGGACTGGAAAATTTCAAACCTTTCCGGATGCGTCTGGTTGAAGGTATGTCTTTTGAAGAACTGGATCAGATACTTAATGAAGTTGTACAGGAATTCAGTGAAGCAGTATGCTAAAAGTAAATGTTGGCGGCAAATCCGTAGGATGGTGTTTTATCCGGTGAAATTTCAACTTTTGAAATAAATCAGCAAAAAGGTCAGTGGTTGATCGGAGAAAATATTTTTGATGGTGATATTGTTAAAATAAGTCAGAATCAATATCATGTTATATGGAAAAACCGGTCTTATAATATTGAAGTTCTGGAAACCGAACGCTGCTGACAAAACTTTCAAGCTTCTTATTAACGGACAACTATTTGAAACATCCGTAAAAGATCAGTTTGATCTGCTGCTCGAAGGATTGGGAATGCAGAGCAAGCGTCAGCACAAAAATAAATAATCTTAAAGCGCCAATGCCGGGACTTATCCAGTCCATTGCGGTTGAACCTGGCCAGGAAGTACACAAAGGAGACACTTTGCTGGTATTGGTAGCCATGAAAATGGAGAATATTATCAAATCCCCGGGTACCGGAATTGTGAAAACTTTGAAAATTACAGCCGGCCAAATCGTAGAAAAAAACCAGGTATTGGTAGAGTTTCAATAAATATGCTTGGTAATCTGAGCTGCCTACACTTATTTTTACAGAAAAAACACCAACAAACAAATCATGCCCGAACCAAAATACAAACGTATCCTTCTCAAACTTAGCGGAGAAGCACTCAACGGTGGAGATAAAACACAAGTAATCGATTTTAACATTCTGGAAAGTTACTCCCGGGAAATTAAAAGAATTGCGGAAGTAGGTGTACAAATTGCGATTGTGATCGGCGGAGGAAATATTTTCCGGGGCGCATCGGTAGAAAAATCAGGAATTGACCGCGTACAGGGCGACCATATGGGCATGCTGGCCACTGTAATCAACGGGATGGCGATTCAAAGTTCTCTTGAAAAACACGGAATGCGGACACGTCTGATGTCTGCGATTAAGATGGAACAGGTTTGCGAACCGTTGATCCGTCGCCGGGCAGTGCGTCACCTTGAAAAAGGCCGTATCGTGATTTTTGGTGCAGGAACGGGTAATCCTTATTTCACAACAGATACTACGGCAGGTCTGCGTGCGATTGAATCGGAATCAGAAGTGGTTTTGAAAGGAACACGTGTTGACGGCGTTTACACAGCAGATCCTGAAAAAGATCCTACGGCAACAAAATACACCTCAGCTTACTTTTGATGAAGCATTGTCCAGAAATCTGAAAATTATGGATTTGACTGCTTTCACGCTTTGTAAAGAAAACAATGTACCGATCATCGTTTTTGATATGAACAAACCCGGCAATCTTTTTGATCTGGTAATGGGTGAAGAAGTTGGGACTTTGATATCGAATTAATAAGAAAAAAATACCACAAAGTAAACAATGGAAGAAATAGAATTATATCTGGACGACGCCAAAGACACCATGGAAGGTGCGATCAAGCACTTATTATTGAATTGGGCAAAATACGCGCCGGAAAAGCATCTCCTCAAATGCTGGAAGGTCTTCAGATTGAATATTACGGCTCAATGACGCCTTTGCACAATGTGGCAACGATCAATACGCCGGATGCAAGGACAATCGCTATCAGACCGTTTGAGAAAAAAATTATCAATGATATTGAAAAGGCGATCCGTAATGGAAATCTTGGCTTTGCTCCTTCCAATGATGGGGAAATGATCCGTATTTCTGTTCCGCCACTTAATGAAGAACGCCGTCGTGAACTTGCAAAACGTGCAAAAAACGAGGTTGAAACAGCGAAAATCAATATCCGTAACATTCGTCAGGATGCAAACAATTCACTTCGTAAATTGACGAAAGAAGGTGTTGCTGAGGATTTGGTTAAAGTAAGCGAAGATCGCGTTCAGCAGCTTACCAATAGCTTTGTTACAAAAGTGGAACAGATTCTTACTGCGAAGGAAAAAGAAATAATGGAAGTATAGTTTGGCGGTCGGCTTTCGGCAATCGGCTTTCAGTTTGGCTAAAACAACAAAAATCCCGTAGATAATTCTGCGGGATTTTTTTGTTACGTATAAAATTTCATTGATCCACAGCCGACAGCTGATTGCCGAACGCTGACAGCCAAATTAGTCTTCCTTTTTAAAATCTGCGAAACCTCTGTGATTTGATTCTTCGTACAATCTTTCATTTGGAAGATTACGGAAATAATCATAAGTGATCTGCAAACCTTCTGCACGGGCCACTTTTGGTTCCCAGCCAAGGATTTCTTTTGCTTTGGTAATATCCGGCTGACGTTGTTTCGGATCATCTTGTGGAAGATCTTTGTAAACAACTTTCTGATCAGTACCAGTTAAGGCAATGATTTCCTCAGCAAATTCTTTAATCGTAATTTCCGAAGGATTACCAATGTTCACAGGCAATTCATAATCGCTTAAAAGCAAGCGGTAAATTCCTTCAACAAGGTCATCAACATAACAGAAAGCACGTGTCTGAGATCCGTCTCCGAAAATCGTGATATCTTCTCCACGTAACGCCTGTCCGATAAATGCCGGCAATACACGTCCGTCATTGAGGCGCATTCTTGGTCCGTAGGTATTGAAAATACGAACGATACGCGTTTCAACACCATGATAGCGGTGATATGCCATCGTGATTGCTTCCTGATAACGTTTTGCTTCATCATAACAGCCTCTCGGACCGATCGGATTCACATGACCCCAATATTCTTCTGTCTGCGGGTGAACCAATGGATCACCGTAAACTTCCGAAGTGGAAGCAATAATAAAACGTGCTTTTTTGGCAAGAGCAAGTCCCAACAAATTATGCGTTCCCATGGCACCAACTTTCAAAGTCTGGATAGGGATTTTCAAATAATCGATCGGACTGGCCGGAGATGCAAAGTGCATGATGTAATCCAGATCACCGGGAATATGCACGAATTTGGTAACATCGTGATGATTGAATTCGAAATTTGGATTAGGCATCAAATGTTCGATATTTCGCAGATCACCTGTAATCAGGTTATCCATTGCGATCACGTACATGCCTTCTTTTAAGAATCGCTCACAAAGATGCGACCCTAAAAAACCTGCCGCTCCCGTTATTAATACACGCTTCATGAATTATATATTTTATTGAGATTGAGACAAAATTATGATACTTTTTCCCGGCCTATGCTGAAATAAGTATAACCCATTTCACGCATTGTACTTAATTCGTAAAGGTTACTTCCGTCAAAAATTACTTTATTTTTAAGCAATTTACCCATTTTTTCAAATTCAGGTGTACGGAATTGCGGCCATTCAGTAAAGATCATTAAGTGCATCTGCATCATCCAAGAGCAGCATAAGGTGTATGGCAGAAAGTAACTTTATCACCCAAAATCGCTTTTACATTGTCCATCGCTTCCGGATCATAAACCGTAATATTCGCACCTGCTTCAAGCAATGCTTCAATATTTTCCAAAGCCGGCGCTTCACGGATATCATCTGTATAAGGTTTGAAAGCCAAGTCCCCAGACTGCGATTGTTTTTCCTTTAAGATCGTCATCGAAGAAATTATGTACCATCGGCAAAAGTTTTTTCTTCTGATCGTCATTCACTTCCATTACCGATTTCAGGATTCTGAAATCGTAATCAAAATCTGCTGATGTTTTTGCCAAAGCCTGAACATCTTTCGGGAAACAGCTTCCGCCGTAACCGATACCGGCAAAAAGGAAACGTTTTCCGATACGGCTGTCCGTACCGATACCACGACGGATATCATCCACATTCGCTCCTACTTTTTCGCAAAGGTTTGCGATCTCGTTCATGAAAGTAATTTTCATGGCAAGGAAAGAATTCGCTGCATATTTGGTCATTTCCGCAGAACGTTCGTCCATGAAAATTACCGGATTTCCCTGACGTACCAACGGTGCGTAAAGTTTCTCCATTACCTTTTTAGCTTTTTCAGAAGTGGTTCCAACAACAACGCGGTCAGGCTTCATGAAATCTTCAACGGCAACTCCTTCACGCAAAAACTCAGGGTTAGAAACTACGTCAAATTCAACTTTTGCATTTTTTGCAATCGTTGCACGTACTTTTTCCGCTGTTCCAACCGGAACCGTACTTTTATCAATGATCACGGCATATTTATCCAAAATATAACCCAGATCATCTGCTACTTTAAGAATGTATTTCAGATCCGCAGAACCATCTTCGCCCGGAGGTGTTGGCAGTGCAAGGAAAATTACTTCTGCATCTTTAATTCCTTCTGCAAGATTGGTTGTAAATTTCAGACGGCCTTCTTCCACATTGCGGTGAAAAAGAACATCCAGCCCCGGTTCGTAAATGGGAATTTCCCCATTTAACATACGGTCTATTTTTTTTACATCAATGTCTACACAAATGACCTGATTACCTGTTTCGGCAAAACAAGTTCCTGTTACCAGCCCGACATAGCCGGTTCCTACTACTGCTATTTTCATAAAATCCTATAATAATATAGCTGCGATGAATTAGATTTCAATTAGCCCGGAAATTGTATTTTATTAAGCCCGCAAAATCCAATTGGAAGCAAAAGTAATTTTTTTATATGAATCATACTTCTTCTCATCCGCTTTTGTTTTTATTCGGCAATGAAATATGTTCTTTTCTTCTTATTATTGAACTATACATATTAATTCATCAACATTAATGACCATGCACACTCCCGACGTAACCGAAAATCAGCAAGACGAAATCCGCTCAATGATTGAAAAAACAGTAAGGGATTTTGCAGCGAAGCAAATAAAACCAAATATCAGTCAATGGGACGAAGAACAGTTTTTCCCAAAAACCATATTTCACCAGCTTGGAGAACTTGGCCTGATGGGTATGCTGGTACCTGAAATATACGGCGGTGCTGGTTTTGGTTATGCTGAATATGTAACAGCCATTATCGAACTTTCAAAAGTTGATCCGTCTATCGGACTCTCCATGGCTGCCCATAATTCTCTTTGCACAAATCACATTTTGATGTTTGGCAGTGAAGAACAGAAAAGTAAATATCTACCCAAGACTGGCCACCGGTCAGTGGATCGGCGCCTGGGGATTGACCGAGCCTAATACCGGATCTGATGCCGGAAATATGCAAACGGTCGCTGTAAGAAAAGAGGATGGCTGGATTATCAACGGATCGAAAAACTTTATCACAAATGGAAAAAGCGGTGATGTTACCGTTCTAATCGCCAGAACTGGTGAACCCGGCGATAAACATGGCGCTACTGCTTTTATCATTGAACAGGGAACACCCGGATTTACCGCAGGCCGGAAAGAAAACAAACTTGGTATGCGCGCCTCTGAAACGGTGGAACTTATATTTCAGGATTGTTTTATTTCTGACGATCAGCGAATGGGAGAAATTGGCGACGGGTTTATACAATCATTAAAAGTGCTTGGATGGCGGAAGAATTTCTATTGCTGCTTTGGGAGTAGGAACTGCCTTAGGTGCTTATGAAGCTGCTTTAAGTTATTCCAAAGAAAGAAAACAATTTGGCAAATCGATTTCAAATTTCCAGGCCATCGCTTTCAAACTTGCCGATATGTATACAGATATACAGGCTTCTTCCTTATTAACTTATCACGCAGCCGCTTTAAAAGACAAAGGCCAGACAGTGACTTTGCCAAGTGCTGTTGCCAAATATCATTCTTCCGAAACTGCCGTACGTGTTGCCAATGAGGCCGTTCAGATTTTTGGTGGTTACGGTTTTACAAAAGATTATCCGGTAGAAAAATTTTATCGCGATAGCAAACTTTGTACGATTGGAGAAGGCACCAGCGAAATCCAAAAAATGGTTATTTCAAAAGAAATCTTGAAAGATTAACATATTCTTACAAAGACCATCCATCCAGTACTATAACCGACGACCGCGTTTGTAGGTCGTTGGTAATACATTGTTAGGAAAAAGTTTGTGATGAAGTTATTTTCGTTATAAACCTTAACAAAAACAATGATGACTCCCCTATTGGTACTTCTTGTCCTTGTCGTACTCACAATCCTGATGACAGTAAAAGTAATTCCGCAGCAGACTGCTTATATTATGGAGAGGCTTGGAAAATTTTATGCGTGTATTACAACCTGGAATCAATTTTATCATTCCGTTTTTTGACAGGATTGCTTATAAATACACACTTAAAAGAAACTGCAATTGACATTCCGGAACAGATCTGTATCACGCGTGATAACGTGCAGGTCCGTATGGACGGTGTTATTTTCATCCAGGTCATTGATCCTAAAAAAGCAGCTTATGGTATCGCTGATTATACTTTTGCTGTAATACAACTTGCACAAACAACGATGCGTAGTGAGATCGGGAAACTTGATCTTGATAAAACTTTTGAAGAAAGAATGACCATCAACCGCGCTGTGGTGCAATCTATTGATGATGCCGCGATCGGATGGGGCGTGAAAGTACTTCGTTACGAAATAAAAAATATTACACCTCCGCAAAGCGTTCTGATTGCGATGGAAAAACAAATGCAGGCAGAGCGGGAACGCCGTGCGGTAATTTTGCAGTCTGACGGAGAAAAACAGGCTGCAATTAACGTCGCGGAAGGACAAAAACAAAAAGCGGTACTCGAATCCGAAGGTTTGCGTTTACGTCAGATTAACGAGGCAGAGGGTGAAGCTGCTGCGTTAAAATCAGTTGCAGAAGCAACAGCAGAAAGTATCAGGCTGGTAGCCGCGGCAATCCAGACCGAAGGCGGAATGGAAGCCGTACAGTTAAAAGTTGCAGATAATTATGTTGAACAATTCGGAAAACTTGCAAAAGCAGGTAATACACTCATACTTCCGGCAAATCTTGCTGATATGGGCGGTATGATCGCCGCAGCTATAAGTATTGTAAAATCTTCCGAACCAAAAAAATAGCATATGGATTTGTCGCTTCCACAAATATGGGTAATTATCGGACTGCTGATGTTGGTTGCAGAACTTGGTAAGTGTTGCCCTCGTTTTTGTATTTTTTGCCGTTGGTGGATTGATAACAGCTTTACTGGCAGCGATTGGTCTACTACCAGGTCTTGAATATCAGATTATTGCTTTTTCCGTAATATCAATATTAACATTGATGGTATTCAGGAGAAATGCAAAAAAAATCATGGAGGCAAGGCATGAAAAACACCAGGAATATAAAGAATTTGTAGGCGAAACGGCGATGGTTATCAGAGATATCCCGGCGAGCGGATCCGGAAAAATTTATTATCGCGGTGCAGAATGGAGTGCCATTTCAGAAAATCATGCTATGATAGAAGCTGGCAGCAAAGTAATTATCCAGCGCACGGAAGGGATTACTCTTAGTGGTGGAGGAATCTTGAAATACCTAGAACTAATAGTTACAAAAAAGGCCTCAAAGGAAACCAAATCCTTCAAGGCCTTCTGAATTTTTAATTTATTTTTTATTTTTTCAAAGCCTCTTCAACAGGATTTCCGACATTTCCGCTTGGAGGCAAAATGTGTAGCAATGAAGCAATGGTAGAAGCGATATCAGAAACAGAAGTACGTCTCAGCGTTTCACCTTTATTGATTCCCCAGCCAAATAAAACAAATGGAACCTGCGTGTCATAATTGTAAGGCGTACCGTGCGAAGTTCCTGTTGAAGTACCATAAAACCAGCCTGGCTGCGTTACAATCTGGATATCTCCGCTTCTTTTGGCATTGACATTATTTTTGTACAATTCAAGCTGATAAGTATTCAGCGGCGCTTTTCCCATATCGCTCAGATTGATAACGTCCGCAATACCGTCTACCGGCAATAATGCCTCACGTACAATTTCATAAACATTGCTGATATTAATCTTTTTCTGTTTCAACAAAGCATGATCCAGATACAGCTGATTGTTTTCATTTCCTTTGATATAATCACCTTTACCAAAATTTTCTTCCAAAGCCTTCTTTACAATATCTCCCAAAACAGTCCTGCTGGCAAGTCCGGCCGGAAGTTTGTGTTCCTTCGCAAATCCCGGAACGTCCACTACCCCATGATCCGCAGTAAGAAAAACGGTATAGTTCCCCTTCCCTGTCCAGCTGTCCAGAAATGAAAAAAGCTCAGCAAATTCACGGTCCAGTTTTAAATAATCATCTTCCTGTTCAACAGAATTCGGCCCTGCCATATGCCCGATTTTATCAGGGGAAGAAAAACTGATAGCCAGAAAATCTGTATCAGCACCTTTACCCAGTTTTTCACCTTTTATCGCTTCAATTGCCATTTCTTTGGTAATCGTGTTTCCCCAGGGTGTGCTGGTAACGGTGCCAAAAACATCTCCTGCAAAACCTGCCAGTTCAAAAGGGAAAACCGGTTTTTTAGCACCGGGCAATTTTCCTTCCCAGGCAACATCATCAGGCGTACTTTGAGTATACTGTTCAATTGGATTTAAAAGCTGCCAGCCCTTTTTCAAATATTCAGAAGGCATTTTTTTGTCATTATAATCCTTCGCCCATTGCGGCAGATCATCCATGTAAAAAGTACTCGTAACCCAGTTTCCTGTATTTGAATCAAACCAATAAGAAGCATTTGCAGTATGTCCGGCAGGCAAAATTGATCCGCGGTCTTTTATCGCTACGCCGATTGTTTTTGAACGGAAATTGGTCGCAATTCTTAGTTGATCCGTAACAGTACTTGTCAGCAAATTCTTTGGTGACATTTTGCCAACACTCACATTATTACTTCCAATTGTCTTCACGGTGCTGTCTTCCACACAATAAACACCTTTTCCGGAATACTGATCATACCATTCATTTCCGACAATTCCGTTAATTGCCGGAACAGAACCTGTGTAAATTGAAGCGTGTCCGGCCGCAGTAACCGTCAGTGCATAGCTGTAATGATTGTTCCGGCAGTTGAAACCTTCGTTCATAAAACGTTTGAATCCGCCTTCTACATATTTGTCATAATAGCGATACAGGTAATCATAACGCATTTGGTCCACAACGATGCCAACTACTAATTTTGGCCGTGCCAGATGTTTTTGATGCCGGCACTGGTGTTTTTTTTGGTGTTTGGGCTACAACGGAAATAGTTGCCAGCATGCCCATAACCCAGAAGGATAATTTTCTCACGATTCAGGATATTAATTTATTGGTGTCAATTTATATTCGACAAGACACAAAGGTCAAAAGCAAAACTGGAAATAATCTGGATTTTCTTCAAAAATAAAAATGATTTTAAATTGAGTTAATCCATATCTGTCAATCAGTTTTTTTTCAATGCTTCTTCAACCGGATTGCCCACATTTCCGCTTGGAGGTAAAATGTGAAGCAATGCAGAAATCGTCGGCGCAATATCAGCAATGGTTGTCCGGCGTAAAGTTTCTCCTTTGTTCACACCCCAGCCATAAAGCAAGAAATGGAACATGCGTATCATAATTGTAAGGCGTTCCGTGGTCTGTTCCCGTAGCACCACCTGCAAACCAGCCTGGCTGAACAATGATCTGCAGGTCTCCGCTTCTTTTGGCATTGATATTGTTTTTGAACAATTCCAGCTGATAGGTATTCAGCGGTGCTTTATTGATGTCAGTCAGATTCAAAACATCCGCAATTCCTTCGATCGGGAAGTAAAGCCGTTCTGACTACCTCATGAGCTTCTGCCATTGAAATTTTCTTTTCTTTCAAGCAGTTTATGGTCAAGATACAACTGATAGTTTTCACTGGCCAAAACAAAATCGCCTTTACCAAAAGCATCAGCCAATGATTTTTTGACAGTCTCGTCAACTTTTACAGCATCCAGCAAACCGGCAGGCAATTTATGTTCTTTCCAAAATGCAGGAACATCTGCTCCACCGTGATCGGCCGTCAGAAAAACGGTATAATTTCCTTTACCAACCCAGCCATCCAGAAAAGTCAGCATGTCGGCAAATTCCATATCCAGTTTAAGATAATCATCTTCCTGCTCAATCGATGTCGGTCCAAAAGCGTGACCGATTCTGTCAGGTGAAGAAAAACTTACAGCCAGAAAATCTGTATCTTTTCCTTTTCCAAGATTTTCACCTTTAATGGCAGCAATCGCCATCTCTTTGGTAATGGTATTTCCCCAGGGCGTTGTCGTGACCACACCAAAGGCATCACCTGCCAAACCAGCGAGTTCATAAGGAAAAACAGGTTTGGCTACACCTGGCAATTTTCCTTCCCAGGGTTCATCATCCGGCGTACTTTCGGTATATTGTTCAATCGGCAAAAGTGTTTTCCAGCCTCTTTTCAAATATTCCGAAGGCATTTTTTTGTCATTATAATCCTGAACCCATTTCGGAAGCTCGTTCATATAATAAGTACTGGTTACAAAATTTCCGGTTTTTGAATCAAACCAGTATGCACCGTTTGCAGCATGTCCGGCAGGAAGAATTGACGCTCTGTCCTTGATTGCAACACCAATTGTTTTGGAGCGAAAATTGGTAGCAATCCGAAGTTGATCTGTTACTGTGCTTGTCAAAAGATTTTTTGGCGACATTTTGCCAACTGTCACATTATTACTTCCGACCGTAGATACGTCACGATCATCGGTACAATAGACTTTCTGCCCTGTTGCTGTATCAAACCAGTCATTACCAACTAATCCCGTTTATGGCTGGCAACGAACCGGTATAAACAGCCGAATGACCTGCAGCCGTAACTGTTAATGCATAATGATAATGATTGTTCCGGCAGTTGAAACCATCGTTAATCAATCTTTTTAATCCGCCTTCTGAATATTTATTGTAAAAACGATACAGATAATCATAGCGCATTTGGTCCACGACTATGCCAACAACCAGTTTAGGCCGTGGAAGTGTTGTGGATTTCGAAATATTTTTAGAGGAATTTGTGCATAAACCGAAGAATTCAGCATGCAACCAATGATCAAAACATGCAGAAATAACTTAGGTATACGTCTCATAGGATTCAGTTAATTTGTGGGTCATGACAGCGAAAGGAATTCGGCTTTAATTAATAAATATTAATCCAACTCCAAAGATATACTTCTTAATTATTTGTTCAGGCCAATTTTAGTTTAACAAATAATTACTTCTCAGCCAAAAGCAGGAATGATTGTTCTTTACCTTTATTACCCGGCCGATAATAGCAATTATTAAATCCGATCGTTTTAAATTTTCGACTGAACGCAACAATCCGCAGGCTAGCAAGTGTATTGATAAAGTAATGTATAGTGACCTCCCGGATTTTTATTAAATCTGTGGGAATTCAGCGATAAGATTCTCAGTTTTGTTATTATAATCCTAATTAACCAAATGTCGAGTAAAATTAAAATCAGCCACATCATTTCGGCTCTGACCATAATCATTCTGGCGGGTTGCGCCTCCGGAATGCCTATTTCAACCAGTAAAAAATATCCGATTGAAGTTCTTTACGAAAATCAGTCACTTGACCGTCCGTATTCAGAAATTGGCTGGGTGGAAATCAGCAGTGAAGATTCTCTGACTGCCAGACAAACAAGTAACCGAAAAATGATGTATCGTGGAAATGATGCCGAAACAAAAGAACTTCTGGCTGCAAGACTTGTCATGAAAGCACAAAAAATCGGAGCAAACGCGCTGATTAATGTGCAATACAAATATTACACTTCTGTTAAAAAAGAAGGTTATATTATGAAAGGTCTGGCAGTAAGATTCAGAGGAGAATAATTAAAAAGCTAATCAAGAAGATGCTTTTCACAGGAGATTTATCAAAAATGCCCGTTGAGGCAGAATCAAGAGTTATTGTCCGGTTTCAGGATTGTGATCCACTGATGCACCTGAACAATTCAAAATATTTTGAATATTTTTTCAATGCCCGTGAAGATCAGGTTTCCAAACTTTACGGATTCAGTTTTGAGGCAATGTTCAGGGAACTGAAAACCAGTTGGGTTGTGTATCAGCATCAGATCGCTTACGTTCGTCCGGCACTGATCAGCGAATGGACACGCATTACTTCCCGTGTTATTCATTACAACGAGGATACGATGGTCACCGAATATTTCATGACAAACGACCAGCGTACGGAATTGAAAACAATGCTTTGGACAACTTCAAAACATATCAGTATTTTAACAGGAAAAAGAGTGCCGCATAATGAAGAAGTGATGGCGTATCTGGCTGCTACCTGCGTTCCTAATATTGATTTTCCAAATCTGCAATTCAACGACAGAATTCACGAAATAAAATACGCGCTTTCACAAGGAACTAACGCATAAGTTCTTTTCTGGAAATCAGTTTAATGTTGCTTGTATCCTTATCAACCGAATCCACTGGAATCGGAATTGGCAGTACATAAGGAACCTGCAATGCTGGTCTTGGCATTGTTTTGAAGCGGTTGAAGCTATGTGTAAACTGCATACTCACGCCGCCGGTGGTCAGTGTACTGTTCAGATATAAAGCATTTTGAATATTCCGGTTATACGCTTTCGCCCGGATCGACCCATTCGGAGTTAACCAATATTCCAGCGTCCATTCTCCCAAAATACTCGTTGCGTCATATTGGCTCGCGCCTGTAACGCCCAGAACTGATCCGTCCGTCACGTGTGATACGGAAACGGTCATTTAAGAAACGATAAGAAAAGCGAAGCTGAAGATTATTCAGCGCATTCTGATCAAGAGAAAGTCCGCTTACACCAACTTCCAGTTTTTCATTCAGCGTTGAAGCCCAGCGACTGATCTGATTGGAAACAAGTTCACTGATACTATTTCCAACAAAATTCTGGCTGTTCGCTGCAATTCACTTCCGGCAAAAGTTGATTAACAACCAACAAACTACTAACCTGCCGGCTCAGCTCCTGCTCATCCGATTTCAGTTTAGTTTGAAAAGCTTCAAGCTGTCCGCGCAATACACTTAAAGAAGGATTGTCAAGAATTTGCAGATCGTACTTTATCATGCGGCGACATCAACCTGTCTGACAATGAAATGGTAACTTCCACCGGATACCTTCGTGATAATGCTGTTGCAATGGCTTCATTTCCCGATACGTTACTTGATGAAGTATTCGGCAAAACGCCGACCAGCGAAACCAGCTGTGTATAACCCGCCTTAACGTCCAGCTGCGCTCCATAAGGATCACCCGACCAAACGATCCGGCTTCCTTTTTTTATTGTAAATTTCTTATTAATAACATTTTGCAAAGTGAAGTTATAATCTCCCTTATCAATTTCATAAGTTCCGACCATCGTAAAATCACCTTTTGTATCAATATTTAAATTAAGACGTCCGTTTCCATTTGCCCGGATGATATCGCCGGTTTGTCTGTCAAATATAATTTCGCAGGTCGCGTCAGGTGTCAGATTGAAGTTGAAATTCATCTTGATCCCGCCTGCCACTTTACTCTGGCTGATTGTCTTTGTCAAGCGTCGTGCTGTCAACTTTTGGTATCTGGCTGACAAACTGAATATAATCCTGCGTTGCAACTTCCGTCGCGCCGTCCAGCGGAATATGAATTCTTGTTCCTTTATTACTGGTTACGTTGGCTTCAATATTCATATTATCAATCGGGCCAAAAATATTGACCGGACCAGTCACATAAGCCGTTCCGTAAAACATTTCATTGTCCTTGACACCTGTGTTCAGGATTTTAAAATTGTGCAGATCGGCATTAAAACCTAAACTGAAATATTTAAATCCATCATGAAAAACCCCGCCGCGTAAAGAAGCAGTATTTCCATCAGGATCCGTTAAGGTAATGTTATTTACCGTGATTTCACTTTCTGTAAAATTGATTTTATCACTAAAAGTAAAAATCGATTGCAGATAATCGAACTTCATCCGTCCCTTCTCAACCATAATCGATCCGTCCAGAACCGGTGCATTCAAAGTCCCTTTTATCAAAACGGTTCCATGCGCTTTTCCGCTGACATCAGAAACCAGTTCTTCCGCAAATGGCTCCAAAGCTTTGAAATCCATATCATTAAAAATGGCTTTCAGATTTAAGGTATTTGCGCTTAATTTTGGACGATAGGAACCGACAACACTAAATATTCTTCTGCATTTTCTTTGGTCAGTTCTGCATCAATTTGAAGCTGGTTATCAAATTGATCCCATTCTCCGGTTCCTGCAAAATTTCCAAATTCATAATTTGCATAACCAAGACTTTCTACATTAAAATTGGCATCAAGAACAACGCTGTTATAAGCATCACGCATTTTTGCTGAGCCATCCATAATGCCGGCTAGCTGCGTATTTAAAACCGGATTAAGCGTTCCGAGTTTAAAGTTTTTTATATCAAAAAGCAAAGTACGGTCAGGATCGGCAGATACAGTTCCGTTGACTGCAAGCCGTTGTTTTCCATTAATCAATCCAAGATTACTAAAACTTATATCACGGCCAACAATTGAAATAAGGCTGTTTGCAGGCATATTCCATTCTTCATCAAGCAAATTAAGTCTGGAATTTTTGAAACTGATATCAAGTCCAGCCGGCAAAAATCTTATTTCACCTGCCAGATTAGCAAGATTGGTACTTTTAACCTGCCGGATTCCACCATCAAAATCAATATGATCCACATCCCAGGTTCCTTCCAGTTCCAGTTTTTCAGTAGGTACCAAAACGCTGATCTGTTGTTTTGAAGAAGTAACAAGGACCGAGGCGAGCACTTCTGCGCTGTTTACAAATTTGGAAGTAGTAACATCAACCTCCGATTTTATAAATTCATTTTTTCCATAACGCGCCGTATCAGCGGTGGCATTGAAAGATAAAAAGGCGGTATTGTCCATCTTGAATTTACCTTCCGCTTTTGAACCATGAGAAACATAAACATCCGGACTGATAAATGCCAGAAACTGCGCTATATTTTTTGTTTCAACTTCATAATCAATCTCATAACGCTGCTGGATAATCTTCTTTTCCTTTTTTGCATAGTAAGCATTCCGGTCCGATTCGTTATCCAAAAAATAAAGCTGGTATTCTTCCAAAACCTGACTGACATCCTTCCAGGCACGGGTCGGCACAAAATCGCCTTCCACTTTCGCCGTTAAAAATTCACTTTCAAGATTCAGAATTCGTTTGTCAAGCCTTTGTCTTGAAGAAAATAACAAAGTATCAATGACCAGATTTCTTTCTTTTTTTGGCGTGATTAAAAAAGTATTGAGCAGTTTCGCATCTCCTACCAATTCATCTACCGTATTCCCGGCCACTTTAATATCCAGCTGCGTTTGAAGCGTAATGGCATCTTTGGTAAAACCCAGTTGTTTAAGATTTGCCTTTTCGATAACGCCTTGCAGATCAAAAGAATTTTTAGGTTTTGATAGATCAAATTCACCTTCCAGATTGACGACCAGATTCGAATCTTTTGTACTTACCAATCCATTGAAATACTGATTTTGAAGATTTCCTTTTAAGCCAATATTGCGGTAATCATAATTTTTAAAACCAACCCTTGTAACCACCGCATCCATATTAGTAGAAGCATTCGCCAGATCGAGTCCTTTCCCATGAATCGTTCCTGAAAAATCTAGTCGCTGCCAGGTTTCAGGTTCGTCAATAAGTTTCCCAATTTCAAAATCAGATGTTGTAACTTCTCCCGAATAGGTGGTCGTTTTTTCATCTGTTATATGAAAAACAAGATCTCCTGACGCTTTTCCAAGTTCCGAAGAAACGGAAGCATTCACATCAAAATCCTGAATTGTTCCTTTAAATTTTCCTTCCAAAAGGGTCACGCCGAATTTTTGCAAAGTCAGGATGCTCATCCCATTCCGGATAGTACTGAACAAGATCAACTGGCAAAATTTTGGAAAGAGAAAGTTGCAGATTCATATCCGGACCATTATCCGGCAATCCTTTAAAACCCAAATCTCCTAACAAACGACTTCCCTGACCAAAATGAATGTCAGCATGTGATAACTCAAAATCATCAACACGTCCGTCAAAATCTCCCGAAACACGCCAGGTTTCCCTTAACCCGTCAACATAGGTTGAAAACAAACCCAGATCGGTCGAGCTGATTTTACTATCAACAAAATGCGCTCTTAAAAAAACTTTATGATTAAAATCACCAAGATCGCCCGAGCGGTTGTAATGAAAACTGATATCATTTCCGATAAAAGAATTCCCGATATGGGCGCTTAATTCTTTCAACTCCATTTTTTTCTGACAAAACAAAAAACGGGTATCCAGATCGTGCATCGTCATTCCGGTCTGCTTATCGATCGTTTTCATATCTCTTGCCAAAAACGAAATCGTATCGCCCTGTGCCAGAAAATCTTTCAGATCCGCATTGAGTTTATTCAGCTCAAAATGTGAATAGTCAAACGTCCGTGCGCCTTTATCACGTGGTTTTCTTGGGTCGTCATAACGAAAAGTTCCGTCGACAATTCTCGATTTTCCAATTGTAAAAGGTGTATTATTTTCCGGAGCATTTGCCGGTCTTGGTGTATTGGAAGAAGTTAGTTCAACGATTCGGTTAATGAATCCGTCAATATTCAGATCGCCGGATTTTGGAACGACGATAAGATGGACATTGGGCTGATACAAAGTCACTTCGTCCAGATGCACCTCATTAGCCGAATTCTGGATGATATTCTGCATGTTCAGATTAACATCAATCCGCCCGACATCGATCATCTCTTTCTGGCTGGTATCTTTTACAGAAACGCCTTCCAGGGAAACTACATCAAACCATTTGATATTAACACGTGTTATCTCAATAGGATAACCCATTTTTTCTGAAATCCTGGCAGTAGCGGTTTGTACCAGAAATGTTTGAACCGAAGGAAATTGTACGGCGATTGTAACGATCCCAAGCGCTAAAAGCGCAAAGATCATGAGCACAACCAGTACATTGGTGATCGCCTTCAGGGTTTTTAACATATATAGCTTCGCAGCATATTCCTGCGTATCTTATCGTTAATTGCTTATTTTTGCGAATATTATTCAAATTTCATGAACATCCTCGCTATTGAATCGTCTTGTGACGAAACCTCAGCCTCAGTTTTATCTAACGGCAAAATTTGCTCCAATGTTGTTGCCACGCAGCTCATTCATACACAATATGGCGGCGTGGTTCCTGAATTGGCATCACGCGCGCATCAGCAACACATTCTGCCTGTGGTAGATAAAGCTTTGACTGATGCAAAAGTAACAAAAAAAGACCTTGATGCCATCGCTTTTACAAAAGGGCCCGGTTTATTAGGCGCTTTACTGGTCGGAACTTCCTTTGCCAAATCCATGGCGCTTGGCCTTAGTATACCGCTTATTGAAATAAATCATATGCAGGCGCATGTTTTGGCGCATTTTATTCAGGACCCAAAACCGGAATTTCCGTTTTTATGCCTGACCGTAAGCGGCGGCCATACCCAGATTGTAAAAGTGACCAGTCCTTTGGAAATGGAAGTGATTGGACAAACAAGAGATGATGCCGTGGGAGAAGCTTTTGACAAAACAGCAAAATTGCTTGATTTGCCTTATCCCGGCGGTCCTCTGATTGATAAATATGCGAAATTGGGAAATCCTCTGGCTTATACTTTTCCTTTACCGGAAATGCCGGAACTCGATTTTTCTTTCAGCGGGATCAAGACTTCTTTTATGTATTTCCTGCAAAAACAGGTTCGGGAAAATCCGAATTTTATTCAGGAAAATATTGAAGATATTTGCGCCAGCATTCAGCATACACTGGTTAATATTCTTTTGAAAAAACTAAAAAAGGCTGCCAAAGAAACCGGAATTAAAGAAATTGCTATTGCCGGTGGGGTATCCGCCAATTCGGGATTGAGAACATCACTCCTTGAACTTGGACAGCAATTAAACTGGAAAGTATATATTCCGGATTTTGAATATTGCACGGACAATGCCGCAATGATTGCCATGGCGGCTCATTACAAATATTTAAATGCTGATTTCTGTGACCAGACGGTAAGTCCGATGGCCAGAATGGAATTTTAAATACTTCAAAACCCAAAATCATGATCCTCTCAGAAATCTGGATTTATCCGGTAAAATCACTTTCAGGAATACGTTTGACAGAAGCTCAGGTTGAAGAAAAAGGTCTTCAATATGATCGCAGATGGATGATCGTTGATGAAAACGGGCGTTTTCTTACACAGCGTGAATTCACTAAAATGGCAATGCTGAAAGTTGCTGTACTGGAAAATGGATTATTGATTTCAAGCCGGTTAGAGCCAAAAAATTCTATTACCGTACCGTTTGAGCCTGTTTCTTCAAATTTGGTTTTGGTAACTGTCTGGGATGATGAAGTGGAAGCGATTACGGTAAGTGACGAGGTTGACAAATGGCTTTCTGAACAATTGGAGCTGGAAGTGAAACTGGTAATCATGCCGGAATCTACACAAAGAAAAGCAGATCCGCGTTATGCCAAAAACAATGAAAATGTCAGTTTTGCCGACGGATTTCCATTTTTATTAATTTCTCAGGCTTCTCTGGATCATTTGAATGAACGCCTGGAACTGCCGATCGTTATGCAGCGTTTCCGCCCGAATTTCGTGGTAACCGGAACAAATCCACATGCGGAAGATGAGTGGAAATCCATTCAGATCGGCGAATTGCTTTTTGACATTGTAAAACCCTGCGCGCGTTGCGTACTTACCACAATTGATCCTGAAACAGCCGAAAAAGGAAAGGAGCCACTAAAAACACTGGCAACTTACAGAAGAGTTGGAAACAAAATACTCTTTGGCCAGAATGTTGTAACAAAACAAAACGGCCTGATTCGACAGGGCGATCCGATATCATTAATAGAATAAAAAGTTTTTTGTGAAAATAGATTTACTCAGCGCTATCCTCGTTTTTATCCGCAAATTTCGTCCTGTTCATTTACATTGGGCAAATGTTGATCTGGCCGCTGCCGCTATGATTTGTCAGGTAGCTTTTAATCGTTTGCCAGTTGGAAAAGCATCTGCCAGTATGCCGGTAAACATTGTTCTGGGATTAGCTGTTTTTGTTATTTCTTCCATGAACCAGCTCCTGGATAATAGAAAACCTGCCAAAACAGAAATGAAGCGTTTTTTGCCAAACCAAAAAAACCGAATTACCTTTTTAGAAGTTGTTGCCGGCGGATTGGTAGCAGGTATTTTTATTGCTTTTTACATGCCTGCAAATGTTTGGAAACTTGCCGCCGGAATAGTCGTTTTTTCAGGAATCAGTGTTTGGTTAATATCTTTATTACCAGAAAGAAGTCCTTTACATTCGCTTCGCGCGCCCGTTTCTGCCGTTATTTTCACAACCGCAATTTTAGCTTTTACTTTATTTTCAGATCAGGAAATTGTTAAAGAAATGAAATATTCTGCGGCTTTATTTTTTCTGATCGTATTACAAAATTTCCTGCTTTCCTCTTACTATCAATCTGTTGAATATCCAAACGTTTCAAATTTTGCGGGTATTTTAAAAGCGCCTTTATCCAGGCAGATTATTCATGCTATCACACTTTTTATTATTGCAGGTGGTATATGGATTTGTCTTCATACAGAATTTCGCTATACGCAAAGATTATCTGTAATATTAATGATGATGGCTGTTTTACAGTCTTTTATGTTACAAAAAACGAGTTTCATGCAAAAGAATAAATACAAGGGAATGCTTGTGACGATGGTTTTGCTGATACCTTTTCTTATACTTTAATGAAAGAATGAGTGAATGATAAAATGATAGAATCAAAAAAGCGGCCCATTTTTCAGTTGAAAAATGGGCCGCTTTTTTGATATTAAAACTTTCTAGGACTGGGATTCTGATTCTCCGGATCCGTAGGTTTGAAATGGACTTTTCATAATTCCTCTTTCCGAATTACGTACAAAGTTTACTACTTCGTCACGTTCGTTAGATGGAGGCAATTCCAGTTCTATTTTCTGCAAAGCCTCAGCATTGTTAAGGCCCCGCATATAGATGTATCGGTAAATATTCTGGATCTCAATGATTTTCTCATTGCTGTAACCTCTGCGGCGTAATCCTACCGAGTTGATACCTGCATAAGAAATTGGCTCACGGGCAGCTTTTGTAAACGGCGGAACATCCTTGCGAACAAGCGAAGCTCCTGACACAAATGAATGCGCACCGATTTTAACAAACTGATGTACAGCACTCATTGCACTTACAATCGCCCAGTCGTCCACATGAACGTGGCCGGCCATTTGCACATTATTTCCAATGATACAATTGTTTCCAACACGGCAATCGTGTGCTACGTGTGCATAAGCCATAATCAGACAGTCCAGAGCCAACTACTGTTTTCCAGTGCTCTTCGGTTCCGCGGCTAATGGTTGCATATTCACGTACAATGGTATTGTCGCCAATAATTGTCAGTGTGTATTCATTGTTATATTTTAAATCCTGAGGTGTTGAAGAAATTACAGCTCCGGAAAATATACGGCAATTTTTCCCGATACGCGCACCTGCATTAATTACTGCATGTGAGCCTATCCAGGTACCTTCTCCTATTTCTACATCTGCATGTATCATAGCGAAAGGTTCAATTTCTACATTCGCAGCGATCTTCGCGTCAGAATGAATATATGCTAACTGTTGTGTCATTTTTTCTTTACTAGACTTGCGATCATATCTGCTTCACACACCAGCTGTCCGGCCACATATCCCCGGCCGCTCATTTTTACGATACCGCGTTTCATCGGAGAAGTAAAAACACATTTGAATATAACAGTATCACCAGGGAACTACATTACGACGGAAACGGCAGGCATCAATACCGATCAGATAAGGCCAGTAATTATCAGGATCCGGCACGCTGCTCAATACCAGAATACCACCGGTCTGCGCCATTGCTTCCAGCTGTAAAACACCTGGCATTACCGGATTTCCCGGAAAGTGTCCAAGGAAATACTCTTCGTTGATTGTTACATTTTTGACACCAACTACGCTGTTTTCGTCCAATGCAATGATTTTATCGATCATCTGGAAAGGATAGCGATGCGCCAGTAATTCACCAATCTGCTTAATATCAAGAACGGGTGCTTTATTCGGGTCATAATGAAGGAATATCTCCTTTTCCTGACTTGATGAGTTTTTTTATCTTTTTTGCCAGCGCTACATTCGCTGCATGCCCTGGACGAGCTGCCAGAATCTGTGCTTTTATAGGCCTTCCGATCAGTGCCAAGATCACCGATAAGATCCAGCAGCTTGTGACGCGCCATTTCATTCGGATAATGCAGTTCTACATTATTCAGAATTCCTTTTGACTTGTCAACACTTACTTTCGGTTTGTTGAGCAACTGCGACAAATGATCCAGTTCGCCTTCTTTCACGTCGCGGTCCACAATGACAATCGCATTGGTAAGGTCTCCTCCTTTGATCAGATTTTGTTTGTACAATGCTTCAAGTTCGTGCAAAAACACAAACGTGCGGCATTTTGCGATATCGTCTTTAAACAACGTAATATCATTCAAAGAAGCATGCTGGCTGCTGATTACTGTGGAATTGTAATCAACCATTACCGTCAGTCTATAATCAGAGAGTGGCAAAGCAGCCATCTCGGTGTCATTTTCTTTGTTTTTATAATGAACGTATTCAGGAACTTCAAAATAATTACGATAAGCATTTTGTTCCTCAATACCTGCATCAAGCAATGCATCAATAAATTTGATAGAACTTCCGTCCATGATCGGAGGCTCAGGACCATCCAGCTGTATCAGGACATTGTCGATTTGCAAACCTACCAAAGCGGCAAGTGTATGCTCAACAGTATGGATCCGGGCACCATTTTGTTCAATGGTTGTCCCGCGGGACAAATCTACCACGTTATCCACATCTGCGTCAACAATCGGCTGATTTGGTAAATCAACACGTTGAAATTTATAACCGTGATTGGCTGCGGCAGGAACAAATGTCATTGTTGCCACGACACCCGTGTGTAAACCCACTCCCGTAACTGATACGGACTTCGAAATGGTTTGTTGTTTTTCGTTCATTATATTCTCCTAATCTACTAAAAGGCTGCGGGGCTCGCGGTTGCCAACGTTTGAGCGTTCATGACCCAAACTTAATTATTTAATTCCTTTCTATATTTTTAATGTTCAGAAACTTCTCGTTTACGTTCAAGTTCTTTCAATCTTTCTTCCAGTTGCAGGTAACCTTCTTGTCAAAGCCATTGATCTCAAATGCTCTGTCAAATCTCTTGCAGGCGAACCTGAAAGTGATAAGCCCTTCTTTTTTGATCGATTTTCCAATACCAGACTGAGCACCAATTTTGGTATTATTGGCAATTGTAATATGTCCAACAATGCCAACCTGACCAGCTATTACACATTGCTCACCAACCCGGGTAGAACCTGAAATTCCTGCCTGCGCTGCAATCACGGTATTTTTTCCAATCTCAACATTATGCGCAATCTGAACCAGATTATCGATTTTAACTCCTTTTCTGATGATTGTTGAACCCATGGTTGCACAATCGATCGTTGAATTGGAGCCAATACTAACGTCGTCTTCTATAATTACATTACCCAACTGCGGGATTCGTTTTGTAAGAACCATCCGTTTGCGGAGCAAAACCGAAACCGTCACTCCCTATAACCGTATTTGCGAAAATACAGCAATTTTTACCAATTATCGTATTATCATAAATTCTTACGCCGGGGTGAATTATTGTGTTGTCGCCAACTTCAACACTATCGCCCAGATAAGCATTTGGATATATTTTTACATTATTTCCAATCTTGCAATTGTTCCCGATATAAGAGAAAGCACCACGGTAGCCGAACGGCCCCATTTCACTGTTTTCTCCAATAAAACTTGGTTGTTCAATACCGTTTTTTCCGGTTGCGATACGTTTCTGATATTCTTCAAGAAGTATTGTAAAAGCAGTATAAGCGTTTTCTACATATATTAGTGTAGCGTCAATATCCTGTTTTGGGAACAAAATCCTTATTAACAATTACGGCCGAAGACTGTGTGGTATAGATATAGGGTTCGTATTTACTATTGGCAAGAAAAGAGATACAACCTGGCTGGCCCTCTTCAATTTTTGCAGCCGAATCAATTGTAACTGTGTCATCACCAACGGTAGTTCCATCAAGCATCTTTGCAATCTCGCTGACAGTAAATTTCATATTTTCGGCTAATTTCTGGTAACGTCTTTGTAAGTAATAAAGCTATTTGTAAAAAAGGCTCTTTTTATTGTGTAAGAATTGACATCCTCACTAACCACGCAAAGATACATTTTTACCCCAACATACATAATACTTGCGGACAATCTTAGTGAGTGCTTCGATGGTCGGAATGTCGGAAGCAGCAGCAATATCCAGCAACGTACCATTTTTCATTTTGACCTTAATCGGGTCCTGTTCCTTCTCATAGGCCGAATTCGTGGTTTCCCCGGTAATCAGAAAGTATGACAACTCACTTTCGCTTTACCCCCTGCGCCAAAAGTTTTTCACGTAAAGGTTTTAAAATTTCTTCCCCTGGCATTGTCTTCAAAAAAGCTTATCTTAAACAAATGCCTATCCAGTAAGCTTTTACAAAGTGTGGACAATACTTCGTCCGGATGTTTCGCCCATCCTTTAACAGAAGCCCATACGTCGTTATCATCCAGATTGTTGAAAGATTCTAATAAATCAACATTCTCTTCAAAATCAGCCAGCGTAAAATTGTTATGGAGAAAACGTGAAAAATCCGAGGTAGCAAATAAATTTTCACCCCGGGCAGATAATTCACGGGCACGTCTCAAAATCTCGGTAAGCATGGCCTGCGCGCTGAGTAAAGTTTTGTGCAGATAAACCTGCCAGTACATAAGCCGGCGCGCATGAAGAAAATTTTCTATACTTAACAATCCCTTTTTCTTCAACGACAAGCTGGTCCTGACTGATGTCCAGCATTTTTATAAGACGATCCGCACCGATGGAACCTTCAATCACACCTGTATAAAAACTGTCACGGTTCAGATAATCCATCCGGTCCATATCCAGCTGACTGGAAATCATCTGGTGAAAAAACTTTCTCGGGTATACGTCCCTTCAAACATTTGAATGGCAATATCCAGCCGTCCGTCCATCTGCCTGTTCAGCTCCTTCATCATCGCCAGCGTGACCGATTCGTGATGCACACCAGGCAACAGAACACTTTCGAGCACATGTGAAAAAGGTCCGTGACCAAGATCATGCAGAAGAATAGCAGCCTGAGCCGCTTCAATTTCCGGTTCCCATATTAAATGTCCTCTTTCCTGCAAAGCACGCAAAGCCTGGCTCATCAAATGCATGGCACCCAAAGCGTGATGAAAACGCGTATGCAGCGCTCCCGGATACACCAGATCAGCCAAACCAAGCTGTTTAATTCTTCTTAAACGCTGGAAATAAGGATGTTCAACCAAATCAAAGAGCAAATCTGAGGAAATGGTAATAAAGCCGTAAACCGGGTCGTTGATTATTTTTCTTTTATTCAAAACTTCTTTTTTTGCAAAAATAGTAAACTACGAACGCAGAAAAGAATGAAATCTTATGATAATCATTTGGAGAATTAATCTGTTTGACTAATTTTGCACTCCGAAGTCTTTTCAAGATCAGGAAAAGCTGAAATAGTTAAGAAATTTTACTTAATTAGAAAAGCACGGGCCTATAGCTCATTCGGTTAGAGCAACTGACTCATAATCAGTAGGTGCCTGGTTCGATTCCAGGTGGGCCCACAGGACTACCAAAAACCCCTCATACGCTCTGTATAAGGGGTTTTTCTACTTTAAAATTATTTTTTTAGCCAAAAAACGGCCTTTTACTTCCAAATAGTTTTTTATGAAAACATGCATTGGATTATGCTACAATAATAATTACATCAAGAAAATATACTCCGTCGTCTGTGCCCTCACAGATCATGGAACCGGCCACGACGGACAGTCATATTTATTAATCCCCTTAATAGCCCTCACCTCTTCACAACCAAAGATCTCAGCTGCTTATGCAAAGAATCAATCAATAATTTCTCTGATTCTGCTTCAATATTCACCATTTCCTCTGGATCATTTTCATGATCATACAACTCCCGGGCAACGATCGAATCCGTCTTAAACGGATACCACTCAGTGTATCTATACCGTTTGGTTCGAATTGTGTATCCCATATTTTTGATTTTGTCTTCATTTGATAAAGCTGAATAAGGCCGTATAAACTGGCTTAATGCAAAACCTTTAAAATTTGTTTCCGGATTTTCCAACAAAGGCATTACACTTTGTCCCTGAAGTTCTTTTCGGAGCGGAAGACCGCAAAGCTCAGTTAATGTCGGGTAAAGATCCAGCAGCTCGACAATCGCATTGGAAGATCCAGGCTTACAAATTCCCGGTGCGGAAATAATCAAAGGTACGCGCACTGCATTTTCGAAATTCGTTGATTTACACCACTGATCCTGCTCACCCAAATGGTAGCCGTGATCTGAAATCAGTACAATTATTGTGTTTTTACGAAGTCCAAGTCTGTCAATTTCGGCCAAAACTTTACCGACTTGCGCATCCGTATAACTGACAGCTGCATAGTATCCCTGCCACAAATCCCTGACAAGCTGCTCCGAAAAAGTTCCTTCTTTTGGAATATCAGAATAACCCCGAAGTTCCTGGGAATTATGAAACGCAATTAAAGGAGCATTTTTTGGATGAAGTTTTGATGGGATTGGAAAATTAGTTTTGTCAAAACGTCGCCAATATTTGTCTGGTGCCGTAAAGGGCAAATGCGGTCTTCTAAAACCAACGGCAAGAAAAAATGGTTTTTGCGCAATTTGTTGTAACACCTGGATTGATGCATCTGCCACTTTACCATCAATATAAGAACTATCCTCAACGGCTTGTCGCTCGGTTGAAGCGCCTTTTCCATTTTGAAGATTTTCGTCAAGAATATATTTATGTCCCTTAGCATTGCCCGTTACATTATAAAGCACCGGTCCGGACCATGAAGCATCATCCTGATGTGTAGCCGGGTCATGAAATATCTTGCCAACTTGCGCCGAAACATATCCATTGTTTTTGAAATATTGAGGCAGCGTAATCGCATCAGGAATTGTTTCACGGAAAGGTTTTTTGAGTCCCCAAATCTGGGTCGCATCAGGTCTCAACCCTGTAAGAATGGAAGTCCGGGAAGGTGAACATACTGCCTGCTGACAATAAGCATGCTGAAAAAGGGTACCCGTTTTTGCCAGTGCATCAATATTTGGCGTGTAAGCCAGCTTGTCTCCATAACAACCAAGCGCCGGCCGCAAATCATCGACGATGATAAAAAGAACATTTGGTTTTATGGCAGCAACTGAATCATCATAGGTTGCCAACAGCGTAAAAACCAGGAGGTATGCAAAAAAATTCGACATATTTAGATATTGTGACGAGCAAAAAATACTTGACCAATCACCATAATAGGATAGATATCAGTTTTAGTGATCAAGTATAAAAGTAAAAGATTTTCATTTTCTATATTAAATTTATAGACTATATATTGTTATTGAGTACAAATTGCGATAACACTAATAATCACTAATCATAAAAACTTACCTATTTTTATCAACTCAAATTGATCATTCGATAACCTAATTAATTCGTGGCCATCTTTACTTTATGCACGAAAAACTCAGACAACATATTGAAAAGGTAGTACCACTTACAGATGATGAATTTGCATTTGTGTCTACTCATTTTACAACCAAAAGATTCAAGAAACACCAGTTTATTATTCAGGAAGGAGACGTGGTGAAGTATCATTACTTTGTTATTTCCGGACTTTTAAAGTTGGTTTACACCGATAATACCGGAAAACCACACATTGTTTCTTTTGCTATGGAAGATTGGTGGGAAAGTGATTTTTACGCCTATTATACACAGACGGAAGCAACAATGTCGCTGGAATGTATTGAAGATACGGAGGTATTATGTCTCGCGCTCGATGATTATAAAAAGCTATGTGATGATCTCCAAAAGATGGAACGTTTCTTTCTTCAAAAAGCCAACTTTGGTTTTCTGGCAGCACAGAAACGAATTATATCTTCGCTGACCTCTAATTCAAAAGAGCGTTACGAACAGCTTCTTAAACAATATCCCTTACTTATTCAGCGCGTGCCAAAAAGACTTCTGGCCGCCTACCTTGGTGTTTCCCGGGAAACATTAAGCCGCTTATCTACCTGATGTGACATACCTCACTTCATAATTGTGCGTTTGATCAACCTCTGTTTCCATGTGTTACGAGACCTTTGCATTGCAAATTTTAATACATAGTCAGCATTGGCAAAACCTTAAAAACATGGAAAAAAGAATCACAAATCCCTGGCAATGGCAGGATGGACGCAGTTATGTCCAGGCTGTCGAAGTAAAAAATGTTGAAAGTACGCTCTATGTTTCCGGGCAGACCGCTATCAACGCGGATGGAATATCAAGTAATGAAGACATGAAATCCCAGTTAATTCTGGCGCTGCAAAATCTGGAACAAGTTATCAGCGAAGCCGGGTTTGAATGCAAAGGCATTGTCCGGCTAAATATCTACACTACTTCAACCGCTGAACTTTGGCCTCATTTTCCCATATTTCAGGATTGGATAGCCAAGCATGACATTAAGCAGGCGACTACCTTATTAGAAGTAACCAGCCTTTTTGAAACATTAAAAGTTGAGTTGGAAGCTACGGTCGTGAAATAATCTGACCATTAAAAAATAATAAAGAGTTTGCGTAATCTTTTCAAAATAACACAAACTCTTTATTTAGAAAAACTTGAAGCGTGACAAAAGTCTGCGGTCGAAAGCACTGAACCGTAACCAATGTTTTCCGCTTAATACTCTTTCAGTTTCTCCAAAATACTCCCCAGCGGATTCAACCAAATCGTTTCAATTCCTACCGTTTTGGCAGATTCGATGTTATCAAAATTGTCATCGATAAATAAAGTCTCTTCAACTTTTAAGCCTGTTTTTTTGATAGCTTCTATATAAAAATCACGATCTGGCTTCATAAAACCCAATTCATAGGAGAAAAGAGTTGTTTCAAAAAGGCTGAGAAAATCATAACCATAACCAGCTGACTTTTCGGATACACATTTTATGTGAATTGAATTTGTATTGCTTAGTAAAAAAATTCGATATGATTTTCCAAGTTCTTTTATTCTGTCGAGACGTTCTTTTGGCAAATTGGCTAACATTGCACACCATGCTGTGTCAATTTCCTCATCAGTCAAATTTTGACCAAACGAATCTCTTAGTAAATTTCGAAACTCGGAATTATTTATTTTCCCAATTTCCAGATTGAAATAAAATTTCTTCTCTTCAAAAATCCTGGTTGATTTTTCTTCGCTGATATCTGCAAGTTTGGCGAAAGCACGATAAGTTTCCGGAACATCGACATCAACAATGACATTTCCCATGTCGAATATTATATTTTTGATCATTTTTTCAGTTTTCAATCCGTCGTACTATTGTAATGCCAGACCATATTGTGGCATCATTTTGATAAATGAATAAGTCTGCAACAAACTAAAAAAATGGATTTAGAAGAAATAAAAAGCAATTTGCTCTTAAAGGGAATTACGGATCGCAGTGTACCTAATCCGGGCGGGTCTTATGTTGCGGTAAATGTGAGAGGAAATATTGCCTATGTAGCCATTCAGTTTCCGATTGATCAGGGAATATTACATTACGCCGGAAAATTGGGAAAAGAAGTTACCACAATTGAAGGTTACCAGGCAGCCAGAATCGCGGCGATGAATATTCTGGGACAAATCGAAAAACACCTGGGATTTGAAAAAATTGAAGGATTAAATCATCTGGATATTTATTACGCCGCCGACGGAGAATGGAATGATTCTCCTACGATTGCTGACGGCGCTTCGGATTTATTTCTGGAAGTTTTGGGTGATAAGGGGAAGCATACCAGGGCCCTGTTTGGAATTGAGAGGTTGCCTTCGTTTGCTTGTGTTGGGGTGACTGGGGCGTTTACGGTTATATGATTTAGTTGGAATTTTTGAGGGTACCTATATCCTTAATCACAAAAAAAAGAAGCCCACTTTTCAGTAGGCTTCTCAAATAACTTAACTCGATTATAATGTGATTGAAAACTATTACTCTCACACGGTTTTGTGACCCATAGGGGAATCGAACCCCTGTTTCAACCGTGAAAGGGTCGTGTCCTAACCGCTAGACGAATGGGCCGACTGGTCTCCTACTTCGTTGCGATATTCAGCACTTTTCTTTCATTTTTCAACTCCGTTTTCCGATATCGTGGTGCAAATATGCACGGTTGATTTTTAATATCCAAACCGTTCAGAAAAATAAATGAAAGATATTTTTTACCTGTCTGATTTTCAGATACTTCAATTGAAAACTTTTTTTTAATTATTTTAGCGTAGCTGTAAATTCCCATTACTTATTAAATTTGGGAAGGCTTACTTTCTAAATCTTCACTCCATCATGATAAGATACATTTACGGTCTTATATTATCTTTTGCTTTATTTAATGCCAGTGCCCAAAACAAAACGCCGGAACAATTTCTGGGCTATCCGCTGGGCAGCAAATTCTCTTTCCACTATCAGGTTGTCGATTATTTTAAGACTATCGCCGCACAAAATCCGAATCAGGTAAAGGTGGTACAATATGGCAGTACCAATGAAGGAAGACCGCTGATGGTGATTCATTGTCGCCTCGCCTGAAAACTTTGCTCGACCTCGAAGAAATTCGTACTTGATCATCTTAAAAGCACAAAGAATCAATCTGGTAAAACCAGATGATAAAACGCCGGCCATTGCCTGGCTAAGTTATAATGTCCATGGAAATGAAGCGGTATCTTCCGAAACTTCCATGAAAGTGATTTACGAATTGCTGAATAAGAATAATCGCTCGATGCAGGATGTTTTGAAAAATACGATTGTCATTCTCGATCCCTGCATTAATCCGGACGGTCGTGATCGTTATGCACAATGGTATAACCGCGTTCAAAACGAAGTTCCTGACGTGACTCCTTTTGCATTGGAACATAATGAACCATGGCCAGGCGGAAGATTTAACCATTATTTGTTTGACCTGAACCGCGACTGGGCATGGCAAACACAAAAAGAAACGCAGGAACGCATCGTTTTCTATAACCAGTGGATGCCGCATTTGCATGCTGATTTCCATGAAATGGGCCCGAACAGAAGTTACTATTTCCCTCCTGCCGCAAAACCTTTTCACCAGGATATTACCAAATGGCAGCGCGAGTTCAACGAGATTCTTGGCGCAAACTGCCGGAAATATTTTGATCAGAATAACTGGACCTATTTTTCCAAAAAAGAATACGATTTGTTCTATCCAAGTTACGGCGATACCTGGCCAACCTACAACGGCGCAATCGGGATGACTTATGAGCAAGGCGGCGGCGGTCGTGCTGGATTGGCCATTGAACGCCCGGATGAAAACGATACGCTGACTTTGAAAAGCCGGATTGAACATCATTATGTAACGAGTGTCGCTACGCTTGAAACCGTTTCTACCAATAAGGATAAAATGGTTTCCGAGTTTAATAGTTTTTATGAAAATGCTGTTCAAAAACCGATTGGTACTTATAAGACTTATCTGATCAAATCACAGGGAAATGAGGAACGTGTCAGATCTTTCACAGAATGGCTTTCCAAACAAGGTTTTGAATATGGTATTGCCGGTAAAAATCTTGCGGTTAAAGGAACAGAATTGACCACGCTTTCGGATCAGAATATTAAAATGGAAAGCAACGATCTTCTGATCAGCGCTTATCAGCCGAAATCCAATCTGCTTAAAATTCTTTTTGAAACAAAACCGGTTCTTGAAGATTCTATTACTTATGATATCACCAGCTGGGGAATTTCCTATTTGTATGGAATTAAAACTTTTGGTTTGAAAGAAAAATATGTTCCGGCAGCGTATCAATCTGAAAAAATTGAAAACAGAATTCCGACTGCAACGCCTTACGCTTATATCGCAAAATGGAACAGCGTCAATGATGCCGTTTTCCTTTCTGAATTATTAAAAAGAAAAATCCTGGTTCGTACTTCTAATATTCCTTTTGAAACGAATAAAATGTCCTTCGAGGCCGGAACTTTGATCATTACAAAAAAGGGAAATTATGTGAGCAATTTTGACAGTCTTGTTACGGCACTGGCCACAAAACACTTTGTAAAACTTGTCCCGGTAACAACAGGCGGCGTAACAGCCGGAGCCAGTTTTGGTTCGGATGAGGTGGTCACCATTCGCCCTCCAAAAATTGTAACACTGGTTGGAGACGGCATTTCCCCTACCGCCGTCGGTGCAGTTTGGCATTATTTTGAGCAACAGATCAAATATCCGCTGACATTGATTTCTCAGGACAAACTTTCACAACTTCCTTTTGATCAGGTTGATGTTTTGATTTTACCAAGTGGAAATTATTCCAATATTCTGAATGAAAAACTGCTGGCCACTTTGCAGGACTGGGTTAAAAAAGGTGGAAGACTTATTGCGATGGAAAATGCCAATGACGCATTTTTGAACAAACCCGGATTTGATCTTACCAAAAAAGTAACGACGCACAAAAAAGATCAGGATACTTTCAAAAAATTTGGTGAACAGGAAAGAGAAGAAGCCAGCACGACTTCGCCGGGCAGTATGTACCAGGTTACGCTTGACGCTACACATCCGCTTTCGTTTGGTTGCAGCAAGGATTATTTCACGATTGTACGCAATGCCTACAATATGGATTACCTGACAGATGGCTGGAATGTGGGTTATCTGACGGAAACAGCGTACAAAGCTGGTTTCGTTGGAAACAAGGCAACTGACAAGCTAAAAAATACTTTGATCATGGGCGTTCAGCAAATGGGACAGGGGAAAATCACGTATCTGATGGATGATCCTCTTTTCCGCGGAATGCTTTACAATGGCAAAATACTTTTTAGCAATGCAGTTTTTAGATAATCTGATTTTATAAAAAATATCTTAGCGCAAGCTCATAACCTTTTAAGCCTAATCCGCTTATCATTCCCTTGCAGCGGTCGGTCAGATAACTGTGATGACGATACGGCTCGCGGGTATAAATATTCGAAATGTGAACTTCAACGGCCGGCGTGGTAACTGCGGAAAGTGCGTCGGCCAGGGCTACTGAAGTATGAGAATAACCACCTGCATTGACAATAATTCCGTCGAAAGTAAATCCTACTTCGTGGATTTTATCAATTAAATCACCTTCATGATTGGATTGATAATAATGAAGCTGCGTTTTGGGAAACTCGTTTTTTAAACCTTTAAAATAATCTTCGAACGACTGGTTTCCATATACCGTAGGCTCACGGGTTCCTAAAAGATTGAGATTCGGACCGTTGAGAATTAAGATTTTTTTCATAAAAAAGATTCGGGCCTTACATTTATAAGATTAAACAACCAGTGAAATTATGTGGCAAAGCTACATCAAACATTTTAAAAATTACCTCCGCCTGGAAAGGTCATTTTCCGACAATTCCGTTCAGGCTTATGTCCGGGATGTTGAAAAACTTGCTGAATATATCGAACTCGCCGCAATAAACGTCTCTCCGGTGGAGACAAAAGAAGAACATCTTTTAGCTTTTTTGAAATATTTGTCAGAATTAGGCTTGACCGCACATTCACAGGCCCGGATGCTTTCGGGAATCAAGGCTTTTTACAAATATTTGTTACTTGGAAAACGAGATCACGGAAGATCCGACAGAATTAATCGAAGCGCCACGTTTGCCGAGAAAACTTCCTGATGTTTTGTCTTATGACGAGATTGAACAAATGCTCAACGCCATTGATCATTCCACGCCGGAAGGAACCAGAAACCGGGCAATTATTGAAGTTTTGTACAGCTCAGGATTACGAGTTTCCGAACTGATCGGATTGCAGTTAACCTTCTGTTATTTCGATATCGGCTTTATCCGGATTTTGGGAAAAGGTGATAAAGTAAGATTGGTACCGATTGGAAAAGAAGCGATAAAATACGTCGAACTTTACCTGGAACATGTCAGAAAAGAAATCGAAGTCAAAAAAGACAGTGAAGATATTGTTTTCCTGAACCGTCGCGGCGGACAACTTTCGCGCGTTATGATTTTCCTGATCATCAAAGATGTAGCCGAAAAAGCAGGAATCTCAAAAAACGTAAGTCCGCATACATTCCGTCATTCCTTTGCCACTCACCTAATCGAAGGCGGCGCCAGTTTAAGAGCCGTTCAGGAAATGCTGGGCCACGAATCCATCACCACAACAGAAATCTACACCCACCTCGACCGTGATTACCTAAGACAAATCATCACCGAATTCCACCCCCGGTCATAATTGCCGCGACAATTCCCGACCAAACCTGACTACAAATGACAATCTCCTGACCACTTCCTGACAATAAATGACAAAACTTGACAATCACTTTACCTCCTTCAAAAGCGAATCAATTCCCAACGTATCCTTTTCCGGAAGTTCCCCCGGCAATGCTCTTTCCAGTTGCTTCGGTTTATTCCAGGGAGCCGTAGTCCGGCTTGACATATCGTAAGAAATGTAGATAAACAAGTGCCACGAAAAGTATAAATACGGTGATAAATATCCGTCGGTTACGATTTGGAGTTTCCATTACTGAATTGAGTCCCGCAATTGTTTGGGAGATTGGTACAAAATAAAATTTCCGGTTTTGGCACGAAACTTCTGCCCATTCCAGATTATCAAATTCAATGATCACAAGACTGCCTTTCGACATAGAATCCAGGTCAGCGCCGGACAAATATTCAGCGAAATAAGTTATGTCCGGATTATGTCCGAATAATGCTACAACTTCACTTTCCGCAGGAATTGCATTCACCACAGCCAGATAACCGCGCGCGCCGCCATCGTACAAAATATCTTCCAGAATAATATCCGAAGCCTGAAAATGCAGCTGATCACCCATAATCACCGCCGTTTGTGAAGCACGTGCAGCCCGACTTGAAATAAAACGGTCAGGATAAATATTTTTCGAAGCCAGCCATCTTCCCATTGCAGAAGAATCCGTTTTGCCCTTTCCAACCAGTTCACGTTCAAAATCCCGAACCATCAATTTCTGGTCTTCGGCAGCGGCATGGCGCACAAGTATGAGTGTTCTTTTCATTGATATAATTTGTACAAAAATAACAAAACTGATCGAGGCAATCCGAGGATTTGCAAGGAAATAAAAAAGAAAGAATTATCGAAATGAAAATATAACCATTCATTTCACTAAAATTGCCTTCGGACATTATTTGTTAACCTACCTGGCACAATAAATAGTTAATTTTGTTAAATCAATAACTGAGAAACTCAAAATCATTGCTATATATCCATTATGTTACAATTCTTTAAATACGTTTTCGCAACCCTCGTCGGTATTCTGGTATTCTTTGTACTATCATTTTTTATTCTCATTGGCATAGGAAGCGCGCTTTCTTCTGATGAGAAAGTTGTGGTTGAAGATAAATCGGTTTTAAAACTCGACCTCAATAAGCCTATTGCGGAAGTTGGTGTTGAAAATCCGTTGTCTGAACTTGGCGGACCGTTTTCCGGAAATGAAAATGTTACAGGTTTGAAGGACATCAAAGATGCCTTGAAAAACGCACAGAAAGATGACAAGATCAAGGGAATTTATTTGAAAGCAGAAAATCCGCAAGCGGGTTGGGCAACGCTGGAAGAGATCAGAAATCAGCTTTTGGAATTCAAAAAATCTAAAAAGTTTGTCGTTGCTTACGGCGAATCATTTTCTGAAAAAGGCTATTACCTGGCTTCATTGTCAGACAAAATATATTTGAATCCGGCCGGAGGAATGGAATGGAACGGGATGTCAGCGGAATATAGTTTTTACAAAGGGACATTTGATAAACTAAATATCAAGCCGGAAATTTTCCGTGTTGGTTCTTTCAAAAGCGCGATTGAGCCTTTTATTCGTGAGAATATGAGTGATTCTAGCAAAAAACAATCGGCAGAACTGATCGGTGCGATTTATGGTAATTTCCTTACCAACATTTCAAAATCTCGTGGTATTGAAGTTCCGGTATTAAAAGGTTTTGCAGATTCTCTTACAATTGATAATCCGGAAGCTGCTTTGGCAAATAAACTGGTAACACATTTAGGTTATTGGGATGAATTTGAAAACAGTATTAAAAAGGATTTGAGCATCGAAGACAAGAAAAATATTTCTTACATCGGTGTTGACAAATACATTAAATCGGATGTGACACCGGAAGACGGAGATTATAACAATCGTGTTGCCGTTCTGGTTGCGGAAGGTGAAATTAATTCCGGAGAAGGAAGTGACGAATCAATCGGGTCGGATGATTTTATTAAGGAATTGAAAAAAGCACGCGACAATGATAAAATCAAAGCAATTGTGCTTCGTATCAATTCTCCGGGTGGAAGTGCACTAGCTTCGGATGTGATGTGGAGAGAAATTCAGATCACCTCGAAAAAGAAACCAATCATCGCTTCCATGTCTGACGTAGCTGCTTCGGGCGGGTATTATATGGCGATGGGTTGTGATAAAATTGTTGCGCAGCCAAATACAATTACTGGTTCTATCGGGATTTTTGGATTGATATTCAATGTAAAAGATTTCATGAACAACAAATTAGGTGTGACTTTCGACGCTGTTAAAACAAGTGAACACGCTGACTGGCCGACTGCAACCCGCGACATGACGGAATTTGAGAAATCAATGATCCAGAAAAATGTAAATGAAGGTTATGCCAAATTTACTACCAAAGCGGCTGCCGGCAGAAAAATGCCAGTTGAAAAACTGAGAAGTCTGGCACAAGGACGTGTCTGGTCAGGAACGGAAGCAAAAGCAAACGGACTTGTTGATGTTTTAGGTGGAATTGATGACGCTATCGTTATCGCAGCCAAAGCAGCAAAATTAGACGAAGGAGATTACCGCGTTCGTTATTTCCCTGAAAAGAAAAAGCCAATTGAAGAACTGCTTGGTAAAATGATGGGCGGATCGGAAGACAAAGTTTTGGATAGAAATTTAGGTGAATTGTCAACTTATGTGAAGATGTATAAAAAGCTGATGAACATGGGTGGAATGCAAACCAGACTACCTTACGAATTGATTATCAGATAATTTAATAGATAATTAAAGGACATAAAAAATCCCTGATCGAAATTTCGGTCAGGGATTTTTCTTTTAACACTATCCAATAATTATTAGTGAACATTCGTGTATTCGTGGCAAAACGAGCTAAACCACCTTCCCCGTTTCCTCATCAATTTCCTTCCTTATAACTAAAACCGCATGCTGATTTGGCGCAATACCAACACCATCCAGTTTGGCATAAACCTTGGTAAATTCAGCACCAAAATAAAGAATGATTGAAGAATAGTAAACCCAGGTCAGCAAAATTACTATTGACGCCGAAGTACCATAAGTTGCTCCCAGATCCGCTTTTCCGATATAAAAAGTGATAACAAATTTACCAACCAGAAAAAGAACTGCGGTAAATCCGGCACCAACCAAACATTCTTTCCAGCGCAAAAATCCATCCGGAAGAACCTTAAAGATTACAGCAAAAAGTGAAGTAATAATGGCAAGCACCACAGCCAGATTGACAATATAAAAAAGAATAACTGATGCTTCCGAAAAGTACTGTTGCAATCTTGAACTTAACAGATCAACCATCGCATTGACCCCAAGCGAAACCAATAATAAAAATCCAAGCGTAAGAATAATAGAAAAAGAAAGCAGCCGATTTTTCAAATATTGCAGCCAGCCTTTTTTAGGTTTGGATTTGATCGACCAGATATAATTGATAGAATCCTGGATTTCAGCAAAAACCCCGGTTGCACCAATCAGTAAAGTACCAATCCCAATGGCGGCGGCTACTCCCGATTTATTTGAAACCTGGGCATTTTTCAGAATTTCCTGTAATTGTGCAGCGGCATTATCTCCTACCAATCCACGAATCTGATCAAATAGTTCACCCTGAATTGCATCTCTTCCAAAAAATATGCTGAGTACTGAAATAATCACCAGAAGCATTGGTGCAAGAGAAAAAACGGTATAATAAGATAACGCAGCGCTCAGTTTGAGCCCATTGTCATTCATAAATTCACTGAAACTGTCGGATAATAGTGTGAATGCGAATTTGATTTGTTTCATATGGAGGTTTTTAATTTTGATTTAGAAATCGCGTGTGAACTGCATGCGAATATAATCGTGCCACGCCAGGATACTTTGTAATGTTTAACAATTTAATGAAACGGTACCTGCATCATACAAAACAGCCATAATTAAATCCGATGAAGGCTTCAATTATGGCTGTACATTAAATTTGATAGGTGGAGGATTTTTAGACCTTATCTCCCGCTAGCCCAGAGATTGTAAAAAACTGATACTCGGTGTAAAGAAATACTCACCACCTTTCATAGTAACAAAATCCCGGAAACTTGGAGGAACCGGTTTCATATCATTTGTTGTATTCCATTGACCTGGCAATGATTTTACAGTAGGATTTGACCCCTGCCCGATTAATGCATCCTGACCAACAAAATTTCCCGGACCAATTTCTCCATCATTGACCCACGAGTGCTGGATAAATTCAAACTGATTGACGATGCTGTTTTGGTAACACATAAACAATAACCCAACGCCACCATCCGGTTGGTCACCATCCATGTTGAATTCATCGCGTCCGATATCATTAAAAGGAATTCCGCGCCGGGTTAGTCTCACACTTTTGGCAAAATCTGCCGATACGTCTTGTCTCGGATTTGTGATTCTTATATGGGCATGAAAAGGACATTTCATTCCGGCTGTATCATCGCGGTAATCAAAATCATTTTCAAGCTGACCTTCTGTAATGATCCCCATTTCATCACTATGCGAAGTAACGATGGTTCCGTCTTCAAAACGTCCTACTATCATGGCGCCAGCTAATTCACTATTCTGCACACCATTTTTATTAAATATTCCAAATACCTCATCATCAATCGGATCCTGATTGAAAGTTTTACTTAATTCCTCTTCGGCGTCTTTGAATTTCTTTACATTTTGATCCAGTTTCCTGAAGACAAAATAACTGCCAAAAGTATGCGATCCGGCTATTGGCGGCTCCGGCACCAGGAGAGTACTTAGCAAGGCACCATTATCTTCCCACTGGGTAGCTGGCGAATCAGAATTTGCCAGAAAATTTGGCTGGCTCACGCCATCTGCGTAACCAAAATGTTCGATACCGATACCATGCTTATTGCGAAGAATCTTTCCTTTCTGCACTTTCACCACATCAATAAATCCAGGCACAGAAAATAAAATGTTGTCTTTTTCACGCGTCGCAGTCGATATATTGCTGTCGGCCACAATAATGAGTGCATCAATGTCGGTATTAAAATCATTTTCCCAGGTAAAAAGATCGTCGCCGGTAATTCCTGTTCTTAGTTTAGCTCCGGCACGAAAAGCCGGATCATCCGGTGTTTCATTCAAAGGAATACCCAAAGCATTATAGCCTGACGCGGAAAGTGAAATGTTAAAAAAAGTACCGCCATCGAATGTCGGATCCGTTTCTCTTGTGCGCGAATCCTGTAATTGCTTAGACGACGAAGTCACATAAAAACCGGATAACCACTCTTTTACCTGCGTGATATTCTCCGGAATAAATCTCAGAAAAATATGAAATGCATGTGTTCTGCCGTGAAACTTTAAAACGTTTCCTTGTAAATCTGACAGTAAATCAGCAAACGCTTCGTCATCCAGGGAAACATTTGTTTGGTTTAATAAATCGTTCATGGTAAGTAGTTTTGTTGCCTACTCTTGGATACCGTTTTCGGCGTGCCGGTTAGTAAAAACTTTGATATTTGAATTCTTGAAGTATTCAGGGCATAAATTTTCCAGGATAGCGCCAATACTGGTGACGCTATACGTTGAACAAATGCATATCAGGTCACAACGATCTCCGGTGAAAGAAATAGCCTGATAAAAAAAAGAAGAGACGTTGAATAGCTAGCAAAGATGCCTCCCGCGATCACCAGGAATTCGGCAGCAATCTGGATAGTAAGAAATCACGAAAATATTCAGCAAGAAGTTGTTGTGTGCGTCAATTAAATTACCTTATAATTTTGATTCATTTGTGAGCTCCCCCTGATATCCTATGCAAGTTTATAAAAAAGATCCGGGCAATCTAAGATATTCTTAACAAATTGACTTTCATGTTATTAACCGGTTTTACAAAATTTTTTCAAACAAAAGGTTACTTAAATAAGCCTCAGCATTAATTAAGTTTCACGCGTATTTTACCTAAATGAATAATCACTTTTGTCGTTAATAGGAGCTTATCTTCACATGCTTTTCACACAAAGAAGAAGGTATTGTTGATTGGAGAGGAATATGAATTGGTATTAGGATTGAAATTTGAAACATCGGCTAATTTTCTTCAAATCGATAGCGATTATTGGCATAAAAAAAACGGTCAGGCGTGAACCCAACCGTTTCATATTATCAGTATAATATTACAAAAGCAATCCTGCCAAAGTCGCTGACATATAAGAAGCAAGCGTTCCGCAGATCAAAGCCTTAAAACCCAGACGCGCCAAATCTGCCCGGCGTGATGGAGCCAATTCTCCGATTCCACCCACCTGAATGGCGATCGAGCTAAAATTGGCAAAACCGCAAAGTGCAAAACTTGTGATTACAATCGTTTTATGATCCAGTGTATCTTTCATTTTCACCATATCAAGATAAGCAACGAATTCATTAATTACCATTTTGGTACCCATTAAGGAACCGGCTGCTTCAATATCCTTTGAAGGAACGCCCATGGCCCAGGCAAACACAGAAAATATTTTACCAAGAACGAAATTGAAACTTAATTCAGGGAAAGAAAAAACGCCTCCGATTAATCCCAACAAATAATCAAGAAGCGCTACCAAAGCAATAAAACCGATTAACATCGCAATAACGTTGAAACCAACTTTCAAACCTTCGCCCGCTCCTGCTGCAATAGCATCCAGTAAATTCGCATGTGATTTCTTGATTTCAAGTTTTACAGCACCTTTGGTATTTGATTGTTCCGTTTCCGGAAAAACGATCTTGGAGATTACCAATGCTCCCGGAGCCGCCATTAAACTGGCTGCAATAAGATACGGCGCTGGTACGCCGAGAGAAATATAAACGGCCATAACGCCACCGGCAATACAGGCAAAACTTCCTGTCATGGATGCCAGAAGTTCAGAGTTCGTCATATTTTTCAGGTACGGCTTTATCATAATTTGTGCCTCAACCTGACCAACAAAAGTACTTGCAACGTTAGAAACTGCTTCTGCGCCACTCACGCCCATTAACCAGTATACGCCACGTGCCATGATTGAAACGACACGCTGCATGATACCTAAATGGTAAAGCATATTCACAAGAACTGCTACAAAAATAATGGTAGGAATTACTTTAAAGAAAAACACAAAATCATTTCCCGGCCCAAATGCCTTTTGCATCAGATCAGGACGAACGAGCGTACCGAACACGAAATCAGCACCTTTATCTGAAAAAGAAAGTAATTTTTGAACTTTTGCACCTAACCATTGGAAAACAGCCTGACCCGTATCGGTGCGGAGAATAAATACTGCGAGCCCAAATTGAATCGCCAGACCAACACCAACAGTACGATAATTAATTGCTTTACGATTGTTTGACATTGCAAAAGCAATTCCCAAAATCAATGCTATACCAAACAGACCAGTAAATCTTTCCATGAAAATTATTTGTTACCCACAAAACCAAGATGCAAAATAACAAACAATTCTTATGTAAGTTACAGGTTATGCAAAATAAGATATTGAGTTTTTCCCGATCCCGGATAAACAATAAATTTTTCGCCTAATGTCTTATAGTTTTCATATAAGATAGTAGGCGAAATAAAATATCTGAAAATAAGCAGATTCTATTGTTTCTCTGAAATGTTAGTAGCCTGGCGTGCAGTTAGTTTCCAGCCACTGCCATTTTTCATCCAGATGTTTGTAAATCTTCTTGTCATGGCTTTTTGCTGAGTCTCAGAAGTCATTGACGCAGTGGTAATTTCATGGCCCATTACGACGGCAACGTTATCATTAATTGTGATTTTTTCAATGATACGGTCAAATGCAGCAATCGCTTTTTTGTCTTTTGAAAGATCAGTTTTAATGTCTGAAAGCATTCTTACGCTATTATCCGTATTCGTTACAACAAGCGCAGACGACCATAAACTGGAAAGTTTTGCTGTATCTTTTTTAATAAAAGCTTCTCGTTCCTGATTTTCCAGACCTCTTATAATATCAATTTCACTCTTTATGCCAAACTCAGGATCGTGTGGAGAATCTGCGGCTTGTTCAATAAATACTCTTGAATCCGGATTCAAAATACCTGCCTGTGTTTTAGACCTGTACTTAAAAGAAGTGGCGGCTAAAATCAGAAAAATAAAAATTAATATATTCCTTTTCATGACGATGTGTATGCTGGTGTCTCTTAAATTTTTCCTGGCTATAAATACAAACGTGTGATCATCGTAAACAGTATCAGCACGTTACAAATATTTTAAATATTTTCGACTAAAAATAGCGTATTAATACCCCATTTCTGTACGTATATCTACGTGAAAAGTCACAGAACGGATTACGACAAAAAAAGAGAGCCGGTTTCCCGACTCTCTTCTGCAAAATTGAACCTTACTACTATTAATATCCTAAAACCGGAGCAAGCCATTTTTCAATTTCTTCCAGCGGCATATTTTTTCTTCTTGCATAATCTTCAACCTGATCCTTAAAGATTTTTCCTACCGGGAAATAACGACTTTCCGGATGTGAAAAATACCATCCGCTCACGCTGCTCGCAGGATACATCGCATAACTTTCGGTTAATGTAATGCCCAGTTTTTCAGCTTCAAGCAAATCAAATAACATACGCTTTTCGGTATGATCAGGACTTGCCGGATATCCCGGGGCCGGACGAATACCGGTATACGCTTCCTTAATCAGTTCTTCATTGGTGAAATTTTCCTCCGGAGAATGTCCCCAGATTTCTTTCCGAACGCGTTCATGCATAAGTTCAGTCAATGCTTCCACCAAACGATCGGCCAAAGCTTTTACCATGATACTGTTATAATCATCATGATCCGCTTCAAATTTTTCAATTAAAGCTTCAATCCCGATTCCAGCCGTAACAGTGAAACCACCCATATAATCCATATGACCGCTTTCAAGAGGCGCTACAAAATCAGACAAACAATAATTTGCCAGACCTTTTGCTTTTTCACTTTGCTGGCGCAGATGATGCAAAACTTTCATGGTATCATTTACCAGTTCACCACCGTTCACCTGCTCAACCGTATGCTGACTTATTTTGTATTCAATATGCTCATGCGAACCATGACGTTCACAGGATGTTTGTTTTACTTCTTCTTCAAAATGATGCAAAACGATATCATCTCCAATCGAATTTGCTGGCCAGAAACCAATTACTGCACGTGCTTTCAGACTTTTATCACGAATAATTTGACCAAGAAGTACGGCCGCATCTTCAAATAAACGCGTTGCTTCTTCACCAACTACTTTATCCTCAAATATTTTCGGATATTTTCCATGCAGCTGCCAGGTTTGAAAGAACGGTGTCCAGTCAATATATTTTGCTATTTCAGCAAGATCATAATCGTCATAAACCCGGGTTCCTAAAAACTGAGGTTTCGTTGCCTTGAAATCTTTCCAGTCAATTTTTACCTTATTTTCACGTGCTTTTTCAATAGAATGATGCGCTTTTTCTCCACCTCTTTTTGCATGATCATCACGCAGTTTTGCATATTCTCCTTTGATATCTGTCAAAACCTGCGCCTGGCTCAAATCACTTTGAATCAATTTCCCTGCAACCGGAACAGACCTTGAAGCATCCAGCACGTGAATTACCGCTCCTGAATAATTAGGATCAATTTTTACAGCCGTATGAATCCGAGAAGTTGTAGCACCACCAATCAAAAGTGGCATGGTGAAGTGACGACGCTCCATTTCTTTCGCAACTCCTACCATTTCATCAAGCGACGGCGTGATCAATCCGGAAAGACCGATGATATCAACATTATGCTCAATAGCGGCGGCCAGGATTTTATCGGTTGGCACCATTACGCCAAGATCAATAATTTCGTAATTGTTACAGCCAAGCACAACACCCACGATATTTTTACCAATATCATGGACATCACCTTTAACGGTAGCAAGCAAAATCTTTCCTGCGAAAGACGATCCTTCCTGTTTTTCTGCTTCAATATATGGTTGCAAATAAGCAACCGCTTTTTTCATAACACGGGCAGATTTCACAACCTGGGGAAGAAACATTTTTCCTTCACCAAATAAATCACCAACAATACTCATTCCGTCCATTAAAGGACCTTCGATTATTTCCAAAGGACGCGTAAACAATTGGCAGACATTCTTCAACATCCATCTTCAATATAATCTGCAATTCCTTTTACCAAAGCATGACTGATCCGCTCTCTCACCGGCAATTCTCTCCAGCTAAGATCCGGGCCAGTTGCTACTTTTCCTTTATCTTTTACCGTTTCAGCAAAACTTACAAGTTTTTCAGTTGCGTCTTCGTTACGGTTTAAAAGTACATCTTCAACCAGTTCCAGAATATCTTTTGGAATTTCGTCATAAATACCAAGCTGTCCGGCATTTACAATTCCCATATCCATACCTGCTCTGATGGCGTGATATAAAAATGCTGTATGAATTGCTTCACGAACCAGTTCATTTCCACGGAAACTGAATGATACGTTTGAAACGCCACCTGAAACTTTCGCATAAGGAAGATTCGCTTTAATCCATTTTACAGATTCAATAAAATCGACCGCATAGTTATTATGCTCTTCCATTCCCGTCGCAACGGTCAGGATGTTTGGGTCAAAAATGATATCCTGTGGCGGGAAACCTACTTCATCAACCAGAATTCGATAAGCTCTGCCACAAATTTCTTTTCTTCTTTCCAGATTATCCGCTTGTCCGGTTTCATCAAAAGCCATCACGACAGCAGCAGCACCATAGCGCAAAACGGCACGGGCAGATTCTTTAAATTTCTCTTCGCCTTCTTTTAAAGATATGGAATTAACGATCGCTTTTCCCTGCACACATTTCAAACCAGCCTCGATCACTTCCCATTTCGAGGAATCGATCATCAGCGGTACGCGTGAAATATCCGGTTCAGCAGCGATCAGGTTTACGAAAGTTTTCATCGCTTCCGCTCCATCAATCATCCCCTCATCCATGTTGATGTCAATCACCTGTGCGCCGTTTTCAACCTGGTCGCGGGCGATCGCCAATGCTTCGTCAAACTTTCCGGTACGGATAAGTCTTGCAAACATTTTTGAACCCGAAACATTACAACGTTCACCAATATTGACAAAATTGGTAAGCTTGGTAATATCCATCGGTTCCAGACCCGAAAGCTTCAAAATCTTTTCAGATTGTGGAATTTCTCTTGGTTTATATTTCCCGGCCAAATCCGCGATCACACGAATATGTCCCGGCGTTGTTCCGCAGCATCCTCCGATAATATTGATCAGGTTGTCCCTCAAAAACCCGTCGATAACCTCACCCATTTGTTCTGGCGATTCATCGTATTCACCCATTTCATTCGGCAAACCCGCATTCGGGTGAGCAGATGTATAAAATGGAGAATTATTTGCCAGAATTTGTACATAAGGACGCATCAAATCGGCACCCAAGGCACAGTTCAAACCAACTGACAAAAGCGGCAAATGTGATATCGAAGTCAAAAATGCTTCCGTAGTTTGCCCGGAGAGTGTACGACCCGAAGCATCCGTAATGGTTCCGGAAACCATGATCGGCAAAAATCCGTCGGCACCTGTTTTCCAGCTTGGCAGAACTTCTACCAAACCGTTTTTGGCATCCGTAAAAAATTTATCAATAGCAAAAAGCGCCGCTTTTGCATTCAGTGTATCAAAAACAGTTTCAACCAAAAGAAGATCACATCCTCCATCCGTCAAACCCTTAATTTGTTCGTAATATGCAGTCACCAGCTGATCAAAAGTGATCGCACGGTAACCAGGATTATTTACATCCGGAGATAACGAAGCCGTTCGGTTTGTTGGCCCGATAGAACCTGCAACAAAACGTGGTTTATCTGGTTCGCGTTCTGTAAAATCGTCCGCAACTTCACGGGCAATTCTGGCTGATTCGAAATTTAATTCATAAACCAGTTCCTCCATGCCATAATCTGCCATGGCAATAGTTGTTCCTGAAAATGTATTTGTTTCAGCAATATCCGCACCGGCTTCAAAATAAGCCGCATGAATTTCCTTGATCACATCAGGGCGTGTGAGTGAAAGTAAATCATTATTACCTTTTACATCATGTCCCCAATCTTTAAATCTTTCTCCGCTGTAATCGTAATCCTCTAATTTATAGCGCTGAATCATCGTACCCATTGCACCGTCAAGCACAAGAATACGTTCTTTCAATATTTCACGAATGTCAAACTTCTGAGTTGTTATCATTATATCTTTATCGTAGTCCGAAAAAATAATTTCGCCATTTTCTTAACCTGCCAAACTTCCTGCGACGCGGGCCACAGGAAATCCACAATACAAATTTACGCTGATAGATGTTTTATTCAAAAAATTGAAAAAAAATAGACTGTTAGTCTGCTTTTCAAGCATCAGGTAAATTATTTATCTACATTTGAAGTAAAAAAAGTGAATTGTAAAGATAATCTATCTATGTATAATCTGGACGATACGGATTGCAAAATACTCCATTATCTGCAACAGGATGCTACGTTGAAAACACGTGAATTGTCAGAAAAATTAAATCTTTCCTACACGCCTGTATATGAGCGTATACGGCGACTGGAAAAAGAAGGCATTATCAAAAAATATGTGGCACTTGTTGATCGTGAAAAAGTTGGCAAAAAACTGATGGTGTTTTGTAATATCGCTTTAAAAGAACATTCATTAACGATGGGAGAAAAGTTTGTCAAAGCGGTCTTGGCAATGCCGGAAGTAATGGAATGTTTTAATATTTCAGGAGATTATGATTTTCTGCTAAAAATTGTCGTGAATGATATGTCCCAGTATCAGCATTTCCTGATGCAAAAACTTGGATCGCTGGAAAATATCGGAAGTTCCCACAGTTTGTTTGTGATGGGAGAAATAAAAAATACTTCTGAAATTGAAATGCTCGACTCTAAATCAAAATAACGTTTTCTAGCAATTTATTTTGGTTGCCAGAAAAAATAAATACGGAACCAGAAGATCCAGTCCCGTATTCCAACTCACCCCTAACAAAATTCTTTAATGTTTTTTCGGTCCTCCCTTGGTTGGCCTGTCCAACTCCTTGTTGAAAGTTCCATCTGCGTTGAATAGTAATACTTTAACTTTGCTGTCAAGTACTATCCCCACAAAATATTGTCCGTCCGCATTGGTACCTGCTTTCTTGATTTCAGCACCAGCATATGTTGTCGTAATGTAAGAAGTAATAGCCGCAGGAAGATTTGCCACTGCTACTTCCGTCAATTTCGCTTTATGTTCAAAATGTTTTAATTCTTCTTTAAAAGTACCGTCCGCATTGAATATTAATCCTTTTGGTGTTGTTCCGTCCGCTAATAAAATTGTTACAACAATCTTGCCACTATCATCTTTCGCAGCAAATTTAATTGTTGATGACGGATACGTTGTAGAAATATACGTAGTGATTGCAGAGGCAAGATCCGCCACAGCAACCTCAGTCAATTTGCCCTTACAGACATGCGTCGTTACAGAATCAGACTCAATTGCCAAACGTGCGGCCGTTGTGGACACAGTTTCCAGACTAACATCCGTGCTGGCATCAGTCGTTGGACTCATGCCCGAATTATCCTTGCTGCAGGAAGCGATAAAAATACCTAATGATGCGACAAACATTACAACCAGCCTTCTCATAAATCAATTCGTTTAATAATCGTGCGACAATAAAACTTCCGTTGGTTTAAGGGTCATTACGCCGCCTCAGAGCAGGTTGTTGCAAAGTGAAGGATTTATTTTTGATTTTTTTATGATTATAATATTGGTATTGTAAACATATGTTCTCAAAAATAATCCATCAGTTACATATATATGTCAGGTAAAATTATTTTTGTCTGATTATCAATAATGTAGCTTCCATAAAATGCGTTGTTCCAACACTGACTTTTCCGGCAAAAAGATTAACTTAGCTAAAGATATTTTTCCCAAATAGAAAACTTTTGCAACGGACCAGCAGACTTACGCGTATCTGTAAATACAAATTCATATCCTGACAAATTTGACACCCTAACTTTGCTATTTGGTAAAAAATCTTCTTTCGATGAAAACGACTTCGGAACGGTCGTTTCTGCATGTGTAGCTGGTAATAACCAGGCTCAGAGGTATTTGTATAAGCACTTTTTTGGATATTCAAAAAGCATCTGCCTACGCTATACATCTACGCCTGAAGAGGCGGAGGAAGTGCTTGAACGAAGGTTTCCTTAAAGTTTTTAAAAATATGGATAAGTATGATTCCGCACATCCTTTTAAAGCGTGGCTTCGTACGATTATGGTAAATACGGCAATCAGCTATTATCGAAAACATAAAAAGCATCATGAAGATATGGTGTCGCTTGAAGATGCTCCATATCCGCGATTTGATGATGACATTGTGGGACAGATAACAGCGGATGAAATTTTAAAGCTAATACAGGAAATAAAACCAATATATAAAAACGTCTTTCTTCTTTATGTAGTTGAAGGATATAACCATCGCGAAATAGCTGATTTACTGCAAATTAATGAGGCTACGGTACGCTCGCATTACGTTCGGGCAAGAGCACGGTTACAACACTTGATCAAACAATATTATCCACATCTCTTTCCCAGTGATTGGGGCATAAAGTCTTTCAAAAGCAATGAAAACTGATAAATTTGAAAAAACTATACGCCGGAAACTAGAAAGCATTGAGCCCGAATTTCATGAAAATGACTGGACGAAAATGCAGAACTTCATGCAAGCCAATACGCCTCCAACGTTTTGGCAGCAATACAGTTCATGGTTTGGTTATGCGGCGGCGGCAGCTGTGTCTTCGGTCATGGTCTTTTTGTATGTGAACCAACTTTCACAAAATAATGATTTGCTGAGTGATGTTAAATCCTTAAAGACTCAGATTGAAACCATAAAAAACACGCCAACTGTTATCCATAAAACAGATACGATCTATTTGGTTCAGCAGCAGGTAATCGAAAAACCGGTTTATGATAATCAATCTGTAAATCAGGAAGAACAAAGATTTGCTCCGCAACAGTACAGAAATCAGGAATCATTGGCAAATACTGGTGAAAAACAGAGTGTTGCCGAAGAAAATAACACAAGGCCTGATAACAGAATTGTGGAAGAAGGAACTGCAAATCCTACTTTGAATAACAGAAATGAGGCTGTGACAATTAATGACCGACCTAATAATGGCGGAGTGTCCAATCAAGGGATTGGAACTACTTCTGCTGAAAAATCCTTGAATCCTGTCACTGGCTCAAATCCTAATGTTGCAGTTAACAACAAGCCATCTGTAACAAATAACGCTTATTCAGGCAAAACCGGAAACAACCAGGTTGCAGGAAATTCAGGCAGAGGTTCTGGTTTTAGTGGTAATGTAAATGCTGGTAATGTTGGTTCTTTCGCTAATAATAATTCCGGTGATCAGACAAATGTGATTGTCGCTTCTTCAAAGATTCTGAATGAAAAATTTGATCAGCTCGAAATACAATCTCCTGTTGGCCAGACTAATTATGTTACACTTTCCCGGAAAATGAATTATGGCCTTATACACCGTATCTCGCCAAAACAGGTAAGAAATGTATTGCTGGCTGCTAATCCGCAGAAAATTCAGGAAGAAGCAAAAAGTGTTGAATCAACAAAAAAAGTAGAGTCAACTAAAAAAGCAGAAAATACTATCCCAAGATTTAATTTGAAAGTGCCATATCGTTTTGGAATTGCACAGCAATGGGAAGGGAAAAATCAGGTTAAAACCGTACTCGGAGAAGTACTTATTTCCAAAAACTTTTCTATTTCAACCGGATTTAGCTGGGTTAAAATTAAACCGGAAGATTTTTATTCTGAAATGGTATATAACCAGAAAAGTCGGACGGATTTTAGAAAAGATCACTTCGTGCCTATGGCTTTAAAAATCAGCAGCCTGAATATTAATTCTTCTCTGAAACAGATTCCGTTAAATGTAAATTTCAGACAAAATCTGCCTCATAACTTTGCTTATTTTGTAGGAGCAGGAACGAATTTCACTGTTACTTCAAAGAGAGACATCACATATGAATGCGTCTATAACTTCGGTCCGCGTCCCGGCCCTGATCAATATCGGACTGTTCAACAGACTTCTGAAAAAATTGACTTGAAACTTATCAATTCGGTTAACTTTTCTGCGGGGATAGAAAAAAGTTTCCATCCGATTGTTATTCAGGCAGAAGGATACCTTTACAGTTATTTTAATCCGGTTTCTCCGCAGGCCACCAAAACCGGGCCCGGTTTCAAAATTAAGCTCTTATACCAGATAGGCAAAAAAATGTAAATACATTTGTCCGGGTGATTCCGGACATTTTTATTAACAGATGTTCGTGAAAAGCCCTATTTTTGGTTTTTATTTATACCTTTATTACAGTTCGCTTTTGAAATTCGCTGCAATAGATATTGGATCCAATGGTGCCCGTATGCAAATCTCTTCGGTTTTGCATGACGAAGGAATCACTCGTATGAAGAAAGTTGAGTACGTACGTTTTCCGCTCCGCCTTGGACATGACGTTTTTACAGAAGGAAGAATATCGCCTTTAAGTGAGGATCGCATGATCAAACTGATGCTTTCGTATCAGCTTTTGATGGAACTTCATGAAGTAGAAGATTATATGGCCTGCGCAACTTCTGCTATGCGTGAAGCTGAAAACGGCTACGAAGTACGTGCGAATATTGAACAAAGAACGGGAATTCATATACAAATTATCGACGGACAGCGTGAAGCCGAACTCGTTAATAATGTCGTTGTGAAATCGCTTGACAACGGACAATATTTACATATTGATGTAGGTGGCGGCAGTACCGAACTTAACCTGTATCAGGATCGTCAGAAAATAATTGCCAAATCCTTTAAGCTTGGCTCTGTGCGTTTATTGGAAGGAAAAGAATCTAAAACGGCTTTCCAAAAAATGCAGGAATGGATCATTAAATATGTAGATCATACCCAACCGATTGAAGCGGTAGGAACGGGCGGAAACATCAATAAATTATTTGATTTGTCATCCAAATTAAGTGAAAGCTCGACAAGTCTGGATGAAATTCTTCGTATGCGTGATTATATCGCACAGTTTACACTTGCGGAACGTATCAACAAACTTCAATTAAATCCTGACCGTGCAGATGTAATTGTCCCGGCCGGTGATATCTATACTTCTGCCATGAAATGGGCTGGCGCAACTGTAATTCATGTACCGGATGTCGGCTTGAAAGATGGTATGTTACAATTACTTTATGATAGAGCATGCAGAAAAAAAAGGGTCTAAAAAGACCCTTTTCGAATAGCTTAAACTGAAATATTTCTACCAGACCTGTTCAAGATCTTTCGAAGTGTATTTATGATTTCGATCAATAAATACACTTTTTTTGCTTTCACGTTTTAAGGCCAATGGATTTTTCTTACCCATTTTTGCCATAATCGCTACCGGGTACAAGAACAATAAAAAATACTATCGAAAGTAAAATTTTGCCGTTGATTGCCCCAAGTACTTCTGCAAATTTATACCAGCCTTTTACGATTAAATCTCCTGCAACCGGAATTGCAATGCAGATTACACCAACAGCGGCAGCTGCAATCAATAAATAAGGATATCTGGATTTAAAAATAAAATATAGCACTACCAGCCCGGTTACAATCACCAGCTGCGCTTTGGCTTTTTCTGATTCACTCATTTGTTTTATATAAAGGATATAAAAATCTTGCTTCTTATCAAATAGGAAGCCTTTAAGCAATATAAAAGCCATCAACAATTATTGCTGATGGCTTTTATTTCAAACTAGAATAAGGTATAAATGAACGGTGCAACTGCTGAACCACCGCCAATTACGATTAATACACCAATTAATAACAATACAATAATTACAGGAGCAAGCCACCATTTCTTGCGCTCCTTCATAAATGCGAATAAGTCAGTTAAAAAATCCATTTTTAGTTTTCTTTTAGGTTATAGTTTCAAGATCCAGTAATGTGTTTTTACAAATTTCGGTAAAATAAACCTTATTTTACATTAAGGTTTTTTCATAACGTCAAAAAGCCTGTCGGCAATTAACGTATTAAGTATTGTACTTCCATGACCGTCATTTTTCCCAACAACACGTTCTTTCTCAGGTATCTTAGCAATTCCGTCGTTTATCGGCACAATAGTAACACCTTTTGCGCGAAGGTAATCTTCAACAGGTTTGGTATACGTTGCGCTTTTGTCCAACTGGAATAAAAACGGAATGAAAACGGCATACATTTTTGCTCCCGTACTATCCCGGTAAGCAATCATATTAGACAAGATCCTGCAAATGTGAATTCAGGATTGTTGTGTCTGAATAAGCAGTCTGAACAAATTTCTCAAATGTACTGAACGAAGCGTGCGGTAACTGCCAGTAGATGAAATTTGGCAGATAAAATCTTTTTACCATGCTTGCCATCAGGTCCTTTCAAATCAGCATATGGAGCTGTTCCGGAAAGGGACAATCCTTTTTCTCTGCCTACTTTTTCAATATCATTCGGGAAATATTGAAGGATAATTACATCCGGTTTTACAGGAAATTCTTTCAATCGTTTTGTATTCATCTCTTGTATCTGCACCTGATACGCCGAGGTTATAAACAGTGTATTGAGACTTACCAAGTTTCTCTTCCAACTGATCTGAAAACCGTTCTGAAACATTTTCCAGACCATGACCAGCTGCAAAGGAATCACCTATAACCAGCACCTGCTTTTTTCCTGACGATTTTGTTACTTCCTTATCATGATATCCGAGCACATTAACAGGGTTCCAGTACTTTTCCCACCATATCTGTGACGCTTTGGAAAGCACGCCTTCATGACTTTGCGGAACAAACATGAAAATGATTTCCAGAAATATAAGTGTTACCAAAAGTGGTACAACCAGTGTAACAACATTGGCCAGGATACTTTTTGATTTGCTTTTTACTACACCGTAATAAAATATACGCAGAATCTCAATGATCAGTAAAAACCAGAAAAAAGTTTTGGTCAGACGGATATACCAGTTATCACTTTGCGGTGCACCGGGATAATCAAACTTTACATGAAAATGATCCGGATAGAATAAAGAAAATAAATAACACACCCAAGAAGACCTATCCTGATCAGACTGGTAACAAGTTTAGACGTCATATACTTTGCAGATAGGGGAGTGAATAAATAGCTGTTTTCATTTTAATCAAGAACAAATTCTTCTTGCCAGTTATCTTTTTCCATCCACTCAGGCTGCAATTTCTTGTCAAAAATATAGTTCCCGACAACTAAGATAATCCATTTCTGTACGCATAAAACAGCGATACGCATCATTTGGTGTACAAACGATCGGTTCACCGCGAACATTGAAACTTGTGTTCACAACTACCGCATAGCCCGTGAGTGCTTTAAAAGAATCAATCAGCTCATAATAGCGCGGATTGGTTTCTTTATGTACCGTCTGGATCCTTGCAGAATAATCAATGTGTGTAATTGAAGGAAGATCTGAACGTTCAAAATAAATTTTTCACGCAGATCCATTGAATCGTAATTCGCAGGAACAGGTTTTCTGCGACCTTCTGCTACCGGATGTACCAGCAGCATGTAAGGTGATGTACCGTCGTAATCAAAATATTCTGCACAATCTTCCGCCAAGCACCGATGGTGCAAATGGCCGGAAAGATTCGCGGTATTTTATTTTCAGGTTCAGTTTTTTCTGCATTTCTGCATTCCGGGGATCACCCAGAATACTTCTGCCGCCAAGTGCGCGGGGACCAAATTCCATGCGTCCCTGCACCCATCCTACTACATTTCCTTCGGACAATAATTTAGCGGAAGCATCCGCAAGATCCTTGAAATTTTCATAATGCGTAGAAACGGCTTTGTATTTCTTACCGGTCAGTTCCACTTCAAGATCAGAGAAAGTCGGGCCGAGATAAGAACCTCTCATCGCATCCGCTTTCCAGGTTACTTTACGTTCCTGACCAAAATAAATGTGATAAGCTGCCTGCGCTGCACCAAGAGCTCCACCGGCATCACCTGCCGCTGGCTGAATAAATATCTCCTTAAAAATATTAGCTTTTTGAAGCTTACCATTTGATACACAGTTCAATGCCACACCACCAGCCATGCAAAGATAATCTGCTCCGGTAAGACGTTTAGCTTCCTTTGCCATCCGGATTACGGCTTCTTCTGTAATATTTTGAATAGCCAGTCCAAGATTACAATGTACCGATTCGAGAGCATCTTCCGGTTTTCTGGTTTTAAAACCAAAAAGCGCTTCCCATTTATCTTCATTTACCATTTTAAGCCCGGTGGCATAATCAAAATATTCCTGATTTAACCAAACCGAGCCATCTTCTTTTAATTCAATTAAATCTTTCAGGATAATTTCCTCATATCTGGCAATATCCGGAGAAGATGGATTTCCATAAGGCGCAAGTCCCATTAACTTATACTCCCCTGAATTGACACGGAAACCAAGAAAATAGGTAAAAGCAGAATAAAGCAGTCCTAAGGAATGCGGAAATCTAAGTTCTTTTAAATTGGTAATATCTTTCCCTTCTCCCAAACAAATAGAAGCCGTTGCCCATTCTCCAACTCCATCAATAGTCAGTATCGCTGATTTTTCAAACGGTGAGGGATAATACGCACTGGCTGCATGCGAAAGGTGATGCTCCGGAAAAAGAATTTTTACCGGTTTCTTCTTATCATATCCCAGTTTTACAAGCTCTTCGTTGATAAGACGCTTTAAAAACATTTTTTCCTTGATCCAAACGGGCATAGCTGTAAGGAAGGATCTGATACCCTTTGGAGCAAATGCGTAATAAGTTTCAAGTAATCTTTCGAATTTCAAGAGGGGTTTGTCGTAAAAAACAATTGCATCCAGATCATTCAAAGTAATTCCTCCATATTCCAGACAAAAACTTACTGCATTAGAAGGGAAACCCGGGTCATGTTTTTTACGTGTAAATCTTTCTTCCTGTGCCGCTGAGATTATTTCACCATTTTCAATAAGTGCTGCGGCCGAATCATGATAAAAAGCCGAAATTCCTAAAATTTTCATTTAAACTCAATTGGTTAACTAATTCTGTGTGATTGTAGTAGCCGTCAAAATAGCAAAAAGTTGAGCAATAAATAATTACCTGCTCATTATAAAATCGTTATAACTACGTTTTTTTCTACTGAACGGTCACTTTAATACAGCATTATAATTCGATAATTAAATTCATGTTAAATCAGAGGAGAGTCAGAGCGATAAAATTTACTACAAATTCTATGCCAGTTCTATATATACGTCGAATTAAATCATTTCAGATTAAGTGTTATAGCATTTATTTAAATTTTATTCTATGTCCTTACTCAGCACTTTCACTGGCTTATTGTGCTCATCCAAAGCGACAAAGGTAAAAATTCCTGATACAGCCTTTTCCCGTTTTTGCTCATACATTTGTTCAACAAAGATATCAACACGTACTTTCATACTGGTATTGCCAATTTCCACAACAGTCCCCACTAATTCTATAATTGTTCCCGCTGCTATTGGATGCGTAAAATCTATTCGATCTGATGAAACGGTTACACATCTCAAACGTGTAAAACGGGTTGCCGCCATAAAAGCAACTTCATCCATCATCGACAAAGCCGTCCCACCAAAAAGTGTATCGTAATGATTCGTATTATTTGGAAAAACTGTTTTAAAAACACGGGTTTCCGATAGCCTGATTCTTTCTTGTAAATCCATAATCTTTGAAAAAACAAATCTCCCGGCATCAAAGATAACCGGGAGATTCTATATAATATTGATATAGTTTTATTACTGGGTAATTGTAACCGATTCGCGCAGCAAGTTAGCCGCAGTAATCATATTTCGCAAGGCAGCTTCCGTTTCGGGCCATTTTCTTGTCTTCAAACCGCAGTCGGGATTTACCCAGAGATTACGTGCCGGAATTACATTTAATGCTTTTTCCAAAAGTACAACAATTTCATCAACGGTTGGTACGCGCGGTGAGTGAATGTCGTAAACTCCTGGTCCAATTTCATTAGGATAATTGAAATCAGCAAAGGCATCCAGCAATTCCATTTGCGATCGTGAAGTTTCAATTGTGATGACATCCGCATCCATCGCCGCAATGGAATCGATGATATCATTGAATTCCGAATAACACATATGCGTATGGATCTGCGTTTGATCCGCAACACCAGCCGCACTCAAACGGAAATGCATCCACTGCCCATTTCAGATAAGTTTTCCAATCTGATTTCCGTAATGGCAAACCTTCACGAATAGCCGGTTCATCAATCTGGATTACTTTAATTCCTGCTTTTTCAAGATCAATTACTTCATCACGAATTGCCAGACCGATCTGGAAAGTGGTATCTTTTCTTGGCTGATCGTCTCGTACAAATGACCATTGTAAAATCGTTACCGGACCGGTCAACATTCCTTTTACCAGCTTTTCAGAATTTGCCTGTGCAAAAGCAGACCAGCGGATCGTCATCGGTGCCGGGCGTTCTACATCTCCAAAAATGATCGGCGGTTTCACACATCGGCTGCCATAACTTTGCACCCAGCCATTTTCTGTGAAGACAAATCCGGAAAGTCTTTCTCCGAAATATTCCACCATATCATTGCGCTCAAATTCTCCATGAACGAGTACATCGATACCCAATTCTTCCTGCCAGCGGATTGAACTGATTACTTCCTCTTCAATTCTGCTTTCGTATTCTTCAAAAGACAAAGTTCCTTTTTTCAAATCGCGCACGTAATTGACGTACTTCATCTGTTTGCGGAAAAGAACCGATAGTTGTGGATGGGAAAAGCGGAAGTTTTAGTTTTTCCAGTTGAATATGCTTGCCGTGTAGCGAAAGGACTGACACGTTCAAAATCATTTTCCTTAATCGCAGCTACACTGTCTTTCACATTCTTGTTTATGGATCAAAACGGAAGTCCGGCGACTTTCAATTGCTTTCTGATTCGTGTAAAAATGCTTCGTTCAGTTTTATAATCCGTTCCTGCCAGTTTTGCCAAAGCAGCAACTTCATGCAATTTCTGTTTTGCAAAAGCCATCCAGTTTTTAATTTCCGGCGTTAAAACAGCTTCATTATTTTCCAGATCCAGATCATGCGGGCTGTGTAATAAGGAAGACGATGGCGCAATCAAAATACGATCTGCTCCTAGAACATTAACGGCTTGCTGAATAAAATCAAGCGATTTCTGATAATCATTTTTCCAGATATTTCTGTCCGTCAACCACACCAATGGAAAGTAATTTTTGAAGAATTCACAAACTCCTGATTTTCCAGAATTTCGGGTAAACTTTCTGCACCACGCGTCACATCAATATGCAAAGCTGCGACTGGCAAATTTGTAGCAAGCGAAAGATTAGTATCAAGTGCACCGAAATAAGTTGCCAGCAAAATTTTCAGATTTGGAACAGCCTCCTGAATTTTCTGGTAAGCAAATTTCAATGCTTCTTGTTCTTCGATCACCTAAATCCAAAACCAGACAAGGCTCATCCAGCTGTACCCATTCCGCACCACGAGAAGCAAGTTCCTGCAAGATTTCTATATAAACCGGAAGTAGTTTTTCCAGCAAAGAAATTCTGTTAAAACCTTCTTCCTTTTCTTTTCCCAAAATCAAAAAAGTAACAGGACCAACCAAAACCGGTTTTGTAAAAATTCCCTTTTGTTTCGCGTCTTCAAATTCAAGAATAATTTTATCTGAATAGCGATTAAATTCCTGATTTTTTACAAATTCAGGTACGATGTAATGATAGTTGGTATCAAACCATTTGGTCATTTCCATCGCTTTTATATCCAGTCCGTCGCGCTGAACGCCACGTGCCATGGCAAAATACAAGATCCAGTTCACGGTTTGATTTCCCGTCGATCAACTGCTGATAACGTTCCGGAATTGCACCTACCAACAAGTGACAGTATCCAAAACCTGATCATACAATGAAAAATCGTTGGACGGAATCAGATCAATACCGGCATCCTTTTGCAGCTGCCAGTTTCGGTGACGGATTTCACGTCCTACTTTTTGCAATTCGTCTTTGGTGATTTTTCCAGCCCAGAATTGTTCGCTGGCTTTTTTGAGTTCTCTCTGGCTTCCTACACGAGGATAACCCAAATTGTGTGACAACATAATAACATGTGTTAAAGAGTTAATAAAAACCCTTTGGAATGCCCTACCCGTCCTGATTTAGTTGAAAGTTGAGAGTTGAGAGTTGAAAGTGGATTCTGCCAGGTAGGCTTAACATTCAGGAATTTCGATCATTTCATTTACCTCCTGATCGAAATCATTACACTATCCACTTACCGCTGCGGCGGCCGCTAAATCAGTACGTTTTGTTGTCAGATTTGATCAAATTGTTATATACAATATTGAATCGAACATATCTCCGAAAAATGAATTTTGAAGATAATAATCTGACAGCAATACATTTGTAAAATCAATGCGTGACAAAACCCCAAACGTGAGGGAGTGGCCATTGAGGGTAAAGGCAAGTCTCCTGGCTTGTACCATTTTTACCGCCCTTCTCATCATAAATTATGACAATGGGTCGCGAGGGTAAAAACTTTCCTGATTTGCTCAGGACGGCACTTACAGTAGCACGACTGCCCGTGAATTTCACACGGTTCCTTTTTAATTTCTGCTAATATGGCTGAGGGAACCAAAAGCGAAAACCATTACCCCGATTGACGGGCGTTCACAAAGAACAGTGCAAAGATAATGCTGTATTTGAGCAGATGTGTCTGAACCAGGCAATTAAGTGAAAAGCTTAAAAATTGAAATTTGAAAAAGATATATTATCTGATTTCAAGAAAAAATCAGCCATCACAAAGTGATATTTTGTAACTTGTAAATGACTTTGCCTCACTTGAAAAATTTCTTTTCTCACCTACTCATCTATCAGCGTTAAAATGAAAAAATCACTTTACCTCGCCCTGTTCTTTGCATTATGTTTTATTCAATGTAAAGAGAAAAAAGAAGTTAATCCCGTTGAAATAATTAAAAAAATTGATGTCATAGAATTTTCAGTTCCAGGAATTCCTGCTGAGAACATTGTTACCGGAAGTGATTTTATTGTTGTGAATCTGCCGGAAAATTATGCTGGCGGGAATTTCCTCAAACCTGATATCAGGCTGGCAAAAGAATATACCACGAATTCGGATTTGCTCAATGGTTTCGATTTCGAAGATAAAACGATTAGCCTGCAACTTGAAAGTGTAACGTTGGGCGCAAGAACCTATACGATTTGTGTTGTCCCTTTTCATCCAATAAAATTGACTGAGGTTGCCAAAGAATATAAAATTACTATTGAACCGGATGCGAGTATAACTGTACCGCTTATTTTCAAAAGCACATCGGAAACGGTTAACGAAAGTGGAAAAATTGTTTATAGCCCTGCAATAATTCTTACTGATAAGGCAACCGGTTTGGTTTCGGGTAAGATTATCGGTGAAAAATCTGACGTAAATGGAGTGAAGAATTTCAAATTTACTTTTCCAGCCACAGTCATTCCAGGCCAATACAAGGCGGAAATAGAATGGGGAATGAAAAAGGAAATTTTGTCAAATCAAATTGCTGTTCAGGCAGGAAAATTACAGCTTCGCCCAGGATCCTGGAACTTGTTACCAGAAGACAAGTACTTTGAAGTTTCAGGTTATAACATTTCAAAAACTGCCAAATATGAATTGATCATTAAAAATGATTTTATCGAGGATCGTACAATTCCACTGACTTTCAAAGACGCAGGTACATTATCAGGAAATCTTCCCTCAGATATTCTAACAGGTAATTACAAGGCAATTTATTTGGAAAATGGGACAATAATCAAACCGACCGATTATGAAACCGGAGTTTTGAAGTACATGGGAGACGATAATTTTTATATACGCAATCACAGCAACCAACCGGTTTTAAAGATTGTAAGCCAGCCTTCTTTATATAAATCATTCCGTAGCAATCAGGGCTATCTCCTTGATTATTTTGAATCTACGCAGGAAATTTCCAGAAACGAAAATTTACTTGCCTACATACAAAGGACTGGCGCATTTCCAAATAAAAATGACTTGGTCCTTGTCGATGTGAATTCAAGAAAGGAATATACACTGAATTATTCCGGAGATGCCTATGGAATTTTTGATGGTTTCGTCGTCTTTTTAGGTTATAAAATAGGTAATAATATTCCTGATGGAAAATATGAAATCTATGCGGTGATCGGGGCGAATAATGAGAAAAGTGAAAAGTATAGTCAGATTATTTTGCTTAAATAAATTAAAAAAGCGCTTATTCATAAGTATCATTTTGGTAATGAAATACGATCTACCAAAATGATATTTTATCTTACTATCAAGTATTTGCCAGCAAAACCCGTTTCAACGACCAATCCATTTTTCGAGCTTAATTCCATTAAGATTAATAAAATCCTTTGTATTTCCGGTAACGAATATTAAATCATTGACAATGGCCGTAGACCCAATTAACAAATCAAACTCTCCAACGGTCCGGCCAATTTTTCTCAAAGTTGATTTCTGACGAGGAATAAATAATTCAGTATAATATACCAATTTAAAAGGTTTTTTAACCGGTATGCAACTTTGTCAATACTACCTAATGACGTCTGTGTTATTTCATTACTAAAAACATTTATCCACAAAAAAATACTAAAAACTCAGCGCCCAACCCTAACTTTACCGTTCAGAATCTGATTCATTCATTTTACATTAATATTACCGTTATAAAATGGAATACCGCATAGAAAAAGACACCATGGGCGAAGTGCAGGTACCTGCTCATGTATATTGGGGCGCTCAAACACAACGCTCTATCCAGAATTTCCCGATTGCGCAGGATATCAATAAAATGCCTAAGGAAATTATCAGAGCATTTGCATATTTGAAAAAAGCGGCGGCCATTACAAATGCAGAGGCAGGTGTGCTTCCAACAAGAAAAAAGTGATCTTATCGGAAAAGTTTGTGACGAAATTCTGACGGGCGGACTTGAAGATCAATTTCCGTTGGTAGTTTGGCAAACAGGTTCAGGCACGCAGTCAAACATGAATTGCAATGAAGTGATCGCTTACCGCGGTCACGTTTTGCAAGGTGGCGACCTGGCCGACAAAACTAAATTTTTACATCCAAATGATGATGTGAACAAATCACAATCGTCAAACGATACTTTCCCGACTGCAATGCACATTGCAGCTTACAAAATTCTGATTGATGTTACGATTCCGGGAATCACCAAATTACGCGATACGCTGAAAGCAAAAGCAGAAGCTTTCAAACATGTTGTAAAAATCGGCCGTACCCACTTTATGGATGCAACGCCTTTAACACTTGGACAGGAATTCGGCGGTTATGCTTCTCAATTAGATCATGGTTTACGCGCCATTTACAATACACTTGCGCACCTTTCGGAACTTGCTTTGGGTGGAACTGCGGTTGGAACTGGTATCAATACGCCAGAAGGTTATTCTGAAAATGTTGCAAAACATATTGCACTTTTAACTGGCTTGCCTTTCATTACTGCTGAAAATAAATTTGAAGCTTTGGCTGCTCACGATGCAATTGTCGAAGCACATGGTGCTTTGAAAACTGTGGCGGTAAGTCTGATGAAAATCGGAAATGATATTCGTATGTTGTCATCAGGTCCACGTTCTGGAATTGGTGAAATTCATATTCCTGACAACGAACCGGGAAGTTCAATCATGCCTGGAAAAGTAAATCCAACGCAATGTGAAGCGATGACAATGGTAGCAGCACAGGTTATGGGAAATGATGTAGCGATTAGTATCGGAGGTTCAAACGGACATTTTGAATTGAATGTTTTCAAACCTTTGATGGCTTATAATTTCCTTCATTCTGCACGTTTGATTGGTGATGTTTGCGTTTCATTTAATGATAATTGTGCAGTTGGTATCGAACCATTGCATGAAAATATCAAAAAACACGTGAATAACTCATTGATGCTTGTAACTTCTTTGAACACGAAAATCGGTTACTACAAAGCTGCCGAAATCGCTCAGACTGCACATAAAAACGGCACAACTTTAAAAGAAACGGCCGTTGCTTTGGGTTATGTTACGCCAGAAGAATTTGATGCCTGGGTTAAACCGGAAGAAATGGTTGGCGAGATCAAATAATTTCGACTTATCAGGAATATTATACTGGCCCTGCGCATTTGCGTGGGGCTTTTTATTTACTTTGTACTACAAATTCCTAAAATCCTTACTTATGCTATTCCGCTTTTCCAGGCCGTTTCTCGTCGCCATTTTCTTTTTCCAGATCTCTTTTTCTGTTTTTTCTCAAAAAACGGAAAAGCAAAATGTGTTGAAACTCTGGTATGACGCTCCCGCAACCGACTGGATGACGCAGGCATTACCGATCGGAAACGGATATCTGGGCGTGATGTTTTTTGGCGATCCGGCAGAAGAAAGATTGCAATTTTCAGAAGGAAGTTTGTGGGCGGGCGGAAAAGGCGCGAATGAGGAATATAATTTTGGACTAAGAAAAGATGCTTACAAAACACTTCCAAAAGTAAGAGCGCTTCTTGGCGCAGGGGAAACTTGAAGAAGCGGATAAACTTGCCAGCGCAGAAATGACTGGTATTATTCACGAGAAAAAAGGAAATACACCATCCAGTGATTTTGGCGCGCAGCAAACTATGGGAGATATTTTTGTGAGTGTTTCGCATACCGGCGAAGTCAAAAATTATCGCAGGGAACTGGATATTTCCAACGCGACTGGGAAAGTTTCCTACGAAGCTGGGAAAGAAAAATTTGAACGCACCTACTTCGGAAATTATCCTTCACGGGTTATGGTTTACAATTTCAAATCGACTTCGGCAGAAACTTATTCTATCCGTTTTGCCACGCCGCATAAAAAGGAATATGAGAAGTTTGAAAAAAATCAATACATTTTCGGTGGCAGTCTGAAAGATAATAAACAGGAATTTGAAACAACTTACCGGATTGATACGGACGGAAAAGTAAGTTATGAAGCTGGTGTTGTCACAGTAAAAAACGCCAGAAAAGTTACGCTGATCCACACAGCCTCGACCGATTATACTTATCAATATCCAACGTATAAAGGCAATGATTACAAGAAACTAAATCAGCAGGTTATGGCTGCGGTTGCCGGTAAAAATGAAACGGTACTTAAAGCTGAGCAGCAAAAAGATTATAAAAATCTGTTCGACCGCGTTTCCTTAAATCTCGGTTCTAATCAGAATACGTTACCAACCGATAAAAGACAGATCGCCTATTTCAAAGGCACACCGGATCCTGGTTTTGAAGTTTTATATTTTCAATATGGACGTTATCTGATGATTTCCTCCACGCGTCCGGGAACCATGCCGATGAGCTTGCAGGGGAAATGGAATGACAGTACAAATCCGCCCTGGGCGAATGATTATCATACCAATATTAACATGCAAATGTTGTACTGGCCGGCGGAAGTAACAAACCTTTCCGAATGTTATCTCCCCTTATCCGACTTTACCAAATCGATTGTTGAACCAGGAAAACTGGCTGCAAAAGAATTTTTCGGTACCCGCGGCTGGACTGTAAATACGATGTTGAATGCTTATGGATTTACTTCTCCGGGATGGAGTTTTCCCTGGGGATTTTATCCGGGCGGTGCAGGTTGGTTAAGTCAGCATCTTTGGGAACATTATGCTTTTACAAATGATACTGAATATTTAAGAAATACGGCATATCCGATCATGAAGGAAGCTTCGTTATTCTGGATTGATTATCTGACAAAAGGGAAAAGTGGATTTCTGGTGTCGTCGCCCTCCTATTCTCCGGAACATGGCGGAATTTCTACCGGTGCATCAATGGATCATCAAATTGCCTGGGACGTACTTTCCAATACCATTCTTGCGAGTCAGGTTTTAAAAACCGATGCAAATTTTGTCAATGAAGCGCAAAAAGTAAGAGATCAGATCCAGCCGCCGCAAATCGGAAAATGGGGACAATTGCAGGAATGGAATGAGGATGTTGACGATTCAACAGACAAACATCGCCACGTTTCACATCTTTTTGCCCTACATCCAGGACGTCAAATTTCCCCTACCGCAACGCCGGAATTTGCAAAAGCTGCGAGAGTAACTCTGGATGCACGCGGCGATGAAGGAACGGGCTGGTCGCTGGCTTGGAAAGTTAATTTCTGGGCGAGATTGCAGGATGGAAATCGTGCTTACTCTTTACTCAAAAGAATCCTTCGTCCGGTTGGCGATAAAACAGAAAACATGATGAATGGCGGCGGATCATATTCCAATTTACTCTGCGCACATCCGCCTTTTCAATTGGATGGAAATATGGGTTCCACTGCGGGAATTGCAGAAATGCTTTTGCAATCGCAGGCTGGCGTGATTGAGTTACTACCGGCTCTGCCTGATTCATGGCCAACAGGTGAAATAAAAGGTTTGAAAGCCCGTGGAAATGTTACGGTTGATGAGCAATGGAAAGATGGAAAATTGGTTTCAGTGACATTGGTTTCAGGGAATTCAGGGAAGCAAACGTTGAAGTTAGGAGCTAAAACGTTGGAAGTTGATTTGGTTAAGGATCAAAAGAAAGTCGTTTTGGCGGGTTTGTTTCATTAAAGAATTGCAGTGTTGATTATGTTTATTTCGGTTTAAATTCAAAAGAATAAGCAGGATTAAAATCATTTTGTTAAGCTGGCTATGTCACCCCGTCGGGGTTAGTAGTGGGTATTTATGTTTTTCCTATAATAATGTCATCCCTTCGGGATTACGCTCTTTCAAAATCCCGAAGGGATGACATTATTGTAGAAAATTGACTGGGCCTACCGGCCCTAACCCCAACGGGTGACATAACCTACTTAATAAATTGTCTTTAATCACCAATTTAAAAGCCAAACCCCATGAACATCCGGGAAGAACTTTCTAAACAACAAATCCACTTCAAAACACACGCACTTGCGATCACCGAATTTGCCGTTTCCTCCGAGGAAAACTTCAAAGAACTTATTGATTGTTTTCTCTCAAAAGATATTCGGGTAGAGCAACGGGCGGCATGGAGTGTAAGTTGGGCAGCTCAGAAAAAGCCGGAAATTGTTCAGCCTTATATTGGTATTTTGGTTGATCAGCTGAAAAGAAAAGATGTTCACAATGCAGTAATCCGAAACAGTTTACGGATTTTGGAAGATCTAATAATACCGGAAGAATTTCATGGCGAAGTCATGGATGCCTGTTTTCAGTTTCTTCAAAACCCGGAAACTGCCATTGCGATCAAAGCTTTTGCACTCACTGTACTTTTCAATCTTTCAAAAATCTACCCGGAAATCAAAAATGAGCTTCGTATTATTATTGAAGAAAATATGGACTATGAAACGGCAGCTTACCGGTCGAGAGGAAAGAAAATTCTTGCCCGATTGTAAGATTTCAATTGAATGAGCCAAATGCAGTTTGTCAGTTACCTTTCTTAATGTAGCTTTAACGAATAATTATAAATCATTCCCGGCATGTTATAAATTTTGAAAAGATAATTTCAAAATTTACAGGTAAAAACGGGGATTTTTCTCTCTTTAAAATAAAAAACAATGGTGATATACTGTCATGCAAATTTTGATGAGGCGCTTCGAAATCGATTAACCGAAGTTCTTACACCAAAATATACAATTAATTTTCAATCTGATACACAGTCGCAAACAGAAGCGCAGAATCTGTTTGCCGAAGCCAATTACATATTAGGAAATCCGCCACTTAGCTGGTTTTCAGAACCTTTGAACAATTTAAAATTCTGGCAGCTGGATTCCGCCGGTTTTGATCAATATGCATCGGTGCGGTTAAGCGGAGAAACAAAAGTGGCCAATATGGGCGACTGGTTTGCCCGCCCATGTGCTGAATCGATCGTTGGTGGTGTACTGGCACTTTATCGCGGAATTGATAAACTGACATTACTGAAAGAAAAAACAGAATGGGTTGGAACGCCATTAAGAGCTGAATTACGTTTGCTTTCGGGACAGGAAGTTGTGATTCTTGGTGCAGGAACAATCGGGAGTACGGTTAAACTTTTATTGCAAGGATTTGGCTGTACACTGCATTTAATGGCCAGAACTTCACCGGATGCGGATATTCATTCAAAAGAAGATTTGCTTAATGTTTTACCAAATACTGATTTGGTAATCAACACATTGCCCGGATCTGCTGCCAATTTTGCTGATCAAGCCATTTTTTGATGCGATGAAAAAAGGCAGTGTTTACGCAAGTGTTGGTCGTGGAAGCACTACCGATGAGAAGGCACTTATTGAAGCACTTAATTCCAAACATTTGGACGGAGCTGTTTTGGATGTGACTGAAGTGGAACCGATTCCGAACGACAATCCGTTGTGGAAAATGGAAAATGTTATACTGAGTCAGCATACCGGTGGCGGACATGCCGATGAGCATGTTGGCAAAGTGGATTTGTTCCTCAACAATATGATGACGATTGAAAGCGGAGGCGCTCCTATTAATGAAATAAACCTTGCAAAAGGATATTAAAAAGCTTTGAAAACGATTATCAGATTTGTGGATAATCTACAAACATAAATTAAATGACAAGTACAGAATTGAGCACGGCAGAACGGATTCGTGAAAAATATATAGCGCATTTTGGAGATAATACCAGCACAGAAAATTTCAGACTTTTCCGCTCGCCGGGCAGAATAAATCTGATCGGGGAACATACTGATTATAACAATGGATTTGTATTACCAGCCAGTGTAGACAAGGCTGTCTATTTTGCAATTTCTCCCCGCACAGACAATCAGGTTGTTCTTGTATGCAGTTGATTTAAATGAAACCTATACTTTTCAGGTTGATGATATTTCAAAACCGGATCAGAAATGGGCCTATTTTCAATTGGGCATTATTGAGCAGATTTATAAAAATGGTTTAAATATCGGTGGATTTCAGGCTGCTTTTGGCGGAGATGTTCCTCAGGGAGCAGGAATGTCTTCTTCTGCGGCTTTGGAATGTTGTTTATTATTTGCGTTGAATGAGGTTTTCAACTTGGGACTAGATCGGTTTTCAATCGTAAAAATGTCTCAAAAAGCAGAGAACGAATATGTTGGTGTTCAGTGCGGAATTATGGATCAGTTTGCTTCCGGTTTTGGGAAAAAAGAAGCTGTGATCCGTCTGGATTGCCGCTCGCTGGAATACGAATATTTTCCTTTTCCAATGGATGAGTACATGCTCGTGCTTTGTAACACGCTGGTTGAACATTCCCTGGCAAGTTCAGAATACAATACCCGTCGCCTGGAATGTGAAAAGGGTGTATCTGATTCTTCAAAAATATAATCCCGAAATTAAAAGTCTGCGTGATGCTATCACCAGCTTTGATTGAAGCTGCATAAAGACGAAATGGGCGACGTCGTTTACCGTCGTTGTAAATATATGACGGAGGAAATTGAACGTGTCCAGGTTGCCTGCGATTTCCTGACAGCTGGTGATCTGATCAGTTTTGGTAAAAAAATGTACGAAACCCACCAGGGACTTCAACACGAATATGAAGTAAGCTGCGACGAACTTGACTTTTCTAGTAGATCAGACTTTGGATGATCCGTCTGTAATCGGAGCTCGAATGATGGGCGGTGGTTTTGGTGGCTGCACAATCAATCTTGTAAAAAAGGATGCTGTTGAAGCTTTTGAAACAAAAATGAAGAAAGCTTACTGATGATAAATATCAAATAGAATTGCCGTGCTATCGGGTGCAGATCACTGATGGAACCGAGGAAATTGTATTAAACGCTTAACCTTAATAATTCCGGAAAATACCTCTATGAAAAAACGATCACTTAATATTCGCTGCGCTGATTGGCATTGGTCTGATGAGTTGCTCAAAAACAAAAAAGGAAAACGAAAACGAAAGTAAAACAATGACCAGTACGATTTCGAAAGAAGTATTCGGAGACCTTCCCGACGGCAAAAAAGCTGATCTTTACACGCTGACAAATGCCAATGGAATGACAGTAAAAATCACCAATTATGGTGGTATCATCACGGAATTAACAGCGAAAGATAAGAGCGGAAAATGGGAAGATGTAGTATTGGGCTTTGACTCATCTAGCTCCTTACATTGGCGAAAATCCATTTTTCGGAGCACTTGGTTGGTCGTTATGGAAACCGTATTGCCAATGGGAAATTTACACTGGACGGCAAAACATATACGTTGCCAATCAACAACGGCCCGAATTCTTTACACGGCGGTATTAACGGTTTTAACAAAAAACTATGGAATGCTACTGAAATCAAAAAGGATTCAATTGTTGGTCTTGAATTGAAATATGTAAGCAAAGATGGCGAAGAAGGTTATCCGGGAACGCTGAATGTAAAAGTGACTTACACGCTTTCAAACGACAATGGACTTCGTATCGATTACGAAGCGACTACGGATAAAAATACTGTTATTAACCTTGACCAACCACTCTTATTTCAACTCTGACTGGTCTGAAACGTGATATTCTTAAATCACGAGGTTTATATCAAATCTGACAGCATGGTTCCGGTGAATGCAACTTTGATTCCAACCGGAAAATTAAGAGCTGTAAAAGGAACTCCATTTGATTTTAATGAGCCTACATTGGTTGGAAAAAGAATTAACGATACAGCTGATGAGCAGATTAAAAATGGCGGTGGATATGATCATTGCTGGGTGATTAAGCGGTGCAGATAAAAGTTTTTCTCTGTTCGCTACTGTAAAAGATCCGGAAAGCGGTCGTTTTATGGAAGTTTATACAACAGAACCTGCTGTTCAGTTTTACACAGGGAATTTCCTGGATGGCAAACTGACTGGAAAAGGCGCAACTTATGCAAAACGTTACGGTCTGTGTCTGGAAACAGAGCATTATCCGGATTCACCTAATCAGCCACAATTTCCTACTACGGAACTGAAACCGGGAGAAACTTATAAAACTTCTACGGAGTATAAGTTTTCGGTTAAGTAAATTTTTTGAAAATATTTTCAGGAGCTGCCGGAGGTGAAAATCTTCGGCAGCTTTGTTGTTTATAGGCTTTTGAGAGTTTTGGCTTATGGCTAAAGCCGGATAATTTTTTAGATCGTAGCAAGCAAGCCTTGCTTGTATAGTTGGCTTATAAATGCAACCTTGGTTAAGTATTGGAATCTGGACACTGATTTTCAGCTCGAAAAGATTAGGATTCAACTTGCGTAGCCAGGATTGAAAATTTCAGACAGCCAAAGCCGGGACTATCATCTCGAACCAAATTAACCCAAGGTTTCAACCTTGGGCTGCCGAACCTAAGAGCGAGCCAGGCTTTAGCCATCAATTTCATCCCCAAAACTTCAAAAAGTAATTTGATAACAAGATAATCCTCCTGATGAATTATCTTTGCAGGAAAAGTAATTCCGAATAAATACCATCAACATGCTTAGCAGAACCGTAAAAATCAGCAACGTTACCAATTTGTCCGATGCCCGCTATTGTGCCGGTATGGGTGTGGAAATGCTTGGTTTTTCTATCGACGAAGATTCTCCAAATTATATATCTCCAAAAAAATTCGAAGAAATATGTTCCTGGCTGGCTGGTGTACAGCTGGTTGCCGAAACAAGCCAGACTGATCCGGAATTACTGTTAAAAGCATTGGCAGATTATCCGGTACATTACGTCCAGGTTGAATCTCCGGGTTTACTGACTTATTTACAAAGTGAGTTAAGCCTGCCGCTGATTCTGCGGGTAAGTGTGGATACTTACGACGCGAGTGATATTTATTCTATTTTAAATCGTTATGGGGATTCTGTGGCTTATTTTCTTTTGGAAAGCGATGCCAATACGCCACTGGCGGAAGAATGGATTACGGTTTTGACACAACTTGCCAAAGAGTATCCTATTTTAATCGGATTTGGGCTGGATGATGAAATTACTGTTAATAAACTAACCGAAACTTTTCCTGAAATTGGTATTGCCTTGCGTGGAAGCGAAGAAATCAGACCGGGTTATAAAGATTTTGGCAGCATGATGGATATTCTTGAAGCTCTGGAAGAAGAATAATCCGGATTTCACTTACTTTATCTCTCTGACCCTAATTCATAAAACAGATAATTTGGGTAAAATTTGAAGGCAGTTTATCAAAAATCACTTCAAATTACCATTTAACACGATTACTAACCGATAATAAACTTCCCGCTTGCAGTATCTTGTATAACCCACTACCTTTGATTACAACATAAACGTAAACAACGAAATGGAAAAGAAATTGCACCGCATACCCGATCAGGCTGTATTTGGAGGAGTTGCTTCCGGTATTGCCCAATATTTACAAATAGATGTAGTAATCGTTCGTGTTTTATTCGTGGTCATGTTATTCCTGCCTATACCTCCGAGTTTCGGATGGACAGGGATTCTATATATAATTTTGTGGGCAGTTCTTCCAACCGGAACGGCTGATGTACACAACTTTGATACCATAGCCAATAAACCACACGATCCGGAAGCTGACAAAAAACGCTCCGACCAGACTGTCAAAATTCTTGGCGGTGCACTAGTACTTTTTGGTATTTTTATGCTGGTTGATGATTTCCCTATCTGGTATGAAATCAAACCGTATTTCTGGCCGGTGGCATTAATTATCGTTGGCGCTTTTCTTATCCTTCGTCAAAGAGATAAAGAACACGAAGCAAACACAACGGTATATCCGACAACGCCTCCAATCGAGCCGATCGAACCGGAACCATTCACTCCAACGCCAGATCCACAGCCATATACCCCATTCGGCACAACTGAATCAACGCCACCAAACACATTCCCGCAAGATCCAAACAATCCAAAGGAAAATGGAGACGATGATATCATAAAAGTGAACTAGGAAAATTTAATTGAAGAGATTCTGAATAAAGCCGTAGCTCTGCTACGGCTAAACTTTCAACCGCGCGGCGGCCGCTTTCCATTTCCAACTTTCAACTATACAGCCATGAACTTTAAAAACATTTTCTGGGGAGTCATTCTCATCATCATGGGAACGCTCTTTCTGGTCGAAGAATTAACCGGTTTTGATTTCAAAGGTTTTTTCTGGCCCATCATCCTGATCATTTCCGGAGCATTATTGCTATTGCGGAATTACATAAACTCCGATACCAACCACTCTAAATATTTAATTGTCATGAAAAATTCAAGAAGTATTTTCTGGGGTGGAATGCTCATCATCATTGGTATCTTCTGGCTTCTGCGAAAGCTTGATATCTTTTTCTTTCACTGGGATGCCATTTTACCATACTGGCCTGTGCTGCTTATTTTGGCAGGTATTTTACTCATCCTGACAAATAAATATACAGCAGCAAGAGGATTAGTCGGCTTACTGATTGTAATTGCTGTTTTCGGAGGTTTGACCAGTCGCACCAGCCGCGTATTTGACCGTCACCGTGACAACTGGAATTTTAACTGGAATGATCATGACAATGACTGGGATGATGACCACGATGACGATGATAACGACGAAGGTGATAATGACGACGACAAAGACAACGACTACGAGGAAGACAGTAATAGACAAGAAGAAGGCAGCTACAAAAAACCGGTAAATAATTCCTACCAGTATGAAATGGAGGATTTTATCCAGAAAGCGAATTTCAATCTGGAAGGCGGCGCCGGTTCTTTTACTTTAAAGGGAAATACTGATAAGCTTTTCGAAGCAGATACGCGTTCTTCGGTTTTGGGTTTTTTATCCAATACTTCGATTAACAAACTGGCAAATTCTGCAACGGTTAACCTGAAAATGGAAGATGGAAATGTGAAACTTCACAAAGGCGAAATGAGCAATAAAGCTGATATCGAACTTAATACAAAACCAATCTGGACGATAGATCTGGGTCTGGGTGCTGGAAGTGGAGATTTTGATCTGAGTAATTACAAAGTCGAAAATCTGAAAGTGAGCACTGGGGTTGCCGATCTGGATATTCGTTTGGGTGACAAACTGGATAATTCAAATGTTAAAATCGATGCCGGCGTTGCTTCACTTGGACTGGAAATTCCAAAAACAGTAGGCTGTGAAATCAAACTGGATGGTGCGTTCAATCTGACATCTTTTGACGATCTGGAAAAGATTAACGACAAACTTTACCGCTCTCCGGGTTTCGACAAGGCAACAAAGAAAATCATGATCAGTTTTGACGGAGGTTTATCAAAAGTTAAAATAAAAAGATATTAATAAATCAAAAATCCTCCCAAATTGGGAGGATTTTTGATTTAACATTACACTGTTTTGAGGTTTATGCAGGTTTACAAAGTTCTTTTGGGCATTTTTATTTTTTCAATTCCATTTTCAGTATTAGCTCAAAAAAAACAACCGGACAAAATTTCACCAGTTGAACAAAAAATACTAGATCAGGGATTAGTAAATATTCAGACTGTAAATCCTGAAATCCTGGTTGAACTCAAATACGCAACTCCGGACAACTTCATGAAAAAGAATGTTTACGGAGAACTTACTCACGCATATCTTCAGCCCGAAATGGCTAAAAGACTTTCCCAGGCCAGCATATTTCTTCAACACGAGAATCCGGGTTATCAATTACTGGTTTATGACGCTGCCCGCCCCAATTCTGCTCAATACAAACTCTGGGACGCATTGGACGATCTGAAAATTCCTGCACGTTCAAAAACCCAATATGTAGCCGATCCAAAAATCGGTTCAAATCATAATTTTGGTTGCGCCATAGATCTTACCGTTGTTGATCAAAATGGAAAACCGTTGGACATGGGTACTAAATATGACTTTTTTGGCCCACTCGCCTATCCCCGATCCGAACAGGAAATGTTGAGACAAGGAAAACTTACTTCAAAACAAATCGCTAACCGGAATATTCTACGGAAAGCAATGGTCAAAGCCGGATTTACTGTAAATACGACAGAATGGTGGCATTTTGACGGCATGTCAAAAAAAGCCGCACGTGCCAAATATGGAATGATAAAATAAGAATTTCATGGCTAATAGATTACGGAAAAACATTAGTTTCTCGCTTTTAGATTAAGACAATCAACCTTGACTTTCCCCCTATTCAATAAAAACATTTATCTCTCATAGGGGTAAAATTGGTCCCGCTTGTCATAGTTAAAAGAAACTTTAACTGTGGCAGCAACCGCTCTTCTCAATCCGGATTTTATAATCGAAAGAGATTATCTACTTTTGGCCGAAAAACAAAAGAAGAAAACTGTGCAAACTTCTGATCCGGAAATTGTTCAAGCGATAAGACGTGGGGACGAAGCCGCTTTCGAGCGGACTTTTCGTTTCTACTACCAGCGTTTATGCAATTATGCATGTTCGTTGCTGAAAGATGCGGAGGACGCGGAGGAGATTGTACAAACTGTTTTTATTACAATTTGGGAAAAAAGAGAGGAGCTTGAAATTACACTTTCTTTAAAATCATATTTATACCGCGCCGTTCACAATCATTGTCTGAACCGCTTCAAACACGCCGCCGTAAAAGAAGCTTACCGGGAATATTCAGTAAATTATTTACCTCAGTCGTACGAATCTGTTACCGAAGTCATTCATGCGGATGAGCTTTCTGAACGTATCGAAAAAGCGATAAAAAAGTTGCCTGAACAATGCCAGAAAGCATTTCGGATGAGTCGGTTTGATGAACTGAAATACCAGGAAATTGCCGATCAGCTGAATATTTCAATAAAAACAGTCGAGAACCAGATCGGAAAAGCACTCAGAATTTTACGTACGGAACTGGCCGATTATTTGCCTTCTTTGCTTTTGCTGGTTTATTTTTTACATCAACAGTTAATCCAACCGTAACCATGAACAATTCTCATGACAACATTTCGGATGAGCTGTTAGCACGCTTCCTGGCCGAAACTGCTACTGAACAGGAAATTGCAGAAGTAAAAAACTGGCTAAACAGCGCTCCCGAAAACAAAAAACAACTTGCTGATTTTGAATTAATTTGGGAGAAAACTTCCGAATTAAGCAGTAATCATATCAAGGTCGATACAGATGCAGCCTGGGATAAAGTTCGATCACAAATGACGGCCAAAAATCCCGCAACTGGACATTTAAATGAAAATCTTCCAGGTTCAAAACAGGAAACAATTACCCGAGATTTATTTGTAAACAAAAAGTTCTCCTTTCCGGTATGGATCGCAGCTGCTGTCTCTGTTACAATCATGGCTTTCGGCTGGTTTATCTTTAAAACACAAAGTGATACGCCTGAACAAATTCAGATTGCTACCACCAACAATACCGGCGAAACAACATTACCGGATGGAACCAAAGTATTTTTAAATTACAATTCATCAATAAGCTATCCTGAAAACTTTTCGGGAGATATACGTTCTGTCGAATTAAAAGGCGAGGCATTTTTTGATGTAAAACCGGATGCTTCTCATCCCTTTGTTATCGACGCCAATGGTACTATGGTTCGGGTTTTAGGCACTTCGTTTAACGTTAAAGCGTACAAAAAAGAACTTGTCCGCGTGGATGTAAAAACCGGAAAAGTAAGGGTTTCCAAAAACGACAAAAAAATTGAACTTGTAAAAGGAGAAAGTGCGGAAGTGCTTAATGACACCCTGAAAGGTATGCACGCCGATGCTAATATTATGAGTTACAAAACGCAGGTTTACGATTTCAATACGGCAAATCTGGGCGACGTCGTAAATACATTACGGGAAGGCTATCACTCCGATATCCGCCTGTCGAACCAAAAACTTGCACAGTGCAGATTAACGATCAGTTTCCAGAAAGAGCCGCTTGATACCACTCTATCAGTGATTGCCGAAACACTGGAATTGCATTTGAGGAAAGAGGGAAAAATATATTGGCTGGAAGGAAAAGGTTGCCAGTAACTGCCGCCCGACTTAACTCGCAATTAATCCCTTGTGCCTTGAAAAAAAATTACAATATAATTTCCCTGCTTTTTGTTTGTTTCCTGACCTTGTTTTCTACGAAGATTCAGGCTCAGGAATTATTGGAAAAACGAATTTCTATCCGTGTTGCAAATCAGCCTCTTGATATTGTTTTAAGACAAATAGAAAATCTCGGAGGATTCAGTTTTTCTTATAATCCTGATATTCTTGAAATCAAGAGCCGGATTTCTATTAACGCTGCAAACCTAAGTGTGAGAGAAATTCTGAATGAATTATTTAAGGGAAAAGTTATTTTCCGAGAAAGACACCGCTATATCATCTTACTTAAAAACACAAAAAAGGAAGAAGAAACTCTACTCAATTTTAATCTCAACGGATATATCATCAATAAAAAAACGGGCGAAAAAATAGCTAATGCCAGTATTTATGAACCCGTTACACTGGCTTCCACAATTAGTAATCAATACGGATATTACCGCATTCGTTTGCCAACAACTCCTTCTTCCGTTCGTCTGGAAGTCCGCAAAGATCAATACATTGGAAAATCTGTGGTTATCTCAAACCGGAAAAATACCTATTTGCCTATATTACTAAATCCTGATACACTTAAAGCACTGTCATTCCGCAAATTAAACGTTATTACCAAATCAGATAGTCTCGATAGGCCCAAAATAGAAATCCCTCAATTTGAATATATTACAACAACTTATGTATCACCCGATACAATTATAGAAAACGATTCTCTTCGTTTTCAAAGTAAATTACGAAGTACCTATCAACGTGTCCGAAAGGATTTTAGCAGCGCTTTTGCCTCTGCGAAACAAGCTATCAATACAAAAAATATCACGGACACATTATATCGGCCGGTTCAGTCTTCTATCTTACCTTTTATCAGTACAAACCGGGAGCTTAGCGGAAATGTTGTTAATGATTTTTCATTCAACGTTCTTGCCGGTTATTCACTTGGTACTAATAAACTGGAAATTGGAGGATTATTTAATGCAGATCGAGGACATGTAAAGGGTGTCCAACTTGCAGGAATAGCCAATTTTGTTGGAAACAATGTTACCGGATTTCAATATGCAACTGCACTTAATGTGGTAATGGGGAATGTCCGGGGACTACAATATTCTACGTTATTAAACTTTACAGCAGGTAATTTAAAAGGTGTTCAATGGGCCGGTGTTGGAAATGTGATGTTGGGAGAATTACATGGCTGGCAAGTTTCCGGAGCATACAATTTTGCAAGGACTGTCAAAAGCGGACATCAATTTAGCGTTGTAAATTACGCTGATTCTTCTGCAACCACTTCCATCGGACTTTTTAGCTATATCAGAAAAAACGGGTATCGGAGATACGAAATTTCTACTGACGAGTTCAATTATTTCAATACTACGTTTAAAACCGGAATGAATGGATTTTACAACATTTTCACCATCGGATTTAATTGGAAAATCGAAAACAAACCCTTTGGAAGCGTCGGTTACGGATTTGGGAAAGCTATAAATTTAGGTCGCGGCTGGATGTTTAATGCAGATATTACGGCCAATGCTGTTGCCATTGATAAGGCAAATTTAAAAAGTCATAATGCCGCTGGATTATTCAGGCTTACTACCGGAATTGAGAGAAAAACGGGAAAACGATTCTCTGTTGCCTTTGGGCCTTCTTTAAATTTATTGACAGGAAATGAACTGGGAACTTCTTATGATACCCGAAAACTTTTGTCAACGTTCTGGCTTGGAGGAAAACCGGATCATACTAAGAAAAATTATGGATGGGTTGGGTTTCAGGTGGCTTTGAGGTTTCGGGATAAATAAGGTTTTTAAGGTTTCACGCAAAGCAAAAAAGATAAAACGCAAAGGGCGCAAAGTTTAAACTCTGCGCCCTTTGCGTTTTATCTTTGCGGACTTTGCGTGAAACCCTTAAATCTTAAAAGCCTATTCTCCCTCTCCCATACCTTCCTCGATTCCCATCCGCATAATACCGCAGCTCTTCAAGTTCCTTCTCAAATCCTCCTGAAAGAATCGGGAAACGGCACCAGGAACGTGGATCAAGATTTAGATCGTCCAGGTGGAAAGATGGTGCATAGCGTTCACGTTTCCATTGATTCCGGCTCCAAAGTTTGAAAAAGCGCTCTGTCCAGCCCAGAATCTGGGATTCTGAATAAATCTCCTTATATCTTACGATCATATTTTTATAACAATCAACCGGCGATTTCTTATCACGTATCGCCACTTTTTCCAAAGCATTAAGGAAATCGTAAGGCATCAGATCAGCTTCGTCTGTCTGGTTTAATTCTAATGGACGAAGTTCCGCAGTTGGCTGTAAAGAATTCACCTTCTTCAATCCTTCGATCCGGATATGTTTTCCTTTTACTTCACAACCAACCGTTTCCAGCCAACGTAGCCACTGACGCAGATAATGTTTGTCAATCCCGGCAAGCGGACTGATACTTCCGGCCGTATCACCATCCATTGTCGCATAACCCACTGCAACTTCTGAACGATTTGAAGTAGCCAAAAGTAAATGATTTGACAAATTGGTAAGCAGCCAGACACCCGGAGCACGCACCCTCGCCTGAATGTTCTGTAAAGCGATATCATCAGTTTTCCACGATAATTGTCTGCCGATCTGCTCTTCGATCAAACTTTTATACGTTTCAACCAGTCCGTTTATATTGATGTTATAAAATGTGGAACCAATCGATTCTGCAAGTGATTGCGCCGATTCAAGCGTATCATTTGAACTGTTTTCAGTACCCTGATAAATATTATGCACCAAAGCCAAAGCCAGATCTTCCTCCGTTTTTGCCGACTGGATTTCCTTGATATAAGAAAGTTTTTCCTTGAAACGCTCTAATCCGATACTTTCATCAGCCAGACGAATCATCAGTCCGCATAACGCGGTACAGGCGCAGGAATCTGCACCACCGGAAAGAGAAATCGTAAATCCATTTGAACGGCTTTTTCTTAAATAATCAAAAAGTCCGAGTGAAACAGCACGTGCAAATTCTTCTTCTTTCAAGGCTCCGCCTTTTTCAAAAGCTTCCAATTCTGCAATTTGCTGTGGAACCGGATCAATTTCAGGGAAATCAAAACGAGCCGGTATCCGCCAGGTTTTATCTTTTATTGATGAAGAAATTTTATTTTGAAGCTGGTTTAAACGCGTATTATCAGTATCAACAACCGCAGTGATAATTAAATGATCTTCATAACTGAAACGATCGCTGGTGACAAGCATTTCGCCATTGGAAGCAATCATCGCATCACCATCATAAATGGCTCTTCCAGCTTCATTTCCCAATAAATTGGTATAAATATAGCTGCAACCAAAAGATCTGGATCCATCCAGAACGAGCCTTTCTCTTGTTAAAAATTTATGAAAAGCAAAGTGACTTGCACTTGGGTTCAGGATAATATCAACGCCTCTTTCATAATGACGACGGCCTGGACGATTGGAAACCCAGGCATCCTCACAAATTTCAAACCCGATTCTTACGCCGGAAAGATCAAAAATGATATCACCAATTGGATATAAAATCTGATCAATTTCAATACTTTCTACCAAGCCAACAGGCCAGGGACGAAACCATCGGGCTTCATAGTGAATCCCGTTATTCGCCAGATTTTGTTTACAATAAAAACCTATGATCTGTTTGTTTGCAATCAGGCAGGCTGTGTTGTACAAACTATTATTATGACGAACCGGCAAACCCACGGCAACTACAATTCCCGCTGTTTCTTTTACAATTTCATCAAGACATTTTAATGCTTGTTCAGCAAGGTCGGCAGCAAAAAAATAATCTTCACAACCATAACCGGATATGCACAACTCAGGCAAACAGATCAGACTTACATCCTGTTTTTTTGCCTCATCAATCGCCTGAATAATATGTTTTGTGTTGGATTCCCACGCCATCGGTGTCTGGTTTACAACACCCGAAGCTACTTTTATAAATGACATAATTAATAATCCGTTTTATGACCTCTAATTTGGGCATTACCGTTCAATTTCCCTGCCAACATAACAAAAAAATGATGAGAAGAATCAAATCAGCTGTAAGGAATAAAAACTTCTGGAAAATGACAGCAAACCGTTTAATATAAATAATTATAATAAATAGAATAATTATTATAAATTATTTATTTTTATGCTAGTCATTTCACTAAACTTCACACATATGAAACCATCATTATTCGCCCTTTATCTCTTGCTTTTTTTGAGTATAACGCTTTCATGCACCAATGAAAAAGCAGAACCAGAATTAAAAAAAACAACACTATCGAAAGAGGAAGCCCTGAATTTAATACAGTCGCAAATCCTTTACGTAACCAAAATCGAAAGAAAATCCGGCAATGAAACCGTTGATTTAACGAATTTACCAGAATATGACATTTACCGAAAAAGTGTATTTTTTCTTTTTCGACAAGGGTATATTCTTATTTATTCGGGAAGTGAAATACCAAATACTAAATATCCTGTATCAGCAAAAACGTTTTTTTTCTCAGTTAAATTTGCGCTGCCTTTAAATCTGGAATATTATTGGGATGACGTCGCAGGAACTGTTGTGACAAGGGGCTACCAGGGATCAAGTACCATTCCCATCCCCTTTGAGAACCCTGCAAAACTTGATCTGGGAAGTATTGTTAGTTATACAACACTAGCAGCAGCCCAGGCCGCTTCTCCACCACCCAGTCTAAAATTCACAGTTGACCTCACAGATCCGAAGCTAGGTCCGGTAACTTACTCCTATACTTTGAAACCGGTTTGGGAATATGAAAAAGCTGGTGATTTCCCAAACTATTATAATTTCGTGGTGTTTTAAGTCTAATTGCTTTTTTGGATAATCAAAAAATAAGATACAGTTTTGATGAAAATGAGATCAGTCAGCAACGGCTGATCTTTTTTCGTTAAAAAATGTAAAATCAATTTTATTTTCAATACAAAAAGTCACCGATCATTGATGCCGTTTTCGTCACGGTATATTTTTTACCTACTTTTGCAGATACATACATTTTAACCAGTCCGAATTCTTTGCAATTTCCTTCTTTTATCGCCAAACGCATCCGGAATAATGAAGCCGGTTCATTTTCAGCAACGGTTTCACGTATTGGCGTGGCCAGTATTGCTATTGGCGTTGCAGTCGGAATTATTTCTTTCGCGGTTTTAATTGGTTTTAAGGAAACAATTCAGGAAAAAGTTTTCCTCTTTGGCGCCCATATCAATATCACCGCTTTCGCACAGGGAAATACCTATGAAGAAGGAGCCATGAATGTCAAAAATCCGGTTTCTGACGCTTTAAAAACGATGCCGGAAATTAGTCACTGGCAGGCTGTTGCACATAAATCCGGAATTTTAAAAACGCCTGATGAAATAAAAGGAGTTGTTTTAAAAGGTGTGGGAAAAGATTATGACTGGAGTCTTTTCAAAACTTCACTGATAGAAGGAAGATTAATCGGTTCAAAAGATTCTTCTTCAATCAAATATGGCTACTCCTCCGAAATTCTGATCAGCCGGAAAATTGCTTCACAATTAAGACTGAAATCCGGAGATGAGGTAATTATGTATTCGTTACAAGATCCGCCCAGGCCGAGAAAACTCACAATTACCGGTATTTATGATACCCAGATGGAAGAATTTGATGATCGTCTGGTTATTGGCGATCTCAGACTTGTCCAACGTCTAAATGGCTGGGGAGCAGATTCCATTGGGACTTATGAAATTTATTTAAAGGATTTCAAACAACTGGATCAGGTTGCTCTTCAACTAAAAAAAATACTTCCACCCGCCGTCTATCTGCAAAAAGTTACAGATACCTTTCGTCAGTTATTTGACTGGTTATATTTGTTAGATAAAAATACCGCGGTTTTCCTGACACTGATTTTATTCGTGGCCTGTTTTAATATGATTTCCATTTTACTGGTTATGATCATGGAAAGAACGCCGCTGATCGGACTTTTAAAAACACTTGGAAGTCCAAACAAACAAATCAGAATGGTGTTTCTGCGCGTCGGCTTGTATATGGTGCGACAGGGATTACTGATCGGAAATATTGCAGGACTTGCCTTTTGCTGGTTGCAGCATCAGTTTAAAATAATCCCACTCGATCCTGTTAATTACAATATGGACACCGTTCCCATTGTTTTTGATTGGCCAACTTTTTTGTTGATCAATGTTACAACAATCGTCGTTTCCGCATTAATTCTAATGATTCCAACATTAATAATCACAAGAATCCAACCAATCAAAGCGCTGTTATTTAAAAAATAAAGGTAGGTTACACAGAGAACCACGGAGAAATAAGAGGGACACAGAGTTTTTCTTTGAGATAAGAAAAAAAACTCTGTGTCCCTCTTTTTATCCGCGCGGCGTCCGCTCCGTGGTCCTCTGTGAAACCAAAAAAATCACCAGACAATTTTATTCAATAACTCAGCCGCCCTCAAAAGCGTGTCATCGTTTTTGGCGAAGCAGAATCTTAATACCCGGAAATTAGTCTCCTCCCCATAAAATGCGGAAAGCGGAATGGTCGCAACTCCGGCTTCTTTTGTCAATCTTTCAGCCAAAACTAAATCGTTCTCCTCCGACAGGTTTTTATAAGATACATTTTGAAAAAAACTTCCTTCCGACGGTTTCAGAATAAATCCTATGTCCTTAATCGCATTATTGAAAATATTTCTTTTCCTTTCATAAAAAGCCGAAAGTGTTAAATAATGCTCCGGTTCTTTCAGGAATTCTGCGATAGCAAACTGAAATGGCGTGATCACACTAAAAACCATAAACTGGTGTATTTTCCGAAACTCAGCCGTAAATTCTTTTGGCGCCAGACAGTATCCAACTTTCCAGCCCGTAACATGAAATGTTTTTCCAAAAGAACCGCATAAAAATGTTCTGGATGCCAATGAAGGAATTGAAGCAGCCGAAATATGTTTTAAATCATCAAAAATAATATGTTCATAAACTTCATCGCTGATCACAAAAAGATCATTTTTCTCAGCCAGAAAATCGAGTTGTTTTAAATCTGATTCCGTCCAGACTTTCCCTGTTGGATTATGCGGTGTGTTTATAATGATCGCCTTGGTTTTGTTCGTCACTTTTGATTTGACAATTTCCCAGTCGATATATTCATATTGCGGATCAAGCGTCACAAAAACCGGAATTCCACCATTCATTTCAATGGCCGGCACGTAACTGTCATAAGCAGGTTCAAAAACAATAACCTCATCACCCGGATTTACAACCGTCGAAATGGCCACATAAAGTGCTTCTGTCGCACCACTTGTTATTGTAATTTCCGATTCCGGATGATATTCGGTATTCGTCGCAGCAAAAACTTTTTGTGAAATCGCCTCCCTTAATCCCATCACACCAGCCATCGGTGCATACTGATTTTTCCCCTGACTAATGTATTTATCAACCAGCTTTTGCAGTTCCGGTGAACAATCAAATTCAGGAAAACCCTGCGCCAGATTTATTGCCTTATGATCTTCGGCAAGTTTGGACATGCGGGTAAAAATGGTAGTACCGACTTTGGGCAATTTTGACTGAATTGCTGATTTAGCAGAAGGCATAAACGAATAGCGGATTAATTGAAAACAGAACCGGCAATCCGGCTGGTTCAAATATAATTGAAACAGCCAGACCGCCGGTGCCGGAGGATATATTTAGTAAGTTATTTTTTCTCTTTCCAGTGATAAACCGATTTTAATAATTCTTTACGATCAGGTGTTCCGTCAAAATTTTCATCAACAAAAACATAAGGATACTTTTCTATCCTTTCCGATAACAAATAATGAAGGTGTAAAAACTTCTTCCGAAATTCCGGCAATACGATCCCAGATCGGCGAAGTTTCCGAATACACACCGTACGATCTCGCTACGTTAAAATCCTTATCGTGAATAATCGTAAAATCCAGATTCAGCTTTTTTGATAATCCGTGAAATCTCTTTTGGAGATTCATTTGTGAGTACCAAAAGTTGTCCGCCAAAGGCTTCAATCTGCGGAGCAAGTTCCTGCAAAGCAGCCAAATGTTTCGGTGCGTAACTTCCCCAGCATGGACAATAGAAACTCAAAACAAGGGGATTGTAAGCAATCAGTTCCATTAATGATCTGGAATCATCGGCAACAGAAAATCCTGAAACGGAAGTAACCTGTACGCCGTCGGCTGATTTAAGATAAAAAATAGGAGCAAAATCACCGGTTTTCAATTCTTCTGCACGCTCATCCAATTCTCGTTCTTTTAGCTGAATGGTAGAAATATTACCCAGTTCATCTTCGATTTCGTAATACATAATCGTTAGGGTTGTGTACCTGTTTGAGTTTCTAAGTACAAATATATTATTAATCTATTTAATCTACAATATTAATAGACTTTTAATTTGCAAAGTTTTTTTCTAGTAGAAAGAAGAAGCGTTTTTGTTTACTTATTATTATGAACATTGGCTGATGTTTGTAACCAGATATACCCTTTGATCTGACCCAACTATTATGAAACGTAAATTTCTACTACTCTCATTTTTCGTTTTTTATCTTTCATTTTCAAGCCATTCCCAATCTGTAAACTGGCGGGAAATTTATCCCGGAGTCTGGAAAGGGGTTGTCGGCAAACCTGATGCTTTATAATTTATTAAATGCCGCAGATGTGCAGCCATCACCTGCGCTTCAAAAATTACAAAAAGCAACTTTCCCGTTAAACAATGCGGATATATCCGTTGAAGTAAAAAACGGAAAAACCTATTTGCGTTTCCCGCTGCAACGAAATGAACAGCTATATGGCTTTGGTCTGAATTTCCAGACCATTCATCAGCGCGGAAGAATTATGCAGCTTCATGTGGATCATTACGGAAAGTCGGATAACGGCCGAACACATGCGCCTACCCCGTTTTATATTTCTTCTCTGGGTTATGGTGTTTTCGTCAATTCTGCAAAATATATTGATGTTTACGCAGGTTCTTCGGTTCGAAAAGACAGCAAAAATCCACCGGAAGTACAGGATCGAAATACCGATGACAACTGGAGTGCACATCCCTATTCCGATGCCGTGGAAATGCTGGTTCCGGCAGAAGGCATTGAAATTTATGTTTTTGCAGGTCCAAAACCAGTCAATGTGATTGAGCGGTTTAACTTGCTTGAGCGGCGGCGGTTGTCTGCCTCCACGATGGGGTTTGGGATTTACGCAGCGTGTGAATCGGTTGTATACCGACGAACAGGTAAAAGCAGAAGCCAAGGCATTTTGCGGATAAAGGTTTTCCGCTGGATTTTATCGGACTGGAACCAGGCTGGCAAAGCAAATCTTATCCCTGCACGTTTGAATGGGACAAAACGCGCTTTCCCGAATCCTGAAAAATTTGTAAAAGAAATGGATGCGGTAGGTGTGAAAATCAATTTATGGACAAATCCTTATGTTTCACCGGATGCTGAAATTTATTCCGCAATAAAACCTTTTACAGGTTCACACACCGTTTGGAATGGTATCGTGCCGGATCTTTCCATGCCGGAAGCAAGAAAAATTTTATTTGATCAGTTTGAAAAAGAACATGTAAAAATTGGTGTGAGCGGTTATAAAATTGATGAAGTGGATGGCTATGATTCTTACGTCTGGCCGGATGTTGCCACTTTTCCATCCGGACATACCTCCGAACAAATGCGCCAGACTTATGGATTGCTGGTTCAGAAATATTCCTATGAAATGTTCAGGAAAAATAACCGCCGGACTTACAGCTTGGTACGTGGCTCCAACGCTGGCGGTTCTTCATTTCCTTATGTGATTTACAACGACAATTACAGTCATGAGGATTTTATTACAGCGCTGATCAACAGCGGTTATGCCGGTGTACTTTGGACACCGGAAGTACGTGCTTCGAAAACGAGTGAAGAATGGCTGAGAAGATTTCAAACCGTTTGTTTTTCTCCTATGGCGATGATCAATGCCTGGGCGAGCAGCACACAGCCCTGGACATTTCCGGAAGTGGCAGAGCAGGTAAAAGAAGTGGCGCAACTTCGGATGCAAATGATGCCTTACTGGTATTCGACTTTTGCAAAATATCATTACGAAGGAACGCCACCTTTCCGTGGAATGAGTCTGGAAGAAGGATTTGGAAGCGATTTGACAAAAGAAAAAACCGCTACAAACCTGGAAGAAAACCCATACGAAGAAGCGGCTTCCAAAGAAGTAAAAGATCAGTATATGGCCGGAGAATATTTGCTGGTTGCACCTATGTTTACCGGGCAAACTTCAAGAAAAGTAATTTTGCCAAAAGGAAAATGGTATGATTTCTACAACGGAAATTTTGTTGGCGACGGCCAGGTGATCACCGTCACACCCGGACTGGCAAAAATTCCGGTTTTTGTAAAAGACGGAGGAATTATTCCCATGATGCCGCCATTGTTGCACGCGCCAAAAGCAGGAGAAAAAGTTGATCTGGAAATTCGTGTTTATGGTAAAAAACAACTGCCATTTCCAGATTATATGATGATGACGGTGAAACTTTTGCTTACGAAAAAGACCAGTTTTCGTGGCGGGAATTGAAAGTTGAAGAAAAAAACGGCGTTTTGAAAGGACAGTATTTCAGATGCCTGAAAACGGAAAACCTAATACATTGGAAGAGTAAAATGGCATTTTATTACCAAATCAATCAAATAACATTCAGATTTTTAAAATTCAGCGTGATATGCTGAATTGAAGAAGTATTCAAGAAGTAAATCTTTGGTAATAAATTCCGGATAAATGCTTCCGGGATTTATTTCTATCAATTTCTTCCCAATGAAATAATAGCTCAGTTTCATCTTCAATTACAATAAAATCATCCTGATCTTCAAGATCAGAAATTTCCATTTGATAATAAAATCCGATTTCATGATGTTTGATATTGTTGTATTCGAAGAAATTTTCAACCACCCAGAGAAGATTTCCAACGCAAACTGTTTTGCCAATTTCTTCCAGCATTTCACGTAAAAGCGTTTCTCTGGAAAATTCAAACATATCAACCCGTCCACCCGGAAGGCTCCAAAAATTATCAGTCGGCGTTTTATGCAGAAGTAATTTTCCATTTTGAATAGCAACGCCAGCTACCCGAAAGTTAAAAAGTGCATTTTCAACAGGAAGACAAATCGCCGAAGAACCGTTCATGAATTAATTTGTACTAGGAAACATTTACAGTTTTACCGGCAGTAGATTCCCGGATCATCAAAGAAGTTTTTAATGATCTGCTTTCAAAAATAGTAGGTTTTTTAGGATGTTCAATCAGTTTGATCAAAAGCTCAGTCGCCTGATTTCCCATATCCATGGCAGGTTGAACGACGGCTGTTAGTGGCGGATTTAATAGTTCAGCAACACCAATATTCGTAAATCCGACAATGGCAATTTCGTCAGGAATCCTGATATGTTTTCGGTGTAAAACAGACAAGACAACCCGTTGTGATCCTGTCGCTGGCTGTAAAAATCGCATCCGGAGACTTCATCCATATCCAGCAATTCCTGGACGGCCGCTTCATTTTCACTCACGACCATACCGCCGTGGTGACAATATTTTACATAAGATTCGTCAAAAGGAATACCATTATCTTCCAAAGCTTTTCGATATCCGGCAAGCCTTTCCATGGTGATCGACAAATAGATCGGACTGGTAATATGCGCTATTTTTCTTTTCCCGGTTTTGATCAAATGTTCCGTAGCCTGATAACTTCCTCCAAAATTATCCGCAACGATTTTATGTGTATCAACTTTTTTTGGAACACGGTCAAAGAAAACAATCGGAAGACCCTTTATCCAGCAATTCCTCAAAATGTGAAATATCGGTTGTTAGGCTTGAAAGGAAACCAGCAAACCATCCACTTTTCTGGAAACAAGATAATTGGTGTTGGCAACTTCACGCTCATAAGATTCATGACTTTGAAAAATCACAACATGATAGCCCATATTGTACGCGATCGACTCAATGCCGTTGATAAGCTGGGAGAAAAAATTATTGGCGATTTCCGGAAGAATAACACCGATGGATTTGCTTTTACTGTCACGCAAACTCAATGCAATCGGATTGGGCCGGTAATTCATTTTTTCGGCATATTCCAAAACAAGTTTTTTGGTTTCAGTATTGATCTCATAACTATTCCGCAACGCACGGGAAACCGTGGAAGTGGATAAATTTAAGGCCCGGGCAATATCTTTTATGGTAATTGTTTCCAAAGAATATATTTGTTTATTGCAATTTATTCCTGAATTAACTCTACAAATCCTTCCAGTAAGTGAAGATACAAAATTAGACTTCAAATCTGCAATGATCCGTTGACAAACTTCAAACCTGAATCAATGGTAACGTTCCCGATAACGATTGCACAAAAAAAGACCAGTCATTATTTGATGTTTCTGATTATTAAATCTAAACTCGTTAAAATTCATATTTGTTTTCCGGTACATTCATTTTTATTGATTGAAATACCGGAAAAGCTACAAGACCCATTTAGATGAATAGTACAAATTTATTCGACCTGACCGGAAAAACTGCGCTGGTAACAGGTTGCAACCGGGGAATTGGCAAAGCAATGGCCGAAGCACTGGCAGAGGCAGGCGCAGATATCATAGGCGTTTCTTCTTCTCTTCCCGCTACCGAAAGTGAAATCCAAAAGTCAATCACAGCAATCGGACGAAAATTTTATCCTTATCAGGTTGATTTGGGAGACCGTGAAAGTCTTTATTCTTTTATCAAAAAAGTAAAAGAAGAACATAAAACGATTGATATTCTGGTGAATAATGCCGGCATCATTTTACGTCAACCGGCCGCAGAACATTCGGATGAATATTGGGATCAGGTTTTAAACATTAATCTGGACGCTCCGTTTATTCTTTCCCGTGAATTGGGTAAGGAAATGGTCGCCAGAGGTTATGGTAAAATTATTTTCACCGCTTCTTTATTGACTTTTCAGGGTGGAATTAATGTGCCGGGTTATACAGCATCCAAAAGTGCGATCGGTGGTTTGGTAAAAGCATTAGCCAATGAATGGGCTGGAAAAGGTGTCAACGTCAATGCCATTGCGCCGGGTTACATCAATACCGATAATACCGAAGCATTGAGAAATGACCCGGTCAGAAGCAAATCCATTTTAGACAGAATTCCTGCCGGAAGATGGGGAATGCCGGAAGATTTCAAAGGGCCAGTTTTATTCCTCGCTTCGGACGCTTCTAATTATGTTAATGGAACTACTTTGACCGTGGATGGTGGCTGGATGGGAAGATAATTTTGAATGAGTGAATGATAGAATGATGAATTCGCTCGAGCCGAAGTAAAAGATATTGAAGAATTTAATTATAAAGTGCTGTTTTGCAGGAAGCTAACAGCTAATTGCTAACAGCCAAAAGCTAAAACTATGGAAATCAGATTTGAGAGTAGCCGTAAAGAAGTTTCCCAGATGGATACTGAAACTTTACGTGAGAATTTTTTAATTGAAAATATTTTTGAAAACGATAAGATCAGCTGGGTTTATTCGCATTATGATCGCGTGATGATCGGCAGTGCAATTCCGGCCACGGCTCCCCTGACTTTGGAAACTTTTGATTCTCTGAAAAGTAATTACTTTCTGGAAAGACGGGAAATTGGTATCATTAATATTGGTGGAGACGGAAAAGTTACGGCGGATGGAGAAGAAATCGCAATCAGTAAAATGGGTTGTATTTATGTTGGAAAAGGAACGCAGAAAGTAATATTTTCCAGTAATGACAGCGCCAATCCGGCAGCGTTTTATTTGTTGTCTTCTCCTGCGCATCATACTTATCCAACCCGTTTGTTCACCAAAGAAGATGCAACGCCGGTAACAATCGGAAGTCCGGAAACTTCTAATCACAGAACGATTTACAAATACATTCACCTGGACGGAATTCAAAGTTGCCAGCTCGTGATGGGACTTACTGTTTTGAAAACCGGAAGTGTTTGGAATACGATGCCGTCGCATGTGCATGACCGAAGAATGGAAGCATATTTATATTTTGACGTTCCTGCAAATCAGCGTGTTTTACATTTAATGGGTGAGCCTTCGGAAACGCGTCATTTGTGGGTTTCTGACCGTCAGGCGATTATTTCGCCGCCCTGGTCTATACATTCGGGATGCGGAACTTCCAATTATTCTTTCATTTGGGGAATGGCCGGAGAGAATAAAGATTACACCGATATGGACGCTGTTGCGATAAGCGATTTGAGATAATAACACAGAAATGGAAGAGAGTTTGGAAAGTCTGCTGGCTTCACCAAACTCTTTTTTATTGGTTTAATGCCAAATGAATCTTCATCGAGTTTAAGCATCAGCTTTCGTAAAGAATCAAACTTGCAGACTGTTTTGACGTTAAATTTTAAATTCTAACAATAAAATTCGCCGACTGGCAACGTTCCCGATAACGATTGCACAACAAAAGACAATTTTTTATTTGATAATTATAATTAATAACTCTAAACTCGTCATATTCGATTGGTGACCTGGTTCATAGACTACATTGTGAGTTTTTATCAAGAAAAAGCCAATTATCAAACCGGTGTAGAGCACCTCAATAATTGTAGAATGGCGAAATAAAATTCAAATTCAAAAGGTGCAGTGCAGCGAAATATTTGTAGAAAACCAATAGCATCTCAAATCAGAAAGGTGCAGAGCACCGAAATATTTGTAGAAACGAGCGATAAACTTTCAAATCAGAAAGGTGCAGCGCACCGCAATATTTGATCAACAACAATGAACCAAAAAGGCAAACAATTTATTACCGATTCCGATATAGCTTGGGAAGATTTGGGCGGCGGTGTGAAACGTAAAATCATGTCTTACGATGAAAATGTAATGATGGTAAAAGTCGCATTTCGAAACAGGTGGAATAGGTTCTTTACACAATCATGTACACAGACAAATCAGCTATGTGGACAGCGGCATATTTGAAATTACAATTGAAGAAAATAAAAAAATACTGAAAACAAGGCGATGCTTTTTTCATCCCTCCCAATCTTGTTCACGGTGCTTTATGCATTGAAAAAGGAATGTTAATTGACATTTTCACTCCATTCCGTGAAGATTTTATATCGAAATAAATCTAGTTCAATACTACTCCAAATTCTTGACATTCTTAAAATGAAATACGCCAGCCAGATTCTCAAAATATCATTTTTCTGTTCAATACTTTTGATTTCAGCCACACAAACATTCGCTCAAAATGCGCAGGCCAAAGCTGCTAACGGAAAACAATTTATTGTTGACGCAGACATTCCATGGCAGGATCTTGGCGGCGGATTGAAACGAAAGATTATGTCTTACGATGAAACCATGATGATGGTAAAAATTGATTTCCAAAAAGGCGGAATCGGCACACCACACAAACATGTACATACGCAAATGAGCTATGTTGTCAGCGGCGTTTTTGAAGTTACGATTGGCGATAAAAAACAGATTTTAAAACAAGGCGACGGTTATTATATTCCTTCCAATGTGATGCACGGCGCAGTTTGTCTGGAAGCAGGTGTTTTGATCGATATGTTTACGCCGATGCGTGAAGATTTTGTAAAATAAAAGACCTCGCTACATACTTATCAGATTTTTGAAAAAGATCAATACTATTTCATTACCGCATGAAACCTACAATTACATTTCTTCTTTTTTGTCTTTTATCAATAACTGCAAATGCCCAGGCTCCGTGGTCAAGACGCATGGCGGATTCATTTATTGCCAGAAATAAAGATTCCATTCTGGTAGGAAAAAGCACGCTTACACGCTGGGATTATGAACAGGGATTGATGCTAAAAGCAATCGAAAAAGTTTGGTACCGAACCGGAGAAGGGAAATATTTTGAATATATCCGAAAAGATCTTGATCAGTATGTAAAAGAAGATGGAAGCATCAGAACTTACAAATTGGATGATCTTCAACCTGGATAATCTTCCTCCCGGACAGAGCATTATTAACTGCTTATCAACAAACTCAGCCGGATAAAGAAAAATATAAAAAAGCAGCTGATCTGCTTTGGAAACAATTGGAAGAACAGCCAAAAACCAAAGAAGGCGGTTATTGGCATAAAAAACGTTATCCAAACCAAATGTGGCTGGACGGCCTGTTTATGGCCGAACCGTTCGCCGCAGAATACAGTCTGCTCTTCAATCATCCCGAACATTTTGATGATATCGCCAAACAATTTGAATTGATTGAAAAATATGCTGTTGACGCAAAAACGGGTTTGATTTATCATGCTTATGACGAAAGTAAAGAACAGAAATGGGCTGATAAAAAAACCGGTAGTTCACCACATTTCTGGGGACGTGCGATTGGCTGGTATGCCATGGCTTTGGTGGAAGTGCTGGATTATTTTCCAAAAGATCATCCCAAACGTGCTGAATTAATAAAATATCTTCAAAGACTGGCACCGGTTTTGGCTAAATATCAGGACAAAAATTCAGGTGTGTGGTATCAGATTGTTGATCAGGGAACTCGTAAAGGGAATTATTTTGAAGCTTCGGCATCCTGTATGTTTGTTTATGCTTTGGCAAAAGGATCACGTCTGGGTTACATTCCTGCCACTTATGCAGCAAACGCCAAAACGAGGTTATGAAGGAATTTTGAAAACATTTATTGTTAAAGAATCAGATGGATTGATCAGTCTTGACAAAACCGTTAGCGTCGGCGGACTCGGCGGTACGCCTTACCGTGACGGCACCTACGAATATTATCTCAGCGAACCAATCCGTAAAAATGATTTGAAAGGAGTCGGGCCATTTATTATGGCCAGTGTTGAAATGGAAATTGCTGCTGAAAATAATATTGGAAAAGGTAAAAAAGTGGCTCTGGATTATTATTTCAACCACGAATTCAGAAAAAATGCAGCAGGTCAGCAAGAACCGTTTCACTATACCTGGGAAGACCGCCAGCATTCAGGATTCTGGCTTTGGGGAAATATTTATCGCGAACTTGGCGCACAAACAGTTTCCATTCCCGCTGCTCCAACTGCTGAAAATCTTAAAGGAATTGATGTTTACATTATCGTTGATCCTGATACAAAAAAGGAAACGCCGTAACACCAAATTTTGTTCAGCCAAAAGACATTGCTGAAATTGAAAAATGGGTGAAAGCCGGCGGTGTTTTGATGCTGATGGCCAATGATACTTCAAATTGTGAAATCCCACATTTCAATGAACTGGCGAAAGTTTTCGGTATTCAGTTTACCAATAAAAACAGGAATATGGTGCAGGGAACGCAATTTGAACAAGGCCGAATTGATGTGACCACGGACCGAAATCATTTTCAAAACTGCCAGCAAATTATACATCAAAGAATTATCTCCGCTCGCTTTAACAACTACCTGCAAAATCTGCTTTAACCGATCATGGAGATATTATTTTGGCTGTTTCCAAATATGGAAAAGGAACCGTTTTCGCGATTGGTGATCCGTGGATTTATAACGAATATCTGGATGGAAGAAGAATTGATACCAGCTTTCAGAACTTTGAAGCAGCGAAAGATCTTTCGATCTGGCTGTTGAAACAGGTCTGTAAAAAAATAAAAATATGCCGTTTATCATGATCAAGATTTACAAATTATGAATCAACTTATTTCGTGAACATTTACGGCGACTGCGGAATAATCCGGACGTAACCGTGCCGGATGATTCCATTTTTCAATTGCCCGAAAAAATTATTCAGTTCGGAACCGGAGCATTTCTGCGTGGACTGGCCGATTATTTTGTTGATAAAGCAAATCGTCAGGGAATTTTCAATGGACGAATTGTTGTCGTAAAATCAACGGATGAGGGTGATTTGAAAGCTTTTGAGCGTCAGGATAATTTGTATACGCTTGGCATGAAAGGCGTTCAAAATGGGAAACTGGTTGAAGAAACGATCATTTCTTCTTCTATCAGCCGGGTTTTATCTGCCAAAACACCAATGGTCGCTGGTGCTTGGATCTGTGCCAAGAAATCCTGCCATCAAAATTGTCATTTTCAAATACGACTGAACTCGGCATTCAGCTTGTTCAGGATGATATTTATCAATGGCCGCCGGTTTCATTTCCCGGAAAATTGCTTGCTTTTTTATACGCACGTTATCAAAGCTTTCGGAGGAAATCCGGATGCTGGCGTGGTGATTGTTCCTACCGAACTGATTTCCGATAACGGTAAAAAACTGGAATCGATTGTACTGGAACTGGCGCATCGGAACGGCCTTGAAAGCTGCGTTTATCGACTGGCTTGAACAAAGCAATTCTTTTTGCAATTCACTGGTAGACCGAATTGTTCCCGGCAGACCGGATGATTGCTATAAAAAAAGAAATCGAAGAGGAACTTGGGTTATCAGGACGATCTGATGATCATGCAGAATATTATCGGTCTGTGGGCGATTGAAGGCGATGAAAAAGTAAAAGAAAGTTCTATCTTTCAGCAGGTTGATTCCGGTGTAATTATTGAACCGGATATTGAATTATACCGTGAATTAAAACTTCGATTATTAAATGGCGCACATACATTGGGCGGTGGACTGGCCTATTTGTGCGGTTTTCCAACAGTGGCGGAAGCCATGGAAGATGCATTTTTTTCTACTTATCTAACGCAATTTAATTGAAAACGAAATTGCCGTTGCTATTCCTTATCCGGTTAGTACCGAACGTGACGCAAAAGTTCAGCAAATTGGTTCTGGATCGTTTCAGAAATCCTTATATCAGTCACAAGTGGATGAACATTACGCATAATTATTCTGCCAAAATCAATTCAAGGGTTATGCCTGCTTTCCTTGCAATTTCATAAAGAATTATGACGTTGCACCCGAGTATATGACTTTTGGTTTTGCGGCTTATATTTATTTTATGAAAGCCGACCAGAAAAGATGGTGAACAATTATTATGGGTTTGTCCAACGGTACTTATTATCTTGATTCAGGATCAGAGAGCAGCTTATTTTTATCAAAAATGGCAGATTACTTCCTTACCTGAAATGGTACATCTGATTTTGAAAGATCAATTTATCTGGGGAAAAGATCTTGACAAAATTGGGGGTATCGGAAGATAATGTCGTCCATTATCTTGAATCGATTATCACGCATCGGTGCTGCTCAAACGCTTGCCGAATTTCTTGCAAAAGTGGAATACGCCAAAATATAAATTTCAAACTCCGATCAATAATCCCGTCGCGATTATGCTTACAACCGAAATTCCAAAAATGGAAACCCAAATGACGAAATACCGCTGGCGTATTGTGGCTCTTCTGTTTTTTGCAACCACAATCAATTATCTGGACAGACAGGTTTTGGGTTTGTTAAAACCAGCATTGGAAGCAGATTTTGCCTGGACAGAAAAAGATTTCAGTCATATCGTAATGGCTTTTCAGGCTGCATATGCCATTTCGCTGATCGGTTTTGGTGCTATTATTGACAAAATCGGGACGAAACTTGGTTACATTATTTCGGTTGTTGTTTGGAGTATCGCAGCAATTTTACATGCAGCTGCTACCGGAACATTCAGTTTTGGTTTTATGCGTGCATTACTTGGGTTTGGGAGAAGCAGGAAATTTTCCGGTGGCCATTAAGGCAACGGCTGAATGGTTTCCTAAAAAAGAACGTGCACTGGCAACAGGAATTTTTAATTCCGGCGCTAATATCGGAGCGGTTGTTGCTCCGATTATGGTTCCCTGGATTTTAGGCTCTTATGGCTGGCAGGAAGCATTTCTGATCACAGGTGCGTTGGGTTTTGTCTGGCTATTTTTCTGGTTTAGGTATTATGAAGTTCCTGCAAAACAGGCTCGAATTAACCAGGCTGAATTCGAATATATTCATAGTGATAATGAACCGGATACAAGTAAAGAAGCACCCGTAAAATGGCTCGATCTTTTCAAAGTACGTCAAACCTGGGCTTTTGTTTTTGGTAAAATGCTGACCGATCCGATCTGGTGGTTTTTCCTTTATTGGCTACCATCCTACTTTGCAGAGGCTTTTAAACTGAATCTTTCAAAACCAAGTCTGGAGCTGGTAATTGTTTACACGGCTACAACCATTGGCAGTATCGGTGGCGGTTATCTTTCGGGTGTATTTGATCAAAAAAGGCTGGCCGATTTTTCGTGCTAGAAAAACTTCTATGCTTATTTTTGCCATTCTGGTCACGCCGATTATGCTGGCGCAATACACCACCAATATCTGGCAGGCGGTATTTTTAATCAGTCTGGCAGCAGCTGCGCATCAGGCATGGAGTGCCAATATTTTTACAACTGCTTCGGATATGTTTCCTAAAAAGGCGGTAAGTTCTGTGGTGGGAATTGGCGGAATGGCCGGATCAGTAGGTGGAATACTTTTTCCGCTTATGGTAGGTATTATTCTTGATAATTATAAAACAGCAGGAAATATTGGTGGTGGTTATAACATCATTTTCATTATCTGCGGTTTTGCTTATCTGCTCGCCTGGAGTGTAATGCACTTTTTTGCACCAAAAATGGAACAGGTGAAAATTTAACAATGCTTTCGGCAGTCAGCAATCGGCTGTCAGTTATTAGAACAAAAAACATTTTTAATGACTCAATTTATTAGTAAAATTATGAAAAAAACATTTTTTGTCGCCGCCTTTTTCTTACTCACAAGTATAGTATCCTTCGCTCAAAGTGCTGATGAAAAAGCGGTCGGCGATGCGGTTGAAAAATTAAGAAAAGCAATTGTTGATGCGGATGGTGCGACTTTGACAAAACTTACTTCTCCATTATTATCTTATGGACATTCTAATGGCAATGCTGGAAGATCAAAAAGAATTTATTCGTGCTATCACGAGCGGTGAATCACATTTTACACGAATTGATCTTTCTGATCAGACAATTTCAATTTCAGGTGATCTGGCTATTGTTCGTCATAAATTAATGGGTGATACGCATAATAAAGGAAAAGATCCGGCTCCGGTCAAACTTGGTGTGCTTTATGTTTGGCAGAAGTTGAAAGGGAATTGGTTATTGGTTGGCAGACAGGCTTTTAAATTGCCTTGATTTTTACTTCGATTGAAAACTGAAAAAAAGTATATCAATATCATTTCAGGAAATAATTCCGGGCCTCGTTGGGGCGACCCTCGTGGTCGCCCTTTTTCTATTATCCGGGAATTATTCGGGCAGGTTCTGGACAATTGAAAATTGGTCTAAAATATTCCTGGGATGATCACAACATTTCGGTGATTTCTGGGCGATTAATAACATTCCAAATAATTTCGGACGATTAATAACATTCCGGATAATTCCGGGCGATTAATAACATTCCAAATAATTTCGGACGATTAATAACATTCCGGATAATTCCGGGCGATTAATAACATTTCGGATAATTCCGGGCGACCACAAGGGTCGCCCCTACCTGAATCGATCATCGTTCCATCTTTTGGGGTTTTCTATGATGTAATTGGCTATGTTGTTTAATGCAATTTCGTCTCTTATGATGTGTTCGTAATAATTACGCTGCCATAGCTTTTTATCAAATCTTGGCCAGTCATAGTTTTTTACGCCATGAATATATTTTAATGTGGTGATGGATTTGAAGGCGGAAATTATATCTCCTATGGTTGGCGCTTTCGTTGGGTCAATCGTTGGGGTATACGTCGAAGTATCCGTCGGGGTATACGTCGGGGTATACGTCGGGGTATCCGTTGGGGCAATCCCTTGTGGTTGCCCTCTTTCAATTATCCGTAAACTATCTAGGGTCTGGATTTCCTGCGGGTCTTGGGCGACCACGAGGGTCGCCCCTACCACTTCCACAATCCCGTGGAAATGATTGGGCATGATTACGAATTCATGCAGGTATATATGAATAAAACGACCAGGCAAACTCAGCCATTCACGCTCAATCATTTTTCCCGCATCATTCAAAATCATTTCTCCGTCAACTATTTCTCCGAAAAAATGTTCCCGATTCTGACAACAGCATGTTATAAAATATAAGCCTTTTTTTGAATAATCGTAACCATTCAATCGTATTGACCGACGGTGATGAATTTCTGGATTGTAGTAACTCATAACTTCTGCGATTCGAAAGGATAAAAGTTACTGACGCAGATTTGTCAAAAAGTAATCACTAGCAAAATTCCAGACCTAATATTCACAATATCATAAAACACTTTTATGATTACAAAATGGCCTTCACAACCAAAAAAGAGGTAGTATATTGAGAATATTTCTATCGATTTTTATCTCATAAATCATCATGACAAAGCTACTGCTGTCAGTATTTCTTTTTTTGTCAATTACCAGTACTTTCTCACAATCCCGAAAAACGGAAAATTTGATCGTAGTTGTGCTCGATGGCATGAGGTGGCAGGAAATATTCGGAGGAGCAGATTCGCTACTGATCAATAATCCACTTTTTACAAAAGATAAAAACCGGACTCAGAGACAATTTTGGGATCATGATCCTGTTAAACGAAGAGAAATGTTATTCCCTTTTCTTTGGAAAACAATACGAAATAAGGGGCAGATTTATGGAAACAGAAATCTAAAAAATGAAGTCAATGTAAGTAATCCTTTTCAGATGACTTATCCCGGTTTCAGTGAAATGCTTACCGGCTATGCAGATCCGGCTATCAGTTCCAATAGGCTCGTTGTTAGTAAATCTGATAATGTCCTGGAATTTATCAACAAGCAAAAAGGCTATGAAAACAAGGTAGCGGTTTTCGCAACTTCCGACCTTTTCCCTTTTTTGCTCGATCGGAAGAATAGTAAATTATATATCAATTCAGATACCGACACACTGGATTTCAATTCAAAAGAATTCAATCTATTAAATGAAATGCAGAAATTAACGAATAAGCCAACAACCGAAAGGCCTGACTTATTAACGTATTTTGCTGCAAAGGAATATCTGAAAGTTTACAAACCAAAGGTACTTTACCTGGCTCTAGGCGAAACGGATGCATTTGCACATCAGGGCAATTATGATCAATATTTGGAAACTGCCAAAGTAGAAGATAATATGATCGCAGAACTTTGGAAGTTGGTACAATCTATTCCTCAATATAAAAATAAAACGACGCTTATCTTAACCTGTGACCATGGTCGCGGCGATTTGATAAAAGATCAATGGACAGCTCATGGCCCAAAAATCCAGGATTCGGGGCAGATATGGATCGCAGCTTTGGGACCCGACACCAAAGCTTTAGGTGAAGTAGAAACACAGAAAAAAATATTTCAGGCACAACTGGCCGCAACCATGGCAGCGGTTCTGGGTTTTACATATCAGCCAAAAACTCACGAAGCTATGATGCCTGTTTTTTCAATTTTCACAAAATAAACAGCAATCCCGCAAAGAAAAGAAGGATTTCTATTTTTCATCATAAATTTTCAAGCTCCCTTTGTAAAATCCGGTCAGTGGTTTCCCGGCCAGATCTTCTTTGCAATCGAAAGTTATGGTATAATCAGTTCCATCCTTTTTAACAGTTACTTTCCCCGACATGATTTCATGGAATTCACCTTGCGAAGTGGAGTAATTAGCATTAAAAACGGTATAAGCATTACCGAAAGTTTTGGCCTGATAGGTATAGTAAGGATCAAAATTGTATTCTCCATCACCCAACACGGTTGAAGCCGGACTGAATATTTCCAAATATAGTGTATGACCAATTCCGGAAGTTGAATCGATTTTACCGGCACTTTCATGAATTTTTATTCCTGACGAATGCAGAAATAATACTTGTGCATTTCCTTGACTAGAAGATAGTTGACCAAAATTCAAGACAACTCCCCCCGACAGTTCAAAGTCGGTGCCGTCGTAGGTCATTATATTTTTTGGAACGACCTCCTCATCTTTTTTACATCCAAAAAGAATAAAAACGAATATGACAAGATAAAATGATTTTGTAAAGTGCGACATAAAAATGTGGGTTAGAGATGAGAAATGGCAAGCGTACTATTAAACATTTATAAGAAATGAATTCTTTTAAGTACTGCACTTTTTCACCTTCTGACATTTTTGCCTCTAAAACCTGCGCTCTTTACCTAATGCTCGGAGATGTAAAAAGGCATTCAGATTGTTATAAAACGAATACAATCTGAATGCCTGAAAACTGGTTGAATGTAATATTATTAATGAGATTCTATTTCCAATAATATACTCATTTACAAAATATTATGCTCTTAAATACTATTTCGAAACCAAAATAATTAATGTGAAGGCCGATCTGGTGCAGGTGCGGAAGCATGGTAATCGTTCTGTATGATTTCAGCGTATTTATCCAAAAGCTCAATCACTTTGTCGCGTTGTTTTGAACGGACAACCAGTCCAACATGATATTCCTCATCCATTCGCCAGACAATTTCAGGATCATTGAAAACAGACATATCCGGCCATTGCTGACGGGTCAAGTGAAATAATAATTCCTGAATATTCTTTACGAACCGGAGGCAATTTAAAATTTTCACCATTTGCCTCAGCCGTTTCCATTTTCGCCCATTCTTTCCAAAGATTGATTCCGGAAGATGCTTCCACCATTTCTGATAAATGCGCACCTCCTACTCTGGAAGAAGTTTCCAGAAAATAATATTTCCCGTCATCCTTTGAGCGGATTACTTCTGTGTGCGAAGCACTGTGTCTCAATCCAAATGCTTTCAAAACATCAATAGAAATCGTTTCCAGTGCATGTGCTTCTGACGAATCAAACGGAACAGTAACTGAACGGAAAATTCCGCCGCCATGTGCTACATCAAATGGAGGTGCCAGATATTTACTGTTCCAGGAGAAAATAACTCTTCCATTCATAGACAAAGAATCTACGTGATAAACATCGCCTGGTTTGAATTGTTCAACCAGATATGCATGACGTTTATCGCCAAGTTCATGGATTGTCTCCCACAATTCTTCGCGGTTGTGCATTTTTTTAATACCCGTAGCCGAAGCTTCGGAACGTGGTTTGATCATCCATGGACCCGGATGTTCATCTATAAAACGATTAATAAGGTCATCATTAAAAAGAGCGCAAAAACCAGGCACCATAATGCCGGATTCCAGTGCTTTGGTACGCATCGCCAGTTTGTCACGGAAATATTTTCCGGTAGTTTGCCCCATACCCGGAATCCTGAAATATTCACGGATCAGTGATGCTTTTTCCACATCAAAATCATCGAGCGCCACCACCCGATCGATCATCCGGCTGCGCATCACATAGGCAAGGCCGGTGACGACCTCATCCATATTGTACGTTTTGTCCTCTCCTTCTTCTATGTAAAAAAACTCGTCGACCGATTCACGCGCCCATGGTTTTTGATCCAGTTTTTTTGCCGTTAACAAGTAAACCGTATTACCTGCATTCTTGCAGGCTCTCAGAAAATCATTCCCTTTAAAATAGGTGGAAATACATAGAAAAGTTAAAGGACGCGCCATAAAAGTAGATTAATATGATAGGTATGTATGTCAAATTTCCCCGGCAAGAAAAATTGTACCAGAAAAACTTCCTTTCTCAAATCTAACAAAAACAAGCTATTAATCAAGTAAAGCCTCGGTTAAATTTATGTCACTTTAAAATTTACAAAAATAGCCCGGAATAATATAAATTAATCCGGGCTATTTTTACTTTGAAATGAAATGAATATTATAAAGCAGATAAATAATCTCTTAATAAACGGATTCCAAAAGCGGTTCCTGCCCTTCCCGGAGCAAATTCCGCTTCTCCAAAAGCCATTCCGGCAATATCCAGATGCGCCCATTCCGGATGTTCATCTGTAAAAACTTCCAGAAATTTGGCAGCAACGATAGCACCTGCCAACGGTTTTCCATGGTAATTTTTCAAATCAGCAATGTCCGAAGAAATCTCTTCTTTGTATTCGTCCCAAATCGGTAAACGCCATAAACGCTCTCCCGTATTTTCTCCTGATTTTATCAAATCAGCGGCCAGATTATCACTTGAAGAAAAAAGTCCGGCTGCTTCATAGCCAAGTGTTTGGATCACACTTCCGGTTAAGGTTGCAAGATCAATAACTACATCAGGATTAAATTCCCGAACTGCATAACTCAGTCCATCCGCCAGGATTAACCTTCCTTCCGCATCTGTATCAATGACTTCAATTGTTTTTCCTGCATAGGAATTTATCACGTCGCCGGGTTTGGTAGAAGATCCATCCGTGCAGTTTTCAGTAGATGGAATAATACCAATAATCCTGACAGGTAATTTCAATTGTGCGGCCAGTTCAACCATTCCCAAAACTGCTGCCGCGCCGCCCATATCACTTTTCATCAAGTGCATGTTGGTAGAAGGTTTTATCGAAATTCCACCGGTATCAAATGTGACACCTTTCCCAACCAGCGCAATTGTTTTTTGATAAGATTCCGGCACGTATTCGCTTACGATCATTACTGGCGGAACATCACTTCCTTTGCTTACTGAAAGCAAAGCCTCCATACCCAGTTCTTCCAGTTTGGCTTTATCAAAAACGGTAACCTTATATCCGTTTTTTTCTCCGGATTCAATCGCCCAGTCGCCCAAGTATTTCCGGAGATTTATAGTTTCCGGGAGCATTCATCAAATCCATGATACGAATTTGGGTTAATGCTGTTTTATGCGCAAGATTTATTGCAGCTTCGTTTTCTTCTGAAACTTTATCAACAAGGATGAAAAGTTTGCCATTTTCCTCAAAAAAAGTACTGAAAATTTTTGGCTCCGATTTGTAGAGCTGAATGTTATATCCACCTAAAATCATTCCGTTTACAGCTGCTTCAATCCAGTTGGCAGATTTGCCTTTTGCATCCAAGAACAATTTGCTCCGGCCAGCGGTCTTTACGTTTAAAGAATAGTGAACGGAAGATTTTTAGTATCGAAGGAATTTTCGGTGATTTCCCTAATCCCAGCCAGATTTCATTTTCAGAAGGCCACCAGATTTCTCCTTTTTCAGCTTTAAAAACTTGCTGATTTTCCGGCTCGGAACCAGATTCAAAAGTACGAAGTAGAAGTATGTGGGCTTGTGCTTCTATGGTTTGTATCAAATGCATGTCAATTCGATTAGTAGTTTGGCATTAATTCAAAGCTAAGCATAGTCCGCGCTTAATTTAAATTTCGTATGAATTTATTGAAACAAACAGGAGAGTACGGGAATGTAAGGAAACTAAAAAAGATCATATTTGTGATAAGCAATAATACCATTTCTGACAAATAATCCAGACAATACATGAACGCAAAACGTCTATCAAAACATTTTATATATCAGGGATTTATCCTTTCTTCCTTATTTGCAGGGCTCTCACAAAATGCTGATGCTCAAATAAATGAGACAAAAGCGAATGATTCTAATACACCGCTTCATTTGTTGCAGCCGGATTATCCGGTGCCGTATGGATTGGTAAAAAAAGAAAACATTGTAAATGATCTAAATCGCATTCATGCGTATTTAAACAACGTAACGCCTACTGCTTTTGTTGATACGAAAACAGGAAAAACGGTTACGGATTTAACTAAAATCGATCAGAATACGGCTTTACAAAAAGGTGATTACCGGATTGTAAGTTATGAATGGGGCGTTACTTATTCTTCCATGCTTTTGGCAAGTCAGGTTACCGGCGATCCAAGATTTAAGGAATATGCGGATAAGCGACTTCAATTTATAGCAGAATCTGTGCCTTATTTCAAAAAAACAAGTGCAGAACATGCTGACTGGGGAACAGCCGGACCGTTACGCGGCCTGGTTAATCCACATGCATTGGACGATTGCGGTGCCATGTGTGCAGCGATGATTAAAGCAACGAGAGCCGGAACGACTGGAAATTTCCGTCCGTTAATCGATAGTCATATCGATTATATTTTAAACAAAGAACACAAACTAAAAGACGGCTCCCTTGCCAGAAACAGGCCTCAGCCAAATACGATCTGGCTCGACGATTTGTTTATGGCCGTCCCCGCTTTGGCACAAATGGGAAAACTGACGGGTGATAAAAAATATTATGACGAAGCCGTAAAACAGGTTTTGCAAATCTCCGGCAGAATGTTTGATAAAAGTAAAGGCGTATATATGCACGGCTGGGTGGAAGGTATGACCGAACATCCGGAATTTCATTGGGCACGTGCAAACGGCTGGGCGATTTTGACGAAGGTGGAATTGTTGGATGTACTTCCATTAAACCATCCAGGCAGACCTAAAATCCTGGAATTACTAAAAGCGCATGTTCGTGGACTCGCATCTTACCAATCTGGTTCAGGTTTTTGGCATCAGTTACTAGACAGAAATGATTCTTACCTGGAAACTTCCGCAACAGCGATTTATGCGTATTCGATAGCAAAAGCAATTAACAACGGCTGGATCGATGGCCTGACTTATGCACCAATGACACTTTTGGCATGGAACGCCGTTTCAACAAAAATCAATAAGGAAGGACAGGTTGAAGGCACCTGTGTAGGAACCGGAATGGGTTTTGACCCGGCATTTTATTACCACCGCCCAATAAGCCCATTCGCAGCACATGGCTACGGACCAGTAATCATGGCCGGCGCAGAAGTGATTACTTTACTAAATAACAAAGCTTTTGAAATCAATGACAGCTCTGTCCAGTTGTTGCAGAAAAAGGCAAATTGAAAATAAATCAGACATTTGAAAAAATACAAAAGAGGAGCCGGATTATAAAACCTGGCTCCTCTTAAATATAAGAACGATTAATTATTCTGGTGGGCTAATTCATTAACAATTAACCGTTAACCATTAAAAATTATTCAACTCCGCCTTTCCGCGTAGGACTTTTAACCGCAGGCCAAACCCCTGGCTCACCTTTTGAATTCGCAGGAAGAACACTTTTTTCACGGGAAGTTTTAGCAGGATCTTCACTTGCCTGATAAGCCATAATAGCAGCTAAAATTGCATTGCTGCGAACATCATCAAAAACGATTTTGTCGTAAGTATCACGATTTGTATGCCATGTATAAGTTCCGTAAGACCAGTTTAGTGAACTTAAAGAAAATGCAGGAGCACCGGCCGCTACGAAAGAAGCAAAGTCTGATCCGCCACCACCCGGAGCACCAGGAAATCTGGTTTCAATCGGTGCTTTGATCGCATCAGGAACTTTGGATAACCAGCGTCCCAGGTAATCATAAGCATTCAAAAATCCTTGTCCCGATAAATTTACAACACGGCCCGTTCCATTATCCTGATTGAAAACCGCCTGAATGTTTTTAACAATTTCAGGGTGATCTTCAACAAAAGCACGTGAACCGTTCAAACCTTGCTCCTCGCTTCCCCAGTGTCCAACAAGAATTGTTCTTTTTGGATTTGGATATACCTTCTTCAAAATACGCATCGCTTCCATCATCGTCAAAGTTCCGGTTCCGTTATCCGTTGCACCGGTACCGCCATCCCATGAATCAAAATGGGCAGAAAGTATTACATATTCTTCCGGATTTGTGCTCCCTTTGATTTCAGCAATTGTGTTGAAAGTTGGTACCAAGCCGTTTTCTTTTGAATCTGCTTTTACACTTATTTTTGGCGTATGTCCAGATTCTGCCAAACGATATAACAAAGCGTAATCTTCCAGCGCGATATCAACCGTTGGTATCTTTTTCGTCGATGCACCAAATATTTTATTCACCCCAAATCCTTTTGACCAAAGAGAACCAACAACACCCGCTGCTCCTGCTTTTTCCAAAGCGGCTGGTAAAGTTCGTACTGTATAACCCGTTTTCGAAATACGTTTTGTCCAGGCTTCTGTCTGTGCATCACGTTCTTTTTTCATTTTGTCAAAAGATTCCTTGGTCGCAAATTCCTGCCAGTTATAGTCTGGACGGCCCGTTGGCTGTAACATGCTTGTCATTACAAATTTGCCTTTCACCGATGGCAACCATTTCGCAAAAGCAACAGAATCAGCAAGATCCGGAATGATAATTACCTCGGCAGTAACCGTTTTTCCTCCTGTTGACGGGCTCCATGCCAGCTGCGTTCCTTCCAAAGATTTCACTCTCGGGTAAACCATATCGATATGCGAAGCGCCTCTTTCCCAGCCTCTCCATTCACCCCACTTTTCATTTTTTGCCGAAATGCTCCACCCTTTATATTTCGCTACTGCCCAGTCATTTGCCTGCTGCATTTGTGGCGAACCTACAAGACGCGGCCCGATTACGTCAAGTAGCTCGTGCGCCAGTTTTTCCAGTTGTGAATTTTCAGTTGCTTCTTTAACAATTCCTTCAACAACAGGATCTTTCGTTTGTGCCTGTGTCAAAGTGGAGGTAATTAATAATAATCCCAGTGAAAGCCCGGATAGTTTTTTCATGCTTCGTAATCTTATGGTTTTGGTTTATGTTTCTAAATTAGGAATATTGTTTCAACAACCAATTTAATCGTCAAATATTCCATTTTAGTCTCAAAATAACCTTATTAAAGCATTTTGACTACCGGATAGAAATATCTCTACTTAAAATTATTACGAAAAAAGAAAGGAGATTGCCACAAAACGAGATAATACATAGTATTCTTTCTTATATCATAAACAAAATGATTTCACTATGAAAGAGCAAATCAGGACATTACTGGCAACCAACTCCGGACTTCCATTCCAATCGATAACGGACGACGCAAATCTTTCACGCGATCTTGGACTTGACAGTCTGGATACAGTCGATTTGATATTACAAATGGAAGATCAGTTCAAAGTGTCAATTCCTGATGAGGATTATCCTAAACTGCAAACTGTGAGGGAAATCAGTGAGTATTTGCAAAATAAAATGGCTGTTATTGCATAATATATTTGAGGCTTACTTGAAACTGGGTAAGCCTTTTTTAGTATTCATCCACTGTACTTTTGAAGTTATCACACTTCTTAGCTGTTACCTATTTCAAATACCTTTTCTTAAACTCGGAAGGATTTTCACCTTCCACTTTCTTAAACAATTTGTTGAAATAAGACAAACTCTCAAAACCAACCGCAAAGCAGGTTTCTGAAACTGTTTTATCCTGTAACAAATAATTCTTTGCCTGATTGACCCGATACTGATTTACGAAATCCGTAAAAGTCATCTTCACATTTTTCTTAAAAAACCTGCAAAAAGCAGCCGTGGTAAGATTGACTTGTTCAGCAATATAATTGACATCCGGTTTTTGGTCAAAATGTGTTTCAACATATTTGTAGATCGAATCCATTCTGAATTGTTCTTTTTGCAGCGATTTATTTCCTGCCGGAGTATTATTCAAAATGCTAATTTCTTCCGAAGAAGCCAGAATTCGTAAGATTTGCAATAATGACATTAATTGATCGAAGTGATCAAGTTCAGGCAAAGCTTTTAACTTTTCGCCAACGATTTGTTTGGTTGAACCGGTAAAAGAAAGTCCGAAATGTGATTGGTCAAATAGTCTCTTTATCGCTGCAAATTCAGGAATTTCAAGAAAATCCTTTCCAAGGAAATTTTCTTTCATCTGAATAATCACCTGTTCACATTCTGTCCTTACTCCATAATCAAAATTCAGATGCGGAATATTGGGTCCGATGAATACAAGATCGCTGCCTTCATAAATTGAAGTATGATCTCCTACGTGCCGCGTTCCGCTTGTTCCTTCGACATAAACAATTTCATATTCGGGATGGAAATGCCATAGAAAAGTATCATTCAGTCCGGGTGTTAGCAGGACTTTAAAGGAACTTCCTTGATCAGGAGCGATTTCTTCACGAATGATTTTCATTTTAGCTGATTGCTTTTAGCGGTTAGCTGTTTAGATGGCCGGAATTGTCTTGATAGATGATAACCGATACTTAAACAACTAATTTTAGATTGCCGTTTGCCTTATTGAGAGTTTAATCTATCTAAAATATCAATAGAGAGCAAATAGTGGTTATTAGAGCGGTTGAAATGATAAGACTTTACAAAGTAACTTTGTCCTATTAAATCACGCAAAAATATCATCTCAAATGGAACATCAAACTATGGCTCCTACGATGGCGCCGACTAACGCTCATAAAGATATTCCCGGAAATCCTTCCACTGCGAAATCAAGTAACGTAAAATTGAATGATCGGAGTAACGGAAAACCACTTGGATTGCTCACCGAAGAAGACTGGCAATTCTGGATTACAAACGGATATATTGTGATCAAAGATGCCGTTCCAAAAGAGCAGGTGAAAAAGCTGGCTGATTTCCTTTGGGAGTTTGAAGAAAAAGATCCGAACGATCAGGAAACCTGGTATGCGCCGCCGCGTGCAGAAATGCAGATGAAGGAACTGACGAATACCGGAATGGTTGAAGTTTATAATCATCAGTTGATGTGGGACAATCGCCAGTTTCCAAAAGTGCATCAGGCATTTACTGACATCTGGGGTACAGAAAAACTTATGGGTAACGATTGACCGTGCAAATCTGAATGTGCCGTTGCGACCTGGTTTTGATTATAAAGGATTTATTCATTGGGATTATGATCCGGAAACAAAACCACAAAATGTACAGGGTGTTTTGGCTTTGGCGGATCAGGATGATGAAAATATGGGTGGTTTTCAATGTATTCCGGAATTGTTCAGAACTTATGATACCTGGAAACTGACGCAACCCGAAGACAGAAATCATTTTAAACCGGACACAACTGGTTTTGAGTTGGTAAAAGTAAAAATGAACGCAGGCGATTTGCTGATTTTCAACAGTTCACAACCACACGGAATCCGGGCAAACAGAAGTGAAAATAAAGTACGTTTGGCTCAATACATTGCGATGATGCCGGCTCAGGAAGAAGATGAAGAATTGCGTCAATGGCGAATTAATTCCTGGAAAGAAAGACAGGCACCGGAAGGATATGCCTTTCCGGGTGATCCCAGGAATTGGGAAAAGTTGAAGTATGAGACGGCGGAATTGTCGGAATTGGGGAAGAAATTGTTGGGGTTGGATAAGTGGTGATTACGACTTGGTGATGAATACCTTCAATTAAAATGAGGGTATTCATTTTATCATTGTAATTAGGATTCACGTATCATCGAAATACATTCCTAACTTGGGCATTGAATCTTAAACACACTAATTTTCAAAATACCAATGAAAATCAAAAAGGATAAAGAAACCGATATTTTATATATCAAGTTGAGTGACTTAGAAATTGTTGAATCCGATATTGATAAAAAAGGAATAATTCTTGATTACACAGCAGACGGTCAATTAGCAGGTATAGAAATATTAGAAGCCTCAAAATCTACAATTCAGCCCTCAAAAGTTGAATATGAGTCTGTATAAAATTATACATAACTGTTGCCAGCAGTTTATTTTAGAATTCTCTTGCTAAAACAAATCACTTTGCTACTCGTACATTTTCTTCAAAATTTCAGTTTAAATCAAATTCCAGCCACAAATAGTTAATCCACATTGGGAATTATTTATTTCTGTGACCGTTCTTTGTATAAACTATTGATTCAGTAAAAACATCAAAATGTCAGATATCAAGCTGGTTGCAACCGATATGGATGGTACGCTTCTCAATTCGAAGCATGAGTTAAGTGATTCTTTTTTGCCAGTTTTCAGAAAGTTAAAGGATCAGGGAATCATTTTTGTCGCAGCGAGCGGTAGACAATATTATAATCTTTTGAAAACGCTGGATGAAGTAAAAGACGAGGTCATTTTTGCTGCTGAAAACGGAAGTTATGTTGTTTATCAAAACGAAGAAATCCACGTTCAGGATATGGATCATCAGATTGTAAAAGATCTGATCATTAAATCCAGAAGTATCGGCGGGACTTATGCGGTAATTTGCGGCAAGAAAAAAGCGTACGTAGAAAGCAACGAACCGGAATTTATCGATCACCTGAAACTTATATTTTGAAAGATATGAAGTCGTTGAAGATTTGCTAAAAGTGGAAGACGACCAGTTTTTGAAATTTACATTATGCGATCTTGCTGGATCAGAAGCCAATAGTTATCCGCATTACAAACATTTGAAGGACACGCTTCAAGTAAAAGTTTCGGGACCGATCTGGCTGGATATTTCGCATAAACAGGCCAATAAAGGAAAAGCAATGGAAGTATTGCAGGCCAAATTTGGTGTAACTTTTGAAGAAACCATGGTTTTTGGTGATTATTTCAACGACCTTGAAATGCTTCAAAAAGGATATTATTCCTACGCAATGGCAAACGCACATCCTGATATCAAAAACGTCGCCCGGTTTATTGCCAAGAGTAATGATGAAAATGGTGTGGTGGAAGTGCTTTCAACCCTTGTAGATCACGTTATTACGACAGAAGAATAATCTTGCTATAAACGAAAATCCGTCAGATTAAGCCCGGTTTGATTTATATCAACTGCTTAATCTGACGGATTTTTATTTGTTAAAACTTGTAAATTAACTAGGATTCATCGCCGCCAAAGCATCTTCCGGTGATGTGTGAAATAACATAAAGATGTCTGCTGTTCTTCCTACATGGATTTCATAGGTACCAGTTTCCAGCGCGTTAATCAAATCTTCTGCTACAACGACAGGAGAAATACCGTTTGCTCCTCCGATTTCCTGAGAAAAATCTGTGTTGACCAAAGGCGGCATTAATTCAAATACTTTAATACTTGTTGATTTAGCCAAGGCAATCCGCAGCGACTGGCTGTATGAATGCAAAGCTGCTTTGGTAGCTCCGTAAGTTGCCATCACATGATTTGGCACAAATGCTACAATACTGGAAACATTCACAATCGCAGATTCTGTCTGGGAACCCAACAACGAAAGTAGTTTTTCATTAATCCGAAGTACCGAAAGATAGTTGGTCAGCATTTCTTCTCCTGCCTTTTGGAAAATATCAGCCTTTTCTGTCAGCTTGGAAAGATTTGCTTTTCCTGCATTATTGATGACGATGTTAAGTGTTGGAAAATCCTTTGTTAATGTTTCAACAAGTCGATTTACATCCTCTTCTTTCGTTACATCATAAGCAAATCCTGTTACACCCGGCAGTTTTGACAAAGCATTGTTAAGCCTTTCCTGATCTCTTCCTGTAATAATTACTTTGTTTCCTTTTTCTGAAAATAATTTAGCAATTTCAAAACCAATTCCTGCGCTTCCGCCGGTAATCAGCACTGTGTTATTTGTAGTCTTCATTTTGATTATTTTATTATATACTGATTGGTATATGTAAATTCAAAAAATAATGTTACTCCTGAATTTGAATATTTAATTTTATAATCGCTTCAAGAATAACGATGTAAAAATATACCGATTGGTATTATAATACAAGTTTTTGGGAGAAATATTTTTGTTGATTTTTATTTATTTCAATTTTGCGGCTGCCGGTTCGTTTTCCAGGGAATAAATTCCTTAGCTACAATGTCGGTCATACCTACGGCATTATTAAAAAAAGGCCTAGTTCTGTTGAACCAGGCCTATCTATCTTATTCCTCAAAGCTAATTTCTTATTTGGCACTTACCCGCCAGATTGTGTTTCCTGAGTCATCGTTTACCAATAATGATCCATCTTCCAAAACAGCAATTCCAACTGGGCGACCGTGAACTTTATCTTCATTTTCAATAAAACCGGTTAAAAAATCTTCCGGTTTTCCAGATGGTTTTCCGTTTTTAAAAGGAACAAAAACAACTTTGTATCCAGAGATTTTTGATCTGTTCCACGAACCGTGCTGACCAATAAATGCACCGTTTTGATATTTCGCAGGGAATTTTGTTTTGTTATAAAATGCCAATCCAAGTGAAGCTGTATGCGCTCCTAGCGGTACGTCAGGCACAATTGCTTTTGCTACCAAATCTTTTCCCTCACCTTTCATTCTCGGATCCGGGTGATTTCCATAGTAAGAATATGGCCAACCGTAAAATCCGCCTTCTTTTACACTTGTTAAATAATCGGGAACAAGTTCATCACCTAATTCATCGCGTTCGTTCACCGCGGTATAAAGTGTGTTTGTTCCCGGTGCCCAACCCATTCCAACCGGATTTCTCAAACCACTTGCAAAGATTTTTTCGCCTGTTCCATCCGGATTGATCTGTAAAATATTGGCACGGCGTTTTTCATTGTCCATTCCGTGTTCAGCTACATTACTACCCGAACCAACGGAAACATAAATTTTGGAACCATCTGCATTCGGTAATAAATTTCTCGTCCAGTGGTTGTTGTAACCACCTGCTGGTAATTCCAGAATTTTCTCACCTTTCCCTGTGATTTTAGTATCACCCGTTTTATATGGATATCTTGTTACTCCATCCGTTGTTGCGATATAGAAATAATTTTTCAAAACCAGCATTCCAAAAGGCTGCTTTAATTTTTCAATAAAAATCTCTCGCATTTCCGGAACTCCGTCTTTGTTTACATCACGAAGAAGCGTAATTCTGTCTGCACTCTTTTTTGTGCCGGATTCGGCTACAAATACATCACCGTTTGGCGCAACATAGGACCAACGAGGATTATCCAGTTTGTCGGCATATTTTGTAACGACAAAACCTTCCGGAGCTTTTGGCATTTGTCCGTCTTTCCAACCTTCAACATCCGGTCTTTTTTCAACGGATTTAGTAGCAAACGGAGCAGGCAGATCTACTTTTTCAACAGCCGTTCCAACTTCGGTCTGAACGGTATCCGCCCCCGATTCTGCAACTTCTTTTTCTTCTTTTTTACTGCTGTTGCAGCCAAACAACGTGAATCCTGCCAATGTGCAGAGTGTTATAAAATGAATCTTTTTCATAAGTCAATTTTATGTCTTAAAAACAAAAGCATCAGCCACGATTATGGCCGATGCTTTTGATGCATTAAATAATAATGCCAAAGATATTTTTATAAATCAACTCATTAACTTGCCTTTTAAAACCGGTCTAGCGTCTTTCGTTTTCCCCAGAATCGCGAGGCTGCGCACAAATTCTGTTTCAATTCCTCCTTCATCAAACCGGCATTTCACTACTTCATAATGCGCGGACTCAATAAAACGCCAGGTCATTTCGAAAGTTTTATCATCCGTCCACGCACCGCTGGCGGCAATTTTTGTTTTTGTTTCTCCCGGAATAACCGTCGCCGTGAGTTTCAGCGGAACAATATTTAAATCTGTAGTGCCAATTTTCCATTTATTGATACCGCAGGAAATTACATGTTCACCCTGCGCATCTTTCATTTTAAAATCACAGCTATCTTCTTTAAAAGTTAACGAAACGGCTGAAACAGCCAATGAACTTTCAGAAATAGCAAAATTCTTGCCGCTTATATTGCTCACTAATTGGGATGTTGCTTTTCCTTTTTCCAAAGGCACGGCAAGCGTCGCCAGTTTTTGTTTCAATTGTCCGGCAGCCTCTTTGTCAGCGGTTATTGCTGCACTTTTCACACCTGGCAAAATATGATTCCAGACCTGATCCAGAATTCCCTGCATATCAGCGGTTTCACTTGTAATTGCGACCACAAGATCGTCTTTTGGTAAAACAATACAATATTGACCAAAAGCACCATCTCCCCGATATCCATCATGCCGGCAACGCCAGAATTGGTATCCATAACCTTGCAGCCAGTCATTTTCTTCTTTTTTTCGTGATCCGCCTTTCGACTGAACCTCAAAACTGGTGGCATCTTTTATCCAGTCCTCAGCAATGATGCGTTTTCCGTTCCACATACCTTTTTGCAGATACAATTGTCCGAATTTGGCGATATCTTCCGTTTTCAAACGCAAACCCCATCCACCTGTATTAATCCCACTTGGATCGACTTCCCAATCCGCGCCTTCAATATTTAATGGTTTAAAAAGTTTGGGTGTTAAATATGCTAAAACCGTTTGTCCGGTCAATTTTTGAACAATGGCAGATAACATATAAGTGGCGCCGCTGTTGTAAACAAAAAATGATCCCGGCTCATGATCTACGGGAAGGGCAAGAAAACTTTTCACCCAATTTGTTTCCGCCGAATTTCTTAAAGAAGGTGTGCTGTCTGTATCATGTCCGGTTGACATGGTCAATAAATCTTTCACCCGCATGGCCGCAAGATTTGGACTGATCGTCGCCGGGACATCTTTTGGAAAGAAAGAAACTACCTTATCCTCTACTTTTAATTTCCCTTCGGCAACCGCCAAACCAACTGCCGTAGAGGTAAAACTTTTACTAAGCGAATAAAGCGTATGTTTTAAGTCCGGTGCATAGGGTCCCCACCAACCTTCAGCCACAACATTTCCATGGCGAACTACCATGATACTGTGCAGATTCAGATTATCTTTTTCAACTGCATTTACAAAATCCAGAATTCCGGAAGAAGCTACACCCTGTGCCTCTGGCATACTTCTCGGCAATTGCAATCCAGGAACTTTAGCTGCCCAGGACGATGAAGGAAGCTGACTGATCAAGCCCGATCGAAAGGGCACCGAAACCTAATTTTTCTAAAAATTCTCTGCGATTTAATTCCATGGTTTTAGGAAAATAAAGTCTGATTAATATTGGTTTTCAACGTTTTAATCTCTTGTCAACTGGATGATTTTCATGGTTTGGAAAGATGATAGCCTGCTTATTGGTATATTTGCACCAGGCCCGAGAGCCTTTTATCCTAACAGTCCAGAAAATCATATGTCTTTCCAAACGCTCGGCTTATCCGAACCTTTATTAAAAACCATAGCAGAACAAAATTATACTCAACCGTATCCGATTCAGCAGGAAGCAATTCCGGCGATTTTGGAGGGGAAAGATATTTTGGGAATTGCTAAGACAGGTTCAGGGAAAACCGCAAGTTTTGTTTTGCCGATTTTGGAAATGTTTCAGAAAAAAAGTCCTCCGAAAAACCGCTTTATCACGGCGTTGGTACTGGTACCAACCAGAGAACTTGCAGTTCAAATCGGCGTTGTTTTTCAAACTTTTGGAGAGAGAATGCCAAGAAAAGTAAAGTCGCTGGCTGTTTATGGCGGGGTATCTATTAATCCGCAAATGATGGCTTTGCAAGGTGTAGAAATTTTGATCGCGACACCTGGAAGGTTACTGGATTTGTTATCTTCAAAAGCACTGAACATTACGGAAACCGAAATTCTGGTTTTGGATGAAGCTGATAAAATGCTGAATCTGGGTTTTGCGGATGAAATGAAGGATATCTTTTTTCTTCTTCCTAAAAAACGTCAGAGTATTTTATTTTCTGCAACGCTGGGTGACGAAGTTGAAAAAATTCATAAAAGTATTCTCAGAAATCCGGTTACGATTGAGATTGAGGAAGAAGAACAAAATCTCGATCTGATCAAACAAAGCGGTTATTTTGTTGATCCCGAAAGAAAAGGCCCATTGCTTCGCTATCTGATTAAAACCGGGGAAATGAAACAGGTTCTCGTTTTTGTTTCCTCAACCAGAACAGCGGATAATCTTGTTGAAAAATTATCTAAAAACGGAATTCAGGCTGCGGCAATGCATAGCAAGAAAAGCCAGGGAGCCAGAACGGAGGTTTTGAATAAATTTAAATCAGGAAAATTAACCGTCATGGTTGCCACAGATCTGGTTTCCAGAGGTATTGATATTCAGTTTTTACCTTATGTGATCAACTTCGAATTGCCCCGTTCACCAAAAGATTATATTCACCGTATAGGCCGCACAGGTCGTGCCGAAGCAACGGGAGAAGCCATTTCCCTGATCATTCCGGAAGATGCGCATCATTGGAAAATCATCCAGAAAAAGATGGGGAAACGGGTTGAAATGACGGAAACTTTTGAATTGGAATTGATGGGATATTGATAGGCAGTCGGCTTTCGGCAGTCAGATTTGAGTTATGACAATTATTTCTGTAACAAAATTTTTGACAACCGATGCCAATCACCATACAGGAGAGTGCAGGAAGGTTAGCTTTATACTTATCCTAATTTTACATCCGGATAATGTCATTGTCCATCAATTTTAATAATTATTCAATTATGGAAAGACGTAAAGTTCTTGGAATTTTATTGACCGGAAGTGCTTTATCAAATGTTTGGGCAACAGAACCAGATTCTTCCAGAATTGATAAAAAAGAGCTTCTAAAATCTCTCAGACTTGCGAATGACTACTTTGTAAAGAAAGTGGCCGGATACCGGAAAATCCATTATTACCAATCGTGAACGCCCAAGTAATATCTGGACACGGGCTGTTTATTATGAAGGATTGATGGCACTTTATCAAATTGATCCGCAAAAAAGTTATTACGATTACGCAGTTTCCTGGGGTGAAAATCATAAATGGGGATTAAGAAATGGTATTCAAACCAGAAATGGTGACGATCAATGCTGCGGCCAAACTTATATTGATCTTTATCTGATCGACAAAAAAGAAGAGCGGATAAAAGATATAAAAGCATCCATTGATCTGATGGTCGATTCGGAGAAAATCAGCGACTGGACCTGGATTGATGCTTTACAAATGGCTATGCCGGTTTATGCCAAACTCGGCGTTATCTACAAAGACGACCGTTATTTTGAAAAAATGTATGCGCTTTACACTCATACAAAAACCAAAGAAGGCGGAACCGGTTTGTACAATCCGGAGGAAAAATTATGGTGGCGTGACAAGGATTTTTTGCCTCCCTATAAAACACCCGCTGGTAAAAATTGCTACTGGTCGCGCGGGAATGGCTGGATCGTTGCTGCACTTGTCCGCGTGTTGGATATTATGCCAAAAACTGCCCCGCATCGTGCAGAATATCAGAAAATGCTGCTTGATATGTTGGCTGCTTTAGCTCCTTTACAACGAGCTGACGGTTACTGGAATGTTAGCTTAACCGATCCGACCGATTTTGGAGGAAAAGAGCTTAAGCGGTACTGCCTTATTTATTTACGGAATGGCCTGGGCAATTAACAACGGTTTGGTCAAAAAAAAAACTATACAATCCGGCGATTATGAAAGCATGGAACGCGATGCAAACGGAATCGTCTTCATCCAGATGGATTTCTGGGATTTGTGCAGGGAACGGGTAAAGAGCCAAAAGATGGACAACCAGTAACGTACACCAGCAAACCGGATTTTGAGGATTACGGATCTAGGATGTTTTTTACTTGGCCGGAACTGAGATTTACAAAATGAAATAATAAGGATTTAAAGTAGAACCGCGGCGGATCATATAAAATGGATTTTTGACTTTAACCTGTTCTTTGTTCAAAATTAACGTCGGCAGCCGTGCGACCCATTGTTTCAAAATCAGTGGTGATGACTGTAATTCCAAGTAATTCTTTAAGTGTTGTTTCATTGAAAGAAATGACTCCGATTTCTCTTCCCATTTCATAAGCACGATTCTTGTTTTTTTTACAAGTTCGGCAAGGTCATTTTCTTCAACGACGATGTAAGCTGTTCCTGGATTAGATTTTCTTTCTTGATACTTTCAATAACTTCAAAATCCTTGTGATAATTAATGCAATAATTGCTGAAAACCACTTGACAATCTCTCGTGGGTAATTTTCGTCAGGAGGAAAAACAAGAACCAGTTTTTAGTACTTCGTCATCAGATTCATTAGCACTTTCGAGCGCGCCAAAAATATCTTTGTCGAAGCTTTGATAAATACTGGAAACGGGTTGCATCAGTTCAGGAACGTCCTCTATCCAGCAACACTAATTGCGAGGAGGGAATATTTTTTAAAGTGGTCAGATAATCTTCCTCTTCTGTCAGATTAAAGTGAGGCATTACCACATAATGATTATAATTTCCCAAGATTTTTTTCGATGATTTCCTTGAATCGTTTTACACTGTAATGATGAATTTCAAGATCAACATCGGCATAATCACCCAAGGCATTTACGAGAGAATAATAAATGATTTTCTTGTAAGAACTGAGCTTATTGAAAACTCAGTAAATCTTTCGCTTTCTTATCATTTCCCGACTGCACATAATAGCCTTTTCCTTGCACAGAAGTAATATAACCCTGATTTCGCAGGCTCCGTATGCCTTTTCCACGGTATCACGCGCCAGCAAATAATCCACGCTCAATTCACTGATGGAAGGTAGCTGTGTTCCTTTTTGTCAAAACACCTCTTTCAATATCCGTCTGAATGGAATGAACAATTTGTTTATACTTTGGAATTTTGTTTTCCGGATCAAACTGCATTGGAAATCGTTCCTTTCGTTCAGGAAAATACACATCTTTGAAAACAAAACGTTATTGTTCACCAAGATTAGTCCGTGCAGCAGAATATCCTGTCATATTCTTCACTGATTATTGAAATTTTCTAATAAAGGAAATTTCATATGCGTTGCTTCAAATCATGAATTCGCTACTGTATATTAGTCAATAAATAATCTGTAAAATGCAATTTACAGGCGACTATTTTAATGCAATCGTTATCGGGAACGTTGCCAATTATTTTCCAGTCATGATATGTTTGTGCTATGGGAAATAACGAGAAACAGGAAATTAGCTTACCAGCAATATTTTTTTAGATTTTGGCAAACTATGAATGATTGGTTGATTACTTTTTACGGGAAGTATTCATTGTCAGGCGTACTCCCAGACTTACATTAACATATTCTCTGTCAATACCACTTTGCATTAAACATGGCAACTGATGGCGTGTAACTAACATAGCCTTTTACATTTTTTCCACCACCGCTAAAACGGAAAGTGGGTTCCCAATAGACAGAAAACTGATCGAGATTATTCTTTAGATTTCCCGAACGGTACCATCCATCATCAACATTGTCGATTAGGTTAGAATAACCAAGTGAATGACTTTACTCCGGAAAATCGCGAACCAATACTGAATTCAATATTTTTATTCGGATGGGTGAAGCTAAGCGATGGCTGAATAAAGTATTTTTCAAGATTAACCCTGGCAGTCTGATCAACAGTGTAAAAAATTTTGTAATCACCTTTCCCTGCTCCGGCATAAACTTCAAAAACCCAGTTTTTGTTTTCTTCCAGTTTGGTAAAATAGCCTAGTGCAGCTTCTAGATACTTGCTTCTTGATTCTCTTCTGCTGATAAACGAATTTTCTGTTGAACTTATACTGCTTGTTAATGCCCCATTAACCATAATACCAATGTGGTTCAAAGGCGCATAAGCCAATTGCATATCTGCACCGCGCATAACCAAACCTCCACCTAAACCTGCATCCAGACGGATATCATTTCTTTCCCTGATATTCGGGACATTGCCTTTATTTGGCGAATAATAATAAGGTGAGCAACTGCACAACATCACAGTTGCACAGCCGATTAGGGTAGTAATTATTTTCATGGCTATTGTTTATATCAAATCAGAGATAGTATTCTCGTCAATCTAATATAAACAATATGTCACCATAAAATACAATTAATGAATCGAATTTATTTTATTTCTTGGTAGTTGCCAGTTTTTTGATATCATTCTTTGTTCCCAGCCAGAAAGCAATTTTTTGTCTGTTCCAGGTATAAGCTTACAGCAACTGAGTCTCCCCAGCTAATGATGGCCGGATAGGAAAATTCATCTGTCTTTTTTCCGGTTTCAATATCAATTTTTTCCGGCCAGGTTTTGCCGTTATCAAATGATAAACCAAGTGAAAGCGGAGAACGTGAACCCCAGTCTTTTGCATCAGGATTGTAGGCCAAAACCAAGTGTTCCGTCTTTTACTTTCGTTACATCAATACCACTATTTGGATTAGGAAGTTTTGAGCTGACAATTGTAGACCAGGTTTTTCCATAATCTTCCGAATCACTGCGACCAATTATTCCGCCCGTAGTGCGGACCAGCATATGTACTTTTCCGGGTTTGGTTTCCCAAAGTGTCGGCTGAATTGCTCCTTTTCCTTTGATTTCGGTTGTATCAATTTTAAATGCGGAGAAGCGATCCAGGTTTTCCCTTTGTCTTCACTTCTGTCAACAAAAACTTCCCAGCGTTTGTATTCATTGGAAGCGCCGGCCAGCCAGGTTCCGTTGGAAAGTTCGATCAGTTTATCTTTTACAGGTCCTCTTCCGCCTTTATCACCCGGAACAAGTTCATAAGCTTCCGACCAGGTTTTGCCGCCATCAGTTGATTTTTTCACCCAGGTTTCCCAGTAAGGAATTGTTTTTCCAACTTTGAAATACAGATAAACGGTACCGTCAGGAGCATTTTGCAAAACAGGATTCCAGTGCGCATCTTCTCTTATTTTTGCTACTTCAATCGGCGCACTCCAATGCCCGGGACGACCTTTTGAAAGCCAGATTCCTACATCCGGATTTTTCTCTTCCGTACCGCCAAACCACGCCACCAAAAACTGTCCGTCTTTCAGCCGTACCAATGTGGAAGCGTGGCATTGTGGAAAAGGACGATTATCACCAAAAACAAAATCTTTAACCGGTCCAGCGTTTTTATCAGCTTCTGTTTCTCTTGTATTGCAGGCAATAAATATAGAAAGTGTAAGAAATGAAGCGGCAAATAAGTTTTTATACAAAGTCATATTACAAAAAATAAAATCGAAAATCAGGTGAGTAGTCTCGTTTTGAAGTACCCGGTTTAGTATAAAATGGACTACTACTTTAAGTTCTTTTTCAATTCTTCAATCACCACGGATGGCGATTCTTCTTCGTAAAGTATTCGGTAAACCGCGGTTGTTATCGGTAGATCTACGTGCAAAGTTTTATTCAGTTCATAAATACTTTTGGTAGCATAATATCCTTCGGCGATCATTTTCATTTCAAGCTGAGCCGCTTTTACACTATATCCGCGTCCGATCATATTTCCAAATAAACGGTTACGGCTAAACTGGGAATAAGCAGTCACCAGTAAATCTCCCAGATACGCAGAAGTGCTTAACTGACGTTCACGAGGATCCAGAGCTGTTACAAATTGACGGATTTCCTGCATGGCATTGGAAACCATAACGGCCTGAAAATTATCTCCATTTCCCAAACCATGGGTAATTCCGCAGGCCAAGAGCAATAATATTTTTCATCACGGCCGCATATTCAACACCGTACAAATCTGCCAGCGGATGTGCCGTGACAAAACGGCAAGTCATTAATTTGGAAAAATCTTCAGCACAAACGGCGTCGGTAGAAGCAATAGTAAGATAGGATTGTTTTTCCAGCGCAACTTCCTCCGCATGACACGGACCGGCGATCACGGCCATATCTTTTAACGGCACACCAAATTTTTCAGAAACCCAGTCGGTAACCAGAATATTTTCTTCCGGGAATCATTCCTTTAATTGCAGAAACAATCCGTTTTCCTTTCAGATGTGATTCATTCAGATCTTGTAACGATTCCTGAACAAAGGCTGCCGGAACAGCAAGAATTACAAAATCTGCACCTTTGACTGCATCACGGGTTTTCTCGTAAACTTTTACTTTTTTGGGAGACAAATAGACGTCACTCAGATAACTCGGATTATGATGAAATTTGCGGATATGCTCAATATCCTTTTCGTTTCTCAGCCACCAGCGGATTTGAATATTGGGTTGTTCACACAAAATTTTGATCAGCGCCGTCGCCCAGCTTCCTCCTCCTATTACGGCAATTTTGGTATTATTTAAAAAACTCATGTTTCCGTCGAATACTATTGATTCCTTCTTCTGAATGAAAAAGAATTAAACCAGAACCTTACTTTTGACATTTTGTAAAAGTAAATCTCAGCCAAAAGTAAGGCTTTCTTCCAATTCGAAAACAATCTTAATTCATTCCAAGCTTCATAATCTTTCCATTGGCATAATTGGCAAAATAAACTTCGCCTCTGGAATCTTGTCCGAAAGTGGAAATCGTACCGCTGATTTTCATTAAAAGATCATTGGTTTTGACCGTATTTCCGTCCAGTTCCAAAGCCCAGATCCGGCCGCTGGCATAATCGCCGTAAATATATTTCCCTGCCAGACTTGCAATTGCAGAACCTCTGTAAACATAACCGCCCGTAATCGAAACATCACCATCCGCTCTTCCATAATCCAGAACGGGCTCAGTCAAACCTGTTGCATCACAATTGGAAGACGGGCTATAACAATCTTTTCCTTCTTTGATTTTCCAGCCGTAATTGCCACCTTTTGTGATCAGGTTAATTTCTTCTTTGACACTTTGACCAACATCTGCTGCAAAAAACCGGTCAGATCCGGTATCAAAACTTGTCTTCCATGGATTTCTCAGACCGTAAGCATAAATCTCTTCAAAAAAGCCTTCGGTATTTCCAACAAACGGATTATCTGCCGGAATTCCATAATTACCTTTTGTCGTCGCATTCACATCAATGCGCAATATTTTCCCAAGAAAAGTTTTCTTGTTCTGCGCATTATTCAATGGGATCTCCTGCACTTCCACCATCACCGGCAGAAATGTATAAATATCCGTCTTTCCCAAATTGTAAAGAGCCACCTTTGTGATTTGTGTAAGGTTGATTGTATGTTAAAAGAATGGTTTCGCTGGAAGCATCTGCCACATTTCCCGTTGCCGGATTGGCTTTATAACGCGCTATGACGGTTTGCAACGGATTATTTTTAGTATAATTCACATAGAAATAACCGTTCGTTTTAAAGTTTGGATGAAAAGCCAAACCCAAAAGTCCAAGCTCTCCGCCGGAATTAACTTTGCTTTTGATATCAAGAAAAGTGGCACTGGAAGAAACCGTGCTGCTATTATCAAAAACCTTGATAACGCCGGCCTGCTCAACCACAAAAATCCGGTTTGAAGAATCTGCGGGTGCTTTTATTTCAACCGGAGAAGTAAATGTAAGCGCGGGAAATGCGTCAATAGCCGCGATCGTATTATCAGGTTCGTTATCGACTTCGGTGACTTCTTTATCAGAAGATGAACAACCGATTGTAAATCCGGTTAAGGCTAATGCAAATACTAATGAGATGTGAGTGATTTTCATGACGTTACTTTTTTCTTATTGAACGTCATGAGGAAGGAAATGTTTTGGTAACTTGAAAATTGAGCTTAAAATTCTAATATATTGAAAACAGTAAAACTGCTAGGTATTATCTTGTTATCACTGTTCCTTATCCTTTTCATTTGCTTTGAATTTTTTGTTTTTCCTTCACCGTTTATACTTGGGAAATTTGGAGACAAATTTAAGGTAACTCAGGTTTCAAGAGATACTGTATTTCGATGGGAAAGATTTACTCCTTTTATTAATCGAAATAAAATGGAATACAGTGGGCTTCGGTATTCCATTTACCATTACAGCGAAAGGTAATATTGATGATTCCGCAAAAGTTTATTTTCAATATATTGGTCATCCGGGTAACTCATCTTATTTCTGCATGCTCCCCAAAGGTAAGGTTGACACTAGTTTTTTACGGAGAAATTTATGCGGATGAATGCGAAGTCGTTTATTCGCATGGAAATGTAAAAAACGGAAATCTTACAGTAAGTTTTGAACTGGGTCGACAAAAGAAATAAGATCCTGCTTATGCTAGCAAAAAACTTACATAAAACGTAATTTACATTCATTCACTTTAATCTTCAATACCATGACAACCACAGAAGTAGCTAACAAACTGGTAGAACTTTGTCGCCAGAACAAAATTGACGAAGTATTGGAAACACTTTATGCAGACAACGCACAAAGTATTGAAGCAAGCGATATGATGGGACCTCGGGTAGTGGAAGGTCTGGAAGCCATTAAAGCAAAATCAGCAGCATTTCAGGCTAGATGTGGAAGAATTCCATGGTGCTGACAATATCGGATCCTATCGTAGCCGCTAACAGCTTTTGCCCTTACCTGGACATTGGATGCAACGTTTAAGGGACGTGGAAGAATGACGTATGGAAGAGATTTGTGTTTATCAGGTTAAAGATGGAAAAGTTATTTTAGAGCAGTTCTTTTATTAGGGTTGAAATATGCCAATACAATACAGTCCGGAAAATTTTGATAAATCTTTCAGGGCGTATTGTTATTTAGCATTCGTCTAAAACGGATAAGCAAACCGTATTCCAGGCCGCAAGGTGCAAATTAGTGAACACACATCTAAACCAAATGCCTCCAGATCACATCATAAACATCCACAGCCTCAATTTCTTTCGTCTGAGCCTCATCTGTAACCAGAATTGGAAAATATTCACGCGGCACATTCACACTTCCGTGTGAGCCTTTTACAAGCGTTGCATCCAGTGGAATAACGTCCATCAGATATCGGAAACCCAGTAATTTTCTTCCCAATTTGTAACCGGCGCGAAGTTTGATAAATGGATTTTTAGGATCCATAAACATTTCAACAGGATCGTAACCTGGCTTTTTGAAAATTTCAACCAGATGTGCAAAGTCAGGTGCTTTGGCATCATCAAGCCAGTAATAATAGGTAAACCAACTATCCGGTTTCGCAACGGCAACAATATCTCCGGAACGGTCATGGTTCAAATGATATTCTTTTTGCTGCTCTTTATCCAAAACCAGATCAATGCCTGGCGTAGCTTTCAAAACTTTTATAACCTGATCTTTCACAGTCGGATCATTCAAGTACACATGTGAAATCTGGTGATCAGACGCCGCAAAAGCCTTGGAAGCACCCGCATCCAGCAATTCATACCAACGTTCCGTTCTTACCGAAATCAATCCTTCATTTCTTAAAATTCGGTTGATATCGATGTGATTGCTGACCGGATTAATGCCGTATTCAGACAAAAGAATAATACTGGCATTTTTTGCTTCGTAAAATGTTACCAGATCTTCAACGATCTTATCAATTTCACCCAATTCCTTACTGATCTTCGAAAAATCGGGGCCGAATTTTTGCAGACAATAATCCAGATGTGGAAGATAAATTAGCGTTAATGTCGGGTTATGTTTGTCATCAACATACATGGAAGCATCAGCAATCCATTTTGTTGATTTGATATTAGCATTTGGTCCCCAGAAACTAAACAGTGGAAACTGGCCAAATTTGGCTTGCAATTCGTCTCGTAATTCCGGCGGGTAAGCATAACAATCCGGTGCTTTGACACCATCTGCATGATATTGCGGACGTGGCGTTACTGAAAAATCGGCAGTCGAATACATGTTATACCACCAGAACATTTTCGAACAGGTAAAAGTCGGATCAGCTTTTTTTGCAGCATCCCAGATTTTATCTGCCTGTAACAAGTTTGTTTGATTGCTTCCAGAATTTTATTTCCGAATCATCTTTATCATACCAGCCATTTCCAACAATCCCATGCTCAACCGGCCATTTTCCGGTGATGTAAGTAGATTGAGAAGTTGTGGTAACCGCAGGCAAGAACCGGTTTTATAGAAGTAAGATGACGTTTTTCAACATATTTTTTCAAAAACGGAGTATGTTCTCCAATCAAATTAGCACTAAGCGCAACGATATCGATGACAACAGTTTTTTTCATTTTGATCTTAACTTCGAAGTTAATTCAGTAACGAATGTATTAGTAATGCAAAGCCCAAAACAGGAGGCTCCGAAGGAGCCAGGAAAATTTTGGGATAGCAATTTATTTCTATAAACAGGAGGCTCCAAAAGGAGCCAAAAGAGACGAAAACCACTCTTCAAATTCCGGCAACTTTCAACTTTCAATTTTCAACTCCAAAACTTTCTTCACCCACTCCATTTCCCGCACAATCGAATCTCCGATAGGTTTCTGGATATCTTCCGGTAAAACGCCCCAGGTATAGGTTTCGACTTCCAGACAAGGTGCAAAAGGTGTTTTCTTATGAATTGCCAAGGTTTTAACAATTGCATTTTGCGTGGAATCCAATGCGCCGTAGGAATCTATAAACAATGGAACGTGGAAATGTACGCGCCATTCTTTTTGTTCACCTTCTTTATAATCTTCCAACGCTTCCGGAAGATCAGGATAGTATTTTTTACCGTCAGTAGTTTTTGCAACAACCTGATGCAGATAAACAGGTTCATCAAATGCTTTGATTGCTTCAAATTTTGTTTGCGGATCTTGTTGAAAAATCAACTTTTAAAGCAGAACTTACCTGAATTCTTCCCACTTTTATGCCGACTTCATTCAGACGATTCAAGATATCTTCAGGCTCTTCAAAAGCAACCGCGGCGTGACAGATATCATAACAAAGTCGAATGTAATGCAGAATTGTTTCTTTGCTTTTTTCTTCTGAAAAACCGTATTTTTCTTTTAAATAAGCAATTCCGGTTGGTAAGAAGATCATCACGGTACCAGTTTACAAAATCAACTGTGTTATCCAGAATTCCGTCTGGTTCCGGTTCAATATGCAGATGCATTACCTTTCCGGATTCTTTTTCAATTGAGATCAGATGATCTACAATGGTAAGGATATTTTTTGTAGCAATATCAATCGTATTACGTTTTGCTTCTTCCGTTTTCCACCACAAACGATACGATAAGGGAGGTGTTGAAACGCCGCCTTCTGTATTTTCAGGAAGAATTTGAGAAAGAATTGTAAAAAGACGTTTGGTATATTCTACACGATCCGAAGTTGTCCAATCCGGCGTATGCACATCATCTTTTACACGCGTTGCATGAAAACCGCCGTAGGGAAAACCATTGATAACGGTGATATAGACATTATTTTCAGCAAGCCAGTTTTTGAATTCTGCCAGACGTTCCGGTTTAATCAATTCAATTGAAGCGTCATTTGCAAACCGTAAACCCAGCGCAAAAGGTTCACCCGGAGCCAGTTGTTGCCTGATGTAAGGAATATTTTCTTTTAAAGCTTTAAAATGATCATCCCATTTTTCTCCGGGATGAATATTGCTGCAATAGGTTAAATGTCCGAATGGGGTAATCATACTTTCTGGTTTAGGAAATTTAAAACTAGATTCTAGAAGGTTATCAAAGAATTTTAACCTTCTGTCAAAACCTTTTTTTCAGAAATGTATTTTTCAAGAACATCTACTGATTCTGCAATGATATCAGCATCCATTTCATGAACTTCAACTCCTTTTCCGATTTTCTCCAAAAGCATAATCGTCAGTCTGCCGCCCAAATGTTCGCGGAATTCCTGTAAGCCATTTCTCAGATTAATTTTATCATTTTCAGCGAGTTTGGTATGATAAAGATCAAAACCAAGTTTCACCAAAACATTATAAATCCGATCAAGATCAGCATCCGAAAGCATTCCAATTTTATTGGCATAAACACAATCCAGCGCAATTCCTATTGCAACTGCTTCTCCATGACGAACTTCAAAATCAGTAAGATATTCCAGTTTATGCGCAGCCCAGTGACCAAAATCCAACGGACGCGACGAACCAAATTCAAATGGATCGCCGCTTCCGATATGTTCTGTATGCATTTCTGCACAACGATGAATCAGGTATGACATGACCGCTTCGTCACGATCTGCCAAAGCCGTTACATTTTCTTCAATCCAATCAAAGAAAGATGCATCTTTAATCAAGGCAACTTTTATAGCTTCCGAAATTCCTGAACGCCAGTCACGATCATCGAGCGTATTCAGAAAAGTAAGATCATTAAATACAGCAACCGGTGGCGCAAATGTGCCCAGGAAGTTTTTCTTTCCATGGAAATTGATACCATTTTTCACACCAACACCTGAATCATTTTGTGATAAAACAGTTGTTGGAATCCGGATCAGTTTGATACCTCTGTGCGAAACCGCTGCTGCATAACCAACAAGGTCCAACACGGCTCCGCCACCAATTCCAATTACAAAAGAGTGACGATCAATGCCATATATATCAACGGCTTGTGCCAGTTTTTCAAACAAATCAGGATCATTTTTCGATGCTTCTCCACCCGGAACAACAATCACATCCTTTGCCAGCTGGATATGTTTTACCTGCGTTGCAAAGTAATTTTTGATGTTATCGACCAATCCCGGATGAAATGAAAGAAATCCTCCGTCTACCACAACCAGTACTTTACGCTGAAATCCCTGTTCCGTATAAGTGCTAAAAAAATCACTCAACAGGTTATTCGTTTCATCAAAAAGGTTATTGGTAAAAAAAATAGAATAGTTATACTCTACTTTGAAGCTTTGTTTTATGGTTTGCATCTGTAAAAAACAATAATGAATGACCGAATGCCAGATAGACTTATTTTCCGTCTTTTTCCCTGCATTCTATTATTTATGTTACCGCAAAAACGCGGGCTAAAAGTATTGATAATGGCAATAATGCCAGCACGGCTAAACCCACTGGCCAATAGACCAAAGGCTACGCACCAGGAAGCATTCATTACAATCAAAGAAATTACACCTGCTTTCACCGCTTTTCCAATTAATGGTCCAATCGGATTTTGAATAGCGTTATACAACGGACGGCCAATTAACCAGGCATGTAAAAGAACGAAAGGAAGCGCAAAAAGAATATTTCCCTTCGACTGTGCTATAAATAATTGTGCCGATAAAACGATCAGATATAAAAGCACAGCAATATAAAGTGTCCGCCTTTTTCCGCCATGCACTTCATCCTGACTGATCAGCGTAATGGCTCCGATATAGGCAATCGGCAAAAGTGCTACAAAACTCCATTGTTGAAATGATTCTGGTAAAACGCTCATTCCCAGCAATAAATTTCCTCCACGGCACATACCCATAGTCAAAGGACCAAAGAAAACATGATGTTTGGCAAAACGGTTGTATAAAACAGTTAATGCTGCCACAACAACCGCAATCATTCCACTTTGAAGACTGAAAATAGCTGCCGCCACAATACCGATCAACAGCAACGTTATGCCCAAACATTGTAGCCGATTGCAAAGGTACTTTTCCACTTGGAATCGGACGTTCCGGCCTTTCGATCGAATCCAGTTTTGCATCAAAAACATCGTTCATCACGACGCCACCGCCGTAAAGCCCAAGTGTGGAAATGACCAGCAAAGCCGGATCAAAACTTGAAAATGTAAATTGTGCAATCGCCATCCCGGCCAGAATATCCGCTATGGCAGTCACCAGATTGGCTGGTCTTGTTAATTGTAAATAAGGTTTTAGTTCAGCCACGATTATTGAATTACTAGGGAATCTTTGGAAACATCAGGTTGCTGACCTCCACGTAAAATTGAATTACCGTGAAACTTCTCCGTTTTTTCAACAGAAAGTCCGCCTTCAAAATCAGAAACATCGATCTGTCCGCTTTTTCCAAATGCATCAATCGCATTTTGATACGTTACCATACGAATCGTTTCATCAGAAATTCCTCTCATTTTCATTAACGCAGCTGTTTTTGGAATTGCCAACGGATCTGAAATTCCCCAGTCGGCAGCGGAGTTAACCATAATCCGTTCCGGACCATATTGTTCCACAACTTTCACCATTCTTTCATTACCCATTTTGGTAAAAGGATAAATCGTGAAAGCGGCGTAAAATCCCTGATCCAAAACACTTTTTACGGTTTCTTCATTATTATGATCAATAATTACCCAGGAAGGATCCAGTCCATGCTCCAGAGAAATTGCCATACTGCGTTCCGTTCCACGTTTTTTGTCACGGTGCGGCGTATGAATCTGCACTGGAAGTTTTGCTTCTTTTGCCAGTTCCAGTTGCAAACGGAAATATTTTTCTTCGGCGGGAGTCTGGTCGTCAAAACCAATTTCACCTATGCCGACAACACCTTCTTTGTAAATATATAAAGGCAGAATTTCCATCACCTGTTCCGCAAGCGGCTCATTATTTGCTTCACGGGAATTCAGCCCCATTGTGCAATAATGTTTGATACCAAATTGCGAAGAACGGAAACGCTCCCATCCTACCAGACTGCTGTAATAATCTTTAAAACTGGAAAGTCCTGTACGTGGCTGACCAACCCAGAAAGAAGGCTCGATCAAAGCCACAATTCCTGCCTGGCGCATCGCCTGATAATCGTCCGTGGTACGGGAAACCATGTGGATATGCGGATCAAAAAACCGCATTCCCTGAATCAGTTCGTTATATTCACTCCATGCCATTTCCTTGTGAGCAGGAGAATTTGCCAGCCCGTCGCCTTCCTCGAAATGCGATGGATTAGGCGCGCTACTATCTTTGCAATGTTGGCACATAAGTATTTAAGTCTGTAAATTCAAGATTGGACCAGGTCAGAGCCCCTTCTGTAATTGATTTTTCAAATTCAGGATATTTTGACAATAATGCTTTTGCCGGCGCATAATCCGAATCATAACATGCCAGCGCAGCGGCTTCCTGATTTTGCGTCTGACGTGATTCAAACAAATGTTTCATGTCAGATAAAAGTGGCTCATTCATGAATTTACTCACCAAACGCCATACATTAGGCGCCACCGAGCGACCGGCTGCCCAGCGCTCATGAGCAAAATCTGAAAGAATAAGTGCCAGATTTGCATTTTCTCTTTCTTCCAATCCGTTAATAAAATGGACTGGTTTGTCATTGAAAATCGTTTTCAGAACAAGCTGGTTCCAGGCAAGTTCGCTGAAATATTTTGCGGGAAACGGATTATGCAAGGCAATCGCGTCAAATACAAATCCCATATTGGAACGAACCGCATCCGTCGCTCTGAAAAGCCATTGTTCAGGATATGCCAAAACCGGAAGAGCAGAATAAAGCGCCACCAGTTCATTCATTTCCGCCGTATCAAAAAGCGTTTCAATATTTTTGATAAAAGTCTCTTTTTCAGTTTCGTCCAGTTGTGTCAAAAGCCAGACTCGAGACAAACGAACAAGGCTCCATCCATTAACCGAAAAACCGGCAATAGCATCAGTTCAAGGTCTTTTCCTCCTCAACTTCAACATTGACTATTTTTTTTGATAAAAAACGTGGCGAAGAAACAAAAGCAGTCATTAACTCAATGGGTGAGGCATTTCCCTTTTCAGTCAACCATTCCGACTCGGTGTCAGAAGTATTCTGGCTGATGATTTCCCAGAGCGTTTTATTTATCAGGTGTGACATAATTTTAATTAAAAGTCAGTTTGGACTAAGTTTCATCCAAACTGTTTAAGAAATGGGTTATTGGTATCGGTATTTTTTCAAACACCAATTTTTTTATACTGGTTTAATGATAACGTTTTTATTTGCAGCATCTGTCTCACTTTTTACGTCAATTCATAAAATCTAAGCAAAAATTAATACTATAAAGTAACACTGAGTTATTAAAAGTCAAATTCTACAATATCAGTATCATTTAACAGAATATTCCGTCAATTTTTCGTGCATTTCATGGGAACCTTGCAACAACCAGTTTCCGGTAATATGGCTCCCCGATCGGTTTTGTTCTGCACCAAGAATCGTCAATCCATAAAGTTTAAAAAGCTCCTCATAATCTTTAAGCGTTTTCTTTTGATAAATACTCATCAAACGATAACTCCTGATCTGGTTTTTATTCCTGATCCATTTTTGAATCGGTGATAAAATAACCAGACACAATCCGGCAACCAGAAAAGCATACAACGCAATCACATAAAATCCTGCACCGATTGCCATTCCCAACGCAGCAGTTACCCAAACGATGGCTGCTGTTGTAATACCCACAACCCGGTTATTTTCACGAAAAATAATTCCCGCACCAATAAAACCGATCCCGGTAACAATATTGGCCGCAATCCGACCGGCATCGCCGCTGATCCGGATGGAAACCAAAGTAAAAAGCGTGGAACCAACAGCAATCAAAATCAGAGTTCGTAATCCCGCCGACTTGCTGCGATATTCTCTTTCGGCTCCAATAATGGCGCCCAGAAAAAAGGAAAAAAGCAGCTTATAAAGGTCTTCGGTATAAAACTCCATGGATTTATATTCATTCGTTTATTTGAATGAAAAGCCGGAAGAATGTAAAATCTCCCGGCTTTTCAGTCGAATTTTATGATATTCTAGGAATTCATGATTTCCTCAATTTCCTCAGCTTCAATAGGAATATGTCCCATCAAATCAATATTGCCGTCAGCTGTGATCAGAATATTGTTTTCCAGCCGAATACCCAGTCCTTCTTCTTTGATGTAAATTCCAGGTTCGCAGGTAAAAACCATTCCAGGTTCAAAACGGCGGTATTTATTTCCAACATCATGAATATCCAGTCCCAGGAAATGTGAATTTCCGTGCGGAAAATATTTTTTGTAAGCCGGCCATTCCGGATCCTGTTTTTCAATATCCTGTTTGGTAATTAATCCCAAACCCAGCAGTTCACTTTCCATGATCTTGCCAACTTCCACATGATATTCGTCCCAAAGTCCGCCTGTAACCAGCATATCTTTTGACGCTTTAAAAACACGTAAAACCGCATCATACACATCACGCTGACGTTTTGTAAAACGGCCATTTACAGGAATACTTCTTGATAAATCCGAACCGTAATTGGCATATTCCGCAGCCACATCCAGAAGAATTACATCGCCGTCTTTACAAGTTTTGTCATTTTGAACATAATGCAAAACACAGGCATTTGCACCGGAAGCGATGATCGGCTGGTATGCAAATCCTTTGGAACGGTTTCTTATAAATTCATGCAGTAATTCAGCTTCAATTTCAAATTCTTCAACGCCCGGTTTTACAAATTTCAATAATCGCTCAAAACCAAGTTTTGTGATATCACAGGCTTTTTGCATCAATTCAATTTCCTGCGGCTGTTTGATCGCACGAAGCTGATGCATTATAGGCGCAAGCCTCACAAGCGTGATGCAAAGGATATTTTTCCTTAAATTCTGTTACAAAACGAGCATCACGTGTTATTACCGGCGAATCGTTTCTGGTATGTTCGTTTGAATTGAGATATACATTTTCAGCTTCATAAACGATATTTCTGAAAACGGTTTCATACTGATGCGTCCAGTAAATCGTCTGGATTCCTGAAACTTCACGCGCCTGTTCCTTCGACAATTTCTCACCTTCCCAAACGGCAATCAGTTCATTTGTTTCCCGCACAAATAAAACTTCCCTGAATTTTTCATCCGGATGGCCTGGAAAAACCAGCAAAATCGTTTCTTCCTGATCTACACCTGTCAGATAAAACAAGATCCGTATTTTGACGAAAACCCATAGAGCCGTCCGCATTCGTCGGCATAATATCATTGGAATTCAGAATGGCCAAAGATTTTGCTTTCAATAAACTGGAAAGTCTGCGACGATTTTCTATAAACAGGTTTTTATCAATGGCCGAATAACGCATAAGCTTTTAATTTTTGTAACTGGTAATTTAATTCGTAAAATTACGTTTTACTTCTTAAATAATATAGAAGAAAAGTCAAAGTAATCCATGAGTAAGGTCATTCATGAAGAAATTCAAAATAACCTGTTATCTTGGAATAAGATAATACGCAGGCAACCTAACTACTTTAAAACATTCAATGAAGCGAATTTTCCTACTGGCACTTTTGTGTGTCCCTGTATTACTGTCTGCACAGCCGAAATACTGGATATATCTGAAAGATAAGAACTTAGACAATTCCCCTGCTGTTTCCCAGTTAACGCTGGAAACCCGTCAAAAATTTGGTCTGGCCACTGACGATACAGATTTGCCGGTCCGTGCAGATTATCAAAATCAACTACAAGATATTTCCGTAAAAATTGCCAACCGTTCCAAATGGCTTAATGCAGTTTCCGCGGTGCTTACCTCTGAGCAGGCACAGGAAGTTCGGCAGCTAGATTTTGTTAAGGAAGTGGTACCGATGACCTCCGGTTTTTACATCGCCCAGACAAAACCTGTGGAACGTGCACAAATGGCGCAGGTAATGTCGCAGGTTCAGGCCAATGCTTTTCAGAAAGCAGGGATTAATGGAAAAGATGTTACCATTGGCGTTATTGATGCAGGTTTTTACGGAGCAGATTCTTCGCTTTCGCTTCAACATATTTTTTCAAACAAAAGAATTTTAGGTATTCATGATTATGTAAAACCGGGAAGATCCGGACGAGTTGCTTTTCAGTACTGCTGAATCATTTTCAGATATGCACGGAACAGAAGTTTTGACTGCGATTTCAGGAATTGATAATCAGGATCAAATGCAATACGGCTTGGCTTTGAATTCAAAATTTTATCTGGCCCGTACTGATTATTCCTTGCGTGAATGGCGTGGAGAAGAAGACAACTGGATCGCTGCGATGGAATGGATGGATAGCCTTGGCGTTCGTTTGATCAATACTTCACTGGGTTATGCCAAAGGCTTTTCCGATCCGTCAGAAAATTATAAACCTTCCCAAATGGATGGAAAAACCAGCGCTATTACCCGTGCTGCACAAATTGCAGCGGATAGAAAAGGTATCATGATCGTGGTTTCTGCCGGTAATGAAGGAGAAGATAAAAGCTGGGGAATTATTTCTGCTCCGGCGGATGCGAGAGGTGTTTTGTCAATTGGCGCGACCAATGCCAAACTTTGGAACCGGATTGGTTACAGCAGCGTCGGACCGGAATTTTTGAATTATGTCAAACCAAATGTTTCCTGTTTCTCACTATACGGCACATCACTTTCTGCACCGGTAATCACCGGATTTGCTGCCTGTATGATGCAGGTTAATCCAAAACTTTCGAATAAAGAAGTGATTGATCTGATTGAAAAATCGGCGCATTTATATCCTTACGGAAATAATTATGTCGGTTACGGCGTGCCTCTTGCTTCACGTGCACTGGCATTGGCAAAAGCTCCTTATTTACCAAATCATTCCAAACTGATTACGGCAACGGGCAGAACTTGTGAAGTGGATGTGACAACGGATGAAAATCTGGTGGCGATTTACAGAAAGAAAAACAGCAAAGACGTTTTGTCACAGCAGACTGCAAAAGTACAGAACGGGAAAATATCATTAAGACGCCAGAACGGAGAGCATTTTACAACGATTGATTTGAAAGAATATGCTGTGGAAGTACAGTGGAATTAAGAGTTTATTATAAAAAAGCTCGTTCGGATACAGTTCGAACGAGCTTTTTTGTTTTTCAGGGTGAATCTCTCAGGCGTGCTTCTTCAAAATCCAGTTCCCGTTCTCTGGCTTTAAGCATTTCGTCTGAATAGATTCTTTCTCTTCTTAATTTTTGTAATTCGTCCCGCTTGATCGAAACAATTTCAACAAGCATAGTTCTGTATTTTGGCAGAAAATCAGCGTTTGCACTTTTTGTTTCTTTTTCTACCAAACGGTTATTGGCATTATCAATCATCCGTTCATAACGTTCTTTTAACCGACTGAAAGCATCGATCATTTGCACTTCTTCACCATAAGAAGACTGCATATGACTAAGACTGGCTGTGGCCAAACGTAGATCGAACCGCGATTTCCTGTTCTTCCTCATTTCCGCCATCATCAGTAATATTCAGCCATTTTATCAGATATGGCAGACTTAGTCCCTGTAAAACAAGTGTGAAAAGTATCACGACAAATGTGATGAAAAGAATCAGATCACGTTGTGGAAAAGCGGTTGTACCATTTGTTAAAGTAAGCGGCACCGCCAAACCCGACGCCAGCGATACCACACCTCGCATACCGCTCCAACCAACAATAAAAACGGTTTGCCAAGGTGGTCTGGCTTCATTTTCCCGGACTTTTTTGCTTAATATATGTGGCAAATAAGTACTTGGAAAAACCCAGAGCAGACGAATTACAATGGTAACAATACTAATGACAACGGCATAGGTGACAGATTCCATTACATGAATTTTGCCCTAATCCTTCAATAATATCCGGCAGCTGCAATCCGATCAAAATAAACACAATACCATTCAACAGAAAAACCACAGTTTCCCAAACATATTGAGATTGCATTCTGGAATTATAAGAGAAAATTTCATTCGATCTATAACTCAAAAACAAACCTCCGCTCACCGTTGCCAAAACCCCGGAATAATGAAAATGTTCCGCTCCGATATACATCAGATAAGGAGCAATAAATGTCAGTGCAGTATCAATACTTGAACTTGTTGGAAAAAACCTGTGGACAAGATAAAGCATATGAGCGATGGCCAGCCCAATGATTATCCCCATAATCGAAACCGTAAAAAAGTCCACGTCCGGCTTTCCAGAAAACAAATTGCCCTGTTAGTAAAGTAGCCAAAGCAACGCGAAAAACGATCAGCGAAGAAGCGTCATTTACCAGACTTTCACCTTCCAGAATTGCAACAACTCGTTTTGGAATTTTCAAACCCTGCAAAACAGAAGTAGCCGCAACCGCATCAGGTGGAGAAATAATTCCTCCCAAAACAAAACCCATAGCCAATGTAAAATCCGGGATCATTGCATTGGACAAATAAGCCACAGCGGTTGCCGTGAAAACCACAAGACCGATTGCCAAAAGTCCGATCGGCCGTTTAAATTGCCAGAAATCTTTCCATGAAGTATTCCAGGCCGCGAAGTATAAAAGCGGTGGTAAAAAAAGCAGGAAAACCCAGTCCGGTTCCAATGAAATATGAGGAATTCCGGGAATGAAACTGATTAGCAATCCGGCAATTACCAAAAAAATAGGATAGGAAATTCGCAATTTTTCGCTCAGCATTGTGAGCATTGAAACAACAAACAGAAGCGATATAACAATTAGTAGATTATCCTGAATATTATCCTGAGCCATGAGCCAGATAGATGTTTTCATTTTAAAGGTTCAAATTCAACAAAGCCAAAGAAATGTATAATTTACGAAATTTAAATTATTTGGTCACCATTTTTTCCTATGCTAAATTTGGATTTTAATGGTTTTGCCGAACGTTTTTTGAAGTTAATTGGCAATAAAACTAAGAGATTTATTTATCTTTAAACCTTTGCATAAAATATAATGATGAGTTGTAAAACTCTAAGATTTTATGTGATTCTATTATTTAAACCTAATCCCTTATTTAACATGAATGCTTCTCGTAGAGATGTTTTGAAAATGGCAGGAGTCGCGCTGGCTGGCAGTGCGTTACCCGCTATCACGATTCTTAATCCAAACAAGGTCTTTTGCCGGAACTAATGCTGATACGCTAAAAATCGGTTTGATCGGTTGCGGAGGACGAGGATCAGGAGCTGCTAACCAGGCTTTGAAAGCTGACCCAAATGTTGTGTTACATGCAATGGGTGATATTTTCCCGGATAAATTACAATCTTCACTTGAAAACCTTACGAAGGTACACGGTTCAAAAGTAAAGGTTGATGACGGACATAAATTTGTAGGTTTTGATGCTTATAAAAAAGTATTGGAATCAGGTGTTGACGTGGTGCTTCTTGCTACACCTCCACATTTCCGTCCTGAACATTTAACAGCTGCGATCAATGCTGGAAAACATGTTTTCTGCGAAAAACCGGTAGCTGTTGACGCACCAGGCGTTCGTAAAGTTTTGGATGCTGCTAAATTGGCAAAGCAAAAAAATCTTTCTTTGATGTCAGGTTTCTGCTGGAGATACCATGAGCCAAAACGTGCCAGTTTCGGAAGAATCCTTGACGGAGCGGTTGGTGATATTTCTGCAATTTATAACACTTACGATACAGGTACATTGTGGTCGTTCCCACGTGTGCAGGGCTGGACAGATGCACAATATGTATTGCGTAACTGGACTTACTATACCTGGCTTGCAGGAGATCATATTGTTGAACAGGCCGTTCACAGTATTGATATGATGTCATGGGCGATGGGCGGTAAATTGCCAATTTCTGCAACAGGAACAGGTGGTCGTCAGGTAAGAACTGAGGAGCTTTTTGGTAATATTTTTGACCACTTCGCTGTAACGTATGAATATGAAAACGGCGTAAAAGGCTTCCACCATTCAAGACAACAGGCAAACTGCGAAAACAGCTACCTGGTTGAAACAATCGGTACAAAAGGAAGAGCGATGGTAAACTGTGCCCGTAATGTTCACGAAATCTACGGTCAGAATCCATGGAAATATGAAGGAACACAAAATGATATGTACCAGACTGAACATGACGAATTGTTTGCTTCAATCCGTAAGGGAACTCCGTTGAATGACGGTGAATTTATGGCGCAAAGCACGCTTTTGGCGATCATGGGAAGAATGGCTGCTTATACAGGAAAGAGAGTAACCTGGGAAGAAGCAATGAATTCAACGGAAAAACTGGGACCTCAAAGTTCAGCTGAATTCAGCTTTGATATGAAACCTCCGGTTGTTGAAGTTGCCAGACCAGGTATCACTGCTTTCTCTTAATACCGTTATGCATAGAAGAGATTTTCTCAAAAATACTGCTTTTGCAACGGCTGCCACAACTGGCGCTGTCATGGGAATAGGTGCAATGACCGACGTTGTTGCATCTCCTGCCATTATGCAATCTGCTGGGACAAGCCAGCTTGCCCCGCCTGGCCAGACCGATGATCAAGAAAAGCTTGAAATGGGGAATGGTGAAGGAAGATTTGTCTGTGATGGACAAATTTAAAATGCTGAAAGATCTAGGTTATGATGGCGTTGAGCTGGATTCTCCGGATAATCTGAACATGAAGGAAATTTTGGCAGCAAGAGATAAAACCGGTCTGTGAACTTCCGGGAACAGTTAATTCAATGCACTGGAAATTACCGTTGTCAGATCCCGATCCAAAGAAACGTGAAGAATGTGTAAAATCCATTGAAAAGGCATTGTGGGATACGAAACAATATGGCGGAACTACGGTTCTGGTTGTTCCGGTGTTGTAAATGCAGATGTTTCTTATGCGGAAGCATACGAACGTTCGCGGCTGAGCTTACGCAAATTGCTTACCAATTGCTGAAAAAACCGGTGTGAAAATTGCATTGGAAAATGTCTGGAATCAGTTTTTGCTAAGTCCGCTGGAAGCTGCGAAATATGTTGATGATTTCAAACATCCGATGATTGGCTGGTATTTTGATGTGGGAAATGTGCTCCGTTACAGCTGGCCGGTTTCCTGGATTGAGGCTCTGGATAAACGTATTTTGAAAATTGATTTGAAAGAATTCAGCTTTAAAAAACAGAATGATCTGGGTCTTTGGAAAGGTTTTGACGTTGAATTCTTTGAAGGTGACTGTAACTGGCCGGAAGTAAATAAGGCTTTGCAAAAAGTCGGTTATTCCGGCTGGGCATCTGCCGAAGTTAGCGGTGGTGACCGGAAAAGATTGCAGACGATTAAGGATTTTATGGATAAGATTTTTGCGGCGTAAATTATTCTTAATTTTTAAAAAGGGCGTCCCACGAGGTCGCCCTTTTTTATTCGAGGAAATCCTGGCCTCGTTGGGGTAATCCCTCGTGGTTGCCCTTTTCTTTATCCGGGATATTTTTTATAATCGGAAAATTATCCTGATCCGGTTTTCTGGTTTATTTTCTCGAAGATGGTTTCCGGAGATTTCGGGCGACCATTAGGGTCACCTACCGCATGCTGTAACTTTTGGTTTGGCGGATTTTCAATTCGTCTCCAATTATCTCCACACGTTTAAATTCTTTGAAAACATTTTCTTTATCCATAAAACCAATCACGCAGGTTAATGGCTCCTTTCCCTTTTTGAACTTCCACTTTCGGCTGAATCCCTAAATTTGGAACAATTAAATCATCCTCTGCTTCCAGTTCCTTGTATTTTACTTTGATCTTATATTTAAAAGTCTGTTCGGTTTCAAATAAACTTACTGCAAATTTCCAGTCATTAAGTCCGTCCTTATCTTTCACAGGTTCACTATAACTTGATACAGCTTCCGGTTTTACTGCTTTTCTTACATCAGAAATTTCAGTGGATGATTCTCCATTTTCACCAGATCCATTCTTTTTGTTACAAGCCAATAATGCAAGCAGGACAAATACGTAATAATATTTTTTCATATGCAAGAAAGAAAAGAAGTACAATAATTGTAAAAGTGGAAGATAGGAAATCGTCTTTTAAAACCATCAGTTACACAATGAATATTTCATTTACATTCAAAATTTGAATTATTTAGTTAACAGCCCTTTATATTCTGTACTCCCGACTCTTTATGAATAACTGCAATCTCATTAATTTGCATTATTTTAGACCCTGATTAAATTTACAAGATAACATACTACAACCCTTTCGACTAATTTTCACTCCATCACATGGCCCTTAATTATATCTTCATTGCTTTTTTTACAATAGCTTTTGTCGTTGCGTTTGCTAAATTTCTTCTCTTTGGTGATGCAGAAACTTTAAAGCTCGTTGTAGAAGGTATTTTAAGTTCTTCAAAAGTAGCGGTGATGGATATTGCTTTGCCACTTGCAGGAGTAATGACGTTTTTTCTGGGAATTCTAAATGTAGGTGAAAAGGCCGGAGCTATTAATATTCTGGCAAGAATTATCGGTCCGTTTTTCAGCAAATTATTTCCTGAAATCCCCAAAAATCACCCGGCAAACGGACAGATGATTATGAATTTCGGTGCCAATATGCTGGGTCTGGATAATGCAGCGACACCTTTTGGTTTGAAAGCCATGCAAAGTCTTCAGGATTTAAATCCAAGTAAAGATACCGCGTCCAATGCGCAGATCATGTTTCTGGTCCTGCATACTTCGGGACTTCAGATTATTCCGTTAAGTATTATTGCTCAACGTGCAATTCTGGGCGCCTCAGATCCATCTGACGTTTTTATTCCCTGCGTGATCGGTACTTATATTACAACCGTCATTGCTTTGATCATTACTGCGGCCTGGCAAAAAATCAATCTTTTCAACAGAACTGTTGTACTTGGATTAGGAGGTGTTACAGCGGTTCTTGCTTTGCTACTTTGGTATTTATCAGGTTTGCCAAAAGAACAAATTGAAACGATTTCGGTTGTTTTTGGGAATTCTGTTCTTCTTTTGCTTATTACATCTTTCCTTCTTGGGGCACTTTATAAAAAGGTAAATGTTTTTGAAGTTTTTATTGACGGTGCCAAAGTTGGGTTTTGAAACTTCTGTCAAAATAATGCCATATCTCGTAGGAATGCTCGTCGCAATCAGTGCGTTCCGGACATGTGGTGCTATGGATTATTTGATAAACGGACTTCGGTATATAGTAATCAGTTCCGGTATAAACAGCGACTTTACGGATGCACTTCCCGTTGCTTTAATGAAGCCTCTAAGCGGCAGCGGAGCACGCGCTTTGATGATTGAAGGAATGACAAAATTCGGCCCTGACTCCTTTGTTGGCCGGTTGGGTTGCATTTTTCAGGGATCTGCGGACACAACACTTTATATAGTAGCACTTTACTTCGGATCTGTCGGGATTAAAAACTCCCGTTACGCCATTGTGGTAGGCCTCATTGCTGATTTAATCGGTGTAATTGCAGGCATCTGGCTTGGATATTTATTTTTCCATTAATTTTATTTATTGTAAAATACCCATTTACCTACTTATGCAACCGTCCGTACTAAATGGATGGTTGTTTTTTGTAGCATCATGTAATATTGAACATCTAACACAGAATAACATATGATGAATTCGTTACCAAAATCCGCATTCCTAGCCTTCATGCTTTGTGGACTTGTCTTGTTTCAGTCAGCTTATGGACAAACGAATGTTCCCAAAAAAGCAGATAACACTTATTCTCTGGAAGATTGTATCCGAATCGCTTTGGAAACAAATCCGCAGGTTAAGCAATCTGAAATTCAGGTTCAGCGCGATAACAACATTCATGAACAATCGCGCTGGCAGCGTTGGCCGAGTTTGAGTTTTAATGCCGGCCAGGGTTTTAATTCCGGTCGTAACATTGACCCGTTTACCAACCAGTTTGTTCAGCAGAACATCAGCCAGAACCAATTCCAGCTCGGTTCCAGCGTTATTTTGTTTAGTGGTTTTCAGATTAAAAAATACGGTCAAACGTAACGAGATCAATATATTAGGCAAGCCAGAAAGATCTGGACGCTGCCAGAAATGATATTATGCTGAATGTTGCTCTTTCCTATTTACAGGTAATCAGCAATGAAGAATTGATCGGTGTAGCACAACGCCAGGTTGATGCTTCCAATTTGCAGGTTGGACGTACGACAAAACTTGTAGAAGCTGGAACACTGGCTGAAAGTAATCTTTTTGATTTAAAAGCACAGCTTGCAAATGATGAACTGACACTTGTTAACTGCACAAAATAATCTGGAAACGGCAAAGCTTAATTTGAAACAATTAATGAATATGCCGGGAAGCGACGAAATCAATCTGATAAAAATTCCGGTTGCAGATCCTAACCTGCAGAGCTTACGACGCTACAATTCAGCAGATTTATGAAAGTGCAATGAGCAACTTGCCTCAAATGAAAGCAGCAGAATTACGTACGGAAGCTGCCAAGAAAAATATTGAAATCTATCCGCGGTGCTGCAATGCCGGTACTTATCTTTGAATGGCGGTATTAATACTGCATTTTCAAGTGTTGCTCCGAAAGAAAGATTTATTTCGGATGGCTCCCCAGGCCAAACACAGGTCGTAACTTCTTCAACCGATTATATTATTGTTAATGATCAGCAATTACCTATTGTACAGAACAGTTTCAACCCCGGGAGGTTCTTTAAAACATTTCGGTTATCTGGATCAGCTTAATTTCAACAGAAACTCATCTGTCAATATCAGTTTAAGAATTCCGATTTTCACCAATTTCCAGGTTCGGTACAATGTGGCAAATGCTAAACTTCAACAGCAGCACTACCGAATTCCAGGCTCAGCAGGTTCAGCTTACTATCCGTAAAAATGTTGAACAGGCTTACATTGATATGAACAATGCGGCCAAACGCTATTCTGCAACAGCTAATCAGGTTAGAGCGTTGGCCGAAGCTTTCCGGATTTCTCAGGTTCGTTTTGATGTGGGCGCTATCAATTCTGTTGAATATAATATTGCAAAAGCCAATCTTGACCGCGCAAATGGTAATCTTATTCAAACAAAATATGATTACGTATTCCGCACAAAAATCCTTGATTTTTATATGAACAGACCGTTGTCTGATTTTTAATAAAAATTAAAATAGGTCTTTTCAAAAGGCAAAATCATAAGAAAACATTAATCATAGCAGAATTTCTGCTGGCCTGAAAAATAAAATAACCGTAAACCAATAACGAATTATGGCGCGTAAATCTTCAAATCGAATATGGTGGATTGTAGGAGGTATTGTTGTACTTCTTGTCGCCGGATTATTCGGAGCAAAACAGGCCGGATATATCGGACAACCGAAACCCACCGAGGTAGAATTCACGAAGGTAAAACGCGCAGATATCATTGAGCGTGTGAGTGCTTCCGGGAAAGTGCAGCCGGAAGTAGAAGTAAAATTAAGTCCGGATGTGTCTGGTGAAATTACGAATCTATATGTGGCAGAAGGTGATTCTGTTGTGAAAGGCCAATTGTTATTAAAAATTCGCCCGGACAATTATGAATCCTTAATGGCGCGCGCTCAGGCTGCGGTAAATTCCAGCAAGGCAAATCACGAGCAAACCAAAGCATTGGTTTTACAGGCCGAAGCGAAATTGTCCCAATCAAAAACAATTTTTGAACGGAATAAAAAATTATATAATGACAAAGTAATTTCCGCATCTGATTTCGAACAGTTCAGCTCCAATTATGATGTTGCAAAACAGGATCTTGAATCGTCAAAAGCAAATGTTTCCGCAGCTCTTTTTAATATTAAAAGTGCCGAAGCGAGTCTTCGTGATGCTGCTGAAAACTTACGTAAAACAACCATTTTCGCACCGGTTAGCGGGATTATTTCCTTGCTGAATGTGGAAGTTGGAGAACGTGTGGTTGGAACTTCGCAAATGGCCGGAACTGAAATGATGCGTATTGCCAATTTGAGCAATATGGAAGTGCGTGTAAATGTTAATGAAAATGATATTGTCCGTGTTACTTTGGGCGATACTGCCGAAATTGACGTGGATGCTTACAGTTCGTCTGGACGTAAATTTAAAGGTATTGTAAAAGAAATTGCCAATACTGCTGCCGGACTTGCCTCATCGACTACAACATCCGCAGCCAGCACTTCAACAGATGCTGTAACAGAATTTGAAGTTAAAGTAAAGATCCTGAATACTTCTTTCAGCGATCTGATGGCAACACGTAATAAAAGATCTTATCCGTTCAAACCGGGTATGACTGCTTCGGTAGAAATTATCACAAACAGAAAAGATAAAGTGATCTCGGTTCCGATTGCGTCCGTGACCACAAGAAATAATACGCCGGCCGTTGATGATAAAGATAAAAACCCGGATGAAGCTGCGCCTGAAAAACCAAAAGGACAAAAAGAAGAAGCCATTAAAGAAGTTGTTTTTGTAGCGGTAAACGGAAAAGCAGAAATGCGTGAAGTAAAAACCGGAATTAGTGATTTTGAAAATATCGAAATGTTATCGGGATTGAAAGAAGGCGATGAAATTATCTCCGGACCTTATATCGTTGTGTCCAAAACACTAAAAACAGGAGACTTAGTAGAGAAAAAGAAAGAAGAAGTGAAAAAAGATGAAAAAAAATCAAATGAAAACTAGAACGTGTGCGTTACAAATATGTAATAAGTTCGATTTAGTTTAGGTTAAAAAGAAATCCTTGCGGCTTTGCTGCAAGGATTTTTTATTTAATCTCTCATTATCAACAACAAACGTGTTATTTTGACACAAAGATGTTTGTATGAGCTTCTTCTTCAATTAAATATTTTTCCAAAGTTCTGCGGCTGCAAAACCAATCATCACAAGACAAAGCAAAACCTGAATAATAATTCCCGTCAGAAAACCAACGAATGAACCCAAAGCGGATTTGAAGGCAGCTTTTATTTTCGCCCCTCCTATTAATTCTCCAAGTAAGGCCCCAAGAAATGTTCCGATGAAAATTCCGATAGCCGGGATAAAACAGAAAACCGGCAAGCAGACCAAGCGTCGCGCCAATGGCTCCGTATCGCGTCCCACCAAATTTTTTCGTCCCCCAGATGGGAATATAATAATCAAGTACTGCGATAACTACGGTAATAAAACCAAGCGTGTAAAGTGTGGTTTGACTGAATTCAGCGAATTTGCTGATATGTAATAAAAGAAGTCCGGCAAAACTTAAAGCTGGCCCGGGAAGCGGCAAAACTGCTCCGGCAAGTCCTGCGAACAAACATGCTATGCCGGCAACAAGCAGTAAAATATCCATGACGCTAATGTTAAATTAACGTTGAATTAACAAAAAAACATTTGGCCGTCCTATCTTTGCAATTGAAAAGGCGATTTCAGTGGAAGCGAGCTTTTGCAAGCTATTAAAAAAAAATCGTCAGCAATTTGTGAACAAGTGATCACTGGCATTCATTTTTAGAATTGAAGCCGGGAAACGAATCGCTCATTCAATCATTCACGCAATTATTCATTAAAAAACAAATGTCCAAAGTTCTTATTATTGGTGCCGGCGGCGTCGGAAGTGTGGTGGCGCATAAATGTGCACTGAACAGCCATGTATTTACGAGCATTATGCTTGCAAGTCGTACAAAATCAAAATGCGATAAAATAGCAGGCGAAATTAAGGAAATGCATGGAGTTGATATCGAAACAGCTCAGGTTGACGCCGATATCGTCGCTGAAACTGTGATGCTGATCAAACGCTTCCAGCCAAAATTGCTGATCAATGTTGCACTTCCTTACCAGGATTTGACGATCATGGAAGCTTGTCTTGCGACTGGCGTTCATTATCTGGATACGGCCAATTACGAACCAAAAGATGTTGCCAAATTTGAATATAGCTGGCAATGGGCTTATCAGCAGCGCTTTAAAGAAGCTGGTTTGATGGCTTTGTTGGGATGTGGTTTTGATCCGGGTGTTACCCAGGTTTTCACTTCTTACGCCAACAAACATTATTTTGACGAAATGCATTACCTGGATATCATCGACTGTAATGCAGGTGATCATGGAAAAGCATTTGCAACGAATTTCAATCCTGAGATCAATATTCGTGAGATTACGCAGCCAGGCCGTTATTGGGAAAATGGAGAATGGGTTGAAATTGAAGCTATGTCCATCCACAAGCCAATCGAATATCCAGGCATCGGACCAAAAGAAAGTTATGTGCTTTACCATGAAGAACTGGAATCTCTGGTAAAAAACTTCCCGACTTTAAAACGTGCACGTTTCTGGATGACATTCGGACAAGCTTACATTACGCATTTAAACGTGCTTGAAAATGTAGGAATGACCAGTATCAAACCTATTAAATTCAACGGTATGGATATTGTTCCTCTTGAATTCCTGAAAGCAGTTTTGCCTGCTCCTGATTCCTTGGGAGAAAATTATTCAGGACAAACTTCTATCGGATGCCAGATTAAAGGAACAAAAGACGGCGAAGAAACCACTTACTACGTTTGGAATAACTGTGACCACGCTGAGTGTTACAAAGAAGTTCACGCACAGGCTGTAAGTTACACAACCGGCGTTCCGGCCATGATCGGTGCGATGCTGATGCTGACCAACGAAGAATGGATGAAACCAGGTGTCTGGAACTGCGAAGAACTGAATCCGGATCCATTTATGGCTCATTTGAATACACAAGGTTTGCCATGGAACGAAAGAATCAACATTCCGCTCCCACACGAATATCCAGCGTGATAAAGAAATAAATTAAAAAAACAGAATAGTCAAGAAAACAGAAAAGCCAACTTTGAGTTGGCTTTTCTGTTTTATAAAACTTTCTTATTCCCAATTTATTTCTAACTTCAATTCATTAACAATTAATCCTTAACTATTAACCATTAAAAAAATTATCCTTCCATCAAAATCGTCGCCCTCGTACAAACCCCACCAATCGGCGGATTGAATTTTGAAACCCTTACCGTAACTTTTTGGACATCCGGATAATGTTCTCTCACACTGGCAATTACTTTAAAACCAATATGCTCCAACAATTTCGCCGGTTCCTGCATCACTTTTGTAGCAATCTGGTATAGCGTTTCATAATTGACCGTCGCGCTTAGTTTGTCTTTCACAGCGGCTTCAATGAAATCAGTATCAATCGTGATGTCCAAAGCGTATTTGTTACCAATTCTTTGTTCTTCCGGGTAGTAGCCGTGATAGGCAAAAAACTCCAGGCCTTCTAATGCGATAGTACCCAATGTAAATTATATTTGGTCAAAGAATGATCCGCCTGTACTTTTTGGCAAAACGGGTTCCTGAGGTTTTTCTCTAAATGTATTTGCAGGTTCGCGCTGTGGAGTTTCACGTTGTACATTTTCGCGTTGCGAGGTTTCACGTGTTTCGCGTGATTTCCTTAATTCGGCCAGTGCTTCGGTTGCAGCATCTGCCGCGCTTAGATCTTCTTCTTTTCTTAGATCTTCTTCTTTTACAGTTGGAACTGTAATTTCAGTAATTTCTTCAATCACCGGAGACAATTCTTCTTGTTCCAGAACCATTTGAGGTTCCTCTTCAACAACTTCCTCTTCTATTAAAAATGGCTCCTGAGATTCGTCCGGTGTTGCAACAATTTCAAACGCTACTTCCGGTGTTTCATCTTTTAAAATAACCGCTGCTTCTTCAACCTCGGGTTCTGATTTTTCAACCTCAATAGGAAAAACAAGCTTTTTAGGAATCTCGATTTCAGCAACATGCTGTTTGATTTCCTCCATCCTGTTCAGAACAGATTCTTTATCATATTTATTTTCAAATCTTTCAACAGTTTCAATCGTATTATTGGCCAGTGAAGAAAGCTGCACAACCAGATTATCCCTGAAATTTTCAATCGCACGGAAATCTCTTTCCTGACTTTTCATTTCAAGTGCAAAATCTTCCTTGAATTTTTTAAGACGATTTTCCGTTTCGAGAATAATCTGATTCGTTCTTTGTTCAGCTTCCTCAATCAGGTTGTTAGCCTGCTCTTTGGATTCTCCAATTCGCTTTTCGGCAGATTCAATCGCCTCTTTTTCAATTTGTCTGACTCACATCTTCCGCGGATTTAAGCGTACGGAAAAGTGTCGATTCAATATCTTTTAACTTGCTAAGTTCTTTTTCTGCATATTCCAGCTGCATTTTCAACATGCTGTTTTCACTCGAAAAGCGCTCCCATTCCTGCGACAAAGAGTTAAGAAATGCATCAACTTCGTCCGGATTGTAACCTCTGAAAATCTTTTCAAACGTATGTTTACGTATGTCTATTGCTGAAATTTTCATGATGGATCTATGCTTTTAAATTTAATTCATAACGGTCGTCTAAGATAAAGACATATGACCAACATTTCAAAGTATTTGACTCAATTACACTTTTAAACCATATTAAATGGCTACTTCCCAAACCGAAATCATACGGTCGTCACTGCATGATACCAACTGGTTTTCAAAGCTTGTCCAGAGCAGTTTGTTGACCGAAGTGGCATGCCCGGCCAGACGGGATCGGTCAATTATTTTTTTCAACCTGAACGTTTCCGCGTCCCAAAGCTTTGATGGATTTATCCATGCTACAGGTAGCAAAATATTTTCCATCCGGACTAAAAACAATGATTATTAACCGCATACATATGTGCAGCAACATCATTTACAGCCTCATAATTGATTTTGAACATTCCAGATTTTGATATGCGCATCCCTGCCGGTTGTAAAAAGAAAATCCCCGTCCGGAGAATATTGAACGGAAAAAACAGAATTAGTGTGTGCAGAAATTGTTTTTTTTAATTTGAAACCATCAAAATCAAAAATGTGAACATTCCAGTCACTATCGCCGACGGCAAATTCGCGGGTAACCGGATTTACCGATATTGACCTTACACTATTGTTAGCAACTTTAATATGTTTTTGAACGGAAAGAGAAGGCACATCCATCACCGCAATCACACCATCACCCAAAGCAAGCAGTGCTTTATTTTCCCAAATTTTTATATCAAAAATCGCCGAAGCGGTAATTTTTGATGTATATTCAATTTTATTATTAACGGTATCAAGAACCTGAATTCCTTCAAAATTTTGCCCGATCCAGAGAAAATCATTAGTTGTGTCCAGAGCAAAGCGAATAAACGGAAACACCTGCTTTTGCCACCAGTTTTCCCAGATCCGGCTTTTTTAGATCCCATTGAATCACAAATCCATCGCCACCGGCAGAGTAAAATCCATGATCGGTATTATCAGAAATAATTGTATAAACGCTGTCGCGATGACCGGAAAAAGTATCTACTTTGCGAATTATCATTTTGTCAAGCTTTTGGCTGTTAGCTATGAGCGATTAACTTTGGCCATTAGCATTAATTAGTAAAAAAACAGTAACCTGCTTTTGTAAATTTATATAAAAATTAAGACGTCTTTTGTAAAAAATAACCGTTTGAGCTACTCTAAAAGCTAACCGCTAATAGCTAAAAGCTCGTTGTAAACAGAAATAATATGCCGCTCGTTCATTCCGAAAAGATTGAAGAGACCAGTACCTTACTACTCTGGAAACTTACAGAAACCGAATCCGAACTACACGAAAGCCTGGGCTCTTCGTATAATCTGGACGATCTGGAAACAATTTCGCATCCGCAAAAAAGACGCGAATGGCTGGCCAGCCGGATTCTGATTAAAATTCTGGTAGAACAATTTGGTTTCCATTATGAAGGAACCCACAAGGATGAACATGGAAAAGCATTTCTTGTCAATAACGCATCTCATATTTCCATTACCCATACTTTCGATTACGTTGCCGCCGTCATCAATGCTTCTGCGCCGGTCGGTATTGATATGGAAAAAACGAGCGAGAAACTTCAACGAACATCCGGAAAATTCCTGTCTGCTCCTGAATTTGATCATGCGGAAAATCAGCCTGAAATCCTGTGCATGTACTGGTGCGCAAAAGAAGCGATCTACAAATTGTACGGAAAAAAGAAAATCAGCTTCAAAAATTCCATTTATATCAAACCATTTGATAAGTCGGAATTGATTGTAAATGGAGTTTTATCTGACGATGATGAAGATCTAAAAGTCAACTCCAATATCCACATTCGCTGGTTTGAAGATTACTGTCTGGCCATTTCGGTCTAAACGCTATCATCACCAAAACTTTCCAGCGTTGATTTCAGAATGTTTTCAATTTCCTTGATTTTTTCCTGCTCTCCTGTTTTTTCGTAAGACAAAATAAGATTCCGCAACACCCGCTGAATAATTTCAAGATTGGTACAGGGTTGATAAAAAATATCCTTTGGCTTGATATTCAGCTGGGCAATGTAATGATCAATATCTGTTTTGGAAAAAATAATTCCCCGGTTGAAAACATTGATATAAAACTGTGTATTGTCACTCTTATAGGTAAGCACAAACAGATTCGGAAGGTTGACACCATAAACCGGCAAACCAAGTTTCCGGGCGATCAGCAGATAAATCACACACAAAGTAATCGGATTTCCACGGCGGTTTTCCAGCACCACATTGATCATCGAATTGGAAGGCGAATGAAAATTTTTCGTATTCGCCGCAAAATTCATCGCGCCAAAAAATATACTGTTGATCCGTTTGATCTGGTCAATCGGATTCATTTCTTCCTGAAACTGGATCCAGATATCATAGTAAAGCTGTTCCACAATCGTTTTGAGATTGTCCAGCGAAAGTTCGGGATAATGATAGGTGGACAATAATCCACATACCTTCCAGCAAATCCAGACCGCCGCCATTTTTCCACGACTGCAATCTTTCGATCATGATGCTCAATTGAAGCTCATGAATCAGTTCTTCTATTTTACGCTGAAGATTCGGGTTGAAGCTTTCTTCCCATTCTGTTTCCAGAAACGGAATCACATTTCCTCCCAATGATAAGATCTTCCCCTCAACGTGCTGTGTTACTTCATGATCTTCGTCATCAAGTAAGGATATCAGCGCTTTTATTTCTCTCTTGTTCATTTTCTGTCGAATCTGCATTTAACAACCAACGGATAAATAAAAACATTTTTTTTTTATGGACGTCAAATTTTCTACTTTTGCCCGGAAAAAAATTGTATTTTGAAGAGATGTTTTACATTGTATCACTTCAAAATTCGGTTTTGGAAGTACGAATAGAAACTTTTAGATACAATTTTCATACTTACCACAAATTTCTTATTAAGATCATTCCTATGAAAATTCTTGTTACCGGCGGAGCGGGCTTTATTGGTTCACATACCGTTGTTGAACTGCATGAAGCCGGTTTTGAACCTGTTATTCTTGACAATCTTTACAATTCAAATCGCGAAGTACTCAACGGAATTAAAGAGCATTACGGGCAAAGATTTTCCCTTTTATGAAATTGACTGTAATGATATTGAAAAAGTAAGAGCAGTATTTGAAAAAGAAAAATTTGACGGTGTTATTCATTTTGCAGCTTACAAAGCGGTGGGAGAATCAGTTGAAAAACCGTTAAATTATTATGAAAATAACATCATTTCCTTGCTTGTCTTATTAAAGGTAATGAAGGAATTTAAAGTTGACAAATTTGTTTTCTCTTCTTCCTGTACCGTTTACGGTCAGCCAGATGCCCTTCCTGTTACTGAAAACACTCCTCGCAAACCTGCCAATTCTCCATACGGAAATACAAAAGCAATAGCCGAAGATATTATCCGTGATCATGTTCATTCTGCACCGGGAATTAAAGCGATTTCGCTTCGCTATTTCAACCCGATCGGAGCACACGAAACTTCTCTGATCGGTGAATTGCCAAATGGCGTTCCAAGCAATCTGGTTCCTTTCATTACACAAACTGCTGCCGGACTTCGTGAATCACTGACGGTTTTTGGAAGTGATTATGATACGGCGGACGGAACTTGCGTGCGTGATTTTATTCATGTAGTGGATCTGGCAAAAGCACATTTAAAAGCGCTTGCAATTGCTTGATGAGCAAACGGATAGTAATTATTACGATGTTTTCAATGTAGGAACAGGAGAAGGATATACTGTTTTGGAACTGATCAAAACATTTGAAGAAGTAAATGGTGAAAAGCTTAACTACTCCATCGGACCACGCAGAGAAGGTGATGTGGAAAAAATATATGCACAATCAGACAAAGTAAATTCTGTTATGAAATGGACTGCCGAAAAAACAATGGCAGATGCACTTCTTGACGCATGGAATTGGCAACTAAAAATCACACCAAAAAAATGAAAAAGATCTTAATTACCGGAGGTGCCGGTTTTATTGGTTCGCACGTCGTTCGCCGTTTTGTAGAACACCATCCTGAATATCACATTTATAATCTGGATGCCCTGACTTATGCAGGAAATCTTGAAAATCTTCGTGATATTGAAAATGCACCAAATTACACTTTTGTAAAAGGTGATATCGTTGATGCTGAATTTATTGACAAACTAATTTCTGAAAAGGATTTCCACGGAATTATTCACCTTGCCGCAGAAAGCCATGTAGACCGTTCGATCTCTGATCCGATGTCTTTTGTGATGACCAATGTGGTTGGAACGGTGAATTTGCTGAATGCTGCGAAAAAAGCATGGAAAGAAAATTTGGCTGACCACAGATTTTATCACGTTTCGACGGATGAAGTATATGGTGAATTGCACGATCCGGGTACTTTCTTTACGGAAACGACAAGTTACGATCCGCGCTCTCCTTATTCTGCTTCAAAAGCATCTTCGGATCATTTTGTAAGAGCTTATCACAATACTTATAATCTTCCGGTTGTAATTTCAAACTGTTCAAACAACTACGGCCCGAATCATTTCCCGGAAAAACTGATTCCGCTGATGATCCACAACATTATTCAAAATAAACCGCTTCCTGTTTATGGAAAAGGTGAAAATGTTCGTGACTGGCTTTTTGTGGAAGACCATGCGATTGCAATCGATATCATTTTCCATAAAGGAAAAAATGGCGAAACTTATAACATTGGCGGCCATAATGAGTGGAAAAACCTTGACCTGGTTTTATTGCTTTGCCGCGTAATGGACAAAAAACTGGGACGTGAAGAAGGTGAAACTGAAAAACTGATCACTTACGTTACAGACCGCGCCGGACACGATCTTCGCTATGCGATCGATGCAACGAAACTTTCGGAAGAACTTGGATGGAAACCTTCATTGCAGTTTGAAGAAGGTCTGGAAAGAACTGTAGACTGGTATCTTGACAATCAGGAATGGCTGAACAATGTTACCTCAGGCGAATACCAAAAATATTACGACGGAATGTACTCCACCAGATAGTTCGTATGTTTGTCGATTGTCTGTTGACAATTGATAGAACAACAACTATAAAACCATTGAAAGAGTCAAAATGAAAGGAATTATTTTAGCTGGTGGATCCGGTACTAGACTTCATCCACTTACATTGGCGGTGAGTAAGCAGCTTATGCCTGTTTATGACAAACCAATGATTTATTATCCGTTGTCGATTTTGATGCTGGCGGGAATTAAGGAAATTCTGATTATTTCCACACCGCACGATCTGCCTCATTTTGAAAAATTGCTAGGTGACGGAAGCCGTTTGGGGTGCTCGATTTCCTACGCCGTGCAGCCGAGCCCGGATGGACTTGCGCAGGCATTTATTATTGGTGAAGAATTTATCGGAAAAGAAAAAGTAGCCTTGATTCTGGGAGATAATATTTTTTACGGATCAGGACTTTCTCAATTGTTACAATCCAACAATGATCCGGAAGGCGGCGTTATTTTCGCTTACCAGGTTCAGGATCCTGAGCGTTATGGCGTTGTAGAATTTGATAAAGATTTCAATGCCTTATCAATTGAAGAAAAACCGGAAAAGCCTAAGTCAAATTATGCAGTTCCAGGTTTGTATTTTTATGACAATCAGGTTGTTGAAATTGCAAAAAGCATCCCTCCTTCCCCACGCGGAGAATTGGAAATTACGGATGTAAACCGTGTTTATCTTGAAAAAAACCAGTTAAAAGTAGGCGTTCTGAACCGAGGAACGGCCTGGCTTGATACCGGTACTTTCCAGTCTCTGATGCAGGCCGGACAATTTGTTCAGGTTATTGAAGAACGTCAGGGTTTGAAAGTTGGATGTATTGAAGAAATCGCCTATCGTATGGGCTTTATTACATGCTGAACAATTACGCGAAATCGCCAAACCATTGGTAAAAAGCGGTTACGGAAAATATTTATTGGGCCTTGTGGCCAATGTTTAATTATTGAAAAAGCAGTTGTTATCGAATTATAAAGAGTAAATAATTCAATAACAGCTGCTTTTCGATTTATAATCCTTAAAATTCATTCAATAAATGAAGTTTCTGGCGGAAGAAATAGAAGTGTATTCCGAAACTCATACTGAGAATGAAAACGAATTGCTAAAATCTCTTAACCGGGAGACACACGCTAACGTACTCAATCCCCGTATGCTTTCCGGGCATTTGCAAGGGCGGTTTTTATCCATGATTTCCCGTATGATCTGCCCCGAGAAAATTTTGGAAATAGGTACTTACACAGGTTATTCAGCGCTCTGCCTGTGTGAAGGATTAAAAGCTGGGGGAAAACTTATTACCCTCGATATTAATGAAGAGCTTGAAACCCTTACCCAACGTTATTTTGATCAGTCCGAATTCAATGATCAGATCGATTACAGAATTGGAAATGCACTGGATATTATCCCGACATTAACAGACACTTTTGATCTTGTGTTTATGGATGCGGATAAAATCAATTATATAAACTATTTTAATCTTTGTATTGACAAAGTCAGGCCGGGAGGTTTTATCCTTGCCGACAATGTTTTGTGGAGCGGAAAAGTAGTGGACAAAGAATTAAAGAAAATAGATAAGGACACTCAAGCGTTATTGGATTTCAACAACATGGTTCATGAGGATGAACGCGTTTCCAATATCCTGCTGCCAATCCGTGACGGACTCATGATCCTTCAAAAACTGTAACTCGCAAATCTAACAAGCCAAGCTTTCATCATTTATGAACAAAATTTCCAGCACATACTTAAAAATAACCACACTGGTTTTCTTCTCGTTTGTTTTTCAAATTCAAATTACGAGTGCCCAAAGCACTTCTCCGGAAATTCCGTCCAGTATTATGTTTGGAGGAATTACAGTGAAATTTGACAGAAGCGCACAAAATCTGATTGAAGAAGATATCAAAAGCCTGATGTCAAATAAGAAGTTCTGGGAAGAAAAAATGGACCGGGCAATATTATATTTCCCGATTGTGGAAAGTATTTTGATGGACGAAGAAGTTCCTATTGATTTTAAATATCTGGCTGTTCAGGAAAGTTCATTCAAGCCTGATGTGGTATCAAGTTCCAATGCAGTTGGTTTCTGGCAATTTAAACCCGAAACAGCTCAGGAATTAAATCTTCGGATTGATAAAGACGTTGATGAAAGAAAAAACATAAGTTCTTCCACCCATGCAGCTGCCTGGTATTTAAAGAAAAACAATCACGCAGCTTAACAACTGGGTTTCTTCGCTTTATTCTTATTATCAAGGTGTAGGCGGTGTAAAAAAGCTTGTTCCGGCCAACTGGTCTTATGCAAGAGAAGTTACGTTGAATGGAAAAACAGATCGCTATATGCTTCGTTTTTTCGCACATAAAATAGCACTGGAAGCTGGTATTGAAAGATATCGGACTACAAATTCTATGGTTCTGATCGAATCAGAATATGGCAAAGGAAAAACTTTTGCTGAAATTTCAAGTGAATTGGGTATTCAGGAAAGAGACTTAAAAAGTTATAATCGTTGGGTAAGCGGCGACAGAATTCCTTCTGACAGAGAATATCTTGTAACCTTGCCGGTGCCTTCAAATCTTGTTGCTTCGGTACGTTCCAAATTGTCGTTGCCAGCACAAAATCAACCGGTTTTAGCTTCGTCAGCAACATCTGCTTCAAATGCAATTCCTGACGAAACAGGTTTTCCTATTCTGAAAAAATCAAATGTAAAATCCGGCGATAAAAACGGATACGCGTTTTATGAAATAAATGGTTTGCCTGGTATTGAAGCCAAAGCCGGCGATGATGCCAAAAGTATTGCAAAAGCAGGAAATCTTAGAAGACCAAGATTTTTGAAATACAATGATATGTCGGTCGACATGCCGATTATTCCGGGAAATGTTTATTACCTGGCTCGTAAAAATAAGAAAGCAGCTACGCCTTTTCACACTGCAAAAACAGGTGATTCATGGCAAAGTATTTCTCAGCAATATGGTTTGAGACTGGTAAATCTTTTAAAATATAACCGTACGATCAGTAAAACTTATCCGCTTCAAACTGGACAAGTTGTTTGGTTAAATAAAAAGCGACCAAAGAAAACGCCTATCGAAATTATCAAACCTAAGCCTGGTGATAAAACCGCTACTGATCCAATGATCGTGTCGGCACCAACCCAGCCACAGTCAGGTAATGACATTCCTACAAACGCTTCGGGAAGAAAAAAATATACGCCGGTTTTAGTTGATAAAAACCAAAGTAGTATTGCAAAAGAAGACCAGAATTTCCAACCTGGTGTTGTGCCCACCGTTTCATCCCCTTCGACGGTGGAAATTCCGGCAGTAGCAACGGCTCCATCCGGTAATACGAATGATCGTGTTGTGATTATCACGCAGGATGGTAGTGATGGTTCTTTCAAACAGGCACCTGAACCAAAAGCAGTTCCTAGCAAACCTGCTGCTAAACCAGCCGGTAAACCTGTCGCAAAAAGAACGGATAGCAATCCATTCTCCACGCCATCAGAAAATGCATCACGGACACCTGCCAACACACAGCCTGCCGCATTCGATAATCCGTTGCCACCTGTTAAGGAAAAACCTGCTGTTACTGCGGCTAGGGAAACAACCAATTTCCATACCGTTGAGGCCGGACAAACATTTTACAGCATTTCCAGAATGTATAATTTGTCCGTAAAAGAGCTTCTTGCGATTAATCATTTGAATGATGTTGTAAAATTAAGTGTTGGACAGAAACTGATTGTTGGTAAAGAAGCAGCTGGCGTTTCGGAAAGCGGAACAAATAAAGCTACAAAAGCAACAACAGAAGATCGTCCATCGCAGCGTTCTGGGGTAACAACACATACGGTAGCACCAGGTGAAACACTTTTCCGGATTTCCCAGAATTACCATGTGGGCGTTGAAGAACTTCAAAAGCTCAACAAACTATCAGGAAATACTGTAATCGTGGGACAAAAACTTAAAATACCACAACAATAATAAACAAAAAACAAAGTGATACTTATTGACAATACCTGCATCAGCGACGATATTGAAGACCAGCTTTTTGTCTGTAATCTGGACAAATGTATGGGTGCATGCTGTGTGGAGGGAGATTCAGGTGCACCTCTTGATCCTGAGGAACTACCTATTCTGGAAAGCATTTACAAACACGTAGAGCCATATTTAACTGAGGAGGGTAAAAGAGTTATCGCTGCCGAAGGAACCTATACAACGGATGATGACGGTGATTTCGTAACGCCGGTCATTAATGGAAGGGAATGTGCTTATGCAATTTATGATGATAGAAAAATATTAAAATGCGGAATTGAGCAGGCTTATAACGATGGAAAAATTGATTATAAAAAACCGATTTCCTGTCACCTCTATCCTATCCGTGTTACAAAATACGAACAGTATCATGCGCTGAATTATGACCGCTGGGAAATTTGTAGTCCGGCTTGCAGTTTCGGACAAGAACTTGGCGTTCCGCTTTATCAGTTTTTAAAAGAACCTTTGATTCGTGCTTATGGTCCGAAATGGTATAAGGAACTAACACAGGAAATTGATGAGCGCAAAGAAAGCAGAAAAATATAGTCCGGCGACTAACGATTTTTTTGGAAATGTTTATGATGTGGTTCGTTTAATACCGAAAGGACGCGTTACTTCATACGGTGCGATTGCTGCTTACTTAGGTTCCAAAAGAGGCGCAAGAATGGTTGGATGGGCACTGGGAAGTAGTTTAACGCAATATAATGTTCCGGCTCACCGTGTTGTAAACAGAAATGGATTGTTAAGCGCTAAACATCAGTTTGAAACGCCAACTGCGATGCAGGAAAAACTGGAAAGCGAAGGCGTCGAAATTAAAGACGATAAAGTGCAGGATTGGAATAACAAATTCTGGGATCCTGAAAAAGAATTATCCTGATTAGATATTTAGACAAAAAAAGCTCGACCGTTCTGGCCGAGCTTTTTTTGTGTCTTATGTCTTGTTACAAAATCACCTCTTTGCTATTGGAAGTTTCGATTTCCAGTTTCTTGATGATTTTATTGTCTTTGTTATACAGTTCAAAGTGATATGTTCCGTCTTCCATTCCTTCCACATCAAAAACGCGGCGATATGGGCGATCATCGTTTTTCTTTAAGATTTCCTGATAAACGATGTTTCCTTTGTCCATCTCTCAAAATTACATTCACCGAGGCTTCCGGCAGTTTGTCAATAGCCAACTTCACTTTGTTGGTATTAACAAGTTTATACATAGAAGCATCAAATGTAGCAACAGATGATTTTGCTTTCTTGTCTGTTTTCTCCGCCTTATTTTCTTTGGCATAAGAGAATGAAACAAGAGAAAGAGCTAGTGTCAATGATAAAACGACTTTGGAAATTATTGAAATTTTCATGGCTATAATTTTTAAAATTTGATTATTTATTTAACATGGTTATCTCTTAATTAAAAAAGTCCGTGCCAAATAAAATTTTGCATACTAAACGAATTTATTTTTAAGTCAATAGTCTAATTTTCAAATACTTAATATATTTTCAATAATTTTCGTTAATCCTAAAAGTGTCCATTAGCGAACAAAAAGATCCGTTATCGAACATTTCGGACATATATTGAATTTTTGTACGAATTACCAACTTATTTTGCTTCGTCCTGATTACTTACCTGTGAATGAGTTACTGTAAAATAAACTTAGACGTATACAAAAAAAATCTGTACAGCGACGACTTTGAATACCTTATAATCTTGTTGTCAACAAAATAATTGGCTTATCCGGCCAACTATTGTAATCCGGAAAATCTGAACATACAAAAAAGCTCTACCAATTACGGCAGAGCTTTTTGTTATTTAAAAAAATCCTGTTGTTACAAAACCACAACTTTATTGTTAGAAGTCGCAATTTCAAGCTTTTTAGTGATTTTACGATCTTTATTATACAATTCGAAATAGTACGTTCCGTCTTCCATTCCTTCCACATCGAAGACACGACGGTAAGGCTGGCTGTCACCTTTTAAAGCTTCCTGGTAAATTATATCTCCTTCACTATTTCTAAGAACGACACTTACAGTGGCCTCTGGAATTCTGTCAATAGCTAGTTTTACTTTGTTCGTATTAGCTACTTTGTACAAAGAAGCATCGAAGGCTACGACAGATGTTTTAGCTTTTTTATCAAGTTTTTCACCTTCATTTTCTTTGGCGTATGAAAATGATACAAGAGAAAGAGACAATGTCAATGACAAAACGAATTTGGAAACTGTTGAAATTTTCATGGCTATAATTATTAAAATTTGAATGTTTATTTAACATGGTTATCTCTCTATTAAAAAAGTCCGTGCCAAATAAAATTCGGTATGCCATTTTATAATTAAACAAATCCAATTGTCTCAATAACAGTTCTTAAATAAAAAATAAGTAAATCATCCAAAGGAGCAAGTGTTCGTAACTGAACATAAATTATCCGATACCGAACAATCCGTACATTTTATCAGATCATTCAAATCTTCGTTTTACCACCGCTTTCATTGGCAATTCTTTGAATTTGTGGTAAACGGCTGGCAGGAATCAGATGTTTGTAATCCCAGAAGGCAGAAACACAGACAATTTTCCATTGTCCATCAATTTTTTCCATCAGTCTTACTTCTTTACTGTGATGAAAATTCTTTTCTGGTTTGTCGCTGTTAAATTGGTCCCAGGTAAGATAGGCCACATTATCACCGTAAAACTTATACTTCATATTTTTCCGCTCCACCTTGGGATGGCTGGAAAGTGGTTCAGGATTCTCGCTAATGTATTTTCCGATTTGTTTGTTGATATCATTCCAGCCAACATTGGAATCAAAAGTTCCGTCGTCATTACTCCAGGCCTGGAATGCGTAATCGGTTTGGGCATAATTTGATTTCCATGCCTCGTAGTCTCTTGCGAAAAAGGATTCGGTTTCCTTTTCAATTGTTGCCGTGATAGCCTTCTTTTCGTTTTCAAGATTAATTTCCTTGGCGGATTGTCTTTCTTTGGAGTTTCGTAACATGCAGCGCACATAAAAGCTGCAATGAGCATTAATGATACTGTTTTCATAATCCAGAAGTTTTAACTTGTTTAACTAAGGTTCTCTTATTCTCTTCATTCGAATTCAAATATTTTAAATACACAAATATTTTATCACCGATTTCTGGAAGAAAGTTACATCAATTATAGAATTAAAACAAGATAAAAATTACCTATTTCAATTAAATAAATCGGGAGTTTTGTACAAAATTACTTGTGTTACAGACTTTCAGAAGCTGTTGATTACTTTCGAAATTAATAGAGTGTTTCTTATTTGCTTAGCAGAGCTTTTGAGCCTGTCGTAGAATCCGGTATCCTGGAAAGTAAATCTTTTATGTGAATATAATTGCTGATAAAACTTACACCCATACAGGTCAGCTGACTAAATAGTTTATTGATATCAACCAGTTTCACAGAAAATGGTATCTGATTTTATATTGACCGACAAGTTATCAGGGAAAGTTGAAATAATGCATCAGAACCGTAAACCGTTATGCAAAATGAAAGCGCAGCGACCAAAGCGAATTTGATCATTTCTCGTTTACTCTTTGTTTTATTTTTGGTGTTAAAGGCAAATATTTTTGTCAGAAAAAAGCCAGCGACAAAAGCAACGAGATATCCGGCGGTCAGAGATTGTATATAAGTGATGCCAAACCAGTCCTGCGCCAAAGTGCCAATTATGAGCTGTATAACTACACCTGCCGCTGCCACAAGAAAGTAAGCAAAGATATCACGCAGATTCAGTAATTCATTTTTCATAGCATGTGTTTTACTTAATTTCGATCTTTAATTCTGTTGTAAAAAAATGGGATTAACTGAAAGCTAAATTGCTCAGTCAATCCCACTCTTTAAATGTTGCTCAAAATTAAGCCAGTTTCTCGGCCTTTTTATCGGTTAGCAGCCAGAGTCCGATAAAAGTAATCAGGCCATTGATAATCAATCTTTCAAAACCAAATTTATACCCGTTAAACCATTCCTCTGAATGATTATTGATATAGTAAGTCAAAATCGGTGCGAGGATACAAACGAAAGGAACATAACGATCAATAACCGGTCGTTTCAGATATAAACCAAAAACAAACAATCCCAGCAACGGACCATAAGTGTATCCGGCAAGATCAAAAATAGCGGTGATTACTTCCTTATTATTCAGTCTGTTGAAAATCAAAATTACAATGTAGAACAAAACCGAAAATCCTATGTGTACCCAGAATTTGATACTGGAACGCTTTTCTTCCGGTTTCTTTTCAATTTCCATAAAGTCAATGCAAAAAGCTGTTGTTAAGGCCGTTAGTGCAGAATCCGAACTTGCATAAGTTGCGGCGGTAATACCCAACAGGAAAGTTATTCCAACAGCAAGCCCTAAATGATTGAGTGCGAGCATCGGATAAAATTCGTCCGTTCTGCCCGTTGTAGGAATTCCTTTCGCTGCTGCATATACGTAAAGCAATGCACCAAGAGATAAAAACAGGAAATTTACGACAACCAAAACGGCTGTAAACCAGAACATATTTTTCTGCGCTTCCCCGATATTCTTACAGGTTAAGTTCTTTTGCATCAGATCCTGATCCATTCCAGTCATAACAATGGCAATGAACATACCGGCAAAAAACTGTTTGAAAAAGTTTTTTGAATCATTAAAATCCCAATAAAATATCTTTGGAATATCCGCTGTCCTGAACCGTATTCCAGACATCTGAAAGGCCATGAAGATTTAGCTCCTGCGAAACCAGAACAATGGTCAGAATAACGGCGGTGATCAGGAAAAAGGTTTGCAGTGTATCCGTTACGATGATCGTTTTCACGCCACCTTTAAAAGTATAAATCCAGATCAGGAGAATGGTAATGGCCACTGCAACCTCAAAAGGAACGCCCAGCGGCTTGAAAAGTGCAAGCTGCAAAACCTGCGCAGCAACATACAAACGCACAGCGGAACCAACTGTTCTGGACAAAAGAAAAACGGCAGAACCTGTTTTATATGACCAGAAACCAAAACGCTGTTCCAGATAGGAATAAATGGAAATCAGGTTCAGTCGATAATAAAGCGGCATCAGAACGGTACCAATTACCAGATAACCAAAAATATAACCGATAACCACCTGAAAATACGAAAACTGGATGTTGGCAACAGCACCCGGAACAGAAATAAATGTTACACCGGATAGTGAAGTACCGATCATTCCGAAGGCCACCAGATACCACGGCGACTGCCTGTTGGCGGTGAAAAATGTATTGGTATCAGCGCCGCGGGAGGTATAAATCGACACCGTAATCAGCATTCCGAAATAGACGATGAGAATAATCAAAGAAATGTAGGGATTCATTCACCTGTGGGTTTTAAGAATAGCATGAATAATAAAAGAGGTGATAAAAGACTTCGAATAATCTCCATTTTTGATTAGATTTGCTAATCAAACAGAAATTTGGTTGTTATGCAAGTGCTAATAGAAACAGATACAGAAATTCTCGAAAAAACGGTAGAGACCGATTTGATGAAGCTGGTCGTTTATAATGATGACATAAATACATTTGACTGGGTTATAGATACTTTGATTGAGGTTTGCAAACATACCAACGAACAAGCCGAACAGTGTACCCTGATCATCCATTTTAAAGGAAAATGTTCTGTAAAAGAGGGCGAATTTGATGAACTGGCCAGCATGAGGAATGAAATTTGCAGGAGAGGTATTTCAGCAGAGATTCATTAATTACTAACCGGCGGTTACTTACTTTATTGCTACACATGAATTATCCGTCCCGTCTTATTGAGGATGCAGTCAGTGAAATTTCCCGGCTTCCCGGAATCGGAAAAAAAACAGCGCTCCGCCTTGCCTTACACTTACTGAAACGTGACGAGCAGCAAACACGCGGACTTTCGGAAGCGCTCCTGAAAATGCGGACGCAAACCTGCTACTGCGTTCAATGCCACAATATTTCTGATGCAGAATTATGCAATATCTGCAACAATCCAAAACGTGACTCTTCAATTATCTGTGTTGTCGTGGATACCAGGGATGTTTTGGCCATTGAAGCTACAAGTCAGTTTAAAGGTTTGTACCATGTTCTGGGTGGAATTATTTCACCGCTGGAAGGAATTGGCCCTTCGGATCTTAACATTGATTCTCTGATTAAAAGAATTGAAAACGCTCCGCAGGATGAGCGTGTGCAGGAAATTATTCTTGCGCTTAAGCCCAACCATGGAAGGCGACACAACTGCATTTTATTTACAAAAAAAACTAAAACCCAGCGAAGTCAAAGTGAGTACTATTGCCCGTGGAATTCCCATCGGCGGTGATCTTGAATATGCTGACGAAATAACACTTGGTCGCAGTATCGTTAGCCGGGTGGCTTACGATTGAAATGTTTATTTAAAAATCAAAGTATTATGAATAGAACAGATTTTTTGCGCACATTGGCCGGAAGCTCTTTGGCTGTTGGCGCACTTGCTGATTTCGCATTTGCAGAAACTTCATCAGGAATATTGCTTGAAACTGCGCCTTTCAAACAGGCTCCGCTTCCTTACGATTTCGCGGCATTGGAACCGAGTATAGATAAAATGACGATGGAAATCCATTACGGCAAACACCATGCTGCTTATGTAAAAAATCTGAATGATGCTGTAAAAGGCACAGAATACGAAAAGAAATCGCTTGAAGAAATTGTAAAAACGGCCGGAAAAGCACCGGCTGCAATCCGTAACAATGGAGGCGGACACTGGAACCATACTTTTTTCTGGGAAGTAATGGGTGCTAGGAAAAGGCGGTGTTCCAAAAGGTGCAGTTGCTGATGCGATCAATGCACAATTTGGTTCTTTCGATAAATTTAAAGAAGCATTTGGCAAAGCTGCAACAACCCGTTTCGGATCTGGCTGGGCATGGCTTACTGCAAAAGATGGCAAACTTGCTATTAGTTCGACTGCCAAATCAGGATAACCCATTGATGGATATCGCCGAAGTAAAAGGCACACCAATTTTAGGATTGGACGTTTGGGAACATGCTTATTATCTGCACTACCAAAACAAACGCCCTGACTACATCGCAGCATTCTGGAATGTTGTAAATTGGGATAAGGTTGCTGAAAATCTGAAAAAAGCTTAATTTAGTTGATTAGTCGAAATTGAAAGGGTTGATAGGTTAATTGTCTAATGACTCATTCAACACTTCCTTATTCATTTAACAACTGACAACTTTAGTTACCTCACTTCTTAACTATCAACATCTAATTGCAATAGCTGCTAATTACTTTATAAGAAGGCATATAACCCAAGTTCTCCCGCTTTGCTTAAATCCAGGCAACCTTCATTAACCTCCCCTAAACTGTGTTTGAAAATTCCTCTCATATAATATGCTTCCGGAAAATTGGATTTTAGTTTTATTGAGCTTGAAAAATCAAGTACAGCTCCCATTTGATCTCCAATTGAGGATTTGATCAATCCTCTTGAAAAATAGGCATCGGCATAAGTTGGATTTAATTCAACAGCCGTGCTGATATCCAATAACGCTCCTTTACTATCTCCACTTTTTGATTTACTTACTCCTCGGATATAATAAGCTTCCGAACGCTCGGTTGTCAGATCATCAATTTTGATATGTTCTTTTACCTGATTACGTAATTCGTCCAATAACTTTTCGTTATTTTTCCTTCGTAAACAATCTTTTTAGGATCAGAAACGTAAAGGTTTTTTATTTCAATTGCTTTTGTAAGATCCATAACTGCACCGCGCTGGTCATTCAGTTTTGTTTTGGAAAAACCTCTTCCGTAATATGCTTTGATAATTTTCAGGTTCAATTTGTAATGTTTTGTCAAAATCAGCAATTGCACCCTGAAAATCTTCGATTTTATTTTTGGCAAAACCTCTTTTGTCATAATATGAACTTTCATTCGGACTTAATTCAATTGCTCTTGTAAAATCAGCTGCTGCTCCTGCAAAATCATCCAATTCAATTTTGGCATTACCCCTACCCGCATAAGCACCAGCTCGTTTGGGACTTATTTCAATTACTTTGGAAAAATCAGCAAGACTTCCTGCATATTCCTGTAAATCCTGTTTGCAATTTCCGCGTGCATACAGAGCGGCCACATCATCCGGATTCAGCGATAAGCGATTTGTCCAGATCCGTCATTGCGCTCCGGTGATTTTCTAAGTTTGGCATAACTTACACCGCGGTTGTAATAAGATTTTGCATCTTCCGGATTTAGTTCAATCGCTCTTGTATAATCCTGAATGGCGGCACGATAATCGTCCTGCATACTTTTACTCACACCACGGCTCTGGTAATAAAGTGCTTCTTTGGGATTTATTTCAATGGCATGGTCATAATCCAGAATGGCACCGCGGTGATCTTTCAGATTTGCCTTTGCCAATCCTCTGTTAAAATAACTTGGTGCATGTTCAGGATTGATTGAAACTACAACGCTATAAGCCTGAAGAGCACCGGCAAAATCACTTGCACGGGCTTTTGTATTTCCTTCTTCAAAATATTCAGCTGCGGAACGTTGTGCAAAAGTTTGAGAAGGTAAAATTAAAGCTGTAAAAAGGAGAGAGAAGCAAAAACTTGTTTAACTTTCATGAATGTATAGTTTTTCAATAGATAAGGATTTTTGATGTTAATATCGATATAAAAGTATTCAAATTATGACTGCATTTAACAAACAAGTTCTCTATTTTTTGAAGCCTTGCATAGAATTAATATCTTACATAATATAACTACTTTTACAGATAGAAAAATTTCTAACATTCGTTGTATCAATATTATCACGTTTATCAATTATGACCAGCACACCCAAAAAACTTTTGATCTTTCGGTTTATCTATTCTGGCTTTTGTAGCCATTTATTTTGTTGTTTTTGCACCTAAAACTGATGATTCCGTCAAACGAAGCTACGGGAGCTACATCGGAAATTCCATCGTCTGTATATCTGCCTTCATCTGACAGATCTGAAAGGAAATACCGGTTACAATGGATGAAAATAAACTGATTTTCCTGAATGTCTGGGCAACGTGGTGCGGGCCTTGCAATATGGAAATGCCGGGAATTCAGAACCTTATACAACAAATATAAAGACCAACAAAAAGGTGGATTTCTATATTGTTTCGGATGAAGATGCAGAAACTGTCAATCCTTTCATAGCGCGCAAAGGATATCAACTTCCATTTTATCAGTTTGCCGGGCCTTATCCTCCGGCATTGGATGGAAATGCAATTCCCCGAACTTATATTATTTATAAAGGAAAAATACTAGCTCAGGAAATTGGAGCTTCTCAATGGGACACGACCAGAAATTAACAGTCTGATTGAAAAACAGCTGGCAGAAATTTAGCAATGCAGCATAAAAAAATCGGTCTGATAAGTTCCAGACCGATTTTTTTATACGTTATCTGCTAATGACTTATTCAACGATGAAAGTACCTTTCATCAAAGCATAATGACCAGGGAAGCTGCAAATGTAAGTGTAAGTTCCTTTTTTAGGAGCTGTAAATTCGATTGTATCGCTTTCGCCGCCACCAACTAAGTTTGGTGTGCGCGATGATGCTCGCTTCTTCTGATTTAGGGATATATTCAGTTTCTCTTGCAGCAGCAGCTTTTGAACCAAATGCAGCAATGTCAGTACCTGGTTTAAGCAAAACAAAGTTATGACCCATTGCAGCTTTAGCAAGTTTACCAGAGTGCGTTAGTGTCAGTTTTACTTTTTGTCCTGCTTTAACTTTAATTTCCTTTACAGGTCAAATTGCATAGCATCACTACCTTTAATTACGATAGTTTTTACTTGCTTAACATCGCGTACCTCGCGTACCAAATGATTTTCGCCTGTGAAGGGCTAACAGAAACCGCTCCGAAAGCCAAAACTGCGGCAAGAAGCAATGCGCTGGACTTAATCATTTTCATATTAGGATATAGATAAACTTTGTTTATTTGAAATTTAACTGGTGCAAGTTAGTATACAGTAACAATAAAAAAAGAATCCATTAACAATTGTTTGGAATAAAATCTCAGAAAAGAATTTTATACTGATCCTGAACCGCCCGGCCAACACAGATTATCGCCAAAACAACATATAATGATTTAAATCCAGCGGATGCATGGGCAATAGGAATTGATTCGAGACTTGGTCGAAACCGCAAGCAACGTCATTGCAAAAACCACCCAGAGCGCACTTTTCTGACGGTACGCCAAGTCCAAGACATGAAATGCACAACGTGACAACAATACAGAACGGCTGGATAATCAGACCAACAAAATGTACACCTGATACCAGGTATGCTTAAACATAAAGTGAGCCCAAGCGCCAAGGTAGATATCATCACCATGAAATGAAGGCGTATATTTTAATAATCAAACTGAAAGAAGCCACTACCAGACAAATTGCACCCAAGGTCATTTCGCCTGCAACTGCGTTATCATTTGAATCGTTTCCAGACTTTGCAACGCCTGCGATATACCAGCAATTCCACAACTGCATTTATTGAAATACTTAACAAAAAAATCCCCCATAATAAACGGCTTGGTAATGTCTGAGCCTTGAAATATTTCAAAAAAACAAGGACACCGGTAATACTTAAAACCAGATTGGAAAAGATATGGGAATTCGTCAGTATATTCATGGGCAAGTTTGAAGATTATCAATAAAGCAATTTACAAATTATAGTTTCATTTTGCTACTTCGTGCTTTTCGTTCTACTTTTACCAAAAAAACTGATTTACCAACATGAGCGTTTTAGTTAATAAAAATTCTAAGATTATAGTTCAGGGATTTACGGGTTCTGAAGGTTCTTTTCATGCCCAGCAGATGATCGAATACGGAACTAATGTAGTAGGTGGTGTTACACCGGGCAAAGGAGGACTTTTCCACCTTGGACAGACCTGTATTCAATACAGTTGAACAGTGCTGTACGTGCAACAGGTGCTGATGTATCGATCATTTTTGTACCGCCGGCTTTTGCCGCTGATGCTATTATGGAAGCTGCTGACGCTGGTATTGGTGTAATCGTTTGTATCACTGAAGGTATTCCTACAAAGGATATGATGCAGGCGAAAGAGTATATCACAAGGTAAAAACTGTTCGTTTGATCGGCCCTAACTGTCCAGGTGTTATTACTGCGGAAGAATGTAAAGTTGGTATCATGCCAGGTTTTATCTTCAAAAAAGGAACAGTAGGAATTGTTTCAAAATCCGGAACATTAACATATGAAGCGGTAGATCAGCTTACACGTGCAGGTCTTGGACAAACAACTGCAATCGGTATCGGTGGTGACCCGATCATTGGTACAACTACAAAAGAAGCAGTTGAATTATTGATGAACGATCCTGAAACAGAAGCGATTGTCATGATCGGTGAAATTGGCGGAAGCATGGAAGCTGATGCAGCAAACTAGATCAAAGCAACCGGAAATCTTAAACCTGTTGTAGGATTTATTGCTGGTAAAACTGCTCCGAAAGGTCGTCGTATGGGCCATGCTGGTGCGATTATCGGTGGTGCTGATGATACAGCAGAAGCTAAAATCCGTATCATGGAAGAGTCAGGTATTTTTGTTGCAGAATCTCCTGCACTTATCGGCGAAACCATGCTTATAGCTCTTGGAAGAAAATAATTCAAAATCAACAATATAATTTTTATGAAAGGGCTGGGGAAACCCCGCCCTTTCTTGTAGCAATGAAGTCCATTCATTCACTGCTTTTTCTGGTCGTTTACTACGATTTTTACTTTTCGCCGGGGCCAATGCCCGGGGTGCTGTCAAGGCATTGCCTCCCGAACAATTTTTTCCGGTTTACGATTATCAGAACGACTGGCTGGTTTATAGTAATCAGTACAAAAACTACGTTCCTTTTTCAAAAGGAATCAACGAAGGGACCAAATCAGTAAGTTTATATATTGATTTGTTAAAAAACCGGAGATATTTCTTGCTCGTAAAAGCAGAAAATGAAAGTTATCTTTTTCTGGAAGGAGCACTTCAAAAAAAAATAGTTGCAGATCAGTGGCTCGAATTAAGCATTGACAGCCTTTTCCGTATCTACAAAAAGGAGGAATTATTGCTTTCCATTTATGGAAATGCCGGTATTGATGACAAGAATGTACTGCATTTGTCACAAGAAATCTCAGGATGCCAGCGGAATAATTGAGAAAGCAGCATCCACCCTTATCAATATAAAACCAATTAATTTTTCCCCTTTTGGAAATTTTTCAATCCTTGCAATGCTGATCATTCTGATCCTGAATGCATGGATTTTCAACGTCAATCCGCTTGCTTTTTCAAGGCTGATTAACCCGTTGGAATTTTTCAATAACGACCCCAGGGAACAACTTTCAAAATTAAATAAACCATACAGCAACACTGTCATTTTCCTGGTCATTATTGTGTCAATGCTGATGGCTTTCATGTTGGTATTTTTTGCCAACAATAAGCTGAATCTGTTCTCTGTTTCTGCAATTCTTTCAGAAGAATCAAACCTGATTCAGTTTCTGGTCGATTTTTTCATGCTTTCGGCAATCTTTTTTTTGCTGACTTATGGCAAATATATCTTTATGGTTTTGGTAGGACAAATGCTGAATCTTGATAAGCTTGTTGAAACCTTGTTCCTAAAAATAATACAATCTTCCTACTTCTTTTATGTTGCGCTCTTTCTTCTTGTTTTTATGCTAAGTCTGAACAATGCCATCTGGCTTGTTCCGTTGCGCCCTTATATCCTGTTTCCTTTCCTGATTTTTTACGTGACCAGATTCTTTACGCTTTATGTTGTGACTAAGCCGCCCGCATCGTTTATTAATCTGTATTTATTTTCGTACCTTTGCGTCATCGAAATAATCCCGTTGATTATCGGCATAAAGTTCGCTATGTAAGTTTCAGGGATGATTTTGAAATTAAACTAATGAGAATTATACATGAGTGAGACCATCAAATTTGATCAGGATCGGCTCAAAAAGGTTACCAGCATTCTGGTAAGCCAATCCAGACCAGCCGACGAAAATTCACCTTATTTTGAAATAGCTAAAAAGTATGGTATTAAAGTGGATTTTCGGCCATTTATCCAGATAGACGGAGTCTCTTATAAGGAGTTTCGTAAGCAAAAGATTAACATCCTGGATCACACGGCCGTAATTTTTACAAGTCGTAACGCCATTGATCATTTCTTCAGAATTTGTACAGAAGGACGAGTAGAAGTTCCGGCTACTATGAAATATTTCTGTATTTCAGAACAGACGGCAAATTATCTTCAGAAGTACATTGTTATCCGCAAACGTAAAATCTTTGCAGGAACAAAAACGGCTGTTGAACTGATTGAGCTGATGCGTAAACACAAAAAGGAGAAATTCCTTTATCCGTGTTCTGACGTACGCAAAAATGAAATTCCGGAATTTGCTGATACCGAGGAATTTCAGTTTACAGAAGCAACGATGTATCAGACCGTTTCCGCAGATCTTTCTGATCTTGAAGACGTTTATTATGATATTATCGCATTTTTCAGTCCGTCAGGAATTAAGTCACTTTTCGACAATTTCCCTGATTTCAAACAAAATGTAACACGTATTGCAGCATTTGGCCCAACAACAGCAAAAGCTGTGGAAGATGCCGGTTTAATTCTTGATATTCAGGCACCTTTACCTAATGCTCCATCCATGACCGGGGCGCTGGATCTGTACATCCGCAAAGCAAATAATATTTAGCATAACCTGCTGACTAAAAAGGCCGGGAAATTTTCCCGGCCTTTTTTATTATTATATCAATTTTTTTCCAGCAATATGCGTTATGAAATAAACCTCTTAAGCACTCAAGTGTTCTTTAACCTAATCCATACGCATGACCTTGACGTTTATCTATCGTAAGTACTAAATATAACGGGCTATATATTTGGGATATTATTACTGACATATCTTCCGGTGCATTTGCGCAAACAGATGCTCAATTCAGCCTTTTTTCTTTAAATCAGCTTTATCTTAATCCCGCAGCGGCAGGCGCAGACGGACTTACAAAATTTCAGCTTACACACCGTACACAATATGTAGGTTATCAGGGCACCAATAATGATGAAGGAGGTGCACTTTCTACGCAGCTTTTTTCTTTCAGTATGCCTGTCAAGAATTTCGGAATTGGTTTTTATGCCTTAAATGACAAAAGCGGTCCGCGTACCGATCAGGATTTCAAATTATCTGCTTCTTATCATTTTCCGCTTGCAGGTGGAAATTTTCAGGTAGGAGCCAGTGCCGGACTTATTCAGACAATCAATCGATTATGGTAAACTACGGGCACGTGATCCGGACGATCCGTTAATCCAGACCGGAACTATTTCAGAAATGAATCCGGATTTTGCTGTTGGTGTACGTTATGAAAGCGATGCATTTTATGTAGGTGCTTCTTAAATCACTTTCTGGAACCAAAATATCAGCTGGGATCAGAAACAGCAACCAACCCTTTGCCAAAAACAGTTTATCTTAATGCAGGTGTAAATATTGAACTAGGTTATCTTCTTGATATTCAGCCAATTGTTTTGGTTAAATCGGATATTACCACGGTTTCGGTTGAAGGAGGTGCTACCGTTACTTATAACAAAAGGTACTGGGCTGGTGCAACTTACAGACAACAGGATACTTACTTTATTATTATGGGCGGAATTTATTTATTATCCGATCAATCTCTAAGACTATCCGGAGCGTATGATATGGTAATTGGTGGAAATAAAGCAAAATCACCATCTTCTTTTGAAGTAATGTTATCCTATGCACTTCCTTCTCCTAAATTTGGCAAGAAAACGATTATCCGGACACCACGTTTCAGATTCTAATTATTTGACGCTAATATGACTATCGCAATATATTAATATGTACAATCAAAAAGCAAAACATTGCAATTTGATTAAAAACAGGCTTTTAATTTCTTATATTTTTAGTAATAGCCCGTGGTAACGATGTCACTCAGTTTGCAAAACTTTAATTTATATTTGTAAAATTTTCAAGTCTTATACCAATCGACATTATTCTTACGTTAAGTCGATAAATATGATTTGAGTAAATTCAGATAGCGTTTACATTTTCAGCTTTCTCAGATTCATTTTGAGTGGTTCGTTACTTTTGTTTTTATTTTAAGTATACTATATATTAATCGATTGACGTTTTTAGGCTAACATTTATTATTTCAAATTTCACAAAACCACTATGAATGTGAAAGTGTTCTATCGGGATGGAGTCAAAAGTCTGCTTTTGATAGCCGCTCTTATGCTCATGCAAAGTTGCGGATTTATCAAAAGTAAGTTTGGCAAGGGAGGAAAAGAAGAAAGCGGTATTTCAAATGGAGAAATTACAGCAACAGCCCGTAAAGGTTTCAAGCAGACAACACCGGCAGGAATGGTGGTGATACCATCAGGTTCGTTTGTAATGGGCCAGGCTGATGAAGATATTGCTTCTTCTATGAACAACATGAACCGTCGCGTTACGATCAGTTCTTTCTTCATGGATGACACTGAGATTACGAACAACGAATATCGTCAGTTCGTAAATGCCCTTCTTGTTGACTCAGTATCTGTATTGGGCGAAGAAGAAATTATGTCCAAATACTATCCGGATACAACTGCCTGGAAAAAAGATTTTGCTTATTCTAACGGAGATCCTTTTGTTGAATATTACTATCAGCATCCTGGATTTGATACTTATCCGGTTGTAGGTGTTAGCTGGCTAGGTGCTCAGTATTTTGCAAAATGGCGTACCAATCTGTTTCACGATTTTCAAAATAAAGAAGGTCAGTTCAATTCAACAGGTTTCCGTCTTACCTACCGAAGCAGAATGGGAATGGGCAGCAAGAGGTGGACGTGCAGTTGCAAAATATCCATGGGGAAATCCATATACGATGAATGCAAAAGGATGCTTCCTTGCAAACTTCAAACCGCAGCGTGGAAATTACGATGCTGATGGATATCCTTACACTGGTCCTGCAAATGCATACAATCCAAATGATTTCGGCTTGTACAATATGGCTGGAAACGTAGCAGAATGGACATCGGATGCATATACAGATAATGCAACTGCAATTGTTTGGGATATGAACCCAAGATATGATAATCCGGATGAGCCTCGTAAAGTGGTAAAAGGTGGATCATGGAAAGATATTGCTTACTATCCTTCAAACCGGAACACGTACTTTTGAGTACGAAACAGAACGCCGTGCCTTTATTGGTTTCCGTTGCGTGATGGATAATGTTAATGACCGTGGTGGTGCACGTGCCTCGTCGCTAGATAAATCTTACGTAAAGAAGAAGCAGCGTTTTGTGACACTGCTTCTTTTTTACGTCATCATTTTATAAATTCAACAAATTTCATATTATCAATTTTTTCACTGTAACTGATTTCAATTCGTATGGCTAAGAATAGCGGACCTAGTTTTTTTTGGGATAAACTAGTACCAACAATATACAGCGCAGGTGCTGCCGTTGTTATTTTAGGAGCTTTATCTAAAATTCAGCACTGGGATGGCGGAAGTGAAATGCTTACGCTCGGTCTTGGGTACAGAGGTTGTTATTTTCTTACTTTATGCATTGCAAACATTAACACAATCAACGATTGCAGATCCGGATTGGACACGCGTTTATCCTGAACTTGCTGATGATTACAATGGACCGGCGATCACACGCGGTGGTACTTCTATCAGGAAGCGGCATTACTGCCAAGTTGGATAACATGCTTGACAATGCTAAAATTTCTCCTGACGTTTTTGATAGCTTAGGAAAAGGATTCAGAAATCTTTCTGATACAGTTGGCAAAATTACTGATCTGACTGATGCAACTGTTGCAACAAATGATTACGCAAAAAACGTGAAAATCTGCATCTACTTGCAATGAATGATATGAACAAATCATACGGTGTTGCTATCACAGCAATGACTTCTATGGCTGATGCTACGAAAGATGCACAATCATACCGTGACCAGTTTCAGCAGATCACCAAAAACATGGGTGCTTTGAATGCTGTTTATGAACTTGAACTTCAGGATACAACGAAACACCTTAAAGCAATGAATGCTTTTTATGGTAACCTTACGGCTGCTATGGAAAATATGGCTGATGCTACCAAAGAATCACAAGTATTTAAAAATGAAATGTCAAAATTGACAACCAACATTTCTTCTCTGAATGGTATTTATGGTAATATGCTAACTGCCATGCGTGGTGGAAATGCATAATATCAACCGGGCAAACAGTATTGTAAACCCTAACAGGATCTTATTATTGTTTGTTATCTTAAACTATTTAATCACTGATAACTGATTACTGAACAATATGGCAGGTGGAAAAGAAACACCCCGTCAGAAGATGATTGGAATGATGTATCTGGTACTTACAGCAATGCTCGCATTGCAGGTAAGCTCAGCCATTATCGAAAAATTCGTTCTACTGAACAATTCTTTGGAACTATCTTCCGGAGCAGCCAATAAAATAAACCAGGAAACCGTACTAAAAATAAAAGCAGCAGTTGAAAAGTCAGGCAACCGTGCAGCGGATGTTGCAGTATTAAAGCAGGCTGATGACGTACGGAAATCTTCGGCTGACATTATAAATGAAATTAATGCGCTTAAACAGGAAATCATTACAAGTGCCGGTGGCGGATTAAACGAACAGGGTGGAATCAAAAATCCTCAGGAAGAAGCCAAAGTTGGTGAATTGATGATTGGCGGAAAGAAAAATGGTAAGGCTTACAAGCTGAAACAAGATCTTAATGCTTTTACTGATCGTCTTAGTTCTCTGAATCCTACCAAATTCCAGTCTACTTGCGATGGACGGTAAGGAAGATCCAGTTACTAAAACAAGTGTTGATCAAAGAAATAAAGATTTTGCTGAATTGAATTTTGCTGAAACTCCTGTTGCTGCTGCATTAGCAGTTTTGAGTCAGAAGCAAACTGATATCCGCAGAATGGAAAGTGAAGTGTTGAGCTACCTTGCAAGTAAAGTAGGTGCTGCTGACATTAAATTTGACAGAATTCTTGCCATGATCAGTGCGGATGCTAAAACAGTTGTTGCAGGTACTAAATTCAAAGGAGATATGTTTATCGCTGCTTCGGCAAGTGGTATCACGCCTCGTATGAGTTTGAACGGTGGCGGTGTTAAAGTTGAAAATGGTGTTGGTAAAATTGAATTCACTGCACAAGGTGGTGGATATAATGCAGAAGGTATTGCCCGTCACGAGTTAACAGGAGCAATCTCCTTCCCTACTCCATCCGGTCGTGATACAACTGTAAATCTTGAAACAGGAATACTTCGTTGTAAAGCCTACTTACCAGATTGAAACAGGTACTTTGCCTCCTTTGTATCTTGGTTGTGCTAATAAACTAAGTATTCAAAGCCCTGCATTTGGGTGCTCTTTGGGCTCCTAGTTTCTCAACAGATGGCGGTGAAATTATTCCTAGCGGACAAAAAGGTAAATTCACAATCGTTCCTAACCGTGCACAGTTGACTTTGACGGTGAGCAATCAGGGAAGTGTTTTGGGAACTGATGGTTTCCGTGTGAGACTTGTCCCAAAACCAACTCTCGAAGTTCGTGTTAATGGTGCTCCATTTGGATGAACGCAGAGGTATCGCCGCATCCGCAGCACGAAGCATTCAGGTTGTAGCTATTGCTGATGAAAGCTTTAAAACTTTCTCTCCTGAAGATGCAAGATTCCGTGTTTCTCAGATCCAGGTTTCACTTGCAAGAGGATAAAGACGTATCGGAAGCCCTGATCAGTTAAGGTGGTGGAGGATCAATTTCTTCACTGGCACAACAAGCAGAACCTGGTGATCGTTATGTGATTGAAGTATTAAAAGTAGAACGTCAAAATTTCAAAGGTAGCGTTAGTGAAGTGGAAATGGGTAACCAGATTATCAGATCAGTTCCTCTAAACTAATAACATTACAATTGCTGATTGGATAAGATAAAAATATAAGCAATGAGAAGAATGAACGGAAAAACAATTGCATGGTCAATATTGTCCCTAACGATGGGGTCTACCATGGTATTTGCTCAGGAGAAGGAAGACTCTACCGCGAATCAATTTTCGTCACATCCAATCAGTGAGGGTGATGTGATGATGAAAAGAACATTGTGGAGAAGAGTGGATCTTAAAGAGAAACAAAACTCTTCCATGTTCTCTAAAAATAATGAGATTACAAGATATCTGTTGGAAGCAGCAAAAGCAGGTCTTATTGATGCTTATACAAATGATTCTTGTACTACAAAGTTATCTAGTGACCTGATCCATAAAAAGACTGCTTATTCCAAATCAGACAGCTGGCTTGTCTGCTGAAGAAATTGCAGCTGGTTTTGGAAAACCTGCTGCTGATGATGGTGGATGGGATGATAAACCAAAGGTAGATCCTAAGAAAACTGAAAAAACAGCTGCGGCTGATGACGGATGGGGAGCACCAACGAAAAAAGCTGCTGTTGAAGATGATGGTTGGGGAGCACCTAAACCAAAAAAATCAACTAAAAAAGGAGCAAAAGGTAAAGTTGTAAAAGAAGAACCACCTGTGGTTGCAGCAGCACCGGTTGATACTTTCCAGGTAGCTGCTACAATGGCTACGGAAGAAGAGTTTTTCCCGGATCAGATCAATTTGATGGAAGTTAAGGAAGACTGGACTTTTGATAAAAAACGTTCTCGTTTGTACATGGACATTCAGGCAATTACACTTTTGATTCCTTCGGATATGAATGCTGCAACAGGTCTTGAATTACCAATTGCTTCATTCCGTTACAAAGATGTTGAACGTCTTGTTCAGAAGTGATCCTAAAAAATACATCTGGTATAACACACAAGAATACAGCGCAAAATAAAAATCTTGCTGACGCGTTCGATCTACGTTTATTCTACGGACGTATCACAAAGTATTCAAATGCTGCTGACAAGTCATTTATTGATATTTACAAAGGAGATAAAGAAGCTTTGATCAAATCGCTTAACTACGAACAAGAGTTAATGGAACTTGAACACGGTCTTTGGGAATATTAATCCTTACCACTCTGAAATGAGAAAGCGAAGGTACCGGAAGGTGCTTTCGCTTTTTTCGTTGTACCGAGTTCCAATAATTTATAGGTAAAAATCATCAGTATCGTGATATAGTCATCATGCTCTTAAGCATATAAGAATACTTCTCACAATTTGCCGGGCACTGGATTAATAAATAAGATAAAGACAAAAAAAATCCCTGCTACTTTCGTAACAGGGATTTAAATGAATTCCTATTTCAGGATTTATTTCTTCTTGAATAAACTAGCTTTTGTCAGACTTACATCCGTCAAGCCCAATGCTTTTATCGTTGCATCATAGCTGCTCCAATTGATATCTGATGATAATCTTGCACCTGTGTCAGGAATTAAAACAACTCTGATATCATCAAAACTTCTGGTTGGAGCTGTTGTAGCGCCTTCCGAATTTCCAGTTGTGAAAATATCAACGAAGAATGTATTGCTATCAACTCCATGAACGAAAGTAAATCCACTAACCGCACTATTGGCAAACTGAACATTTCCAGGAAGTGGCCACCAAACACCAAGTGATTTTGCATACACCAAAACAGCAACACCGCTATCGTAAAAATCAGCTTCATCGGCAGTAAGACTATCAACAAGTGCAAAAGACAAATCACCATTTGTTCCAGTTCCTGTAAGTGCACCTGTTGTTAAAATAATTGCTGACGATCCACCAGTACCTGCTGCACCGGTAGCACCCGTTGCGCCAGTAGCACCTGTGGCGCCCGCAGGACCTGCCGGACCCACTGCTCCATCATCACCTTTACAACCTGCAAGGAATACTACGAAACAAACACATATCACCGCTAATAATTTTTTGAACATAATCGTAAAGTTTAAGAATGAATATTGAAAAGTAAGAGATTGAATTAATATTTGGATTTATAGCTTATACGCGACTTTTTCAAGAAAGTGATGAAGTAAATTGATAAAATATTTTCTAACCTTCCGTTTTTTTGTTGAGAGATTCTATTCCTGCTTCCACAGGTTTGTAAGAAGAAAACTCGTCAATACTGTTTTTATTGGTTTCGGGCAACTGCATATCAATATTCCAATTCATTGTGGCTGCCAGTTGAAACATCATTAATTGTACCTGGTTTGTAGCTATACGCGGAAGATCGCTTTGAAGCGCTTTTTCATTCATCGTTTGTTTTGCTTCGTTTAAAATCGAAGTGTAATCGTCACTTTGAAAACGATTTAACCAGCCTTGTTCAATATCGTAAAACTTGTAATCAGTATCCATAGAAAGAACTTCCGGCTCGGGAAAATAATCAATTACAATTTTTCTATTGATTCCTTCTACATGAAAACGAAGTTTACCAAAATCATACCCGACCAACACTTTTGCTTTTGCTATGACCAAAGCCTTTTTCTTGTCCTTAATCAGATTCCAGAAATTTTTGTCGTGTTGATAATTGTAGATTTCAGTAAAATAACCCTCCGCCATGACCACTTTGAAAACTTTTTCTATTCTTTCAAGTAAAATCGTGGCTTCCCGTTGTGGCTCAGATTTAAGTTTATGCCTGCCCGACCAGAAATAATAGGCACCGGCTCCGAGAGCCCCGCCTAAAAAAACAGATAATATAAAGAAAAGTAGTGTGCTCATTTCCATGATGTGTATTTTTGTGTTTACTAAAATCACATAAAAAGTCCAGAATGCCAAATAGCCAGGTAAAATACCTGATCATCGTCGCAGGCCCCACAGCAGTAGGTAAAACCGAACTTGCAATCAGGCTCGCCAAGGCGTTAAAAACGGAAATTATCTCCGCAGATTCACGTCAGATCTTTCGGGAATTATCAATAGGAACGGCCAAACCTTCCGAAGAAGAATTGAATGAAGTTCCACATCACTTTATCAATTCCCATTCCATTAGCGGAACAATACAGTGCGGGAGATTTTGAACGGGATGCTTTGGTACTACTCGATTTATTATTTCAGGACCATGACTTTGTGGTTATGACCGGCGGTTCCGGATTATACATAAAAGCGGTTTCGGAAGGTTTGGATGCGTTGCCTGCACCTAAGGAGGGTCTTCGGGAATTGTTAACGGATCGTTTGTTAAAAGAAGGGTTGGAAAAGTTACAGGAAGAAATAAAAACCCTGGATCCGGATTTTGCAGCTACAAAGGAAATTTTTAATCCTCAGCGGGTTGTGCGAGCTCTGGAAGTCTTTCACACTACGCGGCATTCCAATTTCCCAATATCAACAGAAAAATCTGAACAGTCGACCTTTCAAACAAATACTTATTGCGCTGGATCGTGACCGAGACGAACTTTATCATCGTATCGATACACGAATGGATCAAATGCTTGATCAGGGATTAGTAGATGAAGCTAAAAGTGTAATTGAATTTCGTGACACTCATGCACTTCAAACCGTTGGATATAAAGAAGTTTATGGTTGGATCTGGATGGATTGTATAATGAAAAGGAAATGGTGCGCTTATTGAAGCAGAATTCCAGAAGATATGCAAAAAGGCAGTTGACCTGGTTCCGTCACCAGGGTGATTTCAAATGGTTCAAACCAGAAGAATTTGATAAAATCCTGGATTATATAAAATCAGAATCAGGTCTAAAATAAAAATAGCCGTCTGTTTATTAAACAGCCGGCTACTAAATTGAGTTGAGAGTTTTAAGCTTCTTCTTCCAATTCACGGTAAGCAAGAATTCCGCCTATCACGTTACGTACATTCGTAAATCCACGGGATTCAAGGAATGCCTGCGCTTTTCCGCTTCTTGCACCTGAGCGACAATGGATGATTATTTCTTCGTCTTTCAAAGGTTCAAGTTCGTCCAGATGATCTGGTAGTTCAGCAAGAGGAATTAAAGTAGCACCCAAATTGTCTTCTTCATATTCATGCTCTTCGCGAACATCGTAAAAATTCAAAGCTTCTCCTTTATCTAAACGTTCTTTTAATTCTTCAACTTTAATATCCATGATAATCAAATTATAAATGTTATTACCCTTATTTTACTATCAACATTTTTTGGACGAAAGATCGTTTCCCATCCGAGGCTTTAAATATATACATACCATCCGGTAATTCATTAACGGTAGCAGATTTGCTTTCACTTTGTGCTGAAATTGTCTTAACAAGAATACCCTGAACAGAATAAATTTCAATTTGTCTGATCCAGTTTTCATTCCAGTTAACTATTCCTTTATTTGGATTTGGGAAAAAATAAGCACTCGTACTAACCACAGGTTCCGTACCGGTAACGGTTTCTCCTACACTTCCTCCCATGTAAGGACGAATAATCACACTGCCTTTCAAAGACGTTTCCTCCACCCACTGAGTGCCCAGATTATAGAAAATATTATTTTTGCCTAGCATGGAATTTCGGTCATAACCTAAACTCAGAGGCTGCTCGTCTACCTGAATCCAGCCAACATAAAAAGTATCTTTTAAAGCAACCGGCGAGGCAAAAGCGTATTGGATTAAACTGTCGCGTGCTGATGCGTAAGAGGCAGCAACAGCACGTTGAGCCAATATCTGGTCCGGCTTCCCATTTTTATTACTTAGTATCTGAATTGTAAAAGTTTGTCCAGTGGTGTTTTGGTTAAATGGCACAATTGACATTCTAACCCCCGCTAATGTATCTGGCTGACTGAGTGCAAAACGTACTGCCACACGTCCTAATCTCTGATTAATCTGAACACCAAATTCAGCGCTTCCATCATCATATGCATAATAATCACTCAGATCTGTTCGGGCACTAATGGTATCATTCCTACGAAGATTCACCGAAGGAATTGTAGGATTCTGGTCATCCGTCGTGATCAGGTTTAATTTATATTTCAATTTCAATGCCTTTATTGACCGGTCAACAGGAATCGGGGAAACTGCCATTCTCTTACTTTGCGTTTTTTCCCCGCCAATAAATACCGCTGATGTAGCATTATAATTGGTAAATTCTTTCCCGGAAATCTCGTCCTTAACCGTAAAATTGAAAGTCGTAAAATTGAAATTATTGAAAAGATTAATGATATCAGTACCCACAGAATCTGTGGTAGCCAATGCCGGATTTGCCCAATACTGCTTGATAGGCATTGCTGTATATTTTTTCAAAAACGGAGTCAAAGGTGTTCTGACAGCAATATCTTTTATAAAGCGATCGGTTATGGATCTGCCTTTATTTAAATATAAATAATCCAGATGCCAGGTATCATAAGGTCCGGAAAGTCTGCCATATGCGCGAAATCTGAATTGAAAATTGCTATGAAAAAAAACCGGATTAGTAACGGCTACAAACTGCCTTGTAAAAAGTGAATCAAATAATGGTCCGGTTGTAGACCACATTGAAACCCATTGTTGATCTTGTCCCAGAAATTCCAGGCGCAAAGTATCGCCGTCGTCTGGCAATTCTCCCAAACCTTTTGCTAGCCAGTAGAAACTCAGATAAACAGAATCAGAAGGATTCAGATTTGCCAGATTGATTGGTTGGGAAGTTAGTGTATCCGTATGTCCCTGCGATAATTGGTTCACATAATTATATGGAACACCGTTTCTGTCAAGCCCGTCAAAAGTAGCCATGTTCACAGAAGGCTGTGTTGTGGCCAATGTATTATTGATATACACACCACTTTCCGGCATCCAGAAAGTAGAATCCGGATGCGAAGTTCCTGTTGTAGAAAAATCATCAAAAAATGGCAAACCCAATGCCTGAACCCTGGCCGATTTGCCAGATTTTATTTCTAATTTTTCGTTTTGATTTATACCAATCGGAACGAGTTTAAGTTGCCCGTACACATGATTACACTGACCTGAAATCAGAATAAATAGCGCCAAAAACAAAAATCTGTCAATTCCTGATAAAACGTTTTTATGGTTGTGTGTTGTCTTCATTTGGGGCATTTGGTTCAACACCTGCCGGGATAACCCACAGATCAATTACATCGCCGATTCGAACTTTATTTCCTGATTCAGGATTTTGCTTCACCACAGTTCCGGGAATCTGCCCTTCTTCGCATAGCAACCTGCATCACCTGACCAACTTTTAATCCTGCACCGACAATCTGGATTTTGGCTTCATCCAACGGCATTCCTATAACAGATGGTAACTCAAATTGAGCGGAGCCCAAACCTTCACCAAGTTCCAGATCAATTTTAGACCCTTTCGCGATCGGCTGTCCGGGTAAAATCTCAACCCCTTTATACATTTGTCTGAGAACGGCATTTTGCGCCATATCCGGAACGTAAGATATTGTTCCTTCTTCCAAACCTAAACTTTTCAGCTGCATCTGCGCACTTCTGTGCGTCATATCTGTCAGCTTTGGCATTTTTATAAGTGGAGCTGTTAGAGAAACTACCGTAACATATATTTTTCTGCCTTCCTTAACCTTCGCTCCCGGTTTTGGATATTGCTGAATAACTGTCAGAGGCGGCAAATTTGGAACATAAGTAGAATCAACTTCAAAACGTAAATCCCGGCTGTCCAGAAAATCTTCGAGCTCACTCAAATTTTTCTTGCGAAGATCCGGTACCGTAATGGCCTCTCCGTGATTGGTTGTGAAAGGCAGATAAATAAAGAAGAAACCTAGAAAAAATACCAGAATAAGTGATACTACAATGCCTATATGTATAAAAAGATCCTTGCGGGATTGTGTGCTAATTTTTGCCATGGACGTACATGCTGCGGGTAATTTCTAAAAATGGTAAAAATAGAAGGAATAATTCAAGATGCAAATATACATCGTATATGAACCAAGAATTCGTTTGATATATTTTCCAAGAATATCAAATTCAAGATTCACGGTGTCGCCTTCCTGCAACTGGTGGAAATTTGTAAAGGAATAAGTATAAGGAATTATGGCAACGCGGAAAGAATTCTCCTCCGAATTAAAAACAGTTAGACTTACGCCATTGACACAAATTGATCCTTTTTCCACTGTCATATTTCCAAGCGACAGCATCATATTGAAAATCAAATAACCAGCTTCCGTCTCTTTCTTCAATGCGTGTACAAATTGCGGTTTGATCCACATGTCCCTGAACAATATGGCCGTCAAATCTGCCATTTGCCGGCATACATCGTTCCAGATTTGCTTTGCTGCCTTCTTTTAAACTTCCAAGATTGGTTTTATTCAAAGTTTCTTCAATCGCAGTAACCTGATATGTGTCTTCTTTCAATGAAACTACGGTAAGACAAACACCATTGTGGTTTAAACTTTGGTCAATTTTCAATTCAGGAGCCAGAGTCGAACGTAAAGTGAAAGTTTTGTTGGTACCTTCTGTCTCGACTTTTAAAACTTCTCCAATGGTTTCTACAATTCCTGTAAACATTCTGCTTTAAAAATGAATTGGTTTATCATGTAAATGTACAACTTCTTTGCCGACCTTTTTGTTGCCAAAACTTCAAGTATCGTTATTTACTTCTGTATAAATCTTTTCAATACCATATAGTTTACGAACTTTGCGACAGTGAAACGGCAGCCGCCATTTTTTCTGCATTGAAGTTTGTTTGAAACCTTTGATTCTTTGTATCTCTTTTAAATGAAAAAAGTATTATTTATTGATCGTGACGGAACGATCATCGTTGAGCCGCCAACGGATTTTCAGGTTGATTCACTTGAAAAACTTGAATTTCTTCCAAAAGCGATTTCAAATCTTCGCAAAATAGCCGAAGAAACTGATTACGAACTGGTAATGGTAACCAATCAGGATGGTTTGGGAACTAAATCTTTTCCGGAAGATACATTCTGGCCAGCACACAATAAAATGCTTCAGATTCTTGAAGGAGAAAATATACATTTTACAACGGTTCATATCGACAAAAGTTTTCCGGAAGATAATCTTCCAACCAGGAAACCTGGTATCGGTATGCTGACTTCCTATTTTTCAGAGGATTATGATCTTGAAAACAGTTATGTGATCGGTGATCGTTTGACGGATGTTCAATTGGCTGTAAATCTTAAAGCGAAGGCCATTTTATTAAAAACTGAGCTTCCGAAAGAAGATGTGACACCGGAAATGAGCAAAGCAGTTTCTTATATTTCAATGGATTGGGATGCGATTTATGAGCATTTGAAATTACCTTCCAGAACAGCAAGCGTTCAACGTAATACAAAAGAAACCCAGATCCATATCGAATTAAATCTGGACGGAAGCGGAAGATCTGATATTCATACCGGTTTAGGATTTTATGATCATATGCTGGATCAATTGGCCAGACATTCTGGTGCAGATCTTTCAATTCACGTGGAAGGCGATTTACACATAGACGAACATCATACCATTGAAGATACTGCTTTGGCCTTGGGTGAAGCTTACAGAATTGCGATTGGTGACAAACGCGGAATAAGCCGTTACGGATTTTTATTACCAATGGATGAAGCGCTTGCACAGGTTGCAATTGATTTCTCAGGACGCCCATGGCTGGTTTGGGATGCAGAATTCAAAAGAGAGAAAATCGGTGAAATGCCGACTGAAATGTTTTATCACTTTTTCAAATCGTTCTCCGACACGTCTTTGTCAAATTTAAATATCAAAGTGGAAGGCCAGAATGAGCATCATAAAATTGAATCAATCTTTAAAGGATTTGCGAAAGCAATAAAAATGGCCGTCCGCCGCGACTTGAAAGCACTTGATTTTATGCCATCCACAAAAGGAGTTCTATAATTTTTTCAAGTGCCGGGTCGGTCATTAGCTTTTTTTACATATTTTTGTTCTATTCAATCAAGACCTAATCAGATATTATTATGTTCATGACGATTGTAATGATAGCTTTTTATGTAGTTCTTTTAGGCTCAGCTTTTTTAGTTGGACGCTGGTTAGAGAACCACGAGAAAAGTTACAAGTCTTAATATAAAAGGGGTGTTTGAAACATCCCTTTTTTTATGCCCTTTAAATTGCCGCTCGTACAAAAATTCAGATTTTATAAAATAAAAGAAACCAATTTTAGTTTTCTTTACGTTATGAAACGTATAGCCAGGTATTAAATCATCATTTTATTTTGTTCAAGAAACTTTGCCTTTTGCTGTTAACGGTCTTCCTCATCTGTAAAGCCACAGATGTTGCAAGTATTCTGTTGGCCAAGGAAAAAGCAAAAGTAGTTTGCACAGATGGTACTTGCGACAATGAAAATACCGAAGTAGAAAAAACTATGGATGATGATCAGATCCTGATCCCAAATCCAATAACTTTCCATAAAAATACGGTTTCAGTTCCTCTTAAAACCGTATTCTCATACACCATTGCGTGTGAAAACGAGATTTACAAAAATCTCTTCTCTCCCCCACCTGAATTATCATAATTTATTTCATCGGTATTATTGAGTGACATTCACTTGTCAGGGATAATCATTTCAATTATTATATTGATTTGATTAATAGTCTGTTACGATGTCATATATACATTTTTTCAACGATAAATAATTAGAATAATGATTAAGTCATATAAGAATCTTTTCGACAATAATCAAAAGTGGGTACAGGCAAGAATAAGCGAAAATCCGGATTTCTTTAATGATCTGGCAGAGAGACAATCTCCACAATTTTTATGGATTGGCTGCTCCGACAGTCGTGTTCCGGCAAATGAGATAACCGGAACAATGCCAGGAGATATTTTCGTACACCGAAATATCGCTAATATGGTCATTCATACAGATATCAGCATGTTGAGCGTGCTGGATTATGCCGTCAATGTGCTTCAGGTGAAACATATCATCGTTTGCGGACATTATGGATGTGGCGGTGTAAATGCAGCTATGGGCAACAAGCAAGTTGGCTTAATTGATAACTGGCTTCGTCATATCAAAGATGTTTATCGTCTGCATAAGGATGAACTGAATGCGATTGAAGATCATGGCAAAAAGAAGTGACCGGCTTGTTGAGCTTAATGTTCTTGAACAGGTTCACGATCTTACCAAAACCTCAATCGTTCAAAATGCCTGGGCAAATGGAAAATCTCTTCATGTCCACGGTTTGGTTTATGACATAAAAAATGGCTATCTGCAAGATCTGAATATCACCGTCGGTGATAATGAAGACATTGAAGCTGTGTATAAACTGGATGCACTGGAGCACGCAATCAGCTAATCATTTGCAACCGTCATTTCCCTCTTGAACCATCCTATGTCAACGAATAAAAATAATCTGTTTTCGAATCTCAAATTCGATTTCCCGGCAGGACTAGTCGTTTCTCTGGTCGCATTGCCATTATGTTTGGGTGTAGCCTTGGCGTCAACCGGAAGGCCAGACCTTCTGTTTTCCGGAATTATAGCCGGTGTAGTCGGTGGAATTGTTGTCGGTTTTTTAAGCGGTTCTTCTCTTGGTGTTGCTGGCCCTGCGGCGGGTCTGGTTGTGATCGTTTTGACGGCAATTAAAACGCTCGGAAGTTTTGAAGCTTTTTTGCTCGCCGTTGTTATTGCCGGGGCCATTCAGCTTCTGGCGGGATTTCTGAATGCCGGAATTATTGGCTACTATTTCCCCTCATCGGTGATCAAAGGAATGCTGGCGGCGATTGGTATAACACTTATTCTAAAAGAAATCCCGCATGCATTTGGTTACGATGCTGATTTCATGGGTGACGAAGCATTCAGTCAAAAAGACGGACAGAATACTTTCACGGAGGTTTACAATGCGATCCGGTATAGCAGTACCGGTGCTATTATTATTTCCATTATTTCACTAGGGCTTTTGTTATTATTTGACAAACCCTTTATGAAACGGATTGAGCTATTCAAGTTTCTTCCGGGCGCTTTGTTTGTGGTGTTAACGGGAATATTGCTCAATACTTTTTTCTCAAACTACTATCCAGAAATCGCTATGGGCGGCGAGCATCTGGTTCAGTTACCAGTTGCATCCAGCGTTTCCGAGTTTTTTAGTTTTTTCAAAACACCGGATTTCAGTGCTATTAATCGGGTTGAGGTTTATACAGTTGCGGTTACGCTTGCCATCGTAGCAAGTTTGGAATCGCTGTTATCTGTTGAAGCAACCGATAAACTTGATCCCTATAAAAGAACGACACCTACAAACCGTGAATTAAAAGCGCAGGGTATCGGAAATATGATTTCCGGACTTATCGGAGGTTTGCCAATTACCCAGGTCATTGTGAGAAGTTCTGCCAATATTGAATCAGGTGGAAGAACAAAAATGGGAACGATTATTCATGGGTCTCTTTTGCTGCTATCAGCGATTTTTATTCCAAAATATCTTAACTATATTCCACTGGCATCTTTGGCTGCCATCTTGCTTTTGGTTGGTTACAAACTTTCCAAATTCTCGCTTTACCAGGGAATGTATAAATTAGGGAAAGAGCAGTTTATACCGTTCATCGTGACTGTTATAGCTATTCTGAGTACAGATTTATTGAAGGGAATTGCCATAGGAATGGTTGTTGCGATCTACTTTATTTTGAGAAAGAATTACAAACACTCTTATCACTATAAAAAAGAAGAGTACAAAGACGGCGAAGTAATTACCATCCTTTTGTCGGAAGAAGTTACTTTTTTGAATAAAGGAACAATCGGAAGTACGCTGGATAGTTTACCGGAAAATTCAAAGGTAATTATCGACGGTACAAAGTCATACAACATTGATTATGACGTTTTAGAACTTATTCAGGAGTTTAGAAAACATGCCGCTCCGATGAAAAATATCACGGTTGAAACCATTGGAATCGAAAATGTAGCGACTGTCGGTGGACATTAATGAAAATATCGTAACCTGAATTGAATCGTCAGCAAATGAAAATCCCCATAGCCGTTCTGGTTATGGGGATCATTTTTTTATCAGTTTGAAAATCATTCATTCGGTTTTCCCTGTCTTTGTTTCAACCGCTGAATCAGCATATCATTGAATGTTCGTTCTGCTTTATAAAGTTCAACAACCTGGCTGGCTGAAATAACTTTTAAAAACCTGGTTTTGATATTCTTTTTCAAGATCCAGTTCTTTTTGTTTAAGATCCTGTACTTCTTTCAGATTATTTAAAACCTGCTCGTCTGTTTTCCCTTCCGCTTTTTTGTCATTGATAATTTTACGCTGGGCACGATGAATTTCTCTTCTTTTTTGAGAATACTCATTATACACCGGCCAGAAACCCGTTGATTGCTCAGGTGTTAAATTAAGCCGATTGGTAATAATTGCAATCTTAGCATCCTGAATACGCTGCATTTCTTCTCCCGATGGACGTTGTGCCCAAGCCATTGCCGTAGAAAGAAGCGTAAAAAGCAAAATCAGACTTATTCCCTTAACGTTGTTTAATTATTTTTGGTGAGTTCATTTTGTTAGTTCAATAAATGTCAAATTTTCTCCGAACCGGAACCAGTTTCAAGGATTTGCTGACGAAGAAATTCCTCGTCCATACCATCCAGATAGTTCAAAACAGTTGAGTCTGTATCAAAAGCTTTTTGAACAACCTGATGTTCACTTAGATCATAATAACTGATATTCTGATCTTCCAGATAACTTACTATCGAGGCATCACTGATTTTACTAAGCGGCTCCTGCCCCAGCGAACCCTGACGTTCCGGAAAAGTAACCCAAACCATAACCAGTAAAAAGCTCATCGCTGCAACCAAGCCCGCAGACCTTTGCCAGGTCCATCGAATTAACGGCTTGCGAACAACTTCATTTGGAATCCTCGACTGAATGAGTTGGGGTAGATTTTCAAAATAGCCATCAGGTACCGAAAAAGGCGTTTCCTTTTTCAGATCGTCTAACCGTATGTGCTTTTTGTCCATGACTATACGTGTTTCTTTGTCTTACTGATCTTTGACTTAATCGATTACAAATGGTTTAATCTGTTTCGTTTAAAAAGTCTTCTATTTTTTTTACGGCCCAGTGATAGGATGCTTTCAGCGCCCCGACCGATGTTCCTGTGATTTCTGAAATCTCTTCGTATGGCAGTTCTTCATAAGTATTTCAGGTTAAATACCAGTCGTTGCTTTTCGGGTAATTTTAATAATGCTTTTTGAAGTTTTAATTGAATGGCATCTCCGCTAACCAAAGGATCTGCTTCAAGTTTTTCACTCAATTCACTTTCAACATCATAAATCGACACAAAAAACCGTTTGCGTTTTTTGTTCAAAAAGTTGATCGCTTCATTACTTGCGATGCGATATAACCAGGTATAAAGTTTGGAATCACCTCTGAAATTTTCCAGTGCCGTCCATGCTTTTATAAATACATCCTGCGTAATATCATTGGAATCGTCATGATCCACCACCATTTTACGCACCAGCCAATACACCTTTTGCTGATACTTGCGCACCAGTTGATTGAACGCATTTCTACGCGTTTCGGGGTTCTGAAATAATGCTAATAATTCTTCGTCAGACATTTAATACTCAGTCCTAGTCTGATTGTTTGATAAAAGGGCTAAATCTTAAACGATTTTTACCTTTTCAAAATACAATGGTGGTTATTGAATCTTCACTAAGAATCAATAATAGTTTATTTTTTTGTTCAGGGCAAATAAAATTCGAGTCTTGTACATAAGCAGAAATGTTATCTTACTTATATACAAGACTCAAAGGCATTCCAGTTCCAATGGTTACTTTAATTTACCATCAGCAACATATTATTTTTTCTTGGCAATGGCACGTTTTGCAGCAGCAACGATGTCAGCAGCAGTCAAACCGTATTTTTCCATCAATTGAGCTGGTGTTCCACTTTCTCCGAAACTGTCATTTACAGCAACATATTCCTGAGGAACAAGATCATTTTTAACAATAACCTGTGCAACACTGTCTCCCAATCCACCGATGCGGTTATGCTCTTCGGCAGTAACAGCGCAACGTGTTTTTGCAATTGATTTCAGAATTGCTTCTTCATCAAGCGGCTTAATTGTGTGGATGTTGATAATTTCAGCACTGATACCTTCTGCTTCCAATTGCTCACCAGCCTGGATCGCTTCCCAAACCATGTGGCCCGTTGCGAAGATACTTACGTCAGTTCCTTCGCTAACCATCCATGCTTTACCGATTTCGAAAACCTGATCAGCAGCTGTGAAAATTGGAATAACCGGACGACCAAAACGTAGATAAACCGGACCGTCATAATCAGCGATCGCGATCGTTGCAGCTTTTGTCTGGTTGTAATCGCAAGGATTGATAACCGTCATACCAGGAAGCATTTTCATCATACCGATATCTTCAAGGATCTGGTGTGTTGCACCATCTTCTCCCAAAGTAAGACCAGCGTGAGAAGCACATATTTTTACGTTTTTGCCAGAATAAGCAACGCTTTGACGGATCTGGTCATAAACACGGCCCGTAGCGAAGTTGGCAAAAGTAGTTGCAAAAGGAATTTTACCACCGATAGTCAAACCAGCAGAAACGCTGATCATGTTTGCCTCAGAGATACCGCACTGAACAAATCTTTCAGGATTTTCTTTGATGAAAGCTTCCAGTTTCAAAGAACCAACAAGGTCAGCACAAAGTGCAACAACGTTTGGGTTCTTCTGACCAAGTTCATGCATCCCGGCGCCAAAGCCCGAACGGGTATCTTTTTTTTCGGTGAAGGTGTATTTTTTCATTATGAATTTATTTGCGAATTCTTAATTAATGACTGTTAAAGACTCTAATTTATTAGTAAAATATTTTGCGCTGGGACAATCAGGATGCTCGGAAGCATTTTTAATTGTAAACCCATTGTTCACCATCATTTTTGCAAAGACTTTTTTATCTCCAATACCTTTATTTTTATATTGAAAACGCAATGCTCTTAACTTTTCAAAAGGCGACATTTCTTCTTCGGGTTTATCAAAATAGAAATCCTGTGATTCCAATATCTTTCCCAAAGTGACCGTATCAGCCAAAAACCAGGATTCAATCGCCTGAATTGCAATTACTTTTACAATGTCAATATCCGACATTATTTTTGAATTTGCTTCTTCGATATTAAGACAATCATCTAAATCTCTAAGCACCAAAATAATTTCAGCCCCTTTGTCCCTCAATATTTTGACATTACTTTCTACTTTATCCCGGGTCAGATTGTCTTTGCCTCCTGCTACTATTACTTCATGTACAAATTCAAGATTATGAACTTTGAGATATTCCTGAAAACCATCCGATTTCAAAATAATCTTTTCGGTATGCCCTTCAGTTATAAACCCAATTTTCACCACGGTGTTCCTCCTCCCAAAGCACCTGAAAGCCAGGCTTCGTCAGTTGGTAAACCGTAAAGATTCATCCCCTTTGTTTGCTTAATTTTTGTTTCTCCATTTACCTTATCAACCAAAATAATTTCATCCGGTGTCAACGCTTCAACCAAAGATTGAGAATGCGTATTTAACCAAATGTAATGTCCCTTTTCCTCACAAGCATTTCTGAATAATGTTACCAATTCTTTTATAACAAAAGGATTAAGCCCATTTTCAGGTTCTTCAATGCAAAGGAATTGAGGTTCATCAGATTGATAAACGGCGGTTAAAAGACAGAGAATATTGTATGTTCCGTCGGAAATTAGATTTTTAGTGAAAGGTTCTTTCAAACCTTTTTCATAAATCAAAAGTGTATCTGATCCCGACAAGTTATTTGAAAGAATTTCCACTTTTTCAAACCCTGGAATAAATAGTTCAAGCCATTCAAAAATTTCTTCTCCTTATTATCTTCAGCAAGAAGTCGTTTTAAGCACTTTTTCCAAATTGGAACCGTCCAAAGACAAATTAAAATCATCTTTAAAAGTCAGTTTCAATTCCTTTTTATTTCCAATAAAAATTCTTGAAAAACTTGTTAGCCAAAAATTGTTGAAATTATTATGGTCCGAATTTTCAAAGTCATGATCCTCTCCTAATCTCATATCAAACTTGAAGACTTCATCGAAATTATAATTCCAAATAAATGACCCAATGGGATCAATAGTTAATGAAATTTCAATGGCTTTTTCATATGACTTTTTTGATAAAAGATCATTTTTACTACCAAACATTCTTTGAAACTGACCTGCAATTGATATAGATGCTGCATTAAACTCCAAAGCCTCAAAAATATTCGACTTCCCTACTCCATTCGCGCCGACAAAAACCGTAAACGGATTTGGCTCGACGATTTCGAGATCGACCAGGGATTTGAAATTTTTTATATGGAGTTTTTTTATCTTCACTTATCAGGTAACAAATTTATCAAAGCTGCCAGCTAATTGCTGACAGCCGAAAGCTGACTGCTAAATCAATAATCTCCCATCGACTCTTCCAACTGCGCCAATGCTGCCGCTAATTGTTCGTCGTTTGGTGCAACACCGTGCCATTTGTGGCTTCCCATCATGAAATCAACACCATAACCCATTCCGGTATGAAGAATGATCATAATTGGTTTTGCATGTCCGGCTTTGCTTTTTGCTTCGTAAAGCGCTTTTACAACAGAAGCCATGTCGTTTCCTTCTTCCACTTCCATTACTTCCCAACCGAATGCTTCGTATTTAGCACCAAGATCACGGTTGTCCATAACTTTCGCAGTTGGACCGTCAATTTGCTGACCGTTTAAATCCACGATTGCAATCAGGTTATCAACTTTGTGGTGAGGAGCAAAAGTTGCTGCTTCCCAAACCTGTCCTTCCTGCTGCTCGCCATCGCCCATCAGGACGTAAACAAGACTTGTATCATTATTCAGTTTCTTAGCCAAAGCAGCGCCGATCGCCACAGACATTCCTTGTCCTAATGAACCGGAAGCAATACGAATTCCTTCCAGATGTTCGTGCGGAGTCGGGTGGCCTTGAAGTCTTGAATTCAATTTACGGAATGTAGCCAGTTCAGGAACAGGGAAATAACCTTTACGGGCTAAAACGCTGTACAACAAAGGCGAAATATGACCATTGGAAAGGAAGAAAAGATCTTCTCCTGCTCCATCCATGTCAAAAACGACTTTACCGTCTTTCTCATTCAACTTCATGCGTTCAAAATACAACGCAACTAATAAATCAGTACAGCCCAATGATCCTCCAGGGTGTCCCGACTGGCAACCATGTACCATGCGAACGATATCCCTGCGAACTTGTGCTGCTACTTTTTCTAATTGTTCAATTTCCATTTCTTGATTTTATTATTTTATTGGAGCGTAAAACAGCTGGATTTAAACTTCCGCGTCATTCACAAAAACATAAATGAACTGCGAATTTCGGATTTATAATGATCAGTAATTGACTTTTAATTACTCAGTTTTACTCAGAATTTGATCAGTATGGTTTTTGGTATCCACTTTCTGGATTATTTCAGAAACGATACCGTTTTCATCAATGACGAAAGTTGTACGTGCTGTCCCCATATAAGTTTTGCCATACATGCTTTTTTCAACCCAGACACCATACGCTTCTACGATTGCATGATCAGTATCAGCCAGTAAAGGAAAAGGAAGATCGTATTTTTTGATAAATTTCTGATGTGATTTTTCGTTGTCAACGCTCACACCCAAAACTACAAATCCTTTATTTAAAAGCGATTCGTAATTGTCACGAAGATTACAAGCCTGCGCTGTACAACCCGGCGTATCGTCTTTTGGATAAAAATAAAGAATTACTTTTTTGCCCTTGAAATCGGAAAGTTTCACATCATTTCCGTTCTGGTCTTTTGCTGAAATTTCCGGTGCTGCCTCACCTATCTGAAGTCCCATAATCTATTTTCGTTTTCGTTTTTTGGGTGTGGTAACAGGTTCAACTAAATCAGTTTGCAAGATAGTACTATTTCCGGCCCCATCTTTAACTTCTAACATCAGATCACCTTCAAAAAGTTGGCTTTCATCCATTTTTTCTGACCAGATATATCCTGTTTTAGCATCATAGTTCATTAAAACCCATTCTCCGTTGACATAAGCTTTGAAATTATCAATTCCGGAAATCCCGTCACCAATATATGCCCGAATCCGTTTTTTACTATGTTCAACCAGCCGGACTCTCGGTGGAATTGTATCTTTCTGGATAACAAAGGTCCCAAGTTCTCTGGTCTTGAAAGTAATTTCGTTATCCTTCCACGTCCCTCCTATAAAGCGATAACCATAACCTGTATACCGATAAATCCCGCTTCTTTCTTTATTAACCGGGACTTCTTCCGGTTTGAAAGAAATAGTTACATAATCTCGCAGTGGAATTCCTTTATCATTAATGGTCAACGAATTATAATTCTGCTGACCAATAACATACAAAGTATCAAACAATGTATTTGTATCAAATTGCAGCGACCATCTGTCTGCCTGATAAGTTGTTAACTTACCCGGACTGATCTTGGATCTCAAATAAGTTCGTGCAGTTGTATTACCAATTTTAACCGAATCTGGAATATATTCTCTTAGATCAGTAAGAAAAACAGCCGTTTCATTTTCATACAGATCCGGCGCTTTTTTCACCTCTTTTCCATAAACATAAAAAGTTAGCCAACGGCATCGTGCTGCGGTAATATTTCGCTCTCACTTTTAACGTATTATCAGAAATCTCACTTTGAATCCATTCCGGTTTTACTTCCATATCATAAACCGGAAGCGGCGGATTTGGCATTTCTCCTTTAATATGAAAAAGTCAGAACCGACGAATTTTCGTAGGAATCAAAAATCTTGATTTTAACCTGATGCGTTAAAGTATCACCAATAAATAAGTTTCCCGTTGATAAGCACCTGTTTTGTAAAGATTGAAACTGATTTCCGTCCGGCACATAACATTTCAAAAAACGCTGCCCGGTTTCCTGTTCCGTTTCATAATCAATCAGGTTGTTATAATCCCGCGTTGCAGCATTCGGGAAAATTTCCATGTTATAAGCAAAAACTTCCTGATCGTCCAATTTAATTTCAATACACTGCAAACCATATCGAAAACCAGTCCCGGTCATCATATCATGCGCCAGCAATTCCAGTCCAACTGTTCCGGTTGCTGTAATCGTTGCAGGAATATTGTACGTTCCGTCTTTCTGTCGAACGGGTGCATAAGTTTGTCTTTCAAACTTGCCGTTAATTCGCGCCATTTATATCCAGTCGGTCGAATCGCCAGATTGACAAATTTCGGCGGCGTAACATCTTTAATTTCGTTGAAACCAAAATAAAGCGGGTTCAAATAATTGTCTTGTGAATCACGGATTTCAAAATGCAAATGCGGACCGGCAGATCCTCCGGTATTACCCGAAAGCGCTATGACTTCTCCTTTTCTGAAAGCATATTTTCCCGCTTCCGGAAAAAGATCAATTTCAAAAGTCTGTTTTTTATATTGCTCCTCACGAACATAATTGGCCAGCGAATCACTGAATTTCAGCAAATGCCCGTAAACTGTTGTTTGTCCGTTGGGATGACGTAAATAAATTACATTTCCGTAACCGCTTCTCTGCACAGCCACTTTATATACATACCCTTCCGCGGCCGCATGAACCGGCAAACCTTCCACCTGCTCCGTACGAATATCCAGACCGGCATGAAAATGATTTGATACGCAGATCACCCAATCCGCCGGCCAGAGAATTAGCAAGTCCGGGCCTGATCGGAAACTGGTAATAACCTTGCGGATATGATTGTTTCTGAGCGAAAACCGGAAAAAGCACCAAACAAGAAAAAAATGAAAATGAAACTAGTGCGAATCTGATAGCATAATGAATTATAAAACATGAATTGAAAATAATTAACTTCTCCCTCTACCTTACCAACAATTCCAAAAGTTTTTTACCTTCAATTGAACACGTCAACTTATCTCCTATTTGTACAGACGAAACACCTTTTGGTGTTCCTGTAAAAATCAGATCGCCTTTTTTCAGCATAAAATATTTTGAAACAAAAGAAATCAGGTAGTTAATGCGGTAATAACATCATCGAGGAATTCCCGATCTGACGCGTTTCTCCATTCACATCCAGACTGAAATTGATATTCTGAATATCTTCAAAATCAGAAATCGGCACGAATTCAGAAACCGGTGCAGATCCGTTAAATGCTTTTGCCAATTCCCATGGCAAACCTTTGCTTTTCAATTCCGATTGAAGATCGCGTGCTGTAAAATCAATGCCGATACCGATTTCATCATAATATTTATGAGCAAACCGTTCTTCAATATTTTTACCAACACGGTTTATTTTGACCACCAGTTCAACTTCATGATGAATATCTTTTGAAAAATCGGGATAGAAAAATGGCTCTCCCGGACGAATCTGAGCAGTTTCCGGTTTCAGGAAAATAACCGGCGAATCCGGGCGCTCATTTTTCAGCTCTTCAATATGTTCCGTATAATTACGGCCTACACAAATAATTTTCATTAAAAAAGATTTGAGATTTAAAGGATAGTAAGATCAGAAAATCGATTCTGATTAAAGACAAAACTACTTACAAAGCCGGCTCGTCACATAATATTTCCTTCATTTTTTCAATCTGAAAAATATGTTTGAAATTTGAAGTTCAATGTATTAACGAGTCACCTCATTGTTTTTTCAAAATTTGATTCACAATTTTTCACAGAAGTATCGTTATTTGTAAGTGTTATGGTAAGATTGAAATGAAATTAATCAACAAAAAATTAGACATGAAGAAGCAGATTTCCTTTTCTTTATTCACTACGATTTGCCTTTTCGTTTTAATCTATTCTACTATTTTCCTGCGACACACTTCGCAAAAATCCTGCTCCGGTAGCTCAGCCACGGAGAACAAATACAACGCAAATAACCGAAGACCGACAAGCGCGCCAGCAAGAAAACCAGCCAATAGCCGTCCGGCACCAGCGAAGGAAAAACCAGCCTATTCAAGTGCCAGTCCATCAGGAAATTACAATCGATGAAATCCGCAGGTCGTGGAAGTAGCCAGAACATATTCCGGAACTCCTTATCGTTCAGGCGGTAATGATAAAAATGGCATTGATTGTTCGGATTGATCTGTTCCGTTTATTCAGAAATCGGTGTTAAAGTGCCACGAATTTCATGGCAGCAATCTGAATTTGGAACGGAAGTGGGCAAGTATTCAGGAAATCCGTGCCGGCGACTGGGTATTTTTTGTTCCGGAAGCTGGCAAGGAAGGTTATGTTTCACATGCCGGAATTGTGACAGATGTCCGCAATCAGCAGGAAATATTTTTCATCCATGCTTCCACTTCACGCGGCGTTCGGGAAGACAATCTTTTTTCTACTTATTTCAAAGGAAGGTTTGTAAAAGCCATGCGTCCATTTTAAAACTAGCCCGACTTATCTTGTTTTGAGTAACAATACATTATTCTGTATCTTTTTAATTCTCAAAAGGAATAGATAATAATTTTGTATTCGTCTGATTACTATATAAATTACCCCAACCACTTTAACAATAAATGGAAACCACATTAAGTCCGCCGCCTGCTCCGCCCGGGCGTGTCATTGCACTTCACGGCAGTCCGGGCATTCCATTTTACATTTACGCAACCGTTTTTTCTTCCTTTTGTGTCATCACCGGACTGATCTGGGATATTTGCTGGCATATGAGCATCGGTCGCGACGGACTTTTTTCTCCGCCGCATTTGGTTATTTATCTCGGCGCAGTCGTTTCCGGATTATTTTCAGGGTATGAAATATTGAGAAATACATTTTGGGGAAGTCCGATTGAAAAAAGTAAAAGTGTAAAAATCTGGGGCTTTTTTTACAGCTCTTTGGGGCAATTATTTTGCGTTTGGGGCGCTTTGGCGATGTTAACTTCCGCTCCATTTGACGACTGGTGGCACAATACCTACGGACTGGATGTTACCATTCTTTCTCCACCACATACGGTTCTGGCTTTGGGAATTATCGGTATTCAGTTTGGAGCGATGATCAGCGTGATTTCGCTTAAAAACCAGAATAAACTTTTCTTTAACGATAATCTTGAAAAGAAGAAAAACATAAACAGAATCTTGTTCTGGTTGTTTTCACTTTCCGCCGGATTTTTGCTGACGATGTGGTATACACTGCTTTCCGAAGAACTGGGAATCAGAAATACGCATAAATCTGATTTTTACGTCATGGCCTGTATTGCATTTCCAATTTTTCTGATGGCATTAGGGAAAGCCGTGAAAAATAAATGGACAATAACCGCTGTCACGGCAATTTACAGTTTGTTATTACTGCTGACACTCTGGATTATTCCGCTTTTTCCGGCTGAACCAAAACTTGGCCCGATCCTTAACCATATTGATCATTACCAGGGATTTCAGTTTCCGTTGTTATTGATTGTTCCGGCATTTTTTGCAGACATTTTAAGAAACAGATTTGCATACTTGAACGACTGGAAATTGAGCCTGATTTTAGGAGCTGCATTTCTACTGACATTTTTTGCAGCGCAATGGTTTGCCGGAACATTTCTTGATGGAATCTCCTTATGCCAGAAACTGGTTTTTCGGTAGTCATTACTGGTATTTCGGCAGCAATCCAAACTGGGAATTCCGATACAAATTCCCTGATTGGGCATTAGAAACAACGCCTGATTTAATTAAAGGATTAGGAATAGCTTTGGTGAGCAGCCTGATCTCTACCCGTATCGGTTTGACATGGGGAAACTGGATGCATAAAATTCAACGATGAAAAAGATATTTTACCTCATAATTTTTCTTCTGATTTCCGTTCAGATTTCTTGGGCGCACGTTGGAAGTTCAGGCGTACATATGCAAGGACAAGCCGGTCCGTATAAAGTTTTAATTGATATAACACCACCGGATGTTATTCCCGGAACGGCCAGAATTACTGTTTTTGTTGAGAATGGTGATCCTCAAAAAGTTCTTGCGCGACCTGTAACTTATCGTTTCGGAAGTCAAGGGGCTCCATCTGCTGACGAAATACATACTGTTGCTGGTCAACCCGGACAATTTCAGGGAGTCGTTTGGCTAATGCAAAGCGGATCTTCCAGTGCACAGATTGAAATATCGGGCAAGGATGGAAAAGGAGAATTTATTGTCCCGATTGTTGCCGTTTCCACTGCGCAGACGCGAAATGCCAAAGGGACTGGGAATTGGACTTTGCATACTCGGAATCCTTTTGTTTTTGTTGATGATCACGACAATCGGCGCCAGTGTAAGTGATGGATTACTTCGTCCGGGCGAAGTTTTATCATCAAAACAAAAAAGAAAAAGATGGATGAATATGGGTATTGCCACGGTTGTCTGTGCATTAATTTTGTACGGCGGAAGCAGCTGGTGGAACAGCTGGGCAGCTCGTTATAACAGAAATATTTACAAACCATTAAAAGGAAATTCATCGATTAGCAACCTAGATGGACAACGAATTTTCCAACTAAAAATTGATACAACCGGCTGGGAAGAAAAAAAACGGGGTGCTATGCTAAGTACATTAATTCCTGATCATGGGAAACTAATGCACATTTTTCTGGTGCGAACTCCTGGCCTGGATGCATTCGCGCATATTCATCCCGAACGAAAAGACAGCACAACTTTTCAAGCATACTTGCCAAATCTGCCCGCAGGAAAATATCTGATGTATGCGGATGTTGTTCAATATTCTGGTTTTGCTGAAACTATTGTTGATACTTTGGAAATCCCAGAACATGTTGCAAAAGGTTCCGAAATAAAGAAAACAGCCGAAGAAGATACTTATGTGGTTACGGACGCTATCAATGCACCAGGAAAAATTCCTCTGGATGAAAATGTTGTAATTTGTGGGAAACCAGGAACGAAAACCGTTTTCAAAGATAGCTCGTATGCAATTTGGGAAGGAAAACCCGACAAACCACTGGAAGCCGGAAAACCCTATTTATTAAATTTTGAAATCTTTAATCCAGACGGAACGCCAACATTTCCAGAACCTTATCTGGGTATGATGGGACACGTTGCGGTACTTCGTTCGGACGGCTCGGTTTATATTCATTTGCATCCTTCGGGCACTTTTGCAATGGCGGCAGAACAAACTTTGAAAAACCGATTGACTGATACCACAAAAATTATGCAGAGGCCTTCACCGGCTATTTTCCGTGACAGTGTTGATCGATATCTGGCAAAACTGAAAGCCATGTCGACTATTGAGAGGGAAGAATTGTTAATGACGGAAATGGGCATGTACAAGCCAAATGAAACCGGTGGAATGAATGCTATGGATCACAGCAACCGGATTTCTTTTCCGTATGCATTTCCAAAAAGCGGGCGTTACAGAATATTTTTGCAGGTAAAAAGGAATGGTCAGGTATTAACGGGGGCATTTGATGTTCGCGTCAATGAAATCGCCAAAATATAAAATAATTTGACGTTGGGGGTAACCCTCGTGGTTACCCGTAAATCACCTGATATTAGTCGATCCAATATTCCAAATAATTCGTACCGGGCGACCGTAGGGGCAACCCTCGTGGTTGCCCGGAAATCCCCAGATATTTAATAGATCCAACATTCAGGATAATTCGAGCAAGGGCGACCACAAGGGTCGTCCCAACCGTCGCCAATCCACGGCCCAAACAGAATTATTGAAATAATTCCGAAATCTTATCAAACGACATTTCAGAATAATCTTTGATATACAAATTGCAAGGAGGCAATTCTTCAATGGTATGTGAAGTCAGCACACCAACTACTTTCATTCCTGCATTCAAAGCAGCAGAAACACCTGAAAAAGAATCTTCAAAAACAACACAATCTTCCGGAGAAACACCCAGATTTTTAGCAGAAGTAAGATAAACTTCCGGATCAGGCTTATGTTTTGTTACATTCTCACTGGCCAGAATCGATCCCATTTTATCGCGCAAAGGTACCTTACTAAAAACCAGGTCAAGATTAGCCACAGGCGCCGAAGTTGCCACACCAAGCTTTACTTCATTTTGGTACAGATCATCAATAAAAGAAAGGATACCGAAAATAGGATCAATAAATGGCTCATAAATCTTCCTGAACAAACTTTCCTTTTCATCTTCCAGAATACGAAGTTCTTCCCCTTCAATCGTCCTTTCTAAAAAGTGCGATAGAATATAGCTATTACTTTTACCAAACATATGTTGGGCGAAATCCTCATCAGAAGGGTTTAGATTTCGGCTGGAAAAAAATTCCCGGAAAGCTCTGGAATGATATGGATTAGTATGAACGATGACGCCGTCCATGTCGAAGATAACTGCAATATTTTTTTTCATGCGGCAAAGTTAATTGATAACATCTTTTATGCCACACCAATATTTTCACAACTACAAGTTGTTGTCTGGCACTTGTTTACATCAGATAAATGTAACGGAGCAATAGCAAAACCTTACTTAAATGGATAATTAGAGCACTTTATAAAACATTAGCAATAAAATGGTCGACATTATGATGTTTTATCAAGAGAACTTTTTAATTTAGCCCTGACATCTTTATAAAAAAAAACAATAAAATTTCTACAATCTAATATTTCTCACCTGGATAAGATTTTAATTTCAGTAATCATCACCTTCAAAATTTTCACCTTACCCGTAAATCTCTATCCGTTAAAAGTCAGCGTTATATGAATGAACTTGAACGTGCAAATGATAATTCTGGCGGCCAGTCGGCAATCAGAACATCTAGCCCCCTGACGACACTTGAAGTCTACGATCAATACGGTGCAATGGCTTATGGGATTATTTTACAGATCATCCCTCAACCACATTTAGCACAGGAAATTCTGGTCAATGTATTTGCATCTCCGCTTTTGCAATCGTGTAATAGTTATCCATTTACTTTTGCTGTGTGTGTGATCAAGCTTGCCAGAGCCAAGGCCGTAGAAGCCAAAAAACAAATGATGGCCATTGCGCCACATAATGACAGTCATTCGACTCTTGAAAGTACGCCGGAATTGATATTTGATCTGGCTTTTCGTCAGGGTTTTTCGCCTGATGAAGTTGCCGAAAAATTAAAAATTTCGAAACCGGAAGTGCTGAAAGCATTCCACGATTTTTTCAAATCTCCAAACGCATAATTATAACACATTGAAAACTCAAGAATTTATAGAAAGCGGAGTCTTGGAGTCTTATTTGCTAGGTATGACCACCCAGGCAGAAGAACATGAGGTGAATCAGATGATATTGACTCATTCTGAGATTTCTGATTATATTATTCGGTTTGAAAAAAATATTCAAGGTTATTTTCTCCAAAATTCGGTTCCACCGCCTGATGAAATAAGAGATGTAATCCAGCTCCGGACAAACAAAACGCATATTCAGAAAAAGGGAAATCATACTTATTATGATATACCAAAAGCCGACACCAAAAAGAAAGATGAATACCTTGATATCGAAGTTAACGATACCTATATCAAAGTGCATAAATGGTGGCGTCCGGCTTTTGTAGCGGTTTTTATCCTTTCAAAAATATTCCTGATTGCTGGCCTTTATTATTATTTTAAAGCTGCAAGTCAGGAAGAAGAAATTCAAAAACTAAGAACTGAAATTGCTGCGCCACAGCGATAGATGCTGTATATTAAAGAATTACAAATCTCCGTCATCTTTCAGATTTCGGATATTTTCTTTTATATATCCCCGCAAAAGAAAATATTCATTACATCATAAGTCAGTTTTCTATTCTTTCAACGGTAAAAAACCGTTGGACGGAGGTTGTCTTTAACAAATTCAATCACCAACTTGCGGCTACTATTTATTAATCAAATTTCGCATGTTTCCTTTTCGGATTGGACAAGGTTATGATGTTCATCAATTAGTTGAAGACCGCCCATTCTGGCTTGGCGGCATATTAATACCTCACACGCACGGTGCCAAAGGCCATTCAGACGCCGACGTAGTTTGTCACGTACTTTGTGATGCACTTTTGGGCGCTGCCAACATGCGCAATATCGGCTTCCATTTTTCAGATACTGATCCGCAATGGAAAGGTGTCGACAGTAAAGTTTTGCTGGCAAAAGTACTGGAAATGATTCGTGAGAAAGGTTTTGAAGTTGGGAATGTTGATGTTACAATTGTGCTTCAAAGACCAAAATTAAATCCGCATATTCCTGAAATGAAAACTTGTCTTTCCAAAGTCATGAACGTTTCAGAAGAAGATATTTCCATCAAAGCGACAACATCCGAGCATTTAGGTTTTGTTGGAAGAGAAGAAGGAATTGCCGCGCATTGTGTTGCCTTGATTTACAAACCTGAAAAGTAATTCGCTTTTCTTTTTGACTAATTTTCAAAACCATTCCTATGAAATTAATCAGACCTTTACTTTTCTCTTTATCCTTTGCGTTTACTTTTGGAGCGGTTGTAGAAAATGCAAAAGCCCAGAACGCTATCGAGCCGCTTGGTTTTGAAGAATACGATCCGGTTTCAACTTTAAAGGTCGAAGAACATAAACTCAGACGTGCCAAATTTCCATTTATTGATGTGCACAATCATCAATATCAAATGCCAACCCAGGATCTGAAATTTCTGGTTTCTCAAATGGACAGTTTGAATATGGGTATTATGGTCAATTTGAGTGGACGAGGATGGAGTGATAATTGGGAAGAAGGAACAGCGACTTTGAAAGGGTCTCTGGAAAATGTAGCCAAAAATGAACCGAAGCGTATTGCGGTTTTCACCAACCTTCAATTTAAAGGATTTGGAGAAAAGGACTGGACGGAGAAAGCGGTAAAACAACTGGAAGCCGATGTAAAAATGGGTGCCAAAGGTTTGAAAATTTATAAAAGTTTAGGTTTCAGCGGAATCAAAGATGACAAAGGAAATCGCGTAGCGGTAAGCGATCCAAGACTGGATCCGGTTTGGAAAAAGTGCGGAGAATTGAAAATTCCTGTATTAATCCACACCGCCGACGTTCCATCTTTCTGGGATCCGATGGATCGTTACAACGAACGCTGGCTGGAATTAAAAACACATCCAGGCCGTCGCCGTGGACCGAATGATCCGGTACCTTTTGATTCACTTATTTCTGAACAGCACAAGATTTTCAGAGATAATCCAAAAACGACTTTTATCAACGCCCACATGGGTTGGTATCCAAATAATTTGAAAAAGCTGGATAGTTTAATGATTGTTTTCCCAAATATGTATGTTGAAATCGGAGCCGTAATTGCAGAACTCGGACGACAGCCAAGAGCAGCGAAAAAATTCTTTGACAAATGGCAGGACAGAGTATTATTTGGAAAAGACAGCTGGGTTCCATCCGAATACGCCACTTATTTCAGAGTACTTGAAACCGAAGACGAATATTTCCCATACCACAAAAAATACCACGCCTTCTGGCGCATGTACGGCATGGGGCTTTCGGATGAGGTTTTGAAAAAGTTGTATTACAAAAATGCGCTGAACATCATCCCAGGCTTGGACAAATCCCAATTTCCTAGGTAAATTGAAAGTTGAGAATTGAAAATTGAAAATGAGGTAGCTCACTTTTAATTTTTAGCTCTCAATTCTATTTTTAAGCACTAACTCAATAGGCTAAATCTTTTTTCAACTTTCAACCGCGCGGCGGCCGCTTTCAATTCTCAACTTTCAATTCTCAACTATTTATAAGCTTTCGCCTCCTTAATAATCGATTTATACTCCGCTTTTTCCAAGGCCTTTTTATAATATTCTTTTGCCTTGCCTTTGTCTCCTGCCCTGTTCGCTATACGCGCCAAACCTGCATACGCCATTGCATAATATTCGCGGGTATACTGATCGTCATGCGGCGTACGAAGTGCTGTTAAATATGATTTCTGGGCTGCGCTGTCGTTTTTTGTATCTTTTTCAAAAATGATTCCCTGAAAAGTATTGTAAGCAATTGGATAAAATCCTTTGTTATTGGCTTTCAGTTTTTCCATTCCCTTTCCGGCTTCATCATAATGTCCGGTTAAAAGTAAAGTTTCCGTATTGATCATATTGAAAATATGATTTTCCGGATACCAGCTTGCCAGTTTTTGGGTGTAAGTCAGTGCTTTGGGGAAATTAGATTCGTGTTCTAAATAAATATGAGATATATAAAAACAAGCCTCTGCTTTGGTAATTACTCCCTGTCTGGTCGCAATATCAATTTGTTTTAAACCCAAAGCCTTGTCACCATTTTTAAAGAAAATCATCAAAGGTTTTACAATCCCGTGATCTTCCGGATAATATTCAACGTAATAATTATACATCCCGGAAGTGAAATAAAACTCAGGATTTCTCTCAGTAAGTTTCAAACCTGTAATTAACGCGTTGTAGGCTTTCTTCGCTTCACCTGCCGCACTCATCAATTCTCCATTGTAATTGTACATCATCGCGATGTAACCTCTCGCCACAATAGTATAAAAAACAGCTTCCGGATCCTTGCTGTTTTTACCATATTTTTTGGTAATCGCATCCAGACACTGATTTAATTTGCTGATGTATTCTTTGGATTTTGTAGGATTATCTTTAATCGGAAGATACTTCCAGTACATCACAAAGGAATCCAGAATGTATGAAACCGGATGATTGGGATATTTCTTTTCAACTTGATTTAATATGGCATCCGCTTCGGCATATTCGTAATTATAAATATGATCAAGGCCTTTTTGAACCAGTTTCAGAGTGACGGGATCATTAAGCAATTGTGCCTGGGAAAGTTTGGGAGAGAATAGAAAAAGTAAACACAAAAAACAAAACTGCAAAGTAAATTTCATGACTATCAGGTATATCGGTATAAATGGTTTGGTGGAATCCCACCTGAGCATTAGCTTTGTTCATAACCACAAAACCTGCGTACGGGTTTCTCCATATTTTTTTATTTTGGAAAGAACCGTGCCGTTACCAATAATTGACCTGATTTTATGATTCGATACGAGCACTTTACGCTGGACAATGGTCTGAAAATATATGTTCATGAAGATTTTTCGACCCCGATGGCGGCGGTCAATATTTTATACAATGTAGGCTCGCGGGATGAGGATGAGGAACGTACAGGATTTGCGCATCTTTTTGAGCATCTGATGTTTGGAGGTTCTAAAAACATTCCGAATTACGATATTCCGGTGCAAACGGTTGGAGGAGAAAACAATGCTTTTACTTCGCCGGACATAACAAATTATTACATCACATTACCTGCTGATAATGTAGAAACTGCTTTCTGGCTGGAATCTGACCGGATGATGAGTTTGTCTTTTGATCCGAATGTGCTGGAAGTGCAGCGCAAAGTGGTGATTGAGGAATTCAAACAACGTTATCTGAATCAGCCTTATGGTGACATGTGGTTGAAATTAAGACCACTCGCTTATCAGAAACATCCGTACCGCTGGGCAACAATCGGAAAAGATATTGAACACATTGAACGTGCGACGATGGAAGATGTTCAGGCATTTTTCTGGCGTTTTTATCGTCCGAATAATGCAGTGATGGTTGTAGCCGGTGCTGTAAAATTGGAGCAGATCAAACAACTGGCAAAAAAATGGTTTGAAGGAATTCCTGCCGGTGCTCCTTATGTAAGAAATCTGGAAAAGGAACCAAAGCAAAATGAAGCACGTCATCTGGAAACTTCTGCGGCAGTTCCGTTGAATTCTCTGGTAAAAGTTTTCCATATGCCGGGGCGTTATGAAGACCATTTTTATGCTTCCGATCTGTTGAGCGATATTTTGGGAAGAGGAAAATCTTCACGCTTTATCAGGCATTGTTGAAAGACAAACCACTTTTCAACAGCATCAGCGCAAGTACAACTTCTTCTCTTGATCCGGGATTACTTTTGATCAAAGGAAACCTGAATCCGGGTGTTACTTTGGAAGAAGCGGATGAAGCTGTGAAAGAATTGCTGAATGAAATTGTTACAACCGGCGCAACAGACGAAGAAGTAACAAAAGTCAAAAACCAAACCGAAGCAACGCTGGCATTTTCAGAAGTAGAACTTTTGAACCGTGCAATGAACCTTGCTTTTGCAGCAAATGCCGGAAATGTGGATTGGGCAAATGAAGATGCCGAAATTATCAGAAACATGAAATCGGAAGATTTGCATGAAGCTGCGAAAAACATTTTGAGACCGGAAAACGGATCGACGCTTTATTACCGGGCAGAAGAAAGTGTTTAGTTGATAAAATATTTCACAACAAAAAGAGATTGGGAAAAGACAAATATCTTAACCCAATCTCTTTTCATTTTACTATAAAAATACAATGTCAATACCTGAAATTTATTTACAAACCGCCTGGGGCGATTCCATCGATGACGTAGACATGGAAGATATCCGTGATGTCATCGAAGAAACGCTTGAAATGGATGAAGAAAATGGCCGTTTCTGGGTTGGAATATTTGTAGGCGACAATGAGAGTAGTTTTGGAAAGTCGTAAAAATATGACTGTTCTGGGCATCTTCAACGATAGCGAAGAAGAGGAGATCGAAGCGCAATTTGAAAGCTGGTCGGAAATAGAAAATTTGTATGAATTGTTTTTGGCAAAAGATTTTACCCAGGTGGCTTCGATAATGAGGAAGAAATAATACGTTAGTTGTAGATCATATACGGTGCTCTGCACCTTAGTATGATAAAGGGACCATTTCCCTTGCTACAAATATTACGGTGCTCTGCACCTTGCTTGCATATGGGTATCTCTTTTCTAACTATTCGGTGTTCTGCAACTTGATTATAAAGGGTGCAGAGCACCGAAATAATTGTAGCTGTATCAAAATTATGGCAACAGGTAAGGTACAGCGTACCGTAATATTTGTAGCAACCAGATAAAAATCAATTAGTGAAAGTAAACATTCACCTCTGGATGCATCGTGTAGAACCTGAATTCCTTCCCGTCATTCACTGTAAATCCGCTCGATTTATTTCCCTTCAATATCGGATTTTTGTCATACTTTTTCCAGTGAATAAATCCTTTGAAACAGCAACATTCGTTGTCCATTCATGCCAGTCTTTGAAAGCAGATGCGTGGTAATAAGCGTAATACAATCCTTTGTATTTGATAACCTGATTGAAAGCAACAGCAAATTTATCATACGTTTCCGGACCGGAAGTTAGTACCGGCTCATCCTGCACATTTGTCCAGACTTTCAGATCTTTTGAAGTAGCCAGCCAAACATCCGAATCATTTCTTTCATAAAATAAATACCAGGTATCGCCTTCTTTCCAAACCGCCGGTGTTCCAAAAGGTCCTTTTGAAATCGGATTTCCGTTTTTCAGACGAATATCCAATGCGCCCTTATCTTCCCAGTTAATTTTATCTTTTGAAGTAAGCAGTCTTGCAATATCATCTTTACTTTCGGCGAACATGTAATATGTCCCGGCAGATTTCAGGACAAACATATCTTCTACCCAGGTTTTTTTATGAATCGGATTGTTTGGAAAACGTGTCCATTTTAAACCATCCGGAGAGGTTGCCAGCCCCAGATATTTTATTTCTTTACCCGTTTTTTTGGTATATCCGCAATACCACATGTAGTACGTTTTATCTTCTTTCAAAATAAAACCTCTTTCACGGATTTGTTCATCCCAGGTCGCGGTATCTCCGGTTGCTTTGAAAACCGGATTGCCTTCATAAGGTTTAAAATCTACAATTTCAGAAGGAAATTCTTGTGTTCTCTTTCTTCTTTTTGTCATCAGTTTTATCCCGGACATTCCATCCAACTAACGCGAAACCTGCCATAAGCAGAAAAATATATCTTTTCATTTTTATAGTTTTTTTAATTTAAGAACTGAATTATCTTCTTTCCGGCACGTTTTGAGGTATGCGGTCAATCAGCTTGTTAATTTTACCTTTTTGTTTTATCAAATCAAAGGCATCATACAATTCTCCGGTTGCGGTCAATGTTTCAAAACTCAGTTTGTCATGATCAATTGTAACAACATGATAAAACTGTGTATAAAGTGCAGATCGATCCATCCAGTCACGTTTTTCAACATTAGAATCTGTCATTTTCGGACCACTCACTGATACCACATACATCGTTCCGGAAGCTGCTCCTTTTTGCGCCATTGGAATTTTTGCCATTCCTCTTGCATACGTATGATCGTGTCCCTGTAAAACCAGATCGACTTTATATTTATCAAAAATCGGTTTGAAAGTTTCCCGCATTCTTTTGTTATCACGGGTTGATTTTGGTGAAAAGATCGGGTGATGGAAAGTTACGACCGTCCATTTATTTGGATTGTTACCTAGAACTTTTTCTATCCAAACTCGCTGTTTTTCCAGATATTCGTCAGATTCTTCGGCTCTGTCTGAGTTTAATGAAATGAATCTTGTTCCCTGGATATCGGCATAATAACAGGTTTCTTCCAGATCTTCCGGGCCATTTTCGGGTAAAGTAAATTGCGGTCGCCAGAATACAGAAGTCAGCGGTTTTCCGTTTGGTCCCATCATAATGATCATGATTTCCCGGCGTCGGAAAACCCGGAATCATGCTGTGAATAAAGCCACCAGCCTGAAACCAGTCGCCCCATTCCACATCACGATTGGCTTTGTTGATCAAATCTCCCGCATAAATCGCAAGCTTTGCATCAGGCGCTTTTCCATAAGCTTCACGCGCCACACGCGACCACATCGAGCGGATATTAACCTGAACATCACCATAATAAAGAAAAGAAAACTTCTCTCCCACTTTCCCGGCTGTGTTGAAATGAATCCACTCGCTCCAATTTTCTCCCTGTCCAACCCGGTAAGCATATTTTGTATTCGGTGTCAAATTATCAAAAACAACAGAATGGTAAATCGCTGTGGGCGTATCATTAAAAACTACCTTTTCTGACTTCGCTTTTATTTTTTTTACTTTTTCAACAAAACGCGGATCTGCACTTGCAACAGCAATCTCTGCAAAACTTTCAGTAACCGATTCCTGTGTCCGCCAGTTGACGGCCATAGACGTAGAAGGATCTTGTGTTGTATTTAAAATAATTCTATCAGGTAATTGGGCAGGAATATATGGATTGGTAGCCTGTTGGGCTTTTACGGTCAAAAAAGATATGGCAAGAAATAAAATCAGGAAAGGTCTTGAAAGGACATTACGAAAGTTTGAAAGAAGCATTGGAAAAGCAATTAGATTGAAATAATAAACCAGGCGAAAACGATATTCTGTATCGCCTGGTTACATGAAATCTGACATTAATATTACGCCCTACGAAAGAAATCAGGCTATCAGGATTTCTTTACTTTGTTTATAAAAGACAAATCAGCAAAAAAAAACAGTTACCCACTTTCGCTGATAACTGTTTCTCAATAACAATATTTAAAATCCTGATTACTCAGGAATAAAAGTCAGATAACTAAAATTTTCCGGATTGAACATATCCTGTGCGATCGTCTGCAATTGTTCCGAAGTGATTTCCTGAATTTCCGCAAAAATCTCTGGCAAAGTATCTACACGTCCGGTATCCAGCAAACTCTTCGCCATCATCAACATAAAACTCATGTTGCTTTCTTCCGACATAGCCAACTGGCCCATCAGCTGCACTTTCGTCTGATGTAATTGAATTGTTGACAAAGGAATTTCACGAATTCTTTTGAATTCCTTATTGATCAATGAAATACTGCGCGCCAGTTGTTTTTGTTCTGTACCAAAGAAAACGCCCAAAAATCCGGTATCCAGATAAGGCGTGTAATTTGCTTCAATGGAATAAACAAAACCGTATTTTTCACGAAGCGACAAGTTGAAACGGGAATTCATTCCTGGTCCTCCCAATAAATTTACGAGCATAAAAAAAGGCAAACGTCTGTCGTCTCCAAGTGCATAGGCTGGTTGTCCCATCGCACATTGTGCCTGTGTAATTGAGCGTTCTTTTTCCTGAATGATAGGCGAATAATTTCCGGGAGCCTGACGAACGCGCGTCGTTTTTTTAAACGGAACATTTCCCAAATATTTCTCAGCAACCTTCATCACTTTTGAAAAAGGCAACCGGCTAACCGAAGAAATTACAATTTGTTCGGTATCAAGATTTTCGTTGATAAACTGAAAAAGTTCTTCTCTTCCAAATGAATTAACAGTATCCGGCGTGCCCAGAATATTATTTCCCAAAGCATGATCTGCAAAAACCAGCTGGTCAAAATCATCCTGAATCGCGTCTTCCGGTGAATCATTATACATCGACATTTCCTCAATGATCACATTTCTTTCACGTTCAATCTGCTTTTCGGGAAAAACCGAATGGAAGGCAATATCTGCTAATAAATCAACCGCTTTATCAAAATGATCATCCAGAACCGAAGCGTGGAAACAGATTTTTTCCTTTGTTGTATACGCGTTTAATTCTCCGCCTACGTTTTCAAGACGGTTAATGATATGGTATGAACTACGTTTTTCTGTGCCTTTGAAGGCCATATGTTCCCAAAAATGCGCCAGACCCTGTTGGTGAGGCTGTTCATCGCGACTACCGATATCGAGCATAATTCCGACATGCGCAATCTGCGTGTAAGGAACTTGTTTATGCGCTATGCGAATTCCGTTAGCCAGGGTATGTAACTTATATTCTTCTGTTAACGCTAGTGAGGGAGTTTCGGCATTCGCACGTTTATGCATATTATTTCTCTTCATTCCTTATGAACACAAATTACCTGTCAATAATTTTCGGTACTGTCTGCAAAATTACAGACTTTTGTTTGAAAGAAAGTTTTTTAAAGACTTTCGGCTGTCGGCAAACGACAACTTACATTACAACAAATTGTATATCAATTCATTACATAAAATTGAATTGATATTTATTTTCTAATCACATTAAAATGATTCCGAAGCGAATTCTTGTTATTCAAACTGCTTTTATAGGCGATGTAATTCTGGCAACTTCGTTATTGGAAAACTTACACCAGGGCTTTCCTGATGCTCAAATCGATTTTTTGGTAAGAAAAGGAAATGAAGGATTGTTTGAAAACCATCCGTATTTGTCCAATGTTTTAATCTGGAAAAAGAAAGAAGGTAAATTCAAAAGTCTTTTTCAATTGTTAAAACAAATCAGAAAAACGGAATATGACTGGGTTATCAACCTGCAAAGATTTGGAAGTACCGGAATATTAACTGCTTTTTCAAAAGCTCCAAAACGTACCGGATTCGATAAAAACCCGTTTTCATTTCTTTTCACAGACAAATTTCCCCATCAAATTGAAAATGGTGTTCATGAAGTAACACGGAATAATGCTTTAATCAAAAATGAAGTTTCCGGGACAATTTCCAAACCAAAACTTTATCCTTCCAATGCTGATTTTGATTTTGTAAAACCATATCAATCCAAACCATATATCTGTATCGCACCGGCTTCTGTCTGGTTTACCAAACAATATACAGAAGAAGGCTGGATTCGGTTAATTAATGAAATTGATGACCAATACCAGATCTTTCTATTAGGCGGACCGGGAGATAATGCATTGGCAGAAAATATTTACAGTCAGATTATTTCAAAAGACAAAGTGCAGAATCTTTGCGGCAAACTTTCATTTCTGCAATCGGCGGCATTAATGAAAAGTTCGGTTATGAATTTTGTCAACGATTCCGCTCCGATGCATATCAGTTCTGCGGTCAATGCTTCGGTTACGGCCGTTTATTGCTCCACAGTTCCTGAATTTGGTTTTGGCCCATTATCAGACGATTCACATATAGTTGAAGTTTTGGAAAAACTGAACTGTCGTCCTTGCGGACTTCATGGTCACAAAGCTTGTCCGGAAGGTCATTTTAAATGTGCTGTTGATATCAAAACAGAACAGTTTCTTGAAGTACTGCCTTAGCAGATTCAAGAAACTGTTTATATTTTCAATTCAAAAAAATCTATTTTTCGCGGTATTGTTCAATAATTCTGAACAATGCTTTTTGTTTTTCCAGATCAGGGAAAAAGTCGAATAACTGCAAATGCGCATCATAATCCAGCGTCAAAGCAACTTCCAGATTAATCAAAGCTTCACGATAATCACCGGAATGGATCTGGTAAACGGCCATACGATAATAAAGATCAGCCTCTTCCGGCATTTCTTCAATCGCTGCGGTCAACAGATCACAAGCTCTTGCATAATTTCCCTGTTCAAAAAGAACAAATGACCATTTCAGCCAGATATCAGGATTGGAAGGTTCAATTTCCGCCGCTTTTTCAAAAGCTTCAAAAGCGGAAACAACATTACCAACCCGGAATTCTGTTTCTGCCAATGCAAGCCAGTAATCAGGATTTAATTCAGTGATCTGGATTGCTTTTCTTAGAAAACCAACGGCTTCGTACCAGCGTCCCAATTCACTAAAACAAATTCCCAGACCATACCAGCCATCGTCCCACTGACTATCCATTTTCACCGCCTCGCGGTAATATTTGATCGCCGTTTCGTATTCACCTAATTTCTCATAACAAGTTCCCAGACAGCAGCAGGTTTCAGTCTGTTTTCCTTCCAGTTCAATTGCTCTGAGGTATTGAATTTTCGCCTGTTCATATTGTTCCAGACTCATGTATGAATTCCCCAACTGGAAAAAAGCCGATGCAAAATCGTCCTTAACCAGCGTCGCATATTCATACGCATTTACTGCATCTTCATAGCGTTCAAGTTTGCTGAAAGCAATTCCAAGATTATACCAGGCATGATGCGAAAACGGATTGTTATCGACCAGTTCATGATAATAAGCCAGATGACTTTCCAGCTCACCGATCAGATCAAGACAATGCGCCAGTTCATACAAAGCGCTTTCATTGTTGAGATTATTGCGAAGAGAAAGCTTGTAATGCTGAATTGCTTCATCATATTTTCCCCAGTTCTGGTAAGTCTGGCCGATCTGGAAATAGACTTCATCTTTGTCTTCCAAACGATTTAACAGGCTTTCCAAAACGGTAATTGCTTCCTCATATTCGCCCATCATATTGGAAATTCCGACCTGCATGAAAGAAATTTCAACATCTCCCGGATGAAACAGAGACGCACGCTCCAATATTTCCATTGCCAGATCGTGTTCTCCACGATTAGCGTGAATTTGTACTTTATTTAGCAGAAGATCAAGTGAATATGGAAAATCAGTCAACCCAAGTTCACAGGCCTGAAAAGCCTTGTCCCAGTCACCCTTTTCCAGAAAATACTCCGTCACCTTCTCGTATGCATCCAAATCAAAAAACTCCGACTCGTTGGTTTTAAGCATTCGCTCAAACCGGAGCAATGTTTCTTTCATGTAATCTTTTCTTTCCCCGAAGTTTTTCTCCATCATACGGATTAGTAGGTTAGAGTTGAGGGTATTTTACACCACACAATAATAAAAGAAAGTTAAAAATAAATCCGGTTTATTCAAATCCTGCCAGTCAAACTTTCGCAGACACGCGCGATCGTTTTCTCAATTGGCTGAAACTCAAACCCGATTGCCTTTTGAATTTTATCACTGTTGTAACGAAAGCGACGAGCACTCGATTGTGCAGTTTCTTTGGTGATCAACGGCTTGGTTCCCATCAGCCAGGTACGTACTGCTTCAACACGCCATATGACGGCGGCCAGTCCAGAACCAACTTTAAAGGATGGCCTCTTTTTACCCATGGAATCTGCAATATTGAAAAACAGGGATTTGATAAGAAATACTTCCCGCATTCAACAAAAACCGTTCCCCGGAAATATCTGAAAAAACGAGTTTATAAACCACTTTGGCAACATCCAGAACATCCACATAATTGGCTATTCCCTCCGTATAAAAAGGTTTTTCATTGTACACATATCGGAAAATTTGTGTGCTGCTTTTCGACCAGTCGCCTTCACCTAAAATTAAAGTAGGATTGACAATTACAGCATTCAGTCCCTCGGCAACACCACGCCAAACTTCCAGTTCGGCCAGATGTTTGGATTTTGCATATTCTGAATTTTCAGGAGAATCTTCCCAGCGCTGTTCCTCATCAATAATCAAGTCTTCACCCGGAACTAATTTTGCGTGAATCAGGACGCCCCAAAGCTGCGATACTGCTGACGTGACAAAACTTTTTTACTTTATTTTGAAGACAAACATTTACAACATTCGCAGTACCTTCCATGTTTACTTTGTACATCATTTTACGATCGCGGGGTACAAAAGAAACCACGGCGGCTGTATGTATTACAAAGTCAATATCTTCAATTGCTTTTTCCAGCGAACCGATATCCAGCACATCACCTTCAATCCATTCAATTTTATTTTCCACATCCGCCAAAAGACTTCTGTCGGAATCCGGACGAAAAAGCGCAAGAACTGTATGATTTTCTTTAAGAAATAGCCGTGCAACAGCACTTCCAACTAAACCTGTGGCACCGGTAATAAGGATTTTCATGTATAGAGAACGAACTGTGGATCGTCAAAGTTCGCCAATGAAATGACTAGTTCATAATCCTGATTTGCATAAAGTGGAAAAATGTTTTCAGTTATTCTGAATAAATAAGTTATACTCAATTAACCGGTTAATTATCTGGCATTTACTTCTTAATACTCTTTAAGGAATCAAACCCGGCACAACTTTCCTTTAAAATTCTGGTCCCTCGTGGAATACAGATTTGCAGATATTGAAAGTTGAAAATAGCATGGGCAAAAGTTGGTTTCATGGCTAATAAATACTTTTCTTTCTATTTAGTATTTTTCTGTTTCAGGATGAAAAGTTTGCCAGCTATGCCAGAATTCCTGGTAAGCATTAATGGGTTTCAGATCAGGATTTTTTTCCGGACTAATGTTTTTTCCCAATAAATTGTAAGATTTGGTACCGAGATAAAGTGTATCGTTTTTAAGAATAACTCCCTCAGATTCTGTTGGTCTTGCAAAGGCGAAAAAGCTTTTATCGTCTTTTGCCAGCACAAGTGTTGTTGGCTGATTTCCTACGATACTGTTGATTATTCTTTCTCTTCTCAAACGATTCCAGTCAAAGGCTTTGCTTGCTTTTCCACTTTTAATACCCACAACCCAGGATTTATCTTTCCAGGAAAGTGAATCTGTTTTGGTAAGTGTTGATTTTCCTTTTCCGCTTTCATATTTAGCTCATCGAATCATATTTCGCCTGAAATTCCGGATCCGGCTGCATGATCAAAGTATTCGGATGTAAGGCAATCCATTCGGATAATGAAGTTTGTGTGCTGTTCATTTCAGGTAATGTTTTTCCTTTCGACGAACCCGTAATTGCTTCTCCATTTGCCTGTCTCCACCAGCTGTGCGTTGTTTCATCTTCAAACATCGCATTGAAATGATCCATACCAACAAGACGGAATAGTTCTGGTTTATTATCAACCAATGGTTCAAAAACCCGTCCCGTGCGGCAAACGGTACAATAGGTTACGATAATTGGCTTTCCATTCAGCTTGTCCTGAACCTGATGATGATAACCAATAAATTGAATCGGATATGCTTTTGCTTCTCCATTTTCAGTTACTCCAATAATCAAACGATCCTTATCTACTTTGTTTTCAGAAACATTTTTCAGAGATAATGTTTTAGGCTGATAAAACATGGTATCCGCTGCCATTTCATAATTGGCTGCATAACTTATTCCAATCGTTAAAAGAAGAAGCAAAGCCGGAATCCATTTTCTTTTTGCTTTAAATACACTTGCAACTCCAATGATTATCAGTACCGTAAAGAAAATCCTGAAAGGCCAGCGCCAGGTATGCAGAAAATAAGCCAGATCAATGCTGTTCATACGCTGACTTCCAGGCATGGGCATGATGAAATAAACCTTGGCTATTTCAAAAAGAATAAGACCGATAATTCCGACGTAAAATAATTTTTTCATCTGATTTATTTTGAAATCATTAAGTTGATAGAATTTAGAGAAACGGACTCGTCAAATGACAAGTCCGTTTGCTTGAATTAATTAACCTATGATAAATTCTTGATAAGATATTTCTTGCGACGAAAGACGCAGTAAAAATCCGGTGTGATTCGTTCCGGACCGTAGTTTCTACGCGAACAATAGAATTTTTTTGTATGTGTATAGATTAACCATACCAATTTATTGGCAACAAGCTGAATATTAACCATCAGCATTGACCACGATGACATAACTATATGAAATTTTAAAGGAATTAACTTCACTATTTTATACAGTGAAAGTTGAGGCTGGCCATTGTGCAACAAAGCTGTTAAAGGGCGAACCTTTACATTAGCTTTCAAATGTGCACAATGGTGCGAATAAAAAAGTTTTAAACCCTGTCCGGGGGTGGTGAGGGAATACTTAAAAAGGCTTTAAGTACAGCGGAGCTTTTATCTGGTGAAGTGTAAATCGACTTTTCAGACCATTCCATTACATAGAAAACATGCTTCCTGCTCGAAGTCATATATTCTTTAAGGAAGCTTTTAAGTACAGTTGAAGGAGATTTTTTGTGTGAATCCGAAGCAGTGCCGGAAATTTCATCATTGATATGAGAAACAAGGCTCATAAAACGGTCACGGGCATTCTGGTCAAATTCACAATGAACATACATCGTATCATTGATCAGCTGCCTGCGATTTCATTTGGTAGTATTCACCATCATGCTGAATCTTACCTTCGGCAGGTTCCGGATTGTCCCAGTTTGTTTGATAAGGAAGTGAAACCGGAACTTTGATGACAATGTCTTTTGAATATTCCTGTCTCTCAATAAAACCTTCGTTTCCAGTACTTACGGCATATTTATCTTCCAACAGATAGACTACCGAATAGCCCATCATGTTGTAAAGCAAAAGCCCCAAAAGTAATATGGAAAGAATGCGACCCAAGGTTACAATAGTAAAATTATTACTTGCAATAGTGCAAATATATAGAAATGAATAGAATTTGCAAGAAAAGCAATATCAATCTCCTTCCTCCAACTCAAAAACTTCATTTACAGTCTTTTCAAATTGTTGAGCGATCTTCATTCCCAAAGCCAGCGTTGGAGAATATTTTCCAGCTTCGATGGCGTTAATGGTTTGTCTTGAAACCTGCACAAGTTCTGCGAGATCAGCCTGTGTTATATTCAATATGGCACGTTCAATTCTTATTCTGTTTTTCATGCTAATCTCCTTTCCTTTTTAGCTTCAATAGCTGGTTGAACTAACAGCAACCAGTAAAAACGTGCTACAAAAATGATTAGTGGAGTGAACATATTGTATGATAAGACTACGAGAAATAGAGAACCATATATAAAAATAACACTTAAAATCAGCATAAAATAGTTAGCATAAAAACCCCATTGTAGCGCTTCCAGCCTTATTTGAGCTATTCTTTCATCTTCAATTTTCTGACGGGAAAATGCTATCATTAACAGACCGGTAATAATCGCCAGGTCTAACAATTCGTCTGCTATATCCAAAAGAATATATCCATTTTTCACACTGGGACTGAAAACAGAATCATTATCTTCAAAAGGCCACGGAACACTAATTTCCCAACCGACTGGAATTGCGTCTTCCCCACGAAAGGCTGCCAAAATAATGAATAATAATCCTGCAAGAAAAAGAACCCAGCCAATAGCCAGATAACGATGCGGTAAAAGATACTTTGTTCGCATGTGCGCAAAATTTGATAGTTAGAAATTAATAAATCAAATGTAAATTATATTTTACTTTATATAAAACATAGTTTACAAAAAATCAAATATATATTACTTTCATATTTTTATAATTTTAGTTTTTAAGTAGGTTCTTAATATTTACCTTATCACAGACACTTATTCAAATCCTTTCTTGTTTTAAAACTTACCCTCACTAAAACCGATTTCACTAACTTTGCACGATAAACTAAATAAGAGTTAAAAATTAATGGCAATTATTGACCCTAAACGCTATACCGTCACGGCGGCATTGATTTATGCCAACGGACCTATTCATATTGGCCACCTTGCCGGCTGTTACGTTCCGGCGGATATTTATGTACGTTATCTTCGTTCAAACGGAAAGGACGTCGCATTTATCAGTGGTACGGATGAACACGGCGTACCCATTACGATCCGCGCAAAAAAAGAAGGACTTACGCCTCAGCAAGTTGTAGATAAGTATTACACTCAAATCGACGATTCATTTAAGCAACTTGGCATTTCATTTGATGTTTATTCACGCACCAGCAAAAAGATCCATCATGAAACTTCTCAGGAAATTTTCAAGGATTTGTATGATAAGGGCGTTTTTATAGAAGAAACTACTGAACAATATTATGATGAAACCGCTCAGCAGTTTTTGGCGGATCGTTATATTGTAGGAACTTGTCCGGTTTGTGCAAACCCAAATGCATATGGTGATCAGTGTGAACGCTGCGGTTCTGCACTTAGTCCAACAGAACTAATTGAGCCGCATTCCATGCTTTCAGGTGCAAAACCAGTGATGCGCCCAACGACCAACTGGTTTTTGCCATTGGATAAATTGCAGCCACAGGTTGAAGCATATGTAAACAGTCATCCGGAATGGAAAACGAATGTTTTGGGACAATGCCAGTCATGGCTGAAAGAAGGCCTGAAACCTCGCGCCATGACGCGCGATCTCGACTGGGGAATTCCGGTTCCGCTTCCTGATACGGATGGAAAAGTACTTTATGTCTGGTTTGAAGCGCCAATCGGATACATTTCTGCTACCAAAGACTGGCTGATCCAGAAAAACGGAACGGACGAAGGCTGGAAAAAATGGTGGCAAAAAAATGAAGATGGTGTTGAGGACACCAAACTTGTTCATTTTATCGGAAAAGATAATATCGTTTTCCACTGTATCATTTTCCCGGCTACGGTTATTGCAGAAGGAAATCTGATTCTTGGCGGATAATGTTCCGGCCAATGAATTTATGAATCTTGAAGGTGATAAAATTTCCACTTCAAGAAACTGGGCGGTTTGGCTTCATGAATATCTGGAAGAATTGCCGGACAAACAGGATGTTTTGCGCTATGTATTAACAGCAAGTGCTCCAGAAACGAAGGATCAGTGAATTTACCTGGAAAGATTTCCAGACCCGTAATAACAGCGAACTGGTTGGGATTTTTGGAAATTTCATCAACCGTGCCGTTGTACTTACTCAGAAATTCTGTGATAGTAAAGTACCTGCATTAGGCGAATTAACTGAAATTGACCAGATTGTTTTGGCCGAACTTGCAGCTTTCCCGGCAAAAATCGGTGAAGCGATGGAAAATTATCGTTTCCGTGAAGCGCTTACTTTCATTATGGATCTTGCGCGTTTGGGGAATAAATATCTTGCTGATACGCAGCCATGGCATGCGATCAAAACAGATCCTGAACGTGTAAACACGATCATGAATATTGCATTGCAGATTTCTGCTTCGTTATCAATTGTTTCAGAACCTGTTCTTCCTTTTACAGCAGAAAAAATTCGCAAACAATTAGGCGTTGAAAGCAAAAACTGGGCTGATGCAGGAAAATCTGATTTGCTAAAAGCAGGACAGGAAATCAGTGAAGCAAGTCTTCTTTTTGAAAAAATTGAAGATCATGTGATTGAAAAACAAATCCAGAAATTACACGATGCAAAACGCGCTAATGAACTGGAAGGAAAAGTAGTAGCAGCAGTAAAACCGGAAATCCAGTTTGATGACTTTTGCCAAAATGGATATTCGTGTGGCAACCATCCTGGAAGCTGAAAATGTACCAAAAAGCAAAAAACTACTGAAATTGAAAGTAGATATCGGCAGCGAACAGCGCACTGTGCTCAGCGGAATTTCAGAACATTTTAAAGCCGACGAAATCATTGGTAAAAAAGTGCTTTACCTGGCCAATCTCGCTCCACGCAAAATGATGGGAATGGAAAGTCACGGTATGATTCTTATGGCCGAAGATAAAGACGGAAGTCTGGCATTTGTTCAGCCTGGCAAAGAAGTCTGGAATGGCGGAACTGTAAATTAATTCTATAAAAAATTGAAAAGAAAAGCCTGCCGCGATATTCTGTGGCAGGCTTTATAGTATAGGAGTTATTAGATTTTCAATGTTAAGGGAGTGAAAATCATTCAAATTCTTTTTTCAATTTATCGTAAAGAGCATTCACGCGGTCCACTAAAACTTTGCATTCCACATCGCTCATTTGCTCAATGGTGTTGGTAACTGCGTTAGAAACAACTCTTCCTTCTTCATTTATTTTGGCCCCCGACTTTCTTGTCGAACCCAGAATGTTTTCCCATTCTTCTACTAAATCCTCGGAGAAGTATTTTGGTTCAATGATGTTAAAATAAGCGGCCTGGGATTTGAGCTGTTCTTTAAGTTTTCCTTTGTCCGAAGACGCGCGAAGACCTTCCGCCAGCTTTGAAAATTCAATAAAGGCAAAAATATTAGACTTTTTCATATGATGTGTTGAGTAAAAGGAGGTACTGAGTAAACAAATATACACAGATCAAACTTCAATTTTTCATCACATGATATAGGTTTACTATATCTTAACATTAACTATTGGATGAATACTATTCTAAAAAACAAAAACCCCACAATTTACAATTGTGAGGTTTCTATGATTTAAAAGTCTGGTATTTTTTACTCCTACCAACGTTCGATATCAACTTTTCTGCGGAAATCATCTTGTTGGTGATTATATGGAAGAAACAATACTAAATGACGTTTTTCACTGTCATATCTTGCTGTAATATTATCAACATCCACTCCGTCAGGAATCGCTAATGTGCTGATAAAACGCATTGTTTTCCACTGTTCTTCACTTTCTCTTTCCTGATGAAATATTGGCAAGAGATGATATAATCTCATTTTGTCTTTTACAATTTCCAATTGAAGGTCTTCTGATTCTATACCGGGCGCCTTCACTGTAACTTCGTAACCGTCCGTTCCTTTTTCAAGATGTACATTCGGTTCGCTTAATCCTCCGTTAATGGTATTGCTAAAATCAATATGCATCAACATTTCCCGTGGTATTTTTATCTTGCTTTCCATGGTGTTTTGCGTTTTGTATTCACAGATAATCATTAAACAAAAAGAAATGTACCAGTAATTCCTTTTTAACTTAGAGACAATTTAGCTTAAAAGGTTTAATCGCTATAATCAATTTTAAATCAGTTAATTAACTAACAAATCTAAATAAGTAAATATTTGAATAAATTAATAAGAAAAATGAAAGTGACATTTTAACAGGTTAAAATCACAAAACTGTCATTATGTCGTTCAATTTGTTAATCTGTATTTATCCAAACATTTGTGATCTGCCAGCTACAAAATGGATACTTTAACCAAATTTTATATCTGATCTACGACAAAAAACATGTTAACGATCATTATGCCCTAAATTTCTTTCAGGAGCAATTTGATCACGAACGCGTTGTTTCATTTCTTTTGGTTCTGGAAAATGACCTTCCCGTTTCCTGTCCCAAAGCAGATTTTCGTCAAGCTTGATTGTATAACGGCCGGCTACTTCCGAAGGGATTAAGGTTACCGCGTGCAAGTCGTCCGAGAAAGTTGTGAGAAGTTCCTGCGCCATCCATGCTGCACGTAAAAGCCAACCGCATTTTGGGCAATATTCTATTATGATCGTGGGTTTCATGTTCAGTTATTTTCGATAAAGTTAATTAAACGTTCTTTATCCAAAAGACTTCAACCTTTCACGCGTCAGAAATCGGCTATAAATAATGCTTTTGTTTTTGCGGCCACGGCTACACGAGTTGTTTTGGTAGTAATGTCAAATGACTGACTGAATCGTTTTTCGCCATCAAATAACTCGAATTTATATTGCCCGTCCATAAAGGATGATAAGTCAAACAGCTTCTGATATTTTTTATAGACCAGTACCGTCTCAGTGAATATCAGATTGTTATTGCCATCTGTTATTCGTACAAGTACTCTGTCTGTTTCCGGCCAGCTATATGACATTTTAAACTTCATAGGCCTGACCTGCATAACGTAGAAGTCTGAGTAAAAATCAATGTCACTTTTAGGAAATTTATTCTGCGAATGGGCTTCGGACAGGGCTATCAAGATCAGAATAAAACAACTTACCAGGCGTAGATAGTAAAAATTATTTTTCATAGAAATCCAGGTTTATTTATATTAAACTACTGTCACTCCTTAATCAAAATATCAACAATGCTAAGTATTGCACTACCCATAAAAATATAAAGTATTGATTAACAAATCAATACATAAACAACACTACGAGTAAACTTATTCTTCAAACAAACTTAAAAATAAAAATAATACAACAATTATTAATCAAATAATGAAGATTGTTCAGATAGTACCATTATTAAGGAAATCATGAAACTAAAATTCAAAACAAAAGCCGTTACAGAAATCCGTAACGGCTTTGTACCTGTTCCTAACCTGTTGATCCTTCTATAATGTGCGGGGTAAGTGATAATGTACTACAAAGATAAATATGGATTGAGTTGCATTTTAGCGTGAATACACTTGATTTTAAGAACAGGTAAATAGCATTTCCCTCGAATCGTAATTACCCCTGATCTAGCAGGTAATATTACGTGTTTTACTTTTTGAAATATAATTAATTTACTAAAAAACAAGTAGTTACAAAATCAAAATTTTTCAGCAAACCGATAGCACGTTGGCATATGTAATACGTTAGAAGTAATTTTACAGTAACTAATTTTAACTCTCTTCTTAAAAATTCAATCATGGCAAAGTTCAGCGGTAATGAAGGCAGGCTGATTTCTTCATTGGAAGTGAAGAAGTTGACACGCCCTCATCATGCACTAGAAAAAAATATTAAAGCCCGTGGTGAAAATTTCATCCAGGCCGAATTTTTCGGTTTAAATACTTTCAAACAACTCATAGATCCATTGGGTAATAATTGTGTTGGTTTTCGTGTCTATTACGGCGCACAGCATGAAGATCACGACGGTGAAGAAATTGTTTTTGGAAAAGGCAAACATACGTCGCGGCTTATTATTGTACCTGTTGATGCCAACGGAAAAGACATTTCGAAAGGAGCTGGTCTAAAAGATATGCCGGCAAGTGATGATGCAATGGCCGGCGGCCCTACTTGTCCATCTCATTGTAATTAATCCATTATGGTGGTGATTGAATCCTACATTACTTTCATTCACAACCATTTAATTAGTATGTCTTGCGATCTTTATAACAGTAATTCCTTTATTCCTGATTTTTTACAGAAAAGCAAACGTTGATCCTTCATTTTATCTTCTTCAGATTTATTTGATATCGAAGTTGATCATTGATCTGATTATGTTTCATTATGCCACCCAGCGAACAAATAATTTAATGTATTTCAACCTGAGCATTCCACTGCGATATGCTTTGCTTAGTAGTATGTTTTATTACAAAATTGAGTCTGGCACATATAAAAAAGGAATTATTTATTCGATTATCGGATTTTCGATTTTTACGATCTGGGATATTTTTTATTCCAATCCCGATATTAAGGATCTGCACAATCATAGTATGGTTGCCTATGCCACAACGGTGGAATGCTTATTTATGTTATTTTGGATACTTGTCTATTTCTATGAGATAATTCGAATGCTCAAAATCCCGAATTTGCTGACATTTCCATTTTTTTGGGTTTGCTCGGGGTTATTATTATACTATTCAAGCTTCATCTTTATAGCACCTATTTTACATTACACCGAAAAATGGGAGAATCCGCTTTATATTGGATTTCTGAATATAGTTCCTTACATTTTTGAAACACTTTGCCTGTTATTTTTCAGCATCGGGGTTTGGATATTTTCAACGCGTTATTATGCAAAACAGTGACGGATTAACCTGGGCAATACTAATCGCTACACTTGCAATGTTGATGATGGCATTTTTTGTAATCCTTTTCGTAATGTTTTATCAAAAGAGGCAATTGCATCAGGAGAAAAAACTGCATGAAATTGAAAAAGATTACCAGCGACTTTTGCTGGATACAGCTTTAAATTCGGAAGAAACTGAACGCAGAAGAATTGCGCAGGATCTTCATGACGATATTGGTACAATGCTGTCTCTGACTAAGTTAAGTCTTAATCAGCTTAGTAAACTTGTGGCAGAATCAGGAATAAAAGAAGACCAGATCATGAAAAAATCCCAGGCGCTGGTTGAGGAAACAATTTTACATGTGAGGCGAATCACCCGGGATCTTGTTCCGACAACACTGGAACGTTTTGGACTTGCAGCCGCTATTGAAGAATTTATCAATAAACTGGATACCAGCAAAGATTTAAAGATTTCGTTAATTTCCAATACCGAAGACGCTCCGCGCCAAAGTCAGAAAACGGAATTAACTATTTACCGAATTATGCAGGAATTGGTTAATAATTCAATCAAGCATTCGCAATGTTCAAGGATTGAAATTAACTTGCATGTAAATAGTACGATCATCGAACTTCAGGTAACCGACAACGGAATCGGGTTTGATCCGGAAGCTGTAAAAGACAATAATCTGGCCGGTTTAGGCTTACTTGGAATTGAAAGCCGGCTCGCAATTGTGGACGGTACGATAAACTATGAAAAACCTAAAAATGGGCGGATCAAAAGCATTTGCGATCGTGCCCGTTGTGCCTGCAACGGATAATAAACCTGAACCATTACATCCATTCCGCCGTCAACGTGTGACAATTTAAAATGTAAAAACCATGAAACTGGGCATAGCGGACGACCATGAATTGTTCAGAAAAGGATTCATTTCCATGCTGAGTAATGTTCCGGATTTTGATTTTGTTCTGGAAGCAGCAAACGGACAGGAATTGCTGGACAAACTTCCTGCCAATATGCCTGACATTGTTTTCATGGATCTACAAATGCCGGTTATGGATGGAATTCAGGCTACCGAACTGGCATTTGAACGTTATCCTGATATTAAAATTATTGTTGTTTCCATGTATAATGAGGATCGTTTTGTGATTCATATGCTGGAAAAAGGTGTTCAGGGCTATTTGTTGAAAGATACGAGTCCGGATGAAGTAGAAAAAGCAATTCGTCGTGTGGCTGAAGAAGGTTTTTATTACAATGATTTTGTTTCCAAAGCGATGCACCGCAAAATGGTAAACCGCCAGCCTCAACAAACATCCGTTTTTCCCAAATTCATGTAACGTAGCACTTTCCGCCCGTGAAAAAGAAGTTCTTCAATTAATCTGTGATGGATTATCTACTGTCGAAATCAGCGAAAAACTGTTTATCAGCGTACGAACCGTGGAAGGTCACCGTTTGCGTGTACTTGGAAAAAACCGGCACGAAAACTACTGCCGCTGCTGTTGCTTTTGCTTATAAAAATCAACTTTTGTAAAAATATTACTCTTTAATTTCACGCAAAGTTTTAAAAGATAAAAGGAAAGAACGCAAACAACCTGGCGAGCTATTGCTTTTATCTTTTTTGCTCCGCGTGAAATCATTCTTTCAATTTTATTTATCTTTCTAACACATTCATGAATGACAGGAATTAGCCTGCATTCTAAAATTCTCTCATTCAATCATTCAATCATTGATCAAAATGAAAGTACTTAATTGTTTGCACCAACCATGATTCTTATCCTTCCAAAACAGGGAAAACAGGATTGTGGATGAGCGAGTTAACGCATTTTTATGATGCAATGACAAGACGAAGAGTATTGGTTGATATTGTAAGTCCAAAAGGCGGGACAATTCCAATTGATGAAAGAAGTTTTGACCTGAAAGACGAAATTAATCAGAAATGTTTTAATGATCCTGCTTTTCTTGCCAAGTTTGAAAAATCATTAAGTCCTTCTGAGATTATTGCAAAAGATTATCGCCTTATTTTTTTTACGGGCGGAGATGGCGGCATGTGGGATTTCCCGGATAATACTGAGTTACAGGAAATTACAAAAACAATTTACGAAAATCACGGCATGGTAACCGCTGTTTGCCATGGTGTAAGCGGACTTACTGAATGTAAAACTTTCGGACGGTTCTTACCTGATTCAAGGACAAATATGTAACCGGATTTTCTCATGTGGAAGATACCCTTATGAGTTTTGTCAGCGAAATTCCTTTTCATTTGGAAGATAAACTTCAGGGAACGTGGCGCACATTACACCAAATCCATGATTCCTTTTATTGAATTTATCGAAATGGATGAAAGACTTAATTACCGGCCAAAATCCAAATTCTGCCGGAAAAGTAGCTTCGAAAGCTTTGGAAGAACTTTTTGAAAAATAAAATAAAAAAGACCGCCTGATTATTCCAGCGGTCTTTCACTCATATATCTTACACGTATTTTTCAAATAACGTTTTAAAAGTAGGCAGGATAATATCCTTTTCTGAAACAATTGGATTTTCAACGCCCCAGTCAATTCCCAAATCAGGATCATTCCATAACAATCCGGATTCCGCTCCTTTATTGTAGACGTTGGTACATTTATAACTGAATACAGAATCTTCAAGCGCTACAAATCCGTGAGCAAATCCTTCGGGAACGTACGCCATATTATTAGTATCGCTGCGCAGTTCAAAAACTTCATGTTTGCCGAAATGTCGGAGATTCCGGACGGATATCTACGGCTACATCCAGCACACGACCTGAAATTACACGAACCAGTTTTCCCTGAGCAAATGGCGCATTTTGAAAATGTAAACCTCTTACCACACCTTTGATCGAAAACGACTGATTGTCCTGAACAAAATTTGTCGGCAAGCCTAATTTCTTAAATAATTCTTCATTGTACGATTCAAAAAAGAATCCTCTGTCGTCCTGAAAAACGCGTGGGAAAATTTCTACTAAACCGGCAATGGAGGTTTCGCGAATCTGCATAGTTATGTTCTAAATTATCTTTTTTAAAGATTGTTATCATTTAATGTGTGTGCAAATTTATGAATCTATTTGCAGAGGTTGTAATTTCGGCACATTATTTCGAAATAACATGACATACGAAGCGCTTTTTGAACACATTTCCCAAAAGAAATCCTATCTCTGTATAGGCCTGGACACAGATATTCGTAAAATCCCTGCTCATTTGTTGAAAGAGAGCGATCCGGTTTTTGAATTCAATAAACAGATTATTGACGCAACAGCCGATTATTGCGTTTCTTATAAACCAAACATTGCTTTTTACGAAGCATTAGGTGCAAAAGGTTGGGAAAGTTTGCAAAAGACGATTGAGTATATTCCAAAAAGTCATTTCACAATTGCCGATGCAAAACGAGGTGATATTGGCAATACGTCAGGACTTTACGCCCGTACTTTTTTTGATCCTTCGTCGTCCGGACTTGAATTTTGATTCTGTAACCGTCGCGCCTTATATGGGCAGTGATTCAGTAACTCCGTTTCTTGATTTTGAAGGAAAATGGGTAATTCTGCTGGCTTTAACTTCAAATTCCGGCGGGGCAGATTTTCAACGACTTGAAACAAAAGAAGGATTTCTATACGAACAGGTTTTAAAAACTTCACAAACCTGGGCAGGCGCTGACCGGATGATGTATGTTGTCGGCGCTACACAAGCGAAGGATCTGGCAAATATCCGGACTATTGTTCCTGATCATTTTTTGCTGGTTCCGGGTGTTGGCGCACAAGGCGGAAATCTGGAAGAAGTTTCCCGGTATGGAATGAATAAATCCTGCGGATTGCTTGTGAATGCTTCCAGAAGTATTATTTATGCCGGTAACGGTTTGGATTTTGCAGAAAAAGCAAAAGAAGAAGCGCAAATTTTACAAAAAGAAATGGCGGTTTATCTTGATAAGTATTGTAACTAAATCAGGATTAATCATCTTAAATATTTAACGATTACAATATCAATTTTCCCAATGCAACTTTCAGAACAAAATACATATACAATACAAAATATTGACCCGGTTCAGCTTATTGAAGAATACGGAAGTCCGCTTTATGTATACGATGGCGGAACAATTCGTCGCAAAGTACAGGAATTGCAAAATGCTTTTTCAGGCATTAACATGAAAATAAAATTCGCCTGCAAAGCCAATACCAATCTTGCGATTTTACGTTTGATGCGTGAAATTGGTGTTGAACTGGATGTTGTTTCAACCGGCGAACTGGAAATGGGAAAATTGGCTGGATATGATACCAAACAAATCACATTCACGCCAAGCGGTGTTCCTTTTCATGAGGTAAAAACAGCCGTTGAAGCGGGTGCGATTGTAAATGTGGACAGCATTCCGTTTATTGGAATGGTTTGGACAAACTTATGGAAATACAAAACCGTGTCTGATCCGTCTGAAACCTAATGTCGCAGCTGGCGGAAATATCAAAATCATGACCGCTCACGCAGATTCCAAATTCGGAATTTCTGTTTTGCTATTGGATCAGATTCTGGAAGTTGTTAAAAAATATGATATCAAAGTAATCGGTTTACATCAGCATACAGGTTCTGATATTAAAGATGCAGAACCGTTTTTACAGGTTGCTGATATTGTTTTTGAAGCTGCTTTACAATTCCCTGATCTTGAAATTATTGATTTGGGCGGAGGTTTTAAAGTTTCTTACAAACCAAATGATCCGATTACAGATATGGAGCTTGTTGGGAAATAAAATTTCTGAGCGTTTCAAAAATTTCTGTGCAAAATATGGTCGTGAGCTGCAATTATGGTTTGAGCCAGGGAAATTTCTGGTAAGTGAATGTGGTTATTTATTAGTCAATACAACGGTCGTAAAAGAAGATCCGGCCCGCACATTTGTTCATATCGATTCAGGTTTAAATCACCTGATCCGGCCAATGATGTACGGTTCTTATCATCACATCTTGAATATTTCCAATCCGGCCGGAGAAGAAAAAGATTATACAATTGTAGGTTACATCTGCGAAACAGACACATTCGCAACAGATCGTCCATTACCAGAAGTTCGTCAGGGAGATGTTTTAGCATTTTTAAACGCAGGCGCTTACGGGTTTACCATGAGCTCAAACTACAACGCCCGCTTCCGTCCTGCCGAAGTTTTGGTAGATAACGGCGTGCCAAATTAGTAAGAAGACGCGAAACTTTGGAAGATCTGCTGCGCACGCAGGTAGGTTTCACAGAGTAACACAGAGATTTCACAGAGTTGCACAGAGAAAAAGAAGAGATACACAGAGAAGTTTTTCAACTAAAACTCTGTGTATCTCTTCTTTTTAGCTCCGTGCGGCGTTCGCCCTGTGTAACCTACTTTATTTTCAAGTGGAAAGATTTGGCTTTGGTCAAAGCTTCGTAACCCACTTTTGAAAGCGTAACTCCCCTACCCGAATTTTTCACACCCGTCCAGGCCAAGGCCGGATCAAGATAATCGCAGCGGTTCATAAACCAGGTTCCGGTTTCGACCTGCGCCCCGATTTCCAGAGCTGCATCAATATCGCTTGTCCAGATAGAAGCCGTCAAACCATATTGACTGTCATTCATCAACTGAATAGCTTCCTCATCACTTTTCACAGACATAATACCAACAACCGGAGCAAAGCTTTCTTCTGTCATCACTTGCATGGTATGATCTACATTGACCAAAACCTGAGGCGCCATGTACGGCGTTCCTTCTTTATGCGCAGGAAAAAGTGAAGTATCAATCAGTGCTTTTGCACCTTGTCCTACTGCTTCTTCAATTTGTTTTTGAGCAAAAGCGGCAGCAGAAGTTCTCACCATTGGTCCTAATGTGGTATCAGCATTAAGCGGATCGCCCAAAGTATATGTTTTTGTCAATTCAACAAATCCTTCAACAAACTTGTCATACACATCTTCATGAACATAAATCCTCTCAATTCCGCAGCAAGATTGTCCGGAATTAAAGAACGAACCGTCCACCAGATTTTCAACCGCATCGGCCAGATTTGCATCGGCACGAACATAAGCAGGATCTTTTCCACCCAATTCCAAACCACCAACAATAAAACGTTCATTAATTGATTTTTGAACCGCATGACCACCTTCAACCGAACCTGTAAAAGCAACATAAGAAGTTCTGGTATCAGCAATAACTGTTGCAACCTGCTCGTGACTTAAATGTAAATATTGAAAAACACCTTCCGGCAAACCTGCATACGCAAATGCTTCGGCATAACGTTCGGCACAAAGTGGCGTTTGCTGCGCATGTTTTAAAATAACTGTATTTCCAGCCATAATCGCCGGAATAACCGAATTGACAGATGTCAGATAAGGATAATTCCATGGCGCAACCACGAAAACCACACCCAACCGGATCACGCCGGATAAATCTTTTAAAACCAGCAATTTCCTCTACTTCAACATCGGCCAAAGCCTGTTCAGCAACGGAAATCATGTATTTTGCACGTTCCTGAAATCCCTTTTTAATTTCATTGGCAGTATACCGAACAGGGCGACCCATTTGCCAGGTCAGTTCCAAACCAATTTCATCAGCATTATTCACGAAATATTCTACCGCTTTCAAGCAGAAAGCACGCACGTTCCTGAACCGTTGTTTTTTTCCATTCCTTTTGTGCTTCGGTTGCTTTTGCCAAAGCACTTTCAATCATTTCGTCTGTCGCTAATGGCCGTTCCAGATATACTGACCCGTCAATCGGACTTATTGTTTTTTGCATATAATCATAAAATCGGTTTATTTTACAAAGGTGTTACGTAAGCAGAAGTAATTCCGCCATCAACCAGAAAATCGGTACCTGTTACAAATGACGATTCATCCGATGCAAGGAATAAGAACTGCAGAAGCCATTTCCTTCGCTTCGCCAAAACGTCCCATTGGAATATGTACCAGACGACGTTGTTTTTTCTCTTCTGTGTTTAAAAATTTCATCAACAATTCTGTGCGCAATGGGCCAGGACACAATGCATTTACACGGATATTTTCACGCGCATGAATAATTGCCAATTCTCTTGTCAAAGCTAAAACAGCACCTTTACTGGCTGTGTAAGCAACTTGCGGTGTAGCTGCTCCAAGAATTGCTACGAAAGAAGCCGTATTAATAATTGACCCTCCACCAGCACGCTGTAGTGCCGGAATTCCATATTTACAACCTAAGAAAACTCCTTTGGCATTAATATTCATCGTCAAATCCCAGATGGATTCTTCGGTTGTCATCGCGTTATCATCATCGCTGTGCATGATACCGGCGTTGTTGAACATGATGTTCATTTTACCGAATTTTTCTTCCGTAAATGCTACCATAGCTTCGCAATCAGCTGCTTTGGAAACATCGGCATGAAGATAAAAAGCTTCGCCGCCTTCGGCTGTAATCATATCTGCCGTTTCTTGTCCGGCAACATCGTTTACGTCTGTAACAACTATTTTCGCTCCTTCTTTGGCAAACAAAAGAGCAGTTTCACGGCCAATTCCACCACTTCCACCGGTGATCAGGGCTACTTTATTTTCTAAGCGCATTGTGTTTATATTAAGGGATTAAAATTTTATAGTAATTGAGTTTTGTATAATTGATATTGTAATTCTGAATAGTTCTAATTGAATTTCGGGGCTTCTAAATCCGTTCAAAATATCTTTTCCTTTCCCAATCCGTCACCGACATATCATATGCCCGTTGTTCCGTTTTGAAAAAATGCGAATAATGTTTGACAACATCTTCACCAAATGTTTCCTTTGCAAATTCACTATGCTCAAAAAGTGCAGTGGCTTCTGCTAATGTATAAGGAACACGCGGCAAATGTGCTGCTGCGTAAATATCACCAACGAAACATTCAGGCGGTTCAATTTTATTTTTTATTCCTGCCAAACCTGATGCCAGTGAAGCTGCAAAAGCAAGATATGGATTACAATCAGCACCCGGAATTCTGCATTCTATACGCATACTCGCGCCATGTCCTACTACCCGAAAACCGGCCGTGCGATTATCATAACTCCATGCAAGTCGTGTTGGTGCCCAGGAACCGTCAACAAATCGTTTGTAAGAATTAACGGTTGGCGCATAAAAAGGCATCACATCCGGCACATGTTTGATCCATCCTCCCAGAAACCAGCGAAAGATATCCGATCCTTTTACAGGACCAAATTGCTGATCACCGGCAAAAGCATTTTTACCATCTTTCCACAAACTCATGTGAATATGACTGCTTGAACCTGCTTGTCCGGTCGCAAATTTCGCCATGAAAGTCACCGAAAAACCCATCGCATCGGCCACTTCTTTCATGCATTGTTTGTAAATAACATGATTATCTGCCATCGGCAACGCTTCGGCATAACGTACATTTAATTCATGCTGACCAAGTCCCCATTCTCCTTTTGAAGTTTCAATCGGAACACCGGAATTTTTCAGATGCCTGCGGACTGTGGATGTATATTTTTCATTACGCGTTCCTTGCAGAATATGATAATCTTCCAGATAATATCCGGCTGGTGTTAAATCCTGATAATGTTTTTGAAATGCATCTTTATACGTATTTTCTAAAAGATAATATTCAAGTTCCGAGGCTGCAAAACATTTCAAACCACCAAAATCCGCAGCATTTTCAAGTTGTTTATTTAAAATTGAACGTGGCGCAACCGGAACCGGTGCATGCGTTTTTTCATCAAAAACATCACAAATTACCAATGCCGTTTTTTCAAGCCAATCTGCCATTCGCAATGTTGACAGATCTGGAACCATGTGAAAATCACCGTAGCCCAATTCCCAGTTGGCATAGGTATAACCCGGAACCGGCTCCATTTCCATATCTGTGGTCAGTAGATAATCACAGCCGTGCGTGCCGGATTCCAGAACACTGTCAATAAAATAATCAGCATCGACCCGCTTTCCCATCAGCCTGCCGTAATGATCGGTGAAGGCAACGATTACGGTTTCAATTTCTTCCAGTCTAACTTTATCTTTTAAAATCTTCTTGTGTAAGAAATCCTTTAACGGGCATAGGAATGATAGGATTAACGTAATTTATCTATTTTAGCATTCATCGGAAATTTCAGCATAACCTTTTTTCCAGACGCTTTTTCAAGCATTGGTGTCAATATTTTCGTTGCATTTTCTTTTGTCTGTTCCAAAATTCCCATATCCAGAGCCGATTTCTGAATTTGCTTTTCAGCCTGTAAATACGCTTCATTTACCAGTTTCCCTTCTTCCATAAAAGCATATTCGGTATTGTAAACTTTGGAATGTTCATGGTCTATTTTAAAAACACAAAGCTCTGGTTCGGGCATATGTACAACCAGCGTTTCCTGCTCGGAGGTAATATCAGCAATCTGAATTTTAGTCAGATCCACACAGCCAATTGCTTCTCCCTGCACGATCAAAACTGCTTTTGCATTGGGAAGCCAGGTTTTTACAACTTCCTGTTCAACAACATCTTTAAAATTATATTTTACCAGTTCAAGTTTACCCATTGCAGTCATTTCCTGCAACACCAGTGTATGCACTGTTTCTGTTTTATTTTTTCCTGAAACCCAATCCGGTATCCAGTTTCCTGAACTGAAATTATCCCACATCGACTTTAATCCTACCAGAATAAGTACAAATAAAATCAAACGTAAGATGAACGGAATCAATCGCATAGTAATCTGTTTTGTTAAATAATATTCATTGTCAGAAAATCTCAGGCTATTCAGAATCTGCAATTTCAAGATTCTTTCTCGCCATCCGCTGTGCCAGAATACTTGCAGCAATGAGTTGCAAAGCATGATATAACATAATTGGCAACAACATTACGCCTGCATAAGACGCACCTGAAAACAGCACTTTTGACATAACAGCTCCCTGAATCAGCGATTTTTTTGAACCACAAAATACTGCCGTTATTTCATCTTCCCTACTAAAATGCAACATTCGGCTAAAAAAGCTCAGCAGCAGATAGATGGCAAAGAATAACGCAATCATCCCGACACCCAAAAATAGAATATCCTTAGTCTCAAATCCACTAAACAAATGCTCCCCAAAGGATTCGCAAAACGATGTATAAACGATCAATAAAATCGTAAACTGATCGAAATACCGAATTTTGCTTTTGTACTTTTCCGCAAATGCTCCCCAGGATTTATTCATCAATATACCTAAACCAACAGGTAGTATTACTTGCAAAGACAGTTTTCCGACTACTCCCAGCAAATCATATTCACCGGATGCATTATCGAGCACCAGTCCCATCCAGAGCGGTGTAATAAAAACGCCCATCAAACTTGAAATACTGGCGTTAAAAATCGCAGCAGGAATATTTCCGTTTGCAATAGAAACCATCACTACCGAAGAAGAAACTGTGGATGGCAAAGTGGTCAGGAAGAATATAGACAACCACAATAATTCATTTTCAGATCCTTTAAATAACGGACGAACAGCCAAGGCAAGAAGTGGAAAAAGTACGAAAGTTGAAAAATGGATCATCGTATGCAGACGCCAGTTAGTCAGGCCGGCTTTAAGTTTTTCAGGACTTAATCTCAATCCGTAAAAGAAGAAAATGACAGAAACTCCGTACGTTGCAATTTCTCCCAAGAGGCACCGGGCTGCTTTTCATTCCAGGATAAGGATAGATATAAGCCAGCCCGATCATACTTAACAACGCCAGCAAAAAACCATCCAGACCAGCCTTCTCCGGCAATTTCAATAATCCTCTTCATTCTGGTTTAAACAAAATATATTAACAAAATCTTATTAAAAACAATAAGATTTTACCATTAAATAAATTAAAAGTCTAAGGAACAACATTAACGTCAAATTATGGCCTTACCTCTGTAATGTTTTTTGGAAAAGAAGTTGTAACTATTTTATCTTAGCATCCTACTTTGCGTTATTACTCATAAATAATTAGCCATGCTTTTTGAAAATTTCTACCATGTATTAATTGGGTGGATTGAGTTCAAATTAAGATCTAAACACTGGATTTTAATTCTGACTTTATTTTCCGTCGCCCTCTCCATTTTTCTGGCATTTCCTCCGTACACGGTATTACTGCATCACCTGAATCATACCGGAAATCTGGACGCCTGGACTTTTATAGCAAATCAGGCCGACAATCTTTTACACCCTACAGATATTGGCTATGGCGTATATGTACGAAGGGACGCCATGATTTACCGATGGACACTTCCGTTTCTTTCTTACGTAACCCGTCATAACGTTATATTAATCTTGCTTTTCCAGGGACTTATCGGTATTGCTTTTATCAACCAGATTGCGAAATATGTATTTTCCGTTTCCGGTGATAAGGTAACAACCTGTCTGTTCATTCTGTCTCTCTCCAACATTTTTATCGGCGTATGGCCCTACGCTGATATTCATGGATACGGTGATACTTTTGCATATTTTTTTCTGTTAAATGCACTTTTGACACGAAAACATGCCGCGATATTCTTTTTAATGCTCGCTGCTTTTTTTACGGATGAGCGTGCGGTAGTCGCCGGTGGTTATGTTTTACTTTGGTGGATTGTTAATAAAGCATACGAAACTGATGATTTCAAATTCTGGACTTTGATCAAAAATGCCTTTGCCGGCCGAGGCTGGGTAATTTGGGTTAGCTGGATTATTTACTTTGCGATTCGTATTTACGTTGGAAAAACCTATTTCCCGGATCACCGCTACACCTACAATTGGGCTCCTGTACTCTTGCAGGACGGAAATCGATATGGATTAGGCAGCAGTTTATGGAGCGTTTTTGAAGGTATGTGGCTTTTACTTGGCGCCGCTTTTTTAGCTTTGGTTTTAACTAAACGATATGCTTTACTTTTTGTTCTTTCCTTCGGTTTTATCGTGCTGATATCAACAGGAATTTATGTCCACGATATCGACAGGGCATTATCTTATGGATTTCCTTTTTTGTTAATGGCCGTTTTTATACTTTTTAAAAATACCTCACTCCGCTCAATCCGGATCATCTTTTCTATTTATGGCATTTATCTGCGTTTTGCATCCGCTCGTTTTTACAATGGGCTACAACAGAGTTATTTGGCTTGAACCTTTACCAATGCGGGTAATTATGGGTCTCGACCGGCTTTTCCACTGGAATCTGTTTAATTAATCATGACGATGAAAGCCGGAAAATTCTGTATCATTTTATTCCTTTTTTTCATTTCAATAAATCCTTCAAAAGCCCAAGGACAAACTTGTCTGGTCAGATGAATTTAATGTTGACGGCAAACCGGATCCTAAAAACTGGAAAGCTGAAAAAGGTTTTGTCAGAAATCATGAAGATCAATGGTTTCAGGAAGAAAATGCTTTTTGTAAAGACGGTTTTCTGATTATTGAAGCGAGAAAGGAAGAAGTAAAAAATCCCAACTATGTAGCCGGGAGTAAAAACTGGAAAGAAGAAAGGGCAGCTGCTCACTACACTTCCGCCAGTTTGATAACGCAAGGTATGCAAAGTTTCAAATATGGCCGTTTTGAAATGCGGGCTAAAATTGATACCCGTTCCGGTTTATGGCCGGCTTTCTGGACATTGGGAAATGAAGGTGAATGGCCTGAAAATGGCGAAATTGATATCATGGAATTTTACCGTAGTATGCTGCTTGCCAATGTTGTCTGGGGTTCAATGGAAAAATGGAAAGGAACCTGGAACTCTGTCAAAAAAGCCAGTTTCAGAATTTAATGATCCGGAATGGTCTTCAAAATTTCACATCTGGCGAATGGATTGGGATGAAAAAAGCATCAAACTTTATGTTGATAATGTTCTGATGAATATCCAGGATTTGGAAAAAACATATAATACGATTAATCCAGCATCAAAATCGATTTCGTCAGCCGCATTACATTTTGGTAGGAATGGCAATTGGAGGTGATAATGGAGGAGATCTTATCTAAAACAGAATTCCCGGCCAGGTATGAAATTGATTATGTGCGGGTTTATCAGGATTGATAAATCTCAATTTTATTTTCCAACAGAATCGGTTACTTTTACTCCAAATGCATTTAAATTTCCGTTTTTGAACTACTGGATTTTACATTTTCGGCAATAGCATTCTTTCTAACGATCCATTTATCTTTAATTTCTGTTATCCGGTTTTACAAATAATAAAATCTGGTTAGTAATCATTATTCTACTCTCCTTCCCTTTCACCCAAAAAATCCGTAAATTTGCGGTCTGAAAATTTAGGAAAGTGCCAAATAACGAAGCTAACGGCCAACCGTGTGACGGACCTGCTAATAGCTAACAGCCAATATGAACTACAAAGAGTATAAAAACCTCAGTTATCCACAGATTGGTGATGATATACTGAAATTTTGGAAAGACAATAAAATATTTGAAGCGTCGATCGATACGCGTGAAGGTTCTCCTTCTTTCACTTTTTATGAAGGTCCGCCTTCTGCAAACGGAACGCCTGGTATTCACCACGTAATGGCGCGTTCGATTAAGGATATTTTTTGCCGTTACAAAACACTTCAAGGCTTTCAGGTAAAACGTAAAGGAGGCTGGGATACGCACGGACTTCCGGTTGAATTGCAGGTTGAAAAAGAACTTGGGATTACCAAAGATGATATCGGAAAAACAATTTCAGTTGAAGAATATAACGAAAGATGTCGCCAGACGGTCATGAAATTTACAGACCAATGGAATGATCTGACGGAAAAAATGGGCTACTGGGTGGATCTTGAAAATCCATACGTCACCTACGAAAACGAATACATTGAAAGTCTTTGGAGTTTGCTTAAAAAGCTTTACGACAAAGGTTTACTTTATAAAGGTTACACAATCCAGCCTTATTCTCCGGCAGCGGGAACCGGACTTTCGTCACACGAGTTGAACATGCCCGGCACATACAAAGATGTGAAGGACACAACGATTGTGGCGATGTTCAAGGTGAAAGCGGTGGAAAGCTATCCAGTTTTTGCTGATGTTGACAGGTTTGGTTGATCTCCGCATTTTGGCATGGACGACAACACCCTGGACTTTGCCTGCAAACTCAGCTTTGACGGTTGGTGCCAACATTAATTATGTATTGGTAAAAACTTTCAATCCTTATACTTACGAACCTGTTGCAGTGGTTTTGGCGAAGGATCTGGTTGGAAAATATTTTTCCGAAAAAGGAAAAGACGGAGATTTTGAAGGTTATGCAGCGAGCGATAAAAAACTGCTTCCGTGGACAATCCTGAAAGAATTCAAAGGAAAAGATCTGGAAGGCATTGAATATGAGCAATTGATGCCATATGTTCAGCCGGACAAACCTGCTTTCCGTGTGATCATTGGCGATTTTGTTACGACAGAAGATGGTACCGGCGTCGTGCATACTTCGCCAACTTTTGGTGCGGATGACTTCCGGGTTGCTCAGGCGAATGGAATTCCTGCCATTATGGTGAAAGACGAAACCGGAAAAGAAGTGCCGATCGTAGATCGTCGCGGACGTTTTGTTAAAGAAATTACAGATTATGCAGGCCGTTTTGTAAAGCCTGAATATTATTCGGCAGAAGAACAGAGCTGATCCTGAATTCCGCGCAACGGACGTTTTGATCGCGATCAAACTGAAAGAAGAAGGAAAAGCATTTAAAGTTGAAAAATACGAACACACGTATCCGCATTGCTGGCGTACGGACAAACCGGTTTTGTATTATCCACTGGATAGCTGGTTTATCAAAACCACGGCGATGAAAGACAAGATGGTTGAATTGAATAAAACGATCAACTGGAAACCGGAAAGTACCGGAACAGGCCGTTTTGGAAACTGGCTGGAAAATCTGGTTGACTGGAATTTATCGCGCTCACGTTACTGGGGAACACCGCTGCCGATCTGGCGCAGTGAAGTATGGTGAAGAAGTTTGTATTGGTTCGATCGAGCGAATTGAAAGAATTGCTTGAAAGAAGCAAATGCTTTCGGGAAATTTATCAGCAGAACAGGCTGAAAGTAATTCGACTTATCTGGCAAAATTGGACGAAGGCGATTTCGATCTTCACCGTCCTTATGTTGACAATATTTATTTCGTTTCTGCAAAGGGAAAATCATGTACCGCGAGCCGGATCTGATCGACGTTTGGTTTGATTCAGGTGCGATGCCTTATGCACAATGGCATTATCCGTTTGAAAATCAACGAAACATTCAACGAAAGTTATCCGGCCGATTTTATTTCGGAAGGTGTTGACCAGACACGTGGCTGGTTCTTTACTTTGCATGCGATTGCCGGAATGTTGTTTGATTCTGTAGCATTTAAAAATGTTGTTTCAACCGGTTTGGTTTTGGATAAAAATGGCAACAAGATGTCCAAACGTCTTGGAAATGCTGTTGATCCATTTGAAACACTTGCAAAATATGGTCCTGATGCGACGCGCTGGTATATGATCACCAATGCGGAACCTTGGGATAACCTTAAATTTAATATCGACGGAATTCAGGAAGTACAGCGTAAGTTTTTCGGAACGCTGGTTAATACTTACAATTTCTTCGCTTTGTATGCGAATCTGGATGGTTATAATTTCCATGAAGCCAACATCTGTTCCTGTGGAAAGCAGAACGGAACTGGATCGCTGGATTTTGTCAAAACTGAATACGCTGATCAAAGAAGTTGGCGAGCAGTTTGACGATTATAACCCGACAAAAGCGGGACGTCTGGTTCAGGATTTTGTTACGGATCAGCTTTCAAACTGGTATATCCGTTTGAACCGTCGCCGTTTCTGGAATCCTTCAAGCGAAAACGCTGGTTTGACAGAAGATAAACAAGCGGCTTACGAAACCTTGCAGCATTGTTTGGTTACGGTTTCTCAGCTAATGTCGCCAATCGCTCCGTTTTTTGCGGAATGGTTGTACAAAAGCTTGACGGACGGAATCAGAGAGGAATTGATCAAAGCGGATTCTCATTTGAAATACGAATCTGTTCATTTGTCTCACTGGCCGCATGTTGAATACAATGAAATCGATCTTGATCTGGAAGAAGCGATGGAAATGGCTCAGTCGATCAGTTCGCTGGTTCACTCGATCCGTAAAAAACATAAATTAAAAGTACGTCAGCCGCTTTCGAAAGTTTTGATTCCGGCATTGACAGAAAAAACAAGTCGCCAGATCCATCAGGTTGCTTCGATTATTTTATCAGAAGTTAACGTGAAAGATGTTGATGCGATCAATGACAACGACGGATTTTTCCATAAAAGAGCAAAGCCGAACTTTAAGGTTTTGGGTAAGAAATTCGGAAAAGATATGCAGGCTGTCGCAGAGAAAATCAAACTTTGGGACAATACTGAAATCAAGCAACTGGAAAAAGACGGTCAGTATCTGATCACTGATCTTCATCCGGTAGCTGCAATTTTGATCGATGAGGTTGAAATCTATACAGAAGATGTTCCGGGCTGGTTGGTTGCAAGTGAAAATGGTTTGACCGTTGCACTTGATATTACCGTTACTGACGAACTTCGTCTGGAAGGTATCGCACGTGATTTCGTAAACCGTGTTCAAAATCTTCGTAAAGACAGCGGATTTGAAGTAACGGATAAGATCAAAATCACGCTTCAAAACAATGATGAATTACTGGCAAGCGCAGTTACTGCGAACCGGGAATATATCTGTCAGGAAGTTCAGGCACTGGATCTGAGCCTGGTAGGCGACCTTAACGGTTCTGCCAGCGAGATTGAAATGGATGAGTTTTTGTTGAAGGTAAAGATTGAGGTTGTTTCTTAGGTTTTAAGGAAACGCAGAGTTAGAGGAGTTTTAAAGGGAGTTTCACAGAGATTTTTTGTCTTTGTGGGGCTCCTTTTTCTGTTTTGTCAGTGTAACTTATGTTGATGTGTTACGTACTAATTATATGTAGTAGAGATTTCAATGAAGTTTAAAGCATGATCATGATGAAAGCCTTAACTCTGTGAATTTCCTTTTTGCTCTGTGAAACCCTGTATTGCTAAACAACCCCAATGAATTACAAGTCATACCATTTTAGCTTTAATGACGACTTTTCGCGGGTTAATTTTCAAAGTATTGGCAAACGAGGGGTATTTGATAAGGCTATAACTTTCTCCGCGATTAGTGATAACATTTATAATCTTGCCTTATTGGATTTTGATCCCGTCAGCCAAACTTACAACGATCAATCTGTAACAGATAATGGAGATATGCCAGAAATTCTAGCGACGGTTATGACTGCTATAATAGACTTTTTGAATCAATATCCGGAAAGCAAAATTTATCTAATTGGCAATACAGAATCGAGAACGAGGTTATATCAAATAGCTATTAATAAAGTGTTTATCCAAATCAAAAATGATTTGGATATTTTGGGCTATTATGAAAATCAATGGATTAAGTTTGAATCAAACAGAAAGTTTGAAAGTTTTTTAATAGGAAGAAATTCCCTAGATTAGTAGCTACTAATGATGATCAAGATGAAAACACTGGAAAAGAAAATATTAACAAAACACTCTTCTGGCCCACAAAAGACGTTAGATAATTCCCTAACTGATCTTTCACAACATCCTATTGTTTTGAAAAAAATTAGTGAAGCCCGCGCTTTTTTAGAAAAACATCCAATTCCTGATCATATATTAAATAGAGTTCGAAGTGATAAGTAATTAACCATAGTTAGCACTCACACTTCATGCAATTACAAAACTCCACAGCCCTTATCACCGGCGGCGCTTCGGGACTTGGCGAAGCCACAGCACGATTATTTCTTTCACAAGGAGCCAATGTTGTTATCCTTGACCTTAACGAAACTTCCGGAAAAGCACTTGAACAGGAATTTCCTGGAAAACTAAAATTTGTAAAAACAGACGTAGCAGATGAAGTTGATGTAAAGCTGGCTATCAATTCCGCTTTGGAAATATTTGGCTCGATTCACATTGTTGTGAATTGTGCTGGTATCGCAATTGCGCGAAAAACTATTGGGAAAGTTGATGGAGTTTACGGTCCGCATTCTTTGGAAGCTTTTGAAAAAACGATTCGTATCAACCTTATAGGGACCTTTAATGTAATTCGTCTGGCTGGTTTTGCCATGGAGAAAAATGAACCGAATGCAGAAGGTGAACGCGGAGTTATTATAAATACAGCATCCGTTGCAGCTTATGACGGACAAATGGGTCAAGCAGCTTATGCAGCCAGCAAAGGTGGTATTGTAAGTATGACTCTGCCGATAGCGCGAGAATTTGCAAAAGTTGGCATTCGCGTCATGACGATTGCGCCGGGATTATTTGAAACGCCTTTATTAATGGATTTGCCTGAAGAAGCCAGAATTTCTTTGGGACAACAAGTTCCATTTCCATCACGACTGGGAAAACCGTCCGAATATGCTTTACTTGCAAAATCCATTGTTGAAAATCCAATGCTGAATGGCGAGGTGATTCGGCTGGATGGCGCGATACGGATGGGAGCGAAATAATAAAATACTATGAAACAGAAACAAAATATCAGCCTAAAACTTCCAATTTTCAGTTGGCTGTTTTTCCTGTTTCTGTCATCCGGCATTTCTCTTTACCACAGCAATCTTCAATTTGGAAAACCTGTTCTGATTGAACGTGTTGATCAGATAATTGCAAACTCTGGAAGGAAAAAAGGTATTCTTCAATTTTCAGTATCCCTTGAAAAAAGTAGCCTATTCCAACAATCAAATTCTCAACTTCTTCGAATAAAACTCTTGGCGAGAAAAATGAATAGTGATGTTCATCTTATATTAAACAGACAATATTCTCTTTTTCAACCTGTAATACATAATAAAATCCTTCATTTTAGAAGCCGTAACCTGGCTTCCAATAGTTCCGACGATTTTCCGGATTTTCTTTCATAGGCAACTATTCTCTCTGCCCGATTTCTAATTATTCCCTTTTGTCGAAAAGCAAGTGATTTCCGGCTTGTAATTCTCATTTTCCAACTCGGAAGATAAGGTTTCGGCTGTTTATTATTTCAATTCAGAAATCATGAAAATCAACAAAATAATACTCAGAGTCATCAAATGGCTCAGGTATCTCACCATTGCTTATATGCTGGGCTTTGCCAATGTTTTAAATCAGGAAACAAAAACGATGGACGATACTTTTCATAAGATCGAACAAACTTCCGAAGATGAAGGACTAAAACCATCTTGATTCCCATCGATTTGTAAACCTCAAACACATCTAAATTGTCCGGCTGATCAGTGATGATCGTCGTCAGCTGATTGGTCGGACAAACATAATATGCCTCGGCAGTTCCCAATTTTTCCAGCGTAGAAAGCGCAACAATTTCTCTGGAAGATTCAACCATAGCTCTTTTTACTTCACTTTCTTCATAGTCAGGGCCTGTTACACCCAATTCCGGGTGAATACTGCATATTCCTGAAAAGCATATATCAGCTCTGAATTTTCTAAAATATTGAATCGTTTCATTTCCAATTGTAACAAAAGAATTTTTCAAAAGTCGGCCGCCGGCGAATAGTACTTCCACCTTTTCGTGTTCTTCTAAAACACTGGCAATGGGAAAACTATTCGTTACGACCGTCAGATTTATATCCTTTGGCAAAGCCTGTGCAATCAGCATAGCGGAAGTTCCTCCATCAAAAATTACAACCTGACCATCTTTCAGAAAAGTCAGCGCTTTATTGGCAATAATTCGTTTTTGATCATTTCCATATTCAACACGATCTTTAAAATTGTGAGGACCTGGCGAATGAGGTACGGCTCCTCCCCTGACAGATTTCAGTAGTCCCTGGTCAGCTAATTCCTTAATATCCCGGCGAACAGTATCTTCTGAGACATTCAAAATATTGCTAAGTTCAGCGAGATGTACCTTTTGATCCTGGCTCAACTGATTTAGTATAACCCTAAAACGCTCTTCTTTTAACATAATCCCAAATCGACTTTTTGCAAATATAATGATAAATTAATCCAAATATTGCAAATAATTGCAAATAGTATTTACATTTGCTGCACAAAATTGCATTTAGAAAATTAAGATAGCATAAAAATGAAAAAAACAGTAGCCATCGACATGGATAATGTCATTGCAGATATTGAAACAAACTGGATAAATTTATACGAACGGGAGTTCGGTATTCGCGTTGATAAAAAAGATTTGTTAGGGAAACCGGAAGATTTCGCGTTCCCGGAACCTGATAAGGCTAGAAGTTTATTATATAAACCTGGATTTTTCAGAAACGCTCCGGTTATTGAAGGAGCTGTTGAAGCGCTGCAAGAATTGCAAAAGGATTTCGAAGTTTATATTGTCTCAGCCGCAATGGAATTCCCAAATTCTTTACTTGAAAAACATGATTGGCTGGCTGAACACTTTCCGTTTATTTCATGGAGAAACATTATTTTCTGTGGAGACAAAAGTGTTATTGGTACTGATTTTCTGATTGATGATCACTTAAAAAATCTGGATTTTCACAAAGGAATGCCCATTCTTTTTACGGCTGGACATAATATTAATGTGACCAAACACAGGAGAGTCAATAATTGGATTGAGGCTGTGGAATTGTTGAAGGAGAATGCTGGGGCTGTTTAATTTATTAATTCATACAAGTATTCCGGTGCTCTGCACCAATATGAAGTACCGAAATACTTGTAGATTAATTGAGCTTTATTAAACCTTACTCTTTGCCTGCTCCTTCAACTGCAACAACTCATCACGCAGCCTTGCAGCTTCCAGAAAGTCCATATCTTTCGCCGCACTTTCCATTTTTTTCTGGGTTTCATTGATAAGTTTTTGCAGATCATTTTTACCCATATATTGAACAACCGGATCTGCTGCAATGCGGATTTCACTTGGCTCAACATAAATTTTTCTTGGTTTCGAATCCGCCACCGATGTTTGAGACATGATTGCTTCTTTCGATTTCAGGATTGTTTTTGGTGTAATCCCATGTTCTTCGTTATAATCCAGCTGAATTGCCCTACGCCTGTTTGTTTCTCCAATTGCCTCTTCCATCGATCCGGTCATCACATCCGCATACATCAAAACTTTCCCATTTTCATTCCGCGCTGCACGACCAATTGTCTGGATCAATGAACGGATATCTCTCAGAAAACCTTCCTTATCCGCATCCATAATCGCCACCAGGGAAACTTCCGGCAAATCCAGACCTTCCCGCAAAAGGTTTACACCGACCAAAACATCAAAAACTCCCAGACGCAATTCCCGCAAGAATTTCAACCCGATCCAGCGTTTTTACTTCCGAGTGAATATAACGACATTTTATCCCAACGCGATCCAGATATTTGCTCAGTTCCTCAGCCATTCTTTTGGTCAGCGTAGTGATCAAAACGCGATCGCCCTGTTTGATTCGAATTGTGATTTCTTCCAACAAATCATCGATCTGATTCAAACTTGGACGTACTTCGATTTCCGGATCAAGCAAACCGGTTGGACGAATAATTTGTTCAACCACAACACCATCTGAACTTACGTAATTCATAATCTGCCGGCGTTGCACTTACATAAATCGTCTGTGGCGTCAGATCTTCAAATTCCTGAAATGTCAATGGGCGATTGTCCATGGCGGAAGGCAAACGGAAACCATATTCCACCAAAGCTTCCTTTCTGGACCGGTCACCACCCCACATGGCTTGGATCTGCGGCATGGTCACGTGACTTTCATCGACAACCATCAGAAAATCTTCCGGGAAATAATCCAGCAAACAGAAAGGTCTTTGACCTGGCAAACGTCTGTCAAAGTACCTCGAATAGTTTTCAATACCGGAACAATAACCAAGTTCCCGCATCATTTCCATATCAAATTCGGTACGCTCTTTTACACGTTCCGCTTCGGACAGTCTGTCCTTCTTTGTAAAATAATTAATCTGTTTTACAAGATCATCCTGAATTTCCTTAATCGATTGAGAAAGTACATCACGACCTGTTACGAAAAGATTGGCAGGAAAAATTGACAATCGCCTTTTCGCTTGAAATTTTCTTTCCTGTTTCAGGTTCAATACGCTGAATTTCTTCAATTTCATCCCCAAAAAAGATAAAACGATAAGCAAAATCAGCATAACCAGGATAAATATCTACGGTATCACCTTTAACCCGGAAAGTACCGCGGCCAAATTCAACTTCGGTGCGGCTATATAAGAATTTCAACGAGCCTGAACAAAAACTGATTCCGGCTTACAATATCGCCAATCTTTGCGCTTACAATGCTTTTTTTATATTCATTCGGGTTACCGGCACCATAAATACATGATACAGAAGCAACTACAATCACATCACGCCGTCCACTCATCAAAGAGGAAACAGTATGCAATCGTAATTTATCAATTTCCTGATTGATCATCAGGTCCTTTTCGATGTACGTATTGGTGCTTGAAATAAAGGCTTCCGGCTGATAATAGTCGTAGTAACTAATAAAATATTCAACCGCATTATTTGGGAAAAATTGCTTGAATTCGCCGTAAAGCTGGGCAGCAAGGTCTTATTATGACTTAGTACCAAGGTCGGACGATTGATTTCCGCAACAACATTGGCAACGGTAAAAGTCTTTCCCGAACCCGTTACCCCAAGTAAAGTCTGGGCAGGTTCTCCGGCTGCAATTCCCTCTAAAAGTTGTCTGATTGCCTCAGGCTGATCTCCCGTAGGCTGGTATTCGGAAGTGAGTTCAAAATTCATATCAAAACATAAAAGGAATACAAATCATAACGCATTCCAAAGATAAAATAGTTTCTTTGGAATGCGTCAGAATTCCTTTACGCTTCTTGATCCATAAGTTGCTGAGCTTTTTCAACTGCTTTTTTCTCTTTCCAATGCTGCCATTCGATACCCAGAAGAGAAGCCATTCCTTTGTCCACCACTGTGTGACGAACAAGATTCATACCACCGCGAACGGCAGTGAAAACCGAATTATTAGCTCTCAAAGCAAGACTGAATCCGCCGTCCAGATATCGGATATAATGCCACCAAAGAGAAGGAATAAATATCGTTTCACCATGAAGCAAAGTCGTTTCATGACCCACTGCACCCTTCAAAGCCGGAAAGCGCTCATAATCTGGATTTAGTCGGATCGACTTTGCTCATTACCGTATACGGGATGCTGATAAAGTCTGGTACTTTCTTCCGGAGAAAATAAAATAACCTGCTTTCGAGTCATGGAAATGCGTCAAAAATACATTGGAGCAATCCATATCATAATGCAAGCTCGTAATTGAACCTTCACCACCAAAAAATACAAATTTGTAATATTTCAAAAATCCGTCCATGATGGTTGGAAAACGGATATCTTCTGTCAGAGAAGGTGCTTTTTTGAATATGTCAAAAAGGAAAAGTCTTAGATCTGTCGGGCCTTTTTCTATCAGCGACAAATACTCTCCAAATTTCATTGTTTTGGCAATCTGGAAATATTTATCTGCGTCGTGCATATGGTTATCAACCAATGGAATCTCAATTTGTCCGTGGTTTTCACGAAGCCATTCAAATGTCCATTTTTGCATTGCCGGCCAGTCTTTTGCCAAATCTGTAAAAACAACAGGACGACTTGGTTTCAGATAATTTTCAATAAATTCTTCGCGGGTAAGTCCGGTACGCTTTTCTATGGGCACTAATTTCATGACAGAAACTGAGTATAATTAGTAATCGACTGAGTAAATAAAACTGATTTTAATTACTTCCGGTAAAGTTACCAGTTGTTATTAATAACAATTCTAATTTGGATAATAGTTCTAAAAAAATCAAGATTTCAAATTCAAATACTGCAATCAGGCAGCTTTTCATTATCTGTTTTAGCTAAACAATTTAAATTATTATACAGAATTATTTTTCAAATGTATCAAAGGAATTTGGAAACCTACCTATTGATTTTTGACACAAAAGTAATCATACTTTTCTATCCGTCTTATTTTACAGATAGTTATCTTTATGAATCGCCGACAAAAATACAGGTATCAGGCACTATATAAAATGACAACAATCAACTTCCTGGTTAATTCTTAAACGTTTCTTCGTTCCCAATATTGAAAGGTTTAAGTCAGGGTTAATTTCCGGATTTATGAAATACTTAACCATTTCGCCGTCGCCAAAGCTTTCCCGATTTGTCAGGTGCTTCTGGATTCTGGAAGATGAAGTAAATTCTGACAAACCCTACATTCACCGCGTTATGGCTGACGGTTGCGCTGAAATGATCTTTCATTATCAGACTCCTTTTGACGAAATTTTCTCCGAACAATAAAATTGAAACTTCTTTTCATTCCGGTCTTCACGGACAATCTCAAAATTTCAGGCGCTTTATTGTACACCACAATTTCGGGATCTTTGGCGTTTATCTCTATCCCTTCACATTGCCATTGCTATTTTCAATGCCATCGGATGAACTTAGCAACGAAATGCCGGATCTTCCAACTTTGATGGGAAATGAAGGGAAAAATTCTTGAAGAGCAAATAATGCTTGCAAAAACAAATGAGAAAAGGGTTGAAATTATTTCTGCGTTTCTCGAAAAAAAGATAAGCCAGAATTACCGACACGAACCTGCCGTCTTTGCATCGATTTATAATATCATTCAGACAAAAGGTTTTACCAATGTTCAAAAACTGGCTGCGGCAAAGTTTTTTATCAACCCGACAGTTTGAAAGAAAATTCAAAGCCTTTTCCGGATTCAGTCCCAAGTTATATTCCAGAATTGTCCGCTTTCAATCTGCCTTAAATATGTATGGAGATTCTGAGAAATCCCTTACTGAAATCGCGTATGAATGCGGATATTATGATCAGTCTCATTTTATTCACGACTTTAAAGAATTTTCCGGTCAACACCCACGATCCTTCTTTTCCGGAAAAGCAGAAGGTGCGGAATACCGGGATGCATAATGTCGTGTTTTTCCAATTCCTGCATTTTTTAAGTCATAATACATTTGCTTAAACATAAAACACAAAAGCTATGAGCACGATAAAAATCCCAAACGGGCATCAAACGATAATGCCTTACTTAATGCTGGAATCAGCAGAAAAATTCATTGATTTCACCACAAAGGTTTTTGGCGCAGAAGTAACTTTCAAGAAAATGCGGGATAATACTGACGTTGTCATGCATTCTGAAATTCAGATTAACGGCAGTACGATTATGTTTTGTGACAGCACTGAAAAATGGAAAACGGAAACAGCCAATCTTTTTATTTATGTTGAAAATGCCGATGAAACTTATCAAAAAGCACTTTCAGAAGGCGCAACAACGATAATGGAACCCGCAGACCAGGATTATGGAAGAAGCTGCGGCGTTACCGATCCTAGTGGAAACGTTTGGTGGATTACTTCGGTGAAATAATTTGTAAGCCATCTTTAATTCGTACTTTTAAAATAAAACTCCCGAATTAAAGATGGCTGAAGTTATTAATGAAGTTGACGACATTCTTGCCAACCAAAGCGAGCAGATTAAAAAATTGCATGATATTGTCAACAAAGCATTTCAGGAAGAAGAGCTTATCGTTGATAATCTGGCACATCCCGCCACAGGAAATTCTTAACACAAGGACAGCGTGTTTCCGATAAAGTCGCCCGATTTGGTGGCAGCTGGACTTTCATTATTATTTTTAGCGTTATTCTTTTTATATGGATTCTCTACAATTCATTTCTTCCCAAAGCGGAGCAATTTGATCCGTATCCTTTTATTCTGATGAATCTGGTACTTTCCTGCGTCGCTGCGATGCAGGCTCCAATTATTATGATGAGCCAGAACCGTCAGGAAGAAAAAGACAGGATTACGAGCTGAAAACGATTATCTGATCAATATGAAAGCTGAACTGGAAGTACGCAGTCTGCACCAGAAAATGGATCTGCTTTTGGAAGAACAGATTAAAACTTTGTTTGACGTACAGGCAAAACAACTCGATTTGTTAAAAAAATTAACCGAACGTGTTGATAGTTTGTGCAGTAAAAAACAACCTTTAAATAACAAGTAACAGCATTTTAATGCAATGATTAATTACGACGGCAAAATTTTTATTCCACTTTCTAACTCTGAAAACGGTGAAGTAGATTTGGGAATGCAGTTTCATTACAAACAATCAGGCAACCTTCTGACTTCGGAATACGTAGGTGCTAATATCCGTTCAGGACATTTAATTGCACTTGTTGACGAAAATGGTTGTCTGGATATGCGCTATCACCAGATTAATGATCGCGGCGAAATCACGACTGGCATTTGTAAATCGACACCAGAAATTAAACCAGACGGAAAAATACGTTTGTATGAAAAATGGCAATGGACATCGGGAGATTTATCCGAAGGAGATTCAATTCTGGAAGAATTATAAAAATTCTCCGTTGCCTTAATAACTTTAACGATTCGCTTTATGAAATTCAAATTCGTAGTTTTAATTTTCGCTGTTCTGGCTTTTTGTCAAACTCATGCCCAAACTTCAAAAGTAGTTTCCGGCTCAACGGATTTTAGCGTAAAGTTTATTCTTGGAACTTGTAACGGCACTTTTGATGCACCAAAAGGCGGAGCAATTTTCGATCCAAATAATTTGAATGCTTCTGCTTTTAACCTAACTATTGCTGCAAATTCATTTCAAAACGAACAGCGACGGACGGGATAAGGATATGAAAAGTGATAAATATTTTGATGTTGCCAAATATCCCGAACATTCATTTCAAATCGTCAAAGGTTGAAAAGAAAGGTGATCAGTATCAGGCGATCGGAACATTGACAATCAGAGATGTTTCCAAAACGGTTACACTTCCATTTGATGCAAAGAAAAATGCTGATGGCAGTTATGCTATTTCCAGTACGTTTGATATTAACCGCCTGGATTATAAAGTTGGTGAAAGTAACTGGAAATTGAAAGATGTTGTTACTGTGACGATGAAGGCGGTTATTAAATGAATTATATCGGTTAAACAATTGAATTATTGGTCATTCCAATCCCGATCCCCGGGTTGAAACCCGGGGCTACAATGTCGGTCGTGCCGATGGCACTGGTTCGCAAATTATAAATTTCGTTTTGTTGGATTTCGATTCCCAACGCTGATATCTAATGCCATAGGCATAACAAATTTAATAACTCCGGGTTTCAACCCCGGGAAAAGCGTTTCCAATCCCAGATCTAAAATGCCATCGGCATGAACAATTTAATAACCCCGGGTTTCAACCCGGGGTAAACGATCTCAACCCAAAGATCCAAAATGCCGTAGGCATGACCGACATTGTAGCCTGGGGTTTCAACCCCGGGAAAAGCGTTTCCAATCCCAGATCAAAAATGCCATCGGCATGACCAATTTAATAACCCCGGGTTTCAACCCGGGGAAAACGATCTCAACCCGAAGATCCAAAATGCCGTAGGCATGACCGACATTGTAGCGCGGGGTTTCAACCCCGGGAAAAGCGTTTCAAATCCCAAATCTAAAATGCCATCGGCATGACCAATTTAATAACCCCGGGTTTCAACCCGGGGAAAACGATCTCAACCACAGATCCAAAATGCCGTAGGCATGACCGACATTGTAGCTCGGGTTTTCAACCCCGGGAAAAGCGTTTCCAATCCCAGATCTAAAATGCCATCGGCATGACCAATTTAATAACCCCGGGTTTCAACCCGGGGTAAACGATCTCAACCCAAAGATCCAAAATGCCGTAGGCATGACCAATATTGTAGCCCGGGGTTTCAACCCCGGGAAATAAAGCATCCCAAGATTAACCATACAATTTCATTCAAAAATCTAGTCAAATAGAGATAATAAATTATTTCTCAAAAAATTACTTTGTAATTAGTCTAATTAACCATTTCTTTGCAAAATATAATTGGTCTAAATTGACATACCCTTCGAATGAAACATCTATTTACACTCATTTGGATTCTTTTCTTACTTGGTGCCCGTAACGTAATGGCTCAAAATGGAGAAATCAGAGGAAAGATTTTAACGCAGGACAATAAATCTTTTGAAGGTGTAAACATTACTTTGAAAGACACCAAATATGGCAATACTACAAATGCCGACGGTAAATTTCAGTTAAAAGCGCCAAAAGGAAATTACACTCTTATCGTAAGTCTTTTAGGAAATGAAAAAAAAGAATTACCTGTTGAAATAACAGCCGGAAAAGTCCTGACGCTCGATAATATACAACTTCAGGAAAACAGTATTTCTCTTCAAGACGCAGTAGTTACCGGCCAATTTGGCAAACAATCGCTACGAAATTCGGTTTATCAGGTCCGCACGATTGATAGCGAACGTATTCGGGCGAGAGGCGCAACAAATATTCAAACAATACTTAATACTGAATTAGGAATCACGGTTTTCCAACGATCCTACTTTGGGGACAACGGATATCCAGCTTATGGGTATGACCGGCCAAAGCGTAAAAATATTACTTGACGGAATTCCCTTGGTAGATCGTGGCGCAACACGTGAAAGTCTTGGACAAATTGACATCAATACCATTGAACGTATAGAGATCGTCGAAGGACCAATGTCTGTTATTTATGGTACTGATGCTCTGGCAGGAGTTATTAATATCATTACAAAAAAAGGTGATGGAAGCGATAATCTTATCGGTTTCCGCACGACTTCAGGAAGAAACTGTTGGCAAAGAATACAACGCTTTTGACAAAAAAGGTACACACAATGAAAACATCGGCATTACCTGGCAAAAAAATGGTTTTCAGCTAAATGGCGGTGTAACCCGTAACAATTTTGGTGGCTGGCAGGGAGATTCTACGGGTCGTGTAAAAGCATGGATGCCAAAAGAACAAATGCTTTACAATGCAGGAATCGGCTACTCAAAGGAAAAATGGAATGTTTGGTATCGCTTTAACGGAACAGACGAAACCATCAAATATCTTGGAAATATAAATGTTGCAAATACAGCCGGAGACAAAGATTATATCACAAAAAGATGGTTTCACCAGGCTCAGGGAGAATATCACGCAAGTGACAAATTAGGTTTCACAGGCGCACTTTCCTACACAGATTACAGCCGCAAAACATTAAGTACAAACATAGATTTCAACACAGGAAAACGTACACTTTCCCTGGATCCTGCGGCTCAGGACAAGTCTATTTTCACAACCATATTTTTCAGAGGAACTGCACTTTATAAAGTTTCGCCAAACGTATCCCTGCTGCCAGGGATTGAAATAAATAATAACAACGCAAGCGGCGCACGGATCAAAGGCTCTCCAACAATCAACGAATATGCATTTTTTGTTTCATCTGAATTAAAAATTACACCAGCAATTAAATTAAGTCCAGGTGTACGGTTTATCAAAAATTCCGTTTACGACGCACCTCCGGTGATTCCTTCTTTGAATGCCAAAATCACACTGAACAATGTTCTCGATTTGCGTATGGGTTATGCACGGGGTTTCCGCTCACCGGCTTTACGTGAATTATATTTCGACTTTCATGACGCGTCGCACTCTATTAATGGTAACGAAAATCTGAAAGCTGAGTACTCAAACAGCTTCAACTCATTTCTGGTTTGGCAAGTAAAACAACAATCTTCTTTAAGAGTAACTTCAACACTGGGTGGATTTTATAACATTTTCCATAACAGAATCGATACAGGCTTTGACCCAAACAATCCTACGCAAACGACTTATCTGAATATCAGTTTATTCAAAACAACAGGCGTAAGTCTTGATAATAAGTTTTACTGGAAAAACTTGCAGGCAACTTTGGGAGCCACTTATATCGGAACTTACAATGAAATCCTGGATGAGTCAGAAGGTGTAACAGAAGATCTTCCAAAATTTGTTTGGTCGCCGGAAATCAATGCGAATCTTCTTTACAACTTTTCAAAAATCGGAGCAAGCATAAATTTCTTCTATAAGTACACGGGTAAAAAACCTGCTTACGCTCTCATCAGCGGGACACCGGTTACAGCAAGTTTGAGACAAATCAGCGGCTACAATATGGCTGATCTTACCATTACCAAAACGTTAGGAAAGTACATCAACCTGATTGGCGGAGCAAAAAATCTTTTTGATTTAACATCGATCAAAAACACAACAATTGGTTCCGGTCATGATGCTACCGGACCAGGATTTAACGGTCGCTCTTACTTCCTCGGCATGAATATCCACTGGTCTAAAAAATAATTATTACCCTTTTTAAATTAATCAAAACAATTATGAACAAATTATTCAAGCCTCTACTCATCATTGCCCTCTTGGGTATTTTCAATGCCTGTTCAGATGACGATCCAGCGTTACCGGACAATACCGCTGCCTTTGAATCAACTGCACAAGGTTTTGACGGTGAATCAGCTGATGTCAAAATCGTATTGAGCAGAGCAGCGGAAACAGCAACAACAATTTCTGTTTCGTTGACACCAACATTACTTACTTACGGTACGCAGTTCACTACGACTCCTGCCGCTACCAATAATACTTTGGCGCTAACTGTTCCTGCCGGAGCAAGCAGCGTTTCTTTCAAAGTTCTTAAAACAGCAGGTGTTCTTTTGAATGGTGATGAAAGTATTCAGTTTAAAATAACTTCTGTTGCTTCACCCGTTTTGATTGGTGCAAATACCGATTTGAAACTTAGTTTCAAAGCCATCGTTTCTGACGGAACAAGCATTCAGCTAAACGGAATTGCCGGAACAGAAGCAGGATCAAGTGCTGCAAATTCTGTTTTTCTTGACCTGAGCGCAAACTTGCAAACACCTGTATTACGTGATAGCTGGGATCTTGGTTTCTATGCAGGAACTGATTTCAGAGTTACGATCAATACTACAAATGGTGCTTCTGCCATTGCAATTGATAAATCTGATCTTAATGCGGTAACTGCGGCAGATGTTGATCTTACTAAACTGGCAATCGGACAAGGACAGGGAACCTTGGCATTATCTGATGGTTATTCAGGCAAACTTGCTGAAACGCTTATTAAAGAAATTTCTGCAACGGACGCTGACAATAAGGTTTATATCCTGAACCGTAAAGGTGGCTCAGCTACTGTTTTACCAGCTGACCAGATCTACAAAATCCGTATTATCCGCAAAGGAACAACGGGTTACACTTTGCAATATGCATTATTGAATGATACTACTTTCAAAACACTTGATGTGACGAAAGATCCAACTTATAACTTCCAGTTCGTTTCTCTTGTAAAAGGCGCTACGGTTGCGGTTCAGCCAGCAGCAGCACGCTGGGATATTGAGTGGGGTTATAGCATGTACTACACTGCTTCTGGAACAACAAATATTCCTTACGGATTCTCGGATCTTGTTTTCATCAATCAACTTGCCGGTGTAACAGCAGCGGAAGTTTTGACAACAACTGCAACGTACGATGCTTATGCAGAAAGCAATATCGCAACAACGACTTTCAGTGCTGACCGTGATGTGATCGGTTCTAAATGGAGAGTAACTTCTGGCGGTACTGTGGGTGTAAAAACGGATCGTTTCTATGTCATCAAAGATGCTGGCGGAAATGTTTACAAACTTAGATTCATAAGCTTCACCTCAACAGATGGCGGAGAAAGAGGAAAGCCGAAACTGGAATACAAACTGGTTAAAAAAGGAGCTTAATCATTTCCAAATTATTTAAAAAATCAGAGAGAACGGCCATAACACCGTTTTCTCTGATTTTTAGATTTAAACAGATTCTTAATCATGCTTACATCTCTTTTATTTATTTCAACATTAGTAACTTCGCTACCAAACGGGTCATCTTTTAGTCAATCAACTAAATTCGAATCCAATATGAGTAACGAAATTTCAAAAGCTGAGATCCGTGTGATCAAAGATTTCAGTGCAGCGACAAAACCAAATACTTATCATTATTTCAGTTTGACAAGTGGAGCCGAAGTTGCTGAAACCGATGCAAAAACAACAAAATGGGATCTTGCTTTTAGCGGAACTACGATTCTGACAAACGGCGGAACAAGCGGATCGGGACAAGGTGGTGCTATCGTTCTTGAAAAACCGTTTGATACTATTACCGAAGCTCCAAAAGACGGCTACAAAGTAGATGGCGGAAGCGGAAATGCGATTGCAAGCGGCAGTGGAAGTTCATGGTATAAATATGACATGAGCGTTCATGCCATCCTTCCGATTGTCGGCAGAACCATTATTGTAAAAACGGCAGAAGGCAAATTCGCCAAAATAGAATTTGTCAGTTATTACAAAGGTGCACCGGAAGATGTTCCTACCGAAGAATCAAAATACTATACTTTCAGATATGTCTTAGCGGACGAAAATGGTAAGTTTTGAAATTTGCCATCGGCTTTCGGCAGTCGGCTATCAACTTGTCCTGAACGGATTTATTTCGGGCAATGTCTGACAGCCGACTGCTGAAAGCCGACAGCTACCTAAGATATTTCCAGTGCCGAACTTTCCCCTCTTCCATCCAGTTAACTGCCTGCTCCATTCTTTTTATCCTGGTAGCTTCACTTTTCGCTTCAACAATCCAGTCGACATATTCCTTTTTTTGCGAAAGATGTAAACCGTTCAAAATTTTCCTGCGCCTCAGGATTGTCATCAATAGCTTCCAGAAAATAATCCGGTATTACGAGCTCCTTTACGACTTTTTTAGCAGGATCTTTTGTCAATTTAACACCTTTATCAATCAACAACATGGCATCCTGAATAAGGGCAAAAATCTGCTCTTCCGAAGGCAGATCTTCAACTTTTGTTATTTTCCCAAACTGACTCATTTCGCCTTCATCCTCGCTTTTCGAAAATAATTTATCAGGATCACTCATCTTGGAAGCCAAGCCAAAAGTGAAAGCGACAATGATTTTTGAAAGCTGCCATATTACATAAATTGTAATTATTGTATTCAAAAAAAGGCATGCTCCATTTCATAGTTTCCTTCACATCCGGACAAGCCGCGTGAACAATTTCACGCCAATAATCCAGAATCGGAATAGCGAAATCAGCAGATTTGATAATATATTCGTCTAAACGAGGACTTCTTAAACCCATAGAAAATCAATATTAGAAGCTTGTGAAAATCATCAAAAAGAAATTAGTGAACATTCGTACATTCGTGGCAAGAAAACTATTTTTCCAAAATCTCCTTCAAATTCTTTAATCCATTGGAAAAATCACTACCAACCGATTTTTCCATGCCCATAAACGGCAGCATCGCATTCATTGGATAAGGCATTTTTCCGGAAAATCCCCATTTTACTTTTGTCTGGTTTTCTCCTGCATTTTCCGTGATCATATAAGCATCATTCTTGGATTCAAAAGGTTTGATAAATCGTAATTCCGTATCAATGCGCTCTCCTTCGCTTATCTTTTTTATTTCCTGCTCGCCTTTTCCGACGTCATCGTTCCCTTCCCACATTGACGTAAAACCGATTGCCCCGTCAGTGCCTTTGTATGATTTTTTGATGTTTGGGTCCATCTTCATCCATACACTCCAGTTGTCCTGATTTCTCAAAGATTTCAGATAGTCAAACACTTCGGCTTTCGGTTTATTAATGACAATTTCTCTTTCAACTGCATAATCTTTTGGCATGATGAAGGCAGCAATCAGGAAAATCCCGATTAACCCAAGAAGAATGTAGAGCGCTTTTTTCATGATCGAGTTCGTTTTAGGTGAATAACTGAATTTGAATTTTTCTTCATCAATATCTTCAATGCTTTCAACGTTTGTCATCCCCGCCTTTTCCAAAACTCTTATCGACGCAGCATTGTGTATGTTTACAAATGCGATAACAGCAGTCGGATTAAATGTTTTAAGAGAAAATCTGATCAAAGATTTTGCTATGGAAGTGGCTACACCTTTCCCCCAATATTCTTCCATGATCCTGTATCCGATTTCCACTTCTGTTCCAAAAGGTTCGAGTTTCGCCACACCTACCAGCGCACCTGTTTTGATCTCTTCAATTAAATATCTTCCAAAATAATCGTCTGTACCATTTTCCCTTAAAATCTGCGCAAGCATCTTGTCCGACTCTTCACGACTTAAGCGCAGCACCGGTCACAAACTTCATCACCTTATCATTGTTACTAAGCCTGTAATATTTGTCGCTGTCAGCACTCGTCATTTTTGTTAAAATGAACGTCGGAGTTTTAATTTGAAATACTTTCATAAAATAAATAGGAGTCGCCAGAAATGATAAGTAACCAATAGATTACCAAGCGATTAATCCATCTTTTAATCATTTTCGAAATATACATTTTCTGTTTAAAAATATGAATTAATATATCATTATTTATTCATAAGTGACATTAACAAATCATTAGAAAAAACAAGGGCAGGATATTTGTAGTAACCGTAAAAAATTAAATATCTATTTTGCATACCTGTACACGCTTTACCAACAACGTCCGGTACTTTCTTTTCAAATTATCCAAAATCTGACGCATTTGTTCTGATGAAAAGATATCTTCAGTTTATAAAAAAATACCAGACTGCGATGATTCTCGGCCCCTTCCTGGCCATTATTGATGTTTTCGGGGAAATTGTCCAGCCTATGCTGATGTCAGATATTGTCGATGTCGGGATTAAAAATCAGGATACCCATTATATTCTGAAAATGGGCGCTTTGATGATCAGTTTATCGCTTGTAGCTATCGTTGGCGGTATCGGAAATGTTTATTTTTCTTCGAAATCCTCTGTTGGTTTTGCCAGCGAATTACGGCAAGGTTTGTTTAAAAAAATTCAGGAATTCTCTTTTTCAAATATTGATACTTTCAGCAGTGCATCGTTGGTAACCAGATTGACAAATGATATTAATACTTTGCAGCAGGTTGTGATGATGTCCTTGCGGTTATTAATCCGAGCTCCATTGATGCTCGTTTGCGCCGTGATTTTCGCCTTGCAGATCAATCGGGAATTAACAATTATTATAGCAGTCGCCATTCCGGTTTTAAGTCTTGCCATTTTTATCATCATGAAAAAAGGCATTCCGTATTTTACCAAAATGCAGAAAAAACTGGACCGCGTGAATGCGGCAATCCAGGAAAACCTCACCAATATACGTGTTGTAAAATCATTTGTCCGAAGTGATTTTGAAGAACAAAAATTTTCAGTCGCTAATAATGATCTGATGGAAATGTCTGTCAAAGCGTCAACAATCGTGATTTTGATTATGCCGGTGATGATGCTGATTATGAATGTTTCGATTGTCGCAGTTGTTTGGTTTGGTGGAAATAAAGTAATGACGGGCGATTTGCAGGTTGGACAGCTTATGTCATTTATCAGCTACATCACCCAGATCCTGATCGCTCTGATGCTGCTTTCTATGACAATCATGATGTTTTCCAGAGCAAGTGCTTCTTCCAAAAGAATTATTGAAGTACTGGATACCAAAATTGATATAAACGATACGCCAACGGCATTAAGCCAAAATCTGGAAATTCAGAAGGGAAAAGTTGAATTCCGTGATGTGTGTTTCAAATATAAAAGTGAAAGTGATCTGTTTGTTTTGAAAGACATCAGTTTCACGGCAATTCCTGGCGAATTAATTGCGATTATCGGCGCAACCGGTTCCGCTAAAACAAGTCTTGTTCAGCTTATTCCAAGATTATATGATGTTACCGAAGGGCAGGTTTTGATTGACGATGTGGATGTCCGGGATTATTCCATAAAACATTTGCGCGAAGCAACGGCAACGGTACTTCAAAAAAACGTTTTATTTTCCGGTACCATAAAAAGTAATCTGAAATGGGGGAAACCGGATGCAAGCGATGAAGAAATAATTTCGGCCGCAAAAGATGCTCAGGCACACGATTTTATCATGTCATTTCCACTTCAATACGAAACAGTTTTGGGACAGGGCGGCGTAAATCTTTCCGGCGGGCAGCAGCAAAGATTATGTATTGCCAGAGCACTTTTGAAAAAACCAACGATTCTTATTCTCGATGATAGTACAAGTGCCGTCGATACCGCTACGGAAGCGAAAATCAGAATTGCTTTGCAGGAAAATCATAATAACACAACTACGTTTATCATTGCTCAAAGGATCAGTTCAATTGAATCTGTTGACCGGATTATTATCCTGGACGACGGACGGATTATCGGCGTCGGAACGCATGATGAACTGATGAAATCCAATGCGGTTTATCAGGAAATTTACCAGTCTCAACAGCAAAATGAAGCCATAGCCTCATGAGCGAAAATAGCAAATCACAACACATTCGGCAGCTCCAGGCGGAATGCCGGGATCGAGTTCAGGAAGACGGTTTTCGGCAGAAAAACCAAAAAATATTAACCTGACCATGCGTCGGCTTTGGGGATATTTGCAAAAAAATAAACTGGGACTGCTCACTGTCGTTTTATTTATTTTGATCAATACATCCGCTTCTTTAACCGGATCTTATTTACTTCGTCCGCTGATCAACGATTACATTATACCAAAAGATGTGGATGGATTAATTCACATGCTTGGTATTATGCTGGTGATTTATGTAGCTGGTGCAACGGCAGCTTATCTGCAAAGCAGGTTTATGATTATTATTTCTCAAAAAACGGTCAACGAAATGAGAAACGATCTTTTCAAAAAGCTGCAATCACTTCCCTTACAATTTTTTGACACAAATAGTCATGGTGATTTAATGAGCCGTTTCACCAATGATGTAGATCTGGTCAGTGAATCTTTAAACAACAGTTTAACCCAGATTTTCACGAGTATTATTACCCTGACAGGTACATTTCTGCTGATGTTATACATCAGTCCACTGTTGACTTTGGTAACGTTGGTGATGGTTCCGCTCATGCTTTTCCTGGCTTCGCAGGTCATCAAAAGAAGTAAAAATTATTTCATTGCCCAGCAAAAGGCAGTCGGTATGACCAATGGTTATATTGAAGAAATCATTACCGGAATAAAGGTTGTGAAAGTATTTGGTTACGAAGAAAAAGCAGAAGCAGATTTTGAAAAACTGAACTTTGATCTTCGTGACAAGGCGACAAAAGCACAAATGTTTTCTGGTATGATGATGCCCATCATGATCAACATGAGCACGATTAATTATGCTTTAACAGCAACAATCGGTGGAATTCTGGCCGTGACAAGAGGTCTGGATATTGGTGGATTGGCTTCATTTCTTCAATATTCAAGACAATTCGGAAGACCGATTAATGAATTATCCAGTCAGTTAAATAGTCTGCAAGCTGCATTAGCCGGAGCTGAACGTGTTTTTGAAATGATGGATCAGCTTCCTGAGCCAGTCGATTCTGAAAATGCAATAACAATTTCAAAAGTAGAAGGTGAAGTTCGATTTGAAAATGTCACATTCAGTTATAGTCCGGATAAAGTGATTCTACATGATATAAATTTATGCGTAAAACCGGGTCACAAAATTGCATTTGTAGGTTCAACCGGTGCCGGAAAAACAACTATTATTAATTTGCTTCCAAGATTCTACGATATTCAATCCGGAAAAATCACGATTGATGGCATTGATATAAAAGACATTTCCAGGGAAAGTCTGCGGAAATCGCTTGCTATTGTTTTGCAGGATACGCATTTGTTTACCGGTACGGTCATGGAAAATATTCGTTACGGAAGATTGTCGGCAACGGATCAGGAAGTTATCCATGCTGCGGAACTAGCCAATGCACATTCTTTCATCACCAGAATGCCGCAGGGATATAATACGATTTTGGACGGCGATGGAAGTAATTTAAGTCAGGGACAAAGACAATTATTAAATATTGCCCGCGCGACAGTGGCCGAAGCACCGATTTTAATTCTCGATGAAGCAACGAGTTCGATCGATACCAGAACTGAAAAGTTGATTGAAGAAGGAATGGATACGCTCATGAAAGGTAAAACCACCTTCGTCATCGCACATCGTTTGTCGACAGTCAGAAATGCGGATGAAATTATCGTTCTTGAATACGGACGAATTATCGAACGGGGAAATCATACTGATTTGATGCTGAAAAAAGGAAAATATTATCAATTATATACCGGACAGTTTTCCTGAAAATATCTCCTATTAACTAACCTTTGGTCTCCGTATTAGAAAAAAATTAAATTTGATTAACATGTATTAACAATTCAGAAAATTTGCTTTAAAAGCTTGAATTATTATATTTGAATTATTGGATCACAGTATTGCATTTCCAATAAATTAATTCCAATCATTCTTGAATTCATTATAAAAATATGAATTTTTCAATGTTTTGATAGTAATTGGTACCATGCTTAAAAGAACTTTTGTATTGTTTTTTTGCATTGGGCAAATTCTTGCCTCATCCCTGTTCGTCGGACAGGCAGAGGCGTCATGCCGGACCAATTTCGGAATCGCAAACTTATCTCCTTTCAACAATAAATACTATCTTGAAGAAGAAGATGAGGTAGAAATCGACTATTCGATTTGCCAGCGCCAGACATTTCTTAGTGCTGATGAATTTAAATGGAAAGAAAATCTTTCGAGTCTTCTCCGTCACAGAACTTCCAGTTACCGCTTTATTTGTCTTGAATCGGTACTTTCAGAATACTTCCATTTTTCAGAAAAGTCAGTTTTTCAACATTACACCCGGCAAGTTATCGGCTCTATTGAGGGGTTACTTACCTTGCCCGATTATTACAGCTTTCTTCATCGACTTTCTCCATTCTAGTCAATCTTAAAGGTTTATAGCCTTTACTTGTAAATTTTTAGCCGCAACATTTTGATCGTATAACCTGACGTAAAACGCCAGCTTTTCAGCGCGTACTTTCCGTTTAGATTATGCTTTTCCCAAGGTCCTGTAAAATTTACAGGCGATAAGTCTGTGTGCTATAAATACTACCCCAAAACCTATTCAAAATATTAATTTTCAACCTGTTAACTACTCATCATGAAAAATCACCATTTGGCTGTATTACTGGGCCTGAGCCTTTTTACCGCCAGTTGTTCTACACAAAGTAAAGATACTACGGAAAGCAAAGACTCGATTCCAACGATACCGGTTACAGAATTAAAAACTCAAAAAACGGAGTTGCACCGGGAATATGTTGGTGATATTCATGCTGTAAAAAACGTGGAAATTTACGCCCGTGTAAAAGGATATCTTGAAGAAGTTTATGTGGATGAAGGAAAGGAAGTAAAAAAAGGACAGATACTTTTCCGCATCAATAGTGAGGAATATGCAGCAGAACTTGCCAAAGCAAAAGCAAATCTGCAAAGTGCTATTGCCGATGCAAAAGGTGCGGAACTTGAACTGAAACGGGTTAAAATGCTGGTAGAAAAAAATGTGATTTCCAAAACAGAAGTTGATGTTGCCAAGGCTAAACTATGCAGCCGTGAACGGCAAAAATTGAAGAAGCAAAATCCGAAAAATCAAATGCGGCTATTCATCTCGCGCAAACTCAGATCAAAGCTCCTTTCGACGGTATGATCGACAGGCTTCCTTATAAAATCGGCAGTCTGATCAATGAAGGAACATTGCTGACTACGCTTTCGGATACTAAAAATGTATTTGCTTATTTCAATGTCTCTGAAAATGAATATCTGGAATATACAAGAGCAAGAGGCGCGGCATCCAACCAAAATGCGATTGTAGAACTCGAACTTGCAGATGGCTCTTTTTTCAAACATAAAGGAAAAATTGAAACAATGGAAGGTGCTTTCGATGAAGGAACCGGCTCTATTGCTTTCAGGGCACGTTTTGCAAATCCGGAAAAACTGTTAAAACATGGTTCAACCGGTACAATCCGATTGACAAATACTGTTGAAAATGCCATTTTAATTCCTCAGAAAGCTGCATTTGAAATTCAGGATAAAAGCTTTGTTTACGTTTTAGGAAAAGATAATAAAATAAAGACCAGAAGCTTCGTACCCAAATCGAGGCTTTCAGGATATTATATTGTAAAGTCAGGATTGGAGCCGGGAGAAACGATTGTCTATGAGGGACTTCAGGGATTGAAAGATGGCGTTACGATTAATCCAAAAACTGATCACTTTGGACTCTGTTAAAACAGAAACGAGCAAAATCGAGCTTACAGCACGATAAAATCTTAATTCTCACCTGAATTTTAAATCATGTTTCAAAAATTTATAGAGCGACCGGTTCTGTCGCTGGTCATTTCCATTTTCATCACCCTGCTGGGGATTTTGGCTTTTATAGGACTGCCCGTTTCCCAGTTCCCTGATATTGTCCCTCCTTCTGTTGTCGTAACTGCCACCTACACGGGTGCCAATTCGGAAGTTTGCGTAGATGCCGTTGCAGTTCCTTTGGAAAAAGCCATCAATGGTGTACCTGGCATGACTTACATGACCAGTGTTTCCGGTAACGATGGTGTTACCACGATTACCATTTCATTTAATGTAGGTGTGGATCCGGATCTGGCCGCAGTGAACGTACAAAACCGTGTTCAAACGGTTATTGATGAACTTCCGGAAGAAGTAATCAAAGCTGGGTGTTACCACCGAAAAAGAGGTAAACAGTATGCTTATGTATCTGGATATCATGAGTACAGACACTACTGTTGGCGAAGATTTTGTCTACAACTTTGCTGATATCAATATCCTGAAAGAGTTAAAAAGAATTGACGGTGTCGGTCGCGCGCAAATCATGGGAAGTAAGGATTACTCCATGCGCGTGTGGCTGAAACCCGATCGGATGAATAGTTACAATGTGTCGGCCGATGAAGTTGTAAAGGCGATACGTGATCAGAATGTGGTGGCAGCACCTGGAAAAACGGGCGTAGCTTCCGGCCGTGAAACGCAGGTTTTGCAATATGTTTTGAAATACACCGGAAAATTATTTGAACCGGCTCAATATGAAAATATTGTATTGCGCTCCAATCCGGATGGTTCAATGCTGAAATTAAAGGATGTTGCTGATATTGAATTTGGAACACTGGAATACGACATGGCTTCCAAATCCAATGGAAAACCTTCGGCATCGATCATGATCAAACAGCGGCCGGGTTCCAATGCGCAGGAGGTTATCAAAAATATCAAAAGCAAAGTAGCTGAACTAAAAGGTACAAGCTTTCCTCCGGGAATGGATTACTTCGTTTCCTACGACGTTTCGCGGTTTCTGGATGCATCCATTCATGAAGTTGTTCGCACATTGATCGAAGCATTTATTCTGGTAATTATTATTGTTTATCTGTTCTTGCAGGATTTCCGTTCAACACTTATTCCCGCCTTGGCCGTACCGGTTGCTTTGGTCGGTACATTTGCTTTTATGCAATTATTCGGATTTTCAATTAATCTGCTGACGCTTTTTGCATTGGTACTTGCAATTGGTATTGTGGTCGATAATGCCATTGTCGTCGTCGAGGCCGTTCATGCAAAAATGGCTGAAAAACATCTGGACGCCAGAGAAGCTACCATTGAATCAATGAAGGAAATGAGCGGAGCAATTATTGCGATCACGCTGGTCATGTCGGCTGTGTTTGTTCCGGTTGCATTTATGTCAGGACCGGTCGGGATTTTTTACCGGCAGTTTTCAATTACGCTGGCAATTTCAATTGTCATATCAGGAATTAATGCATTGACACTTACTCCTGCACTTTGTGCATTAATGCTTAAAAACACCCATGGACAGCCTGCTAAAAACACACCACTTGACCGGTTTTTCAGAGGATTTAACAACGGCTATGATGGTATTTCTAACAAATACCGAAAACTGCTTTCTCTCATTGTCAGCCGAAGAATGATTACAATCGGTCTTTTGCTGGCATTTTGTATCGGTACCTATGGAATCAACACCATATTGCCAACCGGATTTATCCCAACAGAAGATCAGGGTGTGATCAATGTGAATGTAACAACGCCGGTTGCTGCTACCGTTGAAAGAACGGAAGCTGTACTGGATGAAATTCAGAAAGTCGCAGCAGTCACTGGAACCGGTGGAATCGGTATCTTCACCTTGTCGGGATATAGCTTGATCACAGAATCTGCCGGTTCTTCTTACGGTATGGCGATGATCAACCTGAAACCCTGGGATCAGCGAAAAGCATCTGTAAAGGATATTATCGCGGAAATGGAACAAAAAACGAAGCATATTACCGATGCAGACATACAGTTTTTCCCTCCTCCAACGGTTCCCGGATTTGGTAATTCAAGTGGATTTGAGCTCCGTGTTCAGGACAGGACAGGCAGTGATGATCTTCAAAAAACAGCTGAAATAACCAATCAATTTGTAAAAGACTTGATGGATACACCGGAAATAGCCAGTGCATTCAGCAGTTTTGATGCCAGCTTCCCACAATATATGATCCATGTGGATGCAGATATCGCTTCAAAAAAAGGAGTTTCGGTTGATGTGGCCATGAGCACACTCCAAACCTTGATCGGGAGTTTATATGCTTCCAACTTCATCCGGTTTGGACAGATGTATAAGGTAATGGTGCAGGCGGACCCGAGTTTCCGCAAGAACCCGGAGGACATTTTGAAATTGTATGTCAAAAATAATCGTGGCGAAATGGTTCCGTTTTCGACTTTCATACGCTTGGAACGGGTTTACGGACCGGAACTGCTGACGCGCTACAACATGTATACATCCGCAATGATCAATGGCGATGCCGCGCCGGGTTTAGTAGCGGAGATGCCATCAAGGCTGTTGAACGTGTTGCAAAAGAAAAGCTTCCAAAAGGATTTTCGTATGAATGGTCAGGTATGACGCGGGAGGAAATCCTGTCCGGAAATCAGGCAATGTACATTTTTGCCATATGTCTTCTCTTTGTTTATCTCCTTTTGGCAGCGCAATACGAAAGTTTCCTTCTTCCGCTTCCGGTAATACTTTCCTTACCAACCGGTATTTTCGGAGCCTTCCTTTCGCTGAAACTTCTGGGTTTGGAAAACAATATTTATGCCCAGGTTTCGCTGGTCATGCTCATCGGACTTTTAGGAAAAAATGCGATCCTGATCGTTGAATACGCCATTATTCGTCAAAAAGAAGGCCGAACCGTTTTTGAAGCTGCGCTGGAAGGTGCCACCGAAAGGCTACGACCAATTTTGATGACCTCTTTTGCATTTATCGCCGGACTTATCCCGCTTTGTATCGCTTCGGGTGCTGGTGCTATGGGAAACCGGTCGATCGGAACCGCGGCTGCCGGCGGTATGCTAATCGGTACGCTTTTCGGGGTAATTATCATTCCCGGACTTTATGTTTTGTTCGCTACACTCGCGCTTCCTAAAAAACCTTCTACGCCCAAGCTGGAACGGGAAGAAGTTTTGCTTCACTGATCCTGAAAAGATTATCCGGCAGTCATGAATATCTTCATGACTGCTCTTTACTAACTGCATCGTAATTAATGAAAACATATAAAAAAGCTTATCAAACCCTTCTGGCTGCAACCTTAATTTTCGTTAGCGGATGTAAAATGATGCAGCCCGTTCAACACGCCTCATCTATACGAACACCGGAAACTTTTGATAGTCAAACGGATTCGACCGGTATAGGTTCTATGCAATGGAAATCATTTTTTAAAGATGCCAATCTGATCGCGTTGATCGATACTGCTTTATTGAATAATCCTGATTTAAAAATGGCTGTTCAACGGATTGAAATGGCCAAAACGAATATTCTGCTTGCCAAAGGCGCTTTACTGCCCGCTGTGAATGCTGAAGTTTCAGGTGGTGGCCGCAAGTTTGGAGATTATACCATGGATGGTGTTGGAAATTATGATACCAACTTTTCCGAAAACATTGATAGTGACAGAAGACTTCCTGCACCGTTCATGCCCGATTATTTCGTAGGGTTTAGAAGTACATGGGAAGTTGATATCTGGGGAAAATTAAGAACGCAGCGAAAAGCGGCTTACACCCGTTTTCTGGCTACGCAAAAAGGAAGAAATCTGGTTGTAACAAGTCTGATCGCACAGGTATCACGGCTTTATTACGAACTTTTAGCGATGGATTCTGAGCTTGGCGATTATTCAAAAAAATATCGCATTACAACAATCCGCTGTTGAAAATATCAAAATTCAGAAAGAAGGCGGGAGAGCAAATGAATTGGGTGTAAGACAATTTACGGCTCAGTTACTAAATACGCAAAGTCTGGAAATTCAGATTAATCAACGAATCGTTGAAGCAGAAAATAATTTGAATCTTTTACTCGGACGTTTCCCTCAAAAAATTACCAGAGGTGGCAAATTGAATGAAAATTTACCGGAGCGCGTCCAGGCAGGAATTCCTTCAAAAATGCTGATTAGACGTCCGGATATTCAGCAGGCTGAATTGGAATTATTAGCAAACCACGCAGATTTACAAGCAGCGAGACTGGCATTTTTACCTTCTTTAAACATTACAGGTTTATTAGGTTTTAATGCTTTTAAAGGTTCATTGCTATTCAATTCCGGTTCTATTGCATATACCGCACTTGGTGGATTAGCTGCTCCTATCTTCAATAGAAAAGCGCTAAAAGCTGGACAAAAACGTTTTGAAGCCGCAAGTATTGAATCTCTTTATGCTTATAACAAAGCGATCTTAACCGGTTTTCAGGAAGTGAGTACCAGTTTGAAAAAGATAGAAAACACGAAGAAAATTTCGGATTTCAAGAAGCAGGAAGTTGATGTTTTGCAGCAAGCGGTTGTGACGTCAAGAGATCTTTTCACAACTGGTTATGCTACTTATCTTGAAATAATTGCAGCTCAGAAAAATGTTTTGGAAGCTGAACTGGCATTGACAGAAGTTCAAAAAGATCAGCATTTAGCTTTGGTGGATTTGTATAGATCGTTGGGTGGTGGTTGGGAATAAAACCAGCTTTTCGCCAATTCACATCGACCATGACTACGGCATTTTGTTACGTTACGATCCGTCTCATATCCCCCGGGTTGAAACCCGGGGCTACAATGTCGGTCATGCCTACGGCATTGATAAATATATGCCCATTTCATGAACTATTAACTTAGCGCCAACGGCGCGATAATATCTTAACCCCGGGTTTCTACCCGGGGACGCCGGAATATCGGACATGACCGTGACCTCCAATACAAAAAAATAAGACAGTCTGCCTTTGCAAACTGTCTTATTTTTTATTTCAACTTAAAAATTACTTCTTCTTAGCCCCTGCCAAACTTGGTTCTTTCGAAATAACGATCAAATCAGCAAGCATACGGCCTGTTTCAGTAATATAGATATCTTTTTTCTTCTTAACTTCTTTCGGAGCTTCAGCCGTTTTTGGTTTTGCATCCGCAGCATCTTCGTCTTCATCATCAGACATCTTCGCCAAGCTGTTTCATCGCAGCACGTTTCTTTCTCAGCTTCATCACGTTCTACTTTACGTTTTGATTCCTGCAAAGAAACAACTTTGTTTTCACGCGCTTTTTTAAATTCGTCCATTGTTTTTACCAATGTTTTCAACTCTTCATCCGATTTCAAACGGTGGTTATATTTGTCACGAAGCTGACTTACGATTTTCTCATTGATATTATTTGTAGCTTCATATTTTGAAGATGCAATCTGATCCCAAGGCAATGCGCTTGGCTGAGAACCTTCACCATATTCATTCACTTTAAAAGCAGTTGGCAATTCCAGATCAGGCATTACACCTTTCAACTGCGTGCTGCTTCCGTTGATACGGTAGAATTTCGCAACAGTCAGTTTCACCTGTCCTAACTGATCAGTTTCCTTTGGAACCCACTGATTAAGATCAATCAAAGTCTGAACTGTTCCTTTACCATAAGTTTGCTCCCCTACGATAATTCCACGTTTGTAATCCTGAATAGCCGCTGCAAAAATCTCGGAAGCCGAAGCACTGAATCGGTTCACCATAACAGCCATCGGGCCATTGTAAGCAATCGTCGGATCATTATCAGACTGAACTTCAACTTCACCCTGTCCTTCTTTAACCTGAACAACCGGTCCTCTGTTGATAAACAAACCAGTCAAAGAAACTGCTTCTGTTAACGAACCACCGCCATTATTCCGAAGGTCAATTACGATACCATCTACATTTTCAGCCTGCAATTCTGTGATGATTTTTTGAACATCACGTGTTGTGCTTGAAAATTCTTTTTCCTTTTGTTGCGCACCTTCAAAATCACGGTAGAACAAAGGAATATCGATCACACCGATCTTATAATCTTTGTCTCCATTATTTACAGAAACGATTTCCTTCTTGGCACGATGAATCTTCCAGTTTGATTTTCTCACGAACCAGTCTGATATTCCTTTGGAGGCGTACTCGAAAGCGCATCTGCCGAAATAATCTGCAAACGAACCACGGTACCTTTCGGACCTTTGATCAGTTTAACCGCATCATCAACAAACCAGCCTACCAGGTCAACAAATTTACCATCGTCACCTTGGGCAACGCCGATGATTTTATCTTCTTTTTTAAGTTGTTTTCCTTTAAATGCAGGTCCGCCAGGAATTACTTCAACGATTTTGATATAATTATCTTCCTCACGAAGTAATGCTCCGATACCTTCAACCGACTGGCTCATTTCCTGTTTGAAACGATCCGCAGAAGTTGGTGCCATATAACTTGTATGCGGATCCAGAGATTCTGCATACGCATTCATAAACATCTGGAAAACCTGTTCCGTACGAATACGGCTCAAACCACGATCACGATTTTTATAACGGTCACTCATTGTTTTCACAACCGAAGAATCCGCTTTTCCTGCAAGTTTCAAATCAAGCGCCTCACTTTTCAGATACTTTCTCCAGGTATCATTCAGTTCGTCATTTGATTTTGCCCAGGCCACTTTTTCACGGTCCGTGTTCAGTGATTCGTCAACAGTATAGTCAAACGGTTTTGGCGTTTTCAGAAGCGTCTGAATGTATTCACTTCTTTCCTGATAACGCTTTCTGAAAAGGTTATACATGTTGAAAGGAACATCCAGTTCACGCTTTTGCAAAAAGTCGTCGAAAGAGTACTTGTACTTTTCAAATTCCGCCATATCAGAGGCCAGATAGTACAGTCGACCGTGGTCGATACCATCAATATATTTATCAAAAATCGCCGACGATAACGAATCATTCAGTTTCGTTTTACGATAGTGATAATTTGATAGAATTCGTGTCGAAAGCTCTTCCGCCTTATACTGAGCTGCCGTCGGTTTTATATCTTCCGCCAGTGAAGTTTCCGTAGTGACGATCGCATTTTGCTGTACGGGACCTCGCTGCCAGCCAAGTAATACAACAGGAATAAGAGTGATTAGGTACTTTTTCATTCGTCGAATTTTTGTTAACTATTTAACAATTTCTAATAATTCAACTTCAAAAACTAAAGCTGAATAAGCTGGAATTTGAGGACCTGCTGCACGTTCGCCATAAGCCAGATTGATATGGAATATATAATTTCCATTTCGAACCAACCGGCATAAGCTGCAATGCTTCTGTCCATCCTTTTATTACACCATTTACCGGAAACTCAACCGGCTCACCGCGATCAACAGAACTGTCAAAAACCGTTCCATTGGTTAAAGTGCCATGATAATGGGTTTTTACTTTATCTGTTGCAGAAGGTTTCGGACCATCGCCCATTTTAATAACTGAATACTGCAAACCGCTTTCTGTTGTTGTTACACCCGCCTTTTTCTTGTTTTCTTCCAAAAACTTTTCTCCTTCTACTTTCACCACTGCTCCTTTTTCTTCCATCATTTTTTGAAAATATTCACCGATAAATTTATTTGCCTCTTCTGAAGAGAAAGCTGTTTTTCCACCTTTAAGTGCTGCATTGATCGTTTTGGTCAGTATGTCTGTATTAATATCACTGATTCCCTGAGATGATAATGAATTAGAAAAACTTACACCGATAGCCGCTGATAGTGAATCCATCTTATTTTTGAGTACATTTGATGATGGTGCTGCTTTTGTTGTTGTAACCGTTGTCTTTTTTACTGTGGCTGCTGGTTTGGTAACTTTTTTGGGTGCTTGCGCAAATCCCTGAGAAGCAGCTAAACCGATACATAAAACTGAGGCTAAAATGGTTTTTTCTAATTTGTACATTCTACTTAAGGATGGTCTGGAAAATTAAATTTTTGATAAGTAATTGTTATTAACGAACTCAATTACAACAAAAACACAATTAGTACCTAAAAAAGTTTTAAAAACCTTATAAATGCATGATGAATGTTCCATATTTTTGCATCGCTATACTAGCGTAGTGAGGCGAACTTGGAAAAATCTAATTTTTATGGTGCAGTTTTTTAAGCTGAAGTATTCTTTATTTAACAAAATATAACCCTACCTTTGCGGCTGATTTCAAAAACTTACTACTATACTCTAAATAAGTCAATTATACTATGGTATCTGTTAGACCGGACGAAGTTTCGGCCATCCTGCGCGAACAACTTGCAGGCGCTAAATCTGAAGCAGAACTCGAAGAAGTAGGAACAGTCCTTCAGGTTGGTGACGGTGTTGCCCGTATTTATGGCCTTTCACAGGTACAGGCAGGTGAGCTGCTTGTTTTCGAAAATGGCTTAAAGGCCCTCGCTCTTGAACCTCGAGGAAGATAACGTTGGAGCCGTTTTGCTTGGTGATTCAAGCGAAATTAAAGAAGGTGACACTGTGAAGCGTACCAAAGAGATCGCTTCTGTAAAAGTTGGTGAAGGAATTGTAGGCCGTGTTGTAAATACACTTGCTGAACCAATCGACGGAAAGGGCCCAATTCAGGGTGAAACTTTACGAAATGCCACTTGAGCGTAAAGCTCCGGGGTAATTTTCCGTCAGCCTGTAACCGAACCACTTCAGACTGGTATCAAAGCAATCGATGCGATGATTCCTATCGGACGTGGACAACGTGAGTTGATTATCGGTGACCGCCAGACTGGAAAGACTGCTGTTGCTATTGATACGATCATCAATCAAAAAGAATATTTTGATAAAGGCGAACCTGTATTCTGTATTTATGTTGCTTGCGGCCAGAAAGCTTCAACCATCAAAGGTATCGAAGCAACACTTCGTCGTATGGTGCAATGGATTATACGGTTATCGTTGCAGCTGGTGCATCTGATCCTTCACCAATGCAATTCTATGCTCCTTTTACAGGTGCTGCGATCGGTGAATTTTTCCGTGATACTGGTCGTCCTGCACTTGATTGTTTATGATGACCTTTCAAAACAAGCGGTTTCTTACCGTGAAGTTTCCCTGCTACTTCGTCGCCCTCCGGGACGTGAAGCTTATCCGGGAGACGTATTCTATCTTCACAGCCGTCTTTTGGAAAGAGCTGCGAAGATCATCAATGATGACAGCATTGCAGCAAACATGAATGATCTTCCTCCTTCTCTTAAAGGCAATGGTAAAAGGTGGTGGTTCATTAACTGCACTTCCGATCATTGAAACACAAGCTGGTGACGTTTCTGCTTATATCCCAACGAACGTAATTTCGATTACTGACGGACAGATATTCCTTGAATCTAACTTGTTCAACTCGGGTATCCGTCCTGCGATCAACGTAGGTATTTCGGTATCACGTGTGGGTGGTAATGCTCAGATCAAGTCGATGAAAAAGGTATCAGGTACATTAAAACTTGACCAGGCTCAATTCCGTGAATTGGAAGCTTTTGCAAAATTCGGTTCTGATCTTGATGCTGCTACTAAACTTGCGATTGACCGTGGACGCCGTAACCAGGAAGTATTGAAACAACCTCAATATGCTCCGGTACCGGTTGAACAACAGGTTGCAACAGTTTATGCATCTACAAAAGGATTACTAGACAGAGTTCCTGTTGAAAAAGTAAAAGAATTCGACAAAGAATTCCTTACAATTCTTTCTGCACAATACAGCGAAACACTTGCAGCACTTCGTGCAGGCAAGCTTGATAACAGCGTAACAGATGTTATTGACAAAGTAGCGAAAGAACTTTCAGCTAAATATTAATAGAGAAACTTTAAGTCAGGGATCGGAAATAACTTTCGGATTCCTGACTTCTTGATTACCTCAGGCGGACCGCATTTAATTTCCCTAAGATGGCAAGCTTAAAAGAAGTACGTAACCGGATCGTTTCGGTTAATTCAACCCAGCAGATAACCAAAGCCATGAAAATGGTGGCAGCTGCTAAATTGCGCAGAGCTCAGGATAATATCCTGCAAATGCGTCCTTATGCCCAGAAACTGGGACAAATGCTTTCAACAGTATCAGCAGGTTCTGAAAGTTCAGTGGACAGCCCATTGAAAACAGTTCGTTTTGCTGAAAAAATATTGATCGTTGTTGTTACTTCCGATCGTGGATTGTGCGGTGCTTTCAATACCAATATTATTAAGGCTACATTGCAGCTGATTGAAGAAAAATATTCAGTGCAGGCAGCCAAAGGAAATGTTGAGATTTTTGCAATCGGTAAAAAAGGTGCAGAAGCATTTATCCGCAGAGGTTTTACAGTAAACACAGCTTATACCGATTTGTTTACAAGACTTAAATTTGTCAATGTAAAGGAAGCAGCAGAAAAAATCATGAAGGACTTTTCAGAAGGTCGTTATGATGTGGTTGATCTGGTTTATAACGAATTCAAAAACGTTGCTACGCAAATCATTCACACAGATCCATATTTACCAATCGTTGCGGATACTACTACACAGAAAGTAAAAGCACCGGAGGTTAATTATATATTTGAACCGAACTGAGGAAGAAATTCTTGCTGAATTGATTCCAAAATCGTTGAAAATCAGTTGTACCGTGCCGTTCTTGAATCAAATGCTTCGGAACAAGGTGCTCGTATGACAGCGATGGATAAAGCGACTGAAAATGCTCAGGATCTTTTGAAAGAACTGAAATTGGTTTACAACCGTACGCGTCAGGCTGCGATTACAACGGAAATCCTTGAAATCGTTGGTGGAGCAGAAGCATTGAAAAATTCATAATTAGTTTTAAGAACTTATATATTTTGGCGAGCGGATCATCTTTTGGTTCGTTCGCTTTTTTTATGGGAGGTTCAATAAAAGTTTTTTTGTCCAAACAGCTTTTTAATATCCGTCCGACGGCGAAAAAGCCGTCGGACGAAACGAGCGATCCCGTCGGTCGGCTTTTTCTGCCGTCCGACGGGTAATCAACCTCATTCACTCAGCAGCTATAATATCCACTCCTCCTCAATCAAATTCACATTTAAATTAATATTCCCTAGTTTTACACTTTATCAAAACAAACTCCACATGCTCAAAAAAACTTATTTCAAGTCGATATTACTTCTAGTTATTTCAGGAATATTCTCTTCGGCATTTGCACAAAAAACGCTTGACGAAATTGTTGCCTTACACTTAACCGCTATGGGCGGTACAGACAAATTGTCCAAACTGAAAAGTGTAAAAATCACAGCTGAAATGGAAGTGATGAAAATGCAGATTCCTGTGACAACGACCATTGTTCAGGATCGTGGCTTTCGCAGTGAAACAGTCGTTCAGGGATCAACCATCACACAGGTTATTGACAATGACAAAGGCTGGTCTATAAATCCAATGGCCGGACAAACAAAAGCCACGCCACTTCCTGACGAAGTTGTGAAATCACTTTCAGCTGAAACGGATTTGACAGGTTTGTATAACTACAAAGAAAAAGGACAAACATTGACGTTGGACGGTGAAGATGATCTTGGCGGTGCAAAAGTTTACAAGGTTACTCAAAACCTGAAAAACGGATCAAAACGTACCAACTACATTTCCCAGGATACTTACTTATATTTTAAAAGTTGTTGCTTCGGTTACCGTTCAGGGACAGCAAATTGAATCAAAAAATACACAGTCTGATTTCAGGCAGGTTGACGGAATTACGTATCCATTTACATCGGAAGTCGAAACCTCAGCGATGCCAGGTGCTACAATGGCTATGAAAATCAAAACACTGGAAGTCAATCCAAAAATTGATGAAGCCATTTTTGTTATGCCAAAAGAATAAAAATATTTATCAGTAAATATCTTATTATCAACACTTTAATTCTCAATCTAAAAAGATTGAGAATTTTTTTTGCATAGTATTAAACTTTTTGCAACATTTACATGTATATACATTAAATGTAGAAACATATTAATTAAAACGATCATATATCATGTCAACTAAAACATCATGGGTTATTGACCCAACACATTCAGAAATTCAGTTTAAAGTAAAACACCTTGTAATTTCAACAGTAACAGGTTCATTCAAAACTTTTGAAGGAACAGTTGAAACAGATGGTGACGATTTGACAACAGCTAACATTCAGTTTTCTGCTGATGTAGCAAGTATCGATACCAATCAGACACAACGTGACGAACATCTTCGTTCAGGAGATTTCTTTGATGCTGAAAACTATCCAAAATTGACTTTCACTTCAACTGGTTTGGAAAAAACAGGTGAAGACACTTACAAATTGAAAGGTGATTTGACAATTAAAGGCGTAACAAATCCTGTTGTTCTTGATGCAGAATACGGTGGAGCAATGACTGATTTTTACGGTCAAAACAAAGCAGGTTTTGAAATTAACGGTAAAATCAAGCCGTAAAGAATTTGGACTTACATGGAGTGCAACAACAGAAGCAGGTGGTGTGGTTGTTGGTGACGAAATCAAATTGTCGATCAATATCCAGTTAGTAAAGCAAGCTTAATTTTCAGAATAAAAGTTCAGAGTGAACGGAAAGAAGTAAGTATAAACTTCTTTCCGGTCACTTTTTTTGCTTGTACCCTGATATTCTTCAACAATTTCTCAGATCAAAAAAGGTATTAATTTTTCGAACTTAACATACTGTGCCGCTAATTTATTTAAGGGACAAATGTGGAAAGTGTCGTCAATTAGTTACTATTTTTGACAAAAAAAGACTTTACATTGATAATTGAAACGCGCGCATACGCCCGGGCCGGGCTGCTGGGAAATCCTTCTGATGGTTTTTTTGGAAAAACAATATCAATTTCTGTCCGGAATTTCGGTGCATCCATTTCCTTATACGAATCTCCCGAGCTGCACATAGAGCCGGAACCACAGGATGGCAGCACATTTCCGCAGCATATTTCACTTGCGCGAATCTGTCAGTATGCTGGGTTATAATGGTGGTATTCCGCTGATTAAAGCCGGTATCAAGAAATTTGCGGATTATTGTGAAGACAATAATATCAAATTGCCAAACCGGAATTTCACTGTCCGATATCGTTCTTCGATTCCACGCCAGGTTGGTATGTCCGGATCCAGTGCGATTGTCGTAGCGCTTTTTCGTGCGTTGATGCAGTTTTACAAAGTTGAAATTCCGATTGAAATACTTCCTCAGCTTGTGATGGTTTCCGAAACCGAAGAACTGGGAATTGCTGCCGGTTTGCAGGATCGTGTCATTCAATGTTATGAAGGCTGTGTCTACATGGATTTTGATAAAACATTAATTGAAAAACAAGGTCACGGACTTTATGAAAGAATAAATCCTGCATTGCTTCCGAAACTTTACGTTGCCTATAATACAAATCTGAGCAAGGTTTCGGGAAAAGTTCACAGTGATGTACGGGCCAGATTTGATCGAGGTGAACAGGATGTGATTGATGTGCTCGGGCAAATCGGCCAAAAAGCAAAAGACGGATTTACTGCTTTACAAGAAGGAAGACCAGAAGATCTGCATGAATTAATGAATGAAAATTTCAATCTTCGCTGTAAAATTTACAATGTTCCGGAATCAAATAAAAGATTGATCAATGCTGCCAGAGAGTGCGGAGCATCAGCAAAATTTGCCGGTTCGGGAGGAACAATTATCGGAATTTATAAAGATGACGATATGCTTAACCAGCTTTTCGTCAAACTAAAAAAACATAATGCAAGGGTGATTAAGCCATTTGTAGTTTAGCTATCGGCAGTCGGCCTTCGGCTGTCAGCAATTCGCTAATTCAAACTTTATTAAATTACATTCAACTTAAACAACCGGCAAATGCCATCTGCCGAAAGCCGATAGCCGACCGCCGAAAGCCAAAACTTATGATTCGTAAAGCTGTAATTCCTGCTGCCGGACTTGGAACCCGTTTTTTACCGGCGACCAAATCGATGCCGAAGGAAATGTTGCCAATTATTGACATTCCTACTATTCAATATGTTGTACAGGAGGCTGTTGATTCAGGAATTGAAGATATTCTGATTATTTCAGGTAAAGGAAAACGTGCCATTGAAGATCATTTTGACAGAAATGTTGAACTGGAATCGCGTTTGGAAGAAAAAGAAGATATGATCTGGTTCAATGAAATGCGTCGTTTAGCTGATATGGCTAATGTCCATTTTGTTCGTCAGAAAGAAGCCAATGGTTTGGGAGACGCTATTTATTATGCAAGACATCATGTTGGTAATGAACCATTTGCAGTTTTATTGGGCGATACTATTATGGATTCCGTCATTCCGGTAACACAGCAATTGATGGATACTTATGAACAATATGGCGGATCAGTTATTGCAGTGGAAGCAAGTTCCAGCAAACAAAGTAAATCGCTACGGTATTGTTGGTGGAAATTCTTTAAGCGATACCATTCTGGAATTGACAACTTTGGTAGAAAAACCTGCCATCGAACTTGCGCCGTCCAATCTGGCCATTGCAGGACGTTACATTTTAACGCCGGAAATTTTCAACTACTATTGAGCAAACGCCAAAAGGAAAAAATAACGAAATTCAGTTAACCGATTCGTTATTGCTTCTTTTGAAACGCGAAAATATTTACGCGCATCATATCGAAGGAAAACGTCACGATATTGGCGACAAGCTTGATTATCTTAAAACAACGGTTGAATTTGCTTTAAAAAGAAAAGAATTTGCCGAGCCTTTCAGGAAGTTTTTGATTGATCTTTTGAACAAATAAGTTGTAAATCAACCGAACAAACTTATGTCAAAAAATATCATCATCAGCGGTGCTTCCGGAGGACTTGGACAAGATGTTGTTAAAAAACTTTCTGACCTTGGAAATGAATCTATACGTTACGTTTGGTCAGAAAAACACTGATTCCTTTGACGCATTCAAAAATGTGACAGGACAGGTTGTTGATTTGACAAATAATGAAGAATCTCTGAATTTTGTTAAGTCAACACATTGAAAAGGCAAAAACTATTACAGGCAGGAATTTTCCTTGGTGGGAGCATATGCCCCGGGAAGTCTTCAGCGAAACTGATGACGCATTACTTGAAAAAATGTTCAGTCTCAATTTCTTTACAACTTTCCATCTGGTAAAACCATTAATGGAACATTTTAAAGCGAATGGCGGCGGACAATTTATTTTCATTGGTGCAAGACCTGCTTTGGAAGCTGATCAGGGAAAAGGAAATTTCGCATATGCACTTTCCAAATCGCTGTTATTTAAAATGGCTGAATTTATAAATGCAGAAGGGAAATCGGATAATATCACAGCTACGGTTATTGTCCCAAGCACAATTGATACGCCGACTAATCGCGAAGCGATGCCGGATGCGGATTTCACCAAATGGATTTCAGCTGCTGATATTGCGGAAAGTATTGCGTTTGTGTTGACGGAAAGCGGACAAAAACTCAGAGAAACTGTTTTGAAAATATATAACAACGCATAAATCCGTTGGAGATTTAAACAAGAAAGTCCGCGAACTCATAGTTTGCGGACTTTCTTGTTTAATAGCGAAATTTTATTTTTTCTTCTTTTTACCTTTTTCTTTATTCTCAGAATCCGTATTCAAATCAGGTTTATTTTGCCTTTCAATGATTCTGAATGATTTCTGATGGTACTGTAATCTCTCCTGTTTTGTTAATCCTTCTTGAACCATCAGAATTGATCTGATTGGATACCGGCGCTTTTCCACCCGGAAATTCATGTATTCCTTCTTTATTTGTCGGCCTTCCGTAATCGGTCATTTCAGAAAACTTCGGTTTGATCTGCGAACTGACAAAAACAGAATCCGAAGACTTTTTTAGTTTGTCCAAAAGCAATTTGACCAAGGAAGCCCTGAATCAGTAATGCAATCAAAATTTGGGAATAAGTTTTCATGACAGTGAGGTTTGGATGATGAAAATATCTAAAAACAGGTAGATTAGCAAGAGAAAACTCTTAAATTGAAAATGATAATATTAGGATAAATTCTCACTTCAACGTTGACAATATGCGGATTAGGTATTTTTACAAAGTTCTGGTTTGTTTTCAGTTTATCTTCCTTCCGATTCTTGCTCAAAATAATCTGTACGTTTCTCCCACCGGAAATGATGCAAACAAAGGAACAATCCTGTCTCCGCTAAAAACACCTGCCGCCGCTATTTCCAGAATTAGCAAATCCAAACAAACGCATGTTGCAATTCATTTACGTAAAGGCACTTATAATCTTGAACAGACTTTATTGCTTAACAATGATAAGCTGAATGGAAAAACAGTTTTGATTGAAGCTTATAAAAATGAAAAAGTAACACTGAGTGCTGGCAGAAAACTAGCTTCCAAATGGGAAAAACATACTAGACAATATATGGAAAACAAAGGTTGAAGGTCCTGATTTCGAAAGTCTGTTTATAAATGAAAAACCTCAAATTCTTGCCCGTTATCCGAATTATGATTCCACGGCGAGAGTTTTTAACGGAACTGCCGAAGATGCTCTTTCTCCTGAAAGAATAGCAAAATGGAAAAATCCCGCCGGCGGATATTTTCATGCTTTGCATCAGGGAGAATGGGGAAGTTTTCATTACCGTATCAAGGAAATTAAAGATGGCAAACCGGTTTTAGAAGGCGGCTGGCAGAATAATCGTCCGGCTCCATTACATTTAAAATATCGTTTTGTTGAAAATATTTTTGAAGAACTTGATGCACCTGGCGAATGGTTTTATGACAAATCGACAAAAACTTTATTTGTTTATCCCCGCGCAGGAATTGACATTACTACCGCAGATATTGAAGTTTCAAATTTGAAACATATCATTGAAATAAAAGGAACGCAAGAAAAACCAATTCATAATGTCGCAATCAAAGGCATCCATTTTCGAACATACGGAGCGAACAATTATGGATCATTATGAACCGCTTGTTACGAAGCGACTGGATGATTTATCGTGGTGGCGCCGTATTGATGGAAAATACGGAAAACTGTGTTATTGAAGATTCTGAATTCAACAATCTTGGTGGAAATGCAGTCATGATCAGCGGACATAATCATGCGTCCGGTGTGACAGGATCTCACTTTCATGATATCGGATCCAGCGCCATTTGTTTTGTGGGCGATAGTTCAGCGGTTCGTTCTGCGGCTTTTGGTTATGACAATTTCGTTCCTTATGCTAAAATTGATAAAACACCCGGTCCGAAAAATAACCGTTATCCATCCAATTGTTTCGCTGAAAATAATCTCATTCATAACATTGGTCAGATTGAAAAACAGTCGACAGGTGTGGAAATAGAAATGGCGTCAGAAATTCTGGTCAGGCATAATACTATTTACCGGGTTCCACGCGCCGGAATTAATATTGGCGATGGTTGCTGGGGCGGACATTTGATTGAAAATAATGATGTTTTTGAAACCGTTATGGAAACGGGAGATCATGGCGCGTTTAATTCCTGGGGCCGTGATCGTTTCTGGCATCCAAATAGGAAAGTGATGGACAGCCTTGTAGCGGCACATCCTGAATTAATTTTACTGGACGCACAGAAAACCATCGTCATGCGAAACAACCGGTTTCGCTGTGATCACGGCTGGGATATTGATCTGGACGATGGCAGCAGTAATTACCATATTTATAACAATGTTTGTCTGAGCGGCGGATTGAAATTTCGTGAAGGATTTAAGCGTATTGCTGAAAATAATATCCTGATCAATAATTCATTTCATCCGCACGTGTGGTTCAAAAACAGATGGCGATATTTTCAGGCATAATATCGTCATGCGTCCATACTTTCCTATTCTGGTCAATGATTGGGGACAAGAAGTGGATCATAATCTTTTCCCTGATGAACATTGCTCTGAAAAGCGCGCAAGCCTTTGGTATAGATAAAAACAGCCGTTTTGGAGATGCTGAATTTGTCAATGCGAAAAATGGAAATTATCAGGTTAAAACTTCCAGTCCGGCGCTGAATATTGGTTTCAAAAACTTCCCGATGGATGATTTTGGGGTTACAAAAGAAAGTTTGAAAGCGATTTCCGAAAAAGGTGCAGTTACCTGTTTTGCTTAATGCTTCATTGGAAAAGGAGTTACAGGAAACAACCTGGCTTGGCGCAAAGATCAGGAATGTACAAGGTTTGGGAGATCGATCTGCTTTTGGTTTACCTGATGAAAAAGGTGTTATTCTGGTTGAAATTCCATCCACAAGTATTCTGACAAAAAGTAAATTACAAGCCGGCGATGTGATCAGAATAGCCAACAAAGAAACTGCTGATAATGTAGTCAGACTGGAAGCAATCCGTCAGCAATATAACTGGACCGGGAATATGGAAGTTGAGATTTTAAGAAATCAGCAGCCGTTAACGATAAAAATTGATTTGAAATAAAATTAAATCAACGCTTTTCTTATTCTTCCAAAGCAGTAATCTGTACCAATGAAATCGTACTCCGCTGCTTTTTCATAACCATAAATTCGTAATCTTTCGTACGGACTTTTTCTCCGATGGAAGGAATTCGGTTAAACTTGGAAATCAGGAAACCTGCTAATGTTTCATAATCGCCTTCTTTGGAAATGTCATTGGGCAAATGTTCATTGATATCACTGATCGATGCAGAACCTAGTACCAGATAATTTCCGTTTTCATTTTTAACAATCGGCGTTTCGTTATCATATTCATCCTGGATTTCACCAACCAGTTCTTCCAGAATATCTTCCATCGTCACAATCCCTTCAACACCACCATATTCATTGACAATCACTGCCATTTGCTGACGACTTAATTGAAAATCACGCAAAATCGCTCCGATTGGTTTGGATTCCGGCACCATCGAAATTGGTCTTACAAGTTCAGAAAGCACAATTTCACTTCCTTTCCGCATTTTCATCAACAGATCTTTCAAATGCAAAACACCGATAATCTGGTCCATTGAATCTTCATAAACCGGAATTCTGGAATATCCTTCTTCAATTATTTTTTCAAGATCAGCTTCTGTAAAATCATTGATATCCACGCCGACAACTTTTGTCCGAGGAATCATAACCTGTCTTGCTATACGCTCAGAAAAGTTGAATGCATTTTTGATAAGGTCATAATCCGCCGCTTCTATCATACCGCTATCTTTCTGCTGCTGAACCAGATAACGTAATTCATCGCTGCTATGAACTTCACTTCCATGTGTAGGTGTTATACCCAACAAGCCTAAAATAAAATTGGCAATACCATTTAAAATCCAGACGATCGGACGAAAAACAAGGAAAAATGCGTGTAAAGGATATGACAGAAATAAAGTAGTCGCTTCCGGACGCTGAATTGCAATCGATTTCGGTGCAAGTTCACCAAAAACAATATGAAGAACTGTGATGATAGCAAATGCCGCAGGCAACGCAATTTGATGTGCTAAAACCGGATCAAGCGATATGCCGACCAGCTCCATCCCACCAATCAATATTTTTGAAACAACAGGCTCTCCGATCCAACCCAGACCAAGACTCGCCAGGGTAATACCAAATTGTGTAGCAGCCAGATATCCATCCAGATTTGAAACGATCTGTTTTGACAAAATGGCCATTTTATTACCTTCCTGTGCTTTTTGTTCTAATTGTGAAGCCCGGATTTTAACGATAGCAAATTCGGCAGCTACAAAAAAACCATTCAGAAGTACGAGAACAAGGGTAATAATAACCTGAATTAACATTTTTTATTTTTTAAGTGATTGGTTTTAAAATGCAGAGAATAACAACGGATTATCAAAATAATAAAACCTGGTAACTCAAAGATATAAAAAATGAGAGGATCAGAAAGTTTTTGTTTGATGACTGGTCAATTTAACGCGCGTTTTTTGCGTTTTAAGCCTCGTCACGGATTTTTCCGTCTTCGGCAGGTCCGCGCATATGGATGATCAGGCCATTCAGAAAATTCCGTAAAAGCTGATCGCCGCAAGGTTTATAATTTTCGTGTCCTTCTTTACGAAATAATGCTCCCAGCTCACTTGCAGTCACTTTAAAGTCAACAAGCGCAAGAATTTGAATTATTTCATCATTTCTCAAATGAAGCGCCACACGTAATTTTTTAAGAATATCGTTATTAGTCATCTTGTTCGGTTTGATTCTTTTAATTTAAATATCTGCAAATATCGCCCTTGTTTTGCTCTTGTCTTTCTTAAAATTGAAAAAACTAAATTTTGAGTAACTTACATCTATGAAAAGTGGACATGCGGATTTGCCTTTGCACTACGGAAGAGTGCCGGAATGGCTGGCTCAGCGAATGAGTTTATTGGGTGGAGCCATCGTGGAATCCATCGTGATAGAATATGGCCGGGATGTTTTACTTCAAAAATTGAGTGATCCATTCTGGTTTCAATCATTGGGATGCGTGTTGGGAATGGATTGGCATTCATCCGGAATTACAACTTCCGTTATGGGTGCTTTGAAACGCTCCGTTAATAAAAGATCTGCGGATCTGGGAATTTATATTTGTGGAGGAAGAGGAAAACAATCCAGACAAACGCCGGCAGAATTACTGGCAATTGCCGACAAAACGGGATTGGATGGAAATCTTTTAGTTCATAACAGCCGCCTTTCTGCCAAGGTTGATAACACCGCAATTCAGGATGGATTTCAGCTTTACCTGCATTCTTTTGTGGTTTCAAAAGAAGGAAACTGGTCCGTGGTTCAGCAGGGAATGAATACGGATGAAAAAATGGCGAGGCGTTATCACTGGCATTCGCCCAGTATAAAATCTTTTATTGAAGAACCGCATACTTCCATTTACGGTAAAAATCAGGGAATAATATTGAACCTTACCGATAAAGCTGCCGCTCCTACCCGCTCGGGAATTCTGGAATTGACAACTGAAAATCCGGATAAAATCATGCGTGAAGTTCGTAAGCTGATCATGCCTGAACATCATGATGTGCGCGCCGAAGATGTAAATCTGAAAAGATTGGGATCGGTATTGGCTCTGGCGCACGACAATCCGGTTCAGAATATGGAATCGTTACTTTTATTAGAAGGTGTCGGTCCAAGAACAATTCAGTCGTTAACATTGGTAAGCGAAATCATTCACGGCACACCTTCCAGATTTTCCGATCCTGCAAGATTTTCCTTTGCTCATGGCGGAAAAGACGGACATCCATTTCCGGTACCGATTACGATTTACGACGAATCAATTCAAATTCTGGATAAAGCCGTTCAAAAAGCGAGATTAGGAGATAATGACAAATCCGAAGCACTCAAAAATTTATCAAAAGTAGCGGCTCAACTGGAAAAAGATTTTCAACCAAATAACCGCTTCGATGATCTGATCCAGGAAGAACGAAATAATTCCTGGAAATACGAAGGCAGAACAGTGATGGGAAAAGCCAAAAAACCAAAAGGAAACAACGGCCAGCTGGAATTGTTCTAAAAAGTATCTTATAAAATACTAAATCACATGCGCATAAGTCCGGGTGTCAGACGAAGGTAAACTTGTCCTGAAAGAGGATTTTTACCATAAATACCTCCCAAACTTTTACTAATTGTATAAAGACTTCCCTGAATTCCGGCTTGCACCAGTGTATTTGAAAAGGAGAAAATCTGACGATTTAAACCCAAAGTGAAGGACGAAATAGGAAACTTTTCAGTTTGCAATTCATCAAAACCGAGTTCCTCAGCACTCTTCTGAATCCATTCATATCTGCCATAAACTGACCATTTCTCCAATTGCAAATTAGATTCCGCCAGTACAGAACTTTCTCTATGATTTTCTCCTGAATCATTTAATCCATACACAAGCGAAGAAGATATCCACCGATTCTTTGCTCCCAAAATCATACTATGCTGAGCGGAAGCAGTCGTTCGGTTGACGTTTTCTTCGGGATGATTTGACTCCGGACTTTTAATATAACCGTGTGAAGCCTGGAACGCCCAGTTTGCAGATGGATTGAATAAAAGCCGGTAACTATAAGAATCAAAACGCGGTTTGTCAAAGTTGAACCGGTTTTCATTCGGCTCACGTCCTGTGAAAGTGGAAGCTTCTACTTTAAATTTCCCGTAACGAAAACCAGCCGTTACTACACCAAACGTAATATGCGTCGCATCCTGCCAATGATGCCCAAGCGCCGCATCAGGATTGTTGAATGCCGACATTCGGTGCATAAAAGCGGTTGGCCCCAAAGCAGGTTCTCCCGGATATCCCGCATAAATGGTCACATCCATTTTCTGGTTTATTCGCTGCGTGTAAGCAACGGCCAGCTCGGAAACCAGATCATGCGGATGCTGACGATCCACCAAAGCTTTTCCTTTCCAGGTTTCGCCTGATTGGAATAAAAGCGGATAACCGGAACCTCCGTCAAAAATCCGGTCAAGCGAAACCATGGATCTGATCGTTAGCAAACCATTTTCGCCCACTTTCCTCTGCGCCATTCCCATCACATAATTGGGCAAACTTACTTTTTCACCAAAACCCCTTCTGGTTACATGGTTAAGATTTTGACGTGTATAGCGCAGATACAAACTTCCATGCAGCATGTAATTCCACTTGCTGCCATGTTTCATATAAGCATACATAGGCGTTGCGTCCGGTTGCCAGCCTGTTCCAGAGCCATTACGATTCATCGGCAGACTTAATGAAAACGAATGATTCATATGCATTTTCATCCCTCCGGTTGAATCCGACATATTCATATTTTTCATATCATGCATGTCCATCTTTTCATGATCATGCATTTCATGTTTTACAGAATCCTTCTTCATCGGCATATCCATATGATTATGCTGTGCATATACAGATTCTGTCAAAAGAAACAAACCGCCGAAAAAAAGAAAAATCAACTTTTTCGCTTTCATAAAATCAATGTTTGGTGAATCAATGAGCCGCAGCAGTTTTCCGGCAGCAGCTTGGTAATTTATCGTGTGCTTTTTGATTGGCAACTGATAAATCCGCGTCATATCCTGTGTTATTGATCGTTGCTTTAATCGCCTCTTCCGTCGTTTTATCAGGATTATATTTAACCGTTACAACCTTATCCGACAAATCCAGATTTGATTCTTTCACGCCTTTTGACAAGCCCAGATTACGTTCAATACGCGCCTTGCACATTTCACAAATTGCAGAAGTTTTGAATTTCACTTCTTTGTCCTTGCCATCAGCGTTTACAAAATTTACACTTAAAAAAAGTGCTGCTAAGAATAAAATGATCGTCTTTTTCATGATTTTATTTTGATTAAAAATTAATGATTATGAGCCGTAGAATCTGTTTCTGCAAAAGCAACTTCTTGTAAATCCATTTTACAAACCGGACATTTTCCAGCCTGTGCATATGTTTTTTCTCCCTCACACTGCATAGGACAAGCATATTTTTTTGCGGCCGTACTATCCGCTGAAACCGTTTCGACAACGGCCGGTTTTTCTGTTGTTTCTTTGGCTTTTTCCTGATTTCCGGAACAAGCAAATAGTAATGTTAATGGCAAAGCAAAAAGAATTTTTCTCATTGTAAATTTTGATTTTATATGGATTATATCGTTTTAATTTTCGACGTCCCTACCTGATCCAGCGCTTTTCTTGGAAGGGAATTTCCTTTCTTAAATTCACCTGGCGTCATTCCTGTCACTTTTTTAAACTGATTACTCAAATGCGCCGAACTACTGTAAGATAACCGCCAGGCCATTTCGCTCAGACTTAATTCATTATAAGAAAGCCATTCTTTCACCTTTTCCACTTTTTGGGCAATGATATATTGCTCAATGGTCTGTCCGGTTTCAGAGGAAAACAAACTGCTCAGATATGAATATTCGTATCCCATTTTCTGAGAGAGATAATCTGAAAAGTTAACTGCTGCCGGTTTATGTCCTTTCAGATATTGTACTTCTTCGATGATGAGCGTTTTTATATTTTCCACCAAAGCAGCACGTTTATCGTCCAGCAATTCAAATCCGTTTATTTCAAGCGTTTTCTTTACCTGAATTAATTTTTCATTATCCAGCTCAGATTCCGTTTCAATTTCTCCCAATTCAATATGACTTAACGCAATATCAAGTTTATCCATTTCTTCCCGGACAACTTTAATACAGCGATCGCAAACCATATTTTTGATAAATAATTTCATTTTAATTGTTAATGATTAAGGCCGGGTCGCCGATGCGATTAATTGTTAATAATGGATAGTTCTGTGTTCCTTTGTTTAGCGGATAATTTTGTATCTGACGCCGGCGTAGATCATTCTTCCTACTACCGGTCCCCAGGCCATTCCTGCGTCAAATTGTTTTCCAAATGGATCGTTTGCTGCGTAAATCGGATTTTTCTGGCGGAAGTTATTCAGGTTTTCACCACCCAGATAAATATCCCATTTTGGAAAAGTTCTGGTGATCTGTGCATTAACGTTGAAATAGGAAGGTGCTTCGGTTGACATAAATGTTGACGTATCACCATGCCCTAACATTCCGTACATCGGATCCATACTTGGCAATCGGCGTTTTCCATTCCACTGAACTGTTGCGTCAAATTTCCACTTGTCATAAGGTAAAGCATAACCGGCGTTGAACAAAACTCTATCACGACTTACCAGCATTTTTGGCAGCAACACGTTTTCATTGTTCAAACCATAAACCGTTTGTTTCACATCAAATAACCGGTAAGCCAGTTTAAAGTCCAGACGTTTTATTGGTGTCAAATTAACCTCGGCCTGAAAACTGTTGGCGTATGCTTTTCCTTTTAAATTATAAAAACGAATATATTTTGGATTTTCAAAATCGGCTACAAGCTGGTTTTCAAAATTTGTTCTGTAAAAATCCGTCACAAATGTTCCCTGCATATCACCTATTTTGAATTCCTGCGTCAAACTTGCGCCATAATTCCAGGAAACTTCGGGACGTAATTTTTCAAGAAATACGACCTGACGCGAACTGACCAGATTTCCGTAATATTCCGCCAAAGGATTCGCTACCCGAAAACCTCTGCCAGCTGATGCACGTAAAGTAGTATTGCCCGTCAGACTGTATTTCATATGCAAACGCGGCGTAAACTGTGTTCCGTAAAGGTTATGAAAATCGACACGCGAGCCGGCAACCAGCACAAATTTATCCAGATTATTATAGGTGTATTCAACAAAAACGCCTGGCACGGATTCTCTTCTCAGCAAAGTTGTATCCTTATATTTTTCATTATAATTATCAAGCATATAACTAACGCCTGCTTTGTAAGAATGATTCGTACTGCCCAGAATCGATTGATAGATCAGATTTCCATACAAAGTTTCCTGGCGACCGTTGTAATTTGTCTGACCAAAATAGGATTTTGAATCATGTAGAGAAGCATTGACGATTAACCCCAAACCTTTATAAGGTTTGTCCGGATAAAGTCGGGCGATTTTGGAAAAGAATTCGTAACGGTTCACATTTGCACCAAACCCATAAGCCTGAGTTGTGCCTTTCATTTCTTCCCGAAAGCCGGTTTGACCACCTAGTCTGTCTTCGTGCAACGCTTTCACACCCAACTGAACCATCGTTCTGTCACTCTGGTATTTCCAGCGGTTGATTACGTTGTATTGATTGTAAAGCGGCAAGTCCAGAAATCCGTCGCCGTTTTTATCAATTCTGTTTCTTAAAGTGCTGGCGTGCGTCAATAATCCTGTGCTCCATTTGTCAGACAATTTGGTTGCGAGATTCAAATTCATTTCTGCCCGCCCAAAATTATTGACATAGGTATTGAAATAAAGTTTTTCGCGTGTATCCGGTTTTTGAAGTTCAACATTTATTTGTCCGGTCATCGATTCGTAACCATTCACAACCGAGCCGGCGCCTTTTCCCACATCAATGGATTGAATCCAGGTTCCGGGAACAAAATTCATCCCAAAAGTTGAAGCAAGACCGCGGATCGTAGGAATATTTTCAATGTTTGTCTGAATATATGTTCCATTCAAACCTAACATCTGAATCTGTTTTGCACCTGTCACCGCATCACTGTAAGAAACAGAGACGGAGGCATTTGTTTCAAAACTTTCGGAGAGATTACAGCAGGCAGCTTTTGCCAAAGCGCGGGTTGTGATGATTTCAGTTTGATGCGGGGATAATCTGTCGATTGTGGAAGAACTGGCTTTTACAACAACCTCGTTCAATGTCTGATCACTTTTCAAAACCACTTCCAATTCGCTTTCAGAACCGATTTTAACCGTATCATTTTTGAAACCGACAAAACTGATCACCAGTTTATTCGATTGTGTAATGCGTGGGATTGAGAATTTCCCGCTTGTATCTGTTGCAGAAGATTGAGCAGTTCCGGTCCAGTAGACGTTAGCACCGGTTAACGGTTTTAACGTTTTACCACCAACGACTTGCTCGTAAACTCGCCCGGTTATTCGTTGTGCAAACGAAAATTGCACACATAGAAGCAGAACCGCCCCAATTAAATATCTTTTCATTATTGAACAAATCACGATGTAAGAAGAAACCAATGTTCATCTCAAAAAATGAGACAAAAACATTAAAAATCTAACAATCAGCGATTTAGATCAAAAAAGACTGAACAAAAGAGAGCATACTTCTCCCATGAAAGAGCGAGGAGAACGATATGGTATGAAGTGAAGATTGAGCAGGTGGATAAACCCATTCCTGCAACAAAAATACAAAAGACTGCACCGACCAAAGATCGCCGTCGGCAATCATTTTGAACGCTTTTGCATGAAATGGAGCAACAGATGAAACAACATCAACTTTTTCAAATTTCTGTTGATCCTTGCAGCAATCCGTCTTTTTGAAGAAATTTTTCTTTGATTCTTTTAAAGCTTTACTTTTCGCACAACATGACGAAACGACCTTTTCCTTACAATCATCAGCCTTTTTCTGCGAAACAAATTTCATAGTCATCCCCTGCATCAAACACTGATGCTCTGTCAAACCAAATCCCGTGCTGCTTACCAGCACCAGAAAGGCCATCAGAATGGTTATGGATCTATGAAGTTTGTTTTTCATTTTTAGCTTTTACTAATCAGCCAGATTTATAATCCCAAAGTTATTAATTATCAGGCAATTTCCGTTGCCAGGTAACCGGCTTTTTTCACAACATCTGCAACTTCCTCCGCTGATTTATCCGTTTCAACGGATAAAATACGGTCAGGGCTTTGTAAATCTACGGCCCAATTTTCTATTCCGTTGTCAGCTGTTAAAAAAGGAGTAACGGCGGCAATACAACCTCCGCATTTTATATTGGTTTTAAATTTTATCGTTTCCATTGGATGAAATGCTATTTGACAAATATTCTTTATTTTTCTCTTTGCAAAGATCGGCATGAAAGATTTAAAAGTATTACAGAATTTGAGGTTGGTATTACACAGTTATTGGTTTTTGAATGATTTAAAATCCCGGAGAATCGGTATCGGATATTTCAGTACCTACATAAATGTCATCTAACAAAATCGAGCAATTATCTATTACCACGCTTTCATCCCCATTTGTATAAATATGACTAAGCCATTCCGACTCGTTCAACTTTCTGATTATCTCAATTTTTTTCTTTTTTGAAGATATTAAAATGTATTCCCTAAATGAAGAAATGGTTTTATAGCAATCAAACTTTTCCAATCTATCATAACGTTCGGTTGAATCTGACAGAACTTCAATAATAATTTCGGGATTTTCGAGTGAGTCAAGTCCTCGGGAAGATTTTTTGTAGACTGGCTTCTTACAAATTATTACCAGATCAGGAAAGGTATACTTATCGCACTTTTCAACTCTAACAAGCTGATCACTTGGATAAACAAGACATCCTTTCTTTTTAAGACAATATCCAAGTTCGATGGTTATGTTACCTAAGATAAGATTATGTGCCGGCTGCGCCCCCGCCATAGCAACGATCTCTCCTGCATGATATTCGAGTTTCACATCCGATTTTGCCAACAAGTCAAAATATTCTTCGTGCGTCACCTTTGTAATTGTTTGCATAAATGAAATTTGGTAGTGTGTGGATTACCAAATTTAACTTTTTAAGAAATCCTTTGCAATTGAAAAAACGCTTTAATCAATATTGGAATAAATGACTTAACTTTTCGCTGACGACCAAATTTTCAGATGATTACAATTTCAATCCACGTAACCTCAAACTATTTGTAACCACCGAAACTGAACTCAGCGCCATCGCTGCCCCTGCAATCATCGGGTTTAACAAAAATCCATTAAAAGGATATAAAATCCCGGCGGCGATTGGAATTCCGATCAGGTTATAAATAAATGCCCAGAACAAATTTTGTTTGATTGTTGCCACCGTTTTTCTGGAAAGTTGCAACGCTTTGGGCAAAACCATCAGATCGGAAGTGATCAGCGTCATTTTGGCGACATCCATCGCTATATCTGATCCTTTTCCCATAGCAATACTGACGTCCGCCTGCACCAATGCCTGAGAATCATTAACGCCGTCTCCAACCATCGCAACGATTTTTCCTTCTGATTGCAATTTTTGAATAAACTGCATTTTATCATCCGGTTTTACTTCTGCCAGATAATTTTTTATACCTACCTGTTTGGCTACGGCAGCGGCCGTTTGTCCATTATCTCCCGTCAGCATATATACTTCGATTCCTTGTTCCTGTAATTTTTTAACCGCCTCCGCAGAAGTAGCTTTTAACTGATCGGCAATTGAAATTAATGCAATTTGAACATGATTTAAACTTACTCCGATTACGGTTTGTGCAGCTTTCCGTTGAATTTCTGCAAGTTTTTCCAATTCAGGATTTAACACGGTTCCTTCTTTTTCCAGAAAAGAAAGTGTACCAATTAAATAGCTTGTCACCATTGACAATTCCTTTTACTCCATTTCCGGTTACAGATTCAAATTTTTCAATTTTACCGTTAAGATTTATTTTAACAAAATTAACAACCGCTTGTGCCAGTGGATGTTCTGAACGGGATTCCAGTAAACTGATTGCAGCCTGCGTGCTGTTCCTGATTTGAAATATTTTCTGCCCATTCCCAGTTTGTAACATCCGGATGCCCTTCCGTTAAAGTCCCGGTTTTATCTAAAACAACAACATTCACTTCTTTCGCTTTTTCAAGACTTTCAGCGTCACGGATCAAAATATTATTTTCAGCACCTTTTCCCACACCCACCATAATTGCCGTTGGTGTAGCAAGTCCAAGAGCACACGGACAAGCAATAACCAATACAGAAACAGAAGCCAGAAGTGCCTGCGTTAGGGCATTTTCTCCGCCAAAAAACATCCAGACACAAAAAGTCATAACAGCAATTCCGATCACAACCGGCACAAAAATTCCGGCGATTTTATCAACCAAACGCTGTACCGGAGCCTTACTTCCCTGCGCTCGCCTGAACAGTTTTTATGATCTGAGCCAGAACTGTATTTTTGCCAATTTTTTCAGCCAAAAAAGTAAAACTTCCCTGCTGATTAATCGTTCCTGCGAAAACCTGAGAGCCGGTATTTTTTTCCGAGGGAATCGGTTCTCCGGTCATAAGACTTTCATCAACAAAAGAATTTCCGCTGATTACTTTTCCGTCAACCGGAATTTTTTCTCCTGATCGGATAATGATCTCGTCATGTAGCTGAACATCTTTAACTGAAATTTCAATTTCCTTTTTATCACGAATTACTTTTACCGTTTTTGGTTGTAAACCGATCAGCTTTTTCAGCGCGTCAGAGGTATTTGTTTTAGCTTTTTCTTCAAGCAACTTTCCCAGCAAAATAAAGAAAATGATGACTGTCGCAGCTTCAAAATAAACGTGCGGATGAACGCCGCGTGAATGCCAGAATTGAGGATTTAAGGTATTAAAAGTGCTGAAAAGAAATGCAATCCCTGTACTTAATGCGACCAGCGTATCCATGTTCGACCTTCCATGTCTTGCCTGTTTCAATGCATTAACGAAAAAATCTTTACCAAAAATGAATAAAACCGGTATTGTTAATGCCATCATGATGTAATTACCAAAAGGCAAATCCATAAAAAACATTCCGATTATGACAACCGGAGTAGCCAATATTCCGGTCAGAATTGTTTTTCTTTTTAGGTCATTATAATGTTCAAGCTGGATTTTTTCCTGCTTCGGCAATGGCTTCGTCATTATCGTCATTAATGATTAAACCATAACCCATACTTTCCAGAACCTTATCCAAAGCTTCCAGATTGGTTGCTTTCGGATCAAATTCTACAACGGCCGATTGATTTGCATAATTTACTCCCGCATTTGAGACGCCGGAAGTATTATTCAGCATGGATTCTACACCAACCGCACAAGCCGCACAGGACATGCCTGTTACCGGGACCGTAACTTTTTTTGTATTGATTACTTTATGATCAGCTTCCATGATTTCTAATTCTTTGATACAAAGTTAACTCATACCGAAACCGTTAGTATTACAGAATTAAGGTTGAGACTTGCAAGATTATCCTGATCAGGCCAGGCGCGTTCCGTTTGGCAAAACTTTATCCGGACAAGCAAGAATTACTTCCCCATCTGGCAAAATAAAACCGGTTGTTAAAACTTCTGAGCGGAAATCAGCGATCTGTTTTATTGGAAAATTAATGACACACAAAACCTGCTTTCCAACCAACTCTTCCTTTGTATAAAGTTTCGTAATCTGTGCAGAGCTTTGTTTTATTCCAATTTCATCTCCGAGATCAATCCAGAGTTTATAAGCGGGTTTACGTGCTTTTGGAAAATCTTCGACACGAATAATTGTGCCTGCCCTTTGATCCACTTTTTCAAAATCCTGCCAGGTAATCAGCTTCCATTTTATTTTATTGTTGAGATTTGTTTCAATATATAATTCATTTCAGCATTAAAAAGTTACAAATAACTGCTTTCCTGATTTAATGCTCATTCATCAAATTACAACCTTATGAGAAAATTACTAAGTATTACGCTTGTCCTGCATTTTGGGCTTTTCAGCTATTTCCTTTAAAGAAAAAACGGTTTTGTTTTATATCGGAAGTCAGGATAAGACTGAAAATGCTTCCATTTCTTTGTGTGAACTGGATCTGGCGACTGGAAAAATTACTTTGAAAGAAAATTTCAAGACAAGTCCGGGACCTGGTTATGTCAGTATTTCTCCAAATAAAAAAAATCTATACGCGGTCACTTCTGATAATAAAATTTCTGCATACGCTATCGGAGCGGATCAAAAACTGACTTATTTAAATAGTCAACCGTCCGAAGGTTTAAATCCTTGTCATGTTTCTGTTGATCCTTCCGGAAAAATGGCTTTTGTTTCCAACTACACAGGCGGAAGTTTTGCAGCATATACTTTGGCAGCGGATGGAAAAGTAAATCCTGCTACTTACTCACAACAATTTACGGGAACTGGCCCAAATGAAAAACGTCAGGAAAAAGCACATGCGCATTTTACAGCTCACAACACCAAACGGAAAATATGTATATACAGTTGATTTGGGAACAGACCATGTCATGAATTATGTAGTCAATACGCAGACCGGCGAGTTGAAACCAAATCCTGCACAAGCATCTTTTAATGCAAAACCAGGCGCAGGTCCGAGGCATTTTGTTATTTCTCCTTCCGGAAAATATATGTATTTGCTTAATGAACTTGACCTGACAGTAACGGCTTGTTCTATTAGCGAAGACGGTGTGATCACAGCAATTAAAAGCTATCAAACTGTTCCGGCAGATTTCAAAGATCCGAGTACAAGTGCAGCTATTCATTTACATCCAAACGGAAAATTTGTATATACTTCCAACCGTGGACATAACAGTATCAGTGCTTTTCAAATTAAAGCAAACGGAGAATTGGAAAAAGTTGATGAAGTGACACAAGACATTAAAACTCCGCGTGATTTCAATATCGATCCAACAGGAAAATATATGATCGTGGCGAATCAGGACAAAGACAATCTGGTAGTTTATGAGATTAATGCCTAAAACCGGAAAACTCACATTTAAACATGAAAGCATTGCTGTAAAACTACCCATTTGCGTAGCTTTTTTATAGGCTTAAAACACAGAATCCACAATAACCGAATATTGTGGACTCTGTAAATTGAAATATGATTTCTTCTATTTAGCTGACGCTAACTGTTTCTTTTTGTAATAATTAAGAAAGTCATCCAGCTGCTCCACCGGCATTTTCCTGGCGATTATTTTTTTATTTTTATCCAAAACATAAATCGTCGGTGTCGTCACTACATCATATTTTCTGTTAAAATCAATCTGATTTAATGGATCAAAACCGTTGATCATTTCGTCCAGATGATAAGTTGTTACAAAAGATTTCCATTCTTCCTGATTGTGTTCTGTATCGATTGCAATAACTTTTACACCGTCTGCTTTATTTTTGTCATAAAAAGTTTTCAAAACCGGTGAAGCCTCTTTACAATGTCCGCAAGTTGCGGCGTAGAAAAACAATACGGTATAATTTGCATTAACCGTTTGTAAATCAACTTTTTTACCTGCCGGATCTGTAACAGTTAAGGTTGGGAAAGTTTTGTTTACCAGCAAATATTTCAACGTATTGACCTTTTCAGCAATTCGTTTTTTTGTGTCTTCTGAAACGCCCATTTCGCCTGACAAATAATATTTATTAGCCATGTGCACCCAAAGCGCTTCGGTACCAACCGTTTTCGGATTTTCATATTGGTTGATAATATAAAAAACCACATATGATTTTACGTCTTTATTAGCAGAAGCTTTCGCTACCAGCCAGTCCGTATCTTTTATCAATGAATCAGGAGTTTGCACCACCAGGTTTTTGATATAGCGATCCAGTTTTGTTTCAAGAAAAGGCGTACGTAAAATCCGGTCGTCCGAAAAATCAACATTGTCCCAATAATGTGCTTTGTAATAATTGAAAACCCAAAGTGAATCGGTTTTCCCGTTAGCCAGTTTTGGAGCAGCCGGAACTTCCGGATCACTTGACATTTTCAATAATTTGGCTGTAAAAGTGTCGCCGTTATCTTTTATAAACTTGTCGCGATAATTTTTAAACTGATCCTGAGCCTGTTTCAATTTTACAGAAGCGTCGACAGATTGTGTTTTATTTAAATTTTCAATCTCCTTAACCCGGTTTTTTAATTCTTTTTGATAACCATAAAAAAGCTGGTTTTCCTTTGACCCTTTTACTTCCATGGTTCCCACAAAATCTGCGGTATCAGTCACCATTGAAAAGTTGGTTTCTTTCCCCGAATACACAAATTCAAGCCATTTTTGATTACCTGGCAGCAAAAGCAGATAAAGTCCGCCCGGAAGATTTGTCTGCCCTTCAAAAATCATTTTCCCATTACCATCCGCTTTGGCCGTGTCTTTGGCAACGAATTGTTTATTACTATAACTCCAATGCCCCAAAACGCAGGAACTGTCTTTTAGTCCCTTTAATGTTGCTTCAATATGATAACCCTGGCCGAAAGAATAAGTAACTAAACTGAGGACAAAAAAAGAAATCAAAATGGCCGTGTGCGTTCTTTTTTTCATTTGAAAATGATATGATAATTATGAACTGTTTAATTATTAAGCTAAATCGTGGCTGAGAATACAAAATTAAACTCAAAACGCTTACATCTACCAGCTTCGTACCCAAATGTTTTATTTTCTCTCCAAAACAATCGATTTTTTGTTGATGCCATTTAGCATAAGTCTGATACTTATCCTGTATGGTTTAGGAACAAAAAAGCTAAAAAGAAAACGAATTGCTATTATTTCCTCGTTTGTTATTCTCTTTCTGATATCCAATTCTTTCCTGATCAATAAGGCTTTTAACTGGTGGGAATATAAACCAGTAAACATTAACGAAGTCAGAAAAACCTATGAAGTCGGTATATTACTTACGGCGGAATGATTTCCATACCAGAATTAACCATAGATCATCCGAGTTTCGGTGCGCATGCAGACCGGTTTTTACAAGCTTATCTCTTGTACAAAAATGGTAAAATCAAAAAAATATTAATTACGGGTACAAGCCCGAAAAATCTTGTTGCGGCAAAAAAAAGCGAAGTACAGCAAGTTTCATCTCTGCTTATTCAATGGGGTGTAAAACCTGAGGATATTCTGTTAGAGCCAAAAGCCAAAAACACCAGAGAAAATGCTGTATTTACTGAAGAAATTTTGCGTGCAAAGTTTCCCGGTAAAAATTATATTCTAATAACTTCCTCCTGCCATTTAAGACGTGCCTTAGCCTGCTTTAAAAAAGTCGGCGTTTCTGCTGATGTATTTCCAGCTGATTTTTATGGAGGTGCAGGGAGTACAAAAATAAAAGATATGCTCATTCCTGACCCCGAAGTCGTAGGATATTCTCAACCCTTATTCCGCGAATGGGTTGGAATTATTATCTATAAAATCATGGGATATTGCTGATCCGCCCCGGAAAGTCAGGTAATTGTCATTTATTGTCACTGCTTGTATTGCTACAACAAATGACAACAAGTGACTATTCCTGACAACAAATTTAAATATTCTCTAAACACTTAATATTTTAACCATTCTCAACAAATCGTCGCTGATTGGTTTTGGCAAACGGATTGTATCTTCAAAAGGTGTATAAACAAGCTCGTTGTTGATAATTCCGGCCATAACGTTTTTCTGCCCACCCAATAAACCTTCCAAAGCACCAAGTCCCAAGCGACTGGCAAGGATACGGTCATAAGCTGACGGGGAACCTCCACGCTGGGTATGTCCAAGTGTTGTCACACGAATATCCGCGTTCTCATCCACCTGTGATTTAATTTTTTCTGCAACTTCAACGGCACTTCCGGCTTCGTCACCTTCTGCTACCACAATGATTGAAGATGATTTTGAACGGCTCCATCCTTGTTTTAATGTTTCAACAACTTCTGAAAGCGGCGTCAATACTTCCGGCACCATCACAAGCTCAGCTCCACCAGCAATACCAGACTGCACGGCGATATAACCTGAATCCCGGCCCATTACTTCAATGAAGAAAATCCGGTCATGGGAACTGGCTGTGTCGCGGATACGGTCAATTGCATCCAAAGCTGTATTTACTGCTGTATCGAAACCGATTGTATAATCCGTCCCATACAAGTCGTTATCAATTGTTCCGGGCGCTCCTACCGTAGGAATTCCATATTCGTTACCGAAGATCATAGCACCAGTAAAAGTACCATTTCCGCCGATCGCAACCATTCCTTCAATTCCGTGTGCTGTAAGCTGTTCGTATGCTTTTTTTCTTCCCTCCGGCGTCATGAATTCTTTGCTCCGTGCCGATTTCAGGATCGTCCCCCCTCTTTGAACAATATTACTTACCGAGTGAGATTCCATTTTGTAAACATCACCGGCAATCATTCCGCTATATCCTCTTCTGATTCCAAAAACTTCAATTCCATGGTACACCGCTCCGCGCACCACAGCACGGATACAAGCGTTCATTCCGGG
>CAVRMW010000006.1:0-401648 GCA_963722505.1 uncultured Cytophagales bacterium
CATAGGCAATGTTCAGTATATCACCTGTAAATGATATTTTGAAATTGCTTTTAACAAGTCCGGCAGCATAAAGCGAGATAACAAAGGATGATTCCTTCTCTTCAATATTTACTGCCTTACGGTTTCCGAACGAACCATTCATAACCTGGTCCCAGGGCGATTTACCGCCAAATTTGTTTGCAAATTTTCTGAAAGGACCGCCGCATCTGTGATGTCCCGGGCCAAATCCTTGTTGATTCTGTGAATCTGTTGTTGTTTGTTGATTAAACATGGCTTTTATTTTTAAGTTTTTTGATCTGATTTAATTGTTTTTGTTTTTGCCAAAGGGCAATACTTTCCCGTTCGATCCCTTAAAGGAATCTGGCAAAAAGAGAATTAAACTTTGGTTTTTTGTTTAGTTGATTGGTACGATTGTCGAAGTATTATGTACTGCATTTGCCCTTGCTGCCCAAGGATTTCCGCCTTCAATGTTGATCACTTCGCTGTTTCCAAACTGGCCATTACGAATGTGTGCCGGCATCATCTGGTTTCTGCCTGCTGCTCGTCTTATCAAGGCTACAACACCTCCAATAAGCACAACGCCTAACATTAATTTGAAAAAGTGTTGTGATGACAAATGCGGCCAAACCAACGACTAACGTAGCGCCGATAAGGCGCGGGAATATGAAACGAAAGTTATTTTTCATGTTCTTGACTTTTAAAATGGTGAATGATTTAAAATGTATTTTTCAAAATTTATTAAGTTATAGAAAGGCAGTTTTAATTTTGTTATTACTCTTTATTTTATTTTTCGCTTTTTCTGCCTTTCTAAAATGGTAGACGATCATGGGATTTGTTTTACTTTAAAGTTTTAGAAAAAATATTATCCGGATCTTGATTTTGGGGATTAAAAAATGATTTTCAGGATTTTTTTGAATTGTAAATATTTAATTTTCAATTATAATACAATAAAAACTCTGTATTGAATAAATTTTATCCAGATACAGAGTTTTTTTATTTATTCAGATAAGTTTGGGGAATTATTCCAGCCTATTCATGACGTCATAAGAAATTTGGCGTGCGTCAAAAAATTCATCCGGATTGTAATTCAGTAATTCTTCTGCTACATTTTTCATGCTTGAAAGTGCAAGTTTCAGAAAAGCAGGACCAACGCTTACTCTTTTTACACCTATGGTTTCCAGCTTTTTAAGATCGCCTATTGACGACATCAGTACCACATTCACTGGTATTTCAATTTGTTCAAGCAAACGGGTAACATCCTCATAAGTATTTATCAAAATTGGATAGAAACAATTTGCGCCGGCAGCTTTTCGCTATCCGCATATCCATTCACAAGGAACATAGACACGCTCGCGGTGGCCAAAGATGGATACCCAAGTGTTGAAATCAGTCTGGCACTAAGCGCATCCCGGATATTTGGCAGTATCAAAAGTTTTTCCGCACAATGCTGAGCGCCAAATGAATTGGCTTTTTCTATTTGTGTTTGCGGCATACGATTTTTAATAATGTTCGGGTGTGTTACAATTTTTGTGATAAAAAGTAATTATCAATACTCCATTTATACACTGAAACCGAAGCAAGTAATAAAGAGGCGGCACTATCTGTAAAAACAGAATAACTGAATGGCGCCCTGTACCCGGCAAAAGCAAACATACTAAGTGCAAATAATAACGTCAATAAAAAGCTGCCAATCGCTGCAAGTTTTGTATGGAATCCGAGTATAAGTGTTATGCCAAAAACAATTTCTCCGGCAGTGGCCAGACTAGCCATAATATTTGTCATTGATTTGTCAAAATATGGCATCAAAGTGTTGGTGTAGGTTACGAAATTATCCCAGTTCCCCCAGCTATTGCCATTAACTCCTGCTTCCCCGAGCCATCCAAAACGATCCATAACCGGTAACAGAAAGCCTATTCCAAGTGCAAGGCGAAGAAATAATTGCGGTATATCAAATTTATTTTTCATTGTATTCCCAATAAGATTGAGTTGTAAAATTAACATGTCACTGGAACCTGTGGAAGTACCAGTTTTATTTATTTAGACAGACCAGACTCATTTTGTAATTTTGTTAAATCCTTCAAACAAAAAATTTATGCTGCCCTACAAAACCCTGATTGTAATTGACAAAACCAGCTCCGTAGCCTTTTACAAACAAATTGCAGCCCAGTTTATCAACCTTATTCAAAAAGGACTTATCCAAAGCGGAATTTTCATTCCCTCATCAAGAGAAATGGCTGTAATTCTGGAAATTCATCGCAATACCGTTATTGCGGCTTATGAAGAACTTGCCGCTCAAAACTGGATAGAAACGGTTCCGAGAAAAGGTACGCGCGTATCTATCAACCTGCCCATAATCAAGCCAAGATCGTTTAGCGAGGATAAAGACAATCCGGAGCCTTACAGTGTCTTAGCACATTTTTCTTTTTCCAAAGAATATATCAAACTGATTCCAAACCGACAATTAAGTGAAACTGCTCTTTTAGTAAATGATGGTTTTCCCGATATAGATCTTGCGCCGATGGACTACATAATCAAGGAATATCGAAGACAGCTCAATGGAAATAATATGAAAAAATCCGCTGTTGCCGCCAACGCCGGCGGAAGTCCATTGTTTAAATCAGCAACCTGCAAATTCCTGAATGAAACCAGAGGATTAAGTATTTCTGACGACAATATTTTGATAACCCGCGGCGCGCAGATGGCGATTTATCTCGCTGCATCATTACTAATCAAACCCGGAGATCTGGTAATGGTCAGTGATCCGAGCTATTTTATTGCTAATGCTGTATTCACTTCCCTGGGTGCAAAACTGGTCAAAATCCCTGTTGATGAATACGGTATGGATGTGGACCAAATCGAAAATGTCTTAAAAACTAAAAAGATAAAACTGCTTTATGTAATCCCGCATCATCACCATCCCACAACGGTCACGATGAGTACCGCCAGGCGGGTCAGGCTTGTGCAACTCATCAGACAATATGGATTGCCAGTGATCGAGGACGATTATGACTATGATTTTCATTATCAAAACAGTCCGGTTCTTCCATTGGCCAGCGCAAATCATGACGGGAATGTGATTTACATTGGCTCTTTTACCAAATTGCTGGCGCCTTCTTTTCGTGTTGGTTATTTGATAGCAACCCCTGATTTCGTTGAACACGCTACCAACCTGAGATTACTGATGGATTTACGAGGTGACAATATGATGGAAGATGCGCTTGCGGTTTTTATCAATAAAGGCGATTTGGCACGTCATATTAAAAAATCAGTAAAAATTTACAATCAACGCTGCGAACTTGCATGCAAACTTCTCAGTGAACAACTTAGTCATGCGGCAGATTTTACCAAACCACAAGGCGGAATGGCGATTTGGCTTAGGTTTAAAGAAAATTATCCACTAGATATTATACTTTCCAAAGCTGCTGCCAAAGGACTTATATTGGCCGGATCTGCACATCCGTTATCAGAAACCTGTAAACTGAATGCGATCCGTTTTGGCTTTGCGTCTTTAAAAGAAGAGCAGATTTATCAGGTGGTAAATATTTTAAGAGAGATCACGACTTAATTATTACAGTTCAATTATTAATATTACCTAACCTTCAAAATCATCTCAGCAGATTTTAATCCCGGAGCCTTTTGCTCTCAATAGTAATGGAACCTGCCACTCCGTTTGAACGGATAATTGCCAGACATCTGCCTTCAAAACTAGACTTTTCGATCCCTTGAAAACTGCTCAAATCAGTTGGATTACCATTGCCTAATCCTGCCAAATTGCCTGCGCCTTTGATTTCAAAACTTATTGGAATAGCTGCCGAAGGAACAACTTCTCCCTTTTCATCTACTACTTCGATGGTAACATAAGATAAATCGTTGCGATCATTATTCAATACGGACCTATCTGCGTTCAGTCTTAAACTGTATGGTTTTTCAGCCGTTGTTAATTCAAAAGTTCCGGTTACTTTCCCGTTTTCATAACTTGTCGCTTTCAGTTTTCCGGGTTGATACGTCACAGTAAAATCAGCGACAATTGATGTATCTGTCATTTGTTTCTCTTCAACAAGAACTCCATTTAATTCCAGTTTGACCAAGGAACTACGTGTAAAAACGCGTACTTGAAAAGGCTGCCCCTCCTGTCCTGCCCATGACCAGCTTTGATGTTCATCCGGCCAGCCCCAATTGGTGACCGTTTCTTTCATTCCTTTGGCGATCGGACTGTGAACAGCCATAGTCACGGTACGATTTCTCCAAACCACATCCCGATAATATGACTGCGGTTTTTTAATTCCTATCAAGTCCAGATCTCCGCACCAGGCATTAAACCACGGCCAGGGCAAAACCGCTCTGGTACTATCCTTTTCCGATTCTGGTTGATAAAGCGTGTGCCCAATAGCCGTTTCGCCCATGTAATCCATAGCGGTCCAGACAAAATCTCCGATGACATAGGGATGTTTTTCAACCATTCGCCAGTTTTCATATGCTTCTCTTGCAAAAGTTTCCGTACCAAGAATGACACGATCCGGATTGCGCAGGTGATCTGGCTCGTAGTTTTTTAACTCATAGTTATAACCGGCAACATCCAGAAGCGCGAATGCCGGATCTGAATCTTTCCAGGTTTTACCAGGATGCTCCCAAAAAACACATAAGGCTTCGGTAACCGGTCGTGTGGGATCTAGCTGGTGTGCGAAATCTGTCAGTTTTTTTGTAATAATCTAATCCAGATGAATCAGCGCGCTCGTTAATTTCATTTCCAATACTCCAAAGGATAACAGAAGGATGATTACGGTCTCGAACGATCATCGCTTCCAGATCTTTTTGCCAGTACTCATCAAAAAAAAGATGATAATCCTGTGGATTTTTTGGTTTTTGCCACATATCAAATGCCTCATCAATAACCAACATTCCTAACCTGTCGCAGGCATCCAGAAATGCGGTTGAAGGTGGATTGTGGCTCGTTCGGACGGCGTTAAATCCATTGGCTTTCAACAGCTCCACTTTTCGTTCCTCGGCACGGTCAATCGCAGCAGCTCCCAAAGGTCCGTTATCATGATGCACGCATCCACCTTTGAGCATCACCCTATTTCCATTTAGAACGAAACCACTTTTAGCATCAAAACTGATCGAGCGAATTCCAAACTGTGTTGTTATACTGTCGAGCCGGTTTTTTCCGGATATCAAAACGAGTTTCGCTTTATACAAAAAGGGAAATTCCGGTGACCATCTTTTCGGGTTTGCCACCGTTAAAAGCTGCGTATTTACAATTTGTCCGGACGATAAAATGTTGACTTTCTTTTGGTTTCGACTTACTATTTTTCCATTGGGTGCGGTCAATATTGTTTCCAGTATAATGGGAACATCTTTTCCTGCCGGGCTGTTAATCTTTGTTATAATCTGTGTTTTGGCCTGCCCTGATAAAACTTGTGGTGTCGTTATTGAAACACCCATCGGAGCAAAATGAACTGCATCCGTAACACTAAGCCAAACATGACGATAAATTCCTGAGCCCGTATACCAACGGCTGTTTCTTCCAATATTTTTAACACGAACCGCAATAATATTATCCTGTCCAGACGGCAAAATATATTTTGTCAGGTCATAATCAAAAGGCGTATATCCATTGGGGTGATAACCTAAATGGTGACCATTAAGCCACACATCAGATTCCATGTAAACACCATCGAAATGGATGGAAATATTTTTATTTTTTTCAACAGAACTGATTTTGAAAGTCTTCCGATACCAACCTGTTCCACCAACTGTATAACCCGTAGCGGTTCCCCCTACACTGGCTTTTGAAAACGGCCCTCTTACTTTATCCTGATCCTGACTGGGTAAATCCTCAATACTCCAGTCGTGCGGAAGATCGAGTTTTCGCCAGGATTTATCATTGAATTCAGGTTTTTGGGCTTCGACGGTACTGTCCTTCATAAACTGCCAATCCGCATCGAAAGAGCTTGTTCGGGTTTGTTTATTTTGAGAATGTGAGCTTATTGAAATGAATAATAATAGAAGGATGAAGAATACCCTTATTGACAAAGATTGATTTTGTGAAGGGGTTTTATTTTTCAGCATTGGTTATACTATGGGAGATTTGTGGTTTTTGTCTGTAACGGCTGTATGTATAAAAAATTAATTATAACACTTCATAAAGCTAGACGATCATTAAAACCTACTGTTAGGTTTATTTACATAGAAGCAGAACTAGTATTAAATAGCCCTTTGCCTGAAAAATGCTTAATTAAATACTTAATTGAGACAAGACTAAACGCAAGGGTAGTAATTGATTAATTCCTGTTTTTTCAACTATATTTACTTATGAAAAATACTATTCAGGACAAAATATCGCAATTCAAAGGAGTGTCTGACAACAACAGACTTCATCCTGTAATTAGCCCAAAGCGCACAACAATAGATTCATTATCATCAGCGATCCGTTCCCAAAGGGACGCCGATAACTTTATCGAAGAACTTAAAGCCGCTGTAAAAAAAGCAAGACAGATTGATTTTAATAATTAGCTCAGTTTAATCCAGACCGGAGCATGATCACTGGTTTTTTCCCAGCCTCGAACTTCTCTGTCAACACCAGCTGTAACCAAACGATCCAAAATCTGCGGACTTAAAAGAAAGTGATCAATCCGAAGCCCTGCGTTACGATCGTAAGCCTTTCTAAAATAATCCCAGAAAGTATAAATTACTTCGTCCGGGTAAAGATGCCTGAGCGCATCCGTCCATCCCTGATCTACAAGCGACTTATAAGCAGCTCTGGTTTCTGGTCTGAAAAGTGCATCTTCAACCCATCGTTCAGGTTTGTAAGCATCCAATCCGGTAGGAATTACGTTATAATCTCCTGCCAAAACTACCGGAACATTTTCTTTGAGAAGATAATCTGCATGGGCACGAAAACGATCAAACCAACCTAATTTGTAATCAAATTTCGGCCCGGGAGCGGGATTTCCGTTTGGAAGATAAAGACAACCAATTAAAACTCCGTTCACAATAGCTTCAATATACCGACTTTGATCATCTTCCTCATTACCAGGCAAACCTCTACGAACTTCCTGTGGCTCAATCCCACGGGAAAGGATAGCGACACCGTTCCAACTTTTCTGACCATGCCAGATTGCATGATAACCCGCATCATTAATTTCTTTTTCAGGAAATTTTTCCTGCGGAGCTTTCAGCTCCTGCAAGCAGACAACATCCGGTTGTTTTTCCTGAAGCCAGCGCAACAACACCGGCAATCGGCCGTTCACGCCATTGACATTATAGGTAGCTATGATCATGACGCAATTAGGTCAAAGTTTTTCAGAATATCCAAAATTCCGCTATTCTTTAATTGCATCTTCCGGTTGTATTCTAAACTTTTTTTGAAGCTCCTGAATTGTTTTCGCCTTGTTCTTTCCAAGTTTACTTAAAATTGATTTAGGCTCACCAGTTGGATTGTATTTGGCGCCCCACTCGATCAGATCAATAATAACCGGTATCAGATCTATTGCTTTTTCATTGAGCGTGTAAATAAATTTCGACTTATTCAGACTCCGAAGTCTGTCTTGCTAAGAAAACCTTGTGTGTGAAGTATTTGCAACCGGTCCACCAGAATATTGGATGCAATTTTTTCCTTCGAAGACATAAATTCACTGAAACTGGATTTCCCATCCAGTATGATATCTCGAAGGATTAGAAGCGTCCACTTATCGCCAAACAAATCCAGCGAATAACTTATAGGACACGGAGATCTTGTTGTAACTGGCTTCATAAAGTTTAAATAATAGTTCTTGCAAATTACAAGTACTATTAAGTACCTTTGATCTTGTTATTTGCAAGAACTAAATTACTATATATTCATGCTATTTCAAATATAAAGTAGTTGAAAATTAATTATTCATCCGGAAAGAGTCATTGTGGGTTTAGGGCTATGATCTGGTTTTCCGCAGGCAATACACACATACGCTAATTGAAATTATCTCGTAATCACTTCACTCCGTTTATGAATAGTAGTCTACAAAATCCGGTTATTTCCCATGGCATCACAGCCAGATCCTCCCGCCTTACTTCGATCGATGCTTTACGAGGTTTGATTATTATTCTTATGGCATTAGATCATGTCAGGGATTTTTTTAGCAGCACGCCATTTCGTCCTGACGATATCGCGCAGACTTCCGTTCTCTTATTTTTAACCCGCTGGATCACACACTTTTGCGCTCCCACTTTCGTGTTCTTAACCGGAATAAGTACTTTTCTTTATCAACAAAAACAACCTGATAAAAGTACGGTGAGCAAGTTTTTATTGACGCGCGGTTTGTGGATGATATTTTTAGAACTTTTCGTCGTCGGATTCAGCTGGCAGTTTAGTTATGATGTTCTATTCTTGCAGGTTATATGGGTTTTAGGCTGGTCGATGATTGCGATGGCCGGCTTAATATGGCTTCCTCGGCTGGTGCTAATTTTATTGGCAGTATTACTGATTGGAGGACATCAGCTATTAATTTACGTGGAACCAGAGAAAATTACTGCGGATAATCTTGGCTGGATCTTTCTGCACAGACCAGCTATTTTTTTACCAATGGAACATGGTTTGTCGCCATTATTTGCAGTTTACCCTTTTATTCCCTGGGTGGCCGTTATGATTTCAGGTTATGTTATTGGTCCGTGGTTTAAGGAAGCTCCTGAAAAACGGAAACGAAACTTGCACCTTTTATCCGGCGCATTGCTGACGTTTTTTGTTCTGCTAAGATTTACCAATTTATACGGTGATCCAAAACCGTGGGTCGTTTCAGACAGAGGAATTGTCTATACCGTTTTGTCATTTGTAAATATCACCAAATACCCTCCTTCCCTTTTATTTTTATGTCTGACGCTTGGTGTGTCTTCTCTTGTTACTGTCTGTTTTTGAACAACTAAAGGGAAAAATCATGCAGTTTCTGCTCGTTTTTGGCAAGGTCCCGCTATTCTTTTATTTGCTTCATATTCCAATAATCAATGGAGCAGCCAGTCTTTGGACCTATTTTTCCTTCGGGCATACGGTCAATTTATTTTTCAGCTCATCAGCTTCCTGGCCGGCTTCGTACCATCCTAATCTGCTGCGTGCTTATCTGGTTTGGGTAGTTTTAATCGCGGGACTATATTTTCTCTGCAAAGCATATGGTCGTTACAAACAGAGAAATTCCTATTGGTGGTTAAGCTATATATAGAGAAATCAAGTTGAACAAATCTTTACTTCAAACAAGCTCTCTTAACATACAAGCGGTTTCCTGTCGGTTATTCCATACAATTATTCCAAAATGCCAAAAACAATATCCAAATGGATCGCCCTGATAATTCTTCTGACAGCTCCATTGCTTTCCGTTATTGATGTATTTATTATAAACATTGCTATACCTGCGATCAAAAATGGCGTCCATGCAACAGATGCAGAATTACAGCTTGTTATCGCCGGATATTTGCTGGGTTATGCATCCTTTCTGATTACTGGCGGAAGAGCAGGAGATCATTTTGGGAGGAAAAAAATCTTTTTTCTCGGCATGTTATTCTTTACCGTAACTTCCTGTCTTTGTGGATTATCCAACACAGCATTACAATTAAACATTACCCGTTTTTTTCAGGGATGCAGTGCCTCTTTTATGCTTCCCCAGGTTATTTCCTATATCCAGATTTTATTTCCGGATCCCAAAGAAAGAGCAAAAGCGATCGGTTGGTATGGCATAACGCTTGGACTTGCATCTATTATAGGTCAGTTGCTTGGAGGTTATTTATCTGGAACGCATTTTGAAATTGAGGGCTGGCGACTTATCTTTTTTATAAATCTGCCGATCGGGATAATGGCTTTGCTGGCAACCTGGAAATATCTGGATGAAACTGAGGTTCATAACAAGGTGAAATTTGATTATTCGGGTGTAGTGTTACTGACATTAGCTTTGGTTTGTCTGATCTATCCCATCATCGCAGGCCGTGAAGCGGGTTGGCCGCTATGGAGCCTTATGCTTCTTGGTTTATCCCTGATACTTTTTGTTTATTTTATTCAAAATCAAAAACAGAAATTAAAGTCAGGCAAAAGCCCCCTGATAAACATTGAACTTTTTAAAATCAAAGATTTCAATATTGGACTGGGCGCGGTGCTTTTTCACTTTATGATGCACACATCCTACCTTTTGACTGCCGCTGTATTTTTCCAAAATGGTTTGGGAATATCAGCTTTGGATGCGGGATTATATTTCGTAGCTCCCGGAATTCTTGTCTCGGTTTCAGCGCTGATTTCTTCCAAACTGATCGTCAGATTTGGCAAAAGAGTATTACAAGCCGGGGTAGTTTTGTTGCTTGTTTCATTTTTGTTGCAACTATGGATTTTCAAACCCGGCGTAAGTAGCATTACGATCATATTGATCATGGGTTTGTATGGCCTGGGCAACGGACTTGTGTTGTCATCCCTGATGAATATAACACTGAGAAGTATTCCGTCAAATTTTGCAGGAGCAGCTTCTGGTGTTTATGCAACTTTTCAGCAAACCGCTTCTGCATTGGGAATCAGTATTATAGGCGGATTGTTTTACGCTGTTATAGAGCCGGTCAGTAATCCTGCCCAAACCCTGAAAGCTTTTGATTATGCCACATCCGCCAATATTTTATGTCTTCTGATGGTTGGTTTTATGTTGTACATACTGCCAACAACTAAACAGGAGCCGGCCAATATTTCTCTTAAAAAAGCAACAACAGCCTAACCCTATTTCCTTTCCTTATACGTAAAAGCACAGATCAAAAGCAAAACACCAACAAATCCCAGCGCAATCGGAAGGGAAAAAGCGTCGGCAATAAATCCGATCATGGCTGGTCCGGCCAACTGGCCCATGTAACCCAGAGTGGTCACCGCGGGCAGGGAAACCGATGGCGCGATACCGGGAATATTTCCGGCAGCCGTAAAAAAAACAGGAACTACATTGGCCGCTCCCAACCCTACCAGCGCAAAACCAATAAGTGCAGCGCCGGGCCAAGGAATTGTGACGGCTATAAAATAACCTGCCGCTGAAACCAGAGCTCCGTACAAAACCACTTTTGAGGAGCCAATCTTATGAATAATTTTATCGCCGGTAAGACGCATAACGGCCATCGCGACAGAGAAAACTGCATATCCCAATCCTGCCATAGAGGGCTCAAAATTTCTATTGAATTGAAGAAAAACAGCACTCCAATCCAGCAGCGCGCCCTCTGCCAGAAAGAAAACAAAACACATTAACCCTAATGCCACTACCGGTCCGGTTGGCAGGCTGAATGAAAAAGAATCCACACTTTTTTCTTCGGCTTTGGCAAAAAGATATTGGTACTGACTGCCAGCAATTACCACCAGCATGACCGAAATACTCACAGCAGCCACCGATGGTGAAAGACCCATCTTTATCAAAAACCCAAGTCCAATTGATCCTGCAAGACCGCCCAGACTGAACATGCCGTGAAAAGATGACATAATGTGTCTGCCATATTTTTCCTGAACCAAAACTGCATGCGAATTCATGGCTACATCAATAGAACCAATAGACGCTCCGAAAATAAATAGTATTGCAGCCAACTCCGCGGCAGATTTTGTTAAAAGAAGCAGCGGAAGCGCAATTGCAATCATGGTGGCAGATACAAGCATTACTTTTCTGCTTCCAAATTTATTGATAAAAAAACCCGTGAATGGCATGGTTAAAATGGCACCTGCACCGAGTGAAAGTAACACCAGTCCAAGTGCGGCATCATCCAATCCAAGATTAATTTTAGCAAAAGGTACCATTGGAGCCCAACTTGAAAGTCCGATTCCACAAACCAGGAAAATTAATAAACTGGCTTTTCTGGCAGCTTTGGTTCTTTTGTCAGCAATTACTTCTATGTTTTCCATTTTCCGTTTTGGGTGAGATATTTTGCAATATTATGCAAATTTGCATAATATTGCAAAAACAATTTTTAACATGGTCAGAGAAAAACGCTTTAATTTCATTCTTGAAAAACTGCAAATCAACAATCAGGTAGGGTTTAGTGAACTGAGCGATGATTTAAATGTATCCGAAGATACAATCCGTCGAGATATTGACATGCTGGCGGATAATGGATTATTACTTAAAATCCGTGGCGGCGCTATCCCCCGATCTCATAATCCGCTTTCTTTCAAGGAACGTATTGGTCATTTACAGGATGATAAGGAAATTATTGCCCTAAAAGCACAAACCCTTATCAAATCGGGACAAACCGTTTTTATGGATGGCGGCACTTCTGTTTACACCCTGGTTTCTCTACTTTCGACTGATATTAAACTTACTGTTGTTACGAATAATACCGCAATCATTCCAGCTCTTTCAGCTTACAGCGGCATCGAACTGATTATTTTGGGTGGACAATATTTAAAAGAATCTGAGACAATTGTTGGTTACCAAGCTATTAAAATGGCTGAAAATTTCCAGGCTGATCTTTACTTTATGGGCGTCTGTGCACTGGATATGCAAAAGGGAGTTACCGCAATTTATATGCAGGAAGCCGAATTAAAGCAAACCATGCTTGCACATTCTTCTATGGCAATCGCACTTAGTACATTTGATAAACTCGAAACATTTGAGCCCTACCGCGTATGCCCTTTGCAATCATTGGATTACGTAATCACTGAAATGGATTCTCAAAATGAACGGTTTGAACCTTACAAAAAAGCGGGTATCAAAGTACTGTAAACTTCCATTTCCTTTCTTATTTTTTACTCAGATCCCAAATATTGAGATCTTCAACTGACATATTTTTTTCTTGTGAAAATATTGAAAATCCGGTTGCTTTTTCATCGGGAAAAATCATGGTTGTAATCACCTTTTCACCACCGTTACCAAATACTTCCAAAGAAGATTTATCCAAAAGAACTCGTATTTTAACTTTACCATTTTCCGGTTTCATAGAGGCCTTTTGGATCAGATTTCGATCGTCCTTCACTCCTTTTTCAGATTTTGTACAATCAACATAGAGCTCGTTGCTTTTGGCGTCATACCCTATTTCAATTTCCTTGATAACCTTACCCGAAGCATCCAGTAATTGTGCTATTTTGAAACCACATTTACCAGTTTGCCCCACAAAGAAATCAGCCTCAATCCAGTTACTGTTTTTATTAAATTGCTTTGACTCATCAAGACGGATTTCCCTGGCATCCACTTTCAAATTTTTACTAACATGCCTGCCAGCAGACAATCTTGGCAGATTATTACCTATCACAGAAGACACCGATTGAACAAGTCTGATCCCTTCCGGTGTGGTTTTTAGAGACAAATCACGCGGAATTGACATTTGACCTTTCCAGGGAAATGTTTCTTTTCTGCCGGGCTGCAACCATCCCAAAAGTATTTTTTTATTGTCAGGCGCATTGTTCCAGGGTATGGCTGCGTAGAAAGAATCGCCATAATCACTGGTAAGAACAACATCTGCGGTATTATCATTTTTGAAAGTCCTGCCGTCAAAATCCCCAATAAAATACTGGATCAACGGACCTCTTGGCCCACCTGATGAAATCATCATTACCCATTTCGTATTCTTCTGATTTCCATCCACCGCCAGTGGCACAATAAAAGGACATTCCCAGTCATTTTTTGTCCAGCCTTGTTTGCCAAAATCGCTGAGATGCTCCCATTTTTTCAGATCTTTTGAGCCATAAAAACGTACCGCCATATCTTTTACCAGCGATACCACCATCACCCACTGCTCGCTGCTTTCATGCCAAAAAACGCCCGGATCCCTGAAATCCTCATAATTGATATCAACGATTGGATTTTTGTGATAATTGGTATAAGTCGCTCCCAGGTCATTGCTGAAAGCCATATACTGCGCCTGTTTCTTTTGTTTTGGCAAATGTCCGGTATAAAAAGCGACAACAGGGCCATCCCCTTTTCCAAGTCCGCTTGTATTATTTTTATCCCAAACCGCAGAACCGGAAAAGATCATGGTGGTCGTATCTTTTGTAATTAATTCGGGAATTGCCACCGGCAGATTTTTCCAATGAACCAGATCCTTGCTCGTCGCATGGCCCCAGCTCATATGTCCCCATTGATTTTCAAAAGGATTATATTGATAGTAAAGATGATATTCCCCGCGAAGATAAAGCAAACCATTCGGGTCATTAATCCAGTTTTTTGGCGCGCTGAAATGATACTGGGGTCTCCATTGCGGCGTGACAACCGGTGTTTGCGGTTGCGCATATGTCCGAAAAACAATTATCAAAAAAGCAGCGCAAAAAAATTTTACTTTAAACATATCTTATCAAAGTTGACTGTTCATTTCCAAATGGTTTCTCAATGCACCCTTTTACATAAAAAAACCAAATCCGGATACTTTGACAAAACCCTTTTACCGGCCCAATTTACCGTTATTGAGATACAATTTTGTAAGCTTTTTGCAGGACTTCTTTAATTACTTCCAATTTTATCGGTTTTGCAACATAGTCGTCCATACCAGCCAGCAAACAATTATTTCTGTCTTCCTGCATCGCATTCGCTGTTAATGCGACAATGTAAGGTTTAGTACCAAACTCTTTTCTGATAACTCTCGTCGCTTCAAATCCATCCATTTCCGGCATTTGACAATCCATTAAGATAACATCAAAAACAGTTTCAGAAAGTTTCTTTAAAACCTCAATTCCATTCTCCGCAATGACGATTTGATAACCTAGCTTTTGCAGAACATATTGTATAAACTTCTGGTTGACAAGGTTATCCTCCGCAATAAGAATTCGAAGTGGGAATTGTTCTGAAAAATGGATGTCAAGAATCCTGGTATCTGACGCACGATTTAAATTAACGTTTTTATGATCTGTTAAAGCCTTATGAATAACAAACAACAGCGCCGGTCTCTTCACAGGCATATTCAAATTGTCTACAAATAAATCCTGAAACTTAAATGCAGTATCGTCTCCCGCAGTATGAAGTAAAATAACAGGTTTGGGATTGGCATCGTTTTTCAGCGATGAGCAAGACTTAAACCATCCGGACCGGTCAGTTTCATTTGCGTAATCACCAGTTCAATAAGTTTATTCTCTGCAAGTATTTCGAGGGCTTCACTTTCAAAAAAGGCGACAAGGGTGATGAGTTTAAATCCATCAAGATAATTTTTTAAAATCATCTGACTGGTCTCGCTGCTACTAACAAGTAATTCCTTTTTCCTGCAATTTCAGCTATTTTGACATCATCTGTAACTTTATCATGGGTACTTGTTCCGGCTTCTGTCTGGATGTTAAAAGAAAAAACAGAGCCCTGTCCATATATGCTGTCAACCAAGATTTCACCTCCCATAATTTTGACCAGACGCTCACAAATCACAAGCCCAAGTCCGGTGCCTCCGTATTTTCGGTTTATGGAAGAATCGACCTGGGAAAATGCTTTGAAAAGATTCGGAAGCTGATCCGGACGAATTCCGATACCGCTATCTTTCACCGAAAATCCGTACATTCAATCCATTTTCAGGACTTTCTCCCAGCTTTTTCACATGAACAAAAACTTCTCCTTCTGTCGTGAACTTTATAGCATTGTTGATCAGGTTGGTCAGTATTTGTTTCAATCTTGAACTATCACCGATGATAAAATCCGGAAGGTTATCTTCAATAAAATAAAGCAGATCAATATTCTTTTTCGAAGCCTGCAAGGCAAAAAGATCCATGATTTCTTCCATGACCACGCGCAGGTTAAACTCCTGTTTTTCAAGATCAATATTGCCTGATTCAATCTTTGAGTAATCAAGAATATCGTCAATTACATTCAACAAAGCTTCACCGCTGGTTGCGATCGTACGGGTATAATCCTTTTGTTCGTGGGTTAATTCGGTTTCGGACAATAACGCAGTCATGCCAATAACACCATTCATCGGCGTTCGTATTTCATGGCTCATCGTTGCCAAAAATATACTTTTTGCCTGATTTGCACGTTCGGCTTCTTCCCGTGCAGATTGTTCCTGTTCTCGCTGAATAAAAAGCTCGTCCGTTTGCGACCTCAACTCTTCCGACTGGGCCTGCAATTCTTCATTAAGAGATTGAAGATATTCGGACTGCTCATATAATTCTTCCGCCTGTTTTTTTACTACCAGCGTGCGCTGTTCGACAAGTTTTTCCAGATCTGCTTTTTGGGCAATAATGGAATTAACACGATACCGGTAAACAGCATAAACAAGCCAGACAATTAATAAAAGACTTAAAATCCTGAAACCACCAGGTTGTCCAAAACGGAGGCGTAATGGTAATGGTTAAATTATTTATCCCTTCTGTCCAGCTTCCGGAAAAGTTCTGGGCTTTTACTTTAAAAGTGTATGTCCCCGGTGGCAGGTTCGTATAAACAGCTGAATTATTTGCACCGACATAATTCCATTCTTTGTCAAATCCTTCCAGAATGTAGGCATATTTTTCTCCCGCAAATGTATAATCCAGCGCCGCGAATTCCAGTGAAATAAATGACTGATCATGGGATAAGTGAATGGAAGAAGTCTCTGAAATATCCTTTTCCAATGGGGTACTTCCGTCCGTACTTACTTTTATTTCTTTATTAAAGATTTTAAAATTTGTCAATACAATCGGGAAATGAATGTTTTCCCGGCACTAGCTGACAAGGATTAAATTTATTGAATCCATTTACTCCACCGAAGTACAAATTGCCTTGCGAATCCTTGTATCCCGACTTTCTGTTTAAATTCGTTGGCCTGCAAACCATAGCCTGCCGAATAACGCTTAAACTTTTTACGGATCGGGTCGAACTTCGAAAGTCCGGCAGCGAAGTACTGACCCAGATCATTCCCTGGTTATCCTCCACTACGGCCTGTGTCATATTATTGATCAGGCCATCCTCGGTGGTATATCTTTTGTGCTGCTCTGTTTGCGGGTCATAACGGATCAGGCCCTTAACGGTTGCGAGCCATAAAATGCCGCGATGATCTTGAGAAATGGAAATTACCGGATTGTACTGTACATTCCCTTATCGGAAATATTTTTGGCGATAAATTTCCCGGTTTTTGGATCGTACAGACTAATATTTCCATCTTCGGTTCCAATCCAAAGTCTTCCCGAATGGTCCGTTAATAAGGTGTTTACAATATTATTACAAAGACTTCCCGGAACTTTTGGATCATAGAAATGATGTTCAAATTGCTTTGTTTCCGGATCATAAGAATCCAGCCCATCACCATAAGTACTAAACCATATTTTTTTATCGGGCGTAATTGCAATGGTATATATGTCATTGTTACGCAAACTGTTCGTCTGGGTTTTGTCATGTTTCAGGGTTGTGAATTTTCCCGTTTTTTTATCAAAAACACTAACACCATCTCCCCACGTACCAAGCCACAGCTTTTTCTCAGTGTCTTCCACAATCGCCAAAACATAATTTCCATTGATACTATACGGTGCATTAGTATGTTTGTAGGAACTGAATTTTCCGGTTTTCCGGTCATACAAATTCAATCCTCCGCCATCTGTTCCAATCCAGAATTTTTTATCCGAATCCTCAAAAAAGCAAAGCACAAAATTGTGAGAAAGGCTGAAAGGTGAAGTGCTATGCTGATAATGTTCAAAATTTGTATTGTTGACAAAAACGTTTGCCCCTCCGCTGTATATCCCAAGCCAGATGTTGTTTTGACGGTCTTTAAAAATGTAATCAACAGAATTTGAGGAGACGCTGCTTTGATCAATATCATCATGAATATAGGACGTGAAAGTCCATTTATTCATATCAAGAATGTTGAGCCCCCCGTTTTCAGTACCAACATACAGATTTTCACCTGCCTGTTTGATGTTGGTAATATTGTTGTTAGAAAGTGATGCAGAATTGGCAGGATCATTTTTAAAATGTGTAAAAGTATTTTCTTCCGGCTTATAAAGATTCAACCCTTCGCTAAAAGTTCCGACCCATATCCTGCCCAGAGTATCCTGAAAAATGGAGCGGACATCGTTCCCGGAAATGGAAGACGGACTTTTATCTGAAACGAATCTTTTAAAAACATTGGTTTTTCGATCCAGAAAATTCAGACCACGAGCGGTACCCGCCCAGATATTATTGTCCCGATCGCAGAAAACGGCATAAATATTATTATCATTAATGCTTTTCTGATCTGCCGGATTATTTACAAAATGTTTCGTTACGGACTTTGTGACAGGGTCAAAGAAATCCAGTCCGGCCGAAGTTCCAAGCCAAAGCTTCCCATTTTTATCAATTTCCAGTCGGCTTATATAATTGGTGGAAATACTTTTATCATTTTTGTCACTGTGCTTGAAAGCCTCAAATTTGCCCTTATTTCTGTCAAACCTATCCAATCCGCCTCCCGCCGTCGAGACCCATATTGCGCCTGAGTTATCTTCCACAATTCCTGTCACATAATTATTACTCAGACTAGACGGATCTTTTTCATTGTTTCGAAAAGCGATCACATTGGTACCGTCATATCTGTTAAGACCGATCCTGGTCCCCAGCCAGATAAAACCTTTTTTGTCCTGAAAAATACAATTGACGTTGTTGCTTGAAAGGCCGTTATCCCGGGAAAGTTTCTTGAAGTGAATTGGTTTGTTTTGTGCAAAAACACTGAAATGTTATTAATTGCAGCAGGACTGCAAAACATATTGAATAAAAAGCTCCCTTCTTATTTCCTCTACTAAGCGACATATATTTTACTGCGGGCATATTTTAAGTAATATACAAGATTTTATTAACTGTATGCCGTTTCATTACAATGTCCGAATTAAAAATATTTTAAATCCCGATTTGCGAAATAGTATTAGCTTTGATTTGGCTAATATCAAAAGATATGATTCAGAATCAGGTTGTTTTTATTACGGGTGCAGCAAGCGGAATCGGCTATGCGATAGGTAAGGAATTTGCCAGTCAGGGTGCAAATGTTGTATTAAGTGACTTCAATGAAGAAAAGGTTTTCCAGGCAGCTTTGGAGTTACGGAATGAAGGATACAAGGTTACCGGTATCAGATGCGACGTTACCAGCGAGAAGGAAATAATAAGCGCCCTTGATGAAACAATTGACAGTTTTGGCCGCATTGATGTGCTCATAAACAATGCCGGAATGCAATACATTTCGCCCATAGAAAGCTTTCCGACGGAGACATTTGAACTGCTTTTAAAAATTATGCTCACAGCACCTTTCATCGCGATAAAACACATTCTTCCCGTAATGAAGAAACAAAACTCCGGGCGGATTGTCAATATGGCTTCTATCAATGGCCTGGTTGGTTTTGCAGGAAAAGCGGCTTACAACAGCGCCAAACATGGCTTGATCGGACTAACAAAAGTAGCCGCACTCGAAGCTGCTGAATACGGAATTACTGTCAACGCTATTTGTCCCGGTTATGTTGATACGCCTTTGGTAAGAAACCAGCTTGCAGACCTTGCCAAATCGAGAAATATAGCGTTTGAGAAAGCACTTGAAGAAATTATTTATCCGCTTGTTCCACAGAAAAGATTACTGGATGTTCAGGAAATTGCGGATTATGTACTTTTTCTGGCGAGTGAAAAAGCGCGTGGAATAACCGGCCAGGCAGTGGTTATTGATGGTGGATATACTGCGCAGTAAAACTTTTTTCATCTTGTGAATTTGTCATTTGGCAAATTAAAAACCAAACAGCTTTTGCAATTTGCGTCATGGAAAATTTAATAAATTATCTGCTCACATTCGGACAACTAAATCACCAGCAGATTGATCTTATCAAACAAAAGGCAAGGAAGATTACACTGAGAAAGGAAGAATATTTTTCCGAAGCAGGAAACATTGCCAAGCAGATCGCTTTCATCAACGAGGGGATCCTGAGAGTTTGTTATTACAACAATAAAGGGGATGAAATTACGCGTTATTTTATTGAAGAAAACAATTTTGCCGTTGATCTCAATAGTTATAATTACAGCATTCCTTCAACTGAATATATTCAAGCCGTATCAGATTGTGAATTGATCATTTTCAGCAAAGAAGCCATGGCCGAATTGTCGTCAACCATTATTAATTGGGACCCTATTATTAACAAAATTACCTCGAAAGCATTACTGGAAAAAGTCAACCGGATAAGCCCGATGCTTGCCGAAGACGCAACGACCAGATATCTGCATTTTCTTGAAAAATTCCCGCATATGGCTAACCGAATCCCGCTTTCTTTACTGGCTTCCTATCTTGGTATTACACAGTCGTCACTAAGCCGGATAAGAAAAAACATCTGAGTTTCATTTTTTGCCAAATGACAAATTAAACCGAAAATCAATTGCTGACCTTTGATTCATCATAAACAAAAGGACAGCATGAAAACTATCATAATTACTGGCGGAAATTCTGGCTTAGGCCTGGAAACTGCTAAAATACTGGCGGCGGATAAAAATAATAATCTGATACTCGGTTGCCGGAATCAGTCAAAAGCGCACGACGCGGTGGATGAGCTTAAAAAGCTTTCTGGTAATCAGAATGTTCAAACGTTGGAACTTGATCTTTCTTCCTTTGAATCTATCAGAAACTTCGCCGCCAAGGTGTCGACGATCACAAAAAGCATCGATGTACTGGCTTGTAATGCGGGACTTCAAATTGCAAAAGGTACGCAGCTTACTACCGAGGGAATTGAAAAAACATTTGGCGTAAATCATTTAGGCCATTTTCTACTGACTAAATTATTGATGCCGTCGATCAATAAAGTTTCCGGCAGGATTGTTCTCGTAAGCAGCGGTACGCATTATAATCCTGCAATATGGCAAAGTTCAATGTTTGGTATCCCGCCGGCTGATTATACCGGATGGGAAAATATTTCGGCGCCGGATAGTTTCAAAAATTACCCTGAAAAAAGCAGAGGTTTCGTCCGCTATTCGACTTCTAAACTGTGCGTACTTTTCTTTGGATATGAATTGGAAGCGAGATTAAAACAAAATAATAGCAGCATAACAGTTAATGTTTTTGATCCCGGCCTGATGCCTGGAACAGAATTGGCCAGAGAAGGAAGTGCATTGGAAATTTGGGCGTGGAAAAATATAATGCCAATTATGCGGATTTTTGATGGAGTATTTTCTGTCAAAACTTCGGCAAAAAATTTCAGTAAAATGCTGACTGACAAATCATTTGAAATTGTTTCAGGGAAATATTATGAAGGCCCGAAACAGAAAAAATCTTCGGACGACAGTTATAATAAAACATTATGGAACGATCTTTGGAAAGGAAGTGAAACACTGATTAAAGAAACTTTTGCAGTTCATTGTGATATAAAACCGGTCAGCTAACTAATAATCAATCCGCTGAAAACTACACATTCAGCAAAGTAGCCCGACCGGTTTTCAGCCTATTTTCAACAATAAAAATAAATGACAAATCCTCCCGTTAAATTCCTGAATAACCCAGACTTAAAAACACCAAGATCGCCGAAAGATTGGCAGGGAACGCCGGTAGATAAAGACGGCAGATTTAGAAATCTGAATCACATCTTTTCTGCGGAACTGAAAGATGTATTTCGCTGGAAATTTCAGCACAATCCGTTTAAGGAACAGAAAAAGGCCGAAATCTATAATCCCGAAATATTCTTAGACAATTCCTGGCTCGAAAAAACGGATGATATTATCGTCTGGCTTGGCCATAGTACTTTTTATATAAGGATTGATGGTATCAGAATATTGACTGATCCGGTATTTGGTGATATACTTTCAGTAAAAAGACGATCGATATTTCCTGTTGATATTAAACTTCTGATCAATCTTGATTACATACTTCTTTCACATGACCACAGGGATCATCTTGATAAAAAAAGTTTGAATGTTTTGTCAAAACTTAATCCGAATGTACGGTATCTTACGGGACTTCGCATGAAGGAAATTGTAAAAGAGTTTACCCGATCTGATATTATTGAAGAAGCCGGCTGGTATCAGCAGTTTAATACCGATAATCAGCCAATTGACATAACCTTTGTTCCGTCCAGGCATTGGTCCAAAAGAGGACTTTTTGATACAAATCTTCGTCTTTGGGGTGGTTTTATTATTGAAGCAAAGGGTAAACGAATTCTGTTTGGAGGCGATAGTGGTTATGACACGCATTATAAAAACATGGCAAATGTTTTCGGTGGTTTTGATTTCGCCATTTTAGGCATAGGCGCTTATGCACCGGAATGGTTTATGAGCTCAAATCATCAGTCGCCCAAAGATGCACTGAAAGCTTTTGGAGAATTGAATGCGAAATACTTAATTCCAATGCATTATGGCACTTTTGACTTGTCGGATGAGCCGCTTGGCGAGCCTTTGAAACAGCTGGTTTCTATTGCTGAGTATGAAAATCTGGAAGAAAAACTGATTATTCCTGCTATTGGAAAACCTGTTGAAATAACATAAATAAAACCAGTAGCTTTAATTACTGATACCGTTTCTTTAACAGGTTCATCATGTGCACATTAATCTCCCACTGATCACCAACGGGCAATTGAGTATAGGGTAAAACGGGCATATAAGTAGCGGGCCCAAATTCTGTGGTGACGGTTAGCTCAGTATTATTTTTGCTATGGATTTCTGCTACTTGGTCCCACCATTTTAAATGCGTTTCCAACACCTCCGCCCATTCCGGAGCGCGGGGATCGTTCACCTGCGGCCCTTCCGGATGACCTATCCGGCTGTGAATATGGGCAGTATGCACAATCGCCAGATCGACTGCTTCCTGCTGATCTTCAAGCAAAGATTCATGGACATTACACCAATGCGAAATATCGAGAGTAATTCGTAAATCCGGAATTCTGGTCAGATAATCTTGTGTAATATTGGCAGCGTACAGGGATTTTCCACGGTGGGTTTCGTGAATGATCGCAATGCCGGATTCCTTCGAAAGACGATCGGCCAGATCAAAGAGCGTTTTATTTTGTTTAAAATTGAAATAGTCTTTCCCCGTTTGACAGTTGATAAAAACAGGTTTGGCTGAAATCAGATTACGAAGGTATTTTTCATAATTCAGCAAATGCTCGTTCAAATCCCGTTCGAAAGATTGCCAGTATTGTCCAATTAGTTTAAGACCGTGATCCGGCAATATCAGCCAGAATTTCCTGCTTTTTCTTTTTCATCAAAAGGCAAAGCCATTTCTATACCATCGTATCCGGCGGCTTTTACATTTTCACAAAATGTATCAAAAGGAAGTGTATTGCCCCATTGCGGCGCATAAAAGCTGATCTTCATATCGATCCAAATTTCTTTGTAACATTCATTATTCGACAATTCCGGATAAAGTTAAATCATAAAATTACCGTTAAAGCCGAATTTTTGCTCTAACGGTAATTTTATGATTTAATCCGTCCGAAAAGGTGGTTAAAACCTGATTTTAATATGTCAGACTTTTCAGAGTAGGCTATGGTTTGTGGAACCTGTGTAGCATAACTTGGACTTTCGTCTTCTATATAAAAATGTTCGATAGAGGATTTTTTCGCTGCTCTTAATATCGTTGGAATATCCAGCTGTCCGGTTCCCAAAGCCACATCATTTTCAACCGGCGTTCCACCTGACATATTTCCCTGAACACCTTTACGAAGATCTTTCATATGCACCAGTTTGAATCGGCCTGGATATTTTTTAATCAGCGCCGCAGGATCCTGTCCGGGGAAAAACGCCCATAACATATCCAGCTCAAAACTTACATATTTTGGGTCGGTTTTCTGGATGATGTAATCCATCAAAGTACCGTCTTCGTATTTTTCAAATTCATATCCATGGTTGTGATAGCAAAAAGTAAGTCCGAATTCATCTTTCAGACGCTTGCCGATCTGGTTAAAATCTGCTACTGTTTTTTCTGCCATCGCCAGCGTAAATGCACCCTGATGCGGAACCCAGGCTACACGAACAAACTTCGCTCCCAATGTTTTTGCATTTTGCACCCACTTCCTGCGTTTTGTCAAGCGCATCGGCATAACCAACTCCAAATGAGGAAGCTTTGATACCTCTTTCATCTAGTAATTTACGAAGATCGGCTGCCGTTTTACCAAACAAACTGGAAAATTCCATGTCTTTGATACCAAGAGTTTTCAATGTATCCAGCGTTGCAGCCGCATCTTTTGATAGACTTTTACGAAAAGTATAAGACACCATACCCGGCTGTTCGGGAAAAAGTGGTTTCGCTTTTTGTGCAAAAACGGGACTGCGTTACCCGCGGCAAGTGCAAGTGCAAGAAAAGTCAGGTGTTTAATTTTCATATCAAAAACAGGTTAATTATTTACTTTTTAAGCTGTTAAACGACCAATATTTCGTCGTATTATTATTGACGACAGAAAGCAGAAGTTGCCCTGTCAAAATCAGCCGAAACAACAAGTTTCAAATATAAAATGAACGAAAGCAATAAAAAATGCAGTCCCGTCCGATCAGGAAGACTGCATTTCAAAAATATTGATAATAAATTTTAAGCACTTATCTGCCAACGGGAATGATTCAGGATTTTTGTTATCTGTTTATTTATTCGGCGGCTCACTGTTACTTCTGTTCCGTAGGCCATTTTAAGTAACCGGTCATCCTCTATACGTTCTACGACAAGATCCGAATTGATCAGGAAGGATTTATGAATACGGATAAAATTCTGTTTCAGATTTTCCGAAAGCATCTTCATTGTTTTGCAAACCAGATATCTTTTGCCTGCATCTGTATAGATAAAAGTGTAATACCTGATCCTTGCAAAAATGTAATCGTATTAAGCATAACGGAAATTGAAGTTCACATATGACGTACCAAAATATCGACTCTGGTTACCTAACTGACTTTTTTTGATAATTTCCGTTTCGCTGAGTTAGTAGAATTTTTCATAACGATAATGTTTGTTGTTAGGATTGAGAAATATGGTGACTATTACTAAAAGACAACAATATAAATACAAAAACAAGAGCCCCGATACCGGAACTCTTGTTCGAATTATCTCTACCTTTAAAAGTCTATTACTGATAATGGTATGACCATTATCCTATGCTATTTTTTGTCTGTCAGCTGTTGGTTTTTCGGCAAAGCTGTACGGATTCTTCAAACTTTTGCTTTATCTCTTTTACCAATGCCTCGTCTTTTGTATCCAGACTAAACGAACTGTTGGTGCCTGATTCTTTAATATCCTCATCGTCCATATTAAATGAACCGGAAAAGCCTCCGACGCCCATATTCATTTTAATTTTGTCGGCTGGAACATCGAGAATCAATGTATACTGGCCATCTTTATTTTGCTTGTACGTTACTTTCCTGACATCTTTCAACTGCCAGGCCATGTTCATGCCAAAAGAAACATTTTCATCTTTGCTGTCCAGTACCATATTCATCTGGCAGCCTTTGAAATTAAATTTAGGAACGGCCTTCTTATCGTTGCTTTTTAAGTTGTGGTTATCGTCTTCGGTCACTAGTTTGTTAAGCTGCTTTTCAAGCCAGGCCGTGTTTTTTGCCAATGTCTGGGCTTGCGGTACTCAAACTGGTAAGAAGCATAAAGGCCGCAAAAGCAGTTGCGGTGAAATAACTTTTTTCTATTTTCATGGCTATTGGGTGTTAATTATTACAAAATAAAATAACAGAAATACCCCAAGGTTTTCTCACGAAAAATGGCTGAAAGGTTCGATGGATTTATAAATGGATTAAAAAGCTTTTTTAAAGAAAATCGAATTTTTATAATCGTGATGATCAGAGCATATTAGCAAAATCTACCTGTCGAATTATCTTCGTGGATGATCAATATCGGACAAACTGCGCAGCTTCTTATCGGCCTTATCTTTTCTTACATCTGAGTTTCTGATAACGTTCGAAAAGGTAAGTCCTGTTTGTTTTTCCAGTTTTTTAATTGTGGTTTGAAAATGATTGAAGTCGCCTGTTGGAATAATTTCAAATGGAATATTAGTCGCCCATTTACTTTGGTCAACAATATAAGCACTAGAAAAAATTTGATTATTTTTATCCTTCACAACAACCACTTTCCAGAAAAATTTCGGGATCAGAATTCCCCGGTGTTTTTGATCATCGTCAGAAAAAATTGGCCCGTTATAAATATTAGCCAAAACATCTTCCTGGTCGGTATTATACAAAATATAGTTTTCAAGTCCCTGCCAAAGATCCTGTCCCTGATTAAACTGCCAATACTGCGGACTGCAATTTGTCCAGTGAAAAGTGTCATCATTGGCAAGAATGGAAGTTTCGGCATCACCCCAAACCGGATCAAGCCTGCGCACCAGATGTCCTCGGTCAAAGTAACCTTTGGCACCCAAACTTCCCGGCTCGGAACCATAAAATTCGTCTCCTACCTGTATGTTCAAATCTATTCTCGGATCCTTAAACCATTTATCCGTTCCCCGACTCAAACTATTCGTTTTGCTTCCGTCAATATTCACAGCGGCATAAAAGGCCATTTTTCTCACTTTGTTATACACAATTGAATAATGAGTATACCTGAGTACATTATCCGAAGTGCCATCAACAACGGCAATATCTTTCGAATTTTTAATTGCAGGCAGGCCAATATTTTGTCCCAGAAAATTGTCATCAAAACCTGTTCTGCCTTCATAATATTTTTTATCCCGCAGGTTAGCTTTGACTTTGGCAATCAAGTTTGTATTAAGAAAACCCTCAGGTATTTCCAGGTCGAAGCCTGTGACAATACTTTTGTTCGGTTTTGTGTCGGCAATTGTAATAATTCCGTTCCCGTCATCCAAAAGCTGCTGAATAAATGTAAACCGACCTGCACCCGCGGAAACATGTTGATTGTTAATTTCTTCTAAAATTTTGCTCGTGCGGATTCCTTCGCCGCCGATGTATTTTATCGAAACATCAGAAAACGTAGCACGATCATTTTCGTCAACCCAGGATTCCTCATTCAGCAGAATTTGCTTTTCCCCGTTTAGAATACTGGACTCAGCCAAACTATTGTGATGCAGAGCAACTACCTGCCACTGATCATTAAAAACCGGAGCGCCCGGAGAAATTGTTGTGGTATCACCCGAATACCAAAGTTTTTTATCTTTTAGAGAATCAAACGAATCTCCAATTTTCACAACTGCATTTTCCCGGATTTGAATATATTTTTCATCGCCGTCAGGATGCTGAATAATGGATACATATTCCCCCGTACCGATTTTATCAATTGCAGGATTCATTCTTAAAAATCCGAAACTTTCAATCGGTGTGTTACCATCTTCTGACAAATCAGAAATTGCAATGATCGCAAAATCCAGCAGATCTTCACTGCCGGTAAGAAAACATTTTTCCGGTTGAAATGAGAAAGTTATGCCGGCCCTCATTTTGCCATTTATATCCGTTTCATAATCAAATTCTGCAAAAGCCTGCCCGGCAGCAGCTTTACTTTTTATGACTTGACTGCTGGTTATTATCAAACGCGGCGTGATCAAAAAACCGGTTCCCCATTTGCCCTGCACACCGGAAATATCAGGCACATAAATCCTGCAAACCGCCCTGGCTGCATTTGCGCCTCTTTGGAGATAATTTATCCTTAAAAGATCACTTCGTTCCATATATCTTTCAATTTATTTGATCACAATCCACTTACAAAATCTTTTGGATGATCTGATGTGAGTGGTATCATGATTTGTTTACATTTAGATTTTATTTCTTTGTAATACGCTGCAAATTAACAGCTTAAATATTACTACTTCGTTAATTTTAGTGAACGGCGAAATGTTTATTAAATGTTTTTTATTCATATAAACGGGATAAGTCTCTTGAAATGAATTAAACTCATATCGAACAATGCACCTTCACTTTTTGTAACAGATTCAATTTCAGACCAAAACAGTTTTTCTCCTTAGAATCTTAAATATTACATTTGTTGACAGGATGAAAACAGTTGCAGATATAACTGTACTATTTTTTATCTTTTCTATAATCCAACCTTTCATTAAAATAAAAAATCCGTTAAATATGGTTGAACATCCTTTACCCAAAGTGAAAATTACTAAAAGCGATGCCATGGCAGTTCGTATTACCGGTTTTCTGCTTGTCTCAACCGTTTGGATCAGCGCAGGATTATTCGGATTGTACATACTCGCATTTTACGCGGCAGCTTTGTACAAGGGTAATATGGGACAATGGAATAATGTACTTCCAGGATTATATCAGGAAGGGAAATTGGCACAAACAAGCGGAATCGGATTGCATTTTGCCAGCGGAGGTATCATTTTACTTTTAGGAAGTATTCAGCTAATAGAATCTGTCAGGGTAAGATATTCGCTATTACATCGATGGATTGGCCGAATTTATGTTGTTTCCTGCTTGTTTGCGGCAATTGGCGGATTGGTCTTTATCCTGATTAAGGGAACAATTGGCGGAACGGTAATGGATATCGGATTTTCCCTCTACGGGTTTTTGATGTTAATATGCGGAGTTGAAACCTACCGCCATGCCGCCGCAGGAAGATTTAAAATACACAGTGCCTGGGCTCTGCGATTGTATGCGCTGGCAATTGGTTCGTGGTTATATCGAATGGATTATGGGTTCTGGATTTTGCTAACGGATGGACTTGGACATTTAAAAAAGTTTAACGGTCCGTTTGACAACATCATGTCCTTTTTCTTTTACATCCCAAACTTAGTAGTAGCTGAACTTTTCATCCGGTCCGGTGATAACAAAGCAACAAAGGGATTTAATTGGCTGGCTGCATGTGTAATGCTTTTTGTAACGGGATTTCTACTAACCGGAACCTATTTCTTCGCCAAATATTACTGGCTTCCAGCCATTCTGGGCTTGTTTATCAATCCATGATTTAGTGTCTCATAAAACTAAGACCCAGTGCTGCGCCGACGCCAAGTGCCGCACCCGCCGCTACGTCTGATGGATTGTGAACGCCAAGATACATTCTGGAATATCCTACCGTCCCGGCCCATAACATGGATGGAGCGATAACGTACCATTTCGGATAGGCCATAGATAAAGATGTGGCCGTACTAAAAGATGCCGAAGTATGTCCCGAAGGCAACGAATATTCGCCCGGTTTGTAAATTGGGGTAAGTGAAATATGAAGATTGAAAGGCCTTGGTCGCTTAAATATTTTTTTCAGCGAATGATTTAGAATCGCTGTGCATGCCGTGCTGCTAAATACGTAAAAAGCATTTTGGCGCATACTTTTGTTATGATCAATAATTCCGGCAACAAACAATCCGGCTGGTATTCCTGCATTGACATAATTATTCGCATCCGAAATTCCTCTCATAAATTTTGTCTGCCCATCCGAGCGGCTGGCTTCCAGTTTTTGCAGAATTTTCAGGTCAAAATTATCAACGGCCGTTTGTGCATGTACAGCTGAAAAACACAAAATCCAGTAGATTAAAAATACTTTCTTCATATGCTAAAAGTAATAATAAAGCGTAAGCATGTGTTCAACAAACCGAATTTCGGTTATATTAATCTCGATGGCATGGAATTTTAAAGCAATTTTTAACCACAAAGATTTAATTCTGATTTTATGAAAATGAAAGGAAGGAGCGTAATCACGTATAGTGTTTATTCGCCCACAAATGTTACTACAATGTTGCGCCCGAGAAGACAGGACGGCCAGTCAATTTTACAGGAAGGTTTCAATATTGATCCTTCGGTTGAATTTTCAGAATATACTGATTTATACGGCAATCCTTGCCAGCGCGCTGTATTGCCGGTTGGACAGGTAACGATCACGACGGAAGTACAGGCTCAGGTTAATGCGACCAAGCCAATTCCTTTTCCTGTTCCTGCGTATGTGCTTGTAGGTAACTTACCTGATGAAGTGATGCATTTTATTCTTCCAAGCCGCTATTGCCAGTCGGATCTGCCTGAAATTAATAAACTTGCGATGGAAATTGCAGGAAATTTTGTACCCGGCTATGATCAGGTTGAAGAGATTAGAAAATGGATCCATCAAAATATTAAATATCAATATGGCGTGACCGATGCTACTACTACTGCGCTTGATATCGTAAGAAACCGAATAGGTGTATGTAGGGATTTCACACATCTGGCTATTGCTCTTTGCCGGAATCTTTGCATTCCCGCGCGTATGACAGTTGGTTATCTGGACAAGCTTCAGGAAATGGATCTTCATGCCTGGTTTGAGGTTTATATAGGTGGGGAATGGTACGCTTTTGACGCCGTTCAGGAACATACAGAAGGTTACAGAATCGAAATTGCGCACGGTCGCGATGCCGCAGACGTGGCCATGGTTACCCAATACGGGAATGCTACGCTGGATTCTTTGCACGTTGAGGTAGAATTACTGGAACCTATTCCAGCCAGCTAATTCCCATTTATTAGTCAAACTCACCTATTCATAAATGAATGATATGCCGTTAACCGTCAGAAGATCGATCGAGCTGCTCGGTCTAGTTCTTCTGACTGCTATTTTTTATATTGGAAGAAGTATCCTGATGCCTATCATTATGGCATTTTTTATAAGTCTGGTACTTCTTCCGATTTTCAGGTTTTTAAGAAAACACAAAGTACCGGAAGCTATCGCGATTGTAATACCGATTTTGCTGATGTTTATAATATTGGCGGGGATTATCTGGTTTTTTTCTGCTCAGGTAGGATCACTGGTTGCTGATTTTCCGAAGATTAAAAGTAATGTCAGTATTCACCTTAACGCTTTAAGCGATTGGGTTTCCGGCATCACGCATTACTCTACCAAAGAACAACTTGATTTTATCAATAAAAACACAAACGAACTTTTGAGTTTTGCCGGTAAAAGAGTAAGCACTTTTGCCCTTACGCTCAGCTCCGTTTTTATTTTTATCGGTTTGCTTCCAATTTATATTTATCTGATCCTTTTTTACAAAAATCTGCTGCTGCGCTTTATTTTCAGATGGTTCAGCGAAGATCATCATCCAAAAGTTAAAGATGCGATTTACGAAAGTGAACTGATAATTAAAAGTTATCTTATCGGTCTGCTGATCCAGGTTACTTACATGACAGTTCTGGTGGGTGGCATTCTGATGCTGATTGGTATCAAACATGCACTTTTGATCGGAGTAATTTTCGCATTTCTTAATCTTATTCCTTATGTTGGAGCGCTGATTGGAAATGTTATTGGTGTTTTGCTGACTATGACTTCCTCCACAGAACTTTGGCCGATTTTTACCGTGTTGGGAGTAATTGCCGGCGTACAGTTTCTTGATAACAATATTCTAATGCCAAGAATAGTAGGTTCCAAAGTGAAGATTAATGCGCTTTTTGCTATCCTGGGAGTAATCATTGGTGGAAATATCGCGGGTGTTCCTGGTATGTTTCTTTCAATGCCGATTATTGCGGTACTAAAAGTGATTTTTGACAGGACCGATATGTTCAGTCAATGGGGAATTTTACTTGGTGACGAACGACCAAAACATAATCCGATGGTTTTTGCAGATATGCGTAAAAAGGATTCGGTTGCCTCAAAGTCAGGAACTATAAAATAACATTGTATTAATAAAAACCGTAGCAGAGGCAATCTCAGATCATGAAACTGCTTTTGCTACGGTTTTTATTTTTGCTCGAATCTCAAAGAAAGACATTAATCTATCCGGAACAACTTCCTTCTCGGGAAGCAACTATTCCTTAGTCATCACTCCTGCTTAATCGTTCGAACAAATATTTTCAGTACTCCAAAAAATATTGTTACAAAATTTGAAAAATGAGCTTATGTTGATTTTGTATTTTTTGCTGTTATGTATATAATAATTCACTATCGGTTACGTTCCGAAATTAATTAAGATCGTCATAAGACCAAGTCATTTTTTTATGAAATGTATTGTTTTTATCGATCTTAAATCCCGTAAATCACCTCTAACAAAATACCCTAGCATGAAAAAAAACCTATTTAGTATTTGTCTGGTACTTAACTTATCGGGCAGCAGTTTATTCGCCCAAACCACCAGCCCGACGACTGTTCCATTTACCCCGATTCCTTTTCTGACATTTTCGCCCGATGCACGCAGCTCAGCTATGGGAGAAACAGGAGTGGCTTCAAGTCCGGATGCAAACGCAACTTATTGGAATGCATCCAAACTTGCATTTGCGGAAAGGGATTTTGGAGCTTCTGCATCCTATACGCCCTGGCTTCCAAAATTGGTTGACGATCTGTGGCTGGGTTATGCAAGTGTTTATAAAAAGATCGGAAAAGGTCAGGCAATCGCCGGATCTGCGAATTATTTTAAAGATGGCGGACGCTATTTGAATGATCCAAAACACCGCTACGATATTTCCTTAAACGCGACTTATTCACGGCAACTAGGTAGAAATTTTTCGATGGGTCTGACGATGAAATATATTTCATCCAACCTGGCCGGCCTGGGTTTGGCAGGAGCGGTGAAAACCAGCAATGTCATTGCTGCCGATGTAAGTGCCTTTTATCGTAAACAAATTATAAATGATCCGAACGGGAAAAATCTTACCTATACGTTTGGCGCTGTGCTTTCCAACCTGGGAGGCAAGGTAAGTTACGGACCTGCTTATGGAAGCGGGTATATTCCTACAACTTTTAAACTTGGTGGCGGAGTTTCAATATCCCCTAATGTGTCGCACCGTTTCAATTTTATCGTGGATGCAAGCAAGTTATTGATCCCTACAAATTCTTTGAATCTTAACAATCAGTCTGCTTTACAAGGCATGATAAAATCATTTTCAGATGCACCAGGCGGATTTAAGGAAGAAATGGAAGAAGTAGCACTTTCTTTTGGAGGTGAATATTGGTACAAATCCGCTTTTGCTTTAAGGGCGGGATATCATAATGAAAGTAAAAATAAAACGAATAATAAATTCGTAACCCTTGGCGCGGGACTTTTGATCCTGAAAAATTACGGTGCTGATTTTTCTTACATGATTCCGGTTATCAAAAATAGTCCCTTATTCTGAAACTATGAGATTTACGGTATCAGCTTACCTTGGAAAAATTTAGATTGACTTCTGTATTTTACCAAAAACAGCCTGCAAGGATCAATCTTGCAGGCTGTTTGTTTTATCGTCCCGTGTCCCCTATGTCCGGGACGGCCGGGCCGCGCTCTGCCCAAACCTAAAATCCCGCCCGAGTCACTTCTCTGTAAGCCATACCGCACAAAAACACCGAAGAAATGTTTTGGAACTTCCGTATGTCTGATTGCTGAAATCGTAATATCCGGTCGTAAGCCCGATACCGAAATTCTTTGAAAGCTGAGCGAATAAATTGTAGGAAAGTTCAAGCATCAGACTTCCCTTTGTTATCAAAAACCCGTCCGCCGCCAATTGTCATTTCATTGGCAAAAATCCCGATGTTGCAAACATCCATTGTTACCTTTCCTTCCAAAAATAAAGAAGTATCCGGCCGAAGCGAATTCCGGCCAAAAGCAATACCAACGTCTATTACATTGAAAGTTTTCCCGACTTCAATCATCTGCGCAATACGGTCCGTTGTGATGCCGGGGCCTGTGTAAATCGCGAAAGGCATAAACCTGGCGTAGATTGGCGCCGTTTTAAATTTTAATCCCATTTTCAGAGAATCGGTCACCGGCGCAGGTGGTGCTGTCTGACAAAAACCCTGAAAAGAAATGAGAACAAAAATTAATAGTAATAACTTGTTTTTCAGCTGTGTGTATAGTTTTATCATTGAACTTGGATTTGTTATTTAAAAGGTAATTTATTTATCAAATATCGAATCCTTACTTCAAATACTTTTCAGCCGGAACCAAAATGCGGGAATTTTTATTTTGAGCACCTTTGAAACTTGACGGCGCATTAACATCCCCGCTAATATATTTAGGAAATTCAGGATAAGGAAAAACGGGTCGCTGGAAACGGATTCCGTTTTTCGAATCACCGTTTTTAAAAGCCGTCGCGATGATTTTTTCAGGTGCTTTATCTTTTTCAACCCAATCAATCAGGGCCGTCATCACATCATGTTCGCTATCCTGGGGAACAGAAAAAGTAAGATGTTGTCCGCAATCGTTCAGGCCAGGTCCCCCGCCGCAATGCGCCATACCAGGTAAAAGAAAAAACCGGAAGAAGTGTTGCGTCTGCTTTAATCCGCCTTGTTTTTTGATCACACGGTCGTAATAATACGCAGCGTCCTGATATGGTACAAGCGGATCGGCCGTACCCGAATACATCAGGATTTTCCCTCCACGTTTTTTCAGCAGTTCCAGATCAGGATTATTTGCGTTAAGAATCGGCGCCAGTATTGAATCCATCCGCTGCTGATCACTATCAAAATTAAAAGTGCCATAATCAAACTGCGGCCCTGAGACCCATTTATATTGATAAAAAAGTGAAGAAGGAGCCTGATTGGGATTTTGCTGATAATCAAGCCCGAGTGCTACATTTTCAGATCCCATCGGAAGCGGCGTATAAATCCTTTCACCCGTTCGGGGATTTTTTGGTCCGGTATAAATTTGTACAATCGCAGTAAATTGTGCCTGGGTCAGGCAGGTTTTTTCGTCGGTTCCATCAGCACAGACAGGAAGTGTTCTGGGATCAAAATTACATGCTGCCGGGTTTGTAAGAAAATTATCTCCGGGGGCTCCTCCATCTTTCCCTACACAAGCTTTCAGGACTGCGTTTGTAATTAAATCTACCTTTTCTTTTGGAAGAAAACTTCCTGCAATCTGGTTGGTCACCTTATAATTCCAGACAAAACCGGTATGTAAATGCGTCCTGTTATTTGCTGGCGCTCCGGCAAGAATACCGTTGTAATCTTCGGGATATCGCTGCGCTTCCATCAGCGCTTGCTGTCCGCCGGTTGAACAACCTGCAAAATAGGCATGATGAAAAGGTTTTTTGTAGTAAGCATTTGTGATCGCCTTCCCGGTAACAGTCATTTCATGAGTAGCCCGATAACCAAAATCCACCCAGCGTTCAGGATGATCAATGATTTCATTAGCACCCGGCGAGGTTCCCATATCTGTATTTGCTGTGGCAAAACCGCGTTTCAAACCATTGGCCAGCACACCGTATCCGATCGAGCCCGCTCCTCCTCCGTTACCAGTTCCTAAAAATCTGCCATTCCAGTTTTTTTCAGGCAGCCATACTTCAATACGTATATTGGAATCCTGAGTTGGTTTTAAAGTGGCAGCAATTCTGCAAAATGACGGTAAATCAGTAATTGCAGCAGATGCGCCTTTGGGTGTGAAACTTCCTTCCGAAATACATTCTGCTGCTGTGATTGTCGCTCCCGGAAAAGTCTGTTTAGCCAGATCCTGGCAATGGCAATCCGGATTTTGAGTTTGCACGGAAGCATTTTGCTGCCCATAAATATTACAGGAATAAAAGATCAAAAATGAATAAATAGCAACAAATAGCAGGCAGCGAAATCGGTTGAATTTGGGCATAAGGCAATGTTTTTCCGGTATAAAAACAAAAGCGATTTTCAACCTGGGACTACTATTGTTTAAAAAGTAATGGAGTGAATTCGATTTTCAATAATTCCAAGCTAAAATATGTATATATTAATATCGAAGAAGTCGACCAGACTTTTGACACAAAAAACTTGCTCGCGTTAAAATAAAAAGTGACTAATGTGCTCACAATGAAACATAAATCTACATATATCCTGATCGCTTTTGCTCTTTTGTTTTCCTGTAACACTAAGTCTGAAAAAACTGGCGAAGTCGTAAGTTTGCCGCTTACAATTGTCGACGGTTTCGGTCCATTTTATGCCGACTACGTAGCACTTCCATTCGAATATGAAGCAAAAGATCCAAATGGAGGTGCCTGGGTGAAAACTTATGTGCCGGTAGAGGGCATTCCAAAAAACTGGAAAAACATTGTCAAATCAATGGTCAGTTTCGATTATAGACAGCTTATTTACCAGAATTACCAGGCAGGTAATATCAATCAGGAAACATACCAGGATTTCCAAAAATCCTGGGAATGGACTCCGGATGAAAAATATCTTTCAAAAAAGCCAATCAAGTGTTTCGTCTATGTGATTAGGGGAATTGATGAAACCGGGAAAGTAGCGGTCATGATAGACACCAACAATGATCTTGATTTTAAAGATGAGCATCCGTTTTATCCTGAAACTGCCAATTTCGGGCCTTCTATGCGTAACTATTCCAAGATTACGAACGTATCGTATGAAATATTCAGCGAAGGAAAAGTAGAGTTAAGACGTTTGCCTTTGATTGTAAAACATGTGCCTGGTCAACCGGAAAATCGGGATTATATATACAGTATCCCTCAATATGCTCAAACCAGTTTAAAGCATAATGGTCAGATTTATGATCTTGCTATCAGAAGAGGATTTAACGCGCCCGATTACGAGAGTCCCGAAATCGTGTTAATAAATAAAGCCGACTCCGTTAAGAAATACAATTTTTTCGATGGAATTGGCAAAGGAGAATTGCTTTCGGTTGGCACATCGCCGGGCCAGATTACTTACCGTAATAAAGGTGTTGATCCGAATCATAAAACTTTGCAGCTGGAAGTAGTTGGGACGAATAAAAATCTATATTCCACACAGGTTGGGTATCAATTTAAACCCTTTGAAAGTAAAGAATTTAATACAGGAAAAAGAATCAAAACTTCCGATTACAGGGATAAGTATATTTTTGTTGATTTTTGGGGAACCTGGTGTAAACCATGCGTGGAAGAATTACCGGATCTTCAAAAAACATATCAGATGATTAACAAGAAGAAGATAGAATTTATTAGTATAGCCTGTCTCGATCCCCCTGCACGGCTCTTGAAATTTCTGAAAAGCAATCCGTTACCCTGGACTCAAATTATTTCAGACAGTACGAACAAACTCGTTGAAATATATGATGTTCAAGGATTTCCTTTTAATCTGATAATCGGCCCTGATGGTAAAATTGTTGCACGAAATCTGCACAAAGCCGATTTGAGGAAAAAATTGTTAGAATTGGGCGAATAGTAAACTAAGTTGGAGGTGATCTATAACCCATTTACATAACATTACCGGATTCAATTCCGACAATATCATAATAATACCGGATTACATTCCGATAATATTATAAAAACAGCCATATAAAATTGGTTAGCAATTTCATTTCACTGCACAAAAACAATTTCCACCCTCCTATTTTTCATCCTAAGGTCTTTATCCTGGCCAGGGTAAATCCGTTGTGTATCACCAAAACCTCTTGTCCGGATCCGGGATGGATCGATGCCCTTACTCGTGAGATATTGTTTGACCGCTTTAACACGGTCTATCGATAATATCAGATTTTTATCCGCCGGACCAATTTTATCAGTATGGCCGCGCAATTCGATTTTCAAATTTGGCTCCGACTTTAAGCGATCAGCCAGCGAATCAAGTTCTGCAAAAGATGCATGTAAAATACTGGATTTTGACTGGTCAAAAAGCAAGTGATTTAAGATAAGCGGCTTATTAATTTTTTTTGTTGTTTCTGCTCTTTCTGTCAGTTCAAGCCTATCAATTTTTTCCGCTTTGGGCACTTTCGGAGTAAGCGCAAAATCAAAGGCTGAACTGGTGGTATCGCTCACATATTTCTCTGTAAAATAATCCTGGTAACCTGCTACTCTAATCTGAAAACGGTAAACCTGATTGCTCGTTAATGAAACAGTGGTAACACCAGAGCTATCCGAATCAATTTCCATACTCTTAATAGCTTTGTCTGTGATTATAACCGAAGCAACAATTTTCCTGGAAGTGATCTTATCAAACACCCGAAAGGACAATTTCACATTATCCTTTGGCATAGGCTTTTTTGTAAGATCCATGGCATAAGCCCAAATGTTGGCAAAAAGAATATCGTTATCGTTATTGATGGATTTACCAGGAGAAATTCCACCGAGCGAAGTAAGAATATCAACATCGCCTAAAATAATATCACCCGTTAATTTATCATAAGCAACCGATGTATTACCCTGTTCGTTTTTTGCAAGAACAACCGGCGTTCCACCTTTTAACCAGCCAATTGCATGGCCGCCCTGTACGAATCGCGAAACTTTTCCAAAGGGACCGTCAAAAATTTTCGTTTTTTCTCCATCCGCAGTTGCAGTACTTATTTTGGATTCACTGTCCATTCTTTCATATCCCCAAGCGGCTGCGTGCGACTCACAAATAACAGCCAGATTCTCCTTTTTTTGCAAAGACCATTGCCGAATCGCGTTTAATTCTGAAATCTTTATGACTTCCGGACTTTGCGGATTATAGAACATGCCAACAAAAACAGCACCGCAATTTGCCTTCGAAATAGTAGCCGGCGAAATCGGAATATCCGTCAAAGCAACGAGAGAAATCTGTTGTTTTACAATTCCTTTATCTCCAAAATTATCCGCATTCAAAAGTTTTGTCGCGCCGCTACCCGCCATATACTGTCCGTCAAAAGTGTATCCGTGATCCTGATAGGTTGAGCGGGAATCGGGTATATAGCAAACGCGGAGGGTTTGTGATTTAACAATATTGACACCAGATAAAAAAAACACAAACCAATAATACCGGGAGATACCTGGTTTTACAAAAAGTTTAGCAACACGTATACTTAACTTATAAAAACTGCAAAATCCTGTCAGCAAGTTTCTGATGATCGTCTGATTCAGCATTGGATAAGAAAATAAATGTAAGACTCTTTTCAGGTATACGGAAAATATTATGCTGATTACCAGGATGTCCACCACCGTGCGTGATTACTTTACCCAAAACCGGTGATTGAAAGATAAACCAGCCAAAACCAACGTTAACCGGTTTTTCATCTTTATTATTTACCGGTTTCCCTTCATACAAATAAGGTTTAAAAGATTCGTTCTGAATCTCACATGGCAGTAATGTACAATTTGTCAATGCCTGATCCCATTCTGCTAAATCCCGGGCCGTTGATACGATCGAACCATCACCATAAAAATCACCCAGGTAAAAAACGAAATTATACTTCGGCTGCATATGCGCATATAAAAATCTCTTTTGCTGTGGGTCCCGGATATTGCCGATTGCAAGTTTACTGTTCTGAATTCTTCTGATATCGGTTACCAGATAGGCATGGGTATCATTCATTTTCAAAGGTTTGAAAATGTTCTGATCAAGAAATTGTTCGTAAGTTTTACCTGACAAACGCTCAATAATTAATGCCAGAAAATCATAACCTATATCACAATATTCAAACCTTCTGCCGGGTTCAGATTGAAGTGGCAGTTGATTTCTGATTAAGTATTGAAGTGCATCGATGTTACCATTAGAACGTGTTGTATCAAGATTTGGCCTGATAGTACTCCAAAAATCCGGCAGACCCGAGGTATGATTCAGAAGGTGTCGAATCTTTGATATTGCGGTAGGGAAACTCAGGAAGATATTTTATAACAAGGCTGTCATATTGAATCAAGCCATTATTTTTCAGGATCATGATTCCGTACGCCGTAAACTGTTTGGAAATTGAAGCGAGTTGAAAAGAATTATCTGCGGATAGTAACTTTTGCTTTTCAACATCAGCATATCCATAACTTTTTTCAAAAATCATTTTGCCGTTTTTGGCAATTAAAATATTTGCACTTAAAGGTGTGATTTTGTTAGCGCTGTCGAGCACGTGTTGAATAGCTGCGGTATTTTGTCCGGGGCAAAAGCTTATCTTGAAAACAAGAAGCGAGAAAATGTAAATTCCGTATTTCATTCCTGCAAGTTAGTACAAATCTTTGCTTTGCTCTGAAAGATTAAAAAAGTAAAAATCTATCAAAAAGAAGCTTTTTATAAGATTTCACATCAAGATAAGTCTCCACTCAACCCGCTTAAATATTAATTTTCAATAAATTAATACAAATATTTGCATTTAGTATTTTATGGTTTTATTTTTGAAATAAAATTAGTTAGTGCGTTAAGCTATATGAAAAAATACTCTATCCGCTGGTTTGTTGTTTTCATGGTATTTCTGGCTACTGGTCTGAGCTTTCTGGACCGTCAGGTACTATCGATTGCTATCATCAAAATACAGAAAGAGTTTCATTTTAGTGATGTTCAATATGGCTGGGTCAATACCAGTTTTCTGTTGAGTTATGCATTAATGTTCACACTTGGTGGCTGGATTATTGATAAAGTCGGAGCGAAAAAAGGACTGGCCGTTGCTGTTGGTGTATGGTCGGTTGCCAATGCTTTTCACGGTTTGATGACTAATCTTCCACAGCTGCTAACTTTTCGTTTTTTCCTCGGCATGGGTGAAGGCGCCTGTTTTCCAGGAGCTGCCAAAACGGTTTTTGACTGGTTTGACAAAAAAGAAAGAGGACTGGCAAACGGTATTGCTATTGGCGGATCAGCCATCGGGGCCGTAATTGCACCACCACTAACAATCTGGATATCAAATTTTTACGGATGGCGCGCAGGTTTTGTAATTCCCGGAATTGTAGGTATGGTCTGGGTAGTCATATGGCTTTTAATTCCCTGGAAACAAGTGGTTTCAAAAGAGATAAAACCAGAAACTCAAAGTCAGGTTTCCTTTTTAACCATACTTTCTTTCCGGCAAACGTGGGTATTTATCATGATCCGTTTCTTGCTTGACCCTGTTATGTATTTTATGATGTTCTGGATTCCAAAGTATCTGAGTGAAGTGCGTCATGTTCCTTATGAAAAAATCGGAAATTTACTCTGGATTCCTTTTCTGGCGCTGGGTATTTCCAATATTCTGGGAGGCTTTTTTTCTGACAAACTGATCAAAGCAAATTTTACAATTAACAAAGCCAGAAAAACGATTATGGGTGTTGCCGCAGCCTTAACTTTGGCTGTCCCCTTTGCGGAATATGTTTCCACCATTGAGGCTTCACTGGCACTAATGGCACTTTATATGTTTGCACATGGTTGCTGGATCACCAATTACATCACCAGTATTTCCGATGTTTTCGGACAAAATGCTACCTCCACAGTAGTAGGACTTTCGGGAACAGCAGGCGCCATTTCCAGTTTAATACTTAATCCATTGATTGGCAACATCGTACAGCACTATTCCTATAAACCCATGTGGATCGCATCAGGTATTTTATACCCTTTGGCATTTATCATTTTCGTATTATTTATACCCAAAATACAACCGATATTCAACGAAAAGAAAGATATCCTGCAACCGGAAGTCGTTTGATTCCAATGCAGATTGAAAAAATTTTACCCGATTTTACTTAGTGCGTTAAGATATTATTTTACAAACATAATTTATTTTTTATGGGAAATTCCCCGTCTGCTGACAAAGACACCGCAGCTGCTCCTATTATTGAAAAACGTAATCCCACGCGACCGAGAATTGGTGTATTTGGCGTTGGCTATTACAAATATTGGAGCCAGTTTGATGGCCTGCTTGATGATATGCTTGCCAAACAGGCTGTTTTTATCGAAAAAATTCAAAACGGCTCATACGCAGAAGTCATTGATTTCGGACTGGTTGATAATGTTGAGAAAGCTTACGAGCTCGTACCGCGCCTGAATGCAGCCAATCTTGATCTGATCTTTTGCGACATGCTGACCTATGCGACATCCAATACATTCGGCGTCGTGATCAGAAATATGAATGTACCTATTGTGCTGGTGGCGCTGCAACCTGATAAAGCGATGGATTACTCCCAGGCTTCAACCTACATGCAGCTTTACAACGATGACATCTGCTCACTTCCCGAATTCGCAGGTGTAGCCGCCAGAATGGGAAAAAAGGTGCCTGATATGATCATTGGCACATTATATGACGATCCGGCGGCTGATGCACAAATTGAAGAATACTGCCGTATCGCCGCCGTTTTGCACGATTTGAAAACTTCCCGGATCGGTCATATCGGTCATCCGATAGAAGCGATGCTTGATATGCATTCAGATTCTACGATGCTGACGGCACATTTTGGCGCGCACATTGTCCAGTGTGAGGCGCATGAAATTGTTTCTTTTTATCAATCTGCTGAGAAGCAATCAGATTGAACCGGTGAAAGAAAGGATTCTGGATTTTTTCGATACGCCTGATCCGGTTTCCGATCCCATTTCGAAAAAGTTGAGATCCTCTGATCTGGAAACCGCTGCCAGAGTAACCGTTGCACTTGAAAAATTTATCGAAGCAAAACAACTTGACGGACTGGCTTATTATTACGAAGGTCCGGAAAACAGTGAGACCAGAACGGTCATGTCAAATCTGATCGTGGGCAATTCACTTCTGACGGGAGCCGGATTTCCAATGTGCGGTGAGTCGGATCTTAAAACCTGTTTTGCGATGCTGATCATGGAACGTTTAGGTATAGGCGGTAGCTTCGCAGAATTCCATCCGGTTGATTTCAAAGAAGGTTTTGTATTGGTTGGACATGACGGTCCGCACAACGTAGCCATTGCAGAAGGAAAACCGGTTTTGAGAAGTCTGATCAAATACCATGGCAAACCCGGATTTGGGGCAGGCGTGGAATTTAAAATTAAGGAAGGGCCCATTACGATGTTGAGTATCAACTCAACTTTTGATGGAAAATTCAAATTTGTCATCGCCGAAGGACAATCCGTAGAAGGGCCGATCCCTCCTACCGGTAACACTAATACGCGCGGTTTTTTCAAACCTGACGTCAGAACTTTCCTGCAACGCTGGATGAAAGAAGGCCCTACGCATCATTTCGCTCTGGGTGTGGGACATCATGCAGAAGCCATAAAAAAAATAGCAAATTATCTGAATCTTGAAGCAGTAATTATTGATAGTAAAGCGTAAAACCGGCAGAAAAGGAGTCAAAATTTATTTAAAACCTCCTTTTCTGCTTAGAGTAAAATCTCAGGATTAACCCTAAATTTCAATTTTCAATGAAACAAATTTTACTCCAAGTGCGGCCGCCCTGGATTACAGGACTTATGTTCTTTTTTCTGCTGTGCGTCCAGGATCTGCAAGCCCAGACAGGCTCGAAGATAACGATCACCGGAAAAATTACCGGTGAAACAGATAAATCAGCCACTTATTGGCGCAACGATCGCCGAGAAAGGAACTGTGAACGGTACCTCATCGGATGCGGACGGGAATTACAAAATTTTCGTGTCAAAAGGTAACAGCATCATCGTCAGTTTTATAGGCTACATTCCACAGGAAATCAAGATTGACAACCGCTCCGTAATCGATATTGTATTAAAAGCGGATCAGCAGCAGTTACAGGATGTAGTGGTTGTCGGGTATGGAACCCAGAAAAAATCAACACTTACCGGAGCCGTTGCCACGGTAAAATCGGACGACATCATCAAAGCACCTACCAGCAATGTAACAAATAGCCTGACAGGCCGGATGCCCGGTGTTTTTGTAGTGCAGCGAAGCGGAAAACCTGGTGATAACCAGGCGGACATTTTCATCCGTGGCCGGGCAACAACGGGCGATAGTTCTCCGCTTATCATCGTTGACGGAGCAGAAAGACAATCTTTTGGTGATATTGATCCGAATGAAATTGAAAATATTTCGGTATTAAAAGATGCTTCCGCCACCGCTTTATTTGGTATCAAAGGAGGAAACGGTGTTATTTTGATCACAACAAAAGTCGGTAAGGAAGGAAAACCCCGGATCAGTTACACGGGCAATGTCGCGATGCAGGCATACACCGCATTACCCAAAACTTTAAATGCATTTACGAGCGCAAGCCTTCTGAATGAAGCAAATAAAAATGTTGGTAAACCTGCCGCTTTTTCCGACGCAGAACTACAAAAATTCCAGGATCATTCAGATCCTTACAAGTATCCTGATTTTAACTGGTTCGATTATATCATGCGGAAACATTATCCACAAACCCAGCATAATCTGAATGTTTCGGGCGGAACAAAAATTGCTAAATATTTTATATCCGTGGGTTATCTTTTTGAAGATGGGATTTTGAAAAAATTCGATAACCCTTATGGCTATTCTACAACCAACAAATATGACCGTTATAATTTCCGTTCGAATGTTGACCTAAATTTAAGCAAAGACCTTACGGTTTCTGTCAAACTCGGCGGAAGAATGGAAGAACGTTATTCCCCTGCGGCCGCGGCTTTCTATGCAAATGCAGAAATTGAATATCTCCTTTCCCGAATTAACGGGATACCTGCCTATGCTTATCCGCCCACACTTCCAGACGGCAGATTTATGGAAAACCCGAATGCAGGTGTAAATCTGACGAATCCTCTGGGCTGGATCAGTCGGTCAGGCTATTTTATACAGCAAACGAATTCGATTGAAAGTACCCTAGCGCTTGAACTATGATCTGCATAAACTATTGAAGGGTTTATCATTCAAAACGCAGTATGCCTACGATGCCTATTTCATTGCGAACCGAAGACAGGCGGGAACCTTTACCTCTTATTATATCAACAAACAAACCGATGAAATTATAAAAGGAAACAGTTCATTCAGCGATGCGGATACACCTTTAGGGCCTATAACTGCCACTTACGACGGAACAATCAGCTATAACCTGCAAAGCAGTTTGAATTTTAACCGGAGTTTTGGGCCACATACAGTCACAGCGCTGGGACTTTTTCAGCGGCAAGCCAGACGGCTGATCGGCGCACAGCCGGCTTATGCTTCACAAGGCATTGTTGGCAGGGTTACTTATAGTTTTAAAGACCGGTATTTTGCAGAATTCAATGGCGCTTATAACGGATCTGAAAATTTTGCTTCTGGAAAACGTTTCGGATTTTTCCCGGCTGTTTCGGCAGGTTGGACTGTGAGCAAAGAATCTTTTATGGAAAACGTCAGCTGGCTTAGCTATCTGAAAATCAGAGGATCTTATGGTAGAATTGGTTTTGATAAAATTGGCGGAAACCGCTTTTTGTATCTTGACGAATATACAAGAAACTCAGCCGCTTACGTTGGTGCGTCCAATCTGGCACTTACAGCAAAACCAAACACTGCCGCACAGTTCGGACTTCCGACAGCCATTAATACGTATCCGGTCATTACCCATTCCCGCATAGGAAATCCGGATATTACCTGGGAGACCTCTACTAAAAGAAACATCGGTTTTGAAAGCAGTTTTTTTAACGATATGTTTTCTCTGAATGTCGATCTGTTCGATGAAAAACGTACCGATATTCTTCTAAACAGACAATCTGGTCTGACTACTTATGGAGAAGCTTATCCAAGTGTAAATTTCGGCGAAGTGCATAACCATGGTTATGAGGTAGAGCTCCGTCATCAGCGCCGGGTTGGAAACTGGAAATATGGATTTAATGCGCAGGTGAGTTTTGCCAGAAATAAAATCATCAATCTGGATGAACCCGTTGGAAGGCCAGCTTATCAAAAATCTGCCGGATATCAGATCGGCCAGTACCGAGGATATGTTACGGACGGATTTTACCAGTCGCAGGATGATATCAATTCTTATCTTCCAAATCTTCTTGGAAAACCAATTCCTGGCGATCTTAAATACAAGGATATCAACAAAGACGGCGTAATCTCAACAGACGACATTACCCCGATCGGTTACTCGAACGTCCCTGAATATGCTTACAGTTTTGAACCTAATATCAGCTACAAGGGAATTTCGTTTTCAGTCATGTTTCAGGGTGTCGCGCACGTGAGTTCTGATATCCAGTTTGACCAGAGAAACCTGAGCAGCAACCAGATGTATGAAAATATGCTTGGCCGCTGGACACCCGAAAATGCAAAAAATGCGACCTGGCCTTCATTGCAGCCAGCCGTTGGAGGAAATTTCATGAGTTATGCAACAAATGATTTTCTTTTGACCAATGCAAAATATCTGAAAATCCGTAATGCACAACTGGCTTATCAAATCCCGGCCAGAATTGCAAAAAAAGCCGGTCTGAATGGAATCCGTGTTTTCCTATCCGGACAAAATCTGGTGACCTGGACAAAAGTGTCTGTACCGTGATCCGGAGAATTTTCAGCGCCGGGCTCCTCAGGCTGCTTACAACGTTTACCCTACTTCGCGTATTTATAATCTTGGCATTAACCTTGATTTCTGATCTATTGCTATGAAAAAATATACAATTTTCCTGCTGTCCGGCCTGCTGTTTATCTTCTCCGGCTGCGATGATAAATTCCTGAACGTAGCGCCCGATGTGGCGCTTAACGAAGAAAAAGTTTTTGCAGATCCGGTTATGGCTGCCCAGTTCGCCGATAATGCTTACAGCTTTTTACCGGATGATTATTTAAGATTCAATGAAGGAAATGGTGTGGCACAGGCTTCCGACGAAGCTGTCGGGATTGATGTTACCAATCCGATGCTTTATACACTTTCCAAAGGTTTATATCATGACCATTCCGCTTATACGGCACTGGCGATCAATGACATTTCCGGAATTTATGACCGTTGTTATGCCGGTATCCGTGTAGTCAATAAAATGCTGACGCGCATGGATGAAGTAAAATGGAAACCAGAGCAAAACCCCAAAAGCATAAAAGGCGAAATGTATTATCTACGCGCATTTATGTATTTTGAACTGATCAAAAGATTCGGAGGTGTTGTATTGATTGACAAAGCATATACGGCATTTGAAGATATTGACCTTCCCAGAAATACGTTATGAAGAATGTGTCAGTTTTATTCTGGCTGACATTGCCCAGGCTGTAACACTTCTTCCTGTTGAACAGGATGCTGCCAATTATGGAAGGCCAACAATTGGCGCAGCAAGAGCTTTGAAAAGCAGAACGCTTACTTTACGCTGCAAGTCCGCTGCATAATCCGGAAAACGACGCAGCCAAATGGAAAGCTGCGGCCGATGCTGCCAAAGAAGTGATGAATATGAATCAATATACACTTCATCCAAAATATGATGAAATAGTTTCCCCTTCCGGCAACGGAACGATTGATGAATATATCCTGATCAAAATAAAAGCGCCCCGCAGCTTCAACTGGGCCATTCAGGCGGTGATGTCTCCGGGTTCTGGCGGCCGTATCGGTACCTATAATCCAACACAAAATCATGTGGATTTGTATGAAATGAGTAACGGTTTACCTATCACAGATCCAAAATCCGGTTATAATCCGAATGATCCTTACAAAAACCGTGATCCTCGTTTTTATGCCAATATTCTTTACAACGATGCGCCCTGGCAGGGAAGAAAAATGCAGATGTGGGATGGCGGCGCAGATTACAGTTCAACAAGTTCCGCCTATACCGCCACCAGATATTACGGCAAAAAACTGTGGCCGGAAGTTTATCAGACACCAGGCACACAGACGGCTTTTGTGAATTTTATATTTTTCCGTTACGGGGAGATTTTGCTCAATTACGCAGAAGCACAAAACGAAGCTGCCGGCGCGGATGCGACCGTGTATGACGCCATTAACCAGCTGCGAAAAAGAGCCGGAATGCCGGAACTTCCAACCGGTTTGACAAAAGACCAGATGCGGGCAAGAATTTATAATGAACGCGCCGTTGAGCTTGCATTTGAGGACAACCGCTGGTATGATATCATGCGCTGGAAAAAGGGAAAAGAGCTTGTTGCCCAGAAAATGTATGCGATGAATGTCGTCAAAAACAGTGACGGCAGCTTTACCTACACCAAAGTTCCGCTGGCAGAATCTTTCCAGCGTGTGTACGAGGATCATATGCATTTGTATCCCATTCCAAGAAATGAGATTCAGAAAAGTAAAAAACTGGTTCAAAATCCAGGATGGTAATCAAGCTCTAAACCTCAGAATATCATGAAATTTTCTAATATACTTTTCAGGCTTTTACTTCTGCTTCCGCTGCTGGTAGGACAGGTAAAAGCGCAAAATACTTCTCCAGCCGAGCTTGCGGGGACGGTTGAAGATATTGACAAAAACCCAATTTCCGGTATGAGCATTTCGGTGCAGGAAGGCGGAATTGAAACGATGACAGACGAGCTGGGGAAATTCAAGATCATGGCTGTAAAAGGTGATGTGCTGATTTTCAGCAAACCCGGTTATCTGACTTATTACCATACGGTTGCAAATCAGGATGCCATCAAATTACAATTGATCAAAACCATGACGGAAGCCGGAATGCAGGATGACGTTTATGTCCCCTTTGGCATTCGTAAAAAAAGAGAGATCAACGGCGCAGTTTCAACCCTGAAAGCATCGGACTTGCCGCAGATTCCATCCAGTTCGCTGACGAATCTTTTTGCAGGTCAACTGCCCGGACTTAATGTGTGGCAAACCGGAACGCTTCCCGGCAGAGATGAAACGACGATCGTGATCCGCAACAGGGCTTCCTTTGCTGGTACCGAATGTCCCGCTGGTTTTGGTCGATGGCGTTGCCAGGGATTTTTCTGATATGGATTTAAGTGAAATTGAATCAGTCAATGTTTTGAAAGATGCTGCTTCGCTGGCCTGGTATGGGAACCGTGCCGCAAACGGGGTTCTTCTGATCACCACAAAAAGAGGAAGCGCAGAGCAAACCCGATTCACCTATGATATGCAGATCGGAACCCAGCAGCCAACCGTTTTGGCAAAACCCCTGGATTCGTACAACTTTGCTTCACTTTACAACCAAGCTTTAAAAAACGATGGCTTCAACCCGCTTTATTCCCAGCAAACACTTGACGGCTATAAAAGCGGCACGGATCCTTACCAGTTTCCAAACAACAACTTTGTAAAAGATTTTTTCAAAGACAACGCGCTCGTTCAGCGTCATGTACTGACTGCTTCGGGAGGCTCCAAAGCGGTGCGATATTTTACCAATCTGAGCTATTTCAATCAGGGCGGACTTTTTAATCATACAGACAATCCACTTTTTAATTCCAATGTAGGTTACCGCCGGTATAATCTGAGAACAAATCTGGATATTCAGGTTACACCGCTTTTGACCGTACAACTGGATATGGCCGGCCGTATTGAAGACCGCCGTGAACCGGGAAGTACCAGCGCAACATTTCTAAGCACTGTTTTCGGAACACCTGCCAACGCATTTTCTTTGAAAAACGAAGACGGATCCTATGGCGGAAGCAATCTTTTCAGAAGCAATCCGCTTGCCCAGCTTAACAGTCAGGGAAACCGGAGCGAGGTAACACGCGTGCTTTTAGGAACTTTGAATGCCACACATAAACTGGATTTTTGGTTAAAAGGATTGAGTGCCAACGTCTTTTACACATTCGATATTCAGGGACGTTACGTCAGTGGCCGGAGCCAGGATTATGAAGTGTACGAACGTTCCGCTACCGGTTCACTCAGCCGTTTTGGAACACAAACACCGCTGGGTTATGTAGCCGCAACTTTTGCCGACAATATCCGGACCAATGAACTTTGGACTGGTTTTGATTATGACCGCAATTTTGGAAAACATTCAGATTAAAGTAACGACCCGCTACCAACAAGCAGTTACTTTTAATCCAACCCGTTTGCAGGATAAAAGACAAGGGTTTTCCGGACGGGCATCGTATGCTTTCAACAATCGGTATTATGCTGATTTCGTAGCAAGTTATACCGGCGCAGACAATTATATGCCAGGCAAACAATTCGGATTTTTCCCGGCTATTGCTGCCGGCTGGGTGATTTCCGAGGAGAGACTTTCTTAAAAATATTTCTGCTCTAAGTTATCTGAAATTGAGAGCGGCTTACGGAAAAGCAGGAAACAGCCTAACGGGGGAAACGAATAAATTCCCCTATGCTTATCTGTACAATCCGGCAACCGGAAGTTACGCCTTCGGAACCAGTTTTGCAGCACAGGCCGGAGCTTCGGAAAGTACATTGCCAAATCCTGATATTACCTGGGAAACGGCTTACAAAACTGATCTTGGCATTGATGCGAAACTCTTCAAAAACTCCCTTTCACTTTATGCCAATTATTTCAACGAATCAAGGAAAAACATCCTGACAAATCCTACCTATCCGTCAATTTTGGGACTGGCAACTTACCGGATCAATGGTGGAGAAACGCGTCTGCGGGGTTTTGAAGGAGCGATAGATTTCACTCAGAAATTTGGCGAATTCACACTCTCGCTGGGTGGTAATTTTACTTATGCCAAAAACAAAATCCTTCGTATCACAGAATCTGCGGGGCTGGCGGATTATCAAAAACAGGCCGGTCATAATATTGGTACAGTGACCGATTACGGAAAACTGATGCTGGTTTCGGATGGGATTTTTAAAACCCAACAGGAAATTGACGCGAGTCCGGTGCAACGTTTTGCGGCAAAATTACAGCCGGGCGATATCAAATATAAAGACATCAACGGTGATGGTGTGATTGATAATTATGACAGAAAAACAACTGATTACAACGATACGCCAAATACTTATTACGGTTTTCATTTGGGTGGAAAATACAAGTCCGTTGACTTTTCGCTTGATTGGTCAGGGCGTAAGCGGCCGCACGATCAACATCCGGACTTTGGTGATGGCAGGAACAAATAACACCGGGTATATTAATCAGTTCAGCACCCAGGCCTGGACTTCGGCCAATCCTTCCGCGCCATATCCCCGCCTTGGAATTTCGGATAGAGGCAACAACATTGCCGATTCTGATTTCTGGCTGCGCTCCGGAAATTATCTCCGGTTAAAATCGGTAGAAATTGGTTATACACTTCCGGCGGGCTTCATGCAAAAATTAAATATCCGCAGTCTCCGTGTTTATGCAAATGCATTCAACCTGCTCAATTTCAACAAAACAGGTTTGAACGTGGATCCGGAAATGCCGTTTTCAGGATACAATGCCTATCCCTATGTGCGCACGCTGACAGCCGGACTTAATTTGAAATTCTGATCCTTAATCTTCTGAATTATGAAAAGATTACTTTATATCCTCGTTCCGGTACTGTTTTTGGTTTCCTGTAAAGAATCCAAATTCCTGAAATTCGATTATTACGATGGACCGGTAACCGAAGACCAGTACTGGAATCTGAACAGTGCCGCACGCGGACAATTGAACCTGGGTTATACATTTTTACAGGACGGCTACAATCGCTACAATGGCGCCATGCTGGCAGCCGGCTCCGATGAGGCCGTGAATTCAAACCTGAATTCGTCCATCAATATTTTTAATAATGGCACATGGAGTTCACTAAGAACGCTGGATGACAATTATGTAATTAACTACAACGGAATCAGACAGGTAAATGTGTTTTTAGCCAACAGCCAACGGGCCAATATTGTGCCGGTTACCGATATCCCAAGACTGAGGGGAGAAGCGTTTTTCCTGCGCGCATTTTTTCATTTCGAGCTATGGAAAAGGTACGGCGGCATCATTATCGCCGACCATGTTTTTACAACAACAGACGACCTTGATCTGCCTCGTAACACATCACAGGAAACGCTAAATCAGATTCTAAAAGATTGTGATTCAGCAGCAGTAAAATTGCCTTTATCCGTAACACAATATGGAGCCGGCGACAAAGGACGTGCCACAAAGGCGGCGGCTCTTGCACTGAAATCCCGGGCATTACTTTATGCGGCAAGTCCGTTAAATAATCCGTCCGGCGATATCTCGCTCTGGCAAAAAGCAGCCGCCGTTTCCAAGGAATTGATGGATACAAAAGCGCATAGTTTGCTGGCGGGTTATGCCAATATTTCAAATTTCACAACGGCCGCCTACAACAGTGAAGTGATTTTCGCCACGGCGGCAACGCTTCGTAATGATATTGAAATTAATAATGCGCCGATCAGCTACAACGGTGCTCTAGGACTTACCAATCCTACGCAGGAACTTGTGGACTCTTACGGAATGAAAAACGGATTGCCAATAAACTGATCCTGCTTCTGGTTATAATCCAAACGATCCATACAAAGATCGCGATCCAAGATTTGCGTTGTCGATTCTTTATGATGGTGCTTTATTTAAATCCGTCGCTGTAAGTACCGCTGTTGACGGCAAAGATGGACTTGGGAAAAGTGTAAATGCTACTAAAACGGGTTATTACATGCGCAAATTTTTAAGCGAATCGGCAAGTTGGAACCAGACAACCAATGCCACCGTTCGCCGTCCGTGGGTCATTTTCCGCTATGGAGAAACGCTTCTGAATTACGCAGAAGCACAAAATGAGGCCGTCGGACCCGATGCAAGTGTTTATGACGCCGTTAACCAGATCAGAAAAAGAGCCGGAGTTGCCAATCTTTCCGAAGGATTGTCCAAAGATCAGATGCGGCAGCAGATCCGGAATGAAAGACGTGTTGAACTGGCTTTTGAAGAGCACCGCTTTTTTGACGTAAGAAGATGGAAAACCGGAGAAACCGATTTTGGAAAAGCCGTAACCGGCATGCGCATAACCAACACAGGCACAGGAAAATCCTACGAACGTTTTACGGTTGAAAATCGTGTTTTCAATGATAGAATGTACCGTTATCCAATTCCGCAGACTGAAATAAATAACGCAACAAAATTGCAGCAGAATCCGGGTTATTAAAATCACAGAAACACAATCTTATGAAACTAAAATCCGGTCCTTTCGATCCTTTTTTCATTACTACTGATTTCTGTCTTTTACAGCAGTTTTATAAAAAGGGACTTTTCTCAGCCAAAAACTACGCAGTTGTTTGTCTACAATGACTCCGTTTTGTCAGACAATTTTCTTGGTGTAAACGGTGTATATCACGGGTTTGCCTACATGGAGGATCCGGATGTAAAACCTATGAGTGAAGAGGACCGGAATCTGGAATTTTCAAGAGTTGAAGCGATGGATCTGAAAATCGCCAGGACATGGTATCGCCCCGACTGGGCCTGCGGAGCTAACCTTTACAATGATTTTGATTGGAATTCTAAAAGAATGCAGGCGTTTTATCAGTGGCTTGATAAAATGAAAGCCTTAAAGGTTGATGTGGCTCTTCAGGCCGGTTGGTGGTTTACGCGTGATACGTATATGAACACAAAAGTCCCGGCAGATCAGGCCAAACCTGATCCGGAAAAAGATCCGGTCACGTTATGCAAAATGGGTTAATGAATCGCTTTATCAGCTTATAAAAGTCAGAGGATATACCAATATAAAATATCTGGTGCTTTTCACCGAACCGCTTAATTACCGGTCCGGAATTATTCCCGGGAGGATTTACAGAGCCAGATTATTATGATAAAGTTTGTACCAGAATTGACAGCGCATTAAAAAAATCAAATCTGCGGTCGGCGGTAAAACTTGTCGGGCCAAACAGCGGCTCGACAGACACCGCCGCATACGTTGGATGGGCAGCAAATCACATGAATGATGTGATCGATATTTACAGCTGGCATAGCTACAATGGAAAACAATCCGGTACCAATCCACCTTTGGAATATGATGGATGGAAAAAGATTGTAGAAGTTGGCAAGGAGAAAATAAAACGAACCGGCAAGCCCTTCTGGATTGATGAATATGGTGCAAGCAAACCGGATGAATCCGTCCGTTTCCGGGCTGATTATGGAAATTATCTGGCGCAATGTGTGGCCGCTTTCATCAATAGCGGTGCTCAGACTTCGCTTTTATGGATTTTGTTTGACCAGAAATACCCGGCTTCCAAAGTCACCAATAAGGATAGTTTTTACAAAGGCGTTCATCGCTGGGGATTAACAAAATCACCGCAGGACAGTATAGAAAACCCGAAAGATCCTTATCCATCCTGGTATGCATTCAGTTTGATGAGCAAATATCTGGGTGGAAGAAGCGGATCGAAAACGTTTAAAACATTAGCCGACGACAGTTTGTATGTAGTTGCCACGACAGCCTTCCGGAAATGAAATTTCAGTAATGGTGGTAAACGGTGCGCATTCAGCCAGAAAGTTCCGGCTGAACTTTTCAAAATCAATAAACCAGTCTTTAAACCGATACCTTTTTGACCCGATAAAAATTACTTCGTCCGAAAAAAAACTGATGATTCCTTTTGATAAAAAAATAAAGATCAATAGCAATCTGGAAGACCAGATTCCAGCCCGCGGTGTGGCCATTTATACGACATTGAAAAACTGAAATCAGCTCCTTAACCCATGAAATTAAAAATATTACTATTCACTTTTCTTTTGGCTGGCTTTGCAGGAAAAACCCTGGCACAGTCACCGTCTCCCTATGCACTTTCGACTTTAAAGGGTAAATCTTTTAATAATATCACCCTGGAAGTTTCACTAAAACCTTTCAAGAAAAATGACAAAACCTATATCCGCGAAGTAGCCAGGGAAATGTTTGTTCAGTGGCATTCGCTGCTGCGTCACGCCGATTCGGTTTCTGTGATGCTCTGGACAAGCGACGGCTCGGAAATTCTTGACTATAAAGGCGTTGAAAGCCAGCCATTGGAATGGGCAAAATACATGGGAAATCCCAATACTGAGCATGAGGTAAACTCGGGTCCAAAAGAATTATCGATTCACGAACGCGCGTATTTATATCTGGAAAATCCGCCAAAATTCACTTATGCGGATTTGAAATTCATTGTACAAACTTTAAAAGAGGAAGGATTCAAAGCCACCGGAAAACCGATCAGCGTGGGAGAAACTTTCGATCCGGGCCCGGAGTTTGCCAAATCAGATTTCAAATATAAAAAACACCGCGAAATCCTGGGCGGAAGTGCGATGGGCCACAATACGATGGTAAGCTGCTATTCGGTTTTAAATGCTGACAGTGAATCCTATGCAGGTTTTCCAAAAGGTATTCCGGCAAACACGCCTTTTGGCACTTTTCTGGGGCGGCAAAGCAAGCATTTCCTTAAAGATATGGGTTTTGATTTTATCTGGCTGAGCAACGGGTTTGGTTATGGCGTAGAAGGCTGGTCGTCTACCGGAGCGATTTTTAACGGCAAAGGATTTGATCAGGCAAAACTGGAAGATACCAAAGATAAAATTGCCGGTTTCTGGAAATATTTCCGGGCGGAATGTCCTGATATACAGATCCGGACACGCGGTACAAATCTTTCTGCGGGCTCCGATCTTGCCCGTGACGGTGTAAATCTGAAAGCGATTTATAAAGATAAAAATCTGCTTCCGCCACCCAATTCGCCCTGGGCCGCTTTGGATGGAGATTTTGGTTTAGAGATGGTTGGTTATATGTCCAGAATGGCCGAATTGCCGGGCGAAAATTATCTTTTCCGTTTTTACACGCACGATCCCTGGTGGCTGAATAGTCCCTGGCTCGACCGCTATGGCCGGGAACCACATGATATTTATTTGCCACTTTCGGTTTCAAGGATCAATAAAAAAGGAGAAGTGAAACTGCCCTCGCATCTGAGTCTTTTGAGCATTGATGATTCTTACGGAAATATGCCAACGCAGGTTCCCGACGAGGTTACGCCCAATATTTTAAAGGCAAGATACGATGCACCGACCGCGCCGGGACCGCTGGTTTGGGTCTACCCTTTTGACGAATATCACGACTGGGCCTACCGTTACAAAGACCGGTTGCCGGAAATTTATTATGGCGACTGGCTGATCCGTCAGGCTATTAATAATGGATTTCCGCTGAATACGGTCATTTCCACAGGGTCATTTCAAAGTGTGATAAAAGATAAACCTGCATTTTTCAAAGAATCAATCCTGGTCGCAACCGTTCCTGACGCAGATTCTGATATGGAAAAATCGCTTATTGCATTTGTGAAAAATGGAGGAAAATTGATGATTTACGGTCCGGCGGATCATGCAGGAAAAGCATTTCTTGATCTTCTGAACATAAAAAACACCACTCCGCTTGAAGGTGATTTTCAAATCCTGCCAATATTAAAAGGTGATTTACTTTCCGTTCAATATCCCGACAGAATCCAACATAGTGCTTTATTTTCCGGAGGAGGCGTGGCCACAGAAGTCAGTGATATTGGCGATCAGTATACAAAAGTATTGACACGAATGCAGCAAAATGACCAATCGCGGGATGTGGTTGTGGCACGCCAGCTTCCTGCATGGAACGGTGGTAAAGTGGTTTACATACGCGGCACGAATTCAAGTAAATTCAATGGAGGAAAACTGCTGAACCCGGATGATCCGTCCAAACTTTTCACCGGACCGCTTTTGTTACGTTTTGCGTTAAACGAGTTTGGCATAAATTCTTCAGTTGAAAAGGAAAATCCGGCTGTAAAAAACCCGGTGATGACGATTTCAAGAAGCAATAACGCTTTTATATTTTCAGGATATAATCCCAACAGTACGATTACCAATCACTTCAAATTTCCGCAGGGCGCCCCGCTGCTTTTAGGTCTGGAAACGAAACTTGATCAGGGAAATTCAGTCTATACATTGCCCACTTCCTGGAACCGGGAATGCCGGATTTTTATCGAACAAAATGATGGAATTGTTTCCTGCAAAGAGCTTCATTCCGGCCAGAAAGACATTACCAAACGCTTTCAGGTGTCAGGGTTAAAAAATGCAACGATCCGGATTTATGCCGGAGATGATATTACCGCCGAAAATTTCAATGCTTACAATAATTCAGATTACCCCTGGAAAACGGGAAAGGTAGCATTCAAAACGGGCGATCCGAAACTTGGAAAACATTTTGTTGTTGAAAATATAACCGGAAATCTGGCCGTTTCCTGGTAGTCCAAATATTTTATGAAAAACGTAATTTTCAGCCTTACAGCTCTTATTTTATTATCTTTCTGACACTTACGGTCAGTCTGAAATATCAGTTGACACCGCTTATTTGTCGTCTATAAAAACAGAACTTCAAAAAGAGCGACCTAAAAACCGGAATATCAATCTGGTTTTTCACGGTCATTCCGGACCGGCTGGTTTTGGAAATAATCATGAAGTGCATACACTCGAAGCTTATCCGAACCTGGTTTTAAAAAAGCTGAAAGCGATTTATCCATTGGCTGTGATCAATATTATTGTGACGGCAATCGGCGGAGAAAATTCTGTTTCAGGTGCCAAACGGTTTGAAAGTGAAGTGCTGACACATAAACCGGATGTGGTGGTGATTGATTATACAGGAAATGATACGGGAGCCGGACTTGAAAAGTCAAAAGAATCCTGGGAAACGATGATTAAACTGGCTTTGAAAAATGATGTTAAAATTATTCTCGTAACACCCGGCGTAGATCAGCGCATTGACATAAACGCGCCTGATAATCCATATCAGCAACATGCGCTCCAAGTCAGAGCGCTGGCCGCGAAATATCATGTCGGTATCGCTGATCCTTTTTCTATTTTTCAAAAAACTGATTAAACAAGCCGGATTTTGCAAATACTTACATGGCCAGTATTAATCATTTCAACGAAAAAGGGCATGAGATTTATGCCACCGAAATCTTTAAATGGTTTGAGAAATGACCACGCGAAAATTCTCAACAAAATCTTTAATATCAATAAATATGAAAAACATAACGATTAATACTTTCCCTTTTCTTCCTCCTTATATTTTATACAAAAACGCAGGCGCAAATCGCAGATCCGGCGACTTACCTTACTGACATCAAAAAAGAACTGAATACGGTCTGGCCGAAAAACCGGACTATTAATCTGGTTTTCCATGGCCATTCCGTGCCGTCAGGTTATGGTGATAATCACGAAGTTCATACCGTTGGAAGCTTATCCGAATTTGCTTTTGAAAATATTGAAAGAAAAATATCCATATGCGGTGATCAATGTGATTGTCACGGCCATTGGCGGAGAAGATGCAATCCGTGGTGAGGCACGTTTTGAGAAAGATGTTTTGACTCACAAACCGGATGTTATTTTTATTGACTATGCCTTGAATGACCGGTTTTCAGAATTGGACAAGGTGAAGGAAGCCTGGGAAAAGATGATCAAATCAGCACTTTCTAAAAATATAAAAGTGATATTATTAACTCCTTCGCCCGATCAGCGGATTGATATCAGCGACCCCAAAAATCCGCTGGATCCTTATGCTGAACAGATAAAATCACTAGCAAAAGAATACAAAACCGGACTTGCAGATCCGTATTCACCTTTTCAGAAAATTGTAAAAGAAGGAAATGTAAAAAGTTATATGGAGTCTATAAATCATCCGAATAAAACCGGACATATGATTATTGTAGAGTCAATCAAGCCTTATTTTTACTGAACATCGTTATAATCAGGATTGGCAATGATCGCGAATTTATACTTATCACCACGATAAAAAGAACGCTCCATTTCAACGATTTTTTCATCCTTGCAGATCACCACGCTGTCCAGAATAAACATGGGTGTGGATTTTGTCAGTTCAAAATTATTCAGTTCCGAATCCGGCTCGACAATCTCCGCACTCAGCGTTTGTTTTACCTCTTCAATTCTTAAATGATAGGTATCTTCATACACTTTGAAATAAGAAATTTCAGTAGGCATACGGTTGATTTTCGGGCATAATTTCAGTGAAATATATTTGATTTCGTCTTTGATAATTTCATCATCCGCATAGCGCAGCTGATGGATTTTCAATACCGGACCATCTATAATAAAATGTTTCCCGCCGATTTCAGACGAGATCCCGTCGTCCATCACTGTTTTTTCCAGTACCAGATTATGCGGTTTGAAACCTTCTGCTAAAAGACTTTCATGAAATCCGCGGCGTGTGGCATAAATTGAACCGAGCGTCCTGATCAGCCGGTGATCGACTGTGCGGTTTAAAACAAAAGTCCCTTTCCCTTTTATCCGTTTTCGCCCACCCCCTGTTTTCAATTTCAAGCAGACTTTTCCGGGCTGTGGTATTGCTTACTTTATAATGTTTAATGAGCTCGTTTTCAGACGGTATTTTATCACCCGGCTGCAATTCTCCGGATTTTATTTTTTCAATAACAGAATCACTAATACTCAGAAATTTCGGTCTCATTATCAATCACGTGCACAGTAAGCGGGAAAAAGTTCAAAGTAAAAAATAATTGAGACGTGTCCTAAAAAATGTTTGAATTGTTGTTTTTTAAAGCCCTATTTTTAACTTTCCAATATTTCAAATCGGTGTGGTCAAAATGGAAAGACAGGTTTTGATACCGATTCTCAAATTCCCGATACGCAGATTCTCATTTGGACTATGCTGATTGTTATCCATATTCACCATCGGCACGATAACAGCCGGAACGCCAAGCGTTTGAATAAATGGAACCACCGGAACCGACCCACCCATAATTCGGATAATGACTGGCTGCTCTGTGAAATTTTCAGTCACAGATTTTCTCAGCCAGTTTCCAATCGGTGAATTAACTTCTGTACGGAAAGCCGGACTTCCCGCTCCACCACCATTCATGATAAACGAGTTTTTTATATGCCATGCGTTCCTGTTTTGTAGGCACGTGATCTACGACCGTATAACCTTGTTTTTCAATATGTTTTTTGACGAGCGAGGTCATGCGGACACCTTCCGTTTCCGGTACAAGACGAATCCCGAATTCTGCCAGCGCTTCTTCCGGAATGATCGAACCGCCACCTTTTCCTGTCACAGCTGCTTTTAAACCTCTTACATTGAGTGATGGATACTGCATGGATTCCTGGTAATTTTTGCCTACTTTTTCTGCTTCGGCAATTTGTAAACGGTCATTAATTTCAGGAAGATTATCAGGCACAGCAGCCATTAATTTCACTGCTTCGGCATCAAATTTAATTCCGTCGTAAAACCCGTCAACCAAAACCCGTCCGTCATCATCTTTCATCGTTGAAATGATTTTGGCAAGACTGAACGTTGGATCGGGAGAATAATTTCCAAAATGTCCGCTATGCTGCTGGGTTATTGCACCGTAGGTTGTAAGCGAAAAATTAGTACCGCCGCGACAACCGAAAGTCAATGTTGGCCGATTTGTTGCGTGCATCGGCCCATCCATAACGATGAGAAAATCTGCCATTAAACGCGTTTTATATTCTGCCAATAGAAGCTTTCAATCCCGGTGACCCTTTTTCTTCTTCACAATCCAGAACCACTTTTACATTAAAAGGAGGATGCTGATTTTGTGCAGCCAAAATATCCAGTGCCTGTAAAAACATCACAATCGGCCCTTTGTCATCCGAAGTAGAACGGGCGAAAATCCTCCATTCGTCATTTATCTTTTCACCTTTCAGCAAATTCCAGTCAATTTCCTTAAAACTACCATCCGCACTTTTTTCTTTTAAAACAGTCATGTACGGATCCTTCTGAAACCACTCGGTCGGGCGGACTGCCTGTCCATCCAAATGGAAATAAAACAGAACCGTTTTGGTGTTTTTCGGGTATATTTTTTCGGCTGAAAAAAGCGGCAGTTTTCCTGATTTCAGAATCGAGGTTTTAAAGCCACGTTTGGCAAAAGCTTTTTCCGACCAGGCAAGATTTTTGTCAATATCCTCAGCCACAAGCGCGTCATTAGGGATAGAAACATAATCTTTCAGTTCTTCCAAAGCAGGAAACATCCGTTTTGAAATTAATAGATCACTTTTTTCTGCCGGAATTTTCTGAGCAATAACTGACTGCCGGCCACTAACTGAGAAAGCAAAAACTATTGCCCAGGCGGCCATTCTTGATTTGTTAATCAATTTTAAAACCATCATATTCAAGTAAGTATTTAAGGCTGTTTCAAAAGATCTTCCAATGAGAAAAGAATACCGTTTTTCATCACATGTTTTACATTCCAGGCATCTTCGATTTTTACGAGAGGATCACCGTCTACAATTACTAGATCAGCCAGTTTTCCTTTTTCAATCGTACCCAGATCCTTGCTTACCCCAACCGCCTCCGCCGACCATAATGTGGCCGAACGAAGTGTTTCAAAAGGTGAAATTCCACCATCCACCCAGCATTGAAGCTCGGAATGCAGACTCATCGCATAAGGAATAAACGGACTGTCGGTACCGGCTGTAACTCTTGCGCCGCTTGCAATCAGATTTTTAACCGTTTTTTGAATCGTTCCAAAATTGGTCAGATAACCCGGAATCATTTTTTCAATCTGGACAGCTCCATCTTTCAATCCTTTTCTGAATTCTTCCGAATAAAAAACCTTGAACTGTTTGTTTTCATAATAATCAGGATCTTTTGCTGCCATGGCATAAAATCCGCCTTGCAACGAAGCTGTCGGTGTGATATTCATTTGCGATTTCACCAAAAGCTCGGTAACATCCTGATAGGTAAAATTCATTTGGGAAATCTTCGGAGAATAACCGCGGCGACTGGTTCCGCCAATATGTTCAACCGCATCCACGCCATAACGCATCGCAGGAAAAATCTCATGAGAAGAGACCGGGATGCCAATTTTATGCGCATAATTGGTAATGCGCTGCTGCAAAATATCCGGCATCCGAACGTAGGTTTTGATCATATCATAACCCAGTCTGGAAGCACGTTCCAGTTCCAGATCAAGCTGCGCGGTGGAATGTACACTGTTGGCAAGGCCATAATAAATACGGCTTCCGTCTGTCAAACCACCTGTAAAAAATTCACGCGGACCAGTCAACGTTCCAGCATCCCAGGATTCTTTTCTTTCCAAAGCATCATACGGATCTGCACCCGTTTCTCTCAAAGAAGTGATACCATACGAAAGCCATAAACGGCCAAGTTTCGCACCAGCCATGGCATGCTGATGCGTGTGCATTTCAAAAAGTCCGGGAATTATCGGTTTTGTCAGAAGCATCAACCAGTTTTCCAGCACGGCCGGCTTTATGCGGAAGGATTTCCTTGATACGGTTTCCTTCAATGATGATGTCTACATTTTTAACATATTCTTTATTTCTGCCATCAAAAACTTTTCCTGCATGGATCACAATTGTTTCTTTTGGCTGTTTGTAATCCCATTTAAAATTCATTGGAATCGATTCAACTTTTCCGTCGGAAATGCGGATTGTGTTTGATCGTATCGGTGGCCATATAAACCAGCGTTTTTGAATCGCGCTGTCCAGCTTGGCACTTCTGATAATTCATGCGTTAATCCTCTTGGCGGTCCAACGATTGTTCCGGAAGGATCCACAGCAATTATCCATAACAAACCATCCTGCACATAAGCCATCGTTTTTCCATCCGGCGACCAGGCCGGTCCGTTTTTAGCACGCATACCCAGTGAACGTTCGGCCACCGGAGATACAAAACGGTCCGGTCTTTTATCCAGGGATACCAATAAAATCTTGTTAATTCCTTCACGATAACGTGTTGAATAAACTTCTAAACCTGAAAGTGCGATTGTTTTTCCATCCGGCGACCAGCTTGGCTGACTTGGTACAAAAAGTGATTCATGAATCTTTTCAATCTTTCCTGATTTCACTTCGATTGTTTGAAGTGTACCTCGTGCCCCATGAATTTTTGGAATCTGCCTGATAAAAGGCAATTTTAGTGCCGTCAGGTGAAAATACCGGATAATTGATATCATATTCCGTTTTGGCAAGCTGCGTTTGTTTTCCGGTTTTTACATCATGAAGCCAAAGATTCATCGCACCGGAGCGGTCGGTCAGAAATGCAATCGTATTTCCGTCCGGTGAAAAGGTTGGATCAGCATCCAGAAAAGCATCTTTTGTCAACTGTTTTGGGACGTCGTTGTTCCTTTTTGCAAAATCCAGAGATCACCCAATGCTGAAAAGACAAAACTTTTTCCGTCCGGCGAAACATTCAGTCCTTTTATTCCTTTAACCGTTTTTGGTTTTCCACTATTGAAATCATAGGTTTTTCTGGTGTAAGACTGCTTTTGTAACGGTAGCAATGGCTTTGAAAGCGATAGCCTGACCTGTTTTTTCACCTACTTTAACACGTTTGATTTTCCCGTCAGCACTGTACAAATATTCCTGCGGAGATATCCAGCTCGCACGGAATGGAAAAACATCTTCTGACGGTTGATGTTAAAGCTATTGGCATGTTCCGGTTGCAATTTCAACGTCTTCAAGATTACTGAAAGCACCGGTGAATGACATTGAAAAAAATATGCGTTCCGTCCGGATTGAAAGAAGGTCCCGCAAGTTTTGCTGCATTTTTTACTACCAGTTTTTGAGAACCGTCTGTATTTAAAATATAAATTCCCGGTGCTGATGTGCGTTCAGAAACAAACGCGATTTTACTTCCATCGCTGGCATAAGCCGGAAAATAATCATTGGCAGGATCGGTCGTCAGTTGAATCATTTCTCTTGTCGAAAGATCCATTTTCCAGATATCATAATTGCCGCCACGATCTGAGGAAAAAACGAGAAATTTTCCATCCGGCGACCATTCCGGTTCACGTTCATCAAAAACACCAAATGTCAATTGTGTTAATCCTGAACCATCTTTATTGACTGCCCAGATATGGTAATATCCGTCACGAAAAGATTGAAAAGCAATACGGCTTCCATCCGGCGACCAACGTGGCTGGCGATCATCGCCCATACCATCGGTCAACGCTTTTGCATCACCGCCGGCAATTGGAATGCTCCATATCGTTCCCTGAATATCGACGGCTATCAGCTTTTTATCGGGAGATAAATCGGTAGCCATGTTGGTACCTTCCGTCAATGTAACCCTGATAGAATCGGCGGCAGCATCAGCCATTACATGATTAGCAGAAAATAACATCAATGCTGAAACAGCAATAGTGACAGGAAAATGCTTTATGAATTTTTTGTATGGAAATAACCTGGTTAATCTGCTGCCGTTGATCATTTTGTAAAGAATTATTGAAGTTTTTCTTGATATTATCCGTCTGCTATCCAGAAAGAATGATGCTATTTTCCGAATCGACTAATAGGAGAATCTTTTCCAACTTAGATTATGCCTATTTCGCTTTTTTATAAATAACAGAATTTAATTTTAAAAATGAATTAAAACTCAGAATTTGGTATAGATTATACTGATTTAATCCAATTAATAATCTACAATCCTCCATACCGCCAATGATTCAACTATCTTACATCTTCAAGCTGGTAAAAAAAGACGTTTTTATCCCAATGATTACATAAATCGCTCTATGGAATTATTTCCGGTAAAAAAGGCTTCATTTATAATCAACAGCTATTTTGAGAATGAAGAATTTGTTTGTCGCATTTTGTTTTGCATTGTTGTTTTCGTCGTGCAGTGTTAAGCTTCCAAAGTCTTATTCTGAAAAATCGCTGAAAGAGGAGAATTATCTTGAAAATGACCGGAATAGCTACTCGCTGTACTTTGACAAAAACAAGGTTTCAGAAATCAATCTTCAAAATACATCCGAAATATTTAAGTGGAATAAAACAGATGATCCTGTTTTGCTGAAAGGTTATCAGACAAGACCTTACTTCAATTTAATTTCCAAAAAAGATACTATAACTATTTCAAACCGGCACATTGATTTTAAAAATGTGATCAATTTTCGGGATATCGGCGGTATTAAAACGACGGAAGGAAAAACGGTCCGTTGGGGGAAAATATTCCGTTCTGATAATCTGGCTGGCTTAAAGAAGAGCGAATTCTCTAAGTTCAACGATCTTCGTATTCAGACCGTTTATGATCTGAGAACGGCAAATGAAATTAAAGGAAAAGAAGACCAGCTTCCGGCAAATGTTAAGTATGTACATTTCTCTACCGTAAAAGATAATGGCGATTTGATAGCTCAATTGAAAGACAAAGTTATCAACGGTGAAATTTCGGAGGAAAAATCAATCGAATTGACACTGGAATTGTATACAGGATGTGTATCAGAAAATTTGCCAACGGTTCGTAATCTTCTACAAAAAGTCCTGGCTTCGGATGAGCCGGTTTTATATCATTGCTCTGCGGGAAAAGATCGCACGGGAATGACGACTGCTTTAATTCTTTCGATCCTGAAAGTGGACAGACAAACAATTATGGATGAGTATCTTCTTTCCAATTATTACCGGAAAGATAAGATTGAAAAAATGCTGGGAAAAGTTAAACTTGCAAAGGTTGTCAAACGCCACATCAATACTAACGTGATCGAAAACTTCATGAAAGTTGATGAAAGCTATCTTAATGCAACTTTTGCAGCGATTGATAAAAAGTACGGCGGTATGGACAACTTCATCAAAAATGAATTGCAAATTGATGACAAAACCAGAAATGAGCTGATCAGGAAATTGACATACTAATCAGTTTCTTTATTTCAATTAAAACGCTTCTCCTGTAAAAAGGTAAAATCCGGGACCTTCCTTTGTAAAACCTACATCCAGTCTCAGGAAAATATCTTTCTTTGGAAATAATAAATACCTCAGTCCAACACCTCCTGAAGGGCGAATATGTTTCCAGCTGAATTCGCTTACCTGTGGGGCCACTACTGCTGCTGCGGCAAAAACCGTCCCTCCTATTCGTTTGCTGAATTTGAAAGGAAGCCAGCGGTGTTCGGTTTGAAAAGCGAGCATATTTTTATCACGATAACGTCCGGTGTAAAAACCGCGCATGATCATTTCTCCTCCCATCAGGGCAAGCTGATTAAAAGGAATATCACCGGTCATAAAATTGCCGTATAACTGCCAGGCCAAAACATTCCGTTCGTTTGTTTTGTGCGAGGAACGCACGTCAAGATTAAAACCGTAAAAGTTGTAATCGCTGGCAATACGTTGATTGTACTTCAAAAAGGAAATTTCCCCGAAAAATCCTTTTCGCACATTGAGCACATTATGACGGTTGTCAAAAACAAGTGCGGCTCCCAAACCAAGATTTCTGGTACCATGACTTCCCAAAGGTGGTTCATAAACGTCGTGGCCGTCCGGCTGATTAAATTTTGTATTGTATAATTGCTGATAATCAACTTCTGGCCCAAGAAACAGATTTGGGATTATTTTCCTTAATACCCGCTGTTTTAGCAGAATATAATTTGCGTCGATCAATGCCGGTTCCTTTCCGTTTGTTTCCGGACCAATGCCATAATACAAAAGCGGGAACCGCTGAAAACGCGTTCTTCCTAAAATAAACCATTTGTCCTTGTCTCCGTAAATGGCATTATCAAGCCAGATTCCGTACTGCGCTTCAAGTGTGACAAAAGTAAAAGCCTGAATTTCGCTAAGCCGGTTTAGAGAATCCTGCTTTGCCTGAAATAAGAAAAGTGATGAAAATCCGAACTCAAAACTTGTTTCGGGCGCATAGGCTAGCGTAGGATAAATCCGAAAACTTGGATTTTCCGGGAGAAGTCGTATCAGAAACAGACTTTTGTATAAATCGTTTTATAAATCCGGGCTTCTTCTGCGCGAAAATTTCTTCAACGGGAATACATATTAATAAAAACAGACAAATGTATCTTAGCTTCAAGAGGTTATTTTTTAGTTTGAGTAGTTTTTACTCTTACTAAAAAATTAAGCCATGCTTTTTTCGATACATACAAATCTATAAATCCGGACGAATAAATGGTCCGGTAATCAAACCAGAATACCTTTCACAAAATGCTGTAAGATATTTAGCCAGCTGCCTGAATCACTTCTGAATATCTATCCTGAGCAATTCTGGAAGACCAGTCAACCGGGAAAAGATGCGGGTAATTTTGTTTGATCAATTGCTGTAATTGTACGCGGGCGCGTACATAATGTGACCTGACGGTAGCTTCATTCATTTCCATCAGATCCGCAATTTCCCGGTGGTTATAGCCATCGACAACGTACAAAAGAAATACATTTTTATATTTTGGTCTGATCTGTTGAATTAACGTAAGAATTTCTTCGGCGGTAATCTGGCTTACGATATCCTCTTCAAATCCCAGATAGGGCGCATCTTCATAGGAAGCACGTTTTTCATTATGTTTTTTATGCTTCCGATAGTAGCTGATGGCGGTATTGATCATAATAGTCCTGACCCAGACCTTGAAAGGATAGGTAGGATCATATTCTTTCAAATGCGTAAAAACTTTTAAAAAGCCTTCATTCAAAACTTCATCAACTTCTTCGGAACAGGAAGTATAACGCAGACAAATACTTTTGGCATAGCCAAAATACTGCTTGTATAACTGCCGCTGCGCCTGACTATTTTGCAGCAAGACAACCGGCAATGATCGATTCGAAATTTTGCTCGTCGCTGTTTGAGCTGCTTTTATGATTGTTTCTAAAATTGATAATATTCATTGTTCACAAATTTGGGACCACGCTTACCGTATCGTTTAGGAAAAATTTAATCATAAAAGAAGTTTATAATTTACGAGCGCATTAAGTCAGATATTTCTATGCTACAAAGGGAATCATTAGCGATAACAAAAGAAAACCACTCAGACCAAGAGAAAGAAAAACCAGATAAAGAGCCATTTTTTACCCTTGAATTCCTGATTGGTTTTATTACAAATATTACGTTCGGTACAATTTTAATAGTTAAAAAGTATCCGTTTTGGGTTTGTTGTTTATTTGTACGTACTATTACATAATAGCATTTTCAACCCGCGGCATATCACTACTTTCCAAAAATCTATATATGAAAAAGACTCTGCAAGTTATCCAATATCATTGCCCTGGTTATCACCATTATCATGAATTACCTGTCCAATACAGGTGTTTTCAACAATAGTACAATGGCCACCGTTTCGGCTAAATACCAGAATTTGTTCACACCGGCTGGTTATGCATTTTCAATCTGGGGACTGATTTATGTCTTCCTGATCGCATTTGCAATTTACCAGAGTCAGGGGCTTTTTAATACCAAAGAAACGCCAGAGGTGGTTGAGAAAATTGGATGGATGTTTGTGATTTCCTGTGTTGCAAATTGTTTGTGGATCCTGGCCTGGCTTTACGATTATACCGGCGCTTCCGTTATTATTATGACCGCTCTTTTGCTTTCACTTTGCAGTATTATTGTTCGCACACGTATGGAATTTGATCTGATCAGTTTCAAAAGGGTTGCTCTGGAATGGTGGCCTTTTGCGATTTATTTCGGCTGGATCACGGTTGCTATTATCGCTAATATTGCTGCTTATCTTACCAAGATACAGTGGGATGGATTCGGTATTTCTGCCGAAATCTGGACAATTATTATGATTGTGATTGCAATGTTTATCAATTTATTTGTAACCTGGAACAGGAATCTGCGTGAATCGGCATCGGTTGGCGTATGGGCGCTTATAGCTGTGGCAGTTGCGAATTGGGAAGTAAATAAATCTGTTGCATACACCGCAATCATCGCATCTGTTATAATTTTTATAAGCTGTGGAGCGCAGAGTTATAAAAATAAAGGGAAGGCTTTTATTATATGAAAGTAGATTTCTTTTAAAATAAAAAATGCCCTGAGAAATGATAGATTTCTCAGGGCATTTTTATTTCTTAAACTTTAAATTATAGCTTCAAGCCTATCGTAGCGCGAAGCACATTATTTTTGTTATTGCTGTCTTTGAATAATGTAGTCATTCCCCATTCATGCGAAATATCCAGGGTAATCAGACCGAATTCCAATCCAATACCGGCATTTAAACCGTAGGAAAAGTCTTCAATATTATCTCTGTCAAATTGTCTTTTGTCGCTTTTGTCTACCGCAAGTACATAGGTTCCTGTTGCCCCCGCCTTTAACATTCATTTTGAAAAATCCTTTATTTGCTTTGGTCAGATAAAGTCCAAGTAACAACGGAACTTTCAAAGAATGAAGTCTTGGTCCTGAAAGCAAAGGTGCGTTTGACAAACTGTCTTCGGTACTGATCCGCATTGAAGAGCTGAAATAATGTACTCCCGGCTGAATAAAAAATCTCTTTTCATGAATTCTGAAATCAAGACCTGCATTCCAGCCAATACGGCCGTCAGCTTTTCCACCGCTAAAATCAGCTTTAAAACTTGATGCATGAATACCTACAACCGGAATCACCCACAAACCGGAATTTCTTGGTGCTCTTTCTCCAAAACGTTCTTTGAAAGTTAATTTCCCATCTTTTGAAGGCATTGGTTGTGTTTCATTTCTAAAATTTTCGTCGCGATTTTCTGTAAAACGACGTTGATCTGCATTGCCTGTATTCTCTGCATTTCTTTGTTTTTTCCAGGCTTTATAATCTTCGTAATCTTCCCTCTCGCGAGCGCTCATTTGAGCCATTCCAGGATTTTGAACAGGCGCAGCAGGTTTTGGTCGTTCATAATCCGACGGGATAATGATGTTATTAATGATAATAGAAGGCTGTCCTGATTGCTGCGGATAATTTTTGTAAGTCGACTCAACCACTTTCTGCGCAAGTCCCTGAGCATTCTGCATTGCACGAAGCGAATCTACATTGATATTTTGCGTGATTACCTGCGGAGCAACCTTACCTGAATTTTCAATCGTTGGTTGCATTGGAGTCACCGTAGCTACGGGTTGCAAAGCTCCGTTTGCAGTAGGTTGCAGCGGAGCACCAGGAGTCACAGTTATATTTGCCGGTTGAGAATTTGAACTTGCCACCGAAGTCTGTACGCCCAACTTTGCTTCGTCTTCTGCAATTTTACTTTGCAGAGAAGCTATATCTTTCGTTAATTTTTGTTGATCATCTGCTGCATTTCTTGCTCTTTTCGCGCTTCTTTCCGCCTGACGTGCTGCCTTACTGGCATCACTTGCCAGTTTCTTATTTTGAGGATCTTTTCCCAATCTGGCCGCCAGTGCTTTATTGTCGTCTGCTGCTTTTTGAGCATCTGCTGCTGTTTTTTCTACTTCCTGCGTTTTCTTGGCCAGATCATTCTGGTTTTTCGCCAGCTCAGTCTTGCGGTCGTTGATGCTCTTGCTGATTTCAATATTTTTCTTTTCGTCTTTAAGGGATTGAAGCGAATCCTTATTTACTTCCTGAGCATAAGCGCTTATGGACAGACAAATATTGTAATGATGATTATCGATAAATTTTTCATTTTTAGTTGTTTGATTTCAATTAAGACGAAACAACTGTACCGAAGTAACCAATTGAAACAAACTGCATTAAAACTGGTAATATTTCAAGAAACTTTGCGCAATTTCGGTTTTTCATGAATAGGCAAAAATGCTTATTAAGCGCTAGATAGCCGCATTTTTGCATAATTGAGGCACAAAAAGAACAGCTGACCAGGAAAGACAACGTTTAAGATTTTAGTGATCAAGCTTTTCCACAATCAAAAGGCAAGCCGAAATTTATCAGAGGCAGTAATGAACCATGTTCAGTGATTGAAGCTTTACACCTTTAAGTTGTTAACAAATGCTAATACACCAGATCATTTGCCGGATTTATATGCTAAAACAAACCAAAAACCGTTCTATTTTTGCAAGACAGTAAAAACTGCTGTTAGACAAAACCCTGAACCTTTATAATGGATAAAAAAGAAAGCACCAATGCCGGATCGCGATGGTTTGCCGCCGTTTGTAAGTTCCTGGCCACAGCTCTACAAACTGCTGATTGCTACATTGGTAGTGCTTATCGCTCTTTTTTATCTGTTTATGACCCACTTCGAATGAGCTATCTTGACTGGATTGTACTTTCTTTAACACTTACGTTTATTGTTGCCTACGGTATTTACAAAAGCCGTGAAAATAATAGTATCGACTCCTATCTTCTGGCCAATAAATCGCTTCCCTGGTATCATGTGACCTTGTCACTGATGGCTACACAGGCCAGTGCTATCACCTTTCTTTCAGCGCCCGGACAGGCCTATACGGACGGAATGCGGTTTGTTCAGTTTTATTTCGGATTGCCGCTGGCGATGGTTGTGCTCTGTATTACGTTTGTACCCAAATTTGGCAAACTGAAAATATTTACTGCTTACGAATTTCTGGAAGGTCGTTTTGATCTTCGAACCCGTACGCTTACTTCTTTCCTTTTTCTTTTACAAAGAGGACTTTCAACAGGACTTTCTATTTACGCGCCTTCGCTGATTTTATCATCCATTCTGGGTTGGGATATCACACTGACTAATATTATTTCAGGTGGAATTGTGATGCTTTATACCGTTTCTGGTGGAGCACAGGCCGTTTCTCATACGCATTTACAGCAAATGGGAATTGTTACCGTCGGTATGGTCATTGCCGGTTTTATGGTTGTAAAACTTTTGCCGGATAATGTTTCCTTTACCGATGCTTTACATGTGGCCGGAAAAATGGGAAAAACGAATCTGATCGATTTCAGTTTTGATTTGAATAACCGTTACAATGTCTGGTCGGGACTTATCGGCGGTTTCTTTCTGCAGCTTTCCTATTTCGGAACGGATCAGTCGCAGGTTGGAAGATATCTCACAGGAAGTTCACAAGGACAAAGCAAACTTGGTCTCGCTATGAACGGTCTGTTGAAAATCCCGATGCAGTTTTTGATCCTTCTTGGTTGGAGTACTTGTTTTTGCATTTTATCAATTTACAAATCCGCCGCTGTTTTTCAATCAGGTAGAAGTTGATAAGATCAGAAAAACGGAATTTGCCCAGGATTTTAAAACGCTTGAAGATCAGCACGCATTAATACAAAAAGAAAAACGTCCGCATGTACTTGCACTGACGAGTGCGCTTAATAAGAAAGATGAAGCGGCAGTGGACAAAGCCACGAACTATTTTGGCTACTGACGAAAATAAGGTTAAAGAAGTTCGTGGAAAGCACAAACCCTTACTTTCCAAAGGCAAATGGCGGAGAAGTGAATGATGTTAATTATATTTTTCTCCGTTTTGTGATCGATTATTTGCCAGTCGGTATGCTTGGACTTTTGATCGCTGTGATTCTGCTGGCATCCATGGGTTCAGTCGCTGCGGCTTACAATTCACTGGCTTCCTGTACTGTGATGGATATTTACAAGCGAATGTATCATAAGGATAATGAAGATATAGATTACGTAAAAGCCTCCCGTTGGGCCACTTTTTTCTGGGGAATTTTCTGTATCGTGGTTGCGCAATATGCCAGTCGTCTGGGTAGTATGATTGAAGCAGTCAACGTTTTAGGTTCATTATTTTACGGGGTTATTTTAGGAATATTCCTGGTTGCCTTTTATTTCAAAAATATCGGTGGCCGTGCTGTTTTTTATGCATCAATACTGGGTGAAATTTTTGTAGTGCTCAGTTACTGGAAGGATCTTACCGCATTTTTGTGGCTTAACTTGATCGGTTGCGTTCTTGTAATTGGCTTTGCCTTTATTATTGAAAAAATATGGCCACAAAAATCTTCTGAAAATTCTCCTCAGCGAGTTTAATTACCACAATTTTTTCTGGCATATTTTTTGTACTATTTGTCTTTTACAAATATAAATTTCTATTAATCAAATAAGTGTTTGATTTTTTCAAACAAACGTTTGATTTAATTTTTTATTCGTCTACCTTTGGCCTGTTACCTGGTATTTGCTATACAACAAAGTGCCGGTACAGCCAAGATGAAATACAATCCAAAACAATTAAAGATTATTGAGGTAGCTGAAAAGCTATTTTCCGAAAAAGGGTTCTCCGGAACTTCTATCCGGGATATTTCTCAGGAAGCCGAGGTAAATGTGTCGATGATATCCTATTATTTCGGCTCGAAAGAAAAACTTATTGAAGCACTTTTGCCCTTCGTTCCCACGAGTTTATATCAAAACTTGATAATCTTTTAAGAGATCTGGATCTGTCGCCAATCCAGAAAGTAAACCTGATGATCGATTGGGTTCTTAACCGTTTAATAGAAAAACAGTGCTTTCATAACATCGTTTTACGCGAGCAACTGGCAGGAGATTCCCGCAGTCCGATCATTGCTGATCTGCTGGATGAAATGAAGACCAACAATCTGGAAGCAATGAAAAAAATCATTGAGGAAGGACAGCAAACCGGTGAATTCAAAAGTGATGTAGATGTTTTGATGTTGTCAACAACTCTTTTTGGCACTACAATCAGGCTATTAGCACGCAGCGATTTTACAGGAAAATCCACGGCCTTCAGAATTCTACGCAGCAGGAATTCGAAAATCATCTTAGGCAAAAATTTAAGTATTCACCTCAAAAAATTTTTTCACTTCACGCTTATTCAGGAATTAAACCACATAATTGACGGTTAGAGCTAAAATAGACTAACCCCTGGATGTATTAACACCATTTTTATCATTATCCAATTAACGTTCTCCTTTTCATGAATTGTTATTATAACGCTAAAACAATAAGGCTTTTAGCACTTAGTATTACACTTATGCTTCTTTCGCCTCTTTTTGCAGCTGCCCAGTTTAAGGTCATCACTGCAACGGAAGGCACTGAGCAAGGTTCGATTTCAAACGGAACGCTGGAAGAGATTCTCCAGTACGCGATGAAAAACCAGCCGTTGATCCGTCAATCTGTTATTGACGAGCGCATTACAGAAAATACAGTTAAAACAAAACTGGCTGACTGGTATCCGCAGATCAATTTCAATTACAGTTTGCAGCACAACTTTATTATTCAGACCAGTATCATCGGTGGAAACCCTGTAAAACTTGGTGTGAATAATATGTCTGCGGCTCAGTTTACGCTTTCCCAAGCAGATTTTCAACCGTGATGTGCTGCTTGCCAAAAGAACCCGCGGAGATGTGCAGCTTCAGGCAAGCCAGAATACGACAGCAAACAAAGTTGATCTTGCAGTAAATGTTTCCAAAGCATTTTATGATGTGTTGGCAACTTCACAGCAGATCGATGTTTCCCAGGAAGATATTGTTCGTCTGGAAAGAAGCTTGCAGGATGCTCAAAATCAGTATAAATCTGGTGTAACAGATAAAATTGACTTATAAAAGAGCGATGATTTCTCTCAACAATACCAAAGGCATCCAAGAAAAGCAACGAGGATATTTTGAAAGGAAAACTTGAATATCTTAAATCGCTGATGGGTTATCCGGTTGAGAAAGAATTAAAGATCAGTTACGATACTTTGCAAATGGAAAGGGAAATGCTGATCGATACAATTCAGGGACCGGATTTAAATTCCAGAATTGAATATCAGCTTTTAACCACGCAGAAAAGACTTCAGGAAGCTAATGTCAGTTACAATAAAATGGAGTTTCCTGCCAACGATTGCTGCTAATGGTGCTTATAACCTAAACTATCAGAACAACAGGTTTGGAGATCTTTACATCAATAATTATCCTCAACTCTTTTGCTGCGGTAACTTTGGCTTTACCTCTGTTTCAGGGCGGAAAAAGAAAGTATAATATCAACTCCGCAGAGTGGCAGTTGAAAAGAACTCAATCTGGGACATAACGAACTTGAAAAACAATGTAAATTCTGAGTACTCCACTGCGCTCGGTTATTACAAGGGAAGTCTTGCCAACTCTGCTGGCTCAGAAAGATAATGTTGATCTGGCAAAAGAAGTTTATGATGTAATTCAGCTTCAATATAAATCGGGTATCAAAACATATCTGGAAGTAATTACTTCTGAAACGGATCTTCGTCTGGCCAGAATTAATTATTACAATGCACTCTATCAGGTGTTAGCCAACAAGATCGACGTACAAAAAGCCCTAGGCCAGTTAAACAACTATTAATTATTGAAATCCCTTTGATACCATGTTTTTAAATTCATCAAAATACTATACAGCAGCATTATCAGTTTTGGTAATGGTTTCCTGCGGAAAAAAGAACGATCAGGCAGCTCAGCAAGGCCCGCCGCCGGTTAATGTAACGCTGGAAGAAGTAAAATCTACGGATGCGGTTTACCATGACGAATATCCTGCAAGTGTAACGGCTCTGAATGAAGTTGAGCTTCGCCCTCAGGTGACTGGCTTTATCACAGGAATTCATTTTCAGGATGGTGCGCGAGTGAGAAAAGGACAATTGCTTTATTCAGTTGATGCGCAGCTTTATTCTGCCAATTACGACCAGGCAGTTGCCAATCTGAATGTACAGAAGGCAAATCTGGTAAAGGCACAGAAAGATGCTGACCGTTATCATGAGCTTGACAAAAACGATGCGGTTGCAAAACAACTTGTAGACAATGCAGATGCTGCACTTGGAAGTAGCTAAAAGACAGGCAGATGCAGCCAGAGCAAATATTGCGGCGGCAAACACCAGTGTTCGCTATACCAAAGGTTACTGCTCCTTTTGATGGTGTGATCGGTATTTCGCTTGTAAAAGTTGGTGCTGCTGTTACTGCCGGACAAACAATTTTGAATACTGTTTCAACAGATAATCAGCTTGCTGTTGATTTTAATGTTGATCAGAAAGAAATTTACCGTTTTACCAATCTTTTGAAAAACGCAAAATCGACTGATTCAACATTCACATTGCATTTTGGAACAGATATTTATCCTTATCCTGGTAAAATTCCTTTGATTGACCGTGCCGTTGATCCTCAAACAGGAACGATTAAAACACGTTTGATTTTCCCAAATAAAGACAATCATGCTTCGTGCCGGTATGACCGGAACCGTGCGTGTTCTGAACAACTGCTTCAGAAAGATCTGTACTTATTCCTTACAAAGCGGTTACAGAGCAACTGGGTGAATTCTTTGTGTATGTGCAGGCAGATAGCAAGCAAAGTTAGTCAGCGCAAACTGTACATTGGGAGAGCCGATCGGCACCAATATTATTGTAAAAGAAGGACTGAAAGCAGGAGAAAAAATTGCTGTGGAAGGTGTTCAGAATTTACGTGAAGGAGCAAAAATTTCTACGGGAACACCGCCGGCAGCCGCAGCAGCAGCTCCTGCAAAAAAATAAGATAGATAAACAGGACTTGATATTATTTATGTCAGCCTCCTTCTGATTCCCTTAAATACTAAAAAAATGATTGCAGATATTTTTATAAAAAGACCGGTTACAGCAATTGTTACTTCAATTGTGATTGTACTGGTGGGCCTTATTGCATTAACAACCTTACCGGTTGCGCAGTATCCGGATATAACACCACCAACGGTTACGATTTCCGGTAACTTTACCGGTGCCGATGCCCAGACGGTCGAGCAAACTACCACTACTGCAATTGAAACGCAGGTGAATGGTACGCCGGGCATGACTTACATGTCCAGCAACAGTACCAGCAGCGGACAAAGCAGCATCAACGTTGTTTTTGAAATTGGTACCGATGTAAACATTGCTGCACTTGATGTGCAGAACCGTGTAAGTGTGGCTGAACCCACTCTGCCGGATGTTGTAAAAAGACTTAGGTCTTACGGTTCGAAAACGACAGCCGAGCTATCATGATGGCCCTTGCCTTGTATTCTCCAAATGGAACACATGATGCGCAGTTCATCGGTAACTATGCCAACATTTATGTGAAAGATGCACTTCAGCGTGTAAAAGGTGTGGGTGATATTGTTTCACGTGCGGATGATTTTGGTATGCGTATCTGGCTGAATCCGGAAAAGCTGGCCAGTTTGAACATGACACCTGCGGATATTATCTGCTGCACTGGCAGAACAAAACCTTCAGATTGCAGCAGGTACAGTTGGTGGCAACCCACAGCCCAACTGCAGCAGAGCTTTTGAATACAGTGTACTTACCAATAGCCGTCTAAATACAAAAGAGCAGTTTGAAAATATTATCGTTCGCTCATCACCTGCTGATGGAAGCGTTGTTTACCTGAAAGATGTTGCCCGGGTTGAACTTGGAAAATTTGATTATGACGCCAATGCATTTGTAAATGGAAAACCAGCTGCTTTTGTTTTGATCTACCAGGCACCGGGCGCAAATGCACTTGATACCTATGATGGTGTGATGAAAGCACTGGCGGAAATGAAAAAAACATTTCCAAAAGATATTGATTACGTAATTCCTCTTGAAACAGCATCGGTTGTAAAGGTTTCTATTGAAGAAGTATTGCATACATTTGCCGAAGCGATGATTCTGGTGGTAATTGTGGTGTTCCTGTTTCTTCAAAACTGGCGCGCAACACTGATTCCTATTCTTGCGATTCCGGTATCGCTGATCGGTACATTTATATTCTTTATTCCTTTTGGTTTTACGATCAATACACTTACGCTTTTCGCCTTCGTACTTGCGATCGGTATTGTGGTGGATGATGCGATTGTGGTGGTGGAAGCCGTGCAGCATAATATTGATCATGAGAAAATGTCGCCGAAAGATGCCACCGAAAAAGCGATGAAGGATATTTCCGGTCCTGTTATCGCGATTGCACTTATTCTTGCTGCGGTATTTGTTCCGGTTGGTTTTGTACCCGGTATTGTTGGCCGACTTTATCAGCAGTTTGCGATTACTATTGCTGTATCTGTACTTCTTTCTGCATTTGTTGCGCTTTCACTTACACCGGCACTTTGTACGATCATGCTGAAACCATCAAAAGGTGAAGATGAGAAAAAGAACTGGCTTGAAAAATTCTTTGACAGGTTCAACAAATGGTTTGACAGGCGTTTCGCACTCTTACACACGAGGTGTTGCCAAATGGATAAAAGGAACGCCTTACGTGATCATCATGATGGTTTGTCTGTTCGTTGGACTTGTTTTTCTTGTTCAAAAACAAACCTTCCGGCTTTATTCCTGTTGAAGATGAAGGACGTCTTTTTGTAACTTATGAAATGCAGGAAGGCACTTCAACGACACGTAACATTGCGATGCTCAAGGAAATTATGAAACGTGTATCAGTCAATTCCGGAAATTAAAACGGTCGGTGGTCTTGCCGGTCTGAACGTAATCAGTTTTTCAAATAAATCCAACGTAGGTACCATGTTCGTTAACTTGCAACCATGGGCTGATCGTAAAGGAGCTGAACACCACGTACAGGCTGTAATCAAACAAATTCAACAAACGTACCGGCGATATTAAAGAAGCAAGGGTTCTTGCCATTGCGCCGCCTGCGATTCCTGGTCTTGGAGCAACATCCGGTTTTACATTTGAACTGCAGCAAACAACCAGTACGGATAATATCAAGCAGTTTGAAGCAGTTATGCAGAAGTTTTTGGGTGCTGTTAACCAGCGTCCTGAAATTGGAATGGCCTATACTTTCTTTAACGCAAAAACACCAAGTTACCAGATTGATGTGGATCGCGATAAAACGAAAAAACTGGGTGTTCAGGTAACTGATGTTTTCAGTACGCTTTCTACACTTTTGGGTAGTAGTTATGTTAATGACTTTAACCTTTATGGACGAAATTTCCGTGTAATGGTGCAGGCAGATAGCAGTTTCCGCTCAAATCTGGATCAGCTTAACAAGTTTTATGTCCGCAACCGCAAGGCAATATGATTCCGTTATCGGCTCATTGATTACCACCAAAGTGGTTGAAAACCCTGCGCTTATTTCCCACTATAATATTTATCGTTCTGTTGAAATCAATGGAACACCAAAACCAGGTTTCAGTAGCGGGACAGGCGATTCAGGCACTGAAAGAAGTTGCGCAAACACTTCCTGCTGGTTATGGTTACGAATTTTCAGGTATGAGTCGGAAGAGATCAAAGCAGGTGATAGCTACGACGACTATTTTTGCTATCTCAATCGTCTTTGTATTCCTTTTCCTTGCCGCACTTTACGAAAGCTGGTCGATTCCATTCTCTGTACTTTTTGCAGTACCGATCGGTGCTTTCGGATCGATTCTTACACTGACATTCCTGCCAAATCTTACCAATAATATTTATGCGCAGATCGGTTTGATTACGCTGATCGGGCTTGCAGCCAAAAATGCGATCCTGATCGTGGAATTTGCCAAAGAACGTGTGGATGGCGGAATGGAGCTTGTGAAGGCAACATTGGAAGCGGTTCAGCTTCGTCTGCGCCCGATTATTATGACATCTCTTGCCTTTATTCTTGGGGTACTTCCATTGGCATTTGCAAGCGGTGCAGCAGCTGAATCACGTAAAACCATTGGCTGGACGGTATTCGGAGGTATGCTTGCAGCAACTTCGCTGGCGATCTTTGTAGTACCTGTTCTTTTTGTAGCAATTGAAAAAATTGCTTATAAACAAAAGAAAAAAAGACAGGATCGTGAATCGAGATTGATTTAACAGTCAGTTGAGAATATTCAAAAGGCGCGGGTGCATTGGCATTCGCGCCTTTTTGGTTTTAAGGGAACAATTAAAAATTTAAATAATCTTTATTAAAACTTTTAGCGTAAGTAAATATCACAAAATCAAAGAAGCCGTAATCTATTGGCATCATTTTTTAACAATGTAATCTGCTGTCAAAAATAATATTGAAAGTTGCTTAACAAGAATCAAGTTCTAAAATTATCCCAAATGAATGAACATCTCCCTTCTGAGGAATCCCTTCGAATTAATGCCCTTAGAAGTTACGATATTCTGGATACATTACCCGAACTGGATTTCGATAACATCACGCAGTTAGCCGCGGAAATCTGTCAGACACCTATTTCGCTGGTAAGTTTAGTTGATGAAAACAGACAATGGTTCAAGTCCAATCATGGTCTTGAAGCGCGCGAAACACTACGGGATTATTCATTTTGCGCCCACGCGATCCTTAATCCAACAGAAACATTTATCATTCCGGATTCCAGAGAAGATGAGCGTTTTTCGCAAAATCCATTGGTGACGGGAGATCCAAATGTGATTTTCTACGCCGGAACTCCTCTGGTTGATGAAAATGGTTTTGCGCTCGGATCGTTGTGTGTAATTGATAATATTCCAAAAGAGTTAACAGAATCGCAAAAATCAGCACTTAAAATTTTAGCGAGACAGGTAGTCAATCTTCTTACGATTCGAAAACAAAATAAAGAATTAAAGCAGAATGACTTACGCCAGCGTGCAGAAATTGCAGAGCAAATTAAAATGCGTGCCGCCCTCGCAGAAAGTGAAGCACGTTTTCGGTCTCTGATTGATCAGGCTCCTGTGGCGACATGTTTGTTTATTGGTAAGCAACTTGTCATAGAACTGGCTAACGATATGATGTTAAGTTACTGGGGCAAGGATTCTTCGGCCATTGGCAAACCGCTGGCAGAAGTACTTCCGGAACTTAAAGAACAAGCGTTTCTGGATATTCTAAATACAGTTTTAATAACTGGTGAGCCTTACAGAGCGGTGAACATGCATGTGGAATTAATAGTTGGCGGTGTTTTAAAAAGCCACTATTTTGATTTTACCTATCAGCCGGTTAGAAACAAAGATGGGGAAGTTTATGGTGTGATGGACATGGCCATCGACGTTACTGACCGCGTTTTAGCCCAGCAAAAAATCGATGAAGCACAGCGGCAAATCCTGTCATCTTTTGAACAATCACCAGTTGCCATTGCGCTTATTGATGAGTCGGAACTGACGTTTACAATGGCTAATCCATTTTACGGTGAATTAGTTGGCCGAACACCAGAGCAGCTAATTGGAAAACCATTGTTCTCGGCACTTCCGGAATTGAAGGGACAAGGGTTTGATACGTTACTAAAAGAAGTGATCAGAACAGGCCAGCCATACGTTGCTTCGGAAACGGCAGTCAGGATCACCCGGAAAGATAAAAAGGAAACAATTTTCGTTGATCTGACCTATCAGCCACGGCAACAAAGTAATGGTAAGATAACCGGAATCCTGGTGATTGCCACCGACGTAACAGGTCAGGTAAGAAGCCGGCAAAATATTGAAGCGAGTGAAGCCCGCTATCGTCAATTCTCACAAGAGCTGGAAGAGTGTGTAAATCAGCGTACTCAGGAACTAACCTTAGCCAACGAAGACCTGGTTCGTTTAAATAGCAACCTCCGCCAGTTTGCCTATATCGCAAGTCACGATATGCAGGAACCATTACGTAAAATTCAGACATTCAGTTCGATGTTAACTGATAAATTGGGAACACAACTGGATGAACCTTCATCACATCTATTACAAAGGATAAGCGCAGCTGCCGCCAGAATGTCATCTCTGATCAGGGATGTATTAACCTATTCACTTGTAGACAGTAGTCAGCAAAAATTTGACCGGGTTTCGTTGAATTCTGTCATAACGGATGCTCTGGAAACTTTATCATTAGAAATTGAAGAAAGGAATGCATTTATTGAAGTAAGCGAACTGACAGATTTGCAAGGTGATAAATCACAACTGGTGCATTTATTTCAAAACCTGATCTCTAATTCGATTAAGTTCACGCCTCATCATCAGAAGCCTAATATCAAAATTCAACATTCGTTATTGAAAAGGAATGAATTGCCGGATGAAGTCCAACCGGGCAGTGCCGCACACGAGTTTCATCAAATAAATATCAGCGACAACGGTATCGGTTTTGACCCACAGTATTTAGACCGTATTTTCAAGGTTTTCCAAAGATTACATAACCAGAGTAAATTTCCGGGCACTGGCGTTGGCCTTGCTATTTGTGAGCGCGTGGTAACAAATCATGGCGGCGGAATTACAGCAATGAGCAAACCGGGAGAAGGCGCTACTTTTTCTATTTATTTACCAGGGTAATTTTGAGCCCGGGTTAATCTAATCAGGATAATTTGCCTTTTGAACAATCGTAATAGCACCAATTTCATAAGCCAGATCAATGGAAATTGGTTGATTATCAATATAGAACCCATTGTTTTTAAACGTTGTCATCGCATTGGCAAGATAAAAATATTGCTCTTTTTTTGTCAAAATTCCGATATTTTCCTCTGTCAGTTCCACCGACTCAATGTATTCTACTATTCCTACTTTTTCCAAATCCGGGACAGCGATTTTGTCGCCAAATGTTTCGCAAAAATACTTATCCCCCATCCCCGGCATTCCAAACCATGGCGCCGCCTGTCCATGTTTAGTAGTAATATATTTGTTTTTTGTAATAAAAACGAAACTTCTGGTTTTGTAGTTGTCAAAAACCGGCGGTAACGATTTTTTGTAAAAAGGCTCTTCTGCTTTCCAAAAATAAACGACCAGATTTTGATAATACTGGTCGTTTGGATCTTCATTGGAGAAATCATCCGTCCAATAGTGCATGTATAGTTGTGAAGTCATTACATCCAGAGTAGATGTTCTTATTTTTTCTTTCAAGTTTGTTGATGAGTGCCTGATAATTTTAAAATTCAAGTTGTCACCAAGTGAAGTAATAATATCGCCTTTGCCGAATAAACCACTGTGTCTTTCTGCACTTTCCTTATTTACTTTCTTACCAAACAACTTGTCAAACAAGCCCATAGGATCAAATTTATTTTTAAACTTCCATGTTCGATCATCGGTATTGTTTTCCTTGTTAATCACGGATTTGTCAAGGATTTTTTTATGCTCCTCCAAAAAAACACATTCCAACTACACATTTCACGACTACTATTCCAATCCCGTATAATTCATTATCAAAGCCGGAAAATCAATTCCCAACCTGGTATCCCGATATACTTGTTTATTAGCGTTATATTATGTTTGATTTCATTTCTAAGTTACAAAACTTATACAAATGCGCTCCCCTATCTTAATTTTGCTATTTTATCTTTTTCAATTCTTTCCTTCGAATTCTCTCGCGCAGTCTTCATTAAATAATTTAGCGAAACGGTTGCGGGAAAATACGATAACTTACCAGCAGGCGGTGTTAAAAGGTGATTCTTCCACGATTGCCGAAGCGAGCTATCTCATCGCTAAAAGACATATTGGACTTGGAAACTATTCTCAGGCGCAAATTTGGCTACAAAAGGCGCTGGATATACGAATCATAAATTCGGATTTCGAGAGTATTGGCAAAATCTATTTACGGATGGAAGAGATTCAATTTATATTACAACGTCCCCGGGAAGCAATTAAACTTTCAGGTCTTGCCCTGAAAAATTTCAATAAAATCGATTCCGATCATGGCCGCATGAGTGCTTATAATGCTTTGGGAGCTTGTCACTTTCTGATGTGGGAAATTCATCAAGCAGATACATTGAGATACCGGTCATCTTTTTATCACGCAATCCGGTATTACAATGCTTCCTTAAAAGTTGCAGAGGCAATTGGATCACCCATAGACATTGGGCAGGATTACAGATATCTGGCCAAGTGCTGGAACTATAAAGACAAAAAAATGGCCCTTATTTATCAGAAGAAAGCCTGGAATATTGATAGTACAGCGAACCTGTTTGATAATTCTATTGAGTTGGCGTGCGATATAGCAGTCGGATATTTGCGGGAAGGAAAAGTTGCAATGGCTAAACAGTGGCTTGATAAAGCACAAAAAATTATCATTACTTATGAAAATCCCAGTATAGGACTAAAAAATTCTTTGGAGGTTGGTTATGCTCAATATTACGAGGCAACCAATAAGTTAGATTTGGCCTATAAACACCTAAAAGCATCCACCACATTACAGGATGGGCTTTTTCAACAATATAGAAATGAGGCTATGGAGGGAACAAAAATTTTATACGAAACAAAATTAAAAGAAGTTGAATTGAAAGGTCGCCGTAATGAAATCTCTATTCTTAAAAATAGTGCTGCAACAAAAAACAGGCTTCTTTTGGGAATTGTAGCTCTTTTGGTGATAGCAGCTTTTGCCAGTATTTTGTATAGCGTTTTGTTCCTGAAGTATAAATCGTTAAGCAAGTACAATGCTACTTTGGTAAAAGAACAAAGCCACAGGACGAAAAATAACCTTCAGGCCATTTGCAATCTTTTGAGCTTGCAACTTTATAAATTATCCGATTCTCCCGCCAGCAGGATTTTGGAGGAAAGTATTTACAGGGTCGAAGCTATTAATATGATCCATAACAAATTACACCGGGACGGCATGCCTATGTTTATTGCCCTCCCCGATTATGTCAATGATTTAATTGTCAGCTTATTACGAGTTTATAAAATGGAATTTATCTCAACCAATATTTCTATTGAACCAATCTGGCTTCATGCCGAAAAAGCTGTACCGTTGGGACTTATCATTAATGAACTGACAACCAATGCTTGTAAATATGCATTTTTAAGCGAAAATCCGGAATTGTCGGTCACTTGCCAGTTCATTGACAAGAATATTGTACTTTATTTTAAAGACGACGGAAAAGGTTTTGATCAAAAAAATAATGCTCCCGGTTTTGGGCTGGAACTTATTGATATGCTGATTGACCAGCTTAACGGAACCGGTGGATTTACTTTCGACAAAGGCTTTCAATTCAATTTATCTATACCTGTTGACGAACATCAAATATTGTCGACAAAACCGAAAATTACAGCAACCGCCTCTTAATTTATGAAACTATTGAAGCATATATTAATTGTTGAAGATGATGTTCTTCTGGCAACGGATATGAAACGTAATTTGACTAGTGAAGGATGGATCATTTCAGGTATTGCCAGAAACCTGACAGCCGCGGTTGAAATAATGACGAAAGAAAATGTCGATCTTGCCTTAATCGATATGACGCTGGATGGTCCGGAAGATGGTGTGGCAACAGCTTTGGAATTACAAAAAATCAAATGGATACCTGTTATTTACATGACTGGTACCACACCAATGGAATTGAAAGCAAGGGTAACTGAAACATTTCCGGCGGCTTTTCTTGAAAAACCGTTAAGAATGAAAGAGCTCGCAATTCAAATCGAACTTGCACTTAATAATTTTCATGGCGGATATATTCCAAATCCACAAAAAACCCACGCGGAATTTATTTTCCTTCCTACCAATTCTGGCCTGGTAAGAGTCAAAATAAATGAGATTGTATACATTAAGGCAGAAAGGAATAATTCTCAGCTTTTTCTTACTGCAACAGATAGTCAATCCGTTAACAATCAGCAACTTTTTGTTACGATTAACAAGGGGCGAATATTTCAGGAATTGCCATCCAATTTTTTCGCCTTGTCCCGCTCACTGGTTCTGAACCTGAATCACATTTTGACGATCAGCACAGATACCATTTACATGCAATCACATGCATTGCCTATTCCGGAGGGAAGACGAAAAGATTTGCTGGATCAACTTGTCATTATTAAAAAGTAGAGAAATTACTACGATAACTTTATGAGTTACATTACTTAACAAAACATTGTAAACAATGCCAAAAATTCTCCTGGTCGTTTTTTGTTCTTTAATTCTCCACCTCGAATCATCAGCTTTTGCGCAAGTAAAGCAGGACACAATTCCAGTAGTTTTTACTTAAAAAAAGTTTGATACATTAGCTTTAATTTAATAATTTATATTATCACCGGTCGCTATGCTTTTCGTTCGTCATTGAAAAAGGGAGTTTTAGGTGGATATTCACCTCCATTGATTGAAAACGAAAGATTTACCATTGCAGATTTGTAAAAAAAGCAGGATATAATACAGCTGTAATAGGGAAATGGCATCTTGGATTGTTCAGCTTTATTAACCGGAAAGTTGGTTAAACAAATAAGAAAAAGTATAGTTCATCACTCCATTCAGGGAATGTTTTCAATTAAAAGCGGAAAATGGAAATATGTTGACTGACAGGGAAGTGGAGGCTGGTCGAAAGATGAATCGGCAACGGCGAACCTGAAATCACAGCTTTATGACCTGAGCAAAGACCCGACTGAATCCCAAAATGTGGTAGAACAATTCCCTGATGTTGCAAAAAAATTGAAGGCTGAACTGGACAAACAAAATGTGAGTGGTTTTACCAGACCGGGAGCTCGTCAGTAATTAGCCCGGAATACGATCATGCATAATTGGGTAAATTAAAATCATTCATTCTTCATTGCGGTCAACGCCTTTTCAATTTTCCCGGAGGCTCCATTACTTGGCCGGCTTGCGAAGTTTTCTATAATATTTCCATCCGGACCTATGAGCACGTAGTGAGGATAAACGTTGATACCAAATTTTTCTTCCAGCTTATTTCCCCAGGATGGATTAGCATAGAGATTAATTGTTTTAAGACCAAAACTATCAATTTTTTCCAGCCATTTTTCTTTGGTAGTGCGCGTACAAATACTGATAATTTTGACAGGGCTGCTGGCAAATTTTTTAACCATTTCATTTTCAAAAGGGAACTCATGAATACATCCCTTACAGCCTGCAAACCAAAAACTCAGATAGACAACTTGCCCTTTAAACTGGCTTAAAGAAACAAGAGAATCCCGGGTATCTTCCAAAAAGAAATTAGGACTATTTTTTCCGGCCTTTAATATGTTGATTCTTTTTGATGCTTCCTGCTTTAAATAGGCGACCAGATAATCACTGGATTTGGAAAAAACGAGTTTTGATAAATCAATTTTTACCTGTTCCGGATTATTATTCAATCCTCCACTGATTGAAAAAATAGTGTAAAATTCTCCAATTTGCTTTCCCAAAAGTAATTTTGCCGTTTCATAATCAGCGGAAATAGTACTGCTTTTCTGTTTGTTTTGACCGGCATTAATTGATTTATATTTGAAATACTCACTCAAAAAATCCAGGTATGCGCAATCATAAAGGGCTGTAACATTCCGGATTTGCAGCGAATCGAGAAAGTAAAAATAATCTTCGGGCACTTTTCCCGGCGACGTACCAACCTGTTTTCGATATCCGGGAATATATAATCTTAGATATGCATTTTGGTATTGAATTGCATCTGATTCAAATCTGACAAACCATGATGGAAGCAACCTTTTACTTTCATAAGTCTGCAAAAATGCCCGTTCCAAAACATATAAACTATCGGCCAGCTTTTTAAATGAAATTAAATCCAGATCTCCCGTACCAGCGTTCATAATTTGTTGACCAAGTGTTACTGGAAACTTTGCCGATTTAGCCAGATAATATTTTTGAATCTGTTTATTTTTTCCTTCAATCAGGCAAGCCGGACCGGGTTTCGAACCATCAATTTTAATGAAAATAGTATCGGATGGAATCAAAAATAAATGTAATTTTTGATCGCCTACTGTGACAAAACCTTCCTGGGAGACATTTACAGGGCAGGATAACCAAAGTACAGGTTTTGACGCTGAAAGTGTATCATTAACCTGTGAATAATTATCCATAGGAAAAGAGTGAATTATTTCGGCCGTCACAGGTAAGTCCGATTTTGGATTTTGATACTCCACGCGGATTGTACTGCTGCCTGTCAATGACAATTTCTGTGCAAAAGACTCCGAAATATTGAAAGTAATCCAGAATATTAGACAGATAATGAGCCTTGATTTTTGCATAACATCTACTTTTAATATTCTAAGATACAAACTAAATCATTAGTTTAACCATTCAATTTGCTTGTAGTCAGGATATCAATTGTTCTTTGGTCTGGTTTTCCATTAAAATATTTATCTAAAACCGCTTGAAATACCGGATTCGTATTTGGTAATAAATTAAATAAAGTCATACTGGATCTTAATTTCAGATCGTCCGGACTACCCAGAATTTGGTTTGCCGTTTTGCCGTTTATTTCTAAAATAGCTTTCGAAATTTCAACCAGTCTTTTTCCAAGTAGCGGGTGTTCAAGATAGCGACTGGCCTGTTCAATAGTATCAATACCATAAAAAGCAGAAGTGCTGCTCATGCCGAGACCGGAAACTTGCGGGAAAATATACCAGATCCAATGACCTCGTTTTCTTCCCTTTTTAATTTCAGCCAACGCCATATCATAGTCACGATTCTGTGCGCTCACAAACTTATCCAGATCATTTTCCGATTTCATATCAGTACGTTTTTTTGTCGAAATTGAAATCTTATTTCAAAAAACGAACCAGCACTATTGAGTTACCGTAAGATTAAATTCTACGGAATCTTTTTCTCAGTCACCTTCAATATTCCCGTCATCACCCGCCAGTGACCCGGAAAAGAACAAATGAACGGATATTCTCCTGGCTGCTCCGGTGCTTTGAAGTTAAGCCGAAAGCTTTTTCCTGAATTGACCAGCGGCGTGGCAAAAAGCACGTCTTTCGAATCTGGTACGAAATTTCTTTCAAATCCATCTTTAAGTTTTGCCATTGCATCAGCGGCCTCCCCTACTTTTTGCGTGGTACCGGGTTTTACAATTACCACATTGTGTGGCATGAGATCTGGATTTTCAAAAATCAAGGAAACTGATTTTCCAGCCGGAACACTTATTTCTTTCTTATCAAAAGCCATTTTTGCTTCAATCGCCGTAAGTTTTATTTCCACAGTTCCCATGTTTTCCAGCAGCACGGAAACTTCTGCTCTGTCCTTTTCCGGCAATTCCGGAATTATGCTTTTCAATTTTGAAATTGTTTTGGAAAAACTTTCCGGGCTCTGATTTGACGGCGGCGTATTATTCAGATAAGCAATGTAATCTTTAAAATTCTCGGTTTTTGCTACATCTTCCCTGCGCATTGAAACTAACAAAGGATAAGCCTGATCCGGAAACGTTGCGGTCATGGATTTTACCTTTTCATAGAAAGAAGCTTTTAGATTTTCATTCGTTAAAAGAAAAATTCCGTTCAGATAATCCTTCTGTCTTGTTTTATCATTTTGTATTGAATTCCATACTGCTTGATCCGATTTTTCCGCAGTCAGAATCCCCGCATAACCAATTGAACGGAGAAATTCACTCGTATCTTTTTCAATCATATTTTGAAATTCAACAAGATTTCGTTTCAATTGTAATTGATCAGTATTTAGCAGCATATTTACCAATTCTTCCTGAACACCTTTTTGTTTATTTGCTTTTTTTCCTGATTCCAAATTACGAATCGCATTTATCAAAACCTTGGATGGGGCTGATATTCTGCGCCTTAGCAATTTTAATTACAGCATCTTGTTTCTGTTTCAAATCAAAATCATTTCTGGAAATTAATGCAGACAACACTTGCGGACTTTGCTCAAAAACTGAAAGTTCTTCTGTACTGACAAGATCCAAAAGATAAGGAAGCGCTTTTAATTGCGCTGCTGTCAGGTTTTTGTTTTGTTTAAAATCAGAAAGCCAGAGCGGTTTCAGATACGTAAATGTTTCTTTAATAGCATAGTCAAGATAATAATCTGTCGGATATTTGAAAATATCCAGAGCCGCATCTATTGCTTGTTTTGAATCGAAAAAACTTAAAGCTACTATCGCTTCTAATCTCACACGCGCCGATTCATCATTCACACGCGCACGCATCAATTCCAAAGAACCCGGAATTCGATCACGCCAGTTCAGCAAAACTTTGGTAGCTGCGGCACGTGCCTGATACTGTTTGGCATTCAATAATGTTTTCAGAATATTTTCTTCAACCACATCAAAATCCTGGTAAAGCCATAAAGCTTCCAGAAGATTATGTTCAAATTCCTTATCATTTTTATCGAGACCTGATACCCACTTTTTTAATTCCGGCAATACTTCCGACGACTTTTGCTCACGAATTTGTGCACGAGATCGGTAGCGCATTCTGTCTTCATAGATTTTCAGATTATCAAGAAGTTGTGGGATGGTTTGTTTGGAAATGTCAACGGATTTCAACAGCGGTTTGTCCTTGTAAGTAATACGCCAGATTCGCCCATGAGATTTATCTCTTGCGGGATCACGCGGTGGATTTTCACCGTGTGAAATCAACGGATTATACCAGTCAACAATATATAAACCACCATCCGGCCCGAATTTCAGATCGATCGGCCGGAAATTCGGATCAGAAGATTGCAGTATAGGTTCAACTTCCTTACTACCAATACCAGAGCCTTTTGCAATAATCCTGTGCTGTTTTGTACCCTGAAATCCAATGTTGTTATTAACCAAAAAATCGCCCTGCACATCATCAGGAAACTGACGGCTTGAAATAATTTCAATTCCCGCCGTTGGCCTTACGCGCGTTTCCGTAAACATTTCGATGCGCGGATGTTTGTCCGGATAATTTAATTTTCCCGTCATCGGTGGAGCAAAATAGTTGGAACCATCCGAAGCATCACCGATCAGATGCATGCCCCATTTATCAAAAACACTGCCCCATGGATTGTAATAAGGATAAGAAATATAATGAAATAATTTTCCGGTACGCGGTTCAAAACGGTAGGTGGAACCGGCGTAAGAACGAACGGGTCCATAAGGCGTTTCAACCTGAGAATTCAGAAATGTTCCTTCATTAAAATAAAGTCCGCCATCCTGCCCAAACGTAAAAGCATGCGTGGCATGATGACTATCTTCCGAGCCAAAACCGGTCAGAATAACTTCCCGAAAATCCGCTTTCCCATCTCCGTCGGTATCTTTCAAAAACAGGATATCCGGCTCCTGAGATACATAAATGCCTCCATTTCCAAATTCAAAACCCAACGGAAGATACAGATCATCGGCAAAAACAGTATGCTTATCTGCCTTTCCATCTCCATCGGTATCTTCCAGAATAACGATTTTGTCATGCACTGGAATTCCCGGAAAATACTGCGGATAAGTTGGCATGGTCGCAACCCATAACCGGCCACGTGCATCAAAATTCATAGCCACCGGCTTTTCAATGGGAAAGTCTTTTTCAGAAGCAAAAAGATTGATTTCATACCCTTTTGGCAGCTTGAATTTTTCCGTCGTTGCCGGCCAGATTGTTTCCTGATGATGCGCGTGAGCCGCCGCAGCTTTGGCCGCCTCTCCCTGCCGTCCCGTCATTGGTATATCCGGAACCATGGAAGGATCTACCGGTTTTCCTCTGCAAATCTGTTATTTCAATCGCTTTTTTGAAAACTTTCAATACCAGCACTTTTCCCCAAATTCCAGATAACTGAATCAAGCGCAACGGTCATTTGATTCAATTTCCGAAGCTCGGGCGGATAGGCGATTACTCCGAATGGTTCTCTTCTTCTTCCATAAATATATTCGCCATTTACTGCACGCCAGCGGTAAAAGAAATGATCATCTTTCATTTTGATAACCTGACGGAGTTTCTTGCCATTTTCAGAATCAAAATCCTGATTTTTCTTAAAAGCCAGCGATTTCCCCATCCATTCTGCGGCAAGTCTGTAACCGGCATCGTTCAGATGAATACCGTTAATTGTGATAGCAGGTTTGTCCTTTGAAGACATTCTGACAAGCGACGGCGTGAATAAATCAATAAAAAACAAGCCTTTCTTATCCGCAATCTTCTGCATCGATTTGGTATATAATGCCAGATTTTTATTGTGTTCGGACGGATCAGGATAGTAGCGACCAAGATTTTCATGGGCAATGGCAGAAACGAGCACGAGCTTGGGAGCGGAATGCCCGTTGAATTTATTATCCTGTAAATTTTTAATAAAAATGTCCAGATCTTTTTCAAACTGCGGTAATCCTGTCGGCCCTTTGAAAGCTTCATTCATACCAAAACAAAGGAAAATGATATCTGCCTTTTGTTCGGTCAAATCATGATTTAGGCCAGCAAAATTCAGTGCCACCGGCATACGAATCGGCTCTCCTTCGTGGGTAAATCCTTGAAAAGTCACTTCTTTGTTGGGTTTTACCGGAATAGATGTTTTTTCACCAAAACCAGGAAAATTGAGTGGACGAGGTTGCAGCCCAACTTCATCTGCACTCCACCCCATATTTCGTAATGTCAATTGCCGGTCAGGATAGTTTTTTTGGAGTAAAGTTTCAAAATATCCATAATGCCGCATTCTGTCGGCAAAGGTATTTCCCAGAAGAATAATGTGATCTCCTTTTTGTGGCTCAAAACTTAGTTTCAAAGGCTGGCCAAAGGCAGGAATCCATAAAAAAAAGAACACTAAAACCAATAATAAACAGATATTCAGGATCAGTTCTTTCATGGAAGTTAAGGATAAGCCGGAATTAAAGGAATCTGAAATTAATTTTATTCCTGGTTTAAATTGAACAATTTCAATAATAGATAAAGCACACCATTCACCAGGTTTACCGCTTTTGCTGATTTTTTTGTTTTTGAATAACCAAAAATGGCGCCTTGATAACACCGAGAAAATAATTCAGTTTGAGTGAATGTTTCAGAAATTAACAGGCAGGAGTATCGAAACGGGTGGGAATCAATTGATATTTGGGAAGAGTAAACGAAGATGTGTAAAATTTCAATCAAAACTGAACCTCAGACCAGCAACAGCTTCACCCGAATCTCTTCCGAATAAGAATACGCACTTTTTATCTTCGAACTTTTTGAATCATTCATGACTAAAATGTAGGTTCCTTTAAAGTATTTATGAATCTCCCTGATTTTTAATTTATTGATAATAAAACCTCTGTGAACGCGGAGAAATTGTTCGGGAAGGCGTTCCTGCAAATAACCAAGCGGATAATCCACAAGATTTTCACCTTCGTTTGTATGGATATAAACGTACTTATCTTTTGCCTCAAAAAAGCAAATATCAGAAACATGAATGAGCGTTATTTTATTGCCGGATTTAACGGGAATAGTAGTGACGATATCTTTTGGCTGGTTGTCATTGATCAGCATTTTGATTTTTTGTAAAACATCATCTTCCCCGGCCTTGCTTTCAAGAACTCTTTTGATCGTTATCGCAAGCCGCTCATCTTCAACCGGTTTTAGTAGATAATCCAATGAATTTTTCTCAAAAGCTTTTATCGCATATTCTTCATAGGCTGTTACAAAAACAATCAGCGGCAGATAATCAAGGTAATTTAACACCTCAAAACCAGTCATTTCCGGCATCTGGATATCAAGAAAAATTAGATCGGGCCGCTGATCATTGATTAGCCGGACGGCTGTTTTTCCGTCTTTTGCTTCTCCAATAATTTTGAATCTGCGGATAAGATTCCAGTGCTTTTTTCAAACGATAAATAGCAATATCTTCATCGTCAACCAGCAACGTTCTGATTTCTGTTTGGGATAGTAATCCGGACATATTTTTCTGGTTCATTAGTTAATTCGAATGTGAAATTTCCGGGGTAGAGCAAATTCAGCTTACTTCTCACCATTTGCAATCCCATTCCCGAACCGGGAATTGCTGAAAAATCAGGCCCTGAATCAGAAATAGTAATCAGTATATCCTTATCATTAAGTTTGATTCCCACATGAACAAAACCATTTTCCGCTCGTTTTTCAATCCCGTGTTTTACCGCATTTTCCACGATAGGCTGTAAAATGAAAGATGGAATTTGTAAAGATAATGCTTCGGGATCAACGTCAATTTCATAGTTCATCCGGTTTCCAAAGCGAATTTTTTGCATTTCCAGATACGTGCGTATAATGGCAAGTTCATCCGTTACGGAATGAAAAGTGGCGCTGTTTTTATTGAGCGTAAATCTGAAAAATTTCGATAAAAGAAGAACCATTTCCTCAGCTTTGACCGGATCTTTTGAGATTAGTCCTGCTATCGTATTGTGTACATTGTAAAGAAAATGCGGGTTTACTTTGGCTCGTAAAAGTTCGAGCTCAAACGCCGTTTTCTGCTGTTCCAGTTCCAAAACACGGTATTGTTGATTTAATATCTGTGAATTTAAAAGACTTTTCCATTCTTCACTTACATAAATCGGTATACCGGTTACCAATACGATCAGAATATTCAGTATATAAATATTCCCTCCCTTAAACCATTCGTAATGCCCGTTTTTCCATAAAAATGATTGAACAAAAAACATAATTTCAGAACCAGTCAACGCCGCCAAAATCAATAGCATAATCATGATGATCATTTTTATACTTTGGATTGAAGTCACCATCGTAAAAATACTCCGGTACGTAATGACCAGCATCATCAGCGAGCCGATACAAGAGGTGGAAAGTACAGAAATGACGATGCGCTGCGGACGCTGATCGTAAGTAAAATATAAATACATTCCGAAAGAAAACCCGATTAAAAGACAGATTAACAAGGTTTTAAGCGCGGGATGCATCCTGATTTGCGTGCTCAACAATGGTTTTCGTTTTAAAAATAAATGATTTTTTTGAAAGTAGAATGAAGGTAATGATTATGTAAATCATACCGGCAACTGAGGGAAGAAATTGGCTGTATGGTTTGTAATCGGGAAAAACGGTGCCGCTAAATGCAGATGAAATAGCACTTAACGCACTGGTCATTTTATAAGCATGCTCATACATCACAGCCTTTTTCAGGAAGTTTATGGAAATAAATCTTTTGCAAAGATCATAACCAGTGATCAAAAACAAAGCACCAATGGTGGAATAAGTAATGACGGGAGACCAGTATAACCCGCTGGAATTGAGATAATATAAGTAATAAACGGCCGAAACCATTACCAGTATTGGAATGATATAATCCAGAAAATCAGGTTTTTGTCCACGTAATTTCAAAGAACGGATTCCGCTGAAACAGTTGTATCCGCTTAGCAGCGTAATAACAAGAAGAAAACTGTTACGGTTGAAAATGATAACACCGAAAAGTCCGGTTACGATGACAACCATGATCATCCACATAAAGTATCGGCCAAATAAAACATGTTTCCCCAAACCTTTTCGAACGAAAATAGCGGCAAAACCAGTCAGCAGCGCAATACTTCCGGCGACAACGTGCAGAATAAGATTGGCAAAGTGTAATTTTTCCATTGGTTGATTTTTTCTGTTTATCAAATCAACAGCTATTATCACTTTGTAAAAATCACATGGCGACCAATGGGGATATTTTCCGCTGAAACGGGTATCAAATTCGATAAAATGAAGTTTAAAAAAATGGAAGTTGAACAGAAATTTGACAGCCATTTCGTAGTTTTATCTGTCAGGTGAGAAACTTCATTTGTCGAGATTTAACAAAAACAGTCTGTGTCAGAAAAACTAACGGATCAGCTCCTGTATATTATAAAATGTCTGATCGGAACTGCGATTGGCTATTATATCTATGTGCTCCATCCAACGGTTGGAACCTGGGCACTTTTTTCGATTGTTTTAGTACTGGCTCCCGACAGAAAGGACGCCATGAACCTGGCTGTTACGCGGATCAAAGCAAATTTTATCGGGGCAGCAACCGGACTGATTTTACTTAATCTTCACCCTATTAATCTGGCGATGATCTGCGTTGGAATCGCACTTTCCATCGCTGTTTGTGAACTATTGAAATTGCAGGCCGCAACGCGCTCAGCGATGATAGCTGTGTTGATCATCACCATGCATGAGCCTGGTCAATATCTTTGGGAAATAGCACTGGAACGTGCAGGAGGCGTAGCCGCGGGTTGTATTATCGGTGTTGTGCTCACTTATTTATTCCACATTTCAGTATCTGAATCCACGCAGATTATCCAAAAAGTAAGAAAGGGAAATGCTTCGGATTCTGTTCAGGATACAGATTGATATTCTAATTTTACTATTCGGTTATTTTTGAGATCGTCTTTAAAACGTTTGGGTTTTATCTTGTGGAATTTTTCAAACAAACGTGCAAAATGACTCAGATTGGAAAATCCCAGTCGGTAACCGGTCTCCGAAACCGACAAATATTGCAGCAATCGCGCAGCTTCATTCATCCGGGCTGTCTGGTAATAATTATAAATACTGTCGCCAAAAACCTGACGGTAAAGCTGTTTCATTTTAGTCAGACTCATACCTATATTTTCAGCCAATTTTCCTAGCTCGGGAGGTTCGCTTAAATCTTTTAGAATAAGTGTTTTGGCAAGATAAATTTGTTCAGCATCTGACTGGTCAATTGGAATTACTCTACTTTCAGAACGTGAGATCAGTTTGGCAAACAACTGATAAATAAGCTCATGCGCTTTTATCTGATACAACAAAGTTGCCAGTCGGGTTTGGTCGTCTATCGTTGTAATTTCTTTCAATGTACGTTGCATCTGCAAGCTCATTTCTTCATGCAAAACAAAAGATTTGTTATGTTTCAAAAGCTTTTCAGTAGGACTTTCATCCTGCAAATGAAGCAATTCCAGAAGTGTCTGACGGGAAATACTTATCACTAAAAAACTGATCACGATTTCTTTTGGAATGATTAATTCGGTAAAAAAATTACCGGTACTAAACTCCACTTCGCTCGTGCTTTTGCCTGAAAAGAAAGAACCATTTTCTGATCCGTTAAAATCCGTCCGGCAATCAAATTTAAATGTGAGCATGTCGTCTGAGGAAGAAGGCAGGCGTTTTAAAACAAACTCCTCTTTCAAGATATAATTATGGATGCAAAGCGAAATACCCACGCCCGGATAAACTTCCTGAATAAATCCATCACCAAGAAAATCAGGCAAAAACACCCTTTCATCTTTAACCGTCGCATCAAATCGACTGGCAAAAGCAGAAGTGAAATGAAAGTTTTCACCCGCAGAAAATTCAAACTCAACAGCCATAATTATATAGAAATACGGTTGAATATTTTAGATATCCAACCGGTATATTTATCAAACAAAACCAAAATTAATCCAGATAATCAGGCGGATACAATTTTTGTCCGTATTTTTCAGCCAATGCGAAAAGTACCTTCTTTTCCTCTTCACCTGGCTCCGATGCTGGAATAAATTCTCCTTTTTTTACAGGTTTTCCCGCTTCCAGAAAAAATTCATCGAGGCCGGCAGGAACAACAGTGCACCAAAGCCGCGCGGTTTGTTCCGTTATGTTTTTGAAACAATGAATCAGTCCGCCTTTGGGAATATGAACAAAATCTCCCTTTTTGGCAATGGATTTTCCATTCTCCGTTTTCACTTCAATTTCTCCATCCAGTACATAAAAAGATTCATCGAAACCCGCATGTGCATGCGGGCCCGGTCCGCCTCCGGCCGGAACAAGCATATCTATGATCGCAAAAGCACCATCGGTTTGCTTACCGGAAACTACAATTCGATACGTATTTCCAACCACTGAAATAAGATCTCCATCCTCGGGCGTTATAATTTCGGCAGGCTTTTTTAACTCTTCCATTTTGTTGATATTTTAATGTCAATAATTAATCCGTACCAATGTTTAAGCAATTATACTTTCAGCTAAAAGCGGGTAATCCGTATACCCTGTTGCACCTGGCGTGTAAGCTGTTGAAAAATCAACTTCGTTCAAAGTTGCCTTTAAATCAATTCTTTTATCAAGATCAGGATTTGCCAGAAATGAACGGCCAAAAGCTGCCAGATCCGAGGATTCTTCAATCAACATTTGCTCAGCACTTTCAGGTGTCAAACCATTACAAATGATGATTGTTCCGTTGAAATTTGTACGGATAGCATCCAATGTTTCCTTTGGAATTTTTGGTGACATACTTATGTGAATATATGCAATTCCAATCTTAGCCAGCTTTTCAGCCAGATAGGCGTATGTTTGATGGACCTCTTTGGGATCATAATCAGCCATATCACTCATATTTGAAAAAGGTGAAAAGCGAATTCCAATCTTATCCTTTCCAATGGCATCTGCCATTTTCTCAGCGATTTCGATCACAAAAGAAGCTCTGTTTTCTACACTACCTCCGTATTGATCGGTACGGTTATTTACGTTTGGATTTAGGAATTGCTCAATCAGATAACCATTGGCACCATGAAGTTCAACGCCGTCAAAACCAGCTTTAACAGCATTTTCAGCCGCTTTTACATGTGCTAAAACATTTTCTTCTACTTCTTCTGTTGTTAACGCTTTGGGCTGGGAATGATCCTGCATTCCGGATTTGTCTGTAAAAATCTGGCCGCTGGCTTTTATCCCGGAAACACCGATCACCTCATTTCCCTTAGGCAGATTATCTACATGCGCAATGCGGCCGGTATGCATAAACTGCACAAAGATTTTAGTATCATTTTGATGAACAGCGTCGGTAACTTTTTTCCAGCCATTAATTTGTTCATCCGAAAATATTCCCGGAATACGTGGATAACCCAAACCTTCGGGCGAAGGGGAAGTTCCTTCCGTAATAATCAATCCGGCTCCTTTCCGCTGAGCGTAATACTCAGCCATTAAATCATTTGGAATATTATCAATTGCACGGCTTCTGGTCATGGGAGCCATCACCAGGTGATTTTTCAGTGAAAATCCATTTTTACTATAAGGTGCTAATAGCTTGCTCATTGTCTGATCCTTTTGAGATTATAAATTTAACCTCACAAATTTCAGCTCAAAATAAGACTTAAAATAGCTCAATAAGCCGTATAAATAGTCTGATCGGTGAGATGCATAATCAACATATCAATTTATACCCGATACTTCTCAAATTCATGATCTGGATTCCAGGCTCCTCTTTCAGCAATTTCCTGATATGGGTCATAAAAACGTCCATGCTTCTGGTGTTGTAATAACTGTCGTCACCCCAAATTTTAAGTAGCGCATCCTGCCTTTCCAAGACATCATTTTTTTTCAGGATCATCATTTCCAGTAAAGCAGATTCTTTAAAGGATAGAGAAAACTCCCCGGACGATGTTTTTAATTTTTGTTGAATGGTATCAAGTTCACAATTACCGAATGCATAAATCTTGCTGTTTTGAGTGGTTTGACTAACTATTTCTTTACCGAAACGATGAAGCAAAGCTTCAATCCTCACAAGCAATTCTTCCATACTGAAAGGTTTTTTCAGATAATCATTTCCACCTGATTTAAAGCCTTTTACGACATCTTCGGTAAGCACTTTTGCAGATAAGAATATTATTGGAAGATCCGGCTGAATTTCTCTGAGCTCTTTGGCAAGTGTGTAACCATCTTTGGAAGGCAGCATAATATCCAGAATGCAAATGTCCGGTTTGAAAGAGAGGTAAGCATCCATGACCAGACTTCCGTCTGCAATTAGCTTGACATTATATCCGCTGCTCGTTAATCCGTCACTGACAATACGGGATAAAAACGGTTCATCCTCAACATACAATACTTTGAAACTCATGATGCCGTGGGTAAAGTAATGATAAAATTGGCTCCATGGCCGGTCTCGCTTTTTATTCTGATCGTCCCTTTATGTTTTTCAATCATCTGTTTTACATAATGAAGACCCAGACCAGACCCCTTGATATCGTGAACAGCTCCTTCGGCCGGAACCCGGAAAAACCTTTCAAAAATGTTACTGTGATAGATTTCATCAATTCCCGGACCGTTATCCTTAAAACTTAGCGTTACTTCTTGCGGATTACATTTACAACTAATTTCCATCACCAGGCCATTTCCTGAATATTTGATCGCGTTATCGATCAGGTTATAAAAAATGTTGGTCAGATGAACCGGATCACCAAATACAAAACATGGTTCTTCGGAAGCATCAAATTGGATACTTGCATGACTGTTTAATAATTGCAGTTTCATGGAGGAAATCACCTGCTGCAAGCCTGATTGCACATCGTAAAGTTCCAGTTTAAGAGGCTGTTCCGCTTCATTTCCTTTGCTGATATTCAATACTTTTTCTACCATCAAATCCAGTCTTTTCAATTCATGCTGGCTGATATCCAGATAATTTTGAAGCGTTTCCGGATTGTTGATCAGGTTGTATTTTTTGATCGATTCCAGTGCAAGCGAGACCGTCGAAATAGGTGTTTTAAACTCATGTGTCATGTTGCTTGTAAAATCCGCTTTTGCATCGGCATATAACTGCTGTTTTCTTAGCAATCTCAAAATGTAATAAAAGGCAGTGCAGGTCAGTATGATCATCAATAGAGACGAGGCAACGTAATACCGCATCCGGTACCAGACGACAGAATTGATAGCAGGCAAACACAGTTGAAAACGGTAGTGATTGTGAATTCCATACATATATTTTTTACTGGAAAAAGCCGGTTTAAAGCCTTTGGGCAAATTGCTTTCATGCACCGGAGACATATCATAAGTATAAATATTATAATAGATAGCTGATGTAACACCCATTTTCCGTAGACCGGAGGTCACATCCTTTTTAATTCCTATCAACGCTATACTATCGCTAGCCAGCAGCTGCGCGGGTGTTTTTCCAGTATTATAAGTTCTGGGCGCAATATCACGTCTTTTAACAGGCACATCTTTCAGGCTAAAATTAAGGGTTACCGAAGTACTGTCATCACCACTGTCAATTTTGAAGTATGACGTTATCCCGATCGATTTCATATTATCAAACACCTGACGCAGCTGCTTCCACTGCGGCGAAAGAAAAAGTTGCCGGACTCTCCTGAAATGTTGCGGTTTTTCGAAAGATGTAATACTGAGGTACCAGTTGGCTTGCACGGTTGTACCTACAAAGTTTTCGATATCATCTGTTAATTGTTTTTGCTGTGCAGAAAACAATTGCTGCAACCACACAACCTGCAACCCGCCGCTCAAAAGCAGCGAAAGCACGATCAGCACATATGTATATTTAGTTTTAAACCATTTCATGCTGTGAAGTTGCTGATAATTTATCGTCCATCATCCTGTCAAGATAATGATTTAACTCTATTTAACCTTCCTTAACCCTCGTTTAGGAAGCATCAAAGTAGGTTTGTATCGTAATCAAAAATAGACATGAAAACGATACTGAACATTTTACTCCTGTTACTTTCCTATCCATTATTTGCACAGCAAAACCTGACAGGAATTGTCAGTGATGGAAAAGGCCAACCACTTGATTTTGCCACAGTAACACTTTCCCAAAACGGGACAGTACTAACCAGTCAACTGGCTGAGGCCGGTAAATTTACTTTGACGAATTTAAATCAGTCGCCCTATGAACTCGCGATTTCGCTGATTGGCTACAAATCTGTTTTGCGTGTATTCAATATGCCAAAAGATAGTCTGAATATAACCTTACTAAACGATGATCTTCAACTAAATGAAGTTTCCATTGTTTTTAAAAAACCAACCATTGAACGACAAATAGACAGAGTTGTCTTTAACGTCGCAAACAGTATTTTGGCCAGTGGTGGAACCGCCTGGGACGCATTAAGCAGAGCACCAGGCGTACAAACTGGCAATGATGGCGGTGTAAAAGCAAACAACAAAAAAGTCACCGTTTATATGGACGGAAAACCTGTACGGTTATCTGGCGATGATCTCTCTGCTTACCTTCAAAGTATTCCATCTGATAATATTGCTAAAATTGAAGTGATGCCAAATCCATCATCTAAATACGAAGCTCAGGGTGGTGCGGTTATTAACATTATATCAAAAAAGGCGACTATGGATGGCTTTAACGCCAGTTTGAGCGGTGGTTATACACGCGGACAGATGAACCGCTACACCAGTAACGGGGTATTTAATTATCGCAAAAACAAATTGAACATTTTCGGAAGTTATGGCTACTCCGACCGTGGAATTCAGCGCGATATAAACTTTTATACCAATTATCAGACACCTTCTTCTTATGCTTTCTGGGATCTGAACAAAGTTACCTTGCTAAAAAGCAAGATCAGTAATTACACAGCCGGAGCTGATTACAATCTGACAACCAATCAGGTTGTTGGTGTGCTTATTACCGGGAACAATTCCGTAAATGTTGGTTACAGCACGGCTATAACTGATATTTATAACAACCACAATCCAAAAGCCGATTCGGTTCTAAATACTTTGGGTACCAACAGGGGACATGCCAATCAATATAGCTTCAATCTGAATTATAAGATTAAACTCGATACTACGGGGAGAAGCCTGAATGTCGATCTGGACTATGCTCCATTTTCAAAAGATAATGTTCAGAACCTGAAAAACTCGATGTTTTTGCCTGATGAAAGTTTAGCTTTTAGTCCGTACCAAACCTCTTCTCCATCTATCCAGAAAATAGATATCTGGTCTGGGAAAGTAGATTATGGTTATTCGCTTGGTAAAATCCTGACGATGGAATCCGGTTTGAAATATACCAGTATTGTCAGTGAAAACCAGTTTGATTTTTATAATACTCCTGACGTAATTCCCGTGCTTGATCCTACCCGAAGTGACCGGTTTCAATATACCGAAAATACGGCAGCAGCTTATACCAGTCTGGCAGGCGTTTCAGGCAAATGGAATTTCAAAGGTGGATTGCGGGCAGAATATACACGTACAAAAGGTTTCTCTCATTCTCTGGATTCGATCAACGTAAAAAAATATCTGCGCATTTTCCCCACGGCATTTGTGACTTATAAAGCATCCGAAAACAGTGAGTTTGGCTTTGCTTATTCCAAAAGAATTGAGCGCCCGGATTACAGACAGTTGAACCCGGCTAAAAATTATTCGAGCCCATACAATTACCAAAGCGGAAATCCTTTTTTACGACCGGCGATTATTAACAATCTGCAAATCAGTTACATACTTCACCAAAACTACACATTCTCGGCTGTCTATACGAAAACAAAAGACATGGCCAGCAACGTTACGGTGCAGAATAATGATACCAAAACATTTTATGATACCCAGCAAAATATTGGAAGTATCAGAGATATTGGTACTGAACTTTCATCCATTCATCACCCGGCTACCTGGTGGGAAATTAATAATACCGCACAGGGATATTTTAGAAATCAAAGCTCCAATCAGCCCGGAAATACATACAGCGACAAACAGTTTTACTTCTATTTAAGAACTGATCACGCCTTCACAATTGACAATAACAGTGGACTAAAAGCAGAAATGAGCGCTTGGTACAACAGTGCTGTTCAACAGGGAACGCTGAAACTTGCCAGAATTTATGATTTAAGTATTGGCATCAGCAAACCGGTTTTTAATAAACAGGGAACAATCCGCCTAAGTGCATCGGACATTCTGCTGGGCAATCCTTACAGAATTGTAATCAACAACCAGGGACAAAATAATGGTATTTATCAAAAAAATGACACACGCACTTTCACGGTAAGTTTCTCGTACAAACTGGGAAAAAACCTGGCTGCTGCACGTAAGAGAACGACTGCAAGTGAGGAAGAAAAAAGAAGAGCAAACTGAGTTTGAATAAGATTATCAAAAAGCCCGGATGTCATGAAATATCTCCCAACTTCATGATTACCGGGCTCTTTGATATTTTTTACGCATCATACTTAAAAATACCGGTGTAATTCCCAGATAAGATGCGATATGTTTTTGGGCAATGCGTTGTTCCAGTTTTGGATATAGTTTTTGAAATAACTGATAACGCTCTTCTGCCGGCATCGACAAATTCGATGTGATTCTTTGCTGATATAAATTAAAACCATTCTGGATCATAATCCGAAAGAAGCGTTCCAGTTTGGGTACTGTCTCATAAAGCTCTTCAAGAACGCTGTGATTCAGGAAAAATAGCTCTGTTTCCACCAGCGCACTTATGGTATAAAAAGCAGGTTTTTGTTCAGAAAAACTGGTCATATCCACTGCCCACCAGTTTTCAGGCAAAAACAACAGATTATGATCCTCCCCTTTTTCGTCCGTATTGAAAATCCGAAGGCAACCCTGGTTTACAAAATAGATATTTCTACAAACGTCGCCGGATTCCAATAGAACCTCATTTTTCTTAACCGTTGTATATCCCAGTTTTGACTTCACCGCTTCGATCTCTTCCACGCTCAATGTTATGTGCATGGCAAAATTTGAAAAAATGAGCTCGTACATATTATTTTCCTCCGAAGTAAAGATAAGATGCACGGCTCAATTCTGATCAGTCAACACTGGTCAAAGGACCAAAAAAGCTGACAATTCTTGTAATCTGATATTTTTCGTTAAACTCGAAATAATCAAATCCTTCCCGGGTTTCACCAGGGAAATCCACTTTCCAGGTATAACGGCCCACATTGTGATGGTAGTCCGGTATGGTGAGTTCCGAAAATTTCCTGACAGGGAAAGTTTCCAGAGATTTGTGGGCCAGTCCTGCAATTCCATCCACCCCGTTAATGTTATCAAAGTTAGGATCGGTATAGGCGCCATCGTCTGCCCAACATTTGGCAAATTCCATTTGGTATTCTTCGATCCCAGTGCCATTCCATGCGTTCACATATTGGCTGATCATTTCTTCAACGGATGTTATCATTTTGTCTGATGTTTAGTTCTCTGCAAAAGAACTGCTATCAGGATCTGAATAAAATTAAAGTAGTTTAATAAATTAAAAACACGGCATCTTATTAAATTTCAAACAAAAAATAGATTTTTAAATAGTAAAACGTATATTGGGCACGGTTTTTGATGATATAACTTCACTCAACCGGTTACGTTACCTTTAAGTGTTATGATGAAATTAGGCATAATTGATGATGAATGGATTTGCAGTTTTCTTGCTCAAAAGCTGATTCAGAAAGTGGTGCCGGATTCTGAAATATCACATTTCAAAAACGGACTGGAAGCTATCGATTTTATGAAGCAAAATCGACTAAGCCCATTGTCTCTACCAGAATTTATTCTACTTGATATTAACATGCCGGTAGCAAACGGGTGGGATTTTCTTGAAATGCTGGATAATCTAGAAATCAGCAATTATCATCCAATTATCTACATTTCCAGTTCTTCACAAGATCCGGAAGATATTGCAATGGCAAAAAAATATGCATCGGTTAAAGGATTTCTTCCCAAACCACTAACACCCTATAAACTGGCTGGCGTGCTTGACAACATTGTCAATTAAGTCTTCATTAAATCTTTGAGCTAGTACTTTCATCTACCGTTTTTTCAAAAATCGGTTGCAGCGTTTAGTTGCCGTCCATTCAGATTCAAATACATTTGGCAGAATTTGTATATTATTTGTCATTTCGGACAAATCTTCAATTAGTTATATTTGTTGCATAATCAGATTCTAAAAAAAAGAATCAATTTTCAGTAACAAAAAAGCTAATAATATGAAAATTGCAATCAATGGTTTCGGAAGAATTGGACGTATGACTTTACGTGCATTACAAAACAAGGAAAATGTTGAAGTGGTAGCAATCAACGACTTGACTGATATAAAAACACTTACCCATTTGCTTAAATATGATTCCTCACATGGTCATTTTCCAGGCCAGGTTTCCGAGGATGGTAGTAATATCAGAGTTAATGGGAAAGATATTATCCTTTTGAGCGAGAAAGATCCGGAAAAACTTCCATGGAAAAATCTTGAAATAGATGTAGTAATTGAGTCAACGGGACGCTTTACCGATCGTCAGCACGCACAGTCACATATTAATGCAGGTGCAAAAAAAGTACTGATCACGGCACCGGCAACAGGTGGTGTCAAAACGATAGTGAGCGGAGTCAACAATGACATTATCGTTGCGGATGACAATATTTATTCAACAGCTTCCTGTACAACCAATGCAATCGCGCCGGTACTTTATGTTCTGGATAAGGAATTTGGAATTGAATCAGGTTATATGAGTACCGTTCACGCTTTCACAGCCGATCAGGTTTTACAGGACGCGCCTCACCGGGATTTGCGTAGAGCGAGAGCTGCCAGTCAATCTATCATTCCGACTACAACCGGAGCAGCCAAAGCAATTGGCGATGTATTGACGGGTTTGAAAGGAAAACTGGATGGTTTTTCATACCGTGTTCCCGTTGTGGATGGTTCAATTGTCGATCTTTCTTTAAATTTATCAACTGAGGTTTCAGCCGATGAAATTAATGATGTATTGAAAAAGTATGCATCAAATGAATTGAACGGAGTATTGGAATATACGGAAGAACAGTTTGTTTCAGTAGATATTTTGGGTAATACCCACTCTTCCATTGTCGATGGAACGCTGACAAGAAGCATTGGAAAAATAGTAAAAGTTGTAGCCTGGTACGACAATGAAGTCGGAATTTCAAACCGGATTTCCGAACTTGTTTCAGAACTTATAAATACTACAAAATAAAGTGAATGAACTGCAAGTACCGACGCATTCAAAACTTGTTGTGATTGTCGCATTCCCGAACCTGCCGTTACTGGAAATTGCAGGTCCGGGCGATGTATTTTTTCAGGCATCAAAAACGATCTTTGAGAAGACCGGTTTTGAAAATGCTTACAAAGTTGTGGTCGTAGCGGCAGACCGTTCTGATCACGTTGTGACCAGATCAGGAATTATAGTTAGCGCCCCGCTAAAAATCGAAGATCTCACCCAACCTATTGATACACTTTTAATTGCAGGATATAATTTTGATAATCAAATAATAGAAACTTCAAATTTTTACCAATGGCTTTCAGAAATATATCCGAAAGTCCGGCGGATTGGATCGATTTGTGTCGGAACATTTGCATTGGCCAAAGCCGGACTTTTAAGCAACAAAAATGTTACTACGCATTGGGAAAAAGGCGGAAAATTGCATGATGATTTCCCGGACATTCTTGTTAATTCCTCACAGCTCTTTGTTAAGGATGGAAACATTTACACTTCCGGCGGAGTATCTTCGGCAACGGATTTATCTCTGGCTTTGGTGGAAGAAGATTACGGACGGGAAATTGCCGTTTCCGTTGCCCGTCATCTGGTTTTATATTTGAAACGACCAGGATACCAAACGCAGTTTGCAGATTTATTACCTGAACCGGAATCAGGACATGGCTTGATCGGGAAAATTCATGAATGGATGGTTGCCAATCTGAATAAGGATTTAAGTGTGGAGCAACTAGCAGTCCAAAGTAATATGAGCCCGAGAAACTTCGCCAGAGTTTTTTTGAAAGAAACGGGTTTAACTCCTGCCAAGTTTGTCGAAAAGTTCCGTGTGGAAATGGCCCGTAAATTCCTGGAAGAAAGCGATTTGAATATTGAACAAATTGCAGAAAAAACCGGACTTGTCAGTCTGGTATCGATGCGTAGAATTTTTCTTAGAAATCTAATGGTAACGCCAAGTGATTACCGGCGGTCTTTTAAAACGACAAAAAATGAAATGGAAGTGGAAGTTTAATCCGATATCTTCTGTTGAAATTTCAAATCTCAACAGAAGATAGGTTACTTTTTATTCCGTTGTGAAACCATACTTTTTGTAAATAGTTTTTGCCTTTTCACTGACCAGAAAATCCATGAAATCTTTTGCTGCTTTCGGGCGAGGTGCATTTTTCATAAGTCCGGCCGTGTAAATTACTTCAATATTTTCCTTTTCAGGAATTTCAACAGCTTCAACTGGATGTCTAAGCATTTGCTGATAATAAACTTCTGAAAACCAGACTGGTCCAGCTTCGGATTGACCGTACAAAATTCTCATCGGCGTCTGCCGGTGATGAATCTGAGTCAGATATGTTGATTTATCCTTCACTTTCTCTTCCATAATTTGCTTGCGAAGCTGCTCACCACCTACCTTCACATAAGCTTCTTCAATCTTCTTTCCTACACTCTCCCACTCCGGATTTGGCATACTTACCAACACATCTTTTCTTCCCAAATCAGCCAATCCTTTTACCTTTTTCGGGTTTCCTTTTTGTACCATTATCGCCAGACGGTTTTTCGCATAAGGCTCAATACGGCTGAACATATCAGTGAGTTCCACAATTTTTTGTTTCCCATCCGTGTATACATCAGGCTGATGTGTGATCCGCATATTGCCAATTGTCACCGATCCGGTTTTGATTTGTTTGGCAAGAATTCCGGGCGGAAGCGTTTCAACAAATATTCTGGTATACTCCGGATATTGCTTTTTAAAAGCTAGTAAAAGATCATCAACGACCATAAACTGGTTACCTGCAAAGAATACAACAAGTTGCGGATCAACAATATCTCCATATAAATCCGGCACATTATCAATTCCTGGAATCGTAAAGTTAAGTCCGTCAGACCAAGGCTTATTCCATGGTGGATCGAACCGATAATCCTGGGCAAAAGCTTCACTAAAACTAGTCACCGAAATAAAAATCGTTATGCTTAAAAGAAAATTTTTCATGGCTTTGCATTAAATAAACTCAAATTACGGATGGACAATAGCCCAGCCTTGCTGCTGACGGATAATGATTTCTCCGTTTCCGCTTGGAACATAGGATATAAAGTCAAACAATTCGTCGCGGCTGATTTTACGTTCTCTCATGGTATTTTCACATTCCGCCAAAATCACACCTTTTCCTTGCAATTCTTTCAACTGCGCTTCATAAGGCTGATCTTTTTTGAAAACTGCAACTCCGCCACCATGTACTACAAGCTCCACTTCCAATTTCCCTTTCAAACGCGGATCTTCAAGCGCGTTATTAATATTCTTCATGGTTGCTGTAATAACCTTTTCATTATCTGTGTTTAGTTGGTAAACAACCTTGTAAGATTTTTTATCCGCAGTGGCGCCATGGAAATCGGCAGGATTTAGTTTTGCAGTTTGAGCAAAAGAACTTACTGACAGTAACATCACCGCCAGACAAATCATGGTTTTAATCGTTTTCATATAATTCATTTTAAAGGTTAAATGCTATTTATTATTTTGCTTTTGAGCAGCCGCAATTGGCTGGAACGGACCCAATTTATGCTGCTTTTCTGAAAATTCATCCGCATAGGGAGCGAATGGAAAATCGATGGGTTTTTTAGTAATATCCTTCCAATCGTTTTTCTGGTCTTTGTGCGGCCGTGGCTGCGAATTCACAAATGCTGCAAGATCCCAGGCTTCTTCATCTGTCAGGATTTTATTTTCATAATTTGCTCCAAAAGGCATATTATTCTTCACATAACCAGCAAAGGAAGAAATCCTGAAAAGTCCTGCTCCGTCGTTATAGCTATTTTTTCCCCACAGCGGCGGATAAATAAAAGTGATTTTATCCGGGTTAGGAATGCCCTCGCCATTAACTCCATGACAAACCTGACATTTGGCTTTATAAATGATTCTGCCATTTTCAGGATTTGCAGCGCGGTTAAGGTACGGCAATTTTTCTAGTCCTGTCCCGCCCGGCGTTTCGCCTTTTGCGGTACCTGTTCCCAGCCATTTCATATAAGCTACCATGGCCTGCATTTCTTTACTGCTACTATCCGGTTTGGTTCCGTTCAGACTTCGCTCGAAACAATCTGAAATGCGTTTAATAACCGTTTCTTTACTGGCAGATCTTGCGCGGAATTTGGGATAGGTTGAATAAACGGCAGCATAATTATTCCCCATGATTTTGGTACCGGCATCCAGGTGACAATTCTGGCAATTCATTCCATTGCTGATGTGGCGCACGCTGCCATTCGGACCTAAATATTTCGCAGTATTTGCGACCAGATCCCGGCCGTAAAGAATCTGTTTCCCTTCTGCTGTTTTAGGAATACTCTCAATTTCAGGAGGTTGCCACATTTCTTTTTGTTGTAAAATCTGAAATGAAGGTTTTTTCAAGACATTTCCGGAATCGATCGTACCTGCCGAAGTTTTACTATAAAAACCTGAAAAATTAAATAGCACACCAAGACAAAGCAAAAAGCCGGAAAATCCGGAAACAATCCTTAAAGTTGTTATCCGAAAATTTTTTATCCGCTGAAATTCTTTCAATAGCTTATGCATAACGTTTAATTTTGAAAACAGCAGACGCTGCGTTGCAACCAGATATCTTTGTATTCTGTATTAATAAATCACAAAACAACAGATTCTACTAACAATTCTATGCTACAAAATGGCTGGCAAATCTGATAAATAACTCAGGTAAAGCTTCCGGCTGGCCATGCAAAAGTGCAAAGTAAAAATACCTTTCAATGTTAAGACCATCCACATCAACAATATAACATTCCTTATTTTGTAATTCTTTCAAAACTGCATGAACCGATAGAAAAGCCATGCAATTGGAATGCAGCATATATAGTTTCATACTTTCACTTCCGCCAAGCTGCATTTCATTACTCAGCTCGGAAATATTGATTCCTGCCAGTTTCAAAGCATGACTGATCACTTCCAAAGTCCCCGATCCCGGCTCTCTGAGTAAAAGCGGAATACGTTTTAATTGCTCAGGTTTAATTGAACCTGACTTAACAAGTGGATTTTTTGCACTGGAAACCAACACGATTTCATCCTTTATAAATTCTGAATATTTTATGCCTGAATTCTTCGAATACCCTTCTATAACTCCAAGGTCAATTTCTTTATTTTGCAGAGCCTGCTCAATTTGTTCGGTGTTATTGATGGTTAATGTGATATGTATTTCGGGAAATTTTTTATGAAAAGCGGCCAGTATTGGCGGTAAAATATATTGGGCGTTTGTGGTACTTGCGCCCAACCGTAATATCCCGCTTTGTCGGTTTGCAAGACTGTTGATATCAAACTCGATGTTCCGGTAAATTTCAAAAATCTGCTCCGCATGTGTGAGCAAAATTTCACCTGCCTGCGTCAGCTTTATTTTCGAACCGTTTCTTTCAAAAAGTTTTATTTTAAGTTGATTTTCGAGCTCGTGAATATGTTTGGTAACAGCCGGCTGGGAAATAAATAATTCCGACGCGGCTTTTGTAAAATTCAGCCGTTTTGCAACTGTATGAAAAACCTGTAAACGGAAATCAAAAATCATAATCAGGGATTGTTTGCTGCAACAGATAAATAACCTGTAATTATACCAAATGAATCACAGCATACAAAGCCGTAGCGGATATTAACAGCCATAATAAAAGTCCGGCTAGCAATGGTTTAAAGCCAATAGAAGATAAGACGTTTCGTGATAAACCTGCTCCTATCAAAAATAAAGTGAGGGTAAGTCCTGCTTTGGAAATGTAAATCAGAAATGGTCTTATAGCTGCAATTTGAGGAACATAAGTATTGGCAATCATAGCCAACAGGAAGAAACCAATAAAATATGGAATACTAATCTTACCCGTATTATTTTTAAAAATAACGCTTGAAACAAAAGCTACCGGAATAATCCAGAGCGCTCGTGTCAACTTAACCGTCGTCGCTATTTCCAGTGCATGAGTTCCATATTTACTCGCCGCACCGACAACAGAACTTGTATCATGAATGGCCAAAGCGCACCACATCCCAAACTGTGTTTCTGATAAATTGAAGAAATGCCCGACACCTGGAAAAATAATTAAAGCAACTGAATTGAGAATAAAAATGCAGCCCAGTGCTACTGAAATCTGTTTTTCTTCCGCTTTTATCACGGGAGAAATAGCGGCGATTGCACTTCCTCCACATATTGCCGTGCCGCAGGAAATAAGAAAGGAGGTTTTCTTTTCAAGCTTGAAATATTTGCCAAGGCAATAGCCAAAACCCAAAGTTACCGCGATCGAAACAATGGTAAATAACAGTCCTTCTTTTCCTGTACGCAATGCGCTATGAACATTCATACCAAAACCCAGACCAACCACCGAAAACTGCAATAGTAAATGTGTTACCTTGTGATTAAGATGTAAATACGGATGACCACTCAGCTGTGCAACAATAAGTCCCATCAGAAGCGCAGCCACCGGACTTACAAATGGTGTGAGGCATACCGTGACGCAAATGAGAAATATTATTTTCCTCCGGCCTTCTTCCAGATTCAAAAATAATCCTGAATAGTTGTTGCTGATATGTCTGTGATTGTCCATGATTCCTTGATTTGGTAGTTCAAAGATCATGTGAAATTTCAATCAGCTTTTTATCATAAAAAGGTATTGACGATAACTTTTAGTTATAGAAACTTTGAAAATTGAAATGTAGAGGTTTGTCATTAGTAACTAGTCCTGCAATTCCTTTAAGATATTTTCAGCACGTGACACAGTCTTGGTATAATAATTAAAAACCCATTTTGTGAACCAGTAAAAAAATGGAAATCCAGCGGCATACCAGTAGATCAAATATGTTGTTTTGAAAAGATCACTTCCTCCAAATAACTTCACCATTACAGGCAGAACAACGACAAAAAGTAAAGCGCCCAGATAAAAATTCAGTTTTTGTAATTGAACAAACCGGATTTTTCCTTTTGAATGCTGTAACAAAGATTCCTTATAATTATTTGTCAAAATATTGACTGAGCGTAAGCTTCGAAGTGCCCGAAAGGATAGTATCGGCATTATACCCAATATTAAAACCGTTACAATTCCGCTAGTTCTTAAATACCAGTTATCGAGTTTATGAAAGCTGACAATAACAACGAAGACAAGAACGTAACAAACAAACGACCCGAAACCTTCCGGCAATACAATTCTGTTTATTTTGTTATGATACCTTGATTCTGTCATTTTTACTATCATTGAGTCTGTCAGTTTTTTCTGATTTTCCATTTCCAGAGACATGTCTTCCCAGAGCGATTTCATTTCTTCGAGTTCCATAATGTTGCTAGTTTATTTAATCTGAGACATTAATTTCTGTTTGATTCTTCCCAATCGCGTACCCACATTTGTAGCCGTAAATCCGGTTATGGCTGCGATTTCATCATAATTTTTCCCTTCGAGATAAAGCAGGATTATTCCTTTTTCCGGATCACTAAGCTTTTTGATCAGAGCAAATAAAACTTCGCTTCGTTCATCTGCCAGCGTGTCAGCAGCTTCACTTTTATTGAGCAAAATTTCATCAATCGGAACCTGAAATACCTTTCTCTTTTCTTTGTTCAATTGTGCAATTGCCGTATTCAGGGCAATTCGATACATCCAGGTACTGAGCCTGGATTCGTGTCTAAACGACGGAAAAGATTTCCATAATTGATAAATAATTTCCTGATAAAGATCTCGTTCATCTTCTTTCGAATTAGTATATATCCGGGCAATCTTAAAAATGAGGCCTTCATTTTGCTGAATGATTTCGATAAATTCCTTATTATTTTCCATCCTGAAATTGACTACGCTCAATTAGTGAAGATAAGGCTGGAAAAATCACACGGAAAATAATATTTTTTTGAAATGCGATTTCATAGAGAGTTAATGGCAATAATTAATCGGCACAAAAAAATGGTCTTCTAAATCTGAAAATCAGATTCGTAGAAAGCATTTTAAATTGATGAAAAAAATATGCTTCCTTATATATTAATTCCGTCAAGATCTGTCGTCAAAACTTCACTCATATAATCAAAAAACGGACGCATATTTCTGAAAGCCGAACTGGCTTCTTTCAGGAAAGAGGCACTTAATACTTCTTCGTCAGTAAATCTTTTGATCAGCAAAAACTGTTTGAAACGAAGCAGATCAATAGCCGGATCATTTTTGTCATAACCTTTTGGCGTTGTTCTCACTTGCTCGCCTTGCAAAGTCCCGAAAGTATCTTTGAAGGATTTACTATTTAAAATTTTCCGCAAAGGTGCCGCGTCAAAACTGATATCATCCCGGATTCTTTTCAGATCTTCCGCATTTGGCCCCTGAAATCCACCGGCAACAAAGCTGTTTCCCGGCTCGATATGAAAATAATATCCTCCTCTTTTTTGTTTGGTCGCTCTTGTATAACTTCCACTCCAATTGGTTTTGTATGGAATTTTTTCTTTTGAAAACCGGGTATCACGGTAAATACGGTGCAGGATTTTTTTCCCCGATGGCGTTTCTATCAAATCATCTTTATTGAGCTCATGCAACAGCAATCCTGCGAACTCTTCAACAAATGCCTGCTGCTCAATAAATTCATCCTTATGCTCATTAAACCAGTCGCGGTTATTATTTTCTCTTAATATTTTTAAAAAATCCAGACTTGATGCCGGAATATAGGACTGCTCTTTTGACATGTCGAAGTGTTAACGTCGTTGATTTTATATAATAAACAAGGTTAATAAAATCGATCCACAAGATTAAAACTTCTATTTGATTTCTGATAAAGTAATCGTATTCGTGGCGCGGTTCAGACCATAGATCATCTGTTTATTTTTTACCGAATGATCAATCGCAATTCCCTGTCCATAAATTTCAGCCGGAAGCGTGCGGACATGTTCCAGTGTAAAGCCTGATTTTGGCAATTTCATTACATAAAGTTCAGGCCTGTCGTGACCGGTGCAATACAGTAATCCATCATTTCCCCAGGCTCCTCCCGAATTACTTTTTGGCGTAAAAAGCTCAACGATATTTTTAGGAAATATCCAGGATTCAATTTGTCTCCATTGCAGATCAAATTTCACAAGCGAAGTCCAGCGAACATCTCTGCCTTCACTCGCTTCTTTTCCGCTGTAATGCGCAAAACCAATCCACCAAAAACCATCTTTTTGATCAATCCAGGTCAGCGAGCCATGTTCTGCGATACCAAAACTATGATTTCCAATATGTTTCATTGTATTGACATCAAAAATTTCAACGGAACTGGCCATCGGAATTTCGGGGTAATTGGAATTGGCGCAATACAATTTTCCTTTGATTACAACGCCGCTATTCAAATGTTTTATTCCCTCGCTAGCACCATCCCAGGTTGTGACAAGCTTCCCATCATCTTTTGTAAACTTCCCAATCGTGCTGTTATTGATCACATAAAAGAAATGCTCATCAACCGCCACGGCTTGTTTTGCCTCAGTAATTTTAAAGGTTTTGATTTGTGTAACCGACTGGGAAAAGCTTTGCGCGTGCAGGATAACTCCTATCACTGCAAGAAGATACAAATTGATTTTTTGAGATGACATCGTAAAAAGATTAATCTATTTTCAATCCTGTTGAATAAGTTTTTGCTGCGCGATTTCAACAGCTTTATGTAATTTCTCACGTAAAAGTTTTGGCGAAGGTAAAACTGTCAAGTAATCAGCTACTCTGATATTGCTTTTATCAAGTTGCAATAATTCTACATGCTCCTCGCTTTTCCCCGTACAAAGAATCAATCCAATCGGCGTATTTTCTCCTTCCAGTTGTTCATGTTTTTCCAGATACCTAAGATATAACTCCATCTGACCTTTAAATCCGGCTTCAAATTCTCCAATTTTAAGATCAATCGCAACCAGACATTTAAGTCTGCGATGAAAGAAAACCAGATCAATATAATAGTCACGGTCGTCGATACTAATCCTTTTTTGTCTTGCCATAAAAGCAAAATCACTACCCATCTCACTAATAAAACGCTGCAACTCCACAATGATAGAAGTTTCCAGATCTTTTTCCGAATAAGTATCCGAGAGACCCAGGAAATCAAGAAAATACGGTTCACGAAACACCATATCCGGACTTACTTTCTGCTGCTTTTTAAGAAGTTCCAAATCATTTTGTATAGTCTGCTCTGGCTTTTTACTGATAGCCGTCCGCTCAAATAACATGGACTGGATGCGCTCCTGCAACTGCCGCGATGACCATCTTTCCAGTTTGCACATTTCAATATAAAAATCACGTTTTATATCATCATCGATAGAAATAATCTGTCTTAAATGTGTCCAGCTCAATTGTGAACGCAGTGCGTGCACAATTTCAATTTCCGGAAATATTTCTGCTGTTTTCAAACAGTAGTGTAATTGCCTTTTACTCCACCCAATTCCAAATTTTTCAGATAAACCCTTTGACAATGCTACAATAACCTGCTTTCCGTACTCAGCCCGGCTATTTTTCAGAATTTCCTTATTGATCCTTCCTCCAATATTCCAGTATAATAATGTGATTTCTGCATTTACCGTCGTGGCAACATTTTGTCTGCTTTGTTCAATAAGCAAAGCGATATCCGTTAAAATACCAGTACCGGCATTTTCATTCTTGTTTGTTTTTTTCATCATAATAGTGGTGTTATTCGTGTAATTATTCGGACAATTTACGAGGAAGCAATCAATTGTCCAATCTGAATTGTGAAGAAAATATGGTTTCAAAAGCGAATAGCACTTTAAAGCATATTTATAAAAAGAATGAGCCCCGGAATCCAGGGCTCATCTATTAAATACGTAAACAAAAGTCTTTATTAAATCCGTCAATAATCTAACGCAAAAGTACTTTTTAAATTTTATTAAAATATCTATTTTATTAAATAAAAATGCCCCTGTGGACTATTAGAGGCATTTTTTGAAGTTTAAGCAGATTTAATAATTACATCCTTTTAATCACACAAATTGATCTTGAAATGTTTAATATTGATAAAAACTCAAAACGGTAATTTTAAAACGTTTCTCAGGAAAATTGACAATTTCAACTATTTTCTTGTTAAGTTACCAGAGGAGATTTAACCCAAATTGAAGTGGAATTTGGAATGTGGAATGTGGAAATAGATTTCAAACATACTTAAAATACCAAGCTCCGGATTGCTAAATAATATAATTATTAAATCTGTTTAACAGTAAAACGGTTTAAAATTCAACCAACGGCTTGGAAGAGATCAATACCACTACAAAATAATATTTTTTACTATAATTGTTTACCTTTGTAACACCGTTATTTAGTTAACTAAATTTTAAATTTTTGTTTACACAAAATGAAAGAAGACTCACTATCAAATAAGGCATATATTGAATTAAGAAAAAAAATATTATCCAATCAGCTTATTTCCGGTACAAGACTTAAAGAGGACGAGTGGGCCAAGAAGCTCGACGCAAATCGTATTGCCATTCGTGAAGCTTTGACCAGATTAATGGGTGAACAACTGATAGTGCAGGGAGAAAAAGGGGGTTTCTTTGTGAAAACACTTACCGTTGAAGACAGCCATCTTATTCGCGAGCTACGGGAGATCCTGGAAGTCGGCGCACTTAGACTTGTAATGCATAAAATAGACGAAAAAGGAATACAGGAACTGGAAAGAATCTGTGCAGATTTCTCATCAATGGTAGAGCGTGGATATTTCGGAGGAGCCTGTGAAGCAGATGTAAAATTCCACGAAACACTAATCGAATATGCTGGTAATGATAAACTTATAGATTTATACAAAGCGAGCAACATACCGTTATTTCACCAAAAACTTGGAAAAATGCAGACACATATGGATGATTACGAGCTCACCGACCAGGAACATCGTGAGATTGTAGCAGCCATTAAAGAAAAAAATATACACCGTGCAGAAGAAGCACTTGTAAAACATTTAATACGCGGAGAAGTCGCTTCCATTGACCTTTCCTAGACAAAGTCAAAGAAGAACATCTCAAATTATATAAATAATTATAAAGCCGGCTTTTAGGATACTCCTAAGAGCCGGCTTCTTTTGTTTCCACACCACATGAAGTTTTTGATTTTACAGAAAAAATATTTGGTCAATTTTTTTGTTGACAAAATATTAATATATTTGTTAACAATATATCGCAATTTATAGTAACCAAAATAAATCTTCATACAAACGAGAGCCTGAAACATTTATTTTTTAACAAACCATATTTTGCCTATGACAAGATAGTTGTCTCTCCAAAGTATCCCAAAGTCGACGCAAGTCAGTAAACCAGTACTCATCGCTTGAAAGACAAGCAGGCCGCGCGCCAAAAAATTTAACCTTTACTACCCATTCGTGTTCAGAAAAAAATTAGAATATGAAAAAATCTACAAATGCATTCAGGTCACCTCTGCCGGAAGGTTTCCATCCAAAACCTTTACGAAACTTTCGTTTTACTACCTCCGCTTTTCTGTTATATATGATGCTGGCAATCCTTTGCCTTTTTGGTACGGCACAGGCACAGCAGGCAAAAAAGGTAATTGGAAAAGTGCTTGACCACAAGGGCGCTCCTATTCCCGGAGCATCGGTTATAGTAAAGCAATCGACCTCCGGTGTGCTGGCAGACAAAGACGGAACATTTAATATTTCCGTTCCTGCAAATGCAAATACGCTCGTAATTTCCTACATCGGTATGAAAACCCAGGAAATTGAAATTGGGAATAAAACAGATATGGGCGATATTACATTAGCAGAAGAAAGCGTTGGCTTACAGGAAGTTGTAGTCACAGCACTGGGTATCGAAAGATCAGCCAAAACACTTACTTATGCCACACAGAAAATTACAGGCGAGCAGGTTAATGAAGTCCGCGATGCCAACTTTACAAATACACTTTCAGGAAAAGTTGCGGGCCTAACCATCACACCCTCGGCAAATGGCCCCGGCGGTGCAACCCGGATTGTGCTTCGCGGAAACAGATCCATTCAGGGATCCAACAATGCACTGATTGTTGTCGACGGTGTTGCGATTGACAACTCTTCGCCAGCCGGGCAGGTTCGGTTATGACAGCGGCGGACAAAGCGGAAGTGATGGAGCATCCAACATCAATCCAGACGATATTGAATCCATCAATGTGCTCAAAGGAGCAGCCGGTGCCGCCTTATATGGAAGTCGTGCCGCAAACGGTGTTATGATGATTACGACCAAAAAAGGAAAAAGCGGAAAGATAATGTAAACTTCAATTCCGGCGTATCTTTTGACAAAGCATTAACCACCCCAAGTTTGCAAAACTCGTACGCCAGGGTGCTGGTGGCATCATATTCAGCCTTGACAGGCGGAAGCTGGGGGCCAAAAATCACCGGACAAAGCGTTACTGACTGGGCAGGAAATACAGTGAGCCTTCAGGCCTATCCTGACAATGTAAAAGACTTTTTCCGCACGGCGGTTTCAAACAATAATTCGGTTGGCATTACGGCAGGTTCGGAAAAAGTGACAATCTTATTTTTCCTATTCCAACAATTTCATTAACGGCATTGTCCCACATAACAGTCTGACCCGCAATACCTTCAACTCGACGGGTCACTTTCAACGTCACTGAGCAACTGACCGCTGATGCGAAAGTTACCTACATGCTGCAAGGCATTAAAAACAAACCAGGCGTGGGTGGAGACGGTATGGTTGTGGCCAACGTGTACCGTATGCCGCGCAGCGTGGATCCGGAAACTTTAAAAGGCTATAAAAACGTTAGCGCTACCGGAGTGGAAACACCTACCTTACTGGACCAGTCCTGATCCGGTTTACATGAATCCATATTGGACAATTAACAATACACATCACGATGAAAACCGCAGCAGAGTAACAGGACTTTTGGTATTAAGATACAAATTGACAGACTGGCTAAATATTCAGGGACGCGTAAGTTCAGACAGTTACAATGATTTTATCAGTCAAAAATATGCCAACAACACGGTCAATTATGCCAGACAACCAGGCGGTTACTATTCGGAAGGAAATGATTTTATCTCGGAAAGAAACCTGGATATCCTTTTAACAGGAAATAACCAGATTACCTCCGATTTCAAAATCAACTACAACATTGGGGGATCGAGTTTTGAACAGAAATCTGCGTCACCGAGTGAATGCTGCGGACGGACTTGGGTTCCAATAACAAATATGATTTGAGCTATGCCACCACACTGAAAGTAGAAGCGAATACCACCAAAAGAGAATTGCAATCTGTTTATGGAACGGCACAATTCTCCTTTAAAGATTATCTGTTTTTGGATCTTACAGCCCGAAATGACTGGTCTAGTACGCTTCCTTCGCCTTATTCTTACTTCTACCCATCCGTCGGATTATCTGCGATTGTTTCCGAAATGATGAAACTTCCATCATGGGTCAGTTTGGGAAAAGTAAGGGCATCGGTCACCAAAGTGGGTAATGATGCAGACCCCTATTTGACTCGGTCAGACTTATACGTATATACGTGGGGGTTTCGGCGGATATATTGCCAGCAGCAGCACAAAAGCAATTGCTAACCTGAAACCGGAACTGACACAATCCGTTGAAGTTGGTACTGAATGGAGATTTTTCAACAGTCGTCTTGGAGTTGATTTCACTTATTACAAAACAAATTCAAAAAATCAGTTGCTTAACGTTTCCGCGCCTGCCTCATCCGGATATTCTACTTTGAATGTCAATGCGGGTAATATCCAGAACAAAGGTTTTGAACTTGTACTTTCAGGAAAACCGGTTACCGGCAAAAATTTCACCTGGAATGTAGGTCTGAATTACGCAGTTAATACCAACAAAGTAATTTCACTTTATCGAAGGTGTCAGCCAGCTTTATCTGGGTTCATCAACCAGCGTCCGCACTGCAACACCGCTGATAAAAGAAGGCGGTTCTATGGTGATCTGTATGGTTACAAATGGAAAACTTTGAATGGAAAATATGTAGTTGACGCCAACGGAGTTCCTGTAAAAACAGATGAAATTCAGCGAGTTGGAAATTATAACCCGAAATTCTCTGCCGGTTTCAGCAACAGCTTTTCTTACAAAAACTGGACGTTGTCTGTATTGGTTGATGGCAAGTTTGGCGGAATAATCACCTCTGGAACAGCAGCACAAACGGCTTATGCAGGAACTTCATCGGTTACACGAAAATTTCCGCGATGCAGGATCCTGGACAGTGAACGCTGTAACACCGGAAGGCGCACCGAACACAGTTGCTATCAATGCTGAAAAATTCTGGCAAACCGTTGCGCAGGGTGATTATTCGTGGGGTGAATTTTTCACTTACCACGCCACCAATGTCCGTGTTCGTGAATTGACTTTTGGCTATTCATTTGGACATCTTCCAGGATTTATCAAGTCGGCGCGACTATCTTTTGTAGCACGAAATCTGTTCTTCATTTACCGAGGCAATGCGATTCTGAACATTCCTGGAATTGGCAAACGCAAAATGGATTTTGATCCGGAAGTTAGCTTTGGAAATAGTAACTATCAGGGAATTGAGTACTACAATCTTCCTTCGACCAGAAATATAGGATTGAACCTGAAACTGTCATTCTAAAATATTACATCATGTTTAAGACGATAAAAAACCAGTTTTTCTTACTAGCCATTGCAGCGACTTGGGCTCAATAGCTGTACCGACGATTACGAGTTCCATCAATACGGATGCAACCAAAATCAGCACGATTGGCGCCACTGAATATCCTTTTCAGTTTGCTTATGCGCTGATGACGCCGACGCTAAGTCCCGATAATTTTGAGGTTGGTGAAGGCACAATTGCTTCTGTATATTCCCAGTTTTTCGCACAGGCTGCCCAGTCGTTTCCGACGGATCGTTACGTGATCAGACAGGACTGGATGCCGGCTTGCTGGAATCCGGTTTATACTTCCGCAGCGCCGCAGCTGAAAACAATTATGGCCGGAACGAAAGCTGAAACTTCTGAAAATGCGCTGGCAAATATCTGGTGGGTCTGGATGTTTCACAGAGTTACAGATTATTTCGGTCCGATTCCTTATTTCCAGGCAGCCTCAGGAAACCGTGTATATGGCCTATACGCCACAGGATTCTGTTTATTATGATTTTTTCAAAAAACTGGATGCAGCTTCGACCGTTTTGAAAGCGCATACGACGGATAAACCTTTCGGAACTTACGATCTGATCTATAACAAAAATGCCAGTCCGGCCACAGCCTGGATGAAATTTGCCAATACGCTAAGACTCAGACTTGCCCTTCGTATTTCAAAAGTAAATCCAACATTGGCAAAACAACAGGCAGAAGCAGCCGTTGCCGCCGGCGTTCTGACTGATATTGCAGACGATGCCTACATGCCAAAATCGACTACGACTTATAACGAATACAACGGGTTGGCAGTGACTTCGGGCTGGGATGATATTCGAATGAGTGCTGCTATGGAATCCGTTTTAAAGGGTTACAGCGATCCGCGATTACCAGTTTATTTCCAGCCTGCTATCTCAACCGGAACTTTTGAAGGCGTGAGAAACGGATTGTTTACTTCGGAAAAAATCATTGATATCAATTCAAGATTGTTCAATTCCAACATGGGAACGCGTTGGGTGAACTGGGTCAATAATGATTGGAAAACCACCTACAATGCACCTCAGGACATTATGCATGCCGCAGAAGCTTATTTTCTACGTGCAGAAGGTGCGCTTAATGGCTGGAATATGGGCGGAACAGCTGAGGATTTTTACAAAAAAGGAATACAGGCTTCTATGGCGCAGTGGGGAATAACCGACAACGCCGCTATTACAAAATATATCAGCAGCACTGCAACACCAATTGCTCCGTTGGATGGCATGAAATCTCCCGCTGTTAATGACTATCCTGTTGTTTTCAGCGGTACAGAAAGTATGCAGAGAAAACAAATTGCACAGCAAAAATGGCTTGCTCTTTATCCGGACGGAGCAGAAGGCTGGGCTGAACTGAGACGTTCAGGGCTTCCAAAACTTTATACGGTTGTTCATAGCGAAAACACGGATTTACCGCAAGGTACTTTCATAAGACGGATGCCGTTTTTGGATACTGAAAAACAGACAAACGCAGCGGAAGTTGCCAAAGCTGTTAAAATGTTAAGCGGCCCGGATAATGCAGCAACGCCTTTGTGGTGGGATAAAAACTAGTATTTCTTTGATCAGCAGCACTTTACTATAAGTGCTGTTGATCAAAGAAATTTTCAAATTTATAAAACAGAAAAAATGCGGTGTACCGGATTACTTTTCTTTTTGCTGATTACTATTTCAGCAGTCTATGCGCAGCCTCATCACATAGACTCGCTGAAATTTATTAATTCCTCTGCTTCCATTCCGGACCATCCGCGACTACTTTTATTAGCAGGAGAAGAAAACAATATCAAAAAAGCAATTTCCACTCAACGTATACTACAAGGAGTTCATGCTGAGATTTTACAGAAATGTGATAGCATGCTTTTGACAAAACCCGTGGAAAGAATTCTTTTTGGTGTAAGGCTGCTTGCCAAATCCAGGGAATGTCTGAACCGGGTTTTTCATTTGAGTTACGCCTGGCGGATGACGCATGAGCGAAAATATCTTGACCGGGCCGAGCAGGAATTATTAGCCGTTTCCAATTTCACCGATTGGAATCCTGACCATTATCTTGACGTTGCAGAAATGACGATGGCGGTAGCAATTGGTTACGATTGGCTTTATCATGATCTGTCCGAAAAATCACGCACAATCATAAAGGAAGCTATTCTAAAAAAAGGAATCGCAACTTCCTTTGACCCGGCTTACCCTAATTACCGCAAATGGCTGTCTGTAACAAACAACTGGAATCAGGTGTGTAATGCGGGCATTTCTTTTGGCGCTTTGGCTATTTATGAAGACGATCCAGCGCTTGCCGAAAAAGTCATTAACCGCTCCATTGCCAGTATTGAAATTGCGATGAAAGACAATGGACCTGACGGCGCATTTGCCGAAGGATATACCTACTGGGGCTATGGAACCACATTTAATATCATGTTTTTGAATGCTGTTGAAAAGATTTTTAAAACTGATTTTGGATTAAATAAAACGCCTGGATTTTTAAAAACAGCCGCTTATCTTGAAAACATGATTGGCCCAACCGGCAAAAATTTCAACTATTCGGATGCTTCCGAAGTTTCGACTTTGCAACCTGCTATGTTTTGGTTTGCCGGAAAATTGAAGGATCCTTCACTGCTATGGAACGAACGTACCTTTTTGACAAAAGAAAAACTGGGGAATAATACTGACAGGCTTCTTCCCGCCCTTATGATCTGGGGACAAGGTATTGACATTGAAAAAATAAGTGCTCCAAAAAACAAAATCTGGACTGGTGCGGGGAAAAATCCGGTTGCTTTAATGCGGTCTTCATGGACGGATCCTAATGCAATTTTTGTTGGAATGAAAGGTGGTTCGCCGTATGTCACACATGGACATATGGACGCAGGTTCTTTCGTTTTGGAAGCGGAAGGAATTCGCTGGGCAAAAGATTTTGGCTTTCAGGAATATACTGCGTTGGAACTGAAAAATATTGATCTTTGGGCAAATAAACAAAATGGTCAGCGCTGGGAAATATTCCGCTATAATAACTTCTCTCATAACACCTTAACTTTTAATGATTCTCTGCAACGTGTAGATGGCTATGCTCCGCTTGTAAGTCATTCCGACAATCCTCGATTTTTAAATGCGATCACCGATCTTTCATCCATTTATAAAGGTCAGGTCAAAAAAGCTGAACGTGGAATTGCTATAATAGATAGCCAGTATGTTGTCGTGACCGATGAAATCGAAAACCTGGACAAAGAAACAACCGTCCGCTGGGCGATGCTTACTTCGGCGAAAGTGGAGATAAAAGGCAATCAGGCAGAATTAACTCAAAATGGAAAAAAACTGACAATCAGCGTGCCAGATTCACCTTCAATTTCAATAAAAACCTGGACCACAAATCCACCGCATGACTATGATGATCCAAATCCGGGCACTACGCAGGTTGGATTTGAAGCGGTAATTCCGGCGGGTAAAAATCAATCATTTCAGGTATTTCTGATGCCGGGAAACGCCAAAGTTAATATTTCAAAACCACTACCTCTTTTGAAAAACTGGCCCAGATAATCGCAATAAGGCCAGTTGAAAATTACTTGTAAATATTTCAGAATGAAAAATTTAATAATAAAAGTCTGTATTTTCTTTCTTTTCAGCGTTAATGTATTGGCGCAAAACGAGCCTTTGCTTTTGCCAAAACCAGATTTTGTTCAGGTCAGTGCGGGATCATTTTCACTTGAAAATATTTCCCTGTTTGTACCAAAAAATTCCAGCGAAGACGTCCTGTTTGCCATCAGCGAATTAAAATCCATGATCCTGGAACGCACCGGAAAATATCCAAAAATTGCTACTATTTCGTCACAAGCCAGTTTTCAATATAAAATCAGAGAATCCGGCCATGCACTTCCGGAAGTGAATGAGATGAATGGTGCAAGCGAGCGCGAGTGGTATAAGCTGAACATTAATTCAGGAAAAATCCTGATTGAAGCCAATACATCTGCGGGTTTATTTTATGCCATTCAAACAATTCGTCAGCTTTTACAGGGATTTGGCAAAAATGCCAAACTTCCATCTATTACCATAAAAGACAAACCAAAAATTGCCTACCGTGGAATCATGATGGATTTTGCGCATGGCGGTTTACTCACTGTCGATGAAATAAAAAAACAGATTGATTTTCTGTCAAAATGGAAAACCAATCAATACTATTTTTACAACGAAGTAGGCATTGAACTGGATGGTTTTCCTGCGCTTGGCTACAAAACTGGTTATTCCAAAAAAGATATTACTGAAATTATCGCTTACGGAAAACAGCGGCATATGGATGTCATTCCGTTTTTAAATTTATACGGACATTTGCATGAATTGTTAAGAAATGAAAAATACGCAGATCTTTCCATCGGACATTACGGACACGAGCTTGATCCGCGAAATCCAAAGACCAATGAACTGCTAACCAACTGGATCGCTCAGTATACCAAACTTTTCAAAAGCCCATTTATTCATGTTGGTTTTGACGAAACCTGGGAAACGAAACGTATTTCAGATGACGGTGATATCAAAATAAATTCAGAAAAACTCTGGCTTCAACAGCTGGATTTCGTACAGTCTGAATTAAAAAAATATGGAAAAACCGTCATGACCTGGACGGATATGAATAGCTATTACCCGGAAATTATCGGCAAAATACCAAAAGACGTAATTCCAGTCATTTGGGAATACAAACCCGATACTGTTGAGATTAACCGCTATTTAAATCCTGTTTTGGCAGAAAAAAGGAAATTCCTGATTCAGCCCGCGGTTTCCGGCTGGGGACATATTTATCCGGATGCAGATTATACCTATACCAATATTGACCTATGTCTGAAAGCAGGAATCAAAAACAAAACGCTTGGTTTTATCAATTCTGTCTGGACGGATCCTGTGGAACCTTTTGTGCGTCCGTCGTGGCTTTTTATGGCTTATGGCAGTATTGGAGCGTGGCAGGGAATGAGCGCAGATAAAAAGAAATTTGCTTCTGATTATGCTATGCTGGCGTTTCCAAAAGTTGCAGACGAAATGAAATCGGCGTTCGAATATCTTCAAAAATCGAATGAGGATCTGGATAAGTGTTTAGGACAAAATACAAACGGGATGCCAAGAGGTACAATTATCGAAAGCTGGTCGAATTCGTTTTTGCCTTATTATCTTTCCAATACAGAAAAACATCTTACAGATTTTAAAAATGCCCGAAAAAATAGCGAGGAGGCGCAATCCGCGCTAATTTCTGCTTTGGAAAAATGTGATAAAAATGATGTTCCCTTTATCAATTCACTGCTGGTTTCTGCCAGATTAATGCATTACAGCGCAACCCGTTTTCTGTGGGCCAAAACAATTTGTGACCGCTGGAATGACTCCATGCTTAAAAAGAAGAAAAACGATTTTGTAGTTTACGATATCACCTATCTCTGCCACGGATTGCTTGTTGATATGATGGATGAAAACGGAGCATTAAAATCTGCTTATGAACAGGCCTGGAATTCTGAATACAAACCTTACCGGTTGAATACAATACTGGGCCGGTTTGATGTAGAGCACGCTTTTTGGCAAAAATTGCATTTAAAAGTAAATGATTACAGGATTCAAAATAAACCTGATCACGTAGCAACAAAATCTTTTGAAGAATTATTTAAACCAGATTTTTAAGCATTGCATCTATTAGCCCCTGATTTAAAATTAAATATTAAATTTATTTTATTGTTTACAAAATATACATATTTTTGTAAACAATAATTAGCCAAATTTATTAATATTGTAACGAAGTAGTGGTTCGGCATAAAAATGCCGCTTTATAAAAAAGTATTGTAATTGTCTGCGTCCATTATGAAGTTTTCAGATTTAAGTTATCCGCAAATCAACCAGCTTACCGGCAAAGTCATTGTGCTGCCGATAGCGGCCATAGAACAACACGGTCCGCATCTGGGTGTTTCAACAGATACAGATCTGGTAACCTGGATAGCACAAAAGGCAGAACAAAATTTAAAAGATGACATTTTACTTTGCCCAACGCTGACTTATGGTTCAAGCCACCACCATCTTGCTTTCGGCGGAACGCTTAGTTTAACGATTAATACATATACGCTTGTCATTGTAGAACTAGTAGAATCGATGCTGAAAAGTGGTTTTCGGAAGATTGTTTTGCTCAATGGCCATGGTGGAAATGTGACACCTGTAAAACAGGCCCTGGCCGTTTTAGGAAATAAATACGATTCGGATCTATCGCCTAACATTGCCCTGGTAACTTATTGGGAAACGGCCGGTAAGATTTTCGCCGGACAAGCGCCTATGGAAAGTCCTGCACTGAGCCATGCCTGTGAATACGAAACCAGTATGATGCTTCACATTTTTCCTGAAAAAGTATGGATGGAAAAAGCGGAACGTCCCGTTCGCCCGGAAAGCAACGGTTATATTCCCTGGGAAGATGATGAGCCAAATCGAGGTGTAACGCTATTCAAGCAAACACAATTTATTTCCTCAAATGGCAGTAGCGGAGAACCTCAGCTGGCCAATGCCGAAAAGGGAAAACATTTACTTGAAAATGCAGCAGCTTCGGTTACAGATTTTCTCAGATCATTTAAAAACTGGCCTTTGTCCAAAGATCTTACAAAGAAATAATGAGCAAAATTGAAATAAAACATCCTGATAAAAAAGTGAGTACCGGCGCTTATTCTGCCGGGGTTTTGATTGATGGCTGGTTATTTATCAGCGGACAAGGCTCGGTGGATCTCGCAACGGGCGAGGTAATTCATGGTACAATTGAAGAAGAAACGACCAACACACTTAACCACATCAAAAAAATAGTGGAAGCCGCTGGCGGCAGTATGGATGACATTGTCAAATGCAGCGCCCATTTGAGTGACATCAACGAATTTGACAGATACAACACGGTTTACGAATCGTTTTTCCCGGGTATAAAACCAGCCAGAACTACCGTACAATCGGTGCTTGGTGATGGATATAAAGGTAGAAATCGACGCCATTGCAAGAATAAAAATACAGTAACCTTCTCGATTGACAGGATTATTATGACTGAAAAAATAAGGATTGGAACGGTTGGACTTGGATTGATGGGAAGCAGTATTGCCACCTGTATTCTGGCGGCCGGTCATGAGGTAACTTCGCTTGTAAAAGATATTGCAGAAGCTCCCGGAGCGAGGGAAAGAATTTTGAATTTTCTTGCAGAGCTGAAAGAAGAAGGATTGCTTGCTGAAAATCCGGATACTGTTATTGAGAAGTTAATTATTACTGATCAGGTGCAGCATCTCGCGGATCATGAAGTAATTATAGAATCCATTATTGAAAGTGTTGAAGAAAAGAAAAAAGTATATCATGCGCTGGAAACTGTAATTTCCCCGACTGCAATTATTGGAAGTAATACATCTGCGATTCCTGTTTCTGTTTTGCAAATGGGTTTACAAAATCCTCAGCGTTTGCTGGGAATTCATTGGGCGGAACCAGCACATATCACGCGTTTTATGGAGGTGATCTGCGGAAAAGATTCAGATATAATTTATGCTGAAAAGATAATCGCGCTGGCCGAAAGCTGGGGGAAAGAGCCTTCTCTTTTACGGAAAGATATCCGCGGTTTTATTACTAACCGCATTATGTACGCGATGATTCGTGAAGCTTTCAATCTGGTAGAAAACGGATATGCGACGGTTGAAGATGTGGACCGTTCATTGAGAAATGATCTGGGTTACTGGATCACTTTTGCCGGACCGTTCCGCTTTATGGATCTTACCGGAATTCCTGCTTACCTGACAGTTATGCAGGATCTTTTTCCGGAACTTTCCAACACAGCCGCAGCTCCTGCCATGATGGAAAAACTTGTGGCAGATGGTGCCAGAGGTGTTGGTAATGCCAAAGGATTTTATCCCTACACGCCTGAAACGGCCGCTCAATGGGAAAAACTTTTTACCGAATTCAGCTACGATATCAGAAAACTGGCTGAAAAATACCCCCAAAATATTGGTGAAGACTTAAAAAGTACAGCGCATTGATATGACGACGATAACAGCAATCAGGGCAACCGAAGTGATCGTTCCGGCCAAACCGGGAAGTCTGAATTCCGAACAGGTTTTGGATAAAGACACCGCTTTTGCCAAAAAATTTATGACAGGAGAAAGCTGGACAGAATTTGCAAACCAGCCAAAATGGATCGTCGAAATCACATTAAAAAACGGATTGACCGGTATCGGTGAAACATATAGAAGTGCATCAAAAGAACTTTTGGAAGAAGCAATAAATGTTCTTTTGGGCAAGGATCTTTTGAAATTAAACTGGCGCAGATTACCTGTTGAAGATCAACGGATTTATGAAGCATTTGAATCCGCAGTACTGGATTTGGCCGGGAAATTATTAAACGTTCCCGTCTATCAATTACTTGGTGGAAAATACCGTGATACAATCGACTGCATGGGCTGGACAGGCCGAAGAACACCGGAAGACGCCGCGCAAAAAGCGTTTGAAGCGATGCAAAAAGGTCATAAAGTTTTCAAATTCAAATGCTCTGATGAAGACGCGGTCAGACTCTGGACAGAAGAAATTCATAAAAAATGTGGTGATGGAATAAAGGTTTTGCTTGATCCAAACCAGCGCTGGAATGATGTTGCTACTACTTTAAAACTGATGGAAGGTGTTGACAGAGATACGATGCTTGGACTGGAAGATCCAATTTTGCACGCTGATGTTCAAGGCTTTATCACCCTAAAAGAAAAGCTGCAAATGCCTTTATATCGCCATATTTCCCTACCGTATACACAAGATATTCGTGACATGATCACTTTTGTAAGAGCCGATGCCGCCGATGGATACAATTTCAACGGCTCCGCTTACAATTCAGTTTTGCTTGCAGAGATCGCCCATTTGGAAGGAAAACCTTGCTGGCGCGGCTCCGAAGTGGATCTGGGAATTTCTGAAACCATGGGATTACACATCGCCGCGGCCAGTATCAACTGCACAATACCATCAGACATTTTCGGAGAGCTGGTGCGTGTGGATGATTTAATTGTAAATCCGATTCATTTCGAAAATGGCGCAGCAACTGTACCGTCGGGCAACGGATTAGGCATTGAACTGGACAAAGAAGCCATCAATAAATACATGACAAACCGGATTATCGAAAAAACAATATGAGCAAATCAGTTTTGTCATGGATCATTCTTTTTGTCTGCAATCTGATATGGTCGTTTCATTTTACGTGCATTAAATTAACCCAGGATCAGGTTGGCCCTTATTTTACGGTTTGGGCACCGATGCTGCTGGCCACTATTTTCCTGGCACCTTTTGTGGTGAAGGATTTTAAAAAAGGAAACCGGAAACTTAAAGACTTACTGATTTTCGTACAATTGGCAGCTTTGGGTGCATTTCCTTCGCAGGTTTTTATGACGTATGGGACACAGTATTCGCTGGCCAGTAATTCCGCGATTCTGGTATTAGCGTTGCCGGTAATTACCGCGGTTTTTGCTTTTTTGATATTGAAAGAAAAAATGAACCGTGCGCGTTGGATCAGCTTTGGTATCGCGATAATCGGTGTGGTTTTATGCTCAACCGACGATCTAAAAAAGCTGGATTTCAGTTCGCAATATGCCTGGGGAAATATTCTGATTGTTCTTGCCATTATTGGAAACGGCTATTATAATGTCGGCTGCAAAAAGATTTCTGACAAGTTCACGGAGATGGAAATGTTGTTTTACACATACCTTTTTCTTGTAATCTTTCTTGCGCCGCTCGTCTGGTATTACGAACCCGAAATGTTTTTCAAAATCCCGGAATATACCGCACAAACCTGGACTGGGATGATTGCGCTTACGCTGTTTCATAATTTCCTTTCCATGCTGCTTTTCTTTAAAGCACTAAAAAATCTGGATGCGACACAGGTAGCACTTTCCAATTATCTGATCACGCTGATGGGATTGCCCATCGCTGCCTTTGTGTTGGGTGAAACCTTAAAAACACAGGCGATCATCGGTGGGCTTCTGGTGCTTGCTTCAACACTGATATTAACAATCGTAGATTCAAAAACACAGCAAAAAAATCTCGCAAAAGCAAATCAATCCATTAAATCATTATGAGCAATATCGCAGACGAACTCTTCGGCGTAGTTCCTATTATCCCGACCCCCTTTACCGAAAACGAAGACATTGATGAAAACGCGCTTCGTGATCTGATCGACTTTGCCATCGCCGGTGGAATCAAGGCGGTTTGCCTTCCGGCTTATGCAAGCGAATTTTATAAACTGACCGACGAGGAAAAACTCCATGTGGTAAAAGTAGCTGTCGATCATGCCGCCGGCAGAATAAAAATTGTCGCCCAATCAAATCATCCGTCTTTGAAAATCGCGATCCGTCTGGCGCAGGCGAATGTTCAGGCAGGTGCGGATGTGATCTCACTAGCTGTTCCGAGAATTTTCAGTTTGCCGGAAAATTCCTTGAAAGAATATCTTTCCGAGTTTTTACAAGCCGTTCCAAACACGCCGGTTTTAATTCAGGATTTTAATCCGGGCGGCTCATCAATCAGTGTAAGTTTTATCAAAAACCTGATGGATGAAAATCCGAATTTTAAATATCTCAAACTTGAAGAACCGCTATGTGCTCCGAAATTTGACGATATTATTAAAACCACCAATGACAAAATCGGCCTTTTTGAGGGCTGGGGCGGTCTTTATATGCTGGAATTAATTCCAATCGGTATACGTGGCGTTATGCCGGGTCTGGCCGTTGCTGATATTCTCCAAAAGGTATTTGACCTTCGAAAAAACGGAGAAAACAAAAAGGCATTCGAACTTTTTGAAAAAGTGATGCCCCAGATATTCTTCTCTTTACAAAACATGGAGCTTTTTCATTACGCAGAAAAAGAGTTGCTAATGGCCCGAGGTGTGCTTTCCAACAGTATAGCTCGTAAGGCGGCTTATATTCCGGACGCTTCGTCGATCAGTTATATCAAAGAGCTTAATCAGAACATCATTGATTTGCTGCAAGACGAGAAGTATGGACTTACTCCGCTCGAAGCGAATTTAAGCAAGTAAAAAACCAATTCAGTTTTACTTTTTGGTAATTCAAGTATTGCTTTTTGCCTGAATTCGAACAAGCGTACTATTATCAAATTTTTACACAATTCCTGAACCAAAATATGGATAATTTTAAAGGACAAGTCGCCATAGTAACCGGAGCCGCATCCGGACTTGGCTTGTCTATTGCCCTCAAACTTTTAAACGACGGCGCACAACTGGCGTTGCTGGATTTGAACGAAAACGCTCTTTTGAGTGCATTCGGTGGATTTCCGGATCAGGTTATGTGTGTCAGTGTTGACATAACAAATCAGCAATCAGTTGCCGAAACGGTGTCGGAAATTCTGGCACGTTTTGGTAAAATTGATATTCTGATCAACTGTGCGGGTATTACCGGCCAGACTAATTTAAAAAGCCATGAGGTAAATACAGAAAACCTGCACAAGGTATTTGAGCTGAATTTCATGGGCAGTTTTTATACTTCCAAAGCGGTAATTCCCAATATGATTGCCAATAATTACGGACGTATTCTGCACATCGCATCCATAGCCGGAAAGGAAGGAAACGCAGGAATGCTTGCCTATTCGTCCAGTAAAGCAGCCGTGATCGGAATGACAAAAGTGCAGGGAAAAGAATATGCAGAAAATGGAATTACTGTCAACGCGCTGGCTCCGGCTGTGATTCAAACGCCATTGGTGGATGCAATGCCAGAGGCTCAGGTTAAATATATGACGGATAAAATACCGATGAAACGGTGCGGAACGCTGGAAGAAGCAGCAAATCTGGCCGCTTACATTGTGTCACCATTGAACAGTTTTACCACAGGATTCACTTTCGATCTTTCCGGCGGAAGGGCAACTTACTAAGAAATTATGGACGCGAAAGAAATGTATTTTGTAAGCCCGGTTCATGGTGATATGCTGCATGCCTGGGACGGAGAACTTAGCGGTGATTCTTTAAAAACAAAAGTTATCATTGCTGCGCCTGCTGATAGCAATATTATTGTAAACGGAATAAATACAATTTTTCATGATGGATTTTATCAGGCTGAAATCGTTTTGGAAAACTATGAAAATAATATTGAAGCTTTGGATATCGATTCGGGGAAAAGCATTTCAATTACAGTTTATCGATTAAAAGATTTTGCAGGAAAATACCGTTTATCGATTGATGATAACATCTGGTTTTTACGTGATATTCAAGACAATGCAGCAAATTACCAGTCGATTTTTGAGCATCCTTATCTTGCTGTTCTAAAAGAAATCAATGATACTTACGGTACGAAAATCCATCTGAATTTATTCTATGAAACCGAAGGATTTAATCTTTCTGAATTCACAGATCAATATAAAAACGAATGGAAAGAAAATGCTGGCTGGTTAACGCTGAGTTTTCATGCAAGAGGAGAATTTCCTGATCAACCTTACATCAAAGCGGATTATGAAACGGTGAAAAAAGATTGCGATCTGGTGATTGATCAAATAAAACGATTTGCGTCGGAAGAGGTAGCTACAAACGTAACCACCATTCATTGGGGTGAGGCAACACGTGAAGGTTCGCGCGCTTTAAGGGATGCGGGTTACAAAGGTCAGTTGGGTTATTTCAATATTGACGACGAGCAATATCCTGCCAGTTATTATCTGAATGAGGTAGAAAGACGGCATATCAAAAAGCGTTTTGTTTGGAAAGATATGAGTGAGGATATCATTTTTATCAAAACAAGCATTGTCATTGATATGAAAAATATTGACGAAATAGGTCCCTGGCTTGATCATTATGGTCAAAATGATGGAAAACCACCTTATGTTGATCTTTTGGTTCACGAACAATATTTCTATCCGTCCTATTTCAATTATCAACCAGACTACCGCGAAAAACTGATAACGGCAGTGAAATGGGCTCAGGATAATGGATACAAACCGGCACTTTTGGGCGATTGTATTCAGGTATAAACCTTGATTAAAAATAATAAGGAAAATTTCTGATATCATTTTTAGTCACGTATAAACTCTCGCGTTACCCATACCTATGGTACGCATGAAAACAGCATTTTATTCACAACGGATTACTTATGAATAAGAATCGCAGAGACTTTTTGAAACTTACCGGACTGTCCGGAATCGGCCTGGCAACCGCTCAAACGGCTTTTGCCAATGCCGAAATTATTCAGGAAGAAAAAAAACATATTCAGAAATTCAATATGTCGGGTTACGCTGCGCCGAAATTACCTGTTGTCCGCGTTGGTTTTATCGGGCTGGGCAACAGAGGAATGGCCGCAGTGGAACGTATGAATAAAATCGAGGGTGTTCAAATAAAGGCATTATGTGATTTAAGGGAAGAAAAGGTTAGTGAGGCAGCCAAAATGATTTCTCCACAGGGGCATCAGCCCAAAACATTTCACACAAGTGCCGACGCCTGGAAAAAACTTTGCGAAATGACGGATCTTGATCTGGTTTATATCGTTACTCCCTGGGCATTACATACGCCAATGGCGGTTTTTTCAATGAATCACGATAAGCACGTTTGTGTAGAAGTGCCTGCTGCTAAAACCATTGAAGAATGCTGGCAGCTGGTTGAAACCTCCGAACGTACAAGAAAGCATTGCATGATGACGGAAAATTGCTGTTACGATTTTTCTGAACTGCTGACTTTGAATATGGCGCGACAAGGTTTTTTTGGAGAAATTACGCACGGCGAAGGTGCTTATCTGCACAATTTGCAGGAATATGTATTTTCCAAAGACCGGTTTTATCAAATGTGGGAGTTAGAAGAACTTTCCAAAAGAACCGGAAATCTCTACCCTACCCATGGTCTCGGACCGATTTGTCAGGTTATGAATATCAACCGTGGGGATCAGATGGATTATCTTGTTTCTATGTCCAATAATGATTTTATAATGGGGGAAACCGCCAAAAAACTGGCGACGGATGATCCCTTTTTTAAACCTTACGTTGGCAGACATTTTAACGGAATGATGAATACCTCAACAATCCGGACGCATAAAGGAAAGACAATTATGGTCCAGTTTGATGTGAGTTCACCGCGTCCATATTCCCGGATTCAACTGGTGAGTGGGACGAAAGGAACTGCTTTAAAATATCCGGAACCGGCGCGTTATTCCAAAGATCATGAATGGTTGACTCCGGAAGAATATAAGTCGGTTGAAGATAAATATACACCGCCGATCATCAAAAAAATAGGAGAAGCAGCGAAACAGGTTGGCGGCCATGGCGGGATGGATTTTCTGATGGACTGGCGTACAATCGATTGTCTGCGTAACGGATTACCGCTCGACCAGGATGTTTATGACGCAGCACTTTGGAGCTCCATCGGGCCGCTGAGTGAGTGGTCGGTAGCACACCGTTCCAATTCTGTGGATGTACCTGACTTTACTTCTGGCTCCTGGAAAACCAATAAGCCGGTTGACATTTCGATGAAAGAAGGCGGGAATACGAAGGTATTGCTGTAAATAAATTACACTCAGATTACCTGAGTGACAGATATAAAGCTAAAATCTTTAAAAATGGAATCATCAAAGCCCAGTTTTTCAAGAAGGGATTTTATCAAAAAAAATTCTCTGGCCGCAGCCGGCGCAGCCTTGGCTTCGGTAGTTTCAAAACCAGTTTTTGCTGCCGGCCTGAGTCAGGTTCAAACACCTGCCATTTTGGGAGGAAAAGCTGCGTGGAGTACTTCCAAATGGCCTGAATGGCCGATTTGGAATCCTGCGACAGATGAAAAACAGGTTTTGGAAGTATTAAGAAGCGGAATCTGGTCACGTGCGGAAGTTGTAACCCAGTTTGAAAAAGAATGGGCTTCGACACTGGGAGCAAAACGGAGTCTGGCCGTTGTAAATGGCACGAATGCATTGGTGATTGCACTTAATCAGTTTGATATTAAAGCCGGGGACGAAGTGCTGGTGCCACCTTATACATTTATCGCAACGGTTTCTTCTGTGTTATCCAACGGAGCAATTCCGGTTTTTGTTGACGTGGATCCGGAAACATTTCAGATGGATCCAGCCAAAATTGAAGCGAAAATAACGCCGCGTACCAAAGCGATTATGCCCGTTCACATTCTGGGTTTGCCCGCAGATATGGATAAAATTATGGCCATCGCTAAAAAGCATAATCTGCTGGTTATTGAAGATGCTTGTCAGGCACATTTGGCGGAAGTAAATAAGCAAAAAGTTGGGACCATTGGCGATGCCGGATGTTTTAGTTTCCAAAATTCAAAAAATCTGCCGATCGGAGAAGGTGGCGCGATTGTGAGTAATAATGAAAAATTCATGGATCGCTGTTATTCATATCACAATTTTGGTTACGCTTATGGGACCGCGGTCGGAGCTGTCAGCAGCGGATGTATCATCCAGGGAACAAAACTCAGGTTTACTGAATATCAGGCGGCTATCGGACTGGCACAATTGAAACGACTGGACAGCCAAACCACAACCAGAAATGAAAATGCAGCCTATCTGAAATCGCAGATCAAAGATATTCCCGGCATCATTCCCTATAAACTTTATGACAGTGTAACCCGCGCGGCCTTCCATCTTTTCCCGTTTCGATATCAAAAAAATGCATTCAGCGGTTTGTCAAGAGAAGCTTTTATCAAGGCGCTTACCGCCGAAGGCGTTCCTTGTTCGAGCGGTTATGCAACACTTAACACGCAGCCTTATTTGAAAGATACATTTGAATCAAAAAATTACAGAAAAATGTATCCTGCAAAAATGCTGGATATCAATGCTTACAACGAGCAGAATAAATGTCCCAATAACGATCTGTTATGTAACGAAGAAGCCGTCTGGTTTACCCAGAATATGCTGCTCGGAAGCAAAAAAGACATGCAGGATATCGCCTCAGCAATTGAAAAAATACATAAGAATTCAGCACAGATCAAGAAACTGGGAAAACTATGAGGATCTTATTTTTTCTGGTAACGCTAAGCTTTTTACTTTTCCCTGATCTGATATATGGACAAAATAAGGTGCAAACAAATGCACAAAAAAGCTGGAAAGCAGGTGTAGCAAAAGTGATTATTACGCCTGCTCAACCCATGTGGATGGCCGGTTTCGCCTCCCGCACTGGCCCGTCAGAAGGGAAACTGCATGATCTCTGGGCAAAGGCATTAGCACTTGAAGATGCTGATGGAAAAAGATCTGTGCTGGTAACGATGGATCTTCTGGGACTGCCAAAAATGATTTCCGACACCATCCGAAAATCGTTGGAAACCCGGTATCATTTATCAAAATCACAGATCATTTTAAATTCCTCTCACACGCATTCCGGGCCGGTTTTAAGCACTGCGCTTTCGGATATTTACCCTACAAATCAGCAAGATGAAAAGAAGATACAGGCAAATTCAATCCGGCTTACCGAACAAATTATAACTGTGGTTGGTGATGCGATCCAAAATCTGGCACCTGCTTCTTTGTTTGCGCAAAATGGTGTGGCTCGTTTTCAGGTTAACCGTAGAAATAACGATGCCGCAAAACTTGAAACTTTGACAGCATTATTAGGGCCTTCCGACCCTGCTGTGCCGGTTATCAAGGTTACAGATTCAAACGGAAATATCATTGCAATCGCTTTTGGATATGCCTGCCATCCTACCGTTTTGAATGGAAATTTGTGGTCAGGAGATTATCCGGGATTTGCACAAATTGAACTTGAAAAACTATATCCAAAAGCTACTGCATTATTTTTCCAGGGCGCCGGCGCAGATCAAAATCCTTTACCAAGAAATACAGTTCCGCTGGCAATACAATATGGAAAAACACTTGCTGCGGCCGTGGAACGCGTTCTTAGCGAAGATATGAAACCGCTTTCACCAAAACTGACAACTGCTTACAGCGAGATTGATCTTTCTTTAACTGCTGCTCCTTCAAAAGAAGAATTAACAAAAATGGCTGAAAAGGAAACTGGTTTTCAGCAACGCTGGGCTAAAAGGATGCTTGAAAAACTCAAAAATGGACAGCCTTTTCAAACCACTTATCCCTACCCTTTACAGATCTGGAAACTGGGCGACCAGGTAGTGATGACATTAGGTGGCGAACTGGTTTCTGAGTATGCAATTAACCTTAAAAAGATTTTTGGGCAAAGCACTTTTGTCATGGGCTATTGCAACGATGTGGTAAGCTATATTCCAACTTCAACGATTTTAAGAGAAGGGGGTTATGAAGGAGATCTGGCACAAATTGTCTACGGACTACCCGCCACCTGGGCGTCTGATACGGAAACCAAAATCATGAATGCTATGATTCAACTGGCCGAAAAAGCAGGTGTTGCAAAACCTGAGTCGCAACTAATACACAAATGATCCAGATTTTAGGATTATATGATTGGCGGGATTTGAGTGTGAAAGTTCCTATTTCCAATAGATTTTATGAAAGATTTTGAAACCATAACTGAGCCTCTAAACCAGGCTAAAACATTGATAGCTAAACACTATTTTTCGGGATTTGATCAGGCCCATGACACTTATAACGCAATCTCGGCAGCCAGTGACGGGAAAATATATTATGTACTTTCTTCTGATCAATACGATATTGGCGGACACATGTACGTGTATAATCCTGAGAATGAAAGTATAAAATTTCTGGGTGACCTGACTGAGATTTGTGGAGAGAAAAAGCTTAAAGCAATCGCGCAGGGAAAAAGTCATGTTCGTTTTTATGAAAGAAACGGGAAGCTTTATTTTTCAACGCATGTAGGTTATTATCAGCTTATTGATGGCATGGATCGCTTGCCCGAAACGGCGCCTGAGGGCTATAATTTATATCAGGGAGGTCATTTTTTATCTTATGATCTAAGCACCGGAAAATTTAAGGATCTGGCCATAGTACCAAAAGGAGAAGGTATGGTTTCGATGACCATGGATTTGCAGCGTGGACATTTGTATGGAATTTCGTGGCCCAATGGTCATTTTATACATTATGATGTTGACCAAAATATATTAAAAGATTTGGGTCCAATTTCAAAAAAAGGAGAAGCCGGTACACCAGGCGACGATTTCAGATCTTTGTGCCGGTCACTTTTTGTCGATCCGGCAAATGGAACCGTTTATTTTTCAGTCGCGGAGGGTGATATTTTTTCTTATAATCCTTTAAAAGGGCTTATTAAAAAACTGCAAAATGTAGACTTACGGTTAGATTATTTTGGCAAATATGATCCGACCCGTCCGGGAAGTATGTCCTACAACTGGCGGAAAATTTTTTGGCATCCAGTTGAACAGGTCGCCTACGGGGTTCATGGAAATTCAGGATATTTATTCCGGTTTGATCCACGGCAGGAAAAAATTGAAATCATTGACCGGATCACTTCCGAACCTTCCAAAAAAAGCGGAATGTTCGATCAGTTCAGCTATGGTTATCTTGGTTTTCAACTCGGCCCGGACCAGCAGACGATTTATTACCTGACGGGCGGACCAGTTTACGAAAACGGCAAACGCCTGAAAGGTGAAGAACAAATTGCCAAAGGTGCCGCCAAAGGAATTGAAAATCTGCATTTGATTACCTACAATTTAACAACAAAAAAGTACATCGATCATGGTGCCATTTTTTACGAAAATGGCGAGCGACCGACTTATGTAAATTCAATAGCCGTCGATGCCAAAGGTGACATTTATACGCTTGCCCGCTTTGAAAATCTGGGCCGCATCATTCAGGATTTAGTAAAAATTTCAAATCCATTTTAACCCTTCCGTTATGAAGTTTCTGTCGGCTTACTTTTTATCTTTTATGCTCCTGACCTGCGTTTGCTGCAAGCAAAAACATTATGCGGATGCATTAACACCGGAAGAAGCATTAAAAAGTTTCGAGCTCAACGAGAATTTTAATATCGAAATTTTTGCATCAGAACCAATTGTTAAAGATCCGGTTGAAATGGTTTTTGATGAACAAGGACGCGCATTTATTGTAGAAATGCCGGATTATCCCTACAAACCGGAAAATGGAAAAGGCAGTGGTCGTATTAAAATGCTGGTTGATACAAACGGCGATAACCGGATGGATAAGTATTTTCTTTTTGCCGATAGTCTTCTGGAAGCTACCAGTATTTTGCCTTGGAAAGGTGGACTTTTAGTAGCGGCGGCTCCCAATATCTGGTACATGAAAGATACGACGGGCGATTTCAAGGCTGATATAAAAGAAGTACTTTTCAGCGGTTTTTTTGCCGGTAATTCAGAGGCACAAATTACCAATTTAAGGTTTGGAATTGACAACTGGATTTATGCTTCTAACCACGGACAGGATGGAGAAGTGATGTTTTCTAAAAAACCGGGCGCGCCTGCTTTACCCATGAAAAACGCCGATTTCCGCTTCCGGCTTGATAGAAATCAGTTTGAACTGGAAACCGGTCCGGGTCAATTCGGGCATACTTTTGATGATTTCGGACACCGGTTTGTAACACAAAATACGATACGAATTCAGCACATGGTTGTGCCCTGGCGTTATCTTCACCGCCATGAATATTTGCCTTCAAAAAAAGGTGTAACCGATATTTCTAATGGTGATCTGACCATGTATCAGCAGACCGCCGCGCCATACTGGCGTGCAGAAAGATCTGCGCGAAGAAATAAAGAATATAAAGAACAGCAACTTGACCGTATTGAATATGCTGATGGCCATTTTACCGGTGCATCCGGAGGTACTATTTACGGTGGAAACACATTTCCGGAAAATTATTATGGTAATGTTTTTACAGGCGATGTTTCCGGAAATCTGGTTCATCGTGACATTCTGACTCCTTTAACTTCGAGTCCCACTTTTGCCGCAAGTCGTGATTCAATTCATGAAAAAAACAAAGAATTCCTTACCTCAACAGATCCCTGGTTTCGCCCTGCTAATTTGTTTTCCGGACCTGACGGCGATTTGTATGTCGTTGATATGTATCGCCAGCATATTGAAACGCCAGTTTCTATTCCGGAAGATTTAAAAACGGATATGGATTTTCTGGCTGGAATTGACAAAGGAAGAATTTACAAAATCACACCAAAAACACCTAAATCGAAGTCTCACCCTCTGGTTAATCTTGCGAAAATGAGCTCCTTCGATAAAGTAAAATTACTATCTGATCCAAATCAGTTTTACAGATTACAGGCGCAAAGAATATTACTTGAACGCCAGGACAAAACTGTTATTCCTGCTGTGATCGAATTGTTTTCCAAAACCCCGGACCCACGCACAAGGCTTCATGCATTTTTTGTTTTGGAAGGATTAAATGCTTTAAATAAAGATTTGGTTCAACAAGCAGTGAACGATCCAAGTCCGGGAGTAAGAGAACATGGTCTGATTATGGCAGAAACATATCCTATACTTTTACCTGATATTATCAAGAAAACCGTTGATGATAATATCGGTGTAGCATTTCAAGCGACTCTGAGTTTGGGAGAATTTCCTGTTTCCAAATCGGGCGCCGCACTCGTAAATGTCGTTAATAGTCATTTTAAAGACCCCTGGTTTAACGTTGCTGTTCTCAGTTCAAATCCCGGAATCTCTGATGAATTTGTGGAGCAATTGGCCACGTCCGATTTTTTTTCAAAAGAAGAACCGGAAAAATTGAACTTCATCAAAGATCTCGCACAGATCAAAAGTACCAGAAATAAAAGTGGAGAGTTGTCGGTATTTCTGAATTTACTTACCAATCCCGCCATTAGCAAAAACCAGGATTGGATGCTTTCAGCTTTAAATGGTACTGTTGAGGGCATAAAAGCGGCGAAAATCAAAACCGATCCGGCTCTTATAAAATTGCTTGAAAATATAAGTCAGAAGTCTTCACAAAAAATCAAGACAGCTGCACAGCAAGTTTTGGCTGCTGCTAAATGAAAAATATTATCAATTGTGAATCAATCATGAGCAAGCATTTTTCCCGACGTACTTTCTTTTTGCTATCCGGATTTGGCATGGTGCTTGCCGGCTGTGAAAGTAAAAACAAAAAAGGTACCGACGATAAGCAGGCTGCAACGAATGCCAATCCCTGCACAGATTTTTCCGGAGTTAGCGAAGCAGAATTAAAAAAACGAAGTCAGCTTGGTTATGTAAAACAATCGCCCTCCGCGGAATCTCATTGCAGCAATTGCCAGCTGTGGTTGCCCAGAAAAGACAGCAAAGACTGCGGAAATTGCCAGATTTTCAAGGGACCGGTACTTCCACAAGCATACTGTACTTACTGGGCTCCGCAAATGAGCTGAGGTCATTTTTAAATTAATTCAGCATTTAATCTTCAAGCAAATTGTCAGCATTTTTAAGAATACTGACAATCGCGATGATACAATTTTTTCTATTGGTATCACTTCCAGCAGGATATGGAACGGCCTCTATTTTTTTAATGGATTTGATACCAGAAAGTTCAACAGCCATATTCACCTGCTTTTGAAGTTCCTTCATTAAAATAATAACAATTTCAGGCTGACAGGATTTAAGCCTTTCGCTTAATGAAGAAACGCCTGCGGCTCTTGCCAGTTTTCTGCCTGGAATATCCTCCTTGTTTACAGGTTCGGAACTCAAATGATCCATATAACAACCCAGAGATTTAAACAAATCAAAGAATTCTTCCGTGGAATTGAAATCTCCATAAAGTTCAGAAAAGGCTGCCTTTATAGTTCTGAAAAGATTCGTATTTCCCAGATAAAATCTTCTTTCACCTGCTGCGGGGGCTTCACCAACGAAAAGAATCTTCACTTTTTCCGGTTTATATTTAAGCTTTTCAGGGTCGTTCACAGGCATTTGTTAAAATTTAAATCTGAAAAATAATATAAACGATTATAGCTATTAAACGAATAAAACCTTAACAGATTTTCTTTTGTGGTAATCCCAACCTCATACTTGTAAAAGTAAGCTCAAAGAAAATGAACGCATAGCTATATACCTCACTAACAAAAAGATACGCGTTAAGTGCACAGTTTAAGTAAGTTCCGGCATTGATTAGCAAAGTATCTGTAATAGGAATAATTCCAAATTTCTCGACTGACGCTAAAAATCTTCTTTTTGCCATTGAATACTTTTTTAAGGTGCGTAAGTTTGATGTGTGCTGAACGATAAAGGAATAGTTATGCAAAAAATGTCTCGCAAAAATGTACGGCTGACTGATTTTCAGATCAAGCGTTTACAGCAGTTGAGCGAACTTGACGGTTCTGATCCGGTTGATCATGTAAACAAAGCTATTAACGAATATCTCAAAAACCAGAACCTGGATCTGACGTCGCCAAGTGAATCTGATATTGTTGCAGAATTCAAAGAAAGGCTGGACGAACCGAACATTGCCGGAGCTCTCTGGGTTTCGGGCGTTGTAGATCAGTATGAATTTTCTGCACTGATACTCAACAATGTAACAAAATTGGGAATTGATAAAGGACGAATTTCAAAGCTGGCGATCTGGGATCCTGTGCTTAGGGAAAGCAGTAACAATTTTATAAAATCCTGCATTGTAAATTATGATCGCGGCTGGGATATCCGTCCAAGCAAAATTGCTTTGCCCTATTACAATAAAGTAAAACAGTTACTGGACAGCTCTATGCATAAATTCGTTCAGAAACGCATTTACAGATGATCTCTAAATTTATTTCATCAAGTTATTTTATGCAGCATTGAGTCAGGAAGATTTTATCGGCAAGCCAATGGAAACGGTTGTTCCCTGGCCAGTAACCGAATCAATGGCCAGACTTCCAAGATGAAAATCCATAATTTTTTTGACCAGAGAAAGCCCTATACCAAAGCCGTTGACCTTTCCCGTATTTTGTCCCCGCATCATAGGCAGAAAAATATTTTGAAGATCGCCGGGTAATATACCGATCCCTTTGTCCGAAATCTGAACGACGAGCTTTTCTTTATCCTCGATTATCTTGATGGTCACCGGCTGTAATTCAGAATATTTACAGGCGTTATCCAGTATATTATTAACAGCTGATCGCAGAAGATGCGGCACACCTTCCGTAACCGCCTGAAAATCACCTTTCTTTAATTCATGTTCGACAATTTCCAGGTTCACTGGTTGTGAAGGATATTTCTGATTGATATAAGAAACCGAATCAATAACCAGATCAATAATATTAATATTTTGTTTTTCAGCCTTAAAACGCAAACCTTCGATCTCAGCCAGGAATAACAAATTATTGGAAAGTTCGATGGCATGATTTACTTGCGCCACAGCTTCTCCCGCCGATTGTTCCCACTCAGCTTTACTATTGTCGTAGCTAATGGATGTTTGCAGGACACCTTTTATAACGGTAAGAGGGGTTCTGAGTTCATGGGAAGCGTAGGAAATAAAGCTCCGCTGATTGTCCGCCAACTCTTTAATCTTTTCCAGCAAACCATTAAACGAATTACTCAAAGAAGCTGCTTCATTTTCCTGGGAACCGGCGGCAATCCTGAAACTGAAATCATTGACTGGCGCTTTATCCATTTGTTTTATCAAATAATCAAACGGCAGCATCGCTCTTCCGGGAAAAAAAGTATCCGGTGATACCAATGATAACAAGCGCAAGCAGATTACCAAAAAACAAAGAAAACCTGAGCGTCCTTCTCATGTTGTAACCATGGAGATCATAGGCGGTGACCAAAGCCAGATAGGTTTTTCCGTTTTTTAGATAAGTAAGCCCTACACCTTCTTTTTTAAAATCAAGCAGAGGCGAATTATAGCTAAAACTAAGTTTCTTTTTTGACCTTATTGATGCGAAGAAAGGCAGCATTTGGAATATAATCACTGGTTTGTGAGGTGGCTACAACCAGATTATTGTGCTGATCATAAACACCTTCATATTGTTCAGTCAAGAGGAAAGAAAATATCCGTTTTGAATGTTTCCGGATTACCGAGCATTCGTTTGCGTAGCCTCCGCCTTGGCAGCGAGCCTTTCCAGCATCAGTACCGCTCTGTAATTCTTCATAGGAATAATAGACAAATACTGAAAAAAGAGCCAGAATGGTGGCAACGATCAGCGTAAAAGCAATGGTAATATTTTGCTTGATACTCATGGTTCCCGTAAGGTATATCCCCTGCCAATGATGGTGTGCAAGCAGTTTTTCCGGAAAACTTCTTGTCAATTTTTCTTCTTAAATAATTGATATAGACGTCAATAATATTGGTATTTGTATCAAAATGCAGATCCCAGACGCGTTCCAGAATGTCTGTCCGGCTTACAATTTTACCCTTATTATACATCAAATATTCCAGAAGCTCATACTCTCTTTTGGTAAGTTCAATGGCTACATCTCCACGCCTAACATGTTGGCTATCAGTATCAAGTACAAGATCACTCACCTTTAAAACCCTGGAAGTGACTGGAAAAATGGTTGTTCCTTCGTGCCAGTGCCTTGATCCGCTGCAATAATTCTTCAAACTCAAAGGGCTTGGTCAGGTAATCATCTGCTCCTGCGTTAAAACCCAAAACTTTATCCTGAAGCATGCCAAGGGCCGTCAGCATCATGACCGGCGTCTGAGGCCAGTTGTACTTTTATGAACCTGCACAAATCAAAACCGTTGATACCCGGAAGGTTTACGTCTAGAATAATGGCATCAAATTTTCGCTGTTCGCATATCCGTCTTTCCCATCAGGCCATCGTAGGCTATTTCCAGATTAATCTGCTCTCCAAGAAAACCTTTTCTTATAAATCCGGCTAGTTTGGGGTCATCTTCCACCAGTAATATCTGCATCTTTCCAACTTTTGTCTGGATGCGAAATTAAAGTGCGGGTATTAAAAAACGATCTATAAAAAATTAAAAGGTGATTAAGATACACGGAAGCAAATAGTTGCCAAACGTTAGTGATCGTGTCTCGGATTCATTCTCTTGCTCCTCTTCCGGCTCAGGTATTTTTTTCACTTGTATATTTTGTTTTCAACTACTTTAATTTTTATAAACTTATCGGTAAAATTCCGAACCAAAACTGATTCATATAAAACATTAAAATACTGATAATGAGTGATTTAATAAAAATCGACACTCTTAAGCAATCAAAAAACCATTTCAAAATGACACGCTTTTATCATTTTGAAAATTGTCACCTTCGTTTTACCTCTTGTAAATCAATTGACTGCAAGTAGCCTTCCGCACCGATTATCGTATAGTAAAGGATTATCCGCTGACTTTTTCAGCAACCAGACTACAAACAGATGCAGCTTCTAAAAAATATTTTTCAGGTTGGAGGTGATCTGAACGGGATCACTTTTGACTTGCAAGGCGCTTTATGGAACGATGGTAATTCGTATATCATCAAAACAGAAAGCGGGCTGATTATGATCGACTGCGGATGCGGTGATACGCTTTCCCAGATTTTTTCCAATATGAAATACTGGGATTTAAACCAGGAAGATATAACATATTGCATCCTGACACATGCACATTTTGATCATGCGGGCGGTGGACATCTGTTAAAAAAACAAGGTGTAAATTTCATTTCATCACCTGAAACGGCAGACGCAGTTTTGTCGGGGGATGAACGATGCTGTGGTTACTTGTACCATAAAACGTTCACACCCTTCGAAGTAGACCAAACTGTTTCGGACGGGGAGAAATTTACGGTTTTGGGTATCGAATTTACAACTATGCATTTGCCGGGCCATAGCATGGGTTGCACAGCTTTTGGTATGCAATGGGAAAATAAACACGTTGTTTTTAGCGGTGATGTGATCGGAACACTGCTCGGTGGAGATTTCGGATGGGGCGGTTCGATAGATTTTGACAAGAAAATCTATACGGAATCTTTAAGAAAATTCGCCAGGGTAGATATGGATATCATGATTCCGGGACACGGACTAAGCTATTTCCATAAACCGCGGCACAGAGTTGAGGTCGCATTAAATTCAGCACTGATGCAGTGGAGGTAATCAGAAATTTAAAATAAATAGTAATAGGACGATTGATTGTAAAAGAAAGGATGGTGCGGCTGCGTCATCCTTTTTAAGATTTTGAAAATTAGTATGTTAAAAAATCACTTAAACCGAATTATTTGTTCGTTTTAATATGCCTCTCGTTTTCTTCTTTTGCTCAGAAGCAAATTAAAAATACTACAAAGCATGCAGAAAATCAAAGTGCTGAAAAGTCGCCTGAAAATTTCCGTCGATTGAAAAAGCAGCCTGGCTGGCAACCAAGCGTTTTATAAATTTTCTTGAGGATAAATTACTTTCCATATCCTGTGTTTTGAAAATAATCAGGTGTCATTTTAATCATCCCGGCAAGTAGTAAAAAAGTAACGCGGAGATAATCAAAACAGAATTTGATCGATTTATTAAATTGGATAAACAACAACTCACCCCTTTCAAATTATTGAAGTACCAGGTAGAGCTTCCCTTCTCCCGGTAAAAAACTTTCCGTCAAACGGTTTGACTTTTTATCAAATAAATCCTTTCCGCTCTTTCCGTTAACCTTGGAAATTTGTTGTACTTTTTTAATTTTTCCTACTAGCTGGAAAATGAAATTTCGAGATTCCTTCAACGATTTATTAACTACCATCACATACTCCCGTTTGCTGTTTTGATCCTTAAAATGCGATAGGATAAGTTGTGACGACAGATTCTATTGGTTGGAAGAAAAAATCGGCCGGAACAGGCTGTGTCCCCATCCAAAGACTGTCGCCCGAATGATAAACTTCGACAGCATCCAGGTGAATGAGCGTCTTTCCTAACTGAGTCATTTCAGCATTAAATTGTTGAAATGGTTTATACAAATCTGTTTTTTGACCCAGCGAATCGATAACAGAGTTCATGAACTTCTGATCGCCCTTGCCCGGTTGGTGTGGCGTAACAAAACCAGACCGGATTTTTAATTCCGTAAGCCAGATTTGAATATACATTTAACCGCATTTCATGTTCAGTCGGGCGTCTGAACGTATTGACTATACCAAAAGATTGCAGATAAGAAGAAGTTTTGACATTGTATTTCAATCCGGCACGGCGAATAATATCCAGATTGTTGTAATATGATTTTTCAAATTTTCCTTTTCGTAAAAATGGGTAATTATCAAAAGATAAATATTTCAGATTTTCTATTCCAACGCCTTCAATCCATCTTTCCACGTAGGCCTTTTTCATAATCTTTTACAGGCGAAATCAGGGAATAAATTAACGTGAGGAATTTTGTCTTTATCCAGAGAAGCGATTTTACGATAGGTTTTTATTGCCCAGTCCAGCATGGCACTATCTGGCTCATCACGAATATAATAACCCGCTGTGGCAGGATGATGGCGGTAGGTTTCCACCATCTCTTCAATTTCTTTGTCTGAACCTGTAACTCTCGGGTCCGAAACATACATTTTCATGCCATATTTACGGGTAAGATCCAGCATTTTAAAATTCCTTTCGGGCGTGTTCAAATCGGTACTTGAAACATTTTGAATGCAATTGACATGTGATTCGCTCAGGATTTTATACTGCTCGTCGTTCGTAAATTTCCAAACTGGCGGCCAGAAAATTCCGATAACAAATTCGTCTGTTTTTGTTTGCGCTTTTGCCTGAAAATTAATCGAAATTGATAAACCCGTCAACAGAAAAATACAACCAACGGATCGTATAAAAATCACATTTCGAGACTTGACCAAAAAATCAGATAAACTTGAAAAACGGTAATACTTAATCATTACTAACAATGGCTTGAATATTGATAAACGATTACATTTATTGTACCCGTTTATCCATCGTTTCAGGCTAGTCACATTTGCTTCTGAGGAATTTATCAAAATGATAAAACCATATCGTTTTGATAAATTTTATAAAATAAAAGAGATTAAAAATTTCCATAAGTAACTTAAATAAATCGTTAAATTACAAAAAATTAATCTGAAACGATGGCACACTTTTATTACGTATATAGATATAAGTTTAATTTTACATTTTAAATATACCGAATGCCATGTTCTTTCTAACCTTGGGAATTCTTATAGCCGCCAGCGGTTTTTTGATCAGTAATTCCTCATTAAATATTTCCGATACGCCTCTATTTTAAAAGTTTCAGGAATTGCAATAGCTGTTTTAGGAATCCTGTCAGCAAGTATCCGACAGATTGATGCAGGTACAATTGGTGTACAGTCTTTGTTTGGAAAAGTTGATCCGAAAGTGCTGGAAAATGGTTTGAATTTTGTAAATCCACTTTCTCAGGTAACCATTTTTGACACAAAAACCCAAAATTATACGATGTCTTTAAAAACATCGGAAGGCGAAATTGCAGGGTGATGATGCCATCCGCGTTTTGTCGGCGGATGGACTGGAAGTGGTTATTGACCTGACGGTTTTATACAAGATAATGCCAGACAAAGCACCCGCCATTTACAAAGGAATTGGTCCGGATTATAAGGACAAAATCGTGAGGCCAATTACCCGTACCGGATTCGTGACAATGCGGTTTATTATGATGCTGTTGCACTTTATTCTAAACGACGTGACGAATTTCAAAGCAGAATTTACCAGACTATTGACAAGGATTTCAAAAGTCGTGGGTTGATTCTGGAACAGCTTTTAATTCGTAATATCAATTTACCCGAATCGGTAAAGAAGACAATAGAATCAAAAATCAATGCTGAACAGGATGCCCAGAAAATGGAATTTGTCCTGCAAAAAGAAAAACAGGAAGCAGAAAGAAAACGTGTGGAAGCAAGAGGTATTTCTGATTACCAAACCATTATCGCACTCAGTTTGACCGACCGCCAGCTTCAATATGAAAGTATTAAAGCACAAAAAGAACTGGCAGCGTCTCCGAATGCAAAAATTATCGTGCTCGGCGGCAAAGGAAATGTACCGCTGATTCTTAAATGATCATTAAGTTTTACCATATCGGAAATCAGTCAAATCACTTTCAGATTTTCTGAGAGTGATTTTTCGTTTTATTGGTAAAATACTGAATAAATCTATCAATCAGATTTCACCACTTTGGTATAATACCAATAAACCGGAACACCGGATAAAATCAGCAACAAACCAGTCAAAGCCTGAACCGGCTGATTGACCGCGCTAACTACAACCAGCAAAAAACAGAAAGCCGAAAATATGGCCGGAATCCATAAAGGCACTTTATAAGGTCTCGGCATTTTATTTTTCCTGAACAAAATCACACCAAAAGCGGCGGCACCATAAAAGAAAAAAGAAGCAAAAACCAGAAGATCCGTAAGCGCATCAAAACTACCCGACCACACCAAAACAATGGACCAGATTGCCTGGATCAAAATGGAAAATGACGGTGTATTATAAACGGGATGAATGATGGCAGCTTTTTTGAGAAATAATCCGTCGCGCCCCATGGCGAAAAAAATTCTGGCCGACATCAGAATTGTTCCGTTTGTACAGTTAAAAGTAGTCAGAACAATCAGCACGGATAATAAAACTGCTCCGATATTTCCTCCTAAAACCCTGGAAGTTTCTACGGCGGCAATCTGATTAATTCCCAACGATTCTATTTGGTGCCGGAGCCAGAATAAAAAGATAAACCGCATTAATCAAAAGATAAAGCACGATCACGATTAAAGTCCCGATCCCCAGTGCAAGCGGCAGATTCCGCTGTGGATTATTAACTTCTTCGCCAATAAAACCGATATTATTCCAGCCTTCATATCCCCAAAAAGCACTTAATGAAGCGGCAAACATAGCAGCAAAAAGTGGCCAGCCTGTCGGTGCGTTTACAGCGGTTTGTGTAAAATGTTCCATATTTCCCTTTCCTGAAAAAACAGCCAAAATCACAAATGCAAGAATCGAAAGAACGATTCCGGCAATGAAATAGCGACTCAGTTTTTCACCAAAAGAAACGCCGCGGTAGTTTACGTAACTTAAAACGATGATCAGCAAAGAAGCGATAATTTTAATACTGGCACCTCCCATACTATGAATTTGAGGAATAATTTCGTGCAGTGATTCAGAAAAAACATAGGCCAATGCCGCAATTGTAGCCGTTTTCATGACCGCCAGACTTGCCCAACCGTAAATAAAGGAGAAAAATTTACCGTAGATTTTATTGAAATAAATGTATTCACCGCCCGAACCAGGCATCATCGAAGCCAGTTCAGCGCTACTCAAAGCACCCATCAAACTTAATACGCCAGCCAGCGTCCAACACAAAAGTACAAGTGTTGGCGAATGAAGCTGGTCCATCATCGGCGCCACTTTTTTGTAAATGCCCGAGCCGACAATAGCACTGACTACGAGAAAAACTGCGGAAAGTGGTTTGATCGATCGCTTTAAAGTATTTTCATTCATCAGAAGCCGGGTTTGGACTGTATAGAAAGATATCCGTCCTCTAATATAAATCCACTTTCTTTGATAATCTTCCAAAAGATCGAAACTGCCGTCCAGATCCAGGTACTTTGTATTCGGACAAGCGAATGCGGCATGTAAGGCGGCAGAAATGCTTAGATCACTTTCATCATTACAACCCCAGAAAAGATCAATTTCTGCCTGTTTGGCAATATTGGCGATTTCAAAAGCAGAAACCAGACCACCGCATTTCATCAGTTTGATATTAAAAATGCCAAACAACCCATCGCGCGCAATTTCAAAAGCAGCTTTCGCGTCTGTCAGTGATTCGTCGGCTGCCAATTTCTGTACGAACTTCCACAGGAAATTTCAGCAACTCATCGTTGAATTTTGGGTGAAAAGGCTGTTCGATTAATTCCAGAGGAGAGGACGATGTTTGTTTCAAAAAAACATCAAGATCATCTGCTGAATAACCTTCATTCGCATCCACACGAATTGTAAAATCGTTGCCAAAAGTCTCATTAAGCCGGATTACGCGTTCGGCATCGAGTTGCGGATTCAAACCGGTTTTCACTTTTAAAACCTTAAATCCCTGCTCTTTATATTCTTTTGCTTCCTGAATTGTTTCGGCAACGTCTTTAATTCCTATCGTTACGGAAGTCAGCATTCTGGAATGATACCGACCGTAAAAATCAACGATCGGCAGTTCGATCCATTTCCCAAAAGCATCATGAAGTGCTATGTCAAGAGCTGCCAGTGTGGCCGGAAACTGTGCATAAAGCTTTCTGAAATAAGCAATATGAGATAGGAATTCACGGATATGTTTTCCCTTTAAATAATCCGAAACCGCATCCGAACCTAAGATTTTCCAGCGTTTGAGAAGCCGTTTCTCCTATTACCTCGGGATCTGGATTTGCAGCGCCTCTTCCGCAAATTCCATTGGATAATGTGATTTCAAAAAAGATAATTTCAGCATCGCTGATGGTTTCACGCGCTATGGTGTATGGCTTTTTCAGCGGAATTAATTCGGCGTATGCTCTTACGGATTTTATGTTCATTTGATCAGCGATTTTAGCACATCAACAATTTCATCACAACCTTTTTGAATAGGAAGAAGCACTGGAATTCCGAACCGTTTTTGATAAGTTTCCTGGAATGATAAATACTCTTCTTCGGTGCAATTTTCGGTATTCAGCGCCAAAGCAATTACATTTGAGCCGTACAATTTCACAAGTTCAATTTCGGATTCAAGCGTTGGAATTTTGCCAAAATGCTCTTCCATATCAAAGAATTCACGTTTTGGTGAATGTACCAAAATTACATTTTTGGCACCTCCCGAAAGCAAAAATTCCGCTCCGCAAGGGCCACTCGGATTTCTTAGCGCCGATTGCCCTTCAATAAAAATCAGGTCAGGATTTGTCTCCTTATCACAACTTAAAATCGCATGTTCAAGCTCGCCTGATACGAAATCGTTCAATGTTGAATCAAAAATAAATCCATATTTTCCGCCTTGCAGCCATCCCGTTTGTCCGGTGTAGATCATTTGCGCTTTCAGTCCTGCTTTTTCACAGGATTTGATCAGACAATCGGGTCGTTGTTCTTTTTCCAAGCGCACAATCGGTGCCCATAACGGCAATCACCGGCGTTTGAAGATTCAATATTTCCCCGGTCCAGAAATGCAGATCTTTAAAGGCTTTTGGCTTACGGATATCAAGTAATTCCACACCGTTTTCTTTTGCCAGAGCAACCATATCTTCCCGCGCAGAAAGATAATCATGCAGTCCATTGACGATGGAAAGTTTATTTTGAATAGCAGTTTCAACGATTTTCAACATAAAATCGGGAAATCTTCCCCCCGTTGTCGCTACACCGATAATGCAATAAGTCGGGCCAGCTTCTACTGCCTTTTCAATCGTTTCAAAAACAGGAATATTCCGGAATTTTCCATCGAGCACTTCTCCTGCATCTTTTCCGGCATGTTTACTATCAACAATCCCAACAATTTGAAATCGCTCGCTCTCACGTATCAGTCCGTGAGCTGTTTTGGCATCTACCGTATCCAGAAGACCGGCAGTTAATACTATTGCTTTTTCCATCCGACTATTAAAATGAATTAAGTAAAAATAGATTAAAATTCTACAAAATGATACTTACTTGTAATAATATTCCTAAATTGTATTTAAAATAAGAATATATTTCCATTATTTTTAAATTGAAATGACAGACGACCTTGATAAAAAAATCCTTAATTTCCTGCAAAAGGATGCCAAGCTAACTATTAAGGAACTGGCCGAATCTTTGGAAATGAGTACGACACCTATTTTTGAACGTATAAAACGAATGGAAAGAGACGGTGTGATCAAAGGTTATGTCGCCCTGGTTGATCAGGAAAAAGTTGGCCGCGGACAAACGGTTTTTATCAACATCAGAATGCCGGTTTACACTGCTGAAAATGTTGCAGAATTTGAAGAAACAATTCGTGAAATGTCCGCAGGTTCTTGAATGTTATCACCTTGCCGGCACTATTGATTATCAGATGAAAGTTGTGGTCGAAAACATTAAGGAATATGACCGGTTGTTACTGGAAATTTCTAAAATCAAAAATGTGAATGTAGAAAGCAGCGTGATTGTACTTCATGATGTAAAACAGCAAACCGCTATACCTTTGTAACGATGAAATTATCCCCGACCAAGCCTTTAATCAAACCACTAATTATTCTCTTTTTGGGTACTTTGATTTTGACTTCCTGCAAAAATGCAAAACAAACAGCCGCGCCGAATTTAGAAACCAGACTTGATAAGATTTTTGCTTCTGTCCCGGATTTCAGCGGCGTATTACTCGTAGCCGAAAAAGGAAAACCTGTTTATCATAAAGCGTTCGGTTATAAAAGTTTTATAACAAAAGAACCTATGGAAACTTCGACCATTTTCGAACTGGCATCGGTTTCAAAACAATTCACGGCGATGACTATCATGCAAATGAAAGAAGCCGGAAAATTGTCTTTTGATGACCAAATCGATCGCTACATTCCGGGTCTTCCTTACAAAAATATTACCATCCGAAATTTATTGAACCACACTTCCGGACTTCCTGATTATCAAAAGGTAATGGATGAGCATTGGGATAAAAATAAGGTTGCGGGCAACGCAGATAATATCGCTTATCTCATTCAATATCATCCCGAAAAACATTTTGAACCGGGTACAAAATATGAATATAGTAATACCGGATTTATGCTTTTGGCGAGTATTACCGAGAAAGTTTCGGGAGAGGATTTTATCGAATTTTGCAGGAAAAGGTTTTTCATTCCTGCAAAAATGACAAGTACAGATATCCGGACAGTTGACCAGAAAAAGAATTTGAAAAACCTGGCGTTTGGTCATATTTATGTAAAAGAGAAACAGCGTTACGTTCCGGCTGATTCCTTTCCGCAATTCAATTATGCTATTTGGTTGGGTAACCGAAAAGGTCCGGGGCGGGTGAGTTCAACTTCCGCTGACCTTTTAAAGTGGGACAGAGTTTTGTATTCCAATACGCTTGTGAAAACGGAAACTTTGCAGGAGGCATTTGCACCTGCACGTTTGACCGATGGCCTGGTTTCAAATTATGGTTTTGGCTGGAAAATTAAACAAACTAAAAGGGGAAAAGTTGTGTGGCATGATGGAGATAATCCGGGTTATGCAACAGAGTTTATCAGGTATATTGATGCTGATAAAACCATCATTTTGCTTTGCAATAATGCTCACGCTAAGATGCCGGAAATCCTGAAAAGCATAGAAACGTTTGTGGAAGAATAACAAAAAATGGCTTGCGGATTACCACAAGCCATTTTCAATGTTATACTTTTAATTACTGCATTTCAATTACGCGTTCAGTTTTAGGCTCAGAAACCTGGAAAGTTTTAACCTGGCTATTGTTATTGCTTTTTACTTCAAGCTCATACTGACCGTCTTCCAGTTTATCTACATTCAAAACGCGTCCGAATTTTTGATTTCCCTTTTCGACAACTTCACTATAAACAACATCGCCGCTTTCATTTTTTATCAAAATCGTGGTGGCTGCGTCTTCATTTGCCTGATCAACCGATACATTTATTTTCCCTTCTTTATTAACAAATACACCCGTGTTTAAATCAGATGTCTTTTTATTATCTCTTCCTTCTGCGTTGGCTGTGAAAGCAAATGAAGTAACTACTGCGAAAGCAACTAATATTGTTTTGATTGAAGTTCTCATGATATTATAAGCGTTTAAGCCCTTTATTAAATGTTATGTTAAAGAAAATATATAAATTATCCTGTTATCGAAACGCTTATACTTCTCAAAAAATTTCAAAATAAACATTAAATAATTATTAACTAGACGGTAATAAACATCTTAAATGAGATAATCAGCTTTTTCTGATTTAGTACAATTGGTATCTCTATTTCAAGTAATTTTTCGAAATATGCGATTGACAGAATATTACATTCCACAACCAGCTTTACGCTCCAATATTCGATTGATACGAAAAAATAGAATTACACTCAAAAAAAAGTTTCTGTTATGCCTAAATTTCACAAAACTAAATCTGTTTTGACATGAAATTCAGTCTTAGTTTTGCATAAAAAAGCCATGACGACGATCAAAAATGCAAACCTTGCTGACCTGCAAGAAATTATTTTGCTTTATAAAGCTGCCACAGAATATCAGAAAAGTGTTGCAAAAAAGTTCTGGAAAGGCTTTGACAGAGAAATGATAATTGACGACATCATTGAAAAGAGACAGTGGAAAATTATGATTAATGATAAAATTGCCTGTATTTTCTGCACCACTTTTAACGATCCGCTTATTTGGTTGGAGAAGAATGACGATCCGGCGGTTTATCTGCACAGAATTGCTACCAATCCGGATTTTAGAGGACAAGGATTTATGAAACAAATTGTTAGCTGGACCACAGATTTTGCTTTAAAAAACAACAAGAAATTTATTCGGATGGATACCGGTAGCGGCAATGACAAATTGAACAATTATTATATAAGTTATGGGTTTGACTTTTTGGGAACTACTGTATTAAATCAGACAAAAGGTCTTCCTGAACATTATAAAGATGGTACTTCGAGCCTTTTTCAACTGGATTTATCTATATTGGTATAATTATTAACTCTGAATTCAAACAGGATCAAATTAATCTTACCCAATGTACGTTAAGGAAGTTTTTTCAATCTGGCGCCTTCTGAAAGGCATATGGGTCGGAGTACTTGCAGTGACAAGTTATGCCGCTTTTGTCTTTTACCTTTATCAATATGAAAACTGGCACTTCCTGGTTTTCCCTATTTCCATTATCTCTATCGTCGGCACGGCGCTTTCTTTGTTACTCGGTTTTAGAACCAATTCCGCCTATGACAGGTGGTGGGAAGCGCGGAGATTATGGGGCGCTATCGTAAATGACAGCCGGTCGCTGGTCAGGCAGTCCATCGCTTTTATCAAAACAGATCCTGTTGAGAAAAAGGAAATCATCGATAATATCGCGCACTTACAGATTGCCTGGTGTTACGCATTATGCAATACACTGAGGCAGGAAACAGTCCTGATTGATGCCAATTTGCATCTGGAACCGGAAGAGCTGGCATTTGTTTCCAAACACCAGAATATCCCGAACGCTATTATCCTGCTGCTCGAAAAAAGGATTACATCAGCCTTTGACAAAGGTTATATCAATCCAATTTTATTCCAAAGTCTTGACACCACATTAGCACGCCTTACGGATTCGATGGGAGGATGTGAACGTATTAAAAATACTATTTTTCCAACCCAATACAGCTTTTACGTCCATTTGACTATCTTCATTTTTACATTGATTTTACCAATGGGACTTATTGACAGCATCGGACGAATTGCGATACCGATCACCTTTGTAATCTCCTTCCTTTTCTTTTATGTTGAAGGAATTTCCTACGTGATGCAAAGTCCGTTTGAGGGAAATCACAACGATATCCCGATGCGCTCACTTTCGAGAACGATTGAAATAAATTTGCTGCAAACCATTGAAGCTGATTTGATTCCGGATAAGATCTTGCCGAAGGATGGGTATGTAATGTGATAAACTACGACCAAATTATGGTATCTTTAAGCAACACATTATATTTAAACCATTGAAACTTATCTTGATTTCTTACTAAAAGAAGACTCTACAACTATTGTAACCCGTCAAAAAATTAACGATATTATAGAAAAGGGAAAGCAAATTTTAGGAGACAATATTGAATTTAATATTTGGCTTAACAAATCTGCTTTAAATTTTGATAGAAATCTTTTTGATGATCATATCGAGAATGTTTATTTGGACTTTCTTAGTGAAGAAATTGATCGGCTTACACAGGGTTATTGCGTATAACTTTAAGTAAAAAATTAAACATCAATCGCTATTCTTCCTGCAAATCTAATGTTGGCTTGCCCCCCTACTCACTCCGCAAACTCTTTACCGGATTCGTTAACGCTGCCTTCAAACTTTGCAAACAAATCGTGATCAGGGTAATGACCAGCAGCAATAAAGGCGGAACGATAAAGATGGAAATCCCAAGCGCAATGTGAAAGGCATAGTTATCCAGCCAGGTACTAGCGGCGAGATAAATTACCGGAATTGCTATCACGGACGCGATGCAAACCAGCTTCACGAAATCCTTTGAAATCAAAACAAGCAATCCGCTTACAGAAGCACCTAAAACTTTACGAATACCTATTTCCTTCGTTCTCAATTTGATAACAAAACTCGAAAGACCTAAAAGTCCCATACAGGCTACTACAACGGCGAGTATGGCAAACAGCCCAAACACATTTCCTAAACGTGCATCGGCCTGATATTGACGGTTGAAATATTCGTCCAGAAAAAAATATTCAAAAGGATTTCCGGGAAATGCTCTTTTGTAAAGCGCTTCAACATCCGAAATGCTTTTGGCAGCATCAGAAGCTTTAATATTAACAGAGATATACTTTGAGCCCTGATAAGAAGGGTAATAAAATAATATCGGATCGAATTTTTCTTTCAGTGAACGTTGATGGAAATTTTTGATAACGCCGGAAACTTTGCAAAGTACATCATCCTGGCCAAGTACGAATTTAATATCCTGATTTACCGCTTCCTCAGCAGAATTGAAGCCTAATGCTTTAACGATTTCTTCATTGATCAGAATTTTTGTATAGGCTTTCGGTCCCAGGGAGGAGCTGTCTGTTGCTTCCAGATTTTTTCCGGCGACTAGTTGAATATTATAAGTTGGAACAAATTTCTCGTCAATTTCCATCAGATAAGTAGTGAAATTATGCTGCTTATCCTGACTTGCTTTCCTGACACTATTCCGATAACGGATCATATTACCGGGAATATCAGATGTGCCCGAAACATCAATCACAGAACTGGTATTCATGATTTCGGACTTGAAATAGCTAAACTTGTTACCAATCGTAGAATCTACAATAGAGGGTGCTTTTACGATCAAAATCTGATCTTTCTTGTAGCCCAGATTTCCATTCCGCATAAAATTAAACTGCTTGAAAACTACAAAAGTCGATGCGATAAGAATGATAGAAAGTACAAATTGAAAAGATACCAGAACTTTCCGCAGTGAAATTCCTTTTCCCGTTTGCACCGGCGCACCTTTTAAAACCCTTACCGGTAAAAATGATGACAAGACAAAAGCAGGATATGCCCCGACCAGCAAAGCTCCCGAAACAAAAACGACTAAAACACCTAACCAGAAAAACAGCTTTCCTCCAAGACCAGTCGAAAAGAAACCTGCGCTGATATTTCTCCCGATAAAATGATTAAATGATGAACTTAAAGACAAAATAATTATCGCAGCGACAACCAGTGCCAGGAAATTTACAATGAAAGATTCAAGCAAAAACTGGATAACCAATTGTTGTTTTTCCGCACCAACAACTTTTCTTAGCCCCACTTCTTTTGCCCGCTCCATCGATTTTGCAGTCGACAAATTGATGTAATTGATCCAGGCAATGAATAGAATAAATACGCCGATAACAGCCAAAAAATAAATTTCCTTTGCACTTCCATTTGCTTCGGCTTCTTTCAGATAGTTTGAGGTAAGGTGAATATCGGTAACCTTCTGTAATTGAAACGAAGATTTAAAATTCAGCTCTTTCATTTTTGCCCCCAGATAACGCTCTATAAAAGCCGGGAATTTAGCTTCCAGTTTTTTGATATCCGTTCCCGGAGCCAGCACTACATAGTTGTAAAATTCCGGCCATGCCCAATTGTCTTCTCCAAATTTTGGTCCTAAAACAGCAAAAGGAACCAGCATATCAAATTTTATATGTGAATTTTCCGGAACATCTGCAAAAACAGCAGTCACTTTCATAGGCATCCGGCCATTCACTTTAAGAGATTGTCCAATAGGATTTTGCTCGCCAAAGTATTTTTTGGCTTCTGATTCTGAAATGACAATAGAACCTTCATTTGAAAGACAAGTTTTCCTGTCACCCGATATTAACGGATAAGAGAACACGTTGAAAAAAGATGCGTCCGCCAGGTAAATGTTACTTTCATTGAACGTCTTCACTTCCCCCACCGGCGAAGTGTAGGAAATTGAAAAGGCATTCATGAAAAGTGACACGCTTACTACACGGGCAAAATCAAGAACTTCCGGAAAATCTGCCTTCATCGCCGGCCCTACCGCAGGATGGTTTCCTGCCGTTGTAGGGACATTAGCCATGCTTCCCGAATAAGAAATCGGAACGCGATACAGGTTTTCTGAATTGGTATTAAACTTGTCGTAATCCGACTCAAAATTGACATATTCAAAAACAAAAAAACAGGCAGCGATACCGATAGCCAGTCCAAAAATATTAATAGCCGAAAAGCCTTTGCTTCTCCAAAGGTTCCGTCTGGCGATTTTGAAATAGTTTTCGAACATAAGTTTTGCGGTTAGCTGTTGGCGGTTAGCTTCTATTTAGGAGGATTGGAAATGTAATTTTCTTTTATATTCTAAATGTAAATAATAATTCAGGGAATAACTATTTGCTTTTTAGAGATTGAACCGGGTTGAATAAGGATGCTTTACTCTCCAAAATTTTCCCGCCAGCCTGGTACAAATTCAAATCAAAAAATTTAAATACTACTCGAATTATTTTATGAAAACTGAGCCAGGCTATCTTTTTCATATTGTTTACCTTTTGTATACGTCCTTTTCCCATTTGTGTACGTCTTGTATACCTGCTAAAATTTACGATCACAAAATGGCTCTATACTTTTGCATCACATCATTCTCAACCACTTTTCAACGATCACTCAATTAACAGATTACCAGTAATGAGCTCAAATATATTTTTTGATAAAAGGACGATCTGCGACATGTTCAAATTTATAAAATGGATCTTCAAAACGATTTTCTTTATTCTTGGTGCTCTTCTTTTTAAATGTAATACCGACGAAAAAGAAAAGATCAGATTTAATGGAAAGGTTGTTACAGATAAAGATTTTATTGTGCTCAATCATGTGTTTGCGAAGGACACAAATGCTGCTTATTATAAAAGCCGGTCATTCAGTTATTCTGATGTTCCAACTTTTGAAGCGTTGGATGATCATTATGCAAAAGATAAAAACAAAGCCTATTATTGCGATGAATACCGGGAAGGCCAGAATTATTATCTCACAAAACGCCAAACCATTCTGGAAGTTAAAAATGCAGATCCGGCTTCTTTTGTCAGTTTGAAAAACGGATATGCCAAAGACAACAAATATGCCTGGTTTCAAGGCAGTCCTTTTGAAGTAAAAGACGTTTCCTCGCTGGTAAGTATTAGCAATCATTTTGCGAAAGACAACGTGTCTGCATACCTGAATCTTCTACCTGTTAATCGTAGTGATGGAAAAACTTTTGTTGTCATTGACGGCAATTTCGCAAAAGACAGTACGAATATTTACTACTATGGCTATTCCGGGGAAGGCCAGAGCAACATCTGTATTTTACCATGCGAAAGGCAATCATTTCAAATTCTGGATTATCGGTATTCACGGGACAATATCAATGTATTTTTTCTCGGATTCAGATTAAAAGATGCCCACCCGGAAACTTTCCAAATTCTGGATGAAGATTACTCAAAAGATAATAACAGCGTATACTTTCAAGAGAGGAAAATTACGGGTGCTGACCCCGAAACTTTTGAAGTTTTCAAGGAAAATGGAATGTACGGTCATGACATTAATTACGCAAAAGACAGGTATTTTGTATTCATGGATGATAAAAGAATGAAGGACGCGGAAGTATCTTCTTTTCGGGTATTGGGAGAAAATTACGCCAGCGACAACCGACATGTTTTTTACAAAGCCGGTATTGTGAAAGATGCCGATCCGGGCACTTATAATGTTTACCCACACGACATGGGCGATGCAGATTCGGAAGATAATGACAATAAATATCACGAAGGAACCAGAGTTGTCAAAGAATAATGGCTGATTTTATTAGTTATAAATAACTATAAAAGTCAAAATTTAAACCACTCATTATCAATTGATTATTACAAAGCGGAGACGTTTTATTTTTCAACTTAAAACATAAATATTCCATGATCGAGAAATCTTCAATTAAACGGTGCATCAGACCTAAGAAAATTAACAGATATTTGTAAAAATGTTTGTCAAAAAGATATTTATACAGGCATCAGTTACATTCTCTATATTTTACGTATTTAACAAGTAGATAATCAGATACCAATTAACTTTCTAAGCAATTTTTAAGTCGTTTTGGGTTAATGGTTAAAAGTAATAATTCAAATATCAGGATAGATTTCTCCTGTAATATTTAAGTCAATAGTCATTTACCTTTTACCGAGGTAAACATCAATAAATAAAGATAAAGTGAGTAAAAGTTTTAATTCCCTTCGCGTTTCATTAAAATGGTTGTTCTTTTTGTTAACACCGGCTTACGCAAATGCCCAGATTAGTTTAACTGCCCCCCTTGAACGCTCTGTTTATCAGCGTGAACTTAATAACTCCGCCACCGTCACCATTAGCGGTAGCTACGCCCTGTCAATGGATAAAATTGAAGTGCATGCCACACCGGTAGCTGCCAATCAGGGAACTGAGGTAAACTGGACGACATTACAGGATAACCCCACAGGAGGAGTTTTCAGCGGCACACTCCGCTTAGTGGGTGGCTGGTATAAACTGGAAGTGAGGGGATCAAAAAAAGGAGTTTTAATCGGAAGTCCAGCTGTTGTTTCAAAGACAGGCGTTGGTGAAGTGTTCATAATTTCCGGCCAATCCAATGCACAGGGCATGATTGACCATGGCTATTCCAACGCGCTGCCTCCGGGAGCATCCGAGGATAGAGTCAATTATGTTGCAGACAATAATGAGGATAACAATAATACGCAAGATCTGGCTTATCCTACTTTTAAACAGTTAAACAGCACAGAAGAAGTAATGGGGCCACGTGGTCACGGGAGTTGGTGCTGGGGACTTTTGGGTGACTTGCTGGTTAAAAAACTGAATGTTCCGGTCATGTTTGTCAATACCGCATGGAGTGGGACTTCCATCATTAACTGGGTTGAAAGCAGCCAGAATATACCAACATATTCTGTTTATACGGATCATACATTCATTTTGCCTTCACAAATGCCTTATGGAAATTTGAGACTTGCTTTACAATATTATGTAAAACAATACGGTGCCAGAACGATTTTGTGGATGCAGGGAGAATCAGATAATGATCCGATGAAAATGAGCGCTGCGGATTATAAAGCCAATTTGAAATTTGTTATCGCCAAACTTACATCAGATGTTAATAAAAAAATCCCATGGGTGATTGCACGGACTTCTTACGCAGCCAACACGGTTTATCAGCCCATTATTGATGCCCAGAATGCAGTTATTAATGAATTGCCAGGAATTGCTTATCCAGGCCCCTCTACCGATAATTTACCCGCTTCCCGTGCGGATGGCACTCACTTTTATGGCACCGCTGCTTTAACTGTGCTTGCAAATGCCTGGAATGATGCATTGACAACAAACTTTTTTTCAACCGTTGCCCCTGTCTCAATTACAGATGAACCGAAAATTGCAAGTGTTTGCGCGCCTAACAATTCTTCTGTCAATTTAACCTTGCCGGATGGTTATCTCAACTACACATGGACCAAAGAAGTAAACGGTGGTATCAGTACAGAAGGTGGAAGATCCATTAATGTTTCAAATCCAGGTGTATATTATGCCAAATTGCGGGACATCTATGGAAACACACTGCGTTCACAAAAAATTACGATTTCAAGTAGTGTAAAACCTGTAACACCCACCATTCTGCAATCCGGATCACAACAGGAATGTGCGGATTCAGCCTTTACGTTTTCAATAAAATCGGGAAATGATCAATACAGCTGGTACAAAGAGGGAAACAATACTTCCATTTCAGCAGCCACATCTATTAGTGTAAAGGAAACTGGAAATTATTTTATTAACGCACAAAATGTACTGGGATGTACTTCCGATAATTCGGCAGCATCTTCTTTATTAATTCGTCCACAGGTACCAACTCCTGTTATTGCTAAAACCGGACCATTCTCCGCTACTGCTACCGTTACCGAGACTGGGCAAAATGAATCTTTTAACTGGAAACGTGACGGCCAAATATTGGATAATTCTGCCAATGAGATGATCAAAACAACTATCAAAGGGACTTACGCTGCCAGAGCATTTCAAACTTTTACCTTGGGAAGTAATCTTTTGACCTGCTATTCTCCTTATTCAAATGATCTGGAAGTTGTCACGGATGGAGATGCTGATTTTGTTGTTTATCCAAATCCTGGCGCTCGTGACGACATTTATGTAGAGTCACGTGACGATGTGGAAAATGCAGAAATTACAGTTTACGATCTTTATGGAAGAATCATGATCACGCAAACACAGGATATGAAAAGCCGCGTTAAAGTTCATGTAAATAATCTTACATCAGGTAAATATATCCTGCGCATTAAAGCGAATGGTATCAATGTTACCAAACAAATCATTGTGTTGTAAAACGCTCAGGCTTAAAGAAATGAGCTGTGCCTGGCCGGATTATCCGACCAGGCACAGCTCATTTTAGTTTTGTTACAATTTATCCGGTTGCGGAATACTATTTTGCACTCTCCTGAATTCAGAGGGATTGATGCCTTTATATTTTTTAAACAATCGGTTCAAATGACTTTCGTCGGTGTAGTTTAGCTCAAAAACAATTTCATTGATTCGCATATCACTGTGCAGAAGTCTCATTTCAACAAGTCTGAGCTTGTAATTGATAATGTACTGCTGCAAAGTCTCTCCCGTCTGTTTCTTAAAATATTTCCCAAGATAACTTACAGAAATACCCAGCTTCGCGCAAATTTCATCTACCCTTAACCGGTCTGGCAGGAATATGTTTTCCTGGATATAATGCAAAATATCCAGTACAGCTTCGCCCGTATTTTCTTTTATATTTTTGGGAAGTTTTAAAGCGATATTTCTCGCAACAACCAAAATAATTGTTTGCACGATCGTCTCCGTTATTTTACTATGATATAGCTGCTGATTACTTTGTTCCTGAACAATATTCTCAACCAATGATGCAATCAAAGGTTTATCGGCCTTGTTTTTTAAAATACATCCGGGTCTGTGACTTGCATTATTCAGGATAAAATCCATTCGCTGTACCCAGTCATGGTCTTTATTTAGTTTGATATAGGAAGCATTAAAACTTAGAAAAAAGAACCTGGTAGGAATGCTGATATCAAATGAAAAAGTATCCTGCGGCGTGATCAGAAACAGATTTCCTTTCCGGTAATTAAACCGGTGGTGATTAACGTATTGAATTCCCGTCCCGTCCAGAATATAAATGAGCGTAAAGTAATTATTCCTGTACGACTTCCCCGGAAAAGTGGCCATTTCTTTGTATTCGATTTCAAATGGCTGATAAAGTACAGGGGTTTGCACGGACATAATTGTACAGAATTTGTGAGGCTTTGTACAAATATAGCAATCATTTACTTGTATAATTTTGCCCGTCAAACAAATCAGACTTAATTAATCGCTACATGAAAAAGCTTATTTTTTTTACCGGACTTTTACTAATAACAACCCACTCTTTTGCTTATGATCCTAAAAATTATTCAATCCCGGACAGCTCCGATCTAACCGGTTTGTGGACACTTGTGGCTGTGGAAAATTTAAATCCCGATGGGACTAAAACACTTCCTTATGGCAATTCACCAAAGGGTCTGCTAGTTTTTGATAAAAGTGGAAATTACGCCATTCAAATCCTGAAAGCATCCCGGCCAAAAGTAACTGCGGGCGATAAAAATAAGGCTACACCTGAAGAGAATGCAGCTTTGGTACAGGGAAATAATTCTCATTTTGGCACTTATAACGTTAACAAGACCAGTAAAACGATAACTTTTCATGTAGAAACCGCATTTTATCCAAACTGGGAAGGCACGGTCCAGGAGAGATTTTATACCTTCTCAAATAATGAATTGAAATACGTTGTTACAAATACCACAAACGGTGGAGATATCACTGCCGTTGTTATTTGGAGAAAAAAGAATTGAATTGAAAAAGATAAATCCCCCTGATAATTTCCTGGCCGAAAGGCCGGAAATTCAAATCAGGCTTTCAACGGCAGTGTTACAAAAAATGAGCTTCCTTCCGTTAATACACTTTCAACACGGATTTTTCCATTGTTCAGCAGCAGTAAATCATAGCAAATTTTTAGTCCTAATCCGGTCCCCGATTCATTTGCGGTACCACGGGTACTTTTTACATTAAACGAGAAAAGACTTGCAAGCTGTTCTTCATTTAATCCCATTCCCGTATCTTTAAAAGCGATAGTAACCGATTCGTTTTCTTTCGATATTTCTATGTTAATGGATCCGCCGGAAGGAGTAAATTTTATTGCATTGGAAAGTAAATTGCGAAATACGATCCGGATCATTTCAAGATCCGCCCAGGCTTCGACTTCCTGCGTTTTTAAAATTCTTACTTGTAATTGTTTTTCCTCAATCAGATTTTGCAGTTTTTCAACCGTATCCTGAATCAATATTGAAACATCAAAAAGCTCCTTTTTGACTTTGAAACCATCCAGCTGACTTTTTGACCAAATCAGAAGTCTGTCCATCATATCGACCGTATTATTGACCGATCTGTCAAGGAATGGAAGCAGCGTAACGACTTCATCTGCTTCCAGCAATCTGGCTTTAAACATATCCAGAATACTGATAAACTGCGCAAAAGGATTTCTCAGATCGTGAGCAATCACAGAAAATATTTTATTTTTTATACCGTTCACTTCTTCCAGCTCCTGATTCTGCCTGGCGAATCTTTGATTTAGATCTTTTAATTTGAAATTCAGTTTCTTTAATCTCACAAAAGCAAAACCTATGGCGATAAAACCTAATAGAGCCAGAAAAAGAATGATCCGTTGATAAAAAATGATTTTACCGTCATTTTTTTTTGCCTCTATCAAACGGTTATTTTCATCTTCGCGCTCGTCCAAAGCAAATCTTACTTTGTGTAAAGCGATAATTTCGTTTTTATTTTTGTTGAGCAAACTATCTGTTATCTGCTGATAACTTTTAAAATTTTTCAATGCGCCTTGATAGTCCCCCGATATGGAATCCAGCAAATGGAATTTATAAATATATCTCGGCCATATATTCCCTGCTTTTCATTTGCGCTGCAAATCTCTCACTAATCTCATAGTATTTTTTCGAGCTTTCATACCGCTTCAATTTGTACGCGATGTCACCTTTTAAAAGATACAAAGATTGTTGCTCTCTCGGACTTACACGATGATTGAGAATGATATCAAATGCTTTGTCGCTTTTCTGCAATGCCATTTCCAGATCATTTTTTTTGATATAAAGCGAGGCCGAATTGACCAGTGACATAGTAATCCAGTCATAATCTTTTAAGCTACTTGCAAGCACCTCGGCCTCCTCAAAATATTCCTTTGCTTTCTCATACTCTTTTAGATCTTCATAACATGATCCTGTATTTGTGAGTATGGTCAGCCTCAATATATGTTTTCGGTCTCCCAACAAATTTTGTGATTTTAGAAAAAAGGGCAAGGCTTGTTTAAAATCTTTCACGGTAGCATAGTAGCAACCCATGTAATTAGTAACAGTTGCTATACCAACAGTATCCTTCAAACTGTTAAACAGAGCCAGGGATGTATTTAAATATTTCAAAGCACTTACATCGCCATGAATTAGCATGGATGACAATGCAAGGTTTTTATAAGCCTCCGCCTGTCCGCGTTTGTAATTAAGCTTTTTAGCAAGAGACAGTGCCTGCTGACTATATTCAAGAAGATCTTTTACATTATATGAAAAATTATCATAAGCCAGCTTGTTAAGTCTATTTACCCGAAGTGTATCAATCCTGGAATCTTTTGTTTGAACATGAACAGCAGAATCCACTAACGTCGATTGACCGTTGACGTACAGGCAAAGAAAAATCAAGGCTATATTCAGAAAGACCTGAATGCTGATTCTGTTAAAATTCATGTAAAACTTATCAAACTGGAAGGTAGAAACGTTATGTTCATATTTTTCACATAGAACATTACCTACGAAATTAACATAATTTGTAGAAGTCTATTTAAAGTAACCGATTTTTGATAAAAATTTAAATAATTTTTTTTTGATTGGAGTATAGAATTTATTTTCTAACATTTTCATAGCATATATCACTTACTTTTAGAGAATTGAACCGATAAGCATTTAACTCAAAATCCCTAAAATTCCTTATGAAAAAATGCTTTTGCGGGGCCAATAAACCGTTTTCAAGCTGCTGCGGCCCGATTATCCGTGGTCTCAAAGCTGATTCTGCTGAAAAATTAATGCGTTCACGTTATTCCGCTTATGTCACACATGCGATTGACTATCTGATCGAAACAACACATCCATCAAAAAGACAAGCTCTGGTCAGAAAAGAAATTGAAGAATGGGCGAAAAGCAATATCTGGCAGCAGCTTGAAATTGTCGGTTCCAGTGAATTCATCGTTGAATTCAGAGCTCACTATAAAGACAGAAAAGGAAAAAATCAGGTTCATCACGAGAAATCCACGTTCGTGTTTCAAAACGATTCCTGGTATTATTTGGATGGAGAATTTCCGGGGACATCATAAATAGTTACCTTTAATAAACTGTAACTTAACTCAACAAATGATAAAACTTTACTCCCTGCTTGGATTACTCTTTCTCTCTCTTTCTGCTGCTGCTCAATGCGTTCTGACGGGCGATGTAACGTTATCTTCACAACAGTCAATAACCGATTTCCGGGAAGCAAATTGTACTTGTGTCACTGCAACAATTACAGGAAAATTATCAATTCAGGGTTCCGATATCACTGATCTATCGCTATTAACTTTTGTCACGGAAATTACCGATAGCTTGTCCATCGTTAATAACCCTTTTCTTGCCAGTCTGGATGGACTGAATGAAGTCACAAGTGTTGGGATGAACTTTGATATAATTTCAAATCCTTTGCTTACAAATCTGTCAGGATTGGAAAATGTTACAGATGTCGGAGGAATGCTGAATATTATCGACAATTCCTCATTAACCAGCCTGAGTGGATTTGTGGCATTAAAATCGGTAGGCCTGGATCTTTATATTTCGACAAATCCGAACCTGTCACACCTGACCGGTCTTGAAAATCTCGAATCAGTTGGGGGTGCTTTGGTTATAGAATCAAATGATGGATTAGAAGATTTGAAAGGCCTTGAAAAACTTGATAATATTACTTCTGACGTCGCAATAGTTTCTAACAATTCGCTTACATCACTTTCCGGATTGAGCGGTATAACTACCATCGGTGGAACAGTTACATTTTTATCAAATGACGTACTAACTGATTTTAGCGGTTTTACTAATTTAGCATCAATTGGAGGTGGGCTTTATATTCTTCTCAATCCTGCATTAACTTCTTTTAACGGTTTTCAGAGTCTTGTTTCAATTTATGAGGATATCATTGTTGCCGCTAATGATGCTCTCTTAAATGTAAACGGACTTAACAATTTACTATCTGTAAACGGCTATATCTTATTTCAGCAAAATGCATCTCTGGCTAATTTAACAGGAATAGAAAAGCTCACCACTGGAATAACGAGTTTAGGCATTGTGATGAACCCTTCTTTAACAAGCCTTAAAGGCCTTGAAAACCTGACCACTATTCTGGAAGATGTAATTATTTCAGGAAATGAAATACTCACCGACATCAGTGCTCTTTCCAAACTCTCCGACATACCGGGCCTCCTTGATATTTCAGATAACACGCTTCTGCAAATGTGCGCAATGCAACCGATCTGTACCTTTTTAAGTAACACGCCGGAAAATGCAAGAATTGAAAATAATGCCACAGGTTGTGCAACAGTTGAAGACGTTATTTCGGCCTGCACAGCACTTCCGGTAACATTAATCAGCTTTGAAGTAAAGAAGATCTTAACGGAAAAATTGCCGGCATCACAACTTTTATGGAGCACTGCTTCGGAGACAAACAGTGATCATTTTGAAGTACAATACAGCAGCAATGCAGCGAAAAACTGGAAAATACTTGGTTTAGTTTCGGCCAAAGTAGAAAGTACGACGGATGTAAATTATTCTTTTTTACATCCGGATCCTATTAATGGAGAAAATCTTTACCGTTTAAAAATGATTGATAAAGATGGTACGTTTGCATATAGTCGTATTACAAATATAAGCTTTGATAAGCTGCAAAATTCTTTGACGATTTATCCAAATCCTGTTGTTGACCAATTATTTATCCAGACTAATCAGCCTGAATTACAGAAAATGGAAATTTTTAATACTTCCGGACGGAAAGTTTTTGATTCGGGTAAAGTCAGTTTATCAGCGAACGGACTTGTTGATCAATTACATTTTAACAAGTATTTGAAAGGTTTATATCTTATCAAAATGACAGCAGAAAATGGAGAAGTGACCACAAGAAAAGTGATTAAAGAATAAAATCTGCTGGCTGCTCCTTACACTTCAATAATCACTTATTTTCAATTCATTATATAATAAAAATTCCAGGTCGAAGTATCAGATAACTGATAACTTTGACCTGGAATTTTTATTTCAGATTCGTATTGGAATCAGTATCAAGGCGCCTTATAAGTCGTGTAGTACAATTGAAGCTTAACTCCCGGCTCAGTTGGGTGATTCTGATCTCCTACTACAAGACGGGTAATTCCTTTTGAAAATTCGGTATTATATTCCGGGAAAGAAGCATTTCCTGCAAGTGACGAGGTTACAAACATCAAACCATTAGTTTCTTCCGAAGCACTGGCAAGAATGGTTGTAAACTGCCCACTCACATCGAAAGAATAATATTGTTGGTTGTTGATCATATCATTAATATAAGTACCTGTAACAACCTTACCTGCCAAATCCGACAAAGGATTGGAATACACCTGAGGTTTATAAAACTGATTATTTTTATCAACCAGATACACATGTAGAATGTGGTGGTGCATAGAATGGATAATCCATAGAATCTCTGAATTGGTGTAACCCTTAAAAATGCCCTGTTTGGTACAGAATACTGTACATATTTCAAATTTCTGACCGTTGGGAAATCGGCACGCATCATGATTCCTGTTCCATCCTGAATATATGCCTCATTTCCTGATTGCTCAGATGGCAAAGATGTCTGCTGTTATATTGCGGTAGTTTTGCGAGATTTGTTGCTGCTCTGTCACCCAATATCTGATTATATGAAGCGGTTACTTTAAAGGTTCCTACACCTCTCGTAATTCCATCTTTTTCTGCCGTATGATAATGAAGTTCGAGTACCGTACTATCGTTGGAACTCTTGAAACCAACCACAGAACCATTGTCCTTCTCATCCGAAACAATCATCAATCCTTTCAGAATTTCCATCCATTGTTCGTTGGATGTGATAAGGTTAGCAACACTTTGGTCAAATATCTTTTTACCCAAAACATCTGACAATTTGAATCTTACTGCCTGTGTTGTAGTTGTAGGGGTACGGAGCAAAACTCTTTTTTCCAATTGGTGTCGGCATCAAAGTCGTTGTATAAAAATTGAAATACGAACTTTTCAAAAGAATATCCGTCTGAAGTGCATAGCACAGAGAAATTCATTACCTTGGTTGTATCACCATAATAGTACTTATCATACGGCGCTTTAAAAACTAGCGAATCATAGATAGCGAGGTCAGGAATACCCAAGGGCACTTACAAATGTTGGCTGAAAAAACGTAGTCGCATGCATTTTACCAAGATACGGATCCGTAAAACGACCAACCAGAAGACGAGTCAGGACCATCCGGTCATCACCGAATCAAGCGCGACGGTTGACAGCTTAACAAGGCTGGTATCCGAAAACAAAACCATGAAATCATCTGGATTCTGCTGTTTCAGATGCAACGACTTCATCGCCCCATTGACAGCCAGACATTGATATGCACAAATATAAGCCGGCAAAAACAGTGGAAACCGGCGTAATAACCCTTTTAGAAAAATATTGACTCAATTTCATTTATCGCAAGAACAGTAAAAATGCAAAAATATCAGATATAAACCTGAATAACAAAAGGAATTAGACAAACAGGCAAAATGTGTAGACCAAATAATTAATGCAACAAAATTACCGGTTCGCTCGTATAGTTATATATTACATCCGAAATTGCGTTTTAAAGTACATATGAGGAAGATTAATTGTATTGTCATTGATAGTAATGAACGTGATTTAGAAATTTTGGGTCAACATATAAACAGCATTCCATTTTTTGACATTGTCTGGTGCCTTTAAAAGCTCCGAAGTTGCCGTTGACATGCTTAAGAACGCAAAAAGTAGACCTTCTATTTTTAGACATTGAAAATTCAGGTATTTCAGGTCTAAAATCTTTGGAAAGCATTTCTTACAGTACCCGGGTTATCATCACAACAAAAGAAGGACATTCTGCGTTAGAAGCTTATAACCTGAATGTGCTTGACTATTTGTTAAAACCCTTAAATAAGGAACGTTTCAGAAAAGCAGCCGATAAAGCTTATGAACTTTTCAGTCTTTTAAGTTTGCGTGATGAAGAAATTATTCCGGATATGAATTTTCACCAGGTCAGGAATATTTATTTGTAACCTCTGATTACGCTTTGGTGAAAATAAAATTTTCGGATGTGACCTATATTGAAGGACTTAAAGATTACCTGAAAATTTACCTTGTGAGTCAGCTTAACCCCGTGATTACAAGGATGACCATGAAGACTTTGGAAGAAAAATTACCCAGGAATCATTTCTTTCGGGTTCACAAATCTTATATTGTTTCTATTGATAAAATAGATATAATCAGAAGCCAGCGCATCAAAATTGGTTTAAATACGGTACCAATCAGTGATGGGTATTATGAAACTTTTCGTCAAAAAGTAAATATATAATTTCTATAACCAGTAACAAGATGTTATGTTTGCAGTAAATTTGGTCAAAAAGGTGTCTTCATCTACACATTCGGTCCATTACATCGCAATTATTTTTTTTATCGTTAGTCTACTTCGATTTTTGTATTCATTTGTATTAATTAGTCAAACCAGAATTTTTTCCATGTTTAATACCTTAAAAAAGTCATCGTTAACCCTTCTAATCGCTTCAACCGCATTAATTCAATTCGGATGTAACAAAGACAGTGATCCTGATAAAGTAGGAAATTGGTACAAAAAAGGCGTTCCTTCTTTCGGTGGTTCACCACGTAACGGAGCAGTAAGCTTCATGATCAACAACATCGGATACATCGGTACAGGATATACAAGTGAAAGTGTACCAAGAGCAAAAGATTTTTGGTCTTATGATGCAGCGTACAAAAATCTGGTCGCAGGTTGCTCCTTTTAGCGGTAACAGGCAAGAAATGATGCTGTTGCTTTTGTATCAGGCGGAAAAGCTTATGTTGGAACAGGTTATGACGGACGTTACTACACTGACAACGGATACAAAAAAGATTTTTATCAATATACACCTTCAACCAATACACTGGAAAGCAGTTGCTGATTTTCCTGGTGTGCCACGCCAATATGCATCTGCATTTACCGTTGGAGATAATGGTTATGTAGGATTAGGCTATAACAGATCAGGTTATTACCAGGATATTTACAAATATAATGCCGCAACTGATACATGGACAGAAATGGCTACTTTCCTTGGTGGTAAAAGAAGAGGCGCATCAACATTCACAATCGGAAACATCGCTTATGTAGGTTTCGGAACGAACAACTCAGGAACCAACGTAAGAGATTTGTACCAGTTTGAACCAGCCGGAAACGGTGGAAAAGGATTATGGACTCAGAAAACAGTATTTAATGATGACAATGGAGATTTCCCACCAGCTCGTGCAAATGCCTTCAGGTCTTGTGATTAATGATCTTGGATATATCGTTGGTGGTGCAGGTAATTCAGATGTTTGGGAATATAATCCAACAACAGATATTGGCTTGAAAAAACACCATTTCCGGGAGTTCGTGGATTATGCAGCAGGATTTGTAGTGAACAATATTGGTTACTTTGGAACAGGTGGTACGGCTTCAGCTCGCTTTGACGATTTCTGGGGCTTTGATCCAACTGCTGCAACTGACGACGACGACGACGTTAACTAAGAAGTGACGAAAGAAGTCAATCATAAAAATTGCTCTGATTTGCATTTTGGCCTTCGCTGGTGCAGCTGGACTTTACTCCTGTAATGGAAGTAAAGACAAAAGCTCAAACAGCGAAGGTCTTCGCAGTTTTAAGGTAGCAGCCATTCCGCTGGATTCAGCAGCGGCTGGGGTTACCGGATCTATCAGGATACAATTCCTGTAATCGAGCAAAAGTTTATTCCCGGCGTGCCAGGCAATGCAGGGTTTAAAACAGAAAAGGAAGCTACTAAAAACAGGTGCAGCTGGTGATAGAGTAAACTTGAAAAAGGTATCTGGCCTCCATCTGTTTCAGAAGAGGAACTGGATAGTTTAGGAATATACTTTCAAACACTGAGTTCTCAAATATGCATAAAGAAAAGGGTTGGAAGCTAAATTAGCCTCCAACCCTTTTCTTTATACGTTACTGAAATTTCTAACTATCCGACTACTTCTTAAACCGATAAGTGCCCAGACAAGGATAGTGATCAGAATATTTTATTTTATTCAATGTTTTAAAATCTAATGCTTCAAGCTTCTTTATCATCATAAAACTGATTGTCGATCCGGATAAAATAGGGAAGATGGTTGAAAGCTAAAACCAAAACCTTCTCCCCTTGTTTCAAATGCATTATTTAAAAGCTCTGCGGCATTTACCGTATACATAACTATAAGGTGTTTCGTTAAAATCGCCGCAAACAATAACCGCATAAGGTGAATCTTTAATCCATTTTTCAACGATTTTTGTTTCAGAAATCCTGGCGATAAAACCTTTTTTCATTTGGGATAACGTCCCTCTCGTCTCCTTTTTGATCCCAGACATTTCTTTCTGACTTACCAGTTTTGATAAGCCTGAGCGACATAGAATACAAATGCACACCAATTACCCGCAGCGTATCTTTTCCAACAGCAATATCAATATACATCAATCCGTTTTGCTGTTCAGTAGGATTCTCCTTATGCTTTATGATAGGATATTTTGAAAACATCGCCAGTGTTTTAAAAGTTGTTCCTATCCTTCATCGTCTTGTTATCCAGCATATTGGAATATAAATATCCGGATTTTCTCAAAAACTGGACCGTTCTGAAATTCGAATTATAATCTTCGTTGTTAAATTCCGGCATACAAAGCACATCGGCATTCTGGTCAACGATCCACTTTTTCATTTTGTTGGTTTCAGCATCATCGTCTTTGGTATGATTGGGTTTGATCCAGAATCCGAAAACATTATAATTCAGTACTTTAAAGACTTTCTTCTTTCCTGTACTCAGATCAACCCGATCTTTTCTGAACTGATAGGTTCTGTCCAGAAAAACACCCGCCAGCAAAATTAAAAATAATGGAGCAAGTGCTTTTTTCGGATCAACAAGCAGCCAGAAAATAAGAAAGCGCAATGTTGACAGCACTGCAACCGGAAAAGACATCATCAAAAACCCCGGCAACCAGTGTGACGAAGGGACCCAGAATGTTAAAGCATATACCAGTATACTATAAAACGCGAAACACTTAAACAAAAACCAAAAAAAACCTTTCAATCCTTTCACAATACGATATGATTTCAATGCTGTTCACAAAAATAGAGGAACACTTTGAATAAAGAACACTTCACTCAGAGTTTGTACAAATGATAAAAAAGTTTTACATTTGCATAATAATTCGAGTTTGATCGGTTGATTGAGGGGGTATTTAATCCCCTTTTTTATTTGTAGTACATCTTACATGACAATAAAAGAACATTTGGAAGTTTTGCTGGCTCCGTTTATGGAGGAAGGCAATTATTTTCTGGTGGATATTCAGGTTAAGGCTTCTAAAACAAGTCAGAAAGTAATCATTCTCGTTGATAAAGACGAAGGCATTACAATTCAGGAATGTACATCCATTAGCCGCAGGCTAGCAAAACAACTGGAAGAACTGGAAGTTTTTGCTGAGGCATATACCCTGGAAGTTTCTTCTCCCGGCCTGGACCAGCCACTGGTTCTGCTCCGCCAATATTTGAAAAACCTGGGTAGAAATTTAAAGGTAACTTTAAAAACAGGAGAGATAATTTCGGGTCAGTTGATTGAAGCAACAGAAGATGAAATAAAACTTCAATTGCCGGAGCCGAAGAAAAAATCAAAAATACCTGTGGATGAAGCTTTGCTGAAACGGGATATCCCTACGGATCAAATCTCGAAGGCACTGTAGAAATCTCGTTTAAATAACTTATAAGCCAGATTAATCACTTAATCTGGTTTGCAGGAAATTATATATTATGTATAACTTAGTATCAGCAAATATTCTTAAGCATAACAATGGATAGCGGAATATTAATTGAGTCATTCGCGGAGTTTGCAAGCTCTAAAAACATTGATCGTCCGACGATGATCAGCGTTTTGGAAGAAGTGTTTCGTACGATGATTCGTAAAAAATACGGCACTGATGATAATTTTGATGTAATCATTAACCCGGAAAGCGGTGACCTTGAAATGTGGCGCACCCGTGAAATTGTCGACGACAACTCCGAGGATATTTGGGATTACAACAAAATACCGCTTGCAGAAGCCCGAAAAATCCAAACTGACTTTGAAGTTGGTGAAGAAGTTGCTGAGGAAGTGAAGCTGGTTGAATTTGGCCGCAGGCTGGTTCAGACGGCACGCCAGACCCTGATCCAGAAAATTAAGGATATGGAAAAGGAGATCATGTATGAAAAATACAAGGATCAGGTTGGTGAAATGATTACCGGTGAAGTGTACCAGACGTTGCGTCATGAAGTGATCATTATGGACGGTGAAGGAAATGAACTTTCTCTTCCCCGTACAGAGCAGATTTCCAAAGACCGTTTCCGTAAAGGAGAATCCGTTAAATCGGTGATCCATAAAGTGGAAATGAACAATGGTACACCAAAAATCACTCTATCCAGAACTTCTCCTGTTTTTCTTGAACGCTTGTTTGAAGTTGAAATTCCAGAAATTTATGATGGAATTATTTCTGTGAGACGAGTAGTACGTGAGCCGGGTGAACGCGCAAAAGTGGCTGTTGAATCTTACGATGACCGCATTGATCCGGTTGGAGCATGTGTAGGTATGAAAGGTTCAAGGATCCATTCGATCGTCCGCGAACTTGGTAATGAGAATATCGACGTTATCAACTATACTGAAAACCTTGAATTGCTTATCAGCCGTGCGTTAAGCCCGGCAAAAGTGAGCTCAATGCAGATTGACCGCGAAGCAAAACGTGTATCTGTATTCCTGAAACCCGATCAGGTTTCGCTTGCAATCGGTAAAGGCGGCCAGAATATTAAGCTGGCAGGCAAACTGGTTGGTATGGAAATTGATGTTTTCCGTGATATCGAAGAGCATAATGACGAAGATGTAGATCTTTCTGAATTCTCTGATGAAATCGATGAATGGATGATCAGTGAACTGCACAAAATAGGATTGGATACCGCCAAGAGTGTTTTAGCGCTTAATAAAGAAGAACTTGTTCGACGGACCGATCTTGAAGAAAACACGGTCGAAGATATTCTGGATATCCTTCGTAAAGAGTTTGAATAATTACAAGAATATGTGGAGGTATTGACATAGTGTTTATATTTCCACGGATGCAAAAACTTTTTTCTACAAATTGCTAATATGGCAGAAGATAAAATGATGCGCCTGAGCCAAGTGGCACGGATCCTGAACGTAGGAATTACTACGATCGTGGATCACCTGTCTGCCAAAGGGTATAAGGTGGAAAGTAACCCCAATACCAAAATTAATTCGGATCAAATTGATTTTCTTGCGAAAGATTTCAAGTCTGATGACCTCAAAGCCTCATGGACTCCAAGAAGCACTGCTTCTGAACCTGTTGCTGAAATTAAGGAAGAAAAGCTAAAAAGTGATGTAGACGGAATTTTGTATTTCCGTAATTCACCTGCTAAACCTATTGAAGAAAAACCTCAGGTGGAAGAAAAGGCTGAACCAGCTCCTTCTGCTTTTGAAAACAGATTACCTGGTATCAAGGTGGTTGGAAAGATTGATCTGGATGCTAATAAAAGACCAGCACCTGCCTGCCCTGCCCAGCCGGAACCTGTAAAGGAAACTGTTCAGGAGGTTAAAGTTGAAACCCCACCTGCACCACAGCCGGTAGCAGAAACTCCGAAACCGGAAGTGAAAGCGGCCGAGCCTGTAAAAGAAGTACCGCAGGAAGTTAAGAAAGAAACACAGCCTGTGGTAACCCCGCCGGTTGAAAATATAATAATCGAACAACCAAAGAAAGAGATAGTTGCTGAAAAAGAGGTAGTAGTTGAAAAACCGGAACCAACACCGGTTGCACAGCCTGTTGCCGAAGTGAAGCCGCCAACTCTAAAAGAAGAGTCAAAACCGGTGGAAACTGCTGTAAAAGAAACTACCCCTCCTATTACTCCTATTGCTGAAAGCAAAACGGGTCCAGAAAGCAACGCTGTTGCTCCTGAATCCAATGAATCCGAATTGATTGAAGCGCGCGGAGAGCAGCTTCGTGGTCTTCGGGTCGTTGGGAAAATTGAACTTCCTTCGGACAGGGCTAAGAAAAAAGATCCTGTTGCATCAAGTGATTCGGCAACCGACAAAAAACGTCGCCGGAAAAGAAAACGTATTCGTGATGGTGCTGCACCGGAAGTGAAACCAGCCGTTGCCGGTGCAACTACCACACCTGCAACGGGAACCGGAACGCCTTCGACACCTAGCGCACCAGGAAACAGAGATACAACAACCGCGACAGAACAAGAACACCTTATCAGGGAAATAACCCTAATAATCCACGTCCGGCTAATACAAACAACACAAATTCGGGTCCAAGCAGACCAGCAACCGGAGCACCAGGCACAACGCCTCCTGCAACAGGAACTACTGCCGGAGCAACAAACAGCTCAGCCGGATCCGCAGCAAATAAAGGCCGCACGAACAATACGAAGAGGCGGAAAAAGAGAAGAAGTTTCTGACAAAGAAGTTTCTGACAACATTAAGGCCACAATGGCACGAATGGGTGGAGGTAACAGCCGTACAGCTACACGTGGAAAAGGACTACGTCGCCGCGACCGTGGACGATCAGAACGATCCAAACGCAGACGGATTGGAAGAAACAAAAGTATTGCGCGTAACAGAATTCGTATCTGCAAACGACCTGGCTTCCTTGATGGAAGTGACGGTTCAGGAAGTAATTTCGGTTTGTATGAGCATGGGTATGTTTGTTTCGATCAACCAGCGTCTGGATGCAGAAGCGATTACATTTATTGCAGATGAATTCGGATTTGAAGTTGCCTTTATCTCAGCAGAAGAAGAAGTTCAGAATGATGTTAGTTGAAGAAGTTGATACCGAAGAAAGCCTTGATAGAAAGAGCTCCGATTGTAACGATCATGGGTCACGTCGATCACGGTAAAACATCTCTTCTTGATTATATCCGTTCAGGAAAACGTTGCCAGCGGTGAAGCGGGTGGTATTACCCAGCACATTGGTGCATATAGCGTAAAAACAAAAACAGGCAAACAGGTTACATTCCTTGATACACCGGGTCACGAAGCCTTTACAGCGATGCGTGCCCGTGGAGCGAAAGTTACCGACGTTGTAATTATCGTAATTGCAGCGGACGACAGTATCATGCCACAAACACGTGAGGCGATCAATCACGCACAAGTTGCAGGTGTACCGATCGTGTTTGCATTCAGTAAGGTAGATAAAGCAGGTGCCAACACGGAAAAAATTCGTGAAGAACTTGCCAACATGAATATTTTGGTTGAAGAATGGGGTGGTAAATACCAGACTCAGGAAATATCTTCCAAATCAGGTTTGGGTATTGATCTTCTTTTGGAAAAAGTACTTCTGGAAGCAGAATTACTTGAACTGAAAGCAAATCCAAACCGTCGTGCGATCGGTAGCGTAGTAGAAGCATCTTTGGATAAAGGACGCGGATATGTAACAACGATCCTGGTTGAAACAGGTACTCTGAAAGTGGGAGATGTAGTTTTTGCTGGTGCACATTTTGGTAAGGTAAAAGCGATGACCGATTATCTTGGTCGCAAGCTGAAAACTGCCGGACCTTCTATGCCAGTTCAGTTACTGGGTTTGAATGGTGCGCCGCAAGCAGGTGATCGTTTCAACGTATTTGAAAACGAACGTGATGCACGTGACATCGCTATGAAACGTGAGCAGATCCAGCGTGAGCAAACAATCCGTACACGCAAGCATATTACACTGGAAGAAATTGGCCGTCGTAAGGCGATCGGTAGTTTCCGTGAGCTTAACCTGATCGTTAAAGGTGACGTGGATGGATCTGTTGAAGCACTTTCTGATTCATTACTGCAACTTTCGACTAATGAAGTTCAGGTCAATATCATTCACAAAGCAGTTGGTCAGATTTCTGAATCGGATGTTAACCTTGCGATTGCTTCGGATGCGATCATCGTAGGATTCCAGGTTCGTCCTTCTTCAAATGCGAAGAAAATGGCAGAACAGGATCAGATCGAGATTCGTCACTACTCTGTAATTTATAGCGCGATTGACGAGATCAAGGACGCGATGACAGGTATGCTTGCACCAACGATCGAAGAGATTATCACTGGTAATATCGAGATTCGTGAAGTGTTCAAGATCAGCCGTATCGGTACAATTGCCGGTTGTTATGTTACGGATGGTTTCGTGAAACGAAGCAACAAAATCCGTATCGTTCGTGATGGTATCGTACTTCTAACCGGAGAAATCGACTCGCTGAAACGTTACAAAGATGATGTTCAGGAAGTTAGAAATGGTTATGAATGTGGTTTGAGTATCAAAAACTTCAATGATATTGAAGTTGGTGATATCATCGAAAGTTTCGAACTACGTGAAGTGAAGAGATCACTTTAAGAAATAGAATATAATTTTAAGAAAGCCTGTTTTGAGAAATCAAGACAGGCGTTCTTTTGTTTATTAAAACCGAAAATAATTGAGGAATCAATACTTATCTTAATTATATTAATTATTTGTTCGTTAATACCAATTCTAAAATCGAAGCATTAAATATTTCTAAAATCCGGTAAATGACCTTAATAAAGGTTTAACAATTTTTAAAAACGGGCTGCTATTCAATATATTTGAAATAAACCCCGACACTATGTTTTCCGCTTCCGGATTAAAAAAACACAATACTACCCTATCCACAGAAATCCTTGCCGGTTTATCTTCGTTTCTTGCAACGGCTTATATCATTGTCGTCAATCCATCCATTTTAAGTCAGACAGGAATGCCATTTTCTGCTGTACTTACGGCAACGATTCTGGTTTCTTTTTTCAGTAGTCTGATGATGGGTTTGTATGCAAACAATCCGATTCTGGTGGCACCGGGTATGGGGTTGAATGCTTTTTTCACATTTACAGCGGTAATGACGGATAAACTGAGCTGGCAAGTTGCGCTGGGAACTGTTTTCTGGTCAGGAGTTTTCTTTCTTTTGTTATCCGTTTTTAATCTCCGCTCTTATATTGTTAAAGCCATTCCAAAACCTTTACGTTATGCCATCGCTTCGGGTATTGGTCTTTTTATAACGCTGATCGGTTTTGCGAATGCAAAATTTATTGTCGCAAATCCGGCAACCATGGTTGGTCTGGGGCAATTGAACGCTTCTACTTTGACATTTATTGCAGGACTTCTGATCACGGTTATTTTGTTGATCAAAAAAGTAAAAGGCAGCATTCTGATCGGAATTCTTTTAACCAGTCTTTTAGCCTGGCCAATTGGCAGATGGTGGGGAGGAACTGCGACCATTATCACGATCACCGATATTATTGCCAAACCGGATTTCAGCTTATTATTTCAGCTTGATATAGTTAACTCTTTAAAATGGAGCCTTGCTCCTATTATTCTGGCATTTGTCTTCACAGATATGTTCGATAGTCTTTCCACTTTTGTCGGACTTGCCGAAGCGGCAAATCTTTTGGATGAAAATGGAGAACCACGAAATATTCGAAGATCTCTTATTGTTGATGCTTTTTCCACAACTATTGCCGGACTTACCGGCAGTAGTCCCGGAACAGCCTATATTGAATCAGCAGTTGGTATTGAACAAGGTGGAAAAACCGGCCTAACGGCTGTGGTGGGCGCTATATTGTTTCTACCATTTCTGTTTTTATCTCCACTTATCAGTGCTGTACCAGCTATTGCGACTGCTCCGGCACTTGTTTTAGTTGGCGTTTTTATGATGAAACCTGTGGTCAAAATAAACTGGGATCAACTGCATGAAGCCTTTCCGGCATTTTTGGCGATGGTGCTTATTCCGTTTACTTATTCCATTACCCAGGGAATTATCTGGGGATTTTTAAGCTGGACAGCACTTCATATTGCTACCGGAAAAACAAAAGAAATCAGCCTTGCGCTCTGGATCATTAACATATTTGCCATACTTGCCTTAATTTTTTAACTCCTGTTCATGAAAAAAAACTTACTGCTTTCTCTATGTTTTACTATTTCAAATTCTTGTTTCCTACGCACAGGATGTTACCGGTATTCTCGGCGCGTTTCCACCTGAACTTGAATTGCTAAAAAGTAAAATGGAAAATAAAAAAGATACAGTTATTGCCAAAATCAGTTTTTCAAAAGGTATACTGAATGGCAGATCAATCGTTCTGGCGCAAACTGGAATTGGAAAAGTGAATGCTGCGATCGCTACTACGATCATGATTGAACATTTTAAACCAAGCGAAATCGTATTTTCAGGTATTGCTGGTGGGATTAATCCTGCATTATTTCCAGGTGATATTGTCATTGGAACAAAAGTTACTTACCATGATTACGGTGCGATTGAAGATGGCGGTATGTTATATCGTCCAACCAAAAATCCTTATACGATGCAGGAAAATCCGGTCACTTTTAATTGCGATTCTGCCTTGATTCAGAAAGCCTTATCCGTTGCTCCAAAGCTCAAATTTTCAAAAGTAAAAAGAGACAACGGAAGTTTCACTCCAACCATTACAAAAGGGAATTATCGTTACAGGCGACGTCTTTGTTTCATCGGAAATGGCTACGCAAAGATTAAGAAAAGATCTGGATGCGGCGGCGACCGAAATGGAAGGTGCTGCTGTTGCACAAACTTGCTATCAGCAAGATGTACCATTTTTGATCATACGCAGTCTGAGCGATAATGCTAATAGTAAAGCTGGAAAAGACATGATGAGTTTTTACAATATTGCCGCCGAAAACGCTGCTACACTTGTTATCGCAGTAGTTGGAAAGAAATAATTGAAACACTAGTTTCTAGTTTCAAAACTAGTGTTTCTAATAAATAGTAGTTAACTTTCAATGAGTACGGGAAATTCGTTTTCCGTACTTTTTATGATATAGGCCGCCCCTCCCAAAACAATTGCGTCTTCAATAATACCAGCGATCGGATCGTATAGTCCGGTAGTTTCTCACCACGGATTTCCTCATATAAAAACTGGCAAAAGTTGAGCCAAAAGCTGCGACTGCCCCCAATAATGCACCCTTAAAAGCATTATCTCCATTTGCTTTATAAATACTTGCTCCTGCCAACGCTCCGGCAGAGCTCCTGAAAATAACACTCAATGGAACAATTCTGTCTCCCGCAGACGGCAGTTTATCTCCAATTAATTCCCCGATTGCCAAAACTTTCAGCACATTGGAAACCATCGGTGATTGCATAAATTTCAAGGGTGATTTGCCAAGTTCGTGCGAATATTGCTGACTAAGAATGTGGCTGGCAGTTGCAGGTGAAGAATTAGAACGAATACCGGCCATTACGCCTAAATTAAATACCTGGAAAAACTGGGTTGATGCTTTCTGTTTCATAGCGTTATGTTGATTTTAGAACGCCTTAGCAATATTGGTGCCACCCAAATTTAAACTTCCCGTGCCCCACAAAATAATTTACTGAGTAAACCATTTCCTCTTTATATTTTAACATTTTTTAATACAATAGAAATATTATCAACCACGTTCCCCAAATATGTTTCACCTTTCTTTTCTATCCGATTTTATGAAAAAACTGACTGTACTATTTTTATTTCTGGGGTTAACGGCGACTGTCAGCTTTGGACAGGCAACTACTGAAAAAATTGGTTATGTGGATCAACAGTTTATTATTGAAAATTTACCTGAATTTAAAAAGCTGAATCAGGAAATCAGTGTAAAAAGTCAGCAATATGAAAAAATCCTGAAAGGTAAATTTGATGAATATCAGACAAAATCCGCAGCATTTGAAAAACTTGTAGCCGATAAATCCGAGCAAACTATTCTTCGGGATAAAGCGATGGAACTCGAAAATTTAAAGAAATCCTATGAAGAGTTTGAAAGCAGTTCCATGACCGAACTTCAAAATTATTACAGCAAAAAGTTTACGCCAATCAGACAAAAAGTAAGTGAAGCCGTTATTTTTGCTGGTCGTCAGAAAGGTTATGCTTTGTTTTACGGATGGATTTAAATCCCGGATGGCGGAGATATCTGGCCGGTTGTTTTATATGCGAGAGATTCAACTTCCAATTTGTCACGGGATATCCTGAAAAATCTGGGTGTTGATAGTACTGCGGCTTCTACCAGGAAAACAGGTATGTCTCAAATGCTGAAACAGAAATAAGTTTAAGATATCTTTATAGGAGCCGGACTAGCCAATGGTTACGTCCGGTTTTTACAAATCATGTGAAAATTATTATCTTATCAGCTGTTTAATTCCAGATAAGTTGTCAGTTCGATAATATTATTTACACCCAATTTCTCAAATATTTTCGACTTATAAGTGCTAATTGAAGATGCGGATAAGTTGATATGTTCCCCGATTTCCTTGGTTGACAAACCCTTGGTAAGTAATTTTGCGATTTCCACTTCTTTTACCGTAAGCTTATCCAGAGCCGAACTGTCACTTCCTTTTGTATTAAAAAGGATTCCAAACATATTGTTAAGCACAGCAGGACTTGCATAAATTTTGGAATTCAAGACATATTCAACTGCCGTTTTAAACTCTTCGCTCGATGCAGTTTTTGAAATATATCCGTTCGCGCCTGCTTTCAAAAACGGAAGTGCATACAAATGTTCTTCATAGCTTGAACAAACTAATATCAAAATATTGGGTTGCTTTAATCTGACAGCCTCAACCATTCCGACTTTATCTCCGTGCGGAAGATTAATGTCCATTACAAGTAAATCAAATGTGTGTTTTTCCAGTAGATTCAACGCTTTGTTAAAATCCGCGGCTTTATAAACTGTCGCATCAGGAATTGATTCCATCAACATGGATTCAATTCCAATGATTAACAATGGATGATCTTCTGCTATTAATACGTTTTTCAAGTTTAATATAGAGTGTTTAGATTAAATCGCAATTAATGTAGAATTATCACTACATGACACTAAATCTTTTAAATATATTATTAAAATAATTTACAAGAATACAAAATTAACTCTGCCGTTTTTAGTTCTTACCCGGATTACTTTTGTACTGAAAAATAAAGCGTCAAACACTGATTTTTCCAGCCTAAACTCTCCTCGAAATTCAATTGTACAAATTACAAAACATCACAAATCCGGAATATAAATGTCCGGATGTATACCCGAAATAAATAGAATAAGATGATTATCGCTTCCATTGACAGGCATCCCATTATTAGAAAAGGGCTTGGTCTTTTCTTCAGGAGCAATTCGAAAATGCTGTGCTGCTGGAATCCGAAAATTATGAAGGTTTCATGAATTTATACGGTGATCAGAATCCGGATCTTTTCATTCTTGGTTTTGCAGAAGAATCCAACATAAGTGAATCCGAAATTGTAAAATTTATAAAGGAAAAGATGCCCATATTCCTGTTATCGTTTATGACGGCAAACCACGTTATGAAATGGCCGTGTATTCTCTCGTAGCTGGCGCAAGTTCTTATCTGGTAAAAAACTGCTGTCTGACTGAGCTTGTTAAATGTATTGAATCCGTTATGCAGGGAAAACGGTATATGAGCGAAGATGTGACAGACATTTTGCTTAAACAATGCATGAAGGAGACCGAAGAAAAAGAAAAAATAGCCTTGTTAAGTGAGGAAGAATTGCTAACGGCAAGATTGATTTGCCAGGGATTGCCAAGTGAGGAGATAGCAACGATGCGAAGTAGAAAAATTTCTGCAATTAATAAGCAACGATTAAATATTTATAAGAAACTGGAAATGACAAATGTGGTGGAATTGAGAAATCTGATTCTTTCCTGATTATTATTTTCTATAATTAAAATTTTGGAGTAAGTCATCAGCCTCCTGATCTTTCCGGTAGCATTGATTTTTAAACTTACTGCGCTGTTTTAATAAATCCAATACACAAAAGAACGTTGAGTAAATTTTTTCAAACACCTGGTCTTGCCGGGTGTTTTGATTTTTAAAACCAATGTATTTTATCTGAAAGACGATTGTATAATTGAGCCTATCACCTATTTATTTAAAAACATAAGCTTAATGATTGAGCCAGATCCGGTTTTTTCTGCACTTAGCCCTATATTAAGAAGGATTGTCAGGTCTTTTACGATGACAAGTCCAAGGCCTTTATGACTTGGATAATCGTAATCCCGAAGCCAGTTATCGTAAGATTTGTAAGAATGATTCAGCCATTTCAGGATTTCATCCGGTATTCCGTTGGCTGTATCCCGGATCAATATTCCCTTAAAATCCCCTTCTGTAATTGATGAAATTGTGATCGTTGACAGACTAAGTTTAACAGCATTATCAAGCAAATTCTGAATAATAACAGATAAAAGCTGCGCATCACTTTTAACCTTAAAATCCTCAGGCACCTGATTTATAATTTGTATTTCTCTATAATTTGCCGTTCCCGTCAAAATCTGTGAGGAATGTTCTATGATTTCATACACAGCAACATCATCAATTTTCAGACCATCTCGACTACTGCTGTTTTGGCTTTTGATATAATTTAAAAGATTGCTCGTATGAGATCGGGCGTAATTAATCGTATTAATAGTTTCTTCACTCATTTTTGAAATGAAGAAATCACTGGAATTATTCTTTTTCAGTCGATTCTGGATCTGCGTAAAGGAATTACTTATATAATGCAGCGGTGTCTGAATATCGTGATTGATTGCCGCCACGATCTGACGACTGATATGATATTGTTTGTATAAGATTCTTTTTTCTTTCTTTATTTAGAAGATAAGTAGTTCTTAATCTGAGTATTATCCAGAATAAACATATTGAAAGTAAAGTTACCAGAAAGCGGAATGTCGGCGTTTCGTACCATGCCGGACGAATATTTATTTTAATGCTTTTGCCGGAAAAATTATTTTTCCCAAATCCGTTATATTTTCTGATCAACAGATCATGTTTACCCGACGAAGTGTTTGGGATCTGAATATCAAAATCATTGGAAATTGGTAGCCACACCTCTTTTTTCCCTTCTTTCTGAAATGAATATTCAATTCTAAGATTATTACGATTGTTGAAATAAGGCGTAACAACCGAAATTTTAAGTTGTTTAAAATCACCCGGAATTTCAATTTCCGCCGCTTCATTTACAGGGTTTCCTTCCAGTTCAATACGGTCAATGTAAATATTTTGATTGGGCAACTCCGGTCTTATTTTGTCAGGATTAAACCAAACAAATCCATTCATAGACGGAAAAGAAATTGTGTGATTTCCCAGCATCAATGCACAAGGCTGGCAGCCACCATTAAATTCATTGGTTGCAAATCCGTGCCTTTTGTCATAATATAAATAGTAAACAAACTGCTGCTTATTATCCAGAAAACTAAGCAAATCCGTTTTTAAAACCTGAAAAAGTCCTTTGTTTGTGGTAATCCAGAAAAATCCATTTTTATCTTCAACGATACAATGTGAAGTCGCCAAAAAGCTGTTTTTATCCAGTGGAAGTTTGGTGATTTTATTTTCTTTAAAATGAAATAAACCGTCGCCATAAGTTGTAATCCAGGTTTCACCTTTGGAAAAATACAGACTCCTGATATTTGCCTGTTCAATTCCCCTTACAGATTCCAAATGTTTTGACTCAGACATTAAATTTGAAAAGTCCCTTCGTTGTTCCCAACAATAAATATGGGCCGGGAAGTCTTAACATGCAGGTTATTTCTCCAAAAGATCCCCGAAACAAAACCTTAGGTATTGATTTCTGTATCAAGGGTATTTAACGAAAGTAAAACATCCTTTACCCCTCCAATCCATAAGGTGTCGTGATTATCAACGTAAAGCGCTTTAACTTTTTCCGGGCAATTTATGGGTCATCAGTTTCTTTTTACCGAGGTTATCCATTTTAGTCAGTAAAATAGAATTTCCAATCCAGAATGTAGCTATCCCGATTCATAGCCAGGTAATATCTGGAATCATCTTCCACAAAACCAGGCACATTAAAAATGTCCCGGCCTACGGAAGTTTTATTAAACAGAAACCCTTGTGAAGAAAGGACGCCATCCACAGATACCGGCTTTTGTGCATAGAATACATTATCGTTACCTTTTGATTCAAATTTTTTTGTTTCGAAATTTTTACGCCGCAATACAAACAAACCGTTTGTGTAACTTCCCAAAAACAAATATCCGGGCTCTTCGTCATAATAGGCAGTGGAAATATTAAACTCATCAAAATCAAAATCCTTTAAGATAAGCTGTGTTTGAAGAATTGAATTATTTTTTGACCTCTTCAGAGAATAAAACTTTTTATTGAAGTAGATATAAGCCTTTTGGGAGATATTATTCCAGAACAACTTGTAATCTGAATGGTTGTTTGAAAACAAAACGTCATTAACAATATCACCTCTTAAATAAATATTTTCAACGGAGGTCCCGGATTCCAGATTTACAAATTTTCCATTTTGAAATGTCGCATAAGGATGTGAATCGATTAAAAATACCTCTTTAAAATCTCCACTTACCGATGATTTCTTTTTGTCTTTTATAAAGTATTCAACCTTATCTAATGACCAGACGTAATACGTATTGTTACCGGCTGGAATCAAAAAAGGATTACGTTCCGCCGGAAGTGGGAAACGATAAGGAAAACTTTGTATGATATCTGTTTTTCCCTTGAACCCCTTTATGATAGGCATATTTGGGGTATTGAAACTAAAAGTACCGGAATTGACGACAACGTGGCCTCCGGCAATAATTTTTATAATTTCACCCCGCTCGCCCAGGGCTGCAAATTCTTTATTTTTGACGTTGTATGTTTTGATAAAAGGAATAAATCCGCCCATTCTGTTACTTAAAATGGGAATCTCTGATTTATTAAAAGTGTAAAATTTCTGCCCGTCAAACCGGACAAGACCATCTTCTGTACCAAGCCACAAAAAATTCGACCTGCCTTTGACAATCGCTTTAATACTATTTTGCGGCAACCCGTTTTCGTCGGTATAGTGCACAATGAAAAAGTCAGGATTTTTGATTTCCTGAGCATACATTTCAAAAGCCTGTACAAGACAAAAAAATAGCCAAAGTAATCTTTTTAATGACATGGGACCGCCGTGTGTATGCGTAAATTCCAAATTTAACTGCTAATACTGATCGCGCTCGTGACACTTACTGCTAATTTAGATCTATATAGCGATATTCGGATATGTTACCTTCTTTTTTTAACTAGAACACAAAAACCGAATATGATTATCAGCTGATATTTTAAGTATTATGTCAAATAAATTCAAACCAATCCGGATATACGCAAATTCCTCATCCCAATACTGAACTTTTAAAACATCAAAACTGATTCTAAAATAAAAATACAACATTACATGAAAGCTTACAGGCTATTTACAACAACTGACGGAGCCTCCGCTTTCCAAAAAGGTCAGATAAAAGATTTGAACCAGCTTCCGGCTGACTATTTTTTCTTTCAACAAGACCCACCCGAAAGACGTGGATTTGACTGGCATCCGGCACCTCGTGCTCAATATGTAATCACACTTCGCGGAACCATAGAGTTTACTGTTACTGACGGGACTTCATTCGTCCTGAAACCTGGTGACGTGCTGATAGCGCAGGATGTTGCCAGCACGGGACATAAATGGCGAATGCTTGGGGAAGACAGCTGGGCCAGAACTTATATAGTGCTTAAAGACGGAGAAGATGACGGGTTTGAACCCGAGGTCTAAAATGCAAAATAGCCACCAGAGTATGGCGGCTATTTTGTTTCAGGCTAACTCCAGAAACATCATTCCGGAGCAGCTGCCGTAGTTTTTTGAATAATTGGCCAAACCCCAGGAGTTGGAACGCTCACTCCTTTTGTTAAACCTCTCGTGGCATTATCAGGTCCGAAATAATACATCGGCCAACCTTTGTAGGTCATTTGTTTTTTACCAAATACATCAATCGTCGAAAAAAGAGATTTATCCAAAGCCGACGGCACATCTTTCCAGTCTGTAACCCAGATTGGCCAGGTAGCATCGTTGCTGAAATCAGCCTTTGTGTAATTGTTTTTGTTCTTTTTGTCTTTTGCAAAAGCGTACAAAGTACGTCCTGTTGCATCTACAAAAAATTGCGTGTCACCGGTTCCTTCCTTTGTGTCAGCAGTGTAATTTTTGCCGTCGTTGCCAACAAGCTGCGTGTTGGCAAGCATAATTGAGTAAGATTTTTTAGCAACAATCCATACATTTCCAACATTCTCACCATTTACATCACCGGCAGCAACATCGGGAGTATAATAGTATAACGGCCATCCTTTGAACGTCGATCTGGGTTTTTCCATCCGCTCTTGTAATTGTACCAAAATCAGTAGCTACAAGTCCGGTATCCAATTTGGGAGTCGCGGCAGAAAATATCGGCCACACATCCAGACAACCACCTGTACAGGCGGAAGTTCCGTTGACATCTTTTGTGAAAAAGTACAAGGTTTTACCTTTCTGATCCACAAGTACATTTCCATACTTCGTTGATTTCTGTGCAATGTCGAAAGTCGGAGCAGGCGGAACAACCACTGCCGGAGAATCATCGTCATCAGAGCTGCATGACCACCCTGCGAGTGCGATACATCCCATCATGACAACAGAACGAATTAAACTTTTAGCTTTCATATAAAATTTGTTAGGGGTAAGTATTGGTTTTGTAGCCAATACGGTCGAATCTTCTGTCAGGTTGCGTGACTTTGAAAAGAAGATTTATAATTTCCCCGCAGCATCTTTAAAAAAGCTTATGAGATCTGAAATTTTAGAGTGTTCAGCATCCTTTTAAATTCCGGTTGATAATCAGCCGAAATGACTATAATCTCCTCACTGTCAGGATGTGAAAATTTTATTTGCCCTGCATGTAAAAGCATCGACTCCATCTCAAAATGCTCTTTGAAAAATTTATTTTGTTTGTTGCATCCATGAGGGCGGTCGCCAATGATTGGATGGAAAATATGCGCCATATGTTTTCGCAACTGGTGCATTCGGCCGGTGGTGGGGTGCAGATCTACAAGCGAATATCGGCTGGTTTGATGTTTTCCGAAAGGCAGATCAAGTTCAGTTTTCTGTATTGTTTCAAAAGCCGTAAAAGCATCCTGGACTACGCCGTCGTCACGTTTCAGAGGATAATCAATTTCCAGAAAATCAGGTGTAAATCCTCTAACGATAGCGCTATAATGTTTTTCTACTTTTCCCGTCCTGAAACTGCATTTGCATCAGTCTGTTCATCTCGATCGTTCAGGGCAAAAAGAAGAACGCCGGAAGTTTTTCGGTCCAGTCTGTGAACGGGATAAACTTTCTCCCCAATCTGATCGCGGAGAATCTGTACGGCAAATTCAGAAGTATCAGCGGCAATAGAAGAGCGGTGGACGAGCAGTCCGTGTGGTTTGTTGATCGCAATGAGGTTTTCATCCCTGTAAATTATTTCCAGTAGCGGAACAGGTGTTGAAACGGGCGAAATGAGAATCGTCTATGACAGAAAAATATTAAAATATGGAAAGATCCTTATCTGTTTTCGACGTCAGAACCACATAAGCATTCGGCTTTATTCCAAGAAGATAAGGGAACATTTTGAGGAAAAACATTTTCAGTTTAATGATATAAAAACCTACTTTGTTGTTTTCATAAAGCGGCTTCAGAACATCATCCTGAAAAAGATAACATTTGTCTTTTACGATCTCGAAATTTTCAGACAATAAAAGAAAACGAAAAAGACCAGGAGTATAAATATTGATATGCCCGTAAGCCAGGAAATGTTTTATTTTTTTATCAACATAAAAAGAAAAATCAATCGGTACTTCAAAAATCTGGTTTTTGGAAACCCTTTTTATTTCTCTTAGCAAAATCCGCTCGTGCTCTACATGCTCCATTACGTGTGAGCAAATTACCAGGTCAAAATGATTGTCTGGATAAGGAATTTTATATCCGTCAAAAAGCAAGAACATCTTTCAGATGTTCAATATTCTTCGATTTGATCATTTCAATACCGCTTTCAGAAATTTCAACGCAATTCAGATTCTTGCGAAAAATTCCATTTTGACAGCCAGTAAAGAATACTTCCTTCGCCAGCTCCTACTTCCAGGACATTTTCAAATTTGATATTTTTGGCCAGTTCAATGATATTCTGCGCCTTGTATCTGGCACCCATCGTGCGCCAGGCAACCGATTTTTCATCGTATTGGGAAGAATAAGAATCTTTTACTTTTTCTGATACATTCATTCTGAAAACGTCTTAGTATATCGCCGGGATCAAAGGGTATTTATTCTGCAAAGTAAATCATTATTGTATCAATATAGCCAAAATACAAGCGTCACTTTTCAGCTATCTTTCTTATTGTAGCGTACCCTGAAACGAATAATTGCCCAAAGGACCAGGTAAAGCATACCCAAGCAGCAGACCAATTTCAAGACTGATCACAAGTGCCGTCCTGTCAATCATACTTTTTAATAAGATTGTCAAGAATAACACGGGGATCATGAATAATATCCCAGCTGTTCATACGTCTTACCCTGCCAAGATAAACACCAAAACCCGCCAAGGGTAAACTGGCCAGTAAAAAAGTGGTACTGACCGACTTTCTGAAAACCCTGCGCCACGTCTGATGGATCCAGTAAAGTGAAACCAGGCCATTGAAAAGACTTACTTCCGCATAACAGAATAAGCATAATGGTGTCATGCCAGGTCAGATCTCGCTTTAAATCAATGCTTAAATGCGAAATATCGGTGATCATATAAGGCGCATTTGGAAAAAATGCAAGCCAGAAAAGACTGGAAATAATGACTAGAAAATGCAGATGTCCAAATCTTCTTGTGATATTATTGATGAAAAATGCAGTCATCAATGGAATCCAGCTCAGAAAAAGATTCCAGTCCATCGAAAAATCAACCGGAGCATTAAAAAGAATGCGAACAAGATGAAAAAATACCGCTAACAGACTTAAAACCAACAGCAAAAGCAGTGGATAAAGTCCCTCCATTGATATAATTGGAGGATCTGCAATACTAAAACGATAATTTTTCCACCATTGAAGGATACGTTCCAAGTGTATTTAATTTAAGTTTTTCATAACGTCTACAAACAGCCTGGAAAAGCTCGGAGTGTAAGAAAAAGACTAAAAAAAATTATACCGTCAGAATTTTATATGACCTTTAAACCGTACTATTTTTTCAAGATTCCATCCTTAAAATCTGTCTATTCCCTGTTTTAATAAACGCAAGATAAGGCTGATTACGTTTGCAAAGGACTTTTTTTGTCATTCTTTTGCTTCGGTCTCCTGCTTTTTGACGCGCCTCCCTGATTATTACGGGTTCCCTGTGAACTTTTATTCCGGGGAGCTGAATTGCGAAATTTGGCCGGATCAAACTTGGGCGCTTCACCCAATCCCAGCTCTTCTGTCATCGATTGTTTTTCTACTTCTTTTTCAAAAAGCTTTTCGATCTTCAAAACATATTTCTGATCGTGCTCATTGATAAACGTAATTGCAGTTCCTTTTGATTCCGCACGGGCTGTACGGCCAATACGGTGAACGTAATCTTCCGGGTCACGCGGCACGTCATAATTTACAACGTGGCTTAGATTATCAATATCAATTCCCCTGTGACAAAACATCCGTAGCAACCAGAACCGGAAAAGTCCTGTTTTTAAAATCACGCAAAACAATTTCCCTGTCGGCCTGATCGGAATCTGATGAAATTCCACGGGCTTCCAGACCTAGTTTTCTCAGCGCACGAACAATCGGCTCAACCGTTGATTTCCGGGAAGTAAACAAAACCATACTGGTATTTTGAACCTGCGAAAGCAAATGTGCCAGCAAAGGCAAGTTTTTGCTCATCCGTTGTCATGTAAAACTGCTGATCAATTCGTTCAGCAGGTCTCGAAACGGCCAGTCTTACTTCCTCCGGTTTTTGAAGAATTCGTTTGGCAAGCTCCCCGATTTTCGGAGGCATTGTTGCAGAAAACATCAAAGTCTGACGTTTCGCAGGCAAAAAGCTCATAATTTTAAGAATATCGCTCAAAAAGCCCATATCCAGCATTCTGTCAGCTTCGTCCAAGCACCAGATGTCTGTATCGAACCGAAACTTACATAACCCAAGTTGCAAATGCGCGATAAGTCTTCCCGGAGTAGCAATAATTATATCCGCTCCCTGTGTTAAAGCACGTTTTTGCTGATCCCATTCGGGACCTTTGTTACCGCCGTAAACGGCAATACTTGTTGCACCTACAAAATATCCCAGTCCCTGAATCTGCTGGTCAATTTGCTGAGCCAGCTCGCGGGTTGGTACCAGAATCAATGCACCAATGTGGCCCATTGGACTGTGTTGCAATTTTATCAAGAATAGGAATCAAGATAAGCAGCCGTTTTTCCTGTGCCGGTTTGAGCACAGGCCAGAAGATCTTTTCCTGCTAAGAATATAAGGTATGGCTTGCTCCTGAATCGGTGTAGCCTGTTGGTAATTCATAGAATCCACGGCGTTAAGTACGTCTTCGTGGAGTTCAAATTCGTTAAAATTCAAAATTCAGCTTTTTAAGTCAAAACCTTCAAGTTTGTTGATGCTTGTTACGGTTTTAACAGTTGTTTAAAATAAGAAGCTGACTTTTAATTTCGCTAGTCAGCAAACCGCTTGATTATAAACAAAGATACTCAATAAAGTTGTAAAAATGACAATTGACACAAGCGTCTGTATATCAAATCAATGAGCAAATAATTTTTAAGAAATAAAATGTACTTGACTTAAAAAATCAAATAAAATCCCCTCACTATTGAAAAGAAGTCTAAGATAAATCAGTTGATTAGAATAAAATAACCTCACCGGTTACATATTTGGTTTTAATTTATCCAGTCTGAATTTTGCAGTTAAGAAAGGATTATCACAAGAGGAATCGGTCATTGAAATCACATCTAAAATCGATACATTTGCAAAAATAAATACACCATGGACTTAAAAAAAATAGAAAGAATTTCAAAAGCTTTGGGCGATCCATACCGTTTGAAAATCATGGAAGCGATTAATAAAGAACAGACATGGCTGCAATGCTCAACGATCGTTGAAATGTTCAATCTGGCCCAATCTACCGTTTCTCACCACTTGAAACAATTATCGGATGCCGATCTTTTGATTACTGAAAAGGAAGGTCGCAATACAAAATATATCGTGAACAAGGATGTTTTCAGTTCTTACATCAATTTCTTAAATGCATTTAAGGATTAATATCCATCGGATTCTAGTAATCAAAAATATATTTAAAAGAGACAGAATACTTTAAAGTATTTTGTCTCTTTTTTTGTTGTCTCCTTATCTCACCAATGCAGGTAAATTGGTTTACTATTAGATTGAAGTAAAATGGAAAAAGTAAAAATTGCCGTACTCGACGATTACCAACATGCTGCATTAGAAATGGCAGACTGGACGACGCTGGAGAAAGTTTCTGAGATAACTGTTTTCGATGATCATTTATTTGAGCAAGATGAAATAGTCGAACGTCTAAAACCTTTCGATGTAATTTGCGTAATGCGGGAAAGAACGCCGCTGACCCGTGAATTGCTTTCAAAACTTTCAAATTTGAAATTGATCGTTTCAACGGGGCTGCGAAACGCTTCTATTGACTCTGCTGCTGTTAGTGAGCTTGGTATTCAGCTGGAAAACACAGGATATGTTGGCAGCGGCGCACCTGAATTAACCTGGGCTCTCATTATGGCAATAGCCCGAAAAATCCCGCAGGAAAACGCTTCCGTAAAAAATGGAGGCTGGCAAACCACAATTGGTACTGATTTAAGCGGTAAAACGATTGGCATTGTAGGTCTGGGCAAAATTGGAGACAAAATTGCATCCATAGCACGTGCTTTTGACATGAACGTAATTGCATGGAGTGAGAATCTGACAGAAGAAAAAGCCGCAGCAAAAGGTGTAAAAGCAGTTTCAAAAAAATATCTTTTTGAAAACTCGGATTTCATTAGTGTCCATCTTGTGTTAAGCGAGCGATCAAAAGGAATTATCGGCGCATCCGATCTTGCATTGATGAAGCCAACTTCCTATATAATCAACACGTCAAGAGGACCGCTTATTGACGAAAATGCGTTGATCGATGTTTTAAAGGAAAACAAAATCGCTGGCGCGGCGCTTGATGTTTTTGAAACAGAGCCATTGCCGGCAGATCATCCTTTCCGGACGCTGGACAACGTGTTGGCTACGCCGCACATTGGTTATGTTACCGAAGATACATATAAATTATTTTTTGAGGATACCGTTAAAATCATTGAAAACTGGATCTCGAAAAAAGGCAACTAGAATTTCGTTAAACTGATCTTAGAAAGAATTTACAAAATGAAGTCCCGCACTTTTTTATAAAATGCAGGACTTCATTTTTATTTTAAAGCAACGAAACCAGCTTTTCAGAAGCACTTTCAATTTTGATTTCCTTGATCAGCGTTTGCTTTTTGCTATACAATTCAAAATAATAAACTCCTTCGGTCAAATCATTCATATCAAATTGTCTGCGGTATTTCGACTGCCTGTCATCATTTGTTTCAGAGTAATAAACTTTACCATCTTTTCCGGTAAGCATTATTCTCAATCTGGCATCCGAGTTTTTGTCGACCACCAGCTTCACTTTATTTGAGTTTGGCACCTTGAATAAATAAGCATCAAATGCTTTTTTGGTGGTCTCTTCTTTTTGTGGATGTTCCTTTTTGTCGGAAGCCTCAGCAGTAAATGAACTTAGGGAAAGGGCCATTGCAAGTAGGCAAGGCAGGATTAAAGTGTTTGAAATTTTCATGGCTATTTGATTTATGGTTAAACAATGTATTCACATCATTACACCTTGAAAGAAAAAGGTCATACCAAATTATATTTGCCATTCAAATTCAATCAATAACAATTAATAAGTATCTAATAATCAATATATTAAATTTATATAATTACTTTCAGAGCAAATTATCTCTGTTCATTTTCGAACGTTTTCTTTACAAATTGTGCGGTTATATGTAAAATAAATTAGTTGAATTTTGAAGCGCATTTTCCATTCATTAGCTGTGTCAAAATTTTTCTTTTTTGCTTAAACAAAAAGGGATTTCAGAGCTAGATTTTCACAGGTACAATATTGGTATAAGATAAACCGACATTGAAAAATGCCTGTAAACAAAAATTTAGCTAATCAAACGGAGCAGACAATTATTACAATCAACCGGTAATTAATGGATCAATTATTCTCATCTCAGTTATACCAAAAAATAGCTCAAAATGCGGCGCATATCGATCATGAAGGTTGTTTTCCTGAGCAGGAATTCAAATTAATGACAGAAGCTGGTTTACTGGAAATCGTCCTTCCCGGTCACTACCTCGATTTTGACCAACAGAAAAATCAGGGAATTTTAACACTTTTGAAAACCATTGGCAAGGCAAGTTTGCCCGTAGGCAGAATTTATGAGGGGCATATTAACGCACTTTATCTCGTTTATTTATTTGGTAAAACAGAACAAAAACAAAGGTGGTTTGCTGATGTCATTTTAGGCAAAAAAATGTTCAGCGTCTGGAATACGCAGGATATGGAGGGAGTACGGATCTATGACCTTGGAAATGGCAAATACAGGTTGCAGGGTTGTAAAACTTTTTGCTCCGGTGCTTCCAGAATTGCAAGACCACTTGTGACAGGTGAACTGGTTTCGGCTAAGAAAAAGGGCTGGCAAATGTTTATTATTCCAACTGAAAAAGTGAAGGAAATAAAGTCGGATAACAGCTTCTGGAAACCGCTCGGCATGCGCGCTTCTGCCAGTTTCAGAATGGATTTCACTGGTATTGAAATCAGCGAAAATGATTTACTTGGTTCCCCGGACGATTATTATCAGCAACCATATTTCAGTGGTGGCGCGATTCGTTTTGCTGCTGTGCAACTTGGTGGCGCAGAAGCACTATTTGAAGAAACACACAAATTTTTAAAAGGTTTAAAACGAACAGACGATCCATTTCAGCGCGCCCGTATCGCTGAAATCGCTTATCTGACAGAAACAGGAAATCTGTGGATTAAACAGGCAGGTTTAAAAACGGATGAAACTACAAAAAATCCAGATTCCGTAGCGCAGCTTTTGGCTTATGTCAACATGACGAGAACGATGGTAGAAGAAATTTGTCTCCGTTGTATGCAGCTCGCAGAACGGTCTGTTGGTGCACGCGGTTTAATGCGGCCAAATCCAATGGAACGCATCCATCGCGATCTAACAACGTATCTGCGACAACCAGCGCCGGATGCAACATTGACCGCGATTGGTGAATATGTTTTAAAGCAGGAAAACACGATTGATATCTGGAATAAGCTATCAGCAAAAAGTCTTTGAATTTCAGGTCATTTTTACAATAGCAAGAGCAATATTATTTATCTCAATGGTTAAATTGAGTTCTATTTCCCCCCTGTTTTCTAATTCAATTGTTTCAATTTCTCCCAAAAGAGTATCCCAAATGTGAATTTTATAGCGTCCTTTTTCAAGTTCAGGAACCTGAATTGTGAGCGAAATTTTCCTGGGCTCCGGTTGAGTAATTTTATTTCTACCAATTTTTTTATTGTTTAAAAGCCAGACAATTGCCTGGGTTTTATCTCCGCATCCAAATGCGCTAAAACCTGAATCAGAAACTTTAATACCAGCATTCAGATTTTTTCTTTTAAAACTTTTCCAGTTAATCAATTTTACAAATTCTGACATATTTCTTTGTGCCCGACGCATTCCGTGCGTTAGCACATGAGGCTGGCGGTAAGGCCAGCGCATTCCTCCACCAACGCCACCAGAAGCCAGATGTGCCCACTGCATATTCAAAAAGTACTGATCATCAAATAATTCCGGCAGATTCCGTTTTCTTCTGTAATGATCAATTGGCCCATGTTCACTATCGAAGAATGGTCTTTCTGCCGGCAAGTGCGCGAGGGCTTCTTCAACCATATAACCTGTACTTATAGCTGCATCAATTGCATTTTTAGGATTGTTGATCGTTCCTGTTTCGTAAAAATGCGTACTGGCAAAATCCAGTTCCGGATGTCTGAAAATCAGATCTTTCATTTGATAACGCTCAATCAATGGAGCAAAAACAGACACCGTTTGCGGGTGTGTTTTGCCATAAAGTTTATTTTCCAGATTTCTCAGGTGAACACTGAGCTCGGAAATAAATTCATAGAGACCATCCGTTTTTCCCAGGGCATGTGCCGGATTGATTTCATTCCACAAATCCCAGGCAAACAAAACTCCGCTACTTCCCCATCTTTCCGTCACGAATGTTAACCTGTTTTTTATGGCATCCAGCGTTTCGGGAGAAGTCAGCCATTGTGATTTTCTTTTGCACGGACCACCATTTGCAATATTGTATGGGTGATTTTTCCAGCGCCTGTCCATCCAGAAAGTATCAAATGGAGTTAACAAAATCCGAAGTTTATACTTTTCGCACAAAAGAAATAAATCATCCCAAAGCTGTACCATATTCGGCTGAAACCGGCCAGCCGGACGCTCAAAATATCGATTTTCAGTTTGACAATATTCCAGCATTATACGCAGACAATTCACGCCATGAGCAGCCAGAAAAGCAAAATGTCCCTCAATCGCTCTTATATTTTTTCTTTTAAATAATCCTTCCAGATCAGGCCAGATAATTGCGTCATTTTGTCCAACAGGCGTCCAGTTATTTCCCTGTTCATCAACAAAATAAGGAGAATCCCTACTCACCTGAATCCAGGATAACTGTTCGTCTTCTTCATTTTTTATAATCATAAATTAATAATCCTTCCGGCAAATTTTATTTAAATCAGGAATGGTTTTTTCTACTTGACAAACTATAAACACAAGATGCTACTAAATCTGTATGCCATCAAAAGATTTGCTGTTTCATAAGTATTAAAAACACATTGATAAATTATATGGAAAATCTCGACAATGTAATTATCCACGCTGCCCGACTAGGGAACGTTGAAGTTTTGAAAGAACTGATTGCGCGTAATACAGATGTAAATGCAAGGGATGAAAAAGGTTATACACCTCTGATCATCGCCTGCTATAATAATCAGTTGGAAGCTGCAAAATATCTGCTCGAATCAGGTGCCGATGTAAATGCACAGGATTTTGGAGGAAATACGGCTTTGATGGGCGTTTCCTTTAAAGGTTATCCAAACATAGCAGAGCTGCTGATAAAAAACGGAGCTGACCTGGACCTTCAACATGGAAACGGAGGAACTGCGATCATGTTTGCGGCAATGTTTGGCAGAAATGAACTTGTAAAACTATTGATCGACGCCGGGGCTGATATATCCATTTTAGATACGCGCGGACTTTCTGTATTTGATCTTGCCGCCCAGCAGGGGAACGAAGTGGCAATTGAGATTCTGGAAAATGCACGTCAATTTTCCTGAAACTCCTTTGTAATCTCATTTTAAGGCTTTTATTACCCAATCACAAAATACCAAACAGGTTTAATGTCATTATTTAAAAAAAATAAGACATTAAAAAAAGGAGAAACTATTCCGGCATAAAATCCGGGTAGTTTCTCCTTTTAATTTTTATTTCAAACTTATACTTTTAGTCAATCCTGTTTATCGTTTTTATCATGTCCTTCCAGTTTTACAAGTTTGTTGTAAATTCCTAAAAGCAAAAACGGAGACGCCCATTGTCCCACAAAAAGCGCCGTATGCTTACGTCCTAAAATCTTTAATGTCAGCGAAGCGCCCATTGCAGCAATCGACGCCCACAAAAATACATCCGACGGCAACTTTGCTGTTTGCTCTTCGATAGCTTCTGCCACTTTTCCTTCTTCATGCTCCGGATTAAGTTCCTTTTTCATAGATTGATTGTTTTGATGATGAAATGATTTTTAGTAATTGTGGTCAGTCTTATCAAAAATTATTCCATACATCTTCAAACTAATCGGCTGTCTGCTACTTTCCAATTTGATATTTTCAAATAAATAAAAACTAAAAGCAGGAGTTAAAACGAATACTTGTTCCTCACATTTAGCAACAAAATCAGCTCCTGTCGCGTAATGGTTTTTAATTCAGGTTTTTTCTAACTGGCCATTAGAAATACCTTTTTTCGAATAAATCGGAAGTACTACTCAGACATCAATTATTTTATGAAACTATTAAAATTTTCTCTATCAACACTTTGCGGCAAACATACAATACTGCTGACAGCAATCAGGCTATTTATTATTTTATCAATTGTTTCCTGTTCGAAAGGCGAAGATGACATCGTTACCGGCGGCAGCACAGAAACCGGAGAAACCGTGAGTATTGACAGCACGACAACTTCTAGCGCAACTGCCGAAGGAAATACCGACGTGGCATCTAATGAAGATGATCTGATTGCCAATTCTACCTTCTCATCCGTTGTTACGATAAATTTCGGCAGCACTGTTGAAATCACCAACCCGTTATCAACTGGCGGTGTAACTATTACAGAATCCAATGGTGATGTTATTGTTACTTCAAGCGCATCGGAAGTTGAGTATATTTTGTCAGGTACAACCACAAATGGTTCTGTAAAAGTTTACAGTGACAAAAAATTCAAACTGACACTAAATGGTGTCAATATTACAAATTCTGATGGTCCGGCCATTAATATCCAGTCAGGTAAAAGAGCATTTGTAGTACTGAATGCAAACACAACGAATTCATTAACTGACGGTACGACATACGCAACCAGTACGGAAGATATGAAAGCGACGTTGTTCAGCGAGGGGCAATTGATCTTTTCAGGAACCGGGGCACTCACGGTGAAAGGAAACTACAAACACGCCATTTGCAGTGACGAATATGTGAGAATGATCAGCGGCGCTATTACAATCACCAGCGCAAAATCGGATGGCATCCATACCAATGATGCCTTTATCGCCGATGGCGGCACCATTAATCTGACAGCATCCGGTGATGGAATCCAATGTGAAGAAGGCTATATTGTAATCAACAATGGCACTTTTACGATTAGCGTTGCTGATAAAGGGATTTCTGCCTCCTGGGATACGGACACAACCATTGATCCATATATTGTCATTAACGGAGGTACCATCAATGTGACTTCAAGCGCAGGAGAAGGCATCGAAAGCAAAAGTATTCTGACAATTAACAATGGTACGATCACTGTCAAAACATCAGATGACGGGTTGAACGCCAGCACTTTTATTTATATCAATGGTGGAAATATCTACGCTTACAGTACTTCTAATGACGGCATAGATTCAAACGGAAAACTGACTGTAACCGGAGGAAAAATCATATCCGTAGGCGCTGCATCACCGGAGGAAGGATTTGATTGTGACCAGAATACGTTCAAAATTACCGGTGGAATTCTGGTTGGTGTTGCGGGTGCAACAAGCTCTCCAACGGCCAGCGTCAGTACTCAGCCTTCGGTAATTTTGGGCAGCGGAACGGCTAATCAAATAATTCATATTGAATCTTCTGATGGTGCCGAGGCGTTGACATTCCTGGCCCCAAAAAGTTATACAACCATGTTATTTTCCAGCCCAAAGCTGAAATCAAATGTCACTTATAATGTTTATACGGGTGGAAGCGTCGCTAACGGAATAAATTCCAATGGCTTATATACAAGTGGCACTTATACCGCCGGAACTGTATCCAAAAATTTTACAACAAGCAGCATGGTAACCAGCGCAGGCGGATCCACAGGGCCTGGTGGTGGCCGGTAAAACAATTGAATTTTAATAAAAATGGCATCCTGCTTTTTAAAAAACAGGATGCCATTTTTTTGTTTGAAACGATACTATATCAATGTCGGAGCTGCGCCGAAAGCTTTTTTGAAAGCAAAAGAAAAATGGGATAAATCTTCAAAACCAACTTCCAGATATACATCAGACGGTTTTCTGTTTTTTTCTTTGATCAAATAATAGGCCTGGGATAATCTTTTGTGCATTAACCAGCGACTTGGGGAAGTATTAAAAATTTTCTCAAAATCCCTTTTAAATGTCGCCAGACTTCTTCCCGTCAAATAAGCAAAACGCTTCATTTCTACATTAAATTCGAAGTGTTTGTTCATAAATTCTTCCAGATCAATTTTGCCTGGCTCGCTAAAATCGAATAAAGAAGTTTGCAATTTTGGATCCAGGTGGAGCATTAAAAGAATGGCTTCCCGGACTTTCAAATTGGTAAGCAATTGACTGACAGACTTACCATTTTTTTCGTATGGCAAAAGAGAAGCAGCAAAATCCGCATAAAGGATGTCTGATTTCAATAAAATCAAATCATGATAAGCATGATTTTTCTTTGCCGGAATTCGGTCTTGCATACTAAAATCCCTCAATGTTTTCTGATCAAAAATAACACTGATCGACTTACATTCTCCGTTTGCTCCCGGATATTTATTTACCTTGATTAGCTGGTTTCTTTTGACAAAATATGAATCGCCTTCGTTAAAAATGACTTCATTCCCGGATATATAAAAAACATGGCTTCCCGAAAAAATATGGCAAAATGCATGATCGGGCAAAAATTGCTCCGTTTCTCTGCTTGCAATACTATAACAGGAATAAAAATATTCCGACGAAGTTAATTCAGAAGGATTAGTCATATTTTTCTTTTGAGAATAAACAAAATTAGGTCTTTAATTAATAATAAACTTTGTTAGAAAGCTCATTTTACTTTGTTGAAAAGCTCATCCATTTTAGACAACTATCACATTACATCCCTGAATAATTTTTTGATGACATCAGTTTCAGCACTATACATCGTTTTCTTTTTAGTACCAAAATACAATGTGTTTGTTAATTCCGTCTGCCCCTTCCACAATTGTTTTACCAATCCGCTTTCTACTTCTTTTTTACAAAGAAAATCCGGAATAATGGCTAATCCTCTGCCACTGCTAAGGCAACGGACAATGGAATTCAGGTTCGGCACAATATAGTTAGGCCTGAAATCCGGATATTTATTAAAATTCAGCTGCCAGAATCTCCTCAGATGTTCCATGTCACCTGTTGTTCCATACCATTTTTGCTGTTTCAACCAGTCTTCCAGAACATCCAGATCACCTTCGGCAAGTAATGCATTAAATGTCTGATCGTCAATTTCACTTCCTCCTACCATCACAATTGTTTCCGATGAAAATGCTTCATGGATAATATCAGGACTTGTACCTTTTTGCGGCGTGATGATCAGATCAAGAATTCCCTTTTCCAGATTTTCCAGCATCTCGGGATACTGCCCAAACTGGATGATGACATTAAATGGCAAACTTGAAATATACTGTTCCAGCGTGATCTGGAAAGTTTCAAAACACATACCCACACTGATCGTCGGCGTTTGTTTTTCTGTACTTTTCTGAAAGTTCTTTTCTGCCTCTTCCAGCTTGATAAGCGGCTCAATGATAGCGTTATAAAAAACTTTTCCTTTCTCGGTAGGTATCATTTTTCGTGCTGTCCTGTCAAATAATTTGTACCCGACATAACTTTCAAGTGAGCTCAAATGCAAACTGACACCCGGTTGTGAAATAAACAAAGTTTGGGCTGCGCCGGTCAGTGTTCCGGTTGAATATATTGCCTTAAATGTCCTGTACCACTCTAAATTAACCATTTTCGTATCTATCAGTTAAATAATACCAACCTATAAAAGTACTTATTTTTATGATAATTCTTTTCACTGCAATTTTGTAAAACAATTAAGGAAACGACTGGAAATTCTATTGATAAAGGCCAAAACCAATTCTTTTTATCCAACAACAAAAACAGATTCCAGTTATAGAACCGGAATGATAACAAAGTAAAAACATGGAATACAGGAAATTAGGAACAACGGATTTAAACGTGTCTGCTATTACTTACGGAGCATTTGCTATTGGAGGTTCCATGTGGGGCGGCAATGAAAAACAGGATTCAATTGATGCCATTCATGCCTCTCTGGATCATGGCGTTAGCAGCATTGATACTGCTCCATTTTATGGTTTTGGGCTAAGTGAAGAATTAATTGGTGAAGCCATAAAGAATCGTGATCGCTCAAAAATCCAGATTCTAACCAAATTCGGATTGGTTTGGGATAAAAGTAATAATGGAAAAGGTGAGTATTTTTTTGACGCCGCGGATGATCAGGGAAATACAATTCCGGTTTTCAAATTCGCTTCGAAAGACAATATTATAAAAGAAACAGAGGATAGTCTGAAACGTTTGGGAACAGATTATATTGATCTATTACAAATCCATTGGCCGGATGCAACTACGCCAATTTCAGAAACGATGGAAGCGATGGAATTGCTGATTCAACAAGGAAAAATCAGAGCGGCCGGTGTTTGTAATTATGATATTTCGCAAACGCAAACTGCGGCAGAAACGATCAAACTTGCTTCGAACCAGGTATCTTACAGTATGCTGAACAGGGGAATTGAAAATGATCTGGTTCCTTATTCGATTGCAAATGATATTTCAATTATCGCATACAGCCCATTGGAAAGAGGACTTCTCACAGGGAAATATTTCAAGGATTCCAAACTGAAATCTGACGATCACCGTAATGGTTATTTTGGCCAGTTTAATCCGGAACAGGTTGAAACTTTTTTAAACAAAATTCAACCGCTCGCTGATAGTAAAAATGCAACTTTATCTCAACTGGTTCTTCGCTGGACTACACTTCAACCGGGAATTACAGTTGTGCTCGCAGGGGCCCGCAATGCGAAACAGGCTATTGAAAACGCAGCGGCGATTAATATTAACCTATCGGATGAAGAATTGAATTTCATCAATGAAAATCTCACATCAATGAGTCAGCAACCGGCTTAAAAAAACAGAAAATCATGTCAATAAATAAAATATTCATCACCGGCGCGACCGGATATATCGGGGGTTCCGTAGCACATTTACTGTTACAAAAAGGCTACCAGGTTTCAGCTCTGGTCAGAAAAGAAAAGGACGCCGAAAAATTGCGCGCACTGGGAATCACTCCGGTAATCGGTGCAATTCATAATATGCCCGTTCTCAGAAAAGCTGCGGCAGATGCCGATGCTGTCATTCATACGGCTGACGCGGATGATTTTTTCTCTGTGATCACTTTTTTGGAAGAATTAAAAGGAACAGGAAAAACTTTTATTTTCACCTCCGGATCAAGCCTTGTAGGAGACAATTCAAAAGGTGAAAAGGGTAATATTGTATATTCTGAAGATATTCCTGTACAACCCCGGCTTGAAAAACTTCATCGCGTAGCTATTAACGATCATATTTTGGCGGCAGCTAAGGATAATGTGCGAAGTATTGTACTGGTTCCAACGATGGTTTATGGAAAAGGTTTGGGTATAAAAGCGGATAGTATTCAGGTTCCTATGCTTATAGAAATCGCAAAAGAAAAGCAGGCTGGTGTTTACATTGAAAAAGGTGAAAATATCTGGAGTAATGTGCATATCGAAGATTTGGCCGAATTGTACGTTCTGGCATTGGAAAAGGCTTCTGCTGGCTCCTACTTCTATACTGAAAACGGCAGTTCGTCTTTGAAAGACATTGCCATAAGTATTAGCGATATGCTCGGTTTTAAAGGAAAAACTGAATCAATCAGTCTGGATACTGCCATTGAAACATGGGGACCAGATGCTGCGGCTTTTGGATTTGCTTCAAACAGTATAGTTAATTCCGACAAAGCCAGAAAATTGTTGGGTTGGGTTCCAAAACATTCTTCTATCATGGACGATATCAAAACAGGATCGTACCATAAAATTCATGTAACTACACAGGAAATTTAACTATTCCAGTAAGCAGATTTCAGCAACTCTCCGCCGTTTTATTCCTATATGGAGTAAGCAACGGCGGAGACAATTTTTTCTTGCCACATCACTATTTTTTCTTAAAAAGCGCTTGACATTTCTGAGATTTATTTTTATAATTACTAATATTTCTCACAAGTAAACCAGACTCAAATTTATGAAAAGTGCCCCAAAAACCTCTTCTGTGATCGGATTCAACAATGAATCTTACATGCATTATCTTGCCATTCGGTACATCTACAATTCGACAGATCCCAAATGGGAATTAATCCGGTGGACAGGTATTTCCGAAATCTCGGAACAGACCTGGATTGAGTTACATCACACAGCAAAACATGATGTGGAAAATGAAGGAGGAAGTTTAAAGGGCTATGAGTTTGTAAATAACGAACTTGTATCTCATGACTGGATCAATACAAAATCGTGGCCTGTTAACTGGATGTGGGTCATCCAATCTTGAAACATTTTATTTGAAAAAACTCTGCTATTGAAAACAAAGTATCCCAAATAACGAACATTCAGATTCGTTATTTGGGATTTTCAATTAAGAAGGTAGTATTATGTTCTTGGAAAATATTTGCAATTATAAATCGGCCATACCTACGGCATTTTAAAAAATTTACAATGTTATTTTTTCCGTGGGATAAATCCCATGGCTACCATATCGGTCTTGCCGATGGCAATTGTTGAGAATCCGTCATTATAAGAACGGAATAAATCTCAATGTATCAAATTGTTATTTGCAACAGTAATTGTGGGAAATTCATAATGATTAGCAAATAAATTCCGCGCCTATCATGTTAATTGTAGCTATAACACTTCTGGGTTTTTCAAACCTTCAAGAAAAGTTTGTTCCGGTAAAGGAAATATAGAAACCCAAGTTCGACGAGAATTATGGAAATGGATTTTAACAAAAAGTGAAACGGCTCCGCAGTTAAATTAATTAATCCACCAAAAATAAAATCCGCCGTGAAGCCAAAATTTACGACGCCTTCAACCGCCATGTAGATCACGATAGAATTCATACCAATCAGAAGAAAGGGAAAAGTCCATTTTTTCCAGCCAAGCACATCAATGACAAGATAAAACAAAGCGAAAAAAGCGATACTATATCCACCCACAAATAACACGAATGAGCTGCTCCACAATCTTTTATTGATTGGAAACACACTATCCCAGGTGAGGCCAAGCAATATAAATAAGGCCGATGCTAAAAGTAAAAAATATACACTTTTTAGAGGATTAAAGCGCTTTTCTTTTATAAATGTACCTGTAAATATTCCAAGTAAACCTGTCGCAATCGCTGGAATTGTTGATAAAATTCCTTCCGGATCATGCACTTTACTATGCAGTCTTCCCGGTAACAAAAGCCTGTCGATATAAGATTCCAGTGAACCTTCCATGGTTAGATTTCCGGCACCAAAACCGGGAACAGGAATTAGTGTCATAGCGAGCCAGTAACCGATCAAAATTAAACAAAACCAGATGATCTGCTTTTTTAGATTGCAGTTTAAATAAATCAGGCCGGCAAAAAACCAGGCAATTCCGATCCTGCCCAAAACACTGGCGAATCGTGTATTTTCGTAACCGTTAAATTTGAAAAGTCCGTTTACGATCAATCCCAGAAAAATCAGAATTGCTGTTCTTCTCAACATATCAAGATAAATCTTTCTTTTTATTTCTGATGGAAGTTCAAAAGTGCTTTTCACATTGGCGGCAATCACTTTTTTCCCAAAAGAAAATGGCATCGAAACACCTGAAATAAAAAGAAATAGAGGGAAAATCATATCGTAAAAAGTACAGCCATTCCAAACAGTATGGTGCATTTGCGCTGAGATCCAGTTCAGAACCGGCCAACCGGTCAATTCCGCCAGCGCATGAATAATATGCTCACCGCCAATGATCCAGAACATATCAAAACCACGTAAGGCATCAAGGGAAATTAAACGTTGAGTTTCGTGATTTTTGTTAAGCAAATCGTCCATATTGTCAATTAATCTTATAGTCGTTTTGAATTTGCTGACGATATTTTGAATGCAATTTTACTGCCGTTTTGATGCTGTTACCACTTTCTGCAACAGGAAAATTCTTCTGCTCATTCACCCAATTCCATTCCCATTTTGAAATGGTTTTTTCAAATGATTTGAAATCCGGTACTGATCCATTTGCTATGGACGAATCCAGCATAACAAAGAATTTTTGCCAGCGTACTTTATAGAAATCGTTAAGCAAACCACTCCATTGCCGGTTTGAATATTCGTGTAGCGGACTGTCGGCGTCTCCCCAAAGCGTAATTAAATCTCTGGCATTTTGTTCGTACAATGCCTTTTCTTCTGCATTTGAACCCCATTTTCTTGCGTCGGCAATCCAAGGCCCTAATAAAAAATCCTTTCGGGTTGCCAGCAGCATATCCATATCAGTAATCAGATCTACGAATTCTTTACTATGTTTTTGAAAAGCCTTTTTATCGCCTGCTTTAAATGCAGTTACCCATTTTTTCTGAATCACTAATGCATAATTCGCAAGTACCTGTCTGGAAATATCAGTAACATCATACCGAAAACCATCCGAATCCTGACCGTTTTTTGCAGATTTAATAAACAGATCCCAAGCTGGTAAAAGATCCTTCGGAGCGTAATTCAATTTTGTTCTTGTCCAGACTGTTGTAGAATCCAGCGTTGGTCTTCCCGTAATAATTGACTCGGCGCCATCCCGGATTTCTTTTCCGTTATACACGGTTTGTCTCAGGATTTGCCAGGCATTTACAAGGTCCGAATCTTCTTTTCCATACCGGTTTCGTGTGTATTTTTTGAGCCAGTTATCAAGCTGAATCGGTTCTGTTTGCCAGGTATGCTCCATCATCAGTTCATAAATAACCGGATTTTGCTCGATGGCTTCCATCGTGAGGCCAATTCCTTCCAGTCGTTTTTTATTCGGATCTTTCCAGGCCGCTGACGGTCCGCTTGCAACACCTTCCATCCGACCGAAAAGATTTACATTTCCACCAAAATTATTAAGCATATTCCAAATCCAGGGCTTTCCGTAAAATCCATCCGTTCGTTTCCAAACCGGTTCAATTTCCGCTGCCAGATCCAGCAGAATCATTTTATCATCCGGAACAGCTTTTAATAATGCTTCAATCTGCGGCGCTTTCCAGAATTTCCTGTCGCTGTAAAAAAGCCATCCCTGCATCACCCAAACAGCTTTCGGATCTGCCTGTCTCATTCCGTCATAAATTCTTTCACTCAGTTTTGAAAGATATTCAGGATCATCTGTTGGCGGTTCATTTTCGTTAAAAGTATCTGCCGAATACAAATGATCCGTACCATACAAGTCTGTCTGTTTAGCCAAAAACTTCTTTCCTATTTCAGCAAAAAGCGGATCCTGCGAATCAAGAATGTAGGTATCACCAAAACCATTTGTCCAGTTGGTCGACTTTAAAATGGCTTTCGGGAATTTCTTTTTAAAAGCAGCCGGAACGTGTCCGGTAAATGCCGGCAGAACCGGTTTCATACCCAGTTCACGTTCTCTTTTTACGATTTGCTGCTGTAAGGTTTTATGGCTTTCCATCCATTTCAACGGCAACGGACCACCCCAGCCATCCAGATTTCCCATCCAAAACCAGCCGAAATAAGCCGGGCCGCTGAAAAAATCCTTTAAGTCATTTGGACTAAAACCCATCTCTTTATAAACTTCCAGCCAGGTATATTCCTCACCGGTTATCGCAAGCGGCATGTTAATTCCATGCAGCGCCATCCAGTCAATTTCTTTTTGCCATCTTTCCCAGTCCCACCAGCTCATACTGTAATTAAAAGTGCAGTAATTGAGATAATAGCGGTAATTATAAACGGTCGCTTTTCTTATTTTTGAAGGCAAAACCGGCAAGTTTTTCTGGTAGATGCCAGATTGGTGCCGTTCCAGGTAATTTGGCAGTGTGCATATTCGGTTAGATAATGATATAGTGCGGATGCTACCGCCACACCGCTTGTACCGCGAAGTATTATTTTATTGTTTTTACTTTCAATTTCAAACTCGTCTTTCCCTGATATTCGAAACTCAATTCCTGCACTTCAAAATGTGAGGCATGAGATGGAATTACTCTACCAATCAGCGCTTTTCCGGTTATAGATATTGTTGTGCCATGAGATAAAAACGGTAGAATTGAAAACAAAAAGCTAAAAAAACAACACAATGATATACGGTTCTTCCAAAGAAGAGCCTTATGACCTTTCAAAATAATTTTCATATAAAAATGTGGATGAATATTTCAGTTACCCTGAACTGTATAACCGAACAAAATCATGGTTGTAATAACCTTTAAGAAATAGAAGTGATGAAAATGTTCCGTCCTAATTGCGGACGGAACATTTAGAAATTAATAACCTGGATTTTGAGTAAGTGCAGGATTTAACTGCAATGCAACACGAGGAATTGGAAATATTCTGTGGTTAATATCAGAGTCTGTTTTGAAACCCCATTTCCCTTCAAATTTCCCAAACCGGATCATGTCATTTCTGCGCCATCCTTCCCAAGCAAATTCCCGGGCTCTTTCGCTGTAAATGAAATTCCAGATCCACCGATGCTAAAGCGCGGGTGCAGTCGTTCTTTCCGCTCTAAGCTGATTTACCAAAGCCAATGGCGTATGCCCAAGTGTTGCAGCGCCACCTCTCAGAATTGCCTCTGCTTTCATCAAAATAATATCAGAATAACGGAAAATCGGAATATCGTTATTTTGATTTCTGTTCAGAGAAGTAGCGTCGGGATAAAACTTGATATTACGGTAACCCATGTGCCAGGCAATTTCATCATTTCCAGCATCAAAAGCAGGATACACTTTGTCTCAGCGTAACCTCTGGCGTCAGATTAACCTGATACGTATAAGGCGCAGACGGATTGCTGCCAGTGTAAAACTGATCGTAACCTATGTTGGTCGTTGTCACTGTAACCGGCGTAACGCCATCACTCATAAATTGCAGACCGGTAAGCCATTGCTCGTTTCGGATATCGTTAGCATCATTGAAATTTGCATAAAATTCAGGCAAAGTACTGGCAGCATCCAGCAGGCGTAAACGGTAAACTGAATTTTTTCACTTCACTTCTTGGCACATCATAACGCGAACGGTTATTGACAGACCGGAAAGGAAATGTATTGGTCTGAGCCGGATCGTAAGGAATCGCAAAAATGAATTCTTTCATCTGCGGACCGTTTGTCGGATAGAACATTTTCAGATAACTGCTTTTCGGTTCAAGCGCATACAACCCCGAGTTCATGATCTGATCACAAGCTGCGATACAATCGTCATAGCGTTTTGTTCCTGTGTAATATTCCGCGTTCAGATACATTTTCGCCAGCAAAGCATAGGCCATCCACTTGTTTGCTCGGCCGTAGGTGGTCGTTCCGGACACATCGCTTAAATTGGGAAGCGCATCTTTAATTTCCTTTTCAATAAAATGTAAAAACCTGCAGCGCGTGGCGAATTCCCGCGCGGAGTAAAATCTCCGTAAAGTGTGTCAATTGGCACATTTCCGAAATTATCCATCATCATGAAATAAGCAAATGCACGTACCATTTTAATTTCAGAAATACCGGTTTGTTTCGCAGCACCTTCCGGCATTTTCGCTGACAGAATGGAAATTGTCTGATTGGTGACGCCGATAATGGTTGACAACCAGGTCCAGTTGCCGTTGATATAGCTATTGTCCACTGTCCAGTTATGGTAATGAAATGTCTGATTTTGACCGCCATCATACCAGTTCCCTCCTCTTGCCGGCATAATGCCTTCATCGGTACTGTACGATTGCTGCTGAAAATATTCTGCTCCAAAATTTCCTCTCAATGCCACATATGCAGGGCCCGAGGCGGAGATAAATTGTTCAGTTGTAGTTGGAAAAACATCCGTTGTCAGTTCCGTGGTTACCGGCACTTCCAGGTCATGGCAGGCAGCCAAAACAGCCGACCAGAAAAACGGACGAAGAATATTTTGATATATGATTTTTTCATGATCTTCAATTTTAACATTAGATGGATATATTAACTCCGAATAAGAAACGTGCGGGTTTTAGGATAGAAATTGTTGTAATCCACCCCTGGTGCAATACCACCCTGATTTATTTCCGGATCCACTCCTTTATACTTGGTAATGACAAAAAGGTTATTGACAGATGTATAAACGCGAAGATTTTTGACAAATGGCCCTAGCTTTTTGAATGTATATCCCAACGTAGCATTATCAAATCTGACAAAACTGCCATTTTCAATAAAGCGTGAAGAATACGCATAGGCATTAATATCCTTTACAGATTCATCCGCTGCATCTTCCAGAATGTTGGTGTATTGTGCAGTATTTGGTCTGAACAAATCTGCACGGGTTGCGTTGAAGATTTTATTTCCAAAGGCGCCTCTGATAAATATATTCAGATCAAAGTTGCCGTATTTGAAGTTGTTGTTCCAACCCATCAGTAATTTAGGCTGTGAACTTCCCAGGTAGTGATAATCTTTACCAACGATCGGCGTAGTAGTCAGGCTACCGTCTGCTGCAACAAATTGAGAAACACCGTTGTCATTTTTACCTGCATATTGGAAAGAGAAGAACTGTCCAATTGGCTTACCTGCTTTCAGAATCTGCAAAGATCTTCCTGACTGTCCTCCACCTTCCGGTCTTGACAAAAGAACTGAATCACCACCTGCAAATAATGGATTGGATAAACTTGTGATCTGATTTCTGTTATGGGCAAGATTAATTCCTGTTGTCCATTTCAATTTACTTTTTGATAGATATTTGCAGAAAGGTTAAATTCGATTCCTTTGTTGTTAACACTTCCACCATTGGCTACAATACTTCCGGACGGAACCAGAATTGGGTCAACGGTGTAGGAATAAATCATACCCGTTGTATTTTTGTCATACACTTCTATCGAACCGTTTATCTTATTTCCCCATAATGCAAAGTCAAGACCAATATTTGCGGTTGCCGTTTTCTCCCATTTCAAATTTGGATTTTCTGATTTTGTTGGACCGTAAGCTCCTGTAAGTGCACCGTTGTAATAATACGTACCCAAACTTCCGGAAATAAACTGTGCTGTATAAGCATTAAAACCTGTTGCATTACCAGTAACACCGTAACTTGCTCTCAATTTCAGATCACTTAGCAACGCCTGGTTTTCCATAAAACCTTCTTCTGACTGATTCTCCATGCCGCACCAACAGACGGAAAATATCCCCATTGATTATTTTTACCAAATACGGAACTTCCATCTCTTCTGATCGATCCCTGCAACAGATATTTGCCTTTGTAATTGTAGTTAAACCTGGCAAAATCAGAAATCAACTGCGTTTCCTGATAAATCCCGTCTGGCCCAAAACTGATCTGATAACCAGAAATTCCATAAGGATTGCTCAATGCCAGGTTATTATAGCTGATATTATCAACCGGCAAATTGCTGGTTGTTACCTGAAAACCTTCACCGATTTTATTGTTTTGCCATGAATATCCGATTACGGCATTAAGCGAATGATCACCAAACTCTTTATTCCAGGTCAAATAAGTTTCCAGGATTTTACTGGTACTCTGGTAAGAACTTCTGCTTGCCTGACCATTTTTCCCAAAAGCCTGAACCGAGTGAAAACCTACACCCGGATCCGGATTGTCGTACATGTTGTTGTAATTGGTCGTAAAATATTTGTTGTAATACGAACCTTGCAAGGTAGTGGTATTCAGGTAAGAAAGATCAAGATTGTAAGTCAAACCAAAAGGCAGTTCCACCTGAGTTTTGAAGCTTCCGATCAGATTGTTTGACTTTGTGTTCATCTCACTGTTGTTCATCATCGCAACAGGATTGTAGTAATTCGTATTTTGAAAATTTTCAAAATAAGTACCATCTGCATTTTTGACCGGAGACACTGGCAAGATACAAAGCTGATTGCAGCAAAACAGTGTTACGATAAGGAATATCATCCGCGCTGCTGTGCGAATTGGTTACACTGAAACCAAATTTCAGTTTGTCTTTCAGCGCATACTGTTCAATCGCCAGACCTGCCGATTACCCGCTGCAAAGAACTGTTCAACAAGATCCCGTCTTTTTTTACATAGTTCAGACTTGCACTGTATGTCGTATGTTCGCCACCTCCATTAAAAGAAAATTATGATTTGTTGAAACAGCCGTTTTTTTCTGGATAGCAGATTGCCAGTCTGTTGATGCACCTTTATCATCTGCCGGTGAAAATCCTACATCATTCTTTTCCAAAAAAGCTCTTAGCTCGTCCGCACGTCATCATATTCAGCTTGTTGGATACTTTTTCAATACCAACATAAGAACTGTATGAAATCTGCATATCGCCCTTTTTTGCCTTTTTTGGTTGTGACCATGATCACACCATTTGCCGCTCTGTTACCATAAATTGCAGTAGCAGCAGCATCTTTCAAAACATCAATCGATGCAATATCATCCGGTGCAATGGTAGAAATATCAGCTCCCGGAACTCCATCGATTACATAAAACGGTCCTTGTGCACTATTTACGGTTGACGCACCACGCATAATAACAGCCGCAGGTTTGTTCGGGATCACCGCTTGCGGTGATGTTCAAGCCCGGAACTTTACCTTGCAAAAGTTGTCCAACATCTGTAATTGCACCCTTATTCATTTCCTCTGCTTTCACGGTTGAAACCGCACTGCTAAGTGTTTTGCGCGATTGCGTTCCATATCCGATCACTGCAACTTCACCCAAAGTGGTATTGCTTTCGACCAGGGAAACCGAAATATTACTCTGTTTGCCAACAAGAACTTCTTTCGTATCGTAAACCCGATATAGGAGAAAACAAGTACATCACTGTCTGTGGCATTCACTGTAAAATTACCGTCAGTATCCGTTGTCGTTCCCAATTTGCTTGCTTTCACAATGACAGTTACTCCAATCAATGGCTTCCCGTCCGATCCAAGCACCTGGCCTTTAATTACTTCCAGTTGCTTTAACCGGTGCTACATTCTTAATCTGCTTTTTTGGTTGCAGTACAACCGTCTGATCGACAATCGCATATTCAAAAGGCTGATTTTTCAAACATTTTGCCAAGTGCATCTTCCAGACTGCTATCCTTGATTGAAAGCGTAACCTTTTCCGACTTTTGCATCAGCTCGGTTTTATACCAGAATGAGTAACCGCTTTGCTTTTCAATATTTTTCAGCACTTTTTCCAAAGAAGCATTTTGTGCTACAAGCGTAATTTTCTGGGCAGAGCTGCTGGCGCTCACCTGCATACAAAAAGCCAGCGAAAAAATAAAGATCAGTTTCATAACCAAAATAGTTCTGGTTGGTAGGAAGCGGGCATACCTGTCGCCTATATACGACGGTCCCTGCCTCTTTTGGATAAAAGAGTTGTGATTCATACTTTTGTTCTTGGGTTGGTACTAAACGGTTTGAGATAATTGTTAAGTAATGCTGACTCATTTGAGAAGCGGGAGCGGTTGCAACGTTCCCGTTCTTTTTTTGCTTGTTGAAAGCCTGAGAGTCAACACCTGTTTTCCTAAAATGTAAAGGTGTCTAATTTATCATAGGCTGATCCGGGTTATGGTGTTACAATGATTGATTTTCCTTCAATTCTGAATTTCACGCCGCTGAGTGATAATATTTTCAAGACCTTCGAAACATTTGCATTTCTGGGCAATCGTCCGGTAAAATGTTCCCGACTCGCATTTCCTTCATATGTGATATCCACATCATACCATCGGGAAACCTGCCGCATGATACTTTCCAGATTATCATCTTCAAACTGAAAGTATCCGGTTTTCCACGCCATTTCTTTGTCCGTATCAATATTATCCAAAACCCGTATATTTTCGGACGAAGTTGAAAGACGCGCCTGTTGGCCCGGTGCCAGCATCGCCGATTTTCCAGCTTTGCTTACTTTTACCGATCCTTCCAGAAGTGTGGTTTTCATCACTTTTTCGTCTGCGTAGGCCATCACATTAAAATGCGTCCCAAGCACTGCAATTTCTGTTTCATTGGCTTTTACAATGAAAGGCATTTTTGCATTATGCGCTACTTCGAAATAAACTTCTCCTGTAATTTCCACCCGGCGATCTTTTCCAACAAAAGAAGTTGGAAACCGCAAACTTGAAGCCGCATTCAACCAAACTTTTGATCCATCAGGTAAAACAATATGATATTGTCCACCTTTTGGAGTTGTCACAGTATTATAGACTACCGCTTCGGCAGCTTTATTATTCGATTTATAAATTAATTGGCCCGTTCCGGATTTTGTAATATTTGTGTTTCCCTGACTTGCAAGATTCCCGTTTCCTGCGCTGTCCAGAATAATATTTGATCCGTCGCCAAGTGTAAGAATCGCCTTATTTCCACCGGGAGGAAGATCTGCAACTGGCGTCAATTGCATATTATTTTTCATCGCCATTTTGTTCGTTTCCCGGATGCCCGACCACCAGTATATACCAATGGCGAGAATTAAAGCGGCTGCGACTGCAATTTTGGCCCAGAGTTGTCTCGAAGAAATATCAACCTCTTCGCTATATTCATATGATATGATTGAATCTTTTTCAGGGAAAATGGTATTCAGAATTCTGTCCGAACTATGATCCGGCATTTTTATCTCAGTATCAAAATTATCCCAGGCATTTTCCAGAATCAGAGATAATTGGTCATCCGGATTTTCCTTAACCCAAAGAGCAAGCTCCTGTTTTTCAGCTTCGCTGCAAGCGTTTCTGAAAAACTTTTCTGTCAGAAAATTGATCCTGTTCCAATGCATAAAATATATCCCAAACTTATCAAGTACTTATTTTTTATTTTGAAATAACTAATATTGATTAATTGAAAAATAAGTCAATATCAGGTATTACCAAATAAAAGACAATTAAGAGAAAGCAAGGGACTAGTCGGGGAGAAAAAAAAATCAAATTATTTTTTAACGGAGATTATAGCGGCAACCAACAACATCGTATCTGCATGTTTACGAAGCTGGGTACGAATAGTGGACATTGCCTGAACAATGTGGTTTTTTACTGTATTTGGAGATATTTTGAGCAGGTTTGCGATTTCATCATGTGATCTTCCTTCTTCTCTGCTCAGATGATATACTGTCTTTTGTTGTGGGGGAAGTTTTTCCAGAATATCACCAAGAATTTTTTCTACTTCATTCAAGGCAACAATCTCCTGGGTTTCGTTATGGCCAACCGGATTCTGGTGAAAAAGCTCCGCCATAATCAGGGTTTCATGTGCCATTCTTTTGAAGTGATTGATGACCTGATTTTTTGACATCCTGAAAAGATAGCTGCCAAAGTTATCAATCGTGTTCAATGAATGATGGTCATTCCAAAGTTTCATAAAAACATCCTGAACAATATCTTCCGCCAGCATTTCCGATTCAGTCAGCCTTAGTACATAAGCATATAACTTATTTTTATACAAATGAAAAAGCGTCGTAAATGCACCCTGGTCAGCCTGGGAAGCAAGTAGAAGTAGTTCTTTTTCGTTATGTAAAGTCTGAACTAACAAAATCGGTTACATTTAGTATAAAACCTAATAAAAATCAAAAGATTCGATATATTATTTTGATTTTTATACAAACATATTAATTACTTATTACAATTAACAAGATTTACGGATTTATATAGAATTTATTTTTTGACAAAAACACCATTTTCAGGTGTTTTAAAAATTCACCTTACGGTGACAAAAATAGAGTTGAATTATTATTTTTAAACGCAAATTTTACAATTTCCCATAATCCAAATTCTCAGGTTTTGCGTAAGTGTAACGAAAAAACACTTTCATCAAACTAAAAAGAATTATGAAATCATCAACCGGAAAAACTAAAAATTATCTTGTCAAAACGGCAAAATTATCTTTTGCCACGTGCATTGGGTTTATTTCTTTTAACATCTTGCGGCAGCGGTTCTGAAAAAGGATCCGCATCGGATTCAACGGCTATGGAAACTGAAAAAGATACCGCCGCTGCTTTGGAAACGATAAAGCCTACGGGCGAAGCACCTGCCTGGGCACCCGATATCAAACCGGAAATGCAGGCTGTGATAGAAAAACTGGAAAGTTTTAAGGATACGCCAATTCCAAAACTTACAGCTCAGGAAGCCCGAAAAAATCATACACCAACAGACGCGGTAATGGCTTTGGTTAAGGAACATAATATTCCAATGCCTGCGCCTATGGTAGATACAGTTGGAAAAGACATTCCGGTAAAAGGTGGAAAAATCCATGCGAGAATTTATACTCCCAAATCCGGCAAGGCTCCATTTCCGGTTATTGTTTATTATCATGGCGGTGGATTTGTGATCGCAGATCTCGATGTTTATGACGCTTCGGCAAAAGGTCTGGCAGAACAAACAGGGGCAATTCTGGTTTCTGTTGCGTACCGTTTGGCACCTGAGCACAAATTCCCTACCGCTCATAATGATGCTTATGAAGCGTATTTATGGACATTGAAAAATGCTGCTTCCTGGAATGGTGATCCAAAAATGATTGCCGTTGCCGGAGAAAGTGCAGGTGGAAATCTCGCCGCCAATGTAAGTATTATGGCTCGCGACAAAGGCGTTCAGATTCCTGTTCATCAGCTTTTGGTATATCCTGTGGCAGGCTCCGATATGAACACGAAATCTTACCAGAAAAATGCAATGGCAAAACCTCTGGATAAACCTATGATGGAATGGTTCGTTAAAAATTATCTGAACAGCATGGCAGAAGCAAAAGATCCAAGAATCAGTCTGGTGAATGCGAACCTTAAAGGTTTGCCGTCTACAACAATTATCACAGATGAGATCGATCCTTTGCAAAGTGAAGGAGAATTGCTGGCGGAAAAATTGAAAGCAGCTGATGTTAAGGTAGATTCTAAAAATTATTCAGGCGTTACGCATGAATTTTTTGGTATGGCGATCATCGTTCCGCAGGCTAAGGAAGCTCAGGCATATGCCGCTGATGAATTGAAAAAAGCATTTAAAAAATAATCCGTTGGCAGAATAAAATCGTATTTACTCATTACATAAAGATAGTATTGCCGATGCCGGCAGTACTATCTTTATTTATAATTTTTTCTGTATCAGTAAATATGGTCTGGAACGAAATTTATAACAAATATTTTCATCTGATTTATTAATATTGACCGACATTTAAGGATTACAGCCTTAAAAAAGTACCTGTCTGGTTAATGAACCTATTATTTACAAGTAATTTTCTTTTCATAAATGAACGGCCAGCATAAGCCTTTTAGTCCAAATAGCAGTGTCGAAGTTGAAAGACTGGAATTGGCTCTTGAAGCCGCGTTTGTTGGAACCTGGGAATTGGATTTATCCAATAATACGGTGCGCTGGTGTCATCGCACCAAGGCTTTGTATGGATTTTCCGGCGACGACATTGTTCCTTACGATCAGGTTTTATCACTGATTCATCCTGATGACAAAAAAGTGGTTGATGAAGATGTGAAACTGGCTCTGGATGGTGCAATCCGAAAACCTTACAATGTTGAGTTTCGCGTAACATCAAACATTGATGGTCAGACAAGATGGCTTCTTTGCAAGGGACTGGCTTATTTCGATGACAACGGTAAGCCGGAAAGATTTCTCGGAACTGCTCAGAATGTATCGAAGGATGTGCAGAACCGTCAGCTTTTACGTGAAAATGAGAAAAAAATAAGAACGCTGGTAAATAATACACCCGATGTTATAACACGTTGGGATAAGGATTTGAAATTGACATTTGCCAATTCAGCTTTTGAAGAGAAAACTGGAATTTTCAAAGAAACTCTTTTTGAAAAAAATCAGGAAGAAATGGGTCAGCCGATCATTATGGCAGATCCGGATCTTTTAAGTCAGGTTTTTAAAACAGGAAAACAACTGGAATATTACAACTCCTTCCCTACTGCAAATGGTGAAATATTTTTTCAATCGCGGCTAGTTCCTGAATTTGACGAAAATGGTTTAGTAGAAAGCGTATTGGCTCTTGCCCGTGATATTACAGAAGTAAAAGCAGGTGAAACACGTTTTCAGACCATGGTCGAGCAGTCCCCTATGGCGATTGGTTTACTTCGGGGACGGGATATGGTTATTGAAATAGGAAACGACAAGATTTTTGAGCTTTGGGGGAAGGATAGTTCCGTGGTTGGAAAACCAATTCTGGAAGCTTTACCCGAAATTAAAGGTCAGGTTTTCATCGATTTGCTTCATAAGGTATATGATACGGGAGAGCCATATTTTGGAAATGGTGTTTTGGCAAAACTGACCAATAACGGAATACTGGAAGATAAATATTTTGATTTTGTATATACTCCATTGCGTGATAAGTTCAATACAATATCCGGTGTCATTGTTCTGGCGACAGAAGTTACAGCACAAGTATTAGCAAAAAAAGCTGTTGAAGCCAGTGAAGCAAAATTCCGTGCACTGATTGAAGAAGCACCGGTTGCAACCTGCGTTTTTGTAGGGCGGGAATTAGTTATTGAGGTAGCAAATGAAAAAATAATTGGATATTGGGGGAAAGATAAATCAGTACTGGGAAAACCCTTAAAAGATGCTGTCCCAGAGCTTGTGGGACAATCTTTCTTACAAATTCTTGATCATGTATTCACAACAGGGGAAACTTATACGGGTAAAAGTGAACCAGCGCAATTTGAGGTTGATGGTAAGATAGGAACGTACTATTACGATTATACTTACAAGCCATTAAGGAACACTGACGGGGAAATATATGCAGTTATGGATATGGCTGTTGATGTGACCAGTGAAGTACTTGCCCGAAAAGCGCTCGAAGAAAGTGAGTCTAAATTACGCTCTGTACTTGAAGCTGCACCTGCCGGAATGGTTGTATTTACTGGCAGGGATATGATTGTTGATATGCCGAACCAGGCTTTTATCGATATTATAGGAAAAGGCCCGGACATTGCAGGAAAACCAATTGGAGAAGTGATGCCGGAACTTCAAAGTCAGGCATTTCTTAAAATCCTGGATCAGGTTTATACATCGGGCAAGATGTATAAAAGCGATGCAGCGCAGGTGGATATTGTCAAACATGGTGTAATGACGCATAATTTATACGACTTCACCTATACGCCGCTTTTCGATCAAAATGGAGAAGTTTTTGCGATTCTGGATGTAAGTGTAGATGTAACTGAATCGGTGCGGGCAAGGCAGCAGCTTGAAGACAGCGAGTTATTTTCAAGGAATGTGATCGAAAATTCACCCGTTGCAAAACTAATTCTCATTGGTGAAGAAATGAGAATCAGAACAGCTAATGAAGTGATGCTTGATATGATCGGAAAAGATGAATCGGTCAGAGGGAAAGTTGTTTTGGAAGCTATACCTGAACTTGCAAGTACGGATACAATGGAGAGGCTTTTGCATGTTTTACATACAGGTGAAGTTTTTCATCATCCGGAAGAAAAAATAGAACTTATACCGTTATGGCACACCTTATACCGGTTATTACAATCATATATATAAACCAATAATTAACTCAAACGGAGAGCGTTATGGTGTAATTGTTACAGCTACGGAAGTAACAGATCAGGTACTTTCCAGACAAAAACTCGAAGAAGCGGAGGAAAGTCTAAGAGATGCTGTGGAACTGGCGGAGCTAGGCACCTGGCTTCTGGATCCCGTTGCCATGACGGTGACTTATTCCGAACGGATGGGAAAATGGTTTGGGTTTGAAAAACAATATATCGGGCTGACAGAGTTCATGAATGTCATGGATGAAAAGGATGTGTCCCGGGTACAGGAAAGCATTTCCAAAGCACTGGCCGATCATTCAGACGGATATTATGAGGAAGAGTATACTGTAACAAGCCACAGCACTGGTCAGCGCAGAATATTGCAGGCAAAAGGAAGAGCATTTTTTAATAAGGACGGCAAAGCATATCTTATGCGCGGAACGGCCCAGGATGTTACCGAACAAAGACTGCTGCAATTTGGTCTGGAACAACAGGTGCAGGAACGCACGGAGGAACTGGAAGTGAGCAATGAAGAACTTGCCGCAATAAATGAAGAATACATGGCCACGAATGAAGAATTGGCAGAATCCAATCACCTTTTGACTCAGTCTAACCAGAATCTTCAACAGTTTGCCTATATCGCTTCGCACGATTTGCAGGAACCGCTTCGCAAAATCCAGTCTTTTGGAAACTTGCTGAGCAGTCGCTACAACAAAGACCTTGGAGATGGAATTAATCTGATTGAACGAATGCAAACCGCCGCAAACCGTATGTCAGTACTAATTCAGGATCTTCTGACTTTTTCAAGAATTTCTACCAAACAGGATAATACGGAAACTGTTCCGTTGTCAAAAGTTGTGGACGCTGTGCTGTCTGATCTGGAATTAATAATTCAGGAAACCGGTGCAACAATCACTGTAAACCTACTTCCTGTTATCACCGGAGATGAATCTCAATTGGGCCAGCTTTTCCTGAATCTGATCAGTAATGCATTGAAATTCAAACATGCCGACATTGCTCCGATTATTGAAATAAGCGCAGATACGATCAATGCTTACCAGTTACCAGCAAATGTAAAACCTGCAAAAACAGCCGCCAGTTATTACCGGATTAAAGTTTCGGACAATGGAATTGGCTTTGATCAAAAATATGCTGACAGGATTTTCCAGGTTTTCCAGCGTCTTCATGGGCGAAGTGAATTTGCAGGGACAGGTATTGGTCTGGCTATTTGTGAAAAAGTTGCCGCAAACCATGGAGGAGCAATTGCAGCTACCAGTCAGCAAGGTCACGGAGCAGAATTTACTATTTATTTGCCGGAATAAGTTTGCGTAATTAAACAGCAAATCATAATCAGAAGACCGCCTGTTTCACTATTTTTTGTTTAAAATCAGTAAAATTTAAACCTGATATTTTTTTGAAAAACTTACTGAAATAGGCCGTATCTTCAAAACCCAGATAATAAGCCGTTTCTTTGAGCGTCAGATTTTTACAAATAATTAAACGCTTGGCTTCCAGCACAATGCGCTGATGAATATTGTGACTGGCAGAATATCCGGAATCCCTTTTTACCCGTTCATTCAGATAATTTGGCGTCACCGAAAGCAATGAAGCGAAATCAGAAACTTTATGATTTATGGTGAATGTGTTTTCCAGCAATGAAAAGAATTTTTTAGTCAGACTGCAACTTTGTGATATAGCCGGTGAGACATAGGAAGAATCCCGTTGCCGGGTAAGATAAATAAGAAAAATATTTAGAAATCCTCTCAGTACGTCGTGCTGTAAAAAGGAAATATTGGCCAATTCCCGCTGCATGTTTCTCACAATTCCCATCAGCTCCATCTGCATATCAGAATTGATCCGGATGACAGAGAAATCAATATTTCCACGAAACGATTCGTCATAAAAAAAGTTACCATTAACAGCATCTCTGCCGGTATAAAGAAATTCCTTTTGAAATGAAAACACAAAACCTTTGAGATTTTCATCGCCTTTGAGTTGATGCACTTTTCCCGGATTCAGACAAAAAACCAGATTTTCAGAAATTTCATAATTTTCTGTATCGATTGCAAAACGTCCGGTTCCCTGAGTAATCCATACAATTTCAAAATGATTATGCCGATGCATCACATTATTTTCAGCACAAATTTTATTTCTGCCCAAATCGATATGATGGATTTCAAGCGGAGCTTTTTCCTGTTTCAAAGGAATTACAGAACGAAAATTATTATTGGACTTTATATAATCCAGGTGATTAAGTGGTAAAGGAGCGATCATGACGATGTGAAATGTTGGGTTTGGATAAATCTTTCCATTTATTCAACAAAGCACATACCAATTAATTAAATATTTGATTGACAGTCATTTAAATAAAATATATTTATATTTCTCAACGATATTTCGTTCTCTCGTTTGAACAGAAACGAAATAAAATTGCTTTTTAAATTCCTTTAATTTCTCACACTAACAATCCGAAAAAAATCAAAAATTCAAATCAGGATACAAATTCTCGTTTAATACCCAGCTTTTTCATTTTCGAACCGAGTGTTGTTGGGGGAATATCCAGTATTTCGGCAGCTCCAAATGCGCCACGAATCCGGCCGTTACATTTTTTGAGTACTGCGATGATGTGATCACGTTCATTTTCAAAAATGGTTTTCATCCGCCCGCCCTCTTCCTGGCTTGTCGTTTTTTTGGTTTTAGAAACTGGAAGTGTAACATCCTCAATAACTAATCCCTTGGTGAGCAAAACGCTTCTTTCGATAAGATTTTCAAGTTCACGGATATTCCCAGGCCAGTCATAATTGAGCAAATTTTTCATAACCCGGTCAGAAACGCCGGAAATTTTCCGTCCCGTTTTGCGACTATAATAACGTATAAAATGATCGACCAGAGAAGGAATATCTTCTTTTCTCTCAGACAACGAAGGGAGTTGTAATGGAAAAACATTTAACCGGTAATAAAGATCAAGTCGGAATCTTCCCTCCGCTACTTCCTTTTCCAGATTCCGGTTCGTAGCGGCGATAACCCGGATGTTTACTTTGATCGTTGATTTTCCTCCTATCCGTTCAATTTCTTTTTCCTGTAAAACACGCAGCAATTTAACCTGCATTTCCAGAGGCATATCCCCTATTTCATCCAGAAAAATGGTTCCGGTATCTGCCTGCTCAAATCGCCCGACTCTTCTTTCGTGTTGCCCCCGTAAAAGCACCTTTTTCATGACCGAAAAGCTCAGATTCAATTAAATTGACAGGAAGTGCAGCACAATTTACTTTGATAAACGGCTTTCCTTTTCTCGAAGAAAGTGCATGAATACTATCCGCAATCCTTTCCTTTCCGGTACCACTTTCACCGGTGATCAAAACCGAAGTATCGCTTGGAGCCACCTGATTGATCAGGTCAAAAACATTGAGCAGCAAATGACTTTGACCTACAATTCCATCAAAAGTTGTTGTTGAATGACTTTGGGATTGAATTTCATGAGGAAAAGTGATATCAATTTCAGAAGGCGGCACCGTTTCAACTTTCAGCATATTTTGCACCGCTTTTGTTAAAATAGATTGCATACGATTACACAACGCCACATGCTCATCTGTATACGTATCGTTTCTCCGGCTGTAAAATGAGATGAAAAATATTTTCTTCTCATCAGAAATCACCGGCAGCGGAAAAGTCAGAACTGCATTCATATGAAATGTATCAGCAATCACTTTGCGCATGGACGGCACACTGCATAGTTTTTTAAAAGCTGTACCATTATAAAAAGTCACATCCGTACCCACGACGGTTTTTGCCTGTGAGGAACTTAACTCATTCATTTTCAGGTTGGCAACCATTTGCAAACCTTCCATACCCGTTACCTGGTATTCATTAAAGCCGATTCTCAAAAAGAAAAGAGCATTATTTGGCACATATTTTCCTTCTCCTGAATAGCCTGCCACCATATAATCAAATGGAATAAGCGGCTGTAATGCCTGGGCAACCTTCAATAATTTCTGCTCCCAGCCAGCCTTTTCGTTATTGATTGCGGTAAGTTGTTTTTGAAAAAATGACTCCTTTCGAAGTTTTGATTCCAAACCGTTTTCATGATGATATTCAGCAATTTGCAGTGCAACGAGCAAATCTTTTTCCCGAAATGGTTTTACCAGAAATCCGTTTGGATGCGTAGCTTTTGCTGCATTTAGCACCTCTTCATTGGAATTTGCGGAAAGATAAATAAACGGAATATTGCTATCCCGAAGTTTCTCCGCAAGTTCAATTCCCGTTCTTTTCCCGGTCAGAAATATATCCAGCAAAACGAGACTTGGCTTTTCTGATTCCACGAGTTCCTCTGCCTGATCAACCGACCGTGCAATACCGCAAACGCCATATCCCGCTCTTTGAAGCATTAACCGGAGGTGATTTGCCTCAATAAACTGATCTTCAACTATGAGTATTTTTTGGTTCATTTATTTAAAGGATTTAGGAGTTCGTATTTTTCAGGCAATCGATTCCGCGTGACCTTCGGGTTGGTAAACAAAACTGATTCTGATTTCTGTCCCATTTAGGCTATTGATTTCCAACTTACCATCGATGTCATCACAAAGTCCCTGGATCAGTGCCAGTCCGAATGTGCTGTTTTTTTCAATGTCAAAATCATTATTAATTCCGATACCATTATCGGCGATGCTGAGAATGAAATTTTCAGGAATGGTTTGCTCCAAAATAATAGTGATAATTCCACCTCTATCGCCGGGAAAGGCATATTTTATGGAATTCGTAATCGCTTCATTCAGTATCAGCCCAAGCGGAATGGAGTAACTGATATTCATTTCCACACGCTCGACATAAAGGTTAAAAATGATCGACTGCCGGGAATCATAACAATCTTTCAGGTAAGCTACCATTTCGTGGACATAAGCCGAGATATCAATCGTCGACATATTTTCTGTTTGATACAATTTCTGGTGAATCATTGACATAGACTGAATTCTGTGCTGGCTGTCCGTTATGGCCATTTTGGCTTCATCCGTTTTTAGAAATTCAGACTGTGAATCAAGCAATCCGACCACCATATGCAGATTATTCTTTACCCGGTGATGAATTTCCTTGATCAGCCACTCCTTTTCAATTACCAAACGACTCAGCGAAACATTTTTCCGGTTGATTTCTTCCTGCTGAACCTGCATGTTATGATTAATCTTTCGATTGAGCCGGTAGCCGTTGTAAAGCAGCGACAGTATGATAAGCAGCATCGCAATACTGACGAGCGTAATGGTCTGAACCAGCGAAGCTTGTTTGAGCATTCCTGTTTGCAGCTGCGACTGTTTGGTTAATAACTCAATATTTTCGTCCTTTTTTTCAATATCATAAATCACTTCCAGCTGACTGATTTCCAATATTTTTGTCTCATTAAAAACAGAATCTTTTAACAAACTGTACTTTTGATAATTTGCCATGGCCGAAACATAATTTCCCCTCGCAGAATCCAGTCTGGATTGCCATAAAAAATTGGCATATTCACTTTTCCTGTATTTCGATTGTTTCGCCAGTTTCATATGCAACGGCAGATATTTCGCAGATTTTGTATAATCCCCCGCTGCCAGATAAAATGGAATAATGATGCTGTAAATTTTGTTAAGCATCTCTTTATTGAATGGAGACTTTGAGGCAATTTCTAATAAATCATCACAATACTTTTCCGCCTTCACATTTTGTTTAAGCTGTATTAAAGCTGAAATAAACACTGGATCGACCATCATTCGTGCTTTGTTACTTAAAACAGGATATTTTTTCACAATATCGTTTAAGAGTTTCAAAGATTCAGATTGCCTGTCAAGTCTGATCAATGTAAATGCTTTATTGGCAGCTACTTCATAAATCGATTCTAAATCTTTAAATTCTTCGGCAATTTTTAATGAATGTGAATAATATTTCTCGGCATTTTCAAATTCGCCCAAATCAAAATAGGTCATTCCAACCCTATTGTAAATGGTACACTGCTGCAAGGTCGTATCGTGCACTTTTTTTGCCGTACTGACAGCCAGCAATCCATATTTTAATCCTTCCCGCGGAGATCCCAAATCTGCATAAACCCTTCCTAAAAGATCATAAATTCCTTGCAAATGTGGATAATTTATCGATTTATAAACCCGCAAAGCATGCTTTAAACTGCCCAAAGCCTGTGCCTGATCATCCTTAATCAAATATAAATCGCCAATTTCTTTTAAAACGTGGCCTTCTTTTTCCTTAAACCCTGCCTTTCGAAAATAATACAATGATAACTGGTCAAGCCGGATCCGTTCATTCAATTCTTCATTTAAAACAGAGTAGTAACCCGATAGGGAAAAATAACTTTCCGCCATTAAGATATCGTCTTCATATTTTTGAAAAATATCTACGGCTTTAAGAGCATATACTTTGCCATGAAGGAAATTATTCTTCTGGGGAAAAATCCACGATAGAAGTAAATAAGCATGGCCCATGCCTTTAAAATACCCAAGCTTCCCGCTTAAATTTTCAGCAGCTCTTGCATAAAAAACCGCACTGTCAAGGTCAATCGGCCTTCTTTCAAGGCGATGGAGATAGTGATAACTCAGCTCTAATAAAACTGCTGCTTTGGACGTATCCGGTTTACTATTTTTTAAACGCAACAAAAGAGGTATCGCCTCTTTGACAAGGTAATAGCTGGGTCTATCAGCAGATGCCGTCCAGGTCAACAGAAAGAAAATGCAAAAAACAGGTATAAATTTCAGCATAACGGTAAGAGTATATATGCTTTTCAATCATAAAGCGTACCAAAAACCAGGGAAAACCCCACGAAATATTATCCGGCGCCTTAATCTCCGTTAATTTGCTGATGTAGAACTGGTAATATTAAATAAAATCATTGAAATTATTATTACAAATCAACCTTCAATTGATCATCTGTTATAAAGAAACTTCATTTCGTCTGTTTTATACTTCAAAAACGATATATCGTTGGTTTTTTTATTATAAAACGGACAACTAACTGTAACATAACCGTTTACCAACAGGGCATACATTTTGGTCTTTGTTTGACAAATCAACTTAGCCAATATGAAAGTCCTTCCTTCAAAAACGATCCTGTTCATAACAGGAGCCTTCGTCAGTAATGTCTGTTGGGATGAATGGAAAACCTATTTTGAAAACCAGGGTTACCAGACATTAGCTCCGGCATGGCCTAATAAAAATGCCACCGCCGAAGAGCTTCGGAATCGTCAGCCAGATGCTTTGGTTGCTTCTATGCGCTTGTCAGAACTTATTGAATATTACGCAGAAATCGCATCTGGCTTACCGGAAAAGCCAATTTTGATAGGTCACTCTATTGGCGGACTTATCAGCCAGATTTTGTTGCAACGTGATCTGGGCGCTGCCGCAGTTGCCATTCATTCCGTTCCTCCGCAAGGCGTTATGACTTTTAAATTATCTTTTCTGATCGCCGGCTGGGGACCGCTGGGATTTTTCACGCCGGTAAATAAAAGTTTCCTGATGTCCTTCCGGCAATGGCGGTATGCTTTTACGAATGGTTTATCCATGGAAGTTCAAAAGGAAGGTTATTACAAACTGGCCATTCCCGAATCCAAATTGATCGTGCGGGACACGATCACGAAAGTCGCCAAAATTGATTTTGAAAAACCGCACGCACCGCTGTTGCTGATTTCCGGAACCGCTGATCATACAATACCTGCCTCTCTGAATTATTCCAATTATACCCGATACAAATGCAGCGGATCGGTCACGGACTTTAAAAAGTTTGAAGGTCGTACCCATTTTGTTCTGGGCCAGGAAGGCTGGCAGGAAATCGCCGATTATGCGCTCAACTGGATACAAAAGCAGAGTTAAGCCAACTTTTTAAGCACCAATTATTTTTCACGTTTTATTAAATCCTGTTATGAAATCAACTAGCCTCTCTGCCGAAATTATTGCTTTAAGCAAAAGATTTCCATCCTTTTATTTCTCACTTCTTACCTTCTTTTTACTGACTCTTTCTGATACCGGAAAACGAAGTTAAAGCAGCAATTTTTGATCTTAAAAATAATCCGACCGACACAAAACCAGCTGATCCGCCTGCCAATTTTAAACATCAGACAGCATTGGTTAACGGTGTCAAAATCCATTATGTTATTGGCGGAAAAGGCGAGCCTTTGCTGCTGGTGCACGGTTTCGGACAAAACTGGTTTATGTGGAACCGGCTTTTGCCAGAACTTTCAAAACATTTCACGGTGATCGCACCGGATCTGCGCGGCGTGGGAGAATCTGACAAACCGGATACTGGTTATGACAAAAAAACCATGGCGACCGATCTTCATGAGCTGATGAAAAAGCTTGGTTACAACAATATCAATCTGGTTGGTCACGATATTGGTTTAATGGTTGCTTATGCTTACGCTGCACAGTTTCCAACAGAAGTAAAAAAAATCGCTTTACTTGATGCGCTTCTTCCTGGCATTGAACCGGTATGGAGCCAGGTTTCGGCAAGTGCCTGGTGGTTTGGATTTTTCGGATGGCCGGCTTCTGGCAGTATCGTGAAAGGTAAGGAAAGAGAATTTTTGACCAATTTCTGGCCGATGGTTGGTCATGTAAAAGATCCGTTTACCAAACAGGAAACGGATGAATTTATACGCGCTTATGCGGTTTCAGGTGGTACAACAGGAAGTTTCCACTGGTTTGGTGCTTTCAAGCAGGATGCAATTGATAATGTTGAATTTGCCAAAAAGAAACTTCCGATGCCGTTGCTTGCCATGGGTGGAGAATATTTTGCAGCTGCATTTTTAAAAGAACATTCATTGCTGGTTGCAACAAATGTAAGTGAAGTAAAAATCATGGGTTCCGGCCATTGGGTTGTACAGGAAGCGACAGATCAGGTTCAAAAAGGTTTGCTTGACTTTTTTATGGCGAAGTAAAACCGCTGGTATTAGAACTGGGTTTTTTGCATCAATTTAAATGTCAGAATTTAACGCAAACAATTGATTATCAATTAAAGATTTTAGTCATTGAAATTCAATCCGGGAAACTGTTGACTATGCTATGGCACTTTTTTTGTGACGTTTTTTCAAAAAACATAGCAATTATGAAAACGGAATTCAAAATTGATATAGCCCCGCAAGTTTTAGATGATCTAAAAAAGAGACTGGGCGATACGAGATGGCCGGACGAAATAAAGAATAACGACTGGTCATACGGAACAGATTTGTCGTACATGAAAGAATTCTGTCATTATTGGCAGAATTCTTTCGATTGGTACAAACAACAGGATTATTTAAATTCATTTGCCCATTACCAGTCTGAAATTGATAAATTCAGACTGCATTACATTTATGAAAAAGGAAAAGGATCCCGAAATATTCCTCTTTTGCTAACGCATGGTTATCCTGATTCTTTCGTCAGATTTTTAAAAATAATCCCTTTATTGACTGAGGCTGATGAAAATGGTTTTGCTTTCGATGTAGTCATACCTTCTATTCCTGGTTATGGCTTCTCCGAAAAACCAGCAGAATCAGGAATGAATCCTCAAAAAATAGCAGGGATATTTGCTCACTTAATGACAGAAGAATTGGGATACAAGCAATTTTCTGCGCATGGTGGTGACTGGGGAAGTTCGATTACTGAACAGCTGATAATTCAGTTTCCGGAACTGTGACTGCAATTCATTTGACGGACGTTCCTTACAAACATATTTTTAGTGTACCTGCGGACGAACTTTCGAAGGAAGAAAAAAAATTCATGGAGGAAGGGAAAAACTGGCAGATGCAGGAAGGTGCGTATGCCATGATACAAGGAACAAAACCACAGACACTTGCTTATGGTGTTAACGATTCACCGGCTGGTTTGGCTGCCTGGATCATAGAAAAATTTCGAACCTGGAGTGATTGTAACGGAGCAATTGAAAGTAGATTTTCAAAGGAAGAATTGCTCACGAATATCACAATTTACTGGGTTACAGAAACTGCAAATTCAGCTTTCAGGATTTACTACGAAAGTATGCATGCCCAGGATTCAGACAAAAAGGAAAAACCTCAGACTCCTGTGGGACTTTCCGCTTTCCCCAAAGATATTGTCCCGACACCAAAGGCTTTTGCTGAAAGAGTTTTTAACCTCACCTACTATTCAAGTATGCCAGAAGGCGGACACTTTGCAGCGATGGAAACACCTGAACTTCTGGCATCAGAGATTCGTAATTTTTTTTCAGGGCAAATCAGAGGCTAGGATATTATTGTATTAAGCTCATTAAGCAAAGGGATCTGCCGCTCGTTAATTTTAATTTTGGCCTCATCAATCGTAAACCACCCTCCTTTATCATTTTCAGGAAATTCTTTCATTTTTCCGGAATTGGGCGGCCAGACCATTTCAAACGTATTACTTACAATATTTTCAGCATCAATATCTCCTTCAATGGCCCAGGCGTGAACCACTTTTCCGCTTTTTTGGGTGATTGGTTTTAGCTGAACAAATTCTCCATCGAGCACTTTCCCTGTTTCCTCTTCAAACTCCCTTTTTGCTGCGTCCATCGCCGTTTCAGTATGATCAAATTCACCTTTTGGAATAGACCATACACCCAAGATCTTTCCTTGCAAAAAAAGGTCCGCCCGGGTGTACCAGAAAAACTTCGGGTTCTGATTTTATTCTGTACAACAAGATTCCTGCACTTTGTTTACCCATTCTGAACTGATTGTTTTATATAATGGAACGAAACGTCAGGTTGATCCTTTCGTTATTTAATTTTTTCGATTTCGGAATCCGGTGCTCCCAATTATGCTGCAAATCACCTTTCATGATCAGCAAAGAGCCATTTTCCAGACTTAACCCATACTTTCTGCTATGATCTGTTTTGTGCCGAAACTCGAACTGACGCGGCTTGTCCAATACTCAAAGAAGCAATGTGGGGATTAATACCCAGTTCCTTTTCATTGTCGCTGTGCCATGCAACGGAGTCATTTCCGTCACGGTAAAAATTCAGCAGTACACTGTTAAAAGAAAGTCCGGTCACTTTCTGGATTTTTTCTTTCAAATCGGATAACTCCGAAGTCCAGGGTACCGGATCAAATTTTGTGCCCGAAAATTGATATGATTTATTCGAATCGCCGAACCATGCAGTCAATCTCGGGGTGATCACTTCTTTTCCATACATCTGAATAACCTGCTGCCGCCACGGCACATCCTTAATGAGCTGATTCATAAGAGAAATACTTTGCTGAGGTTCTAAAAATCCGGGAAAATATTCCAGCAAATTCTCAGGAAAACTCAAACTTTCATTCGCACCAAAAATACTTAACTGCTGCATGACTGCTAATTTTCTACTGATTATTTAAGATTTGTCGATAAAGTCATTGGACTTCTTACCTCCGGCATATTTTTTGTTTGCAATTATCAATATGCCTTAAATAGAAAACAAAGTTTTCAGGCAAAAGTTACCCGTCCCGGCCGGCAAAACTCAATAATTCTTGAACGGTCGCTTGGATGCGGTCAGTAGTAATCCGAATCTTTAAATATACAGACCATGACATTAGTTAAGTATAAAGAAAAGAGATCGTTCAATAAAACGCCGGAGCCAACGGGCGGAAAATCAAAAGCTGCTTCCCTGCGTTTTGTAATCCAGAAACATGCAGCATCACGTCTCCACTATGATTTTCGTTTGGAAATGGATGGCGTTTTGAAAAGCTGGGCCGTTCCAAAAGGACCATCCACGGATCCGTCCGTAAAAAGACTGGCGATGATGGTAGAAGATCATCCATATGATTATAAGGATTTTGAAGGAATAATTCCGGATGGAAATTATGGCGCCGGAACAGTTATGGTTTGGGATGAAGGAACTTATGAACCCATCGAACCCACAAAAGGGACGGGAAAAACAGGAGAAAAAATTGCTGGAAGAATTACAATCCGGATCACTGAAATTCATCCTGCATGGAAAAAAACTGGAAGGCGAATTCGCGCTGGTTAAAACAAAAGGCATGGCTGATAATTCCTGGCTGCTTATCAAACACCGTGATGAATTTGCCAGTGATGAAGATATTACAGAAATGAACAAGTCGGTCGTTTCTGGTAAAGACCTCGAAAAAATTGCAGAGACGAGCGAAAATATTTATGGTTCGGATGAAGAAAAAGAACCTGAAAAAGAGACAAAAAAATCAGCAAAACCAGAGTCGAAAACCGCAGTTAAAAAAAAACTAAAAAAACAGGTTGACCCGGACAGTTCCGAAGTACCGGAAGCTGATATTGATGTTACCAAAGTTTTGAAAAAAGGTCAAAAAGAAAAATTTCCTGAATTTTTCACGCCTATGCTGGCCACCTTGGTTGATGAACCTTTTGATGATCCCGGTTGGGAATATGAAGTAAAATGGGATGGATACCGGGCTTTGGCTTTTTTGAATAAATCCGAAACTGAACTGCGGTCCAGAAATAATAAATCTTTTAACGATAAGTTTTACCCGGTGTTTGATGCTGTTAAAAGCTGGGGAATTGAGGCGGTTATTGACGGTGAAATTGTGGTGGTTGATGATAAAGGAATTTCCAATTTCAATTCACTTCAAAACTGGCGCAGCGAGGCCGACGGGCAACTTCTATATTACGTTTTTGATGTGCTTTGGCTGAACGGGAAAAACCTGATGGAGCTTACTTTAAAAGAACGGAAGGCAATTTTGCAAACGCTGATTCCGGAAGAAAGCATTATAAAAAGCGGTTTTAGTATGGAAGCGCGAGGCACTGAATTCTTTGAGGTCGCCAAAACCATGGGACTTGAAGGAATTATTGCAAAACGCTCGGACAGCGTATACTTTCCAGGCGACCGTTCTAAAAACTGGTTAAAAATAAAAGTACAGAAACGTCAGGAAGTTGTTATTGCAGGATACACCCGCAACGAAGGCACATCCAAATTATTCAGCGCCTTGCTTTTAGGTGCTTATCAGGATGGAAAATTGCAGTATGTCGGGAAAGTCGGGACGGGATTTAATAACAAACAGCAAAAAGAAATGCTGGAATTATTTAAGCCGCTGACGACTAAAAAAAGTCCTTTTCAGCAAATTCCTGATTATAACAAACCTTCCCGTTTCCGGCCAAATCCACCGGATGCGTCGGCAACCTGGCTTGAACCAAAACTGGTTTGTGAAATAAATTTTGCAGAAATAACCGAAGACGGTGTTTTCCGTCATCCTTCATTTGTAGCCATGCGTGAAGATAAAAATCCAAAAGATGTGGTAAAAGAAACCGAAGCACCAACGGAGGATGTGGTAAAGAATTCTGCGGAAAAAGCCGATAAAAAAGAAACGGAATCAATCATTAAAGCACCGGGTAAATCAGACAGAAAAACTTTACTCAATCCAACAGAAAAATCACAGGTCAGGAAAGTGAATGGCAGGGAGTTGAAATTCACGAATCTTGACAAAATATTCTGGCCGGAAGAAAAGTTTTCGAAAAGGGATATGCTGAATTATTACTATCAGGTTGCTCCATATATTTTGCCTTATCTGAAAGACCGGCCGCAATCGCTTAACCGTTTTCCGAATGGTATTAATGGGCCTAGTTTTTACCAAAAAGACGTAACCGGGAAAGTACCGGAATGGGTTGAACAATTCCCCTACCGGGCCAACGATGATGATCAGGACAAAAATTATATGCTTTGCAATGATGAAGCAAGTTTGCTGCTGATGGTCAATATGGGTGCTATTGAAATTAATCCATGGAGCAGTACGGTACAAAAACCGGATAATCCTGACTGGTGCATTCTGGATCTCGACCCTGACAAAACCAATACTTTTGAACAGGTTATTGAAACGGCTAATGTAATCAAGGAGATTCTTGATAACGTTAAAGTACCTGCATTTTGCAAAACTTCCGGTTCAACAGGAATTCATATTTACATTCCGCTTGGAGCAAAATATGATTATGACCAGTCCCAGTTATTTGCCAAATGGGTAGCATCCAGCGCCAATGAAGCTTTGCCGGATTTTACCAGTATTGAACGAATGACTAAAAACCGGAAAGGGAAAATTGTATATCGATTATCTGCAAAACCGTCCTGCCGCAACGTTGGCCGCACCCTATTCAATACGGCCAAAACCAGGCGCAACGGTATCCATGCCGCTGCATTGGACGGAAGTAAAAAAAGGATTACAAATGAAGGATTTTACGATTGTTAATGCGCTTGAAAGAATAAAATCAGAAGGTGATATTTTTAAAGCAGTATTGGAAAAAGGGATTGACCTGGAAGAGATTTTAGGATCATTATAGTTTACGTTATTTCACGCAAAGCAGGTAAGAAAGGAGGAAAGCACGCAAAAATTTTAAACATTTGCGTGCTTTTCTCCTTTTTTTTGCTTTGCGTGAAACCTTAAAACCGACCAAAATAATCATACCTTAATCCAACCATTTTGAGTCAGTTGTGGTCTATCATAAAACGAAATCTAATGGCTATGAAAAATCTATTATTGTATTTATTGATATTGACTATTACCGTTAGTAGTTGCCGTGACAAGACCCTTCCCGATGGCGAGTATACTACAAATCTGAGACAAGCACAAAAATGGGTTATAGGAACCTGGAAGCTTACCAATGCGGTATATCAGGTCCCGAATATGACCATACCGAATGTAAAAATGACCATTTCCGGGAATAAGATCTCCCTCCTGCAAGACGGCAAACAAATTGACAATGTTGATTTTGAGATCATAAAAACTGACCATACTTTGCAACTCAAAACAAACGCGCAGCCCCGGCAAGACAATGCGTATTTACGTAACCTGGATATACAGATAGCTAACAACAAAATGTTTCTGTACATGTATAATATTGCAGACGGACCAGAATATACTTTTGAAAGGATAAAGTAGTCTTATAAATTCTCTTGAAAAGATTTAGATTTTCATAAATCCAGTGCTTTAAATATGCCACCCTTCCAGGATTATCATTCTCAAAATTCACGTCCAGAAAAAGTTAAGTAATTTGAGTTTCACGAAAGCTGTTAAGAAAAAGAGCAAAGCACGCAAAGATTTTAAATTTTTGCGTGCTTTGCTCCTTCTTTTTTGCTTTGCGTGAAACCTCTGAAACTTCTTAATATTTCCTCAGATAAAACACCCCCCCAAAAACAGTGGCAGGTGCAAAAATCAGTATTGCAAGAATCTGCGTCCAATGATTTCCCTCTGATTTGACCATAGAGAACGCTGCAAAACCGGCCAGAATAAACGCCAGAATATAATTCAGTCTTATATCTTTTACCCTGGAAATAAGCTGTGTAACCAAACCTGCAAGAAATGAAAAAACAACCCCATAAATCGCGGTAAAAATCATAAAAAGAAGTGTCGCATCAGCATGAGGTTTTTGTCCGGAAAGCCGGAAAAGAGCGAGTGAGCTTATTACAAAAACTGCATAACCAGCAACAACACTCAAAAATTTTCTGATCATTTTCTTATTTATTACTTTTGCACCTATAAATACCAAAACGCGTTCTAAATGTAAGATATAATTTCTTTCAGAAAAAAATAGACAGCACCTCTTGGAGACTGCTGTAATTATTCATTCTTAAAAGAAAGAAATTATGCTTTTTCTTCAAGGTATTTCCTATGCACATCCAAACCGGGATGTCCTGTTTCTTGATTTAAATTTGATCATCAATAAACACGAAAAAATAGCTTTAATCGGCAATAATGGTACAGGCAAATCAACGCTTTTAAAAATTCTGGCAGGAAATTTACCTGTCATTTCCGGTCAGGTAAAGACGGACTCCAGGCCATATTATGTCCCTCAAATTTTTGGACAATTTAATGATTATACCATCGCTCAGGCTCTGGGGATTGATGAAAAACTGACTGCGTTAAGAGAAATTCTGGATGGCCATGTTACAGAAGAAAATCTGGTTTTACTGGACGATGACTGGTCTGTTGAGGAACGCTGTCAGGAAGCACTCATGCACTGGAATCTGGAATCCCTCGATCTGAACCAGAAAATGGATAAACTTAGCGGTGGACAAAAAACAAAAGTTTTTCTGGCCGGAATCATGATCCATAATCCTGAAATCGTTTTGCTGGACGAACCCAGCAATCATTTAGATACCGTCAGCCGGGATATTCTTTATGACTATATTAAGTTGACCAGCAATACGCTTGTCGTAGTAAGCCATGACAGGACTTTGCTGAATCTGCTTCCAAAAGTTTTTGAACTTGGCAAACAGGGAATAACTGTTTATGGCGGTAATTATGATTTTTATGCTGAACAAAAAAGAATAGAATCCGAGGCTTTAAATCTGGATCTGCGTAATAAGGAAAAAGCATTTCGAAAGGCAAAAGAGGTAGAAAGAGAATCGGTGGAACGTCAGCAAAAACTGGATGCACGCGGCAGAAAAAAACAGGAAAAAGCGGGACTTCCGAAAATCTTAATGAACACTTTAAAAAACAACGCAGAAAAAAGTACTTCCCGTATCCGCGACGTTCATACGGAAAAGGTTGGCGCCATAGCGCAAGACCTCAGTCAGCTGCGCCTGGGATTAGCGGATATCAATAAAATGAAAATTGATTTTGACAATTCATCACTTCATAAGGGGAAGATACTGATTTCTGCAATCGACGTTAATTACGGATATAACGAGCAGGCACTTTGGAAAAATCCTTTAAATTTCCAGATCACCAGCGGCGAACGAATTGTTATTTCCGGCTCAAACGGTTCCGGAAAAACAACGCTTGTAAAATTGATACTTGGAGAAATAAATCCCAAATCCGGAATCATGGAAAGGGCAGATTTCAAGTCGGTTTATATTGACCAGGATTATTCACTGATCGACAATTCTCTTTCCGTTTACGAACAGGCGCAAAAGTTTAATTCCGGAATTTTGCAGGAACACGAGATCAAGATCCGGCTGAATCGCTTTCTGTTTACAAAGGAATATTGGAACAAACCATGCAGCATACTTAGCGGCGGCGAGAAAATGAGACTGATCCTCTGCTCGTTAACCATCAGGAATCAGGCGCCGGATATCATCATTCTCGATGAGCCGACAAATAATCTCGACATCCAGAACGTTGGAATCCTGACCGCCGCTATCAATGAATACCAGGGAACGCTGCTGGTCATTTCGCATGACGAACAATTTCTGGAAGAAATCCATGCGGAACGTTTCTTCCCTATATAGCCGCTTTTATCTGGTATTTTGGCTGCCATAAAAATAAACACAAAGAGCACAAAGTTTTACACGAAGATGTACAAAGGTTGCTTTGTATTTAAATTTTCAGAAATAATGGAAATAAGATATGGTTTTAGTATCACTTTGTTTTCTTCGTGTAAAACTCAGTGCTCTTTGTGGTAAAAAACCAGGGAAGAGATAAGTCTAAGAGAGAATTCCTTTGCCTTTGGTTACCAGAGAAATTTTATAAAAATCCTATTCTTTAAATATCATATGGAAACTCGTAACATCCGACTGGGTCATTTTCAGGGTAATACCAACGAGTGCCGCAATTTCCTTCACAATCAGCAATCCAAGACTTGTCTTTGTTTCTCTTGACAAAACCGGCGCATGGACATTTCCGGTATCAGGCATATTAATCATTTCCTGTATTTCTTTCGGCACTCCAATCGTCGTATTGGATATCACCAATTCTCTGTCATTGTCGTGATTGATATTAAAATATACTCTTATCTGGCCTTTACGGGTAAATTTGGCTGCGTTATCAATCAGGTTATGGATCATGATTCCCAGCATTTGATAATCACAGTAAATCTGGACATCTTCGGAAATTTCATTACGAAAATCCGAACCGTTTTCCTTGATCATATTTTTGAAAATCTCGAACTTTTCATTTACAAGAATTTGAAGGTCAATAGGTTCAAAATGCAGGCTGTTTTCAAATACATGTGCTTTGATATAGTCGAGCAGTCCACCCAGCAAGCTGCTCATACTTCGGGAAGTTTCGGAAATCACTTCACCCAGCAGTGCTACATCATCCAGTTGCCCCTTCTGTATTAATTTAGGAATATTGCCAGACGTAAGTTTTATAAAATTCAGCGGCGACTGGATATCGTGTGTCATAGAAGTAAGCAGCCTGGAAAGCATATGCACCTGCTGAGTCATTTCATTTTTGGAATTTTCCAGATCAGCCAGAGTTTCATTCAGTCTTTTCGTGCGCCTCACCACTATTTCTTCCAGTCTCGCGTTTTCATTATTTACTTTTTTCAATCTCCAGACATTGTAAAAATAAACGCCGGCAACGAGCAGGACAACCATCAAAATATTAGCCCACAGGGTTTGATACCACAAAAGCGGCACAACGAAATATATTTTTTTTACAGTATAATTATCAATTCCAAAGCCATTCAGTTTCCTCACGAGCAACGTAAAATTTCCGGATTTCAAATTAGAAAATTCTATTTTGAAATTCTCATCCTCCAACGGAATCCAGTCCGAAGGCTGCGCTACTGCATTTTGCCTGACCAGCGCATAAGAAATTTTAAGATTATAGGGATCACCAAAATAAGCCGTCGAAAAATTGAGCCTTACCTGTTCCGGATTGAGTGGAAAATATAAAGTGTCGTTTGAAGCTGTCAGTAATTTTTGATTTACCATGACATTGTCCAGTATAATTTTTCCGTCAGATACTGAACTGCTGACCTTTTCCGGCCGGAACCAGACAAATCCGTTCATTGAAGGCAGAGAAATATACCCGTTCTTCAAATTCAAACCACAGGGAACGCAGCTGCCGTTAAACTCATTTGTATTAAATCCCTCATCCCTGGTATGATACAGATAAAACAATTCCTTTTTAACATCTTTTAGCCGGGCGTAATCCATCAGATCTTTTTCCGGCAATCTGGAAAAGACCTTTATTGGCCGGAATCCAGAAATGCCCTCTTCCATCTTTCACAACGCAATGCGGGTTGGCCAGATACCTGTTTTTATCCAAAGGAAATGTTGTCAGCTCACCGTTTTTATCCAACAGCATCAGTCCTTTCCCAAGTGCAGTGATCCAGGAATTACCATCTCCAAAAACATGTATACTTTTAATAGAAACTCCTTCCGTTCCTTTAACTATTTCTATTTTTTTTGAGTCAAGGTTTAACCTGTACAATCCCTTCCAGGTCCCTACCAACATTTTGTGTGCATTTTCTGATTCAAGAAAATTTGCCTCCAGCGTAGTACTTTTGATATATAATTCAGGTTTTGCATCCGGATTTTTAAGGGCAACCCTGTATAATCCCATTTTCGGAACTGCAAACCACAAATAATCCGATTCGTCCAGAAATAGTGCCTCTATTACGGTTGGAAAGTTCCACTTTCTGATAACCCCGTTCCCGCTACTATCCGCATTGTATATATCTCCCCTGTTTGCAATCCAGATAGAGCCGCTTTTATCTTTCAAAAGCGTTCTTCTATTCTGTAAATTTGCAGCTTTCAGAGCGGCTACTTTTTGATCGATTATCTTTCCGGTCTCAGCATCTTTACCCACAATATCACCTACTGTTGTGATGACAGCATTATTATGGTAGGGCAATTGGGAATAAAAAACGTTGTCCAGATAGCTGCCTTTTATTGTCAGTGTTTCAAACTGGTGTTTACTCAGAACATAAAACCCATCCGTAGCACTGCCGAGAAAAAGTTTTTGATTTATTTTGTTGTAATGTATTTTTTCAACTCCCCTTGTGATCAGGTCGAAATCTTCAACAAGAAGCTGTGTTATAAATGTTTCGGTCCCGGTTGATTTGGATTTGACAGCATCGAGCAGATACAGATTTTTATCCAGATAAAGGAAGGTCTGGCGTGACAGATTGTTCCAGAAAATTTTGATCCGGCCTTTTCCGGTTCCATAATTTTTATCCCCGAGAATGTCCCCTGAAAGCGGTATGTCTGTGATTTTATTGTCAAAAACACTTTTAAAAGAAGCGTCTTCATGCATATAATAAAGCTTTTTCCCAATCCCAAAGAAATTCCAGTATTTACCCATCGTAAAAGGCAGCGTATATTTTTGCTTAAAACCTGAGTAGCAGATTATTTCATCATACCCGCAGATGTAAAAGTCACCTTCACCGGACATGATTTTATACCGGGTTGCTTTGTCCATAATTTTGGCACGATCGGGTAATCCTGACGACGGATATGCCGGGCCGACAGTTCTCATCGCATATGCCAGTTCTCTCTTCTTTTTTACATAAACAGGATCCAGCTTCGCTGCCCCATCTTGTATTCTTGCGATTTCCTCATTGTAAAAAGACGCATAAATAATGCTGTTACGCCCATTTTTAGATAAACTGTCCTCTTTTCCCGGTTGAAGATAATTCAACCGGTTCCAGCGAACATTCAGGTTGAAATCATTATAAACATAAAAATGCTGTCCATCATATCGGACCAGGCCATCTTCGGTAGCGAGCCAGATAAATCCCTGTGAATCTTCTGAAATACCTTTTATACTGTTTTGCGGCAGACCATTATCGCCGGTGAAATGTTTAACTGTGTAATTCTTTTGAGCATTTCCCTGCTCCGAATGGAGAATAACGGACAGGACAATAAAAATTGAAAGAACTCGCTTCATAACGCTTACTTTTTTAGAGGAGGATGGTAACATGTTTTGATACGTTTATAGTAGAAAGTTCAGGTACAAATCCGTCCTATATTCTACGTAGGAGTTGTAGAAAGTCACTATAAACATAGAATTTTCTCTAATTATTTAAGAAACGTTGAGTTCTGCGCGGCAAAGCGTTCTTACTATATGCTGTCAAAGAAACAGAATAAAACAAGCTTACGATACATCGCCTGATAATAGTAACAAATGACTCGGGTACGCAGGATTGCGGCTGTAAGATGATTTTAAAATTATCACTTTTTCCTTCTGCCCAATTCATATTAGTCGTTGGTAATCCAATGCTTAAAAAATCATCAGCAGAATAATGCCGCTCGTTCGAGGACATTTTCATTAATTTGAAGTTAATTTTTTTATTGAATCGCAATCAAATTAAAAAAATTTAATTATTGACAAAATGACCAAAGTCATAGGATTTATGAGGTTAGAAATTTGATGCAAGTATGAAACGCCTGTTTACAAGCAAATAAGACAAATTCATTGAGCGGTTATGTTAAAGATCAGCCTATTACCATGAAGACTGTTCTGCAAAGATAACCCCGAATAAGCTACCCGCTTTTTGTAGAAATTTTTCTGAAAACTTATTTAGCGGTTTTATGCCATAACGCCTTTGCACCTACGTAACCGCTTATTAGCTGATAATTCTTGTATGCCAGAAATTATTCGTAGCCTGCCTGATTTGTAATGGAAGCTCAAAAAGGGTATTTGGAATAAGTCACAAATGTTTTCAAAAAAATTGGATTATATAGCGATCACCGCCCATCTTTTCGTCACTGCGTGTAGTACTAGTATGAATGCGATCCGTGAGATATGGAAAAGCAATCCCGAGATGATTCTATTAACAAAACAGGCCTGCTCTACAACTTTTCAACTTTTGACCAGAGTACTTTGCATTGTTAAAAAAAGCAGAAAATAATATCACTTCATCATATAAATCATAAAGACATGACACACACTTTTACTTTAAATATTTCTTCCGGAAAAATTCAAAACGGATTTATGCAAATCCAGCTTCGGCCTCTGGCTATCAGCAATCGGTATACCGCAAAAATTTAATCATGCAATTATTGGCAGGATTGGGCAATTCAGTCGCGAAACCAACTGCCGAAAACCAGCTCGACAATTTACGGGAGACATTTCTACAAAATGGAATACCAGACTCTACAAAGAAAAGTTTTTGTAATTCTCAGATTTGAGGCAGGAAATATTCAAACCACGCTTAACATACGTGCATAAGGAATAAAACCTTCCTGAATGGCAAAAGAACGGTAAACAGAAAAAGAAATTGTACCTGTAAACATTATACACACATTCCCTTTATGAATAGATTCTACACTCCTAATTCAGCAACATTATGGTTAAAGCTTCTCGGCCTGCTCGTCCTCATGATCCTCGTGAAACTAGCCAGACCGTAAACCACCTCTCAGTAATCAATCAATATTTTCACAATTAATCATCAACAATTAAAGGCACCGGCCACCCGGCATCAATAATTAAACATACAAACTCAGGGCTTTCCGCAGCGGAAACAACCTGACAGGCCAATAATTGCCTGCCCTCCAAACATTAATAATTTACAGTACCGGCTTACCGGAATTAATCATTACCAACACACATTTTTAAAATCTATTTAATCTACACTAAACAAGTACACACAGTGAAAACAAAACAATTATTTTCAAAAACGCTTTGCACGGCTCTTTTTGCTGGTGCTCTATTTTTAGGTTCCTCTGCGGTTTTTGCCCAAGTGAAAATTGGGACTAATCCAACCGTTATCGGTACAAATAGTAATCTTGAAGTTGAATCTTCTAATGGAACGAAAGTAGTAGTAGACAAAACATCTGGTTTTGTTGGTGCTGGGGTAACCGACCCTACGCAATCTATTGATGGGGCTGGTACTGGAAGATTACGAAACATTCCAATATCCACTAATAACAAAGAAATTTTGACAGTGGATGCCAATGGAGTTATTTATAAGCAGGCAGCTGATGCGGCTTTATTACCTACCATTATTGGTTCATTAGCTGCAGCAGGACCTACAATACCAGCCAATGGAGGTAATGCAAACACGGGTTCAACAATTACACTACCCGCAAATTCTAAATACATTGTAAATATTCTTATTGTTTTTGCGCCTTCTACTCCTTTACCGACAGGTACCTCTACTTGGGTAAGGGGCTACTTAGCCGATTCTCCGAGTGCTACAATAACATCTGCTGATGTCGTAGGTGGACCACTAGCAAGCGGCTCATTACCCGCCAATTCTGGATTTGCAACATTAACTGGGTCGATACGTGTTCAAAATACTTCTAGCTCTCCAAAAACCTATTATTTTAAAGTAAGCAGCGCAGGTTACGGTACTGTTACCGGAATAACCCTATATCAGGTAGGGGGAGCATCCTATGCTGAAAATCAAATATATGCCATTCCATATAACTAAGATTTGTTATCTATATTTTAATCCGTGGTCTGTGTCTTCACAGACCCGCTTAGGACTTGGGTTAAAGGTATAATAAAGTCAATCATAAAAAATAACGCATACCAAACCATCTTAATTGGCGGGCCGGAAGCCGGTTCCGCCAATTTTTAAAAACTAGTTTTCTGTGCAGATGTCAGCCATTTTTGTTAAAAGCAAATCACTCAGTAAGCAAAAATTTCTGATGCAAACAGTTAAGGGCGAAATAGTATCGCATGTTTCAACCCTAAAAAAACAAAACAAACTACACACAATTAAAAGATATTCAAATGAAACAAACATACATTACCCGGTCTCGTAAGAGGGACTGGATTGAGATCGGTCTGCTGGCTATTTTGCTTGGGCTGGCCACCGGCACCTTCGCTCAGGAAGCAAGCTTGGGCAATACAACAGTTTTTGGCGGTGCCCAAATGACGCTTTTTGGTAATCACAATTTTGTAACAGGCGGCGCAGGTACGCAGGTTGGTATTATCGGTACGGAGCGTACATCTGCCGCAGGTTACGGAAAAGTTAATTATGCTGCCAACTCACTGGTAGTAACCGGTGCCAACGATGCTAACCATGTGGATGGTTATGTTGGTAAATCAGGAGCAGGATTATTCGTATATCCGGTTGGGGATAATGGTTTTTACGGTCCGTTTGCTGCAACCGGTGATGGTACTACGGGTGCCTATTTCCATGCCGATCCTAACAGCGCCGTTACTTCAAATCTTGCAGGTGGTAATTATATCGCGCTTCCATCAGGTGCGCCGTTTGCTACCACAAGCAAAGCGGCGGACGTAACCACAGTGAGCACAGTTGAATACTGGGATATAGACGGAGCCGCTGTTTCCAAAATTACATTAACCTGGGATGCGGGAAGTGCAGTTGGAACACTTACCGGCAGCGACCTTACCAAATTGGGTATTGTAGGATGGGACGGATCGAAATGGGTTAAAACTGCTTCTACCGTTGATGTTACGTCTGTACTTACTGGTGCAAGTTTGCTTGCAGCGGGTTCTATCACAACCAATGCATCAATTATCCCCAATGCTTACACCGCGTATACACTTGCTTCGGTAGTTAATGCAGTTCCGGATCTTACGCCTGCGCAGTTCTTTTCAAATACACAGCTGAATGCAGGTGAAACTGTGGATTATGTAGTGGCCATCAGTAATGTAGGGACAACTGCAACAACAGCCGCTTTTATATTCAGAGTAACGAATTTCATCGCAACATCCGGACTTACACTGACACTAAATCCAGCTGCAAGTGTAACGATCGATGGTGATGTATTTCCGCTAAGCAATGCTGATTTTGATGTAGCTGCTACGGCTACGCGTTTCAGTTTCACCTCCAAAACGGGTGTGGTACTTCCTATGCTGGGCGTAAAATATATTGGTTTCAAAATTTCAAGGACTGGCGGAACAGTTGGTAGTCTAAACAATACGGTGACCATTGACAATGGAACTGGTGGCGGAGAAACACCAATCAACAACAACACAATAGCAAATCTTATTAGTAAATTCTAAACATTTTAATCATGAAGAAGGCAATTATTTTATTTTTATTTCTTCTGGTATTCACTGTATCACGAACTTTTGCACAATCAGGAGATCTTGAAGTGGTATCAGTGGATCCCGAAACGGTGACTGTGCCGGTAGGAACAACTTTCGACCTGTTAGTCGTGGTAAACCAGAACGGACCCGATGACCTGCCAATAGGATCTGCACGTGTAAGTGTGTCCATTAATACTGCCTTCATTAACTGGGTTATTCCGGTTGTGCTTACAGATGATTGCGGAAATGTATGGACAGTACAAACGGCTAACCCTACACCTACTACTTCGCAGATACAGTTGAGAAATAACAACAGCGCGTTGGTTTACAATGCAGGATGTATTATCCACATTCCTGTAAAAGCAGTTGCAGCAGGATCCGCAGGGATCAACGTGACTTCAACAGTTTTTGGACCGGGAGTAAGTGATCCTAATGGTGTAAATCAGTCTGCTAATTCTATCATGGTCATAACACCTGTTCTGCCGGTAACGCTTGTAAGTTTTACAGCCGCAAAAGAAAACGGAGCTGCTAACCTGAACTGGGCAACCACGGCTGAAACCAACAGCGATCGTTTCGAAATCGAACACAGTGTTACTGGAAAAGACTGGAACAAAATCGGAACCGTTTTGTCAAACGGAGAAAGCACAGTGAAAAGAAATTATGCTTTCACTGATAAAAATGTTGTAAATGGAGAAAACCTTTACCGTCTTAAAATGATAGACAAGGATGCAACTTTTGCTTACAGCCGCATCCAGAGTGTGAAATTTGATGGCTTGAACAATACCGTTGCCAGCATTTTCCCAAATCCTTCTTCTGATAAAATATTTCTTCAGGATACGGATCTTTCCCTGGTCAAGCAGGTTTCCATTCTGGATATGAATGGCCGCGCAGTTTTCAGCAGCAATAAAGTATCCGCCGATGGAATTAATGTAAGCAAATTCATATCAGGCACTTACATACTCCATGTGGCAAATGTTAATGGTTCGGTAAGCAATCATAAAATAGTGATTGCAAAATAATAACGTTTCCTCCTCAGATAATTAATGAAATATCCTTTTGCTTCTGGCAAAAGGGTATTTTTTTAAAGGCCATTGCTGACAAAACATTTAAGAAAAAAGGTTTCAAGCGGGTTAAAATTATAAACACCTTTCTGAATATTCGGGAAGGTGTTTTTGTTTAAAACGTTATGAAAAAAGAGAGATATCCGGAAAACTTTTCAATTGAAATAAATCAAATAATAAGCCTGTTTTCCTGCTTAAAAACAGAAGGCGTCTGCATAACTTTTGATTTAAATATCCGGCTGAATGCGGCCTCAGACTGGTAACCAACTTTGATTGCTACTTCATTAATCTTTTCATTCCCCTGGATCAGGAATTCTTTTGCTTTCATCATTCGCCAGTTTGTCAAATATTCCAGTGGCGTTTCTCCTACCCGTTTTTTGAAAGCAATACAAAAGGAAGATCGTGACATTCCTGCATGTTTAGAAAGTTGGTCAATCGTCCAGTTTTTCTCAGGAGCGTATTGCATCTTTGTCAATACTGTACTGATCCTGTCATCTTGTAACGCCGAAAGAAATCCATCCGAATCTTTTGACTGTTTAAGATAAGCCCGAATGATATGAATAAATACGGCATCGGCGAGACTGTTGATCATTTTCCGGCTTCCCAATTGTTCCTGATCCAGTTCATTAAAGATCAGATCGCAGGTCATTTTCAACCAGATATTCACATCCGGGTCTAAATTATTGATATGGATCACTTTGGGGAGATCCTTCAAAAATGGATGTCCCGGTTTCTTTTCAAAGGCGAAATGTCCACCAATCATAATGGTTTTATCACCTGTCCCAGAAAAAAAATGGTTGCCGCTATCCCGGGCTTTCAGGAATTCTGTGGAAGAAATTCGTTTGCTGTCCATGCTGTCCGAGATCCAGTGCGCAGCTCCGTTTGGTACTAAAACCGTATCGCCTTCTTTCATTTCAATAGTGGATTCACCCGGAATTGTAACAATACAATTTCCTTTAACAAGTCGCCAGAACTGGGAATTAGTATCATCCGGCAGTTCGATTCCCCAGGGTGCCGAAAAATTGATCTTTTCATAAACGATACCCTTATGTTTTATTACTTCCAGAATTTCGCTCAGTGCATCCATTGATAAAATAGTAGTTGATTGAGCAAATATATTATATTTATTAATGCTATTCGTCCAAAAAAATTCAGTTTTCATACCATTTCATACGATCGGGCATGTTAAATAAATTTTCAGGCAAGTCGGGAATAATACTTCCAACCTAATTTTGTCAGACAAAAATCTAACTAAAAAAACAACAAAATGAATAAGTCAGTCATGATAACCGGAGCCAATTCGGGCGTAGGAAAAGAAACCGCCAGACAACTGGCTTTGCTTGCTGAAACAGAAAAAATTTATCTGGCATGTCGGAATGAAGAGAAAGCGTTATTGGCAAAAAGTGAATTGGAGAAAAAAACCAACAAGCGCATTTTTGAAATAATCATCATGGATGTTTCCGATCCCGAATCTGTCCGGCTCGCCGTAAAGCTGCTGAAAGATCCTGTCGATGCGCTTGTTATGAATGCCGGCGGAGGAGGAAAAAATCCGATGGGATTGACAAAAGATGGTGTTACCGAAATTTTTGCGAGCAATGTTTTAGGTCATGCAGTTTTGCTTAAAGAACTGATTAAAAACAAGAAGTTAAATAAGATCGCGCTTTATGTAGGCAGCGAAGCGTCCCGGGGAATACCAAAAATGAAAATGAAACTTCCTCCGTTACAATCCTCTTCTGCTGAGGAATTTGACTCACTGATAAATGGTACGTTTTTTAACAACAAAAAATTTGACGGCATGGTCGCTTATGGACAGGTGAAATACGTTGGAGAAATGTGGCTGGCGGCTATGGCGAGAAAACATCCGGAAATCAAGATGATTAGTATGAGCCCCGGAAGCACGCAAGGTACCCGGACGGCCGATACATTTTCACCGGTTTTCCGATTTTTTTACAATAATTTGCTGATGCCCATTATTTTCCCACTGATGGGCTTGTCGCATAAACTGGAAACAGGCGCTGAAAGATTGGTAGATGGTTTAAATAACTCGTCGTTTAAAACTGGTGTTTTTTATGGTAGTGCTGAAAATGTTTTAGTCGGGCCGGTTGTAGATCAAAGCACAATTTTTCCCGATTTAGGAAATGAAACTTATCAGGATAATGCTTATGAAGCTGTCCGCAGGTATGTTAATAATTGAAAATATTGTATCAAATTGAAAAATGAACCTGGCACTATCACTTAATCGCAACTTCTCAAAATCATAAACCATAAGTAAAAAGTATTTTATCCATCCTTTATTAACAGACGAATTGGTGACATATGTCCTAAACCGTCACGCTTTTAAAATTGATGTTATCGTCAGTCTTTTCAATTCTGACTCCAAAACGGGCCAAGATCGTGAATAAGTTTAAAAACCCATTTTTAATCCTGGTGATCATTGTGTTTATCTTTGGATGCGTCAGACCGTTTTCGCCACCAGAAGTTAATTCACAGCAAAGTTATCTGGTTGTCGATGGATTTCTAAACACGGGCATTGATACCAGCGTTTTTCTGCTTAGCCGAACGCAAAACATTAATCAAAACGATAAGCCAATTATTGAATCCGGTGCAACTGTGATTGCCGAAAAGGAATCAGGTGAAACCCGTTTATTTACAGAAATTTCAAATGGGAAATATATTTTGCCGCCTGCCCAGTTTGATCCGGCATATAAATACAGGTTGAAAATAAAAACTGCGAACGGGTCAGAATATGCTTCTGACTATGTGATCATTACCAAAACCCCGCCGATAGACAGTATAACATACAAAGTTGAACCGGTCAGAAATTCAATGGTTTTTTACGCCAATGCGCACGACACTCAGAATCAAACACATTTTTACCGGTGGAAACTGGAAGAAACCTGGGAATACAGGGCTACTTATGCATCCGTACTTGAAGTAGTTGACGGGAAAATTATTCTCAGAAACGAAGATATTAATACCTGTTGGAGAACAAATAAATCGGCTAATATTATCCTGGGTTCGACCATAAAACAAACGAGTGATGTTATAAAAGACCTGCCGGTAAACATCGTACCGATCAGCACTAATAAGCTTTATTTCAAATATAGCTTGATGCTGAAACAATATGCCTTATCGCGAGAAGCATTTGAATACTGGACGGCTTTATCCAAAACCACACAACTTACCGGAAGTTTGTTTGATCCGCAACCTTACCTGTTAACCGGTAATATCAAAAGCACAACCAATCCGGAAGAACTCGTTTTCGGGTATTTCAGCGCGAGCACCGAAGAAAAAAAGAGGATTGTGATCAACCCCGGCCTGGGCTCCTTCCCCAGATGCACAGAACCGGATACGATTACGGTTCAATGTCGTGCCCTGGACGTTGATTGCGCATACAGAACACAGAAATTATTGCTAAATTATTATGGTATAGGCAACGAGTTTGTTATCGTAGCAAATCCTGAATGTGCAGATTGCAGACTGCAAGGAGGAACTACAAAGAGGCCTGTTTATATGGAGTGAGATTTAAGAGGCTGCTAAAAATCAAACAATTCACTTCAACCATTTATTTTTGAAATAAACTTTAATCCGGTCTATAATTATTATTATTCAATGTTTTGGCTACGTATAGGTTGGTAGGATCAATCATGAATTTGTGTCTTTGATTTCAATTTCAAAAATATTTTCTTTACAATTTATCTTCGCAACCAGCTTGGAAATTTAAATCTGCCAGGGAATCATATCCTGGTCATTCTACATTTTCCTTTTCCTTATAACTGCAAGGAGACGATATAAAATTGTACTTCATGAAAGATGACGGATTATTCATCGAACACAATCTGCTCATGTAAGAAATCATGCCAAAATAAAAACTCAAACTTCATTTTTAGATAAATACATAATAGTATTATTCCAATACAGCTACTATACGTATAAACCAGTGATGAATACAGTTTAATAATATCCAGATTCTCAAAGAGATCAAGGCATGAAATTTGGAAATTTTGGCACATTTATTGCATTAATTTATTGTAATATATATTAAGATATCTCCAAGCAATCTTTTCTATCAGAGCCTTCTGCAATTAATATTTATTCACTTTTGAATCGATAAGTCATTATCACAACTTACAAAAGACTGATATAGTAAGTTTTCTTAATTCGGTTTTAATCTGGTTCATTAAAATATTACTAGTCCTCAGGTAAAAATATTTCTACAAGAAAATTTTTGTTTTACATTTATTTATTTTTAGTGCGATAAAAGTATGAACATTCAGAGGAATACCTGACTGAAAAAGTAGCAGCTGATTCGTAAATATCTTTTATTTGTTCTGGTTTATATTATAATGTTGAAACAAAAGTCCCTATTGCACAGTACACACATTACAAAACCAGAAACCCTCATATACCCCCTCATAAGTTTCAAATATATCAGTTTCGTAAACTTAAATTTGTCATGATCAATGTTTCACGACTAGTACTAATCTCAAACTAACTAAATTTTTTTAGGCAATAACAACGTATAAGCTAGTTTCAAAAAGAAACCAGCGTGCAAGTCTTATGCTTTAATTTTTAAGAGATTTGTTCTCTGAAAGGAATTGTCATGTCATTTTTCTCAAATATAACTTTACGTGGAATTTGAGAACAGAAGTCTTTATGCCCTTGTGAATTTTCAGTTAAACATTTCAAATAAACTTTTTTATGCACTATTTTTTATCTAAATGAACATGAATCTAGTTTACTCCGTTTCTCACCTCTTTTAGGCGCAGGGTATGGCGCAATTCCGCAATGCTCCTGCTCGCGACCGTGGGAGTCCCCATGCTCTCTTTTTTGGCCGTCGATTCCAGAATCCAGGGGAAGGTTTTCCGGGATTTCGATGCGGATGGCGTTCTTGATACCTCTCCGATCGAAATCGGTGTCCCGGGAGTCACCGTCACGGCATACAGTCCTACGGGTACTGTGATCTCCACAACCACCGGAGCAGACGGTACCTACTCCCTGACAACCGTTACCGGAACAAAGTACCGTATCGAATTTACCGGACTTCAAACCGGCGATCATGAAACAGGCATTGGTACAAGCAATGGCACCAGCGTTCAATTTGCTGCCAGTGGCGATATTGATGTTAACCTGGGCGTCAATTATCCGGCAGAATATTCGTCGACGCTGACTCCGAATGTAATCACGAGCGGTTTCATTTCAGGTGATCAGGTAGGCACGGATTATGCTACCAACATGGTCTGGAGTGTTCCGTTTAATGCTAATTTGATCGCGACAAAACAGAACATGGGTACGGCTGCACAATATGGCTCCGTCTATGGGTCAGCGCATAGCAAAAAAACAAAGAAACTATACCTTGCCGCCTACACAAAAACGCTATGTCGGTTTTGGACCCGGCAGTCCTGGTGCTATATACGAAAGCCAGCTTTCCAGTCAAGCGGGGAATGCGGATTATTATAATTGACCATCAGCATAAAAGGTTTTCGGGCTCCTTTCTGTCTGGAAAGAAATTCTTCCGCTTCATCCGTGCATATGTCGGATGAATAGTATTCCTTTTTGTCGTTTTTGTTTTGATTAACGTCAATCAGCTTACCATTTCTGAAACGTCTGTCGGGCCAGTAACCGTCCTGATAGGTTGCCGGATAACTGATTAGCCAGCCCGAAAATTCGTCAAATCCTCTTTGTAACGGCGTCGCCAAAGTATCATATCCATCCAGATGCCATTTGCCAAACATAGCGGTAGTGTAGCCGGATTGCTGCATAACATTTCCAATCGTAACATCTTTGGTACTTAAATTGGCACGATAAACCGTTTCTTTTCCTTTGCTTCCCGCCAGTCCGCCTTTTTTGGTAGCATTACCTCTGATGGTAGTATGGCCTGTATTTAATCCAGTCATTAAAACACTTCTGGATGGAGAACAAACCGGAGCACCTGCGTAAAAATTAGTAAACCGAAGTCCTTCTTTTGCAAGTTCGTCAATGTTGGGTGTTTGAATTAATTTCTGACCATAACATTGCAGATCGCCGTAACCGAGATCATCAGCGAGAATAAAAATGATATTAGGTGATTTTGACTGATCGTAAAGCTGGGAAGTCAGGAAAGTGCACGCGATTAATAAAAAAAGTTTTTTGAGCATGTTAAAGATATCTTCGGTAATAATTTTTCGGTGTGACAGATAATATTTTTAGGTTTTTGATAGTAGCTTATCAACTCAAAAATCCGGTTCGTAATCACTTTCATTGATCCAGGCTGCCTTGATTTTTTCTCCTTTTTTAAACCGGTTATAATAATCCCTGACCTTGGGTTCGGCGTATAGATATTGATCAAAAAGATATCCTTTGCCTAAAATTCTTGGATCTTTTTGTTGTTTTAATTCCTTTTCCATTTGATCCCGCAAGCTATTTTGGAATAATTGTAAATCCTTTTTACCCGCAAGATTTTGCACGCAGTAAGGATCAGTTTTTAAGTTATAAAGCTCTTCGGTTGGTCTTTTCCCAAAGGATAATTGCCAGTAAAAATCCTTTCTATTCCGGCGACCAGCATTAACAATGACCGTTTTCGTAGGACTTCCGTCCGTATCCATATAACCCGTTTCAGGATTTGCCGCAGGCCAGCGTGACGGTTCGTAATTTTTCAAATACAAATAATCTCCTTTAATAATTGCCCTTACCGGATAACCCTGATCATCCGGCCGACCAACATCATTTCTTTCTTTTCCAAGAAGCACATGATCTCGTTTTTGCAGATTTGTTGACTTAAAAATATCTACAAGTGATTTCCCTTCAATTGGCTGCATCAGGTTTTTTTTCACTTCCGCCACTTCCAAAAACGTAGGGGCGAAATCAATAAAACTTACAAAATCATCCACTTTCCGACCTGGATTTTTAATACCTTTTTTCCACATAATAGCCAACGGCAAATGATTTGAATATTCGTAAACGTGGCCCTTAACTCTTGGAAAAGGCATTCCGTTATCCGAGGTTACGACTATAATTGTATTTTCAAGTTCATTGCTCTTTTCAAGTAATGCCAGTATTTTTTCAAGCTGTTTGTCAAAGTATTCCAGTTCCAAACCATAATCCAGCATATCATTTCTGACCGAATCATTGTCCATCCAAAACGCCGGAACATCATCAATATCGCTCAGCTTTTTTGCGTTTTTCTTCACGCCTGACCCGTACTCATATACACGATGAGGCTCATGACCTCCATACCAGAAACAAAACGGTTTTCCATATTCTCTCTGACTTAAAAAGCTTTCAAAATTAGAAGCATAATCAATCGCTGAAATTGCGGAAGTTGGTGGGGATAGCTTTTTATCATTGAAAACAGGACCGGTAAGCGTACGCTGCTGTCCATTAATCTCACCCGGATTACCAGGCGCCCAGCCTTTTCCGGTATAGCCTGTTTGGTATCCATTTTCAGCCAGGGTTTCAACAAAAGTTTTGAATTTGGCAGGGAAATAAGGTACATGATTTCCTGCTTCTTCAAGCTGCCACGAATTTCTGCCGGTTAAAATACAGGAACGCGAAGGTGAACATTTTGCATTAGGCGTATAAGCATTGCTGAAAAGTAAACCTTCCCGTGCAACTCTGTCAAAAGCCGGCGTTTTTACCCACTTGCATCCGTAAGCGCTCATATGTTTGAACGTGGCATCATCAGCAATACAGAATAAAATATTGGGCCGTTTATTCTCTGCATTTTTTCGAGGAAAAGCAGTGATATTTTTCCAATTTCGATCTGTTATTTTATTTTCAAATTGACCAAAATTCTTTATAAATCCTGCTGAAATCAGAAGGATAAGTATGGGTAAAACTTTGGGAAGGAAATCTTTTTTCATATAAGCCTACAATACAGATAGACAAAGTACTGTATTAATACTTACTTTGCAAAACGGAAAGATCAATGCATTAATAAAAAAGCCAGATAAAAGACTTCCTGATGATGAAAAATTTCCTCTTTTCAAGCCTTCTCATATTATTGTTAAGCACTTCCACTTCTGCCCAGACAGAACCCAACATTATATTTATTCTTGGCGATGACATAAGTTGGGACGATATTGGTGCATATGGAAACACTGCCGTAAAAACCCCAAACCTTGACAAACTGGCAAAAGAAGGAATCCGGTTTGATAATATGTTCCTGACGGCTAGTTCATGCAGCCCAAGTCGTACAAGCATACTGACCGGCAGATACCCGCACAATACAGGGGCGGCGGAACTGCATACGCCCCTACCCGGTCACCTCACTTATTTCCCCGAATTGTTAAGAAAAAAAGGATATTTCACAGCTCTTGCAGGTAAATGGCATGAGGGACCTTTAACCAAAAGAGCATATGATACTTTACTAGTCGACAAAGAAGCGAACGGCGAAGGCGGCGAAAATCAGTGGCTTAATCTTCTTCAAAAAAGACCAAAAGAAAAACCTTTCTTTTTCTGGCTGGCTGCTTATGATGCGCACCGGCCGTGGTCCGAGCAGACAATTGGACCAAAACACGATCCAAGTTCTCAGGTAATCGTTCCGCCAACATTAATTGATACAAAAGAAACGAGACTGGATCTGGCTGCATATTACAATGAAATTTCCAGACTGGATTATTATGTTGGTGTGCTTCAACAAGAATTGGAAAAGCAGGGGATTGCCGATAATACGATCATTATTTTTACCGCCGACAATGGCAGACCTTTCCCCGGAAGCAAAACAAGGCTTACGGATGCAGGCGTAAAAACTCCGTTTATTGTCAAATGGCCAAAAGGGATTCGTCCCGGACAAACCTCCCAAAGTTTGATCAGCAGCGTTGATATTGCACCTACTTTACTTGAAGCTGCCGGGGTGAAACCAGTAGAATCCATCCAGGGACTAAGCTTTTTTTCACTTTTTAAAAACCCGGAAAAAGAATTCAGAAAATATATTTTTGCAGAGCATAACTGGCATGATTACGCTGCTTATGAGAGATCGGTACGCAGTAAAGATTTTCTTTATATCATCAACAAAAGACCAGAACTGGATAATGGCGGCCCGATTGATGCCAATCAAAGTCCGTCCGCAAAAGCACTGAAAGCGGCTAAATCAAAAGGAAAACTGACGGTACTTCAGAAAGATGCATTTATCAAACCGCGTCCTTCGGAGGAATTTTTTGATTGTTTTAAAGATCCTTTACAAGTTGTCAATCTGGCAAAAGATAAATCTTACATTGGAAGAATGAACGTATTGAAAATCGTTTTGAAAAACTGGCAGGACCAAACCGGCGATACCTTTCCAGAAAATAGTACCTCCGATTGGTATGATCGAGAAACTGGTGAAAAGTTACCGGAAAGCGTTAAGCGAGGCGAAATGCCTGGAAAAGCCAAAAATGCGGATAAAATAAATTTTAAAGGACCGTAAAAATCACGTGTTTGCATGCAATTTCTCGACCGTTACTGGTTGTAACGAGATAGGTATTTTGATCCGTTTTTATCACATCCTGTAAAAATCCATCCGTAAAAACCGGATTGAATTCGGAGATCGCCAATTTAAGATAATCAGATAGCGCTTGTTCTTTAATATCCCCGGTCGTGTTGGATTCAGCTTCTAAAATACAGCACTGCATTTTAGAAGCACCTGCTTCCAAAACCGCAAACAAGCCGGCAGCTCCTGCACCAACAATACATATATCCGTGGAAATCATCATAACTGCTTTATTTATTTGATAATCTTAATCCAAGACAATCGATCAACACTTTACACCTACTTCGATTATTTATTAAAGGAGATTTTCTGGTCAGTTTAATCCGGGCTTAGCTCCGCGTCCAAAAGTGAAAACGGAATTCACTTTTGGCATTTTCCCTTGCAAAAACAATGTTTGTCCTGTTTCCACAATATCGTTACTAACCTTTTTGATTTCCCTGATAAAATCAAATGGAATCTCAATTGAAAATGACTCCCCGGAATTGCCTGCATCCAGCATCATTTTGCAACGCAAACTATCTTCCAATAAACTGATATCTTTTACTGAATTCTTGTTTAAATAAACAGGTTCGTATCCAAACATTTGCTGGCCAAAGAAGAAATACCGTGCATAAATAATGTAGTGAACAGAGACATTTTCCAAATCCGCAATGATCTGATAAATAATGGTATGCAGGTATAAATCCATAACAATTTTTGTTTGAGGTGATCAACAATACTTGTTCTTCAAAATTATTTTCAACTTAATCAGGCAGCACCTTTGCTACAATTCCAATCTACTTCCTGCTGCCTGAATGAACTACTGAACTCACTTCAACTTCTAACAAATCAATTAACTATCCATACAATTTTTAATAAGCAAACTGGCTTACCAATAGACCAAACCTTCCAGACGGGCCAGTTCCAGACTGGCTACACAAAGCTGATATTGATATTGAAGGCGGGTCAATTCTGCTCTCTGCACGTTGGTACTTGCGTTGGTCAGTTCCAGATTTGTACCTGTACCATTACGAAAACGGCTCTGCGCAAATTTCTGCGCTTCTTTTGCTTCCAAAATTTGTTCATTTGCATTGACAAGGCTCGATTTATTGCTTTCAATATCCGTCAATGCCTGTGCAATATCTCTGCTAAAAGTATTGTCAAGACTTTGCTGCGCCAGTTTGGATTGAAGCAATTGACCTTGTGAAAGACTGATCTGTTTTTTGATACGGCCTCCCTGATAAATCGGAATATTCAGTGTTACTCCCGCCTGATATGTGTAACGGAATTTGTTGATATCCGGCACATAACCATTAGCAAAACCAGTTCCGGCATTAAGCACCAGCGAAGGTTTTCCCTGGATCTGGCTCATTTTCAATTCTGCTTCTGCCATGGTAATTCTGTCTTTCAAAAGCAGATATTCTGCGTTATCCGGTTTTTGCACTTTCCAGAATACTTGTCGCATCAGTACTTTCAGAAATGGCCGGAAAATTAAAATCCGTACCCTTCTTTACTAACCTGAACTACCGGTGGCATACTGCATTAAATTATACTGTTTGTTCAGACTATTTTGCAGATCAATTTTCCGGTTATTTTCCTGATCAATACTGGATTGTATTGAAAGCACATCGTATTTCAGCGCGTCTCCGTTTTTGAATTTAACCTCCGTATCCCGTTTGTTAAATTGTAAAAAGTTGATCACACTATCCTGAATGGCAATCGAGCTTTTCAGATAAGCAATCTGGTAATAAATATTGGCGACCTGAAAAGCCATCTGGTTTTTGTTGTACAGCGCATTATCCTTTGCATATTGAAGACCGGCTTTTGCACGTTCAACACCTGTTTTAACAGTACCAAAATCCCAAAGTGTATAACTTCCGTTGACCAGGGTTTTGTAATTATTGTTTGGCATAATGCTCAACTTGGTCACCTGATCACCGCCAGTCGGAATTGTAACTACCGAAACCGGATGCAGATAATTGTAAGAACCTGTGGCAGAAACTGATGGCAGACCGGCAGCTTTGGCAAGATCAATTCGCTGATTTTCTACTGCAACGGCCTGGTCAAGTTCTTTAAAAGCCGGAAAATAAGTGAAGGACTGATTGATCAATGTTTTAAGATCCGCAGGAACATGCTGCGCATGAAGCTGACTCGCGCCTAAACTTATAAAAAGAATGAAAATGAAACGTTTCATGATAGATATTTTTTTGAATTAATGGGCAGCCGCAGCTACTTTGGCTCTGGTTTCGGCATCCATATCCTGATTTTTCAGTATAAGCATAAAGGGAATGGTACAGATAAAAAACACGGAAATCAGCAGAAAACCATCGAGATAAGCCTGCATCTGGGCTTGTCCGGATACGATAAAATCAAGGTTACTGACAGCAGCTTGTTTTGCTGCAATCGGATTTACTCCCTTAGCCATCATACCGTGCGTTATACTTTCCAAACGGCTGTTCATCAGCGGATTATTACCTTGAAGATTTGATATCAGATCATTTCTGTGCGTTGCAAAACGGTTGGTAGAATAGGTATTCATGATCGCAATTCCAAAAGCGCCGCCAAGTGAACGGAACATATTATTGAGTGAAATTCCATAAGGCATATCTTTGGGTTCCAAACCTACAACTGCCTGACTAAGAAGCGGAACGGTCAAAAATCCTGTCCCCAATCCCCTACAAACCTGTGTCAGTGTAAACCACCATTTTCCAGCTTCGGCTGTGGCCAGAGAAGATGTATAACCATGCAGAATAAAAAGAATAAATCCGGCAGCTCACAAAATAAATCGGCTTGATACCTTTTCCTAAACCGGCTCCAATAAAGGGCATCGCAAAAATGGTGATCAATGCACCCGGAATCATGGAAAGTCCTGCTTCGGTCGGGGTGTAACCCATAACCCGCTGCACCATAACCGGGAACAAATAAACGGATCCAAAAAGCCCAAATCCGCAGACAAATGTCAGCATATTACTTCCGATCAGGTTTATGCTTTTCATAACCCTTAAATTGATCGCCGGATTTTTGGTATGCAGTTCCCAGTAAATAAATAATCCAATACCAATGACAGCAGCTGCGGTCAGGTAACGAATTGTTTCATCCTGAAACCAGTCTTCGGATTGTCCTTTTTCCAGCACATATTGCAACGCACCGACGCCGATTGTCAGCGAAAGAATTCCTGTATAATCGACCGGAATTGCTTTTCTGTTGATGTTATATTCTTCGGGTTGTCTGTCTACAAATTTCCAGGTTAAAAGCGCGGCAGCAATTCCGATTGGAATGTTGATATCAAAAATTAACGCCCAGTGATAATTATCGACAATATAACCGCCCAGCACCGGACCGATGGTTGGCCCCATCACAATGCCCATTCCGAAAATTCCTCCTGCAATACCTTTTTCTTCCGGTTTAAATTGTTCGAAAAGAATACCCTGAGACACAGAAAGCAACGCTCCACCACCCAATCCCTGAACAAAACGCCATAAAACCAGCATCCAAAGCGAAGACGAAGTTCCGCACAAATAAGAAGCGATTGTGAAAATAATAATGGATGCCAGATAATAATTTTTCCGTCCAAAATACCGGCTCAGAAAACCGGTTAATGGAATAATGATCACGTTGGCAATGGCGTAAGCCGTTACAACCCAGGAGGCATCTTCCAGCGTCGCGCCCAGCGTTCCGCTGATATTATTTAGGGCAACATTGATAATTGAGGTGTCAATCAGCTCCATGATGGCCGCCGAAATCGTGGTCACGACGATGATGATCTTGACAAATTTATTTTCTTGACTGGCCATAATTTGAGGCTTTGCTCAGCGCTATTTAACTTTTACATCCACTTCTACGCTCAATCCCGCCTTTAAAAGACCCGCTAATGCTTCTGCATGATCAATTTCAATAGTAACCGGCACACGCTGAGTTACTTTCACAAAATTACCTGTTGAATTATCCGGTGGCAAAAGAGAAAATTTGGCGCCTGTTGCATCACTAAAACCTGAAATCTTTCCTGAAATTTCCTGGTTTGGATAGCCATCGATTTCAATTTTTACAGTCTGCCCTACTTTCATATGTTCAAGCTGCGTTTCTTTAAAATTGGCTACAATCCAGTATTTATCACTGCTAACCAAACTGAAAAGCTGCTGTCCGCCTTGTACAAATTGTCCGGGTTTCAGGTTTGTTTTTCCAAGTTTTCCAGTCGACGGCGCGATAATTCTGGTATAACTCAAATCCAGTTTTGCTCTTTCCAATGCCGTTTCCTTCACTGCAATAGTAGCCTTTGCACGCTGTATTTGTGCATTTGCGGTTCCGGTTTGCACACCCGCCTGCTGCACTCTGGTTTTACTGGAAGTCAGTAATGAAACCGAAGTTTTGTAGGCAGACTGACTATTTTCCAGTTGTCTTAATGTTATTGATCCATCCTTATAAAGCGATTCATCACGCGCCAAATCTCTTTTGGCTTTTTCCAGCGCAACTTCTTCCACACTTACTCCGGCAGCGGCAACGGTTTTGTTTGAACCAATTGTTGGCAGCTGGGATTCAGCTCCTGCAAGATCTGCCTGCGCTGATAACAGATCCGCATTTGCCTGTTGAACTGCAAGCACAAAATCGCGATCGTCAATGACTGCAAGCGTATCACCCTTTTTTACATTTTGATAATCCAGTAATGAAAAATCTCTAACGTATCCCGATATACGGCTTATCACCGGAACCGAATTTGTTTCGATTTGTGCATTATCTGTGCTTTCAAAATGTAAGGCGTGATCCACTTTATTATATGTAAAATAAATTGCACCAATCGCAATGGCAGCGATGATCAGGGTTTTGGAAGCCTTTCCAGCCAAACTCTGTGTTTTTTCTTCTGTTTCCATGAAATCAAATAAGTAAACTTAGTTTACAAATGTAGTATACCAAGTTTACCTTTCCAAAAATTTAGTAAAATAAGTTTACTAAATTTTAAAATATTTTTTTGTGTAGCAAAATTGCCGGTAATTAAGAAAGCTTATTGACTTAATTCTTTGTTTTAATTTCCTCGTGATAACGGGTTATTGCCAGCAGTACATCAATGGCAGACATCGTAATTTTCGTCTCCGGCAATCTTACGGTATTCTCCCACAATCTCACTCGCCGATTCTTTAACCTTCTCACTAATTTCTTCTCCTTTGGGAGTTAGAAATATTCTTTCAGACCGTGCATCCAAAGGATCTTTTTCACTGGCTATCAATTTAAGCGCAAACAGTTCTTTAAGAATTTTACTTGCAGCCATTTTGGTGATCTGCAATTCCCTGGCTACTTCGTTATTCGATATTCCATCTGTTCCAATACACATAAAAACAGGAACATATCCAATTTTAAAGCCCGGTAAAAGTTGGGTAAATCTGTTATCACCCCACTCGTCCGTCAACCTTTTCAAAATATATATGACTTTAAAAAGCAATCGTGTATTGATATGATTTTCCATCGTTACATTTCATTTTCAAATACAAAAACGCATGGATAGTAAATTTAGTTTACTATCTGCGTAATTGTAAAACTAAGTATATGTTTGCAATTTTCAAGTAAGGTTATATCCGGACGATCATTTTCATAAATATAATGAATAGAATTTCCAGACAAACCAGACTTAGAAATTATGACTTAGCAAAAAATACGAGTTGAAAATGTAAGATGAAGACGGTACGATAAAGCACAAATTAAGTACCAATTTCAGTTAAAAGACTGCCTGAACTCCAAAGGTGAAAGGTCGGTTTTGTTTTTAAACAATTTACTGAAAGACTGCGAATGTTCAAAACCCAGAGCATAAGCAATTTCACTAACCGATAAATCAGTCGTAGATAATTTCTCCTTCGCCAGCTCGATCAGTTTACTATGCAGATGCTGCTGCGCATTTTGTCCGGTCAATACTTTTAACATACTGCCTAAATAATTGGGCGAAACGTTTAAAGCTTCCGCTATGTATCCAACTGTTGGCAATCCGTTTTCAGATTAAACGATCACTTTTGAAATAGGTATCAAGAATATCTTCCAAACGAGCCAAAATCTGGTGATTTGCAATTTTTCTTGTTATAAACTGGCGCTGATAAAACCGGTCTGCGTAGGTCAGCAACAATTCAAGTTGGGCAAGAATAACCGTCTGGCTAAATTTGTCAATACTGCTATGATATTCCTGCTCCATATATTGAACAATTCCGGTAACCATGGTTTCCTCCTTTTCAGAAAGAAACAATGCTTCATTGACCGCATAGCTAAAATATTCATATTGCCGGATGGTTTTCGCCAGTGGCGTATTCCATAGAAAATCGGGATGGATCAGCAACATCCATCCCGATTGACGTACCGGCACGTCTTTCTCAAACGTAAGTTTCAGCAGCTGTCCCGGTGATGTAAAAAACATGACTCCCTCATCAAAATCGCCAGAACTCTGACCATATTTCACTTTATAATTGATATTGCGCTTCATAGCAATCGAATAAAAATCCTTGATCACATGAAGTTCATCAATCATAAGATCATTCATCAATTCCACATTGATAACGCTGATCAAAGGATGCTCCGGTGTTGGTAACCCTCTGAATTTGTGAAATTCAGAAATCGTTTTAAATCGATGAGATTGTATGTTTGACATAGCATTATTTAAAGTTTGAAGTAACCACTTTTTTCAAGATCTTCGATCAATCCCGGTTGTTCAGGTTTCCAGCCCAAAATTTCACGGGTATGGCTCACTGCTTGCAGCGCAGTTCATTCCTGCAAAATGTGCAAACCAGGTAAAATGCTGAGCCGCTTCTTCCGCGGATTTGCTTACTACCGGAACATTGAGACCTTCGCCGATTGCCTCTGCAATTTCCCGAAAAGCGATACCTTCCTCCGCAGCAGCATGGTAACGCACAACACCCGCAGGCGCTTTTTCCAGCGCCAGTCTGAACAATTTGGCGGCATCCAGTCGGTGAACTGCCGGCCAGCTAATTTTGTCCTTCTTCCTTGTAAACCGAAATTCCTTTTTCACGTGCAATACCAATCAATACCGGAACAAAACCGTGATCATTTGGACCGTGAACCGATGGCGGCAAGCGCACTACTGAAACCCGGACACCATTTTCTCCTAACGCATCCGCCGCAAGCTCCGAAGCAATGCGTGGATTTGGACTTGATGCTGCGGGAATATCTTCTTCTGTTGCCAAACGGCCCTGGTATTGCAAAAATTCCAATACCGGAAGTGATAATTAACGGGCGTTCAGAACCGGCTAATGCTTCACCCATTGTGTTAATGGCAAGTCTGTCGATTTCACAACATTCTTTAAATCTGCTAAAATCATGGATAAAACCGGTGTGGATCACTCCATCCGAAGCGGCAACACCACTTTTCAAACTTTCAAGATCTTCAAGATCTCCCCGATGAGCCTCAGCTCCGACAGCGATAAGTGCTTTCGCATTTTCCTCTGAACGGGCAAGGCCAAGTACCTGATGCCCTGCATTAATTAATTCCTGAACGACTGCTGAGCCTACAAAACCTGTTGCTCCTGTTACAAAAACACGCATACAATTTGACTTTTTGGTTTCTATTAATTTGTTGATGCAAAGTTCCATAACCAGTAGGCAACGCATGTAGTCAAATCCATTATTGTTGTAGTCATAATCTGGATTCAGCAATGAACTTTATAACTAAATATAATAAGTCTGGCTTCGTATCACTAAAATTAGACTACGATTTCAATTTTGACTTTTCTTTTCAACCTTAACAATAAACAAATTTACACAAGCTATTAGCATTTTATTAAATCAATTTTAAAAATCTGAAAATCAGATATTTAAATTAATATTGATCGATTAGTAATAGTATGGATTAGTGTGCGATAGCTATTTCCTTAGGTCGAAAAATGAATTTCAATTTATTATTTTAGACATTTATTAATAATAAGTCTAAATAAAAATTAAATTTGTGAATCGACAAATCACTTACAGAATTTATAAACATTGAAAAATGAGTCATCAAACTAAAACCCTGTCGGAACGTTCAAACGGATATGTTGGATACTGCGATTGCTGTGCACGATATAACGTAAGTTTTAATAATTCACTTTTCATTTTTTCCAGCTCTGAATACAAGGCATTTAAGCAGCTGTTAACGGAGCGAATCGGTTTAAATCCGTTTTTCACTTCGCATGGAAAAGAAATGATAGCCCAAACCCCGATGAAAAATTATTATCTGGTTTTTTCGGAAAAAGAAGTTCAGGAATTACTGGACATGATGATCGAAGCCAGTCTGATTGTAGAAACCAACCAGATTCTCATGCAAACGGGTTGCCGGAGCGAAGACGAGAATTGAAATAGTAAAAGTATTTAACAAAGTCATTGAATTATGTGCGATTTCAAAACACTTCATCTGGACAAGAAACTGGGCTATGTGCTGCAATGTATGCATTGCGGTGATGTCACGATCGGATTTAAAATCATAACTTTTACCCGGACTTTGACCGAGTTTTGTGTGATGGTAAAAGATGTTCAAAACTGTCATCAATATCACACGCACATGGGTGTGGACCCGGATATCCGTAGTATTCCATTTTGGCAGCTCAGCGCATCAAGTTGTATGACGATGACGCTCAATGAACTCCATCAACTGGGCCAGTTACTTGATCTTGCCTATGCTAAAATTATGGTTGATAAATTGCTTTTAAACCTTCCGGAGAATTAAAAACATGAAAACGCTTAGCTTTCGTACCAATATTGATTGTCCGCTCCGGGCGCACAAAGCGGTTTGTGCGCTGGAATGTCTGCATGGTCGTTATTGCCAGTTCAGTATGGATTTGGTTGAAAGAAATCATATACTTACCGTACAAACAGATGATCTTGAACATAAAGATGTGATTTTGGCTTTGGGAAGGGAGGGGATTGTTTGTGAAACAATTTTAAAAACGGCGTAATTTTTCACAGCAAGTTTTATTCTTTGCCTAATCCATTTCCTCTCCATATCCGGTCACTTTAAGCATTCATCGGCAAAAGTGACCTAAACGCCGATTTCACAGAACAGTCAGTTTAATACATATTATATTGGGAAAAGTTTGGTGAAAATATTTAGTACTTAACGATATGTACTTATCGTCCTGGCCTTCCTTTAATATAACATTATGACAAAATTTCAAACGCATTGGTCAAGAAGAGGATTCCTTTCCACTGCCGCCGCAGCTAGTACTGCAATATTATTAAACCCATTGGATTCGTGGGCTTTTGACGAAATTGATCCACGGGTTGCTAAAATCGTTGCGGACACGATCGGTATTGATACACATAATCATATTGAAGTACCATCGGTAAAAGCCGAGGTTCCGGGACCTAAAATTGACCTTGCAGGCGAACTTAAAAAATCAGGTTTATCGGCCATTTGTATGACATTCTCTGTGGACCGTCCGGAATTGAAAAATCCGGGAGATGCCTACGATAGGTTCATAAACAATATGGATTCAATGGACAAACAGTTGATTGATAATGGGATAAAACGCTCGTTAAATATAGCTGACCTACGCGCCGCGCACAAGAAAAAACAGCCTGCAATAATTCAGTCAGTTGAAGGTGGACATTTTCTCGAAGGTAAGATTGACCGGCTTCAAGAGGCATACAGTCGCGGTTTAAGGCATCTTGGACTGCTTCATGATAATGATGCATCTGTTCCGTTGGGTGATGTTTACACAAATCCTGCTCGTTTTGGCGGATTAACTGCATTTGGCGCAGATGTGATTAAGGAATGCAATCGCCTGGGAATGCTTATAGATCTGGCTCATGCTAATGGAGAAACTGTGAATGCAGCATTAAAATTGGCGGCTCATCCTGTCATCATTTCTCATACCGGTCTGGATACCCAATTAGGTCAAAACGAAAATATGGCGCGTATGATGCGTCCGCGACTTATCAGCAAAGAACAGGCAAAAATCGTAGCCGATGCCGGTGGGATAATAGGTGTATGGACGCACCTTGCCGACTCGCCGATGGAGTATGCAAAAAACGTTCGGGCTTTGGTGGATGTTGTAGGAATAGATCACGTTTGTATTGGTACTGATACAAAACTTACTGCTTCGTACAGACCTTCCGGTGGACAAAATGGCCCAGGTGGTGGTAAACGAGAGGAAAGAGTTGGCGAGCGTACTAACCTGGCCTGGCAAGATCAGAAATTCGGATTTTATTATACCGTCGTGGATGCTATGTTGAAAGTTGGCTTTAATAAGGACGAAATCGGCAAGTTTGGTGGCGGTAATTTCTGTCGTTTGTTTGAAGCGGCGACGTCAAGCCATCACTGATTTTGATAAATAGTTGTTATAAAAGATTTATTTAATCAAAAATAAAATACACTTGACGCATTACTGGTAGCACCAAACTGTAAACATCAATACGGCAACGACACTGTTACTAAGTGATCCAAGATAAAATCAACTATGAAATTTTGTTGAAAATCAGTTCCGTAATATGGATAAAAACTGTTAACGGAATAATACTATCATTACAAAGTCTTGCAAAGTAAAAAGGCAGTAGCAAACCAAAGTTTGTTACTGCCTTTCTAAAAAATCTGGTTTATCTGTTAGCTGGTTTTAGCTAATCAAAGTCAGGATTAATATGTAAATCTCACCGTTACGCCATAGGTACGCTGGTCACCCACGATACCGGCATATTGTCCGTAACTTCCCGGAGCTGCCAATAGTTGTTCGTAATAGTTTTTGTTGAAAATATTTCTTCCCCATACATAAATGGAAAGTCCGTTAGAAGCTCTGAAACCCAGACGGGCATTGGTAAGTCCATAGCCGCCGATGTTCAGATATTGCGATGGAGATGGACTGGATGAGAATTCTGATCGTAAGAATTCATCAACTGCAAAAAAGTAATTACCTTTCAGGCCGATCAATGATCCTTTTACGACAACTTCACCACCCACCGAGCCCGACCATTTGGAAATACCCGGCAGTCTTCCACCCGAAATATCCTTGAAAGCCTGAGCCCCTCCTACTTCTTCCAAAGGCACAGGCGCATTGGCAAAACGTACATATTTACCATCCGTATAAGCCACAGCAGCATTGAAAGTAAAATGTTTCAAACGAATATTTCCGTCCAGTTCAGCACCTTGCACACGCACTTTTTCTGCATTTGCCAGATATCCACGGTTTACACCAGGTTCCGGAGTTTGTACCTGAGTTTGGTAATCTTTGATATCCGAACGGTAGATGGTAAGATTTAACACGGAATTGCATGATGGTTTGGTTTTTACACCAAATTCCTTGTGATCAACATATTCAGGTTTCACATTCGCAAGATCAATCAAAATCTGACCATTAGCTGTTGGCAAACCACCCACGTTCACACCAATTGGCTTATAACCAATCGAATAAGTTGCATAGGCATTCAAATTTGTGCTGGCTTTGTATTGCACAGAAAGCTGTCCCGAGAAATTTCCTTCTGAGTAATCCGTGTTAAACGCCTGATTGGTATAGACTCCGTTTTTCAATGCGATCAATGCCGGATCGGTTGTTTGCAATCCACCGTAAGTTTCTCTGTTGTAATCCACTACTTTTTTGTCATAGTTGTAACGAATACCTGGCAAAACGTGTATTTTATTTGTAATCACCCAGTCAGCCTGTGCGAAAACAGCCAAACTTGTACTTTTGATCCGGTTGGTGGTGCGGATACCAAAGTTGTCAAATAGTCCCGGCGTTTTCCATAGCGCACTTGTTGAGCTTTGTGCAAATCTCCATTGTGCCGAACCTGCTTCTTCGGTTTGAACAGGATCGGATGCAAGATCTTGCCAAAGTCCAAAAACGCCAACAACACCGCTCAATTTTGGTGATATTTTTCCTGAATAACGTATTTCCTGCGACCATTGATCATGCTTGGAGTTACCAGACGATATTGTAAATACCGGCAATCCGATATAATCCCGGTCATTCAATGGTGTCCATTTCCAGTAACGCCATGCAGAAGTACTGGTCAATGTTCCTTTTCCGATTTTTATATCGGCATTCACCGAAACGCCGCCCAAATGGTTATCCGCTTTCGAAGGTGTGTCAAGATCTACTTTACGTTCAAAAGCACTTTTGTAAGGAAGTGTATAACCCAAATCAGCGATAATGGCATTGAATTGTCTGTATGCTGGCTCTTTTAGTTGTTACCACTCCGGCAACAGGCCATCCATAACCGGTCGGTTTTTGATCCGAAACATCTCCAATTACGGTAATATTAACTTTTTCACTCGGCGTGTATAAAATCTGTCCTCTTACACCAATGTTATTAATATCATTGATCGGCAATTGCGTATGAACGTTGAAAAAAGTACCGTTACGCTGTGTACCGGTAAAGGAAACACGTGCGGCTAATTTGCTGCTGATTGGTCCGGTAACTGATGCTTTTGCCTGAATATAACCAAGATTACCATAACTCACTTCAACGTTGGCACCCGGTGTAAAACTTGCAGCACGGGTTGTAATGTTAAAAGCTCCTGCCGTTGTGTTTTTTCCAAAAAGTGTTCCCTGAGGTCCACGCAATACTTCAACACGTTCAATATCAATAAAATCCAGTGCTGTCGCAGCCGGACGTGCGTAATAAACGCCGTCTACATAAAAACCTACACCCGGATCAACTCCGTCATTGGTTAATCCGAATGTTGAACCCAATCCACGAATGTTCAGCGTTGTATTTCGTGCGTTAGACGCATATAATTGTACCGTAGGTACCAATTCTTTCAGACGGTTTACGTTAAAAGCTCCGGCATCTTCGGCTCTGGTTCCGCTGATCACCGAAATAGGAATGGGAACATCCTGAGCAGATTCCTGACGACGACGGGACGAAATCACTACGTCTTCCAGCTGTGTATTATTCAGATCAAGCTTAATTTCAAAGCCGCTTACTTTCACAAAACCTCTTTTTTCACATATCCGACGTAGGAAACGATCAGCGTAAATGGCAATTTCTGTGCTGTAATCAAGACTAAATTCTCCGTTTGCATCTGTTACCGATCCATTGGTCGTACCTTTAATTGTTACCGTTGCGCCAATCAGCGCTTCATTGGTTTTGGAATCTAATATTTTTCCGGAAATTGTTGCATTGTTGGTTTGACTATCTTGTGCTGATAGAAATAGGGGAAATAAAATTGCACCTAGAAGGAAGGTAATTTTCAAAATTTGTTTCATGCTTATTGTTTTTATCGCTGTTAGTTTTAACTGTTTTGAGCGGAATATCAAAGATTGACTTCTCGTTCCGCATAAAGCCGCACCGCTGTCCGGACGACCTGATCCTTAGTCAGCACAATACCTGCAACAATAAAATTTTCTCTGGATAAGTGAATTCATTAAGTAAGATTTGATTAGTTCGGATGCAAATATATAAACTATATAGATTTGATGGACTAAATATTCTTATTTCTTTGCAAAAAAAACGAAAGTGGGCCTGCTTATACTTTGAATATTTCTATTCCTGACAGGAAAACAGTAAAATAATGTGACACCGGAAATTTTGATTAACCGATATTTATCCTGCTCCTGAGGCATAAAGGCATGGGATTTGTAGATAGAAGAAATTCAAAGAAAAGAGCTGTCTGAACCAGCAATTCAAGACATTTTTGAATCACTTCATCAACAAATTATGAAAACATATCCAAAAGCCACAGATTTTAAAGGGCAGAAACAGCCCTATCCTGCCGAACAATCCAAAATGGATCCGCTACCGGAAACTGAATTTTCACATTATAAAGCTGCCGGAAAATTATCGGGAAAAGTCGCTTTAATTACAGGTGCAGATTCTGGTATTGGTAGAGCGGTTGCCATAGGTTTTAGCCTTGAAGGTGCCAAGGTCGCCATTTTATATAACGAAAATGACGGCGACGCAAATGAAACCAAAAGTCTTTGTGAGAAAGCAGGTGGTACTTGTCTGATCATAAAATCTGATGTACGGGATTCCCAGGCTTGCAAAGATGCGGTACAAAAAACGGTTGACGAATACGGACAGCTTAATATCCTCGTCAACAATGCAGCATATCAAATGGCACAGAAAAAATTCGAAGACATTACCGAGGAACAGTTGCGTCGTACATTTGAAACCAATATTTTAGGTTACTTTTTTATGGCACAGGCAGCGTTGCCATTTTTAAAGGAAGGCGATTCCATTATCAATACCGGAAGTATTGTTGGCAAAACCGGAATTCCAATTTTGATCGATTATTCTTCAACAAAAGGCGCTATTCATTCTTTCACAAAATCACTTGCGCTTAATCTTGGAGACAGAGGAATCCGGGTTAACTGCGTGGTTCCAGGTCCGGTTTGGACACCCAATATTCCGGGAACCATGCCCATTGAAGAAGTGGAAAATTTTGGCCACGAAGTAATTTTAAAACGTCCCGGGCAACCCGAAGAACTTGCACCAGCTTATATCCTGTTGGCTTCAGATGACGGAAGTTTCATGACGGGAAGCTTTATTCATGTCACAGGCGGTAAACTTTCCAGCGATTAGAATGGAAAATACCAGATATCCTGAGGGATGGATGAAAAATCTTTTAGAGACAGACTTTGTAAAGGAACCAACGCGTGCACTTTTGCAGGATCGTCTTAACAAAAAGCCAAAATCGATACCTATTTTTTTTGACACGGAATCTTTTTCTGTGCTTCAATGCGTATGTATGAGACTGATCCCGCAAGACCGGGATGAACCGATCGATCTGGCTGGTTTGCTTGATGACCAATTGAGCGAAAGTCCGGGAAACGGCTGGCGCCATGACGCTTTGCCTGACCATAAAATTGTTTTTCAGCAAGGGCTAAAAGGTATTGAACAAATGGCCAGGATGGCTTTTGCAAAGACTTTTTGCGATCTTGATGAAGCGGAAATGGATCAGGTTTTATTAACAGTGCAGACTGGTAATGCCACAGGCAATGTTTGGGATAGTATACCGTCTCACCTGTTTTTTGAGGAATTACTGGCTAGTCTGGTTGAGCTTTATTACAGCCATCCGCTTGCGAAGGAAGAAATTGGAGACGTTTCTTTTGCCGATGCAAGAGGATGGAAAAGCATAGGCTTGGATCAGACGGAACAGCCTAATCCATTAACTATATGACTAACGAAAACTGGACAGGAGTTTTCTCTGATATTGATGGCAAACCTATACCCACAAGGCAGTTTTCAACAGATGAAATTGTTGATGCTGTGGTAATAGGAACCGGTGCGGGCGGCGCTCCTCTTTTGTCAAGACTGGCAGAAGCAGGGTTAAAAGTTGTAGCATTGGAAGCAGGCAGCCACTGGTCGGCGAACAAAGATTTTGTAACGGATGAACCAGGACAATCCAAACTTTTCTGGACGGACGAGCGGCTGAGTGCAGGAGAAAATGCGCTGGCCTTTGGTAATAATAATTCAGGAATTGGTGTTGGAGGTTCCACTTTACACTACACCGCCTACGTTCCCAGACCGCAACCGGACGATTTTCAACTACATACAGATTTTGGCGTTGGCGTCGACTGGCCGATTGGATATGAAGATCTTGAAAACTATTTTGATGAAATCGAACAGTTTTTGGGTGTTTCCGGTCCGGCTGAATATCCCTGGGGAAATAATAGAAAAAAGGCATATCCTCTTGCGCCATTACCAGTGAATGGAGCCGGACAACTGATGAAAAAAGGTTGTGATGTGATGGGAATTAAAACTTCACCGGCTGCAAATGCCGCACTTTCTGCACGGTATTATCAGGAAAAAATCGGCTGGCGGGATGCATGCACAAATCGCGGTTTTTGCCAGGCCGGTTGTGATGTTGGTGCCAAGGGAAGTATGGATGTTACTTATCTCCCACTCGCCGTACATTATGGTGCAGAAATCCGGGCGAATAGTTTTGTTACCGGATTTGAAAGAGACAGTTCAGGTAAAATTACGGCTGTTATCTATGTTAACGATGGAACAGAATTTCGACAAAAATGCAGTAATGTTTTTTTGTGTGCCGGCGCCATTGAAACACCAAGATTATTATTGATCAACGAACTGGCAAATTCCAGCGGACAGGTTGGCAAAAACTTCATGGCCCATACAGGCATGCAGGTTTGGGGACAATTTCAACATAACATCCAGCCGTTTAAAGGCATTCCCGGTGCATTGATTTCAGAAGATAATCACCGTCCGAAAGATGCAGATTTTGCCGGAGGTTATTTGTTGCAATCGATTGGCGTGATGCCTGTTACTTATGCATCGCAAGTTGCCCGGGGAGCCGGACTTTGGGGAAAAGCTTTGGTTGAACATATGCGGCATTATAACAATACCGCCGGAATCAATATCCTTGGTGAATGTTTGCCATACGATTTTAATTATGTCGAACTCTCGGATGAAAAAGATCAGCGCGGTTTACCAAAACCACGAATTCATTTCACTTTTGGAGAAAATGAAAAACGTTTAACTGCACATGCTGAAAAGATTATGCGACAGATCTGGCATGAAGCGGGAGCGGAAAATGTCTGGTCATTCAACCGGGGTGCGCATATTATCGGAACGTGCAGGATGGGTGAAAAAGCAGATCAGGCCGTCGTGAACAGTGAAGGAAAAAGCTTTGATATTGAAAATCTTTTCATTTGTGATAACTCGGTATTTCCAAGTGCATTAAGTGCAAATCCGGCATTGACAATCATGGCTTTATCTCTTACGGACAGCCGATCTGTTTTTATCAAAATTGAAATAAAATACACTATACCTAAACTACGAAATCCTGTACAGAGGATTTATGAAATCAACTTATGAAAAACAATAGTTTTCTTGATATCATCAAAAAAAAGCATGGCGACAGCAACTACGCTGGTGACGAACATGGGGGTGCGACTGGCGAATCAGGACAAGGTTTGCCAAACGGATCTCCACAAAATTTCATGTTCGCCACCGGAATCGAATGCTCCGCTCCTACTATCAATCATGGAAAAACAAGACGCGATCAATTAGAAGAATGCGGTCACTACAAACATTGGAAAAAAGATTTCGAGCTGGTGAATGAGCTTGGATTGAAAGTTTTACGCTACGGATTACCATATCATAAAATCCATTTGGGACCCGGAAAATACGATTGGACCTTTGCAGATGAAGTGATGAATGCGATGAAAAAGATGCAGATCACACCGATTTTGGATCTTATGCATTTCGGTTTGCCTGACTGGCTTGGTAACTTTCAAAATCCGGAATTGCCTATTCATTTTTCTGATTATGCAGGAGAAGTTGCAAAACGTTATCCCTGGGTGCGGTACTACACGCCGGTCAACGAAATTTATGTAACTGCCAAAAACAGCGCGAAGGATGGTTTATGGAATGAGCAGCTGAAATCGGATAAGGCATTTGTAACGGCAATGAAAAATATTGTAGCAGCCAGCATTATGGCCACGCACAGCATTGTAGCTTTCAGGCCCGATGCCATTATTATCCAAAGCGAAAGTGCAGAATATATGCACGAGGCAAAGGCTGAACAATCTGCTGCGGTAAAATTATTGAACAAACAGCGTTTGATTTCGCTTGATCTTTTGTACGCCTATCCGCCAGATTCCGATATCTATATTTATCTGATGGATAATGGTATGACAAAGGCAGAATACGACTGGTTTATGGTCGGTGAACCGCCTGGTTATCAGATTATGGGAAATGATTATTATGGCCGGAATGAAAAAATCATGAAGCCTGATAATACCATTTGTACGGCAGAAGACGTACTTGGCTGGTATCAGATTACCAAGGGATATTATGACCGCTACAAAAAACCGGTTATGCATACGGAAACCAATACCTTTGATCCTGAGCAGGCTCCGACCTGGCTCTGGAAACAATGGATTAATATTCTTAGAATGCGGTCTGACGGTGTTCCGGTTTTGGGTTTTACCTGGTATAGTTTGATTGACCAGGTGGATTGGGACAGTGGGCTGACGGAATTAAATAATAATGTAGTTGCCTGTGGATTATATGATCTTGACCGAAAACCAAGACCGGTTTCTGATGCTTACAAAATGCTTTTAAAGGAATACGGACAAATTACGATCATTCCACATGGCGAAATGTTTGAAATAACAAGTCGCGATGCACGTCTTAAAGTAGTTGTTTAAAATAAAATAACAAATGCACAATATCGATTTGAATTATATCCGCAAAGGCGGTGGGAATAGTAAAACGCTTGTTTTTTTACATTATTTTGGCGGGTCATCACAAACCTGGTCAATGGTTACTGATGCGCTTGCTGATGATTTCCACTGCGTTGCGATCGATTTGTGCGGGTTTGGAAATTCCGCGACTACGGTATGGGAAGTTTCGGTACATGAACATGCAGAATATGTAGCCAACCTTTTGAAAGACCTGGAAGTCGAAGATTATGTATTAATCGGTCATTCCATGGGAGGAAAAATCGCTGCTTATCTGGCGTCAAAAAATCCTAAAATCAGTGCTCTTATCCTTGTTGCGCCATCACCCCCAACACCGGAACCGATGGAAGATACCAAAAGACAGGAGATGATGGATATGTTCGGGGACAGAACTGCGATTGAAGAATTGATACATAAAATCACTGCAAAACCTTTATCCGAAACGCTGTTCGAAAAAACAGTTCTGGAACATTTGCAGATATCAGAAATGGGTTGGACTTCCTGGCTGGAAAAAGGTAGCCGGGAAGATATTTCGCAAAGAATGAATTTAATTACAATTCCTGTTACTGTAATCAGCGGTTCAAAAGATCCGAATTTTTCTACCAAATTTTTAAAAAAGGAGTTTTCTCAATATTTCCCGGAAGCAACTTTTATTGAAGTGAAAGGCTCAGGACATTTAATTCCGTTGGAAACTGCGACGGAATTGGCCGATCTGATTCAGGAAATTTGTGAATAGCAAATAGTATATTCACACCGCGTCAGGTTGAGTTATACCCTTTTTGTCATTCTGCACATTTGCTTTAAAGGAAGAAAAATTAATCCCGGTATTCATTTTAAAGAAACGGCTAAAATGAGCTGTGCTGACAAAACCCAGTTCATCAGCAACTTCTTTGGCTGATTTATCAGTATAAAAAAGATACCGTTTTACTTCCGAAATAATCCTGTTCTGGATCAGTTTCGAAGGTGATGGATAATTGCACAAACTAAATAAATTGGAAAGGGTTTTGGGAGATTTACACATCGCCTCAGCATAAAACCTGACTTCATGTTGTGTCCTGAAATTGCCTTCCAGAAGCAGGTTAAATTTACGGATCAGATCCATTTTCTCCTCCGTAAAGCGCTGATAATGATCTGTCTGTTTTTTGGCAACACGGGTAATTTTAATAATCAGCCGTTTCAAAAGTGTCCGCAGCATTTCACCCTGCATTTTGTCTTTCACCTGCATATCTTCAATACAGAGTGTTTTTATGGCTGAAATACTTTCTGCTTCCTGTTCAGACAATATTATAAAAAGCGGATGTGTGATGCCAAAGAACAGAAAACCAACGCAGCCAACTTCGGAATCATGGTCGGCGATACAATAAAAATCCCTGTTAAATTGCCAGGCGACAAGTTCCTCCGGTCGCTCAAAAGTGAAAGTCTGGTTAGCTACCAGCGGCAACACTGAACTTGCCGGCATGGTATACCTGATTTCATCGATTACTACTTCCTGCTGCTCACCCGGGTTACATACAATGGTATTGAGAAACTGCTTTTTTCCATTTAACAATCCTTCCCCTTGAATGGAAAGATCATTAGTAATAATAGAAAAATGCCCTTGCGTGGTTTTATCTTCAAATAGCAGTTTCATATGTTCCTCATTTTTGAAATGCTGAAAACGGGGAAACCTTTCAGTCTCCCCGCTTCAAATATATTACTATCTAATTAAGCGTTACCCGAATAATTTTCGAAATATCAGGCAGGGTTGTAAATGTGTTTGGGTTAGGAACTTCAACAATAGGTTTACTTTCGGCAAGCGGCGTGCCCGCAAGATTAAACTGGGTAATTCCGGCTCCGGGAAACTGGTTAATGGCCGTCCCATTATCATATAATTTTATGCTATTAGAAATATCACCTTTCTGCGTAGCATCAACGCCATTATCAGCCGACGAGAAAAACCAGTCGTTTGAGAAACCATACATCGTAGCAATAGCCAGACGGTCGCCGGACGTTACAGAAATCTGCTGCGAAACTTTACTGCCAGCCTGACCATTTATGACCGGAAGAAGAACAGTGCTCACAGGAGCTGCAAGTACATAAACTGCTTTTACACCCGGTTTTGTTTTCAGAAAAGCAGCCAGATCATTCGCATTTCCATGCTGTGCCAAAAATTTTAAACCTTCACCGCGATCATTTTCTCCGGTTTTGTAAATTGGATTTTCAATGCCGTTGTAGACAACGACCAGTATTGGAGACAAAGGTGTAAAAATTCCCGTCATACCAGTGACATACGTACTAAGCGGCGCATTGTCGCCGGCTTCTGCGATGGAAGTGAGCCCGTTTGCAGTTGGTTGGCCACTCGTGTATAAGGGAGCAGGATTTAACAAATTACCTCCAACAATATAGGAAACAGCCCAAACACCCGGACTTAGCGGTGTTTCATTAGCCGTGCCGCCGGAAATATTTTTCAATGTCAGCGTGAAATAAGAATTTCCATCATATTTCAAAGTGGCCTGTACCAGTTTAGACGCTGCCAGATAAGTATTTCCCTGTGCATCTGTGCCGTTAACCTCGGTAATATTTTTGGTATCAGCCGTTCCCGGATGATTCACTGCTGCACCAGGCGCCTGGTTTATGCGTGTACCATTATCCCACAATTTGATCTGTGAAGAAACATCTCCTTCAATAGGCGTTCCATTAGCATCATAAACCAGAATTCCCGGATTTGCCGGAGCAAAAAACAGATCGTTCGACCAACCGTACATCGTAGCAAAAGAAAGTGCCTCCCCTTTTGCAGCAGAAAAATGAATTGTAACAGATTGCGTTGGTAAAATCACTGCCGGCTCCCCAGTACCTTTGAAAGTACCGGACTGAACCAGTGGCCTGGAATCCAGTACATTTTCTACTGTAATCGTATTCATGGCATTTCCGGAATTGTCAATATCATGATCCGTGCAGCTGGAAACTACCAATGGCAAAAGCGCAACGGCGGGCCAGAAATTCATTGTTTTTAGATAATTCATCGTAGTTTTCGTTTGAAGCAGCATTTGCTTGTTGACTTTAATAAAAATTGCTACGACAAAATTACCCGGCAGGGAAATATAGATAAATGACAGTACTTCCCGAATACTTGTCCATATTTCCCAACTTTCACATAAATTACTCGTAAACAGGGTCAACAAATGCTTTTTCACAAAATTTTACTATGGGCACACATCGAATGATTTCCATTATCGGGAAAACTGATCATGTAAGTAAATCCTGGTTACTTCAATATATCAGATTAAACACTAAAACAGCAAATCCGTGAATTGTCTGATTAGCTTTCACCTTTAAATAGTTTCACAAAAGTAAATTTCCCTGAAATCATTCAAGTAATTTTTTAACATGGTAAGCTTTATGTTTTTGAACCGAAATGAAAATTGATGCGTAATAATCTATTTATCTTGAAGTTAAGTAAGATTTACCTTACAGCTATTCCATTTTTAGCGGCAATTCTGGCCTTTGCCATAGGGCATATCAATTACAAGATTTATTTGCCTGCATGGCTTATTAATTCTATCCTGATGATTTTGGCCGCCCGGGTATTATCCCGACAAAATGCAGATAAACTTGATGACGCCAAAAGTAGACTGATTACTGGCGGCTGGTTTTTGATTGTCCCGTGGATTTTTATTTCGATTTTCGCTGGTTTCGGTCCTCCACCTTCAACAATTGAAGGATGGGTTGAAAATGCGACGGAACAGCAAATCCGATATCTTATATTGATCATGGCCGGAATCTCAATTACGATTGGCCTAATACTTATAAGCGAAGAGCTTAAACGGAAAGGTGAATATCTTTATTCGGCACTTGGGCGTATTACGATGACTATAGCCATACCGCTTTTTATCATTAACATGACATTTTGGGGTAGTTTTCTGACAGCATCTTTCAAAATTTTCGTTGCGTCTCCATTGCAAAAAAGACCTGACTGGTATTTGGTAATGAAGGAACAGTTTATGATTATTGGGATGACAGAAGTTTCACTCATCTATCTTGCCACTTTTGCATTTGCTATGTCGTTGAAAACCTCCGGATTTCTAAGCAGCCGCCCATGCAGGATTTACGCTGTTGTCAGTTTATGTGGCGCTGTCCTTAATCTGATTCCACCTGGCAGCCCGGATCCTTTTTCTACAATAAGTTATATGGTTTCAATCCCTGCCTTTCCATTTATTATGCCTTATTTAATGGGTATCAATCTTTTAGCTAATAGAGATCGGAACCAATAAAAATTTTGCTTTTTGGAAATAATGATGACCGGCAATATCAATTTTACCGGTCAGCATTATTTAGAAATTTACACAACAGGGAAAGCTCCACCGTCAATAACATAATTCGCCCCAGTTAAATACGCAGCACCTGGCGAAACCAGGAAGTAAACCAGCTCGGCAACTTCTTCCGGTTGCGCCATTCTTCCCATCGGTATTCCACCGATTCTTTCCATCAATTTTTGCGTCATTTCTTCGGCAGTGATACCCATTTTATCAGCCATGTCCTGCAAAAAAGATTCCATCGCAACTGTTTTTACCGGTCCGGGAGAAACCGTTAATACTCTCACTCCTTTGCCCGAAACTTCCATAGCCAATGTTTTGCTATAAGCATTTAATGCTGCCTTAGCGACGCCGTATGGCATATTAGCTTCCCAAAGTGGCTGTTTTCCGCTTGTTGAGGAAATGTGAATAATTACTCCGTTTTTTTGTTCCAGCATCTTTGGCAATAACGCTTTGTCCAGACGAACCGCAGCTAATAAATTTAACTGCAACTCATTGTTCCAGTGCTCATCGGTTAAAACACTAAATCCTCCGGCGGGGCTGCTGAGTCCACCGGTATTATTGATTAGAATATCAACACCGCCGAATTTTTCAATAATCTCCTCAACTGCCCTCGCAACATTTGCGGAGTCAGATAAGTCGGCGGCAATAAAATGATGTTTCAATTCCGCTTCACCAGGATTATTTCTGGCTGTGACGATCACTTTTGCGCCTGACTGCGCCAATTTATCGGCAATTGCTTTGCCTATTCCTTTTGTTCCACCAGTAACCAAAGCGATTTTACCTTCAAGTTCTGTACCCTGATTTTGTTTGTTTTCCATTTGTAATTAATAATTGTGAATCGATTGCTTCAAAATAAAACCCGACTATACTTTCCAATTCTGAAACGATTACTTCAAAATTAGGACTAAAAAAATACTACTTTGAGATTTGAGAAATTAGATACTGAGCCATCTTTTTGATCCTGGCCGGATCCTGATGGAGAATGAATAGTTCGTACCAGCCCGTATAAACACTGATAAGATAATCGGTAAGCATTTCGGCATCTTCCTCCTCCGATAATTCACCAAGTTGTCTGGCTTTCAGGATCAACCCGTGTAAAAGATCATGCGTAAAATCATTATCGGCCTTCAAAAGCGCCTGTATACTTTTATCATCAGCCGAAATTTCGAATGCCGTTTTAATAGCCAGACAGCCGTTTTCACCATTTGTGATCACGGTCGCTGCATCATTTATAAAATTTATCAGAGCTGTAAGCGGAGATTTTTCCTCCGAAACACGTTTGGCTGCTTCTGCCATCCGCGTTTCGGTGTAGTTTTTGATACACTTTACGAAAAGCTCATGTTTGTCACCCAACGTGTTATACAAACTGCTGGTATTTATTTTCATGGCATCAGTCAGATCACGAAGAGAAGCGCCGGCATAGCCTTTCTTCCAAAAAACTTCCATCGCTTTCTGGATTGCCTCTTCTTCATTAAACTCAACATTTCTTGCCATGAGTTATCTTATCTTCCAACAAAGGTAAAATTAATTCTGAAACAATCGATTCAAAATTGATTTTTTAGACAAAAAAAAGGTATCCACCGTGGCAGATACCTTTTCATCAAATATTTATATCAAACTACGATTCGCAGGAAGAACAGCTAACCAGACTTGTTACCAATTCTTTTGAAACACTTTGGCTGCGTTGGTAATACAATGTTTTTATACCAAGTTTCCATGCTTCGATCAGCAGTTTATTTACTTCCTTAACCGGCAAATTCGATGGAATATTAAGGTTAAGACTTTGCGCCTGATCTACGTATTTTTGACGAATTGAAGCCTGTTGAATGATTTCCAGCTGACTTATTTCCTTAAACGTTTTAAACACGTCTTTTTCATGATCACTCAGCTCACTCATATGCTGCACACTTCCGTGATTAAGCATGATCGTGCGCCAGGTTTCTTCATTGTCGATGCCTTTTTCTTCCAAAAGCACTTTCAGGTATTTGTTCTTGCGCATGAAATTTCCTTTTGCAAGACCCGCTTTGTAATAATTACTGCTAAACGGTTCAATACCCGGTGACGTTTGTCCAAGAATCGCGGATGAAGAAGTTGTCGGCGCAATGGCAAGAAGCGTAGTATTTCTGCGGCCATAACCTTTCAAAAGTTCTGGCTCACCATAGATCATGGCAAGTTCCTGAGTTGCTTTTTCTGATTTATCCTGGATCGTTTTGAAAATCTGCGTGGTCAATTGTTTCGCCTGCATACCTTCAAAAGGAATCATATTTTTTTGAAGATAAGAATGCCAGCCTAAAACGCCAAGTCCAAGTGCACGGTGACGTTTTGCAAAACGGTTTGCACTTGCCAGAAAATGATTCCCTTCTGTTTTTTCAATAAACTCCTGAAGTACAGCATCCAGGAAGAAAATAGCCAAACGAACCGCATCGGTATCTTTCCACTCATCGTATAATTCCAGATTCATGGACGACAGACAGCAAATAAATGACTCGTCTTCTGTCGAAGGCAACATTATTTCCGAACATAAATTACTTGCGTTGATGCGCAGATTTTTATCCTTGTAAACCTGTGGTTTGTTCAGGTTAACGTTGTCAGAAAAGAAAATATATGGAAGACCTTTTTGCTGGCGGCTTTGCAGGATTTTCGCCCAGATTTCTCTTTTTGGCATATCCCCGTCGATCATATCCTGCATCCAGTAATCCGGCACGCAAACACCGGAAAAAAGATTCTGGATCGGGTGACCGATATCTTTTATCTGCAAAAATTCTTCTATATCCTCATGATCAATATCCATATACGCAGCAAACGCACCGCGGCGCACGCCACCCTGGGAAATTGTATCCATGGCCGTATCAAAAAGGCGCATAAAACTTACCGCTCCGCTACTTTTTCCGTTGTCAGTCACCGCACTTCCGCGGGCACGCAAATCTCCGAAATAAGCAGAAGTTCCGCCACCTATTTTGGTTTGCATGATCACCTCGCCAAGTTTGTGCGTAATACCTTCGATATTATCCGGCACATGCACGTTGAAGCAGGAAATCGGCAGACCACGTTCCGTACCCATATTAGCCCAGATTGGCGAGCTGAGGCTCATCCAGCCTCGATCGATCATTTCCTGAAACGCTTCCTTCAATTCAGGACGGAAAAGACGTTTTGCAGCCGCCGCACAAACGCGCTCAATAGCACCTTCAACCGTCTCGCCTTTAAGTAAATAACCCCTGTTAAGAACCTGTTCGCTTTCGGTATTTTTCCACCAAAGCTTCGGCATTTCGTACTGGCTGGTTACGCCTTCCAGCAGATCTAATTCGGCAACATTCATTTCTTTAATGATTTTATATTTGTTGATTTCTCAATATCCTTTTAGTATTTCAATCCGTTTTTCGGGATCATTAAAACAGATCGTAAGCCGAAATACTTTTGTCATGTTTGGTATAATCCACTGGACGTTTTGCAAAGAAATCATCCAGACTGTTTGCAAAAACCTCTTCTTCAAACCATTGCAATAATTTTACATCCGCAATGGCAAGGTTATACTGGCGTGGCAAACCGATTTTCACCAGACTGTCATCTGCGCGGTATTTCATGAAATTGATCAGGTCTTCTTTGTTGATACTGTCAATTTCGCCTTCACTGAAAATCCAGTCGATGATGCGTGATTCCACATCTATTGAAGATCGAACAAGACGCGTAATTTCCGCAACCGTTTCCTGATCAAACATATCAGGAAATTCCTCTTTGATTTTGTTGACAAGAAAAATACCGGCATTGGCATGAATTTGCTCATCAATCGAAGTCCAGGCGATGATATTGCTTACATTTTTCATCAACCCTTTAAAACGGGCAAACGACAAAATAATAGCGAACTGACTGAACAAGCTAACGTTTTCGATCAGAATCGAAAACAGGATCAATGAGAAAGCATATTCCTTTTTATCAGTTGGATTTTGAATTTCCCAAAGCCTCCGACAAATAATCAATACGCTCGCGGATCACAGGAATTTCGATCAGCGTTTCAAATTGATTGTTATAACCAAGCACTTCCAAAAGACGTGAATATGCTTCCGAATGACGGAATTCACATTCAGCGAAAGTACTTCCCAAACCGTTAAATTCCGGTTTTGGTAAATGATGAAAAAGGTTTCCCCAGAAAGATTTTACGGAGACTTCAATTTGAGCAATCGCCAGCAAACTGTTTTTAACAGCCGTTCTTTCCGCCGGGCTCAAATGAGAATGAAAATCCTGGGTATCAGCAGTAAAATCTACTTCTGAATGAACCCAATATGCTTTATTGATGGCATCTGTAAATTGTAAAATCTCCGGATATTCGAACGGTTTGTATTGCAGACGTTTGTCAAAAATGCTCATAAAAAATACTGACTTTGTAACTTGTTGAATGAAAGCGGATCAGAATTTTATAACAAGATTTCCTCCTGATAACGCTGCTTAATTCCCGGAAGATCTGATAAGATTTGTAATGGACACAACCATTACCCTACTCTTTACCGGGGCAACAAATCTACCAGATTATTTCATAAGCTAAAATTTTTTGCAAACTTTTATAAAATCAAAAGTTATTAAATTATTACTAATCAAGAATTTAAATAGAAAAATTTGTTCACTTTTTTTTTGACACTATATTTTTGTGAAATTTAATTTCACAAAACCGGAACTTAACTTAACAGACTATACTTCAAACTCTTAGGTTTTTACTAAACTTGACAATCCATAATAAAGCCTGTTATCTTAAACTTTTGGTTAAAGATCTTACGTTTTTTTTCTTTTCAATAAATTATGATTTTGCACTTACAGAAAGTGGATTTCCAGGTTGACCGAATTGTCTTTTTGGGAATGAAATTGCAATAAATTGCAAGGAAAAGTCAAATCAATTTTCCTTGCAAATGTTGCGCTATCAATTGTTTTCCTTTTTGAAGCGCCGTCGCTGATGGTTGATGTAAAACCCTGCTATTATTACTTGTTGAGTCGTGATCCCAAAGGCCGGAATTATGCCAAATAGCCGGATGATCCCAATCCGGTCTGTCAATAATTGGATATATACAAATGCCAAAAAGCGGGACGTCACGATCGATTACTTCCGCACATTGGTTTGCAATCATTTCAACCCATTGCGGCCTGTCTTCTTTTGGATGGCTTGTTTCGGATAAAATAATGGGTTTCCCATACCGCAGATAGCCCGCTTCGAGTAAATCGGCAAGTGGCCGCCATCTTGGATCAGGCACCGGATCACGCCAACCTAAAAATTCATAACCACTCCTATTATCCACTGATTATTATAATAAAAATTAAATCCAACTATATCAACAAAATCAATACTACCGCCTAACTCCGGGCACATTCGTCCGCAAAGCATATCTACGCATTGAAACTGCTGCTCATTTTCAATTGCCGCAGCCGCAAGGTCTTCGGCACTGGGTTCCAGGCCCGGCACCATGTTGACCAGCGGCTCCGTGGTAACAATCCTGACAGAATTACTAATTTCCTTCATTGCTTTAACAGCCAATATGTAAGCCCGCATCAAAGCGTATTTTACTTCCCACCCGTTTTTACGGCAGTATGGCACAGTAGCAGCGGCTTCACCGCCAAGCCAGGACAGAAAACTCACCTCATTAATCGGCGTAACAAATAATACTTCATCCGGATTATGCTCCTGATAAAAGAGCACAAAAGCTTTACAAAGTGATACTAAACGAGAACTAAATTGCGGATGAAAAGGGCTTAGATCATCCGGAAAGCCAAAATGACAAATATCCCAGATCTGCTGCACACCGCATTCCCTGCCTGCTTTTATCATTTCCAAGACGGCGCTGAAATCATATTGATAGGGCTTATATTCTACCACACTCCACCTTATCCCCTCACGAACTGTTTGTAAACCCAATGACTCAATAAGGCGATAATCTTCACATACTGATTTCAAATGTCCGGTCATTTCGAGCAAATCAACACGATCTCCGCCAGCATTTAACAGATCGCTGCATTCGAACCCTGCCATCCAAAATGTTTTGAATGGATTAGCGTTAATGAGAGCTGGATTTAAAATAATATCATTCCTAAATTGTGTGTTTTCCGTTGAAGAATAACTATTGTCTGAATGATTTTGCATTTTGACGTATTTTAAAATGTAGGTAAAGTATTGCTTTATTCCTATTAACTACCGGCAATTATTATACCATCTCTTCTTAAAATAATCTTATCCAGCAATTGATATTCTATGCCTGACATTTATACAAAAATCCACCGCACTGAATTTATCTGATTCGTAAAATGGGATTTTATCATATCTACAAAATGTAAACCTTTTACCTATATACGTTATTGGCTTTAAATCTCTTTAATTCAATACATCAATCGTTATTTTGTGTGATAATAGTATCCATCCAAAAATGGCATATGTAGGAGAAAAATGAAAACCAGACAGTCAGATCCGAAGATTTCGTCATGTAGGCATTAGCCTGCAACCGGTAACAATCCTGTATATCCAAAGGATTATCTGAATGACTGATAACAATAACTGGAATGCTTGACAAATTCCTGAAAACCAGAAACTGTTTCAGCATTTCAAGTAAACCCAAGCCATTTTCCCGGTCTGGCAGGTATAAATCCAGTAAGATTAATTGAGGCGTAGTAATGCATTTATCCCATTTTGAAGAAATAAAATCAATGGAAGTAGCCTGATCATTTATGTTGATTATGTCTACATTAGGTATGCTATGTCTTAAAGCAATATTGATGAGTTTGCTTTGGTCAGCATTGTCTTCTATTACTAAAATACTTTTTGCTTTGATATTCTTTATAGTGGCCGGCTGATCGAATGATGGGTAATTATGCAAAAAACATATATTGACCGCCTGAGCAAGCTCCACATATTCATTTATCAAAAATGGTTTAGCAATATATGCGTTGATGCCTTTCAGATAAGCCTTTGTAATTAATTCAGGATTGGAAGAAGTCGATATCATAATAACCGGGATATGTAGAAAATCAGGAGTTGATTTAAGTACTTCCAGTGCTTCAAGCCCATTCATTTTGGGCATATTCATATCCAGCAATATTATAATTTCACCTGGCAGGCTTTCAAGTTTGAGTTGATCAATTAATTCCTCTCCATGAGAAACTTCTTTAATAACAACATCCTCAATGACACTATGTATCGCTTCCCTAAGCAGCATCCTGTCATCCTCATCGTCGTCAGCAATATATATTGTCTTTGTAATATTCATAAAGTATTGGTTCAAACCTTGAAATGTATTGTTCTGTGGGTACGTACACAATGCAAAATTAAAATTTTTGATTTAATGGCTTTAAGTAATCTGGTAAAATTTATGCATTGTCAAACTAATCAGGTATGATATTTATGGGATTTCAATTGAAATTCAATCTCACTTTATGCCCAAATTAACAAACCACCAATCGGAAGACCTTGCGGGTTTCCTTCGAACCCAACGGGAAACACTATTAAATAAGTGGCGTGAGATCTGTTCAGAGGATAAAAGTCTTAATAGTAAAGCAAGCTTTTCCCGGGAAGAGTTTAATGATCAGGTGCCTGCTTTACTAAATATTATGGAACAAAGGCTACTAGGCAAGCCTGAAAGTGATGACCCGGTTAATGTAGGCCGTGAACATGGGTTGCACCGCTGGCAGACTGGATATGAGCTACAAGAACTTATTATTGAATTCGAGCATTTGTATAAACTTATTCTGGATCTGGTTCAGAAATATTTCGAAAACAACCCCAAACTTAGCGGCCAATCCCTGTTAAAAATTTACAGTGGAATATTCGGGATTTATTCCGATTCCATCAGAGGAAGCGTCACGTACTATCATCAGCTCCGGCAAACCGCGGCTGCGGAACAGGCCATTACTTTACAAAATGCAGTTGACCAACTTCAACAATTAAGTAAAAAGCGTGGAGAACATCTTCGCCACAGCTCGCATGATCTTCGTTCAAGTTTTAGTGTACTGATGATGGCTTCAAAATTATGGGAATTACCTTCATCTGAAAACGAACGTTCAGAATTGATGGGAATGCTAAATACAAACCTGTTAACGATCCATGATTTATTATTACAACTGACGGACTATTCCCGGATAGAAGCGGGACAGGAAATGTTGGAGATTAAGGAGTTTGATGTATCGGAATTATTAAATTCACTGATTAAAAACGCACTCCCACTGGCTGAAAAAAATAAAATAACACTGGAAGGTACCGGGCCAAAACATCTACGGGTAAGTAGCGATCCTGTCCAAATTCAACGTGTTTTTCAGAACCTGCTACATAATGCATTGAAATATACCAAATCAGGCGGTGTGTATGTTTCCTGGGCTTCTGAAAACGATTCACGGTGGATTTTAAGTATCCAGGATACCGGCTCGGGATTTACAAAAAATACCACAATGGCTCTTTTTGCAGAACAGTTAAGGCCAACATTACTCACGACCGCTGTGCATCAGGAAGGAAAAATGCTTCAGGAGCCAGCTCCCGCAGGATCTGAACAAAATGCTGGTGATCATTTTAAGGAAAGCGAAGGACTAGGTCTCTTTATTGTAAAAAAAATCTGTGAGCTCATGAAGGCGACGATGGATATAGAAAGTAAACCGGGACAAGGAACGCTGGTACGTATTCGTTTTCAGTCAAGGCAGGAGCCCAACAAGCTGCATTAATTAATTTTGAATATTGCTTAATTGATTGTATCCGGAAATACCTTTTGGAACAATAGATGACTTGTCCATTGCTAATTTTCAATTATTCTAAAATTGCGCAAGGAAATACAAAATGGGACTATGGCTGGATTAGTAATAGCAAATTTTTAAGCTCATTCAGATCAACAGGCTTTTGTAAAAATGCAAATGCTCCGGCATCCAGACATCTTTGAATAACGGCCTGGTCAGAATAACTGCTGTAAATAATAACTGGCACTTCTAAATTTTTAGGATTCTCCGCATTATACTGCATAATTAATTTAAGTGCTTCAAAACCACCCACATCTGGCATTTGCAAATCCAGAAAAACCGCCATCGGTAAGAATTTCGCCAGTTTTGAGGACCAAGGATAAGGCGTCTAACATAGGCTGAGCCCTGTCAAAGGATATAACTGGATAATCCGGATTTACCCGTTTAAGAAAATAGCCGAACAAATAGCGCTGGTCGGACGAATCGTCTGCAATGTATATAGGTCGCATCTTTCAGTTTTATATGAATAAATTACCGGCGTTAGAATAAAAATATCATTCCAGCAAATCCTTGAAAATTAAATACTTAGATCAAAGTTATTCAACGCCTTATCGTGATATCAAATTACTTAATAATCATAAAATATAATTATTTTATGATTATATATAATTAAAATAGTCAAGCAAATCTACTGGCATATTTTTCATGTTAGTGCGCCGTATAAATTTACAAATTGTACATATGAGATTTGAAATAAAAGCCAACAATACTCAACATACTGGATTTGTAATTTTAAATTGATGATTGTGAGCAACTTAACGAGTAATTTCTGATTCTACTTCTGATGAACGATTAAGCTGTGTCAATATTTACTTTAAAACTGATTTAAAAGATGGACTTTATTGAGGGACTAGGACTTGTTGCCGGAATATGTACTTCTTCTGCGATAATACCGCAGCTGGTTACAACAATTAAAAAGAAAAAAGCCAGTGACGTTTCTATGCTTATGTTCATTGTGCTGCTCACTGGAAATACATTGTGGGTTTATTACGGATTTGATAAAAAAGATATCCCCATTATTGTAACCAATCTTTTCACCATATGCCTAAACGTTGCCATGTTGTTTTTAAAAATAAAATATAAAACATCGGCTAAATAGCTTCAATCTTGGACATTCAGAATTTTCGATATACTCACCGTTCCAGAACCTGGTATGTAAAAACATCCACAGTTTTTTTGTAATACATATTTGAAAAATTACGCTTAGTCCATATAAATTCTGTTGGCAAACCAAATGGTGAAGCCTTAGCATATTTTCAAGCGCATTTTATTTTTTCTTATACCCACTGGCATGAAACTTGACTGATAGGCAGCATTTTAATTCGATATTAATTGTAGACTGAATTAATTTTCACCGCTTATTAAACCAACTTTAACATGATCAGAACTATTTTTATCTCCGCTTTTATTGCCGCAGGTTTGCAATTTTTCACATTTGAAGTGACTGCTCAACCCGTATCAAATCAGGATGCCAATTTTGTACAGAAAGCCGGTGAAGGAGGCATGCTTGAAGTTAATCTTGGCCAGCTCGCCTTGAAAAAAGCAGAATCACAAGAAGTCAGAAATTTTGCAAAAATGATGGTTGATGACCACACAAAAGTTAACGAAGAGCTTATGACTTTGGCCAAAAAGAAAAAGTTTGAAGTGCCAAAACAACTGGGAAATGCAAAAAAAATGATGGTTGATAGCCTCACTTCACAAAGCGGAAACACTTTTGATATGCTTTACATGAATATGATGATTGCTTCTCATGAAGAAACTATCGGGCTATTCCAGGATGAAGCTACCGGAGGAAAGGATGCTGATTTGAAAAAGTGGGCAGGTGCAAAATTACCTGCACTAAAGCATCATTTAGAAATGGCAAAAACCTTATTCAAAACAAACTAAACTGTTTTGAATAATAAAAGAGAGTGTCTTATAACACTCTCTTTTTGTCTGATTCCGTTTTCTCTTCCAATTTGACAGTAAATTAATTTCTGCGGACAATATTTTTTCGCATTTTCAAGTGTTGCCTGATAAAAAGACATCCAAACCCAAGACAGTGACTAAAAATAGTGTGATCAATAAGTTTTCACACGGATTGACAATTTCAAGTTGTTGATTTCGAAATCACCATAAATTGTGTAACTCGGCATCTACGATTTTCTTTTGTTCTCCCTGAATTCGGTGGGAGACAAACCGGTATGCTTCCTGAAAAACCTTGCAAAATAATTTGGATATTCATAGTTGAGCACATAGGCAATCTCAGATACCGAATAGCTGGTATAGATAAGATACTTTTTTGCCTGACCCAACAAATATTCCTGGATAACCTGGCTAGCGGTTTTTCCTGATATTAATTTACAAATCCTGTTTAAGTGAACCGGCGTAACCGCCATTTCACTGGCCAAACTGCGTAAGGTTGTTGAACCGCCATTCTTTCGAATTAAATATTCAAATTTCCGGAAATGGCGAGCGGACGGTTCCATGACTTCTTCCCGGTTTTTCTTGCCCGGACCTGCAAGCCTGTATATCAGTACAAATAACTGCTGCAAAGATATCTGCATCATGAGCTGTTTCCCTGTTTCTTCATGTTCCAGTTCCTGGTTAATGGATTTTAAAAGGAGAGAAATACGTTCAGCCGGACATGATTTGCTGAATGAGGTGACGCGGATAACCTCATCTGCTCTTGATGGCAAAATGTTTAATTCAGGTAAAAGACTGTCAAAATAAGATTCCGCGATAGTTAATATCTGTCCTTTTACCCCGCTGTTAAAGACGAAACCATGCAGGGCGCTGGAAGGAATGAAAATCAGACATGGGGCACTCATTTCTATTTTATTTTCGGCATCTACCAACACAAATGCCCCCTCCTCAATAAAAAACACCTGTAAAATATCGGGATGTATGTGCGGCTTGATGTCCCATCCAAATTTTGGACTACGTGTTTCCAGCCGTTCGCAGAAGACGTAATCCTTCTCAGGACGTGCGCTGCGATCACCATAAAGCCGTTCATATTTGGTGATATCTACGGATATTTTTTTCTTCTGTGTATTCAAGAGGCTAATCTATGTTTCATTTGTATCCTAAATAAACTGATTAATAGCCATCAATGTATCATAGATTTCCAAATTTTGCAATGCAATTGATTACAAGTTTTTGAACAAGCGGTACTAATGAAAAATCTTACACATACGAAGATTATCTTAATTCTGGGAGGACTCATCGCCCTCAGCCCGTTTTCAATAGATATGTACCTGCCGGCATTTAATAAAATGGCTATTTCTTTGAAAACAGATATTTCTACTATCGGTTATTCGCTGACCAGTTATTATGCGGGACTATGTTTAGGGCAGCTGGTCTACGGCGTTCTGATTGATAAATTTGGAAGAAAAAAACCACTACTGGCAGGTCTGTTAATTTATTTAATCGCCGCACTTGGCTGTGCCGGTGCACAGAATGTTAATTATTTAATTGCTTTCCGTTTATTCATGGCACTTGGAGGTTGTGTGGGAATGGTTGCCGCCAGAGCTATTGTACGTGACTTGTTTCCAGTGGAAGAAACAGCCAAAATACTTTCCATACTTGTGCTAGTTATGGGAATTGCGCCGATTATTGCTCCTGCAATCGGAGGACTCGTTAACGGCTGGCTTGGATGGCGCTGGGTATTTGGTGCCATGGGACTTATTGCCCTGCTTTTGTTTATCGTAGTTTATTGGTCATTGCCAGAAACAGGGATTTCAGATAAATCAGAGCGTTTGATAATCAGCTCTTTCTGGTCCTCATATTCTATAATTATCAAAAACAAAGATTTTTTAATTTATGCATTGACCGGCGGGATCAGCTATGCCGGAATGTATGCTTATATCGCAGGTTCACCCTTCGTTTTCATGGGAAAATATGGTTTCTCTGATTACAATTATGCCTGGGCATTTGCTTTAAATGCATGTGGATTGATATTAGGCAGCCAGATAAACAGGTTTGCGTTAAAAAAGATTGAACCAGCAAAACTGAACATATGGGCCGCTGTTCTTTTGGTTGTGATTAGTACAGGCTTACTCAGCATCAATGCTCTGGATCTGGCCGGTCCGGCTTTAACTTTGTGTTTCACATTTATGTTTCTGTTTTGCCTCGGTTTTATCAATCCGAATACGACCGCCATTGCACTCAGACAATTTGATTCCTCTGCCGGTAAGGCATCAGCGGTATTAGGAAGCCTTCAAATGATGGCAGGTGTAGTGGCCTCCTGGCTGGTCAGCTTTTTACATAATGGCACAACTGTTATCATGCCGGCCGTAATGTTTGGCTGTGCCGTCCTGACGCTGGGGCTGTTGTCACAGACGATAATGAATTTAAAAGTGGTCTGGCCGGAAAATCATAATCAGGCGAAAGCGCATTGAAAAATCCAAAATTACATTTAGTTATCCCTTAAAAATCACATTCATAATAAATAAAATAACCAATGATGATAACACGAACAGGCGCAGCAGCCCTATTTATGTGCCTTTCTGCCAATTTATATGCTCAGCAGAAAACAGAGTATAATTTAGAATTTAATCCACAACATTATCAAACACAAACCCTTACCCTTGATGGTAAAACATTTAAAGTAAGGGCATTTGAAAAGATCGTGTATGTGAAAAATCCGGTTGATACCGCTCAGCAAATCATGAACATTTATGTTCCGGAGACTTATTTTGAGGGTGGAACGCTGAATGGCTATACAGCAGAAACTGCTCCTGTTTTTTTTCCCAATCAGATCGGCGGATATATGCCTTCCAAACCTGCCACAACCAGCAATAATCCTATGGGGGGAATGCCGCCAATGGGAGAACGCCCACAGGGTATGCCGCCAAGGACAGATCGCCCACAAGGAATGCCGGAAGGCGGACCAATGGGAGCTGGCAAAAAACAATCCACTGTGCTTGTGGCTTTATCCAAAGGGTATGTTGTGGCATCTGCCGGCGCCCGTGGCAGGACTATGAATACGGGAAAGGCACCTGCGGCAATTGTGGACTTAAAAGCGGCCATTCGCTATCTGAAATTTAACGACAAAAAAATGCCGGGCAATGCTCAGAAAATTATATCCAATGGAACCAGTGCTGGCGGAGCAATGTCGTCTTTACTGGGCGCAACTGGTGATAATGCTGACTATGAACCATATCTGAAAGCCTTGGGAGCCGCACCGGGCAGCGACGAAATCTTCGGTGTTTCCGCTTACTGTCCGATTACAAATCTGGATCATTCCGACATGGCTTATGAATGGCAATTTTTTGGAATTAATACCTATCAAAAAAGAGGCTTTGGACCCGGTGCTTCAAATTCGGCCTCACCAAATACGCTAAGTGAACAGCAAATTAAAGTATCATCAGAGCTCAAAACATTGTTTCCTTCCTATCTCAACAGTTTGAAATTAAAAGATAAATCAGGTAAATTGTTAACACTCGATCAATCTGGAAACGGAAACTTCAAGGAACTGATAAAATCCTATGTGATAGCTTCTGCGCAGAAAGCGTTGGGCCAGGGTACTGATCTGACCAAATTCTCATGGCTTAAAATAGAAAATGGCAAGGTGACGGATCTTGACTTTGCAGCTTATCTTAAATATATGGAACGCCAGAAAACGCCTCCTGCATTTGATGCCTTGGATATTTCGACACCGGAAAACCAGGAATTTGGAACAACCGAAATCGACAAACAGCATTTTACTGAATTTGGGGTAAAAAATTCAACTGTTGCCGGCGCTACAAAAGCCAATCAACTTGAAGTAAAGATGATGAATCCGATGAACTATATTGGTGCCGCCGGAACAAAAACGGCCGCACACTGGCGTATCCGTCATGGCTCAAAGGACAAGGATACCAGTCTTGCTATCTCTGTGATTCTGGGCACTGATCTTCAAAATCATGGAAAAGATGTAAACCTGGAATTGCCCTGGGACAAGCCGCATAGCGGCGATTATGACCTCGATGAACTGTTTACCTGGGTGGATAGTATTTGTAAATAATCTCGAATTCAGCGAGGACACTCGCTTTACTAAACAAATTTTTAGCTTCCCATCCGCCATTTTCCATTAATTACAGGCAGCTATTTTGCCTCATGTTATGGTAAAATTTACAGTCTGATGGGCAATTAAACATTAGCAGAGCGATATTATCGTCAGATAATGATTATCAATGATTTAGCCGACCAGGAAAACGGTAAACGGCTAAGGCCACCAAAAATAACAGTGACTGGCGGGCTAGCACCACTATCTAATGGGCAAATTTTATGTTGAAAGAGGCCGCTATAAAGAAGAAAACCTTACATGTTAACATCGCCCAGGAATCCGCAAAATTCCGATAAGGACCAGGAATATCAAACTATTATTTACTCTTTAAGGCAGATTCTGCGATGGGCAATTACTTATCGACCATAAGAGTTTTTTGAACACCATAAAACGAGGTTTCGATGCCTAAAAAATATGAATCTTATGTGGACACTATAAATCCGCTCTCTTCTATCCTCAGGGAGAGCATGTTTGGCGACTGCCTACTAATTGGTGATGTACCAGACCATTACAGTTTGCTGATCAGGCCAGACGGCTATGTGGCTTGGGCATTAGCAGAAGATGATCAGTTCACACCCGATGACTTAAACCAAGCCTTAGAATACTGGTTTGGCGGGATTTGATGATTGGGAAATGACTTGAAATAAAGTATTTTTGCGAGGCGTATAATTAAAAGAAAACTTTACGATTTAATAGTTCATCGCCAGCAATAATTTTTTCTCCTGATCATAAATAAACTTTTCAAGTAAGGGCCGATCAATTGGACCGCCGTGTCCGACATAAATTTTTGTGGAGACAGGGCAACTATTTTTTTAAGACTCTCAATGCTGACTGGCGTGTCACTGTGATAAATTGGCCATGTCGGGACGCCGCTGTTAATCATACCACCCAATAATATTCCACCTGAAACGACATCGCCGGCAATCATTTCATTATTAGCGAGCAATACTGATATCGATCCGGGAGTATGGCCAGGCGTAAATATTATTCTGGCATCTACGCCGTAAGGATTTAAATCCTCTCCCCCTTCAAGTGCAATATCGACCTTAAACTTCTCAACATCTTGTTTGATGAGCGGCGTTTTTAAAAAGAGTTTACCAAACCCATCTTTGGGTGTTAGCTTTAACCGGGTTCCATTTTCAACATATTCTTTTTCAAGCCTGTGTATAGCTACCGGCGCTTTTAGCAACCTCTGCAACTCGGAAGCACTACCGGAATGATCTAAATGACTATGCGTAATTAAGATCAAAGAGACACTGTCATTCGAGATTCCATGCCTTTTCATCGCAGCCAGAATTTTAGGGGCACTTCCAGGATTTCCGGTATCGACAATAATCGTTTTAGTATCACGAATAAGGTGCGACTGCAACATTTTGAAAGGTAATATGGGTATGGTGATAACTTCCATATATTCTGTATTAAAAGAGGATCAAGGCAAACTCAAGATGCCCTGATCCTTTATAAAAGGCTAAACTGACTTATTTATTCGGCTAATGATTCGGCGGCTTCGAGGATGAGTGCAGCCACTTCCTCACTATTTGATGCCATTGAAGCATGGCCTGCATCGAGAAATACAGTTTTCCGGGCTTTGATTCGCTCGGCAAACCAGGCTTCTGTTTCTGGCTGAATCATCTTGTCGTTTTGGGATACCTGGTACCAGCTAGGCTTGTTTTTCCAGGCCGGTGCACCGGATGGCGCGCCGAATGCAGCACCAGCGATCGGCTTTTGTGATACTGCCATTACCAGAGCATCGTCGCTGGATACTCCCTGGCAGAAAACTTCATGATATTTATTGTAATCCAGGTAAAGATAACCGGATGGTCCCGGAGCAATGGCAGCCGCACCTTCGGGTGCCTCACGCAACTGCAATAGTCCTCCTGCAGCTTCGCCTTCCTCTGGCGCAAAGGCTGCAATGTAAACCAATCCTTTTACGTTGGGCAGGTTGCCTGATCCACTAATGACCATTCCGCCGTAAGAATGCCCTACAAGTAATACCGGGCCGTCCAGATCTGTTACCATATCGCTGGTGCGCTGAATGTCTTCGGCTAACGTATTTAGTTGTAATTGGACCGCCCTTACCGTATAACCTTTTTCAGCCAGCGCGGGGATAACATATTTCCAATGGGAGCCATCTCCGAAGGCGCCGTGAACGAGTACGATGTTGAGTTTTGCTTTCATGTCAGTTAAATTTTGATGACACAAAATTGGCACGAACGACCGCGCTGAAAAAGGTAAATTTGGTCCAAACGATGGTAAGATTAATCCGTGATGATCAGGATTGCAAGAAATCCTCCCTGAACGCTGCCGGTGTCTGACCTGAATGCTTTTTAAAAAACTTGTTGAAATTCGTTGGTTCGTCGAAGCCAAGGTTAAATCCGATGGTTTTGACTGAATTGTTGCTATGCACAAGCAGACGTTTAGCTTCCAGCAGCACGCGTTCATCGATCAATTGCTTGGGTGTTTTCCCCAACATGAGCTGTGTAGTATTTGTCAGTACTTTGGCCGACACGAACAGCTTATCTGCATAAAAGCTAATGCCTTTTTCTTTTTTGAAGTGTATTTCAAGCAGATTGTTAAAATTTAACAGGTAATCAAAATTCATTCCCTGAAACCGGGTGTTTTTCCCTTTTTTCAATTGCTCTCTTTCTGCCAGCAACATAAAGCTGTACAGTAACTTTCTCAATAATGCAGAATGAACCGGATCAGCAGGATTTCGTGCTTCTGCCTGCATCCAGTACCACAAATGATGCAAATGGCTGGTAGCGGTTATAATTTCAGGGCCATTGCCACCGGTGAAATCATTGAACAGCGCACTACTCTGCAGAAAGTAATGATCCCTTTCGTCCTCACAAAAAAAGTATCTGTAAAAAGTAGCACACTCGATTCAAAAGTGTTTTTCTGATCAAAGTATTGTATGGCATCTTTGCGGATAAATAAAAAAGAATCGGGCAGGACATTCACGGGATGAAAATCAACGATATGTACAGGAGTACCGGCTTTAAACCAAAAGATCAGGTAAAAGGACGCCCTGTGAGGGACGTGTAAATTCGTTTGAGCCTGTGTATAGTGATCGTCAATTGAAATGAATTCCAGTCCCAGACTAATATCGTTATCAAAGTTTAAATGTAAAATGCTAGATTTTTCGGCCATAGCGCTGAATATACAAAATGACTTTGGTTTATCATATCCAGGAATGATTCAGCTTTTTTCAGGCGCAGAGTTCTCTATGTGCCACTTTAACCGAAATTAAAACTGGGATACACGTTACATGCCATTCCACTCCGTTACGCTTTTGGAGATTAGTTAAAAGACTCTTGGCAGTGCAGGATCTTCAATCCGTATACTCCAGATGAATAGTTGGCCTATAAATTTCAAGGATGTTGCCAGGGCTGGCAAGACCGGTAATTCCAAACTGATTGTAAAGCGTTTGGGCATCACTTGTATTGAGCATTTGTCTTCTTAATCTTTTCGACCATGGTTGCTCCAAAATACTGGATAACAGTTTTTTAGAAATGCCCTGTCCGCGAAATTGTGGTAGTACAAAAAAGTCAGCAAACCATCCGAATGTGTAATAATCGGTGATAACCCGGCCAAATCCAACTTGAGTCTCGTCAACAAATGCACCTACACAGAAAGAATGAGACAATGCTTTGTCAACGAACTCATAAGAAATACCTTTCGCCCAGTAGGAATCTTCGGTTAAAAAATGATGAATAATTTTAATATCCATATTTTCTTTCCCTGTTTTAATGATTAACTCTGACATTTCATTTACGTCTTATTGCTTGACTAAATCTTATTTTAAATTGACTACAGACCCCAAAGTTAATCTGTCAGCTTAAACATTTTTTTCAATTCATAAAATCTTTTGTCATTTCAAATACAAATTCAAGCCTTGCATCAGCTAGGAGCTGTCTGATTCTTCCCTGTACCATCGGGTCAAGAGACCCAATGTTGTTTAAAGATTTGTTTTGAGTTTCACTGGCTTCTATGTGAGCTTTAAAAATCAAATTCCTTGCGGGACTGATATTATTTAACCACAACATTCCTTTCATTCGTCATTTCTTTTTTTTAACCGTCTTTTCAATCACTAAACTTACAGGTATGTTTAAATTTAAATAGGTGTTATGCATGCTTTTATGCTTAGGTTATTTTTAATCCAATAATTTCAAGTCGGCTATCGTAAATGAACGTCGCTACTATAAAGTCGCATTTGTCAATGGCGGGCACAAAATTATAAGAATCAATTGCCAATCGATATCCGCATCTTCGGCAAACACGCCGTTAATAATATTTAATTGCCAAGCATTTAATGGTAAGGCCGAAATGGAGATATATCAATTGTTTATGATAGACTTTTAATGAAATATATGTTAAAGAAATATGGCACTACAATGATGATTGGGTTTGCTCTGGCAGCACTCCCAATTTATATTTTGTATATAGCGGGGTCAGCTGGAGGCCCTTGCAGCCTCATGAACATTTGGTGCAGAATGGGCTCGCTTATCTCTTCCTGCTACTTTTCACTTATTTTAATCACTCTATTTTTGTACCCCGCTGGTTTTTGAACAAGCACTATCGCCGCTATATTTTTATTACAGTATGCTGTATTTTAGGAGCAGTTTATTTACCCTACCGCATTGAACAGTTGGTGTTCTTCGGCCACCACACCAAAATACGGTCGGCGGGTGGGCACGGGCAGATCTTCCTGGCAGAAATGATGCTTAGCAAACCAATTGAAGCAGGCAAAGGACTACGCATGCCAGGTGATTTTTCAAACGGTTCTTTTTCACCAAATAACTTGCCGTCTAAGCGGCCAGGAGGCCGCCCCATAGGTATGCTGATATTACCAGCAAAACTCGCCATTTTTTTCCTGATAGGGAGTGTTAGCTCGCTGATATCCATTTTAATCCAAGCTACAAACCGGCTACGAAATGTTGAAAATGATCAATTACAGGCCGAGCTTAGGCAGCTAAAAGCCCAGATCTAACCACACTTTTTATTCAATACGCTTAATAGTATTTACGCGTTGGCAATCAGAAATGACGAGCGTACAGCTGACACGATCGTGCAGCTCTCCGAATTTCTCAGGTACATTATCCGGGATGCAAGTCGGGAGCACGTTGCCCTTGAGACAGAATTGAACTACATCAATAACTACATTGGACTGCAAAAAGCCAGGTTACGTGATGCCGTAGACGTAGACTACCGTGTGGAAGGGGATGCTAACGGATTGCAAATTGCCCCGCTGATCCTTTTTTCATTTATCGAAAACGCCTTTAAGTATGGGGTCAACCCGGAAGAAGATTCACCGATTGACATTTATATCAAAATAAATGAAAACTATTTACATTTATTAGTTTCAAACAATAAGGTCCAGGTCAGCCAGCTGGAAGATTCAACGGGCATTGGCTTGAAAAACACAAAAGAACGGCTTAGATTAATTTATCCATCTGCTTACGAGCTTAGTATCGATGATACAGGCAGGCAGTTCCGGGTCACACTACTTCTAACATTGACATGATAAAAGCCATTGCATTGGATGACGAGCGGCCCGCTCTGGATGTTATCGAAGCTTTTTGCAGCAGACTGGAAACTATTACTTCCTTAAGACTTTCACCCGGACAGGTGAAGCACGTCTTTACATCGAAGCCAACCCGGTTGATCTGGTTTTTCTGGATATTAATATGCCAAGGGAATCAGGATTACAATTTGCAAAAAGTATTGACCGGCAAACAATCGTAATATTCACGACCGCATACAGCGAATTTGCAGTTGAAAGTTACGACGTCCAGGCTGTGGATTACATCCTTAAGCCTTTTACCTTTGAGCGGTTCAAGACTGCAGTGCACCGGGGACAACAGCGGATACAGGCATCGAGGCAGACCGCTGGAAATGACGAATCTTCTTTTTTTCCAGCTGCAATTCCTGACTCTTTAGACCATCGCGACGGGTGCCACAATCTCTTCGTTGAAATTTCCTCGGAATCTCCATCCACAGTGATTTTCAAATACACATAGCGAGTTCCATCCTGATTTTCGATTTTGGGCTTTTTCAAAAAGAAAAATATTCCAAAGCTTTTTTCTAACATAACTTAATAGTTTAAGATGAACAAAAATCGAATTGCCAAGCTTAAAAATCAAGATGTAAATCTATTTAACAGGTTCTCTCTAAATTAGTTACGCCGTTTTTCGCGCGTCTTTTCTTAAAATAAAAAGACGCTACGAATGACGCGCTTTAATTTTGGGAATATTTGAATGTTCTGGTGGTAGCTACAAACAAAAAACCCTGTTTAAATGAATTAAACAGGGTTTTTAATGTTTTTAAAACGTACTCAGTGGAGACGGAGGGATTCGAACCCTCGTCCAGAACAGGGAAACCCTGCGCCTTCTACATGCTTATCCGTGATTAAATTTTCGAGCCAGACAAGGTTCACGGCGGACCCGCGTCATGGCCTTAGGTGCTAGGGTCTCGTTGGATTTCCGTACCACTATTCCAACCAGCACTGATTTGCGACACCCCGGAGCCCAACCATCAGTGCGTAGGTTGGAGGGATGATGGCATTTGCTAAATCCTCCGGATTAGGCAGCCATGGCGTAAGTATTTTCGCCAGTTATTGTTTGAAAGGTATTATTTACGGGAGGTACCCCCAGCTCCCGACATGCTTACACACAGAATCCCAACCCGCTGTCAATTCCAGTCGCCCCCAAAAGCGGCGCAGAAATATCCGGTGATGAATCACACGGTTGGCTGCTGGTAGTATACAAAAATCCTTTCTGGATGGTTCCTTCCGTTTTGCATAAAACAGTACCGGGTTTATTATTTATTCTTGCTAAACAATGTAAACCCCTTTAAATCAACAGGAATAAAGTCGTTGATTAAATTAATTTATTTAGCAAAATTTACTGTTGTTTGAAATTCATTATCAACTCCTGTTACTCTACGCAACCGAATTTTCAAACTTGCATTATTTTCCTGTTTATGTTAGCTTACCGGTTAATTACATTTTATGAAAGCTTATAGATTTTGTCTTTTCTGTATTTTGCTTATTCCCCATATTTCAAAAGGCCAAAAGCAAGATATCTCAACAGATTCTGTCAACGCAAGGAAAATACTCGACATCGCAGAAGCCATTACCAAAGAATATGCACCAGATAAGAGGACTGCCATTTTCCAGATTATGGCAGATAGTTCGGGTAATAACTATTTCGAAACAACAGAATTTAAAGCAGCACAAAAATTTTCAGATACACTGATTAAGGAGGGTATCAAAATTAAAATCCCTGGTCAAACACTGCCAGCCAAAGACCTGGGAGAAAAAATCTTTGCGCTTGTCAATCTTTCCGTTGTCAATATTCGCTCAAATCCAAAAAATGCATCTGAACTTGCAACACAGGCATTATTGGGAATGCCACTTGATATCTTGAAAAAGGAAGGGTATTACTATCTCGTCCGTACACCGGATGGTTACATTTCGTGGCTGGATTCAGGAGCGTTTTCTTTAAAAACAGCTGCCGAAATGGAAAACTGGAAAAAGAAAGATAAGCTGGTTTTTGTTGACGATTATGGACATGCATTCAGTAATCCCGACAAGAAATCTGAACGGATATCCGACCTTGTCATGGGCGACATTCTTGTGAATGCAGGCAAACAAAAAGGTTTTTACAAAGTAATTTATCCTGATGACAGAATTGGCTTTATTCCCCAAGAGCAGATTCAGGATTATAAAACATGGATTTCAAAACCTTTTCCAAATCCATCACAAGTTATAGACGTTGCCAAAACAATGCTTGGAGTTCCATACCTCTGGGGCGGAACCTCCGTAAAAGGAGTCGATTGCAGCGGCTTTACAAAGACGGCTTTTTTTATGAATGGTATCGTTATTCCCCGCGACGCCTCACAGCAAGTACTAACAGGAGAACCAGTTAATATATTAAAGAACAACGAATTAAATCTTGAAGAAGCGCTTAAAAACTTAAAATCAGGCGATCTGATTTTCTTCGCAAGTGGCAAAAACAGACCACTCAATGCTCGGGTAACGCATGTCGCGATGTATCTGGGAGACGGACAATTTATCCATGCATCAGGGAAAGTTAGGATCAACAGCATGAAACCCAATGCCCCCAATTATGAAGATTTTGAAACAAGGACGGTCGTTGCAGCAAGACGTTATTTCGGAAATTTTGGAATGCCAGGGATCACGCCGATAGCAAAACATGCAGCTTATCGTTAAAATTTCACTTCGTAAACTTGTGATGAAATGAATAAATTTTAAATTTAGTGTAGGGGGAAAAGCCAGGTCAGTTGTCACGTTTTTGAAATATTTGTTTCACTAACTAATAATTATGAAAAGCTTACTGACACTCGCCTTAATTTTATTTGTTTTTTGCACTTCCTGTAAGGATGATGATGAAGTCGTTGCCTCGACTGAACTTCCGAAAAGTGCACAGTTATTTGTAGAAACACATTTTGCATCATCTCAAATCACCAAGGTTGAGAAAGACAAAGACAACTCGGAAGTTGATTATGACGTTACACTCAATAATGGCGTAAAGCTCTCTTTTGATAAAAACGGCAATATCGAAGACATCGAAAGTTTGTCAAAACTACCGGACACGGTTATTCCTGAGCCATTGCTGGAATACGTTCAGACCAACCATGCTACTTTGCATATTGTAGAATGGGAGAAAGACGCAGCCGAACAGGAAATCAAACTGTCAAACGGACTGGAACTGAAATTTAATTTAAGCGGTACTTTTCTTCGCATCGATAAATAAAATCAAACAAAAAACGGAGCATCTGCTCCGTTTTTTGTTCTTCTACCCTGCCAGCTTTCAAATTTATCGTAATTTCGCCCTTGTACAATTTCAGATTTACAATGACAGTTGAAGATATAGAAGGCTTTTTCAAACAATTACAGGATAACATTTGCGCGGCTATTGAAAATGAAGATGGCATAGGTAAATTCAAAGAAGATCTTTGGGAACATCATTCCGGTGGCGGCGGACGGACACGTTTAATTCAGAATGGTAATGTCATTGAAAAAGGCGGTGTGAATTTTTCCAGTGTCAAGGGCGAAGTCCACCCCCGTTTGCGCCAGCAAATGCAGCTGAATGATACGGACGATTTTCATTTTACTGCGACCGGCGTATCGATTGTAATGCATCCAAAAAATCCGCATGTGCCTATCATTCACATGAATGTGCGATATTTTGAACTTAGTAACGGAACGTGCTGGTTTGGCGGCGGTATTGATTTAACACCTCACTATGTCATTGAAGAAGATGCTAAAATATTTCACAATCATCTAAAAACGGCATGCGATAAACATCACGGCGATTTTTATCCAAAGTTCAAAACCTGGGCGGACGACTACTTTTTCATTCAACACAGAAATGAAACCCGTGGTATCGGTGGAATCTTTTTTGACTATCTGAAACCTGATGAAGCGGGTTATGGAAGTAATTTGTCAAAAGAAGAATTATTCGCTTTTGTAAAAGAAATTGGAGAAAGCTTCGCTCCTGTCTACACTTCGTTCATGAAGAAACATCGTGACGATACATTTACAGAACAGCAAAAACAGTGGCAATATCTTCGTCGCGGACGTTATGTTGAATTTAATCTGGTTTGGGATCGTGGGACGAAATTTGGGTTAGAAACAAATGGAAGGACAGAATCTATTTTGATGAGTTTGCCACCTCAGGCGAACTGGGAATATAATTTTATACCTGAGGAAAATTCAGAAGAGGATATCACTTTGAAATGGTTGCGAAAAGGCGTTGAATGGGCTGATTAATATATAATTTCATTACAACCTTTTTGGTATAAATCTGGTCATAAAAGAGTAATCCCAAAAACTTGGTCATGACAAAAAGATCGTTGTATATAACTGTAATAATTCTTACAGTCTTCTTCTCTTCCTGTGAAAGGAGCTGCGGATGCGACCCAACGCCCAATTCTATATCCGGTTATCTTCCTGGAAAATGGCAATGGATCAAAACGATAACTCCTGCCAAAACGATATTGGCGAAAGATGCAGTTTATACAAGAACTATGGAATATTCTTATGATCAGGCTCTTGGTGCACAAAAAATCGTCTTTTACAAAAACGATTCGCTTGAAACAAATTTTTTGATCAGCAAAGTATTAGATGATAATTGGGAGACAAAAAGTGTTTTACTGAAATATAACGGCGACTCCCAATTAAAAATTTTCGGGCACCCTACCGATTCGACATACAATGATATTGACCTTGAAGTCAGTGAAATAATGCCTGATTATTCTCCCAAGGCTGATACTATAAGACACATTTATCAACGGATTCATCATTGATAACAGTTGGTCAGCACCAGGCATTTTCATCCAGGTCAATTTTCCAGGATTTGGATTTATCGTAAAACAAATACCCATTATCCGTTTTTAATGGAGATTCAATATTGTTATGATAAAGCTGTCCTGTTCCTAACCCTTGCGGAAGCTGATTATCAAAGGCAGCCGTAAATTGAGCAATGGCGTTTAACCCAATATTGGATTCCAGTGCGGAAGTCATCCACCAGCCTATTGAAAGTCTGTTGGCAATTTCAATCCACTCCTTACAATGCTGAAAACCACCGAGAAGCGTTGGTTTCAAAATAATAAAGGGTGGCTGCGTTTTTTTCAAAAGTGCAAATTTTTTTCTGTAATCAAATATTCCAATCAGTTCCTCATCCAAAGCTACCGGAACCGGTGAATTTGCACAAACTTCGGTTAACAAATCCATTTGTCCGGCTTTGATTGGCTGCTCAATGGAATGCAGTTCAAATTCAGATAGACGTTGTAATTTGGAATAAACTTCTTCCGGCTTAAATGCGCCGTTGGCATCGACGCGCAGCGTAATCTGATCCGCCGAATAACGTGAACGAACAGATTCAAGCACCCGGCATTCCTGTTCGAAGTCAATAGCGCCGACTTTCATTTTCAGCGTCGTGTATCCCTGCGCCAGCTTTTCTTCGATCTGCTCTGCCATGTGATCATACGATCCCATCCAGATCAGCCCGTTCATAGGAATTCCTTTTTCACCTTTGGAAAAAGCATTTTTGTATTGAATCCGTTGACCGCCATTCATAAAATCCAGCAAAGCCATTTCAATTCCACATCTTATCGAAGGCAAATGGTCAGGAATAACCTGTTGCAAAATGATGGCAAGATTAAAGGGAAAAACGTCCAGATCCAGCTGATTGAAGAGTTCACAAACCTCTGTCAGCTGTTCTTTAAAATCAGGAATATCATCAAAACTTAATCCCGGAAGGGGGCCGCATTCGCCATAACCCTCAATGCCAGGCTGTTCTAAGTCTGTCACTTTCAAAAGCCAGGAAGTTTTTTGTTTCAGCACCCCGCGTGACGTACCGGCCTCCATTCGAAAATGAAGTGTATAGGGCTGAAACACAATTCTTAAAGGCATATTTTATGGTGTCAGTTTTTTTTCGGGGAACAATATTAACCAAAAAATATGTAATTATGCAGATAAGATGGCAGAACATAATTGGATAAAAATAATATTAACACCTTTTTCACGGGTATATGGTTTGATAACCTTGCTACGGAATTTCCTCTATAATGTCAATATTTTCTCCTCTCAGAAAGCTCCTCAATTTACAATTTCCGTTGGCAATATCACCGTAGGAGGAACAGGGAAAACGCCTATGGTTGAGTATCTTACAAAAATATTGAGCTTAAAAAACCGTATTGCCATTTTGAGCAGAGGTTACGGAAGGAAAACCAAAGGTTTGATATTTGCTGATGATAATTCCAACGCCTCAGATATAGGAGACGAGCCTTTACAATATTTTTCAAAATTTGGGAAAAACATTATCGTTGCAGTTTGCGAAAATCGTGTAAATGGCGCCCTTGCTATACATAACAAGTTTCCGGAAAATAACCTGCTGCTGCTCGATGATGCTTTTCAGCACCGGGCAATTCAGCGGGATGTCAATATTTTGCTAAGTGATTTCAACCGTCCATTTTATAAAGATCTGCCTTTTCCGGCAGGAAGATTGCGCGAAACAAGAAGCGGAGCAAAAAGAGCCGATGCTTGTCGTTGTAACGAAAAGTCCTGCTGATTTATCTGATACTGAAAAAGAAAAAATCACGCAATGTATACAAAAGTACAGTCGCCCCGAAGTGCCCGTTTTTTTTGCATCCATCCGTTATTCAGAGCCCGTTTCCTATAATTCCAGTCCTGTTTTGTTAAATAATGTTATAATCGTAGCCGGCATTGCCAATCCACTGCCCTTTACTATATATCTTCGGAGCAAGTATAACGTTGTAGAGGAAATTATTTTTTCTGATCATCACAATTACACACCAACGGATCTGGAACATCTTATTAAGTACATAAAAAACGATACTTTTGTAGTAACTACTGAAAAGGATATGGTAAAGCTAAAACCGCTTGCATCCAGATCAGGAGTTTTGGATCATTTTGCTTATTTGCCAATGGAAATGAATTTCGGAGCCGATACCGAACCATTTGATCGCTGGATTACTGACCAAACTTTGTAACCCTATCCTTAAAATCGGTGGAATTATAGAATCGTTTATGAGAATTTTATTATCTGTTATCTTTCTTTTTTTATCCGGCTTTTTGCTTTTTCCAGGTATAGCAACCGCGCAGGTTAAACTTCCCGGCGGTATGAATATGCCTGGCGGTGGAGGTGGCGGAGGCTCAAAAGGAGGAAAAGGCGGAGCACTTCTGGATGACAGTACCAAAACAATTTATGGGCCAAAAACTACACTTCATTTTTTTGAAAATGATATTATAAACAACCGTGATTCAGTACGTTATAGAGTTGATACGCTTTTACCGGATTTCAATCGCTGGACACCGGTGGATCGTTCCTACGGAAAGCTTGTTGACCTGGGAAATACAGGAACCGCTACAAGAAATCTGTTTTTCCAACCGCGACAGGATATTGGCGCCCAGCTTGGTATGCGTGCCTATGATCCTTATGCGATTCAGGAAGATGAAATTCAGTATATTGATACGCACTCTCAATACACCGATCTGACTTACCGTTCTGGTGGACGAAAAACTACGATGGGGAAGTTTGGTTATTCCCAGAATGTCAATCCACGCTTTAATTTTGGAATGCAGGGCCAACGCCTTACATCCAGCAAACAATACGGTATTTACGGGATAAATTCAGCCGCTTTACTTGGGCAAAACTGGACTTTTTTGTTGCAGGGACACTATTTTTCCAAAGACAAAAAGTATCTTGATTCTTGCTCATTACAGTCATATGAATCAAAAAGTGCGTGAACAAGGCGGAGTAATTCCGGATACCAGTTCCACCGGTGACGGGATTTATACCTATGATGGTCTGGCCAGAATAAGTGATGATGCCAATTCCTGGGAAAGGCGTCATGTTTTTCATATCTACCAGCAATATAAACTGGCCAATGGTTTCCAGGTTTTCGCACAAACAGATTATAAAAGCACGATCAACCGCTATACGGACAAGGCTGCTGCACGCGGCGTTACTTACGGTGTTTACCCGGCTTCACGCTACGATACCGCCAATATTCGGCAGGATATTTTCTACAAATTATTCGATAATAAAATTGGTATTAAAGGTACTTTTTCAGGCTTTAATTACCGGGCTTATGTAAGACAGCGTTTGTATGGAATGAATGTGACAGGTCAGGAACCGAATACAACCGGGCATCTCACCATTGCTTACCGCAGCGGACTGAAATTTGATAATATTGTTGGTCTTTGGCTGAGTTATTACCTGAAAGATTCTACCCAGCATGTGACTGCCGAGGCAGAACATTTACTTGGGCGGGATTTCAAATTAAAGGGAGAACTGGATACTAAATGGATAAAAGCAGGTTATCAGAGCATTTTTACATCTCCTGATCTGATTGCTCAAAACTATATTGGCAACAATTTTGACTGGCAGAATAACTTTAAACTGACCGGAACAAATACTATTTACGGATCCCTCCCACTGAAAACAAAAAACATTCAGCTGACACCCGAGGTACAGTATAATCTGGTCAACAATTATGTTTACTACGATACGGCTTCAATTCCCCGTCAGCTAGGCAGCGCTTTTAGTTTGCTTAAAATAGGTACTACTACGAATATTCACATGAATCGCTGGAATCTTTCCGGGATGGCTTATTACACAATTAATTCGAACGAAGACATTATCCGGATACCAAAATATTTTGCAAGCGGGCAGCTGACTTTCGACTTTACTTATTCAAAAGTATTATTCATTCAGCTCGGACTTTCAGCTATGTATCGGTCATCGTATTTTGCCGATGCTTACATGCCGATCACGCAGCAGTTTCATTTGCAGAATTCCTTTGAGGTGCAGCAATATGTTGTAGCTGATATATTTGCCAACATCAGGATTAAACGTATTCGCCTTGCTTTTAAAATGGCACATGTTAACCAGGGAATCGGTGGACCGAAGGGTTATTACCAAACTCCCGGGTATCTGGGGCTGCGCCGGGCATTTTCGTTCGGGATAAACTGGCCGATGTTTGATTAAGAAGCTGTCGGCTTTCGGCAATCGGCTTTCAGTTTATAGCTTCTTGCGTTTAAATAGAATATAACTTTTTCTGTTCTGACAGAACGAAGGCTTAGCTTTAAGTCGTTACATTACAACAACTCATAATATTTCCATTGTCCAAGCCGACTGCTGATAGCCGAAAGCCGACCGCCAAACTATGCCTTCATTTCTTAACAAAGTTGCCAGTCACATTTTAGAGGAAAACGGTACTTTACTGGACCGGATTATCATTGTTGTTCCTACCAGACGTGCTGCATTTTTCGTTATGCAGGAGTTGGCGAATGAGACAACAAAGGCTGTGATGAGCCCGAAAGTGGAGGCTGTTGATGATTTTGTTGAAAGTATTTGTACGCTGGAAATTGAGGATCCGGTTCATCTGTTTTTTGAATTGTACGAAACTTTCAAAACCATAGATCCGGATGTTCAGTTTGACAGGTTTATGGGCTGGGCATCGGTTTTGTTAAGCGATCTTGACAAAATTGACCAGTATCTGGTCAACACAAATTATCTGTTTGATTATTTGTCAGAAGCCAAAGCGCTTACCCGCTGGCAGGAAAATCTGCCCGATGGAAAGACCTTAAAAAACAGCAGCGGAAGCAAACAATACTTTTCTCTTTTTGAAAATATAAAAACGGTTTACAGCACTTTCCGCTCACGACTTTTGAAAAACGGAAAGGCATATCGCGGTATGGCTTACCGGCAGCTGGCCGAAGATGTCGACAATCTTTTGCTACAACGAACGGATTACGATAAAATTTATTTTGCCGGATTTAATGCATTTACAGAATCTGAAAAAAGGGTTGTAACTGCACTGATAAAAGCCGGCAGAGCGGAAGTATTGTGGGATACGGACGAATATTATATGTCTGAAAACACAGGCGTAGAAGCGGGAAAAAGTCTGCGGGAATACCAGAAACTGAAAATTTTTGGAAACTGGAACTGGACGGAAGATAATCTGCTTTCAACGAAAAAAGATATTACCGTTTATGGCGTACCTAATGCAACACTTCAGACAAAAGTAGCCGGCCAGCTTTACGCCGCTATGAAAAAAGGTGACAATCCGTCCGAGCCGGTATCGACCGCCATTGTGCTTGCAGATGAAAATCTGCTGCTTCCGATGTTGTATTCACTGGATGAAGGCGTAACGGATCTCAACATTACGATGGGTTTGTCGCTGCGCAATTCTATGCTTTATACGCTGATCGACAGCGTTTTTGAGTTACAGCAAAATGTTGTGGAGTTCAGGAATAAGAGTGGGCGAAATGTTCGTATTCCCAAATTCAATCATAAATCGATCAACAAAGTACTCAATCATCCTTTCATCCGGCATTACGAACATGCGGTTTTGCGGCCGTTACTGACGGAGAAAACAAATACAATCATTCAGGAAACACTCTGGCAGATTACCGATGGAAACAGGGTTTATCTAAGTTCGGATGAATTAATGGAATTGGGACAGGGTAATGCTTTGTTCAAAATACTTTTTACGCATTGGCCAAAAAATAATTCGAAGTTAGTAATCCAGACATTTTATGGTCTGATTGATATTTTGCGGGAGGTTTATAAAGAATACAAAAATGCACTGGAAACGGAATATTTGTATCTTTTTTATACATTATTAAAACAATTTGAACAAACACTCGAAGACCGGCCAGAAGTGATCACTCTGAAAACGCTGCGTTCTTTTATGTTTGAACTGATCCGTCAGACACGGATTCCTTTTAGCGGAGAACCGATCAGTTCCCTGCAAATTCTGGGAATGCTGGAAACGCGTGCACTGGATTTTGAAAGAATTATTATTCTTTCGGTTAATGAAGGAATTATTCCACAAGCCAAACGCCAGAATTCACTTATCCCATTTGATGCTGCACAAGCCGTTGGTTTGCCAACGCATCAGCATCAGGAAGCTGTGATGTCTTATCATTTTTACAGGTTATTGCAGCGTGCTTCCGAAATTCATATGCTTTACACAAGCACCAATGATGCACCTGGCGGAGGTGAAAAAAGCAGGTTTATTCAGCAAGTGGAATTTGAACTGGCACAATACAATCCTGCTATCAAAATTGAAAACAAAACGGTTTCTTTTCAAACCGTTGCCAGTGAAAACCTTAATGAAGATGTCCCAAAAGATGCTGCGATGTTGCTGGCAATCCGGAATTATCTTTCTGGCAAAGGACTATATCCTACTCATTTAAATGAGTTGATCCGCTGTTCCATGCAGTTTTATCTCAAACATATCGTTGGCGTTCAGGAAGCTGAGGATGTGGAAGAAGAACTTGGTATGGACAAAATCGGAACCTGGCTGCATGCAAGTCTGGAAAATCTGGATCAGGCATTTTTTCTGGAAGGAAAAGATCCATCAAATGACCAGATTAAACTGGTTTTAAGAGAAGAATTTGACCGGTTGTTCAAAGGTTATATTACTGATCTTGGACTGAACAAAATCTACTATGAAGTTGGTGAACAGCAGATTCTCACTTTCCTGAATCATCAGATAAAACAAACGCCAAGAAAAAAAATACTGGCAGCTGAACAGCCGTTGAGAACCGAACTTCATCTGGTCTTACAAAATGAAAATACGCTGGTTAAGATCGGGGGAAAAATTGACCGCATAGAACTGGATGAAAATGAGCGCACACTTTATGTGATGGATTACAAAACCGGCAGTGTGGAACTTACCGGAAAACAAAAAGTAGCTGATCCGTTACGAAAAGAGGAAATTATTCTGACAGATCCTGACCGGAAAGCGGGTTATGTGCGCCAGCTTTGGATGTATGAATACCTGATGTACCGTAAAATGCAGGATGAAAAAGGACTGAACATTGGTGGCAAAACTTATGAATTCGGTCAATATCTGATCAAATCCGGATTTTACTCTTTCCGTGATCCGACAAATCTGATTGCTAATCCACTGGAATTAACCGAAGGTTTGGATGCTGCTCATTTCATCCAAAAATCAGAACGGATTTTGACAGAAATACTAAATAATCTGCTCGATCCCGGCAATTCCGTTCAGGAAAACGGAGGATTTGAATGTCTGTACTTATTGTGATTTTGTTGGTATCTGCGGAAGATAAAACGTATCAGGACTTTACCGGTTCAGGCTCGTTACCAAGAAGATATCGTCTGCGAATATCGTTGATAAGAAATTTTTTCTGAGCTGTAAAACTATCCGGATGCATGGTCAGGAAAATACTTTCCCATTCCAGAAACCGTGCCTGATCTGCTTTTTTGAAAGCAGCACTATCAATTTTTTTTACTTTCAGATATTCTTCAAATTCCATTTACTAATCTCGCTGATATACTGTTTAAAGGCAAATTCAGAATTTAAAGATACAGCAAATTGATCTGAAACGGGTTTTCCAACTTGAATTTTTCGATTGATTTATTTCAATTTTTACCCACCTCACTTCTTCTCATCGGCATTGCGTCGATTTTTCCAAACAAATCCTGATGCGAAACGAAAGTACCTGACCGGTATTTTTCACCTCCGTCCCGCCCTATCAATATAAAAGTAAAAGAATCTGATTCTTTAATTTTCCATTTTTTGAACTGATCCTCATTTTCGGATGATTGTTTAAAAGACAAAACCTTAATATCACGTTCCTTCATACCCGGACTCGTTTTTCTCAAATTCACTCAACTGCTTTTGAAAAAGAACTTCGCCATCCTCTTTGTAAAAAAGTAACACTTGTCGTGGCTGATCAGCGGTCATGAATAGGAAAATTAGTTGGAAAAGGAATAGCATGGCTGGAGATTATTTTTTTGTAATGAGAAGTTAAAAAAGAATCATTCCTGAGTTTTCATTTAATACATTTAACAGAATCACCCATAAAAAAGCCCGGCAGAAATTCTACCAGGCTTCCGAAATAATATATTCAATCCACTTCACTATTTTTTCTTGAATTCCAGATAAGCCTCTTCCTTAGCACCAGTTGCCGAATTCGTATAATCAATCGTAATATTAAGCTGAGCTTTTCCAGCTGCATTTGTCACTTTGGTTGCAACCCCTTGAAGACGTTGTCTCAACGTAGTTGAAGTTGTTTGCTGCACATCAACTACCTCATCAATGGTAAAGCTGTCTGCCGCGGTCGCTTTTACACTTAATCAAAGGGAAAATCTGAACAAACTGATATTACTGGTTCCGGATACAGCAACTTTAACATTTTTGGTATAGTTAATTGCCAGAATATTCTTCTCAGTTGAAGTAATGTCCCAATCCTGAACAGTTGTTATCGTTACCGTCAACCGTTGTGGTTGAATAACTTCCAACAAATCCCTGGTGCAAAATCCGGATCCACAACAGCATCCTTGTCTTTATCCTTACAGGAAACCAGAAATACGATCAGACATAAAACAAGTAATTTTCTCATGCTCAAAATTTAAAGTATAGTTTATGATGCAAATGTAGATACACTGTTATAACATTCCACATATAACGGTAATATTATCAAATATGCATAATCCTTAAAACAATTTTATTATTTCAAATTCAAAAATCATGATTAAAATGGCAATTTTCCTAAATCCACATTTCCACCTGAAATGATTACTCCCACCTTTTTACCTTTAAAAACTGCTCCATTTTTCAAGACCGCAGCTAACACAACCGCTCCCGAAGGTTCCACAACAATCTTCATCCGCTCCCACATCAATTGCATGGCTGCAACAATTTCCTCATCCGAAACTGTAAAAATGTCTTTCACATATTTCCGGATAATTTCCAGCGTTTTATCACCCAAAGGTGTCATCAACCCATCAGCGATCGTTTTTACGAAGGGCGCTTTTTCAATTTTACCGCTTTTAAAAGAAAGAATAGCATCCGCCGCTCCTTCCGGCTCTCCTGCAAAAACTTCTGTTTCAGGTGAAAAATAATGGGCCGATAATGAGGTTCCGCTTAACAAACCGCCACCGCCAACTGGCGCGATGATTGCGTCAAGTTTAAAATCCAGATCTTCAAAAAGTTCTTTCGACGAAGTTGCCTGACCGGCGATCACCTCGTAGTTATTGAAAGGATGAATGAAAGTTGCACCTGTTGTTTTCGACAATTTTGATCCACAGCATCCTGACGTTCTTCCGGTGTATTCTTACAAAAAGTGACTTCCGCACCATAACCTTTCACCGCGTTGATTTTGACCGAAGGCGAATTTTCAGGCATGACGATATATGCTTTTGCCCCAACTTTTGCCGCCGCAAAAGCTATGGCCTGTGCATGATTTCCGGATGAATGTGTAGTAACACCATTTTTTAGCTGCTCCGCTGAAAGTGACAAAATTGCATTCAAGACCACCACGCGCCTTAAAAGCACCGATCTTTTGAAAGTTTTCACATTTGAAATAGAGTTCAGCACCTGAAAGATCATTTAAAAACTGTGATGTCATAACAGGCGTTCTGTGGATATAAGGCGTAATCAGTGTGTGAGCCTTTTCAATTACTTCTTTTCCAGGAATACTTTCGCTCATGATGTGGATTTATGTTACGTTTTTTCTTTTATTTTTACAATAATCAATAACAATCAAATCAAAATTTGAAACAATATCGATTCTGATTTGTATCCGATGGTAATGCCTCATCAACATTGACGTACACAGACCTTAAAAGTACCAAAATTATGATTCAAACCCGATTAATACCGCGTACTTCCTCTGCCTACGAATCGCCTTTGCTGATAAAAACATTGCTTGCCCAGACTTTAAAATATAATCCGCAGCGGGAAATCATATACCGGAATCTTTTCCGGATGGATTATTTTGAATTTAACCGACGGGTCCGCCGGCTTGCCAATTTGTTTTCAAATCTGGGCATTAAACCCGGGTGATATGGTGGGTGTGATGGACTGGGATTCGCACCGGTATCTTGAATGTTTTTTTGGGAGTTCCGGCTTATGGCGCTATTCTTCATACGATCAATGTCAGGCTTTCTCCTGCCCAGATTTTATATACGATCAATCATGCCGAAGACAAGATCATTCTTGTACATGAAGATTTTGTACCGATTCTCGAAGCGATCAAAGACAAGATCGATACCAATACTAAACTTCATTATCCTGAGCGATAAAGTTTACCAGGATCAAAAATGCTGAAATCATAACAACAGGTTTTCCCAATGAAGGTGAATATGAAAACTTGATTTCCGGCCAGAGTGAATTATATGAATTTCCGGATTTTGATGAAAATACCTGGGCAACTACATTTTATACAACAGGCACAACGGGTGAACCAAAAGGCGTTTATTTTTCTCACCGGCAGTTGTTTCTGCATACCATGGGATTGATTTCTTATTTCTGTGGTTATCGGGCATTGCCATTTTCGGATCAGGATGTGTATATGCCACTGACGCCTCTGTTTCACGTGCATGCCTGGGGATTTCCTTTTGTGGCAACAATGCTGAATAATAAACAGGTTTACCCGGGCAAGTATGAACCGGATATGCTGGCGACTTTACTTGCAGAACACAGGTAACGCTTTCGCACTGCGTGCCGACCATCCTGAATATGGTTATCAACTGCGAAGCTGCCAAAGTGACGGATCTTGTCAAAATGGAAAGTTTTAATCGGTGGATCTGCGCTTACCACCGGTCTGGCAAAAGCTGCAAGAGCGATGGGTATTACCGTTTCGGCCGGATATGGAATGTCCGAAACTGCGCCGGTTTTATCAGTGGCGCATTTGAATGAGAAGCAGCAAAATCTTTCCGAAGAAGAAGAATTGAGTTACCGTATCAAAGCGGGAAGAATATACGCCTTTTGTAGAATTAAGGATTATGGATGATGCAGGAAATTTCCTGCCGCATGATGGAAAATCGGTAGGCGAAATTGTTGGCCGTGGGCCATGGATGACGCAAGGCTATTTTAAAGATCCTGAAAATTCAGAGAAACTTTGGCGTAACGGTTGGTTACATACGGGAGATGTCGGATCGATTGATGATGAGTATTATCTGACAATTTCTGACCGGGTGAAGGATGTGATCAAAACAGGCGGCGAATGGGTTTCATCACTCGATATTGAAAATCTGTTATCGCAGATTGAAGGTGTTGGAGAAGTTGCCGTGGTTGGTTTGCCTGATGCAAGATGGGGAGAACGACCACATGCGCTCTGATTATTCCCAAAGCCAGGTTTCCAAAATATTCTGACACCTGAAATCATAAAAAATAAAATACAAAAAGATGTAGAATCCGGAAAGATCAAAAAATGGTACGTCCCCGACCAGATCATTTTCGTAACCGAAATTCCTAAAACCAGTGTCGGAAAAATTGACAAGAAAAAGATCAAGAAAGGAATTGAGTGTAATGACAAAAACGGGATCAGGATTTTGTCGAAGCAAATTATCTCAACAAAATCCTGATCAAAAAAAGTTGACAACCAAATAACCACTTCCTGACAACAATTGACAATCACCTGACAATTATCTTGACAATCTGACTCCTCTACTCCACAACCGCCTGATAAACCAGTACTTTAAACTTATCCTGCATTTCACCCCAAACAGAATTTGGATATTTTTGCGTCATTAGTAAAGCTACGATTTTATCTTTCGGATCTGCCCAATACGTAGTACCAAAAATTCCGCCCCAGTCAAAAGTTCCTACTGAAACCGGGATACGGGCAGCTTCTTTTTCTGTTGCAATAGAAAATCCCAGACCAAATTTATTTCTGCCTGTATTCACATCACCGATCTGGTTTTGCGTCATTAAATGAACAGTAGCAGGACTCAAAATCCGTTTTCCATTATACTGACCGCCATTTAAAAAACTTTGCAGAAAAATGGCATAATCATAGAGCCGTAGAAGTAAGACCAGCGCCACCTGCATAAAACGTTCCGTTTGCTTTTGGATAATCGTTGTCAAAACCTGGCCGGTTTCCGCCATTGATCGTTTTTCCTTCTTTATCCTGCGTGTACAATTTTGCCAGACGGTTTTTCTTATTTTCAGGTAAATAAAAATACGTATCTTTCATGCCCAAAGGCTCAAAAATCCGTTCCTGAAAAAAGTCATTCAGTGACTTTCCTGACCAGATTTCTACCAGATAACCAAGCACATCACGAATTCAGTCCATAGGTCCAACGTTCACCGGGCTCATGCACAAGCGGCATTTTTCCAAGTCGTGGTGATAACATCGGCAAGTTTGTAATTCGGCGTACCAATGCCACTTGGGATATCATTTTTGGCATAAATAGCAACTGCTTCTTTTGAACCAATACCCGGATAACTGATTCCTGATGTGTGCGTTAACAACTGACGAATCGTGATTTCACTTTTAGCCGGTTTGGTAGTATAGCTGGAATCCTTTTCATTGAATTTGTCAAGTATCTGAGGATTTTTAAAGGAAGGAATATATTTCGAGATCGGATCGTCCAGCAAAAATTTTCCTTCTTCAAACAAGATCATCGCCGCTGTGCTCGTAATCGCTTTTGTCTGGGAAGCAATACGGAAAATGGCATCCTTTTTTAACGGCGTTTTGGTATCCCAGTCATCTGAACCAAATCCTTTGTAATAAACAATTTTTCCATTTTTGACAATTATCGCAACAGAACCCGCAACCTGTTGTTTATCAATATATTCCTGCAAAACTTTATCAATTCTTTTAAGCCTTTCACTACTTACGCCAACACTTTCTGGCCGAAGCTTCAGCAAGTTGCTGAGCCAAAACTAGCCGAGCAGAAATAAGCAGAAAGAAAAGACGGTAACTTTCCACAAGGATAGCAGTAAAAATCCGAGACATATGAGTTAAGAATCTTTGAGTTGAATACGAGTAGCAAAATAGCACAAATAATTCATAGTTAAGACAAAAAAAGAAGCCCGTCAGAATCTGACGGGCTTTAAAGTCTTTTCAAACTAATGTTCCTTATTTACCTGCGTTTGGCGTGTAAAGGTTGAAGAACTGATCCAATTTCGGCGTAATGATAATTTCAGTACGACGGTTCAGGCTACGGTTAGCAGGTGAATCGTTTGCAACCTTAGGAAGATATTCTCCACGGCCACCAGCGATCAAACGAACCGGCTCAACACCATATTTCTTTTGAAGCGTACGAGCAACAGATGTCGCACGCAATACGCTCAAATCCCAGTTGTCAGAGAATTTGTCTGTAGCGATAGGCACATTATCCGTGTGACCTTCGATCAGGATTTCAATTTCTTTATAATCGTTCAGGATCTTAGCAACTTTCGCAAGAACAGTTTCAGCCTGTGTGTTGATTTCAGAACTTCCGGATTTGAAAAGCATTTTATCAGAAAGTGATACATATACCACTCCTTTTTTCACTTCAATCTGAACATCTTCATCGCTAACATCCTGCAATGACCGTTTCAGGTTCAAAACAAGTGCCATGTTCAGAGAATCTTTACGTTGAATGCTTGAATTCAAATCGCGGATCTGACCACCTTGAACATTCATCATTTCCAGAGATTTCTTGATACTTTCAGAACCTTCTTTGCTGATCACAGAAAGATCAGACATACGGTCAAGAAGATTGTTGTTGTTCTTTTTAAGGAATTCAACCTGATCTTCCAGCTCTTTCAATTTAGCTATTTTTAGCAGTAAGCTCGTCATTTTTCAGCTTCAAATCATTGTTCAAACTTGCAGTTCTGCTATCACAATCGTTAAGATCAGCTCTTGCTTTATCTAGTTGAATCTGGATTTCATTTGCCTTGTTTTGAACGGCAGTCATTTTTTTCTTACTGGCACATGAGCCCAGTACAAACAGCATAGCAACGGCTAAAAGCGTTTTTTTCATAATTATCAAGGGTTATTAAAATTTAAAAATTGTTAAGTTCAACATAGTTTAAAGAAGTGAGTATAGAAAACCATGCCACGGTCCGTTCAATTCTTTCCGGCACATAGATTACTTTGGATTTTCAAAAAAGGCCATCAGCTACATAAAAAAAGCATTATCTCTGTTTGTGAAAGAGATAATGCTGAGTATTTCAGTCCTTTACCTGTCCTTTCAGACCGCAAAGGTATAAAAACAAAAAATTAATTCCTGCTTAATAATTATTTTTTCTTCTGGTAATTAAGAAACTTAACAAAATCGCTAGTACGGCATCGACCAGTATGGATTTCGATGCGCTTTCACGCTGTCTTTGATATGTGTTGCAACCAGCGTATTATATTGTGCTTCGGTCACTTTTTTTCCTTTCAGCTTTTTGGAACATTCATGTCTTCTGTAATCAGCTTTCATTTCAATTTTTTTGGCGGTAATGACAAGGTCGCCGTCATTGATATCCAGTTCCAGGATCATACCTGGCAAACCGCCGTATAATTCCGGCCCAATCGATACCGGAAGATTGTCCGCAAACCAGGCTGTAATCTTCTGATCTTTAATTGTATCCTCGGTTACTGCCATCATACACATATAGCCGGCAATTTCCTTTATCTTGTTCATCACCTTCCACTTAGGTGCTCTTGTCGAATCTTCAACAATGAAAACTTTTCCCAGCATTTCGATGATATCTGTACGCTTTTCATTTTCAAGATCACGGTACACTTTAAATTCCCTTTCATTCCAGGAATATCCTCCTTCATTTTCCTGTTTTTTGAAATAGGTATAATAACTTTTCTGTTCATTGAAAAACAGCTTCATTTCCTGTTTTTGCTCGTCATCATTTCCCCAGGTCATTTTCATCCGGTCCTTTTCCTCAGTACTCAGATAGCTCGCCCGGGAATATATTTTCGTCCAGTGATATACTTTTTCATAAGTAATTTCACCTTCCATTTTCTGCGCTTTGGAAGTATAAGAAATGGTAGTGATGAATAGGATTAATATAGTGATCAGTCTCATATAAATCAGTTTATTTTGGCTATGGCTTGATAAAACTGCAGCATCATCTGCCAAATTGGCAGATGACGTGAAAATACTTTTTTAGAAACCGTTACTACGTTTCACCGATGCTGACATTCCCCGCATGTTGTAGGTAAAACTCAGCATGTAATATCGGGATAATGTCCGGACTCTTGTTTCCGAATAATAATTTGATGTAGCATTTTGTGTTATTCCAAGATTTTTCTTGAACACATCATTAGCCGTAAAACGAATTTCTCCTCTTTTGTTTTTCAATACAATTCTAGCAACGGAAAGATTTAGGATCGGCTGTTTCTGACTAAAACCAAACTGATTGTTTGCATAGGTATTGAAGTTCAACTTGGCATTGAAATAAATTTCCTTTGGCAATTTAACATTCATATCACCGCTATAATTCGCACTAAGTACTTTTTGGTTCTGATTGGAATTGATGGAATAACTTGTATTGCCGATATTCCAGTAGGCATTGGTATAAAAGTGTAAAAATATCGCTTGGCGTCAAATCAAGACGCGTACCGAAATTGTAGGAATTCGTTTTTGTCTTGTTGATCACATTATTGATATAAATCGGATTTTTGCTAAAATTAAATCCTGTGTTCAGACCCATGGTCAATTTTGTCTTAATCAAGCGGATATGAAACACCAATACTGGAACCATAATTAGTACCACCGGATACATTCATCGGCTTGGTTGTTGTAACCAGATTCGCATCAATCGTTTTGTTGTAAACAATCTGATCTACATAATAATTGTACTGCGCATTTACGAACAGATATGTAAAACTTGCAGGATTAAAAAACTGATAGCCTCCATAAATATTGTGTCTTAACTCGGGAGTCAGATTTGGATTTCCAACCACAATATTCAAAGGATTGCTGTTGTCGACGACTGGCTGTAAATCACTAATGGATGGCTCCTGAATACTTTGCTGATATTCCATGTACAAATATCGGTTTTTTTTCAAATCATAATTCAGCGAAACATTCGGTACAACTTTGAAATATGTCCGGTTCACCTTGGTAAAATCGACAGAAGTTTGATCCTGGGCAAATTTTCCTTTCAAATCAAATTGCTGGGCAGCACCACCAATAGATACATTCAAACCGTTATTCGAATATCTCACACTGGTTCCTATTCGGTTGTAGTTGATTTCATTGGTATAATATCTGGTCAAAAGCTGGTTCAGCTTCCAGGCCGCTGTCTTTAACGTCAAATACATTTCTGTCCACTTTATCTTTTCTCAAACTGAAATTATAAAATGTTTCCCAGGAAAATTTCTTCGCAAATGGTTCTATGTAAGACAAACTACCTTTCAGCTGATTCCGGTCACTCTTCGTTTTGTTCTGCTGACGAATTGTGCTGTTTTGCGATGGATCAAGAAAAAATTCATTGACAGAATTCAGATTCGAACTTCCATCTGAATTGTTGATATTGTAACCAACACTGGCAGCAAAATTCCTTCCTTTTTTCTTGAATTTATGACGATACAAAAGCAGATTCGACATCGCAAATGAATTATACACACTGCTGTTGTTTATCGTCGAGCGGTTTGACAGTGTATCACCGCTGCGAAAATATTGCTGAAAACTGTCATAATTGCTATCTCCATTATTGATTCTGGAATTGCTGATCAGAATAATGGTATTTAAAGAATCCAGCACTTTTTCAATCCGCAAACTTGGCCGGTGATTCCCGCTGAATGCATTTGTTTTATTGATATCTGTTGATTTGTAAGTAGTATTATTCAAAAAGTTATCCCGGCTCGACATCACATCTGTCAACGCATCGGTAGAATTATAGAAATAACTCGCACTTACTTTTGTCTTTTTTGTGTCGTAATTATAATTTCCGCCGCCTGCCCAGTTTTTTGTAAAACCCTGAGAATTACCGCCACCCCAGTTAGGCTGAATAGTAATGGATTCGCCATCCGAACTAAAACGATTACCGCCGCCAAATCCAAAATCACCATCATCACCCCAGTTAAATGACTGGCTTCCTTTGAAATCCTGGTAATCGTTTCGGGCAATACCCGACTGATTCGTATTATTTCCAAAACCCAAAACGGAAAATTGCTGCTTGTCGTCAAAACGGTTATAGCTCACTTTTCCTTCCAGCCTGGAATCCGTACCTACACCGGCAATGGCTTTTCCGAAACCACCTTTTTTATGACTGTCTTTTAATTCCAGATTAACGGTTTTTTCCCTTTTCCCATCATCCACACCGGTAGCTTTTGACTGCTCTGTTTTGCCATTAAAAACCTGAACTTTATTGATTGCTTCTGCCGGAAGGTTTTTTGTGGCCATTTTTGGATCATCGCCAAAAAACCGCTTACCATCTACCGTTACACGTTTGACCGTTTCGCCCTGCGCTTTGATATTTCCGTCGCCATCCACCTGCATCCCGGGCAGCTTCCGTCAGCAGGTCTTCAACCGTTGCTCCCGGTGGTACTTTAAAGGCCCTCGGATCATATTCAACAGTATCGCCCCGAATACTCAACGGAGCTCTGGCCGTTTTGATAACGACCTCATACAAGATCCTGATTCAGAAATTTCATCCCAAGCTTTACCAAGATTCGTAACTTCGCCATCATTAGGAATAACATGCTGTTGATAAGGAAGATAACCAACATAGGACACTTTCAAGAGGTACGAAATTCTTTTCAGGTTTTTAAATTCAAACGAACCGTCTTTGGCAGCTCTGTCCGAAATTAACAAGAGAAGAATCTTTTGGTAACAGCAACATTACGGTGGCTTCGGGCAACCCGTTGCCGGACGTGTCCGTGACAATTCCTTTCATTGAGAAGCGTCCTGTACTTTGCGCAAACGAGGCGTAAGTAATAAGACTGCAACATAGCAGTAGTAAGATTTTTTTCAAGGCTAAGTAATTTAAATTATTGAGAGTATGTAAAGGAAAGCTTTATAAATAATTGGGTTTCACAATATTATAAAATCAAGATAAACTTTACAACTAAAAATTTAGTTTTTAACGAAATTTGTTACCGATATTTTACTATTTAACCTTTATTAAGAAACTAGCACCAATTTTAAGTAAACAAATAGTATCAAAAGGTTACATAAAAATTATTAAAATAATAATTCCTTAATTTGCAGACTTTTTCTGTCGGCCCGGAATTTCAAATTCGCAGAATTTTCACAAGGCAAGATTAGAAAATCGAGTCATTGCCGTTTTACATTATCAAACAAAAGACGCGTTCCGTTTACAATTAATACCAAATGAAAAGTATAGGTTTGCTTTCTGACACACACGGATATCTGGATCCGCGCATCATGGATTATTTTGCCAATTGCGATGAAGTATGGCATGCGGGAGATATTGGCTCAGTGGAAATTATTGATCAGCTGGAAGCTTTTAAACCAGTCAGGATTGTTTTGGCAATATTGATAATAAAGCCATTCAGGTGCGTACTCACGAAAATTTACATTTTGAACTGGAAGGATTCCGTATCTGGATGACACATATCGGCGGAGCGCCGCCAAGGTATAACCCAACGGTTTATGCCGACTTTAAAGAGCAGAAACGCCTGATATTTTTATCTGCGGACACTCACATATTCTGCGTGTTATCCGGGACAAGGAATTAAAAAATATGCTTTACATAAATCCCGGCGCAGCAGGACGCGAAGGTTTTCACAAGATCAGAACTTTGCTTCGTTTCAATCTTCACGAAGGTTTGATCAGCCAGATGGAGGTAATTGAACTTGGAAAACGAGGGGCGATTGAAGGGTGAATTAAGGTATACAAATAAAAGAAGGAGAAGCCAACAGCATCAAACTGTCGACTTCTCCAATCCTGAAAATCCAGAAAATCCCAAAATCAAGATCTAGAAAGTGACCTTAACCACCTTCGTTTCCGTCCCGCGCAAAAATTCCGCTTCCACCTGCTGACCTTTTTCATGGTCACCAAGCACTTCCATGTAATCGTAAATTGTGTTAATCGTTTTACCGGCAAGTTTCGTGATAACGTCACCCGCCTGAATTCCCGCAATTTCTGCCGGACGGGCTTTTGAAACGGCATCAATTTTCAATCCTTTTCCGGAAAAACTGTAATCCGGCATAACACCCAGGGTTACCTTGAAATTAGAAGTTGTAGCACCTGCATGCGGATTTCCGGCAGTCAAAAATCCTGGATCCTGTTTTTCATTATCCAGTTTTTCCAAAACTCCGGCAATCAGTTTCAGGATACTGGCCTCTCCTTCTGCATTGATTTTGTCAGAATCATCACTCGTTTTGTGATAATCGCTGTGCGTTCCGGTGAAAAATTGCAGTACCGGAATATCTTTCAAATAAAATGAAGTATGATCCGAAGCACCTACGCCTGACGAATCGATCGTGTATTTCATATTTTGTTTTTTGGCAAGATCAGGAATGATTTTCCCCCAGGCCGCACTCGTTCCCCAGCCTGAAATGATCAAACCTTTATCCGCATTATAGCGTCCGATCATATCCATATTGATCATCGCAGAAATGGATTTGAGCGGAATTGTCGGCGATTCTGTATAATATTTAGAACCAAGCAGACCAAGCTCTTCACCGGAAAAACCGATAAACAGAAAATTGTGCTTTTCTTTGACATTATTTCCTGCAAAATATTTCGCCAGTTCTATGACGCCCGTTGTTCCGGAAGCATTGTCATCCGCGCCGTTGTGAATCAGATTTTTACTATCCGGAGAAAGTGATCCAGTCTGATAACCTTTTCCCAAATGATCATAATGTCCGCCGATCACAATCGTTTTTTCAGCGCCATTATCCAGAAAACCAATAACATTTCTTGCTGTCATCTGATGTGCAAAATCCATCAATACCCATAGTTACCTGAAAAGGCTGAAAATAAGTACCATTCGTTCCGGCAGCCTTTAATCCTGCGTTTTTAAAAATATCAGCCAAATAATTGGCCGCTTTTATTTCACCCAAAGTAGCTGTTCCTCTTCCTTCAAAAGCATCAGAAGCCAGGAGATCTACATGTTTTCTAATCTCCGCAGCACTGAAAGTTTGTGCCACACTCCAATTGTGTGAAGTAATAAATAGTACCAGTAAAAAAAATATTTTTTTCATTTCAATATTTAAAAACCATCAATATAAAATTCTGAATCTTAGAGATTATCTCTTAATTCTGCTAAAAACTGTCTCACCCGGCTAAGTTTGTAAATCATTAGTTGAGCATCTTCTTTTCTGCGCAATTGTTCTCTTGCACCTTTAATCGTTCTCCCCTGCTTGCCCGTTTGATGCATTATTTTTTTAATTATTTCAATATCATTTTCAGTATAGCGTCTGCGGTTTCGGGCATCACGCTTTGGATTGAGCTGAGGAAATTTTGTTTCCCAAAAACGTAATGCAGAAGCTTCACAGCCCACTATTTCAGCTACTTCGTTGGTATCATAATAAAGTTTTGTATTTGGTTTTGTGTCCATAATCAGAGTCTGAGGTTGTAGCTTGCTAAGTTAGTTAATTATAATAATTCTAAACAAATTGTTCAGTCAAATGCATTAATATTTTGAGGGAATGAGTTAAAACTGTGTGAAATTCAACAAAATTAACGGCGGATAAAACCTGTTTAGTGCAGAAGATCAATTTTGAATGTAATTTGCCGCATGGAAAGCACGGCCAACATTTCTGTACTAGTAATTTACACACTCGCTATATTACTGACGATCAGCACAATCATTATTGTATACCTGATCATAAGACTGAAAAAAGAAGCTGAACAGAACCGGCAATCTGTCCCAAAATCGAAAGAAACGGATTCGAGAAAAGAAAATTTTGAGCTTGAAACGATCAAATCAAAACTGAATCCGCATCTTTTTAAAAATGTGCTCAATTCTATCCAGTCGCATGCTTATCAGAGTTATTATGCGCTCGATAAACTTTCCAATGTTCTGGATTATATTCTTTATGAGAGCGACTGCGAATATGTTTCCTTGCAGGAAGAAACTGATTTTGCTCTGAGTCTTATTGAAATTAACCGATTGAAGGTCAGCCCGTTATTTGATTTAAGAATTAAAAATAAAATTGATAAACAGGATTCTCTTTTTGAAGAAAAACTGATAGCACCGCTGATTACGATCGACCTGATTGAAAACGCTTTCAAACACGCTGATATTCAAAATCCTGATGCCTTTATTTCGATTGTATTTGATTTGAACGAAACTACTTTTTTACTAACTGTAACCAATAAAATCAGCGCGAATCCCATCTTAAAAAAAGAGAAAAGCGGTTTTGGAAAAGAGAATCTGAGAAAAAGACTGGACCTGGTTTACCACGAAAATTATTCGCTCGAACACAAGACGGAAAACGACATATATATTGCTCATTTGAAAATTAATTTGCTTGAACACAAAGCTAAGATGTCTTCTGCTGGATGACGAACTACCCGGACTTACCTACATGCGCATGTTATGTGAGCAAATTCCCGGACTTGAACTTGTCAAAGCATTTAACGATCCTGTCAAATTAATACAGGCTTCCGAATCGCTGGATTTTGATTTGTGTATTCTGGATATTGAAATGCCTGGAATTAATGGACTCGAAGTTGCCCGGCTTTTGAAAGAGAAACCGGTGATTTTCATTACGGCTTACAAGGAATTTGCAGCGGAAGCTTTTGATCTTGATGCGGTGGATTATGTCCGAAAACCGATTCAAAAAGAGCGCCTGGAAAAGGCCGTTTTAAAAGCTGCAAACCTCATAGAAAAAGGGAAAAACGAGAAGCAATTCATGCAGTGGAATACCAATAAGGGAAAAGCACGTGTGGCCTTTGATCAGCTTTTATTAATTACCTCAGCCCAAAAAGAGAAACGTGACAAAGTAGCTTATCTTGAAAACAATACCGAGATAACGCTGAAAAACATATCTTTTGAGCAACTTTTAGGTTTGCTGCCTGCCGAAAACTTCTGCCGGATCAGTAAAAAAGATATTGTTGCTTTAAAAGCAGTTCGTTTTTTTACACATCAGGAGGTAACGACGAATATAATTCCTGAAAATTCAGACAAAGAGCTCGTCATTACTCTTGGAGATAATTTCCGTAAGGAATTTCTGGAAAAGGTTTCAGGTTAATGATGTTTAACACCAAAATTATCTTCCTTTGAATCTGCCGTAAATTTACTTACCTGATTTCCTCAGATTTAGGAAAATAGATCGTGAATCTTGCTCCCTTACCCAATTCAGAATCAGCGGTAATGAAACCGGAATGATTTTCCATGATTTTCTTACAGATAGCCAATCCAATTCCAGTTCCTGGATATTTGTGATTTGGGTGAAGCCTCTGAAACACGTCGAAAATCCTGTTTTCATATTCCTTCTCAAATCCAATTCCATTGTCCTGAAAAGATATTGCATAATATTCCTCGGATTGATCATGCTGTGCAGAGGCTCTCTCAGGAACCACTGTTTTTACCTCAATATTAATAACTGGAGCAATTTGATCCTGCGAAAATTTAAGTGCGTTGCTTAATCAAATTAATAAATAACTGATGAATTTGAAATGGAATAATACTCAAAACCGGCAAATCACCAAAAGTAATGACACCATTTTTCTCTTCAATATTTTCAGCTAATTCTTCCAGAACCTTATTCAAAATAGTGTTCAGATCTACGCTTTTCGAAAACCTTTTCCATATTTCCCGTTTTGGAATAAGATAGAATATCTTCGATCAAAACCTGCATTTTTTCAGCTGCAAAACGCATCCTTTCAACGGAATCTTTAACCTGCGCAGACAAATCCGGATTTTCCCTGTCAAGCACTTTTGAGGCGAAAATCTGTATTTTCCTTAACGGTTCTTTGAGATCGTGCGTACTGATCCAGTTCAGGTTTGCAAGTTCTTTATTTGCAGCTTTCAGCTCATCGTTCAATAAACGGTTTTTATTTTCCTGATTTTTAACATATCGAAGATTGATATGTTTTTGCAGCGCATAGGCAAAACTCGACGACGAATTTATTTCGGAAACCCTCCATTTCAAGCTCTTGTTTTTCACCTCTTCAAGCCAAAGCTCAAACGATTTACGCGGCGATAGTCTGGACAGCTCCAACCTCATTATGAACCACGGCCTTATGTGGATTTCCTGCCCAGTTGATTGTTTCACGCCGCTCTGCTCTCAGCCAGATTACTCCATCCGGTGTTCCACCCGCTATCGAATGATATATAATACCGGCTGCGTATTTCGAAAGTTTTTCGTCTTCCGGAAATATCGAAATTAATTGTTCCGTATGTAACCCAGTCTTTGGATATTTCTCAGACAACTTTTTCAACAAAGGAATCAGATCCGCATTTTCGGGAACATTACCGTTTTTGTATATTTTCCCTTTATAATAAATCGCAAATCCGGTTGCATTGGCGAGTTTTAACAAGGATGGAGAATTAAAGAATTCTTCTATAAAATCATCGTTTTCATGAAGAATTGTCAGCGACTCCAAAAGTGCTTTATCAACTGCCTGACTAATTTCGAATTCTTCCGCAACTTCCCGTACTGCAATTTGGGAAGTAAGAAAATGTCCTTGCAACAACGCTGATAAACGTGTATAATGTGGCAGCAATTTTGACGAATAATGATGGCAGGCGATCAAGCCCCACAACTTGTTATTTTTCAAAAGTGATACAGTCAGCGTTGCTCCAACACCCATGTTTTTTAAATATTCGACATGGATCGGTGAAACACTTCTCAACACAGAAAGGCTTAAATCCAGCGATTTATTTGTCTTTTCAAGTGAATCATTTAGCGTTAACAACGGCACAGGCTGATAACTTACGTCGGTAATTACCCGCAGGGGATTGCGGATATATAGCTCACGGGCCTGTACCGGAATGTCGGTATGCGGATATTTTTGACCAGAAAAAGAATCAAGATTTTCAATTTTGCTTTCGGCAATTACTTCACCGTTATACTCCTCGTCAAAGCGATAAATCATTACCCGGTCATAGCCCGTAATAGCTCTGGTTTCATTCGCAATATCCTGACAAAGCTCAGGCAGATAACTGTGTTTTTCCATCAGAGAAACAAAGCTTCTGGTCTGATTATAAAGATCTGGCAAGCTTAGCGTTCCGTCCGGAAAAGGCTCAAATTCAAGTATTAACGTTTCACCACTTAGATGCACGGAAGTATTGAACTGCCTGTCACCCGAAACAAAAATAAATGGTGTTGTCTGATTTGATTGTATAGAATTCCAGTATATTGAAAACCTGTCTGATTGTTCTTTTTGGAAGATATTTTCCAAAGTTTTGCCCAACACCTGCTCAGGCGTCAAATTAAGATAGTCTGTGCAATTGGCGCTACAAAAATCTATAACCTGATCTTTGTTTCTTACTCCAAATAAAAATCCATGCGGCTGAATGCTCCCCGGAATATGAATCGGTTCACTTTCACAATTTGTCAGGTTTACAATGTCCCGGTTAACGATATCCTTAATATTCATTCTAACAATTTATTTCCGTTTCATTAAGCCAGTGACCGATCATATTAAATGTAGAAACCGCACTTAAAATAATTTCCTGTTCACAATTTTCTTCAACCGCATAATTGGCAAGTGTGGTGATAAAATTTTTCCACAAAAAACCAGTTTGCTGACCATAACCATAAAAATAGGACGCCCCGGTTTCTTCATTCAGTCCAAGCGCCTGGTTTATATTTTTGTAGAGAATTTTCCCACCCAGCGTTGAACCTTCAAGCACATACATCGCACCTAATGCGTCAGCTGTACTTGTTATATTGAACTTATAAACGGGTAAAGAAGCGGCCTGATCCTCTGAAAATCCCGTTTTTAATAAGTCATCCAAAATCATTTGCGACTTAAAACGATCTCCAACATCCGGTAAAACCGAGGTAATAGCGGGAAAAATATCAGTTTCACAAGCTTTGGTTACGCCATATAATTTGGCAATATATAACTGATAATCAGACAGTGTAACGGCCGGATCTAAAATAGCTTTGGAGTATTGATTTTCTTCCAGTTTAACATGACTTTCACTTGTCTGTCCACGAAGATTTTTTATAAACATTTCCTGTTTCTCTCTGGAAACAACTGATTCATTCATGCCTGCTAATTGGTATCTGTTATTCTATTTTTTCCTATAAAAACTATTCCATGCACTTTAAAGGACAAATATATAGTAATCTTAATCGTCGGATGAGACTTTAAGGTGCTAAAAATTTAAACAAAAAAATCTCATCTATTGTAATGCACATAAAATTCCTAACCGTTAGGAATGTCAAAAAATAGATTTTATCTTAAAAATCCGAATAAAATAAATTCTATACTATTTTCTTGAAGTTACGCATTAAATATTCCTTTCGTCCGATTTAATAATTACGTACAACTATATTTTCAGTCATTTTTTCAAAGAAACTACTCTTTGGTAACCGGTTTCATTACATAATATTTCCCGGTTGTTACATATTAATTGACTCCCGATTTCAACAGCTCCATATTCGCGGCCAGAATAGGTAAATTTGCCCTTAGAGTCTAAAATATACTTCATAACTACCCTGAAACTTTAACATAAACGTTTGCCGAATGAGGAATATACGAAACTTGATTTTCTATGCTTTAACTATTGGCGTATTTTCCGGCCTGATGTATTTCCTAATCCTGAAAGGCCAGGCTCTTGAAATCAATAAGGTAACGATCACAAAAGATCCGCTGACCACTTCTTCCTGGGTTCAGTTTATTGATACTTACAAACAAAATATTACCAGTCCGCTCGCCATTCTTCTTTTACAAATTATTACGATTATTCTTGTCGCCAGAGCATTCGGTTATCTTTGTAAAAAAATTAAACAACCCACCGTAATCGGTGAAATCGCTGCCGGGATTTTTCTTGGGCCGTCTTTTATCGGAATGTATTATCCGGAGTTTTCGGGTTTTCTTTTTCCTGTTAAATCCTTACCAAATCTTCAATTTTTAAGTCAGATCGGGCTGATACTTTTCATGTTTGTGATTGGTATGGAGCTGGATCTTAAAGTGCTGAAAAATAAAGCGCAGGAAGCTGTTGTTGTTAGTCACGCCAGTATTATTTTCCCTTTTGCACTTGGTATTGGACTGGCATTTTTTGTTTATGATCGCTTTGCTCCCGCTGAAGTAAGTTTTTTATCTTTCGCACTTTTCACCGGTATTGCTTTAAGTATCACCGCATTTCCCGTTTTAGCGCGGATTGTGCAGGAAAGAGGTTTATCGAAAACGAGGCTCGGCGCGATGGCCATAACCTGCGCAGCCACGGATGATATTACGGCCTGGTGTATTCTGGCAGCAGTAATTGCCATCGTCAAGGCAGGTTCGTTCGTCAGCTCAATTTACACAATGCTGCTGGCGGCGACTTATGTACTCGTCATGCTCCGACTGGTTCGGCCATTTCTTAAAAAACTGGGAGATATTTATTCTACCAAAGAAGGATTGACAAAACCTGTTGTCGCTGTATTTTTTATCATTTTGCTCGTATCTTCCTATGCCACTGAAATCATCGGAATTCATGCACTTTTCGGTGCGTTTATGGCAGGCGTGATCATGCCGGCGAATCTTAATTTCCGGAATATTTTTATTGAAAAAGTCGAGGACGTAGCGCTTGTTTTATTGCTTCCGCTGTTTTTTGTTTTTACAGGTTTAAGAACACAAATCGGTTTACTGAATGATCCGTATTTGTGGCAAATAACAGGATTAATTATCGCTGTGGCCGTTATTGGAAAGTTCGCAGGAAGTTCTCTGGCGGCAAAATTTGTCGGGCAAAACTGGCGTGATAGTCTCATCATAGGCGCTTTGATGAATACCCGGGGATTGATGGAATTGGTTGTGCTCAATATTGGCTATGATCTGGGCGTACTGACACCCGAGATATTTGCGATGATGGTGATCATGGCACTGGTAACAACTTGTATGACGGGTCCGGCACTGGATATTATAAACCGTTATTTGCCCGAACAAAATCTGGAATTGCCCGAATCGGTAATTGAAACGGGAAAATATACAATTCTGGTTTCCTTCGGAAGTCCTGGTCGTGGACAAACGATGTTGCGCCTCGCTAATAGTTTTGTAAAAAAAGCGCCTTCAAATTCAATCATTACAGCCCTGCATTTATCTCCAAGTAATGATCTGAATCAGTTTAATACCGAAGAATATGAACAGGAAAGTTTTGCGCCGATTCATGAAGAAGCGAAAAAACTGAACCTTCCGGTTGTGACACTTTTCAAACCTTCACAAAATATTGACCGGGATATTATTGAAACGGCAAATCTCGGAAATTTCGATCTGCTTTTGGTTGGCATAGGACGATCGGTATTTGAGGGAACGATACTTGGAAAAGTTCTCGGTTTTACTACAAAAATCATCAGCCCGGAAAGACTTTACGATACGATTACAGGCAAAGAAAAGTTTTTCGATTACAGCATTTTTGATGATCGCACCAAACATATCATTAAGGCAGTCAAAGGCCCTGTTGGGGTTTTAGTTGAAAAAAATCTGACCAAAATTGAAAATGTTTTCATACCGATATTTTCTTTGAGCGATAGTTTTCTGCTGGTTTTCGCCCAAAAACTGATTCATCACAGCGATGCACGGATTATAATTCTGGATGCGAGCGGCGTCATCCGTCAGAATCCGGAATTGAAGGAAACGATTTCGGCCATTGAACAAATCGCACCGAATCACATTGCTTTGTATCATGATAAAAAAATAGAAAAGGAATTTCTGGAAAAGCAGGATTTAATGCTGATCAGTCTGGATAGTTGGAAAAAGGCTGTGGAAACGCATAGTTTGTGGTTATCAAATTCTCCAAGTGTTTTAATGATCCGTTCTTAAATATTTAAATTGATTGAAAAGTAGAAATTCAGATAATTCATTTTAGTTGTTATACGAAACCGGAACAATGTTTTTTCCATAAATTTACTTTTCAACTAATCCCGAAAATCCAATGGATCAGCGCATTATTAATCTTTTTGACGAATACACACACAAACCGTTAACACGGGATAATTTTTTAAAAAGACTCGCCAAGCTTGCAGGTGGCACTTCCGCAGCTCTTGCATTGCTTCCGCTTTTAGAAGTTAATTATGCCAACGCCGCGACAGTCGCTGAAAACGACGACGATATTATTACCGAAGATATAAAGTACGACGGCGACGGATCCACAATGGGCGGCTATTTGGCCAGACCAAAAAAAGCCGGAAAATACGGATCTGTTTTAGTGATTCATGAAAACCGTGGACTAAATCCGCATACCAAAGACATCGCACGAAGAATTGCCAAAGCCGGATATATTGCTTTGGCAGCTGATGCGCTGGCACCTTTCGGAGGAACGCCGGAAAATGAAGATGAAGCAAGAGCAGCTTTTGCTAAAATTGATGCAGCCAAAAATCTGAATAACTTTTTAAAAGGACTGGATTATCTAAAAGCCAGGCCAGATAGTAATGGCAAAACCGGTTGCGTAGGATTTTGCTGGGGCGGCGGACTGGCAAATCAATTGGCAGTAAATTCACCCACTTTGAAAGTTGCTGTTGCCTATTATGGACGTCAGCCGGAAGCCGCGGATGTTCCGAAAATTAAATCTTTTGTACAACTACATTACGGAGGTCTGGACGAAAGAGTTAATGCCGGAATTCCAGCTTATGAAGAGGCTTTGAAAGCAGCCGGAGTGAAATATGAATTGTATGTTTACGAAGGCGCGCAACATGCTTTTCTGAATGATACGGCTCCTACCCGCTATAATCCCGATGCCGCCAAACTGGCCTGGGAAAGAACGATGAAAATATTTAAAGAAAAAATTGCCTGAGAAATCGGCATTTAAGCTTCATAAAAAAACCTGTTTGAAACGTACTTCAAACAGGCTTTTTTTATTGATAATTTTTCTGGATTCCCATTTTTTCGACTGGTAAAATCTGCCAATTTGCAGGAACTTCAAGCTGAGTATCGTCAGGAATGAAGTGACGGCTGTCCATCATTTTCCAGTTGTAAGGATAAATGTCACTTACCTTATTATTTTCTGACCAGATAAACCAGCTATCGTCTCCTTTTCTTGTCGTTTTTACTCTTACAAAAATGTTGTTATCAAAAACCAGTCTTTTCGGAATCGCCGGATTATCTTTCCAATAATTTACAAGCTCGGGATATTTCGTTGCGTATGGCGGCTGGTCGAATTTAACGGCTTTAAGACGTTTGTCAATAACGCCGTCTTTGTCCAGAGAATTTTTCGACCAGTTTTGGAAACGATTGTCAACATGAATTCCTAACGGGCTGTCTATGAATAAATTATTTTTATAAGAGATATCCTGTCCGCCACCGATCAAGATTGGAATTGTGCCGGCTTTGAAGAATATATTTCCAAAAACTTCCATTCCGCACGCACCGTCATCATGGTAAATTGCTGTCGTCCGGTTGGCATTTCCGAGGTGATGGAAATAATTAAATCTCACTTTATGACCTCTTTCCGACGCATCTCTTCCATAGTAAAATGCACCCTGATCATCAACTTCCCGGCAAACGTCATAAATCGTAGAATATTCTAAAATATGATCATTTCCATGAAGTAAAATGGCCATACTCGGTGCATTATAAATTTCACAATTAGCAATTCTGTTTCCAACACCATCAATATTTATAGCCGGGCGATAGGATTTTTCAATTCGGTTAAAATCATGGATCCGGCAATTTTCAACACTGTTTCCTGCCGGTGTCAATGTTAACCGGTCGCCGCCACCCAGACTAATTCCACCCGCTCCGGTATTGTAAATGTGGCAATTTACGATCCTGTTATTTTTGCCGCCTTGGCGATTAAATGTTGTATTTTCATATAAATGCTGATCCAGACTGCCCAAAACTCTGGAAGATTCTTCGCCGCTTCCTTCATGTTTTTGGGTTTTAAAAGGCATGATTCCTCTGCCAATACTAACCGCCAGAGATCCCAGATTCCTGAAAATACAATTGGAAACAGTACAGGATTCAGCCCGTTCCAGATAAATGGCCATACCTCTGGAAACTTCGAAAGAAATATTTTTGATTGAAATATTTTGTGAACCTTCCAGCGCAATTAACGGATCTTGCAGCATAGATAAATCCAGCTTGGTCATGATCGTAGGCAGATAAAAAAATAGTAATCCTCTTTCACGATCCAGATAATATTCACCGTCCTGGTCAATTTCCTCAGGGATATTGTAGGCATACCAGCGGTTCCAGTTTTTGTCTGAATCAAATCCGTAAATGTGTGGCTGTGCAGTTGTAAACGTTTTGGTAACGGTATCCATCGCAGCAAGTTTCACCGCATCTTCGGCATACCCATAATTGAAATAACCCGATATCCAGATATCCTTTGATTTTTTCCAACCCGCCGGACGGTCCGTACCGTACTCAAATTTCCCCCCGCGGTTACTATTATCACCATTTCTGGGAACAGAACCTTTATCAATCACGCGACCCATTGCAACGGTTGAATCATTGGGCCATCTTGCCAGTTGTCCCGGTTTGTCGTTGATAAATAATTCCATCCACGATGGCTGATAAGGCCTGGAAAATCCTACATTATGCAATTGTCCATAATCGGAAATATTGAGCTCGCGAAGATTAAGTACGCCAATTTTTTTTCTAACATTCTCAGCAAATTCATTCGCAAAAGTGGTTTGATCGAGCCGTTTTACTTTCGTTGGACTAACGGTTATCCCACCTGAAAATATCACAGGCTCATTTTGCCAGGGTATCAGCACAATATTTTTATCGTTAGCCCCAAATTCCAGTGTATTTTCAAATATATAAGTACCACCTCTGAGATAGATCGTCGTAGTTTCTGTCTTGCCAACTGATTTCCTGGCAGCATCTCTGGCTTTTGCAATAGTACCAAACGGCTTTTCCTTTGTTCCGGGATTCACATCATTTCCATCCAGGGAGACAAAAAACGTATCCGCACTTTTACACACCGAAAAAGTCATTACCAGTAAAAAAACAAATACAATTTTATTGACGGACTTGGTGAAACTTCTTTGCATAAACTGACTTTTTTATCTTCAAACGTTGTTAGGAAATTCAAACTCCTAAATGTAAAATTCAACTTCCTGAGCCGTTTCTACAACTTTAAACGATTTATTATTCTAATTGGTCTGAAAATTTATGAAGGGATCAATAAAGAATCCGCTCCGGATTTTAATTATCAACTATTCTAAAATATATGTCAAAGCTTTTTTCTCCTCTTGAAATTAAGAGTATAAAATTTAAAAATAGAATCATTGTTTCGCCCATGTGCCAGTATTCGTCTGTGGATGGATTTGCTAATGACTGGCATCTGGTTCACCTTGGAAGTCGTGCCGTTGGCGGCGCTTCACTGATTATTACAGAGGCAGCGGCCATATCACCGGAAGGACGGATTTCTCCCGAAGATCTTGGAATCTGGAAAGATGAGCATATTGAAAAACTTCAACAGATAACTTCTTTCATCAAAGCCCAAGACTGTGTTGCCGGTATACAACTGGCACATGCGGGCAGAAAGGCAAGTACTTCTGTGCCCTGGAAAGGAAAAGATAAAGTAGAAATTAAAGACGGCGGATGGACTACATTTTCAGCTTCCCCCATTGCCTTTGCAGACAATTATCCAATGCCGGAGCAACTTGATAAACAAGGGATTGATAAAATAATTTCTGACTTTGTTGCTGCTTCAAAACGGGCATTAGCCGCTGGTTTTGAAGTTATAGAAATTCACGCCGCTCATGGTTATCTTGTGCATCAGTTTTTATCTCCGCTTAGTAACATGCGTACGGATGAATTCGGGGGAAGTTTTGAAAACCGCATCCGGTTACTGTTATCAATTGTAGAAGCAATAAAATCAGAGTGGCCAGATGATTTGCCGATTTTCGTGAGGATTTCTGCAACCGATTGGGCAGACGGAGGATGGAATTTGGACGAGTCGATAAAACTCGCTGCGATATTAAAAGACAAGGGAATCGATCTGATCGATGTTTCGACAGCCGGATTAGTTGCTCCTGTGAAAATTCCTGTTGGGCCAGCCTATCAGCTTCCTTTTGCTTCTGCAATAAAAAAACAAACAGGAATACTGACAGGAACAGTTGGAATGATCACAGATTCCGTTCAGGCCGAAACTATTCTTGTTAATGGAGATGCCGATATGATTCTTATGGCAAGAGAAATATTACGAAATCCTTATTTTCCCTTACTGGCAGCGAAGGAAGTGCATGACCATACTATATGGCCGGTACAATACGAGCGGGCAAAACCTTAAAATATTAATCCTGTCCGTTTTGGCGGACAGGATTAATTCTGGTTATATCAGCTAAGTGGGTGAAATCCCACATTGATTGTAGACTAATTAACCAATCAAGATAAAAACGCTTGCCATACAAGCCTCTCAGGGCCAGATTGATGGGGAATAGCATTCCCGAAAACCACAGGTATAGTTTTTTCTTTTATTCTAATAAAACAGAATAATTATACTTCATCAACAAACGTTATGGCAGAGTTAATCACATTTATACAAGTACTTGGAAATCTATTCCTTGCCGCTGTAATCCTTTCAGCCCTGATTTTCACAACATTCTATTATGTTTTGGGCTATGTTTTAAAAGAAATAAAACTGACACCATTCCTTAGAAAAAGTGTCAGTTTAAGAAGAAAATCCTATTAAGATATTCTGCTTTCCTAGTGGGCTATGCACCTGATTGTTAATCAGGATATAAGTTTTTGTCTTAGCAAAAATTCCAATTGATTATTAGCATCAATCAGCTTCTCCAATAATTCCCTGTTCTTCTCTCTCAGACTAAAAATTTCGTAGGCATTTTTTATAATGATGCGCAACTGCTGCTCGTCCCAGGGCTTGTTCAGATAATAGTATATGTGACCTTTATTAACGGCATCAATCACAGCATTAATGTCAGAATATCCAGTCAATAGTATACGGATTGGGTCAGTATACTCTTTTAAAACTTCAATTAAAAAATCAACCCCGGTCATTTCCGGCATTCTTTGATCGGTAATAATTACATGTACCTTATTGGATTTCAGCACTTCCAATCCCTCTTTTCCGGAGGTAACTGTCAGTACATTAAAATCTCTTCTGAAGGCTGCTTTAAAAGAATTTAAATTATTTAATTCATCATCCACATAGAGGATACTTATTTTCTCGGGGCTTTCCATTTCATTGATTGTAAACTCTGAACTAATCTTATAAATTCATGTTTCTAAAAATACTAGATTTATTTCAAAAAAGGTAATAAATATTTAGACTGCAATTTTATACTCTCCTTGCAAATATATATGTTTGAACATAATTTAACATATTCTAAAAACAATAAGATAGTTTAGTTTGAAATTGACAATTTGAAAAGAATATGGATTTCATTTGCTTAATTTTGTCAAACCAACACTCCTCTAAACCGATAGGCGGAATATTATCAATTAAGATAAGTAACCGTTTTATTATTGTTCTTGTAAAATTATGTTTAGATTGTAAAATTGAAACAAAATTCGGGAAATCCGGATTGTACTAACAACTCAACGCCAGGAAAAATGGATAAAATAGAGTTCGCTCAAATTTTTTTGCCAGTTATTTTTAAACTTACCCAGAGTGCTGACAAAGAAAAATTTGACGAGATTACTTCTGATAATAATACAATAATCCTAAATTTATTTCAATCTCAAAAAGGCGAACTTTTCAAAATAAGAAGTCCTCAAAAAAGGCTTACCTCTGCTGATTGTCAACATTTATATGAAGATTGGATAAAAGATAAAGTACCGGATGAAGAAGGTGTCTGGGTATATTATCCCTGGGCAAAAAGAATTCTGCATATTCTTGATCAAGACGAGTTTGTTGAAGTAAGGACAAGCCGAAATAAACATAAGATAACCACAGGTGAACAAAACGCACTTTTTGATAAAAAAATTGGTGTTGTGGGACTTTCGGTCGGCAATGCGGTTGCGTTAACGTTAGCGACGGAACGTGTTTGCGGACATATAAAACTAGCCGATTTTGATACGCTCGAACTGAGTAATATGAACCGCATCAAAACCGGTTTACATAATATAGGAATTAACAAAGCGATAATCACAGCCCGTGAAATTGCCGAGATTGATCCATTCATTAAGGTAGAATGTTACCTTGACGGAATAACAGAAGAAAATATCTCCGGATTTCTTACAGAAAATGGAAATCTGGATCTGCTTGTTGAAGAATGTGACGAGCTTGATATCAAGTTATTATGCAGAAATGAAGCAAAAAAGCATGGAATTCCTGTCGTGATGGAAACAAGCGATAAAGGAATGCTTGATGTTGAAAGGTTCGACCTTGAACCTGATCGTCCGATTTTCCATGGACTGATTGGGAATATTGACCCTTCCAAACTTAAAAATCTCACCAACGAAGAAAAGGTACCACTGATTATCCGGATTGTTGACGCTAAAAATAGCTCTCTTCGTGGAAAGGTCTCTTTACTTGAAGTTGGACAATCCATCGGAACCTGGCCGCAGCTTGCTAGCGCCGTTACCCTTGGAGCAGGGGTAACAACGGATGTTGTTCGCAGGATTCTTTTAAATCAATTCCATGATTCAGGTCGGTATTATGTGGATTCGGAAGGATTAATAGGTAATAAAAATATTAATGACAGTCCTGTCTTTAATAACCCGTTCCCGCCATTTGACTTAAATTCTGCCAGAAAAACGGCTTCCAGCTTTGACGATCAAACTGTTACGTATATCCCTGATGTTGCGACGGTTGAAACGCTAGTAAAAGCGGCCTGCCAGGCTCCTTCCACAGGAAACGACCAACCCTGGAAATGGATTTATCAAAACGGAAAACTGTTTTTGTTTCACGATGAGCACAGAGCTTATTCCTTCGGAAACTTCGACAACATCGCCTCCAACCTTTCCTTTGGAGCAGCATTTGAAAACCTGATTCTTAAAAGTCGCGAAGCCGGACTTTTCGTAAAGAAAAATTTATATCCTCTCGGAAATTCTTCTCCGCTTGTCGCAATTATTGAGTTCAGTCAGACAGAAGAAGCCGGATTTGAAAAAGTCTATTCTCCTGAATCTGTCAGCGTGATTTATGACCGAACTACCAATCGAAACCCTTCTCAGCCTGTTGAAATCCCAAATTCTGAACTTGATTTACTGATTGAGGCTGCTGAAAGTATTGAAGGAGCAGAATTATTAATGATTCAGGATAAGGAGCAAATGCGCCAGGTTGCCGAAATCATTGGAGGCTGCGACCGGATACGATTGCTGAATGAAGAGGGACATAAAGATTTTGTGTTCCGGGAAATGAAATGGACCAAAGAAGAAGCCGAAAAATCCGCTGACGGAATTGACGTACAGACACTTGGAATGAGTCCAGCGCAATTGGCAGCAATGTCCCTGATCAAAGATCATAAAATTGCCAGAGTTTTGAAACAAATAGATGGCGGAAATGCACTGATAGACGTTAGCCGGAAACTGATCGAATCCGCATCTGCATTAGGCATTATCACACTTCCAAAATACAACGCTGAAAACTTCTTCAATGGCGGGGTTTCTCTGGAACGTCTCTGGTTAAAAGCTGAACTTCTCGGTTATGCCATTCACCCGCTAATATCTCCTTTTTATCTTTTCCCAAGAGTTTTGCACGGCCTTAATGCCGGAGTGGACCAGGGAGAAAGTGATAAGCTGCACGAGCTTCGCCGGAAGTTTATACAACTAGTACCCCTGAAAGATGATATGGCGGAAGTATTTCTGTTTAAGATAGCAAAAGCTGAAACACCAGCCGTCAAATCTTTGAGATTACCCTTACATGATACGTTTTTTGCAGGTGACATGACAAACAAATGATAGCCAGAATCAGAGCATACAGTGCACCCGAAGATATTGAAAATAACCTCAGATATATTGACGGACATAGAAAAGTACTTGAATCTTACGGAGTAAAACAAGTGACGTCTGCAAACCATACGTGGTTGCATGATCCCAATACGTACATGATCATTGTGGAATCGGAAGACGGGGAAAAAATATATGGCGGAGGCAGAATACAGGTCCGGTCGGCAAATTTAAAAATGCCTATGGAGGATGCTATTGCAAAGATTGACGATTCAATATATTCCTACGTAGACAATTTAGGCGATATAAAAATTGCAGAATTTTGTGGATTGTTCAATTCAAAAGAAGTGGCGGGTTATGGAATTGGCAGTATATTTCTGGGCCGGATCGGCGTGGCGATATCCTCCCAGATCGGAGTGAAATATCTCATGGCCCTATGTTCACCGGCAACACTTCGGAATTGTACACGGGTAGGATTTGAGATTGTGCGTGATCTTGGTAAAAATGGAACATTTTATTATCCCAAAGAAGGACTCATTGCCACAGCATTGTTAATCAAAGACCTTGATAATCTGCCCTTTGCAAATGATGATGAACGGGAAAGAATTAACGATCTTCGTCTAAACCCTCTTCAACATACGCTTGAAACCGGACCAAAGGGCGAGATGAATATTTTCTATGAGACAAAAATCAATCCGCTTTACCTTAATATTTAGAAAACAGAAGTGATAATTTTCAGTTCTTTGTCAAAAAAATAATTGTCCATAATGAAAGCCTTAAGAATAATACTTTTCTTAACTGTACTATTTCCATTCGCCCAGTGCTATGGAGACGACATAGACTTTTATGGAAAAAAAACAGTGGCCGGAAAATTCATTGAAATCTATGAGGACGAAAGCAACAAAAAGACTATATCTGAACTGGATACATCTCTGTTTGTCCAAAGCCATGTAGAGACTCCAAACTTCGGTCTGAGCAAATCTGCATTCTGGATCAAGTTAAAAATTACAAATCGTACAAGCGAAGAAAATATATTACTCGAACTGGCATCTCCAATGATCGACCTCTGCGAGTTATATGCTGGTGAAACAAGGAAATTATTGCAAAGCAATTCTGAAAATCTACCTTTCAGACAAAGAAAAATCAATGATCCCAATCTTGTTTTTGAGTTAAAAGTCCCGCAGGGGCAAACGAAAACCTTTTTCCTTAAAATCCTGGCGTCGGAGCAACTAATACTTCCCCTTATTATTAATTCGCCAAAAGAATTTTATCAGGATTCTTTGAATAAAGAAATTCTTGCCGGTATTCAAATCGGTATTCTGCTGGTGATGATTTTGTATAACCTGTTTATTTATTTTTCGGTTAAAGAAGAAAGTTACCTTTATTATGTACTTTATATTCTGTTTATTGGATTAACACAACTTACATTAACGGGTTATACCTATAAATATCTTTGGCCGGATACGCCAGCATTTAATAATCTTGCCTATGTGATGTTTCCCGCCCTGGCAGGTATTTTCACGATTTTATTTATCAAAAAATTCCTTCATACCAGTGCCAAATCGCCCATTTTGCACCATATGCTCACCATCATAAGTTTTGGTTATCTGCTGGCATTGGTGACAAGGGTTTTGGGATTTGATCTGATAAGTTTCCGGATTATTGATATCATGGCGCTTAGCGGAGCTATCGTTACACTGATCATTACGGTTCGCCTTTCTTTTTTCAAAAATTATCGTCCGGCCAAATTCTTCCTGACTGCATGGCTGGTATTCCTGGTTGGGCTAATTCTTTACATTGTACGCAATCTCAATATGTTGCCGTATAATGATTTCACAAATTACAGCATGCAGGTTGGGACAATTATAGAAGTCATACTGCTGTCATTTGCGCTTGCTGATAAAATTAATATACTGAAAAAAGAACGGGAGCTTTCACAGGAACAAGCGCTTCGGGTCTCGCTGGAAAATGAAAAAATTATAAGGGAACAAAATATCTCTCTTGAAAAGAAAGTTGCTGAAAGAACAATAGAATTAACACAGACCAATCAGGATCTGGAGGATACGCTTAACAAACTAAAAGATGCTCAATCCCAGTTGATTGAATCTGAAAAAATGGCATCTCTCGGGCAACTTACCGCTGGTATTGCGCATGAAATTAACAATCCGATCAACTTCGTAAGCTCTAATATTCGTCCGTTGAGAAGAGATATTGACGATGTACTGGAAATCCTTTCGGAATTTGATGAAATGCAACAAGTCGATTCTTTTGAGGGTATACAGACTAAACTGACCAAAATTGAAAAGCTGAAAGAAGAGCTGGATCTTGACTATATTAAAACGGAAATCGGACTGCTGCTTACAGGAATGGAAGACGGCGCAAGACGGACGGTTGAAATTGTAAAGGGCCTGAAAGTATTCTCAAGAGTAGATGAGTCAGACCTTAACTTTGTTAATTTAAATGAGGGAATTGAATCGACTCTGGTAATTCTTAATTATCAGATGGGGACAAATCTCGAACTGAACAAAAACCTGGGAAGTATTCCGAATGTGGAATGTTATGGCGGAAAAATGAATCAGGTATTTATGAACATACTTACCAATTCTATTTATGCGGTTCAGAAAGGAAATCTGACGGACAGGAAGCCAACAATATGGGTTAAAACCTTTCTTAAAGACAGCGAGCATGTAACAATCTCCATAAAAGATAATGGCTCAGGAATGAGTCCTGAGGTGAAAGCCAAAATTTATGATCCTTTTTTCACGACCAAAGATGTTGGAGAAGGTACAGGATTAGGTTTATCTATCGTTTTTAAGATTATTGAAGTACATTACGGCACAATTGAAGTAATATCAGAAGTCAACCAAGGAACGGAATTTGTAATTACACTCCCGATAACTAAAAAAAATAGCCTTACCTGAATCAATGAGTGATCAACTGATACGCATACTATACATAGACGACGAAGAACATAATCTCCAATCGTTTAAAGCATCCTTTCGTAAGCAATACAACATTACTACAACTACATCAGTGGTTGAGGCTGAGGAATTTATGGAACAAAAAGATTTCCATGTAGTCCTGGCCGATCAAAGAATGCCGGGCATGACCGGAACTCAGTTTTTCGAAAAAATAAGAGTAAGATTTCCTGAACCAATCAGGATTTTGATCACCGGGCATACGGATATCAGCGCGGCAATTGACGCGATTAATAAAGGAGAAGTTTTCAGGTTTATTGACAAACCATGGGATTATACTTATGTAGAAAATGCGATAACCCATGCATTCGAAATTTTCAATACAAGGGCTGAATTAAAGCAAAGAAATCTTGATCTTGAAAAAGCCTACGAGGAACTTGACAAATTTGTTTATAGTGCATCACACGATCTGCGAGCCCCGTTAATGTCTGTTCTGGGAATTGTCAATCTGGCCTTGATGGAAGATAATGTTGAGTCTCAGAACGAATATCTGGACCTGATCAAGCAATCCGTAAAAAAGCTGGACACCTTTATCATAAATATCATTGACTATTACAAAAATGCCCGTGGTGTAGCCACCATGACTCCGATTAATTTTGGAGAGCTTGTGAATGATGTCACCGAAGCAATTAAATATTTGCCGGAGTTTGAAAATATTGAAATGATTACGGATATTACACAAACCGGTGTTTTTGAATCGGATGTGATGAAGCTAAGAATTATTTTCAACAACCTTATCACGAATGCGGTAAAATTCCAGGATACCAAAAAGGATAAATCGTTTATCAAACTTACTATACGAGCTACTCCTGCCAGTACTTTGATTACTTTTGAAGATAACGGTGTAGGAATAAAAAAGGATGATCTTGAAAAAATATTTAAAATGTTTTATCGCGCCGGTGCAACAAATAGTGGTTCTGGTATAGGTCTTTACATAGTGCACGAAGCGATTACAAAATTGGAAGGAAAAATCAAGGTAACATCAACTTTGGGTGAAGGGAGTATTTTTGAAATAGATATTCCTTCAATAAATAAATAGAAATTATGACTGCTCAATTTGATTTTATCTTAATTGATGATAGCGCCTTTGATTTATTTATTTATGAAAAATTAATTATTAAAAGCGGTATCGGAAATTCGGTACGGCCATTCAATTCTGCGCAGGATGCTCTTGAATATTTGGCGGGCGAAGGTGAAAATCTTCCTGATACCGTCATTTTACTGGATTTGCAAATGCCCGGCATGAATGGCTTTGAATTCATTGACCAGTTTGATTTACTTTCCGAACAGATAAAAGATAAAATCCGCATCTATATGTTATCATCCACCATTGATACGCGGGACATCGATAAGGCAAAAGCCAGCGCTTCCATTATCGATTTGTTGTCAAAACCTTTGGAAATTGGTGTACTAAAAACAATTTTGACTGCCTGATTCATAGTCGTTTAATAACTTCTTCTGTTACTTACCTGCCCGCTTCTCTGCAGGATATTTTTATTGTTACCATAACAATTAGTCTGCAACAAATTATAAATCAGGCAACTTGATCAAAAACATCCATACGTAGAAATTTATTAACATTATTTTTTCTAATACAATTTATAGTTTCTATATAATTGTTTTTATAATCGTCTAAGTGGTTACATTTCAGGTATGTTTTTAATAATGTTTAGAGTTAGTTAACTCAGACCTAAGTAATCTAAACCCAGGAAATGAAAACAGACAATAGCACTTTGCTTGAAATTAAAAGACTTCACGAACAATATGTAAAAGAAGTGGAGTTTAGTGGAATCAAACCTTTATCCATTGAAATTTACAAATCCCATTCTAAAAATTTCGTAAGATGGATTGACGGTGATTTCGTTCCAGGTGGGAAATTAAAGAGAATCCTTGAAGACAATATGCTTAGAGAGCAAAATCAAGCTGTATAAATAGAAAATTATTTTCCTATACGATTCTCTGAAAGACAGTTCTGCTAACAGTAGAATTATTGAATTTCTTTATTTAGCTTTGAGAAAGAATAGTTTATTCTGAAAGTTTCGTATACAGAAATATTTAATTACAAGGTTATGATTATTGCATTGCTTAACTTTTTTAAAGGCCGTTTTGATAAAGACTCCATCCAGGCAGCCAAATCAAGCGAAAAGCGCATGACACGTCAGGAAGCATTTCAGCAAATGAGAGAACTTGCTAAAAAATCAGGCAAGAACTGATTTTTTTAATGGTTAATTATTAATGGTTAAGGGTTAATGATCCGTCATTGGGCCTTTATGCAATTAATTTTTTACCGATTTCTTTTAAATGCCTTCCAATTCATTAACTCCAATCTAACAAATTTCTCCCCTCTACTCATTAACAATTACCTTGTCCGTAATAAGCATCTTTTCCATGTTTTCTGAAAAAATGTTTATCGATCAGGCTTTGTTTAATTGATGCAACTTCCGGATTAATGTTCATTGTTAAATAGGCCATTTTTGCGATTTCTTCTAAAACAACAGCATTATAAACTGCTTTTCCAGGATCTTTTCCCCATGTAAAAGGTCCATGACAAGCAACCAGTACCATTTCTACTTCTTCCGGATTCAGGCACAACCGATTGAACAGATCAAGAATCTGATTGCCTGTTTCATGTTCATAATCTCCCTGAATCATTTCATCAGTCATCACATCTGTAACTGGAACCGGTGCAACTAAATGATCTGCATGCGTGGTACCGAGATTGGGTATAGACATTCCTGCCTGCGACCATGCTACTGCGTACGTTGAATGTGTATGACAAACGCCACCAATAGACGGAAAATTTCTGTAAAGCAAAGTGTGGGTTTTGGTATCCGAAGAAGGACGCATATTTCCTTCAACCAAAACATTGTCAAGATCAACGATTACAATGTCTTCAACCTTCAATTTCCGATAAGGAACACCGCTAGGTTTGATGGCAATAACACCAGCAGCACGGTCAACTCCACTAACATTTCCAAAAGTAACAATAGCCAGTTCTTCCTTCGGAATTTCCATGTTGGCTTCGTAAACCTGTTCTTTTAAATATTTATATAACATTTTTATTAAGCTAAATTCAGAATAAACAGACTATTAAAACTTATAGTATGCTTCGCTCCATCTCAATTCGTTTTTCAACTGACGCAGCGTTGTATTTTTATCAATTACGACCAGTTCCACCCCTACCATTTCTGCAAACATTTCTATTTGTTCCGTACTAAGATTTTGACTAAAAACGGTATGGTGCGCCCCACCGGCATAAATCCAGGCTGCACAACCCGTTTTCATATCTGGCGCAGGTTTCCAGAGCGCACGGGCTACGGGAAGTTTTGGTAAATCCTCATCCACAGCCACAGCTTCTACTTCATTAACAAGCAAACGAAACCGGTTGCCCATATCAATAAGCGAAACATTGATAGCCGGGCCGGCAGGCGCATTAAATACCAGACGAACCGGATCTTCTTTCCCTCCAATTCCCAGCGGATGAATTTCACACGAAGGTTTTCCATCTGCAATGGTTGGACAGATTTCAAGCATGTGGGATCCTAAAACCAGATTTCTATCAGGATTGAAATGATAGGTATAATCCTCCATAAATGAATTTCCACCCTGCAAACCGCTCCCCATTACTTTCAGTGCGCGAACCATAGCCGAAGTTTTCCAGTCGCCTTCGCCCGCATAACCGTAACCCGCCGCCATCATACGCTGCGACCCGATGCCCGGCAGCTGCTTCATTCCATACAAATCTTCAAACGTATTGGTATAGCCTTTAAAATTACCGTCTTCCAGAAAATATTTCAATCCGAGTTCAATTCTTGCTGCATCTTGCAATGCAGAATATTTTTCTTTTCCTTTGTGTAGTGCAGCAACAAGTTGGTATTGATCCTCGATATTCAGCAATTAACTCATCGACAGCTTCGTCAGAAACCTGATCTATCACTTTCACCAGATCACCAACGGCATAGGTATTTACAGAAAAACCAAATGTCATTTCTGCTGCAACTTTATCCCCATCCGTAACCGCAACCTGTCGCATATTATCCCCGAAACGGGCAAATTTCGCCCCATTCAAATCTTGCCTTGCCGCAGCAACTCTTGACCATGACGCAATGCCCTCAATCACATCACTTTGCTGCCAGTGACCTACTATCACTTTCCGGTTTATCCTCATCCTTGTCATGATATAACCAAATTCCCGGTCGCCATGCGCGGACTGATTCAGGTTCATGAAATCCATATCAATATCCTTCCATGGAATATCACGGTTAAACTGGGTATGCAGATGAAGCAATGGTTTTTGTAAAATCTGTAAACCGCGAATCCACATTTTGGCCGGAGAAAAAGTATGCATCCAGGCAACTATACCTATGCAACTTGCTGAAACATTGGCATCCTGACAAATACGGTAAATTTCTTCCGGAGACTTTACAACCGGCTTAAAAACAACCCGAACTGGGATTTCAGAATTCTTATCAAAAAAGTCACTGATTATTTGGGAATGTTCAGCGACCTGGCGAAGTGTATCTTCTCCATATAAATCCTGACTCCCGGTAACAAACCATATTTCAAATTGCTTTAAATCCAACATTGAGGCTGATTGTCTAAAAATATTTTGGTTAAGAATTGTTCTTTAAATTGCTTATTAAATTTTGGAATGAAAGTTCTCTTGTCCCGTATTCTACAAAATTACCTGCTTTCAGATAGCGCTGGTACAGTTTTTCATAGACCGCCGCGATTTCAGGTCGAGGATAATATTCCGTATCAAAACCTGAATTCATGGCTTGCTGTGCTTCTGGAAGCGTTTCATAAATTCCGGAGGCAACCGCAGCAAACATGGCAGCTCCTAATGCACAAGCCTGTTCAGACGACGCCACTTTTATTGGCATATTCATCACATCAGCCAATGTTTGCATCACGAAACCTGATTTTTTTGCTACTCCGCCAATCGCAATTACTTCACGAATTGGAACACCTTCCCTTACGAAACGATCGGCTATACTTTTAGAACCATAGGCGGTTGCTTCAACAAGTGCTTTAAAAACTTTGGCACTGTCACTGGCAAGATTAAGTCCAAAAATTGCACCTTTCAATGTATGATTTGCATCGGGCGTTCGCCGACCGTTAAGCCAGTCTATCGCAACAATATCATTTTCAGTAACCGGTAAAAGTGCAGCCTGTGAAGCCAGATGCGGGAGTAATTTTTCAGCAAGTTCTTTTGCAGCATTTTCGCCCAAAATTTCGGCAACAGGTGTCGTAATCAATTTGGCAAACCAGGCATAAATATCTCCAAAGCCAGATTGTCCCGCTTCCATACCTAACATTCCGGGTACTATCGAACCGTCAACCTGGCCGCAAATTCCCTGAATCAGCAAATGACCAATTTCTTCATTCGGCGCAACCAGCATATCACAGGTTGAAGTTCCTATCACCTTGCAAAGAGTATAAGGCTCGATTAGCGCCCCCACTGCGCCCATGTGACAATCAAATGCTCCAACACCAATAATGACATCCGATGGAATACCCAGTTTTTCAGCCCATTGTGCGGAAATGGTCCCCATCGGCTTATCTGATGTTTCTGTGTTTGAAAAAAGACGATCACGAATCCCTTCCAAAAGCGGATCCAGTGCTACAAAAAATTCCTCCGACGGAAGTCCGTCAAACTCGCTATGCCATAATGCTTTATGACCTGCCGCACAACGCGATCTATGAATTGTCAGAGGATTGGTATTTCCGGTCAGCTCCGCAGAAATCCAGTCGCAATGTTCAACCCAGGAAAAAGCTGCGTCGCGTACCTTTTCATCGATACGCAATGTTTTTAATATTTTTGACCAAAACCATTCGGATGAATAAATTCCACCAACGTATTTTGTATAATCTGTATCCCAATGATGCGCAAGGTGGTTTATTTCCTCCGCTTCCGCATTCGCTGTATGATCTTTCCAAAGGATAAACATCCCGTTCGGATTTTCCGCAAATTCTGGCAAAAGTGCTAACGGTGTACCATTTCTGTCAACTGCCACAGGCGTTGATCCGGTGGTATCTATGGAAATTCCGCTGACATTTTCTCTGACTTCCTTACCGGCATTTTTCAATGCGCCTGTCACGCATGATTCCAGACCTTCGAGATAATCCAGCGGATGCTGCCGAAAACGGGAAATGGCAGGATCGCAGTATTTTCCCTCTTTCCACCTTTTGTATTCATGCACCGCCGTGCCCGCCGTTTCTCCTGTATGCGCATTTACAACCAGCGCCCGAACAGAATCGGTACCATAATCAATGCCTATTACGTACTTGTTTTTCATATGCGACACTACCGGAATACTTAATGTTCAGGGAAAATTTTGAAGAATAATGCTTTACACAAGTTGACGATATTCACGATTCTGCACACCGACAATTTCATAAATCATTTAACAAGTATGATTAATCGACCTGTAAATATAATATATTTTATTTATAGTGTAAATATGACACAATCCAAAATATTATAAAATTTTCAGTTTTTGCACAATTTAAAAATTTCAATAAATTTTGACAGGTTTCATCGAATCCGGCATAAAATTCCAGAAAGCGTGAAATTTCTCCTTATACCGGATTGTATCAAGTTTATACAATGTTGCCTTTTTGGTTGCAGAATTACTGTTTTTACTACCGGTATCAATCAGCAAACCCGTTGAAAGCAATTTTCTGCTAAAATTTCGTCTGTCGAGCGGTGTGTTGTAAATGGCTTCATACAATTTCTGCAACTGTGGAATTGTAAAAAGTTCTGGTAAAAGTTCGAAGCCGATCGGGTGTAATGCGGCTTTGTATCGCAGATGTTCAATGGCGCGGGTAACCATTTCATCATGATCAAAAATCAGTTCCGGACGCTTGATCCAGGCTTATCCAGGAAGCATTGTGATTTTTTACAGCTTCGGAATCGTGTTCTTCAATTTGGATTAAAGCAAAAAAAACGACTGAAACTGTTCGTTCAGCCGGATCCCGGTTTACTTTACCAAAAGTTTCAAGCTGCTCGACATAGATATTTTTCAATCCCGTAAGATCGATAAATAATTCTTCCGGCCCCAACTTCAAGATCTTCGTCTTCTCTCAGAAATCCGCCCATCAGTGACCATTTCCCCATTTCCGGTTCAAGATTTCGCTTTACCAGAAGTAATTTTATATCTTTTCCGTCAAAACCGAAAATGATACAATCAATAGCAAGCAAAATGCGTGAAGTGACGGGATACCTATACATAAAAATTTAAGCGTAATACGTCTGATAGATTAGGTGGGCAAAATACAACTTCTCACTTGGTTAGTACTAAATTGTATAAAAATTTTAAGTTTATTAACATTTTGTTATCAAAAATTAAAAAAACAGACAGATTAGTTAACTTTTAATTGAAGTGAATGAGGAAATTAAGACTGATTTTTGTCAAAAATTTCTTACCTTAATCTGAAAAGACTGAGGCGTTGAAACCTATGAGCCAGTTGTACCTTACCTATTCTGATGAAAATATTCTCGAACTGATCGGTCAGGACGACGAACTTGCATTTGGCGAATTGTACGAACGTTATTTCAAGGTTTTGTTCAATTATGTATTTTCAAAAGTCGGAGACCAGTTTGCAGCGCAGGAAATTGTTCAGGAATTGTTTGTAAATATCTGGCAGCAGCGTCAGAAAAATCAGATCCAGACTTGCCGACCATTTTTGTTTGCGGTAGCAAAAAAATCGGTGATCAATTTTTACAGAAAAGAATTTACCCGAAAACATCATTACAACCAATGGGAAATTCAGGCTTCTACTATTTCTGAACTAACGGATCAGACGTGTACTTACAGCTGACTTGCAGAATAAGTATGAGCGGGCACTGGAAATGCTGCCAACAAAATGCAGGGAAGTTTTCATCCGAAGCCGCCAGGGACTTTCCAATCGTGAAATTGCTGCTGAACTTATCATTTCCGAAAAAACAGTTGAACAACATATTACCAAGGCGCTTCGCATTTTAAGACAACATTTGAAGGAGCATCTCGCCTACCTGATTATTTTTTATCAATTATTTTTATAACCCGGCTAAGGGTAATTTCTTTCGCACACGACTTTTATTCCAAACTAACATTTATTTAATTTTCGTTCAAACCGAACGTCCTTCCCATTTATGAAGTTTATTATTCCTGCTTTTCTTTCTGCTTTTCTTTTTGTCAATCAGGCTGATGCACAAAGTCCGGTTCAGTACAGCACCGCACAGGCACATTCACATAATGACTACGAACAAAATATTCCATTTCTGCGCGCTTACTATCAGCAATTTGGATCAATTGAAGCAGATATATTCCTGAAAAACGACAGCATTTTTGTAGCACACGACCACAAATACATCACGTCAAAAAACACTTTCAACGCGCTGTATTTAAAACCTATCCTTGAACAAATTGAAAAGAATAAAGGCAGTATTTATCCGGATAAAAATCTGGGTTTGCAATTATTAATCGATTTAAAAACGCCTGGCAAAGAAACTATTCCAGCTCTTATAAAAGTGTTAAAACCGCATGAAAACATCTTTTATCCCAAAGGTCCGGTTAAAATTGTTTTGAGCGGTGATGTACCTCCTCCACAGGAATTTGACCAATATCCCGATTACCTGTTTTTTGACGGACGCCCGGACATTCAGTATACCAAATCACAGCTTGAAAAAGTTGGTCTTATCAGTCAGGATTTTACAAAATACACTAAATGGAATGGAAAAGGAATTTTGGTCAAAAGCGAGAAGGATGCCATTGAAGCGGTAATCAAAAAAGTACATGATCAAGGCAAAAAAGTACGTCTATGGGCAACTCCGGATAATATCAATGCCTGGAAAATGTTGATGAACATGGGATTGGATTATTTGAATACTGACAAGGTTGAGGAACTTGGACCTTATCTGAGGAAACGCGCGGATGCAGAATATACTGCTGAAAAAATTCAGGCACTTTACAAACCCACTTACCGCAATAACGATAAAGAATCCAAAGTCAAAAATATAATTTTATTGATTGGTGATGGTATGGGACTTGCCCAGATTTATTCGGGGGTTACGGCAAATCGCGGAGAACTTAAATCTTACCCGATTTTTAAATATCGGCTTTTCTAAAACCAATGCAGCGGATAGTTACATTACGGATTCTGCCGCAGGCGGAACTGCGATGGCGACTGGAAAAAAAGCAAGAAACCGTGCGATTGGTGTTGATACCAACAATATTCCGTTGCCCAACCTGCCAGATAAAATAAAACCGCTTGGCATAAAAACAGGTCTGATATCCGCGGGAAATATTGTTGATGCTACTCCGGCTGCATTTTACGCACATCGCTCCGACAGATCTATGGAGGCTTTAATTGCGCATGATTATCTAAAATCTCCTGTTGAAATTTTAATCGGCGGCGGCGCTTCACTTTTCACAAAAGAAAAAGTTTCAGATTCTCTTCAATTAAAAGGAATTCAATTTTCAAATCAATGGAAGGACTTAAACACATTGAAAACCCCGTTTGTACTTTTAGATGATTCAAAAACAGTTTCAATATTAAATGGACGCGGCAATTTCCTGACAGAAGCATTTAAAAGAACACAAGAATCGCTGTCAAAAAATGATAAGGGATTTTTCATCATGGCCGAAGGCGCGCAGATCGATTACGGCGGACATGCCAATAAAGTACCTTATGTAGTGACTGAAATGCTGGATTTTGATCAGCTGATCGGTGAAGCATTACGTTTTGCAGATAGTAACGGAGAAACGCTGATTATCGTGACAGCCGATCACGAAACGGGTGGTTTGACTTTACTTGACGGTGATCTGAAAAAAGGATATGTTGACGGACATTTCAGCACCAATGATCATACTTCTGTGATGGTGCCGGTTTTTGCTTACGGCCCGCATTCCATGGATTTCAGAGGAGTTTATGAGAATACTGAGATTTATGAGAAGATATTGAGGTTATTTAATAAGTATAGGAAGAAATAGATTAAGTTTGTAAGCTGAAAGGGCTGTGAATGAATTTTGGCAGCCTTATCTTCTTTAATTTATTCAAATACAGCATATTCGAAAATCTCAGAATTCAAGCTTATCACGAAAAATCTGTAACTTTAATTGTTTTCAAATAACAGATCATGCAACACACATTCAAGATAAATTCCGAAAATTTGAATCAGGAGTTTATCAAAAATATCCAATCTGTTTTTGGTAAAAAAGAGATCTGAGATCAATGGTCAAAGATCTGGAAAAAGAAGAAATAATCGATCAACGGGAGACTCTATAAAAAGATCACTTGAGATAAGGGATAGATTCAAGGACGTGAAGATTGACCCAAATCTGGATCTTTCTTCTCTGGCTGATGATATCAATCTGTGATTTATTTTGATGCTGATGTTCTGATTCACTTTCTTCTTCCTCAGGATATATTGAAACATAAACAGGCAATTAATTTATATCAAAGCGCTACTGAAAAGAATACGTTCTTCATTTCACTTTTATGTCTTCAGGAAACTGCTTTTGTTCTTTACAAACTAGGACAAAAGGCGGATGACATTGAAGCTATGCTTTACAATTTTTTATCTTCCCGGCCAGTACCTTATGAGGTTTCCGATTTACTCAGGGCCATTGAGTTGGCTAAACAAATTGGTTTCAATAATACCAACGACTGTATTCATCTCGCCATTGCAGAAACCTATTGTAATGAAATTTGCACTTTTAACAAGTCAGATTTTAAACGCCTTCAAAAGTTGACAAAATTGAAAATCACATTGCTTTAAGTATTGAAATGAAAAACTAATTAATCAGCATGAAGCTGGATGGTAATTAATTAGTTTTTCATTTCAATACTCTACTTCAACTTATAAACCACCCCATCCTTCATCACAAAAGTAACATTCATCATCACCGCCGGATCTTTTAATGGATCTGAATCTACGGCAATAATGTCAGCCAGTTTTCCAACTTCAACAGAACCGATCTGATCTTTCATACTTAATATTTCAGAATTCGTGCGTGTTGCAGCAAGAAGCGCTTCTGCCATCGGCATTCCGGCTTCGGTCATGTATACAAATTCCTTTGCGTTTTTTCCATGCACATAAACACCCGCATCTGTACCAAAACCGATTTTCACACCAGCTTTATATGCTTTTGCAAAAGATTCCTGAATCATTTTTCCGGTTTCCAGTGCTTTTGGTACAACAAGCGGATGATAATAACCAGGAATTTTAGCAGAATCAGAAGCCGTTTTTCCGGCAATAATTGTCGGAACAAGATATGCTCCTTTTTCCTTGAAAAGTTTGATACATTCATCATCCAGAAATGAACCATGTTCAATCGTCGTAACGCCGGCGCGGAGTGCGCGTTTCATACCTTCGGCTCCGTGTGCATGCGCTGCCACTTTCAGTCCGTAATCATTCGCAGTTTCAATAAGCGCTTTTAATTCATCCGGTTGAAATTGCGGACCTTTTCCGTTTTTGGCAATACTTAAAACACCACCAGTCGCTGTGATTTTGATCCAGTCCACACCATCTTTGTAACGCTGACGTATTGCCTGACGAGCCTCATCGGGACTATTGATAACACCATCCAATGCAGCAGGTGGCAATTGTAATTCCGGTTTGATACCATTTGAAGGATCTCCGTGTCCGCCCGTAGTTGCAATCGTTTTTCCGGATGTAAGAATTCTCGGCCCCACAACCACACCTCTGTTAATCGCGTTACGCAAAGCAATATTGGCACCGCTTCCTCCCAAATCCCGAACCGTTGTGAAACCTGCCATCAAGGTTGTCACTCCATTTTTTTGCGCGTCAAAAGCGACGTCAGCCATATTTTGCTGAATTCTTTTTTGAAACTGATCCTTACTCGTTTCACCTTCCAGATGGACATGCATATCGATCAGTCCCGGCAAAACGGTTTTACTTTTTAGATCGATCACTTTATCTGCCGAAAGTGCTGCCGAGTATCCATTTTCAACAGAAATAATTTTATTTTTTTCAACAATAACAGTAACAGATGGCCTCATTGAACCATTTGTACCATCAAACAAATTGCCGCAATAAATCACAGTGCGCTGGGCAAAAACACTGGTGACTGAAAAAACTGCAAGAAAAGTTAGGTAGATAATTTTCATAATAAGATGTTTTTGAGAAGAAATAGCGCTTTTCCGTTGGCAGTAAGTTACTGAACGCAAGGCTTATAAACATACCGATTGACGGGTTGGAATCAAAATTTAAAATGGTCTCAAAACTTTTAAAAAATATTTTTAAACCGACTAAGGGTCAAGCCCGTTTTCATACGACTTGGTTTTAAATTGATAATTAAACCCCTTATATGAATCAACCTGTCCCTTCTGCTTTCCTGTTGGAGAAATACCTTAATGACCAATGCACCGATCAGGAAAAAGAACTGGTAGAAAAATGGTATGCGTCGATAAATGGCAAAACGGATTATCTGGATTCGCTTATCTGAAAATGAACAGACACGTTTACAGCAGGAAACTTTTGATTATATCAAAAACGCAGATTCAAAAGAAGGAAATCAAAACCAAAACAATTTCTGCGAGTTTCAAATGGCTAAGCGGAATTGCTGCTTCACTTGTACTCGGACTGGGTTTATATTTTCTTAGTCAACGCAATGAAAATACGTTTCAAATCGCGACAGTTGATATGAAAGAAAAAGCATTTCAGATACTATATATTTTCAGAATAACGAGCCAAGAATGGTTATGCACAAACTTCCGGATGGCAGTTTTGTGTGGATGCATGCGGATGCCGCCATTTCCTATCCAAAAAAATTCCAAAAAGACAAAAGAACAGTAACGTTTAGCGGCGAAGGTTTTTTTGATATCGCACATGACAAAACACGTCCTTTTCTGATTCAAAGCGGTGAGGTGAAAATAAAAGTTTTAGGAACCCGCTTCAATGTAAAAGCGCTTGAAAAACAGAAAATGCTTGAAGTTTCCGTCGTTACCGGAAGTGTTTCAGTAACTGCTCCCGGCGAAAAAGCCACGCAGGAAGTCATTTTAAAATCACAGCAAAAAGCGTTTTTCGAACCTAAATCAAAACGACTTACTTTTTTTGAAATCCCAAATCAAACTAAAAAAGAAATATTTGAACCGGTAACCATTGTGTTTGAAGAAACGCAGCTTACTTCTGTAATTCAAACAATTGGAGCAACGTTTTGACACACACATTCTGCTTGTAAATCCTGATATGAATCGTTGCAAACTGACAGCCGATTTTGAGCAACAATCACTGCCGGTCATTCTTGAAATGCTCTGTACTTCACTGGAAGCAAGTTATTCCATGTCGGAGAACACGATTTTGATAGATGGAAAAGCTTGTAAATAAAAAATCATAACCCGCTTACTTAACCCAAACCACCGACCTTATGAAAAAAGACTTTACTATTCCACCCTGACTTTGCGAGCATAAAAAAGGCCGGATGTGTACCACCACACCCGGCCCAAACTTGCTTATTTCCCCCAATGATTTCTCATTTCACGTACCACCGTGAGAAAGGAAATGAAATGTCCAATAGTGCTAACAATCAGACAATCAAAATTATGCAAAAATCAGTACGTAACAAGCCGATCAACTGGCAAAAACTTATGCGCATCGGATTGCTTCAATGGATCATGGCCGCTTTACTTGCCAGCTCAGGCTACGCAAAAGAAAGTACGGCGCAGTCTATCCTGAGTAAGGATATGACGCTGCGGTTAGACAACGTTACGCTCAAAGAAGCGTTAGGACAAATTCAAAAGAAAACGGATGTAAAATTTGTTTACAGCAGCCGGGTTTCACTTCAAAGTAAAATCAAAATTGATGTAGAACACCAGAAACTTTCCAACGTATTGGATCAGTTGCTTACGCCTCGTGGTATTAGCTACAAGGTAATTAATGAGCAGATTGTACTGGCAAGTTCCCAGCAGCAAATCTGCATTTCAATTATCGGAAATAGAATGCAAAGCTCCGGAATTTGGCAGCGCCGGCAGAAATTAATATCAAAGGAAAAGTGCTTTCCGCTGACAATAACGAACCGCTTCCGGGTGTTAGCGTTGTCGTAAAAGGAACGCAGCAAGGAACCTCAACGGATGCTGAAGGGTGCTTTTGAAATTTCTGTTCCTAAATGGCAGCGCATCTTTGATTTTCAGTTTTGTAGGATATCAGAGCCAGGAGGTTTTGGTGGGAAATAAATCGTCTATCAGTATTTCTCTTGCTGTTGATACCAAATCTTTGGACGAACTTGTAGTAATCGGATACGGAACTGCGAAAGAAAAGTGATCTTGTCAGCAGCCGTAGCTTCGGTACCTGATATGGCACAGATAAAAAACCGCCCGGTACTGGATGTGGGTAATATGATCCAGGGAAAAGTTCCTGGTGTTACGGCTGTAAGTAATGGTGGTCACCCTGATCAGACACCAAGTATTACGATTCGCGGTACAGGATCCCGTAGCGGATGAAAGTGTCTTGTATGTGGTGGATGGTGTGCCAAATGCACCTTATAATCCTTCGGATATTGAATCGATCACTGTATTAAAAGATGCGGCTTCGGCTGCTATTTATGGAGCATTTTCAGGTTCTGCCGGAGTAATTCTGATTACAACGAGACAGGCAGCAGCTGGCAAACCAAGTATTGAATATTCCGGATTCCGTGGAATTAAACAAGCCTGGAAATTGCCAAATTCTTTAACAGCCGACAAAGAAGCATACGTTTCAAACCTAGCTTTCACGAATGCAGGTCTTACACCGCTTGATGGCTGGGATGCTACCAAAAATCCTTATGCTCAGGTTACCCGTACAAACTGGATCGATGAAATTTTCAGAACAGGTATTGTCCAGAGACACAATATCAGTATTAATGCAGGTACTGATAAATTCTCAACCCTTATTCCAGGGACGTTATGAAAAAAATGAAGGAACGCTTGTTAAATACGTTTAGCCAGAATATTTCCTCTTCGTTTCAATTCTGTCATACAAATTCACAGATAACCTGAAATTCCGTCAGGAAGTTATTCTGGAATAATAGCGACAGCCGCGGAACTGAAACAGCAAGCGGATATAGCGGGACAATTCTTGTCGGCTATGTATATGCCACGTTCTGCAACGGTTTATTATGATGACGGTTCTTTCGGAGGTGTTGGCCCAAGAGATTCCCAATATCTGGGTATTCATGGTGACGCGATCAACCCGGTTGCTACGCTTCTTCGATACAAACCTTACAACAAAGGAAATGACATTCAGTCGGTTTCTGAACTTTCATATTCGAATATTATTCCGGGTTTATCATTTTTGACGCGTTTTTCTTACCGTCAGCAAGTCTTCACTTTATCAAAAACTTTACACCAAAAAGAACAGAGCCAGGTAAGCCAAACAACCAGAATACTTTAAGTTATTCGACCGACAGATCTTATAACTGGATTTGGGAAAATACGCTGAACTATTCCCGTGTTTTTGGCAAACATAATGTTGGCGCCATGCTTTCTACAACTTCCCAGGAAAATGCGTGCAAAAGGTTTTCAGCGCAACTGCAAGAGATATTTGTGACGAAGAAAACTGGGCTCAGTTTTTCATTAATGCAAGTACTTTCACATCCGACAGACCTACTGATTACGACTGGAAAGACCGCAACGTTTCATATGTAGGACGAGCTTTCATACAGCTTGGGCGGACGTTATTTTGTGACAGGAAGTTACCGTTACGATATCGCCGGACGACTTGCAGAAGGTTATCGCGGAAAAGGTTTCCCGGCTGCAACGGCCGCTTGGAAAATCAGTTCCGAGCCGTTTCTTCAATATTCCTGCTGTTGATTTGTTAAAGATCAGAGCAAGCTGGGGACGTATTGGAAATATTGGATCGGTTGGACGTTATTACGGTTATTCAACACTGAAATCGGATTATACCTATCAGGTAGGAGACGGAGGTGTTTATTCAAGAGCACTTTATCTGGATGCATTAAAAAATCCGAAACTTTCATGGGAAACTTCACAGCAAACAGATATTGGTCTTGACATCTCTTTGTTAAAAGAAAAATTAACACTTTCTGCCGATTATTTTGATAAGCTGACCTACAATTTGATCAAACAGCAGGATACCGAGTTGGACAAATACCTATGGTTTCGGAGCTCCATTTATCAATCAGGGAAAAATCAGTAATAAAGGTTTTGAATTTGTTGCCTCTTGGAAAGATAAAGCAGGAGACCTTGGCTACGAAATCAGCGGCAATGTTGCTACGCTGAAAAACAGAGTAAAGTATATTGACGATAATGCCACATTCTGTCTGGGTCCACGACGACAACTGGCGAGGAACAATAACTCCTTACCGGTCAACTGTGGGACAACCTTATTATTCTTACTGGCTGGTTAAAACAGATGGAATTTTCCAGTCAGATGAAGCAGCAAATAGCTATACTTTAAACGGAACAAAAATTCAGCCAAACGCGAAAGCGGGAGATTTGAAATTTGTTGATTTGAACGGTGACGGAAAAATTGATGACAGCGACAGATCTTATATGGGCAGTGCATTTCCAAAAATTACTTACGGTTTTACAACTAACCTTAACTGGAAATCTTTTGATCTGAGCATGTTCTGGCAAGGTGTGGGCGGCGTTAAAATTTTCAACGCTTTCAAAGAATCTACCTTGAACGCATCGGAACAGGGTTACAACCGCTGGGATAAGATTCTGGATGCATGGTCACCAACGAATACTGGTTCAAACATTCCAAAAATCAATGCAAGCGATGCCAACAAAAACTTCCAGACAGCCTCTGACTGGTATCTGGAAAGTGGAAATTATGTTCGTTTGAAAAGTCTTAGTTATCGGTTACACCGTACCAAAATTTGTTAAAGGTGCGAACCTTCGTATTTATTTAAGCGGCGACAATTTGCTTACGTTCACAAAATATTCCGGCATGGATCCGGAAGTTGGAGGTATAGGTTTGGATGGCGGCCAATTCCCGGTTTCCCGTGTATACTCAGCAGGTTTAAAGCTTAAATTCTAACATTCCGGAAATTATGAAATTATATATAAAACATTCAATTTTATCAGGCCTGGCGCTTATGCTCAGCCTGACTGCGTGTAATGAAAAATGGGTTGATACCAAACCAAACGGAGAATCAACAACAGCCTATTTCTGGGATAGCGAGGATGATGTGATCAAAGGCGTAGCTTCCATGTATGTGGCCATGCGTGACGAAGCTACCTGGGGCCGTGATCTTTTCTGGGTGCAAAATGCCAGTGACGATTTAATCGTTGGAAGATCAAAAGCGGACGGAGAAAATATAAAAAACTTTATCCCGTCCGGCAATGAAGGTTATCTGACTGGTGGTTGGGATGATTTGTATTCGATGATGAATAAAGCAAATCAAACTATTGAAGGTGTTCAAAAAGCGACTAATGTTAGCGACGCCATCAGAAACCGTTCTCTTGGTGAAGCCTATTTTGTACGCGCTTTTTCTCATTTCTGGATCGCATATCTATGGGGTCACAAAAATCAGGGCGTTCCTTATGATGGTATCGAAAATGCTGAATTTGGTTTGAGAATTCCTCCGCAGCTTCCTTCGGTAACAGATAATTATGCGCAAATCATCAGCGATTTACAAAAAGCAGCTGATCTTCTTCCGTTGTTCCAAACTTACGGAGCTGCGGATCAGGGAAGAGCTCACAAGGCTGCTGCCTGGGGTTATATGGTGAAAACTTACGCATACTGGGCGCAATACGACAATACCAAATGGGCTGCGATTCCTGAAATTGCCGATAAAATAAAAACCGAAGGCGGACGTGCCCTTATGACCGGACAAGGCAGTAATCTTGCCAATTACAAATCGGTTTTTAAGGCGGCGAACAACTGGGGATCAGAATACATCTGGTCAGTAACTTCGGGCGTACAGGGTGGTTCTGAATTTCCGGGTGTTGTGATGGAAAATAAAGGCTGGGGAATTTATAACGGCTGGGGTTATTTCCAACCAACGGCTGAGCTTTATGATGAGTATGAAACAAACGATCCACGACGTGAAGCAACGATTTTAAAGTTTGGAGACAAGTTTACTTTCTTCGGTGTTGAGCGTTCTTATTTCTCAACAAATAGTTTGTCCGGTTTCCAGATCAACAAGTATATGGATCCTTATAGCAACGGCACAAATCAGGATCCGGGAACAAATACGCAGATCAATCAGAATGGCGACTACCCTACTACAACTTTGAATTTGCCATTAATGCGTTATGCGGAAGTTTTACTTTTCAAGGCAGAAGCACTTATTCAACAAGGTAAAAACAGCGAAGCTGCGGCACCGTTAAATGAAATTCGCGCCCGTGTTGGACTTGCTCCAATTTCTGCCCCGACACTTGCTAATTTGAAACATGAACGCCGTGTAGAATTAGGTTGTGAATGGACAGACCGCCTGGCTGATTTAAAACGTTGGGGTGATTATGACAAAATCAACGCTCCGCTTCATGGCCGTATCCATACCAACAAAACAGATCCTGCTTCTTCTTTTACAGTGCAGCAGGTTTGGCCGGCAAGAACATTTACAGCCGCAAAATTAGCATGGCCTATCAGTCCAAATGAAATTGCAAGAAGTAATGGTGCTTACAAACAAACACCAGGTTGGTAACAAATCAGTTTGAAATTGAAAAAATGGAGGACGTTGGAGATAAATCCGACGTCCTTCTTTTTTTTAATCAAAATGAAATAACACAATTAATAAAATCTTCATTTTAAAACTAATTATAGTAATAATTGTAATATAAACCGATTTAGCTATTATGATCCGGCAATCATCAGATGAACGAGGTTTCTTAATAAAATCATAACATTGTAAATGCCGTAATCCCTTCGATCTAAAATACCTTTGAACTGTAAATGTCTGGAACAACAATTGGTTGCGAGCTTCAGGATTAGTTGATTCTCAAATTCGGCAGACTTTAAATTTACAAAAGACAAACTAAAAACAGTAAAGAAATCCCCTCTGCATATTTCTCACCAGGAAACTATTTTAGTTTTATTTAAAGAAAAATTAATACTTTTATCGACTACTTTCTTTCGAATTAATGAAGAAAACAGATTGAGCCGATTACTTTTGTCTAACAGAATATGGATACTTTATATACCCAACCTGACTCAGCACAAGACAAAAGTGACGATAAAATTGCTTTTGAAATGCTGTTCAACAGAAACTATTCCAACCTGGTTTACTTTTCATTCAACATGGTTAAAGATAAAGGTGAGGCGGAAGATATTGCTCAGGATGCTTTTATCACTTATTGGAATCGAAGAGAGGAAGTGGCCGGTGATGTTGATTCGATAAAAAGTTTCCTGTATACCACTGTTAAAAATGCAAGTCTGAATTTGTTGAGACACCAAAAAGTTGTTGAAAAATTCACTTTACATCTCCCCGAACTTGTTGAGGATAAAAATATAATCAATTCGATCATCCAGTCGGAAGTATATTCAAAAATTCACCAGGCACTGGAATCTCTTCCGCCTGCTTGCCGGCAAATTGCCAGAATGAGCTATCTGGACGATAAAAAAAATAATGAAATCGCAGACGAATTAAACATATCTGTAAATACGGTAAAAACCCAAAAGCAGCGTGCGATGCAGCTTTTACGCCCACAATTTACCGCAGAAATTTTCAGCGTTTTGCTGCTTGTCTTTCTAAACTAAGCCGTTTCGCTTCCTTTCTCTAAATTTTTTACACTTTCAAAATAACAGATAATCCTGTTATTACGTGAGAGTTATGCATTATTTTAATCTAAATTTTTCTTTAAATAAAAATATTTTTCACAAATCTTTCACCCCAAAATTCATTCTGCGTGTCTTACTAACAAAGAACAAAAGCCAGGAATGAAAGCACCTTTTGAAATAGCAGATCTAATTTTTAAATATCTAAACGGAAAACTTTCCGATGAAGAACATCAGGCATTGCAAAATTGGCTGAATGAAGATATTGCGAATCAGATCATGCTGAATGAATTGCAGAATAAGGACAAAATGGAAGAAGGTCTGCAATTTTTTGAATCCATCGATCAAAATGCTGCCTGGGAAAATATCAATGATCAAATTGACAATCCTGTTGTCCAACATTCCTTCTGGTCTTTCAATAAGTATTTCAAATACGCCGCAGCTGTTCTGATCACTGGAATTTTCGGATATGCATTTTTACACAAAAAGAATAATACAGCTACAATCGCCAAAACACAAAAGCCTCAGGTTTTAAAAAATGACGTATTGCCCGGCGGAAACAAAGCGACGCTGACCCTGGGAGATGGCAGCGTGATCACATTGGAAGACATGGAAAATGGATCTTTCAAAAAAGAAAACGGCGTAAAGATCAGCAAAAAAGAAGGTAAGCTTATCTATGAAATCCTGCCGACGGAAAATGAAAGCGCCATCACCTACAATACAATCAACACACCAACCGGCGGACAGTATGAGATTTTACTTCCTGATGGCAGTAAGGTTTGGCTTAACTCAAAGTCTTCTTTACATTTTCCAACTGCATTTTCAGGTAAGGAACGTAAGGTTGAATTAACCGGAGAAGGCTACTTCGAAATCAGCAAAAATAAAGAAATGCCCTTTGTGGTAGAAGCTGGAAAAACGCATGTGGAAGTTTTGGGTACCCATTTTAATGTGATGGCCTACGACAACGAAGCTGTTTCCAAAACCACATTGCTGGAAGGTTCTGTGAAAGTTAGAAATGGCGAAAATAAAAAATTGCTAAGTCCCGGTCAGCAAGCGATTGTCGGCACACAGATTCGTGTGCAGGCAGTTGATCCCGACGAAGCAATTGCCTGGAAAGAAGGTTATTTTCAGTTTGATAATGAAGATTTGACCGCAATAATGCGCCAGTTGCAAAGATGGTATGACGTGGATGTAGTGAATGAAAAACAGATTCCAGACAAACATTTTACGGCGATGATCTCCCGGAATAACACGTTATCAAAAGTGTTGAAAATGCTTGAATTGTCGGGTGAATTGAAATTTGAGATCGAAGACAAAAGAATAACAATCCGTGAAAAATAATCAGAAGAAATAGTAATACTGGAAAACCGATAGCCGGCCAGGGCTACCGGTCAGAAAGGATTATTAAACAAGTGTACAGTGCGAACCATAAACTTTCAAAATCCAAACATCGTAAAACTATGAAATTAAAGCTACTCTTCAAAAGTAGTAGACGTATCAGCCTTATTCCATCCAAAATCCTGTTCATGATGAAATTAAGCGCTTTCCTACTAGCCGTTGCCTGTATGCAGGTGAGTGCGGCCGCCGTTTCTCAAAAAATTTCCGTTTCCGTAGAGAATGCTCCGCTGGAAAATGTGATCAAAATTATCCAGAAAAGAAGTGGTTATCAGTTCATTTTCAACAACGAATTGTTGAAAAAAGCCAAACCGGTTACGATGAATATTTCGGGCGGATCGCTTGAACAGGTTTTGGAACAGTGTTTCAATAACCAGCCGCTCACGTACAGTTTGATGGAAAGAACGATTGTTGTAAAACCGAAAATTCCGGAAGTAAAAACCCAGATCATTCCCGTTCAGGCACCGTTAATTGATGTCAGCGGAAAAGTTTCCGATGAAAAAGGAGGAGGATTACCTGGCGTTAGTATCATCGTAAAAGGTACCCAACGCGGAACGACCACTGACGGGGACGGACAATTTAAACTGGATCTGACAGAAAGTGATAAAGACGCCGTGCTGATTTTCAGTTTTGTCGGTTATATCACAAAAGAATTGCCAATTGGCACGCGCACAACTTTCAACATTTCTCTTGATGCCGATACGAAAGCGCTGGAAGAACTGGTTGTTGTTGGTTACGGTACACAGAAAAAAATGAATCTTACCGGTGCTGTGGATCAGGTTACGAGCAAAGTATTGGAAAACCGTTCGCTTCCTAATCTTGCTCAGGGTTTACAAGGTGTGATTCCAAACCTTAACCTGACCATGGGTGATGGAAAACCGACTCAATCGCCTGCTTATAACATTCGTGGGGCAACTTCAATCGGTCAGGGTGGAAATGCACTGGTTTTGATTGATGGCGTTGAAGGAGATCCAAGTCGTATTAACCCAAATGACGTTGCCAGTGTTTCTGTTTTGAAAGATGCCGCTTCGGCTGCGATTTATGGAGCAAGAGGTGCTTTTGGAGTGGTTTTGATTACAACAAAATCGCCTCAGAAAGATAAAACAACGATCAGTTATTCATTAAATCATTCGATCAAAAGCCCGATTGCTGTTCCGGATCTTGTAACAGATGGTTATACTTTTGCCAAAATGTTTAACGAAGGATGGAGCGCATGGAATGACTATTCCCAAACACCTCAAAACGTAAACAAAACGGTTAAATTCTCCCCTGCTTATCTGGCTGAATTTGAAAGGCGTTCGAAAGATCCGAGTTTGCCAAAAACGGTTGTTGATCCGGTTACAGGAGAATATGTTTACTACGAAAATACGGATTGGTATAAACAATTATACAAAAAAACAACAAGTGCTACGGAACACAATTTATCAGTTTCCGGTGGAAGCGACAAGGCAGATTTTCTTGTAACAGGTCGTTATTTTGGTCAGGATGGACTTTTCAAGTACAATTCTGATGATTACAAAATCATGAGTTTGCGTGTGAAAGGTTCTGTTCAGCTTTACAAATGGCTTAACGTTTCGAACAACGCCGACTTCTCTTCCATGAAATATCATAATCCGCTTAACGTGGGTGAAGGTGGCTCGATATGGAGAAATATTTCGGATGAAGGCCATACCATGGCACCGATGTTCAACCCGGACGGAACGCTTACTTATTCGGCGGCTTATACCGTTGGTGATTTTTATTATGGCAAAAATGGTATCAATACCAACAAACGTGTTTTCAGAAATACTACCAGTTTTGCTTCACAGTTTTTCAACGATGTGTTGAGAATCAAAGGAAATTTCACTTATCAGAATACAGATAATAACGACTACCGTACACGCGTTCCGGTTCCTTACAGCCGCAAACCAGGTGTTATAGAATACGTTGGAACAAATTATAACGATCTTCAAAACCAACTTCGTAACACGCAATATACGGCTACAAACATCTATGGTGAATTTGAACCAAAGATTGGAGCGAATCATTATTTCAAGGTTTTGGCAGGTTTTAATCAGGAAACGTCACTTTACAAAGAGCTGCAAGTTGTTCGCAACGGTTTAATTTACGAAGGTGCGAGCGATATCAATCTTGCTCTTGGACAAACAATTACAACCGGTGGCGGATATGACAAATGGGCGATTGCGGGCGGTTTTTATCGTGTCAATTATTCATTCAAGGAAAGATATTTACTGGAATTAAACGGTCGCTATGACGGATCTTCCAAGTTTCCATCAAGTCAGCGTTTTGCATTTTTCCCGTCAGTTTCGGCAGGATGGAGAATTTCCAGCGAACCTTTCTGGAAAGTATCACCAAAAGTTATTTCTGAATTAAAACTAAGAGGATCATACGGATCGCTTGGAAACGGAAATATCAGTTCTTACAGTTTTCAGGAAAAATTTGCTATCGCGCAATCAGGAAGAATCCTGAACGGCGTTCGTCCGCAGCAAACCGGGCAGCCGACTGTTTTGCCAAACGGACTTACCTGGGAAACTTCAAGCACAGCCGATTTCGGTGTGGATGTATCCATGCTGGCCAATCGTTTGACGTTGAATGCAGATGCTTATCAAAGAAAAACAACCGGCATGTTTACAACCGGTATGACTTTACCAGCCGTTTTTGGTACGGATGTTCCAAAGGGAAATTATGCTGATTTGACTACAAATGGCTGGGAAGCGGCCGTTACCTGGCGTGACCAGTTTACGGTTGGCTCAAAACCGTTAAACTATTCTGTTCGTCTGACGGTGTCGGATTATACTGCCAAAATTGACAAGTATAACAATCCGGACAAAAGATTGTCGGATTATTACGAAGGCCAGAAACTGGGCGAGATCTGGGGATTTGTGAATGATGGTTATTTCAAATCAGCTGACGACATCACCAATTCTCCAAAACAGATTCTTTACAAAGCTTCTACAACCGGAAAATTATTGCCGGGTGATATCAAGTTCAAGGATTTGAATGGTGACGGTGTTATTGACGACGGAAACAAAACGGTTAGTCAGCCTGGCGACAAAAAGATCATCGGAAATTCACTTCCCCGTTATACTTATGGCGTAACATTAGGTGGCGACTGGAACAATTTCTTCATATCGGCATTCTTCCAGGGTGTAGCCAAGCAAGACTGGTATCCGGGTTCGGAAGCGGCACTTTTCTGGGGACAATACAACCGTCCGTATAACAAAATCCCGACATGGCAGCTTGGCAATATCTGGTCTGAGGAAAATCCGGATGCATATCTTCCACGTTACCGCGGATATACCGCCCAAAACAGCTCTGGAGAACTGGCAACGGCACAGACAAAATATTTGCAAAATGTGGCTTACATCCGTTTGAAAAATATCCAGATCGGCTACAATCTGCCTCATACTTTGACAAATAAATTGAAAATGGCTAGTGCCCGTGTGTATCTGTCTGGCGATAACATTTTCACTTATTCTCCTTTGTACAAAATCACAAAAGATATTGACGTTGAAAATATCGGAAGATCTGCTTGACGCCATCGGATGACCTTAAACCCGAATAAGAACAACAGTGGTAACGGAAATAATTATCCGATACTGAAAGGCTTCACGATGGGATTGTCTGTTACTTTCTAAGTCTTGAAATCTAAAATTTTGAAGAAAATAAAATCAAATACTCATGAAATTTAAATTTTTAGGACTGTTATTTCTGGTCGGCCTTCTGGCTGGCGGATGTCAGGAACTGGATCAGGTTCCGCAGTCTACTGCTGATGCTAATGCTGTTTTTAATAGTGAAAAAGGACTGGATTTGTATACCACTTCCTTTTACGATATTCTTCCAACGGGAAACGATATCATCCGTTCCGACGAAATGAGTGATTTTGGAGCGCGTTCTTCTGTCCCTGACTTTTTGCGTGCAGGCGCTTATGGCCCACGCCAAAGTACCGGCTGGGACTGGAAACAGCTTCGGAACATTAATTATTTTATCGAAAACAATAACCGCCAGACCATTTCGGCCGATTCCAGAAAACATTACACGGCGCTTGCCCGTTTTTTCAGAGCGATATTTTATTTTGAAAAAGTAAAACGTTTTGGCGATGTACCCTGGATCAATAAGGCTGCAACGGTTGACGATCCGTCTCTTTTCAACGGTCGTGATCCACGCACGATGGTTATGGATTCGGTTTTGGCAGATTTAAATTATGCCTGTGAAAATATCCGCACAACTACCGACAACAGCAGAAGTCTGATCACCAAATCAGTTGCTTACGGATATAAATCAAGAATCTGTCTTTTTGAAGGTACTTTCAGAAAATACCAGACAACTTATAACTTGCAATCGACGGTAGAAAAATGGTTAAACGAATCGATTTCTGCATCTGAAAAAGTGATTAAAGAAGGTGGATTTTCATTGAATGAAACAGGCGGAAATGAAAAATCATACCGTCAGGTTTTTATCAACAATACGCCGGTAACGAATGAAGTGATGTTGTCATACGTTTGCGATCCTGCGCTAAGCGTGTATAACGATGCAAACTGGTGGTGGACAAGTTCAACTTACGGAGCACGATTGAGCTTTACCCGTACTTTTGTAAATACGTACCTGAATATAGACGGAACGCCTTTTACCGATAAGGCCGGCCATGAAACAATGACTTTTGCGCAGGAAGTAAAAGGTCGAGACAAAAGATTACAGCAAAGTATACGTATGGGCAGTTACAAACGGATAAATGGCGGAAAAGAAGAAGCGGCACCACCTGTTTTTTCTTATACCTACACAGGATATCAGCCAATCAAATGGACTTTGGATGATACGTATTACGACGGAGGAACAAGAAATATCAATTCCATTTCAACGATGCGTTATGCTGAAATTCTTTTGAATTATGCAGAAGCAAAAGCGGAATTAAATAAATTGACCGACGCAGACTGGGCATTGACTGTTGGTGCAATTCGCAAAAGAGCAGGCATCACAGGCGGACTTTCTGCTGTGCCGGCCGTAGTTGATCCATACCTGCAAGCGAATTATTTCCCTGGTATTTCCGATCCGGCTATTCTTGAAATCCGCCGTGAAAGAGGAACTGAATTGTGCCTTGAAGGTTTCCGTTTTTATGATATCGTTCGCTGGAAACGTGGTTCGTTGATGGAACAAAAATGGAACGGATTTTATGTTCCTGCCTTAAATACACCGATGGATCTTAATGAAGATGGTGTGATGGATGTGGCTTTTGTAAAAGGAACACCAACTTCTCCGGTTGCCGGGGTAACTTATATCAATGTTGCTGAAACGATCAGTGCAGGTCCAAATCCACAAAGATTATCCAACGATACTTCGGGAGAAATTACCTGGCTTACGACTGTTCCCCGCAAATGGGAAGAAAAACATTACCTATACCCTATTCCTGAAACAGACCGGTTGTTCAATACAAAGCTGGGGCAGAATCCGGGATGGTAGTTGGCGATCGGCTTTCAGCGGTCAGCTATCAGATTTCGGAATGAGAAAAATTCTATCCCTTTCCTGAACTGACGGCTGATTTTGGAATGAGATATATTTTGTCCCTTTTCATAACTGAAAGCCGATTGCCGAAAGCCGATGTAAATTTCAATATATAGAGTAAGGAGCAGGTTGTTTTTTCTCTTTACTCTATGTTTCTTTCAACTAAATTCTATTTTTAAATCCTTAATTCTTTTCAAATGAAAAAATCACTTCTGATCCTGACGGCGGTTTTATTGCTGTCGACAGCAGGTTTTGCACAAAAAACTTCGACGATCAATATTGCTTCATATAACCTTCGTTACGACAATAAGGGCGATGGAATTAATGCCTGGCCAAACCGTAAGGAAATGGTAAAAGGACTGGTTCGTTTTCACGAATTTGACATTTTCGGTACGCAGGAAGTTTTGATCAATCAGTTACGTGATGTTGCTGAACTTACTGAATTTGCATTTTTGGGAAAAGGTCGTGATGATGGAAAAGAAGGCGGTGAACATTCCGCTATTTTCTATAAAAAAGACCGTTTCAAAGTTTTAAAAAATGGTGATTTCTGGTTGAGCGAAACACCTGACAAACCTGGAAAAGGCTGGGATGCAACCTGCTGCAACCGGATTTGTTCCTGGGCCAAATTCCAGGATCTGAACACGAAAAAAGAATTCTATTTCTTCAACGTTCACTTTGATCACCAAGGCGTTGAAGCGCGCCGCCAGTCGGGAATTCTGATGGTTAAAAAGATGAAGGAAATTGCAGGAAATGCGCCAACCATTTTAACCGGCGATTTCAATTCAACACCAGAAACAGAGCAAATTAAGGAAATCCAGACACTTTTGAGCGATTCGCATGAAGTAACTGAACAGCCAAAATATGGTCCGGAAGGAACTTTCAACAGCTTCAAATTTGACGCGCCAATGCAAAACCGTATCGATTATATTTTTGTAAGCAAGCCGATCAAAGTGTTGAAATACGGAGTTTTGACGGATGCAAAAGAGCAGCGTTATCCATCGGATCATCAGCCTGTGGTTATCAAAGCGGTGATTAATTAATACAGCTTATTACGTTTTTTGATCAGTAGCAAAAGCATTTAAAATCCTTGTAATTGTTGAAGTAATATTCAATACATTATAAGGATTTATTTTTTGGTTTACTATGATTTTAAGACGAGATTTTTTGAAGAGATCCATACTTGGCGGTACAGCCGCAATCCTTTTACCGGAAATATTATCCGCCAATTCTTTTGAAAAAAATGAGGGTGATAATATTGAAGAAAGGTTATACATTTTTATTTCAGGGTGATTCTATAACAGACGGAAACCGGACCAGAAATACGGATTGGAACCACGTCATGGGCCATGGATTTGCTTATCTTATTGCAAGCAGATTATGGTTTGATCATCCGGAAAAAGAATTTCATTTTTTCAACCGCGGTATCAGCGGGAATAAAATCACAGATCTTGCAGCACGCTGGCAAACTGATGCACTGGATTTAAAACCAAACCTGATCAATATTCTGGTTGGCGTAAATGATACAGAAGCGGCTGTTAGAGGAAATAAAGAAAACACGCCGCAATCATTCGAAACAGACTATCGTTCTGTTTTAGAAAAAACCAAAAAAGAATTGCCCGATGTCCAGCTCGTTCTTAATGTTCCTTTTGTGCTGCCAGTCGGAAGGGTTAAGGAAAAATGGGAAATTTATCAAAATGAATTGAAACCGAGACAGGAAATTATCGAAACGTCTTGCCAAAGATTTTAATGCGATCTGTATTGATTTCCAGGAAGGTTTTGATGAAGCACTGAAAAAAGCGCCTGCTGATTACTGGATCTGGGATGGAATCCATCCGATGCCTGCCGGACATGAATTAATGGCGAGGTTATGGATTAAGGAAGTTCATAAAAAATTGAAATTTGTAAAATAGCTTATTAAAAACAGAAAGCCGGACAAATGCCCGGCTTTCTGTTTTTAATATCTAAACACAATTATCTGCTTATCCAGCTGAATTCGTATTGCAGTTCCGGAATACGTGTACGATCAGCAATCCGGCGTAAACGTGCAGGTAAAGCCATCAAATAATCACGTGCTTTTTCGGCACCGGAATTAAGATCTCTTATCGTTTCGATTTCCCACTCAATGAGCAAGGATTCCAGGATTTCGATATAATCCATTGTTGTATAAACTCCTAAACGCTGTGCGGCATCAGAAAAATGAGAGAATGTATCACCCATTTTCACACCAGATTCACGAAGGAAGTGAGCAGGCATTACAATTTTCTTCCTCATCATATCCTCCAAAGCTAACATTAGCTCAGACGGATCAACAGCCAGAATACGACTCACAAATGCTTTATAAGCTTTTGCATGGCGCATTTCATCGGAAGCAATCACACCACAAATTTTTGAAAGATGTGGATTTCCAAATTGTTTTGAAAGCGTTGCAGTACGACGGTGAGAAACGTTCGTAGCCAGTTCCTGGAATGAAGTATAAATAAAGTTTCGGTAAGGATCACGATCCGTTCCGATGTCAAAACCATCCGCAATCAGATACTGGGTTGATACTTCCATGGCCCGCATATTCACGCGGCCCGACAGATACAGATATTTGTTCAAGAAGGTCACCATGACGGTTTTCTTCGGCAGTCCAGGCTCTCACCCATCTCGACCATCCGGAAGGATTATTTACCTGATCTACACCGATCACGTCCATTAACCATGATTCATAGGTTGGAAGCGCTTCTTCTGTAATGGTGTCACCAATTAATACTGCTATATAGTCGTATGGCAAATCACGGCAGCTTTCCTGCAATAATTTCACTTCACTGAAAAAGTTCTCCTTGCTGGAATCCGGCAAAAAATCTGTAGGCTGCCAATTTTGATCGATTGGTTTCAGATATTCTGCCATCAGGGCATCGAGGTCCTTTCCTACATGTTGCATGACTTCTAGTCGTGCTGCTGAAAGTTCGGTTTCCATTGTTGATTCAATTTAACTTACAATATAATTTCACAAAGTACGGGAATTTAATGAAAGTTATACATGACAAATCTCATTTACTGCTTTACAAATTTTCACAATCAGTGTACATTTGGAATATTTTAGTTAAAAAACGGGAATGAAAAAAATTATAGACTATCTACTAAGTATCATTTATCTTCTTCATTTCGGGCTTTCATTGCTTGTTTTTCATATTGCACAGGTCGTGGCACTCAACGTTTTCGGCAAAAAAGCGCATGAAAAAATAGTCGATTATCTGAATTTTTCTTTGACCTATGGTCTTATATCTTACCGGTTCCAGCGTAACTTTCAAAAATCTGGCTGTGATACCCGATGATCGTCCAATTATTTTCGTTGCCAACCACCAAAGTACATTTGATATCCCTTCCATTATCTGGTTTTTGAGAAAACGTCATCCGCTTTTTGTTTCCAAAATTGAACTGGCAAAAGGTATTCCAAGTATTTCCTATAACCTTAGAAAAAGCGGTGCCGCACTGATTAACCGAAAAGACGGAAAACAGGCGATTGCTGAAATTTCCCGACTTGGAAAACTTATAAATGATACAACTGGTTCTGCCATTATTTTTCCCGGAAGGTACGCGCACTGCCAGTGGGATTATGAAACCATTTGTTCCCGGCGGTGTTGCCATGTTATTAAAACGTTCTCCAAATGCATTAATTATTCCTGTGGCCGTAAATGGAACAGGTCGTTTCAATCCAAAAGGTATTTTCCCATTAACATCTTTTTCAAAACTTTCGTGGACAGCCTTGCCAGCAATAGAACCTGCCGGAAGAAAAGCGGAGGAGATTTTGTTGGAAGCGCAGGAAGCGATTCAGGGGGAGTTGAGTTGAAACAAATTATCTAATCATTCACTTTGTCTCATATACACACCGCAACTCAAACTCTTAAATCATGACAAATTCCAAAATATAACTACGATTTATAATGAGATGGTAGACTGTAGGCTTGCTATAATAATTTCACAAAATATCAGTATTCTAGATGAAAGCATTTCTGACTAGATCCAGAGGAATTGATTCGATAAATCCCTAATTGCAAAGATTATTATTCTACTTACTTAATGTCACTTCTTATGTCACCTTTCAGGGTTTGAGAAAATTTCCCAAATTCACAATCCCTACAATAATGTCAGCCCATTCGGGCTTTTAAATTGGTTGCTATTCAAATTTATCTTACTATTTCTATTTTATTACAATTCCGAAGGGATGACATTATTATAGAAATAATTCTGAATCGCGATTATCAAAACCCGGAACGGGTGACACAATTGTGGCTTATCAAATATGAATGCACCAAAAATTCCACTTACTATTTCACCCTTTCAGGGTTTGAAAGCATTTTCCGAAATTCAAATCTCTACAATAATGTCAGCCCGTCGGGCTTTTCACTTGGTTAGCTATCCAAATTTATTGAACAAAATGTTTTTTTTCAAACGAAAAACTCACGATTGCAAATATCCAAAACTCCATTTTCAAAAAATATTAATCCTTACTAAAAACATATTTCCCTATTCATTATCCTCATATTTAACGACTTACAAAACATCTAAATACTCCTATATAAATCTTTCTTATAATCGATTAACAATCGTTAACAAAGGCACTTTAAACCTATGTCAATCCTTCGCCTCTAACCCATGAACTTTAAAAAATATAACCATGAAAAAGATACTTCTTGTTGCCGCATTTATCGCATTTGGTTTGACTAACGCATCTGCTCAGTACAATCGTGGTCGTGACCGTGACTATAACGCGAGGTTACAATCGCGATACACGCTTATCAAAATAATCCTCGTGACAGCCGCAGTTATGTAGTTAATGATCTTGCAAAGAGATGCACGTCGTCAAATTTCAATTGGTATTGAAAGAGGAACATTAAATCCCCGCGAAGCATCTGCATTAATGCACGAATACGAACGCATCGAAGCACGTGAAAGAAAATTCAGCCACCGTGGAGGACTTAATCCAAGAGAAGAAAGAAATCTTATTCAGGATCTTGAAAGATTAATGGCTCAAACCCGTAAGCATGAGCAGCCGACGTAATAACGACAACTGGGCAAGAAACCCAAGAGGAAGATATTAAAAATCAGTTGAAGGTTTAGGTAGTTTTGAAAAGCATTTCCCGATTTGGGAAATGCCTTTTTTTAGTATTACAATCAAATTAAAAATACATTACCAATTTTACATGAGACTTTTTAAATCCTTCTTTCTGATAAAAACGATGTGCATTTTCTCTTACATTATTGGATGTTACTTCAATTTGAAGCGCATTTTTACTTTTTGCAAAATCGATCAATTTTCCAACCAATGCCTTTCCAATTTCTTTGGAACGATGTTGCGGCGATACATACATTTCCTGAATTTCAGCAACCACACATACATGATGCAACAAAAGCTGGGTATGGCAACTTCCCATACCAACAGGTTCTCCGTCCAAGTTCTGCGATCAGATATTGAATCCGTTCCAGCGAAAGATTTGTATGAAAAACGTTATTAAAGGATTCACGGTCAAGCTCCTTATCTTCCAGATCACAGATCATGTTGTAGACCGTTTCTTCGTCATTTGTCCTTAGCCGTCCGGATATTTAGATTTGAAATCAGCCATATTAAAAACGCTGCAATTCAGCTGAATTATGTATAAATACACCTTTTTCAGGAAGTTGCGCCAGTTCTACTGAACCTCTGGCAACTTTGGCGGAATCAATCGCTGCATATTTTTTTAATGGTCCTAACATGACGGGATCCAGAATTTTCGCCAATACTTCACCGATTTTTTCACCCAAACGGGCTTCTCCTCCACGATCGCCTAACAGTAACGATGGACGCAAAATATGTAAAGTGTCATAATGCAAGTCTGTGAGTTCTCTTTCGATTTCACCTTTTACTCGATTGTAAAAAATGAAGGATTTTGAATCAGCACCCATCGACGACACGATCATATATTTTGAGGCAGCCATTTAATTTACCCAATCGACCGATCTGTAACGGATACTGGAAATCAACTTTTTTAAAAGCCTCTTCTGAACCCGCCTTTTTTATAGTTGTACCCAGGCAACAGAAAATATCATCCGCTTTTACAAGAGATGCATCTGGTTTGTCAAAATCGAAGAAAATCTCGTCCAACTTTTCATGCTGTATACCAGTAGCTCTTCTGGTCAGGATTTTTATTTGGTTATATATAGGCGAAGCAAGTAAATAATTCAAAACCTGCTTCCCAACAAGGCCGGTAGCCCCGATAACTAATGCTGTTTTGTAGGATGAATAAGACATGGTATAAGTTTTGGAAATTGCAATTTAAAAAGTATACCATTACGGTGACAACTATCTTGTGCAAATTCTGCTTTCTTAACTAATATTTGTCATTTTACTTCTGATTCACATACTATTTGGGCAATATAATTCTGTTTGTCTGAGAAATATAAGACATACAGCGTTAGGATAATCCGATTTGCTGGCAGTTCAGGAAGCTATTAAAGACTGAAAAGTTAACTTTAATTTCAAATTCCCTAAAATGTTTGATACTATCCTTTAATATTTCTTTCAAAATAATATTCTCTCGTCAGCATTTTAATTGTGGAATTATATAATCATCGAGGACGATATAATGTATTAAAAAGTGCCATTTCGGGCAAATAAAGGAAGGAACAATTATTGAGGTAAGATTTAGAAAAACCACTTTTAACCATGGGCAAAGAACATAAAAATACGAACGTAGAAGGTGGATCACCGGCTCGTTCCGGTCCGAAAAATCCTGAGAACGATCCGGTTTTACAGGAAGATGATAGCAAAAGATCGTCTGGGGAAATAAAAAAGGAAGCGATTAAAGAATCAGAAAAGGAAAATATGACGGATAAAAAAGGATACAATGAAACCGATCCGAATGTCCCGGTAAAAACTGCAAATGATACTTTGTAATATGATTTAAGTAAAAATGACACCTGAAACCAGGTGTCATTTTTCTTAAATCTATTCACTGATAACAATATTATTTCCCTGACAACGCTTCAATCGCAACGGCCAGATATACAAACGGTGCATTCCAGTTAATAGCGATTTCATTAGAAGCATATGAACAATCGGCATCAACAAAAGATTCGTCGGCAAAATTATTAGGATAACCAGCACATTTATCCTGCTGACCCGGATTTGGCCCACCTGATAAAAGTCCTGGAACAGGCTCAACAATTCCGTCCGCAATAGAAGGGCGATGGTGCGGATGCATCACCTGTTTCGAACCAAAACCTGTTAAAAAAGAATATCCCGTGGCATTTCTTCCTAGGATATAATCAAGATTTCCCAATGCGGCATCAAGATATTTTTTGTTTTTTGTCAGCTTGTAGGCTTGTATCAGCGCAATTCCCTGATTGGATGCAACGGCGTTACTTCCCCAGGCAAAATCATGTGCATTTTTTCCCATAACCGTATGATAAGGCTGTTTTTCAACATCCTTTAATTAAATCATCAGAAAAATCTGTAACACTTTTTTTAATCGATCGCAGATATTGCTGATCAACCGGACCGAGCTGTTTTTCATTTCTGATCATCGTGTAATATGCTAGTGCTTTTACCTGGCTCCATGAAGGAAGTGGCATCGGTTTATCGGTTTCAAAAGAAATATTTTTAAGATAATCTTCATCTTTTGTCAGAATATACATTTCGCTGGCAGCCCATATCCATTCATCTTTTCCATCTTTATCTCCGTACCGCCTGTGACAACATCCGGATCAAAATTTTTATTCATCTCGTTCTGATGATATGCCAAAGACGGATTTTTCCTGGCCCAGGCCCATCCTTTCAAAGCAGCCGACTTTGCATGAATCGGAAAGTCCCGGAAGTTCTTTTTCAAATTTTTTAAAAACCCTGGCCGACTGCGCCATCACTGCGACAAAATCCAATGTAGCAATCGTATTTTTCTGAACAACATAACGCGGATTTTTACATGCATCCGGCATGATCATTCCGTCAAATCGTGGATTTGTCAGTTTATGATAAACGCCCCCGTCGCCTGGATCCTGCATGGTCATCATCCAGCGAAGATTCCATAATACTTCATCCAGCAAATCCGGAACTGCGTTATTACTTTCCGGAATATTGGTTTTCAGGTTTTTAAAATAAACAGGAAAATCTTCATAAACAGACAGCAAAGTCGCCATCGTAATGCCCGAATTGACTATGTATTTGTTATAATCTCCTGCATCATACCAGCCTTTCGGCGAACTAATTATCGCCCCTTCCGGTCTGCCCAGCCGAAACGGCAGACGGATGAATTAATATTTTGTCGTCCGGATGTCCTTCTGCCCGGGCCCATTTCCCGGCAAATTTTTCCGGTAATGCAACGGATGCTCTTTGATAATAATAACCACGAATTGCTGCAATAGCCACATTTTTATGAATTTCAGTTTTTATTTCAAAAGGATAAGAAGTTCCTGCTTTTGGTACTTCCAAAATATAATTACCAGGTTTTTGAAAAGCTGAAAAATCAGCGATTCGTCCGGCTTTTCCCGAATATTGGCTTTTACGGATTTCACCCAGTTTTCCTGTAAAAACTATCTTTTTTGATTTGGTATCTTTCAACACAAAATCTGTATTTTCTTCGCCAATAACAACTGCAATTTTGGAAGCATGACGGATAAAATCCAATTTGATTCAGGCGAATATTTTCAGAGAAGGATTGTGCCATTGAACAATTCGCCAGAAAGGAAAGAAACAGGGAATAGTAATATATTTTTTTCAAAACGAGAAAGTCTGATTTATTATTTGAAAAAGTTTACAGGCTTATGAAATTAAAGAAAAAAGCAAGAAATCTTTACTCATTGAATGGGAATCAACAATTTAAACATAAAAAAACAGATGACCGGACTTGGTCATCTGTTTTAGAATATCTTGTTACAGAGCTTGATTTTCAGCTTACTTTCTTTGGCCCGACTGAATCGTAAATAACTACCTTTTCCCACAAGTGCGCGTAGTCTTTACGGAATTCGTCATGTATCGGGTGCGTTTGATATAATTCTTCTTCAATAATATTTTTGAAAAAACACATCCAGGAAAAAGTATAATCTCTCACAATCACAGAACGGCTTGTGGACGCCGGTTTTCCGATGTTGACAAACTGAATCTGAGGAACCTTGGCCAGTTTTTGCAACCCTTCCAAAAGTTTTGCTTCATCCTGAGCATTGTTAGGATCTTTCAGATAAAAAAGAACGTGATGTATAAAAAGTTCGCTAACTCTTTCCGGCTCAGCTGCAAGTGGTGAAATCGATACTAATGATGCTAATCCGGCGTTTTGTAAAAATTTGCGTCTTGATGAATCTTCCATGATTTGGGTGTAAGTGGATAAATTATATTTTTTAACTTGATCAATAACCGGATCTTTGATAGTTAATGTCAACTTTCTGTTCATGCTTACGCTATCTATCGTATTAGCGATTTATAAATGTACACACGCAAAAACAAAAATAAAAACACGTATATTTTCTACAAATCATTTCAATATCATTGAAATTAGCTCATTAACCGTTTTCCAATTTCTGGTTGTAGCCGTTACCTTCAATTTATTTTCAAAAAAATTATTATTCAGTTTCGTTTTACCATAACCATTTGGGCAAAAAAGATAAATTGCTCTTCCATCCAAAATCCATTCGTCCGGTAAAAACTGAGCTGTTTCTTTTAATTTTTCTACAAGATTATTATTCGGAATTTCATCCAGAAAAGTTACGTGTAATTGGGTCACATCTTCATTTCTTCCTGTTAAAAAAGGATTATGCTGCTGGACATTTTTCAATTCTTTTTCTTCCAAAACAATAACCGGAACTGAGAAATGAGAAAGTTTTTCTGAATGGTATCATGAATTAATTTTTCAAAATCCTGTTCATCTTCCGCTCTGGCGTCAAATACTACATTTCCACTTTGAATGTAAGTCCGGACATTTTCAAATGGCAGATGTTTCAAACATCTTTTTCAGATCCGCCATCTTGATCATCTTATGACCGGAGACATTTATACCTCTTAAAATCGTGATATAAGTTTTCATTTTCTGGGTTATAATAGGATATAAATCTTTTTTACGTTCAACTATAAAAAAGAAAAGTATAATTTATTCAAATACTCCTTCTTCACATGCATTCAATTTAATCAAACCGACGAGATGATTACAAAGAGAGATATTACTGTTGCAGCTATAACGATGGGATTAACGATGTCATTTGTCATTGCCAATTCCAAAATGGCCAACCTGGATTCTTCCATTTTTGATTGGAATGATATTCCCGCAAAAGAAACTAAAACAGGCTCAGTCCGTACGTTTTTCCGTTCTTCCACTGCCACACTTGATGAACTTGAATGTCATGTAACAACACTTAAATGCCGGTGAATCTTCCCATCCGCCACATAAACATCCGGAAGAAGAAGTAATTATTATCAAAGAAGGAACGCTGGAAGCTTTGGTCAACGGCAATATGAAACGTGTTGGTCCCGGTTCAGTGGTTTTCCAGGCTTCCAATCAAATGCATTCGATCAAAAATATTGGTAGTACACCCGCAACTTATCACGTTTTCAGCTGGCATTCACCGGGAACTATGAAAAAATAATGGCGATTTTAATGAGGCTTAGAACCTGAATCCAAAATTAAATGCGAATTCACCAATTACGCTTATATCATTGTTAGAATAGAAAAAACTGGATGATGAATTTTGCCGATCAAGATAGCGCATTCCCAAACCACCGTTTATTCCTAAGTTGATGCGTGATGTAATTTGAAAGTTTAAATAATTATTGACCACCAGTCCCAATCGGAAACGATTACTTTCTCTGGTAACATTATAATAGCCGCCTCCGTTTGGATAAGATAAGTAGTTCACTGTAATTGTCTTTAACAAAACCAGTCACAATATTTGGCCCGACCGCATAGGTAACTTTACGCTGGCCAAAAGGATAAATTTTTACGCCTGGTGAAATATAAAAATTGGTAAGATATTTCGTATTTGATCCGACATAGTCGGATTGTAAATATTAAAGTCGTGAAAGATAAATGAAACTGGTAAAATAATTCCAATATGCTGTTCGTTTCCTACCAGTCGCTCATAACTAAATCCAAGGCCAGGTCCCGAATCCAGCGCTTTAAAAGGGGAAATTGTTATAATATTTCTACCGTATTCGAGGTTGTTAACTCTTGACCCGACCGATGGATCTTTTGCAACCGGACGGTTGCTTATTACAAAAGTTTCACCATTGCCAAATACAATATGACTGAGTTCAGCTTTACGAATTACAAATTTGGCACTGTTGGGCTCCTGGCTGAGTCTGGTATCGAATTTCTTTAACGCCGACTTCCGTCACTTTTCCTTCAATAATGGCTCCGTTTCTCTTAATCAGTTTATCCTGAGCTTGTAAGGACAATGCAAATCCCAGCAGAAATGCCAGGGACAATAGTGTACGTTTCATGATCATGATTTTTAAATGGCTAATGTAAATGCAAAGTAATCAGAAAACGGTTACATCGAAAATAAAACTTAATGAACGATAAAAAAATGATTGCTGTTATCAACTGAACCTAAAAAGGTTTTGCAATACAATTCCGGCTCTGTTTATACTTAAACCTATACACATGGGCAGCTTAAAACAACCAAATGACATTTCAAGAATTAAACCTCATTGAGCCGATTACAAAGGCTCTGACAGAAGAAGGATACACAACTCCCACGCCAATCCAGGCAAAAGCGATTCCTCTTATTTTACAGCATAGAGATTTACTGGGTTGCGCACAGACAGGCACGGGAAAAACAGCAGCTTTTGCGATTCCAATGCTTCAGATACTTAGAAGAAAAACCAAAAAGCAAAAACGAAAAAGGCCGATCCGTGCACTTGATTCTTACACCAACACGCGAACTGGCGATCCAGATTGGTGAAAGTTTTACAGCATATGGTCGTTTTACAAACATTACACATACCGTTATTTTTGGCGGAGTTGGTCAAAAACCACAGACGGATGCATTAAGAAGAGGTGTTGATGTTTTAATTGCAACACCGGGACGTTTACTGGATCTTATCAATCAGGGATTTGTACATTTGAAACAACTGGAAATTTTTGTTTTGGATGAAGCAGACCGTATGCTGGATATGGGTTTTGTGCATGATGTTAAAAAGATTTTCAAACTTGCTTCCAGCAAAACGCCAGTCGCTGTTTTTCTCTGCAACGATGCCGCCGGTCATTATGACTTTGGCGGATACGATTCTTTCAAATCCGGCAAAAGTAGAAGTTACTCCTGTTTCTTCAACGGCGGATACGATTAAACAGTCGGTTTATTTTGTAGATAAATCAGATAAAAACAATCTGCTTTTACATATTCTGAACGACGATACGATAGCAACCGCGCTTGTTTTCACAAGAACAAAACATGGTGCTGATAAAGTTGTAAAGGTTTTGCGCAAAGCAGGTGTAACGTCAGAAGCCATTCACGGAAATAAATCACAAAATGCCCGTCAGAATGCTTTGAAGAATTTCAAAAGCCAGACAACACGTGTTTTGGTAGCTACTGATATTGCTGCACGTGGAATTGATGTGGACGATCTTACGCATGTGATCAACTACGAAATCCCGAATATTCCTGAAACTTACGTACACAGAATTGGCCGTACAGGTCGTGCTGGTGCAAAAGGAACAGCGTTTTCATTCTGCGATCTGGATGAGAAAACATATCTGAAAGATATTCACAAACTGATCAATAAAAATATTCCGGTTGTTAAGGATCATCCTTATTCAAACGGCAGATAATCAACGTTGAGTTGTCTTATGTACAAAAATACATATACCGATATCAGCCTTTCTGAAATGAACGAACTTCGAAAACAACCAGATTGTGTGGTTGTTGATGTTCGTGAAACCTGGGAATTTGAAGAATTTAATGAAGGTGGAATTAATATTCCATTAGCAGAAATCCGGCAGCAGAGAAATTTGCTGTCGGATTTTCAATATATCATTGTGTTATGCACAAATGGCGTAAGAAGCAAAGTAGCGGCACTGGATTTTTGCCGTGTTCCGGAATGGAATGACAAGAAGATTTTCCACTTGCATGGAGGAATTCTGGAAGCTGAATGAATACTTTAAGTTTTACAAAAGCTGACCATAAAAACACCGATTTTAAATCGGTGTTTTTATTACTAAATATCTAACGCTTCCTTCAAAAACCCGCACCGCAGGCCCTATCAAATAAATATCATCAAATTTCGCATCCGTCTTTTTCGAAATAATCAACCTGTAACGTTCCACCCAAAGTTTCCACAGTAACCGGACCGTTCCATCCTTCACGTAAATGTGCAGATAAAACGCAGGCAGTTACACCCGTTCCGCAGGAATAAGTTTCATCTTCAACACCACGTTCGTAGGTCCTTACACTTAAATGATTTTCACCAAGTAACTTGAACGAAATTAACATTCGTGCCACCAATTGGACCAAATTTCGGACCGTAACGAACATCCTTACCAATTTCTACAACATCGGTTTCCTCAATATCATCCACGTAAGTCACATAATGTGGTGAACCAGTGTTCAGAAAATCATATTCGTCATATCTGCTCAACACCATTTACCGGCCCCATTTTCAGACGTATAATTTCTTCCGTAGCAACACCTTCATGCAAACCATCCACTGCGATAAATGAAGTTTCCTTATCAAAAAGACCCAGATCATGCGCAAAACGTACAGCACAGCGGCCGCCATTTCCACACATACTTCCTTCGCCGACCATCCGCATTGAAATAGACCATTCGAAAATCATATCCTTCCGCATTTTCCAGAAGTATAAGTCCATCTGATCCTATACCAAAACGACGGTGACAAAGTTTTTCAATCAATTCCTGTGAAGAAGGGAAAAATCCTGTGCGGTTATCGATCATCACAAAATCATTTCCGGTACCCTGATATTTAAAAAAAGGAATTTCCATATTGGCTGTCAGCGATCGGCTTTAGCAATGTTGCTACGTTTATTCTTAAATCTTAACATAAGAGAGCAAGTTGCACTTTAAAGCTCAATTGCAACGTTAATGTCAACTGTTCACTAAAACAACAAAACCCTGCAAAGAAAAGATTCTCTTGCAGGGTTTTTAATTTCGTCCGAAGAATATATTCTTATGCCTTCGCTACTTTAAGCTCTTTAATACGAGCAGCTTTACCCTGACGACCGCGTAAGAAGAACAAACGCGCACGACGCACCTTACCACGACGAATCAATTCGATTTTCGCGATACTTGGTGAAAGGATTGGGAAAATACGTTCAACTGCAATTCCGTTAGAAATTTTACGTACAGTGAAAGTTTCTCCGCTTCCGCTCAGATTACGGCGTTGCATTACCGTACCTTGAAACTGCTGGATACGTTCTTTGTTACCTTCTCTGATCTTAACGTGTACGTTGATCGTGTCACCTGCTTTGAAAACAGGATACTCGGAGGTACGATTTTCGATCGTAGCTTCTACGAGTTTAATTAAGTTCGCTCATGACGAATGCTTTTTAATGAAATTGAAATTGCAACTTGCTTCCAGCGGATGGGGTGACGCCCCTTCATTCAAAACAGCTATTGCGAAAACGAGTGCAAAGCTAAGATTAATTCTTAATATCTAAAAGAGTTGACACAATATTATACATTAGAATCAACATAATTTTACTGGAATAATATTAGTATCCAGAGATTTGTGCTTAATCAGTTATCATTTTGAAGAGTTTTATTACAAATCTGTTTTGATCTATGAAAATATTAAACGTAAAACAGATCCGCGAACTGGATGCTGCAACGATACGAAAACGAGCCCATTTCATCCCTGAATTTAATGGAAAGAGCTTCGCAGGCTTTTGTTAAATGGTATGAAGAGCGTTTTGATACACAAAAAATCAGTTTCTGTTTTTTGTGGAAAAGGCAATAATGGTGGCGATGGATTGGCAATTTCACGCATTTTATCCGGCAAAGGATATCATGTCCGTGTTTTTGTCATTGAATATAGTAAAGATGCTTCGGAAGATTTTCAGCAAAATCTTATAAAAATTGAAAATCTTGTTCAGGTAAAATCTATTTACGAGATCAATGCGATGCCTGAATTTGTAGATGATCATATTATCATTGATGCACTTTTAGGTTCAGGATTGTCCCGCCCGGTAGAAGGTTTGCTGGCAGAAGTAATTAAGAAAATAAATGATGCTCCTGGCCAGATTATCTCGGTTGATATTGCAAGTGGATTGTATGTTGACAAATCCAATGAAAAGTCAGATACCATTATCAAACCAGATCATACGGTAACTTTCCAATTACCAAAACTGGCTTTTATGATGCCGCAGAATGCAGCTTTTACCGGCGACTGGCATGTGGTAGATATTGGATTGGATGAAAAATATATTGAAACAGCGGTAACAGCCATATTATTATACAGATCAAAAAACCGGGGAGGCATTAGTAAAATCCAGAGAAAAATTTTCTCATAAAGGCACTTTTGGTCATGCTTTTATTTTAGCGGGAAGTTATGGTAAAATGGGCGCTGCGATACTTTCCTCGCGCGCCTGTGCACATTCCGGAGCAGGATTACTTACGGTTCATGTGCCGGAATGCGGCTATGAAATTATGCAGATATCATTACCGGAAGCCATGATTTCTGTTGATTCAAATCGCAATAACATAACCTCTTTTCCCGAAATTGAATCGTTTTCCGCCATAGGAATTGGACCTGGAATTGGGCAGGAACCGTTGACGGTGAGAATGCTGGATGAGCTTTTGGAACAAATAAAAGTACCACTGATTATTGATGCAGATGCGCTGAATATTCTTTCCAAACATCCTGATCTGCTTGATAAACTTCCGGCTAAAACAATTTTATCACCACATCCGAAAGAATTTCAACGACTGGCCGGTGAAGTCCGCCAATGAATACGACCGTCTCGAACTAGCCAGAAATTTTGCTCAAAAACATAATGTAATTATTTGTTTAAAAGGTGCTTACACGGCTGTCATTTTGACAAATGGTGATGTTCATTTTAATTCAACAGGAAATGCCGGAATGGCAACTGGTGGAAGTGGAGATGTTTTAACCGGTATTCTCACTTCAGTTATTAGCTCAAAAATATACGCCGGAAAATGCAGCAATTTTTGGCGTTTTTCAACATGGATTGGCCGGTGATAAGGCAGCAGAGAAAAAGACGAAGACGGCTATGATTGCTTCTGATATTATTGAGAATCTGGGTTGGTAATATAGAAAGTAACTGGATCGTATTTAACTTCCAATTCAATTAGCTTGTTCATTACCCGTCCGACGGCAGAAAAAGCCGTCGGACGGGTTCGAGCCTCCCGTCGGATGGCTTTTTCCGCCATCCGACGGGTAGTAAAAACTTTCAATTATCTAAAATCAGAATTAGAAACAAATATCAACTCATAATCTGATAAACAGCAAAAGCAGAAACATAAGCCAGCACCATCAGATAACCCAATTGAATAAGCGGCCATTTCCAGCCATGCGTTTCGCGATACACAACGGCGATCGTACTCATGCACATCATCGCAAAAACGTAGAACATAAGCAGTGAATAACAAACGGCCGGTGTATACATCGGGCCGCCCTGTATCATTTTTTTCCTGAACAAGTCTTTCTTTAACCGTCAACACATCTTCCGAATCTCCGCTGATGCTGTAAATTGTGGCCATAGTTCCAACAAAAACTTCTCTCGCCGCAAAAGAAGCCAACAAGCGCAATTCCAATTTTCCAGTCATAGCCAAGCGGACGGATGGCCGGCTCAATAAACTTCCGAAATTTCCGGCATAAGAACTTTCCAGACGGGCTGAAGCAATGGCTGCATCAACTTCCTGCTCCGGTGCCTGAGGCATCGCACTTACCACTTTTTGTTCGGCAACTTCCATATGATCGCCGGGACCATAGGATGACAAAACCCACAGAATAATTGAAATCGCCAGAATAACTTTTCCGGCTTCCAGCACAAAAGATTTCACACTATCATACATCGTAAAACCGACATGACCCCAGCGTGGCATTTGTAAATGTAGGCATTTCCAGCATGAAATATCCGGGTTCTTTTCTTGGAATAAAAACGACATCAACCAGGCCGAAGCCAAGTGCTCCGACCAATCCTAAGAAATATAATCCAAACAAAACCAGTCCCTGCATATTGAAAATACCCAGCACTTTCGTGGATGGAACAATCAAGCGCAATAAGAATCGTGTATATCGGAAGTCGGGCCGAGCAGCTCATAATCGGCGTCACCAAAATTGTCAGCAAGTCGTTCGTGACGGCTGCTGATACTTCTGGTGGTCATAATGGCAGGAACTGCGCAGGCTACACCGGAAATCAGCGGAACAACACTTCGTCCATTCAGTCCAAACCGGCGCATCATTTTATCCATAATCACCATCACCCTGGCCATATATCCTGACTCTTCCAGCACAGAAACCAGTCCAAAAAGAATGGCAATTTGCGGAATAAAAATAATAACACCGCCGATTCCGGCCATAATTCCATCCGTCAGCAGATCATTAAGAACACCTTTCGGAAGATTATCTTTTGTCCATTCAATAAGCAGAGCCGTATTTTCATCAAGCCAATCCATCGGATAAGATGCCCAGGCAAAAATGGCCTGAAAAATAACCATCAGAATAACCGCAAATGTGACATAACCCAAAACAGGATGCAGCAGAATGTTATCCAGCTTTCTTGTCCAGTAGCGGTTGTTCGGTTACACCTTCTGATTTTACAGATTTATCAACAATAGGTTTGATCTTTTCATAGCGGGCAATGGTTTCATCTGCCAGAAAACCCATTTCATCAAAACCATATTTTTCAATCAGCGCATCCAGTTTTGCGCGAACAGGCTGAGCGAGAAATGAAAAATTATCATGCTGACAAACATATTGCAAGGCAACATAGTCATTATCAAGCTGATGCAATTCCCTCACTTCTTCAATCAGCGCGGGTTCATTTCCTTTTGGATCATAAAAATATTTCAGTTCAGGTTTTTCAGTTCTTTCAACAACCTGCCGAACCGCTTCCTGCAAATTTGGAATCCCTTCTCCCGTTCTGGCATTGATTTTGACAACGGGCACTTTAAGCTGCATCGCAAGCTGAACTGCATTTACGGTCAGTTTCATGCTTGCCGCAACATCCAGCATATTTAGCGCCAGAACAGTCGGAATACCCAAGATCACTTATTTCGGTAAAAAGCAGAAGATTTCTTTGAAGATTGGAAGCATCGGCAACAACAATAACAACTTCCGGATAATCAGGATGTTTGGGATTGGCAAGAATATCCATCACCACACCTTCATCCGCCGATTTGGGATAAACACTGTAAGTTCCTGGTAAATCCACAACAGTTACATCCAGTTCCTGCTGTCCATTGGTGCCAGATAAACGAAAAGTACCTGATTTTTTCTCAACTGTTACACCGGGAAAGTTTCCTGTTTTTTGTCGTAAGCCGGTTAACGCATTAAATAATGTTGATTTTCCCGCATTCGGATTTCCTACCAGGGCAATTTTTATATTTTCTTGTTTCAATTGAAAAGCAAAATAGAACGAAAAACGAATTACTCAATTTCGATGATTGAAGCTTCATTCAGTCGTAACGATAAAGAGTAACAGCCACCTACATTTATACAAATCGGATCACCCAAAGGGGCAACCGCATCCAGACGTACCTCACAACCGGGCACACATCCCATTTCCAGCAACTTCAAAGACATTACACGATCCGTAAACGATCTTATAACTGCCTTTTCTCCTTTTTGAAGATGAGAAACCGTACGAACCGACATAATAGCTTATTTAGATTAAATATACTTAAGTGCAAATTAAGCATTCTCAGCCCGTAATTCAAATATTAGGCTTATCAATTGTATATAAACAATGCTATAAATCATACAAAAACATCCCATTTTTATTATTACGCTCAGGTTTTATGTCGTACTTTTGCAGCGCGAAAGACGAATGTCCGGAAGCAAGCGTAATGCAAAACGATCACCGCGCCGAAAGCTGATAGCTGACTGCCGATTGCATAAAGTATTGAACGAGATAAAAACCCTCATCTGGAAAGAAGTGACGCTGGAATGGCGACAAAAATACGCTTTGAGTGGCATGTTGCTTTACGTGGTATCCACTGTTTTTGTTTGCTATTTGAGTTTTAATCTGCGCCGCAATCAACTCACTCCTATTGTTTGGAACACACTTTTCTGGATCATTATACTTTTTACGGCGGTGAATGCAATTGCAAAAAGTTTTTCCCAGGAACGTTACGGACGGCTGATTTACTATTACAATCTGTGCAGTCCGCAGGCTATCATTGTTTCCAAAATTATTTACAATTCCTTGGTCATGCTGGTGCTGGCCGTCATTGGATTTGTATTTTACGCGTTTGTGATGGGAAATCCGGTTGGTGATATCGGACTTTACTTTATCTGTATCCTGCTGGCTGCCATTGGATTTGCTTCTGTGCTTACGCTGGTTGCAGGCATTGCTTCAAAAGCTGAAAACAGTGCCACTTTAATGGCAGTATTAAGTTTTCCGATCATTTTACCAATGCTCTTGATGACAATCAGACTGGCCAAAAATGCAATGGACGGCCTCGACTGGTAGGTTAGTACGGACGAAATCACCACATTACTGTCAATTGACGCTCATCGTAATTACGCTTAGCTATTTACTTTTTCCTTATTTGTGGAGAAGCTGAATAAAATGAACGCTAAATATTAAGCCGACGCATATTAAGTACCAATCAGTTAAAAGTTCAAAATGAGAAAGATCTGGTGGAAAATTCTTTGTATAGTCATCATATTTCTATGTGATTATCATGGGATTCATGGGACCAGTTCCCCATCTTGCCCATTATCAATGAAAGCATCCGAAACACCTATTTTCACGTGGCGATATGGCTGGCAATGACTATCTTTGCTTTTTGCTTCCATGATTTTTTCAATCAGATATCTTAAGCAAAGGACGATATCAACGATGATGATATTGCCAGCGAACTTACAAAATCGGCTATTTTTTTCGGAATTCTTGGCTGTCTAACCGGTTCTGTCTGGGCCAATTATACCTGGGGAGATCCCTGGCCAAATGATCCGAAATTGAACGGAGCAGCCGTTGGAATCTTGATTTATCTTGCTTATCTTGTTACTGAGAAGTTCTTTTGAAGACGAGCAGCGAAGAGCGCGGATTTCTTCGGTTTACAATATTTTCGCATTTGCAGTTTTTATTCCGATCATTTATATTCTTCCCAGACTAACAGATTCATTGCATCCGGGAAGTGGTGGAAACAGCACTTTGGTTCTTACGATTTTGACAATAACATCCGTAAAGTATTTTATCCTGCTATTATCGGCTACATTCTGCTTGGCTTGTGGCTTGCTGAACTTCGGATCACGAATAAAAGTCATCAAACGATTCAGGAAGAAGCAATTTCATTAGATGGACCAAAGTCAGATTTCAGAGTCTAAATTTTCAAAAATAGTAAACATTTCAAATCAAAAATTCGTTAAGAATTAAGTCCATATAAATACCATGAAAAGAGTTTCTCTATTTCTACTTTAATGCTGATGGTTCTTTCAGGAAATCTGTTTGCACAGGCTGCTGAAGATCGATGCTGTTCCAATGGCGGACAAACTGCGTGAAGATGGAAAAATCTGGGTTGTTGTTGCCGTTATCGCAATTGTTTTTGCAGGAATTGCAATCAATATGCTCAGAATAGATTTCAAGCTTAAAAAAATTGAAAAAGAGTTAAATATCAAGTAATCAGTATGAAAAAGATCCAGATATTCGGTCTTGTAATTATTGCAATCGCTATTGGAATTATCGTTTCAACAGCCGGCGATGCAAGTACCTATGTTGATTTTGCGAAAGCAAAAGAAATGGCGACAGATGGTGATAATGAAAGTATTCACGTTGTAGGTAAGTTGCAAAAAAATGCAGCCGGACAGATTCTTGATATGGAATATCAGCCAGAAATCGATCCGAATTATTTTGAATTTACATTGGTTGACAATAAAAATATGGACCAGAAAGTGGTGTACAGAAGTACAAAACCACAGGATTTTGACAAATCTGAACAGGTTGTAGTGGTTGGAAAAATGCAGAACGGAACATTTGCAGCAGAAAAAATTCTGATGAAATGTCCTTCTAAATACGAAAACGGCAAAATGGAAACAACGGAGCAACCGCATCAAAATCATGATTCATACTACCATTGGAAATGCAGGTCACCTGCTGATAATTATTGCATTTGTATCTGCCTTACTGGCAACATTCGCCTATTTTAAAGCTGCCTTGGCCGGCACGCCGATTAACGAAGTAACGTCAACTGGAAACATTACGCCAGAACCGTTTTCTTGTCCACGTAGTTTCCGTGCTGGGAATCGTTTTCTCATTGTACTGGATCATCGGAAATCATTATTTCGAATACCATTACGCCTGGAAAAACTCTTCACTTTCTTTACCGACGGGTTATACAATTTCCAGTTTCTGGCAGGATCAGGAAGGAAGTTTTCTTCTCTGGATTTTCTGGAATGTAATTCTGGGTTCTGTTCTTATTTTCTCAAACCGATCATGGGAAGCGCCGGTAATGACCATTTTTGCATTGGTTCAGGCATTTTTGACTTCCATGATTTTAGGGGTTGTTATTCCGGGACTTGATCTGAAAATCGGTTCTACACCTTTCCTTTTGATGAAAGAAGTAATGCCGGATCTGCCTGTTTATCAAATGGATCCTAATTTCATTGCCAAAGATGGTAATGGATTAAATCCGCTTTTGCAGAACTACTGGATGGTAATTCACCCGCCTACTTTGTTCCTGGGTTTTGCCACGACATTGATTCCATTCTCGTTTGCAATTGCTGGTTTATGGACTAAAAAAATCCATGAATGGATTCGTCCGGCTTTGCCTTGGGCCTTGTTTTCGGCCATGATCCTTGGAATCGGAATTTTGATGGGTGCTTACTGGGCCTATGAAACTTTGAACTTTGGTAGTTACTGGAACTGGGATCCGGTTGAAAACTCATCCATTGTTCCCTGGTTAATTCTTGGTTGCAGCGATTCATACCATGATCATCGCAAGAAGAAATGCAACAGCACTGAAAACTTCTTTTATCTCTGACCATTGCCACATTTATCCTGATCCTTTATTCTACATTCATGACGCGTAGCGGGGTTTTGGGAAATGCATCAGTTCACTCATTTACGGATTTGGGATTATCAGGTCAGTTGCTGATTTACCTTTTGACCTTCATTGTCGTAGCGGTTGGACTTGCTGATTTATCGCTGGAAAATACTTCCTTCTGATGAAGAAGAAGTTTCAACCTATTCTCAGGAATTCTGGATTTTTATCGGGGCTACATTGCTTTGTCTTGTCCGGTTTCCAGATTCTGGCAACCACTTCAATTCCTGTTTATAACAAAGTAGCAGAAGCTTTCGGAGGTGTTTTAAATATGGCACTTCCGGCTGATCAGGTTGGACATTATAACAAATTCCAGCTTTGGTTTTTCTCTCTGATTATTGTTCTGACGGGTATCGGACAGTTTTTCTGGTGGAAACGTGTTGGTAAGGAAAAACTTCAGGCTTTGTACAATCCTTTGACTGATTGCTCTGCTTATCAGTGCAGCGGTAATTGTTTTCCAGGGTGTTAAAGAAATCCAGTATATCGTTCTTTTGACGACTTCAATTTTCGCGATTGTTGCTAACGGAACAATTCTGTTCCAGATCATTAAAGGAAATTACAGCTTGTCCGGTGGTGCTGTTACGCATATTGGTGTTGCTTTGATGCTTATTGGAATCCTGTTTTCTTCTGCTTATACCAAAGTGGTTTCTATCAACAATTCAGGTTTGATGATTTCACGCAGTGCAGAATTTACCAACAATGACAACAAGGAAAATAAGGAAAACATAACGCTTTGGTTGAACAAACCAGAAAAAATGGGCGATTATATGTTGACCTGGCGGGATGTTCGCGTTGAACCACGTCACATTCCGGGTTACATTCCTAAAAGCTGGGTGGATATGATCGAAAACGATTATCATGCAGTTGCTTTAAGAGATATTGTTGTTAACGACAAAAAATACAATTCCAAAGGTGACACGATAGAAATCTATCCAGAAAACTTCTATTACGAAATTGAATACCGCGAACCTTCGGGACGTGTATTTAATTTGTTCCCACGCGCTCAGATCAACCCGAGAATGGGATTAGTTTCTTCTCCGGATATTCAGCGCGAAGTTGATAAAGATTTGTATACCTACGTATCCATGGTAACAAATCCGACAGCAGAACCTGTCTGGAGCCCAACTGAAAATTTCACGATCAGCATGCGTGATACATTTTTCGTGAATGATTATGTAGCCGTTCTGGATAATGTGGTGCGTACCGAAGAAGTGGAAGGCATGAAACTTGGAGAAGGAGATGCAGCGGTAAAAGCAGTTATTCGCGTTCTAGATAAAGATAACGAATACGTGGTAACGCCATCTTTCGTGATTCGTGACCGTTTGGTGGCACGCAAGCCGGAAGTAAATAAGGATCTTGGGATTCCGTGTTCAGTTCCAGGAAATTGATCCGGCAACGGGTAAATTTACTTTTGCCGTAAATACAACACAGCGCGATTTTATCGTGATGAAAGCTACCGAAAAACCATTGATCAATATTCTTTGGCTTGGTACTTTTGTACTTGTTATCGGCTTTGTTATGGCAACGGTTCGCCGCTTCCAGGATTTTATCAAAATGAGAGATAAGGAAAATATAACTGCCAATAAAAAACCAAGCAAGGTAAAAGCAGCGACGGTTTAATTTGACTTTGAACATAAAAAAATCCGGTTGGGAATTCCAGCCGGATTTTTTTTATGTTGAATCAAAAGGATTTCAATTCTTTTTCAAACCCTTATCAATCTTTTCATCATAAGCTCTATACTTCGATTTATAGTAAAAAACCTCATCTTCATAAACCTTAAAGCTTGTTTCAGGACATTCTTTTTTTATTTCCTCAACCTGATGAGAAGCCAGTTTTTCATCCAGTTGCCAAAATAAACTTTGCAAATAAGATTGATAATCCTGATCCAGCGTTTTTTGCAGACTTTTTAAACTTTCAACGGGTTTTTCCAAACCGGGAATCAGTTTCACCTGATCCAACTGATTTTCACTAAAACGAAAACGCTGGAATCCATCTTTTCCATTTCTCAGTTTATCCGCTTCCCGAAAAGTATCCGTCAGTAATTTACAAGGCTGACCGTAGGAAAAGCTGCTTGCGAGTAATCCCAAAATAACGAAGCGTACCTTTTTCATTTAAAAATTATAAAATACCTTAGCGAAGAAAAAAGCACCATTATTTCCCATTTGAACTGAATCCCAGGCTCCGCCTGATTCTGTTCGATTTGGTTTTGACATCGTTGGATAAACATTCAAAATGTTACTGCCGCCAATCGTAAAAGACAAATATTGATCAAATTTATAACTCAACGAAACATCAGTTTGAATTACGGATTTGTAAACATCAACATAATCCTTCTCAGTATAAACTTTTCCAGCCTTATCCGTTTTTCCAAAATAGTTATTGATCAGCTCCATTTTCCCGAAATAAATAGCTCTTGCCATAAAAGTCAGGTTGTCAATGGTATAATCAAGCGTTAAATTAACCTTTGATGGAGGAGCCGCCGATAATATAAAATAACGTTCTCTTCTATTTAAGTAAGATGCCTGCTTCCCTTCCAGATTTTCAGTGGTTTTAATTGTATCAATGGCCATGGTATTATAATTTGCGCCAAGCGAAATATTTAATTTACCAGCACCAAGATCGGCTCCATATTTTACCGTCAAATCGACACCAGCCGTTGAAGTTGATAGTGAGTTGGTGAAAAATCTCGCTTCGTCAATGTTTAATTTTTTCAAACCTGCTCCTACCAACCTGTCATTCTGATTAATCGGGCCAGCCAGAATAATGCGATTTTGCACTTTGATATAATAGCCATCCACTGCTACGGAAAAGTTTTTATCAGGAGAAAATGTGATTCCTGCGCTGGCATTTTGACTATTTTCCATCTTTAAATCCGGAATTCCGAGCGTTTTAAGAACTTCGCTTCCTGATCTTGCTATGACCTTTTCGTGTAGGAATGTTAAGTGGTGCGGTGGTAGGATTAACCGTTGCGTTACTGAAATACTGCTGCGCAAGTGACGGTGCACGAAATCCTATTGCATAGCTTCCGCGCAGAACTAGTCCATCTGTAATATTAAATCGCAGTCCACCTTTACCGCTTACCGCACTTCCCAAATCACTGTAATAATCAAAACGGCCGGCCGCACTTACTGCAAGACGGTTTGTAACTTTGGCCTCAATATCTACATATCCTGCTGCGTTATTACGTTTTTTGCTAACCTCTTCCGCTGGACTATATCCACGAAAACCCTGCGCTCCGGTTGGTTTTAATGGGTCGTAAGTCCGGTATGAAAAGAAATCACCAGAGAATATGTTATACCAATCCATTCTATATTCTGCTCCAAACGCAAGATTCACACCCTGTAATATATCATCATAAAATTGCGATAAATTCAAACTGGTTACATTTTGATTGGTTTTAAAACCGCCGGCATCCATCGAAGTTGGTGTATCCTTTCCAAAAGATTGATTAAGCGAATTATTCACTTTATAGTGAAATTTATTGAATCCATAGGTATTGCTAATGTCAACATCAAACCCGTTCCATTTTGTACGGACACCAACTGTGGCAGAACGGTCCTCAATATTTCTGGATACAATGGGGTCAAATCCGTTTGGATAAATTTTGTATAAACTGTCCTTTTTCAATAATGTCCGGGAAAAGGCAAAACTTTCTGTTTGTCTGTAATTGTAACCTCCGAAACTATAAATTTCTGTGTTTTCATTGATAGGTAAGGCGGCATTAAATGCGATAGTCCCGTTGTATACTCTTGGATCACCAAATTGTTTTCTTAATATAGAATCAGGTTGCGTATTTGAACGGTTGGTATGATTTATAAAATTATAATCTGCCGTTGCGTTAATAAATCCCTTACGACCAATTACGGCACCATAATTTAAATTCGCGTTGTAATTCAATCCATCAAACGAACTGGAATCACGGTTATATTTCGCCTTTCTGATTCCTGCATTCGCGTTTGCTGAAAATCCGTTTGTTGTCTCTTTTAAAACAATATTAATAACACCTGCAACTGCATCTGAACCATATTGCGCCGCAGCTCCATCTTTTAAAATTTCAATGTGGTCAATAGAAGCGACGGGAATCGTGTTCAAATCGGCACTGGAATTACCTCGGCCATAAGAGCCCGACAAATTAATCAGTGCGGACTGATGTCTTCTTTTTCCATTCACAAGCAAAAGCATTTGATCCGGTCCCATACCGTGAATAGATACCTGATCAATATTATCTGTTCCGTCCGCTCCAATTTGTCTATTTGAATTTAGGGACGACGATACAAATTGCAAAAGTTGGGTAAGGTCAAATTGACCATTAAGTGAAGCTATTTTTTTAACGTCAATAATCTCAACCGGTGAAGTAAGATCGTTAGCCGTTGTTCTAATATTTCTGGATCCAACAATTAAAGCCGGCTTGATTTTACTAACACTTTTAAGAATAAAGTTTTGTGTCCCTATTCCTTTAATTTCCCTTTCAATTTTATCAAAACCATCAAAATCTACGATAAGCGTGGCATTTCCATAATGTACATACATCAAATAAATACCCTGATTGTTCGTAACCCCTTTTGCATTTGTTCCCATCTCCTGGATTGTCACCCCAGGAATTCCTTTTCCGGCCTCATCTGTAACCAACCCGGCTACTTTATACTTTTGAGCAAATGCCTGAGTGGCAACAAGAAATAATAAAAAAGCAAAGTAAAATTTACCCACAATCAGTAATAATTAATCAGGTTGATGAAAGAACAGTTCTTTTTGACAGCTCCTGGGAAAAAGAATGCTTCCAAATTGAACGTAAAATTTCCACAAGTTTAACGCTTGATTCAAAATTTTAAGAATAAAATTTCAAATTAATGCTGATTGGCTGGTCTTTTCTTAACAAAACGTCATTTTATTAAAATTAGCATAAACCTTTTACACTTTGAAAGCGGGCAAAGAAACCTCTAACTGTTATCTTTACAGTTAAATTACCATTACTCACTCCCAATTTATTACATGTTAGCCAACTTACTTAAAACTGCCTTGGGCAGATTACGTTTCGTAGCATTCCTTGAAGGTACTTCTTTGTTGATTTTAATGGGCATTGCTATGCCATTAAAATATCTTGCCGGCTATCCGCAACCCGTTCGAATGGTCGGAATGGCGCATGGTGTACTTTTCATTTTGTATGTTGTTTTACTTATCCAAATTGTTTTTGAATATAACTGGGGGTGGAAAAAATTTCTTTTGTCCTTTGTTGCTTCTGTTATTCCTTTTGGAACATTCTACGCCGACCGTAAAATTTTCAAACACCCGAATTAATTATTGTTTCACGTAAATTCTTTAATTATTCCATATTCCTACCCATAACAAAAAAGTGCATCCTAAAACCTTAATTAAACTATGGCTTTGCATTGCCTTCGCCGGTAATTGTCTGGCCCAAAAACCCAATGAAAAGTATCAATATCATATCCATCCTGCATCTGCTCCGATTAAAGTAGATGGCATTGCAGACGATCAGGGCTGGGAATCAGCTGAAACTGCAACAGATTTTTTCATGATCACGCCCATGGACACCAGTTTTTCCAGGGCAAGAACCGAGGTAAAAATGACGTATGACAATGATCATATGTACATTCTGGTTATCAATTACAAAACGGTCAAAGGCTCCATCATTGTCGAATCTTTGAAACGGGATTTCACTTTTGGTAAAAATGACAATTTCCTACTTTTCATGGATACTTTCGATGACCGGACCAATGGTTTTTCTTTTGGTGCAAATGCAGCCGGTGCTCCCTGGGACGGTCAAATGGGAGACGGCGGAACGGTTGACCTCAGCTGGGATAATCGCTGGGTAAGTCATGTAAAAAATGATGATGACAAATGGGTCTGGGAAGCGGCAATTCCCTTTAAAAGTATCCGTTACAAATCCGGAATTTCACGTTGGGGAATCAATTTTAGTCGCCAGGATCTGACTATTTCTGAAAAATCGGCCTGGGCACCGGTACCAAGGCAATTTCCGTCGGCTTCATCTGGCTTACACCGGCGTACTTGTCTGGGATCAGCCACCACCGAATCCAGGTGCAAATATTTCGATCATTCCATTTTCAGCCACGCGTTTAACACGGGATTTTCAAAACGACAAACCCAACAAATACAAAACCAGTATTGGAGGTGATGTAAAAATTGGACTTACTCCTTCACTGAATCTGGATTTAACAGTCAATCCTGATTTTTCACAGGTGGATGTTGATGTGCAGCAAACCAATTTAAATCGTTTTGAGTTATTTTTTCCTGAGAGACGACAGTTTTTCCTGGAAAATGCTGACTTGTTCGCAAACTTCGGGTACGCTACCATTCGTCCTTTTTTCTCTCGCCGTATCGGTTTAGGCGTTCCCATACAGTTTGGAGCCCGGATGAGCGGGAAAATAAATAAGAAATGGCGGGTTGGCGTTCTGGATGTTCAAACCGGTTCCCAGGATACCATTCCGAGAAATAATTATGCAGTGGTAGCGTTGCAACGGCAGGTTTTTGCAAGATCCAATGTGCGTTTTATTTATATTAACCGGGACGCGGTTAATTATTCACACGAAAAAAATGCAAATACAAATCGCTATAACCGAAATATAGGTGCCGAGTATAACCTGGCCAGTGTAAATAATTTGTGGACTGGAAAAGTGATGTTTTTAAAATCATTTACACCGGGAAAATCCGGAGATGATTTTGTTCATGCAGCAGATTTGAAATTCAGTAAAGCCAATTTTTTCTGGCAGTGGCAGCATGAATATGTTGGAAAGAATTACAACGCCGAAGTTGGGTATGTTCCAAACGCAATCCGGAACGGATATTACAAAATCAGCCCGACGATCGGCTATTTGTTTTTTATTAAAAATCCGAAAATTATCAGTCACGGACCAAAGGTGGTAACCAACATTTACTGGGACAAACAAATGTCGCTTAGTGATAAAGAACTGACATTTTCTTATAATCTCAATTTTATCACAAGAGCCACAATGTCGGCCTATGTAACCAACAATTATACGCGGCTGTTAAGACCATATGATCCGACTAATTTAGGTAAAGAACAACTCGCGACCGGCACAGAACATAAATGGACATCGGCAGGTTTTGAGATTGTCTCAGGTCCACAGAGTCATTTTACTTATACTTTTGCAGGAATTTTCGGAGGATATTATGACAATGGTCACCGGACAAATTTACGTACAGAACTTGGGTACAGAATCCAACCTTATGTAGCGATTACGATGGCAGGAAATTATAACGACATTCATTTGCCGGCACCATGGAACAGAACTCAACTTTGGCTCGTTGGACCGAGGGTTGATGTCACTTTCCGCAATAATTTATTTTTTACAACTTTCATGCAATACAATAATCAGGCTGATAATATTAACCTGAATGCAAGGTTGCAATGGCGTTACAAACCTGCTTCAGATTTGTATATCGTTTATACCGATAATTATTTACCTGAAAATTTCATGGTAAAAAACCGGGCTATTGTTTTGAAGTTTACTTACTGGTGGAATTTGTAGTGATTAGGTTACCAATAATAAAGTCTGATGCGTATTTATAAATACTGCATCAGACTTTATCTTTTAACTAATCTTGATTTTATATCAACTTATTTTGGACTTTCCTTACAAAATCCTCCGAAACATTAGTAAGGTTTGCTATTTCCAAAAAAGAAAACTTACCCGTTTCCAACATCCTCGTAACTACTTCGGTACTTTTTTTCTCTTCACCTTTTTCGAGCCCTTGCCCAAGACCTATTTCTATGCCCTCTTCCCTCGTCAGCATTTTTATTGTTTCTATAATTCCCATAGCTTACATTTACCGGTTGACTGACTTAATAAAAATCTAAGTAAATATCGTAAACTATCCTTTAAGAAACAACTTTTTATATTCTAGGGATTAACAAAGCATTATTCAATTGCCTCCTGTACTTTTCTAACAAAATCTTCCGATACATCAGTAAAGTTTGCAATTTCTGAAATAGAGAATTTACCCTGATTGCAACATCCTTGTAACTACCTCAATGCTTTTTTTCTCTTCACCTCTTTCAATTCCTTTTTCAATCCCTTGCTCAATCCCTATTTCAATTCCCTCCTCCCTCGTCAGCATTTTTATAGTTTCTATAATTCCCATGGCGTTTTCATTTCCGGTTAACCGACTTACCTCATTATCAAAGTTAACGTTAAATTCAGGATTTTCAATGTGAATAAATGTCTTCAAAAAATACAGAAACTTCCTTATCTTTTCACTGCTATATTTCCCGCTTAGGACCATAGCTCGTGCTATGGTAAGCCTATGAGCGGCAAGTTCCGATTCTGGAATTTTGTCTGAAAGCAGGACTTTTTGAGCAGCCAGGACAATTAAAGCGAATGGATTGTCCATAGCGAGTAACTGTTCTTCCGAATGCTCCATGATGTGATAATTATTATATTTATACTGAATCTCGGTCCCCAAAAACTTATAATAAAAAGTATTGATTGGTAAACTTTTCACTGCACCCGTAAACACAGCAAGTGCAGTGACAGGCACATCATAACGGTCAAATATCCGGTAGAAATACTGAAACATTCGTTTTGAAAATTGCTGATCATTTTGTGCCTGAATTTCAATATGAATCAGCATCCATTCTTCGCTGCCATCTGTTCCGTAAATTTTAACCAGCATATCAACAAAACGACTTCCTCCGTGTTTTTCCAGATCAGGAAAAAGTTCGAGAAGCTCTTTATCCATAAATTCGAATCCCTTTTCTAATATCAAAAAGCGAATCTGCATCTTTGAAAAAGAAATGAAGTAAATCGGAAAACGCCTCTTCGAAAGCACTTTTTAACAGAATATCATTTTTTCGTCTCAATTTATTTCTGGCTAAGGACTATTCTTAGACGTAGAATTGTATTGACGTTACATTAAACTTCATTTACTATTTATTCAATAAAACACCTCCACATTATTCCCTTTCAAAGTCTTTAGCTGGTTTTCATAATTTTTCTCCAACTCCTTGTTTATAAATGGATTTCCACGTAAGTATACTTTGTCCAGTTTTTTAAATTGTACCAGGGCTGACGGGAATTCAGGAAGATTATTTCCTGAAAGGTCAAGCTCATGTAAACTATCCAACGCCATGATTTCGTTGGAAAATTATAAAACCAATTGTAACCTAAATCCAGGACATTCAGTTTTTTCATTTTCCTAACACTTTCCGGCAGCTTACTCAGCTTGTTATGATGGGCATAAAACGTATGCACATTGGTCAGCTTGCCTAAATGCTCGGGAAGTGATTTAAGCTGATTATGACTGACGGCTAATTGTGTCAGATTTTCTAGTTTTGTTATCGATGCGGGCAAACTTTCAAGATGATTGTAATATAAATCCAGCACTTCCAGACTTTTCATTTTCTTTATTCCTTTTGGTAAAATGGCCAGCTCAGATTTGTAAAAATTCAGATCCTGTCACTCTTTTCAATTTCCGAAAACTGCGGTTTGACAAATTAGTAAGTTTATTTCCGCCTCAACCAAAGTGATTATAAATTTTTGCAGGATCTGGCAGCGCCAGGAATATTGGTAAATTTATTTTCTTTCAGATTCAGCAATTCCAGCGATTTATTTTTTGTCAGGACAAGATTATTATTTGTCAGCTTATTGCCGTCTAGATGCAATTGTTTTAAACGTGGCAATTTTTTAAAGTCAATTTTCACCTTTTGTCAATTCATTTCCGCTCAGATATAATTCTTCGGTATTTGGAAAACGATAAATGACATCCGGCAGGTTTTTTAATTCCAGCTGGTTAAAAAATATTTTCTTGATTTTCAGGGAATCCTTAAAGGCTATTGCATCTTCCATATTAACTACCGAACTATCGGTTTGCCTTACCTGCCTCTTGATAATTTGTTTACCTAAACGTCATAATCATGATTGAACCGAAATGGCTTTTGCAGTTTTTCTGTGAGCTTCCAATCGGTATACATTTTGCAAAAAGGATTTTTTAAAAACCTGAGTTAGAGAATCACGATTGTAACTTGTTGGCTCTATATGGAATATTATGATAATCAACTCTTCCCTGTTGATTCACTAAAACCTGTGTTATGACAGATATTCCCGGATTCACATCTTTTGCAACTATCGCGTTTAATGATTTTTCTACCAGGCTCATGGTTTCCACAGAACCATGCTCTTCATAATCTTCGGGCAACATATGTACAGGAAAATTGGCCTTTTTGGCATCCTCATGCGTCCAGATATGTGCCTGGGCCATGGATAATTCCGTCATCAGCATCAAAATAAATGAAAGTAAGATTTTCATAGCAGCTATAATTAAATTGAATATACAATGTATAACTAAAAACAATTTAATATAACTAATTAATTAGTCGAAAGAATTTCATTATAAAAAAATCCTGTAAATAAGCTTAACGCTTTGTTCACAGGATTTTCGAAAGATTATTGATTTGACGGATAATTGTTCTAAAAAATTACTTACTTCTTTCAATGGTATACTGCACCAGATTTTCCAGAGCGGTGCGATGTGCCGAATCCGGAAATTCGTTTAGTAAAGTCTGCGCTTCTGCTACATATCGCTGCATTACTTCCTCGGCATATTTTAATCCACCAGACTCTTTTACGAAAGAAATAACTTCCAGCACTTTATCGGGTTTATGACTTTCGTTACGAATGATGTTAATCATTTTACGTTTTTCCAGCCAGGGTGCTTTGTTGAGTGCATAGATTAGAGGAAGCGTCATTTTCTTTTCCTTAATATCAATACCAAGCGGCTTGCCAATTTCATCTTCACCATAATCAAAAAGATCATCTTTAATCTGAAAGGCAATTCCGACTTTTTCACCAAAAGCATGCATCCGTTTGATCACCTCGCTTCCAGCTCCGACGGAACACGCTCCAACAGCGCAGCAGGATGCAATTAAGGAAGCTGTTTTTTGTCTTATAATTTCGTAATACACCGCTTCGTTAATATCAAGTCGGCGGGCTTTTTCGATTTGAAGCAATTCTCCTTCGCTGATTTCACGCATGGCTGTGGAAACGATTTTCAGCAATTCGAATTCATTATGCTCAACGGAAAGCAATAAACCGCGGGAAAGCAAATAATCACCGACCAAAACGGCAATTTTATTTTTCCATAAAGCATTAACCGAGAAAAAGCCGCGACGGTAATTTGAATCGTCCACAACATCGTCGTGAACCAGTGTAGCAGTATGTAAAAGTTCGATGAATGAAGCACCCCGATATGTAGATTC